>NZ_FPAY01000020.1 GCF_900116495.1 Arthrobacter sp. ov118
CCGGTGGAGTTCGCCAGCACCTCGGCGATCAGGTCCTCATCAACCTCGGAGATGTCGTCCATGCCGCCGGTCTTCCACTGGCGTTCCTTCTCGGCGCGCTCGGCAATGAGCTTCTGCTCCTTGTCGCGCAGCGACGCGGCACCTTCGAAGTCCTGCGCGTCAATCGCGGATTCCTTCTCCAGCTTCATGGCGGCGATCTTCTCGTCCATGACCTTGAGCTCCGGCGGAGCGGTCATGCGGCGGATGCGCAGCCGCGCACCGGCCTCGTCGATCAGGTCGATGGCCTTGTCCGGCAGGAAGCGGTCCGAGATGTAGCGCTCGGACAGGGCCGCCGCCGAGGCGAGGGCGCCGTCGGTGATGGTGACGCGGTGGTGTGCCTCGTACCGGTCGCGGAGGCCTTTGAGGATCTCGATCGCGTGCGCTACAGAGGGTTCCTTGACCTGGATCGGCTGGAAGCGGCGCTCCAGCGCGGCGTCCTTCTCGATGTGCTTGCGGTATTCGTCCAGCGTGGTGGCACCGATCGTCTGCAGCTCACCGCGGGCCAGCATGGGCTTCAGGATCGAGGCCGCGTCGATGGCGCCTTCGGCGGCACCGGCACCCACCAGGGTGTGGATCTCATCGATGAACAAGATGATGTCGCCGCGGGTGCGGATCTCCTTGAGAACCTTCTTCAGGCGCTCTTCGAAGTCACCGCGGTAGCGGGAACCGGCCACGAGGGACCCGAGGTCAAGCGTGTACAGCTGCTTGTCCTTGATGGTCTCCGGGACATCGCCACGGACGATCGACTGGGCCAGGCCCTCGACGACGGCGGTCTTGCCGACACCGGGCTCGCCGATCAGCACCGGGTTGTTCTTGGTGCGGCGGGAAAGGACCTGCATGACGCGTTCCATTTCCTGCTCGCGGCCGATCACGGGGTCCAGCTTGTTCTCCCGCGCGGCCTGGGTCAGGTTGCGGCCGAACTGGTCCAGCACGACGGAACCGGCGGGGGTCCCCTCGGCCTGGCCGGGGCCGACGCCGGCGCCGCTAGCTTCCTTGCCCTGGTAGCCGGACAGCAGCTGGATGACCTGCTGGCGGACCCGGTTCAGGTCGGCGCCGAGCTTGACGAGCACCTGGGCCGCCACGCCTTCACCCTCACGGATGAGGCCGAGGAGGATGTGCTCGGTGCCGATGTAGTTATGGCCCAGCTGCAGGGCCTCGCGCAGCGAGAGCTCCAGGACCTTCTTGGCGCGCGGGGTGAAGGGGATGTGGCCGGACGGGGCCTGCTGGCCCTGGCCGATGATCTCCTGGACCTGCTCGCGCACGCCGTCGAGCGAAATGCTCAAGGATTCCAGGGCTTTGGCCGCAACACCTTCACCCTCGTGGATCAGACCCAAGAGGATGTGTTCGGTACCAATGTAATTGTGGTTCAGCATGCGTGCCTCTTCTTGGGCAAGCACAACTACGCGACGGGCACGGTCCGTAAATCGCTCAAACATTTCGCCACACTCCTAGCTACGACGTACTTTGATGCTACGTGGCCGGGTTCCAGATTTGGGGCTTGTTCGCCACGGGGGAAACCGGCGGGTTGCGTTCCCTGTCCGGATGCTGTCCGCACACTGCCGGGATCCTGTTCCCGGCGGGGTTGAAACCGGACCGGAGCCGGCCCGGAACCGACTCGGGACGGGGCGGCAAACCCTCCGGGACGGGGCAGTAACCCCTCCGGGACCGGCCGGAGCGGGAGCCGGGTCAAGTGCCACCCCGGCGGCACGCGCCGGGGTATTGCTGACCGGCCGGCGCCGGCCGGTGCACCGCCGCGGCACACGGCAATGCCCCCGCCGGATAACAGGGGCATTGTTATTTGCTGCGAAGACTCGATACGGCCTTTGATGCCGCGCCTCTAGACGGGCTAGGGCTAGGAATTAGCCTTTTGGTAGGCTTCCTGAATTTCAGCCTGGATACGTCCGCGACTGTTTACCGCATAGCCGTTGTCCCGTGCCCACTGACGGATCTGGGCGGAGTCCTGATTCCGTCCGCTGGAAATCTTGGTGCGCGTGGCTCGTCCGCTTGATGTCTTACGTGCGTGAGTCACAAACCGGTCCACGGCGGAGCGCAGTTCCGATGCATTGCTCGACGACAGGTCTATTTCGTAGCTCACGCCGTCGAGGCCAAACCGGACGGTTTCGTCCGCGGATCCCCCATCCAGATCATCAACAAGGATGATTTTCACTTTCTGTGCCATTTAAGACTCTCTTTCCAAAAGGACGAGGGTTTAGAAAAGAAGGATGTATCTGTAAAAAGTATCCTCCGCGGCACAGCAGGGAGTCAAAGCGTAAAACTGTGGAAGGGAAATCGGGGGCGGCAATAGGGCCTTATTACTTGTTAGCGGGAATTAGCCCCCAACGGGCCCGGAATCCTGCCCGTTGGCTTGGGCTTCCGCTTCCGCGTGGGCGCGGGCTTCTGCCTGCCGTTCCGATTTGTCGGCATTGAATATGGCTTTCATGGCGAACCAGAAAAGCAGGCCCACGACGATAGGGGGCAGCAATACGGCGATGTACTCCATGCTCAGTGTCCTTCGGGTTTCAGCAGGGGGAAGAGGATGGTTTCGCGGATACCGGCGCCCGTGAAGAGCATGACGAGCCGGTCGATGCCCAGCCCGATTCCGCCCATCGGCGGCGCGCCGTATTCCAGCGCGCGGAGGAAGTCCTCATCCAGCTGCATGGCTTCGACATCGCCGGCGGCCGAACGGCGGGACTGCTCGGTGAGGCGTTCGCGCTGGATCACCGGATCGATCAGTTCGGAAAAGGCGGTGCCGCGCTCCATGCCGCCGATGATCAGGTCCCAGGCCTCGATCAAACGGCCGTCCTCACGGTGCGGCCGGGCCAGCGGCTGCGCGGAGGGCGGGTAGTTGTAGACGAAGGTGGGGTTCAGCAGGGTCGGTTCCACGAGTTCGCCGAAGAGTTCGACGACGAGCTTCTCGGCTTCCCAGCCGGCGTCGACCTTGACCTCGTGCTTGGCCGCCAGTTCCAGCAGTTCGGCCACCGGGGTGTCTGGGGTGATTTCCTGGCCCACGAATTCGGAGAGTCCGGGGTAAACCGCCAGCCAGGCCCAGTCGCCGTCGAGGTTGATTTCCCCCGCCTCGGTCTGCAGGACGCGGCCCACGCCGGCGGCGTCGGCGGCGTCGAGGATGATTTCCTTGATCCGGTCTGCCATGACGAACTGGTCAGCCCACGCCTCGTAGGACTCCAAAGTCGTGAATTCGGGGCTGTGGGTTGAGTCCACGCCCTCGTTGCGGAAGACCCGGCCCATGTCATAGACGCGGTCGATCCCGCCCACCACTGTCCGCTTGAGGTAAAGCTCGGTGGCGATGCGCAGCGTCATCTTCTGGTCGAAGGCGTTCATGTGCGTTTCGAAGGGGCGGGCCGTGGCGCCGCCGTGCACCAGCTGCAGCATGGGGGTTTCCACCTCGACGTAGCCCTGGCGGTGCAGGGTTTCGCGGATGGAACGGGTGACCGCGGCGCGGGTGTAAACCATTTCCCGGGCCTCGTCGCGGACAATGAGGTCGACGTAGCGCTGGCGGACGCGGGTTTCCTCGTTCAGCTCGGCGTGCAGCACGGGCAGCGGGCGCAGCGCCTTCGAAGCCATGGTCCAGGAGTCCGCCATGACGGACAGCTCACCGCGGCGTGAGGAGATGACCTCGCCGGTGATGAAGACGTGATCGCCCAGGTCCACGAGGGACTTCCACTCCGCGAGCGCCTCCTCGCCGATGTTGGCAAGGCTCAGCATGACCTGCAGGCGCACGGCCTTGCCGTCCAGGCCGCCCTCCTGGAGGGTGGCAAAGCACAGCTTGCCCGTGTTGCGGATGAAGACAATGCGGCCCGTCACGCCAACAACATCGCCGGTGGTCTCGTCGGCCTGCAGGTGGGCGTATTTCTCGCGGATCTCCGTGAGCGAATGGGTACGCCCGACACCCACCGGATAAGCCTCGACGCCGCGTTCGATCAGCCTGGCGCGCTTCTCCATGCGGATGCGCGTCTGTTCGCTGGCATCGTGCGGCTCGGCGGCGTTGTTCGGGGCGGGGGTGTTTTGGGAAGTCACAATCCCCAAGTTTACCGGGGATTCCAACGGGCCCGGTCCTGCCCGGCCAAGGCCACCGAAGGAATAGACTCGGGGCTGTGGAGACGCGGACCATCAGCACCGACGACGGCGAGGGGCACCTCGAGCTGAACTCCTTCCGTTCGGCCCCCGGGCCGGCAACGGGCTCGCCGCCCAAGCCAGGCATCGTCGTCGTGCACGGCACCATGATCAACGCCGGGCTGTACCGCCCGTTCGCGCGGAACATCAGCGGCCTGTTGGGCCGGCCCGTGCATTGCTACAACCGCCGCGGTCGCGCCGGGTCCTCCCCGCAACCGGCCGACTACTCTGCGGCCATGGAGGTCGCCGACCTGGCCGCGGTGATGCGGGAAACGGGATCGAGCGACGTGGTGGCGCACAGCTACGGCGGCTTCGTGGCCCTGCAGGCGGCGCGGACGTTGCCGATCCGCAGGATGGTGACCTATGACGCGGCCGTGTCCCTCTCCGGGAACCTCACCCACCGCTGGCGGCCCGAGCTGGAGCGTTCGGTCGCTGCCGGGCAACTCGATGATGCCTGGGCCCATCTGGTCCAGGGCATTGAAGTCGGCGGGCCGGTAGCCAAGCTGCCGCTGGGCGTGCTTCGGCTGCTCAGCATCATTTCCGCTCGGACCACCATGGGCGCAGAGATGCGCAAGCTGCTCCCCACCGCCGTCGCGGAGATGCGGGCCGTGCTGGACGCCGACGCCGAACTGTCCGACTTTGCGGCGGTGACCGCCCCGGTGCTGATGCTGAGCGGCAGCTGGAGCCCGGAGTACTTCACCGAAACGGGCCGGCAACTCGCAGCCGCCGTCCCTTCCATCGAGTTTGCCGTGTTGCCGGGCCAGCTCCACGAAAGCCCGCTCCGGCCCGGAATCCGGCTGCCCCGGGCGGTCGCGCGATTCCTGCTTGCCGGCGAAGGGACCCTGCGGCCCATCCCGGTGCGCAGGCGCCGGCTCAAACTGGGCCGCTGAGGGGTGCGCGCCCTTACAATCGGTGGGCGACCCTTTCGAAAGGACCCCCTTGGCCAAGCTCTATTTCCGCTACGGCGCCATGAACTCCGGCAAGTCCACGGGGCTGCTGCAGGCGGCGTTTAACTATGAGGAGCGCGGGCAGCGCGTCCTGCTGGCCAAGCCGGACGTGGATACCAAGGGCGACTCCGACGTCGTGTCCCGGCTCGGCATGACCCGTTCGGTGGACTTCCTGGTTCCCGCCGGAGTATCGGTGCGGAAGATTTTCACCGCCCACGCCCACGGCGACGATCCGGATGCCCTGCTGCAGCACGTGGACTTTCCCCCGGTGGCCTGCCTGCTGGTGGATGAGGCCCAGTTCCTGGAACCTGACCAGGTTGATGACTTGTTCCGGATCGCGGTCCTGGACAACGTCCCCGTGCTGGCCTACGGAATCCGCACCGATTTCCGGACCCGCGCCTTCCCCGGTTCGCTGCGGCTGCTGGAGATTGCCCACACGCTCGAGGAACTCAAGACCATCTGCCGCTGCGGACGGAAGGCAATCTTCAACACCCGCCGGCTCGGCGATCAGGTGGTGTTCGACGGGGATCAGGTGGCGATCGACGGCCAGGACGTCTGGTACGAGTCGCTTTGCGGCTCCTGCTACCTCGAGGTCTCCGGGGCCCGGCTGGGCAACTAGCACCGGCGCTGCGCCGCGCGTGCTACATGTCGGCGCACTAGACGGGCGTACTGCACTGCGGCACGCGCTCGGCTAGGCTCGGAGCATGACCCGCGAGAACATCAGAACCCCCGACGGCGGAACGATCGAGCTTTTCAGCACGGGCGCCGAGCTCGCCTCGGCCGGTTCAGGGATCGTCGTCGTACCGGCCTCGATGGTGACGGCGGCCGACTACACGCGTTTCGCGCAGAAGCTCAGTGCCTCGCTGGGCCGGCCGGTGCACACCTTTAACCGGCGCGGCCGCGGCTCGTCCTCCCCGCAACCGGAGGACTACACCCTGGACGTGGATATCCGCGACCTCGACGCCGTCATGAGGCAGACGTCCAGCACGGATGTCTTCGGCCACAGCTTCGGCGGCGCAGTCGCCCTGCACGCTGCCCGGACCCTGCCGGTGGAACGCCTGGCGGTGTACGACCCCGCCGTGTCCGTCAACCACAGCGTCACGGCGGAGTGGACCCCCGAATATGAGCGGGCGACGGCGGTCGGCGACGACGACCGCGCCCTCGCCGTCCTGCTCAGGGGTCTGGAGACCGGCAGCGCCCTGTCCCGGATGCCGTTGTCCATGCTGACGCTGGCGAACAAGCTTTCGGCGGGCACCCCGATCGGCAAGCAGCTGCGCGACCTCATGCAGACTGGTGTCCGCGAGATCAAGGCGATCATCGCCGCCGACATGCCGGCCGAACCGTTCCTGGAGCTGCCGCTGGAGACCCTGATCATCGTGGGCGAAAAGAGCCCGGCCTACTTCGGTGTGGCCTGCGCCCAGATCCACGAGGTGCTGTCCGGGTCCAGCTACACGATCCTGCCGGGCATGGGCCACGACGGCGTCAACAAGGCCCCGGACAAGCTCATCGCCGAACTCAGCGCATTTTACGCAGGCTGACCCGCGCCCCACAGCGACCCCCACACAGCAACGCGGGGTCACTTAGCGCCCATCCGGGAGGTGGCGGTTTCTAGTGGTCGTTGCAACACGTTTGGCGGCTTAGGTCGTTAGTAGTAGATCACGCAGGCGCTCGGCTGGGGTATCCCAGTCGAGCGTTTTGCGTGGGCGGCCGTTGAGTTTCTGGGCGACGAGCTCGAGATCCTCTGGCCCGTAGGCGGACAGGTCGGTGCCTTTGGGGAAGTACTGGCGCAGCAGTCCGTTCGTGTTTTCGTTCGAGCCGCG
>NZ_FPAY01000019.1 GCF_900116495.1 Arthrobacter sp. ov118
ACCCGCCGTCAAAGGGCGTGGTCTCGGCGGGAAGCGAGTTCTCCTCGAAGAAGCGGAAGAGGATGTCCTCGACCGCCTTCGACCCGTCCGGCCCGGCGTGGCCGAAGTCCGTGCCGTCCCCGTCGTGGACAGACCGCACCCCGTTGGGCGAGGCCGCCATGTCCACATTCAGATTCGCCGCGGTCTGGCCCTTCTCGGCCGCGCTGAGTTCGTCGACGTAATGCTGGGACCCGTAGAGCCCGTCCTCTTCCCCACCCCAGAACGCAAACCGGACCCGGTTGGCCGGCGCGATCCCGGCCTCCTTCATCCACCGGGCGGTCTCCAGGACCGCCGCGACGCCGCTGGCATTGTCATTGATCCCCGGCCCCTCACGTACCGAATCCAGGTGCGCGCCCACCACCACCGTGTGCCCGGCGCTGCCCCCGGTGTCGGCCAGGATGTTGAACGACTCCACCTGCTGCCGGCGCCGGCCCTCCCGTTCAAAGCTGAAGGTCTGCCGGACCGGCGAGTACCCGGCCGCACGCAGCTGCTCCTCGACGTAGCGGGCCGACTCCTCATACCCGGACGTGCCCGAAGCCCGGTTCCCGTCATTGGCATCGGCCACCCGCTGCAGCGCCTCCATGTGGGCCGCCACATCCCGGGACCTGAACGCCTCCAGCACCGACCGCGCATCCACAGGACTCGCAGGATCCAGCCGCGACGGGCTGCATCCCGACAGCAGCAAGCTGACCGCGACCAAAATTGCCGCGGCGATCGCCGCAGTGCCTTTCCGCCCGTCCCATCGCACGCCCGTCACGGTACGAAGATACGTGCTCAGGCGCGGAGGGGGAAGGGCCGGCGCCGGTCAAGCGGCCTTCTGGCTCCTGCGGGTTCCCCCCGGGAACCTCAGGAAGCCGCCCGGAGCCTCGTGGTGGCTCCTCCTGTGGCGGGGCTCCGTGCTGTGGCGGGGACCGATGGAGATCCCGGCGGGTTGCGGTTCCCGGACTGGGGCCGCGACCGGGGCGAGGGCCAATACCTCGCGCGCAGGATTGCCGGAGTATGTCGCATTTTCCGGAACGTCTTCGCCCTTCATGAGAAGGGCGTCGGCCCCGAGCGACGAACCATCCTGCATCGTCACCCCGTAGTTGACCCAGCTGTCCACGCCGAGGGAACAGCGGTTGCCAATGACGATGTAGTCGGACTTGAAGGTGCCGTCTTCCATGGAGTGGCCCTGGACATGTGTTCCCTCATTGATCGTGCAGTTGTCGCCGATTGTTACGAGGGTTTTTTCCGGCATGTTCAGGCCGGCGTCGTAGAGCCGCTTGCCCACCTTGACGCCCAGCAGCCTCCAGATCATGGGCTTGAACGGGGTTCCGTTGAATGCTCCTCCGGCCAGTAGTTTCCACAGACGTTCGTGCCGCCAAAAGTAGCGGTCATAGATCGAGCAGTATTGCGGCTTAAGGCGGCGGAAGCCCATGACCGAACGCTCCACCAGTGAGCCAAACAGCACCCGGAACACGGTCAAGCCGAACATCGCCCCGGCGACGGCCAGCACACCTACGAAGCTGTGGGCCGTTACCGCTACGGCGCCGGCGAGGGTGGCAACGAAGAATAGGAACCAGCGCTCGGCCAGGAACAGCACCATGCTGAGGATGTTGTGCCGGTTCTTGGCCGGGAGACGCCGGCTCATGGCGTCCGCGATCTTGAGTTCGTCGAACCGTGCGTCACGTTGAACGGAGCGGGGAATCTCAAAGGCGGGCGACCCCAGCAGCCCCACATCCCTCCGGGTCGGGCCGTCGATTGGAACCATTACCTTGGTGGCCAGCAGGCAGTTCTCCCCAACCTTGGCTCCCATCGGAAACGTGATGCTGTTTCCCAGGAAGTTATGGCCGGCGATCTGGACCCGCGAGAGCCGGAACGAGGTGTTCGTGTAATCGGCGTTCATCATGTTCAGGCCGTCTGAAACCATGGTTCCCGTTCCCACGGAGCTTAGGAACGGAGACTCGTGGCCCAAGGTGGGGCCAAAGTTCGACCCTGTTTGCTGCACTTTGCCCAAGTCCCAGCCCAGCGCCTTCAAGTAGTGCACGATGTAGGAGCTGTCGCCGAAGATGTCCTTGTAGGTTCTGACGTTCGAGAGACGGAAGATCAGCCGGTGGATCGAGAAATGCCAGCCGTAGAGCGGATACACCACATCGGGCTTGAGGAAGACGTTCAGCGCTCGCGGAAGGCAGATGATGGCTACGAGGCCGGTGAACAGCCCGACAATGAACACCATCAGTGACACAGCCGCTACTTCGACGAAAAACGTAAAGGCGCCCAGCTGCAGGTGTCCGGTGTTCAGGTAGGCAGGCAGGAGTGCGGCGAGGCCGAGAACAAACGCGGGCACAACCAGGACCAGGCGGTTGAACAACTGGAGCAGGCTAAAGACGACCCTCCGGCGAGTGCTGCAGTGGGCGGCCGGGACCCTCGAGTAATTGGTGCTGGTACGTGCGGCGGGGGAACCGTGCCAGACCTCGCCGTCGGGTACTGTCTGCGGACTCTGCAGCGACGAGGCATGTCCAAGCTGGGTGTCATTGCCCATCGACGTTCCAATCTCGAGCGTGGTCCGCTCAGAGACGAGGACGTTGCTTCCCAGCGTCACCGGGCCCATCTCGATGATGCCCGAATGGGCCCGGTAGCACAGGACGGAAGAGTCTTTGTGGATGACGGTATTGTCCCCGGCGGTGAACAGGTCCGGGCACGCGGGCACTTTCCGGGAGAAGATCACCACGCCCTTGCCAATCTTCGCGCCCAGAAGCCGCAGGTACAGCACATAGATTGGAGAGCCTGCGAACAATACGAGGGGATTTGCCCTCGTAATTGTCTTGACCGCCCAGAAACGGAGATAAGCAATACTCCATATTCGGATGGTGCCGGGCTTCCACCGCCCTACGAAGACCCATTTGACGATAATCGGGACCACAGACAGGGCCACGAAAGTGGCGGCACCGAACCCGACCGAACGCAGCCACATGTCGAGGGGGTCGCTTCCCGCGGCCGTCCATTCGTAGCCAAAAACCAGCAGCGAAGCCGCGAGCATCATGTAACCAAAGAAGGCCAGCAGTTGGACTGCCCCGCACAGCGCGTACCGGAACGCGCTTATCGGCGGCATTGGTGCCGGGGGCGCGGCGTCGCTCTCCGGTACGGCCGCGCTGAGAACAGATTCACTGTGCCGGGCTTCGAGACAAACGGCAAGCTGCCGGACCGTCGGGTTCTCATAAATATCCTGCATCGCGGCTGCCGGCAGAGCGGTTTCTTTCCTGATGCGGGCACAATAGCGCGCCATCAACAACGAGTCGGCACCCAGGTCGTTGAAGAAATGGGCATCGGTAGAGACCTGGTCTAGGCTCAGCACAACCCCAAGCTGCGCCGCCAGGGTCTCTTCGGCGGCGGTTGTTGGGGCGGTGAAGGACCCGGCGGCCGCCTGACTGATCCTGTGTTCTGGCCGCGGCAGCCGCTTCCTGTCAACCTTGTCACTGGCCATCATGGGAATGGCGTCCAGCTGTTCAAAATAGGCAGGAACCATGTACCCGGGTAGCCGGGTACGCAGCATCCGGTGGAGGTCGTGCGGATCAATGTCCACAATGTCCTGGCGCGGGGTGTAGTAGGCGGCCAGTTCCACCGTTCCCTGTTCCGGTTCATAGGTCTGCACTACCGCCTGGGCAATTCCGGGGAGCTGCAGCAGGATGGATTCTATTTCGCTCAGTTCGATGCGATAGCCACGTATTTTGACCTGAGTATCAATCCGGCCGAAGTATTCGAGTTCGCCGTCGTCGTTTACCCGTCCGAGATCCCCGGTGCGATAGATCCGGCCGGAGGGATTATTCTCGATTCCCAGGAAGTCCGGCACAAAGGCCCGCTCCGTCAGGTCCTGCCGATTGACGTAACCCCGGGCCAGGCCCACGCCTGCGAGGCCGATTTCCCCCATTTCACCGCGCGGC
Organism: Arthrobacter sp. ov118; assembly: GCF_900116495.1. GTDB lineage: Bacteria > Actinomycetota > Actinomycetes > Actinomycetales > Micrococcaceae > Arthrobacter. The sequence goes on from NZ_FPAY01000019.1 coordinate 3,960, forward strand.
AGGACCCGTTGCTCAGCAGGATCCACAATGACCGCCGTGTAGGTGGGCAACGGCACGCCCAAGGAAACGGGCACATCCGGGTCCAGGACCGACCACGTGGCCGTCACTGTCGCCTCGGTCGGCCCGTAGACGTTCAGGAAACGACGGCCGGGGCGATGCCAGCGCAGAACGAGGTCCTTGGGGCAGGCCTCTCCGGAGACCAGCAGGAACCGCAAACCGGGCAGGTCTTCATCAAGCGTCGCCAGCAGCGTGGGGACACAACAAAGAGCTGTGATCCGTTTTGCCTGCAAGTACTCCGCGAGCTCGGCACCAAGCATGCTGGACCGCCCTGGCTTCGGCACCAGGGTGGCCCCGACCATCCAGGCAACCCAAATTTCCTCCACCGAAAAATCAAAGGCGATGGTCATGCCTTGGTAAACGCGATCGGTGGACTGCATGCCGTAGATGTCAGAGGCAACCCTGACAAAATTGCAGATGCTCGCCTGGTCCACCGCCACGCCCTTCGGCCGGCCAGTCGAACCGGAGGTGTAGATGATGTATGCCAGCTCATCCTTCGTCCCGCCAAGATCGGTCCCGCCCAGGCGGTGGGTGTCCTTGGCGTCAATTTGCGCCTGCACATCATCAAGGCACACGGTCACCGGCGCCACCTCAGGTATCAGCTCCGACAGATGTGACAGTGACAGAATCATCGCGGCATTGGCGTCTTCGACGATGTATCGCAGACGGTCAGGGGGAAATCCTGCGTCCAGGGGAACATAGGCCGCGTGGATCTTCAGGACGGCGAGCATGGCCACGTAGGCGCGCCACGGCTGGTCAAGCAGCAACGCGATGCGATCACCCGGCCGGGCACCGCACACCAGCAGGTGGCGGGCCAGCTGGTTGGCCCGTTCATCCAGCTCCGTGTAGGTCAGAACGACGTCCCCTGCATCCACGGCAACCTGGGCGCCTAGACCCTGTTCCCGCAATAGGTCACAGCTGTCCTCAAAAAGTTGGTCCAGCCGCTCGCCTCGACGCCAGCGCGCCGCCTGATCCGGCGAGGCCGACGTCAGGACCGTTCCCCCTTCCGAACCGCCGATCATCGACATCTTTCCCTGCAATTCAGGGGGTTTGGTGAGGCCGTTGGCGACCCTCGCGGTCTTGCCCATCCTTGGCTCCTTCGTTAGGGCTGACGTACCACGGTCCTGAGGTCGCCGGCTTGACCCGCCACCGATCCCTCGTCCGATGGAGCCATGCCAAATGCCCGGCGGACTGCGCGTTCGGCATCCGCGAGCCGGTCCGCGTGTGTGACGGCCCCCATGGAAGTCTCGGAGATGTCGAAGAGGTCGAGGTCCACATCTGCGTCGGAAAGGGCCTTCAGGAATGTGCAGAAAATTTCCGGCGAAGACCGCATACCCAGTCCGGAGATGGACACCCTTCCCACCTCGCCATCGTTGTGCAAACCCTCAAATCCTATGGATCCTTTTTCAGCACCCAGCATGGCAAGGGCGGCAGCTGCCTGGGCAGCCGGCACAACGAGTGAAACGTCGGAACGCCTCGTGTCCGGGCCGGCCGTATTCTGGACGATTGCCTGGACGTCTGCGCCCGAACGCGACAGGACCTGGAAGATGCGCGCGATGCTGTCGGGTTTGTCCGGAATTCCAGCTACAGTGATTTTCGAAGTCGAGTCGACCCCGGACACGGCGGTTACTTCAGCTTGCTCCCTTGCGGGCTGCTGGAGCGGATGCCGGTCCAGGCCAGGCAGGATCAACGTCCCTGACACCGGTACGAATGAGGACCTCACATGGATGGGAAGTCCGAACCGGCGGGCGTACTCGACACACCGCAGGTGCAGGACCTTCGAACCGGAGGCCGCGAGCTCAAGCATTTCCTCGCTTGAGAGGATATCTATCTTTCGAGCTGCCGGAACAACCCGGGGATCCGCGGTATAGACACCGTCGACGTCCGTGTAGATTTCGCAGATTTCCGCTCCGAGCGCTGCAGCCAGCGCGACAGCCGTGAGATCTGAGCCACCGCGACCGAGAGTTGTCACCCTGTTCCGCTTCTGCGTCCTGCCCTGAAATCCTGCGACGATGGGGACCTCGCCGTTCGCCAGACTGCTGCGGACGCGGTTCGGCCTGACATCGGTGATGTGGGCTCTGCCGTGAATGCTGTCCGTTACCAGGCCGGCCGCACTGCCCGTGAACGTGCGGGGTACCTGGCCAAGATCCGTCAAGGCGATGGCTAATAGGGCAGCGGACACAAGCTCGCCGATGCTCAGAAGGGCGTCCAGGTCCACAGGAAGCGGCCGGGGGGAAACCTCGGCAGCGAGGTCGCAGAGGTCATCGGTGGTGTCCCCCATGGCGGAGACCACCGCCACGACCCGATATCCGTTTGTCCGGGTTTTGGCTATCCGTTCGGCTGCACGGAGGATTCCCGCCGCGTCCGCCAGGGATGAACCACCGAACTTCTGCACAACGACACTCCCCGGGGGAAATGCCCGGTCGGTTTCCTCTAAATTGACTTCGTTGGCCGCTGATGCTTTACGGGTACGCATTTCTCTCCCCGAAAATCTTCTAAGATTTCTTGTGGGCGCTACTGGCCCCAATGAGTCGTCACTTCCTTCTGTGCGGTGCTCAAACAGTTGATCCCACGGCGGCCGGCACTCCGGTCACAGACTCTGCGGCTTCAGCGAGAAGATCGAGTCCCTTCTGCAATTCCTCGGGACTGATGGTCAGCGCGGGCATCGTCTTTAGGACTTCGCCCTCCGGACCGGACGTTTCCACGAGGAGACCGCGGGCGAACGACTCAGCCGCAATCTTCTCCGCCGTCTCCGGGTTGGGGTAGTAGATACCCGCGAGCAGGCCCCGGCCTCGGACGGTGGCACCCTCCACGCCGGCTGCGATCTGTCCCAGCCCCTGGTGCAACTGCGAAATGAGCCCTGCGACGTTGGACTGGAACTTTTCGTCCTGCCAGAAGTGTTCCAGGGCAGCGGTCCCGGTAACGAACGCCGGGTTGTGCCCCCGGAAGGTGCCGTTATGCTCGCCGG
>NZ_FPAY01000018.1 GCF_900116495.1 Arthrobacter sp. ov118
AGTTGTACTGCCAAGTGCACCGCTGATTAGCTACGTTCGGATGGGATAACCGCTGAAAGCATCTAAGCGGGAAGCTCGCTTCGAGATGAGATTTCCATACACCTTGTGTGTGAGAGGCCCCCAGCCAGACCACTGGGTTGATAGGCCGGATGTGGAAGCGAGGACTAACGACTCGTGAAGCTGACCGGTACTAATAGGCCGATAACTTACACCACACACCCACCCCGCGAACGGACCCTTCAAAAGCCGTTCGCACCCAAAGGGGCGGGTACAAAGAAACAAGACTGCTTGCGTCCACTATGTGGTTCCCAAACAACAAACCCCCACAAGGGCACTGTTGCACAGGAACCAAACCACAACCGAATAACGTGTTGTAACACCACAGATTTCCCCGCCACACCCCAGGGTGCCGGCGGCGGAGCAAGGGTTACGGCGGTCATAGCGCGGGGGAAACGCCCGGTCCCATTCCGAACCCGGAAGCTAAGACCCGCAGCGCCGATGGTACTGCACCCGGGAGGGTGTGGGAGAGTAGGTCACCGCCGGAACACCATTCAGGTCGAGGACCCCAACCACCAGGTTGGGGTCCTCCCGCATTTAACCATTAGGTGCGCCCGTGTAGACGGGCCGGGGGCGTGGCCACGGCTGAGAAGCGTCGCCCGGACGGCCCAAACTCCGGCAGAACCGCCCGTGACGGAACGCGCTTCAAGCGGAGCGCTGTAGCCGCGGCTGAAGCGCCGTCCGCTCTAGGCGCAATTTGACCTCGATCGGCGGCGATTCCGGTGATTTTCCCCAAAAAACGCCGAAAACACGCGGAATTTGCCACCTCGGCCGCGCCAAGCTGGTAAGTTTTCGAACAGTGGCTTGTACGCATGCCGTGTGCAGGCTCCAGAAATCATGACCGTCCAGGAGGACATAAATGGCTAAGAACCGTAGTGAACTTGTTGCAGAGGTAGCAGGCAAGGCCGGCACCAGCCAGGCAGCGGTCAACTCCGTGCTCGACGCACTGTTCGAGGTCTTCGAGACCTCTGTCGCCGCGGGCGAGAAGATCACCATCCCGGGCTGGCTCGCCGTCGAGCGCACCGACCGTGCAGCTCGCACCGGCCGCAACCCCCAGACCGGCGAAACCATCCAGATCGCCGCTGGCCACAGCGTCAAGCTGACCGCCGGCTCCAAGCTGAAGGCTGCAGTCTCCAAGAAGAAGTAGTCTTCTTCCCAGGCTTAAAAAGGAGCGGCAACCTTCGGGTTGCCGCTCCTTTTGAGTTCCGCCACCCATCCGCAAAAGGACCGAACACGGTGGCTGCCCGGCCAGGGGTCCTGCGCCGATTCGCTGCGCAGAGCAGCGTAGCGGACAATGGAGGTGTGCCTTCAGCAGTAAATCCCACCCCCTCAACCGCAGCGCCTGCTCCTTCCGGGGACCCACGCGGCCCAGGCGAAGGTCCCGGCGGAGTAGGCCGGCCATGGCTGTTTGCCGGCCTGGCCGCGTTGTTCGTGGGACTGGTAGCGGCCCTCATCTTTTCCGGTGCGGCGGCTGCACGCGAGGTCTCCGATCCTGGTGCACTGGTGCGCTGGGGACTGCCGGTGAGCAAGGCGATCCACAACGTCGCCGTGGCCACTGTGATCGGCGGGCTGATTTTCGCCGTCGGCATCCTCCCGCGGAACAGGAGCGGCTCCCGCGCCAAGGAGCCGGACGCCCCGGAACATCCGGCGTTCGCCCGGGCGCTGGCCGGGGCGGCGGCGGCGGGCGCCGTCTGGACCCTCTCCGCGATTGCCGTGCTTGTCCTGGGCTACGCGGACATCGCCGGTCAGGCCCTTTCCGGGGACCCCGAATTCACCCGCTCCCTGGTGTACTTCATGACGGACCTGGAAACGGGACGTGCCTGGCTCGCCGTCGTGATCATCGCCGCCGTCGTCACCACGGCACTCTTCGGGGTTCGCTCCCGCGGCGGGCTGGCCTTGACGCTGCTCCTGTCGCTGATCGGGTTGGTACCCGCCGCGCTGATCGGACACTCGTCAAGCTCCAGTGACCACGAGGGCGCCATCAACTCGCTCGGCCTGCACCTGGTGGGCGTATCGGCCTGGGTCGGTGGCATCATCATGCTGGCGCTCCTCTCCGGTGTACTCGGCGGCTCCGGCAGAGGCGCCCGCGGCCGCACCCCGGGGACCGCCGACATCACCGAGCCGACTCTCCGGAGGTTTTCAGCCCTTGCAGGCTTTGCCTTCTTCCTCGTGTTCGCGTCCGGCGTGGTCAATGCCAGTATCCGCCTCACCACGTGGAACGAGCTCTTCGGGTCGGCCTACGGTCAGCTCATCCTGGCCAAGACGGCAGCGGTACTGGTGCTGGGCGGCATTGGGCTCATGCACCGCCGCTGGGTGATCCCGCAGCTGGGCAACCGCGCGATGGCCCGGTCCGCCCGGGGCGTGCTGTGGCAACTGGTGATCGTGGAGCTGATCATCATGGGGGCGACGTCGGGGATCGCTGTGGCGCTGGGACGCTCCGCTCCCCCGCAGCCCACCACCTTCGCGCCCGAGGCGTCGCCTGCCTTCATCCTCTCAGGCTACGAACTGCCGCCGGAACTGACGCCGGCCCGGTGGCTCACGGAGTGGCGGCTCGACTGGCTCTGGGTCGCCGTCGTGCTCTTTGGCCTCGTGTCCTACGCCCTGGGTGTCCACAAGGTGCGACAGCGGGGCGACTCGTGGCCCTGGTTCCGGACGGTCAACTGGGTGATCGGACTCCTGGTCCTCACATACGTGACGTCGGGACCGCCGTCGGTCTATGGCCGCGTGATGTTCTCCGCGCACATGGTGGACCACATGGCCCTGACCATGGTGGCCCCCATCTTCCTGGTCCTCGGCGCCCCCGTGACGCTGGCTCTCCGGGCACTCACGCCACGGCGTGACAGCTCCCGCGGGCCGCGTGAATGGCTGCTGATCTTCATCCACTCGAAGTTCTCGCAACTGGTGACGCACCCGCTGTTCGCAGCTGCCAACTTCGCCGGCTCCATCGTGCTCTTCTACTACTCGGACGCGTTCGGCTACGCCATGCGGGACCACGTGGGCCACGAGCTCATGAACCTGCACTTCGCCCTCACCGGCTACATCTTTGTGCTGACCATGATCGGCACCGACCCGTTGCCGCGTCGGGCACCGTATCCCATGCGGTTGCTGCTCCTGCTGGCCACCATGGGTTTCCACGCGTTCTTCGGCGTCGCCATCATGGGCGGCACCGGGCTGCTGGCCGCCGACTACTTCGGCAACCTCGGCCGGACGTGGGGCGGCTCCGCACTGCTGGACCAGCAAATGGGCGGGGCCGTGGCCTGGGGGATCGGCGAAGTGCCCACGCTGCTGGTGGCGATCGGCGTCGCGATCATGTGGTCCCGCTCCGACGACCGAGAGTCCAAACGCACGGACCGGGCCGCCGATCGGAATAACGACGCCGATCTGACTGCTTACAACGATATGTTTGCCAAGCTGGCCGAGCGCGATGCCAGGCTTGCCGAACGCAATTCAAAGCTGGAAGGACGCTGATGACCGAAACCGTACGCACCCACCTCCGGGTCCGGGCCTCCGAGCTGGTGGGCCGTAACTGGCTGAACACCGGCGGCAAGTCCCTGGACCTCGAAGCCCTGCGCGGCAAGATCGTCCTGCTGGACTTCTGGACGTTCTGCTGCATCAACTGCCTGCACGTCCTGGACGAACTCCGTCCGCTCGAGCAGCAGTACTCCGACGTCCTCGTCACCGTGGGCGTGCATTCGCCCAAGTTCGAGCACGAGGCCGATCCCGTGGCGCTGGCGGCCGCCGTCGAACGCTACGAGATCCGCCACCCGGTCCTGGACGACCCGGAGCTGGACACCTGGAAGGCTTACACGGCCCGCGCCTGGCCCACCCTGGTGGTCATCGACCCCGAGGGCTACATCGTGGCGCACCTCTCCGGCGAGGGCCACGCCGACGGCCTCGCCGTGCTGATACCCGAACTCATCGCCGAACACGAGGCCAAGGGCACCCTGCACCGCGGTGACGGACCCTACGTGGCACCGGAACCGACGTCGGGCACCCTGCGTTTCCCGGGCAAGGCCCTGTTCCTGCCCGCCGGCCGCGGCGTCGGAACCGCTGAGGGCGGTTCCTGGCTGGTCACCGACACCGGCCATCACCGGCTCGTGGAGCTTTCCACCGACTTTCAGACGGTAGTCGCCACGTACGGCTCCGGCGGGAAGGGCCACGCCGACGGCAACGCCGCCACGGCCCGGTTCAACGAGCCCCAGGGCCTGGTGCTGCTGCCGGAGGACGTCGCTGCGGACGCCGGCTACGACGTCGTGATTGCCGACTCGGTGAACCATCGGCTCCGGGGCCTGTCCCTCGCTGACGGAAGTGTCCGCACCCTGGCGGGCAACGGCGTGCAGCGGCTCCTGGAAACGGGCCCGGCCCGTGTGGACGAGGAAGGCGCCGCCTACGGTACCCGGCTCGAGGCGGATCCGCTTACGGTGTCGCTGAGTTCGCCGTGGGATGTCGTCTGGTCCACCAAACTCAACGCCGTGGTGGTGGCGATGGCTGGGGTGCACCAGATCTTCAGTTTCGAGCCGACGTCCGGGGCAGTAAAGATCATCGCCGGCAACGGCCTCGAAGGGCTCCTGGACGGCCCGGCCGCTGAAGCTTGGTTCGCCCAGTCCTCCGGCCTCGCCGAAGACGCTGACGGCAACATCTGGGTGGCTGACTCCGAGACCTCCGCCCTGCGCAAACTGGCAATCGACGACGCCGGCAGCATCACCGTCGAGTCGGCCGTGGGCAAGGGCCTGTTCGACTTCGGCTTCCGCGACGGCCCCGCCGCAGAGGCGCGGCTGCAGCACCCGCTCGGCGTGACGGTGCTTCCTGACGGCTCGGTGGCCATCGCGGACACCTACAACGGCGCCGTCCGCCGCTACGATCCCGCAACGGGCACGGTCTCCACGCTGGCGCGCGGACTGTCCGAGCCCTCGGACGTGATTGTGGATCACACCCAAGTCGCCGGATCCGAGCCGTTGCTGGTGGTGGTCGAGGCCAACAAGCACCAGTTGGTGTACGTGCCCATCCCGAAGGAAGCCCAGCAGGTGGACGAGGGCGCGGCGCAGACTCACCGGCCCAAGAGCCCCGTGGCTCCCGGGCCGCTCGAACTGGCGGTGCGCTTCACGGCGCCCACCGGTCAGAAGCTGGACGACCGCTGGGGCGATCCCACCCAGTTGAAGATCTCGTCCACACCGCCCGAACTGCTGGTCTCCGGCGGCGGGACGTCCGTGGGGCTCCTCCGCACCCTGGAGCTTTCCTCGGACGTTCCCGAAGGCGTCCTGCACATTACCGCCCGCGCGGCGGCGTGCGACGGACCCGAAGACGCCGACGGCGAGATCCCGGACCACGCGGCCTGCCACCTGTATCAGCAGGACTGGGGCATCCCGGTCCTCCTGCAGGCCGACGGCGACACCGAGCTGGTCTTGGACCTCCGCGGAATGGACTGACCCCCGCCTGGGGCTGACCCTGAGTTTGAGCAAAAGGCTGCTGTCCGTGACCCGTCGTCACGGACAGCAGCCTTTTGGCTTAATCCCGGTCCGGTAGCGCCGAGATCCCGGCGGCCCGAGGGTCTGAAGGCGCCCAGAATCTGCCTGACGTGACACCGCGCTGTCCACATAGCGTGCCGCCCAGGTACCGCGGACCACGTTTGCAGGGCAACGTGGTAGCCCATGGACGTCGTGAAGGCCCTGAACATTTGCGGAGGAGCCGCGAGACGGCCGTCTCTCGCCCGCTTGGGTATTGACGACGCCGCCCTCCGACGTGCCGTACGCTCCGGAGCAGTCCAGCAACCGGGTCGCGGGCTGTACACGCTCCCGACGGCGGTGCCAGACGACGTCGCGCTGCTGCAGCGCAGGCAACTTCTCACGTGTGTGAGCGCGGCCCCCTTCTACCGGCTTTGGGCTTTGGAGCAGAACGGGCCCAGGCATGTATACCACCGCCGCGGGGGCGCCGCCGACGCTGGCTTGGGGCATGGCGGACTGCTGTTCGAGCCGCACCCGCACCGGCCGGTTGCAGCCTTGGGCGATGTCCTTATCCATGCATTGCGTTGCCTGCCGTTCCGGGAATCCCTGGTCATGGTGGAGTGCGCCGTCGGCAGGGGCGACATGACAGTGGATTTCTTACGACGGCGGCTGCCCGGGTCGCGCAACGGCCAGGCCCGGGAGGTCCTGAAATGGGTGGACCGTGGCGCTGAGTCGCTGCTCGAGACCCTGGCACGGACCGCCTTCCGGCAGGCGGGCATCAGGGTCGAGACACAGGTACACATCGACAGCGTCGGGTACGTGGATATGCTGCTGGAGGGCAGGCTGATCGTGGAGCTCGACGGACGTCCCCACGGCGACTGGGCCCAGGTAAAGAAGGACCAGCGACGCAACAACCGCTCCGTCGTCCAGGGCTACCTGGTACTCCGTTACTACTACGTCGACGTCGTCCACCGTCCGGCCGCCATGGTGGCCGAGGTCTTGGCCGTCCTTGCTGGCCTGCAGGGGCCCCTGTAAGCGAAGAGTGCCCGCCCGGCGTTGACCCGGGGTAGGCGTGGCACGGCAGGCAGGTTTTCGGGCGCCGCAGGAGAATCAATCCGCGGCTTTCCGTGGGCGCCGGGTTCTCGCAGGTCCCAAGGTCTGCCCTGCGTGACGGGAAGAGACCAACTGGTGTGGTGCAGTCCGGGGTTTTTAGTAATTCAGCTGCGGCGTGAGCCTGACGGTGTCGCCGTCGATGTCCAGCCGGGTGGTGAAGCTGAAATCGTGCACAGCGTTGACGTTCGTGACGGCGCCAGTGAACAGATCCACTTGGCGAGCCTTTATCCGCGCCTTGCCGTCCAGGGGCGCCACCACCCAGCGGCCGCCGAACGGTTCAATGCTGACAGCCGGGTAGTCGGTGATGCTCCAGTCGATGGTCCCGTCCATCACCCGGTTGTTGGTGGCGTGGTAGAACGGGCAGTCAGGCTGCAGCTTCTGTTGTTTGTCGGCCTTGTCGGCGCAGGAATCCAAGAACTCCTTGACTTTGCCGCTCACGGCTTCCTTCAAGGCACCTGTGGCCTCGGTCAGCAGGTTCAGCGAGGCCGGGCGCGCGTCCCCGCTGGCGACGGTGGCCCGGGTAGGCGGGGCCGAGAAGTACTGGCCGTTGAGGGCGGCCTCGTACTCGCCCGGGTAGAAGACTGCGAAGGAGTTGCGGCCATTGGGCATGTTTACCGGCACACCGTTGACGGTGGCCTCGCTGGAGTTCACTACGGTGACGTCCAGGACAGGCAGTGCAGCGGGGACGAAGGACCATTTGTGGAAGAACAGCCACTCGGTGCCGGAGCGCTCCAGCAGGAACTCGGTCCGCAGCTGGTTGCCGTCGATGTTGTAGTCCACGGGAACCATGGCCTGGTTGGTGCCGCGGTCTTCTGCCTCGCCGATCTTGACGTCGGAAATGCGTGCCGCCGCCGTTTGCAGGGCCGTTCCATCGAGCATTGCGGGGTTGCTTTGGGGCACGGAGGCACGCAGCAGGCCCAGTGCTTTTTCGCCTTCCCCCTTTTGCAGGGCGCTGAGATACTCGCGGACCGGCTGCTGGGGTCCGGCAATGGAGCCGTTAACCAGAATGATCGTCACGATCGCTGCGGCCACGGCAAGCATCAGTCCCAGCAGCCACACTGCTGCGATTTTGACCGATGCCTGACTCATTTGCACGGTTCTTACGTTACCTGCACCCCACAGGAATCCCTGTCTCGCGGTCCGCAACTGTGACGGGGAGCATCGCTCGGGTGGCATGGCGGGCCGGGCTTCGAGGCGGGCGCCGGCGACGGCGATCCTAGCGGCGGCGGCGTTTTGAGGACGTGCCGAAGACTCCGCGGAGCAGCTCCCTGCCCAGCTGGGTGCCCAGTGAGCGGGCCATGCTCGTGAGGCCACTGCCCAGGGCGCCAGCAATGTCATCACCGATGCCACCGCCCCTCGGCTCCGCCTGCCGGGGTGCCCGTTGTGGTGGCGCCTCCCGCTCGGGGGCCTCCCGATAGTCCGGCCGGTTTTCAGGCGCCGGCCGGCTGCTGGGGCGGCCGAGGATTTCTTCCTCGATCCGCCGGGCCTCGGCGTCGATGGCGTTTTGATCCATTTCGCCGCCTTGGACGGCCCCGGCCGCGTTGCCGCGGCGAGCGGCCCCGGCGGCCGGCCCGGTGGAGACAGTCCCCTTGGCGCTGATCTTCTCGTAGGCGGAGACGTTGTCGACGGCGGTGCCGTACTTGGGCAGGAGGGCGGAGCCGGAAACGGTGCTGGAGATCAGGGCGTCGGTGCTGGGGCCCATCACGGATTCCGGGGCGCGGAGCCGGGTCAGTGCGACGGGGGTCGGCGCGCCCTTTTCATTCAAGACCGTGATGACAGCCTCGCCGATGCCGGCAGTGGTGAGGGTCTCCGCGAGGTCGTAGTCGCTGATGGGGAATGTGGAGACGGTGGCCTTGAGGGCCTTGGCATCCTCCGGGGTGTAGGCGCGGAGGGCGTGCTGCACCCGGTTGGCCAGTTGGCCGAGAACGTCCGCGGGAACATCTTTCGGGGTCTGGGTCACGAAGAAGATGCCGACACCTTTGGACCGGATGAGCCGGACGGTGGTGGTGATGGCGTCCAGGAAGGCCTTCGAGGCGCCGTTGAACAGCAGGTGCGCCTCATCGAGGAAGAACACGAGCTTGGGCTTGTCCAGGTCCCCGGCTTCGGGGAGGTCCTCGAAGAGGTCGGCGAGCAGCCACATAAGGAACGTCGAGAACAGCATGGGCTTGGTCTGCAGCGTCGGCAGCTCCAGGCAGCTCACCACTCCGCGGCCGTCCGGCGCGGTACGCAGCAGTTCGGCGGTATCGAACTCTGGTTCGCCGAAGAACTTTTCCATGCCCTCCGCCTCGAGCGTGATCAGTTCGCGCAATATCACGCCGGCGGTTGCCTTGGAGAGGCCGCCGAGTTCCTTCAGCTGGTCCTTGCCCTCGGCCGAGGTCAGGAATTGGATAACCGCCCGCAGGTCCTTGAGGTCGATCAGCTCGAGGTTGTTCTTGTCCGCGAAGTGGAAGACGAGCTGCAGGCTGGATTCCTGGGTCTCGTTCAGGTCCATCACACGGGAGAGCAGGATGGGGCCGAATGACGTGATGGTGGCGCGGACCGGTATGCCTTTGCCGTCGCCGCCGAGGGCCAGGAATTCCACCGGGAAGGTCTTGCCGGACCACGCCTGGCCGATGCTCTCGGTGCGGGCCAGGAGTTTTTCGCTTCCCGTGGCGGCTGTGGCGAGCCCGGAAAGGTCACCCTTGATGTCGGCCAGGAACACCGGCACGCCCGCGGTGGAGAGCTGCTCGGCCATCATGTGCAACGTGACGGTCTTGCCGGTGCCCGTCGCTCCGGCCACGAGACCGTGCCGGTTCATCATCGCGAGCGGCAGCCGGACGGAGGCGTCCTTGTGGAGTTCGCCATCAACAATCGCCGCGCCGAGCTCGATCGTCGGACCGTCCAGGGTGTAGCCCTGCTGGATCGTGGCGACTTTGTCTGCCGTGGATTTGCTGGTCATGCGGTCAGCTTAGCCGGGGCCGGGCGTTCGCGGGGCCGGGCAGGTCCGTGCAAATCACCGAAATTTGCTGTATCCCGGAACGCGCGCACAATTACGCTACCGATTAGCGATTCTGCCTTTAGACTGTGGCATGCCCAACTCGTTCCCGCGCATCCTTCTGGCCTTCGTCATGACGCTAGGCCTTGTCATGTTGGGCGGAAGCCCGGCCTTGGCCGCCACGGCGTCCTCCGGACCGGGCCTCGACGTGTCCTGGCCCCAGTGCGGCCAGACACTGCCCAAGCAGCCGGCGTTCGCGATCGTCGGCGTCAACTACGGCCTGGCCAACAACACGAACCCGTGCCTGGCGAACCAGCTGGCCTGGGCCAAAACCGCCCTGTCGCCCGCAGCGACTGCACAGCCGAGGGTGGCGCTGTACGTCAACACGGCCAATCCCGGCCGGCAGGGGTCCTGGTGGCCCAAGTCGAACACTTACGACGGCGTGAAGGTCACCAACCCCTATGGCAGCTGCGCCGCCGGAACCTTCAAGGCCTGCTCCTACATGTACGGATGGGCAAAAGCGTCCGACGACGCCAAGCGCCGCGGCGTCAGCAACCCGCAGTCCTATCTCTGGTGGCTGGATGTGGAAACGGAAAACACCTGGCAGAGCGACAAGGCGGCCAATGTCGCCGTCCTCGAGGGCATGACCGCCTATTTCAAGCGCATCGGCGCCCGCGTGGGCCTTTACTCAACCAGCTACCAGTGGGGGCGGATCGCCGGAACCGTGAAGTCGACCAGCCCGTTGGCAGGACTGCCGAGCTGGCTCGCCGGTGCGGGATCAGCGGCCGGCGCCAAGGCGAACTGCGCCCTTCCCGGACTCACCCCGCGCAGCCGCGTCGCGATGACGCAGTACATCTCCCGCGGCCTGGACTACAACTATTCGTGCAGCTGATCCCGCTGAACCGCTGACGTAGAAGCAGGCAGCGGAAGCCAGCGGCGGCCCGGCCCGGCCCGGCGCGGACCAGCTCAGGGCGGGCCGTCCGGGCGTGCAGAAAACGCGTGCAGGAACACGTGCAGAAATATCCCGGGGGCCGCCGTCGTTGATGTCAGTGTGCCCGCGCCGGAAACCCGGCGCCGCCCTGGACCGCAGTGCCAAACTCCGGCCCGAACACACTGCTCCGCTACGAAAGGCCGGCTTTTTCCGTGACTGTTCCGCTTTCCATCCTTGACCTCGCAACCATCGGACCGGGCCAGACGGCGGCGGAGAGCTTCGCCGGAAGCGTGGCCATGGCGCGGCTGGCCGAGGCCCGGGGTTACCGGCGGATCTGGTACGCCGAGCATCACAACATGTCCTCGATCGCCTCCTCGGCCACAAGCGTGCTGATCGCCCATGTCGCGGCCCACACCTCCAGCATCCGGCTCGGTGCAGGTGGCGTGATGCTGCCCAACCATTCGCCGCTGACCATCGCGGAACAGTTCGGCACCCTCGAAACGCTGCACCCGGGCAGGATCGACCTGGGCCTGGGCCGGGCGCCGGGCAGCGACCAGAACACCATGCGCGCCCTGCGCCGTGATCCGATGTCGGCAGACAGCTTCCCGCAGGACGTCCTGGAACTGCAGGGCTACCTGCACGGACCCACCCGGATCCCCGGCGTGGAGGCCACCCCGGGCAAGGGGACCAACGTGCCCCTGTACATTCTGGGCTCCTCGCTGTTCGGGGCCAGGCTGGCTGCCCAGCTGGGCCTGCCGTACGCCTTCGCCTCCCACTTCGCGCCCAACGCGCTGCAGGATGCGGTGGCGATTTACCGCAGCGAATTCCGGCCCTCCGCCCACCTCGAGGCCCCGCACGTGATCGCCGGTGTCAACGTGATCGCCGCCGACTCGGCCGCCGATGCCCAGGCGATGTTCCAGGCCACCAAACGGGCCAGGGTGTCCTTGTTCTTCGGCAACGGCCGCGTGTTCAGCGACGATGAGGCGGACATGATCCTGGACTCGCCGCAGGGCCAGCACGTGGCGCAGATGATGAAGTACTCCGCGGTGGGGACCGCGGACGCCGTCCTCGCCTACCTGGACGAGTTCACCGAGCACGCCGACGCCGATGAACTGATCGTGGCGCACCAGAGCACGGGCACCGAAGCCCGGCTGCGTTCCGTGGAGCTGCTGGCCGACGCCGCCCAGCTCCTGCGGGCCTAACCGCCGCCGGCCTAACGACCGGCGTACCGCCTACCGCTCCCGGCGGGCGCCCTCTGACGCCGTGACCGGGAAGATGTGCGGGGCCGTGTACCCGGCCCGGGCGAAGCTGACGGCAATCTCTTCGGCTACCCGGCCGGCGTCGTCGTCTCTGACCAGTGCAATGGCGGCGCCGCCGAAGCCGCCGCCGGTCATGCGCGCACCGACGGCGCCCGCCTCCTGGGCGCTGGACACGGCGAGGTCGAGTTCGGGGGTGGAAATCTCGAAGTCGTCGCGCATCGACACATGCGATTCGTTGAGGAAGGTCCCGATGACGGCGGGCCCGGAGGTCCGCAGTGCGGCGACGGTGTCCAGCACCCGCTGGTTTTCCGTGACGATGTGGCGGACCCGGCGGAAGGTCTGGTCGTCCAGCAGCGCCGCGGCGCGGGGGAGGTCATCCGGGCCGAGTGCCCGCAGGCTGCCGACGCCCATGCTGCGGGCGCCGTCCTCGCAGGAACGGCGGCGGCTGGCATAGCCGCCGTCGGCATGGGAGTGGCTGGTGCGCGTGTCGATGACCAGGAGGCCCGCACGTGCGTGGGCGAAGCCGAGCGGAACGCTTTGGGTCTGCAGGCTCTGGCAGTCCAGCAGGATGCCGTGATCCGGCTCGCCCAGGAGCGAGGCCGACTGGTCCATGATGCCGGTGGGGGCGCCGACCACTTTGTTCTCGGCCAGCTGGCCGAGCCGGGCCAGTTCCTGCCGGTCCAGCCCGAGCCCCCAGAGATCGTCCAGGGCCAGGGCTACCGCGCATTCGACGGCGGCAGAGGAGGACAGCCCCGCGCCGGCCGGGACATCTGAGGTCAGCGCCAGATCGACGCCGGCCATCGGGGAGCCGGCCGCCGCGGAACCGCCGGCCCGGCCGGCCGCCTGGGACATCGCCCAGGCCACGCCCAAAGGGTAGGCGGCCCAGCCCGTGAGGGCGTCGGGCGAGAGGTCGTCGAGGCACACCTCCACCACGCCGGGGAAGGAACTGCTGGCAACCCTGAGCAGGCGGTCGGCCCGGGCGCGGGCGGCCACCGTGGTGCGCTTGTCGATCGCGATCGGAAAGGCGAAGCCGTCGTTGTAGTCCGTGTGCTCGCCGATCAGGTTGACCCGTCCGGGCGCCGACCACAGGCCATCCGGTGTGCCGCCGAAATGGCTGGCGAAGTGCTCACTTCCCCGTTGCAGGAGTTCGTTCATGGCAGGGTGGCTTCCTGTCCTCTGCTTGTGATTTCTGTGGTTGCCGCGGCCTCGCGCTTTTCGATGGCCTCCCGGAGCCGGCCGGCGGCTGTTTCCGGCGGAATGTCGGCGATGAACGCGCCCATCGCGGCCTCCGAACCCGCGAGATACTTGAGCTTGTTTTCCTCCCGCCGCGGCGAGGTCAGCTGCAGCATGAGCCGGACGTCGTCCCGATGGGCGTGGACGGGCGCCTGGTGCCACGCCGAAATATACGGCGTGGGCGTGCTGTAGAGCGCGTCGACGCCGCGCAGCAACTGGCCGTACAGCCGGGCGAATTCATCGCGTTCCTCCTCCGTTGTGGCGGCCAGGTCCGGAACGTGCCGGTGCGGGAGCATGTGCACTTCCAGCGGCCAGCGCGCGGCAAACGGGACAAACGCCGTCCAGTGTTCGCCCTGGAACAGCACCCGCTCGGACTTCTGCTCGAAATTCAGGATGTCCTCGAACAGCGAGCCGCCGTAGTTCTCGATCGTGCGGACCAGCTGGGCCGTGCGGGGCGTGATGTACGGGTACGCATAGATCTGCCCGTGGGGGTGGTGCAACGTCACCCCAATGGCCTCCCCGCGGTTCTCGAACGGAAACACCTGCTCGACGCCGGGCAGCGCTGACAGCGCCGCCGTCCGGTCCGCCCACGCCTCCACCACCGTGCGCATCCGGGACAGCGAGAGTCCCGCCAGGGAACCGGTGTGCTCGGGGGAAAAGCACACCACCTCGCACCGGCCCACGGACTGCCGGCTGCGCCCCAGCCCCACCCGGGCGAGGTCTTCGAGGCCCTCCGGAGCGGCCGGGCCCGCCAGGTCGGGTCCGAACGACGGGGACTTGTTTTCGAAGACGGCGACGTCGTAGAGCCCCGGAATTTCCGACGGGTTGTCCGGCGACGCCGGAGCCAGCGGGTCCAGGTGCGACGGTGGCAGCACCACCCGGTTTTGCCGGGCGGCCGCGATGGAAATCCACTCGCCGGTCAGCACATCCTGGCGCATGGTGGCCGTGGGCGGCCGGACCGCCGGTTCGCGCAGGTCATCCCCCCGTTCCGGCGGCAGGGCGGTATCGGCGTCATCGAAGTAGATGATGTCTCGGCCGTCGGAGAGCTTATAGGTGCGTTTCGTAATCTGGCTCATGCTAGGAGCTCCTCACAGGGTAGGCACCGGGTGCGGATGCGGCACCACCGGTCGGGGCCAGGCGCAGCCGCCCGACGCGTTCGCCGAGGATCCGACGGGCTTCACCGCCCAGGAGGTCATCGCTGATGAGTTCGTCAGCGTCTTCGAGGCCGGCGATGGTGCTGATGCCGAGGGTGCCCCACTTCGTGTGGTCGGCGAGCACCACCACCCGGCGGGCCGCGGTCACGAACGCCCGGTCCGTTTCGGCTTCCAGTACGTTCGGGGTGGTGAATCCGGCGTCGGCGTCCACTCCATGGACGCCGAGGAACAGCACGTCCAGGTGCAGCTGCTTGAGGGATGAAGTGGCCAGCGGGCCGACGAGCGCATCAGAGGGGGTGCGCTCGCCGCCGGTCAGGATCACGGTGGAGGGTGAGGAACTCCGGTGGAACACATCCGCGATCCGCACCGAGTTGGTGACCACCGTGATCCGCGGGCCGGCGGACAGCAGTTGGGCCAGCGCCCATGTGGTGGTGCCGGCGGAGAGGCCCACCGCCATGCCCTCGCGCACCTGGGCGGCCGCCTCCTTGGCTATTGCCATCTTCTCGTCCTTGAGCTGGGTCACTTTCAGCTCGAAGCCCGGTTCGTGCGTGCTGGCACCGCCCGGCAGTTTGGCCCCGCCATGGATTTTCTCCACCGTGCCCGCCGCGTCGAGGGCCTCGATGTCCCGGCGCACGGTCATCAGTGAGACGCCGAGCATCTTGGCGAGGTCGGCGACACGGACGATCCGCTCACGCTGGACCTCCGCGACGATGGCGGAATGACGGGCTGCGGCTAGCATGTGGAGTCCTTCGAGGCTGGAGCGGTCAGATTGGGCGGCGTTTGTTGGGCGGCGGGTGAACGGACGACGGCGGCGGCTCCGGCAACGAGGTTGAGGCCGCCGTCGAGCTCGGTTCCGGTGAGGAGGTCAGTGCCTTCCAGCGGCAGCCGGACGTCCCGGGTCCCGTGGTTGATGCAGAACGTCCAGTGGGTCCCGTCCTTGCTGCGCCGGGCGACTTCCACCCCGGCCGGCAGCTCGGGAATGAGCGGCTGCACGCCGGCATCGGCGCAGACGACGGCGAGCAGCTCGTCCAGTCCGTCCGGCGCGAGAGTGGTGGCGACATAGTAGGAGCGGCCGCTTCCGGCGCGGTTGCGGGTCACGGCGGGAGAGCCTGCAGCCGGTCCCTCAGCCACGGTCGCGAGGACCTCGGCAGTGGTGGCCCTGCCCAGTTCGTTCCAGCAGGTGCCCGCGCCGAAGCCGGTGAGCCGGACGCTTTCGCCGGCACGCAGCGGGAAGAACTCTTCCATGTGCACGCCCAGCAACCCGCTGAACGCGCCGGGGTAGCCGCCCAGCCGGATGTGGTCATTTTCGTCCACGACACCGGAGAAATACGTCACGACGAAGTGCCCGCCGGCCCGGACGTAGGCGTCCAGATTCGCCGCTCCGGAGTCGTTCACGAGGTACTGCATCGGCGCAACCACGAGGCGGTAGCCGGAAAGGTCGTCGGTGCTTTGCCGGAAGTCCGTGGGGATGCCGGCACGGTAAAAGGCATCATGCCAACGCAGGGTTTCCGCGATGTTCGAGGCGTCCACACTCGGGTGCGAATCCAGTTCCGAGGCCCAGCGGGCGTCGGTGTCGTGGAGGATGGCGACGTCCACCGGGCCGGACGCCCCGGTGACCACCGACCCGCTGATTTCCGCCAAGCTGCGCAGCGCCTGGCCCAGCTGGACCACTTCGCGCCATACCTTGGTGTCCGTGCCGGCATGCGGCAAGAGCCCGGAGTGGAATTTCTCCGCGCCGGCGCGGGAGGCCCGCCACTGGAAGAAGAGGGCGCCGTCGGCTCCGCGCGCGACATGCTGCAGGGAATTGCGCAGCATCTCGCCGGGCGCTTTGGCGATGTTGCGGGCCTGCCAGTTGACGGCCGACGTGGAATGCTCCATCAGCAGCCACGGCTTGCCCTTCGCCCAGCCGCGGGCGAGGTCCGCGGCGGCCGCGAGCTCCTGGAAGTTCCGCGGGTCCTCGGCGTTGAGGTAGTGGTCGTTGGAGACCACATCCATTTCCTCGGACCAGCGCCAGTAGTCCACCGGCCGGTGCAGGCCCATGCTGAAGCCCATGAAATTGGTGGTCACGGGGTGCCCCGAGTGCGAGCGGAGAATCGCGGCTTCGGCCCGAAAGCATTCCAGCAGCTCGTCGGAGGAGTAGCGAGCGAAGTCCAGCTGCTGGGTGGGGTTGACCCAAGTCCCGGAGGTCCGCGGCGGCAGGATTTGGTCCCAGGCCGAGTAGCGCTGGGACCAGAAGGCGGTGCCCCACGCGGCATTGAGGGCCTCGAGGCTGCCGTACCGGCGTTCGAGCCACTGCCGGAAGCCGGCGGCAGCGCCGTCCGAGAAGTCCGGCTGGTTGTGGCAGCCGTATTCATTGTGGACGTGCCACATGACGACGGCGGGATGGTCCTTGTACCGGGCGGCGATCTGCTCGGTCAGGGCTGCGGCCGCGCGGCGGTATTCGGGGCTTGAGGCGGCGAAAGCCTGCCGGGAACCGTAACTGTGCCGCACGCCGTCGGCCGTCACCGGCAGTGACTGGGGGTACTTGTGGCTGAACCAGGGCGGCGGGGACGCGGTGGCGTTCGCCAAATCCACCCGGACGCCGTTGGCGTGCAGCAGGTCCAGGACCCGATCCAGCCAGCCGAACTCGTAGACCCCCTCGGACGGTTCCAGCAGGGACCAGCTGAAGATGCCCACACTGACCAAGTTGACGCCGGCCTCGCGCATCAGGCGGACGTCTTCGTCCCAGGTCTCCTCCGGCCACTGCTCGGGATTGTAGTCTCCGCCGAAGGCCAGCATCGGGCAGCCGTCCGGGCCGAGCCGGGCCGTGATGTAACCCATGGCGGGGTCGGTGGGGTTAGCCACGTGTCTCCTCTGGAATAACGCGGTGGCGCAAAGTAGCTGGCAGGTTATCAATCATAATCGCACAATAAAGAACGTCAACAGGTAAAAAAGAACACTGTGGTTCATGTCCGTCTTCGGGTGCCGGGCCGTCCGGTGGCTGGAACAGCCACGATGGGCGGGCCGTTGACTATGCAGTGGCGCGCTCTTAGCGTTAAGCCCGTCAGGGTGCCGACGCGGTCCGCAGGCCGCGGCAGCACCCGCTCCGCGGATACATGGCGAAAACCCAGGTGCACCCATGAAGATCAGGCCCACAGCCGCCGCCACGCTGCTCATCCTGCTGTTCCTGGGCGGATCGCTCGGCGGCGCCTCCGCCCCGGCGTCGGCCGCGGGGACCACGTACTACGTAAGTGAGGACGGGAGTGACACCAACGCCGGGACTGCTCCCGGCTCCGCCTGGGAGACGCTCGACAAGGTTAACGCCGCCGCACTGCGGCCTGGGGACTCTGTCAGCTTTCGCCGGGGCGACGTCTACTCTGGCGGCCTCGTGATTGGCCGGAGCGGAACGAGCCGGCTCAGGATCACTCTCAATGCCTACGGAAGCGGGGGCGCGCCCACCATTACCGGCGGGCTGACGGGCACCTGCGTCAAGCTCGACGGCAGCTACCTTACGGTGGACGGCCTGCGCGCGGAGTCGTGCGGATATGCCGGGTTCAGCGTCTACGGCAACCACGCTTCCGTGCGGAATTCCGCCGCGAGCAACAACGCCGCCGGCATCAAGGTCAGTGAGGGCTCGGACTTCGGCAGCTATTCGAACAACACGCTCGCTGGCAACAACATCATGAACGTCAACACGCGGGGCTCGCAGTGCGGCACCGCGAAGGCCGTGCAGTGCAGTGATGATTCAGGAGCCTTCGGCTTCCTCATCAACGGCAGCGACAACGAGTTCACCGGTAATACCGTCACCGGTTCCATTGCCCTGTCCTACGACTTCGGCCATGATGGCAGCGCCTTCGAGATCTTCAACGGTAACCGGAACCAGATCCACCACAACGTGGCGGTGGACAATAACGTCTTCTCCGAAATCGGGCGTGGGGGCGCGGGCACCGCCGACGGCAACAGCTACAGCTACAACCTCGTCAGGTCCACCTGCGGCGGTAATTGCTCCCAGGCGATGGGGCTGATTGCGCGCGGTCGGACGTCGTCGTTCGGTCCGACCAACGGCACCACGTTCGAGCACAACACCGTGTGGCTGAACGGGCCGGATTCCCAGGCTGTCGTCTGCCATGCATCCTGCCCGGCCTCCACCGTCATCAGGGCGAACATCCTCGTGGCGGTCCAAAACGCGTTGTGGATGGACAGCACTGGCTGGACAGAGGAGCAGAACGTCATCAACGGGCCCACCAACATCGTTCCCAGCGCAACATCCACCACCGAGCCCGCCGGATTTGTGGATGCCCCCGCCGACCTCCACCTTGCCGTCGGCAGCCCCGCGATCGACCGTGCTGGCGCGAGCCTGTTCCCCATGGATCTGGACGGTCGCCCGGCAACCCGGGACGGTGACTGCCAAGGCAGTCAAGCGGCCGATGCGGGAACCTACGAGTACACTCCGGCCAACTGCTGACCGGAACACCGCGGCCGGAATCCCCTCAACGGGTGTGCCGGCCCGGACCTGCAGACGTTACATAGATGCAACTGCCGGGACACCCTTCCGAAATCGCGCCGGGGAGATACTTGAACTGCGCCTTCCCGGGGCGCTTCCTATGAAGGCATTGGGGATTACCAGAAGGATGCGCCGATGCCCACTCCGCTGAACCAGTCGCTCGCTGCCTCCGCCCTCCTGACGAAATCACTGCCGCTGGGCCTGCTCCGGGCCTTCGTGCAGACGGACGCTGCCGGTGACGGGCTGACACCGCAACTGTTGGCCGAGCTGAAGATCCTGGCCCGCACGCCCGGCCTGCTGGTGGCCTGCAACTACGGCGGAACCTTGTGCACCGCGGAAGGCATTTCCACCGAGACCCTGCCGCTGGCCGGTGCCGCTATTGCCCTTCGCGCGTTGGCCGCCCTGCCCAACACGCACGCCGCCGTCATTTCCGGCCGGTCCCTTCGCGATCTCGCCGCCGTCTCACGTCTGCCGGCCGAAGTTCACCTGGTGGGCTCACACGGCGCCGAGTTCGACATGGGCTACGCCCACAGCCTCTCACTGGCAACAGAGTCAGTTCTCCAGCAAGCCCACCGGGCTCTCGCCGAAACGATCGGGGCATACCGCGGCATCAGCATCGAACGCAAGCCTGTAGCGGTGTCCGTCCACACCCGGCCCGCAGGGCCAGACATTGTGGCGCTGGCCACCCGGCAGGCATCCCGCATCGCCAACGAGAACGGGCTGCACTTCATCGTGGACGGCTCGGTGCTGGACCTTTCCGTAGTCGAACCGTCTAAAGCGGGCGCGCTGGAGCACCTGCGCTCCGTGCTCGGCGTCAGCGCCGCCCTCTACGCCGGGGACGCGTCCAGCGATGAGCTGGCCATGGCAACCCTGCGCGGGCCTGACATGGCGTTGCGCGTGGGGGAGGGGGTCAGCGTGGCCAAGCACCGGCTCAGGGACCCCGAGGCCTTCTCCCGTGTCCTGGCAATCCTCTTCGAACTGCGGCGGGCGTGGCTCTTCGGCGAGGACGCCGTCGGGCTGGAACGGCACTCGATGATCGGCAACGGATCATCCACTGCCCTGATCACGCCTGATGCGAAAATCTGCTGGATGAGTCACCCGCTGCCGGACTCGGGATCCCTGTTCGCCCATCTCCTTGGCGGCGACGCGGCCGGCCACTTCAGCGTGGAACCGGTAAAGTCCTCGCAGGTCCTGAGCCAGCGTTACGTGGACAGCACCATGATTGTCGAAACCCGCTGGGCAGACGTCACCGTGACGGACTACCTGGAACCGGCCCCGGAGGGCATCACGAGCTTGGTTCGCGTACTTTCGGGCACCGGGGCGGCGCGGATTGTGTTCGCTCCGCGTCCGGACTACGCAAACGCACCGTTCAGCATGGAGGCGCGCGGGACGGAGCTGCACGTGGCGGGCACCGCAGATCCGATCATCCTGCTGGCGCCCGGCGTGACTTTTTCCATCACCTCGGACGGCCGGCACGCCACCGCAACGGCCGACGTCGATCTCCGCGGCGGGCCCGCGGTCCTCAACCTGCGCTGCGGCGACACGGAACCGCCGCCCGCGGTGCCCGTCGACGAAATGAGCCGGCGCTCCGCCGTCGCCCATCATTCCCGGCGCTGGGTCCACGAGCTGCAACTGCCCGGCGTGAAGCCCTCGCTGGTCCGCCGGTCCGCGCTGGTGCTCCGGGCACTGGTTCACGAACCCACCGGCGCCGTGCTGGCCGCGCCTACCACCTCGCTCCCGGAAGGAATCGGCGGTACCCGAAACTGGGACTACCGGTACTGCTGGCTGCGGGACGGGTCCATGACCGTCAACGCCCTCGTGGACTTGGGTTCCACCGCGGAGGCCGAGGGCTTCCTGACCTGGCTGGGCCAAATCCTGGCGCACGCGCCGGGTCCGGAGTGGCTCCATCCGCTGTACTCGGTGACCGGGGCGCCGCTGTCCACCGAAGCAATCATCGAGAGCCTGCCCGGCTACGCGGGTTCACGCCCGGTCCGGATCGGCAATGCCGCCGACCACCAGGTGCAGCTGGACGTGTTCGGCCCGATTGCCGAGCTGATCGATGCCCTGAGCGCGCGACAGGGCGCGCTGACCGAGGGCCACTGGGAGCTGCTGGTCCAGATGGCCTCGGCCGTGCTGGCCCGCTGGCATGAGCCCGACCACGGCATCTGGGAGGCGCGGCGGGCGCCCCGGCACCACGTCTACACGAAGGTGATGTGCTGGGTGGCGCTGGACCGGGCGCTGCGCACGGCGGCCCGGTACGGCCGGGAGCCGCTGCCGGGCTGGAAACCGGCGGCGGCTCTCATCCGCGAGCAGGTCCTGCGCGAGGGCTGGGACGAGACTGCCCGCTCCTATACCGTGGCGTACGACAGTCCGGACCTGGACGCGGCCGTGCTGCACATCGGGCTGTCCGGGCTGCTGGACGTCAGTGACCAGCGCTTCCTCGACACCGTCACGGCCGTGGAGCGGGAACTGCGCGTGGGGCCCACCGTCTTCCGGTACAGGTACGACGACGGCCTGCCGGGTTTGGAGGGCGGCTTCCACATCTGCACCACGTGGCTAATCGAAGCCTACATCGCCGTGGGCCGGATCGAGGAGGCCTGGGACCTGTTCGACCAGCTGGTGAACCTGTTCGGGCCCACAGGGTTGCTGCCCGAGGAATACGACCCCGGCACCGAAACCCATCTGGGCAACCATCCGCAGGCGTACTCCCACCTGGGGTTCATCCGCTGCGCCCGGCTCCTGGATGCGCACCAGAAAACCTGATCGCCGCTACTCGCAGCCGGAACGGGGGAACCGGCGTGCTTGCTACTCGCAACCGACGCCGTCCCCGTCGCGATCCAGCCTGGTGCTGTACCCCGGCTGGCCGATGCGGATGGGTGCCGCGCCGGCGGCGCGGACAGCGGTGCAGTTTGCATAGGACACTGCGGCCGCCGGTGCTGGTGCTGGTGCGGGCGCCTTCTGAACCTGCGCCGGGGCAATCGGGGCAATCGGGGCGGCGGCCGGTGCCTGGGCTGCTGGAACGGCCGCCGGCGCCGGCGCGGCCTGCGCAGGAGCGGCAGCCGGCCGGTTGGTCGGTGCCAGGGCGTTCGGGCAGTCTGACAGCACCCGGACCATGGCATCGTGCTCGGCCTGGGTCACCCAGAGGCCGTAGCTGGATTTCACCGAAATCTGGCGGGCAACATAGTCGCAGCGGTAGGACTTGTTTGGTGGCAGCCAGGTGGCGGCATCGCCGTCGCTCTTGCTCATGTTGGCAGGGCCGTCCACGGCTAGCAGGTTCAGTGGATCGTTCGCGAAGGACAGCCGCTGGGCGGCGCTGAGCCGTTGCGCACCCTTTTGCCAGGCGTCGCTGAGCGCCACGACGTGGTCGATCTGGACCGCTGTGCTGGTGGCATTGCCGCGCAGGAAACTAATGGTCGCGGCCGTATAGGGATCGTTCAGGACACCGGAGAGCACCACGCAGTCCCGCGTCCCGGGCTTGAGCGCGATGGTCTTGAGGTCGCGGCGAAGCATGTCATTGCGGGTATCGCAGCCGTTGTGGTCGGCGTCCGCCCAAGCCGGGCCGAACTGGTCACGGGAATAGCCCGTCTTCGGCGCGCGGCCCTTGACGGGCAGCGTCGCCAGCACTGCCAGGGCCTTGCTGGCGAAGGCGGGCTGCTGGTGCGGGGCACCGACACCGGGAGCGTTGACTGCCGGGGTGGTCGCCGGATCCAGCGGAGCGCTGTCCGTGCCGGCTGACGCGGTGGCGGACGGCGTAGCGGACGCGGCCGCCGTCGCTGGGCGGACGCCGGGTCCAGCCGCCGGGACTGCCCCGGGACCGGCGCACGCCGACGTCGCGACAAGCAGCAGGCCCGCCACTCCGCGGGCTATCCAGTCCACCGGGCCGATCTTCCGGCCGCGGGCGGTGCTGGACTGGACGCCCCTTGATGCGGCGCTACCCGACCGGGTGCTGCTGGACTGGGTACTGCTGGACCGGGTGCTGCCTGATCGCGTGCTGAGCAATTCTTCCCCTACTTCATGCTGTTGCCCCGGTATCCGCGGGGCGGCTTAAGACCGGTCCCAGCCTACCGGCGCACACAGCAACGCGGGGTCACATCGCGCCCATGCGCGGGGGCGGTTTCTAGTGGTCGTTGCAACACGTTTGGCGGCTTAGGTCGTTAGTAGTAGATCACGCAGGCGCTCGGCTGGGGTATCCCAGTCGAGCGTTTTGCGTGGGCGGCCGTTGAGTTTCTGGGCGACGAGCTCGAGATCCTCTGGCCCGTAGGCGGACAGGTCGGTGCCTTTGGGGAAGTACTGGCGCAGCAGTCCGTTCGTGTTTTCGTTCGAGCCGCG
>NZ_FPAY01000021.1 GCF_900116495.1 Arthrobacter sp. ov118
CTGCACCCGGGAGGGTGTGGGAGAGTAGGTCACCGCCGGAACACCATTCAGGTCGAGGACCCCAACCACCAGGTTGGGGTCCTCCCGCATTTAACGGGCTTGTCGTCATTGGCGGGCAACCCTGAAACAGGGTCACTCGGCTTTGGCGGGACGGCCACCGTTCACGGTTGGCGTTAACAGCATCGCCGGGGCGCACAAAAGGGCGGGGTTGAGGGAAAGGTGGGCTGGTTCCTGTGCAGCCGGCTCTCGCCCATGCCCATTGCTGAATGCCTCGATGAGCTCAACGACCGGATCCGGATCTGGGAGGCCCAAGACGACGGCCGGCGGATCAATGAGAGGATCCGCACAATCGGCCAGGACCTCGCGCCGAACACCGTTCTTGACGCCGCTGCCGGCAGAGGCCCTCGTTGCGGGCGTCCGAGGTTGTGGTGTTCGATGACCGTCCCGTGGCAGCCAGGCATCAGCGCGTTGTCGCCAACCTGGCGCGCTGCCCGGCTCCACCGCCCGGGCGCCGGAGTCCGGCGCCTTCACCAGCGCCCACGAGGTGTTCTGGGCTGCCTCCCGCCGGGGCAACGGCGACGCCGACGGGACTCGTGAACTCATCGACGTCCTCCTGCTCCACCGCTCCATGGACGCCGACGACATTGGGTCTGGGGCGAAGCCCGTAGATACTCAACGATGTCTTCCGGGCAGGGTAGCCGGGCGGTCTTGGTGCCCGCACGGAACGCTTCAGGTCCCTTTTTGTCTGGGGGCGGGCCAATTAGACTCACTCGTATTAACGAGGTTGGGGGAACCGAAATGAGTACGCCTATGGTGCCGGCTCACACGACAACTGGTCGACTAAACAAAATGTCTGTTGCAGCCATCATTTTCGCCGTGATCGCGGCATCGGGATTGTTGGTGTTCGGCGTCGCGGTCCTTGCTGTTTTTGCGGTGGGGGCCGGGCACGTTGCCCTCAATCAGATCCCGCTGAGAGGCGAACGAGGCCGCGGGCTAGCTATTGCTGCCCTAGCCATTGGGTACGGCATAGCCACGCTGGCATTGATCAACACACTGGCGTTCATACCGAGCGCTCTGCAGCAATTCTCGAGGTAGTGCCCGCGGCTGACGAGCCTAGGCTCCACCAACCTTGACCTTATTTCCTCGGGACCGGGCTGAGGATTGTCCCAAAAGGGGGTTCCTCTCTTGAACGGGCTCTTATCAAGGATCGATTTAGTTTGTTTGTTTTACCGCTGCCGTCGTGGTGCGAGGAGGCTCTGATGACGATGGGTATTGATCTGATTCTGCAAGGTCCTCGGGGCCGCCGTCTGTGCCTCGAGTTGGCTATGGAGCTCGATAAGGAAGTTAGAACCGCGGCGTTCTGGTTGGCCAATGAATTTGATAGTGGCAGGGGGACATCGAGGGTTCTGCTGACCGCTGTTTCGTCCGGTAACACGCCAGCTGAACCCCCTCCTCCGTCCCTGGAGTGGTTCGCGGCGAGGCTGGAGTCTTTGGACTTCACAGACCTCAATGAAAGTCAGATGCAGGCGGCCCTTGAGCGGTCTGTTGACAGCGCAAGGTATTGGCAAGAGCCCGATGGAGAGGACGTACTGGCGGGACTCCCGATGGTAGCTGAGTCGCTGTCCCCGATCGCCGAGCAGGTCATTGCCGCATCCGGCATGCAGTGGTGCTGGCAGCCTCGCCAGGTAGAGCAGTGGGCGGTCGACTGGCGTCTGGCCGATGATCGCTTGCCCATACCGAAAACCTGGGGAATTAGGCTGACAGATTGGGCGCGCAAGGCACGCGCGGAGGAGGTACAGGCGGCGCGCGAACGCCCGAGAGACCCCGCTGCTAACTATTCGGGGTCGTGGTGGTCAATCCCGCACGGACTGGTACAAACTGTTGGGCAACTCCCGGCCGGGCTTAGCCTGATGGAAGATTCCCTTGGGTGGGAGCACGCGACCACGGTCCCGGTTCGCGGATCTGGGCGCACTCTTGAGGTACAAACAGCAGATGACTGGATAGAACTCTGCCGCCTGTTCCCCTTGGAAGTGACCGCGTCTCGGCGGCACGACTGGTTCCGCGTGACCGGACGGGATGGAAGATGGGTGATCCCGGATTGGGAACGAGTTGCTGGCCAATGGGACGCCGCGCACCTTACAGTCCTGGGGTACCTAAACGCCGCGGGGCGCCCTCTGGAGGTCGACGCTGAAACGGCAACTGTCATCGCAGGATGGAACCCTGACAGTACAATCTGGCTGACTGACGTAGCACGTGAATGGCCTGTTCCCCGGCAGACGTGGCAACGTGACTCGAATCGCCACCAATGGATTCGGACACCGGAATAGGACCTGCACTGGTATTTCTCCAACGCCGCCAGGTTGAAGCTTCGGAACGCTATTACCAGTACACCCGAAGGTCTAATGGAGCCGGGCCACATAGGGATCCCGTAAAAGGTTCCTGTAGCAGGACGGCAAGTGGTCCTGGGTCAGGCCGTCTCAGTGGTCCTGAATCAGGTTGACATAGTCAGAGGAGCACCGCATGCCCCTTGGGTCCTGGACTCGTTGCTACTTGCATGGCCGCCGTCTGGAGCGTCGTGGAGGCACCCGGGCCCTGGGGTTGTTCCCGGTAAAGCCGTAAAGCCAAGCACAGGGGGCAACCACCGTGGCCTGTTCCGGCGCCGGAAGCCGCGGCGCTGGCCATGGGGACCTGGAAGAGAAGCACGCGCCGCGTCGGTCGGGTTTCTGGAACCGCGTTCGTCGATGTAGGGCAGTCCACCCTGCCTTAGCGGAGCGTCGGCACTAACAGTCGCCCGGGCCTGCCCTTGGCCCGCCACAACAAACCTCCGGAGATCGAGCATCAACGTAGCCGCCCGTCTATAGCGCCGGCCGTGGCGCTCAGCCCTCGAAGCTATACGCATGGCACCTTGACGTGATGGAGGATACACAATGGAAGGATGGCGCCGGGGCCACGATTCCGCGTCCGCAACCCCGTTTCGCCGCGGATTTCCGGGGTTGAGAGCCATGAGGGCAGCTACCAGGGCTGGGTTTGCGGTGGGGGCGTGGTGGGTGTATTGTTTTCTAAGTCGCCGAGAGGGAGACCAGCGGAAAGCTGGGAACCGGAGGCGGCCACTCCCCTAAATT
>NZ_FPAY01000017.1 GCF_900116495.1 Arthrobacter sp. ov118
GAAAGCCCTGCCAGCGCACCTGCGGGGGTCCCTGACCTGGGACCAGGGAGCGGAAATGGCCGCCCACAAATCCTTCAGCCTCGCCACGGACATGGACGTCTACTTCTGCGACCCGGCCAGCCCCTGGCAGCGCGGCTCGAACGAAAACACGAACGGACTGCTGCGCCAGTACTTCCCCAAAGGCACCGACCTGTCCGCCTACGGGCCAGAGGATCTCGAGCTCGTCGCCCAGAAACTCAACGGCCGCCCACGCAAAACGCTCGACTGGGATACCCCAGCCGAGCGCCTGCGTGATCTACTACTAACGACCTAAGCCGCCAAACGTGTTGCAACGACCACTAGAAACCGCCCTAATTATTGGGCCGTAAGTGACCCCGCGTTGCTAGAGGCCGACGTTGCTAGAGGCCGACTTCGGCGGACTGCAGGAGCGCGACGGCGTCCGGCTGGCCTTCGAAGGTTACGAGAGCGTGGCGGGTGCGGCCGTGGGCGTGCATGAGAAGTTCCCCGGGTTCACCGACGATGGCAACCGATACGGGGGCGCGCTTGGCGACATGCCGCGGGCCGGAGGGGCTGACCAGCACAATGCCCAGATCCACACCGCGGTACAGGATGGCTGCCCGCTTGACGAGCTCATCCCACAGCGCATCCGAGTAGGCCTCATCCAGGGCGCGCGGCGCCCAGCGGTCAACGGCCCGGCGGACATCCTCGGTGTGGACGAAATACTCGATCAGGTTGGAGCTCTCGTCCAGGGCTTTGATCCGCAGCGGGGACAGCGCCGGGGGGCCGGAGCGGAAGGTGTTGACCAGGGCCGCGTACTCCTCGGGCGTCTTCAGCTTGCCGGCCAGTTCGGCCGTGGCCTGGTCCGAGGCCTTGGAGAGGCGTTTGATGATCAAGCCGAGTCCGACGGCGACCTTGCGCTCGCGCAGGTACAAGTGCGCGGCAAGATCGCGGGTACGCCAACCAGCGCAGAGCGTGGTGGCATCAGGGCCGGCGGCAAGCAGGGTTTCGGCCAGGACTTCTCGGGACGGTTCGACGAAATGCATCACTTGTGAAACTAGCACGAGACGGCCTTGCGTGGGCACTGGAATCGCCGCCGGAACCGGCCGCGGGCCAGTGTTAAGCAAACAGGTTAAGCAGCGAGGCTGACCCGCAGGCTGGCCGCCTGGCCAGAGGCACTAGACTTGGTCTGATGTCTGAGCAGCCCGCCCCCGCCACCACCGTCCCTTCCGGCACGGTCCTTTCCGGCGCCGTTCCCGCCAACGCCGCCCCGGCCGCCGCACCCACCAGTGCCGCGGCCGACACGGCGACGGAACCCGCTACGCCGCCGCGTTCGGAGTCGTCGGCGAGCCCGCTCACTGCCGCGCTGGCGGACGCGCTCAAGCGCGACAGTGCCGGTTTGGTGGCCGCCATCGTCCAGCAGTTCGACACCCACGAAGTCCTGATGCTCGGCTGGATGGACGACGAGGCGCTGCACCGCACCCTGACGAGCGGACGCGTGACGTTCTATTCGCGGTCCCGCCAGGAGTACTGGCGCAAGGGAGACACGTCCGGGCACGTGCAGTGGGTCAAGTCGCTGGCAATGGACTGCGACGGCGATGCCCTGCTGGTCCGGGTCGACCAGGTCGGCGCGGCCTGCCACACGGGAACCCGGACCTGCTTCGACGGCCGCGAACTTGACGCCGTAGTCGGCCACGGAAGCTAAGCGCCCCGGAAAAGTAAACCGGAAAAGGAAACCGGCCACGGAAACCGGCAGAGCACCTCGGCGCTCCCAAACTTCACGAACCGGACCGCCCGCAGGATCCCACCACCGGATCCGCTGACGGCCCCACTAAAGAACAGGCGGAAAGCAAAGCCATGCAGGACCTAGGAATCATCAGCCCTGGCCTCGAAGAGTTCCGTGAACTCGCAGGCCACAGCCGCGTCATCCCCGTCCGGCTCAAGGTGCTGGCCGACGCCGAAACTCCGATCGGGCTCTACCGCAAGCTTGCCCAAGGCCAGCCCGGCACGTTCCTGATGGAATCGGCCGCGGTGGGCGGCTCCTGGTCCCGCTACTCGTTCATAGGATCCCGCTCCCGGGCCACGCTGACCACCAAGGACGGCCAGGCGCACTGGCTGGGGGAGCCGCCCGTCGGTGTGCCGCTGGACGGTAACCCCGTTGACGCCATCCGTGACAGCGTTGCGGCACTTCGCACCAAACGCTTCGACGGCCTGCCGCCGTTCACCTCCGGCCTGGTGGGCTTCCTCGGCTGGGAAACCGTTCGGCACTGGGAAAAACTGACCAGCCCGCCGGAGGACGACCTCGAGCTTCCGGAGATGGCACTGAACCTCGTGACGGACATGGCCGTGCACGACAACATGGACGGCACCGTCCTGCTGATCGCCAACGCCATTAATTTCGACAACAGCTCCGAGCGGGTCGACGAGGCTTGGCATGACGCCGTCGCCCGCGTGAAGGCCCTGTTGGAAAAGATCAGCAGCCCCGTGGAGCAGCCCGTTTCCGTCCTGGAAACCGCCGCCCTCGATTTCGCGTCAAGCGTGCAGGAACGCTGGGACGAGTCCGAGTACCTCGCCGCCCTGGACCGCGGCAAGGAGGCAATTGTGGATGGCGAGGTCTTCCAGGTGGTGATCTCCCGCCGCTTCGAAATGGAGTGCGGCGCGGACCCCCTGGATGTTTACCGGGTCCTGCGCAACACGAACCCCAGCCCCTACATGTACCTCTTCAGCTTCGAGGACGCCGCAGGCCGCGAGTACACGATCGTCGGCTCCTCACCGGAAGCTCTGGTCACCGTCACCGGTGACGAAGTCATCACGCACCCCATCGCCGGGTCACGGCCGCGCGGCAAGACAGTCGAGGCCGACAAGGCCCTGGCCGAGGAGCTGCTGGCGGACCAGAAAGAACGCGCCGAGCACCTGATGCTGGTCGATCTGTCCCGCAACGACCTCTCCAAGGTCTGCGTCGCGGGATCGGTCGACGTCACACAGTTCATGGAAGTCGAACGCTTCAGCCACATCATGCACCTCGTGTCCACGGTGGTCGGCACACTCTCCCCGGCCGCCAAGGCCTACGACGTCCTCAAGGCCACCTTCCCGGCGGGCACGCTTTCCGGCGCCCCGAAGCCGCGGGCGTTGCGCCTGCTGGACGAGCTTGAACCGCACCGACGCGGGATCTACGGCGGCGTGGTGGGGTATCTGGACTTCGCCGGCGACATGGACATGGCGATCGCGATCCGTTCAGCCCTGCTTCGCGAAGGCCGCGCGTACGTCCAAGCCGGCGGCGGAATTGTGGCTGATTCGGTGAACCCTGCCGAGGCCCAAGAGACGGTGAACAAGGCCGCCGCCCCGCTGCGGGCCGTCCACACCGCCGGCTCGCTGCACAACATCACGGCCGACGCAGTCACCGACGCGGCGCCCCACGCCGCGGAGGACAACTGATGGGGGAGCCGGAAGCCACCGTCAAGTCCACCACCCGGCGCGCCGTCCCCGCCTGGGCCCGCAAGTCCACCCTGGTCCTGGTGATCGCTGCCCTGGCCCTCGCCGCATTCGGAACCACCACCCAGACCTGGCTGATCGTGCACCTGGACCCCACGCAGCTCGGCGCGGCCGTGGCCAGCCAGGATGGCCTGCAGGTTCCCGGGAGCAAGGCCGCGACCACCGTCACCGCCCTGGCCCTTGTGGCCCTGGCCGGCGGCCTGGCGGCGTCCATCGCCGGCCGCGTGGCCCGCTGGCTCATCACCGCCATCATTCTCCTCGCAGCTGCGGGCATCGTCGGCGCCGCAGCCGTGGTGCTGGCGGACCCGTTGTCCGCGGCGCAGGGATCGATCGCGGCGGCCACCGGAATCAGCGGAAGCAGCGTCCAGGTGGACGTGACAGTGTTTCCGGTCCTCGCCGTCATCGCCGGCTCCCTCCTGGGGATGAGCGCCCTGGCGATCGTACCGGCCGGCCGTTACTGGAAGACTCGCACGAAATATGACGCGGCCGCCGCCGGACCCGCAGCCGACGGGGCGGCGGCGCAGGCCGCGCCCGCGGACGAGATTGAGAGCTGGGACCGGCTGTCCCGCGGTGACGACCCCACCTGACCCGCGGGCGCGGCCAAGCAACGCGGCCAACACGACGCCCAAAAAATGGCAGAATGTAAGCAGTATTTATCCTGAGGAGATTTCAATGACCAAAGCCACTGTTTCCGCATCCACGTCCGTTACGCCGAAGGGCGTTTACGACGACGTCGACCACAGCGAGGCGCCCGGTCACGGCAACAGCCCGGCCGCGTGGACCTGCGTGATCGTGATGCTGGTCGGCGCCCTCATTGCGGCCATCGCGTTCGTTATCGCCAATACCCCCATCTTCGTTGCGGGCGCCGCCATCATGGTGCTCGGCCTGCTGGCCGGCTGGGTCATGCGCAAGGCCGGTTACGGCGTCGGCGGCAGCAAGCTGAAGAACTCCGGCCACTGAGCGTGAGCGTTCTCGACGACATCAATGCCGGTGTCCGGGAGGATATGGAGGCGCGCCAGCGTCTGGTTCCGCTCGCGGAATTGAGGGAGCGGGCCGCCGCCGCTGCGCCCGCCCGCGATGCCTGGGCGGCGCTGGGCGGGAATTCCGATCCCCGGGACCAGCTCAAGGTCATCGCCGAGGTCAAACGCCGCAGCCCGTCCAAGGGCCGGCTCGCGGACATTGCC
This sequence comes from Arthrobacter sp. ov118, assembly GCF_900116495.1. Classification (GTDB taxonomy): domain Bacteria; phylum Actinomycetota; class Actinomycetes; order Actinomycetales; family Micrococcaceae; genus Arthrobacter. Next base: position 4,674 of record NZ_FPAY01000017.1, read on the forward strand.
GATCCGGCGTCGCTCGCCGCACAGTACGCCGACGGCGGGGCGGCCGTGATTAGTGTCCTCACCGAGGAGCGCCGCTTCGGCGGCTCGCTGGCCGATCTCGACGCCGTCCGTGCCGCGGTGGACATTCCGCTGCTGCGCAAGGACTTCATGATCGACGAGTACCAGATCTGGGAAGCCCGGGCACACGGCGCTGACCTGATCCTGCTGATCGTGGCCTCGCTCTCCGACGCACAGCTGCGCGAGTTCGCGGCCCTCAGCCGCGAACTCGGCATGAACGTGCTCGTCGAGACGCACACCGCCGAGGAAATCGAGCGCGCCGTGGCCGCCGAAGCGCGGATCATCGGCGTCAACGTGCGCAACCTCAAGACGCTCGACGTCGACCGTTCCGTCTTCTCGGAGCTGGCCGGCGGCATTCCCGCCGGTGCACTCATGATCGCCGAGTCCGGGGTGCGCGACGTCGAGGACGTCAGGCACTACGCGGCCGGCGGAGCCAATGCGATCCTGGTGGGCGAGGCGCTGGTCAGCGACGCGACGCCCCGCGAGCGGATCGCCGAATTCATGGCCGCCGGCGCAACGGCGATCGCCGCACGCGCCTGAGGCAGGCCGGTCCTGGCCTTTGCGTCCGGGCCGCGAGCGGCACCGGGCCCGCAGACGCCCGGACAATGAGCGGATCTGGTGTGCAGATCCCCAAAGCTAGCAGTGGAACAGGATGGTGAGACTGATGGTCGATGCGCCAGCAGCCGGCTCAGACGAAAGCGCAGTGGACGCGTTCCTGCAGGGCGGCCGCCCCCAGGAACATCCCACGCAGAGCGGGCCCTCCCTGCGGCACGCCCCGGGACCCTACTTCGGGAACTACGGCGGCCGGTGGATGCCCGAGTCGCTCATTGCGGCCCTGGACGAGCTTGAGGACACCTTCGAGAAGGCCAAAGCCGACCCGGAATTCACCGCCCAGATCGCCGACCTGAACAAGAACTACTCCGGCCGGCCCTCGCTGCTGACCGAGGCCAAGCGCTTCGCCGAACACGCCGGCGGCGTGCGGGTCTTCCTCAAGCGAGAAGACCTCAACCACACCGGCTCGCACAAGATCAACAACGTCCTGGGCCAGGCACTGCTGGCCAAGCGCATGGGCAAGACCCGTGTCATCGCCGAAACCGGCGCCGGCCAGCACGGCGTTGCCAGCGCGACGGCCGCAGCGCTGCTCGGCCTGGAATGCGTCGTCTACATGGGCGCAGAGGACTGCCGCCGGCAGGCCCTGAACGTGGCCCGGATGGAACTCCTCGGCGCCACTGTCATCCCCGTGACCAACGGGTCCCAGACGCTCAAGGACGCCATCAACGAGGCCCTGCGCGACTGGGTCGCGAACGTGGGCAACACGCACTACCTGCTGGGCACCGCGGCCGGCGCGCACCCGTTCCCGGCCATGGTCCGCTACTTCCACGAAGTGATCGGCGAGGAAGCCCGGGCGCAGATCCTGGACCAGACCGGCCGGCTCCCGGACGCCGTCTGCGCCTGCATCGGCGGCGGCTCCAACGCGATCGGCATCTTCCACGGCTTCCTCGATGACCCCTCGGTCCGGATCTACGGCTTCGAAGCCGGCGGCGACGGCGTCGAAACCGGACGCCACGCGGCCACCATCACGCTCGGCAAGCCCGGCGTGCTGCACGGCGCGCGGTCCTACCTCATGCAGGACGACGACGGCCAGACCATCGAATCCCACTCGATCTCGGCAGGCCTGGACTACCCCGGCGTCGGCCCCGAGCACTCCTACCTTGCGGACATCGGCAGGGTCAGCTACGAGCCCATCACGGACAGTGAAGCCATGGAGGCCTTCCGCCTCCTCTGCCGCACCGAGGGCATCATTCCCGCCATCGAGTCCGCGCACGCCCTCGCCGGGGCCATCAAGGTGGGCCAGCGGCTCGCCGCGGAAGGCGCCGAAGGCGCCACCGACGCTGCCGGCAAAGCGTCAGAGAAGATCGTGATCGTGAACCTCTCCGGCCGCGGCGACAAGGACGTGGCCACGGCCGCCGAATGGTTCGACCTGCTGCAAAAGGATTCACCGGAAGCCGAAATCGGCAAAGAGGGGGAACAGCTGTGAGCACCAGCCAGGACGGCGCCAACCAGGCCGCCGCTCAGCAGACAAGCGCCGCGCAGCACACCAGCAAGTCGGCAGCTGCCATTGACCGCGCCCGCGCCCAGGGCCGGGCAGCACTGATCGGTTACCTGCCGGCCGGCTACCCGAGCGTCGCGGACACCATCGCCGCCGGCATCGCCCTGGCCGAGAACGGCGCCGACCTCATCGAGATCGGCATCCCGTACTCGGACCCGGTCATGGACGGCCAGGTCATCCAGGCGGCCACCACCGAAGCCCTCGCCAAGGGCTTCCGCGTCCGGGAGGTCTTCGACGTCGTCCGCGGCATCACCAGCAAGACCGACGCCGCCGTGCTGGTCATGACCTACTGGAACCCCGTGGTCCGGATGGGCGTGGACGAGTTCTCCCGCCGCCTGGCCGAGGCCGGGGGAGCCGGGCTGATCACGCCCGATCTCATCCCGGATGAAGCTGCCGAATGGATGGCCGCCTCCGACAAGTACGGCCTGGACCGCGTGTTCCTGGTGGCTCCTTCCTCCTCGCCCGAACGCATGAAGCGCACCGTGGATGCGAGCCGCGGCTTCGTGTACGCCGTCTCCATCATGGGCGTCACCGGCGCCCGGACCTCGGTCAGCTCCGCTGCCAAGGACGTCGTCGCCGCCGCGCATGCTGCGGGCGCCGAGCGCGTCTGCGTGGGCCTGGGCGTCTCCAACGCCGGCCACGTCCGCGAGATTGCCGAGTACGCCGACGGCGTGATTGTCGGGACCGCCCTCGTCGCGGCCATCCGGGACGGCGGCGTGGATGCGGTAGCGTCCTTGACGAAAGACCTCAGCACCGGCCTTACCAGGGAAGAAGCGTAAGCAATGCAGTCAGTCCTCCACGCGGCGGCGATGATTCCCGCGAGCATTCCGAGCCCCAGCTGGTCCGGTTTCGACATCCCGCTGCCGTGGGGGTCACTGCGCATCCACGCCTACGCCCTGTGCATCCTGGCCGGCATCATTGCCGGACTTTGGCTCACCTCTGTCCGCTGGGCGCGCCGCGGCGCCCCCGAGGGCAGCGTCTGGGACATCGCCATCTGGGCCATCCCGTTCGGCATCATCGGCGGACGGCTGTACCACGTGGTCTCTTCGCCGGATGCCTACTTCGGCCCCGGTTTCGACGGCACCGGTGACCTGTCCCTGATCCCGCAGATCCAGCGCGGCGGCCTGGGCATCTGGGGTGCCGTGGTGCTCGGTGCACTGGGCGCCTGGATCGGCTGCCGGCGTGCCGGAGTGAAGCTGAGCGCCTTCCTGGACGCGGCCGCTCCCGGCCTGCTGCTGGCCCAGGCGATCGGCCGGTGGGGGAACTACTTCAACCAGGAGCTCTTCGGCGGCCCCACCACACTGCCGTGGGGACTGCAGGTCGATCCCAACAATCCCAACTTCCCGGCCGGCATGCCCGCCGACACGCTGTTCCACCCGACGTTCCTCTACGAGTCCTTGTGGAACCTCGCCGGCGTCTTCATCCTGCTGGCCCTGGACCGGAAGTTCAGCTTCCGGCGCGGCCGCCTCTTCTGCCTCTATGCCATCTATTACACGCTGGGCCGGGTCTGGATCGAGGCCATGCGGATCGACGAGGCCGAGCAGATCAGCCTGTTCGGGATCACCACGAGGCTCAACGTCTGGACCAGCATCTTCGTCCTGGCCGGCGCCGTGATCGCCTTCGTCCTCCTCGGACTGCGCAAGCCCTCGGAACCGGACACCCCGTTCCTCCCCGGCCGTTCACCGGCAGGGACAGAGACAGGGAAAACTCCTGAGGGCGAGGCGGTCTCTGCCGGCCGCGCAGACCGTGCGGACGGTAACGCGGACGACGCCGACCGTGCTGACCATAGCGCCGGCCTCGCCACTGCGAACCACGCGGACGAGAAGGAAGCCGCCGCGGTCCCCGCGGAGGGCGCCGCGGGCGCGACAACTATCCGCCATTCGGACTCGCCTGTCTCAGATAGTGAATCCCGTGATAATCTTCCGGGTAACCAAAGCGGATCAGGTCCCGCAGCCGTGCCCGCAGCAGCGGGGGCAGTCGCGGAGAAGGACTCAGACGGCGGCACCAAGCCCGCCGCCGGAGCTTCGGCAGTCGGAATCTCCGGCCGCCAGGCCCCTGGAACCGCGTCGGAGGCTGAGGGCGACAAGTAGCCCCAGTGCCGGCAATCCGGGTTGCGGAGCTACCGCTCGCAGGGCCCGTCACCACAACGTCGTGGCAAGAGGGATTGATGCGGACAGCAGATAGCAGCTGTCCGCGCAAGCCCGGGTCAGCGCCTGCGTAACTGTTAGTACGGGAGGCCGGGCTGGCCTACAATTCCAGTTAGAAAAACACTCTGTTGCGCCCCTCACACCGGCGTGCCGAGTGGGGCCAATGTTGTCCCTCCCATACGCACGATCAGGAGGAAGGACGTCTCCCATGACCCAAACTCTAAACAGCCCCAGCTGGTCCGAACCGGACCAGCCGTCGGCCGTCACGTCACCCTTCACCCGCTTTGCGGCGATGCCGGCCGCGGCCGGACTCTACAACCCGGAAAACGAGAAGGACGCCTGCGGCCTGGCCATCATCGCCACGCTCCGCGGCGAGCCGGGCTACGACATCGTCGACGCGGCCCTGACCGCCTTGCGCAACCTCGAGCACCGCGGCGCCGTGGGCGCCGATGAGGGAACCGGCGACGGCGCCGGCCTCCTCATGCAGGTCCCGGACGAATTCTTCCGCGCAGTCACCGACTTCGAACTTCCCGCCCCGGGCCAGTACGTCGTCGGAACGGCGTTCCTGCCGGCCGAGCAGCGCGAATCCGACGCTGCACGGGCGGGCATCGAGGGCCTCGCCGCGGACGAGGGCCTGACCGTCCTTGGCTGGCGCGAAGTGCCGATCGTCGCGGACCTGGTGGGGGCCATGGCCCGGGCCTGCATGCCGCATTTCTCCCAGCCGTTCTTCGCCTCCAGCACCGGGGAAACCCTCGAGCGCAACGAGCTCGATTCCCGCGCCTGGCGGATCCGCAAGCGCGCCCAGAACAAGTTCGGCGTTTACTTCCCGTCGCTGTCCTCCCGGACCATCGTCTACAAGGGCATGCTCACCACGGCGCAGCTGGAACCGTTCTATCCGGACCTTTCGGACAAGCGGTTCAAGACCAAGCTCGCGATCGTGCACTCGCGCTTCTCCACCAACACGTTCCCGTCCTGGCCACTGGCCCAGCCGTTCCGCACCATCGCGCACAACGGCGAGATCAACACGGTCAAGGGCAACCGCAACTGGATGAGGGCACGGCAGTCGCAACTCGTCAGCCCGCTGCTCGGGGACTCGCCGGAGGAGCTGTACCCCATCTGCACCCCGGGCGCCTCGGACTCGGCCTCGTTTGACGAGGTCGCCGAGCTGCTCTGGCTCTCCGGCCGGCCCATCACGCACTCGATCATGATGATGATCCCGGAGGCGTGGGAAAACCACGCCACCATGGATCCGGCGCGCCGCGCCTTCTACGAGTACCACTCCATGCTGATGGAGCCGTGGGACGGCCCCGCGGCCGTGTCCTTCACCGACGGCAACCTGGTCGGCGCGACGCTGGACCGCAACGGACTGCGCCCGGGCCGGTACTGGATCACGGAGGACGGCCTGATCGTCTTCGCCTCCGAGGTTGGCGTGATCGACGTCGAAGCCTCCAAGGTGGTCAAGAAGGGCCGCGTCTCGCCGGGCAAGATGTTCCTGGTGGACACCGAAGCCGGCCGGATCATCGACGACGCCGAGGTCAAGGCCGAGGTCGCCGCCGCGAACCCCTGGGCCGAATGGCTCAAGGACAACCTGATCGACCTGGCGGACCTGCCCGAACGCGAGCACGTCGTCCACACCGCCGCCTCGGTCAACATCCGCCAGCGCACCTTCGGCTACACCACCGAGGAACTGAAGATCCTGCTCGGCCCGATGGCCCGCACCGGCGCCGAACCCCTCGGTGCCATGGGCTCCGACACGCCCGTGGCCGTCCTGTCCAAGCGCCCGCGGCTGCTCTTCGACTACTTCGTGCAGTCCTTCGCGCAGGTCACCAACCCGCCGCTGGATGCCATCCGTGAAGAGCTCGTCACCTCCCTGATGTGCGCGATCGGCCCGAACGGGAACCTGCTGGACACCAAGCAGGTCCGCCAGCCGCAGGTCTCGCTGCCGTTCCCCGTCATCAACAACGACCAGCTCGCCAAGATCGCGAACATCGAGAGCGCCGACGGCGATCGGGTCGCCATGAAGGTCCGCGGGCTGTACCGCCCCGAAGGCGGCGAGCACGCGCTCCGCGCCCGACTCACCGAAATCTGCGAGCAGGTTTCCGGCGCCATCAACCGCGGCGTCCAGTACGTCGTGCTCTCCGACCGCGACTCGAACGCCCAGTGGGCGCCGATCCCGTCGTTGCTGCTGGTCAGCGCCGTGCACCACCACCTGCTCCGGAGTGCCAACCGCACCAAGACCGCGCTCGTGGTGGAGGCGGGCGACGTCCGTGAGACGCACCACGTTGCCGTGCTCATCGGCTATGGTGCCTCCGCCGTGAACCCGTACCTGGCCATGGAATCCGTCGAACAGCTCATCGCCTCCGGCGATGTCGTGGGCGTCACCCCGCAGGACGGCGTCTACAACCTGATCAAGGGCCTGGGCAAGGGTGTCCTGAAGATCATGTCCAAGATGGGCATTTCCACCGTGGCTTCCTACACGGGCGCCCAGACCTTCGAAGCCCTCGGCCTGGGCCAGGAGCTCGTGGACGAGTACTTCTCCGGCACGCATTCCCAGCTCGGCGGCGTCGGCCTCGATGTCATTGCCGCCGAAGTCCTGGCCCGGCACCGGATGGCCTATCCCGAAAACGGCATCGAACTGCCGCACCAGCCCCTGCTCGGCGGCGGCGAATACCAGTGGCGCCGGGACGGTGAACCGCACCTGTTCAACCCGGAGACGGTCTTCCGGCTTCAGCACGCCACGCGTGAACGCCGCTATGACATCTTCAAGGCCTACACCCGCGGCGTTGACGACCAGTCCGAGAACCTCATGACCCTGCGTGGTCTGCTGAAGTTCAAGGCCGGCCTGCGCCCGGCGGTGCCGCTTGAGGAAGTGGAGCCCGTCTCCAGCATCGTCAAGCGCTTCTCCACCGGCGCCATGAGTTACGGCTCCATCTCGCAGGAAGCCCACGAGACCCTCGCGATCGCCATGAACCGGCTGGGCGGCAAGTCCAACACCGGTGAGGGCGGCGAAGACGTGGACCGCCTGCTCGATCCCACCCGCCGTTCCGCGGTCAAGCAGATTGCGTCCGGCCGGTTTGGCGTCACGAGCCTGTACCTGACCAACGCGGACGACATCCAGATCAAAATGGCGCAGGGTGCCAAGCCCGGCGAGGGCGGCCAGCTGATGGCGCAGAAGGTCTACCCGTGGGTGGCCCGCACGCGGCACTCGACGCCCGGCGTCGGACTCATCTCGCCGCCCCCGCACCACGACATCTACTCGATCGAAGACCTCGCACAGCTGATCTACGACGCCAAGCGCGCCAACCCCTCGGCCCGCGTGCACGTCAAGCTCGTCTCCGAGGTCGGGATCGGCACCGTGGCCTCCGGCGTCACGAAGGCGAAGGCCGACGTCGTCCTGGTCTCCGGACACGACGGCGGCACCGGCGCCTCGCCGCTGAACTCGCTCAAGCATGCCGGTGTCCCGTGGGAGCTCGGCCTCGCCGAGACGCAGCAGACGCTCATGCTCAACGGCCTGCGCGACCGCGTGGTGGTGCAGGTGGACGGCCAGCTCAAGACCGGCCGCGACGTTGTCATCGCCGCGCTGCTGGGCGGCGAGGAATTTGGCTTCGCCACGGCTCCGCTGGTGGTCTCCGGCTGCATCATGATGCGCGTCTGCCACCTTGACACCTGCCCGGTGGGTGTCGCGACCCAGAACCCCGAGCTGCGCTCCAGGTTCAACGGCAAGCCGGAATTCGTGGTGAACTTCTTCGAATTCCTTGCCGAGGAAGTCCGCGAAATCCTCGCGGAGCTGGGTTTCCGCAGCATCGAGGAGGCGATCGGCCACGCCGAAATGCTCGACTCCCGCGACGCGATCCGCCACTGGAAGGCCGAAGGACTGGACCTGGATCCGATCCTGCACGGCCTCGAGTTCGACGACGACGCCCCGCTGCGCAACCTCACCGGCCAGAACCACGAGCTGGACAAGCACTTCGACCAGCGCCTCATCACCATGGCCGCGGAAGCGCTGACCGACCGCACGCCGGTGAAGATCTCGGTGGACGTCATCAACACGGACCGCTCGGTGGGCACCATGCTCGGCCACGTGGTCACGAAGACGTTCAGCACCGACGTCCTGGCCACGGACACCATCGACATCACGCTCAATGGCACCGCCGGGCAGTCACTCGGCGCGTTCCTGCCCGCCGGCATCACGCTGCGGATGTTCGGCGACTCGAACGACTACGTGGGCAAGGGGCTTTCCGGCGGCCGGATCATCGTCCGGCCGGACCGCACCAACGTTTTCCCGGCCGAACGCAACGTGATCGCCGGCAACGTGATCGGCTACGGCGCAACCAGCGGCGAGCTGTTCCTGCGCGGCCAGGTGGGCGAACGCTTCCTGGTCCGCAACTCCGGTGCCACCGCGGTGGTCGAAGGCATCGGTGACCACGGCTGTGAATACATGACCGGCGGCCAGACGCTCATTATCGGCCGGACCGGCCGCAACTTCGGTGCCGGCATGTCCGGCGGAACGGCCTACGTGCTGGACCTGCAGACCGAACGCGTCAACAAGCAGGCCCTCGAGTCCGGCGAACTGCAACTGCACGAGCTGGACGCCGAGGACCGCGACATCGTCCATGGGCTGCTCGTCAAGCACGTCGAGGAAACGGAGTCGCTGCACGCGGCCCGCCTCCTGGAAAACTTCGACGACACCGCAGCCCGCATAACCAAGGTGCTGCCGCGCGATTACGCGGCCGTCCTGCAAACCCGCCTTGACGCCATCGAAGAGGGCCTGGACCCCGACGGCGAAGAAGTTTGGTCTCGAATCCTGGAGGTGACCGGTGGCTGATCCACGCGGATTTCTGAAAGTACGCCAGCGTGAAACCCAGCCGCGCCGTCCCGTTCCGGTCCGCATCATGGACTGGAAAGAGGTCTATGAGGCCCAGGAAAAGGGCGTCCTGAAGAGCCAGGCCGGCCGCTGCATGGACTGCGGCGTCCCGTTCTGCCACCAGGGCTGCCCGCTGGGCAACCTCATTCCGGAATGGAACGACCTCGTCTGGCGGGACAAGGGCGAGGAAGCTATCGAGCGGCTGCACGCCACCAACAACTTCCCCGAGTTCACCGGCCGGCTGTGCCCGGCACCCTGCGAAGCGTCCTGCGTCCTGGGCATCAACCAGCCCGCAGTGACCATCAAGCAGGTCGAGGTGTCAATCATTGACCAGGCCTTCGAAAACGGCTGGGTCAACCCGCTGCCGCCGGCCCGACTGAGCGGCAAGACAGTCGCCGTCGTCGGCTCCGGCCCGGCGGGCCTCGCCGTCGCCCAGCAGCTGACCCGTGTGGGCCACACCGTGGCGGTCTATGAGCGCGACGACAAAATCGGCGGGCTCCTGCGCTACGGCATCCCCGACTTCAAGATGGAAAAAGAGCAGGTGGACCGCCGCCTCGAGCAGATGAAGGCCGAGGGCACCCGGTTCCGCACCGGCGTGGCCGTCGGCACCGACGTGACGTGGGAACAGCTGCGCCGCCGGTACGACGCCGTCGTGATCGCCACCGGGGCCACCGTCCCGCGTGACCTGCCGATCCCGGGCCGTGAACTTGAAGGCGTCCACTTCGCCATGGACTACCTCGTGCCGTCCAACCGGGCTGTTGCGGGGGAGAGCGTGGAGAACCAGATCAACGCCGCGGGCAAGCATGTGGTGATCCTGGGCGGCGGCGACACCGGCGCAGACTGCATAGGCACCGCGCACCGGCACCAGGCTGCGTCCGTGACCACGCTGGCCATCGGCAAGCAGCCGCCGCTCGAGCGTGCCGGCCACCAGCCGTGGCCGACGTTCCCCACCCTGTTCGAGGTCGCCAGCGCCCACGAGGAAGGCGGCGAACGCACCTACCTCGCCTCCACCGTTGAGTTCGTCGGGGAAAACGGCAAACTCACCGGCGTCAAGGTGGCCGAGACTGAATTCGTCGACGGCAAGCGCCTCCCGAAGGCCGGCACCGAGCGGATCATCCCGGCGGACCTGGTCTTCCTGTCCCTGGGCTTCACCGGCGCCGAGCCGGCCGGGATCACCGAGCAGGTCAGCGCCGAATTCGACGGCCGCGGCAACGTGGCCCGCGACGGTTACTACATGACCAACACCGAGGGCATCTTCGTCGCCGGCGACGCCGGCCGCGGACAGTCGCTCATCGTCTGGGCCATCGCCGAGGGGCGCGCCTGCGCGGCCGCGGTGGACAAGTTCCTGATGGGCAGCACCATCCTGCCAGCTCCGGTGGCGCCGACGGACCGCGCAATGGCGGTGCTCTAGGCCGTGTTCAGGGCTTCGTTTAGGTCCTCCGCGGTCCTACTGCCGTAGCCCTTGGGGACATCCGGGATTCACACTCGCTTCAGCTTTATCCATGCAACAGACCACTAGGGTAGGTATATGAGACGCGCTAAAATCGTGGCCACGTTCGGACCGGCAATCGCAAGCTTCGACAACACGCTTGCCGTGCTGGAAGCCGGCGTTGACGTGGCACGCATGAACATGAGCCACGGCGATTACTCCGTGCACGACAACACCTACGAAAACGTCCGCAAGGCCGCCGGACAGCTCGGCAAGGCCGTGGCCATCATGGCCGACCTTCAGGGCCCCAAGATCCGCCTCGGCCGGTTTGTCGACGGACCGCACCTCCTGGAGGTCGGTGACACGTTCACGATCACCACCGAGGACGTTCCCGGCACCAAGGAAATCTGCTCTACCACGCTCAAGAGCCTCACCGAGGACGTCCAGCCCGGCGACGCGCTGCTGATCGACGACGGCAAGGTCGCCCTGCGCGCCATTGACGTCGACGAGGTCAAGGTCGTCGCCCAGGTGATCGTGGGCGGGTATGTCTCCAACAACAAGGGAATCAACCTGCCCGGCGTGGCCGTCAACGTGCCGGCGCTGAGCGAGAAGGACGAGGACGACCTGCGCTGGGCGATGCGCCGCGGCGTGGACATGGTTGCCCTGTCCTTCGTCCGGGATGCCTCGGACATCAAGCGCGTCCACGAAATCATGGACGAAGAAGGCCGCCGCGTGCCGGTGATCGCCAAGATCGAAAAGCCGCAGGCCGTCGACCAGCTGCACGAGATCATCGACGCCTTCGACGCCATCATGGTGGCCCGCGGCGACCTCGGTGTGGAACTTCCCCTCGAGGAAGTGCCGATCGTGCAGAAGCGCGCCATCGAACTGGCACGCCGCTGGGCCAAGCCGGTCATCGTGGCAACCCAGGTCCTCGAATCCATGATCGAAAACCCCCGCCCGACCCGTGCCGAGGCCTCCGACTGCGCCAACGCCGTGCTCGACGGCGCCGATGCGGTTATGCTCTCCGGCGAGACCAGCGTGGGCAAGTACCCGATCGAGACGGTCAAGACCATGGCCCGGATCATCGAATCCACCGAAGAGCACGGCCTGGAGCGCGTCCCCCCGCTGGGCACCAAGCCCAAGACCCGCGGCGGCGCGATCACCCGGGCCGCCGTCGAGATCGCCGACCAGCTCGAAGCGAAGTACATCTGTACCTTCACCCAGTCCGGCGACTCGGCACGCCGCCTCTCGCGCTTGCGCCCCATCAAGCCGGTCTTCGCCTTCACGCCGGTGGAGCACGTCTGGAACCAGCTCGCCCTGACATGGGGCATCCAGCCGGTCCTGGTCCCCATGGTGGGCCACACCGACGAGATGACTGCCCAGGTTGACCGCAGCCTGCTGGAGTTGGACGTCGTCGAGGATGGTGACCTGGTGGTTATCGCCGCCGGTTCGCCTCCCGGAAAGGCCGGTTCGACCAACCTGCTGAAGGTCCACAAGGTGGGCGACCTCGCCGACTTCGGTGGCCAGGGTGAGGCGGCCGTGGCCAAGGACAAGGTGGGCCCCTGGCCCGAAAAGAAGAAGAAGAACAACAAGGTCTAGTTCTTCCAAGCTTCGAAAGCAAACAACAAGGGAGGTTCCCCGCCGCGGCGGGGAACCTCCCTTGCTATGTGCTGTTGTTTTGCTGCGGCTGGCAGCGGTGGAGCTAGTTGACCTGGTTGATGATGGTCTCGGCGACCTCGCGCATGCTGAGGCGGCGGTCCATGGACGTCTTCTGGATCCAGCGGAACGCTTCGGGCTCCGTCAGGCCCATCTTGGTGGTCAGGAGGCTCTTGGCGCGCTCGACGAGCTTGCGGGTGGCGAACTGCTCCTGCAGGTCGGTCACCTCGCTTTCGAGGGCCTTGATCTCCTCGTGGCGGGAGAGCGCAATCTCCAAAGCCGGGATGAGGTCCGCCGGGGTGAACGGCTTGACCACATAGGCCATGGCGCCGGCGTCGCGGGCGCGCTCCACGAGTTCCTTCTGGCTGAACGCGGTGAGCAGGACCACGGGGGCGATCCGGGCCTTGACGATCTTCTCCGCGGCCGAGATGCCGTCCATGACGGGCATCTTGACGTCCATCAGGACGAGGTCGGGCTTGAGCTCCTCGGCCAGCTGCACGGCCTTTTCACCGTTGTCCGCCTCGCCGACGACGTCGTAGCCTTCACCGCGCAGGATCTCGATGATGTCCAGGCGGATGAGGGTCTCATCCTCGGCGACAACAACGCGGCGCGCCGGCTGGGAAGTGGGGGTTGACTCCGTCTGATCTGACACGGGAACTCCTTGGAAAGGTACGGCGGGAACTAGACCATCTTAGGTTGTGCCCGCTGATGTACTTGGACCGGTTTGGTTCGATGCGGCGTCACTGGCGCGATTCTGGAATTTAGCCTATCTGCATGTAGAGTAATTTCGCGCACTGGAAGCGATCGCGTTGCTCACAGCACTGTGGCAAGCTGATTGTTACGCCGGTGTACTCCGCGCCCGAGTGGCGGAATTGGCAGACGCGCCGCACTCAAAATGCGGTATCGAAAGGTGTGTGGGTTCGAGTCCCACCTCGGGCACAGCTTATCCCCTCGTCAGAGGGGTTTTTGCTTTGACGTGTGTACAAAACTTGGGTGGCGTCCCTCTGACGGTGGGTTCGCGGGCTCTTGCCTGGCTGCGGCGGTGGCCTATTCAGGTGTGTGGGGTGGCGGGTTCAAGTCCCTGGCTGGTGGGACTTCCGCTTGCTGAGGTGGGATTATGCGTTCCTCGTTCCGGTTCTATCGGGGTGGGCCGTGGGTGACCTACACCTATTCATGGGCCGGGGGAGCGGAAACAACATGACCCTGGGAATCCGAAGTAGCGGCCATCGATGGGCCCTTTTGTGCCGTGCCGGCGGCCCCTGCGGGTGAGTTTGTCCTGCCAAAAGGGTGTTGACACTGTCAACACTTATGTCCGACTTATTAGCGGCAGGCGCAGTGTGTGTTTGTCGGGGGTAGGCATCGTCCTGATAGTGGACTACCAGGGCAACTCGGGAAGGGTGCGTCCAAGCCGCCGAGGTTGCGGTCGGTACGCGCTCTCTATTCGTCACCAGTAGTGGTGACGGGTGTCCGGCCGGGCGAGGGGGGAACGATGCCGGGCCAAGACGCCCATAGTCGTTGCGATGGCCCGCTTCGTGGGTGGCGGGTCTGGCGGGTGCTTCCTGCGGCACGGTTGGGGCGGTCGAGGATTTCCGTGCGCTGTTGGACGGCATCGAGGAAGTCCGTGAGGTGTGGCGCGGTCATGCGCTCAGGGGTGGGGGTGAGTCCGTGCAGGGGTCCGTGGAGTTCGTCTCTGACGATCGGCAGGGTTGTCCCGGCGTCGGGGGCCAGGAGGTAGGTTCGAACGAAGGAGAACGGCGGCCCGGCTCACTTCATCCGCGGTCGAATTCCTCCGTGCCGGCCGACGCGCAAACGCCAAACCTTCATGTCCTGAAAGTATGCAGCCGGGCGAGGGGAACGGATGGTTCTGATGGTTGTTTCTTAGATCTAAGACTTGCCATTCGCTACGTAATTACGTATTCTATTAATTAACCGGTTGATCGTGGGGGTGGCCGCCCGCCTTCGGTTTGGTGTATGATTGCGCCATGAACCGCACACGGGCGCATTGCGGGGACGCGATGCCGGAGCACCTCAGAAGTGACGCTAAATACTGTTCGGACCAGTACGGGCAAGCTCATCCTTTGATCACGACCGTCTTCGTGACGAGTGGCGCGAGAAGAACCGGAGGGTCGAGGACGTTCGCACTTGCGCCTGCGGGAGCGATTTCGTCCGGGGCCGGGCAGACCAAATCTACTGCTCCAAGGCCTGCAACAAGAAGGCCTACGAGAGACGGCACCCCCAAGAGATTGCGGAAAAGAACGCTGAGAAAACGGAGGAACGTCGGCTCGCGCGGTTAGCGCGAATGGCGTTACCACGGGCGATCCGCGTCTGCAGCGTTGAGGACTGTGAAAATCCCAGCGAAGACGGCCCGGCTTTTAAAGCCGCCAGGTGCCATGCCCAGTCCACTACCTGCGTGAGTACCGGGCGGATCTGCGTGCTGACGTGACGGAGCCGCGCACTTGTGCCGCTTAAGGACGACACGAAGGGTCACACACGACAGACGGCAAGGCACGGCCCACTGTCAAACCTGCAGATGGGCACCCCCCAGTCACAGCAACAAAGGAGATCCTGATGACCGTCGATTATTCGACCATCCTTGCGGCAGTCAGCGCGGGCGGATCCAGCGCGCTGAGCAGCGTTACGCTGCTCCGGGCGGCGGCCGGAGCGCAAGCGACGGTGACACCGGCCAAGTACGTTTCAGCCCGCAGCAAGGAGAGTGTTTACCTCTACGACACCCGTTACATCGATGGAGAGCCGCTGCGGACGGTCCTAATCGACTCGTCACAGTCACAGGCGAACCGCATCGAGCAGGCGCTCACCGACGCGATCACCGACGGTCACCCGCTGCTCCGGAGGATCCCGCGCGTCCGCGTCACTTATTCACGAGAGGGCCAGACGGAGGAGTACACCGACCTTACCCTCCCGCACCGAGCGTTCGATGGTCACATTCGCGCGGGAACCGTCGACGGGATACCGACGACCCAGACCCAAATTTACCGCGCAGCCCGCAACGCTTCGCCTGCCAACGCCCGCCCACTGTTCAATCTAAGCCCGATATCGCTGGTACTCGGCGCGTGGGACTCATCACGCAGGGCCCGGCAGGGACGGTGGCCCAGCGCAGTAACCAGTGAGATCGTCGGCGTGCTTGCCGATCAACAACTCGATGTGAGGAACACCCCGCGTAAGGGTGGTGCGCGCATCGATCCCGTCGGGATGAGCGTGCAGCTTCCTGGTCACGCACTCGCCGAACTCGCCCACGCACAGCGCGGCGAGCTCAGCTCGACGACCTATTCGAAACTCGCGCCCTCTGCCCAGAGGCTCAAGCCAGGAGAGGTGGAGAGTGCTTCCTCGCTCGGCTTGGGCGGAATCCCGCCGGCGCTCGACACGCTCAGCGGAATCGCCTGTAGCACGATCATCCGCTCGCGCGTGCTGAGCTTCGCGACGTTCCGCCAGATCCGGTTCGGCGCAGATGCCCAAGGCGATGCCGCCTGCCGCGCGGTACTCGCCGCGCTGGCCCTGAACGGGATCGCCCGCGCGGACGCCGAACTCTACCTCCGCGCCTACTGCCACCTCGTAGAGGCCGGCCCGTCGGTGACCGAGCTCGATCTCCGCGCCGGCGAGACGCAGGCAGTTGTCCTGCCCTCCATCGAGGAAGCCGATGCGATCCTGGAGGAAGCATTCGCCGGGGCGAAGGAGCACGCCGGCGTCGACTGGAACGGTCAAATCCTAGAGGTACGTGGCAATCCTGTCGTGATCGAGGGACGCGTTGACGAGTCCGCAGACTGATGAAATGAGCTTCGCCATCGTCGCTGAGTATCCCCTCGGCATCTACCGCGGCTCCGTTAGCGAGGGAGAGGCCGATCCCTGGCCCTCGCCCGCACGGCTACACGCCGCGTTGCTCTCCGCTGCCGCGCTGGGCACGAATGCACAGGAACAGGCGGGGCGACTCCATCCCTGCGATGCCGACATCGAAGCACTGGAATGGATCGAAGCCAACGCCCCAGGCGGCCTGGTGCTGCCGAATGCATCACGAAAGGCCACCGGAGTCGGCAGCTTCCGCGATATCGGCCTGCTGAACCTCAAGATGCGCGGAAAGAAGCGTCCATTGAAGAACGACCATGGCGGAGCCGCTCTGGCTGGATCGATCAAGTGGGTGTGGGCGGAATCACCGCCAAAGCAGGTCCGGGAGCGGCTGCGCGATCTCTGCCCCGACGTCCCATATCTTGGGGATGCCGACTCCCCAGTGCGACTTCGGATCGTGGAGGGTGCAGGCCCCTTCACCCATCGCCGAGAGCCCCGGCCAGCCCTCACCGCGACCGCGGCCGGCGCCGTGGAGCTCGCAGCGCCCCGGCCCGGCCGAACCGCGGCCCTCCGCTCGGCATTCCATGAGATCAACGCATGCAAACCGCCGACGAGCAGCGCCGACAAGGCAAACACCGATGAGCGCGAGCGCACGGAACCGACCGTTATGAACGCGCTCGGTCACGACCGATATGTCCCGGTCTCGGCCGTGACGGACAGGCGATCTCCGTGGACGCTCGCGTGGATCCTCCCGATCGTCCCCGAATACCGGAAGGTGTGCGAAGAGGAACGAGTCGGATGGTGCGTTGCCGCACATCGCGCCCTCATCAGCATCCGCGGTGACGACGTGCCACTGCTGCTCACCGGCGCCTATGCCGACGGAGTACGCCGCCCAGCCAACCGAGTCGCGATACAGCTCGTGGATGCCCACGACGCTATGGCACCCGGAGTTAAGAACGCGCTTGACGGCGGGCAGGCGTTCGTGGTCGCGGTTCCCGGCGACGCCGACCCCCGCGAGGTCGAGGTCATCGCGAGAGCGGTCGACCAGCTTCGCCGAGTGACGAGACACGGCACGCGGAGTCTGAAGCTTGGGAGAGCCGTCGAAATCGACACGACACGATTCTGGTCTGCGCCCGTTAGTGACGCGCGCCGGACCTGGGCGGCGACGGCCGCCGTCCCCGACGGCCGCAATCCACGAGGCGGTTCATGGACGCTATCAGACGCGGCCAAGTACTCGGTCGCGCTCGTGTTCAGAGACCACCTGAATGTCACCATGGAGGGCCTGAACTGGGATCAGCGCGTGCGGTCGCTCGCGGCCACCGTCGTCAAGGTGGGCGGCATCGACGTGCTCGCCGCACGCCGACTGGCACCCCCACGCCCCGAACTTTACGTGCACCGCACCCAGCCCGGGGTCGTCGTCACCCCGTATACCGCGGAACTCGATCTCGGTGTGCTCCCCGGTGGCGGTCGCGCCTTCATCGCCATCGGACAGTCCCGACACCTCGGCGGCGGCCTGCTCACACCTATTGACGGCCGCCCGCAGGAAGGAGTCCGGGAATGACCATACACCTGACCGTGGAGCGCTTCGCCGAGTTCTTCACCGCACTCAATGAGGGACATGCCCCCTTTGCCTGGCAAGCCCGCTTGTGCGAACAGGTCATGTTCTCCGGACGATGGCCCGATGTCATCGATGCTCCCACCGGCTCGGGCAAGAGCAGCGTCGTTGACGTGCACGTCTTCGCCGTCGCGGCGATGGCGACCGGCGGAGAACGCGTCCCGCGGCGCCTCGTCATGACGGTAGACCGCCGGGCGCTGGTCGATCGCCATCACGAGCACGCGGGGGCCATCGCGAACGCACTGGGCGAAGCAAGTAACGGCATCCTGGCCGAGGTCGGGGCGGCGCTGCGCTCACTCCGCTCGTGGTGCCCGGTCGACGAGCCCGGGGAAGCCCCACCGTTTGTCGTCGGCGTGCTCCACGGAGGCCGGAAGCCGAGCCGTGACTGGCTCGACGACCCCGCAGCGTGTCAGGTCATCGCGACGACCCCGCAGATGTGGGGCAGCCGTCTGCTCTTCCGCGGATACGGCAGCACCGATGCGGCCCGGCCACGGGAGGCTGGCCTGCTCGCCTACGACAGCGTCGCGGTCCTCGACGAGGCGCACCTGAACCGCCAGCTCCTGACGACTGCGCGGCGTGTTCACGACCACGTCGCGGCGCACGCGCTTGCCCTGGGCCTCGCGCCGCTGCAGGTCGTTGAGATGTCGGCTACATCATTAGGCAGCCAGGACAAGGTGGCCGTGGGCGTGACCGCCGGGGACATCGACGCCGATCCGGTGCTCACCGGACGCCTCACCCGGCCGAAACCCGTGCTCATACATGAGACCCCAGCGCTTCCCGCCACTTCCACGGCCGCTAACGTTCGGGCTGCAGCCGAGGTGTTCGTCGAAGAGATCCTCACCATGGCGACCGAGGTCGACGGCACGATCGGGTGCGTCATAAACACCGTGCGGCTCGCAGTCGCGATCACTGAGCGGCTCAAGTCCGCGACACTGCCTGAATCCCACGCGGTCAGGGGCGGAGCGCGGCCGACTGTGCTGCAACTCGTCGGACGCATGCGCTCCTATGACGTTGCCCGAATCCGGCATGAACATCCACGACTGTTCCAGCAGGACGGCGATCCCGAGATCGACGTACTCGTCGCGACGCAGACCATCGAGGTCGGTCTCGACATGGACTTCGGGGGGCTGATCACCGAGCTCGCGCCTGGCAGCGCGATCGCACAGCGTGCGGGCCGACTTAACCGCTCCGGCAGGCGGCCGAGCGCACCCTGCGTGGTCATCGCGCCGGAGGCGACGCTCGACGCGAAATCGAAAGGCATCGCCCCTTATCGATGGGACGACCTCGAAGCTGCACGCGGATGGCTGCACGAGCGTGCCGACGATGCGACGGGCCTGGCACCCTGGACGCTCCACCCTCGCGGCGGCGGCGCGACTCCGCCGCCCGCGGGCCTGCACCGCCCCGTCCTCCACCGGCCGGAATGGTGGAACATTGACCTCTGGGCACGCACCTCGCAGGCGCTCTTCGCCCCGATCAACCTCGACCTGTGGCTGCAAGACGACCTCGATGCCGACCAGAGCGTCTCGGTCGTCATTCGCCAGGGGCTGCCGCACGAGGTGCCGTCCGCAATCCAGCAACTGCGAGACGCTCCGCCACGCCCGCACGAGCTGTTCCCGGCAACACTGAGCGACGCCAAAAAGGTGCTCGATCGTCTCGCGGTCGCCTACGTGATCCGCGGCGATGAGGCGTTCCATTGGAACGGCGAACTGGCAGCATCGAATGCCACGGACGATGATCGCCGCCAGCACCGCGCGCTTCGGCCCGGGGACGTGGTGCTGTTCGGCGCCGACACGCCGACCTTCACCGGGCACGTCTTCGACCCGGAGGGTTCGGACCTGGCATCCGATGTCGCCGAACTCCCGGGCAGCGGCGAGGCGGGCCGTGTGGATTTCCGTTTCGGCCCTGAAACCCCGCTCGTACGCGAGCTGCCCAACGGCACGACCTTCATCGAAGACCTCCGCGTGATCGTCGCGAGTGCAGCAGACCCCGAAGATGTTTCCGCCTCGGTCTTGCAACATCTGCGTGCGCAGGCCGCGATAGCCGCGGGCGGGGCGCGCTGGGAGCTGTTCCACGAACTCATCGAGAGGTGGCCGAATGACAAACTCCAAGTCTCGATCGCCCCGGGTGGTACCGAGCCAGCTGACTTCTGGCTGATCGTGTCGGCCACGGCACGGCTCGCATCTGATGACGAGCTGCGGCAGCTGTCCTCCCCCCGGCGCGCGGTCCCGCTCGACGCGCATCAACACGCCGTCGGTAACTCGGCCGCTCGTCTTGCCGAGGTCGTGGGCCTCAAGCCGTTCATGATCGACGCGGTGAACGCGGCGGGAAAACTTCATGATGAAGGAAAGGCCGATCCGCGATTCCAGCGGGCACTGCGCCCCCACGGCAACGCCTCGCCCGGCGTGACGCTCGCCAAGAGCGGTATGCACGATCTGGGCCTCGTCCGTCGCGCCCGTGCGGCGTCCGGTCTGTCCCCAGGGTGGCGTCATGAGCAGCTCTCGGCCGCGATCGCGTGGCAGAGGCTGCGCGACCACCCGTCACTGGAACACCGTGACCTTGTCACCCGCCTCACGGGCACCAGCCACGGCCACGGTCGCCCGCTGTTCGACGACGGCGAGTCGTCCCTAGTTCACGATGTTGGCGAATCGCGCTCCGCGGCAGCACACGAGCTCTACGGCGAAGCCGAGTGGGACGAACTGATCGACCGGACCCACCTGCACTGGGGCTACTGGGGCACCGCGTATCTGGAGGCGATCGTGCGCGCGGCTGATGTCACCGTTTCGAGGAGGGGCTCATGACGACGCTCCAGCTGCCCGGAGAGATCAACACCGCATTTGACCACCTCGCGGCGTACGGGCTGGCAGCGATCCTCGAACGCTCGGGCGCAGCATCTCCGCGCATCGCGTGGAACGATTACCTCGACTCCAACCCCCGGTTGGAGCGAGCCTTGCCCTGGGAACAGGCGGCACGGGCCGTGAAGGCCCATGCGGACTCAGCTACGCAACCAGACTCCTGGGTCCAGCAGAACGCCGACAACGGCGGCCGCCCCACTGCGCTGTTTAGCCCGCGTGTCAAGACCATGCGGGAACCCGAGATCAGCCAATGGTATGGACTGCGGTACGCCGCGATCGACCGCATCGAACCCGAGCAGCGTCTCGATCTCGAGTTCATCGGTGCACTCGGAGAACCCGCGTACTGGACGGCGGACCGCGGCGATTCCCGTCCGGACCACGGTGCATCACGATGGGAGATGAAGGCTCGGAACCGGGGCGAGGAGTTCGTCGGAAACCGCTTGCGGTTGCTCGCCGGCAGCGTCGCACAGCGTGACGTCGAGACCATCGCCCGCGGGCTCCGAGGAGACGGCATCTTCAGCGAAGACGCCAGCCCAAGTGCCGACCGGACCCCCACGGGCCTTATGGCTCCCGGCCCTGCAGACAAAGCACGAGCCTGGTGTGCACTTTGGGGGCTGTCGCTGACAGCCGTTGCACATCGCAGCCAGTCCCCGATCACGCTTTCCGGAACGGCCGGACACTTCGGCTCATACCTAAGGGGCTCGTTCTACCTGCCCGTTATGGCGGTCCCGTTGCCGCTTACACGGTTGCGCTCGATCCTCTACTCGGACCAGCTACGGCAGGCCGCCATGGTTGAGGACCGCGGCGCGTCGGCGTGGCTCCGCGAGCAAGGGGTGTTCGCAGTCGCGGTGTTCCCAGTGTTCCGTTCATCCAACGAGTCCGCCCCGGAGCGCTGGGCGCAGCGCGGAAACCTTATCATGGTGGGGTCATGAGAGAGCTAACAGGCGTGGGCTTCGATCATCCTCGTCACCCACGAGGAGTTCTGCCCTAATCAGTGAATGTCCAGGCCGGCGCCGGCTTCGGCCGGTGCCCTTCATTGAGGCCCGTCCAGTGGGGTTTCCTCCAGCTGGCCAAATTTGTCCGGTTCCGGCTTCGGCCGGGGCCCTTCATTGAGGAAGATACGCCTCGTCGGCCGGGATGTGGGCCGAGCGCCGGCACCGGCTTCGGCCGGTGCCCTTCATTGAGGTGGCATGTGGTCGTACCGATGGGGCGTGCGGCCGAGCCCTCCGCGCTCAGATGACCTGAGGCGACGTTGAAGCCTGCGCTGCCTGCGGATTCCGCCAACCAAAAGCCGGGGAAAGTTCGAGTGTTAGCGGCCATCCATAGGCGGCCAAGAATGGGCGCAGGGGCAAGTAGCCTCGGGGTTGCCCGTTCAGGGGCCACGGGAAGTCTCAGGGAAACGGCGTGGTCGGCGAGTCTACGCTTCGTCGTCGATGGCGACGAAGGCTTCCAGGAACCGAGCGAGCTCAAGAGAGTGACCGCGTCCGAATCCATCTACGAACACTGTGAAGGGATAGGTAGAGTCGCGCCTCATCCCACCCTCCAGCCAGCAGTGGTCTGCTCGCGAGAAGAAACGGCAGGTGTCGATCTGACACTCGTGTTCCTGGCCGCGCTTGATGCAGAAGTCTGGATCGTTGGGGTGAACGTGGAAGTTGTGGCCGCGCGAACATGGTCGGACCTCGAATCTCAGCGTTATCTGGTCATCGGCAAGTTCTGCCACCACTGCACTACGGTCTTCCTCGGTATCTGCGCTCATGTAGACGTGGCGGGCGGGAGTAAGCTCGACGTCCCGGGCGGCGACGATCATTCGGCTCAGGACCTGTGCGTGTCCGTTCGACTCGTAGCCGAGCCAGGCGTCCCGAAAGCGCGCCTCATGCTCAGCCGTTGGAGGTCGGTTGCCCCGGCCTTTGTTGCAGGATTCGTGCGCCGGGGCGTAGTTCAGTAGGTGGTCGGGGCCATCGGTTGAAGCCGGACGCATATGGTCGAGGTTGATTGTGCCGATTGGGATCGATGTGGCGCTTGCCGATTTGATCAACTGCTCGATCGAGCTCTCGCTCGTGCGGCGCGACGCCCCAAGAAAGCCACCGCAGATCACGCAGCGTGCATCGAAAATTTCGATGAGCACCAACTTCGCAAGGGCATTGTTGCTCCCCACCTTCGTGGCGTCATGGCCGAAGTTTCGCTCTCTGTGGGTCCGTAGTCTGGCTATGGATGTATTGCTTCGTCTTGCTCCTAGCACTGCCTGGAGGCATTTCACGTGAGCTACACTGCCCGCAACGTGTACCCGTACGCCGCAGTTAGCCTGGTTTCTACAGGTGACTGCGGGCGGCACTGCTGTATCTGACATGCCACAACTATCTCAGAGGTTGGGGGATCGGCAGTTGCGCCTCGGACAATCCCGTCGGCTTGCTGAACCTGGCATTGGTCAGAGGGTGCCGAACGGCGGCCATCGGCGCAGATCGCCCTTCTTGGTGCTTTTTCCTTCTTGACGTCGTCTGGCTACGTAGGTGCGGGTTCGGCTGTCGTAGCGCATCGTGACGAGGACCACGCGGTGGATGGCTTTGTTAGCCTGTCGGTCACCGGCCCGGCAGAAGCGTCGAAGTCGACCTCATAATCTGACATAGCCAAGGAGTGACATGGAGAATCGTTACCCGCGTCCGATAGATGGGGGAGCGCCATCAATCGAATCACGGGGAAGTGAACCGCATTGCTCCGTCAATCCAGAAGCACGCTTCGGCCTGAACGCGAGGACGGTGGACGAGCTGCGACGGTACAGGTACCTGGACTCCAGCGCCCTCCACGACGATTCCTTGCTACAGTCCGAGGATGACGACGGACTTCATCGCCAAAGCGGAAAAGTCGACAGAGATATGCCGGGGCATCTTCGGTGATCAAAGCAAATGGATAGCGGCCGACGGATATCCCGGCAGCTTAGCGCTCTGCATCATTGATTCAATCTTCTCCACAGGTTCTCACTACACCAGCGTCATCAACGTGGTGAATGAATACCGCGAGTACCGACGTGCCGAGGGCGGTGACGCAGAGCAGGATGGCGCGGAGGAGCTGCTGGCGACCTTCGCAGACTTCGGCGATAGCGCTGCTGTCTGGGCTGACAAAGTGGTCAATAACCGCAAGCCGGCACATACCAAGAAGAATGCGCCGCTAAAGGCGGAGGTGATCCGACAGGCCGCTGAGGGCCTCAAGAAGCTGGGCTACACCACCAGGGAAGACCTCCACCGGGCATACGCAACAGATGAACACCTCACCAAGCTGAAAAAAGCGTGGCATAATCTGCCGAGTCAGCAGTCAGGCGTCACCTACAACTACCTGCTCATCCTGGCCGGCTTCCAGTCCGTGAAGCCCGACCGCATGGTGATCCGCTTTATCGAAGAACATGCTGACCTCGGTGGACGGCGTCTGACTCCCAAAGACGCGGCGGACCTGATTAAGAAGGTAGCTGAGCTTTACCCGACCCAACCGCAGCGACTCGACCACATTATCTGGCGCCACGTCTCTGGGCGAGAAGTCTTCCGGGAAGAAGAAGTAGAAGTAACTGATGGCGTAAGAGAGCGCACGAAGTGACAGAGGACGAGTGGTTGGCCCTTGCTCGGCAGCTTATCGAGGCAGTAAAAGACGACGCGCCTAGCATCACTGACTGGATTTCAGCAGTTTCGACAGCTGCGACGCTCGTGATCGCGGCCATTGCTGCTGCGATTGCACTCTTTCAGTTGATACAGGCGAAGAAGCTGGAGCTCGATAAATCCCAGCCGTACGTCGTCATGACCATGCAAGAGAGCATCAGTCCCCAGTTCATTGACCTAGTCATCAAAAACTATGGGCAGACAGCCGCTTATGACGTGAGGGTGCTACTCAACCCAGCACCGACGAGGTCTCAGGACGGTGCGGAGGTTGTTCACCTTCCGGAGGTGATTCCGGTGATGGCTCCCGGACAAGAATGGCGCACCCACTGGGACTCAGCTAGTGACAGATACAGTTCGACCCTGCCCGACAGGCACGAAGGAACGATCACCTACTTCGGCGAGAAGGATATTTACAAAAAGCAAATCTCTTCCAAAGCGATCCTCGATTGGTCTATCTATAAGTCGAGGCTCCGGATGGTGGAGTATGGAGTGCATGACCTAGCGAAAGCTGTCCAAGGAATTCGCAAGAATCAGGAAAAGTGGACTGAGAATGCTGGAGGCAGCCTCAGTGTCTATACACGAAGTGGCGAGGCGAAGGACGAAAGGGAACTCTGGGAGTATCAAGAGCTTAAGCGCGAGCTCGAAAAAGAGCAGGCGGCGGCGTCCCCTCCGTCGCGCAGGGTTAGAGCTAAGAAGTCAGAGCCTGACGCGGTGTCGGAATAGTTAGTCATTTCTGAGAGGTCGTCGGAGTTCTGGCGCCTCTTTTACGTCCGAAGCGCCTCAGAGCGTGCGCGACGAGCTCACAGGCCGTATGCACGAACAGGCCGGGCTGGGTGTCGCGTGGTATCGCCGGTGCCCGGGCTTCTGCCTTGTTGGGCACAATGCTTGATGGCCGTGGTACCGAGCTGCCCCGGGCGGTGGTCCCGCACGCTCAGGGAGTGCCAGGGGATGAAGGCATGTGGCACATCATCAGATCGATACAAGGACCACGTCTCGGCTGCCGTGCGGAACGCGAGTCGGACTATTCAGGAGCGATTGGTAACACGCGCGGCGCGGCGTCGACGGCGTGCCATCGCGCTAGCTCCGGTCGGTGATTCCCTCCGAACATCCACAGCTGTCCTTGCCGCACTGCATTGCTTTGGTCAACGGCGGGCTCGAGTGATCTGCCCTTCTGCTCAATACACCCCTAAGACGCCTAACTTGGTGGCTCGGCCTCGTTCGCCACGACTCGACCTAATCGGTGCCTTCCTCGTTGGCACGGCACCGGCCTATAGCATTGCTTTTATGGGGGATTTTGCAACTGTAGCGGCAGGTCGTACAACAAGCGTCTATCAAGACGCAGTCCGCCTTCTGCTGCTCATCAACGCGGCGGCGGAGGATCTCTCGGGCCCAATTCCGGAAGGGGCGCCTGCCAATGCGGTAGCCGTTTTGCGATCTCAGGTCCTGCTCCAGAAGCTCGACTTCTGGCTTCGAAACCCGGATTACCTGGCTGATGAACTGATCTCCCGCTTTGAACGTGATGGCAACGCAGATGACCTGGACCTTGCTCGCCAGATATTGGAAAGCGAGGAGCCCGAAGTCCGTTCGTACCAGATGCTGCGCCATCTTTTTGGCGCTTACGAGCCGCTCGACGAAGCGCTCGCAGTCTTGCGCACGCCAGGGCTTGTGGTCCGGCGCAGGCAAGGCAAGGCAGCGCATACCAGTCAGCATGACTACTACCTCACCGCCGCCGGACGGTCTGCAGCTCGGGCAATAGTCGAGACGGTGCCGGATCTTGCGTACTACGTCGAGCGAGCGCGACTTGTGGTTGACCTGGCCGGGGGGCGGCGGGGCAGCGCACTACGCGACATTCAATACCTTCAAGTCGAGTATGCGGACGCCGCCCTCGGAACTCATATCGCCGGAATCGCGGACCGCGCGAGAAGCCGACTGAAGGACGCGCTGGTCAGCACAGGACACGGAGAACAGCAGTGAGCGACAGAAGCGCCAATATCCTGGAGCGGATTGCTGCCAAGGTTGGCTGTTCACAAGAAGTTGTTGAGCAGATCCTGAACGATTACGGGTTGAACTTAGCGACCAGCAATCGACGACATCGTAGTATCCGGCTTGATCGTCTTCGCGTTCGTGGCGAGAAGGGCGGAGAAGTCGAATCCGGTTCATTCGATGAGACATTCGTATTTGACCTCGGCGTCACAGTAATTGCAGCCGACAACTTGCGAGGTAAGACAAGCATTCTAGAGCTGGTTACTTTCGTGCTCAGAGGCGAGCCACGCAACCTGCAAGCCGACGTCCTGTCCTGGCTCAAGGAGATCTCCCTTGACGTACACATCAACGGCCAGCCAATCGGATTTCGTCTCTCGCTCGAAGCTTCCGCCATCACTACAGGACGCATCTTCACCGCCACGATCGCCGATCTGAAGGTAAGCGACGACTCGATCGCAGCAGGCGTTACCGAACTGGCGATTGCCGAGAGCAGTGACGAATGGGCCGATCTTGTCGGTACGTTCATCATGACTCAGTTCGGGCTGGACGAGATGCAGGTCTTCAACCGTGCCCGAAGCGAGGAAGAAGCCGGCACCATCAAGTCACATGGCTGGCCGTCCTACTTCGGGGTCCTGTACCCGCCCTCAGGCGCCGACACCGTGCTTCTCGGCAGTACTGCAGGTGACCAACTTCCTGTCAAGCTGATGCAGGTTTTCTTGGACATGCCTGAGGCGACTCGCACGATGCGGGTTCGAGCACTCGCTCAACGTCTCGATAGTGAGTTCAGATCGGAACAGCGGCGCGGTCGAAACACGAACGCGGCCATTGCCAGACAAGTTCAAGAGGCTCAAGTACGACACGCCAACGCCGAAGCGCGTCTCCAGAGTCTCAATAATCAGGTACCAGCCGAGAACCTGAAGCACCTGACAAGTCTCGCTGTTGCCGCGGGCACTCGCGTTGCAGCCGCAAGAAAGGCGGCCGCGGCAGCTGCCGTTGCCTTCAGTGAGGCCCAAAGTGCACGGGTCGCTGACGAAAAAGCCCTCAACAGTCTCCGCGAGTCGAAGGCGGCGAGCGCCCTCTTCCACGGCTTGGATCCCCAATCCTGCCCGCGATGCGAGACCGCCATCAGCGCGCAACGACGCTTACGAGAGCACGACGACCATCACTGTGCTGTCTGCGACACCGACCTTCAAGGTGACGCTGAAGACGACTATGCCGATCGTGAAGCTCAGGCCGCCGAAGCTCTTGCGGCGACTCGTGCTGCCGAGAAAGCCTTGGATGCGGCACGGAGTAAGGCGGACATTGATTTAGATAGAGCACAGAAGGATCTGAACTCGGTCGACGACCGGATCGCTCAGGCTCAGGTAGCGCGCCAGATGGCGGACCGGGTAGAAGCGGAACACGAGCTTGCGGCAGCCGCCGCTGTCGTCGAAGCGCTACGGGCGATGGCACCAGAGGAAGCCGAACAGCCGCTGTCCGTTGCCGTGCTCAATGCCGCAGGAGACATTCTCAAGGACGACATTGCACAAGTGAGCGCAGATCTTTATTCAGACCTGAGTGACGCCACTCGCGACCTCGCCCATTCCTTTGGAATCGGTGAGTTGGAGCGCATCAAAATCAAGGCAAATGGCACCATGGATGTGACGAAAGGTGGAGGTGCGCGTTCAAGCTTCAGCGCACAGAGTCCTGGTGAACGTCTTCGCCTTCGATACGCCCTGGTAGTCGCGTTGCTGCGCACGGCGCGCTCACGTGGAATCGCAGGGCATCCTGGACTACTCCTGCTGGACAGCCTGAAAGCCGAGGAAGTGCAAGAAGATCATGCCCGGACACTCCTCAAAGGCCTGGTGACCGCCGCTGCTGAAGAACCGGGTCTTCAGATCCTTGTAACGACGGCGGATAGGTCCTTGGCGGCATCTGTGTCAGGGGTGGCTGGCACGATCGAGCCAAGGCCCAACCGAACCACGATTTTTTAGAACTCCGCCGAATGTTCGGCGCTCCGGGAGGTGGAGATGTCAATCGCCGAGCGCCTCGCTCAAGGGACGAGCGATCCCAATGCGTTAACCTTGGGAATGCTAGGCAGCTTCGCCGAGATAGTCGAAGAGGCAACCGCATTGGCCGCCGCCCCGGTTGCACCATACGTCGCCTACGCCTTCAGCTCTGAACTGCGAAACGGGGTCTGGACCGATCAGCACACCTCTACGTTACTAGACTTCACCGCGGGTCTAAGACAGCAGCACAGTTATCTTGCCCTGCGAGAAACAGCAGACGTCCTACTTGACGACGAGCGGGTCCTGGGGCTCGTTGCCGCCACCCTCCACGACGCGTTGCTGCCGGAGGCCGCGACCATCTCGTCGCGCCCGCTACTCGCTGGGCTGCAGCTCGATATTGCCCTCGAAGTAGCGGCCCGAACTACGGTTGCTCCGTACCGGTTGCTGGCTCTGCTCACGGCACCCATACGGGACTATCCGGAGGACTTCGATGACCCGTTAGCCCGGGCGGTTGGCTTTGCGGCGGACGTTTGGACCACCCCAGCGGATCGAAGGCGCTTCGCTGTTACGTTGGCGGAGTTGGCTGAGCGAGGGAGTGAGGATGCGGCTTATGAATGCGCCGTTCAGCAGCTCCGGGTGGCGCTTGTGGAGACGAACAAGGACGAGCTCCTTCGTGGAGTCCGCGAGGCCCGAGACAGGTTCGACGAGGTTTCTCGCCAAGGCGACGGACGCGAGGACGCTGCTGCGTTCGCACAGGCTTGCACAGCTCTGATTGCCTTCGATGAACTTGACAAGACGGCTCTGTCTACGTCGGCGCATGCGGCTCGGACCATCGCTGATCGCAGGGCTCTTCTTACCAGAAACATGCATGGTCGGCACCAGGCTACTGCGCGCCAAGCGGCGCAGCTTGCGTGGGTTTCTCTCGCGTGGCAACTGGATGTGGCCGCTATTGAGATCGGAGAGGACGCCTTCCTCGACACCTGGGTTGCGGTCGACTCGATCATGAAGGTCTACGAGGCGGACCGCCAGTTTACGAATCTTGAGACAGTCACGACGATCATTCGCCCTAGGCTTATGAATGAGATTGCCCAGCGTCAGGCCATGGCGCACCAACTTGAGCGCGCCATCAACATCGACAAGCAGCGAGTCCGGCCGGAGTTGCCGCCCGAGATCTACGAGCTGTTAGACCTCGTTCATCGCACCCGTGCAGCGCAGCGCCAACCAAGCGATGCCCCCGAGGAGTCATCTCCTAGAGAACCTTTCTTCCTGCGAGCGTTGCTTGGCCCGTCATCGGCTGTGCTGAGTGAATTACACGGCACCGACCTCGCAAGGTTGGAAGAGGCTGCCGAGCAGACATTTGTTGGTAGTTTTGCTGGTGTCGGGCCGGCCAATGACATGATCGATCGGCTGACGGCGAGCCTTGTTCAAGAACTCGGTGAGAACACTTCGTTTGTTGGCATGGCCAAATCGGACTTCTCATTCCTTGTTCGACAAACCGTGCGCTTCCTCGTCTACATCGGCGACAACGCACAGCCCTACACCAAATTTATCTCCGAGGGTGAAACTGTCCCTTTGGAAGCGGACATCCAGAAGCACTTTCACCAGTTCCTCTCTGCATCGGAACTTGCAGGTCGAGTCGGCATGGAGCATTCGAACATTGCCGGAGGTCGTGCAGACGTCATCACCACTCTTGACGGCGGTCGGCGCTACGTGACTGAAGTCAAGAGGGAACTTAAGGACGCAAGTAGGCGGAGTCTTGAGAACTCTTATCTTGCTCAGGCCGTCGAGTACCAGTCCACCAACGAACCGCTTGGGCAACTTCTTGTGCTTGATCTCACGGATCACACATCCGGGACTCCGAACATCAGAGATTCGATCTGGGTGACGCACCGCCGCGATGGCGCAGGTCAGGCGATCGCCAGCGCAGTCATCGCCGTTGTGCGCGGGAACAGACCGAGCCCAAGCAGGATGAAGTGACTTGCCATTGGTTTGACCTTGCCACTGTTTTGGGCCATGAGTTCTCCTGCTTGCCGAGAGGAGAACTCATGGCGATTCGAAGGGCGGCCAAAAGATAGTGTGCACAATGTGCACACCTTTGGCTCCGGACTGGCCCGTACAGCCGCCGGACGGGCGCGGATTCCGCATGTTTTCGCCACTTACCAGCAATGACAAGGCCGGGAATCGCGTTCGAGTCCCACCTCGGGCACAACAGATTCCCTCGTCAGAGGCGGTTCTGCTTTGACGTGTTGACAAAGCTTGTGGTCGCGTCGATCTGACGGCTGGTTCGCGGGCTGTGGCCTGGCCGCCGCGGCGGCCTATTCAGGTGTGTGGGGTGACGGGTTCAAGTCCCTGGCTTGTGGGCCCTCCGCCTGCTGTGACTGTTCTTGCGCTTCCTCGTTCCGGTTTTGTTGGGTGGGCCGTTGGCGGCCTACACCTATTCATGGGCCGGGAGAGCAGGGACGACATGACCATAGCGATGTCGACGCATGGCTTCCGGGCAAGGGTTCGGGGGACCGTTCGAGAAGCCCTGTACCTGTGTTTGTCCAGCCAAAGAGGGTGTGGACATTGTCCACACTTATATCCGCTTTATTGAGGGTGGCAGGGGCCGCGTCCGGTGTCTGGGATGCGGCTCATGGACGGGTAGTGGATCCTGAGGTGGGAGGTTTCAGGATCCTTCCCTTCAATCCAGGCGAAGGGCAACTACGTCCCGGTGACTTTGATTGGACGCTGTTTCGAGGACCTCGTGCTGAAGAGATCGGTCGCAGGATTGGTGCACCATGAGCGACTGACATGACGGTCACCCCGGCGGGCTCGCCTGGCTGGAACGGGGCAGCAACACAACCGTCCGAGGGAATGCCATCTGCGGTGCCGTGGAGCATACTGGGGTAGTGAGGACCGACTCCGGATCAGTGCCCCAGGGGCGGGGAACCGGGGCACGCACGAGCCCGTTCCCGCCGATCGCCGACTATGGGTTTTTGTCTGACTGTGAGGCCAACTGCTTGATCGCATCGAGCGGGCAGGTGGAGTGGATGTGCGTGCCGCGTCACGACTCGCCGAGCGTGTTCTCCACTTTGCTGGACCGCGCCGCGGGTGGCTTCAAGGTGGCGCCGTACGGCGTCCGGGAGCCCACTGCACGACGCTATCTCCCCGGGAGCCTGATTCTGGAGACCACTTGGCAGACCAGGACGGGCTGGCTGATCGTGAGGGATGCCCTGGTGATGGGTCCGTGGCATCACACCGAAGAGAGGGCCGGCCGATACCGCCGCCCGCCGACGAACTACGAGGCAGAGCATTGCCTGCTGCGCACCGTCCGCTGCGTCAGCGGCGCGGTTGAGCTGTCCGTGCTGTGCGAGCCGGTCTTCGGTTACGGCGCGCGGCGGGCGAAGTGGGAGTTCTCCAGTCCCGGCTACGGGGAGCTCGTGACCGTCAGCGGCGGCGAGGGGGATCCGGTGCTGCGTCTGAGCACCGACCGCCGGCTGGGCATCGAGGACTCCATCGCGGTCCTCCGCAGCAGAATGATCGAGGGTGAGCAGGCTTTTGTCGCGCTCTCCTGGGGGTCGCTGCCCCCGCCGCGCACGTGGGAGGAAGCGACGGACAAGCAGTGGCAGACCACCGAGTTCTGGCGGCAGTGGATCACCGTGGGCGAATTCCCCGACCATCCGTGGCGGGAGGCGCTGCAGCGCAGCGCGCTGACGTTGAAGGGCCTCACCTACGCGCCGACTGGGGCTCTGGTCGCGGCGTCCACCACGTCGCTGCCCGAGACGCCGGGGGGAGAGCGGAACTGGGACTACCGGTACACCTGGGTGCGCGATTCCACGTTCGCGCTCTGGGCCCTGTACACCCTCGGGCTGGACCGGGAGGCCGATGACTTCTTTGCCTTCATCCGCGACGTCGCCGCCGAGGACGACCTGCAGATCATGTACGGCATCGGTGGCGAAAGGGACCTTCCCGAGTCCATTGTCGAGGGGCTCGGCGGCTACGACGGGGCCCGCCCCGTCCGGATCGGCAACGCTGCCGCCCACCAGCGGCAGCACGATGTCTGGGGCACCATGCTGGACTCCGTCTACCTCCACACCAAGTCCCGTGACCAGCTCCCCGAGCCGCTGGGGCCCGTCCTGCTCCGCCAGGTCGAACAGGCCGTCGCCCACTGGCGGGAACCCGACCGCGGCATCTGGGAGGTCCGCGGCGAACCGCGGCACTTCACCTCCTCCAAGCTCATGTGCTGGGTCGCTCTGGATCGTGGTGCCCGGCTGGCGCGCCTGCACGGTGAGGTCGATGACGCCCGGAAATGGGACATGATCGCCGAGGAGATCCACGAGGACATCTGCCGCAACGGTCTCGACGACCGTGGTGTGTTCGTCCAGTCCTACGGCACGACGAACCTCGATGCCTCGCTTCTGCTTGTCCCGCTCGTCCGGTTCCTGCCCGCCAACGATCAACGCGTGCGTTCCACCGTCCTGGCGATCGCCGATGAACTCACGCAGGACGGGCTCGTCCTGCGCTACCGCCCTGAGCAGACCGACGACGGCCTCGCCGGCGACGAGGGGACCTTCACGACCTGCTCTTTCTGGCTCGTCTCAGCCCTCGTCGAGATTGGAGAGGTGGTACGCGCCAAGGCACTGTGCGAACGTCTGCTGTCCCACGCCAGTCCCTTGGGGCTGTACGCCGAGGAGCTGGATCCGGGGAGCGGCCGTCACCTCGGCAACTTCCCACAGGCGTTCACCCACCTCGCCCTCATCAACGCGCTCGTGCACCTCATCCGCGCCGAAGAGGCCGACCGCGCGACGCAGTTCACCCCGGCACACCGCACCACCTGATAGCTGAAGCTCCCGACCGGGCGAACCGTGACGCGGCCCGGCCTGCTGCTTCAGCACTGCGCTGCCCTCCTGTCACCCCAGCGCCTGCTCATCGCTTAGGAAATCGGCCGCCATGCCACTAATTCAACAGCCGTGACCCCTAAACGTGAATTTCCGTACCGATCCTCCTCAGACCCCGAATGGCACTGATGAAATCCGCATTCGATTGGGTTACGGACACAGTGATGCTGGGGCGTCGGTGAAGCCTTCAGAGCCGATGGTTTTGACCAGGCGTTTATAGTGCCGGTCCAGTTCTTCGTGGTTTGGCCATGGCCGTTTTCGCTTCTTGCGAGGGACCGGGTCGATGCATCGCCCATGCAGGAGTCCCCCGGGCACAGGGAAAAACCACGACGGGCTGTCCTGCGCACGATCGTTGACGGGAGGCTTCGAAGCCTTGGCGCCGGATATTCGACGAATTCACAAGCCACCCCGGGTTCTACTGTTTCTACGTGCCATCCGTCCGTGACGGGTGTCCATGTTTGACATTGCTCTCAAAAGGATCAATTACTGAGAGGCCCTGGTCCTTCGGCCACGGGCTTCGAGGACTGGACACAACCGGACCCATGGGCACGGCCATGCTGACGATCATGGCCGCATTCGCGCAGCTGGAGCGCGACACCATGGTCGAACGCACCAGAGCAGGACTCGCCGCGGCCGCAGCCCATAACCGCCACGGCGGAAGGCCCCGCAAAATAGACGACGCTGCCGCTGCCAGGGCCAAAGAACTCAAAGGAAAAGGAATAAGCGCCTCCGACATCGGCAAGATGCTCGGAGTCTCCCGCGCCACGGTCTACCGATACCTCATATAGGCAACACGGAGAGTAGGGGTCTTCAAGACCAGCTTGGTGGCCAACGTAGGTGGACTCCTCGCCGAGGGCGGATCGAGTGCGCTTCTCGTAGATCTCGACCCTCAAGGAAACTTAGCCGAGGACCTCGGCTACGCCGACCAGGGAGACGGCGGCAGAAGTCTGGCCGCTTCGCTATGTTTCGGGGGAGAACCCGACCTGCTGACCGGCGTCCGAGCCACCTTGATGTCATTGCCGGCCGCCCTCATCTTGACGATGCTGCGGCATTTCTTGGAGGCAAGGCCCAGAAGGACCGTGACGCTGCGCAGCTGGCCCTGGGCAAACTGCTTGCCGGTGTGGCGGGGGAGTACGATCTAGTCCTGCTGGAGACTGCCGCCCGGAAATGAGCCTCTGCAGGCTGCCGCGGTAGCTGCTGCCCGCTACGCACCGGTGCCGCTGAAGACAGATATGTCCAGCCGTAAGGGTGTCGCCGCCGTCGCGGCACGCGTGGACAGCATCATCGGCCTCATTCCCTCCCTGAACCTGCTGGGTGTCGTCCTTGTCGGTACCGGTACCAATTCCAAGCAGGTTCATAAGGTCACCCGTGACCACCTCACCGCAGATTTTGGCATAGACGAAGTGTTGTTTCCGATGAGCATCCGCCACTCGGAGGCCACGGCCCAAGCGTGCCGTGAGCGTGGATTGCTGGCCCACGAGCTCGAACGGGAGCTCAGCAAGGGACCGAAAGGGTGGGAGGTCCTGCGCGGTGAAGCGAAGGCCGGCAATTGCCGGACCAAAGTCTGCTTCCAGCGTGGCCGAAGACCTCCACGGCAGAATCTCAGGGGGTCAACGCGTGAGCGCCGAACCGACACCCAGCCGACCCGCACTCGGATTGCCCCCGCGACGCACTGCAGCGCCGTCCGCCGAGGCGCCGCTGGCACGGATGCTCCCCGGACACCGGCCGGAGACGCCAAAGAGGGCAGAACCCAAAGAAACCGAAACAGCGAATATGACGGTGAGTATCCCCGCCCCGCTGCGGAATCGGGCGCGGGCCGCGTACCGGGCTACCAGCTACGCCGAAGGCGATAACACCTGGAGTCACTTCGTGGCGAAGCCATTGAAGCCGAGACGGTTCGCCGCGAAGCCGAACACAACGAGGGTGCGATGTACCCGTTCTGGGTGAAAATCTTCCCGCGGGTCGCGGGCCGCCGGCTCAAGGACAACTGACTAGTATCGCTAAGCCGTCCCAGGAGGTCTGCTCGCAAGACCCCGCGACTCGAAGTGCGATTAGAAGGAGATGGGCAGAGTGTCAGGGACAACCTGACAGCCAAGTGACTCGCCATGGATACCCAGTTGCGCGTTTTCGACCTGTCGTCGATGTTTCAGCCCGCGGCGGGCAGTGCGTCCGGGATGCGCGGCTTGGTGTTGCCGGCGAAGGTGAACTTCGCGATAACGCCCTCACCGTCGACGTCCACCACCACGATGTCTCCGGAGTGCAGCTCACCGAAGAGGATCTTCTCGGAGAGCTGGTCCTCGATCTCGCGCTGGATGGTGCGGCGCAGCGGGCGGGCGCCCATGGCGGGGTCGTAGCCGCGGGTCGCCAGGAGCACCTTGGCCGCCGGGGTGAGCTCGATGCCCATGTCCTTGTCCTTGAGGCGCTTCTCGAGCCGGCCGACGAACATGTCCACGATCTCGATGATCTCGTCCTGGGTCAGCTGCGGGAACACCACGACGTCGTCAACACGGTTGAGGAACTCGGGGCGGAAGTGCTGCTTGAGCTCCTCGGTGACGCGGGCGCGCATCCGGCTGTAGCCGGTCTTCGTGTCCGTGCCCGACTGGAAGCCGGTGGCAACGCTCTTGGAGATGTCCCGGGTGCCAAGGTTGGTGGTCATGATGATCACGGTGTTCTTGAAGTCGACCACGCGGCCCTGGGAGTCGGTCAGGCGGCCGTCTTCGAGGATCTGCAGCAGCGAGTTGAAGAGGTCGGCGTGTGCCTTCTCCACCTCGTCGAACAGGACCACCGAGAACGGACGACGGCGGACCTTTTCGGTCAGCTGCCCGCCCTCCTCGTAGCCCACGTAGCCCGGAGGGGCGCCGAAGAGCCGCGACACGGTGTGCTTCTCCGAGTACTCGGACATATCCAGCGTGATCAGCGCATCTTCCTCGCCGAACAGGAACTCCGCGAGTGCCTTGGCCAGCTCGGTCTTGCCGACGCCGGTGGGGCCGGCGAAGATGAACGAGCCGCCGGGACGCTTGGGGTCCTTCAGCCCTGCACGGGTGCGCCGGATCGCCTGGGACAGGGCCTTGATGGCCTCGTCCTGGCCGAC
>NZ_FPAY01000015.1 GCF_900116495.1 Arthrobacter sp. ov118
CCAGCGCACCTGCGGGGGTCCCTGACCTGGGACCAGGGAGCGGAAATGGCCGCCCACAAATCCTTCAGCCTCGCCACGGACATGGACGTCTACTTCTGCGACCCGGCCAGCCCCTGGCAGCGCGGCTCGAACGAAAACACGAACGGACTGCTGCGCCAGTACTTCCCCAAAGGCACCGACCTGTCCGCCTACGGGCCAGAGGATCTCGAGCTCGTCGCCCAGAAACTCAACGGCCGCCCACGCAAAACGCTCGACTGGGATACCCCAGCCGAGCGCCTGCGTGATCTACTACTAACGACCTAAGCCGCCAAACGTGTTGCAACGACCACTAGAAACCGCCGGCATCATTGGGCGCTAAGTGACCCCGCGTTGCGTTAGACCCGGATGCGGTAACCGCGCTTCACGACGGTTTCCACGAGCCGGGTGTCCGGCAGCGCGGACCGCAGCCGGCTGACCGTCATGTCCAGGGCGTGCACGGAGCCGCGCAGTTCCAGCAGGTCCGAGAGCGCTTCGCGGGACAGCACCGCCCCGCCGGCGCCGATCAGCGCGCGCAGCAGCAGCAGCGGCGCGGGCGCCATCTCTATCGGCTCGCCGTTGATGCGCAGCGAGCGGCCGCGCAGCTCCACGCTGCCGGACACGGTGTCGAGCCGGCGGACGTGGTTGAGCGCCAGGTGCTCGCAGACGAGCCGGATCAGGGCACCCATCCGGAACCGTTCGGGGATCAGCGGCTGCAGCCCGGCGTCGAGCAGCGGCTGCGCCGTGATGGGCCCGACGACGGCGGTCGCCACCGTGGTTTTCAGGCTCTCCACGAGCTGCTTGTAGACGCCCATCTCGTGCGCCGTGCTCCACATCGCATCCACGGCGGGGGCGCTCGTGAAGGTCAGGACGTCCAGGTTGCCGCTGCACGCGGCTTCAATGAGCTTGGGCAGCCGGTCCGCGCCGTCGGGCTTGACCCAGCGGTACGGGGTGACGGTCAGGACGGTGGCGCCGGACATGCGCAGGCGCTCCAGCTGCCGGACGTCGGTGTAGCCGTGCAGCTGCACCGCCACCGTCTTGCCCCGCACACCCTCCGCCAGGAGCATGTCCACGAGCGTGGCGGTGGTTTCGTCGCTGCTGATCCCCACGTCGGCGAGCCCGGCCGCACGGACGGCCCCGCGGGCCTTTGGCCCGCGCACAAACATCCGGGTGGCGGAGAGGGTCTCCAGCAGCTGTTCGCCGATGCCGAAGGTGTCCGCGGCCTCGCACCAGCGGCGCATGCCGTACGCGGTGGTGGCGATGCAGAGATCGGGCTTGGCGGCGATGATGGCCCGGGTGTCATCGATCAGGCTCTGGTCCTCCCGGACCGGGGCGATCTTCAGCGCCGGGGCGTGGAGCACTTCCGCGCCGCGGCGCTCCAGGGCCTCGATGAGGTCCTGGGAGCGGCGGTGCGAGGTGACGCCGATCCGGAATCCGTCCAGCGGCAGGTCCTTCTCGGACCCGTCATCGGCAGGATCCGGCGTGCCGGCAGTGGCCGGGGCGCCGGGCTCCGGAAAGGCGGCGGCGATGGCGTTCAGTGCGCTCATGTGAATCCTTAAGCTTCCAGCAGTGATGCGGCCAGGCGGTCGAGTTCTGCCGTGGCCTCGGCACAGCCCCGGTTGGCTTCGGCCACCCGGACGACGTCGCCGATCACCAGGACGGCCGGGTTGCTGCAGCCGGCGGCCGCGGTGGTGATGGTGCCGAGTTCGGCGATCGTGGTGCGCTGGCCGGGACGGTAGCCGCGTTCGACGACGGCCATCGGCATGTCGGTGCGCATCCCGGCCCGGCGGAGCCCGGCTGTGAGGTGGTG
Source organism: Arthrobacter sp. ov118 (assembly GCF_900116495.1). Classification (GTDB taxonomy): domain Bacteria; phylum Actinomycetota; class Actinomycetes; order Actinomycetales; family Micrococcaceae; genus Arthrobacter. The sequence goes on from NZ_FPAY01000015.1 coordinate 1,826, forward strand.
CAAGGTACCGATGCCCATCAAGACTACGATGGTTCCGCCGAGCCCGGCCAAATGCTTGAGTTCATTTTCGGTCAGCGGGGCGTGCCCGGAGATTACGGTGAACATGTGGCTGACCTCGCGGTGGGTGACGGGGATGCCGGCGGCGGCCGGCACCGAGATGGCGCTGGTCACGCCCGACACCACCCGGACCGGAACGCCGGCGGCGACGCAGGAAGCGACTTCCTCTCCTCCCCGGCCAAAGACATAGGGGTCCCCGCCCTTGAGCCGGACCACGTTGTTGCCGGCCAGCGCGCTTTCCACCATGAGCTTCTCGATGTCGCCCTGGCTGACCTTGTGGTGGCCGGGCTTCTTGCCGACGTCCACGAGCTCGGCCGAGGCCAGGGACGGCAGGTCCTGGTAGGGGGCGAGGCGGTCGTAGAAGACGACGTCGGCGTCCCGCAGCGCGTTGACTGCCGCCACGGTCAGCAGCTCGGTGGTCCCGGGGCCGCCGCCGACCAGGGTGACGTGCCCGGCGGGGCCCGCGGCGGGTTCGGCCGAGACGGGGATGCCGGCAGCGCGGCAGCGATCCAGCAGGGCGTCCCATCCGGGCTGGCCGTCCTCCACGGCCGCCACCAGGAAGGGCCGCTCGGGCAGGGGGCGGTCGTGCCCGGCGCCGTGGGGAGTGCTGAGCCGGGAGACCACGGCGCCGGCTGCTTCGTAGCGGCGCACGGCCTGGCGGGCGGCGGTCTCGGAACCCGTGATCAGGACGTCGCGGCCGGTGAGATCGATGCTGAGCTGCATGGTTAGACCTTGCTTTCGGTGGCGTCGCTGCTGGTGAGATCGGCTGCCCGGACGGGAATAGTCGTCGCGATCAGCGTCGAGCCCTTTTCCTCGGCCGTGGCGGGGCGCATCTGGCCGCGCTCGTCGGGGACGAAGGTGATGGAATCGTCCCTCTGGTCCGGGGCGTTGACGAAGGAGCGGAAACGGCGCAGGCGCTCGGGATCCTTCAGGGTGTCGGCCCATTCATCGACGTAGGTGTCCACGTGCTTGGCCATGGCGGCCTCAAGGTCCTCGGCGATGCCCAGGGTGTCCTTGACCACCACATCCTCGACGTGCTTGATGCCGCCGTCGAGCTCCTCCTGCCAGCGCGCGGTGCGCTGCAGGCGGTCGGCGGTGCGGATGTAGTACATGAAGTAGCGGTCGATGTACTTGATCAGGGTTTCGTCGTCGAGGTCCTTGGCCAGCAGCTGGGCGTGCGCCGGGGTGGCGCCGCCGTTGCCGCCGACATACAGGTTCCAGCCGTCCGCCGTCGCGATGACGCCGACGTCCTTGCCCCGGGCCTCGGCGCATTCGCGGGCGCAGCCGGAGACGCCCATCTTCAGCTTGTGCGGGCTGCGGAGTCCGCGGTAGCGCAGTTCAAGCTGGATGGCCATGGCCACCGAGTCCTGAACCCCGAAGCGGCACCAGGTGGAGCCGACGCAGGACTTCACGGTGCGCAGGCTCTTGCCGTACGCTTGGCCGGATTCGAAGCCGGCGTCCACGAGCTCCTTCCAGATCTCCGGAAGCTGCTCCAGCCGTGCGCCGAACATGTCGATCCGCTGGCCGCCGGTGATTTTGGTGTAGAGGCCGTACCTATCGGCGACTGAGGCGATCACGCCCAGCTTCTTGGGGGTGATCTCGCCGCCGGCGATGCGCGGGACCACAGAGTAGGTGCCGTCCTTTTGCATGTTGGCCAGGGCGCGGTCGTTGGTGTCCTGCAGGGTTCCGCGGCCGGCGTCCAGGACGTAGGCGCTGTTCTGGCTGGCCAGGATGTTGGCAACGGTCGGTTTGCAGATGTCGCAACCCGCACCGGTGCCGTACTTGGTCATGATTTCTTCGAACGAGGTCAGTTCCAGGACGCGGATGGCGTCGAACAGTTCCTGGCGCGAGAGCTCGATGTGTTCGCAGAGGGCCTTCGAAACTTCGACGCCGGACTTGGTCAGTTCAGTTTCGAGCAGCTTCTTGAGCATGGGCACGCAGGAGCCGCACTGGGTTCCGGCGCGGGTGCAGCCCTTGAGCTCGCCGAGTTCCCGGACGGGGGCGTTGCCCTCGCAGGCGCCGCAGCCGTTGATGGTGTCGCGGATGGTTCCGGCGGCGACGTTGTTGCAGGAGCACAGGGTGGCGTCGTCCGGCAGTTCTGTTTCCGGCGCGTCCCCGCCGACGGCGGCGGTGAGGTAGGCGCCGGGTTCGGCAGCCAGCTCGCGGCCGAGCATGGGGCGCAGGCTGGTGTACGGGGCGGCGTCGCCGACGAAGATGCCGCCGAGGAGGGTCTTCGCGTCGTCCGTGGTGACGATCTTCTGGTAAACGCCGCGGGCCGGGTCGGCGTAGACGATCTCAAGGGCGTGTTCGGTCTTGGCGAAGGCGTCGCCGAAGCTGGCGACGTCGACGCCGGAAAGCTTGAGCTTGGTGGCGGTGTCGAAGCCGGGGAACGTAGCCTCGCCGCCGTGCAGCCGGTCAGCGACGATTTCGGCCATGGTGTTGGCCGGGGCGACGAGGCCCAGGCACATGCCGCCGAAGTTCGCGACCTCGCCGATGGCCCAGATGCCGGGGACCTCGGTTTCGCAGCCGTCGGAAATGACGACGCCGCCGCGGGGGCCGAGCTGGAACTGCTGTGCCCCGCTTTGCCCGTCCGGGCCGTTCGCGGCGCGGAACAGTTCGTCGCGGGGCTTGACGCCGATCGCAACGATGACGATGTCGGCATCGATGATCCGGCCGTCGGCCATGAGGACGCCGGTGACCTGACCGTCGTCGTCGGAGAGTACCTCGGTGGGGAAGACACCGCCGTGGACGGTAAAGCCCTTGGCTTCGATCAGGCGGCCGAGGGCCTGCCCGGCGCCTTCGTCCAGCTGGGTGTTCATGAGCCAGGGCGAACCATTGATGACCACGGGGACGGCGCCGAGCTGTTCGGTGCCGGCGGCGGACTCGAGGCCCAGGAGGCCGCCGCCAATCGTCACGGCAATGACCTGGCGGCCCAGCTTCTCGGTCAGTTCCGCGATGGCCTTGTTGATGGACCAGACGTCCTCAAGGGTGCGGTAGACGTGGGTGAGCTCGGCACCGGGGATGGGCAGGCGGGCCGCGTCGGAGCCCGTGGCGACGACGAGCTCGTCGTAGGGGTAGACGGTGCCGGCGGCGGTGGCGACGGTCCTGCCGGCGGGGTCGATGCTGATCACGCGCTCGCCGGTCTTGAGGATGAGGGCTTCGTGGTCCCACATGGAGGCATCGCCCAGGGTGAGGTCGACGTCGGCGTCAGTGAGCGCCTTGCTCAGTGCGACGCGGTCGTAGGGGAGGTGGGCTTCCTCGGCGAGGACGGTGACCTGCCACCCGTCGAGGCCGCGGGCGTGCATGGCGTCGGCGAAACGATGGGCTGCAGGGCCGCCGCCGGCCACCACGATGCGTCGCGGGCTGGCGGCGCTGGCTGCGCCAAAGTTTGGGTGGCTTGAAGTCTGTCCGGTCACGGTGGGCCTTTCGCATGGGCCGCAGACGGTGCTCTGCAGCTTGTCCAATCAGCCTAGGGAGGCGCAGTTTCGCTTCAGTTTCCCAATTGTTTCGTGATCTTAACTTCTGCATCACGAATAGATTTCCGGCCCCGTGAAGTCTCTTTTACGCGCCGGACACATTGACTGCACGCGGTTGTTACACCGCGGCCCTAGCTTGGAGAGGTGGCCGCACCAGCGGTCCTGCCCGAATGAACGGGTACGTTGAGAGGGGCCAAAATGACCGCAGTACTTGAAATTGAAGAACGCGCGTCCCGGGGAAATGGCGACGTTGTTGCCGGCTGGTACGGTGTGTGCGCCGTTGCGGACCTGGAGCCCGGATGGGGTGAGGCAGCACTGATTTCCGGCCGGCAGGTCGCTCTGTTCAGGACCCTGGCCGGAGAGGTTTTCGCCGTCGCGCAGGAAGATCCGGCCACCGGCGCCCACGTTATGGCGCGCGGCATCACCGGTTCCCGCGGTGCGCGCCCGACCATCGCCTCCCCCCTGCACAAGGAGGTCTACGACCTCGCCACCGGTGAATGCCTCACGGCACCCGGACTCCGGCTGGCCACGTTCGCCACCCGGGTCGTGAACGGCTACATCGAGGTCGAGCTCTAAGCCGGGAGCGGTTACAGGCCCAAGGCCTCGCGAACGTCCGCGAGGACGCTGTCCAGGGCGGCGCGGGCCTCGGTCCGGGCCGCCGGGAGTTCCGCGGCCGAGCCGACGCTGCGGATGACCTCCAGGTAGCACTTGAGCTTCGGTTCGGTGCCGCTGGGCCGGATGATGACGCGGCTGAGGTCCTTCGCCACGTACAGCAGGCCCTCGGTGGGCGGCAGGTTCTCACTGCCCTCGGCGAGGTCCGTGACCGTCTCGACGGCGGAACCGCCGAATGATTCCGGCGGGCTGACCCGCAGCCGGTTCATCATGGCGTCCAGCAGCCCCAGGTCCGCCACGCGGATGCTGAGCTGGTCGCTCGCGTGCAGCCCGTGCACCAGGTAGAGCTCGTCCAGGGTGTCAAAAATGGTCTTCCCCGCGGCCTTGGCCGCCGCCGCGAGTTCGGCGATCAGGACCGCCGCGGAGATCCCGTCCTTGTCCCGCACCAGCGACGGGGCAACGCAGTAGCCCAGCGCCTCCTCATAGCCGTAGACCAGTCCGGGCACCCGGGCAATCCATTTGAAGCCGGTCAGGGTTTCCTCATGCGCATAGCCCGCCGCGGCCGCGATCCGCGCCAGCAGCCGTGAGGACACGATCGAGTTGGCGAACACGCCGTCGGACCCGTCGCTGCCGCCGGCCGCCTGCCGGGCCACGATATGCGCGCCCAGCAGGGCACCGACCTCGTCGCCGCGCAGCATGCGCCACGCCCCGGTGGCCGGGTCTTTTGCCGCCACAGCTGCCCGGTCGGCGTCGGGATCGTTGGCAATGACGATGTCGGCGTCGACGCGGGCGGCCGTTTCCAGGGCCAGGTCCAGGGCGCCGGGCTCCTCGGGGTTGGGGAAGTTCACGGTGGGGAAGTCCGGGTCAGGCTGCGCCTGCTCCGCGACGAGCGTGACGTCGGCGAAGCCGGCGGCGTTCAGCACGGCGGCGGCCGTCTCGCCGCCCACGCCGTGCATGGGGGTCAGGACGATCTTCAGGTCACGGGCCGGGAAGTGTTCCGGTGCTGCCAGCGCGGCGACGGCGGCCTCGTAGTCGGCGGCGACGGAGGGCTCCAGCACGGTCCACCCGTCCGCGGCCAGGATGACGGACTCCACGGTGTCGACGGCGTCGATCTTCGCCGCGATCAGGGCATCGTACGGTGCCACGATCTGGGCGCCGCGGCCGCTCTCTTCGACGGCATGGCGGCCAAGGTAGACCTTGTAGCCGTTGTCCTGCGGCGGGTTGTGGCTGGCGGTGACCATGACGCCGCCGTCGCACTCGAGCGCCCGGACCGCGTAGGCGAGCAGCGGGGTGGGCAGCGCGGCCGGCATCAGGAAGGTTTCAACCCCGGCCGCGGTAAGGATCGCGGCGGTTTCCTCGGCAAAAATGTCTGAGTTGTAGCGGGCGTCGAAACCGACGACGGCGCGCGGGCGGGTCCCGGGGGAGGCCTGCTCGACGGCGTGGGTGAGGAAGGCGGTAAACCCGGCGGCGGCGCGGCGCACCACGGAGCGGTTCATCCGGTTGGGGCCCGGCCCCAGGGCTGCCCGCAGTCCTGCGGTGCCGAATTGCAGGGTGCCGCTGAAGCTGTCAGCCAGTTCCTGGCGGGCCGCCGGGACGCCCGCGTCCGTGAGGCGGATCAGCTCGGTCAAGGCGGTGGCAGTGGCGGGGTCCGGGTCCTGGTCGGCCCAGTCGCGGGCGTCGCTCAGGAGTCGGGCGAGTTCGGCATCAGAAGACGTCATAGGAACCAAACTATCGTGATTCCTCGCCGGGCAATCGAGTGGCGGGCTCTTCCCGCGGGCCGGCGGACCCTTGACACCCAAATTTCCGGATACGTAGTGTCTGAAATATGAAGATGGGCCGCGGGGTGGAATGGGCCGTGCACAGTTGTGTCAACATGTCGTGGACGCCGGCGGGGGAGCCGGTGAACAGTGCACGCCTCGCCGAGTACTACAAGCTCCCCGCCGCCTATCTCAACAAGCAGTTCCAGCCGCTGGTCCGGGCCGGGGTGCTGGATTCGGTCTCGGGCCCGCGCGGCGGCTTCCTTCTGGCCCGCAGGCCGGAGAACATTTCCGTCCTGGACATCGTCCTGGCTCTGGAGGGCACGGACCCGGCCTTCCGGTGCGCAGCGATCATGGGGAATGTCCCGGAACCGGCCCGGCAGGAGAACTTCGCCCGGACGTGCCTCATTTCCCAGACGATGCGCCAGGCCGAGCTCGCCTGGCGCCAGGCCCTGGCCCGCCAGAGCATCGCCGGGCTCGCGGATTCGATGGAGCGCCGGTTCCCGGAGGACAAAGCCAAGGTCCTGGACTACCTGGCGGCGGACTAGCCCCGTTCGTGGGTTTCAGGGTCAGACCTGCGCCGTGATCAGGCGCTGGGGCCGCATCAAAGTTTGGCGATGATCTCCGCGAGCAGCTTGGAAATGCGCGGTCCCGCGGTTTGGCCGGCCTCCAGGACTTCCCCGTGGCTGAGCGGCACCGGGCTGATCCCTGCGGCGAGGTTGGTCACCAGCGAGATGCCGAAGACCTCCATTCCCGCGTGCCGGCCGGCGATGGCCTCCAGTGCCGTGGACATCCCCACCAGGTCGGCGCCGATCCGCTTGGCGTACTGCACCTCGGCGGGTGTTTCGTAGTGCGGCCCCGTGAACTGTGCGTAGACGCCCTCGTCCAGTGACGGGTCCACTTCGCGGGCCAGGCCGCGGATGCGGGCGGAGTACAGGTCCGTGAGGTCCACGAACGTTGCCCCTTCCAAGGGAGAGGTGGCGGTGAGGTTGATGTGATCACTGATGAGCACCGGGGTGCCGGGCGTCCAGTTCTCGTTGAGCCCGCCGCAGCCGTTGGTCAGCACCAGGGTTTTGCAGCCGGTGGCCGCGGCGGTGCGCACCCCGTGGACCACGGAGCGGACGCCCTTGCCCTCGTAGTAGTGGGTGCGCGCGCCCAGGACCAGGGCCCGCTTGCCCTCCCTGGTCAGCACCGAGCGGATGGTACCCACGTGCCCCACCACTGACGGTGCGGAAAAGCCGGGGATTTCGGTGGCGGACAGGGTGGCGGTGGTCTCGCCGATCAGTTCGGCGGCGTCGCCCCAGCCCGATCCGAGGACCAGCGCGACATCGTGGGAATCGACGCCAGTCTCTTCGGCGATGTAGGCGGCGGCGTCGCGGGCGGCATCGAAGGGGTCTGCGTCCAGGAATTTTGTATAGCTCACTGGTACAAGCTATCGCGCCCCGGGCCTGCTGCCCAGCACCCCGGTCCGGACCCGTGGGGGGCCGGATTATTGGTGGCTCGGTGGGGATGGTGGAGAATGGGTGATTGTGACTACGCATCCCGATTTCAGCTCACCACGCATCGCAATTCTCGGCGGAGGGCCCGGCGGCTACGAAGCCGCCATGGTCGCCGCCTCACTGGGGGCGCAAGTCACCATCATCGAGCGCGCCGGTCTTGGCGGCTCTGCGGTGCTGACCGACGTCGTGCCGTCCAAAACGCTGATCGCGACGGCGGACCTGATGACCCGCGTCGGCGAGGCGGGGGAGCTGGGCGTCAAGTTCGACGTCGACGGCGGCGACTTTGCCCCCGCGATGCGCGCGGACCTCAAGCACATCAACGATCGACTGCTCCGGCTTGCACGGAAGCAGTCGGAAGACATCCAGGCCGGTCTCGAACACCAGAACGTGCGCATCCTGCTCGGTTCCGGCAAGCTGCTGGACAACCACACCATCGAGGTGCTCACCGCCGACGGCACCGAGATCGTGGAAGCGGACACCATCCTGCTCGCCGTCGGCGCCCACCCGCGCGAGCTGCCCACCGCGCGGCCGGACGGCGAACGCATCCTGAACTGGGCCCAGATCTACAACATGGACGAACTCCCCGAGGAACTGATCGTGGTGGGGTCCGGTGTCACTGGCGCGGAATTCGCCTCGGCCTACAACGGCCTGGGTTCCAAGGTCACCCTGATTTCCAGCCGCGACCGGGTCCTGCCGGGCTCGGACACGGACGCCGCGGAGGTCCTTGAAGGCGTCTTTGAACGCCGCGGTCTGAAGGTGCTCTCCCGCGCCCGGGCCGAGACCGTGGAACGCACGGAGGACGGCGTCGTGGTCACCCTCGGCGACGGCTCGAAGGTGACCGGCAGCCACTGCCTCGTCTGCGTCGGCTCGATCCCCAACACGGCCGGAATCGGCCTGGAGGAAGCCGGCGTCGCCGTCACCGAGAGCGGCCACATCAAGGTCGACGGCGTCTCGCGCACCACGGCGCCGAACATCTACGCCGCGGGCGACTGCACCGGCGTCCTCGCGCTGGCCTCCGTGGCCGCGATGCAGGGCCGGATTGCCGTGGCGCACTTCCTCGGCGACGCTGTCATGCCGATCAAGCTGCACCAAGTGGCGTCCAACATCTTCACCTCGCCGGAAATCGCCTCCGTGGGCGTGTCCGAGGCGGAGATCGACTCCGGCAAGTACCAGGGCGATGTGATCAAGCTGTCCCTGCGCAGCAACGCCCGCGCCAAGATGCGCAACCACCGCGACGGTTTCGTCAAGATCTTCGCCCGCAAGGGCTCCGGCACCGTGATCGGCGGCGTCGTGGTGGGTCCGAACGCCTCCGAACTCATCTTCGCGATCTCGATTGCCGTCACCCAGAAACTGCACGTTGACGACGTCGCCAGCACCTTCACGGTGTACCCGTCGCTGAGCGGCTCCATCTCGGAAGCGGCACGCCGGCTGCACGTGCACATGTAGCTCGGGCACACCTAGTCTGGGCACAGGCCGGGTCCGACGCAATCCGGAGGCTGATGCCATGCCGAGTCCCCAGACCTTGATTGAGGCAGCCGAGCGGGCGGCCGGACATTCTGGCGCGGACGCCGGCGCCGGCGATGGTGTCACCGGAGTCGGCCTCACCGGGGACGAGGAACGCTTTACCGGCTTCGGCGTCACCGGGGTTCCGTTCAGTTCCGGCTACGTCCTGGCGTTGCGGCGCTTCGCCGCGTCATCGATCGGGCCGGGGTACACCTCGGTCTGGATCCGGGATCCTGCCGGTGCCTGGTCAATGCACGGCACCGTGGACCCCGGACTGTCCTGCCCCCGGTACTTCGGCGCCGCCCTCGAATCGGCGTCGACCTCGCGCATCTCCCTCGCCTGGGGAGGCAGTCACGCCTTTACTGTGGACGTCGACGGCGGCGCAGTGCTGCACTGGGAGCTCACGCTGCGGGCCACGCCGGTCACCAGGTTCATGTCGGCGGTTTCCGGGGCTGTGCCGGATCGGCTCTGGCGCAGCCGCCGTTTCCTGGCGGCCATGGGTGCCGTCGCCGGCCCGCTCCTGGGAGCGGGCCGGCTCAGGCTGACGGGTTCCGTGCCCAACGGCCAGCGTTTCGGCGTCCGCCCCCGGCGCGTGTGGTTGGTCGCCGGCAGCCGGGCCGCACTGCAGGGACACGACCTGGGAAAGCCGACGGCCCTGCCGGTCCAGGACAAGCTGGGGGATTTCTGGATACCCCAGCGCGGCATCCTGATGATGGGAACGGCAGCGTTCGAGCCGGGAGGCTGAGCCTGGGTGAGCGGCCGGCTATTCCGTGCCTACACTTCGGCGCCTACACTTCCGTGCCTATTGTTCGGCGCCGCCGTGCAGGCCGTCGTCGCTGCTGTCACCCGCGGGTGAGCCATCGGCGTCCTCGGGCGGCAGGTCCATGTTCCCGCGTCCTTCGGCCATCGTCGGCCCGCCGGCGGGAACGTCGTAGCGCTCCGGCCGGATCCCGTGAGACTGTTCCTCGATCAGGGCCTGCTCTTCGCTGAAGCGGATGGCGTTGGCCTCGTCACCGGCGTCGCCGGGGATGTCCTCGCGGAGCTTCGACGGGTTCGGAACTACAAAGCCTTCGCCGTTGTTGCCATTGTCAGTCATTGGTTCATCCTTCCAAGCGGTGTCGTTAAACCGAGTGCTGTCGGATCGGTGTTGTCCACTACATCGTAAGCATACTTTCCATTTTTTGGGCAGTGGGAGCTGCGGCAGCCGGCGCCGGAAGTGCCACGACGCTGCCGGGTCGGTCTTGTTCGGCCACCCAAGTAGTCAAGGCGCTTGAGACTGAGTAGCCAAGTGCTGTCTGCAGGTACTGAGTCCGCCCCAGGGCTATGTAACTCAGGTAGGGACTACTGGCGAACGTTCTCCATGTCGTGGGTAGATTTTCAAGTGGGCCCAAACGACCCTCCGGAATCTTCGTCGTCTGGAAGGGACGGGCCCGAAATCAGTGGCTGATCTCGCGAGTCTCAGCAGCGTTGCACATGCTGCCGCGTAGAGAAGCACCGATGAGACCGGTCTAGTAGTCCACGCCACCTGCCGTCCCGTGCGAAGCATGGTTTGTCGGCGGCCTCTGGGGAGGCATGTGGCATGGAAGCAGTTGCAATGGGGGAAGCAATGAAACCACTCAGCGCCCTGATGAGGGACGCCTACGCGCGCAAGCAGATGCTCGCCATGACCGTGGGCCTTGTGCTCACGGCACTTGTACCATTCGCCGAGGCAGTACTGCCGTCGGGGTCATCCACCGTGCTCCTGGCCGCCGGCGTCATTCTGGTCATGATCACGCTCCTCATCATGATGCGCCCGGGGATTGAGGCAGGGGAGGACCTAGCGGAACGCAGTGGTGATGCCCGAACGGGGGCGGCCCTCCTGCTGTACCTTTCGCCGGTCATCCTGTTGAACCTTGTCTACCCATCGGTGAGCCCTGGGATGGCAGCGGTGGACGTCGGAGGCGTCCCGTTGACCCTGGTGGTTCTCGCTTCGTCCATCACCGTACCGTGGCTCGCGCAGGCGGCTTGTCTGCCGGTCTATCGGGTTATAGGGGATCTCATGGCTGAGCGGGATCTGAAAGCCATCACCGGACGCTTTTGCCAATTCTGGCCGATGATGTTTGTTCAGTCGCTCCCGTTGGTGGCACTTTTTGCGCTGCCGCTGTGGCTTCTGACGGGATGGTCGTACACGGCGGTGGCTACCTTCGCAGCGTTGTGCGGATTACACCTGCTGTTCGTGCAGTCCCTGGTGATGGCCAACGTAGCAAACCGTCGTGGACTTTGGGCCGTGGCCTGGACGGCGTACGCCGCCGCACTCTTGGCTGCCCCGACACTCTGGTGGCTGCCTCCGGTGATCGGGTCTGCGACCCAGATTGCGGCTATGGGCCACGGACTACGCCAACTCGGAGTAGCCCATAGAATTGGGATTCGCGATTTCGGTGCCGATGTTCTCCGTGGACTGCTTATGGGATCGGTCCTGTGGGCGGACAAATTGGTGTTGTTCCTGGCTACGGGCGGTGACTTCCAGGTTGTAGTGGTGTTCGCAGCGATGCTGCCCGCTGTCGTCGCCTACAACTTCTACTTCATCAATCTGGCGCCTCGGGTGGACCGTGAGGTGGCAGGACTCCACAGGACTATCGCCGAAGAACCACTGGCGGTGCTGCTTAGGACATCGAAACGCCTGAGCCTCGTCGTGGACCGATCCGTGCTTACAACTGGCACGATTGGGGTTCTACTTACTTTGGCGGTTTCGCTGGCGGTAAACGGGTTGCAGCCGGCGCAGGTGCTGTTGGCAGTCTTCGCGGGCGCATCGTCGTGGGCTTTCATGATGCTGACCCTCCTAAGCTACGAGCTTGATTTCATCGGAGAGAAGGCCTCCCCCCAATTCTTGGGGGGCGCCCATTTACTCCTTTGCATGGCTGCGTTCACTTTGTTCGGCGTTCCGGGTGACGGAGCCAGCGGGGCGGGTGCCTATTCGGCGCTGGTTGTTGCCGATCTCATTCTGGTTTGTGTGGCCTGGCTGCTCTACAAACGACACTGGTCCCAGCCGGAGTACACCCTGTTCTGGCGCCACGCAACGACCTGGTGATCCCGGACAGGCCTTTACCTCCGCCCAGACTTTGCAGCTTCGCGCCCGAGTCCCGGGCAGCCGGGGCCCGGTCTGCCGGCGTCTACGTACATCCCAGCGCTCCTAAGGAATAACTCATGTACAGCTTTCTCTTGCCTAAAGCCAGGCGTCCAAGGCTTCAAGACTCCCTGACCGTTCCAGCGGCCCAGGAAATCCGTAATCGGGAGTACCCGGACGTTGACGTAGCGATAGTCATGGAGTCCACGTACCCATACCTAAAAGGCGGGGTGTCGGCCGTAGTTCACGACATCGTCACCCATAACCCGGATCTCACGTATGGGATCATCCACATCACGTGGGATTCCGACGCCCCACACGAGGACTTGTACGGGATGCCGGGCAACGTCCTGTGGGTTCGACCCGTGTACCTCAATATGCAGGAGCACCGACACAACTTCTCGGCGGTTTCCGCCCAAGACCTTGGCATGACCGCTGAAGAGCGCACGGCACTTTCTCACCGCTTGTTCGACGCTCTATACGCGCTGTCGGAGGACGGCGAGACGCAGGCCCTGTGGGATCTCATTGGCGAGGGCCTCAACGAACGCACCCGGCGTTATCCGCTGTGGGCATTGCTGGGTTCCCGTGAGTTTATGGAAGCGCTGGCGCAGAGAATGCCCCAGCTCGATCTTTCGTTGGCCGACTCGTTTTGGACTTTGCGTAATTTCTTCTCCCTGGCCTTCGCAACGCTCGGCGAGTCAATGCCCCGAGCCCGCGTTTACCATGCCCACACCACGGGCTACGCATCCTTGCTCGGTGCTGCGGCCGCACGGGACCATGGCTCATCCTTCTTGCTGACAGAGCACAACCTCTATGTCAGGGATACGATCAATACCCTGCTGAGCCGCAACATGGCACTGTCCGTCACCTCGGACGACTATCGCAGCTTTGACGTGACGCCCGAGCAGAGGGCGTGGATGGCATGGTGGACGGAAATGGGTCATTTCTGCTACCCGAGTGCCAAACTCATCACGTATTTGTACCCCACGGCGATTACTGAGGCAGCACGTCTGGGAACCGATATTGACAAGGCGGTGGTCGTGCCAAATGGCATGGTCATTGAGGAGTTCGAGGAAAAGTACCGGGCCCGCCAAAACGCGCTGCAGCATATTACGCAGCTTCCGTCCGCCCACACCTGGCGGTTGGTCTATATTGCGCGTCTAGTTCCGATCAAGGGCCTTATGGACCTGCTCTCGAGCATCCACCTGCTGGGTCAACGCGGCTATCCGAACATCCATCTGGATGTGCTGGGGCCAACCGAGCACGACCCCGCATACTACGAGGCCTGCCTGGCGAAGATCGAAAGTCTGGGCCTACACGATCAGGTCACAGTTCACGGCACGGTCAACGTGCGCGACATGTTGGACCAGTTCGATGTTCTTGTGCTCCCCAGCTACAACGAGGGCCAGCCGATCGTGGTTCTAGAGGCCATGGCCGCCGGCATCCCGACCGTCGGCTCGGACGTAGGTGGCATGAGCCAACTCGTCGCCGACGACCTCTACACCCCCGAGGGTCGTACATTGGGTCCCTGCGGGGTGCTCACTGCGCCTGGTGATGTACATCAGATGGCCGCCGGCATTCAGTCCGTCGTCGGCAACGTAGAAACATATAAAGAGTATGCGGCCAATGCGCGCGCACGCGTGGAAGAGTTCTTTCAGATGCACGACGTCATGACTTCATACAACGAGATCTACCGTGCGCTGGGCGACATGTCAGCTCTGCCGGTGGCCGAAACTGCGAAACATGGCGACAGCCTGAGGGCAGCATTATGAGCGGTGTCGGAGCCTGGATCCGGTATGGCGATCCGATGACCGCCGAGCAGATCGATTTCGCCGCCGAACACTACCGGGCCGCGATTTTGCAGCCGTGGGAGCTGGACGCCGCCCGGGAGCTGAAGAGCAGGCGGCCGGACATGACGTTGTTGTGCTACAAGTGCCTGTCCTCGACCCGCGACTACGAGCCGGGGCCGATCTACTCGTCGGGGGTCTCCTTTGCAGAGGCAGAGAGAGAAGGCGCCGGGTGGTTTGCACAGCGGCTGGATGGGAGGCGGGTGGAGTGGGACCGGTATCCCGGACACTGGCAGATGAAAGTGTGGGATCCGGAGTACCTGTCCCGGTGGGTGGCCAACGTCATTGCCGAGCTCGAGGACTCGCCTTTTGACGGAGTAATGGCTGACAATGACGTGTTCGACGATTACTACGGCTTGAACCTGCCACTGCGGGGGGCCGAATCGCTGTCAGCGATCCGCGCCGGCCTGAACAGCTTAATACACGATGCGGGTCCGCGGCTCAACCGGGTGGGGAAGGTCCTGGTTCCAAACATCGCTGAGTCCCGGCGCGAGCCGGGCCGGTGGGCATCTCATGCCTCCTACGGCGGGGGCTTCGAGGAGGTTTGGTTGGGGTATAGCGCAACCAACCTCTTCGACCCGGCAACCGTTGAAGCCCAACTTCCCCAGGCCGAGGGCCCGGGCCTGACGATTCTTCGGGTTCCTACGGACGGGAACGACCGTCATCCCAATTTCAGCTACGGGTTAGCCGCATTCTGGGTATTCAACGGGGGTACCGGGGCCTACTCCGCGACTGCCCATGACGACTACAGCCGGACACAGTACTCTCCGGAACTCGACTGGGATCTGGGGCAACCACTGGGCGCAGCCAAAGGGAACGGACACGCGTGGCTGCGGGAGTTTACGGGAGGCTGGGCAGCCGTGAATTTCAATCAGGACGGGCGTCGCCGACGCCGCCTGAAGGTGCCGCCCGGCATGGTTGACGCCAATGGCGCTCCGGCGCCACATCAGCTTGTCCTGGGTCCTCACCGCGGAGTCCTCTATCGGCGTGCCTAGCTTCAGCGGTCCCAAACGGCGCCCCAAATCCGGCAGCTGCACGGCAACGGACCCGCCCGCACCCGCACCGATGAACGGGCGTGAATTCCCGCCGCTCAACGGGCATTTCCGGGCGCCGGCGGCCCTAGGATGAATCTCGTCATCCGCACTCATTAACTCGTCATCCGCACTCATTAAAGGGGACTACATGAGCTATCCGCAGCAGCCAAATGCATTTCCGCCCCAGGCCGGGGAGCCGCCGCTGTGGGCGCCGCTCTACGGGGCCACCATCAAGCAAGCCGTCCAGCGATTCTTCAAGAAGTACGCCACCTTCTCCGGCCGGGCCAGCCGCAGTGAGTACTGGTGGTGGGCGCTGGTGTCCCTCATCGTCGGCATCATCATCAACGTCATCACGAGCACCGGCACGACGACTACTGCGTCCGGATCCGCCATGACGGGACCCGGTGCCGTTATCGGGATGATCCTTGCCGTCATTTGGGGGCTTGGAACGATCGTTCCGTCCCTGGCCCTCCTGGCCCGGCGCCTGCATGACGTGAACCTGAGTGCCTGGCTGATCCTGCTGGTGCTGGTGCCGATCCTCGGCGGCCTGGCGGTGCTGGTGATGACCATCCTGCCGTCCAATCCGTCCGGCCAGCGGTTCGACCGGCCCACCGGATACTAGGAGCACTCTTACTGGGAGCACTTTTCAAAAACGAAGAATCCCTGGCCGGAAATCCGGACAGGGATTCTTCTGTTCTCGACGGTCTTGCGCATCGCCGTCGGGGCGTTAGACCCTACGACCGCAGGCCACAGCGCTCCCACACTGGATCATGGCCAACATCTACGTTCCGTACGGGACTGTCGAAGGACAGACAGCCCAGATTGCCGACTACATTGCCGAGGTGATCAAGGCGCAAGGTCATCAGGCAGAGACGGCTGATCTGAAACACGCGGGCGACACCCTCCCCGACGGCTACGACGGCGTGATCGTGGCGGCTTCGGTCCACATGGGCAAACACGAGGGGCACGTCACGGACTTCGTGAAGAAGAACCGCGGCGAGCTCGAGCGGTTGCCCTCCGCGCTGGTTTCGGTCAGCATGGCCGCCCACGGAGACGAGGAGACCGCCGAGGGCTACGTGACGAAGTTCGAGGAGAACACCGGGTGGCGGCCCGCGCACGTCGGGTTGTTCGCCGGCGCGCTGCTCTACACCCACTACGGGTTCATAAAAAAGCACCTGATGAAGAAGATCGCCAGCGACAAAGGCTCCCTGGACACGGACACCACCCGGGACTACGTCTACACCGAGTGGGACGGCGTCCGGCGCTTCACCGAGGACTACCTGAAGCGGCTGGCCAGCACGCCCAATCACGCACCCGGCCAGGCATAGACGGGCAGGGACAGGAGTGAGGCCAGGAGTGAGGTTCAGGAGCAGGCGTAGGGCGGAACCGCGTCGCCCGGCGCGAACGGGGTGAACCACCGCTCGAAGCCCAACTGGCCGGCATCGTCCGGGCTCCCGGAGCCTGCGGCGTCGTCGTCGGGGTACAGGGCGTCACTGTCAGCGTCCTCCAGTAGGACTTCCGCGACGTCGGCGCGCCAGTCCTCCGGCAGGTCCAGCTCGTAGATGTCCTCGGTGATTTCCGCCTGGTCGAGCAGGCAGCGGACGGCGAGCTCGGCGGCAAGGCAGCCCGGTGCGGTCCAGCCGCGGGCGAGCGCGGCCGTGACATCTGCCGCGACGACGATGAACTTCTGGGTGAACTTCGCGTCGTAGCTGGCGGCGAACTGCGGCGGGAGCGAAGACAGAACGGAGGTCCCGGCGATGTCGGCCGGTGTGAGGACCTCCAGGGTGCTGAGCGTTCCGAGATCTCGGAACAGCTGGTCGATGAGGATGCTGGACGAGTTCCACAGGAGCCCGGCCAGCAGGCGCGTCTGGCGCACGGCTTTCTGGCGGTCCTCCGGCGGGACGGCGGCCATCTCAATCAGGTCTTCCGGATCAAACTGGAGCCGCTGTTCGGCAGTCATGTCATCCGGGTGCGGATCGAGCCCCAGCAGTTCCAGGCTCAGTCCGGTGAGTTTCCCGGCGTCGGCTAACAGCTCTTCGGTGATGTCCTCGTCTTCGGCGCTCATGGCCCCGATGCTACCTGCCGATCAGCCGTGGTCCGATTCGCGTTACGTGGCAGACCCCGGTTCTAGGTGGCCGCCGCGCGGTGGTTCCCCGTGGCCGCGCTTCCGGTGACCATTCTGGCCGAGGCAAGGTAGCTGATTCCTGCGATCAATGGGAACAGGCTGGTTGCGATGAGCGTGGCGACCGGGCCGGACCGTGCGATGAGGGTGATCAGCAGGGGCAGCACGCCCAGGGCCACCAGCAGCCAGCCGGCCAGCGCCGTGCGTTTGAGGCCGAGCACGGCGGCCGGGAACGCCAGCGCGACGACGCTGACGGCGATGACGGGTCCGTTGTCGCCGACGAAGCTGCGCAGGGCCGCAGGGTCGAAGGCGAGCCACAGGCATGCCGCGATGAACGCAGAAGCGAGGGCGAGCAACAGGGGAGCGGTGGGCGCCGGCCAGAACCAGGCCGTGATTGCCAGGAGGAGCATCGGCACCAACCACACGAGCGTGATCAGCAGTCCGGCAGTTCCGCCCGGATCCTGCATGGCCCAGCCGGTGATGACGGTTCCCGCGAGGACCGTGAACACGGCCATGATCGCCGCCCCGGTGCGCGTCAGGACCGTGGCCCGCTGCTGCGGATCCTGTTGGCGTGTCATGGCGATCACGACGGCGACCACAACGATCGCGCCCAGCGCCAAGATGACCGAAACGTCCATGGGGTGCCTCCTGCTGACAAACGGAGCCTCAGTCCATTGCATCCCCACCCCGGCGGCGGAGGTAAGGGGAGAAGGGCCCGCTTCGAATTGGAGGGAGCTGCTTTGTCGTCCTGAACTCCGGGCTTCCCGATTTAAGGGCAAAGCGCCCCCAGTAACTCCCGGGGGCGCCCTGCGTTTGTCCGGAGTTACGGAGCCACCAGTTGGCAGACGTCGGTCACCTTGCCGTGGCCGGAAAACAAGGTATTCTCCGACCCGTCTGGATTGAGGGTCCAGCTGACAGTTCCGACCGTGAGGAACAGCCCTGCAGGATGCCCGTTTGCCTCGGGAACCAGGACGACATTTCGTCCCGTTGCGGTGATGTCCTGGCTACCGTCGGGCAGGTTCTGAATGTGGGTCGCCCCGGTGATGACATAGCTCACCGACTTCCCCGTAGGACCCGTGACCGTGACCCTCAAGTTGGGACCGGTGAGGGTCACCCGGTCGCCCGGCAGGTTGATGGTTCCCCCTTTGCCCGTGGCGTGAAGCGTGGCATCGAAGCCCGGACAGGGCGAGGTGAACGTTACGTCGACCGGAGTGGGCGCGGCGGCAACAGCCGGGCCGGCGCCAGCGACGAGTCCTGCTGTGATGGCGATGGATGCGAGCCAGCGTTTCATGAAAGATCCTCCTTTAAAGCTTTGCGAGTGTCCCCCCAGAGTTACGGGACAAGTCCCTGACTTTCGCGCCCTCGGAGACTACACCGCCCTCACAGCTCGAACGCGAGTGTTCATCACTCGCCTCTGGAGTGTTGACCACTGGCATCGGGGGAGTCCACTACTTGCTTGGTCCGAGGTGGTCCGGCGGCCTCGAACATGCCGGTGGGATTGCGCTCAGCGAAAACCACGGCCATATGCACTGCGTCTGAACAATCTCCGGGCTTCCCGAGTTGTGTAGGGTCCACTAGAACTCTGCACATGAAGGGACATGTGGAGCGGGCCGCGCGCTGTTCTCCGCGGCCCGTCGTTTCGCCTGGGCGCCCCCGGGACGGGCGCCGGTGCCGGCCCGGGGACGCCTGGACTAACCGAATAACATCAGCCGTGGGCGAGGATCGTGTTGACCAGCTGGGTCAGTTCGGCTGACGCCTGCTGCGTGACTGCTGGCCCTGCTTTTACTGCAGTCGCGGCAAGGTTGCCTTTGATGCCGGTAACAGTCAGTGCTGTTTGGGCCTGGCCCGTGGCAAGGCGCTGCTTCGTGAGGGCAGCAAAGGACACGTCCCCGTCAGTTGCGGAGTCCACGGGCGTCGTTTCCGTGGTGATTTTCTGGCCGCCCGCTTCCAGGGTGAAAGTCTTGCACTGCGCGGCAGCGGCCTGGGATGTGTTCAGCTGTTTGGTCATCGTTTGGGCGTCCTTGAGGGCGATGACGGTTACCACCGTTGTCGTTTTGTCAGTTGCCGAGATACTGGTGCCGGCCGCGTAGGTGCTGCCGTCCGGGATCTGGGCGTTGCTGTCGGCGAGGGCCTTGCAGGCCGCCGGGGTGAAGACGGCGGTCTTGAGCAATTGCTTGGCTTTGATGATGCCTTGGTCGATCTGTGCCGCTGGGACCACTGTAAGCGGTTTGCCGTGAGCATCTTTCAGCGTAGAAAGCAGGCCGGTCAGGTCCGCGTTACTGAAGCTCTTCGCGGGAGTAGGTGTGGCTGTCGGAGCTGCCGCCGGCGCTATGGCTGGCGTGGCGGTGCCAGTGGCGGTACCGGTGCTGGCACCAGGGCTGGTGCCTGCCCCGCAGCCCGTAAGGGCAAGCAAGGCGACCAGGATGACGGCTGGTGGTGTGATTCGTCGCTGCATGAGGTGTCCCCCGTTCTCGGTTCACCGGTCCGCCTCCCGGTCTTGGGCGGCGCGCTTGGGCGGCGCGCTCCGGCACCGACTAGCCGAGTGTCCCGGTAAGGACCCGGCCGGTGCGGCCTGTAGCTACTCGCCGGAAAGCGGTGTGAGGGGTAATTTTCTGTGGCCGACCCGTAGATGAAAAGGCCGGAGCAACGCGCCCCCTCGCGCACCGCTGGCTGGCGATGGGGCTCAGGCTACTGCACCGAGTCGGCGACACAACAGAGAGTAGACTACCTGTTTTCCATCAGGCAACCGCCCCCTGAAAGTGCGCCTCGATGATGCCCTTGATGTCCTCGTGGCACCCGCCGCAGCCGGTGCCGGCGCGGGTGGCCGCAGAAACTTCGGGCACCGTCGCGCAGCCCTCGGTGACCGCGGCGGCAACGGCCGTACCGCTGACGCCCGCGCACCGGCAGACGGTCCGCGAGGCGTCGGCGGCACCGTGGGAAGCGGGCTGGTCCGGTCCGTCCAGGCGCAGCAGCAGCGACCTGTCGGCGGGAAGTTCGGCGCCGCGTTCGAACAGTTGCACTAGCTCGGCCGCCGTGCGCGGCATGCCCACGGCTACGAGGCCCTCGAGCACGCCGGCGCGGGTGGTCATCTTGACGTAGCGGCCGTGCTCGGGATCGGCCCACTGTGCGACCTGCAGCCGTGCCCGCCCGTTCACGGCACCGGCTGAAAGGACTTCCTCGTCCCATGGATCCGCGGAAACGTCACCGGCCACGGCCAGGTTCGTGCCGCGGGCCTTGAGGACAATGACGCCCGGCTTCTCCATGGGCAGCTCAGGCAGGGACGCAGCCGCCCCCACCGCACCGCCTCCCGGTGCACTGTCGTTGGAGTCGCCGGGGCAGATAGCCGTTCCTTCGGCAAGGAGGGTCAGGTACTCGGCCAGCCACTCCGCCTGGCGCCAGCCCGGGCCGACCAGCCCGGACGGTCCGCGGGCCGTGCGGCATTCACCGCAGGCGGGATCGGGGCAGCGGACTTCCGCGCAGTCACCGATGGCGAAAATGTGCGGCTCGTGGTGCGCCCGGAGCTTGTGGTCCACCAGGATGCCGGTGGCGGTGGACAGCCCGCAGCCCTCGGCGAGTTCGGTCCGCGGACGGACACCGCAGGACAGGACCAGCAGGTCCCCGTCGATCGCGGAACCGTCCTCGAGCAGCAGGGCGGAGAAACCGCCGTCGGGCGCGTTGTGCTCGACACCGGTGGAGCGGGCGTTGCCGGCCACCCGCACGCCGCAGTTCCGCAGCGAAGCGGCGAGCACCCCACCGCCGCTGCGGTCGATGTTGCGTCCGAGCGGGTGGCGTCCGTTGTGGACTACGGTCACCCTGGCCCCCTCCTCGGCGGCAGCGAGGGCCGTCTCCAGACCGAGCACGCCGCCGCCCAGGACCACCACGCGCTTGCCGCCGGCGACGGCCTCGCGCAGTACCGCCGCATCGTGGAGGTCGCGCAGGGCGGTCACTCCGGCGGGCAGCACGGGGTGGGCCGGGTCCGGGTTCAGGCCGGTCAGGTTGGGGATCACCGGGCGGGAACCGGTGGCGAACACCAGCCGGTCGTAGTGCGGTGTGGTTCCGTCGGTGAGAACCACCCGCTGGCGGGCCCGGTCCACCCGGCGGACGCGGACGCCGAGCCGGACATCGACGCCGTCGGCGACCAGGGCGGCGGCGTCGGAGAGTGCCAGCGCCCCGGCGGTGGTGCGCCCCACGCCGAGGTCGGCCACCAGCACGCGGTTGTACGCGGCGTCGGACTCTTCGCCGATCACCGTCAGGTGGGCAAGTCCGCTGCGCACTGCGGGCAGCAGCTCATCAATGAGCCGCGCGGCCACCGGGCCAAAGCCAACAATTACTACCTGCTCACTCATGAGGCCTCCGATGTCTGAAGAACGCTGCTCTGTTGTGCGTTGGTGGCCACCCGGACCCACACCTTGTTGAACTTAAACTCGGGCATCCCCGAGATGGGATCCGTGGCGGCCTCTGTCAGGCGGTTGGCGCTCTCCAGTTCCGGGAAGTGGAACGGCAGGAACACCGTCTCGGGCCGGATGTCCGTGCTGAGCTCGGCCCGGCAGAGCACTTCGCCGCGCTCGTTGGCGACCGACACGAACGCGCCGTCGGTGACGCCCATGGACGCGGCAGCGGCGGGGTGGATCTGCATTTTGGCCTCCGGCTGGGAGGCGAACAGTTCCGACACACGGCGCGTCTGCGCCCCGGACTGGTAATGCTCCAGCAGGCGGCCGGTAATGAGCGTCATGGTTTTGGCGCCCGGGCCCGGAATGTCCCGGGCTGATATGTCCCGGCTGCTATCCCGGTCGGGGGTTGCTGCCGGGGGACGACGGCGGCGGGGCGCCACCGGGGTCATGACCGCTTTGCCGTCGGCGTGGGCAAACGCGTCGAGGAAGAGGCGCGGTGTGCCGGTGCCGCCGGCGGGGAAAGGCCAGTAGGCGGCTTCGCCGCGGTCCAGGATGGCGTAGTCGATGCCCGAGTAATCGGCCAGGCCGCCGGCGGAGGCCAGGCGCAGTTCCTCGAAGACAGTCTCGGGGTCCTCGCTGTAGGTGGACGGAGCCTCGAGAAGTTCCGCCAGCCGGGCCATGATCCACAGTTCGCTGCGGGCACCCGCCGGCGGCTGCAGCGCGCGGCGGCGGCGGAGGACCCGGCCCTCCAGGTTGGTGAGGGTGCCTTCCTCCTCCGCCCACTGGAGTACCGGCAGGATGAGGTCCGCCTCGGCTGCGGTCTCGGAGACGAAGAAGTCGCAGACCACCAGGAAATCCAGGCTGCGGAGCCCGGCAATGACCGCGTTTGCATCGGGGGAGGCAACCGCGATGTTCGAGGCGTGCACGAAGAGGCACCGGACGCCGTCGGGCTGTCCGAGGGACTTCAGGAGCTGGACCGCGGGCAGGCCCGGCCCGGGAATGAGGGATTCGGGTACGTCCCAGACCTTCGCCATGTGGGCGCGGGCGGCGGGGTCGGTGATTTTGCGGTAGCCAGGGAGCTGGTCGGCCTTCTGGCCGTGCTCGCGGCCGCCCTGGCCGTTGCCCTGGCCGGTCAGGGTGCCGTAGCCGCTGCGGCTCGAGCCCGGCAGGCCAAGCAGCAGGCTCAGGTTGATCGCGGCGGTGGCGGTGTCCGTGCCGTCGATGTGCTGTTCCACGCCGCGCCCGGTGAGGATGTAGGCGCCGCCCTTGGTGGCGCCGTCGGCCAGCCGGCGGGCCGTCTCGCGGATCAGGTCCGCGGGCACCCCGGTCAGGGACTGGACGCGTTCGGGCCAGAAAGCATTGACGCTGCGGGCCAGGGCTTCGAAGCCGCTGGTGCGCGTGCTGATGAAGCCGGTGTCCGCCAGGCCTTCGTGGATCACCACGTGGGACAGGCCCAGGAGGAGGGTGAGGTCGGTGCCCGGCAGGGGCTGCAGGTGCAGGCCGCCGCCGTCGGACGTAAAGGCGGCTGTAGCGGACCGGCGCGGATCCACCACAATCAGCCCGCCGGCGTCGCGCGCGCCCTGCAGGTGCTGCACGAAGGGCGGCATGGTCTCGGCGACGTTGGATCCGAGCATCAGAATGGTGCTGGCGCCGTCGAGGTCCTCCAGCGGAAACGGCAATCCGCGGTCAACGCCGAAGGCCCGCATGCCGGCTGCGGCCGCGGAGGACATGCAGAACCGGCCGTTGTAGTCGATCCGCGAGGTGCCCAGGGCCAGGCGGGCGAACTTGCCCAGTTGGTAGGCCTTCTCGTTGGTGAGCCCGCCGCCGCCGAACACGCCGACCGCGTCCGCACCGTAGCGGTCGCGGGTTTCTTTGACGGCTGCGGTGATGAGCCTCAGGGCCTCGTCCCAGCTGACCGGGCGGTGGACGCCGTCGGCGTCCTTCAGCATGGGCTCGGTGACGCGTCCGGGGTGGCTTAGCAGCGAGGCGGACGTCCAGCCCTTGCGGCACAGCCCGCCGCGGTTGGTGGGGAAGTCCCGCCCGGACACTTCCAGGAGGGGGCCAGCGGGTGCAGGCGCTGCTGCAGCGGCTGCGGGTGGAGCGGGTGGAGCCGGCACGGGGTCTGACCCCGGCTGGACAGCCGGGGTCAGAGCCGCTGGAGACTTCAGCGTCATGGCGCACTGCAGGGCGCAGTAGGGGCAGTGCGTGTCGGCGCTTTTGGTCATGTTAGACGTGTCCCATCGCGTTTCGGGTGGCGTTGCGGATGTAGCAGAACCAGCAGACCACCAGCATCAGGATGTAGGCCCCGACGAATCCGTAGAACGCCGAGGTGTAGGAGCCGCTGGCGGTGTTGGAGGCGTTGAGCACCTGGGGGATGACGAATCCGCCGTAGGCGCCGATGGCCGAGATCAGGCCGAGGGCCGAGGACGCGAGCCGCTGCGTGGCTACGGTGCTGGCGCCGGAGCGGGCGGCTCGGCTGGAGGTGGCGAAGATGACCGGGATCATGCGGTAGGTGGCGCCGTTTCCGAAGCCGCTGGCCGTGAACAGGAGCAGGAACAGGAACAGGAACAGCCAGAAGTTCTTCAGCGGCAGCGTCCAGATCATGGTCAGGGTGATGACGGTCATGGCCGCGAAGGCAGTGACGGTCATCCGGGCCCCGCCCATCCGGTCCGCCAGGCGTCCGCCGTAGGGCCGGGCCAGGGAGCCGACCAGCGGGCCGAGGAAGGCCAGGGACAGGGCCACGGCGCCGACGGAGATGGAGGAGAACGCCGGGAAGTAGTCCTTGATGAGCTTGGGGAACACGCCGGCGAAGCCGATGAAGGAGCCGAAGGTGCCGATGTACAGCAACGCCATGACCCACAGGTGCGGTTCCTTCAGCGCGGCGAGCGAGCCCGCGACGTCGCCCTTGGCGCTGGTGAGGTTGTTCATGTACTTCCAGGCACCGAAGGCCGCCAGGAGAATCAGCGGAACCCACATGAAGCCGGCGACGGGCAGGTTCACGGTGCCGGCCGCCAGAAGGGTGATGGCGATCGGGACGGCCAGCTGTGCGATGGCGGCGCCGAGGTTGCCGCCGGCCGCGTTCAGGCCCAGCGCCCAGCCCTTTTCCCGGGCCGGGTAGAAGAAGGTGATGTTCGCCATCGAGCTGGCGAAATTACCGCCGCCGAAGCCGGCCAGCGCCGCCACGAACAGCATGACACCGAACGGGGTTTCCGGGTTGGCCACGCACAGGCCCAGGCCGATCGTGGGCAGCAGCAGGAGCAGGGCCGACACGATGGTCCAGTTGCGGCCGCCGAAGCGCGGCACCATGAACGTGTAGGGGATCCGCAGCGTCGCGCCGACGAGGCTCGGCATGGAGATCAGCCAGAAGATCTCGTTCGTGGAGAACTTGAAACCCGCGGACGGCAGCTGGACCACCACGATCGACCAAAGCTGCCAGACCACGAAACCGAGGAACTCGGCGAAGATGGACCAGTTCAGGTTGCGCCGGGCGATGGAGCGGCCGGCCGCCTCCCACTGCTCCTTGTTTTCCGCATCCCAGTTCGCGATCCAGCGGCCGGGGCGGTGGTCGAGGGTAAGGGTGCCGGGACGGGCGGCGTCGGCGTCTGCGGTGCCGAGTTCGGCGGTGCGTTCAGCAGTCACGGGGGAGACCTCCTTGGGGGGTGTTGTCCTTCCAAGGTAGGGACGCCGCGTTTCAGGGACTGTCGCCGTTTATTAACGGGAAGTGACTTTTGCCTATCGGGGCTTGTGTGACTGTGTGAGGATCGGTGGGGCGCCCATCACGCGAGACGACGACCCGCCGTCCAAATAGTGGAACATTTGTCCAATGACTGGACGGTAGGAACTATTATCGGACATATACGAATCCTTAGCCGGCGGCCCCGGGCATCGGGCTGTGGGGACATTTCCGTCCGGTCTTCATGAAAGCGCTACTACATGTCATCCACCGCAACCTCCGCGGAACATGGGTCCGCCAGGCAGGTCAACTCGCGCGGCCGCGTGATTGTCGCCAGCCTCATCGGCACCACCGTCGAGTTCTATGACTTCTACGTGTACGCCACCGCAGCCGTACTGGTTTTCCCGAAGCTGTTCTTCCCGGGGCAGAACGAGACCACCCAGCTCCTGAGCTCCTTCGCCGTGTTCGGCGTCGCATTCATTGCCCGCCCGCTCGGCTCGATCGTCTTCGGTCACTTCGGCGACAGGTTCGGACGCAAGGGCACGCTCGTGGCCTCGCTGCTGACGATGGGTGTTGCCACCTTCCTGATCGGCTGCCTCCCGACGGCGACCGTCCCGGGCTGGTCCTTCTGGGCACCGGCCCTGCTGGTGGTCCTGCGTTTCGCCCAGGGCCTGGCCCTCGGCGGCGAATGGAGCGGCGCGGCCCTGCTGGCGACCGAGAACGCCCCGGCCTCCAAGCGCGCCATCTACGGCACTTTCCCGCAGCTGGGTGCGCCGATCGGCTTCATCATCGCCAACGTGATCTTCCTGGTCTTCAGCTACACCCTGACCCCGGCGGCCTTCGAGGCCTGGGGCTGGCGCGTGCCGTTCCTGGCCAGCGCCGTGATGGTGATCATCGGCCTCTGGGTGCGCCTCAAGCTGATCGAAACCCCTGCCTTCACCAAGGTCATCGAGTCCAACGAGGTTGCCAAGCTGCCGCTGGCACGGGTCTTCAAGACCAGCTGGCGCCCGCTGATCCTGGGCACGTTCATCATGCTCGCCACCTACGTGCTCTTCTACCTGATGACCACCTTCACGCTGACCTACGGCACCCGGCCGGCCAGCCTGGAGGCGGCGAAGGCTGCCGCCGAAAAGGCCGGCAAACCGATGACCGAGGCCGCCGCCGCAGCGTTCGTCCCGGGCCTGGGCTACACCCGGAACGACTTCCTCTGGATGCTGATCGCCGGCGTCGTGTTCTTCGGCATCTTCACCCTGGTCTCAGGCCCGCTGGCCGAGAAGTACGGCCGACGCAAGATGCTGATCGCCGTGACGGCCGGCATCTTCGCCTTCGGCCTGCTGTTCGTTCCGTTGTTCAGCGCCGGCTTCGTGGGCGCCATGGCCCTGCTGATCATCGGCTTCTCCCTCATGGGCCTGACCTTCGGCCCCATGGGTGCGCTCCTGCCGGAACTGTTCCCCGGCAACGTCCGCTACACCGGCTCCGCGATCAGCTACAACTTCTCCAGCATCCTGGGCGCGGCCGTGGCTCCGTTCATCGCCGTCGCGCTCTGGGAACTGGCCGACGGCAGCACCGTGCTGGTGGGTGTCTACCTCGCGTCCATGGCCGTGCTGACGCTCATCGCCCTGTTCCTGAGCAAGGAAACCCGCGACCTGGACTACGCGAACAACGTGGCCTAACGCTCCATCCCGGTTACTGACGGAAATGCCCGGGGTGTTCGCTGAACACGCCGGGCATTTGCGTGTCCGCCGGAAAGTAACTGGGCAGGAGCGCGGGGCGCAGCAGCGCGGGACGGTGGACGACGCCCTCAGCTCGCGTAGCGCTCCACGAAGTTCCGGAGGATCTTCATGGGTTCGGTGGCAGTGAAGCGCCGGGCGTCCTCCATCAGCATTTCGGCCGATTCTGGCGGGAAATAGCCGGCATGGCGGTAAATGTCGATCCTGGTGACCAGCCCCTCGGCGTCGAGCTCGGGGTGGAACTGGGTGGCGTACAGGTTGGTCTTGATCCGGAACATGTGCACGGGGCAGGCGGCGGAGCTGGCCAGGAGCACCGCGTGGGAGGGCAGAAGCGTGCAGGCTTCTTTGTGGCCGGTGAAGGCCGTGAAGCTTTCCGGCAGCCCGCGCAGGAGGGGATCGGCCAGCCCGTCTGCTGTCAGCTTGATGGTCACGCCACCGAGTCCTTCACTATAGGTCCGGTCGATCACCGCACCCTGGTGCCGGCCCAGCGTGCCGACCCCGTAGCAGGCACCAAGGAAGGGGAAGTCCTCGGCGACGATCCGGTCCAGCAGCGTGGCGAG
The DNA here is from genome assembly GCF_900116495.1 of Arthrobacter sp. ov118. Classification (GTDB taxonomy): domain Bacteria; phylum Actinomycetota; class Actinomycetes; order Actinomycetales; family Micrococcaceae; genus Arthrobacter. The sequence goes on from NZ_FPAY01000015.1 coordinate 29,190, forward strand.
CTCGTGCTCGACGCGGTGTTGGACGTCGGTCTTGTGCCCGGGAGGGTCGCTGGACGTGAAGGGGCTGCCGCCCACGATCACTCCGGAGTAGCGGGAGAGGTCCAGCTGGGGCAGCGGCGCGGCTTCCAGCCGGATGCGCCGCAGCTGCGCGGGTTCGAGCCCGCCGTAGCGCAGATAGGCCCGGTACTCGTCGTCAGCGGCGCCGTCCTCCGCGCGGGAGGCCAGCAGCAGGAATGGCTTCACAGACCAAGTCTGCACGGGCAGGACACAGGCGCGCCAGAGGTGCGCCCGCGTCCTGCCCCGGGGGTGGCCCTCAGAACTACTCGGGCGCACCGTCTTCGATCATGGCGATCACGGCGCCGGCGGACACCGTCTCGCCGGCCGCGGCGGCGAGGCCGGTCACGACCCCGGCGCGGTGCGCGGTGAGCGGCTGCTCCATCTTCATCGCTTCGAGAACGACGACGAGATCGCCTTCGGCGACCGTGTCACCTTCAGCAACGGCCACCTTGACGATGGTGCCCTGCATGGGGGAGGTCAGCGCGTTGCCGCTCGCGGCCGCGGTGGCTGCGCCGCCGCGGGAGCGCTTCTTGACTTTGGCCGGCTTGGCTCCGCCCGTGTTGGTGACGGAGCCCAGTGAAGCCGGCAGGACAACCTCAAGGCGCTTGCCGCCGACCTCGACGACGACGCGCTGGCGGTCGCCGTCGTCGGCCGCCTCAGCCTCGGTGCCGGTCGGGGTCCAGGCGGGAATGTCATTGACGAAGGCCGTCTCGATCCAGCGGGTGTGGACCTTGAAGGGACCCTCGGCCGGTGCGAAGTCAGGGTTGGAGACCACGGCGAGGTCGAACGGGATCACGGTGGGGATGCCTTCGACCACCATTTCCTCCAGTGCCCGCCGGGAGCGCTGCAGGGCCTGGGCGCGGTCGGCGCCGGTGACCACCAGCTTGGAGAGCATGGAGTCGAAGTTGCCGCTGATGACGTCGCCCTGCTCCACGCCGGAGTCGATGCGGACGCCGGGGCCGGTGGGGTTCTTCAGCGCGGTGACGGTGCCGGGGGCGGGCATGAAGTTCCGGCCCGGGTCCTCTCCGGTGATGCGGAATTCGATCGAGTGGCCGCGGACTTCAGGGTCGCCGTAGCCGAGCTCTTCGCCGCACGCCAGCCGGAACTGTTCCCGCACGAGGTCGATGCCGGTGACTTCCTCGGAGACGCAGTGCTCCACCTGCAGTCGGGTGTTGACCTCGAGGAAGGAGATGGTGCCGTCTTGGCCGACGAGGAATTCGCACGTGCCGGCGCCGAGGTAGCCTGCCTCCTTGAGGATAGCCTTGGACGATTCGTAGAGGCGCTTGTTCTGCTCCTCCGTGAGGAACGGGGCGGGGGCCTCCTCGACGAGCTTCTGGTTGCGGCGCTGGAGCGAGCAGTCGCGGGTGGAGACGACGACGACGTTGCCGTAGGCGTCGGCGAGGCACTGTGTCTCGACGTGCCGCGGGGCGTCCAGGAAGCGCTCGATGAAGCATTCGCCGCGGCCGAAGGCGGCCGTGGCCTCGCGCACGGCGGATTCGAAAAGCTCCGGGATTTCCTCGCGGGTGTGCGCGACCTTGATGCCGCGGCCGCCGCCGCCGAAGGCGGCCTTGATGGCGACGGGCAGGCCAAACTTGTCCACGAAGTCGAGGATTTCCTCGGCGGACGCCACCGGGTCGGCGGTTCCGGGAACCTGCGGGGCGCCCACCCTCTCGGCGATGTGGCGGGCCTGGACCTTGTCGCCCAGGGCGGAGATCGCATCGGGGGAGGGCCCGATCCACGTGATGCCGGCGTCGATCACCTTCGCGGCAAACTCGGCGTTCTCGGCCAAGAAGCCGTAGCCGGGGTGGATGGCATCGGCGCCCGACTGGCGGGCGGCGTCGATGATCTTGTCCATCACGAGGTAGGACTCCGCGGCGGTGTTGCCGCCCAGCGCGTAGGCCTCGTCAGCGAGCCGGGCGTGCAGAGCGTCGCGGTCCGGGTCCGCGTAGACGGCCACCGAGGCGATGCCTTCATCGCGGGCGGCGCGGATGATCCGCACCGCGATTTCTCCACGGTTCGCGATCAGCACCTTGCTGAGCCGGCGGGTGACTCCGGCTGCTTGTGACTGCGTTGATCCCGGCACGGTGGTGGCGGACTGCTCCGAATTTGCTGACAAGGCGTCTCCTTCTTTCCTTCAGGGAGCCTAGCGCGGTTTTGAGGGTTCCGCCGATATTACTTGCGGAATCCGCGCGTAAACGGTCCTTCCTTTGTAGGGTTGCCACAAAAGGCAGCCGAATTGGTCCGGTCGGTGCTCACCCCGCGCTCACCTCACCCTCACCCCGCGCTCACTCGGCGCGGACGTCCGACGGGTCCACCGCCCCGCCGGTCCAGAGTTCGGTGATCCCCACGTTGGCCTGGCTGAGCAGGGCACGGAGCGTGGAAATGGAAAGCCCGACGACGGTGTGGGGGTCGCCGTCGACCTTGCGAATGAACGCCCCGCCGTAGCCGTCGATGGTGAAGGAGCCGGCGCACTGGAGCGGCTCGCCGGTGGCGATGTAGGTCTCGATCTCCTCGGCGCTCATCTCCATGAAGTGCACCTCGGCGGAGGACACCGAGCCCAGCGTGGCCCCGGAGCCGCGTGTGGCGCCGTTGCCGGAGCCGCCGTCGGCGTCGCCTTCCCCGGAGTCCGCGTCCGTGTCGCGGCAGTCGACGAGCCAGTGGCCCGTGTGCAGGACGCCCATGCTGCCGCTCATCCGAAGCATGCGCTCCCGGGCGACGTCGGCCGTGTAGGGCTTGCCGTGGGCTTCGCCGTCGAACTCGAACACCGAGTCGCAGCCGATCACAATGGCGCCGTCGGCCTCGGGCAGCGAGGCGACAGCCTCGGCTTTCGCCCGGGCCAGCAGCAGGGCCGTGTCATGCGGGTCGGTCACGCCGTAGCGGGCCTGGACGGCGTCCTCGTCCACATCAGAGACGAGGACCTCGTGCCGGATCCCGGCATGGCTGAGCAGCTTGGTGCGGGCGGGGGACTGGGAGGCAAGAATCAGGCGGGTCACGGCTCCAGCCTAGTTCACCCCACCAAAGCAACGCGGGGTCACCTACGGCCCAATCGGAGGGCATCATTGGGCGCCAAGTGACCCCGCGTTGCTTTGATGTTCGGCGGCCTCCTAGCGCGCGGCGACCTCTTCCGGCGCGGCGTCCGGCTCCGCGTCCGGCTCGGCTTCGGGCGCGGCCGCCGCGGCGTGGGCCGGCTGGCGGAGCTTGGCGCCCTCGACGTCGACGTCCGGCAGGATCCGGTTGAGCCAGCGGGGCAGCCACCATGCCTTCCCGCCGAGCAGGTACATCACGGCCGGGACGATTGTCATGCGGACCACGAACGCGTCCACCAGCACGCCGAAGGCCATCGCGAAGCCCAGCGGCCGGACCATGTTCAGGTGCGAGAAAATGAAGCCGGCGAACACGCTGACCATGATGATGGCGGCAGCGGTGACCACGGACGCGGCATGGCTGAACCCGGTGCGGACCGCATGCTTGGCCGATTCGCCGTGCATGAACGATTCGCGCATTCCCGAGGTGATGAACACCTGGTAGTCCATGGCCAGGCCGAACAGCACGCCGATCAGGATAATCGGCAGGAAGCTCAGCACTGCGCCCGGGTTTTCGACGCCGAACACCGTGCCCAGCCAGCCCCACTGGTAGACCGCGACGACGGCGCCGAAGGCGGCCGCGAGCGAGAGCAGGAAGCCGCCCGTGGCCAGCAGCGGCACCACGATCGAGCGGAACACCAGCAGCAGCAGGATCAGTGAGAGTCCGACGACGATCGCCAGGTACGGGGGCAGAGCATCACCGAGCTTCGTGGAGACGTCGACGTTGCCTGCAGTCTGACCCGTAAGGCCGATGCTGACGCCGGTGGAGTCCTTGATCTGGCTCTTTTCGGCGCGCAGGTCCGAGACCACCTTGACCGTGCTGGCGCTGGCGGGACCCTCCCGGGGAATGACCTGGAACACCGCGGTGCGGCGGTCCTCGCTCAGGGCCACCGGAACGGCGGCGGTGACGTTGGCCGTGCCGCGGAGTATATCGGCGACGTCGAGCTGCTTGGCCGCGGCTTCGGCAACGCTTAGGCCGGCGGGGAAATCGCCCACCACCACGATGGGGCCCGTCACGCCTTCGCCGAAGCTGCGGCCGGTGACGTCGTAGGCCTTGAACGCCTGCGACTCGACGGGCTCGGACCCGCCGTCGGGCAGCGCGAGCCGCAGCTGGCTGGCCGGCAGCGCCACGATGCCCAGCAGCAGGACACCGGCCAGCAGTGCCAGGACCGGGTGCCGGGTGACCAGGCCGCCCCAGCCGCGGGTGCTGCGGCGTTCGTCGCGGGCGCGGTCCTCGGCCTCGTGGCCTGGGGCGGCGTTGTGCTGCGCGGCCTTGGCCCAGGCGCGGCGGGAAATGAGTTTAGGGCCGATGAGGGACAACACGGCCGGCGTGAGGGTCAGGGCAACGACGACGGCGACTGCCACCGTCGCGGCGGCGGACAGGCCCATGACGGCCAGGAAGGGCAGCCCCGGGATGACGAGGGCGGCGAGGGCGATGATGACGGTCAGGCCCGCGAACAGCACGGCGTTGCCGGAGGTGCCGGTGGCGAGGGCCACGGATTCCTCGCCGTCCATGCCGGCCAGGAGCTGGCCGCGGTGCCGGTTGACGATGAAGAGCGAGTAGTCGATGCCGACGGCGAGGCCCAGCATGAGGGCGAGCATCGGGGAGATGGAACTCATGTCCACGGCGCCGCTGAGGGCAAAAGTGCCGCCGACGCCCACCGCCACGCCCACCAGCGCCATGAGCAGCGGGAGCCCGGCGGCGATCAAGGTTCCCAGCATGATGATCAGGACCAGAGCCGCGATGGCAATGCCGAGGATCTCGGAAATGCCAAACAGCTCCGAGACGTCTTCAGTGATTTCCTTGCTGGCGAGCGCGGTCACGCCCGCGGACGAGACCTCGTGGGCGATGTCCTGGACCTGCTGGCGCACGGCGGGGGCCAGCCCGTTGATGGAGGTCTTGAACTGTATTTGGGCGATCGCCGCCGTGCCGTCCTCGGAAACGAACCGCATGCCCTGCGAAGCCTCAAGCTGACGCTTGGCCAGGGCGAGCTTGGCCGTACCGGCCTCGAGTTCTTTGGTCCCGGCGTCGAGCTTTGCCTGACCGGCGGCCAGGGCAGCCTTCTGCTGGCCGAGTTGGGCGTCGATGACCTCCGGGGACATGCCGGCTGCGGCCATCTGCTGTTCGGCGGCCGCCAGTTGGGCCTTGCCCGAGGCCAGCTGCGCGGCCGACGCATCCAGCTGCGCCTTCCCATCGGATGCCTGCTGCTCCCCGGCGGCAAGGTCCGTGGCGGCCTTGTCCAGCTGGGCCTGGGTGGCGAACGGATCCACGGTGCCTTGAACGTCCGAGAGGGTCTTCAGCTTGGCCAGGGCCGCCGAGACCGCTTCCTTCCCGGCCGGGGTGAACTGGCCGTCCTGCGCCTGGAACACGATGCCGGCCGACCCGCCGGAGGACTTGGGCAGTTCCCGCTTCAGCTTGTCCGCCATCTGCTGGGTTTCCGTGCCGGGGATCTGGAAGTTGTTGGACATGGTGCCGTGGAAGGCTGCCGCCGCGCCGCCGACGGCCACCAGGACGGCGAGCCAGAGGGAAACGACGAGCCAGCGGTGACGGTAGGAGAACTTGCCGAGACGGTAGAGCAATAGGGCCATGTCAGTGCCGATCTGGGGAAGGGGTGGCGGGGGAGTGGGATGCGAAGCCGGAACCGAGCAGACCCATGGAGTCGATCAGGAGTTGGCGGAGGGCGGCCAGGGAGGCCGGGCCGAGGTCGCCGCCGCGGCGGGCGAACCACACGTCCAGGGCCGCCTTGCCGCAGGAGATGATGGAGCCGGCGAGGGCGCGCAGATACAGTTCGTCGATGTCGCCGCCGGCGGTCAGCGCAAAGCGTTCGCGGGCGGCGTTGATGATCTGTGCGGTGCAGTGGTCCCAGGCCTCGAGTTCGGAGCGGTTGAGCTGGGGATTGGTCTGGCCCAGGCTGTAGAGCTCGGCCACCGGTGCCACGGTCATGGGATCGGCCAGTTCCACCAGGGCCGCGCGGGCCGATTCCAGGATGGGTTCGCCGGCCGGCCGCAGCCGGAACTGCTGGAGCGCCGTGTCCAGGAAACCGAACGTCACCGAAGCCAGTGCGGCCTCCGTGCTGCCGAAGTAGTTGAAGAACGTGCGGCGGGAGATCCCGGCGGCGTCGGCGATGTCCTCCACCGTGAAGTTTCCGGGACCCCTGGTCCGGAGCAACTCCATGGCGGCGTCGGTGATGGCCTGCCGGGTGGCCGCCTTGTTCAGTTCGCGGCGCGAGGGGACGGGGTCGCCGGACGGCTGGCGGGGTTCGCCGGAAGGTTGGCCGGATGCTGCGGGCGGGGCATCGGCGGGAGAAGGGGTTGACGGCACGGGATTACACTACGTGCATGTTTGCACTCTGAGCAAGGATGTTCAGGAGGCGGGCGCCGGCGCCGTCCCTCCGGAGGTCAGGTGGCTCGACTGGCCTGTGGCCCCGGGCTGGTCCCGGGCCAGCGGGATGGCAAAGACGGCGGTGCCGTAGGCGCAGATTTCCGTCCAGTTCGGCCCGATCGCGGATGTATCGAAGCGCATGGCGATGATGGCGTTGGCCCCGCGGTGTTCGGCCTCTGCCACCATCCGGGCCATGACATCCTGGCGGCTCTCGTACAGGGCCCGCGTCATTTCCACCACCTCGCCGCCGGCCAACGACCGGAAGCCGGCCACGACCTGGGCGGTGATGTCCCGGGAGCGGACGGTCAGGCCCATGACTTCGCCGAACACGGCGTCGATCCGGTGGCCCGGGATGTCGTTCGAGGTAACGATCAGCATGCCCCAGAGCCTATCCACTATTAACAGCAGGATTCACAGGAACATGAAAGCTGGGAAACAGCTATCTCTGCTTGGGCAGGTGCAGACTGGAGTTGCTCATGGAGCAGACTTCCCGGGAAGACCAGCAGCTACAGCGCCGTCACTGTGCGGCAGATCCAGGAGACAGCACATGTCACGCACAACCAGAATCGCGCTCAGCCTTGGCGCCGCAGCCGTGGCACTCGGCGCCGGGCTCGGTGTCGCCGGGATCGCATCGGCCACCTCAACGCCCAGCCCCGCGCCGACTCCCACTTCCACCGCGCCGGGGGACAACTCCGCCGGCGGCCACGGCCTGCGCGGCGGCCGTCACGGCCACGGCGGTGCGGCGTTCGGCGCCAGCGCCTCGGAACTCGCCGCCAAGCTGGGCGTCGACCAGGCGAAGCTCACCGACGCCCTTAAGGCCTTCCGCGACGCCAACAAGCCGGCCGCCCCGCCGGCCGAGGGGCAGCAGCGGCCGGACCGGGCCGCGAGGGAGAAGGCCTTGGCCGCTTCCCTGGCGAAATCGCTCGGCATCGATGAAGCCAAGGTCACGGCCGCCCTTGAGGAACTGCGCACCGCGGAGCAGGCCAAGCACGCCGCAGCGCTGAAGCCCCGGTTGGACCAGGCCGTGAAGGACGGAACCCTGACCCAGGCCGAAGCCGATGCCGTCACCAAGGCGGCCGAAAAGGGTGTGATCGGCGGACGCTGACGGGCCGCCCTGCCCCCCTGGAACCAAGCAATATGGAACCAAGCAACATGGAAACAAGCAACATGGAACCAAGCAACATGGAGACGAGCAATTAAAGCCAAACGACGGCGGGGTCCCCGGAAAATTCCGGGGACCCCGCCGTCGTTTTGGCCGTACTGGCCCCGCACGCCGGTGCGCCGCGGCTTAGGCCTTGGCGTCCACCAGTTCGCGGTCCGCCGTCGAACCCGTTGCGGCCGCGGAGGGAACAACAGCAGCGTCGTCAACGACGTCGTCGCTGAACGGATCGCCGTTCCGCGGGGCGTTGTAGAGCGATTCGTCCAGGATGCCCTGTCGCTTGGACACGATCGCCGGGATCAGGGCCTGGCCGGCCACGTTGACGGCGGTGCGGCCCATGTCCAGGATCGGGTCGATCGCCAGCAGCAGGCCGACGCCGGCCAGCGGCAGTCCCAGCGTGGAAAGCGTCAGCGTCAGCATGACGACGGCGCCCGTGGTTCCGGCGGTCGCGGCCGAGCCGAGCACGGAGACCAGCGCGATGAGCAGGTACTGGGTGAAATCAAGCTGGATGGCAAAGAACTGGGCCACGAAGATCGCAGCGATGGCCGGGTAGATCGCGGCGCATCCGTCCATCTTGGTGGTCGCGCCGAGCGGCACCGCGAAGGAGGCGTAGGCGCGGGGGACGCCCAGGTTGCGTTCCGTCACGCGCTGGGTCAGCGGCAGGGTGCCGATGGAGGAGCGGGAGACGAAGGCCAGCTGGACTGCCGGCCACACTCCGGAGAAGTACTGCTTGATGGACAGGCCGTGGCTGCGGACCAGGACCGGGTAGACCACGAACAGCACCAGCGCCAGGCCGATGTAGATCGCCACGGTGAATTTGCCGAGCGAACCGATGGTGTCCCAGCCGTAGACGGCAACGGCATTGCCGATCAGGCCGACAGTGCCGAGCGGCGCGATCCGGATGATCCACCAGAGGACCTTCTGGATGACGGCGAGGGCTGAGGCATTAAGGTTCAGGAACGGCTCGGCGGCCTTGCCCACCTTGAGCGCGGCGATGCCGACGGCGATTGCGATCACCAGGATCTGGAGCACGTTGAAGCTCACTGCGGTGGTGGCGACGCCGTCGGTGACAGTGGTGCTCGCGCCGAGGCCCAGGAAGTTCTTGGGGAACAGGCCAACGAGGAAGGCCCACCAGTCGCCGGACTTGCCGGAGTACTTGGCTTCCTGGCTGATGCCGGTGCTGGCGCCGGGCTGCAGCAGCACGCCGAGTCCGATGCCGATCAGCACGGCGATCAGGGACGTGATGGCGAACCAGAGCAGCGTGTTCCAGGCCAGCCGGGCGGCGTTGGAAACCGCGCGCAGGTTGGAGATGGAGCTGACGACGGCGGTGAAAATGAGGGGGACGACGGCGGTCTGCAGCAGCGAGACGTAGCTCGAGCCGATGGTCTGCAGCGTGGCGCCGAGGGCGTTGGGGTTTGTCTTGGTGCTGCCGGTGTACTTGGCCAGGAGGCCAAGACCGAGGCCCACGATCAGGGCGGCGATGATCTGGAAACCGAACGAGCCGGCCCATTTGGGCAGCTGGAACCCGGTCTTTCCAGCGGGTGCGGGGGTGCTTGTCTGAGTGCTCACCGGAACACGCTAGGACCGCCGCCCGTATCACGACGAACTGATGTTGAGAAATGTTACGACGTAACAAATGCTCCCGCGGCACGGAATCCCCGTACTTTCCGTGTATTCAGGCGCTTTTGTGAAGTTATTCCCGCGCCCAGTGTGGCGATTGTCTCTTCGGCGGCCGCCCTAGGTCACGCGAGAAGTCAGTACGCGGCAATGTTTTTAGGAAAACACAGCCGCGAACTGCCCATTCGCGCATGGGGCTGCGGGCTACCCCAGCAGCGCGCGCTTGAGCGTGTCCAAACCGACCGACCCGATGTTCAGGGCCTTCGTGTGGAACGCCTTGAGGTCGAAGCCGGGGCGGGATTCAAGCTCCGCCCGGATCTGTTCCCAGAGCCGCTGGCCCACCTTGTAGGAGGGTGCCTGTCCCGGCCAGCCGAGGTAGCGGGTGAACTCGAACTTCAGCTGCCCTTCGCTGATGGCAAGGTTCTGCTTCAGGAACTCGTAGCCCTTGTCCGGGGTCCACGTCCCGGAGCCCCAGCGTTCGGGGATCTCCAGTTCCAGGTGCACGCCGATGTCGAACACCACGCGGGCCGCGCGCATGCGCTGGGCATCCAGCATGCCCATGTGGTCGCCCGGGTCCTTGAGGTAGCCCAGTTCCTGCATGAGCTTCTCGGCGTACAGGGCCCAGCCTTCGCCGTGCCCTGACGTCCAGCAGACGTTCCGACGCCACTTGTTCAGCAGTTCTCGGCGATAGGTTGCGGTGGCGACCTGAAGGTGGTGGCCGGGCACCCCCTCGTGGTAAACCGTCGTGGTTTCAGCCCAGGTGGTGAAGGTGTCCTCGCCCGGCGGGACGGACCACCACATGCGGCCCGGGCGGCTGAAGTCGTCCGAGGGCCCCGTGTAGTAGATGCCGCCTTCGTCGGTCGGGGCAATCCTGCACTCCAGGGTCTTCATTACCTCCGGGATGTCGAAGTGCACGCCGGCGAGGTCGGCCACGGCCTTGTCGGAGAGCCCCTGCATCCAGGCCTGGAGGGCGTCGGTGCCCTTGAGCTGCCGTGCGGGGTCTGTGTTCAGGGCTTCCTTGGCTTCCTCGATGGTGGCGCCGGGGCGGATCTCCGCGGCCACACGCTCCTGTTCGGCGATGAGGCGGTCAAGCTCCTGCACGCCCCAGGCGTAGGTTTCCTCCAGGTCCACTGTGGCGCCGAGGAAGTCGCGGGAGGCCAGTGAGTAGCGTTCGCGTCCAACCGCATCCTTGGCGGGAGCGACAGGCAGCAGTTCGGACTCCAGGAACCCCGCCAGCCGCGAGTAGGCCACGCGCGCGGCGCCAGTACCGGCGTCGAGCTTTGACTGCACGTCGGCGGGCAACGGCCCTTCCGCGGTCTTGGCGCCTGCGGCGAGTTTGGCGAAGAAGCCGTCGTCCGCGGCGTGCTTGGTGGCCTGTTCGATCACGATCGACACCTGGCGGGCCGCGGCCACCTTGCCGTCCTGCATGGCCGAGCGCAGCGACTCGATGTAGCCATCGATGGCTGCCGGGACATTGTGGGCCCGACCGGCGATGTGATCCCACTGCTCGGCGGTGTCCGTCGGCATAAGGTCGAAAATCGCGCGGATGTCCTGGGACGGGGAGGCTATGTTGTTCAGATCCGCCGTGTGCCAGCCCGATTCGTGGATTTCCAGCTGCAGTCCCAGGCGCTCGCGCATGGCGTCAAGCGTCACCGCGTCGACGTCGTCCACGGGCTCCAGCCCCTCCAGCGCTGCAAGGGCCTCGCGCGCCGCGGCGGCGAATTCCTCGTGGCCGGAGGGGGAGAAGTCCTGGTACTCGGTCTCGTGCCCGGGCAGGCCGAGCTCGGTGGCGAAACTCGGGTTAAGCCGGATGAGGGTGTCCGTGTAGGCATCGGCGACGGCGTCGATGGCCGTCCGCTGGCGCGCGGCAGTGTTGTCTGAGGCAATCGTGTCGGTAGTCACCCGACGAGACTAGCCCGGCCGCCGGGGCTATGAAAGGGTTACTGAACTTTTTTCGGGCCGGCGCGGCGGCAGGCCGGCCGCTCAGCCGAGGCTGCGGCGCCAGGCGTCCGGACCCGGCCTCGGTGCCAGCCGAAGCTGCTGCCGGCGGACCCAGTGGCGTACACCCGGTTTCTCCGGTGCCGACTGCGGTGCCTGCGCCAGCGACAGCACGACGGCGGTCAGCGCGGCCAGCTCTTCCGGCGTCGGTTCACCCTTGACCACAGAGAGCAGCGGCGTGTCGGGCGTGTCTGCCGGTTCCGTGGCCGGACCGGCGGGGACGTCAGCGGCGGTCACAGCGGGATGTTCCCGTGCTTCTTGGCGGGCAGCGCGGCGCGCTTGTCCCGGAGGGCGCGCAGGCCCCTGATGATCTGCACGCGGGTTTCGGACGGGGCGATGACCGCATCCACGTAGCCCAGCTGGGCCGCCTGGTACGGGTTAAGCAGTTCTTCCTCGTACTGGCGGATCACCTCGGCGCGCTTGGCTTCGACGTCGCCGCCGGCGTCGGCCACCGCGGCGAGTTCGCGGCGGTACAGGATGTTGACCGCGCCCTGGGCGCCCATGACGCCGATCTGGGCGGTGGGCCAGGCGAGGTTGAGGTCCGCGCCGAGCTTCTTGGAGCCCATCACGATGTACGCTCCGCCGTAGGCCTTGCGGGTGATCACTGTCAGCTTGGGCACGGTGGCCTCGGCGTAGGCGTAAAGCAGCTTGGCGCCGCGGCGGATGATGCCCTGGAATTCCTGGTCCTTGCCGGGCAGGAAGCCGGGAACATCCACCAGAGTGATGATGGGGATATTGAAGGCGTCGCAGTGGCGGACAAAGCGGGCGGCCTTCTCCGACGCCGCAATGTCCAAGGTGCCGGCGAACTGCGTGGGCTGGTTGGCCACGATGCCCACCGTGTGCCCCTCGACCCGGCCATAGCCGATGATCACGTTGGGGGCATAGAGGGCCTGCATCTCCAGGAAGTGCGCGTCGTCCACGAGCTGCTCGATGACCTTGCGCATGTCGTAGGGCTGGTTGGCGGAGTCCGGGATCAGCAGATCGAGGGCGAGGTCCTCGTCATCGATCTCCAGTTCCTGCTGGTGGTCGAGCACCGGGGCTTCGGCGAGGTTGTTCGAGGGCAGGAAGTCCAGCAGTTCGCGGACGAACTCGACGGCGTCCGCCTCGTCCGCGGCCAGGTACGTTGAGGTGCCGGTGGTGGCGTTGTGCTGGCGCGCGCCGCCCAGGGTCTCCATGTCCACGTCCTCGCCCGTGACGGTCTTGATGACGTCCGGGCCGGTAATGAACATGTGGGATGTCTTGTCCACCATGACCACGTAGTCGGTCAGGGCGGGGGAGTAGGCCGCGCCGCCGGCGGAGGGTCCCATGATGAGGGAGATCTGCGGGACCACGCCGGAGGCATGGACGTTGTTGCGGAAGATGTCCGCGAACATGGCCAGGGAGGCGACGCCCTCCTGGATGCGGGCGCCGCCGCCGTCGAGGATGCCGACCACGGGGCAGCCGTTGCGCAGCGCGAACTCCTGGACCTTGACGATTTTCTCGCCGTTGACCTGGCTCAGCGAACCGCCGTAGACCGAGAAGTCCTGGCTGTAGACGGCGACCGGGCGCCCGTCCACCGTGCCGTAGCCCGAGACGAGGCCGTCGCCCAGCGGTTTCTTCTTCTCCATGCCGAACGCGGTGGAGCGGTGCACTGCCAGGGCATCGAATTCGACGAAAGAGCCTGCGTCCAGCAGCAGGTCGATGCGCTCGCGGGCGGTGCCCTTGCCCCGGGCGTGCTGCTTGACTACCGCTTCCGGGCCGGAGGGTTGCGCAGAACGGGCCTGGCGGTCGCGGAAGTCTGCAATCTTTCCCGCAGTCGTGGTCAGATCGTGGCTCATCAAGTGTCTCCGGCTCTGTCGCTAGCTTGTTCGGCGCCCGACAGCGTGGTCCTTTGGCTGGAATACACAAAAGCAGGGCTCTGCTGGCAAGTCTAGTGACGGTATTGGCCGGTGCCGCTGTAGGAACCCTACAATTTTCCCGGTACACGCCCCGGCCTCCGGAATGTTACCCGCCAGTAATAACGGTGGGCTAGAGTGTGCTCATGACTTCAAGCAACGACGCTTCGGGCGCAGCCTCCGGGCCTTATCAGGCCGCCGGATCGCTTCGGGACCGCACCCTCCTGATCTCCGGCGGCAGCCGCGGCATCGGCCTGGCCATTGCGCTGCGCGCAGCCCGGGACGGCGCCAACGTGGTGCTTCTGGCCAAGACCGGCCGGCCCCACGCCACGCTGGAAGGCACCGTCTATACAGCGGCCGAGCAGATCGAGGCCGCCGGCGGCAGGGCGTTGCCGCTGGTCGGCGACGTCCGCAACGACGCCGACATTGCCGGCGCCGTCGGCGCGGCCGTGGACCGCTTCGGCGGGATCGACGTCGTCGTCAACAACGCCTCGGCGATCGACCTCTCGCCGACCGGCACTGTGGACATGAAGCGCTACGACCTCATGCAGGACATCAACGTGCGGGGTACGTTCCTGCTCTCCAAGCTGGCGCTTCCGGCTCTGCGGGCATCTGACGACGGGCACATCCTGACGCTCTCCCCGCCCCTGAACCTGGACCCCAAGTGGGCCGGCCTGCACCTGGCCTACACCCTGGCCAAATACGGCATGAGCCTGACTACCCTGGGCCTGGCCGAGGAGCTCAAGGCCGACGGCGTCAACGTGAACTCGCTCTGGCCTTGCACCCTGATCGACACGGCGGCCATCCGCAACATGCCCGGCGGCGACGAGATCGTCAAGGGCGCCCGCGGCCCGGAAATCATGGCCGATGCCGCCCACGCCGTGCTGACCGGCGGCAACGCGTTGCCCGAAGACGGCAGCCGGAGCGGAAATTTCTATACCGATGAGCAGGTCCTTGCGGCGGCCGGTGTGACGGACTTCAGCCCGTACAGCCTCGGCGCGCCGGAGGACCGGCTGGTCCCTGACATCTTCCTCTGAGCTTGCTGGGGCAAAGGTGGGCAGTTCCGGGGGCCGGAGCCGGGCCGCTCTTTCCTCGGTAGGATTCAAGCATGGAAGCCGCGCAGGAAACCCCGGACCGTCCGCCCCTGGACCTCAACGCCCTGAGCAATGAGGCATTCCTGTCGGCCCACGGCATTCCGCGCCTGACGGTGGTGGAGTCCACCGGCTCCACCAACGCCGACCTCCTCCGTGGCGTGAGTGAGGATCCCGGCGCCTGGCCGGATCTGTCGGTGCTAACCGCCGAATACCAAACCGCCGCGCGGGGCCGGCTCGACCGCCGCTGGGAAGCGCCGGCGCGAAGCTCCGTCTCCGTCTCCCTGGTGCTCCGCCCGGTGAACGCGGACGGCCGCCCGCTGCCCACGGATAGCTACTCCTGGCTCTCCCTGCTCGCAGCCCTCGCCCTGCGCGAGGCCCTGACGGAAACGGCCGGCCTTCCTGCGGACCTCAAATGGCCCAACGACGTCCTGGTGCGCGGCCGGAAAATCGCGGGCATCCTCGCCCAGCTCGGCCCGATCTCTGGCGCCGGGACGCCGCCGGTGGTGCTCGGGACCGGCCTGAACGTCACGCTGACGGAGCCCGACCTCCCGGTCCCCACCGCCACGTCAGTGCTGCTGGAAAACCCGGAGACTGTGGACAGGACGGAACTCCTGAAGAGCTACCTGTCTCGCTTCGCCACGCTGTACCGGAGTTTCTGCAATGCCGACGGCGACCCCGCCGCCGGCCTGGCCGGTGGCCCTTCGCTGCACAAGAGGCTGGAACACCTGCTGACGACCCTCGGCAAGCAGGTCCGTGCCCAGCTCCCGGGCGACCACGAGATCATCGGCCACGCCACACGCCTGGACGAATACGGCTCGCTCCTGGTGGTCGACGCGACGGGCCACGAACATGTGGTGACCGCCGGCGACGTCGTGCACCTGCGGCCGTGGAATCCGGCCGGCGCCGCCGATCAGGGCACCGCCGTTCAGGGCAAGGGAGCGCAGGGCTCCGCCGGCGGGGCCGAAAGTGGCTATGCGTAAAGTGCTCCTGCCGGGAGAGCAAGTGATTGTGCTAACCCGGCCCCAGCCCAGGATGCTGATCGTCCCGGGGCTAGTGTTCGTCGTTGTTCCGGCGTTGGCCGCGTACGCCTGCGCCTGGGTGGTTAAAGGTGGCCCGGCAAAGCTGGCACCTCTTATCCCCAAGCAATGGACGCCCTGGCTGATCGGGGTGTGCCTGGGGTTGGCGGCATGGGTGCTGTTGGGTTATTGCCTGCCGCGACTCCTGAGGTGGCAGGCCACCCGCTACATCCTCACCAGCCAGCGCTTAGTTACCCGCTACGGCATGTTACGGAGGCGCGATGAGCAGGTTCCGCTCACGGCCGTCCGCCATGTGGCCATTGAGCAGTCGTTGTTGCAGCGCCTATTGCGCTCGGGGAATATATCCTTGGAGACCGGGTATCCCCTCGGGACTGTGGTTCCTGACGTCCCGGAGGTCGTGACATTCCGTAACTACATGCTTGACGCCATCGGCGCTCTGCCTCCGGGCGGGGTTTGGGAGGCTGAGGGCATGAACTACAACCCGGGCGAGGCCTTGCCCTGGGAGACGAGAGAAGGTGGAAGAGATGAACGCTGAGAACGTCCACCAGGACACCGACCTCGCCGCACCGGATATGACCCGGGAGCCCGACGACGGTTCCGGCGCCGCCTCGGACGCCGCCTTTGAAGCCGGCCCGGCGGAGTCCATGACCGGTCCGGCTGGCCCCGCGGCAGACGGGACAGAGCAAGACCAGGAAGCCGCACCAACAGCCGAAGAATCAGCAGAACAAACAGCCGCACCGGCGGATGAGCCGGCGGATGAACCCGCGCCGCCCACCGGGGCGATGTCCGCGGAAAGGCTTGCCGCCAAGGCCCTGGAAGCCCGGCTGCTGGGCGGCGAACGCAAGCTCCGGCGTCGTGAAGTCGCCGCCGGTGCCGGAGTGTCGCTGCTGTCGGCCCGGAAACTGTGGCGCGCCCTCGGCTTCCCCAACCTCGGCGATGACGATGTCGCCTTCACCGAACGTGACCAGGCGGCCCTGTCCACCATCGTGGACCTGGTGCGTGAGGGCGTGCTCACCGAGGAAGCCGCCATCTCCATCACCAGGGCCATCGGCCAGATGACCGACCGGATGGTGGTCTGGCAGATCGAGGCCCTGGTGGAGGACATGGTCCAGAAGCAGGGGGTGCCGGACGCCGTTGCCCGGAAGCAGCTCGTTGACCAGCTGCCGTCTCTCATCGACGCCCTCGAGGAAATGCTTGTCTATTCCTGGCACCGCCAGCTCAACGCCGGCGTCCAGCGCCTGGCCGTCCGGGCCGAAGCCGGGCTGCAGTCCAGCGAAGAGGGCCGCGAAGGCGACGAGGACGATGCGCCGCTGCCCTTGGCCCGGGCCGTTGGCTTCGCGGACCTGGTGTCTTACACGAGCCTGTCCCGCAGGATGAACGAGAAGACGCTGGCCCAGCTGGTGCAGCGCTTTGAAAACAAGTGCGCCGAAATCATTTCCGTCGGCGGCGGCCGCCTGGTCAAGACGGTCGGTGACGAAGTCCTGTACATCGCCGAAACACCGGCGGCCGGCGCCGAGATTTCGCTGGCGCTTAGCCGCGCCTTCACCGAGGACGAGATCCTGCCGCAGGCTCGGGTAGCCATGGTGTGGGGCCGCATCCTGTCGCGGCTGGGTGACATTTACGGACCCACCGTCAATCTCGCCGCGCGCCTGACTGCCCTCGCCGACCCCGGAAGCGTGTTGGTGGACTCCATGACGGCGGCCGCCTTGGAGCAGGACGAACGCTTCATCCTGGTGCCCCGCCCGGCTGAGGATGTCCGCGGGTTCGGCGAAATCCACCCGGTGCAGCTGCAGCCCGGCAGTGGCCGGGGCCTGATCCTGGACTGACGTCCCCTAATCGGCAACGGCCGGCTCCGGCAACATGCGGCCGGAACTGTTTCCCATGCGGCGGACAGTGTGCAATAGTCGGAGCCACCTGCCGCCGGCGGGACTTTGGACCAATACCTAGGACAGGCATGAATTCACAGCCCGACGCCGCTCCTGATGCCGCCAGCACGAGCCCCGGCGGCACCGCGGACTATCGGCTCACCTGCGGCTACGGCACGGACCGTGGCCTGCGGCGTGAGGAGAACGAGGATTCTTACATCGCCTACGACCCCGTCTTCGCCGTCGCCGATGGCATGGGGGGCCACGAAGCAGGTGAAGTAGCCAGCGGCATCTGTGTGCACACCCTCGCCGAGGCGCCGCAACTGGCCGCGGGGGAGCGGACGGCTACCGCCGCCGTCGTCCAGCAGTACCTGGACCAGGCGGACCAAGCCATCCGGGAGGCCACCGGCTCGCGGGCGGGCACGACGCTGTCCGGCGTCGTGGTGGTGGAACAACTGGGCGTTCCGTACTGGCTGGTTTTGAACATCGGTGATTCGCGCACCTACCGGTTCAGCCAAGGCGGGCTGGTGCAGGTCAGCGTGGACCATTCCGAGGTGCAGGAACTCGTCGACGCCGGCCAGATCACCCAGGCCGACGCCGCTGTCCACCCGCGGCGGCACGTTGTGACCCGCGTACTTGGCACGGGCGATGAGACCGGGGCAGACTACTGGCTGCTTCCCCTGGAGGACGGCGACAGGATTCTGGTCTGCTCGGACGGACTCAACGGCGAACTAAGCGACGAGCAGATTGCCGACATCCTTGGGGCCCAGGCGGACCCCCAGGCGGCTGTCGACGAGCTGATCCAGGCGGCCCTGCGCAGCGGTGGGCGGGACAACGTCACCGCCATTGTGGTCGACGCCCACGTCGCCTCCGGTGATGCCCGCTCCTGAACGAGCGCCGGCTGACCACACTGCCGACCACGCCGGGGAGCGGGCCGGCGACCGGACAACGGCACCGAACTAGGGCAGGATAGGTCTGTGAGCACAGGGAAGACCGCAGCAGAGACCGACACCCAAAGTCCCACTGGGGAGCAGATCCCCGCCGGCGACGTTCGCACGGAGTACGAGGACCTCGTGGAGCAGGTCCGCAAACACCGATTTGCGTACTACCAGGAGGACGCGCCGATCATCTCCGACGCCGAGTTTGACGAGCTCTACCGGCGGCTGGAAACCATCGAAGCGATGCATCCGGAGCTGGTGTCCAACGATTCGCCCACGCAGGAAGTGGGCGGCGAGGTCTCCGCCGCGTTTGCCGCCGTCGAACACCTGCAGCGCATGTACAGCCTGGAAGACGTCTTCTCGCTTGAGGAGCTGGAGGCCTGGATCGCCAAAGCCGAGGCCGGCGTGGCCAAGATCGGCAACGGAAACAACCGGCCGTCGTGGCTCACCGAACTGAAGATCGACGGCCTCGCCGTGAACCTGCTCTACCGCGACGGCGTCTTGGTCCGGGCCGCCACCCGCGGCGACGGCACCACCGGTGAGGACATCACGCACAATGTCCTCACCATCAAGGAGATCCCGCAACGGCTCAGCGGGACCGGCTTCCCGGCGGAGATGGAAATCCGGGGTGAAGTCTTCATCCCGTCCAAGGCCTTCGCGGAGTTCAACGAAGCCCTGATCGAGGCCGGCAAGGCGCCCCTGGCCAACCCCCGCAACGCCGCCGCCGGTTCGCTGCGGCAGAAGGATCCCGCCGAAACCGCCAAACGGCCGCTGCGGATGTACGTCCACGGCATCGGCGCCCGCGAGGGACTCCAGACCGTCAGCCAGTCGGACACCTACCGCCAGCTCGCCGAGTGGGGCCTGCCCACGAGCCCGTATTTCGAGGTCCTCCCCGGGCTGGCCGACGTCCTGGAGTTCATCAAGCGCTACGGCGACAAGCGGCACAGCCTTACGCACGAGATCGACGGCATTGTGGTCAAGGTGGACGACTTCGCCACCCAGCGTGCCCTCGGCTACACCACCCGGGTGCCCCGCTGGGCGGTCGCCTACAAGTACCCGCCGGAGGAGGTCCACACCAAACTGCTGGACATCGCCGTCAACGTCGGCCGCACCGGGCGCGTCACCCCGTTCGGCGTGATGGAGCCAGCCAAGGTTGCCGGCTCCACCGTGGAAATGGCCACCCTGCACAACCAGGAAGTCGTCAAAGCCAAGGGCGTGAAGATCGGCGACATCGTGGTGCTGCGCAAGGCAGGGGACGTCATTCCGGAAATTGTGGGCCCGGTCCTGGCGCTCCGGGATCAGCAGGACCCGCCCGTCCGGGACTTCATCATGCCCACCGAATGCCCGGCCTGCGGCACGCCGCTGGCCCCGGGGAAGGAAGGGGACGTGGACATCCGCTGCCCCAACTCCCGCTCTTGCCCGGCGCAGCTGCGCGAACGCGTCTTCCACCTCGCCGGCCGCGGCGCCTTCGACATCGAGGCCCTCGGCTGGGAAGCCGCCATCGCCCTGACCCAGCCGGCCGAACCCGAAACCGCTCCGCTGACCACCGAGGCGACGCTGTTCGACCTCACCCCGGAGCAGCTCGCCGACGTCCGCGTCCGCCGGGAGAAGCGCTCCAAGGGCGTGGGCACCGGGGAATTCGAACTCGTGCCTTACTTCTACACCAAGGCCACCGCCAAGACCCCGTCCAAGCCCACGGCCACCACGGACAAACTGTTTCGCGAACTCGAGAAGGCAAAAGCCCAGCCGCTGTGGCGGGTCCTCGTGGCACTGTCCATCCGGCATGTGGGCCCGCGGGCCTCCCGCGCCCTAGCCACCGCGTTCGGCAACATGGACGCCATCCGGCAGGCCTCCGAGGACGAGCTCGCCCACGTCGACGGCGTGGGCCCGGTGATTGCCCAGGCCCTGACGGAATGGTTCGCCGAGGACTGGCACCGCGACATCGTGGACCGCTGGGCGGCCGCCGGCGTCCGGATGGCCGACGAACGCGACGAATCCACGCCGCGCACCCTCGAGGGCTTGACTGTGGTGGTGACCGGTAGCCTCGAGGGCTTCAGCCGGGATGAGGCCAAGGAAGCCATCCTGATCCGCGGCGGCAAGGCCGCCGGCTCGGTCTCGAAGAACACCAGCTATGTGGTGGCCGGCGAGAACGCGGGCACCAAACTGGACAAGGCCGAACAGCTCGGCATCCCGGTCCTGGACGAGGACGGCTTCCGAGAACTGCTGGCCAACGGCCCGGCGGCCACCGGCGACGCGGACGGCAGTTCTGATATCACCGCTGAAGCCGACGAGGACGGCGAGGACCGACTCGAGGACCACAGCGAGGCAGCGGCCCAATGAGCTCCGGTCCGGGCGTCCCTGACGCTTCCGCACCCGCACCGGCGGCATTGCTGGAACTGGCGAAGTCGGCCGCGGCCGCGGGGGCCGCGGTCCTGGCCACCCGGGAGGCAGCGGTCCTCAATGTCAGCAACAAGGGCGACTCGGGGGACTGGGTGACGGCCTTCGACGTCGCCGCGGAGGCCGCCGTCCGGGAGGTCATCACCGCGGCCCGGCCGCGGGACATCATCACGGGGGAGGAGGGCGGCACCATCCTGCCGGCGGAGCCCAGCGGTTACCGCTGGTCCATCGACCCCCTCGACGGCACCACCAATTTCATCCGCAACATCGTCTACTACGCCACCTCCGTGGCTGTGGCCGACGCCGACGGCGCCTGGCTGGCCGGCGTCGTCAGCGCCCCGGCACTGGGCCGCACCTACTTCGCGTCCCGCGGTGAGGGGGCGTGGCTCCAGGAGCAAGGCCGGCTGACTGCCCTGTTCGGCCCGGTCCCGGGACGGGCCGGTCAGATCCTGGCCACGGGCTTCAGCTACGATCCCGACGTCCGGGCCGAACAGGCCGCCGGCCTGGGCGCCCTGATGGACGGTTTCGCCGACATGCGCCGGCTGGGCTCGGCCGCGCTGGACCTGTGCCTCGTGGCGGACGGCACCCACGACGCCTTCGGTGAACGCGGGCTCAATGAGCACGACTTCGCCGCCGGCGCCCTGATCGCTGAGGAGGCCGGCTGCTGGGTGCGCCGGCCGCGGCTTACCAGTCCGCTGGCCGGAGGCCCGTCCGACGAGGAACGGCTGGCGGCCTGGACGTGCGCCGGGTCGCTGGAACTCTCGGGCAAGTTCCCCCTCTGACCGGAGGTACCCGTTGGCGGTTGCCGCGGCTAAAGGTGATAGTTCAGTCACGGAAACGGCTCTTCCGGGCGAGGCGGGCATCGAGCGCCCGTACCATTGACGGGTGCCTTCGCAGATCCTCATCCGCCCCGCCGTTCCGGCCGACTACGACGCCATAGCGCGCATCACCCGGGATGCCTACCTGGCAGCAGGCTATTTCGAGAACGCCGACCACCCCTACATGCGGCAGATCCAGAACGTCGCGCAGCGTGCGGCAGACGCAACCATCTGGGTGGCGGAGCGGGACGGCCGGATTCTCGGCTCGGTGACACTTGCGGTCGAGGGCGAGCCCTACGCGGACATCGCCCGGAGCGACGAGCTGGAGTTCCGCATGCTGGTGGTGGACCCGTCCGTCCAGCGCAGCGGCGCCGGCAAAGCCATGGTCCAGGCCATTGTCGAACACGCCAAGACCCTGCCGGGGATCCATGCCGTGGCACTCACCACTGGCGAGACCTGGGAAAGCGCGCACGGGCTCTACCGGACAACCGGCTTCCTGCGGGCTCCGGAGCGTGACTGGCTGGTGCCGGGCACGGAGATCAAACTGCTCGTCTACCGGCAGGAGCTCTAGCCAGGGCAGTCGCCCCACGCGGGCCCGCCGACACAAAGCAACCCGGTTTGGCAGCTCTTGGCTCTGGCGACCTAAAGTTGTGCCGATCCCTGCGGCAACTGCGAAAGGCCCCCATGCGCAAGACCTTCGGCACCGGCTCCACTTGGGAACAGGCCCTCGGCTATTCCCGGGCTGTCCAGGTGGACAACACCCTTTACATCTCCGCGACCGCCGCCAGCGGCGAGGACGGAATTGTAGGCGACGACTTCTATTCCCAGACCAGGCACATCCTGCAGAAGCTCGGCGCTGTGCTGGCCGAGGCCGGCTTCGGCTTTGAGGACGTGGTGCAGTCCAAGCTGTACCTGACCGATATCAGCAAGTGGGAAGAGGCCGGCCGAGCCCACGGCGAGGTCTTCGGCGACATCCGGCCCACGCTCTCCCTGGTTCACGTGCTGCCGTTCCTGGATCCCAAGATGCTCGTCGAGATCGAACTCGTCGCCCAGAAGAGCGCCAGCTAGAAGCAACGCGGGGTCACTTACCGCCCATTCCGGCACTGGCGAGTTCTAGCGGTCGTTGCAACACTCAATGAAAATTGGGAGTTGCAACGACCGTGTCGTCTTTAGCGGAAGCACCACGAACCAGCAGGAAATACACGCAGGAGCAGAAGGACGAGTTCTTCTCGGTTCTGGATCGGTTGGGTAATGTGGCCCGGGCTGCCGAGTCACTGGGCTTTAACCGGTACACGTGCCGGAAATGGGCAAGGCGTGCCGGGTTCCGGGGCAGGCCCGGCGGCCCGGTTCATCCCGGGCTCGGGGAGTATTTCCGGCTGCGCAAGGCCGGCAGCACACGCAGGGAAGCTGCCAGCGCGGTGGGCGTTAACCCGCGCACCGCGCAGGACTGGGACCACGGTATCCGAAC
>NZ_FPAY01000022.1 GCF_900116495.1 Arthrobacter sp. ov118
GTGACGGCGTGCCTTTTGAAGAATGAGCCTGCGAGTTAGTGTTACGTCGCGAGGTTAACCCGTGTGGGGAAGCCGTAGCGAAAGCGAGTCTGAACAGGGCGTTGCAGTGGCGTGATCTAGACCCGAAGCGAAGTGATCTACCCATGGCCAGGTTGAAGCGACGGTAAGACGTCGTGGAGGACCGAACCCACTTCAGTTGAAAATGGAGGGGATGAGCTGTGGGTAGGGGTGAAAGGCCAATCAAACTTCGTGATAGCTGGTTCTCCCCGAAATGCATTTAGGTGCAGCGTTGCGTGTTTCTTACCGGAGGTAGAGCTACTGGATGGCTAATGGGCCCTACAAGGTTACTGACGTCAGCCAAACTCCGAATGCCGGTAAGTGAGAGCGCAGCAGTGAGACTGTGGGGGATAAGCTTCATAGTCGAGAGGGAAACAGCCCAGACCACCAACTAAGGCCCCTAAGCGTGTGCTAAGTGGGAAAGGATGTGGAGTTGCGAAGACAACCAGGAGGTTGGCTTAGAAGCAGCCATCCTTAAAAGAGTGCGTAATAGCTCACTGGTCAAGTGATTCCGCGCCGACAATGTAGCGGGGCTCAAGTACACCGCCGAAGTTGTGGCATTCAGATATTAGCCAAGCCCTTGTGGTTCAGGCGTCTGGATGGGTAGGGGAGCGTCGTGTGGGCGGTGAAGTCGCGGTGGAAACCAGCGGTGGAGCCTACACGAGTGAGAATGCAGGCATGAGTAGCGAAAGACGGGTGAGAAACCCGTCCGCCGGATGATCAAGGGTTCCAGGGTCAAGCTAATCTGCCCTGGGTAAGTCGGGACCTAAGGCGAGGCCGACAGGCGTAGTCGATGGACAACGGGTTGATATTCCCGTACCGGCGAAAAACCGCCCATGCTGAACAGGGGATACTAACCGCCCGAGACCTGCCCGACCGTCCTTTGGACGGAAGGGTTTTGGTGGAGCGCGGGACCTGATCCTGGGAGGCAAGCGTATTAACAGGTGTGACGCAGGAAGGTAGCCGAGCCGGGCGATGGTTGTCCCGGTCTAAGGATGTAGGGCGAACGGTAGGCAAATCCGCCGTTCATGTGCCTGAGATCTGACGGGACCCCCGTATGGGGGGATTCGGTGATCCTATGCTGCCGAGAAAAGCATCGACGCGAGGTTTTAGCCGCCCGTACCCCAAACCGACACAGGTGATCAGGTAGAGAATACTAAGGCGATCGAGAGAATTATGGTTAAGGAACTCGGCAAAATGCCCCCGTAACTTCGGGAGAAGGGGGGCCCCAACCTTGAACACCACTTGCTGGTGGGAGGGGATCGGGGCCGCAGAGACCAGGGGGAAGCGACTGTTTACTAAAAACACAGGTCCGTGCGAAGTCGCAAGACGATGTATACGGACTGACTCCTGCCCGGTGCTGGAAGGTTAAGAGGACCGGTTAGCCGCAAGGCGAAGCTGAGAATTTAAGCCCCAGTAAACGGCGGTGGTAACTATAACCATCCTAAGGTAGCGAAATTCCTTGTCGGGTAAGTTCCGACCTGCACGAATGGAGTAACGACTTCCCCGCTGTCTCAACCATAAACTCGGCGAAATTGCAGTACGAGTAAAGATGCTCGTTACGCGCAGCAGGACGGAAAGACCCCGAGACCTTTACTATAGTTTGGTATTGGTGTTCGGAGTGGCTTGTGTAGGATAGGTGGGAGACGTTGAAGCCGTGACGCCAGTCATGGTGGAGTCATCGTTGAAATACCACTCTGGTCACTTTGGACATCTAACTTCGGCCCGTAATCCGGGTCAGGGACAGTGCCTGATGGGTAGTTTAACTGGGGCGGTTGCCTCCTAAAAAGTAACGGAGGCGCCCAAAGGTTCCCTCAGCCTGGTTGGCAATCAGGTGTCGAGTGTAAGTGCACAAGGGAGCTTGACTGTGAGAGAGACATCTCGAGCAGGGACGAAAGTCGGGACTAGTGATCCGGCGGTACATTGTGGAATGGCCGTCGCTCAACGGATAAAAGGTACCTCGGGGATAACAGGCTGATCTTGCCCAAGAGTCCATATCGACGGCATGGTTTGGCACCTCGATGTCGGCTCGTCGCATCCTGGGGCTGGAGTAGGTCCCAAGGGTTGGGCTGTTCGCCCATTAAAGCGGTACGCGAGCTGGGTTTAGAACGTCGTGAGACAGTTCGGTCCCTATCCGCTGCGCGCGCAGGAAATTTGAGAAGGGCTGTCCTTAGTACGAGAGGACCGGGACGGACGAACCTCTGGTGTGTCAGTTGTACTGCCAAGTGCACCGCTGATTAGCTACGTTCGGATGGGATAACCGCTGAAAGCATCTAAGCGGGAAGCTCGCTTCGAGATGAGATTTCCATACACCTTGTGTGTGAGAGGCCCCCAGCCAGACCACTGGGTTGATAGGCCGGATGTGGAAGCGAGGACTAACGACTCGTGAAGCTGACCGGTACTAATAGGCCGATAACTTACACCACACACCCACCCCGCGAACGGACCCTTCAAAAGCCGTTCGCACCC
>NZ_FPAY01000014.1 GCF_900116495.1 Arthrobacter sp. ov118
ACCCGCCGTCAAAGGGCGTGGTCTCGGCGGGAAGCGAGTTCTCCTCGAAGAAGCGGAAGAGGATGTCCTCGACCGCCTTCGACCCGTCCGGCCCGGCGTGGCCGAAGTCCGTGCCGTCCCCGTCGTGGACAGACCGCACCCCGTTGGGCGAGGCCGCCATGTCCACATTCAGATTCGCCGCGGTCTGGCCCTTCTCGGCCGCGCTGAGTTCGTCGACGTAATGCTGGGACCCGTAGAGCCCGTCCTCTTCCCCACCCCAGAACGCAAACCGGACCCGGTTGGCCGGCGCGATCCCGGCCTCCTTCATCCACCGGGCGGTCTCCAGGACCGCCGCGACGCCGCTGGCATTGTCATTGATCCCCGGCCCCTCACGTACCGAATCCAGGTGCGCGCCCACCACCACCGTGTGCCCGGCGCTGCCCCCGGTGTCGGCCAGGATGTTGAACGACTCCACCTGCTGCCGGCGCCGGCCCTCCCGTTCAAAGCTGAAGGTCTGCCGGACCGGCGAGTACCCGGCCGCACGCAGCTGCTCCTCGACGTAGCGGGCCGACTCCTCATACCCGGACGTGCCCGAAGCCCGGTTCCCGTCATTGGCATCGGCCACCCGCTGCAGCGCCTCCATGTGGGCCGCCACATCCCGGGACCTGAACGCCTCCAGCACCGACCGCGCATCCACAGGACTCGCAGGATTGAGCTGCTGGGCAGCCGCACGGGAAGGGGCGGTGCTGGGACTGGCGGAGTTAGCGCGGGGAGGCACGGCAGCGCTGGGGCTGGCGGACGGGTCGGAGTTGCTCCTCGCGCTGGTGGGCGGGGAACCAGCCGCGCTCGTCTCTGAGGTGCAGGCCGAGGTCGAGAGCAGCAGGACGGCGACGAACGGGGGAAGGACGAGCTTGCGCAGGGTGATCATGCCGAAGAGCCCCCATCAGTATTCGGTCCCAGTTCGCTTGCTTCAGGCCGAAAGGTCAAGACGCTCGCCACTGATGCTCCAGTAAGTCGCGGCCACCGTCGCCCGGCAAATACTCCTATCAGGTCGAACTATTGTCGGCCCTTCGGCTGTCACTCCAATAGGAGCTGTTCCTGTGAATCAGCTGTGGAAATGTCCTGCGGCTCCGCCAGGCGGCACCCGGCCCGCGGGACACGTCCTCCGCGTGCGCCCAGGGATGGACATATGCCCACTATGTCCATCCCTCAGCCGCGCCGGGGCACATGTTCCCTCCCGGCGGGGGACATGTCCACTCGGGGCGGGGTGCGCAGGACATGCTCCGGGCCGGGCGGCAGTGGAGGGCATGTCCCGTGGAGGATCTGGAGTTCACGTGCGGGACATGTCCTCCGCGTGCGCCCAGGGATGCACATATGCCCACTATGTCCATCCCTGCGACGCGCCGGGGCACATGTTCCCTCCCGGCGCGGCAAGTGTCCTTTCCGAACCGGGGACATGTCCACTCAGGGCAAGGGGTGCGGGACATGTCCACTGGTGCCGGGCAGTATGGCCTCGCTTCCGGGGGCTTTTGGGCTCCGCCACGCGCAACGAACCACAAAGCCCTGGGTTGGCAGGGCCGGCCCTAGAATGGTCACGATGATGCCAGGACAGATAGCAGCTGCTGATGGGAAGAACGTGCTGAGCATCAGCGCGGGCATCATCAAATCCTTCTGGGTTCCCGGCTCCTTTGTTGACGTCGACGACGCCAAGGACGCCATGTGCGCCGTGGAAGAGATCAGCGGGGGAACCCCGATGCCGATGCTCTCCGAGATGACCGACGTGGAGATCAGCGCGGCCGCCAGGTATGAGTTCGCTCAGACAAAAGGGGTCTTGGCGATCGCCGTGCTGGGATCCAGCACTGTGGATCGTGTTATCGCTGCAGCCATGAAGCGGCACACCCGCTATCCGCACGAGTTCTTCACTTCCAGGGACGCCGCCCTGGCCTGGCTGGACCAATTCACTGCCGCCGGCAGCCAGCAAGGTGGGCGCGCCGACGGGCTTTCCGCCCTGGCATGACGACGGCGGCCTGCCCGGGCTTTGTGCGCTCCCTCCGGGTTCGATTGTCCATACGCCGAAGCCGGGCAGCGCAGAGACGGGCTCTCCGCGCAGCCCAGCCGGTGACAGACCCGGGCGGTCCGGCGGTTTCCCGGAAGGCCGGCGCTGCCCCGGACTAAAGAGCCGACACTGCGGCGCGGATGGCGTCGGTCATCGGCGTGGTGGGCCGGCCAAGGAGCCCGCTGAGGTGCGCGGTGGTGACGTGCAGATCGCCGCGGGCAATCCCGAGGTCCGAGTCCGCCAGGATGTCCGCGAAGTCCTGGGGCACACCGAAGCCTGCCAGCATTGCGGCGTACTCGGCCGCGGGCAGGTCCTGGTAGCTGATGGGCCGGTTGGCCGCGGCGCTGATCCCCCCGGCCAGCTCGGTCATGGTGAATGCCTCGTCGCCGCCGAGTTCGTAGACCTTGCCGGCCTGGCCGTCGGCCACGAGCACGGCGGCGGCGGCCTCTGCATAGTCCGCGCGGGTGGCCGCGCTGATCTTGCCGTCGCCTGCGCTGCCGGCCAGGGCACCCTGGGCGAGAGTGGCAGGCAGCTGCTCGGTGTAGTTCTCCAGGTACCAGCCGTTGCGCAGGAGTGCGAACGGGACGCCGGACTCCTCGAGGAGGGCCTCGGTGGCCTGGTGCTCGGCGGCCAGCTTCATGCCGGTGGTGTCCGCGTTCGCGATGCTGGTGTACGCGATCAGGTCCACGCCCTCGGCACTGGCGGCCTCGATCACGGTCCGGTGCTGCTCCACACGCTGGCCGACCGCGCTGGAGGAAATCAGCAGGACCCTGTCCGCGCCCCTAAGCGCCTCGGCGACCGTCGCGGCGTCGTCGTAGTCCATGGCTTTGACCTGGACCCCGCGGCTGGCGAAGTCAGCCAGCTTCTCGGTGGAGCGTCCGACGGCGACAATTTGGTGGGCGGGTACGCCGCGCTGCAGGAGGGCGGCGATGACGTGGCGGCCCAGCTGGCCGGTGGCTCCGGTGATGACGATGCTCATGGGAAGTCCTTTCAGGTTTTCTTGCTCTTCCGCAAGGGACAACAAGGCCACCTGTGCAGAACTTCCCTGTGGAGAGTACGCACTTTGAAGTAAGGTACTGATATGAAGGTTAGTGCCGGACTGCCCCGCGGCTCCGCCGCCGTGACCGGCGCCGTTTTTCCTGCCGGCTGCCCCAGCAGGGTGGTGCTGGACCACGTCACCAGCAAGTGGGGAGTCCTGATCCTGGTTGCCCTGGACGACGGCGAGCAGCGCTGGAGCGATCTTCGGCGCCGGGCCGATGGCATCAGTGAAAAGATGCTGGCCCAGACGCTCAAGGTCCTGGAACGTGACGGGCTGGTTCACCGCGAGGCGCAACCCAGTATTCCGCCACGCGTGGACTACAGCCTGACGCCGCGCGGACGGGAACTGACGGCACACCTGCTCCCGCTCTTCGGCTGGGTTGTGGAGAATGCCGACGAGATCATGGACGGCCAGCGCTGAGGTCCTGGTTCACCCGGCTCCGGTAACCCGGAGCCGGTCAACCGGCTCCCTCAAGAGGCGGGCAGGTGAAGCTGGCCGCGAGGATGTGCCCTGTGGGTGCTGTGCCCTGTGGGGGGCTGTGCCCTACTGCCCCGGGGGCCGGTAGGACGGCGTTTTCTTGGCTGCCTCGTCGATGTCCTCCGGCGTCAGGAGCGGCTTCAAGTGCAGGTTCACGGTCCCGGTGGAATTGATCATGAGCGACAGGGCGGCGGCATTGGCCTGGTCGGGGATGTCGAAGACGCCCAGGACGTCGGTGTCCCCGAAGGCGTAGTAGAAGCTATCGAGCGATCCGCCCACCGACTTAAGGGCCTCAACAACCGCATCGCGGCGTTTGGTGCCGCCCTCGCGCATGAGGCCCTTGATTCCGTCGCCAACATAGTTCGCTTCGAACAGATACTTGGTCATGGCTTTTCCTATCCTGTGACGCCCGGGGCGCAGGTCCGCCGGGCGTGGCCGATACGTACTGATGGAAA
The DNA here is from genome assembly GCF_900116495.1 of Arthrobacter sp. ov118. GTDB lineage: Bacteria > Actinomycetota > Actinomycetes > Actinomycetales > Micrococcaceae > Arthrobacter. The sequence continues at coordinate 4,007 of NZ_FPAY01000014.1, forward strand.
GGTCCGGGGCCGGCACCCAGCATGGGGCTCCGCCCACATGCTAGGCCTTCCGCTCCACCGTTACAACGGTTTCTTGACGGGCCCCCGCGTCTCGGCCCGGCCCGGGCAATCCGGCCCTACCCCGACCAGACGGACAAGAAGATAATCGGCCGTATCAACCCCGTACAGAGCATGGAGGTGGCCGACGTGTCGGTTTATACGCTTGGAATCTGGCTGGTGCATCCCGGGCGCGAGAATGATTTCGTGCAGGCCTGGCGCGACTTGGCCAGGAAAACCAAGGAAGACTTCCCCAACGGCAAAGCCGTGTTGATGCACGACCGGGACGTCAAGAACCGGTTCATCAGCACCGGACCATGGGAATCCCTGGAACAGGTCGAGCAGTGGCGGGCATCGGACGTGTTCACCCAAAGCGTCGAGGCCATGAAGGACCTGCTGGAGCATTTCGAGGCGCGGACGCTGGACGAGGCCGCCAGTATCGGCTGGGACGCCAGCGACATGTAAACCTGCGGCGGCCCTGCCCGCGGGACCATCCCGTCCGGCTATTCGGACTCCAGCGCCTCCAGCACGGCCGGCAACAGGACCGTGTTCCTGGCCCAGACCGGGTCGAAGATTTCCACGTACCAGGCGTCCGCCAGGACGAGGGCCAGGGTCTCGTTGGACTCGGCCGCCCAGTCCTTCAGCTGGTCTTCATTCACCGGTCCTTCGCTGCTGCCCAGCACGGTGACGACGGCGTCATCCTGCACGGTTACCGGGATGGAAGCACTACTCGCCTCGCCGGGGGCATGGGCGACGGTCACAAGGCCGGAACGGGTGGACAGCTCCAGGAGCGCCGACGCCGTCTCCGGGCTGCAAAAGGCCGTCACGTAAGCCCGTTGCGCGAGACCGTCGACCTGCACGCCCGGCTGGGATTCCTTGGTGAAGAGCCCGTTGCGGTTGAGCCGGGCCAGCTGCCCGGCGATGGCGGTCGTCTCGTCGTCGAACCCGGGCGCGAAGGTGCCCGGCTGGTACTGGCTTCTGCCCTCCAGCCAGCGGGCTGTGAGCTCGCCCGCCGCCGCAATGGTGGTGGCCTGCCGCCAGACTTCACGGTCGGCGAGGAGCCGGCCGAAGCCGTCACGCTCTGTGGTAAATCTGGCCTCCGACATTCAGGCCTCCTTTACTGCCGGCTGGACAACGGGGGCCCGGACCGCTGTGGAGCGGGCTGCTACGGGCTCGGGCGCCGACTGCCCCTGCGCGGTGTGGTGCTGCAGCAGCATGGCGAACCGTTCGCAGCTGGCCCGGAGCGCCTCCAGTTCCCGGGGACCGTAGTCCCCGATGATCGCGGTGATCCGTTCGGCGAGGTAGTCGTCGTCGAGCTCGAAATAGTGGTTCAGCGTGACCTCGCTGAGCCCGTCCGCCGAGCGGATCTCCCAGGCTCCGCCGAGCAGCCGGAGCGGGGGTTCGAGGTCCAGCTGCTGGAATTCGGCACGGAGCCCGGGCGCATCGAAGACACGCCAGCAGTGGCTGGAGCTCAGCGAACCGTTGGAAACCACCGAGGTCCGCAGCTCATGGCCCGAATCGTCGCCAGTGACACGCTCGGCATAGACGGTCAGGCCGTCGAGGTAGGGCCAGTGCGAGGAATCCCGCAGCATGCTGAAGATCAGCTCCGCCGGGGCGTCGATGCTGATCCGGTGCGTTGTCCGGCGCGTAGTCTCTTGCGTGGTCACTGACAAGTCCACCCCTCCTGTGTCGTGCTGCCTTTCTATGCAGGCTAGGCCAGTGGCGGGCTGGCGTGAACAATTTCGTCCCGCCGCGTCATGCGGTGCAACCTGCGGTAACACTTGGCCTCCGCAGGTCACGTGCGCACTGTCCGCATTAAGCGCGGTTACCCCTTGTCTCCCTGAGTTTCACGGCACTTTGACCGCCCTTCGCGTGGCCCGGATAGTTGCTGGCACAGCATCACATCCGAGCATCTTCGAGGGGTAAACATGTCCAGTCTTTCATTCAAATCCGGCGTCACCGTGGCGTTGGCCGCCACCACACTCCTGGGTCTGGCGGCGTGCTCCGACCCCGGTGCCGCCGCCGCCAGCGGCACCACGGCGGCGCCGTCGTCGGGGGTCAAGCAGTTCAACCTCTCGCCCCAGCAGGACCGGATTCCGGCCGCAGAAGACGCAGCGGCGGCCGCACTGGTCCCGGACGCCGTCAAAAAGGACGGAAAGCTGACCGTGGCGGTGAGCCCGTTCGCCGCCCCGTTGGCCGTGTACGCCACCGACAACAAGACGCCGGTCGGCAACGAGGTGGACCTCGCCGTCGCCCTCGCCCAGACCCTGGGCCTCGAGGCGGACATTGTCCCGACCGCGTGGGCTGACTGGCCGCTCGGCGTCGACTCCGGCAAGTACGAGGCCGTGCTCTCCAACGTCACGGTCACGGAGGAGCGCAAGCTTAAGTTCGACTTCGCCAGCTACCGCGAGGACAAGCTGGGCTTCTACGCCAAGGCCGACAGCAACATCACGAAGGTCGAATCTGCACTGGACGTCGCGGGCAAGCGCGTGATCGTCGGCTCCGGCACGAACCAGGAAGCGATCCTGCTGCGCTGGGACGAAGAGAACAAAAAGAACGGGCTCGCGCCTGTGGAGTTCCAGTATTTCGACGACGACTCCGCCTCCCAGCTGGCCATCCAGTCCGGCCGCGCGGACCTCACCTTCGGCCCGAACGCCACGGCGGCCTACAAGGCGGCCACCGATACCAAGACCAAGCTGGTGGGTCTGGTGGACGGCGGCTGGCCGCTGAAGGCCAGCATCGCGGTCACCACCAAGAAGGGCAACGGCCTTGCCGCCGCAGCCCAGGCGGGAGTGAACCACCTGATCCAGGACGGCAGCTACGCCAAGATCCTGGACCGCTGGGGCCTGGGCGCCGAGGCCGTCACCAGGTCCGAGCTCAACCCGGCGGGCCTGCCGAAGAAGTAGCCCGCCGAAGGCAGAAGCCGCACAAACGGAAACACAGGACAGGGAAATCCCCGCCGGATAAGGTTCCGGCGGGGATTTCCCTGTCTAACCGCCAACGCTGAAACACAACGCGGGGTCAGATCGCGCCCATCCAGGAGGAGTTATTGGGCGCGGAGTGACCCCGCGTTGCTGTGGCGGTTGTGGTTAGTGGAGCTGCTCCCAGACCGTGAGCTGCAGCCGGACGGTGTCGGCCGTGCCGTGACCTGTGCCGTGACCTGTGCCGTGCTCGCTGTCCTGCTTTGTGCCTTGCCCCGTGGCGGGCCCGGCGTCGGCCATCGCCTAGGCCTGCGCCGTCACGGTGGGGGCGTCGGCGCCGGCAGCAGAGCGCACCGGGGTAGCCAGGCCGAGGTTCTCCCGCAACGTGCTGCCCGCGTACTGCGTCGGGTACACGCCGCGTTCCTGCAGTTCCGGGACGAGGTGGTTGATGATGTCATCCAGCCCGGTGGGGATGAGCCACGGCGAGATGTTGAAGCCGTCGACGGCGCCCGTCCGGGCGTACTCAGCGAGGCGGTCCGCCACCTCGGTGTAGGAACCGGTGAACGTGGAGTCGCCCCGGCTGGTCTTGGCCGACACGAACTGGCGGATGGACAGGCCCTTCTCCGCCGCCTCGGCCCGCCACTGGTCCGCGAGCTGGCGGGCCTTGGCGCCGTGGAAGCCACTGCCGCGGGTTTCCGAGGTCTCCTCCACTACGGGGTCGATGTCCGGCAGGGGGCCGTCGGGATCGTAGCCCTGCAGCTCCCGGCCCCAGAACTGCTCGAGGTAGGCGATGGCCTGTTCCGGACCGATCTGCAGGCTGCGGACCCAGGCCTTCTTCTCGAGGGCCTCTTCCGGCGTGGCGGCAAGGATGAATTCGCTGGCGGGCATGATCTTCACGTCGTTGGCGCCCCGGCCGGCCCGGAGCGTGCGTTCCACGATGTCGCGGCGGAAGTCCAGGGCATCGGCAAGCTGCGGGTGGGCGGAGAAGATGACGTCCGCCTGCCGGGCGGCGAAGTCCCGGCCCTCGGGCGAATCGCCGGCCTGGAACAGCACCGGCCGGTACTGGGCAGTGCGCGGCAGCCGCGGCGTAACGTCCACGGTGTAGTGCTTGCCGCTGTGGTGCACCCGCCGGACCGTCCCGTCCCCGTTCCAGGCGTCCCAGATCCGCTTGGCCGTCTCCACAAAGGCCTCGGCATGGGTGTAGCGGTCGGCGTGGTCGAGGTAGCCGCCGCGGCGGAAGTTCGCGCCCGTCCACGCGTTGTCCGTGGTGACAATGTTCCAGGCGGCGCGGCCGCCGGAGAGCAGATCCAGCGAGGAGAGGCGGTGCGCCAGGTCCGCGGGGTCGTTGTAGGTGGTGTTCTGCGTCGCGACCAGGCCGATGCTGGTGGTCACGGCGGCGAGGGCGGCGAGGGCTGTCTGTGCGTCCGGCCGGCCGGCGACGTCGAGCGCGTGCGGGCGGCCGAGATGCTCGCGCAGCCGCAGGCCTTCGCCGAGGAAGAACGCGGCGAACAGGCCGCGCTCGGCGGTCTGGGCGATTCGCCGGAACGATTCAAAGTCCGTCTGGGATCCGGAAGCGGGCGCCTTCCAGACGGTTCCGGAGTTGACACCCTGGAAGAAGACGCCGAGCTGGAGCTGCCCGGACGGAGTGAATTCAGTGGTCTGGCTCATAAGGACTCCTTAGTTCTCCGCGCCGGCGGCTGTGGTTGAGGCTGGCTTGGGGGAAGGGACGGCGGCGCTGGCTGCGGCCGCGTATCGGCTGGCAGGCCGGGCCAGCCCCAGCTGGTCCCGGAGGGTGGCATCCGGGGCGTTTGGGGCCAGGAGTCCCCGGCGCCGCAGCTCGGGCAGGACCAGGCGCGAGAGTTCCTCCAGATCCGTGTCCAGTACGGCGGGGTGCAGGCGGACGCCGTCGGCCACGGCCAGCACTTCGGTGAGCAGTTCGGTCAGCTCAGCCGCCGTCCCGGCGAACCGTGCCCGCGGGCTCTGCCAGGCCGCGTGGCCGTCCAGAACGGCCAGCCGCTCCGTTGCGGCCTGGCCGCGGGCGTCAAGCACGATGTCGAGCTCGGCGATCAGCGCCGGTCCACTTGCGCCGGACGCGGTCCCTGCGGTCCCTGCGGACAGGGCGGCGCGCGTCTCCGCAAGCTCGGCGGCCAGCAGCCCGGGCGTCGGGGCAGAGACGAGGAGCGCATCCGCGGCTCCCGCCGCCACGGCTTCCGGCGCAAGGAGCCCGGCCGGGGCCAGCACAGGGAGCTGTCCCTGCAGCGGGCGCGGGATGATTGAGGGACCCTTGACGAAATAGTTGTCAGTCTCGACGTCGACGTAGTGCAGCTTGTCGACGTCGAGGTAGCGCCCGGTGGGGACGTCGCGGATCACGGCGTCGTCTTCCCAGGAATCCCAGAGCCTGCGGCCGACCTCGATCGAATCGGCGGCCTCGCCGGCGAGCCGTGCCCCGCGGACCGTCTCCCGTCCGACGGCGGCGGCATCGGCCGCGCTGGTCGAGGCGGCCACGAGCCAGCCGGCCCGTCCGCCGGAGACGTAGTCCAGGCTGGCCAGCTGGGTGGAGATGTGGAACGGCTCGGTGTAGACCGTGTCCACTTCCGGGATGAGGGCGAGCGACCGGGTCACCGGACCGGCGAACGCGGCTCGCTGCAAGGCGTTGAGCCGGGCCGCGGCCCAAGCGCCCGGCCGCTCGGCCGGGGCCGTGTCCGGCAGCCCCGGGTCGGAAAACGTCGCCGCGTGGAACCCGGCCGACTCGGCGGCGAGCACAGCGCCGCGGACATGGCCCGGATCCAGCGCGGCGTCGGGTGCCGCCGGTGAAACGCGCCGCGCAGCCGGGTGGCTGCCGGCCCCGTCGAGGTCAATGATCAGCAGGCCGCGGCCGGATCCGGGCAGGGTGTGGGGTGTGCTCATGAGGCGTCCTGACGTTCGTAGGGGATCTGTTCGCCGGCTTCGATGGCCACCGGCAGGCGGTTCTCGGCGGGCGGCAGCGGGCACGTCGCGAGGTCGGTGTAGGCACAGGGCAGGTTCACGGCCCGGTTGAAATCGAGAGTGACCCTTCCGCCGGGGCCGGGTGCGGCAACGGTGAGCGAGCGGTTGGCTGCGTACGTGGTCCGGCCCGATGTCGCGTCCGTGAAAAGCACGGAGAGTGTGCCCGGTACGTGGCCGTTGAAGGCGGTGAGGGCAAGGTCCTGGCCATGCAGCCGGAAGCGGAGCTCGCCCGGGGCCTCGTAGACGTGCTGGATGCCTTCGACGGCCGCGCCCACCGTCATGGGCCGGGGCTCGGCGAATGGTACAAATATGCCCGGCACGGAATATTCACCGCAGGGTGCATAGACGGGCGTACCGCGGTACGCCGTAAGTAGCGGGTTAAGCGGATGCCGCGGCCGCACAACATGGCGGCCCCCGCGCTTGGCGACCTCGATCACCGTATGCCCGGCACCGGCGTCCTCCACCCGAAGGGTGAGGCCATCTCGTTCGGCAATTGGGCCGAGGACCACGGTGGCGCCGGTTTCGTCCGGGTTCAGTTCCTGCCCGTCCCGGAGCACCCGTTCGCCCGGCCCCAAAACCAGGCGGACGACGTTGTTCTCCGCGCTCCAAGTGCCGGGCGCTCCGTCGAGGCGTGCCGGCACGGTGTCCAGCCAATGCAGGTGGGTGACGGCCAGGAAGCCATGGGGGTCAGCGCGGTGGCGTTCGTGGGCGGCATGCCAATCGGCCCATGCGGCTTCGAAGGCGCGGTCCTCGAATGCCCGTTCGGCAATGTTCCCGTCGGGGGCAACGGATGTGGATGTTTCAGCGGGCGAGGACATGGGAACTCCTGTGGATAGTGTGGTTGGCGGCGACGCGGGCCGCGGCGTCGGGCTCGGTTGCAGGTGTTTTGCCGGCAAAGCCAGCCGCCGGGCGGCCAGCGTACGGATCGCCGGGGGCCCAGAGGGTGGTGGACGCGGCGGCGCGGACCGCCGGAATGACCTCGAGCGCGAACCGCTCCAGGATCTCCAGCTGCTGGATGAACGGCAGCGTGGTGGGCAGCGAGATGGACTGCAGGTCGTGGCCGTAGAGCTCGTGGTAGCTGAGGATCTTGTCGATCACCTGCTCGGGGCTGCCCACGAGGGCGGGCCCTTCGGTGACTGCGTGGTCGATGTCCCGGTACGGGGAGTTGTTGCCGGGCACATTGCGGCCCGTGGTGAGGGCCTCGTAGACCGGGCCGAACTGCCGCTTGGCCTCCTGCGTGGTGTCCGCAATGAACACCCCGCCCGCGCCGGAGCCGGAGCCCAGGTACTGGTGCCGCGGGTCGTGGCCGTGGCGGGCGTATTCCTCGCGGTAGTGGTCGATCAGCACCTTGTAGTTTGCGCGCGGCTGGATCGCGTTGGCGGTGAACAGCGGATCACCCCACTGTGCGGCCAGCGCCGCCGAAGTCAGGCTCGTGGCGGAGCCGTGCCAGACCCGGGGCGCTCCGGCGAAGGGCCGCGGCGTGGTGGTGGTCGGTTCGGTCAGCGCGGGCCGGAACGTGCCGGACCACGTGACGTTCTCCTCGGTCCAGAGCCGGCGGAGCAGGCCGTACTTCTCGGCCAGGAGCTCCCACTGGTCCGCCAGATCCAGGCCGAACAGCGGGTACTGCAGCACCTCGTTGCCCTTGCCGATCACCAGTTCCAGCCGGCCGCGGCTGAGCTGGTCGATCGTGGCGTAGTCCTCCGCAACGCGCACCGGATCCAGCACGGCGAGCACGGTCACGCCGCTTTGCAGCCGGATCGTGGACGTGACCGCGGCGATCGCTGCGAGCACGGTGGTGGGGGAGGAGGAGATGAACTCGCCCGCGTGGCGCTCGCCGACCGAGAAGCTGTCATAGCCGAGTTCCTCGGCCCGGCGCGCGGTCTCCACCACCTGGTTCAGCCGGTCCGCAGTGGAGACAATTTCCCCGGTGACAGGGTTCTTCAGGTGCGGGATGATGTCGAGGACCTGAAACCTCATGTGCCCGACCCGAAATTGGCCTCGGTGACCGTCTTGGACTCGGGGAGGGCTTCCTCGGAGAGTCCCCAGCGCTCCAGGACCCTGGCGTACGAGCCGTCCTTGATGGCGGAGTTCAGGGCGTCCGTGATCACCGGGGCCAGGCCGTTGCCCTTGAGCGTCGTGGCCGCAACAAGGGTTTCGGAGGGCCAGCCGGCATTGACCTTGCCCACCACTTTGAGGTCGTCGCGGGTGTTTTCGCGGTACGTGACGGAGGGGTAGGGTGCGAGGTTCAAGTCCGTGCGGCCGGAGGACAGGGCCAGGACGGTGTCGGCGTCGGACGAGTAGTACTGCAGCGTCGCCGGCGCCTTGCCCTTGGCCTCCAGTTCCTTGTTCCACGCGATGAGGATCTTCTCCTGGTTGGTGCCCGAGCCCACGGAAATCTTCAGGCCGGAGATGTCATCGGAGCCCTTGATGTTGTAAGTGGAGCTCTTCTTGGCCTCGAAGCCCATGTACGCGGCGCGGTAGCTGGAGAAGTCGAAGAGCTTCACGCGGGCGGCGTTGATGCCCACGTTGGAGAAGACGGCCTCGAAGTCCCCGGACTGGGTCTTCAGCGGCCAGTTCTCCCAGGAGGTGACCTGGGTGTCCAGATCCAGTCCCAGCTTGTCCGCGACCAGCTGGGCGAGGTCCACCTCGACGCCGATCGGAGTCTTGTCGTCCGTGGCGTGGAAGGACAATGGGATGGCCCCGGCCGTGGTGGCGACGGTGAGCTTGCCGTCCTTGGCGATCAGCGCGGGGACTTTCGCGGCCAGCGCCGCGTCCTTGCTGGCACGGAGGCGCTGTTGGTCCGGCGAGGTGTTGTAGACGACGCCGTTGCGCGCCGCCGTCGTGGCCGGCTGCGCGCCGGCCGCCGCCGCACCGGGGTCGGAGCAGGCGCTCAGCGCCAGAGTGCTGGAAAGAGTCCCGATGAGGACGACGGCGGGGAGCGCCGCGGTTTTGCGGCCTGGAATGCCGTTGCGGACGGTGCGGAGGGCGGAGCGGATGGGCATGGAAATCCTTAGATGTTGAAAGCCGGTTCGATCACTTTGGAGAAGAAGCTCTGGGTGCGTTTTTCGCGCGGGTTGGTGAAAATGTCCTGTGGGTGGCCTTGCTCGACGATCCGGCCCTGGTCCATGAAGACCACGGTGTCCGCGACGTCGCGGGCGAAGCCCATCTCGTGCGTGACGATGATCAGGGTGGTGCCGGACGTGGCGAGCTCGCGGATGACGTCCAGGACCTCGTTGACCAGTTCCGGGTCCAGGGCCGAGGTGGGCTCGTCGAAGAGCAGGATCTTGGGGTCCAGCGCCAGTGCCCGGGCGATGGCGACGCGCTGCTGCTGTCCGCCGGAAAGCTGGCGGGGGTAGGCGCCGGCACGGTCCTTCAGGCCCACCCGGTCCAGTAGTTCGAGGCCGCGTTCGCGGGCCTCAGCCTTGGACCGGCGGGCCTTACCTGAACGCGGTGCCACGACCGGTGCCTCCGTGACGTTCTCCAGCGCCGTCAGGTGCGGGAACAGGTTGAAGTTCTGGAACACCATGCCGATCTCGGTGCGCTGCTTCAGGATGTCCTTTTCGCGCAGTTCGTGGAGTTTGTTTCCGCGCACTTCGTAGCCCACCAGCGTGCCGTCGATCGCGATGAACCCGCCGTCGACCTTTTCCAGGTGGTTGATGGTGCGCAGGAGCGTGGACTTTCCGGAGCCGGAAGGGCCGACGATCACGGCGACGCCGCCCGGCTCGACGGTCAGGGTGATGTCCTTGAGGACTTCCGTGGCGCCAAAGGCCTTGCGGACCTTGGTGATCTCAACGAGGCCGCGGGTAGGGATCGGCTTCAGGGTGTTGGCGGCGGAGGCAGCGGTGGCCGGCTCTGCGGTACCGGCGGCGGTGGCGTCGGTTGCGGTGCTCATCGGATGCCCCTTTCCCGGGCAGTGTCCCGGCTAGCGGGCGCATGGGTGGCGAAGAACTTACGGGCTTTCTGGAGCGGAGTCAGCGGCAGCGTGCGGACCGCACCCTTGGAATAGTGCCGCTCGATGTAGTACTGGAAGATGCTCAGGACCGAGGTGATCACCACGTACCAGAGGGTGGCCACGAGCAGCAGGGGCAGGACCTGCTGGGTGCGGTTGTAGATGACCTGGACGGTGTAGAACAGCTCCGAGTAGGCCAGGACATAGACGATCGAGGTGCCCTTGACCAGGCCGATCACCTCGTTGAAGGCTGTGGGCAGGATGGCCCGCATGGCCTGCGGCAGGACGATCCGGGTGGAGCGCCGCCAGGCCGGGATGCCGAGCGCGGCCGCAGCCTCCAGCTGGCCCTGGTCCACGGAGAGGATGCCGCCGCGGATGATTTCCGCGGAATAGGCCGCCTGGTTCAGCGTCAGGCCCAGCACCGCCGCGGCGAACTGGCTGATCAGAGTGGTGGTCTGCGCCTCGAAGAAGCGGATGTCCGTGAAGGGGATTCCCAGGCTGATCTTCTCGTACAGGTAACCCAGGTTGTACCAGAGCAGCATCTGCACGAGCAGCGGCGTGGAGCGGAAGATCCAGGAGAAAGTCCAGGAGACGGACACGAGCAGCGGGGACGCGGAGAGCCGCATCAGGGCCAGAACGAAGCCCAGGATGAAACCAAGCGCCCCGGAGATCGCGGTCAGCTTGAGCGTCTCCAGCAGGCCGTTGACGATCGACTGCGCGGTGAACCACTGCGCCACGACGCCCCATTCCCAGCGGGGATTCGTGGCCAGGGACCAGGCGATCCCGGCGACGCCGAGCGCGACCACCGCCGTACCCACCCAGCGCCACGGGTGGCGGGCGGGGATGATGCGGTAGTCGGCATAGTCAGTGGCGGGTCCCCTGCCTCCGGTGCCGCCCGGGACGGCGCCGGGAGGGGTGGGGCTGTTGGGAGTGGAACCGGTGCCGGTTTCCTGGGCTGCGACGGCGGACGCCACCGCCCCGGGTACGGACTGGGCCACCGTGGTTGCTGCTGAACTCATGCGCCACCTCGCTTCTTCCAGTTGCTTCGATAGGGGTTGGATTCCAGCCAATCTAGGGGCCGCTGAAAACGCCCGGCAAGGCGGGAAGTTGCACGCGTTCACGTGGCTTCGCACGGCGTCACAAGTCGAATTCTTTCCCCGTTTGACGTGCGGTTACGCGCAGTGAACGGCCATGACCGGCGCCTCGACCGGCCCCGTTTCGGATGCCTAGCATGAGGGCTCCGAACCAGACCCAGGAGACCTCATGCCAGTGCATTCCCCCACCCTGGTCCTCATCGGCGGCGGGCCGCGCACGGCCGGGTTGCTGGAACGCCTTGCCGCCAACCGGGAGGCGCTCAACACCTCCGCGGTGCACGTGCACGTGGTGGAGCCCCACGCACCGGGGTCCGGCCGGATCTGGCGCTACCAGCAGCATTCTGGGCTGATGCTCAATTCCGCCGCGGCGGACGTCACGATGTTCACCGACGCCTCGGTCCAGTGCGAGGGGCCGGCCGCCGAGGGCCCAAGCCTGTCCGAGTGGGCCGCCGGGGTCATGGACGGCTCCATCGCGGACGTCCCCGACCTCCCGGACGAACTTCAGTCCCAACTGAGAGCCCTCACTGGTGCCACGTTCCCCACCCGGCAGCTGCAGAGCGTCTACCTCGAATGGTTCTTTCGCCGGTCCGTCGCCGCCCTCGGACCTGACATCACCGTCACAGTGCACCAGGACACGGCGTACGCCGTCGAACCGGAACAGGCACCGGAACAGGCACCGGGACGGGCCCAGGAACAGGGCGAAACGGGACTGGGCCCAGCCGAACAAGTCGAAGCGGGAGCGGGTTACCGCGTGCGGCTGGCCGGCGGGGAGGTGCTGCGCGCCGACGTCGTGGTCGCCGCCTTGGGGCACACAGATTCGCTGCCCGACGAGGACTCTGCCGCATGGGCCGGTTTCGCCGCCCGGCACGGCGCGTTCCACGCCGCGCCCAGCTACACCACCGACGTCGACTATTCACCGCTCGCGGCCGGCCAGGACGTGATTGTCTCCGGCATGGGCCTGGCGTTCGTGGACCTGCTGGTGCTGCTGATGGAAGGCCGGGGCGGCCGGTTCGAGGAATTGCCCGACGGCGGCCTGCGCTACGTGCCCTCCGGCGAAGAGCCCCGGCTGTGGGCCGGATCCCGCCGCGGCGTGCCCTACCACTCCAAGATCACCTCGACCCTGCGCGGCGAGGCGGCGGGGGAACCGGAGTTCTTCACGGCTGAGGCTGTCGCCGCCCGGCTGGCCGCGTCCGGCGAGCTGGACTTCCGGGCGCAACTTTGGCCCCTGATCGCAAAGGACGCCGGCTACGCGTACTACCGCGAGCTGTTCACCGGCTACCCGGAGCGGGTCCGGACCGGGTGGCAGGAATTTGCCGAACGATTCTCCGCCGTGGACTGGTACAGCCGGGCCCGCCAGCGGCTCGTCGCCGAATCCGTCCCGGACGCGGCGCTCCATCTGGACCTGGAACGGCTGGACCATCCCTTCCAGGGCCGGGTTTTCGCCGGCCACGCGGACGTCCAGGCAGCAGTTGCCGACTACATCGGCCAGGACCTTGCCCTCCGGACCGGGCCCGATCATTCGGAGACGCTGGCCCTGTTCATTTCCCTGCTCAAGTCCTACATGGAACTGGGCCGCTTGGTGCCCTCCGAGCGGCTGAACGCCAGATCCCAGCGTGACGTCCAGGGCTGGTGGCATGGCTTCTTCAGCTTCGTCGACTCCGGGCCGCCGCCGCGCAGACTGCGGGAGATGCTGGCGATCCACGGGGCGGGGCTGCTGCAGTTCATTGGACCGGGGCTCGAGATCACCGCCGCGGAGTACTCGGGCCGGTTCGTGGCCAGCTCGGCCCGGTCCGGCATTACGGTGTCAGCGGCGGCCCTGATCGAGGCCCGGCTCCCGGCGCCGTCAGTGGCCCGCTCCGCGAACCCGCTGCTGCGCCAGCTCTACACCTCCGGGCTCGGCACCGAGCAACAGCTCCTGACCGCGGACGGCACCCATGCGACGGGACGGCTGCTGGTCTCCGCCGCCAACGAGCTCATCAGTCCGGTGGGGGAGCGGCGTCCCCGGCTGTTCGGCGTCGGGCCCGGCACCTCCGGCTGGGGTGCGGGCGCCTTCGCCCGCCCCCGGACCAACGCTGCGCCGTTCCGCGAAAACGACGCCCTGGCCCGGCGGATCCTGTCTCTGCTGGCGGGGAACAGCGACCACCACCACAACCACCACAGCGACGCGCAGGCCATCCCGCAGGCTGCCGCCGCCGGAAAGGACCCGGCATGATTCCGCCAACACTCCCCGCAGCCCCGCTGGCCGTCTCCGGGCTGACGGTCCTGAACCTGCCCATGAGCGATCCCCGGGTCCGTCCGCTGCTGGACGAACTCGCCCACGAATACGACTCCCGGTACGGCACCCTCTTCGGCCAGGGAGCCGCCGCGGAAGAACTGAACCGGTACCCGGCGGAAGAGTTCGCCGGCCCGGGCGGGGCCCTGCTCATTGTCCGCGAGAACGGCCAATCCGTGGCCGGCGGCGCCTTCCGCCGGTACGGGCCGGACACCGCCGAGTTCAAGCGCATCTGGACGCATTCAGCACACCGCCGCCGGGGCCTTGCCCGGTTCGTCCTCGCCGAACTCGAGGCGCTGGCAGCCCGCCGCGGCTACCGCAAGGTCTACCTGACCACGGGCCCCCGGCAGCCGGAGGCGAAACACCTGTACCTGAATGCCGGCTATGCGGCGCAGTTCGATCTCGCCGCAGATCCCGAAACAATCGGACCTTTGGCCTTCACGAAGGACCTTGTTCCGGAATCACTCCTTCCGGAATCCGGCCGGGGATGAGCGGTTTGGCGGGTCGGCGCCGTCGGGGGTTCCGGTAGGCCTTAACCCTCCCGCAGAGGCCGGCGGGCCAGCCACGCGGCCACAATGGCGCCGGAGATGTTGTGCCAGAGGGAGAAGACGGCGGAGGGCAGCGCGGCCAGCGCGCTGAAGTGCGCCGTTGCGAGGGTGGCGGCCAGGCCGGAATTCTGCATCCCGACCTCAAACGCGAGGGCCCTGCGTGCCTTGTCATCCAGGCGTCCCAGCTTGCCGGCCAGGTAGCCCAGGCCCAGGCCGAAGCCGTTGTGCAGCACCACCGCGAGGAACACGATTCCGCCGGCGGCAACGATCTTGCTTGCGCTGCCGGCCACCACGATCGCAACAATCAGCGAAATGACGGCGGCGGAAGCCCACGGCAGTGCCGGCAGGACCTTGGCCACGAGCTTGCGGAGGAAGAGCCGGGCCAGCAGGCCGGCAACGACCGGCAGGAGGACAGTCTTGACGATGTCCTGGACCATGCCGCCGGCGTCGATGCTCAGGTACGAGCCGGCCAGGAACAGTACCAGCAGCGGCGTCACGATCGGGGCAATCAGGGTGGACACGGAGGCGACGGCCACGGACAGGGCGACGTCGCCCTTGGCAAGGAACGCCATGACGTTGGAGGCGGTGCCTGACGGCGCGCAGCCCACCAGGATCAGGCCCACGGCCAGCTCCGGCTCCAGGTGCAGCGCGCCGGCGATCAGCCAGCCGGCCCCCGGCATGATGACGTAGTGGGCCACGATGCCCAGGGCCACCGCCCAGGGCCGCTTGGCCACCGAGGCGAAATCGGGCGGCGTCAGGGTCAGCCCCATGCAGAACATGATGATGCCCAGCAGGAAGGGCACACTCGGCGCAAGCGGTTTGAATGCGCCGGGAAGCAGGAAGCCGGCGACCCCGGCCACGACTACGAGGATCGGGAAGATGGTGACCGCGACGCGGGCGATCTTCGCCTCGGCGGCGAGGGCTGGATTGGCCGGCGCATCGGCGCCAGTGCCTGCGTCCGGGACGGTATTCGGGTTTTTGGTTGCCTCAAGCATCCAAGAATGGTGTCACCGGCATCCGCGAACCGGCCACTTCGTGACCGCGTGTCCCGCAAATATGTCAGATTTATCCGCGCCCGGGCATGGCCCCCTTGGTAGGATTTGATGGGCGGCGGGCCCATCGCGGCGTACTCCCCGCCATTCGGCCCCCACCGTTTCGGCCTAACCCTTCCGGCCGGGACCCTCCGGCGCATGAGCTTCCGGCGCAGTGCAGCGCCCCAGAATTTTTGAACGCTAGAGGCGCAGTTGTGCCCTCTTCAACATCTCTCTTGACCATCCTTGATCATCATTTTGACCACGAACGGAGCCAGCGATGGCCGTCAAAACCGCCGGCGATGCCCCGGCCGTCACGCCCGTGCAGCTGCAATCGGTGCGGGGCGCCCTGACGTCCCCGCGCCGGCTCAAGAACGAGGTCTTCGGCGGGCTGGTGGTTGGTCTGGCCCTGATCCCGGAGGCGATCGCCTTCTCAGTCATTGCCGGCGTGGACCCGCGGATCGGACTCTTCGCCGCCTTCACCATGGCCGTTACCATCTCCTTCGTTGGGGGCCGGCCGGCGATGATCTCGGCAGCCACCGGCGCCGTAGCCCTGGTGATCGCCCCGCTGATGAAGTCCCACGGGCTGGACTATCTGGTGGCAGCTGTGATCCTGGCGGGCATTTTCCAGATCATCCTGGGCCTGTCCGGGGTGGCGAAGCTGATGCGATTCATTCCCCGTTCCGTGATGGTGGGCTTCGTCAACGCCCTGGCCATCCTGGTCTTCCTGGCCCAGCTGCCCGAGCTGATCGGCGTCCCCTGGCTGGTTTATCCACTCACCGCGGCGGCCCTGCTGATCGTGTTCGGCCTGCCGCGGCTGACCAGCGCCGTCCCCGCCCCGCTGGTCGCGATCGTGGTCCTGACGCTAGTAACGGTTCTGGGCACCGTCGACATCCCCACCGTGGGGGACAAGGGCGCCCTGCCGGACTCGCTGCCGTTCCTCTTCCTGCCGAATGTGCCGGTCAGCCTGGAGACGCTGCAGATCATCTTCCCCTTCTCCCTGGCCATGGCCTTCGTGGGGCTGCTCGAATCGCTCATGACCGCGAAACTTGTCGATGACATCACGGACACCCGAACATCCAAGACCCGCGAGGCCTGGGGGCAGGGCGTGGCGAATATCGTCACCGGCTTCTTCGGCGGGATGGGCGGCTGTGCCATGATCGGCCAGACCATGATCAATGTCAAAGCCTCCGGGGCGCGCACCCGGATCTCCACCTTCCTGGCCGGCGTCTTCCTGCTCATCCTCGTGGTGGCGCTCGGTGGCGTCGTTTCGCTAATTCCCATGGCAGCGCTCGTGGCCATCATGATCTTCGTCTGTGTCGCGACGTTCGACTGGCACAGCATCCGGCCCGCCACGCTCAGGGCGCTGCCCAAGAGCGAGACGCTTGTCATGGTCGCCACGGTGGCCGTCACCGTGGCCACGCACAACCTGGCGATCGGCGTCGGCGTCGGCGTGTTGACCGCCATGGTCCTGTTCGCCCGGCGAGTGGCGCACTTTGTGACCGTGGACCGCGCCATCACGGAGGACGGCGACGGCCGGCGCGCCACCTACCGGGTGGACGGTGAACTGTTTTTCGCGTCCTCGAACGATCTTTACACGCAGTTCGAATACGCCCTTGACCCGGAGCGGGTGGTCATCGACATGCGCGACTCGCACCTCTGGGACGCCTCGACGATCGCCGCGCTGGATGCCATCACGGAGAAGTACCGACAGCACGGCAAGAGTGTGGAGATCGTGGGCCTCAACGACGCCAGCGTGCAGATGCGGGCACGCTTGGCCGGGAAGCTCGGCGCAGGCCAGTAAGCCCGCGCGCCTGACGAAAATTCCCCACTTTTGAGGCAGCACCCCGCGCGTCAGGCAGGACGGCCGGCGATTCCCGGCGTCGTTGTTCCAAAAGTGGGGAGAATCCGCGGAGGCGGGCCACCAGGTGCCTTCGCCTACCCCCGGGTGAGCCGGTACCGCTCGATCTGCTTGAGCCGGCGCATCAGGCTGTCGCGCCGGGGGTGGGGGACGGCGTCGGCCGGCTCCGCGGTGAGTTCGATGTGTTCGGTGCCGTACTGCCACAGCAGCAGGTCATCGAGCAGGCGGTCCGGGCCGGGCGAGTAGCGGTGGTCCAGTGCCTCACGGACCTCGGTGATCCGGTTGGCACTGAGCAGCCCGGCCAGCTGCATGGTCTGGTTCAGGCCGTGGGCGGCCATCAGTTCGGCGGCCCAGCCCCAGTCGTCGTCGACTTTCCGGTCCACGTGCGGCAGCAGGGTCCGCCAGACGTCGCGGATCCGGTTAGGCGTCAGCGGGGCGGCGCCCTCGCCGTCCAGGTCCCAGTAACTGCGGACCTCCTCGTAGCGGTCGTGCAGGTCCGAAAACGCGCTTTCCACGGTCTCCAGCATGGCCGCCGTGGCGGTGAACTGGCGGTCGAAGTGCGGCGTCCAGGCCCGGGGGTCTTCGGCCTTGAAGCGGATGTCGTGCTCAATCTCGCTCCAGGCGTGGGCGAACACCGTGCGGATCTGGCACTCGAAGAAATAGCTTCCGTTCGGCGGAATGTCGGGGTTGAAGACCTGCTGGTACTCCTTGACAGCCTCGTTCTGGATGGTCCGCAGGATCAGGTGCCGGCTGGAGTAGCCGTAGGTGCCGGACTCGATCGAGCCGATGTCCTTTTCGCGGTCCCCGCGGCAGTCAAAGAGCTGGCGCTGGCGCTTGATCAGGTTGGCCGCCGCCGCGTTTTCCGCCGGCAGCTTGGTGATCACGCGGATGCCCACCATGTCGTTCAGGGTCCGGAACGGGTCCGGAAACTTCAGTATGCGCGGGCCGCCCGGGTCCAGCGGTTCTTCCGTGCGGGAGATCTTCTCGCGGAAGGACTCAACGGTCTTGGTGCGGCCGGTGACGAACAACGGCCTGACCTCGGTGTCCTTGAGCATGGTTCGCAGAGTGAGCAGGACCTCCCGGGTGACCAGCTTCAGCGCAGGCCGGACCCGCTCGTACAGTTCCACGTTCTCCTGCACGGAACCGCGCAGGCCCGCGTCCAAACGGTCCCAGTTGCTCGCCATTCCCCCAGCTTACGGCTCACCCCCGACACCACTCCGCAAGCACCCCCCGCAGCAGACGTTCCGGTCGCCGCCGGGCCGATGCTGAACGGCCGCGCAAGTCCTGCTCTGCACGGTTTCTGCACAGTGCAGCGCAGAGCCCACTGTAGGCTCGACACATGGCTGAAAGGCGGCAGCGGGCTACGGCCCCTACCGCAGCGGCGGTGACACTGGGGGCAGTCACCGTCGCCTGTTCACCGGGCCCCAAGGAGGACGCTGTGAAGAGGCACAAGTACCACTATGGCGAGGACCCCAGCCAGTGGGGCGAGCTTTTCCTCCCGGAGGTGGCCGCGCCCAGGGGCGTGGTGGTGGTCATCCACGGCGGGTACTGGCGTTCGCAGTACGGCGCAGAGCTGGGGGAACCTCTGGCCAAGGACCTCGCCGCGCACGGCATGGCCGCCTGGAACCTGGAATACCGCCGGGCCGGCAACGGCGGAGGCTGGCCTAACACGTTTGCCGACATCCTGGCGGGGATCGACAAGCTCCGGGAGATCGCGGCCGAACACGGGCTCGGGCTGGACAGGGTGGTGGCCTTGGGCCACTCGGCCGGCGGCCATCTCGCGGTCTGGGCGGCGGGCCGCAGCAGGCTCGCCGGACTCGGCGCCCCGGAGGTGGACCGACAGCTGACGCGCAGGGGCGATGACGACGGTGCGGTGCACCTTACCGGCGTCGTGAGCCAGTCAGGGGTGCTCAACCTGGCGGCCGCCGAGCGGCTCAACCTCAGCAACGGCGCCGTGAGCAACTTCTTGGGCGGCTCGTCGGAGAGATACCCCAAAAGGCATAAATATGCGGACCCGATGAGTGCCGTGCCGCTGGAGGCGTCCGTCTATGCCGTTCACACTGCAGACGACGTCGACGTGCCGTTCAGCGAGTCCGAGACGTACGCCGGAGCGGCCAAAGCAGCCGGGGCGCCCGTCCAATTGCTCAAAGTCCCCGGCGACCACTATGCGCTCATTGATCCCAAGGCCCCCGCCTACCGGAAATGCCGTGAGCTCGTGCAGCAGATGCTGGGCTGAGATCCGGCCTCCCTGCGCCGGCGCCCCCCAAGGCCTGGGCCGCGCCGCGTCCCCCTGGCCGCCGAAAGCCAATAGACTGGATCCTGGGTGCGCCGGGAAGTCTGGTCGGCATAGTTCCGTCGACCCCGTTTTGAGGACCCCATGAGCGCCCTGCCTCCTTCTCCCACACCCCCTCGCCTCACCGTTTTTGGCCGCGGCAGTTACGCCGAGGCACTCCGGATCGGTGAAATCCTCCGCAAGGAAACGGTGGGCGGCGCGCTGCTGGTCGCCGCGGCGGTGGCGGCCCTGATCTGGGCCAACTCCCCGGCGTCGGCAAGCTACTTCGCGTTGCGCGATTTCACCATCGGCTACGCGCCCTGGCACCTGGACCTGAGCCTGGGAGCCTGGGCCGCCGACGGCCTGCTGGCCATCTTCTTCTTCCTCGTCGGGCTCGAACTCAAGCGCGAATTTGTCGCGGGCGACCTGCGCCGGCCGAGCAAATCCGTGGTGCCCGTGGCCGCCGCCGTGGGCGGCGTGGCCGTTCCCGCACTCATCTACGCCGCCGTCAACTTCGCGGACGCAGGCACCCTGCGGGGCTGGGCCATCCCCACCGCCACGGACATCGCATTCGCCGTCGCGGTGCTGGCGATCATCGGTTCCCACCTGCCCAGCGCGCTGCGCATCTTCCTGCTGACCCTCGCCGTCGTGGATGACCTGCTGGCGATCACCATCATCGCGGTGTTCTACACCAGCGAGTTCCATCCCGCGCCGCTCCTGCTGGCGCTGCTCCCGCTGGGCCTCTACACAGTCTTGGTGCAGAAATTCCGCCGGTTCTTCGGCACCCACGCGCTGGCCCCCTGGCTGATCCTGCTGCCTCTCGGCGCCGCGACGTGGGCGCTGGTCCACGCCTCAGGCATCCACGCCACAGTGGCCGGAGTCCTGCTGGGTTTTGCTGTGCCTGTCCGCCGCTCCCGGGCCAGCGGCGGACCCGAAGCCGGACCGGGCCTCGCGGAGATCTTCGAACACCGGTTCCGCCCGATCTCGGCCGGGATCGCCGTCCCGGTCTTTGCCTTCTTTTCCGCCGGCGTGGCGGTCGGCGGCTGGCAGGGCCTCGGCGCCGCCCTGACGGACCCCGTGGCGGTGGGCATCGTCCTGGCCCTGGTGCTCGGAAAGCCGGCCGGAATCCTTGGCACCACCTGGCTCATCACCAAGACCACCCGGGCCCGGCTGGACGGCTCCTTCGCCTGGATCGACGTCTGCGGGCTGTCGATCCTGGCCGGCATCGGTTTCACGGTGTCGCTGCTGGTGGCCGAACTGAGTTTCGGCCAGGGCACGGTCCATGACGACCACGCAAAAGTCGGAATCCTCGCCGCCTCGCTGCTGGCCGCGCTCCTCGCCACCGCGGTGCTCCGGACCCGCAACGCGCGCTACCGCCGGACAGAGGAGGAGGAAAGGATCGACTCCGACCACGACGGCATCCCGGACGTCTATCAGCAGGGCTCCGCTGCAGGCTAGGCGCGCCAGGCTCAGGGGGAGGGACGGGGTTGTGGCTGGGGCCCCGGCCGGAGCAGGCTAATACGCCAGCGGGTATTATTGTGAAGCTGGAATACGCGCGCGGGGCTGCCCGGCGCCCTCGAATAAGGAACAGGCATGCAGAGTATTTCCGTCAAGGACCTGGCCGCCCTGGGCGACGCCACCGAAATCGTCGATGTCCGCGAGGACGACGAATACGCCGCGGTCCGGGTTCCGGGCGCCAGGAGCATCCCGCTGTCACGGTTTGTGCAGTCCCTCGACGAGGTTCCGGCCAGCGGCACCGTCTACGTCATGTGCGCCGCGGGGGGCCGCAGCGCCCAGGCCACCGCCTACCTGGAGGACCAGGGCTACGACGCGGTCAACGTCACGGGCGGAATCATGCAGTGGCAGGATGAGGGACACCCGGTCAACCGGGGCTGATCTTCCGGGGAGGGACCATGGAAGTGATCGTCATCGAGACCCCACAGCTCGGGGACCGCAGCTACCTGGTCCACGACGGCTCGGCGGCGCTGGCGATCGACCCGCAACGGGACACGGACCGCATTGAGGCCGCCGCCCGCGAGGCCGGGGTCACCATCACGCACGTGGCAGAGACCCATTTGCACAACGACTACATCACCGGCGGCCTGGTCCTGGCCCGCGCCCACGGCGCCAGCTACCTCGTCAACGCCGCCGACGCCGTCGGGTTCGAACGGACGCCCGTCGCCGACGGGCAGACCCTCCGGGTGGGCTCGCTGAGCGTCAAAGCCGTGGCCACTCCGGGCCACACGCACAACCATCTGTCGTTCATCGTTGACGACGGCGGGAAGCGGGCGGTCTTCTCCGGCGGCAGCCTGCTGTACGGCTCGGTCGGCCGCACCGATCTTGTTGCCGACGCGGACACCGTCGGCCTGACCCGCGAGCAATACGCCTCGGTCCGGCGCCTGGCCGCCGAGGCCGGGAACGACGCCGCGTTGTACCCGACCCACGGCTTCGGCTCGTTTTGCTCCTCCGGACCCGCCACAGGCGCCCGGTCCTCCACCATCGGAGAGCAGCTGGCCGCCAACCATGCCCTGACGGACCCGGACGAGGACCACTTCGTCCGCCAGCTCATCGCCAACCTCACCGACCACCCCTCCTATTACGCCCACATGAGCCCGGCCAACGTTCGGGGGCCGGGTCCCGCGGATCTGGCCGTGCCCGAGGAACTCGGCGCCGCCGAACTCACGCGTCGGCTGCACGACGGCGAATGGGTAGTGGACCTGCGGCGGCGCGTGGCCTTCGCCAGCAGCCACCTCAGGGGCAGCGTCAGCTTCGAGTACGGGACAGGCTCCAGCTTCACCACCTATCTGGGCTGGGTACTGCCGTGGGGTGAACCGCTGACCCTCGTGGGGTCGCAGGAGGACGTCGAGAACGCCATCCGCGACCTCTCCCGGATCGGCATCGACTCCCCGGATGTCGCGCTCGGTTCCGAGCCGCACGCGCTGGCGCCGCAGGCTGCCCTCGCCTCGTATCCCCGCGTGGGCTGGGACGGTGTGCTGGCCGGCCGGGCCGCGGGGGACGCCGTCCTGGACGTGCGCCGGGCCGACGAATTCGCCGCGGCCCGGATAGTGGGCGCCGTCAACGTGCCGCTCCATGAACTGTTGCTGCGCCTCGAAGAGGTTCCGGCCGGGCGGCTCTGGGTGCACTGCAGTTCCGGCTACCGTGCCGGGGTTGCCGCCAGCCTCCTCCAACGGGCAGGCCGGGACGTTGTCCACGTCGACGCCAGGTTTGCCGACGCAGAGGCGGCCGGAATCGAGCTGGACACCACAGCCGCCTAAGCCCCGGAGGCCCGCAACGCAGGGCACCGGACCGGATTCTCTGGCAGAGTATGAGGATGCTCACAGTTATTGGCGAGGGGCTGGTTGATGTCGTCCAGCGGTCCTCTGGCGTCCAGGCCCATGTCGGCGGCAGCCCCCTCAACGTGGCGGTAGGGCTGGCCCGGCTCGATCATCCGGTCCAGTTCCTTGGCCGTTACGGCCGGGACGCCTACGGCGAAGCCCTGGCAGCGCACCTGAAATCGAGCTCCGTGCTGCTCCCGCTGGCGCCCGACGACCTTCCCACCAGTGTGGCCACCGCACTGGTCGACGACGCCGGCGCCGCCACTTACACGTTCGACCTCGCCTGGCAGCTCCCCGGCGTCGGGGCCCGCCTGCCGTTCCTCCTGCAGGGAACCACGCTGCTGCACACCGGCTCCATCGCGACGATGCTGGCGCCCGGTGCCGCCGAGGTGCTTGCCGCCGTCGAGCGCGCGCACCCGTCCGCCACCATCAGCTTTGACCCCAACTGCCGCCCCAGCATCATCCCGGACGTGGACTACGCCCGCGGGCAGGCCGAAAAGTTTGTGGCGCTCGCCGACGTGGTCAAGGCCTCCGATGAGGACCTGGAATGGCTCTACCCGGGCGCGGATCCCCTGGACTCCGCCCGCCGGTGGCTGGCGCTGGGCGGCTCCGAAGGACCGGCGATGGTCGTGGTGACCCGTGGCGGCGAGGGCCCTTGGGGCATCAACGCCGCCGGTGTTGCCCAGTTCGCCGCTCCGCGGGTGTTGGTCGCGGACACGGTGGGGGCCGGGGATTCGTTTATGGCCGCGCTGCTGTCCGCAGTGGTGGACCTCGGCCTGGACGGGGCACAGAACCGTCAGGCCCTGCGCGAACTTCCCGCCGACAGCCTGCGCGATCTTTTAGCCCACGCCTCGCGCGCCGCCGCCGTCACTGTGTCCCGCGCCGGGGCCAATCCGCCCACGCGCGCCGAGCTCGCCCAGATGGAATTGGGGGAAGCAGCCCCCGCCACAACGGAAGGACAGCCATGACACACCACGATGTACCCGCATTCCACGTCAGCAGCGAATCCTTTGCCGAGGGCCAGGCCGTCCCGCCGGCCCAGCGCAGCGGCAGAATGCGTGCCGGCGGCCAGGACGAGTCCCCGCAGCTGAGCTGGAGCGGCGCACCGGCGGAAACCCGGGGCTACGCCGTCACTATGTTCGACCCCGACGCCCCTGGCCGCGGCGGTTTCTGGCACTGGGCGGTGCTGGACATTCCCGCCGATGTTACGTCGCTGCCCGCCGGAGCGGGAGCCGAAGGCGGCAAGCTTCTTCCGGCCGGTGCACTGCAGCTGAAGAACGACGGCGGATTCCACGGCTACGTTGGTGCGGCCCCGCCTCCCGGCCACGGCCCGCACCGCTACGTCGTCACGGTCCATGCCCTGGACGTGGCGGCCTCGGGTCTGGACGAGCGCACGTCCCCGGCAAGCCTCGAGTCGAAACTCTCGCGCCACACCCTGGGCCGCGCCACGCTCACCGGGATCTACGAACGCCACTGACCCCGCCACCCCCGTGGCTGCCCGCCCAGTCCACCGGAATCGCCGGAAGCCTGCGCAGACGCCGGAATGTTACGGCGAGCTCGACGCGTTCCGGCGAATTCGAGGGTCCGCGGGTTGCCCACGCCCGCGACCCCCGCGGCTGCCCGCCGCCACAGGCCCACGTAGACTGGCAGTATGCGTCTGGTTGCAAGCGATATTGACGGAACGATCCTCAGCCATGAGGGCAAGATCAGTGATCGGACCGTCCGGGCATTCCACGCCTGCCGTGACGCCGGGGTGGAAGTGGTCTTCGTGACGGGCCGCCCGCCGCGCTGGCTCCACCCGCTGCAGGACCAGCTCGGGCACACAGGCACCGTCATCTGCTCGAACGGCGCCGTGGTCTGGGACCTTGAGGCTGACCGCATGCTCTCCGCACGGGCGCTCGGGCTGGACGCCATGTTCGAGGTACGCCGCATCATCCGGCGGTTGCGCCCCTCCGCCCTGTTTGCCGCCGAAACCCTGACGGGCTTCCATCTGGAGCCGGGTTTCCTCGAGAACGGCTCGAGCCGGCTTCTCGAGGAGTTCAAGCCTGCCCCGCTGCGCAGCACCCTTACGGCCACAGACTCCGTCGTGAAGTTCCTGGCCATAGTCCGCGAGGGCACGGCAGACGAGTTCCTTGCCGAGGTGACTCCGGCCGTCGCCCATCTGGCCGCCGCGACCCACTCGGCACCGAACATGGCCCTGCTGGAGCTGTCCCTTCCCGGCGTCAACAAGGCCGTCACCCTCGCCGAATACGCGGCGTCCCTCGGCATCGGCGCCGCGGACGTGGTGGCCTTCGGCGACATGCCCAACGACATCGAGATGCTTCGCTGGGCCGGCGAGGGTTACGCGATGGCCAGCGGCCACCCGGAGGCCATCCGCGCCGCCGACCAGCAGGCGCCGCACTTCGACGACGACGGCGTTGCTCAGATCCTTGAGTTCAAGCTCGTCGAACTCGGCCTCCGGACAGGCTAGGCCCTTGGCCGGTCACCTGATTCCCAGCGGACGGTCAACTGATGTTCACCTTGGCCTTCTAGGCTGGAGGCTCGTGACAGATTGTTGAACCGATAGTGGGGAAATCATGGCCAAGCAGCGCATCAACACGGATGACCAACCTTTGAACCCGGTGGAGCCGGACGGGCATTGGAGGCAGCTGCGCCAAGGTGACCGCGTCAGCGTCCGGCTCGCGCCGGGCTTCGAGACGGGCGGCCTGGTGGATGCCGTTACGGCGGACCACAGCGTTGTTTGGGTGGACCTCGACGGCGGGCGCGGCCGCACGCTCTTGCACTGCGGCGACGGCGTCGAAATCCGCCCGCACGATTCCTGACTTCCCCTCGCGCAAAGTCCGGGTACGCTTCAGGGGTGACGAGCCCGCACCCTTACTTTGACCCTCCCGGCAACCGTGACGGCAACTATGACGGCGGCAACCGCGACGGCGGCAACCGCGACGGGGACCAAGAGGGCGCCGGTGCCCGGGCCTCGGACGGTACAGGGATGATGCCCTTGGCGATCGCCCACCGGGGCTTCTCCCTGGACGGGCTGGAAAACTCGATGGCCGCGTTCCGGGCCGCCGTCGACCTCGGATTCCGGCACCTGGAGACGGACGTGCACACCACGGCCGACGGCGTGCTGCTGCTGTTCCACGACAAGACCCTGGACCGCATCACGGCGGAGCGGGGCCGGATCGCGGATCTTCCGGCGGCGACCGTGGCAAGGGCGAGGATCGGCGGAACCGAACCGATCCCGCAATTAGCTGAACTCGTCCAGGCCTACCCCGACGTCCGGCTCAACATCGACGTCAAGGATTGGAATTCCGTTGCCTCGCTGGCCTCGGCGATCGAACGCTACGCGCTGCACGACCGGGTGCTTGTTGCCAGTTTCTCGGACCGGCGGCGTCGGGCCGTGCTGCGGCAGCTGAGCCGCCCAGCCGCAGGCTCCGCCGGCACCGTGTCCACGGCGCTGTTCGTTCTGCTCGGGCCTGTACTGCCAGTTCCGCTGATGTCCTTCGTGGTCCGGCGCGCCCTAAATGGCGTCCAGGCCCTCCAGGTCCCGGTCCGCTACGGCCGCGTTCGCGTCGTGACGCCCGGCTTCGTCCGCCGCGCGCACCGGCACGGCCTCCAGGTGCACGTGTGGACCATCAACGAGCCCGCCGAGATGCACCGGCTGCTGGACCTCGGCGTCGACGGGATCATCACCGACCGCGCGGACCTGCTCAAGGCAGTGCTTCTGGAGCGCGGGAGGTGGTACGGCGGCTGACGCGGGCCGCCCGCAAGGGCTGCCCGCCGCCAGGGAAACCCACCAAGGTGCGCCGGAGTGCAGGTGGACAGCTTAGGCCGACAGCTCCATCATGAGCGGCGGCAGTTCCTCGGTGAGCTCCCGGGCCAGATAGCCCAGGCCGCCCAGCCTGCTGGCCAGCCGGTCGCCGGCTGCCGCATGCAGGTGCGTTCCCCAACAAGCGGCCTGCGAATCGGTGGTTCCCCGGGCGCGGAGGCCCGCGATGGCTCCGGCGAGCACGTCCCCGCTGCCGGAGGTGCCGAGTCCGCTGTGACCGGTCGTGATTTCCCAGAGGCCGGCCTCGCCGGCCGCCTTCCCCCTGCTGCGGCCGGGCCGGGCAATGACGCCCTGGCAGCTGACCACGGCCTGGTACTTCTCCGCCAACTCCGGCACCTGCCGGTGGAGATCGTCCACGTCCTGCCCGAGCAGGATGGCGGCCTCGGTGATGTTCGGGGTGAGGATCAGCCGGCCCGCCCAGGCGGCAAGTTCGTCCTGCAGCTCCGGCAGGCTTCCGAGGGCAAAGGCGTCCAGCACAAAGCAGGGCTGCCTGGAGTCGGAGTCGGGGTCGGAACCGGCACCGGAGCCTGCACCCTGCGCGCTGCCGGGATGGCCGGGGCTGGCTTTGAGGAGTTCCCGCAGCAGCGCGGTCGCCTGGTCTTTGTCATCCAGGCCCGGCCCCACCAGGACGGCGTCGGCGGCTTCCAGCTCGGCAGCAAGGCCCGCGGCGGCAGAACCCACGACAGTTCCCGCTGCCGTCTCGGGCAGTCCCAGAACACCCGCTTCCGGCAGTCCCACGGCGAGCTGTACCGCCACGGACTCCGCCACAGCCAGGGTGAGCCGTCCGGCACCGGCGCGGAGGGCAGCGACGCCGGCCAGCAGCGCTGCTCCGGGTGTCTTCCGGGCGCCGCCGATTACCAGCACTGAGCCACGGTCGTCCTTTCCGGAACCTCCGCCCGGAAGGGCCCACTCTCGCAGCAGGGTCGGGGTGACGGCCTCGGCCTGGGCGGACTTAGCGGGGGTGGACATCGGCGTCTCCTGAGTGCTGGGTGACCGCAACACCTTCAGTCAAGAGGTGGTCGGCCATGTTAAAGCTCTCCAGCAGCCACGGTCCGGTGCCCCCGGGCCGGACGAACCGGCTGACGGAGGCGTTGAGGATGGTGGACGTCGCCGCGATGTCCAGCAGCTCACGCTCCGTGAGCCCCTCCAGGATGTAGCGGATGAGCAGGATCACGGCATCGTGGCACACCAGCAGGATGCCCTCGCCGGGGTGGCGGCGGTCGAGATCGGCGAGCAGGGAGCGAAGCCGCAGTGCGACGTCGGCCCAGGACTCGCCACCCGGGGGACGGTAGTAGAACTTGCCGAGCCACCGCCGTCGTTCGGCTTCTTCGGGGAGCCGTGCCTCCACGCCCGCGGACGTGAGCATGTCCAGGATCCCGAGCTCGCGGTCGCGCAGCCGTTCATCGACGAGGACCGCCGTTGGCCAGCCGCCGGTCTGGACGGCCAGTTCCGCTGTTTGGCGCGCCCGGGCGTAGGGCGAGGACCAGACGGCGGTGCGCTGGTCCTCCGCAAACCCTGACAGCAGCCGGCCCAAGGCAAGCGCCTGGTCCCGCCCGGTGTCCGACAACTCGACGTCGGCGTCCCGGGCCGGCACGTTGATCACGTGCGCCCCCGCCTCGTGGGCCAGCGTGGCGGCCACGTTTCCCTGGCTCTCGCCGTGGCGCACCAGCACCAATTCCGTCACGCCCCGCAGGCTTCTGGCCCGTCCGTCGTCCTTCACCGCAACCCCCTGTGCGTTGGTCCCTCCCTCGGCGCGCTCCATCGGCTCGCCCTCGGGTCGAAGCTTTGTGGCTGCCACGTTACTACCGCCGCCTGACATTGTCGCGGCCGGCCGCTGCCCCGGGGGAAGACACCGAACAGCGACGGACCAGCCGGGCTGGCAGGATGGAGCCATGCGAATCCTCATTGCCCCGGACAAATTCAAAGGCTCCCTCACCGCCGCCGAAGCCGCCTCCGCCATTGCCGAAGGCGCCCTGCGCGTCTATCCCGACGCCGAAGCCATCCAGTTTCCGGTGGCGGACGGTGGCGAAGGCACACTGGAGGCGGCCGTCGCGGCCGGATACGAGGAGAGGATCAATGCCGTCGTTGGCCCGATCCTCGCACCGGTCGGTGCCGCCTGGGCCATCCGCAAGGACGCCTTCGGCGGTGCCACCGCAGTGATCGAAACGGCGCAGGCCTCCGGCCTGGCGCACATGGAGCCCACCCCCGCCAACGCCCTGCGCGCGCACAGCTACGGCTGCGGCCAGCTGATCGCCGCCGCCCTTGACGCCGGAGCCACGGAGATCGTGCTGGGCGTGGGCGGTTCGGCCATGAGCGACGGCGGCAGCGGCGCCCTTCGCGCGCTCGGGCTCAAGCCACTGGACGCCGCCGGCAACGTGGTGCCCCTCGGCGGCGGATCCCTCGCCGACGTCGTCTCGGTGGATACCAGCGGGCTGGACCCGCGGCTGTCGGCGGTGAAGTTCAGGATCGCCGTCGATGTGCAGAACCCGCTCTACGGCGGCGACGGTGCGGCGCACGTCTTCGGCCCGCAAAAGGGCGCTGACGGGGACGCGGTAGAGCTGCTCGACGCCGGCCTGCGCAACTGGGCGTCGGTCCTGCGCGAGTGCACGGGCCGGGACGTCAACGTCCCCGGCGCCGGTGCGGCCGGCGGCTTTCCGGCGTCGTTCCTGGCCTTCAGCACCTCTGCCCTGGAAGGCGGCTTCGAGCTCGTGGCCGGGCTTACCGGGCTTGCCGAAAAACTCGTGGGCGCCGACCTGGTCATCACCGGGGAAGGCTCCATGGACAGCCAGTCGCTGACCGGCAAAGCGCCGATCGCGCTGGCCGACGCCGCCCAGTCCCGCGGTATTCCGGTGATAGTGGTTGCCGGCCGGATCCTCGTCACCCCCGAAGACCTTGCACGGCACGGAGTGGTGGCCGCGGCCCAGCTTTTGGACGTTGCCGTGAGCCCGGACGACGCCGTTGCCAACGCCGCCAAATACCTTGCCTGGGCCACCAGCCAGGTCCTCGAAGGGGCCTGAGGGCGGCGCCAAAACGGGTGCCAAGTGCCGCCGGCGGAGCGTCGTCGGGAACATCGCGGTGCCGGGGTTCAGGCGCCGGTCTCGTAGTGTGGTTCGGCCACGGGCTTGGACTCGGGGGACCCCTTTTCCCGCAGGTAGACGGAGGCACCCACCAGCACCGCCACGGCCAGGAATTCGCTCTGCCAGTTCTGGAAGGATTCGAACCAGAAACGGCTGGTGGCGAGGTAACCCAGCACCGACACGGTGGGCTGGCCGTGGCTTTCCTGTTCGCTGTTGTAGTCCTGGCTGCCGCCGACGAGGTGCAGGACGAATGACATCAGGAAGAGCGTGAAAAACATGATCGAGAGCGAGTGCTCGTAGAGCTTGAGCACCCATCCGCCGCGCCGGACCGGCCAAGGCGTGGCGGCCTTGATCGTGGCGTCCCGGGGGTCCTCATCCTGCGGGGCGACGCGGCCCATCGGCTTTGACTCGGAGGAGCCCTTTTGGAACAGGAACACGGTCAGCAGGACGTACATGGCCATCTGCAGGAATTCTGACTCCCAGTTTTCAAACGTCGCTTCGACGAAGGCGCCCGTTCGGAGGTATTCCAGCACGGATACCGCCGCTTCCCCGTGGGCCATCTGGTCCTCGCTGTAGCTGGCCGCGCCGCTGAGGACCATGCCGCCGAAGAAGACGACGAAAAGCCCGATGTTGGCCAGCAGCAGCCCATGTTCTTTGGCCCATTGGGCCGCCGTTCCTCCCGAAGGTGCGTCGCGCCGTCGGTCTGCAACGTTGGTCATCGGATTATTCCCTGCCGTCTTGGTTGTCTTCGCGGGCTGAATTGTCTCCACCGTCTTGGTTGTCGTCGCGGGCGCCTGGGAGGGCATCGGATTCGCGTGCTTTCCGCCGGAGCCGGGCCGGGACGAACACCAGCATCACTGCCAGCACCACGAACAGGACCCCGCCTGCAACAAGGCCCGCGGTGTGCCCGGCAGTGACGTCGAAGACCAGGGTCGACGTCCCGACACTCAACAGCGCCACGCCTGCCAGCGATACCTTGGCGATGCTGTCCGCGCTGGATACCAGAGTGGCCTTCAGCCGCTGCCGGAAGAGCCGGCGGTGCACGCTGACGGGAAGCAGGATGGTCGCGGTGGTAAGTGCAGCCAGCACCACGAGCGACAGGTAGAGGGTTGTCTGGAAGTCCGTCAGTGTCTCGAACCTGGCCTGGAACGGCAGTGTCAGCAGGAACCCCGCCAGGATCTGCACGCCGGTCTGCAGCACACGCAGTTCCTGCAGCAGTTCCATCCAGTTACGGTCCAGCGTCTCTTCCGCGGTCTCATTCCTGCCGCTGCCGTTGGGGTGGCCGGGATCTGGCATTGGGCTCCTTTGACGGACGTGTTCGGCTGCGGGCCGCAGCACACACTCAACTTAAGCTTGAGGCTTGGATTATTACAAGTTGGTAGTAAGTCTGCTGACTATTTTGCCGATAGGGTGGAAGTGTTGACTCCGCTGGGATAGTTTCGAGGAGCCGGGCTGGTGCCGGCGCCCGGGAACGAACCCTAGAAAACCGACACGCAGTTAGGTGGACTATGAGTGATTCAGGCAACGCTTCGAGCAACAGGCAGGACCAGCCGGGCGACCCCCGCAGTGGTTACCACTCCGGCGGTTTTCCCAAGCAGGAACAGGAGCAGCCGGGCCTCACCGCGCCCATGGACCCGACGCCGGACCATGGCGAGGAGAGCTACCGCGGCAGTGACGCGCTGAGCGGCAAAGCGGCCCTGATCACCGGAGGGGACTCGGGCATCGGCAAGGCCGTTGCCATCGCCTTCGCCCGTGAGGGCGCCGACGTCGCCATCTCGTATCTGCCGGAGGAAGAAGAGGACGCGCAGGACACCGCCCGGTGGATCCGGAAGGCCGGCCGCAAGGCGCTCCTGCTCCCCGGTGACGGCCGGAGCGAGGACTTCGCCGCCAGCATCGTGAAGGATGCGCTGGCGGAGTTCGGACGTCTGGATGTGCTCGTGCTCAATGCCGCGTACCAGAAGAACCGCGACAGTTTTGAATCGCTCCCCACGGAGGAATTCGACCGGGTCTTCAAGACCAACCTCTACTCGCTGCTCTGGACCGCCCGCGCGGCCGTGCCGCACCTGGAAGCGGGTGCCTCAATCATCACTACCGCGTCCATCCAAGCTTTCAACCCGTCCCCACAGCTCGTTGATTACGCCATGACCAAAGCAGCGCAGGTCGCCTTCACAAAAGCGCTCGCCCAGGAGCTGGGGCCGAAGGGGATCCGGGTCAACGCCGTGGCGCCGGGACCGATCTGGACCCCCCTTATTCCCGCCACTGAATGGCCCGACAAGCTGCCGACCTTCGGGCAGGACACGCCCCTGCAGCGCGCGGGCCAGCCGGCGGAGCTGGCGCCCGCGTACGTGCTGCTCGCGTCCGACCACGGGTCCTATATTTCTGGAGCCGTGCTGCCGGTGACAGGAGGCAAGGGCCTGTAAAACCTCGCCGGCGCAGCCGCTGCCTCTGCACCATCAACAAACCAGCGGCACCAGAAACCCTGCTTCACCCCCAACAGCCGACCATCGTCCAACCACCATTTCCACTCAGAACAACAGGAGGAAACGGCATGACACAGGAGAACCAGCACGAGGAACCCAATGAAGAAGCCGGGGGATACGGAACACCGACCGCGGAGCAGGAGATGCCCCACGGTGGAACGGAGGAACAAGTGAGTGCAGAGAACGCCAGTACCGACCCGGGATTCGACGCGGACGCCAAGCCGAATGCGCAGGCGGCGATGCCGTCGTCCGAGGCTGACATGGATGCAGCCAACACCGAAGAGCCCGACGCCGGCCGGTCCTTTTCCTCCGAGTCGGGCCAGGATGCGGCAGGGCTGCCCGACGGGTCCGGGACGGACCTGCCGGAAAGCAAGTCCCCGAAGGACCGGGACGACGACAAGGAACAGTTCAACGCCGGGTAAGGCCGCCAGACCCAGGACCCGCCCCGGTGCTGTGTAAGTCCGCGCCGGCTAGCCGAAGAACACAAAGACCGGCCCTCCCGCCACCGATTGGTGGCCGGAGGGCCGGTCTTTGGTCGTTCGGTCTCTTGCAGTGCTACGGCCGGCTGGGCCGCTAGCGGCGCTTCTTCGCTGTGCGCTTCGCGGCAGCGTTGACCGCTGCCGCGACGGCGGCGCCGGGCGCCGGGTCTTCGGTTTCCGGCTCCGCCACGGTGCCGCGCACCTTCGCGATCGCCGTCATGCCGTGATAAATCACCAGGGCCGCGGCGGAGCCCAGCGCGATCCCGGTGAACTTGAGCTCACCGATGGTCCAGGTGTAGTCGGCAATCCCGACGATGAGGGCGACGGCGGCCGTGGTCAAGTTGATCGAGTTGGAAAAATTCACCTTGTTCTGGACCCAGATCTTCACGCCCAGCACGCCGATCATGCCGTACAGCATCGTGGCCGCACCGCCGAGGACACCGGCGGGGACAGTGGCGATGAGCTCGCCAAACTTCGGCGAGAAGCTCAGTACCACCGCGAAGGCGCCGGCCACCCAGTAGGCCGCGGTCGAGTACACCTTGGTGGCAGCCATGACGCCGATGTTCTCGGCGTATGTGGTGGTCCCGGACCCGCCGCCAAGGCCGGCGAGCACGGTGGCCGCGCCGTCAGCCAGAAGCGCCCGGCCGGAGACGCCGTCGAGATTTTGGCCCGTCATGGCAGACACGGACTTCACGTGGCCGATGTTCTCCGCGACCAGCACCAGCACCACCGGCACAAAGAGGCCCACGACGCCGAGGTGGAATTCAGGGGTCTGGAAATGGGGCAGGCCGACCCACGCCGCCGAATCCATCTTGGAGAAGTCCACCTCGCCCCGGAGCATCGCGACCAGGTAACCCACCACGACGCCCACCAGGATGCTCAGCCGGCCCAGGATGCCGCGGAACAGCACACTGACCACGATGATGACGGCCAGCGTGATGAAAGCGGTGACCGGGGCCTGGTCGAAGTTGCTCTTCGCCGCGGGCGCCAGGTTCAGGCCGATCAGCGCCACGATCGCGCCGGTGACGATCGGCGGCATGACACGGTTGATCCAGCCGGCGCCGAATTTCTGCACCACCGCCCCGACGATCGCGAGGGTCGCGCCGGCCAGCACCACCCCGCCGAGCGCCCCGGGGATCCCGAACTGCTGCTGCGAGGCCAGAATCGGGGCGATGAACGCGAAGCTGGAACCGAGGTAGCTGGGCACGCGGCCCTGGGTGATCACCAGGAACAACAGCGTTCCGATCCCGGAAAAGAACAGGGTGGTGGCCGGCGGCATGCCCGTGAGGATCGGGACCAGGAAGGTGGCGCCGAACATGGCCACGACGTGCTGCATACCGACGCCGATCGTCAGCGGCCAGGTGAGCCGCTCGTCGGGCCGGACAACTTGACCGGGGCGGATGGACTTTCCGTTGCCATGGAGTTTCCACTTGGTGCCGAGCATGCTCATTGCCGGGGCCTTTCGGAGAATGGGGCGGGAAGGAATCTTCCGGGGCAACTTTACCGCGCAGGGCCTCACCGGACCCCCGGGTAGTCGCCGGGCAGGCGGCTGCGCGGCCGGAATCGCCCGGGACTGTGGCCAACATCACCGCCGTCCCCGGGAAGTCGCCGTTCCGGCCGGGAGTTGCAACCAAGGACAGCAGCAAGCCTAGTGCGAGACCGCGTGCAGGCACAGCGAAAGGGACGCCCATGACAATCGCCCATGACGAGGCAGTAATCGACGCAGCCGCCGTCGACGCAATCTTTGCCGAGGCCCGCACCGCCAACGCCTTCACCGGCGAGGTCACCGACGAGCAGGCCCGCGCCATCTATGAACTCACCAAGTTCGGCCCGACGGCGTTCAACTCCCAGCCGCTGCGCGTCACGTATGTGCGCTCCGAGGAAGCCCGGGCCACACTGGTGGGTGCCCTCTCCAACGGCAACCGCGCCAAGACGCAGTCGGCCCCGCTGGTTGCCGTTCTTAGTTACGACACGGCCTGGCAGGAGCAGTGGGACAGCTTCCTCCCCGGCTACAACGCCCCCAAGGCCATGTATGACGCCGCGCCCGATGTTGCCGCGGCGACCGGCAACAACAACGCCGACCTGCAAGCCGGCTACTTCATCCTCGCCGTCCGCTCCCTCGGCCTGGCCGCCGGCCCCATGACAGGCGCCGACTTCGCCGCCATCGACGCCGCGTTCTTCCCGGACGGGAGCCAGAAGAGCTTCCTCGTGGTCAACATCGGTCAGCCCGGCCCGGACGCCTGGGGTGAGGCCAAGCCGAAGTTCGCATACGAGGACGTCGTCCGCACGGTCTAGCAAGCAGGTGCCCCGTTCGCGGAGGTGCCTCCGGCAGCTTTTTCCGCGGAGGTGCCTCCGGCAGCTTTTTCCGCGGAGGTGCCTCCGGCACCATGGGGGACAGGCCGGAGGCACACGGGACGCAATTCTGCGGTTCAGCGCATGGCCTGCATCCGGGGCCACTACCTATTTTAGTCCGCCCGGGCCCCCTCAACACAGTGGATTATGCGGGTCGGTGGATGCAGCCATTTGCCGATCCGCAGGCCCGATTCCTCAGTCGTCGGGGCGTGGCAAACTTGCCTCATGCGGAACCTCATTGTGGTGGCGTTCGTGGAGCCCGTAGCCGAGGGACTGGAGTTCCCCCGGGATGACTGGCCGTTGCACATCACGCTGGTCAAGTTCGACGTCGCGGCCCGGGACTCGGTCGGGCCGGCCGCCCACAGCGCCAGCTCCGGCCCCCGAGGCGCTGACGCCCAGGGCCCCGGTCCCCAGGACCCCGGTCCCAAAGAAACCGCGAAGGCCGCCACCCCGGAGGACCCGTTCGCCGAAAGGCTCGCGCACCTGATGGAGGAGGCCGTCGCAGCCGCCCTGGGAAGCACCCTGATCGTGGGCCGTGATGACAGTTTCGGCAGGGGCGGATCCATCCCGGTCAATCTGATTGAACCCAGCGAAAAGCTGACGGGCCTGCACACTGCACTGGTCCGGATAGTTCAGGACCTGCCCGGCCGGATCTCCACCCCGGCCTACACACTGGAAGGCTTCCGCCCGCACGTCTCCCACCACGGGGACAAACGGCTCAATCCGGGCGACGCCGTCGCGCTGGACAGGATTGCCCTGGTGGACATGGCGCCCGACGGCGGGCACGCCACGCGCCGGGTACTCAAGCTGTGGGCCGGACCCTTAGGCTGAGCGGACGCGGCGCGCCGGCTGCGGGGCCGCTGTGCGTCACATCGGCACACCGACCACGGATTCCAGCGGGCGGGTGCCATACTTGGGTCAACTTCGACGTGGAATCACGCACATCGGAGGACGGACGAAGGACGGGGGAACTTCATGATCCTTGATACCGCTACCTTGCGGGTCGCCTTGGCCCTCGTCGACCTGACCTTGCTCCTGCTGTTCTATTTCATCACCTTCCGGCGGACGAGGTCTGCGTACAGCGGCTGGTGGTGCATGGCCCTGCTGCTCTTCCTGATCGGGAATTCGGCCTTCCTGCTCAACGGGACAATCCACCAGGCGTGGGCCAACCCGGCCGGAAACGTGTTGCTCGTGGCCGGGGCGGCCAGCATCTGGGCCGGTGCCCGCTCCCTGCGGAGCGCCCGCACATCCCGCTGGCATTTTGCGGTGGCCCCCGGCATCGTGGCCGTCGCTTCGATCCTTGACAGTCCGGCCACGAATACCTGGGCCGGCGGCGCGTTCTACCTCGGGTTCATGGGTGTGCTGATCGGCCTGGGATGCAGGGAACTGTTCCTGCTCGAGCGTGACTATTCGCACGTTCACCGTCCGCTGGCCTTCGTCGCCTGCCTTCTTGCCCTCTTCTACGCGGGCCGGTTTGTCGCCTTCCTGGTAGACGGTCAGTCCGGTCCCGTCTTCACCTCCGTCTTCGGATCGGTTGCGACGACGGCGCTCTCTACCGTCACGCTGGTGGTTGCGTCTTTCACCATGGCCGAACTCAGCTACGAGCAACTGACCCAGGACCTGCGGGCACGTGCCACGGTGGACGGGCTGACCGGCCTCCTGAACCGGGCGGCCTTCCTGGACCTTGCCGAAAACGAACTGCGCCGCCTGCGCCGGACCAAGACCACGGCGTCACTGATCCTCGCGGACTTGGACCACTTCAAGTCCATCAACGACGAGTTCGGACATTCGGCCGGGGACACCGCCCTGCAGGCCTTTGCCAGGGCCTGCACAGTAACGGTGCGGTCCACCGACCTCGTCGGCCGCTACGGCGGAGAAGAATTCATCCTCCTGCTCCCCGGCGTCACACCCGCACGGGCCCGGGAAATCACGGCAGAGATCAGCCGCGGCCTCCAGGAAACCGGCCGTGGCGTCGTTGCGCGCCTGCCTACCGTGAGCTACGGCATCGCCTCCGCCAACTCCGGGGCGGCGACCCTGCAGGACGTGGTGGCCGCGGCCGACGCCGCCCTCTACCAGGCGAAAACGCTCGGCCGGGACCGCTCCGTGCTGGCCGCAGGCGCCCCCAAGGACAAGACCGACTGACGGTACCGGAGCGCCGCGCGCGGGCGTGCGGCCGGCGGAACCCGGCGGGGGCGGAACCCGGCGTGGGCGGCCCCGGCGTGGGCGGCCCCGGTGGGAGGCCGCCGCGCGCTTGCTGCGAGTAGTTGTGCGTGCCGCTAGGAAATGACGCCGTCCACCAGGGCCTTCGCCTCGGCCTGGACCTGCTTGAGGTGCTCGGCACCCTTAAAGGACTCGGCGTAAATCTTGTAGACGTCCTCCGTGCCGGAGGGCCGCGCCGCGAACCAGGCGTTTTCGGTGACCACCTTGAGGCCGCCGATCGCCGCGCCGTTGCCCGGCGCCTCGGTCAGTTTGGCGGTGATCGTTTCGCCGGCCAGTTCGGTGGCCGTGACGTCGGAGGACGACAGCTTGCCAAGCGCAGCCTTCTGCTCCCGCGACGCGGCCGCGTCGATCCGGGCGTAGACGGGGTCCCCGAACTGGTCCGTAAGGCCCTTGTACAGCTGCGACGGTGACTGGCCGGTGACGGCCGTGATCTCGGAGGCCAGCAGGGCCAGCAGGATGCCGTCCTTGTCCGTGGTCCAGACGCTGCCGTCCATCTTGTTAAAGGAGGCGCCCGCGGATTCCTCGCCGCCGAAAGCCCCTTCACCGGACAGCAGCCCGGGAACGAACCACTTGAAGCCCACCGGAACCTCCACCAGCTTGCGGCCCAGGCTCCCGGCCACGCGGTCGATGATCGAGGAGGACACGAGCGTCTTGCCGATCACGGACTGCGGGTTCCAGCCGCTGCGGTGCCGGTACAGATAATCGATGGCGACGGCGAGGTAGTGGTTGGGGTTCATGAGTCCGCCGCGTCCATCAACCAAAGGCGTCACGATCCCGTGCCGGTCGGCGTCGGCGTCGTTGCCGGTGGCGATGTCGAACTTCGCCCCTTCGGACATCCTGGTAATCAGCGAGGCCATCGCCGAGGGCGAGGAGCAGTCCATCCGGATCTTCTCGTCCCAGTCCAGGGTCATGAAGGCCCACTGCGGATCAACGGTGGGGTTCACGACCGTGAGGTCCAGCTGGTGGCGTTCGCCGATCTCGCCCCAGTAGTCCACTGACGCGCCGCCCATGGGGTCGGCGCCGATCCGGACGCCTGCCTCGCGGATGGCGTTCAGGTCCAGTACCGAGGGGAGGTCGTCCACGTAGCTGCTGAGGAAGTCGAACTTGCCGGTGGTCCCGGCAGCGAGGGCATCGGCCAAGGGGATGCGCTTGACGCCGCGCAGGCCGTTTTCGAGCAGCTCGTTGGCGCGGTTGGCAATCCAGCCGGTGGCGTCGGTGTCCGCGGGCCCGCCGTGCGGGGGGTTGTACTTGAACCCGCCGTCGCCGGGCGGGTTGTGGCTGGGGGTCACCACAATTCCGTCGGCCTGCGGCGCGCCGGAGGCGGCATTGCGGTTGTGCGTGAGGATGGCATGGCTCAGGGCCGGGGTGGGCGTGTAGCCGTGGCGGGCGTCGATGAGGACGTTCACGCCGTTGGCCGCCAGCACTTCAAGGGCGGAGTTTTGCGCCGGTTCACTCAGGCCGTGGGTGTCCTTGGCCAGATAGAGGGGACCGGTGATGCCCTGTCCGGCCCGGTACTCCACGATCGCCTGCGTGATGGCGAGGATGTGGGGTTCGTTGAAGGACGCCTTCAGGCTTGAACCCCGGTGCCCGGAGGTGCCGAAGGCCACCCGTTGCCCGGGGTCGGTAAGGTCCGGCGAAACGTCATAGTACGCATCAAGGAGCGCAGTGAGGTCAACAAGGTCTTGGGGTTGG
The DNA here is from genome assembly GCF_900116495.1 of Arthrobacter sp. ov118. Lineage (GTDB taxonomy): Bacteria > Actinomycetota > Actinomycetes > Actinomycetales > Micrococcaceae > Arthrobacter. Next base: position 42,437 of record NZ_FPAY01000014.1, read on the forward strand.
GCAACTGTGCCCGCGCGGCTAGCCATGGCATTAGCATGCCAGACGACGGCGCGGTGCAACACGGTTTCGCGGCAAACCCGGTCCTGTGACGCGAGAAGACCGCCGAACTGGCCGGTCCCATGGAAACCCTGCGGCGGTACGCTGGACCCAGAGACTTCTTGAGGGGACATGCCATGACTGACCAGCCAAAACAAGGGAACAACGAGACGCCCGAGGGCCAACAGCCGACGCTGCGGCTCCCTGACCACCAGCCGGAAGTGCCACGGCATCCGGCGCCCCCCTCCGGCCATGAGCAGGGCTACGAGCAGGGCCAATCCGCGACGCAGCAGTTCGCCCAGCCCGGAGCCCCGGAGCAGTCTGCCCAGCCCGGAGCCCCGAAGCCGCCCGACTACCCGCAGCAGCCTGGCCACCCGCAGCAGCCCTACGCTGGCCAGCGGCCCGGGCAGGACCATTATGGCCGGCCGGCGCCGGACCAGGGCCAGTTCTCAAGCCCGTACCCGCCGATCTACAGCCAGCCCAGCCAGCCCGGCCAGCCTTATGACCAGACCTCGCCGTATGCTCAGCCAGGCAGCTACAACGCTTACGGCCAGCCGTCCTACTACGGGGCGTCGCCAGCCCCCAAAACGCTGAGCATCGCCAGCATGTGCTGCGGCATCGCCGCGCTTGTGGGATTCGGGTTCTTCCTGCTTCCGCAGTTGGCCGCCGTCGTCCTGGGGCACCTGGCCCTGCGCCGCGAACCGGCTGGCCGGGGCATGGCGATCGCCGGCCTCGTGATGGGTTACGTGGGCATCGCCGTGACCATCCTGGTGCTGGTCATCTTCGGATTGGTCATCGGCACCGCGCGCAACAGCGGCTACAGCGTCTAGGGGCACAGCCGCCGGGCTCGTTTGCCCGGAACATCAGCGCTGGATGCCGGCTTCAGTGGTTCAGGCCGTGGCATCGATCCCGGCCCCGGCCCCGGCCCCGGCGTCGTGGTGCGGGCGGCGGATGGTCCCGCCAACCCGCGCCACAACGTCGGCGGCATTGCCCGCCGGCATGAGTTCGACGTCGGACGCCCCGCCTGGGGCGGGAGCGTGGACGCGCGAAGCCACCGGGCTGCGATGTGCGGGGGTTCAGCGGGTCAGCGCACACCGCCCATGAGCTTTTTGATTGCCGGCGAGGCCGCTGCCATGCCCACGGCCAGCAGGATGGCGGTTCCGCCCACCCCGATGAAGTACGGCAGTTCGTCGTCGGGGTTGTACAGGCCGGACAGGATGCCGGCCAGCGTTGTGCCCAGGGACACGGAGAGGAAGAACAGCGCCACCATCTGGGTGTGGAAGGCCTTGGGCGCCAGCTTGGTGGTCACGGAAAGCCCGATGGGGGACAGGAACAGTTCCGCGAGCGTGAACAGCAGCAGGATTCCCGCCAGGGCCAGCAGCGGAGTTTTTCCGTCGCCGGCGAGGGGAATGAACGCCAGGAAGGCTAGCCCCATGACGAACAGGCCGATGGAGAACTTCAGCGCCGAGCCTGGCTGTTTGCGGCCGAGCCGGGTCCACAGGGCAGCCATGACGCCGGCGAAGATGATGATGAACACCGGGTTGATGGACTGGACCCAGGCCGCCGGCATTTCCCAGCCGAAGAAGTTCCGGTCCAGCTTTTCCTCCGAGTACACGGCGATGAAGGTGAACTGCTGCTGGAACAGGGCCCAGAACGCCGCGGAGGCGATATACAGCGGGATGAACGCCGCCACGCGCCCGCGTTCGGTGGCGGTGACCTTCTTGCTGCTGAAGATCAGGGCGAAATAGATGACGGAAGCGCCGATGGCCGCGTAGGCCATGGACGTGGCCAGGTTCTCGGCGTTGACGGCGCCTGTGATGAGCAGGACCGCGATGGCCGCGGCGATGACGCCGAAGATCAGGCCGTATTTTTTGCGTTCCGCATCCGGGAGCGGGTGCGCGACGCGCTGGCTCTGGGCGGGGAGCTTGCTGCGCCCCCGGGCGTAGACGGTCAGGCCCACGGCCATGCCGACGGCGGCAGCGCCGAAGCCCCAGTGGAAGCCCTGGCTTTCCTGCAGCCAGCCGGTGACGAGGGGGCCGATCAGCGCGCCGGCGTTGATGCCCATGTAGAAGATGGAGAACCCGGCGTCGCGGCGCTCGTCCTTCTCGCCGTAGAGCGTGCCGACGAGGGCGGTCGCGTTCGCCTTGAGCCCCCCGGAGCCGACCCCCACCAGGACCAGGCCGGTAATGAGGCCGGGGACACCGGGCACGAGGGCCAGGCCGATGTGGCCGGCCATGATCATGATGGCGGAGCCGAACAGCACCCGCTCGGAACCGAACAGCCGGTCTGCGAGCCATGCGCCCAGGATCGTGGAGAGGTAGACCCCGCCGCCGTAGGCGCCGACAAGGCCGGCGGCCAGGCCCTGGTCAATCCCGAGCCCGCCCTTCTCCGCGGAGAAGTACATGTAGTAGAGCAGGATTCCCTGCATGCCGTAGAAGGAGAAACGCTCCCACATTTCTACGGAGAAGAGGCTGGCCAGCATCTTTGGGTGGCCAAAAAAGGAAGTATCGCCCGGCGTTGTAGCGGGGCGAGTGTCTAAATGAGTTGTGCTCATTTACTTAATGCTGACATTATGACGCGCGATTGTCACATTCGCGGAGGCCCGGGGCAAGCAGCCGCGACGGTGTTTCGCCGGAATTTAGGCGGATCCCCGAGCCATGCACGGCATCCGAAAAAATTTCCGCCAACCTCTTGACAGGCCCTGCAGCCCTGCCGTCAGAGGGGTTCTCCGGCGTCGAACATGATGATCTGCCGGATGGCGTGGCCGTCTGCCAGCTGGTCCATGGCCTTGTTGATGTCGGCCAGGGCGATGCGGTCAGAGATCAATTCCTCGACGGGCAGTTTCCCTTCCCGCCACAGCTGGGCATATTTCGGAATGTCCCGCGACGGGACGGCCGAACCAAGGTAGCTGCCCACGATCGTCCTGGCTTCGGCGGTGACGGTCAGTGGCGCGAGCTGGGCGCGGGCCTCGGGGGAGGGCAGTCCGGCCGTGACGGTGGTGCCGCCGGGGGAGGTCGCGGCGAACGCCGTTTCAAAGGCGCGGGCGTTCCCGGCGCACTCGATCACGTACCGGGCCTTGATCCCGCCGTCGACAACCTGCTGCGGGGTGTAGGTCTCGTGGGCGCCGAGGCGGCGGGCGTGGTCGAGTTTTTGGTCCAGCGTGTCCACGGCGACGATCCGCGAGATTCCTTGGGAGACGGCGGTGATGAGCGCCGCCATGCCCACCCCGCCGAGGCCAACGATCATGACGCTGTCCTCGGGCCGGGGCCGGGCCGCGTTGAGCACGGCGCCTCCGCCGGTCAGCACGGCGCAGCCCAGCACGGCAGCGACTTCGGCCGGGATATCGTCGTCCACCGGTACGGCCGAAGCGCGGTCCACCACGGCATGGGTCGCGAATCCGGAGACGCCCAGGTGATGGTGGACGGGCTCGTCGCCACGGCTCAAGTGCCTGGAGCCGTGCAGCAGGGTTCCGTCATTGTTGCTCTTGGAGCCGGCGGTGCAGGGCAGCCGGCCGTCCTCGGCGCAGTTCGCACAGTTCTCGCAGCGCGGCAGAAACGACATGACCACGCGCTGTCCGGGCAGCAGATCGTCGACCTCGGACCCGACCTCGACGACACGGCCGGCCGCCTCGTGGCCGAGCAGCATGGGAACCGGCCGGACCCGGTTGCCGTCGACAACACTCAGGTCGGAGTGGCAGATCCCGGCGGCCTCCAGGCGGACCAGGATCTCGGTGGGCCCGGGTGCAGTCAGGTCGAGTTCGGAGATGCTGATTGGCTTGGATTCAGCGAAGGGGCGGGGCCGGCCGATTTCCTCAAGTACTGCACCGGTGATCTTCATCGATCCTCTTTCCTGGCCGCGTCGGGGGTTTGAGTGAACCATATCTGCCGGCCGGAGGCAGCGTCCATTTCGTGGGGATGGCACGCGGGTGGGCATGGCTCGGGCGGCTCGGCGCACTCCGGGACATGTCCGTTCCTGGGGCCAGCGCGTGGACATATTCACCTTGTGTCCCTGCGCCGCCATAACCAGTGGACATGTCCCCCGGGCGCGGGACATGTCCGTCCGGCGACGTTCATCGTGCAGCGTGCGTCCGGGGGACATGCCCGTTCCTGGCGCCCGTCTGCGGACATATTTGTTTTGTGTCCGCCTGCCGCCCTGGCCAGTGGACATGTGCCTCGAGGGTGGGGGACATGTCCCCTGACCGGTGGGACCGCTGGTGATGTTCCCCGGGTGGCATGAGGAGTGGGCATGTCCTCCTTGGGCGCTGGACATGTGCTCTGGCCCCAGGCGACGCGGGATATGTGCTCTGGCCCTAGGCCACGCGGGATATGTGCTCTCCCCTCAGGCAACGCGGGATATGTCCGGTCTCGGACGGGACGCGGCAGAACGGGAGACGGGACCATGTCGGAACGGGGCGGACCCGCGCTGTGGTCCAAGGCGCGGATCGCGGCAGCAGGGCCAGTGCTAGAAACCTAGCTGGGCCGCGACCTGCAGCAGCAGCCCCTCGGAGCCCATTGGCCCGATGAGCTGGACTCCCATCGGCAGCCCGGAACCGGGGGCGCCGCCGGTCCAGTGCACCGGAATGCTGATTGCCGGCAGGCCGCAGACGTTCACCATGGACGACCACGGCGCGTATTCGCATTGCTTGCGGTAGTCCTCGTCGGCGTCGCCGGCCCATTCGGCGGCCGGCCAGTAGCTGCCGCCGTGCGCCGCGCCGGTAAACCAGCCCACCGGCCGGGGGGCCTGCGCCAGGGCCGGCGTGAGTACGAGGTCCCACCGGGCGTACTGGGTGATTGTGTCCCGCTGGAATTGCCGCAGGAAACCGAGGGATTCATTGAGTTTGGCCGCACTGCGCTGCTGCGCGCGGCGCCGGAACGTGCGGGTGAGCGGGGTCAGGAGCGCCTCGCGCTGCGGTGCGATTCGCGCACTGCCGACGCCGGCCGTCCAGGCCGTGGTGAAGGCGTCCGGGTAGCGGTTGTCGTAGCGGATCGCTGCCTCCGAGGTCTCGTGGCCCGCCGCCTCCAGCCGCGCGACACCGTCGGCCAGCGCGTCGAGCGCCTCGCGTTCCGGGGTGAAAGGGAAAAGTGTCTGCCACGGGCTGTCCAGGCTGACGCCGATCCGCAGCCGGCCAGGCTCCCGGGCGGTCAGTTGCAGGTAGCTGGCGTCGGCCGGTCCGGGCACCAAGGCATCGAGCAGCAGTGCGGCATCGGCGGCGGAGCGGGCGAGCGGCCCGGCAACCACGAGCTGTGCCGGGTCGCCGGAGCTTTCGCCGGCCGGCACGAGCCCGCGGCCCGGTTTTAGTCCGACGAGTCCGCAGGCCGCGGCCGGGATCCGCACGGAGCCGCCGCCGTCGGATCCGGGGGCGAACGGCAACAGTTCCGCGGCCACGGCGGCAGCGCTGCCGCCCGAGGAGCCGCCCGAACTGCGGCTCAGAGCGTATGGATTGCGCGACGGCGGGGCGACGCGGTTCTCGCTGTAGGCAGTCAGGCCGAACTCGGGGACCTGGGTCTTGCCCAACGATATTATGCCTGCGGATTTGAGCGCGGCGGGGAGTGCGCCGTCAGACACGGCGGGTTTGTGCTCCAGGGCCGCGCTGCCGTGCGTGGTGACGACCCCTTGCACATCTGTCAGGTCTTTGAACGCGACAGGCATGCCGTGCAGCGGAGGCAGCGCGTCGCCGCCCCGGCCGCGGAGGGCGTGGCGTTGGTCCGCCGCCGCGGCGTCCATCCGCGCCTGTTCCGCAGTGATTGTGATGAACGCGCCGAGGTGCGGGTTCTGAACCTCGACGCGGCGCAGGAAATGATCCGCGGCCTGCAGGGCGGAGAGCTCGCCGGAATGGAGTGCATCGCGGAGCCGGACGGCGGACAGTTCGTGGATCTCAGCCAAGGAAACGCGGCCTCAGCCGTTCCCGGGGCGGAAGACTTCCCATCCCGCGTGGACATGTCCATTCCCGGGGACTGCGGGTGGGCAGGGTGGCATTATGGCCAGCGGTCGCTCTGAGGGGAGGGCATGTGCCGGTGGAGGGGAGATCATGTCCAGCGGTCGCGGTGAGGGAAGGGCATGTCCCGTGGCTGGAACCGCGGACGGGCCGCTTCGGGGTGTGTTCGGCAGCCATGAGGCCTCCTTCGTGCTCTCCAGAAGCGTAACGTGCAGCCCGCGGGGGTGCCGTACCAGCGGCGGGGGATACGCTGGGATCAGACCCCGAAAACCTGCGGAAAGGACGAACATGAGCGACTTCCAGAGCGTCAGTGTGTCGGGCATCCCCGACGGTGCCAAGATCGTTGATGTCCGCGAGGACTACGAATGGGTTGCCGGTCATGCCGAGGGTGCGCTGCACATTCCGCTGGACCAGCTGCCTGCCCGGTTCGAGGAGCTCGACCCGGACGAGGACGTCTACGTCATTTGCCGTACCGGCGGCCGGTCCTACCGCGCCGCCGCATGGCTCGTTGGCATGGGGTACTCCGCAATGAACGTCGCGGGCGGGATGGACCAATGGGTCGAGACCGGCATGCCGCTCGTGTCCGACAACGGCCTCAAGCCGGTCGTCCTGTAAATGAAGAAGGAAGAGCCGTTGCCTGCACGCACCGTCACTTACACATTCCTCGGACCCGAGGGCACCTTCACGGAGGCGGCCCTGATGCAGGTTCCGGATGCCGCGGACGCCCTCCGGATCCCGTCCTCGAATGTGAACACGGCGCTGGACAAGGTGCGGGACGGCTCCGCCGATGCGGCCATGGTGCCGATCGAGAACTCGGTCGAGGGCGGCGTGACTGCCACCCTGGACGCGATCGCCACCGGCCAGGAACTCCGGATTCTCCGGGAGGCGCTGGTGCCCATCAGCTTCGTCCTCGTCGCCAGGGCGGGTGTGGGAATCGGGGACGTCCGCCGCGTCTCCACCCACGGGCACGCTTGGGCGCAGTGCAGGCTATGGGTCGAGGCGAATATTCCCAACGCTGAATACATTCCCGGCTCCTCCACGGCTGCGGCCGCTATGGGCTTGCTCGACGGGGACGGCGCCCACTACGACGCCGCGATCTGCGCCCCGATTGTTGCCGCGGAGCAACCGCTGCTCTCGGTGCTGGCCGAAAACATCGGGGACAACCCCGGCGCCGTGACCCGGTTTGTGCTCGTGGGCCGACCTGGCGAACTGCCCCCGCGCACCGGGGCGGACAAAACCACCGTGGTGGTGCCGCTGCCCGAGGACCGCCCGGGCGCGCTGATGGAGATCCTGGACCAGTTTGCCACCCGCGGTGTGAACCTGAGCCGGATCGAATCCCGCCCGACCGGGCAGTATCTGGGCCATTACTTCTTCAGCATCGATGCCGACGGGCATGCGGCCGATGCCCGGATGGCGGACGCGCTCGCGGGACTTCACCGGATCAGCCCGGCCACCCGCTTCCTCGGGTCCTACCAGCGCGCGGACGGCCACGAGAGCAGCGTTCCGCCGCACACCTCGGACCAGGCATTCCGGGCCGCGCATGCATGGGTGAAAAACATACTGGGCGGGGCATCTGCCGTGGCGGAATATGCCTCGGGGGGTTCGCCCAAAGCGTAGACAAATGCCTCGGGGTGCACTTCCACGCCTACTTAACTGTGCGTATGCTTGCTTGATCCATATTGGGGAAGTCCTCTACCGGAGGGAGCGGGTCATGTCAGGGACCAGCACAGAAAATGACGGCCAGGGAATGATTGTCAATCCCAGGCCGACGGCTGAGAACCAGGACTGGGACGGCGATGACGCGGACCGTGCGGACCGCCTGCGCTTCGAAGAGGAGCAGGCCATGATCCGCGAGCAGTCCGAAGCCAGGGCCGCCAAGGCCGCTGCGGAGGCCAAGAAGGCGGCAGAAGCAAAGAAGGCCGCCAGCGCGTAGTCCCCGTCGGCCTAGTCGTTCTCTGTTCCCTCCTTGACCCGGACCAGCAGGGATCCCGGGTCCACTTGGACGGCGACCTTCGTGGCCTCGCCGGAAGGATCGCCGTCGAGCTGTGTGGGCATAGGTTCTGAGCACCGGATAGTGATCTTGCCGGAACGGTAATACGTCATCACCGGCAGTTCCTTTTTGTGCTTCAGCACAATCTTTGTGTACATGGACAGCCAGCCGATTGCGCTGCGCGGGCTCATCACGACGATATCGAGCATCCCGTCATCGATCATGGCCTGCGGGATGAAGTCGATTCCCCCCGGGATCAGGCCGCAGTTCGCGAACAAGACGCTGCGGATCTTCCGGGACTGCTCCGGCTGGTCATCCAATGCGATTGAAACCTTCTTCCGGCGCCCCGGAAGATGCCTGACCCCCGCTTCCGTGTACGCAAGCCAGCCCACGGCTTTCTTCAGGCCGTCGTTCGTGTCACTGACCACTTCGGCGTCCATGCCGATGCCCGCGATCACCAGAAAAGTATGGTGCGCCGAATGGCCCGTGCGTGAGTTCTCCAGCGTCAGCCGCGCCGTATCAATGAACCGCTGGTGGCCGAACAACGCCGTCTGCACGTTGCCCTGCAGGTCGTTCACCTCCAGATGCACGTTGCGGGCCAGAAGGTTTCCGGTGCCCAACGGGATCAGGCCCATGGCCGTCTCCGTCCCGGCGAGGACCTCTGCGACAATGCGCACGGTACCGTCGCCGCCGCAGGCCAGTACGACGTCGGCCCCGGACGCCACAGCCGTCCGCGCCTGCGAGAAACCAGGGTCCTCGGCGATGGTTTCAAAGACGAGCGGTGGCTCCCAGCCTGCCTCGGCGCACGCGGCTTCAATGAGGGACCGGGCCTCGGCCGACCTGGCCTTGATGGGGTTCAGGACCACTGCGACCTTCTGCCTGCCTGGCTCCGGGCTGTGGGTTTCCTCCCACACCGCCCTGCGGGTGTGCTTGGCCTTCAACCGGCGCACTCCCCACCAGCTGGAGACGGCAAATGCCAGGACCCCAGCGATGACGAGGTAGAGCAGCCAGTCGCGCATTGTGATCCAACAGTATCCCGCCGGCGTCCCAGGACTGGCCTGCCCGGCAACGGCGGCGGGATTGGATACTCTTGTCTGGTGATCGACGTAAAAGAGCTCAGTGAGAATCCGGACAAGTTCCGTGCCAGCCAGCGCGCCCGCGGTGCCGACGAATCCGCGATCGACGCGATCATAGCCGCGGACTCGGCCAGGCGCGCAGCGCTGATCCATTTTGAGAACCTCCGCGCCGAGCAGAACTTGTTCGGCAAGAAGGTTGCGCAGGCCAAGGGCGAGGAAAAGCAGGCCCTCCTCGCCGATGTAAAGGTGCTCGCTGCCTCCGTCAAGGCCGCGTCTGCCGAGGCCGATCTGGCCCAGACCGCCCATGACGAGCTGCTCCGGACCATCCCCAACCTGATCGAGGACGGTGTCCCGGCCGGCGGCGAGGACGACTACATTGTGCTCAAGACCGTGGGCACGCCCCGCGAATTCCCCGACTTCGAGCCCCGCGACCATCTGGAGATCGGTGAGCTGATCGGCGCCATTGACATGGAACGGGGCGCGAAGGTTTCCGGTTCCCGTTTCTACTTCCTGCGCGGCGTCGGCGCCCGGCTCGAGATGGCGCTGCTCCAGATGGCCATGGACCAGGCGATCGAGGCAGGGTTCGTACCGATGATCACGCCCACCCTGGTCCGGCCCGAAATCATGCAGGGCACCGGTTTCGACGTTAAGCACGACGCCGAGATCTACCGTCTCGCCGAAGACGACCTCTACCTTGTGGGCACCTCCGAGGTAGCCCTTGCCGGGTACCACGCCGACGAGATTCTGGACCTCTCCAACGGCCCCATCCGCTACGCGGGCCAGAGCTCCTGCTACCGCCGGGAAGCAGGCTCGCACGGCAAGGACACCCGCGGCATTATCCGCGTCCACCAGTTCAACAAGGTGGAGATGTTCATTTACACCACGGTTGAACAGGCGGCTGCCGAGCACGCGCGCCTCCTGGCCTGGGAAGAGGAAATGCTGGCCAAGTGCGAACTCCCGTACCGCGTAATTGACACGGCCGCCGGGGACCTGGGCAATTCCGCCGCCCGGAAGTTCGACTGCGAAGCCTGGGTTCCCACCCAGGGCGCGTACCGGGAGCTGACGTCGACCTCCAACTGCACCACGTTCCAGGCCCGCCGCCTGAACATCCGGGAACGGGTCGTTAACGCGGACGGCGCCCCCAAGGGCACCCGGTCCGTGGCCACGCTCAACGGCACCCTGGCCACCACGCGCTGGATCGTCGCCATCCTGGAGCACCACCAGAACCCGGACGGATCCGTCAACGTCCCCGCCGCGTTGCAGAAGTACCTGGGCGGCATGACCGTCCTCCCCGTCCTCTAGACGCCTGTCCGCTAAACACCTGTCCGCTAAAACACCTGACCTCGAAGCACCACCGTGCCCCGGCAGCCGCCCGGGCAAACTTTTCACGCCCTGGACACCCTGTGGGTGTTTACCGCAAATTCACGCCTTTGCTGTGGCGTGAGTCCTAGCGGGTGCCGGGGGCGTCTGCTCTACTTGGGAGATGACAACAATGACTGGATCCTCAGTCGCCGGCAACGATGACCGGCGCACCACAGATCAGAACGACGCCGGCCAGAACATCGCCGGCCAGAACATCGCCGGCCAGAACAACGCCGGCCAGAACAACTCCCGCGACAAATTGATGGTCGCCCTGGACGTCGACGGCACCCTCGTGGACCACGACGGCCACATGTCAGCGCCGGTCCGCGAGGCGGCGCAGGCCGTGGTGGCCGCCGGACACCACGTCACGATCGCCACGGGCCGCTCCCTCAACGCCACGTTGCCCGTGATTGAGCACATCGGGATCGACAACGGCTACGCCGTGTGCTCGAACGGCGGCGTGATCCTGCGTGTCGACTCCGGCCTGCCGGACGGCTATGAAATCATCCACAAGGCAACCTTCGACCCGGGGCCGGCCCTGCGCGCCCTGCGCAAGCGGCTGCCCTCGGCCAAGTACGCCCTGGAGGACGAGGACTTCAACTTCCTGTCCACCGAGCGCTTCCAGGACGCCAGCTTTGGCGTCGAGGCGATCGGCGTCGACTTCCAGACGATGCTGGAGGCAACGGCCGTGCGCGTGGTGGTGTTCAGCTCGGAGAACACCCCCGAAGAGTTCCATGCCGCGATCCGCCACGTCGGGCTCGCCGGCGTGACGTATTCGGTGGGCTGGACGGCGTGGCTGGACATTGCCGCCGCCGGCGTCACGAAGGCCAGTGCCCTGGAGCAACTCCGCGACCGGCTCGGCATCGAAGCCGCGCGGACGGTCGCCGTCGGGGACGGCCGCAACGACATCGAGATGCTGACCTGGGCGCGCCGCGGCGTGGCCATGGGCCAGGCGCCGGTGGAAGTGATTGCCGCCGCCGATGAGGTGACGAAGTCGGTCTACGACGACGGCGCCGCCTACGTGCTCCGCAGCCTCCTCTGACGGGCGGGTAATCCGGAAAGCGGAACCCTGCCGGGCAGAACCCCGACCCTGCCGGTTAGCGGACCTCGAGAATGAGGCCCAGCAGACGGGCCGCCGCCGGACGCGCGGCGTGCTCTTCATTCCACTGGGACCGGGCCACGGCCTTGCTGACGGCCTGCGTGGTGATCCCGAGTTCCTCGGCGACGGCCTTCTGCTGGCCCCGGACGCCGGGAGTGAGCAGATCAAGCACCCGCCATTCCGCCTGGCTGCGGTCGCGCACAATGTGGCCCAGGAGGCGCAGGACGGCCTCCGCCTCGGCCGCGAGATCCATCAGCGGTCCCTCCACGGCCACCCGAACGCGGTCCTTGCCGTTCCGGAGACGGTCCACCGCGCGCCGGGCGTAGATGAGCCCGTGGCCGGAGGCGTCCTTGATCTGGTTGGGCAGAGGCTCATTCACCGGACCCACGCCGATGCCCACGTACCAGCTGCCGCTGCGCAGGGCGATCATGGCGGCCTCCACCGCCTGATGCGGACAATCCACGATGCCCTGGACCTCGTCCTCCACGGACCGGTCGAAATCGAGGCGCGCCGGAATGTGCCGCAGGTCCTTGAGGAGCTGCGGCACGCGGTCGCCGTCGCGCCGGCTGTCGGTTTGATTGATGGTCAGCGTGAACATACTGGGTCACACACTACCCGGTGGCCGTTGCGGGGCAAGTTGCCAGAAGTTACCGCGACGCGAGGGGAGTAACAGTGGCGGCTACGGGGCCGCGAGTCCGGACAGCTGGCCGGAGGGAAGGTGGATCCAGCCCTCGGTCAGGGCTGCCGCGGTGTCGCCGGCTCCCGGTCGCACCGTTTGCCCCAGATGTACGGCCCGGGCCGTCAGGGCGGCGATCACAGCGTCAAACATGTCATCGGAGGCCGCAAGATCGGCCCCGTACCCCGCCAGGTCCAGCCATGGAGCTGTCCGGGTGAGTTCGGCCAGGGCCGAGGACAGCTGGGCGGCTTCCGGGATCCCCCGGCCCTTGTAGCCGCGGGCGTGGATTCCCCAAAGTTTCAGGGATGCTGCCGGATAAACCTCGGCGAGGCGGCCGGAGCCGTCCCGGGCCTGCGGTCCGACGTCCCGGGCGATCCTGGCTTGGATCACTGCGCACCTCATGGCCGGGTGAGCCAGGCGGTCGGCCGAAACGCTGAGCGGAATGAGCCCGGTCCGGCCGGTGACGAACCGGTCGGTGTCCCGGTAGGCGAGCAGCCGGCGGCCCTCGATCCCGTCGTGAGCGAGGACAGGCCCGGGGTCGAACGTCAGGTGCCCGGCGAGGAAGGGAAGGAAGGCGTCGGGCCAGCCGAGCGGGCAGTCGATCCCCGTCATTTCGCAGCCGGCGACGAGCCGGACGATCTCAGCGTCGCCCACGTCCAGGGACAGATGCGCCAAGCGTGCGCCGCCGTCGGCCCATTCGATGACGGCAGCCGCCGTCTTCTTCGCGGCCGCGGCGAGATCGACTCCGAGGGTTCTCATCGGCTGGCTCGTCCGGGACGAACAAACGCGGGGTCACTTACCGCCCAATTCCGGGGTCCGGATGGGCGGTAAGTGACCCCGCGTTGGAGTGCAGGCGTGAGCGCGATTAGTGTCCGGCTGCCGGAACGTAGCGCTTAATGGATGCCTCCAGTTCGGCCTCGGCGGCCGCGCGGTCGCCCCAGCCCTCGGCCTTGACCCACTTGCCCGGCTCCAGATCCTTGTAGCGGGTGAAGAAGTGCTCGATTTCCTTGATCAGGAACTCGGAGACGTCGCTGATCTCCTGGATGTGGTCGAACCGGGCATCGGTCGGGACGCAGAGGATCTTGGCGTCACCGCCGCCGTCGTCGGTCATGTTGAAGACGCCGATCGGGCGGGACTCGACGATCACGCCGGGGTAGAGGTCGAAGTCCTGCAGGAGTACCAGCGCATCCAGCGGATCCCCGTCCTCGCCCAGGGTGTTGTCGAAGAAACCGTAGTGGGTGGGGTACTGCATCGACGTGAACAGGACACGGTCCAGGCGGACGCGGCCGGTCTCGTGGTCGACTTCGTACTTGACGCGCGATCCCTTGGGAATCTCGATAGTCACGTCATGCTTCATGGAATGCTCCTTGACGAATTCAGGGGTGCGCGGCACGCGCAAAAGGGCTGTCGGTGCCGCCGACTACTATTGAGGATATAGGGAGAGGCGCCGGTTTCAGGAACCAGCGGGGTATCTCAGGACTACATACCAAGACCTACATACCAAGACTCCGACGAGGACTCCAGCAGAACTGTGCCGGACCTCCATCCGGCTACACCGCGACGACACCACGACTAGACCACACCACGACTATAGGAAACAGCAACAGCATGAAACCGAGAACCGGCCCCGCCGGCAGCGGCCCGGTGCCCGGCAGGCTTCGGGGGATTCCCGCGCTGTTGCTCCAAACCCTCCTGGTGGTGGCCGTTGCCCTGCCGGCGGGCATCGCGATCGCCCCTGCCTTCCTTGGCCCGGACCGGCCCTCGGACGCTTCGCCGGCCGTCCCGCCCTGGCAGCGGGCGCCCACCACGCTGAGCGCGCCGGGCGGAACGGACGGCATCGGACCCCTCAGCGCTGCCGCGGCCGTTCCTGCCGGTCCGGCCCTGGCGGCCCGGCTCAACGAGACCCTTAAGGCCGACGGCGGCGGGACCTTCACGGGGGTCGTCCAGGACGCCGCCACCGGCCGGGTGCTGTTCGAACGGGCGGCCGACGAGGCCCGAGTGCCGGCGTCGAACATGAAACTCCTCACTGCCAGCGCGGCCCTGCGCGTCCTGGGCCCGGACCACCAGTTCAGCACCCGGGTAGTGGCAGGGCCCAAGCCCGGCTCGGTGGTCCTGGCCGGCGGGGGAGACGTGCTTCTGAGCGCCGGCGAATCCGATCCCGGGGCCGTTCTGGGCCGTGCCGGGCTCGCGACGCTGGCCCAGGCCACCGTCCGGGCCCTCAAGGACGACGGCGCCACCGGCACTGTAAGCGTCCTGCTGGACGACTCTCTCTTCAGCGGCCCGCCGCTCAGTCCGGCGTGGAGCCCGGAGGACGTTGCCGCCGGCGAGATGGCCCCGCTGTACCCGCTGGCGCTGAACTCGGCCAGGTTCGATCCCGCCAAGACCACCGGGCCCCGCCCGCAGGATGCGGCCATGACCGCCGCCGAGGCGTTCGCGGCCCGGCTCACGGCGGCCGCGAAGGCATCCGGGCTCTCCGTGACGCCCGGCGTCGCCCGCGTGAAGCCGGGGACCGCGGCGGAGAGTGCGCACGCGAAAGTCCTGGCCGAGGTTCGGTCCGCCCCGGTGGGGCAGCAGCTGGATCTCATGCTGCAGAGTTCGGACAACTACCTCGCCGAGATAATGGGCCGGATGACGGCCCTCCGCTCCGGCCGGCCCGCGACCAACGACGACGCCGTTGCCGCCGTGCTGCAGCAGGTGCGGGAGACGGGCGTTGGCACTGAGGGGCTCCGGGCCGCGGACGTCTCCGGCCTGGCCCCGGCCAACCGGGTCTCGGCCCGGCAACTCACGGAGGTGGTCCGGGCCATGACTTCGGGGGCGGACACCCGGCTGCGGGCAGCCCTCGCCGGCTTCCCGGTCGCCGGGCTCACCGGCACGCTGGGGGAGCGGTACATGGACGCGGCTACGGCGGCCGGCGCCGGACTGGTGCGCGCCAAGACCGGCACGCTGAACACGGTCCTTGCGCTCAGCGGTTACGTGGTCGACGCCGACGGCCGGCTGCTGGTCTTTTCCTTCGTCGGCAACGGGCTGAAGCCCGGGGCCGCGAACAAGGCCGCGCTTGACCGGTCTGCTTCCGTTCTGGCCCGCTGCGGCTGCCGCTGACGGCGGAGCAGTGGATTCCACGGCCGCCGTCGATGAGGCCGCCTGCCGTCCTGCGCGCGGCCGGTTCGCCGGTCAGCGAAAATTAAGGCGGATTGTCGGAGCTCTGTGATCTGATGGAACCCATGGAGTCCTCTGCGAGCCAGACATCAAGCCAGCCATCACGCCAGACACCCACCCCGCCGTCCAACGGGACATCCGGCCAGGCCCAGGGCCTGATCAACTGGGAGCTTGCGGCGTCCACGGCCGCCCGCCTGACGCCCCCCGGCCCCGTCCTGGGCGCCGCAGAGATCAGCGCCGCCGTCGAGAACCTCCGGCTCATGGCCGACCGTTCCGTACAGCACGTCCATCACATCACCGGCCTCGACGCCGCCCGCGACCTGCGCGACTCCGAGGTCCTGGTGGTTGACCGGGCCTCCTGGGCCAAGGCCAACACGCAGAGCTTCGCCGTCATGCTCAGGCCCGCCATGGAAAAGATGCTTGAGGGCCGCCCGTCCCTCGCCCCCGGCGCCGCCAGCGTCGGCGGAGCCATCACCGGCAGCCAGCTCGGCGCCATCCTGGCCTTCCTATCCAGCAAAGTCCTGGGCCAGTACGACCCCTTCTCCGCGCTGGCGGACAGTTCCACAGCCCCCGCTGCCGGCCGCCTGTTGCTCGTGGCCCCGAACATCATCTCGGTGGAACGCGAGCTGAACGTCGACCCCGCGGACTTCCGGCTCTGGGTCTGCCTCCACGAACAGACCCACCGCGTGCAGTTCGCCGCCGCCCCCTGGCTGCGGCACCACATGCTGGACGAAATCGAAAACCTCAGCGGCCAGTTGCTGGGCAACATGGATTCCCTCCTGGAACGGGCCTCGGCCGCCGCCAGGTCGCTGAAGGACCGTGCGGCCCCCGGCGCCGCCCCGGGCCGCGGCGCCATCCTGGACCTGCTCCAGAGCCCGGAGGAAAAGGCGGCCCTGTCGCGCCTGACGGCCCTCATGAGCCTGCTTGAGGGCCACGCGAACGTCGTCATGGACGCCGTCGACGCCAGCATCGTCCCCTCGGTCAAGACCATCCGGCAGCGCTTCAATGCCCGGGGCAAGGACCGCGGCATGATTGAAAAATTCATCCGCAACCTGCTCGGCCTCGACGCCAAGATGCGCCAGTACAGCGACGGTGCCAAGTTCGTCCGGGAAGTGGTGGCCGCCGCCGGCATGGACGGTTTCAACCAGGTCTGGGAGTCCGCTGACCACCTGCCCACCGAAGCCGAAATCCACGACTCCAAGCTCTGGCTCGACCGGATGGGCCTCTAGCTGCCATGCCCGTTCGTCATCCCGCCGGTACAGCATCAGTCCCCGGCGGGCGGCGCCGGCCTGGCCGCCTCGCGCCCGTCGTCGGCACCGCGCGGAAAATGCTCCAGGACGCCCTTGCCGGGGCTGGCTACCCGGAGCGCGTCCTCGTCGCCTGCAGCGGAGGCCCGGATTCGCTGGCTCTGGCTGCCGTTGCCGCCTATTTCGCCCGCCGGGGCCATGTGGACGGCCACCCCGTGTCCGTTGGCGCCGTCGTGGTGGACCACCAGCTCCAGCCGGGCTCGGCCGCGGTCGCCGCAAGCACCGCCGGGACACTCGATGACCTCGGACTCTCTCCCGTCCTGATCAGGACCGTTGACGTCGCCGCCACCGGCAGCGGCCCCGAGGCCGCAGCCCGGGACGCCCGCCACGCGGCCCTCGAAGCTGCCGCGGACGAGGCCGGCGCAGCCGTGATCCTGCTAGGCCACACCCTCGACGATCAGGCCGAGCAAGTGCTGCTCGGCCTGGCGCGCGGTTCCGGCACCAGATCGCTCGCTGGGATGCGGCCCGCCCGGGGGCGGTTCCTGCGCCCCTTCCTGGGCCTGCGGCGCGCGGACACCTTGGAGATCTGCCGCGTGGAGGACCTGGATCCCTGGCATGACCCGTCCAACACCGATCCGGCCTTCGCGCGCTCCCGGACCCGGGTTGAAGTGCTGCCCCTGCTGGAGGAAAAGCTCGGCCCCGGGGTTGCCGAATCGCTCGCCCGCACGGCAGCGATCCTTCAGCTCGACGCGGATTACCTCGAAGACCTGGCGAGCGACACCTTTAACCGCCTGCGGGAGCGCACCGGAGAGGAGATCAGCCTTCCGGAGGCGGCGCTGCGCGAGCTTGCCCCGGCCCTGAGGTTCCGGGTGATCGCGAAGGCCGCCTCCGCCGTCGGCGGTCAACAGCCCAGCTACCAGCGTCTTCTCGCGGCGGAAGCGCTGCTGCGCCGACAGGGATCGGCCGGCCCGGTGGAGCTTCCCGGCGCGGTGAGCGTCTACCGGTTGTCGCTCTCGCAACTGACGGCGGAGAAGCCGTCCGCCGCCGGCGTTCCCCGCGAAGCCGCCCGCTGTGGGAAGCTTGTATTCCGGCCTCAACAGCCGCCCCGAAAATAGTCGCACCCCGCATCTACACAGGAGCCATTGGTGGATTCAAACGACGTCCAGGCAGACCTCAAGCACGTTCTCTACACCAAGGAACAGATCCAGGAACGGATCACCGAACTCGCGGCGCAGATCGACAAGGATTATGAGGGCCGCGACCTCCTGATCGTCGGCGTGCTCAAGGGCGCCGTCATGGTCATGGCCGACCTTGCCCGCGCACTGCACAGCCACGTCTCGATGGACTGGATGGCCGTCTCTTCCTACGGCTCCGGTACCCAGTCCTCCGGGGTGGTCCGCATCCTGAAGGACCTCGATACCGACCTCATGGGCAAGGACGTCCTGATTGTCGAGGACATCATCGACTCCGGACTCACGCTCTCCTGGCTCAAGACCAACCTGGAATCCCGCGGCACGGCATCGGTGGAAATCTGCACGGCCTTCCGCAAGCCGACGGCCGCGAAGGTCAAGATCGACGTCAAGTACGTTGGCTATGACATCCCCAATGAATTCGTCGTCGGCTACGGCCTCGACTACGCCGAAAAGTACCGCAACCTGGACTTCGTCGGCACGCTGGCACCGCACGTCTACGAGTAGATCTGAGGTCATCCCTCCGGAGGTGCCCCCGCCCGGCAGCAACCGGGCGGAAGGACGCCCTGTCCCGCTACGCCCACAGGGAACTTTTGCCCTTCGCCGTGCGTGAGTTAGTGCGACGGTGTATAGCTAGAAGCTGACGCAGCACCACACGCGCGCAGAACGGTCGCCGTGCAGCACTACCAGGAGGGACGGGGCCAGCCCCGATCAGATGAAAGCTAAGAGTTTCTTCAAGGGCCCGGGCGTCTGGATTGTCGTTGTGGTGGCCATGCTGCTGCTGGCCTTTGCCACCCTGGCGCCGGGCGGCGCGAGCCGGATCGACACCGACAAGGGCCTTGAACTGCTGACCTCCGCCGGCAAGGTTGAACAGGCGAAGATTTTTGACGCCGAGAACCGGGTGGATCTGGTCCTGAAGGACAACCTGCAGGTCGACGGGCAGGACAAGGGCAAGAACGTCCAGTTCTACTTCGTCAACGCCCGCGCCCAGGACGTTGTCAAGGCAGTCACCGACGCCAAACCGTCCGGCGGCTTCACCGACCAGCCCATCGAAAACAACTGGTTCTCGGGGCTGTTCTCCCTGCTGGTGCCCGTGCTGCTGCTCGGCGTCCTGTTCTGGTTCCTGCTCTCCCGGATGCAGGGCGGCGGGTCCAAGGTCATGCAGTTCGGCAAGTCCAAGGCGAAGCTCGTCAACAAGGACATGCCCCAGGTGACCTTCAGCGATGTCGCCGGCTCCGATGAGGCCGTCGAAGAACTCGAGGAGATCAAGGAATTCCTGCAGGAGCCGGCCAAGTTCCAGGCCGTCGGCGCCAAGATCCCCAAGGGCGTGCTGCTCTACGGCCCTCCGGGCACCGGCAAGACCCTCCTGGCCCGCGCGGTTGCCGGCGAGGCCGGGGTGCCCTTCTTCTCCATCTCCGGTTCCGACTTCGTGGAAATGTTCGTCGGTGTGGGCGCCTCCCGCGTCCGCGACCTCTTCGAACAGGCCAAGGCCAATGCGCCGGCCATCATCTTTGTCGATGAGATCGACGCCGTCGGCCGGCACCGCGGCGCCGGAATCGGCGGCGGCAACGACGAGCGCGAGCAGACCCTCAACCAGCTGCTGGTTGAAATGGACGGCTTCGACGTCAAAACGAACGTCATCCTGATTGCCGCCACCAACCGCCCCGACGTCCTGGACCCGGCCCTGCTGCGTCCGGGCCGCTTCGACCGGCAGATCGGTGTCGAGGCCCCCGACCTGATAGGCCGCGACCAGATCCTGCAGGTGCACGCCAAGGGCAAGCCGATGGCGGCCGGCGTGGACCTCAGGGCCGTTGCCAAGAAGACCCCGGGCTACACGGGCGCGGACCTGGCCAACGTCCTGAATGAAGCCGCGCTGCTGACGGCGCGCTCCAACGCCAACCTGATCGATGACCGTGCGCTCGACGAGGCGATCGACCGCGTCATGGCCGGCCCGCAAAAGCGCAGCCGGGTCATGAAGGAACACGAGCGCAAGGTCACCGCCTACCACGAGGGCGGCCATGCCCTGGTGGCGGCGGCCCTGCGGAACTCCGCCCCGGTCACCAAGATCACCATCCTGCCCCGCGGCCGGGCATTGGGCTACACCATGGTGGTCCCGGAAAACGACAAGTACTCCGTCACGCGCAACGAACTGCTCGACCAGATGGCCTACGCCATGGGCGGCCGCGTTGCCGAGGAACTCGTCTTCCACGACCCGTCCACCGGCGCGTCCAACGACATCGAGAAGGCCACCGGGATCGCCCGGAAGATGGTCACCGAATTTGGCATGAGCGAACGGGTCGGGTCCGTGCGCCTCGGCCAGGGCGGCGGCGAGCCGTTCCTGGGTCGCGACGCGGGCCACGAGCGCAACTACTCGGACCAGATCGCCTACATCGTCGACGAGGAGGTGCGCCGACTGATCGACGGCGCCCACGACGAGGCCTACGCCATCCTCACCGAGAACCGCGACGTCCTGGACGAGCTGGCGCTCGAACTGCTGGAACGCGAAACACTGAACCAGGCCGAAATCGCGAGCGTCTTCTCCAACATCCGCAAGCGCGACTTCCGCGACGTGTGGCTGTCCAAGGAGACACGTCCTGTCCAGGCCGCCGGCCCGGTCGAGTCGCGCCGCGAAAAGGCCGAGCGCGAAGCGCAGGAAGAAGCCACCCACGCCCGGCTCGAAGAGCCGCTGGATGCCCAGCCGCCGCATGCCCAGGGTGTCGGCGCACAGGAACCGTTCCAGGGCGTCGGCGGACAGGAGCCGTTCCAGGGCGGTGCAACGGTTATCGGGACTGACGGTCATCCCGGCTAGGCTTCCTCTGTGACTTCTAACTTCGACGACGACGCTCCCGCCCCAGCTGCTGCCCCGGTGGAGGGCGGGCACGCCCGCCATCCAAGAGTGGACCGCCCCCGGATCGAGGCGGCCGTACGGGAAATCCTGCTGGCAATCGGCGAGGACCCGGACCGTAGCGGGCTCTTGGACACGCCCAAGCGGGTGGCCAAGGCCTACGGGGAAATGTTTGCAGGCCTGCACCACGACCCCGCCGAGATCCTGGCCACCACGTTCGACCTCGACCACGAGGAACTCGTGCTGGTCAAGGACATCCCGTTCTACTCCACCTGCGAGCACCACCTGGTGCCGTTCCACGGGGTGGCCCACGTCGGTTACATTCCCTCGCACGATGGCAGGGTCACCGGCCTGAGTAAGCTCGCCCGGGTGGTGGACATGTTCGCCCGTCGCCCGCAGGTCCAGGAACGCTTGACCACCCAGATCGTCGAGGCCCTCGTCGCCCACCTCAAACCGCGCGGCGCGATCGTCGTCGTCGAATGTGAACACCTGTGCATGTCCATGCGCGGCATCCGCAAGCCCGGCGCCAAGACCGTCACCAGCGCAGTGCGCGGGCAACTGCATGACCCGGCCACCCGCGCCGAGGCCATGAGCCTCATACTCGGAAGGTAATAAACACAGACTATGGACTCCCTCGCCGCAGCCCCGGGAACCGGCCCCGCAACCTCGCCCCTGCCTATCCTGCGCAAACCGCGCCCGGCGGCGAGGTTCCAGGACCTGCCCACAGACCGGACACTCGTGATGGGAATCCTGAACGTCACCCCCGATTCATTCAGCGACGGCGGCGATTATGCGACGGCGGACACCGCGATCGCCGCGGGCCTGCGCATGTTTTACGCGGGAGCGGACATCATCGACGTCGGCGGCGAATCCACCCGCCCGGGTGCGACGGCGGTCGGTGTTGACGAGGAACAGCGCCGCGTCCTGCCGGTCATCGCAGCCCTGGTCAAGGCCGGCGCCCTCGTCAGCATCGACACCACCCATGCCGCGACGGCGGCTGCCGCGCTCAACGCAGGCGCCGCGATCATTAACGACGTTTCGGGCCTGAGCATGGAACCGGAAATGGCCGAACTGGCCGCCAGCACCAAGGCGCCCTACGTCCTGACGCACCGCCGGGGCGACGCCAGCACCATGAACACCTTGACGGACTACCAAGACGTCGCCCGGGACGTCGTCACGGAACTCGCCGGGGTCCGGGACAAGCTCTACGCCGCCGGCGTCACGCCGGAGCAGATCATCGTGGACCCGGGACTGGGCTTCGCCAAGAACGAGGCGCAGAACTGGGAGCTGCTGCAGCGTTTGGACGTTCTGCAGGGCATGGGGCACAAGGTCCTCGTGGCCGGTTCCCGCAAGCGCTTCCTCGGCAGCCTCCTGACCGTCGCCGGAAAGGCCGCGCAGCCCGTGGAACGCGACGCCGCGACTGCCGCCGTGACCGCCATCAGCGCTTTCCGCGGCGCCTGGGCGGTGCGGGTGCACGACGTCGGCCCGAGCCTCGACGCCGTCAGGGTCGCCGCCCGCATGGCACCCCCGGCGCCGGCAGCACCGGCCGTCGCCGGCACCAACTGATCCGGCCGGCGTCATGGACCAGATCACGCTGAGCGGCGTCACCGCCGTCGGCCATCACGGAGTGTTGGATTTCGAGCGCCGCGACGGCCAACCCTTCGTGGTGGACGCGGTGCTGCACCTTGATTTCAGCAAGGCCGCAGCCTCCGATGACGTGGTGGACACCGCGCACTACGGCGAAGTGGCCGACTGCATCCGTGGCTGGATCACCGGCGACCCGCTGAACCTCATCGAGGCCCTGGCCGTGCGGATCGCCGAGGACGTGCTGCAGAAATTCCCGCTGGCGGCCGTCGACATCACGGTGCACAAGCCCAATGCCCCGATCGAGGTGGAGTTCGGCGACGTCTCGGTCAGCGTGCACCGGAGACAGGCGTGAGCCCGCTTTACACCCGCGCCGTGATCGCGCTCGGCAGCAACCTGGGGGAGCGCAACGACACGTTGTCCACCGCCGTCGCAGACCTCGTCGACCCGCCGGCGGTGCGCCTCCTGGCCATCTCGCCGATCGTGCAGGCCAAGGCAGTGGGCGGCCCGCCGGGCCAGCCGGACTTCCTCAACATGGTGATCGCCGTCGAGACGTCCCTGCCCCCGCTCGAACTGCTGGGGCATTGCCACGCCGTGGAACAGAAGCATTTGCGCGTCCGCGACGTCCGGTGGGGGCCGCGGACCCTGGATGTGGACATCATCACCTACGGGGACGTGGTGAGCTCCGACCCCGAGCTCACGCTGCCCCACCCCCGGGCCGCGGAACGGGCGTTCGTGCTCTATCCGTGGTCACTGATCGATCCCGCGGCGGAGCTCAACGGCGAACGCGTGGGCGACCTCGCGGCCAGGGCAGCCGATTTCGCGGACCTCGCACCGTTTGACGGCTTCTCCACCCTCTCCGGCACAGCCGGCACCAACACAGATGCCGCAGCCGCAGCCGGCACCAACACAGCCGGTACGGTGGAGCGGCCGTGAAGCTGACCAACCCCCTGCTCCTGCTGGCCATCGCCGTCGTGCTGGCCGCGGTCGGCTGGATCGCCACCGTGCTGACCGGCCGCTACGGCCTGGCTACCCCCGTGCTGCCGCTTACGGGACTGCTGACCATGGGCGTGATCGTGGTGCTGACCCTCGTGCTGGGCATCCGCGTGCTGCGGTGGCGCAGCGGCAAGAAAACCAAAGTCCTCAACCCCATCCTGGCGGCGTGGACCCTGGTTCTGGCGCAGGCCTGCGCCTACACCGGCGCCGTCCTGCTGGGCTGGCACGCGGGAATCATTATCGAACAGTTGCGGCTGTGGAACCTGCGCAGCAACCACGACATCACCTGGGAGGCCCTGGCGATGGCCGGCGGCGGGCTCATCATGGTGGTCGTGGGGCTCGTCGTTGAGCGGTTCTGCCGGATCCCGCCCGAGGATGGCGACGCCGAACCGGGCCACGGGGTGCAGGGTAAACGCAGCAAGCCTCCGGCGGAAGGCGAATATGCCTACCGAGGCGATTGATCCTCCCGGCATCGACTGGGTCAGGGTGTCACCGAAGTACGTCACCGTGCGCGTGGCCGGATGGGCGCTGGGAACCCTGGTGGCGGTTGCCCTCCTGTCACTTCCCCTCGTCCTGGTCCTGAGCGGAACGTGGGCGTGGCCGCCGCTCTGGCTGGCTGTGGCCGTTCCGGCGGTCTGGCTGCTTCTGGCGCTGTGGCGGCTGGCGCTGATTCCCCGGCAGGTGCGCTCGATCGGCTATGCCGAGCGTGAAGACGACCTCCTGATCCGGCGGGGCATCTTTTACCAGCGCATCCTCGTGGTCCCGTACGGGCGGATGCAGTACGTCGACATCGCCGTGGGACCCGTCGAGCGTCCCTTGGGCCTGTGCACCCTGAAACTGCACACCGCCTCCGCCGGAACCAGCGCCGAGATCCCCGGCCTGCCCGCCAGCGAAGGCGCCCGGCTCCGCGAACAGCTGTCCGCCCGCGGCGAGGCCCGGCTGGCCGGGCTGTGACGGGAAGGCTGTGAGGTGATGGCGCTGACTCCGGAGGGGACCCGGGCTGGGGACGCCGGCTGGTTACGCGTGCACCCGGCCTCTCCGTTCGTCCGCGGCTGGGTGGCCTTGGCGGCGCTGTTCGTCTTTTTCGGACGCGACACTTTCGAGCGCCTGCTCCAGGGCGGCCCGCTCTTCGACGAGGGCTTCGCCGGGCGGGCGCCGTGGCTGCTGCTCGGCGGCGGCACCCTGCTGCTGTTGACCGTCGTCGGGTTCATCCTGAGCTGGTACTTCACCCGTTACCAAGTGGCGGATGGGTACGTGCGGGTCAACACCGGTTTCCTCTTCAGGCAGCAGCGGCAGGCCAGGCTGGACCGGGTGCAGGCCATCGACGTCGTGCAGCCCTTTCTGGCACGGATCTTCGGGCTGGCGGAACTGAGGTTTGAAGTCGCCGACGCCGGCGAATCCGCAGTGCACCTCGCCTATCTGCGCGCAGATGAGGCCCGGCAGCTCCGCGCGACGATTCTCGCCGGCGCCTCCGGCGCGGCCGGTTCCCCGCTATTGCCGTCGGCGGCACCGGATCCCGGGCAACCGGCAACGGCCGCCGTGGAGGCCCCGGAACGGACCGTTCTGACCGTGCCGCCGTCGAGGCTGCTGGGCTCGCTGCTACTGAGCGAGCAGAGCGTGGCCATCGCGGCCGGCGGCATCGCCTCGGTGATGCTCTCGGCCGTCACCGAAAACCGGAGCTTTACGGTCTTCCTGATTCCTGCCGTGATCGGACTCGTCGCCTCCTATTGGAACTCGTTCAACCACGGCTACAACTTCACCGCCGCCGATTCCCCGGACGGCCTCCGGCTGCGCTACGGACTCCTGGACACCCGGGCCCAGACCGTGCCGCCGGGCCGGATCCAGGCGCTGAAGGTCAGCCAACCGCCGCTGTGGCGGCTCTTCGGCTGGTACCGGGTCCAGGTCAACGTGGCGGGCTATGGCCTGGCCGGAAGCGCGGGCGAAGGGGCAGCCCGCACCACGCTGCTGCCGGTGGGCTCCCTCGCCGAAGCACTTGAGGTCCTCTCCCTCGTGATCCCGGATCCCGGGACCCCGGAGCCGGGGAAGGTTTTCACGGCAGGCATCGCCGGTCTCGCACAGGCCGCCGGCACCCCGGGACCCGGTATGTCCGGGAACGCGGACCGGCCGGATGACGACGGCGGATTCGTCACCACCCCGCGCCGGGCCCGGCTCCTGGCACCGCTGGGCTGGCGGCGGAACGGCTTCACCGCAACGGAGACAGCGCTGCTCCTGCGGTCCGGCCGGTGGTGGCGG
This sequence comes from Arthrobacter sp. ov118, assembly GCF_900116495.1. Lineage (GTDB taxonomy): Bacteria > Actinomycetota > Actinomycetes > Actinomycetales > Micrococcaceae > Arthrobacter. Next base: position 67,882 of record NZ_FPAY01000014.1, read on the forward strand.
AACCTCGTGGTGGTGCCGCACCAGCGCACCCAGTCCATGGCGCTCCAGCAGGGGCCGCTCGCCCGCAGGTTCCAGGTGGTTGACCTGGTCCTGCACACCACCGCCGGACCCGTCGCCCCGCGGCTCATCCAGGCCGGACTCGACGAAGCCCGGACCCTCCTGGAAGCCCAGTCCGCCCGGGCCCGTGCCGCGCGCAAGCGCCAAAAGAGCGAGCACTGGATCGACCCGGCGACCGAGCCCGCACAAACACCGGCAGAAGACACTCAGGAAGGCCCGCATCATGGCTAAACCAGGACGCCTCGGCATCGGAATCATCGGCGCAGGAAAAGTGGGCGCCGTCCTCGGGGCGGCGCTGCGCGGGGCCGAGCACGCCGTCATCGGAGTGTCCGCCGTGTCGGACGCGAGCCGCGAACGAGCCGAAACACTCCTGCCGGGCGTCCCGATCCTGGACGTGCAGGACATCGTGGAGCGCGCCGAACTGGTGCTGCTCGCCGTCCCGGATGACGCCCTCGGCCCGCTCGTTGACGGGCTGGCCAAACTCGGCGCCTGGCAGCCCGGCCAGCTGGTTGCGCACACCTCCGGGCGCTTCGGCGTCGGGATCCTGCACCCGGTCCGTGCCGCCGGCGCCGTTCCGCTCGCACTGCACCCGGCCATGACGTTCACCGGGATGAGCCTGGACCTCACAAGGGTCCTGGACTGCACCTTCGGCGTCACGGCCGACGCCGCCATGCTGCCGATCGCCCAGGCTCTCGTCGTCGAGATGGGCGCCGAGCCGGTCGCCATAGCCGAGGCCGACCGCGTCCTCTACCACGCGGCCCTCGCGCACGGCTCGAATCACCTGGTCACGCTCGTGGCGCAGGCCTCGCAGCTGCTCCGTGAGATCGGCGTCGAGGCCCCGGACCGGATGCTGGGACCGCTACTGCGCGCCACCCTTGAGAATGCGCTCGCCTCCGGCGAGTCGGCCCTGACCGGACCCGTGGCCCGCGGGGACGCCGGCACTGTGGCCGCCCACGCCGGCGCGTTGCGCGAATACGACGGCGGTTCGGCCGGCGATATTCTTGAGGCATACCTGGCGATGGCCCGGGCGACGGCCCGCCGGGCAGGAAGCCGCGGCCTCTTGAAGCCGGACCAACTCGACGGCATCGAACAGGCGCTCGGCGGCCCGGACCAGAACGGGACCCACGCCCCGGAAGGACCCTGACATGGCAATTCAACTCGTCACCACTGCTGCCCAGCTCCGCGACGCAAGCGCCCGGCTCCTGACGCAGAAAGGGGGCACGTCCCAGGGACTCGTGCCCACGATGGGCGCCCTCCACGAGGGGCACGCGCAGCTGGCCCGGACCGCCGTCGCCCAAAACGACGTTGTGGTGGCCAGTATCTTCGTCAACCCCCTGCAGTTCGGTGAGGCCGCCGACCTCGAACGCTACCCGCGGACGCTGGAGGCCGACCTCGCCCTGCTCGAGGCCGAGGGCGTGGACCTGGCGTTTGCGCCGGGTGTCGAGGAGGTTTACCCCGGCGGGGAACCCCGCGTCCGGATCACGGCGGGGCCCCTGGGCGAAAAGTGGGAGGGGGCGTCCCGGCCGGGACACTTCGACGGCGCACTGACGGTCGTCGCGAAACTGCTCCACTACGGAATCCCGGGAACCGGACTGCCCGACGGGGGCCAGCCCGCCTACCGCGCCTACTTCGGACAGAAAGACGCGCAGCAGCTGGCGCTGGTCCAGCGTATGGTGGCGGACCTGAATTTCCCCGTGGAGATCGTGCCCGTGCCCATTGTCCGCTCGGCCGACGGCCTGGCACTCTCCAGCCGCAACCGCTTCCTCTCCGAAGACGAACGCGGGGCCGCCCTGGTTCTCTCCCGTGCGCTGCGGCTCATCGAGGAACGCGCCAACGCACACGAGCCCCTCGACATCGAATCCGCGCAGGCCCTGGTCCGGTCCCAGCCGCTCGTGAAACTGGACTACTTCGAGGTCGTGGATCCGCGCACCCTCGAACCCCTCGCGGAGAACTGCCAGGACACCCCGTTCCGCGGTGAGGGGCTGGCGATCATCGCCGCCAAAGTCGGTCCGGTCCGCCTCATCGACAACGCGCCGCTGAACTCCTAACACCATCGCGGGGTCACCTACCGCCCATGCGGCCGCCCTCTATGGGCCGTAGCTGACCCCGCGTTGCCTTTCCGGGGGCGGAAGTTTGCTCGCGGTGGGAATGCCCCCGGGGCTTAGACTGTTGCAACCTGCAGCAGCGCCGACGCTCTCCCGGATCCGCACCCAAAACACCCTGAGGGATATTCCCATGTCACCAGACGTCTCTTCCAAAGCCTCCGGCGCCCCCGCGCCTGAGGCCGACCTGGCCGACCCCACGGTCGCGGCGGCCCCGGCCGTCCCGGGAACGACGGCGCCAGCGGCGCCTTCCGCGCCGGCGAAAATGTCCCGCGAATCCGTCACCATCATCGCCACGTTGCTGGTGGCCACGTTCGTCGTGATCCTCAACGAAACCATCATGAACGTGGCCCTGCAGCGGCTGATGGTGGACCTGAACATCGACGCGCCAACCGTGCAATGGCTCTCCACCGGCTTCATGCTCACCATGGCCGTCGTGATTCCTACCACCGGGTTCATCCTGCAGAGGCTGTCCACCCGCGCCGTGTTCATGCTGGCCATGGGCCTGTTCTCCAGCGGCACGCTGCTGGCCGCCCTCGCGCCCGGCTTCGTAGTCCTGCTGCTGGCCCGCATCGTCCAGGCCGGCGGCACGGCCATCATGCTGCCGCTCCTGATGACCACAATCCTCACGCTGGTGCCGCTGGAACGCCGCGGTGCCGTGATGGGCAACGTCAGCATCGCCATCTCGGTGGCGCCGGCACTGGGTCCCACGGTCTCCGGCCTGATCCTCCAGCACTTTTCCTGGCGGTTCATGTTCGTCTTCGTGCTGCCGATCGCGCTCGCCGCGCTCGCCATCGGGGCCAAGTACCTGACCAACATCGGTGAAACCGAGAAAACCCGGCTCGATGCCCTCTCCGTGGTGCTCACGGTCCCCGCTTTCGGCGGCCTGGTGTACGGCTTGAGCCAGATCGGCGGCGGCCAGGCCGGCTCCCGCACCCCCGCCGTGGCGGCCCTTGCCGTCGGCGTGGTGGCCCTGGCGGCGTTCGTCCTGCGCCAGCTGAAACTGCAGAAGGGCGACGGGCCCCTGCTGGACCTGCGCGCATTCACCTTCCGGATGTTCACGGTGTCCGTGCTGCTGCTGGTCGTGGCCATGATCGCCCTGTTCGGCGCGGTGATCCTGCTGCCCTTGTACCTGCAGGAGATCCGCGGCCTGACATCACTCGAGACCGGCCTGGTGCTGCTCCCGGGCGGCCTGGCCATGGGCCTGCTGGGGCCCTTCATCGGCCGCATTTTCGACAAGGTCGGACCGCTGCCGCTGACGGTGACGGGCTCGGTCATGATGGTGCTCTCCCTCTGGCAGCTTTCCATGCTTGACGCCGTGTCACCGGTGGGCTGGATCATCACCCTGCACGTGGCGCTGAGCCTGGGCCTGGCGCTCCTGTTCACCCCTGCCTTCACGACGGGTCTGAACCCGTTGCCGCCCCATCTCTACTCGCACGGCTCGGCCATCATGAGCACGCTGCAGCAGGTGGCCGGCGCCGCCGGCACCGCGCTCCTGGTCTCGATCTACGCCTTCGTGGCGGCCGCCTCGGGCATGGTCGCCGGCATGCACGCGGCGTTCCTGACGGCGGCCGTCATAGCCCTCGCCGCCGTCGTGCTGTCCGCCCTGATGCGCAAGACCGAGGGCGCTGCGCAGCCGGCCGCTCACTAGGCCACACAAAGGGCAACGCGGGGTCACTTAGCGCCGGTCCGGACCTCGGCGGTTTCTAGCGGTCGTTGCAACACTCAATGAAAATTGGGAGTTGCAACGACCGTGTCGTCTTTAGCGGAAGCACCACGAACCAGCAGGAAATACACGCAGGAGCAGAAGGACGAGTTCTTCTCGGTTCTGGATCGGTTGGGTAGTGTGGCCCGGGCTGCCGAGTCACTGGGCTTTAACCGGTACACGTGCCGGAAATGGGCAAGGCGTGCCGGGTTCCGGGGCAGGCCCGGCGGCCCGGTTCATCCCGGGCTCGGGGAGTATTTCCGGCTGCGCAAGGCCGGCAGCACACGCAGGGAAGCTGCCAGCGCGGTGGGCGTTAACCCGCGCAC
>NZ_FPAY01000016.1 GCF_900116495.1 Arthrobacter sp. ov118
AAGCACCGGATCATCGTTCGACTTGCATGTGTTAAGCACGCCGCCAGCGTTCATCCTGAGCCAGGATCAAACTCTCCGTTGAAGAAAAACAGACACAGCACGCACCCCCGGGAAAACGGGAACAACGCACTGCACAAAATTTGAAACCAGCTGAAAAACCAGACCCGACACGGGGTGACGGGCCCGGCAAAACAACCAATCCATAATAAATTGGTATCAACAAACTTGGCACACTATTGAGTTCTCAAACAACAGACACACCCGGCACCACCACAACCACCAAACGGTCGCGGATCGCTCCGGAGCAACTTTTCAAACTTACCCGAACCCGGACCACTTCGCAAATCCACATCCCTGCGAACCGCAAACCATCCGAACCCGCCCCCACCAAACCCGGAGCGCACGAAACGCCGACCAGATCAGGTCTTGAAATTTAGGGGAGTGGCCGCCTCCGGTTCCCAGCTTTCCGCTGGTCTCCCTCTCGGCGACTTAGAAAACAATACACCCACCACGCCCCCACCGCAACCCGCCCCGGAGCCACGCCAAAAACCCCGCCAGCGCGGGCCAAAAGCACCCGCCTGCACCCACGGAGGCGCTCCGCCGTCGTACGTCAGTGCTGTGTGGTGCGTCACCGCTGCCCGGGCCGGCAGCAGGCTAAGTATCCGGGCGTTTAACGCAGGAAGGGCCGGCAACCAAATGGTTGCCGGCCCTTCTTGAAGTCGTTGGCTCAGGCCACAGGCTTCAGGGGTGCTGAATTACCAAGAAGACTTCGTGATGCCCGGGAGCTCACCGCGGTGAGCCATGTCGCGGAAGCGAACACGGGAGATGCCGAACTTCTGGAAGGTACCGCGGGGACGGCCGTCGATGATGTCGCGGTTACGCAGACGGATCGGGGACGCGTTGCGGGGCAGTTTCTGCAGGCCGAGGCGTGCTTCTTCACGTGCTTCGTCGGTCGCGTTGACGTCAACCAGGGTCTTCTTCAGCTCGAGGCGCTTTGCAGCATAGCGCTCGACGATGACTTTACGCTGTTCGTTCTTAGCAATCTTGGACTTCTTAGCCATGTGTTAGCGCTCCTCTCGGAATTCGACGTGCTGGCGGATTTTGGGGTCGTACTTCTTCAGGACCAGGCGGTCCGGGTCGTTACGACGGTTCTTGCGCGTCACGTAGGTGTAACCCGTGCCCGCGGTCGACTTCAGCTTGATGATCGGACGTACGTCCTTGTCCTTTGCCACTAGAGCTTCACTCCTCGTGCCAGGATGCTGGCGACGACAGCGTCGATGCCGCGTACGTCGATGGTCTTGATGCCACGAGCAGAGACCTGCAGCGTGACGTTACGGCGCAGGGACGGAACCCAGTAGCGCTTCTTCTGGATGTTCGGGTCGAACCGACGCTTGTTGCGGCGGTGCGAGTGCGAAATGCTGTGTCCAAAGCCCGGCTCGGCTCCGGTCACCTGGCAGTGTGCTGCCATGACGACTCTCCTCAAAAAATAAATGAAACGGCTAACAGAATTCCGTTGACCGTGCGTTAAGCGGCGTCCGCATCCAGCTCCCCCCAATCTCCGGCTCCGCGGGATTCAAGCAGACGGTACAGACCGGCTGCTTCCTCAATGCGGCGAAGATTGTGGCACGGGCACCGGGCGTTGACGGTCCATTGGACAACCATTGCGAAGTGCCAGGATGCTGGGCGAATACAGGAATGCGCGCAACTTGAGCCCCTAACTACCGGCCGCCAAGACCGTCGATTTCTCGTCACGGGTCCTGCCAACCGGAGCAATTGCACACGCTCCGCGCCACCTAGCGCCTACCAAGTCTACGAGTTCGACGAATTAAAGACCAATCCGTCCCTGCACGGTGTATAGCGGGCTGCCCCGCCGCGCCGGCGGCATGCCTTCGCAGGTCATATGCCGGACGAAGCAGTTTCACAGCAAAATGATAGACATCAGGGCGAATCTGAAGACATGAACGCACAACTTCTTTCGACCCGTCCCGAGGTTCGCCGGGGCTCCTGTGGCGCCGCGGCGAACCCCTTCGAGGGGCAGCATCGACGGCGGTTGCTGAAAGCGGACCTGCTGACCGTCCTCTTCTGGGCGTCCTTGGCGGGCGCCGTAGCTTTGTGGCTGGCCGACGGCGGAGCAGCCGGCTTCTCGACTCCCGCCGGCGCCTTCACCGCCCTGGGCATTGTGGCCGGCCTCGCCGGCATGGACCTGGTCCTCCTGATGCTGCTCCTGGCCGCCCGCATTCCGCTCATCGACCGTACTGTCGGCCACGACCGTGCCCTTGAGTTCCACCGCAAGCTGGGCAAGCCGGCTCTTTACCTCCTCCTGGCGCACGGGATTCTCATCGCGATCGGCTACGGCATGGCGGAAGGGCTGGATCCCGTCAGTGAGTCGGCGGCGCTGTGGGTCCTGGTGCCCGACATGTGGCTGGCGTACATATCCATGCTCCTGTTCATCGCCGTCGTGGTCACCTCCCTTGTGGCCGTCCGACGTCGGTTCCCGCACGAATTCTGGTACGCGGTCCACCTCCTGACGTACGCGGCGGTCCTGACCGCACTCCCCCACCAGTTCAGTGTGGGCGGTCTCTTTGCCGAAGGCACCTGGCAGCGCTGGTACTGGCTGGCACTATGCATCGCGACCGGCGCCGCCCTGCTCTACTACCGCGTAGTCCAGCCCCTGGCGGCGACCTTCCGTCACCAACTGACGGTCAAGCGGGTGGTGCAGGTATCCCCCGGGGTGGTGAGCATTGAGATGTCCGGCCTGCGCCTTGACCTGCTGGCAGGCAGCGGCGGCCGGTTCTTTATCTGGCGTTTCCTGGCGCCCGGGCTGTGGTGGCACCCGCACCCGTTCAGCTTGTCCGCCGAACCTGTCCAGTTTGATGCCGCAGGCCAGGGCGTGTTGAGGATCACCGTCCGCAACCTCGGCAGGGGTTCGGCCCAGCTCGCATCCCTCAGGCCCGGAACCAAGGTGGCCGTGGAGGGTCCGTACGGGTTGTTCAGCAGCGCCGCGCGGAGCCGCAGGCACGTCGTGATGGTCGGTGCCGGGATCGGCATCACCCCGATCCGCGCGCTGCTGGAGAGCACGCCATTCCACCCGGGGAACGCCACAGTCATTCTCCGTGGCCATAGCGAATCCGAACTCTACCTGGGTGAGGAAATCCTCGAACTTTGCCGGCAGCGCGGCGCCACGCTTTTCCATCTCACAGGCTCCCGTCCGGCCGGCGTCCGGACCTGGCTGCCGGAGAACTCCGCACGCGCCGGCCACCGGCTGGCCAGCTTCGATCCGAAGATCGCCGAAGCGGACGTTTACGTCTGCGGCCCCGCCGCCTGGGCACAAAACGTGCTTGAGGACGCCCGCGCAGCCGGCGTTCGGGAAGACCAACTCCACTACGAAAGGTTCGACTGGTGAGAACTCGCGCAGCAGTTTCAGCAGCCCTCGCCTCCGCCGGCATCCTCATTGCAGGCTGGCAATCAGGCATCCACGTGGCCGACATCGGCAGCACCGTCGCGAGCGCGGCCGGCAGTACGGGGTCCACGGGCCCGAGCGGAACTTCCGGCTCAACGGGTTCGTCCGGCACTACGGGGTCCACGGGCTCGTCAGGAACGTCCGGCTCGACCGGTTCGTCCGGCTCGTCGAGCGCGGGCGGCGCCACGGGGGCCTCGGCCAAGGCCGTAGCGACCTACGACGGTTCCGTCGTCCAGACCCGGTTCGGCTCCGTCCAGGTGCAGATCACGGTACAGGCAGGAAAAATCACTGATGTCACGGCGCTGCGGCTGACCGACGCCGAACGCAAGTCCGAGCAGATCAGCAACCGGGCTGCCCCGCTCCTGCGGACCGAGGTCCTCAACGCCCAGTCCGCGGACGTGCAGACCATCAGCGGCGCCACGGTGACTTCCGCCGCGTACTTGAACTCCCTCCAGGCGGCACTCGATGCAGCCAACCTCTGAGCTGGGCAGTTCGGCCCTGAGGGCCAGGACTTTTGGCTCCATGGGCACCGTCGTCAGCCTCACCGTTCCTGCCGGCGCCGTCCCGGAAACGGCCGCCGGCGCGGACGGCGGGCTCGACGATGCCGCTGCCGCCGTCGAACTGGTATTTGCCCGGATGGATGAAGCCTTCAGCCTGTACCGCCCCGATTCGGAGGCCAGCAGGCTGGCGCGCGGGGAGCTTTCGCTCCGCGAAGCATCCGCCGGAATGCGGGACCGCTACGCGGACGCGCTCAACTGGCGGCTCACGACGGAAGGCGCGTTCTCCCCGGAACGACCCGACGGCGTGCTGGACCTCTCCGGGATCATCAAGGGCTATGCGATCGCGCAGGCAGGCGAGTCGCTGCGCTCCCGCGGGATCACCGAATGGTGCCTGAACGCCGGCGGCGACGTCCTGGTGATGGGCTCGCCCGTTCCGGGCAGCGCGATGTCGTGGACAGCCGGGGTGGTGGACCCGCAGGACCGCTCGGCGCTGCTGTCCGCATTCGAGTTGGGCGGCGGGCCCGGCGGCTGGGAAACAAGCACCCGGCGTGCCCTTGCGACGTCGGGCTCGGCGGAGCGGGGCGACCACATCTGGACGGCCGGCACCGGCGGCGCGGAATTCATCCAGGTTTCCGTGGCCGCGGCGGACATTGTCACGGCCGATGTGCTCGCGACGGCGATCGTCGCCGGCGGGGCCGCGATGCTGGACCGCGCCACGGACCATTGGGACATCGATGTACTCGCCGTCCGCCGCAACGGGCAGCTGCTCGCGACGCCGGGATTCCGCGCCTGACCGTCCGTTACCGGCCCTCCGGGCGGGTGAGCTGGCCATACTTTGGCCGCAGACCGTCTCCAGACGACTTCCCGGTGACGCGCCGGACAACCCACGGCCCGGCGAATTCGCGAACCCAGCGGGCGTTCGCCCGGATGGCCTCCGCCCGGCTCAGCTCCGGCACCGGCGTCATGGGCGGGACGTCAATCGAGTGCTCGTGTTCCAGGACAGTGAGGACGCGCTTGGCCATGTTCGCGTGGCCGGCGGCGGACATATGCATCCGGTCGGTGGCCCACATGCCCCAGTCGTAGTATTCGCTGAAGCGCCAGTAATCGACCAGCAGGGCACCGTGGTCGCCCGCGATTCCGCGCACTAGTTCGTTGTAGATAGCGGTGCGGCCGCGCATGGTGCCGAAAATCTTGGAGCCGCGCGCGTCGAAGCCCGTGAACATCACTACGGTGGCACCGGTGGCCGCGAGCTTGCGGATCCCGGCGTCGTATTCCACCAGAAGGTCATCAATATCGATCTTGGGCCGCAGGATGTCATTCGCGCCGGCGTAGATGGTCACCAGGGTGGGATTGAGTGCGACGGCGGCGTCCACCTGTTCAGCCATGATTTGGCGGAGCTTCCTGCCGCGGATGGCGAGGTTCGCGTAACCGAACCCCGGGTCTGCGGTGCCCAGTTGCTCTGCCACCCGGTCCGCCCAGCCCCGGACGCCGTTCGGGCGGCCGGGGTCGTCGTCACCGACGCCTTCCGTGAAGGAGTCTCCAAGGGCTACATAGCGGGACGTGAAATCCATGAACCAAGTCTGCCAGCAGTTGCCAGGAGCAACAAAGATGCCAACTGACTAGCAGCAGGGCGGGACCCGGGTAGATGGAAGCTAGCTTTGGCGCAGAATCCAGTGGTCATCGTCGAGGCGGCCCACGATCTTCTCGCCGATCTGGGCTAGGTTGGCCACGTCCTCCGGGCGCAAGGCGTCGAGGAACAGGGACCGGACAGCCTCGACGTGGCCCGGAGCGAGCTTCACGATGGTGTCCATGCCGGCGTCGGTCAGGTGCGCCGTGGTGACGCGGGCGTCGCCGGGGTGCGGCCGGCGCTCAAGCCAGCCCCGGTTCTGCAGCTTGGTGACCACATGGGAGAGCCTGGACAGGGAGGCGCTGGTGCGCGCGGCGAGCTCGCTCATGGGCAGGAAACGCCCCTCGGCCTCGGAGAGCATCGCCAGGACGTTGTAGTCGAACAGCGAAAGCTTGCCCGCGGCATGGAGCTGCGTGTCCAGGGCGGCCGGGAGCAGGGTGTTGATGCTCAGCAGGGCGAGCCAGGCCCGGCGTTCGTCGGCGTTGAGCCAGCGGGGATCGGTCATGGCTACATTGTAGGAGAAGTGAAGCTTGACGGTTCAACTTCGAGGTGGGCAATTCCGGAAAGTTCCTGCCTGCCCGGCGGCCGGCTACCGGTAGGCTGGCCGCATGTACGTAGTCTCCCTGACCTACAAGGTCCCCGACGACATCGTGGAGTTCCATCTCCCGGCACACGTGACGTGGCTGCAGGCCGCCTTCGATGCGGGCGTCTTCATGGTCGCGGGCCGCAAAATCCCCCGCACCGGCGGCCTGCTCCTCTCCAACGCCGACCGCGCCAGCCTGGACGCCGCCCTGGCCAAGGACCCGTTCTACGTCAACGGCGTGGCTGACTTCGAGGTCATGGAGTTCCACGCCAACCGGGTGGCCCCGGGCTACGAAAACCTGCTGGACGGCTGAATCCGGGCGGCTGCCGGACCCATGCCGGACACGGCCCTAGCCGCCGGCGCTTGATCTTGTGGGGCACGCCGAGGTGATCGAGCGCCTGCGAGGCACACCCTAACCTCGCAAAAACCCGGCAGGGAAAGTGCCAGTTAATAGGTGGGGAATCAACAGGTGAGGGGCGTCGACGCGGGAACCGCCACAACTGCGGGAGCGTCACTTACAGTTCGGCCTTCCCCTGCCGCCAGTAGCCCATGAACGCCACCTGCTTCCGGTCGATCCCCGCGTTCCGCACCAGGTAGCGCCGCAGCTCCTTGACCGAGCCCGCCTCGCCGGCGATCCAGGCGTAGAACGGCAGGGTACCCGCGGGTCTGTCAGGGTTCCTGCCGGCTCCGATCGCCTCGGCGTCCATCCGGGCGGGGGTCTCCCACAGGATGTCGCGGTCAATGTTGACGTCCTCTGGTTCGGGCCCGGCGGCGGGGTGTTCCGGCCCGGCAGCAGGGTTCGGGGACGTGACGCCCACCCAGCCTGGCGCCGGCACTGCCGCGCGGACCGCTTCCTGCAGCAGCTCACCATGAGGGCGGGGCCGGCCGCTGGCCGCGCCGCGGGCCAGCCAGGTAATGCCGATATCGGCGGCTGAGGTGAGGTCTTGGAAGTCAGCGGCGGTCGGGACCTCGAGGATGGCTTGGCCGCTCATATAGGGCGGAAGGCTGTCGAGGATGGAGCTGATCGCCGGGACGGCAGTCTCGTCCCCGGCCAGCAGAACCCGCTGGGCCAGGCCCGGCCGCCATTCGATGCCGGAGTAGCTTTCCGCCGTGACACAGTGGGCGGCCCGGTTGTTCGGCCCGATTAGGACCAGGCTGTCCCCGGGCTGGGCGCTCAAGGCCCAACTTGCTCCCGGGCCGGCGTTGCCGGCGGCGTCGAAGTGCAGCACGAAGTCGACGTCGATCTCCGGATAGACGGCGTCGAGGCGCTCTTGCCGCACGGTGTAGGTGCGCATGGAGCCGCGGGTGGCTGGGTCCATGGCCATCCATTCCTGGTACCAGCCCGGCTGCTCCGTCCGGAATGCCGGCAGGGGCACGGCCGTGCCATCCGCCGCTGTGGACGGAATCATCACCTTGATCCGCAGATCCAGGGGGTCGCCGTGGACGCCGAAGTCCCGGAGGCTGTAGCCCCCGAAGGTGATCCGGCGGAACGTTCGACTGAGCGTCCGGACCGCAGTGACCGTGACCTCGAAGGCACGGGTCATCGGTTCCGTCGGGACGTGGGACGCGAGGGTGACGGGTTTGGCACTGTTGGCGGTTCTCATGGGACCAGCTCCAGGATTTCAGCGGCGTACGGGGACCCGGCATGGTGCCTGCCGAGGGGGAGGACGAGGGGTTGTCCTGACACCGGATCGGGAACCACCACCGAGTCCAGGCCGAAGACGTCGCGGACGAGTTCTTGTGTCACGACGTCGGCCGCCGTGCCGACAGCCACGATCCGGCCGTCCTTGAGGGCGACGACGTGGTCTGCGTAGCGTGCAGCCAGGTTCAGGTCGTGGAGCACAATAGCGACAGTGGTGCCGCGTTGCCGGTTGAGATCCGTGACGAGGTCCAGGACCTCCACCTGGTGCGCGAGGTCCAGGTAGGTGGTGGGTTCATCCAGCAGCAGGACGTCAGTCTCCTGTGCCAGTGCCATCGCGATCCAAACCCGTTGGCGCTGGCCGCCGGAGAGCTCATCCACATTGCGGCCGGCGAGCTCCACTGTCCGGGTGGCCTCGAGCGCCCGCTGCACGGCGGACTCGTCCTGCTCCGACCAGTTCCGAAAGAAGCCCTGGTGCGGATAGCGGCCCCGGCCCACAAGGTCCCGGACAGTGATGCCGTCGGGGCCCACGGGGTGCTGCGGGAGCAGCCCCAGGGTCCGGGCGAGTTCGCGGGCGGGCCGTGCATGGATGTCCTTGCCGTCCAGCGTCACACTGCCCCCGACCGGCGTGAGCAGCCGGGTCAGGCCGCGCAGCAGGGTGGACTTACCGCAGGCGTTGGCCCCGACAATCATCGTGACCTTTCCTTCCGGGATCTCGGTAGTGAGGCCGTCGGTTACCCGGCGCTGCCCGTATTGCAGCGTCAGGTCACACGCTTTGAGTACTGCCATCTCAAGCATCCTTTCGGTTCGCGGTGACCAGCAGCCACAGCAGGAACGGGGCGCCGAGCGCGCCAGTGACAACACCGACCGGCAGGACGGTGCCGGCCAGCAGCAGCGGGGCGAGGTTCACGGCGAAAAAGTCCGCCGCAAGGACAATCAGGGCACCGAGCATGGCGGATGCCGGCAGGCTGGGCCCTCCAGCGAGGCGTCGGGCGATGGGTCCGGCCAGGAACGCCACGAACGCGACCGGCCCGGCGGCGGCCGTTGCGACGGCCGCCAGGGCGACGGCCGTCAGTACGACGGCGAGTCGGGTCAGGCCCACGCGCACGCCGAGGGCAGCCGCGGCATCATCGCCCAGTTCCAGAATGCGCAGCGGCCCGGCGAGTGCGGCCACCGCGGGCACCAGGACCAGCAGCGCAACGCCCAGGACCCCGGCTCGGTCCCAGCTCGCCGGGTTGAGGGAACCGTTGAGCCAGACCAAGGCTTCGGCGGCGGTACGAATGTCAGCCCGGGTCAGCAGGAAATTGACGACGGCGCCAAGCGCGGCCGCCATGCCGATGCCGGCCAGGATGAGCCGGTTGCCCGCGCCATGGGACAGGTTCCCGCCGCCACCAGACTGGCTGCGGGAAATCGCATAAATGAGAGCGGCGACTGCGAGCGCTCCGGCGAGTGCCGCACCGGACACCACAGCGCCCGAGGCGCCGAAGACGGTGATGGCAGTGACGGCCGCCGCACTCGCCCCCGAGCTGATGCCGATGACGTCGGGGCTGGCCAAGGGGTTCCGGAGCATCCGCTGGAAGAGCGCGCCGGACAAGCCGAAGGCCACTCCGATCATGGTGCCTAGGACGGCCCGGGGCAGCTTAGTTTCGAGAACGATGAAGCTTGCGCCGGGGATTCTCTTCCCGCCTGTCAGTTGCGCCATGACGATCCGGACGAAATCGGGGACGGTCACTGTGTAGCTGCCGAGCAGCACGCTGACGGCCAACAGGACGACGACGGCGAACGCCAGCCAGGCGGTGCGGCCCAGACGCGGCAGGCGCAGCCCTGACCGGTTGACGGAGCGCCGGTCCAAGGAACGCCGGTCAGGCGAGGTCCGGCCCTGCGGCGGCGTGGTTGGCGCGTTGTCACCGAGTTCGCGCGCCACGGAGAAGAGGTCGGGATTGCTCACAGTCCTGCCCCCTTGCTGCGGCGGACCAGCCATACGAAGACCGGGGCGCCCACGAGTGCGGTCACGATGCCGGCTGGCACTTCGCCGGGCAGCAGGACCACGCGGCCGATCACATCGGCGGCGATCAGCAGCGCGGGTGCCAGCACCAGTGAAAACGGCAGGATCCAGCGGTAGTCGGGGCCGGTCACAACCCGCACCGCGTGCGGAACCACCAGCCCCACGAAACCGATGGGACCCGCCAAGGCCGTGGCAGCGCCGCACAGCAGCACGACGCCCGCGGCGGCCAGGCCCCGGTTCAGTCCCACGTTCTGGCCCAGCCCGCGGGCCGTGTCATCACCGAGGGCCAGGCTGTTCAGGGCACGGCCGGAGGCAAGCACGATCAGGGCACCAACGGCCAGGAAGGGCACGCCGGGGAGGACCACCGCCCAGTCGCGGCCCGCGATGCCGCCGACCTGCCAGAAGCGGAAGCGGTCCAGGGTGTCCTGGCTGGAGACGAGGATGACGTTCATGAGGGAGAACAGCCCCGCGCTAAGTGCAGCGCCGGCGAGGGCGAGTTTCACCGGGGTGGCACCCTCCCGGCCGAGGGAAGCGATCAAATATACGACGGCGGCGGCCGCGGCGGCACCGATGAAGGCAAACCAGATGTAGCCGGTGAGTGAGGAGACTCCGAAGAGATAGATTCCGGTGACGACAGCCAAGGCCGCCCCGGCGTTGATGCCCATGATTCCCGGGTCCGCCAGCGGATTCCGGGCCAGGCCCTGCATCGCTGCCCCGGCGAGACCCAGGGCACCCCCGGCGAGGAGCCCCAGAACCGTCCGCGGAATCCTCGCGTGGACCACGGCGTGGTTTCCGTCGTCAGGGTTGAACTGGCTGAGCCCCTGCCAGACCGTGGTCAGGGACAGGTCCCGGGCCCCGATCGCCAGGGAGGCCGCGCAGGCCAGCACGAGGACGACGCCGGCAGCCAGCAACCCGGCGGCACGCGGAGCGGGCAGGCGCCAGACCGATGCGGTGACGGCTTTCCGTCCGGCGGGTGCGGTGACGGCTTCCGGGCCGGCCGCCGCCGTTCGCGATGTCATGGCCTGCGGCTACTTGGCGTCCGCTGCTGCGCCGAGCTGGGGCAGGAACGTGTCCAGTGACCACGGCAGGCTCAGCGGCGAGGATGCGGAGATGGAGAGCGTGAGCGTGTTGTTCGAGTCCGCGACGAGGGCGCCGTTCTTGATGGCAGGGATCTGGCCGAGGAGCGGGTCGGCCTTGATGCCGTCCGTGGTCTTGGCGTCCGGCACCCAAGTGACAAAGACGTCGGAGGCCAGCTCATTGGCCTTCTCCGCGGACCACGGAATGAAGAATTCCTTGGAACCGGCGGTGTTCTCCGCCACGACCGGGGCCAGCTTCATGCCGATGCTGGACAGGAAGCGCGGACGGTTGTCATTCGCGGTGTAGACGTTGATGCCATCGCTCTTGGCCGGCTCCAGATTGCCGTAGATGAAGGTTTTGTCCGCGAGTTGGGGGTACTGGGAGACCTTCTCCTTAATGGTGGCCTCCGTGTCGGAGATGAGCTTGCTGGCCTCGGCCTCCTTGCCGAGGGCCTTGCCGATGATGCTGGTGGACTCCTGCCATGGCGTTCCGTAGGCCACCTCCGGCTGGGCGATGACCGGAGCGATTTCACTGAGTTTCTTGTAGTCCTCCGCCGTCAGGCCGGAGTAGGCGCCGAGGATGACGTCCGGGTTCAGTTTGGCGATTTCGGTGAAGTTGATGCCGTCGGCCTCGGAGAACTGCGCTGGCGCCTTGCTTGTTCCGAATCCTGCCCCGAGCTTTTCCAGCGCGGCGTCCTTCCAGGGTGTGGACCCCTGGTCGTTGCCGCCCCACTCGTTCTTGGGCACGCCCACGGGGACCACGCCGAGGGCGAGTGCCACGTCGTCATTGACCCACGACACGGTAACCACGCGCGTAGGCTGCTCTTCGATGGTGGTTTCGCCGAAGACGTTCTTGATGGTGACGGGGAAGGCCGAGCTGGCCGGCTGGCTGGAGGCGCCGGCCGCCGTAGAGTTTGCCGGTCCTGTGGAGCAGGCGGTGAGGGCAAGCGCGACGGCGGCCACGACAGCTGCGGCGCGGGCGGTAAAGAAACGGGAACAGGCGGCGGAAGGCACGGAACTCCTTAGGTAGTGAAGCAAACCTAAGTAAGGCTAGCCTATCCTCAGATGAATTAAGAAAGGTTTGAGTAACGTAATTATTCCGTTGTCGTAGGCGCTCAGGAATCAGCGGTAGGAGATGCTCAGCAGCAGGGTCTTGAGCGCCTGCCCCTCCGCACCGGCCAGCCAGGTCTTGGCCGCGTCGTCGCCGGCGAAGGGTTTCTCGATAAACTCGACGTCGGCCACCAGGACCCCGGTCGCGGTCCGGATGATGCCGTCGAGGGCCATCTCCGCTCCGGCGATCGGCGCGCCGGCACACAGGTGCATGCGGTACTTCGCATTGTCGTTCACACGGTCCACGTAGAAGGCGTACTGGGCCTGGGGTGCGGGCTGCCCCTGCAGCCCGGGAACGGGGGCGGACTCGAAGACGGTCCTCGTCACGGGGTTCGTCACGCCATCGGCAATCTTCCCGGAGTAGATAGTGGCCTGCTTCACGCCGCCGGCGTCATAAACTGTGGCCGTCCCGACGAAGGGCGATTTTCCGGCCGTGAAGAGTTCGACCCGCCAACCGGCCGGATATTTGAAGGACACGTGGCCGTCCGGGAATGAATACGTCGCCAGGTCGGCCGCCGCGGGAGCAGAGGCCTGGACGGGGGAAGGGCCGGCCGTAGCCGGCGGGCCCGACGCTTCGGGGGCAGACGCGGCGCTTGCCGGAGCCGACGGGGCGGCAGCGGGCGAGGCGCTGCCGCCCGCGACTGCCGCACCGCAGCCGCTCAGGGCGAGTGCCGCGGCGGCCGCGAGGGCGGCTACGAAGGGTGCGCGATGCGGAGGGAGCATGGTGGTGCCTTTCCTGGGACGCCCAAGCTCGGCAGGGTCGAAGGCCCAGGCGCCTCGCGGCGTGTTCCGTGCGAACCCTGTGGAGCGCGGGAAGAAGGATGATGCTCCAAAGATTGGCACGCGCAGGAGGGCCGGAACAGAGCCCATACAATAAATCCATCGATTTGTTATACATCGGCCCTAAAAGCAGGTAACAGCCGTTCGCAGACGGCCGCCACCCCATTTCTTGCCCCGTCCTAGCGCAGGACGATGTCCACAGGGTTCGCCTCGGAGCGCCAGAGCCCTTCCGTGCCGGGCCGCGGGCGGATCACGGGCGCGGTCAGCACGCCGGAACGGTTGGTGCGCTTGTCCCGCAGGATCTCCGTCACCGAACCCAGGTGGCGGGAGAGGTCGATGACATTTTCCGGGGCGGCCAGGAGCAGCTGGAAGCCGAATTCGTGCAGCGCCTTGATGCCGGCCCCCGCGAACTCCTCCGACGCGAGGACAAAGGCCTCGTCCATCATCACGGTCCCGTACGTGGTGAAGCCCTGTTCGGCGATGCCCAACTGGTAGCTCAGCGCCGCCGCCATGATGAAGGCCGTGAAGCGCTGCCTCTCGCCGCCAGACATGGAGCCGGTGTCAGCATGCATGAAGACTTCGGACTTCGCGGAACTGCTCTTGCCGGCACCTGGCACTGTGCGGTGCTCCTTGCACTGGATGAACAGGTGACCGCGGACATCCAGCACCTCGGCACGCCAGCGCCGGTCCTCCGGGGTCTGCGACCCGAGCCGCTTCACCAGCGTTTCGAGGGACTTGTAGCGGTTGGTGAGCTCGGCGTCGTCGTCCGCCTCCCCAGCCCCAACGGTTGCCGCAGCGGACCGGCCCGGCCTGGCATGCCGAACCTTGAGCGCGTTCTGGACGGCGTCCTTGAACTGCTTCGCCGTCGCCGGGAGGGTCTGCTTGATGTCCAGTTCCAGGAAGCTGCCCTCATGGAAGTTGACCTCGGACAGGATGCCGTTCAACGGCAGGATGCGGCTGGTGATGGAGCGGCGTTCCTCATCCAGCAGGTGCAGCAGGGTGGAAAAGGATTCATGCGTGCGCTGGTTGAAGAACTGCCGGAATTCGGCCTCCTGCGCGGGCAGCCCGTCGCTGACGATCGCGTGGTAGCGGGATTCGAACTCCCCCGCCGCGCCGATCGATGTGCCGTGGTCCGCTGATATCGCGGTCCCCCATTCGCGCACGAAGCCCTCGAAAATGCGGGTGAGCCGCTCCGAGGTGGCCTGCCCACGGGACTCGGCGCCGTGCAGTTCCGCGAGGAGCCGGGTGCGGACCTGGTTGGCGAGGTTGTCGAGCTCGTGCATCTCCATGACGTCACCGAACCCGGTAAAGTACGGTTCCAGCGCGGCGACGGCGGCTTCCGACGGCGGCGACTGCGCCAGCCGGCTGCGCGCACCTTCGAGCAGCGCATCTGCGGCGGTCAACCGCGAATCGAGCGCCTTGTACTCGCTCTGCAGCACTGCCGCCGCCTCGGTGCTGGACTGGTGCTTGTGCCGAACGGCTTCGATGTTGGCGCGCAGCGGTTCCAGGTCGGCCTGCGCGGCGAGGGCGTCCTTGAGGCGCTGTTCGATCCGGGCGAGCTCCTCCGCGGCCACGGCCGCCGAAACCTGATCCCAGGGCCGGTGGTCCTCGGCCACGCGGCGCAGGGCGTCGAGCTGCCGGGTCATGCCCTGGTGTGACTCTTCCCGGCTTTGCGCCAGTTCGGCAGCCTTGGCCAACTCCTGCTGCAGGTCCTCGACTTGGGCGGCCACGAGCTCCAGCTTGGCGGCGTTGTCGAAACCAAGGACGTAATCCTGGCGGGACGTGAAGCGGTCGTCCTTTTCCACCGTGTGGCGGTTTCGTTTGACCACACCGCCCAAGCTCAAGCCCTTGTCGAGGGCGGCGAGCTCGTCCGGGTCTTCCACGCACGGGTACGCGAAATCGAGCGCAATCCGTTCGCGGAGCCAGGCGCTGGCCTCGGCCAGCCCCTCCTGGCGCGGGCCGGCGTCGGCGAGGAACCTGAGCTTGGTCACCAGGTCCCCGGCGGCCGCGTCCTCGAGGGCCAGCGCGCCGCCGGCAAGTGGCTTGGACACATCCACGGCGCGCAGGGCGCCGCGCACGGAATGGTCATTGAGGTACCGGGTCACGGCGCCGAAGTGCTCTCCCGGCACCAGCAGCGTGGTGGCCAGGCTCCGGAGCGCGCGCTCGGCCGCCGGCCGCCATTGCTCCTGGTCTTCCGCGAGGTCGATCAGTTCGCCGCCGAAGGGCATGTGCTCTTCCGGCACGCCGGTGGCCGCCGCGATGGCGCTGCGGTTCTCAATGCTTGCCGGCGGCAGCAGCGACTTGCGGGTCTTCAGTGACAAGAGTTCCTGCTGGGCGGCGGCGAGCTCCCGTTTCTTGGTTGCGTGGCCGTCGAACGCCTCGAAGCGCAGTTCCCGGAGCGCCTCGGAATCGTCCTGCAGTTCGGCAGAGCGCGCGGCGGCGTGCGCATGGGCCTGTTCCCAGCCGGCGGCCGACCACTGAAGGTCCAGGCCGGCGTCGGAGAGCGCCTTGCGGGTCGCCTCCTCGACTTCTTGGCGGAGCTTGAGCCCCACCCGGGCGTTCTCAAGCGACTGCTCAATCGCAGAAATCGCGTTGCCGCCCTGGTTGTTGTACTCGCCCTCCAGCTGGCGGAGCTCCTTGGCGAAGCCGTCACGGACGGCGCGTTCGGCCGCGAGGTCGCCGGCCCTGGCCTGGGCAAGCTCCTTCAACCGGGCCAGGGTCTTCCCGTGGACGGTAACAGCGAGTTGCAGCTTGTAGGCCTCGAATTCCTCGCCGGAAAGTTCCCGCAGCCGGTTCGCGTCGAGCAGCGCCTGCGCGTACTCCTTGTTCAGCCCGGGGACGGGAGCCAACTGGTCGCGCTGCTGCCGCACGTCCTCCAGTCGCTGCCGGATGGACATCAGGTTGCTGAATTCTTCGACGACGTCGTCCGCGGCGGCCAGCGTGGCCGGGGCATCGAGGACCTGGTCGCGGAAGAACGTGTTGACGCTGCCGCCGAGCCCCTTGCCGGCCTGGATGACGCGCAGCAGCGGCAGTGCCTGATCGGAGCTGATCCCCAAGAGGCGCCGGAAGCGTTCGGCGAAGGCCTTATGGACGTCAAAAATCTGGGCATCGGGGAAAATAACGTCCAGAGCAGATTTGGTGAACCGCTTGTCCGCGATGCCCTCGATCGCCGTGAGGTCCAGCGGCTTGTTGTCCATCACATAGAACCGGCCGACGCTGGATTCTGTGCCGTTCTTGGGCAGGTCGAACAGCGCCGAGACCGTGACCTGGGTGCCGGCCGCGTTGTCGAACGTCAGGGCGACGGCGGACCAAGTCGCGCCGGGGCGCTGGAACGCACTCGCCGAGCCCTCCCCGACTGCCTTGTCGCCGACCTTGCCGCGCATGTACGTGAACGTGGTGCGCTTGTCCTCCACCGCACCGCCGGCCCGCTGCGCCGCGGCTTCGTTGGAGCGGGGACGGGCATCAAAGACCCGAAGCATGGCGTCGAACAGCGTGGATTTTCCGACGCCGGAATTGCCGGTCAGCAGTGTGCCGTTGCGGTCCACGCGCATGGTGTGGGCGCCGTGGAAGGTGCCCCAGTTGACCACCTGGACAAGGGCGAGCCGCATCTGGCCGGGGTTCGTCACGTCCCCCATGGGCAGCATGCTGGCGATGCTCACTTGGCTGCCTCCTTGTTCGTGGTTGCGATAGTTGTGGTCGCCTTTGACTCCGCAGCCGATGCCGCCCCCGCCCCTTCGCCGTCGTCGTCACCGGCGGCGTCGTCCGTGTCCGCCGGGGCGGCGCCGTCGAGGTCTAGGAGGGGTTCGGTGCCGGAGGGGTCCGTGCTGGCGGCTACCAAGGCTTCGATTTGGGCTGGGATGTCCCCGATGTTGTCGAACGGCAGGGCCAGAGGGAGGGCGTTGGAGATGGTGTAGACCTCCTCCAGGCCTGTGGTGAGGAGGAGTTGGCGGGCCAGGAGTTTGGTGATGGCGCGGTTGACGACGTCGGAGTCGCGGAGGGCGTCCTGCTGGCCGGCGGGCTGGTAGTGGGCGACGAGTTCGGCGATTTCCTCGCGGGTGATGGTCGGGTCAGTCTGGGCGGTGATGTGGCGGTCCAGGAGCAGGCGCAGGCGGAGCAGGACGATGGTTTCGACCCGGGAAAGGGCCCGCTGCTGGCGCAGGATGCTGGAGCGGGTGCTGCCGCCGATCGCCTCAGGGTCCACGGGGCGCAGGACGGCGACCTTCCGCTCGTGGTCCAACTGCATGGTCAGGAACAGTTCGGAGAGGCGGCTGCGGAGGATGAGCTGGTTGTCCAGGAGCGTGGTCCACAGTTTTTCATCGCGGCCGCCGTCAATGTACGGGCCCTTGAGAAGCTTTACGAGCGCCTGCCGGACCTTCATCGGGAGCACGCCCGTGTCGCCCGGGAAGAGAGCGGCACCGTCGACGAAAGTGTCCCGCGGGGTGACGGTGAAGGGATGTTCAGCAGCATTTGCCGCCCCGGCACTCGTGGTGGTGTTAGAAAACTCAGTCAATGGTCAATCCTTTGTGAGCGTGACGACAGGCAGGTAGGCGGTGCGGGTGGTGCCGTCGATTTGCTCGAACTCAACGGGCCCCCAGGCTTCGCGGTCGAAGGTGGCGCCGTCGTGGAGGGTCTGCGAAAGCAGGGCCCTGATGGAGTTGATGTGGCGTTCCCCGGCCGGCAGCTGCTCCCAGGCCTCGGTGAGGGTAGAGGCGCCCGCGAGCGCAGTGCGGATGACTTCCGGCTTGGCCTTGCCGGTCCGGGGCGAGCGCGCGCGGTCAGCGTCCGAGAACGAGATGGGGTCTGCCAGCTTTGGGGGCGCCGCAAACTCGTCAGGATCGAAGAGCTTGACCATGGCCAGGGACTCGAACCCGGCGCCGAACAATACCGGTCCGCGCACCAGCCCCGGCCGTTCGCGCTCGTACGGCAGGGACCGGATCGCCTGCTCCGCCTCGCGCAGGACCGTGCGGAGCCGGACCGACTGGCGGAAGTCGTCGCTCTGGACGTACGTATTGAGGCTCTCGCTGAGCTTGCCGTAGATCCTCTGGATCTGGCTGTGCTGGCTGCGGAGCTCGGCCACGAGATTCTTGAGCGTCTCACGTTCATCGTGGCTGAGCTCATCCGCGAACTGTCGGCCCAGCACCTCGCCAATCGCGGACCGGAACCGCAGCTGCTGCTGCGGGTCGTCCAAGAACGCGGTGAAGGAGCGGAAGGTCCGGCCTTCGGGGCTTTCCCGGAGGCGTTTGTCGGCCTCGAGCACCTGGGCCATCGTGGCGCCCTTGCTCAGGGATTCCTCGATGATCTGGTTGCGCAGCTCCCCCACGAGCTCTTCGATCCGGTCACGCATTTTCTTGTAGTCCGCGGGCAGGCTGGCCGCGAGATCGAGGATGTTGCCGGCAGCCTCCACGGCCTCATCGTCATCGAGCAGCCCATCGAAGTCCCCGGAGCTGATGTCCTCGATCAGTTGGCGGCGTTCCTCAATCTCATCCTCGAGGGATTCGAGCCGTGCGCTCTGGTCCGGGTTGGTCTCATGCGCGAGCTTCTCGACGTCGCCGAGCAGCGTGCCGAGCCGGGAGCCGTTCAGCGTGGAGCGTTCGCTCGACAGGCTGTCCAGGAAAGCCAGGACGCGGGCCGCGGGCTCGGTGACCTCATAAACGATCGCACCGGACTGGTTCCGGCGGGTCAGGAAGTTCTTGCGGGTCCACTCGTCCGCATATTTCTTTCCGGTGGGCGCGCCGGGGCCCGCACCGCCCAGCTGCTCTCCCGTGCCGGGGGCCTGCCGCCGGAGCTGCTCAAGGAAGGCGTCGACGTCGGCGTGGAACTCTTCCAGCGGCAGCTGCGCGCGGGTGCGCGTGAAGGAGGCCTGGAGCACGGCGATCACCCAGGGCGCCGAACGCGTCAGCGCCCAGGCAGGACCCTTGGTGAGGAGCTCGAGATCCCGGAGGCGGGCGCTGATGGCGTCGGCTGACGTTCCGGCGGATCGGGACACACGCTCTCCTTCGATTGCCAGCGGATGGTCGGGGTGTTGGGGCAGCGGATTCGCAAAACTGCCAGCTACAAGGTTAACGCAGGCCCCCGACGGATTGATCATTGTCCCCTTCCCGCATCCGGAGCACACTGGAAGAACCAGCTACGAGGGGACGATCATGCGGAAGAAAACCATGTGGATCACTGGTGGGGCAACCGCGGCTGTGGTGCTAGGGGGAGCCTCGGTGGCGGTGGCGGCGACCCAACAGGCCAGGGACTTCCCGCCCTGGCACCCGGCCGCCTTGGTGCTCGGCGTTGGCAGCCTGGAATCCGACGACGACTTCGGCGAGTCGGATGGTCCTGCGCTCAGCGACGCCGACCGCGCGATGGCATCCAAGACTGCCTTGGCGAAGGTCGGCCAGGGCACCGTCACGGAGGTGGAACGCGACGACAACGGCGCAGCCTACGAGGTGGAAGTGCGCCTTAGTGATGGCACCCAGGTCGAAGTGGCACTTGGAACGGACTTCAAGGTCCTGAGCCAGAGCGCGCCGGAACATGACGACGACTAACTCCGCATTGCCTTCGGGCAGCTGCGACGGCTGGGACTGGTGAGGCTGCCGCAACCGCTCCGTGACCTACGCTTCGGTAGCATTTCGATCCCATATCAAGAGGCGCGCAACGGGCCAGAGGGCCTAGTTGCGCACGCCTCCGGCACCCTACGCTCGGGCTACTGGTTCAACCGACGCAATGGTGCAGGGGGAAGAATGCAGTTCGACCTTAGCGCAGTGGAAACGGGCACGATGGTGGTCACCGGCACCCTCGTGTTCGCCCTGATAATCGGCCTCTTCATGATGGTGTCCGCGTTCGCGGCCATGGTCTTGGTCGGTGTGGGTCGGCTCACCTGGTACCTCCTGGCCCGTGGGGTGACGGGCCTGGTCCACGGCATCAACCACGGCTGGGACCGGCTGGTCCGCCACGTCGAGCTGCCCGGCGACTTCCAGGTCGACTTCGGCACCGATTTCCTGGCTGACGGTCAAGGGCAGACAGCCCCTAGCACCGGCACTTACCCGCGAGTAGTATTGCGGGACAGCTGAAGGGTCCTCCACCCGCGGCGGATCCAGTGCTCAAGCCGGCCACCCGGTTAGAGGAGATGCCCAGTGAGCTCCGCCATTGAAGATCCTGCTGCCGCTGAAGGCACTCCGGTGCCAGAGACCCTTGTTTCGGAGACCCCCGCGCCAGAGACCCCAGTGCCGGAGACCCCGGCGCCAGAGACCCCCGTGCCGGCAGACCACCTCGGCCCCGAGGCGACTGCCGCCGACGCGCGGGCCATCGCCGAGGCCGCCCGTGAAACCAGCTGGACGCAGCCCAGCTTCGCGAAGGGCCTTTACCTTGGCAGCTTCGACCTGAGCCTGATCCATCCGTGGCCCGAGGCCCCGGCGGACGACGTCGAACGCGGCGAGGCGTTCATGGCCCGGCTGACCGAGTACTGCCGCACAATCTCCGGGCGCGCCATCGAACGCGACGCCAGGATTCCGGACGAATACCTCCACGGGCTTGCCGAGCTCGGCGCGTTCGGCATGAAGATCCCCCGCGAATATGGTGGGCTGGGCCTCACCCTGGTGTATTACGGCCGCGCCCTGGGCCTGCTGAGCTCGGTGCACCCCAGCCTCGGTGCCCTGCTGTCCGCGCACCAGTCGATCGGTGTCCCGGAACCGGTCAAGGTCTTCGGCACGCCGGCCCAGAAGGCGGAATACCTGCCCCGGTGCGCCGCCGGGTCCGTCACGGCTTTCCTGCTGACCGAGCCCGACGTCGGCAGCGACCCCGCCCGGATGGGCAGCACCGCCGTCCTCTCCGACGACGGCGGGTCGTACGTCCTGGACGGCGTCAAGCTGTGGACCACCAACGGCGTCATCGCCGAACTCGCAGTGGTCATGGCGGTCGTGCCGTCGCACACGGATGCGGACGGGACGGCCCACAAGGGCGGGATCAGCGCGTTCGTGGTGGAAATGGACTCGCCGGGCATCACCGTGGAAAACCGCAATGCCTTCATGGGGCTCCGCGGGATCGAAAACGGCGTCACCCGCTTCCATCAGGTCAGGGTCCCGGCGGCGAACCGGCTGGGCCGCGAAGGCCAGGGCCTGAAGATCGCCCTCACCACGTTGAACACCGGCAGGCTCTCGCTTCCCGCGTTGTGCGTCGCCTCGGGCCGGTGGAGCCTGAAGATTGCCCGCGAATGGTCCAACGCCCGCACCCAGTGGGGGCGGCCGATCGGCCAGCACGAGGCGGTGGGCAAGAAAATCGCCTTCATCGCGGCCAGCTCCTTCGCTTTGGACGCCGTATTCGAACTCTCCGCGGAAATGGCCGACGCCGGCCAAAAGGACGTCCGGATCGAGGCGGCTCTGGCCAAATTGTGGGCCACCGAGATCAGCTGCCTCATCGCCGACGAACTCGTGCAAATCCGGGGCGGCCGCGGCTTCGAAACGGCCGACTCCCTGGAAGCGCGAGGGGAGCGCGCCGTCGCCGCGGAACAACAGCTCCGCGACATGCGAATCAACCGGATCTTCGAGGGGTCATCGGAAATCATGAGGCTGCTGATCGCCCGCGAAGCCGTGGACGCGCACCTGGCCGCGGCTGGAGACCTCGCCTCGGAGGACGCCGGCCTGTCGGATAAGGCGAAGGCCGCCGTCGGCG
The DNA here is from genome assembly GCF_900116495.1 of Arthrobacter sp. ov118. Taxonomy (GTDB): domain Bacteria; phylum Actinomycetota; class Actinomycetes; order Actinomycetales; family Micrococcaceae; genus Arthrobacter. The sequence goes on from NZ_FPAY01000016.1 coordinate 21,436, forward strand.
CTTCCGGCTTCTACGCCAAATGGCTGCCCAAACTCGTGGCCGGCGCCGGCATGGACCCGAGGTCCTACAGCGACTTCGGCAGGCTCGCCAAACAACTGCGGTATGTGGAGCGGTCCTCCCGCCGGCTGGCACGGCAGACCTTCTACGGGATGGGCCGCTGGCAGGCAAAACTGGAACACAGGCAGGTGTTCCTGGGCCGGATCGTGGACATCGGCGCGGAGCTCTTTGCCATGGCGGCGTGCTGCTCCCGGGCCGAGATGCTTCTGCGCACGCAACCGGAACGTGGCGCCTCGGCGTACGAACTTGCCGAGGCCTACTGCGAGCAGGCCCGTGTCCGCGTGGACGAATACTTCGACCGGCTGTGGCGGAACACCGACGATGCCGACCGCATTCTGGCCCGCAAGGCCCTGGCCGGGGACTACACCTGGCTTGAAGCCGGGGTCCTTGACCAGTCAGAAGGAACCGGACCGTGGATCGCGGACGCCAATCCGGGCGCCTCAGCCCGGGAAGACCTGCACCGGAAATACCGCTGACGTGCGCCTATGGTCTGCTATGTGGGCCGGAACAAAATAGTAAGTACCCTTGCTACCTAGCTGCGCCCATGATTAGGTGGTCTGAGACCTCGATGGGGTCGAAGCATTGCGGCCCGGTTCAACCAGTTCCGGGTGAATCAATGAAAGCGAGCACCCACATGAGCAGCCCAGTAGGCCCCGAAGACCGCACGCCCCCTCAGAGGCACGCCGATGACGGAACACAGGCCCCAGATTCCCGCATCCACGATGCCCGGCAGGACGGCGCGCACGCCGAGCGCCCCGCACCAGCTGGCCCGGATACCGGGGTCCTGACGGCGACCCGGGAGGACCGGGTTGCGGGGCACCCCGTCGCTGACGAGGTTCCGACCCGCCAGAGCGTCGTCGCCCGCGAAAAGGAGCAGTTCGGGGGCATCCAGATCGGCGCAGCGTTCTTCGGCTGGCTCACTGCCACCGGCACGGCCGTCCTGCTGACCGCACTGGTAGCCGCAGCCGGCACGGCCGTCGGGCTCGCCACGAACAGCGATGTGAACGCCACGGTCAACCAGGCATCCAACAACCAGACCGTGGGGATCGTCGGGATCATCGTGCTACTAGTGATCCTGCTGGTCGCCTATTACTGCGGCGGGTACGTGGCCGGGCGGATGGCCCGGTTCAATGGCGCCAAGCAGGGCCTCATGGTCTGGATCTGGGCCCTGATTGCCGCCGTGGTCGTCGCCGCGCTGGGCTTCGTCGCCGGACAGCAGTTCAACATCCTGGCGAACCTGAACAGCTTTCCCCGCATCCCCATCAATGAGGGCCAGTTGAGCCTGATGAGCATCATCGCCGCTGTAGTGGTCGCGGTCGTGGCGCTGATCGGCGCAGTTCTGGGCGGCCTCGCGGGCATGCACTTCCACCGGAAAGTGGACCGCGCCGGCTTCACCCCGACCCAAGGTGAGCGGTGAAAGCCGCCGAGGCTGATCCCATTAGCTGAGCATCAACTGACCATTAACTGATGGCGTCGGCACCGAGGTAGTACCAGCGCCGGTGCTGGCGCACGAACCGGCTGGTTTCGTGCTGGACGCCGCGGTCGCCGTCGTGCCGGTAATGCGCAGCGAACTCAACCACCCCCTCGGTGTCCAACGGGCCGCCCCGGCTGGTGGAAAGGATATCCAGGCGCCGCCATTGCACGTGTGGATCCAGCTCCAGCCCGGCGGGCCGGGTGTCCGGATGCCAGGTCCGCAGCAGGTAATCCTCGTCCCGCACCACGAAAGCGCTGTACCGGGAACGCATGAGTTGCTCCGCCGTCGGCGCCTCGGCGTCCCCGCGGTGGAACCGTCCGCAGCAATCGGCGTACTGCTCGCCGGACAGGCAGGGGCAGGCTGCTGGCGCGTGCGTCACAAGATGTCCTTCCGGCTGGCCGGACGACGCCGGCAAGGGTGTCTTTGACTATAGCCGCCTGCCCCCAGGCCCGCTTCCCTGCTCGCGCATAACGGCTTTGACACATCTTCGCCAGGACCGTCGGGAGCGGCACGGAGCCGGCAAAAAGTACGTATTGTTAAGCGAGGCTCCTGCCCGCCACGTGCTTGCGGCAGGGGGCCGCGCTGCAGCAGGCTGGCTAGGAGAGGTGACATGGAAGATCCGACAACCATTGCGCTGAACCTAACTTTTTTCGGCACCCTTGGCGTGGCGTTCTTCATGTTCCTCGGACTCTTCGTGGTCTTCGCCGCCACGCTTGTGATCGCCGGAATCGGCCGGCTTGCGGCTGTTGTAATCATGGCCGTTGCGAGAGTCCCCGGCCGCGACCCGCAGCCGCGGAACCAGCGGGCAGACCAACCAGCAGGCCGTCCAGCCGGCCGACCGGCCGCGAAGCCTGCGGGGACGGCCGGGATGGTCAAGCCGGGCCGCCCCGCTCGGTTCGGTGCCAAGACGGAGCCCGCAATCTCGCCGGAGTGGGCGGCTGCCGTGGCCCGGGCGGATGCCCGTGCCGCCGCGAGGGCCAAGGCCGAGGCCGGCCCCGCCGTCCGGGTTTCGGTCCGCGACTTGCCCAGCCCCAAGGCGCCGGCGCGGGACATCACGAAAGTCTCGGCCCTCGTGGAGTCGGCCACGGACAGCAACGGAACACTCGGCGTAGTCCCCCGCGCGTTCAAGAAGCCGCCGATGCCCGTCCCGAAATCCCTGCTCGACACCGGCTCCCTGGTGTCGCTGCGCGGCATTCTCCAGGCCGGCAAAGCCAAACCACAGGCCCAGGAGCGCAAAGCCGGCTGAGGCCTTACCCCCGGCAAACAAGTCGGCTACGTTGGGACCCATGGAATTCAGATACCTTGGGAACAGCGGCTTCAAGATTTCGGAAATCACCTTCGGTAACTGGCTGACCCACGGCTCGCAGGTTGGGAACGACGTCGCCACCCAGTGCGTCCGGGCCGCGCTCGACGCCGGAATCAGCACCTTCGACACGGCAGACGTGTACGCCAACACGGCGGCGGAGACCGTCCTGGGCGAATCCCTGAAGGATGAACGCCGGGAGTCATTGGAAATCTTCACCAAAGTCTTCGGCCCCACCGGCCCCAAAGGCCACAACGATCTGGGCCTGTCCCGCAAGCACATCATGGAATCCATTAACGGCTCCCTCCGGCGGCTGCAAACCGACTACGTGGACCTGTACCAGGCCCACCGCTACGACTTCGAGACGCCGCTGGAAGAGACTATGCAGGCCTTCGCGGATATTGTGCGCCAGGGCAAGGCCCTGTACATCGGGGTCAGCGAGTGGACGGCCAACCAGATCCGCGACGGCCACGCCCTGGCCAAGGACCTGGGCTTCCAGCTGATCTCCAACCAGCCGCAATATTCCATGCTGTGGCGGGTAATCGAGGCCGAGGTGATTCCCACGTCGGAAGAACTGGGCTTGTCCCAGATCGTTTGGTCCCCGATGGCGCAGGGCGTGCTGAGCGGCAAGTACCACCCCGGCAAGCCCGCCCCCGCGGGCAGCCGGGCCACGGACGCGAAAGGCGGTTCGCGGATGATCGAACGCTGGATGTCCAACGAGGTTTTGAACAGCGTCCAGCAGCTCAAACCGATTGCGGATGAGACAGGGCTGACCATGGCCCAGCTCAGTATTGCCTGGGTGCTGCAGAACAGGAACGTGGCCTCAGCCATCATGGGCGCATCCCGGCCGGAGCAGATCGAGCGGAACGTGGCGGCCGCCGGAGTGAAGCTGGACCCGGTGATCATGGACAAGATCGATGCCGTCATCGGATCGCTCGCCGAACGCGATCCGGCGCAGACCAAATCGCCCGCCTCCCGCGAGGCCTAGTCCGTGACCGCCGCGCCCGATCTCGCCGTCACCGGCTCCACCGGCCAACTCGGCGCCCTGGTGGCCCGGCTGCTGGCGCAGGCCGGCAGCGCTCAGCGCCTTCTGGTACGGGACGCCGCCCGCGCTCCCGAACTCGACGGCGCTGTCCCCTTCGTGACCACCTACGCCGACGAGGAGCGGACGAAGGCAGCGCTGCTCGGTGCGAAAACGCTGTTCATGGTCTCCGCCGCCGAAGCCGAGGACCGCCTGCAGCAGCACTACGCCTTCGTTGACGCGGCCGCCGCAGCCGGGGTCCAGCACATTGTGTACACCTCGTTCTTCGGAGCAGCGCCGGATGCCACGTTCACCTTGGGCCGGGACCACTTCGCGACAGAGGAACGGATCAAGGCCTCCGGCATGGACTACACGTTCCTGCGGGACAACTTCTACCTGGACTTCCTGCCGCTGCTGGCCGGGGAGGACGGCGTCATCCGGGGGCCTGCCGGTGACGGCGTCATGGCGGCCGTGGCCCGGTCGGACGTTGCCCGCTCGGCCGTTGCCGTGCTGCGGGACCCGGCCCTGCATGTGGGACGGACCTACAATCTCACCGGCCCGGAAAACATCTCTTTGACCCGTGGCGCGTATATCCTCACGGCCAGAACCGGCCGGACCGTCAGCTTCCACAACGAAACCCTGGAGGAGGCCTACGCGTCACGCGCCTCCTATGGTGCACCGCCGTGGCAGGTGGATGCCTGGGTCAGCACTTACACGGCCATCGCGGCCGGCGAACTGGCCGGGCCGACGCCCGACGTGCATGAACTGACGGGCCGCGAGCCGCTGAGCCTCGAGCAGTTCCTGGCCGAGGCGCACACCCTGTAGCCGCCGGCGCCGCGTCCCTCCCGGCACTGGCCCGGCTGCCGCCTGACCGGTATTGACGGCTTCCGGGCGGCGGCGTAAACCTGAGTTCAGGTGGCACCGGCCAAAACCGGGCTGGTCCAACAGACGAATCGCAGCGCCATGCCAAAGCAAATGTCCCGACATTCCTCTGTCCTGAAGGCTCCGCGTCGCCAGGCAGGAAACCCGCGGCCGCATTCCGGCGAGCCGAGCCACGGCCCGCTGACGGCGGAAGAGCTCCAACTCGCGGTGCGCAACCATTCCATGCCGCTCGAGGCCCTGCGGAATGACACGACGCCGCCCGGGCTGCACTACGTGCTGACCCATTTCGACATCCCGTTCATCGACGCCGGGAACTGGCACCTGCGGATTGGCGGGGCCGTGCAGCGCTCCGTGGAATTGAGCCTGCGGGCCTTGCTCCGGGCGCCGAGCATCACCCTCCCGGTCACGCTGGAGTGCGCCGGCAACGGCCGGTCCCTCCTGCGGCCGCGCCCGCTGAGCCAGCCCTGGGTCTTGGAGGGTGTAGGCACCGCCGTATGGACCGGCGTCCCTCTGGCCTACCTTCTGGCCCGGGCGGGGGTGGAGGACGACGCCGTGGAAGTGCTCTTCAGCGGAGCGGACTCCGGCGTCCAGGGCGGTGTCCCCCAGCAGTACGCCCGAAGCCTGCCCATCGAGGAGGCCCTGCGGCCCGACGTGCTACTCGCCTACCGGATGAACGGGGCGGAACTGCCGCCGCAGCACGGCTACCCGCTGCGGCTGGTGGTCCCCGGCTGGTACGGCATGGCCAGCGTGAAGTGGCTGTCCTCGATCAAGGTTTTGACCAGGCCCTACGAGGGTTTCCAGCAGGCCGTGGCATACCGCTACCAGCACGACGCGGACGACGCCGGCACCCCGGTCACGTGGATGAAGGTCCGCTCGCTGATGGTTCCGCCGGGCGTGCCGGATTTCTTCACCCGGAGCCGGATCCTTCCCGCGGGGCCGGTAATGCTGACCGGCCGGGCGTGGTCCGGCCAGGGGGCCGTGCAGCGCGTCGACGTCGGGATCGACGGCAAGTGGGCGCCGGCCCAGCTGGAACACCCGGCTTCGCCGTTCGCATGGTGCGCGTGGTCGATGCCGTGGGTGGCCGACTCCGGCGAGCACGAGCTGGCCTGCCGCGCCGCCGATTCCAGCGGTGCCGTGCAGCCGCTGGAATCGGTGTGGAACTATCAGGGCATGGGCAACAACGTGGTGCAGCGGATCCAGGTCAGCGTGCAGTAGCCGGGCGCAGTGCCGTGCTCCTGCGGCTTGCGGCACGCCAGCGGGATGCGGACCGTCCTGTGCAAGGGGACGGCTAGTGGATGTGGCTTCCACCGTTGATGTCGATGGTGGTGCCGGTGAGGTACGCGGATTCCTCGGAGGACAGGAAGGTGATGACTGCCGCGATTTCCTCGGTGGTAGCGTTACGTCCCAACGGGATGCCGGCGTTGATCGCCGCTTCCTGCTCCTCGGTGCTGCCCACGCGGATGTTGGTGTCCACGGCGCCCGGCGTGATGGCGTTGACGGTGACGCCAGTGGGCCCGATTTCGCGGGCCAGGGCCTTGGTGAAGCCCAGGATGGCCGCCTTGGCCGCGGAGTAGGGGACCTTGCCGAACACGCCGCCGCCGCGCTGGGCCGAGACGGAGGACATATTCACGATCCGGCCCCACCCGCTGGCGATCATGTCCGGCAGGAACGCCTTGGTGACCAGGTAGGTGCCGGTGGAGTTCACGGCCATGATCTTGTTCCAGAGATCCAGGGTGGTCTCCAGGAACGGCACGGGCGAGGTGATGCCGGCGATGTTGGCCAGGGCGCCGACGGCCGGGAGCGTGCCGGAGGCGACCTCGGCCGCCACTGCCTTGTAGGCGGCGTTGACGGAGTCCTCGTTGGCCACGTCGATCTCGTGGCCGAATGCCGGGACGTTGAATTCGTTGCCGATTTCCGCTGCAACCTTGGCGGACTTCTCGCCGTCGAGGTCCAAGATCACCACGGCCCAGCCCTGGCTGGCATAGCGGCGTGCGGTGGTAATGCCGATGCCCCGATCCGAGGTTGCCCCGGTGAGGACGGCGGTGCGCTGGATGGTGGTCATGATGCTCCTTGGGTTGCTTTAGTTGCTTGCTTGTTTGGGGTTCAGATGAGGTCTGTGATGAAGGCGGCGGCCTTTGCGGCCGCGGCCGGGCGTTCGTCGTGGGTGAGGTCCCGGGTTTCCAGCTCCAGGGAGAAGTGGCCGGTGTAGCCGACGGCTGCGAGTGCAGCCAGGCCGGCGGCGAAATCGGCGTCGCCGTTGCCGATGCTGAGGTTGATGTTCCCCGGCACGGCGTCGCGCAGGTGGATGTGGGCGATCCGGCCCCGATGCCGCTTGAGGTAGTCCAGCGGGTTCTCGCCGGCCGCCACAATATGGCTGAAGTCCATGACGATTCCGACGCCGGAGCCGGCCAGGCGCCGGGCCAGCAGTTCTGCGCGCTCCAGGTTCCAGCAGAAGCGCAGGAAGTGCAGTGACTCTGTCCAGAGTTCGACGCCGAACTCCTCCGCCTTGCGCTGGGCCCGGATGAGCTGCGCGGCGATGGTCCCCAGGTCCTCGTCGAGGCTGCGGACCGGGTCGTGGCCGAGTGCACCGCAGGGCAGGACAAGGGCTTTGGCACCGGTGCCGGCCGCCAGGCCGAGGAGGGCAGCAAGGTGCCGGTCGCGGGCGGACTGCTCGGCGGCGTCGAGCAGGGCGTTCAGGTCGCCGATGTCCCCGTTCACCGAACGGACCCGCAGGCCGGAGGCCCGGACATCGGCCGTCACGGCGGCGACGGCACCGGCGTCCAGGTCATAGGGGACGTGGTCGCACACTCCGGGGAGGGCGCCTAGGTCTATTTCCTCGAAGCCGAGGTCCGCAATGGTGCGCAGGGCTGTGGGTAGGTCCTGGTGGCGGAAGCTGATGGACGAGCAGCCGAGCCGGGCATTGAACATCGTCGTTGATCCTCTGGTCGCGCTTGGGGAGGTGATGTGGACCACACTACTAAGGGCGACTGTCAACAGTCAACTCTGAAAGTTGACTGTTGACAATGACTTATGGCGTGGATCACACTGGCGTATCATCTGTTAACAGTCGACAGCGTTGGCGCTGAAGCGTCGGCCGCTCTCTTCGAAAGGGATTGACATGAGCAACGAAGCTCTCACCATGCGGGGCCCGGTGCACGGCACGAAAGAAGCCCGGCGCGTCGCAATCGGCTCCGGCGTTGGCGCGGTGATCGAAACATATGACTTCATTGGTTTCGGCACCGCCGCGGCCCTGTACTTCGGCACGGCCTTCTTCCCCACCGGCGACCCCGTGACGGGAACGCTGGCGGCGTTCGCCACTCTCGGCGTCGGGTTTGCGGCCCGTCCCATCGGCGGCATCATCGGCGGCCACCTCGGTGACAAGGTGGGCCGCAAGCCGGTCCTCGTGGCCTCCCTCATCCTGATGGGCCTCGCCACGTTCCTGATCGGGTTGCTGCCGACCTACAGCCAGGTGGGGCTGCTGGCCCCCGGCTTGCTCGTGTTCGTCCGCATTGTCCAGGGCCTGGCTTTCGGCGCGGAATGGGGCGGCGCGATCCTGATGAGCTACGAGCACGCCCCGTGGAAGTCCAAGGGCAAGTTCACCGGCATAGTCCAGGCCGGTTTCCCGGTGGGCCTGCTGCTGGCCAACCTCGTCTTCCTGGTCAGCGTCCAGCTCGGCGGCGAACTCGCCTGGCGTATCCCCTTCCTGGCCAGCATCGTGCTGGTTATCGTCGGCCTGATCATCCGCTCCAAGGTCCCCGAGTCCCCGGTCTTCGACGAGGTCAAGGACCACGGCGACATCGTCAAGTCCCCCATCGTCGAGGTCATCAAGACCGACTGGCGCAACATCGTCAAGGGCATCGGCCTGCGCATCGCCGAGACCGCCGGCTACGCCGTATCCATCACCTACATGATTTCCTACCTCAACAGCCAGCACCTGGCGGACAAGACCCAGACCCTCGTGGCCCTCTGCATCGCCTCGGCGATCGGCATCTTCGCCACCCAGGCCTGGGCCCGCCTGACCGACAAGATCGGCCGCCGCCCTGTCTACGTCTGGTCCTGCGCCTTCGCCGTCCTCTTCGCTGTACCGATGTTCCTGCTGGTCAACACCGGCTTGTTCATCTTCATTATCGCCACCCTCGTGATCTCCTACGCCGTCTGCCAGAACTCACTCGCCGGCGCCCAGGGTGCATGGTTCCCGGAGCTCTTCCAGGCCAAGACCCGCGCCTCCGGCGCCTCGCTGGCCTACCAGATCTCCGCCATGGTCTCCGGCTTCACCCCGTTCATCACCACGCTGCTGTTCGTGAGCCTGGGCTGGATGGGCCCGGCACTGCTCTTCGGCGCCTACGCGGCCATCGGCCTCTGGGCCGCCCTTGCCACCCGGGAGACCTGGGGCAAGCGTGAGCGCCAACTGGCTGACGAAGCCACCAAAAGCACCTCCAACACGGTGAGCATCTAATGACCCTCACGCACAACACGAACACGGAGCAAGCAATGCCAACACAGACCGTCCAGGCACAGCCCGGCCAAAACCAGGCGGACCAGGACCGCATCGCAAAAGTCGGCGACGCGGCCTACCGGATCCGGCACCACGCCCTGAACATGGGCGAGGTGCAGGGCCAGGGCTACGTGGGGCAGGCACTGGGTGCAGCCGACATGCTGGCTGTTGTCTACGCGGACCAGCTGCGGTTCCGTGCCGAGGACCCGCACTGGGAGGCCCGCGACCGGTTCCTGCTCTCCACCGGCCACTACGCGATCGGGCACTACGCGGCGCTGGCCGAGGCCGGCATCGTCCCGGTCGAGGAACTTCAGACCTACGGCTCCGACGACTCCCGGCTGCCGATGTCCGGGATGTCCACCTATACCCCCGGCATGGAAATCTCCGGCGGCTCGCTGGGCCACGGACTGACCATCGCCGTCGGCATGGCCCTGGGGCTGCGCCACCAGGGCTCGGACGCCAGAGTCTACAACTTCCTTTCCGACGGGGAACTGGACGAAGGCTCCACGTGGGAAGCCGCCATGGGCGCCCACCACCACCAGCTCGGCAACCTCACCGCCATGGTGGACATCAATGCCCTCCAGGCCGACGGCAAGACCGACACCGTGCTCCGCACCGAACCGATCACGGAAAAATGGGCGGCCGCCGGCTGGTACGCCCAGCGGGTGGACGGCAACGACGTCGGCGCGCTGCTCGCAGCGTTCGACAACGCCGCGGCCCAGGCCGCCGCCGTCGGACGTCCCTCCGTGATCCTCTGCGACACGAAGGTGGGCCGCGGCGTGCCGCTGCTGGAGGACCGCGAAAAGGCGCACTTCATGCGCATCGAAGAACACGAGTGGCAGACCTGCCGCGAGCAGCTCACCGCCGGATACGAAGGAAAGGCTTCAGCATGAGCACCACCACCGAGGCGCCCGACACTACAACAGCGGCCAAGCCGAAACTGAAGACCTCCGCCATGATCGCCTCCTTTGCCGACCCGGGCCAGAAGACCGCCTCCGCCCCGTTCGGGCATGCACTGGTCGAGGCCGCGCAGGAGAACGACAAGATCGTGGGACTGACTGCGGACCTGGGCAAGTACACCGACATGCACATCTTCGCCAAGGCGTTCCCGGAACGGTTCTTCCAGATGGGCATGGCCGAGCAGCTGCTCTTCGGCGCCGCAGCCGGGCTCGCCGAGACCGGCCTGGTCCCGTTCGCGTCCACGTACTCCGTGTTCGCGGCCCGCCGCGCCTACGACTTCCTCTGCCTCGACGCCGCCGAACCAAATTTGAACGTCAACATCGTGGGCGGCCTCCCGGGACTGACCACCGGCTATGGCCCCAGCCACCAGGCCACCGAGGACATGGCAATCTTCCGCGGCATGCCCAACCTGACCATCGTGGACCCCTGCGACTCCCTCGACATCGAACAGGCCGTCCCCCAACTCGCAGCCAGCGAAGGACCCACCTACCTGCGCCTGCTCCGGGGCAACGTCCCCACAGTCCTGGACGAGTACGACTACACCTTCGAACTCGGCAAGGCCAAGGTCTTGCGCGGCGGCAACGACGTCGTCTTCGTCTCCAGCGGCCTAATGACCATGCGGGCACTGCAGGCTGCCAAGGCGCTGGCGGCGCACAACGTGGACGTCGCCGTCGTTCACACGCCCACCATCAAACCGTTCGACGCCGCCACGGTCCTAGCCGAAATCAACACCGACCGCCTGGCGGTCACCCTGGAGAACCACAGCGTTATCGGCGGCCTGTTCGAAACCGTCGCCTCCGCAGTGGTCACCGCTGGCCTCGGCAAGCGCGTGGTGCCGGTGGCTCTGCCCGACGAGTTCCTCGACGCCGGGGCCCTGCCGACGCTGCACGAACGCTACGGCCTCTCGGTCCAGCGGATCGTGGCCAAGGTCCTCGCCGAGCTCGGCTAGGCCCGGCTCGGGCGCCGGCGCCAGCCCGGCGCAGGCCCACGGCAGGGTGCGCGGGGACGGCCGCCCGCCCCGCGCACCCTGCCGTGGCATCATTGTTAACACGGCAACTGTAAACAGTTGACCACTGACCTTGGGAGAAACCGATGGCCGCGACTGCAACCCTGCTGGGACTGGAAAAGAAGAGCCTCCGCGAGCAGGCGCTGGCCGCACTCCGGACAGCCATCACCAGCGGCGCACTGGAGCCGGGCCGCCATCTGGTGGAAACCGAGCTGTCCGAGATGCTGCAGATCAGCCGCGGCACGCTCCGGGAGGCTCTGCGGCAACTCGAGCAGGAAGGCCTCGTGTCCGCCGGTGCCCGCGGCAGGCTCTCTGTGCGGCACCTGGATGCCAAGGAAATCCGTGACATCTACTCCGTCCGGGCCGCCCTGGAGTCCCTGGCGGCACGCAGCCTGTGCGAACTGCCGGACCGCCAGCACGTCATCGGTTCGCTCCGCGCAGCCATCCAGACCATGGAGGCGGCCACCCACGGGACCCTTGAGGAGCGGGTCGAATCCGATCTCGACTTCCACCGCACCATGTGCCGGCTCACCGGCAATGAGACGCTTCTCCACTCATGGGAATCCCTGGAAGGGTCCATCCGGATGTCCATCATGTTCGCCGGACTCGAAAAGGGCGTCCGGAACATGCGCGTGGACCGGCACAACGACATCGTCGGCGCCATCGAAACCGGCGACGCCTCGCTAGCCGGCAAAACCATCCGCGAACACATGGACGTCGCCGCCGCCAACCTGGTGGGTTAGCCGGCCTTAGTAGTCCACGATCGCGCCGGCAGAGATGTTGACTGTCGCGTCTGTGATGGCGGCCGCCCGGTCCGAGACGATAAACGAGGCTACGTTACCGACGTCCGCCAGCGTCGCCGTGCGATTTAGGTGCGCCGCCCGGGCGATCTCCACCACGATCTCGTCCCTGCCTTCGGCCTGCCACGGGATGGTTTCGATGATGCCGCCGGTGACCATGGTCACCACCCGGATGCCGTGTTTTCCCAGTTCCAAGGCCCACTGCCGGCGCAGTCCTTCCATCGCGTCGAGCGCCACCTTGAAACCGCCGAGGCCCGGGATGGTCTGCGGCCCCGAACCGCCGAACATGAGCACCACGCCGGAGCGCTGCCTGACCATGTGGGCGGCGGCCGCCCGGGTGGTGAGAAAGTGCGTGCGCGCGGCGAGAGTGATGGGCCGGGTGAAGTCATCCACATTGATGTCCATGAGCGGCTGCTGGACGTCTCCGAACGAGATCACGTTGAAGGAGATGTCGATCCTTTTGCTTTTTTTCGCCACCCGGTCCACGAAGGCATCCACTTGCTCCTCGTCTAGGGCGTCGACGACGGCGGTCTCGGCGGTACCGCCGGCCTCGCGGATGTCGCGGGCCACCTTCTCCAGCCGGGATTCGGTCCTCCCGGCGACGTAGACCACGGCGCCTTCAGCCGCGAAAGCCCGGGCCACTGCTCCGCCGACGGCCCCGCCGCCGCCGTAGATCAGGGCGGTCTTGCCGTGCAGCAAACCGTGTTCCGGAATCGCGTAATTCAGCATGGTGGCCTGCCTAGTGCCGCGGAGTTCGTGAATTCCCTCAACTATGTTCTTGCGGGGTGTTCGTGGCAAGGGGGTCGGCGGCTAGAGGAGCTGAGGGTTCGGTGCGCGGCGCTAGGTTACGGGAGGCCCGACGGCGGGATCGGCCGGAGGCCCGGCGGCGGGTCCCGTGTGGACAGGTGCCGGCGCGCCGCCTGGATCAACAGGGCCCATATCGAGGTGGAACGGCGGGTATTCGTCCCGCAGAAGGCCAACGTACGTGATGACGCGATAGATCCAGCGGTTCAGGCCCAGCAAGAGTTCGAATAGCCCCGGCCAGTATCGGCCCGTGAACAGCAGGATGACTCCGGCAATGAAGACCAGCAGTGCCAGGAGCGAGATGCCCGCTCCTTGCTCCACCCAGCGGCCGTCCCGGAACTCCCAGGACCTCGCAGTCCCTGTGAGCACGCCGATGATCAGCAGGTGCGGGATGGCAAGCAGCCACGATTTCACCAGCACCAAGCCACGGGACAGCCGGTCGGGATAGTCGACGTCGAAGTCCGCCGGATAGTCGGTCCGGGCAAGCGTGAAGGGCGGGTAGACGTCCGTGCCAAGCGCACTGAAGGCGTAGAAGGCCACGCGCCAGTTCCAGCGGATAACACCGACATTGAAGTTGAACAGTGAACGCGGAAAGCGGCCCGTGAACAGGATCGCAAACCACGCCACGATGGTGACCACGCCGAAAGCGAACCAGAGGAAGAACAGCACGATGCAGTGCGGAATGGCCAGGAACCACTTCACGAGCCACATCCAGCGCGACAGGTTCGGGTCGAGGTAACCATTAAGGCGCGCCGGATACACGTACGGCACGGGGGCGCCCGGGGTCACCGGATACGCAGGCCCCGGCGGAGCCGGGTAGCCGGTCGGAACGCCGCTGCCCGCGCCGGCTGTAACCGGCCCGACCGGGGTCGGGTAGCCGGGGCCCGTTGCGCGGCCGAGTCCCACGGCGCCAAACACGATGAGTGGCACCCCGATCAGTAGCATCACGACGCCGCCGATCAGCAGACCGATGAAGATCGGCCAAAGCAGATCGGAGCGCGCCCCTGCCTGCAGATTCACCGCCACCGGACCGGTGGCGTCGGCATTCATGACAACCACAGCCCACGCTCCGGAGCGCAGGTCCCACTTGAGCTCCTGTTCCCCGGGGCCCGTGGCAGTCGCGGCCCAGAAGGTCTGCTGCGCCGGGCTGGAGGGCGCTTTCGCGCCGGCCACGTCGCGGTAGAGGGCGCGGAAGGGGTCGAACCTGACGTCCACGATCTCGGTGTGCGGAACCGTTGCCAGGTAGGTCGCGACGTCGGAGCGCGGGGCAACGCCGATGAAAATATTCTTGCCGGGGTTCGTAGTGGAGCCACGGAGCAGCACGCTGCCTGGGAGATCCACGGGGACGCCGTCGGGCATGGCGTCTTCGGTCATGATGTCCAGGCGGGGGGTCGTCAGCGCGTAAGAATTGCCCGCGAACGTCTCAAACGGCGTCGTGAAGTACCCGCCGTCGCGCTGCTGGTAGTTGGCCCAGCCGGTGACGCCGGCACCGGCCAGCAACCCTAATCCGATCAAGGCGCACAGCGCACCGAGCACCAGCATGACAATCCGGCCTGCTTTCATGGCCGACGTCCTTTCAGAGGATCAAGCCGTGATCACCACTTTGAGGGCCTTCGTCTCTGCCGCGCGGGCGAAGGTGTCGTAGGCCTCGATGAATTCGTCGAAGGTGAAGTGGTGGGTGGCGAAGCTGTCCGCCGGGATTTTCTGCTGGGCCACGAGTTTGAGCAACATGGGGGTGGTGTTGGTGTTGACCAGGCCCATGCTGATGTTGATGTTGCGGATCCAGAGTTCCTCGACGTGCAGTTCCACGGCCTTGCCGTGCACGCCGACATTGGCCACGTTGCCGCCGGGCCGCACGATGTCTGTGCACATGGTGAAAGTAGCCGGCACACCGACGGCCTCGATCGCTACATCGACGCCCTGCCCGTCGGTCAGCAGCATCACCTGTTCCTTCCAGTCGGCGTCGCTGGAGAGGACCACATCGGTGGCACCGAATTCGCGGGATTTCTCCAGGCGGTTGGCGTCGAGATCGACGGCGATGATCGTCGCTGCGCCGTAGAGGCCGGCGGTGGCGATCGCGGCCAGTCCCACAGGGCCGGCCCCAACCACGGCCACCGTGTCCCCGGGCTTGACCCGGCCGTACTGCACGCCGATCTCAAAGCCGGTGGGCAGGATGTCGGAGAGCATGACCGCCTGCTGGTCGCTGACTCCCTCCGGCAGCAGGTGCAGGGAGTTTTCGGCGTACGGAACGCGGACGAATTCGGCCTGGGTGCCGTCTATCAGGTGCCCGAAGACCCAGCCGATGCCGGAGGTGCCTTCCTCTCCCAGACAGTGGGAGTACAGGCCGGTCTTGCAGTTCGCGCAGTGCCCGCAGGACTTGATGCAGGAGATGATCACCCGGTCCCCGGCTCTGAGGCTGGTCACGGAGGCACCGACCTCCGTGATGGTACCAACGCCTTCGTGGCCCAGTATCCGGCCCTTGGCCACTGCAGGGACGTCGCCTTTGAGGATGTGCAGATCCGTACCGCAGATGGTGGTGGTGTCCACTTTGACGATCACGTCGCTGGGGCTCTGGATCGTGGGATCGGGGACGTCGGTCCAGGACTTCTCTCCGGGACCGCCATAGACGAGCGCTTTCATGCGTGTTCCTTGCTTTTGAGGATGACCAACGGGTCCACGAGGCGGAGGCGGCAGGGAGTCTCCGAGGCGTCTATCCCGGAATACAGGGACGAAAGGCGGGCACGTTCACGCAGCTCGTCGATCGCGGGAGCGGAAACGCGGGCGTGCGCAAGGTCGAGCACGAGTTCGAACCCGGGGAGCTTGCTGGTGACCCGGCGGCACACAACGTAGAGCGCCCGCACGTTGGCTGCCGTCACAACTCCGTGTACCTCGATGCGGGCGCATTCAGCCTCGGCATCGAGTCGTATCAGAACTTTGAGTTTAGGGTCCCCACCATGGTGGTGCATGAAGCGTCAGAGCTCCCTGACGGTTCCGGGCTGGGCGGGCAACCGCGCAGGTGCACTGTATTTGTTCATTAAGCTGTACTTGTTCATTAAGCTGTACTTGTTCATTAAGCTGCGGTCTCCCGTCATTTCCGGCTGCTGCCGGAAAGCAAGAGCCCTTTCCTTCCCCCAATTCGCGGCGAGACCAGTGCCGCAGTCGGACAAGCCGTTCTGCCGCGATGCGCCCCCAGGCCGCGCCGAACCGCCGTAGGTCTCAGCTTGGCGGCCGCGCAATGCGGGCGTAAGGGGCCAAAGTCCCTTACGGCCTACTTAGGTCCTCCGGCGTTCCACACCTAATGTGTTGCTATGCCTGAACAGCGCCATTCCCGCAGCATTTATCCCGGCAGCGTCTATCAGAGCGGCGTGCCGGAGCTCGTGTTGGCGTCCATACGGCAGCCCGGGGACGAAATATGCTCCGACGTTTATATACGCGATGGGGTGGTCGCCGCGATCATCCCGTCGCAGCAGCGGCCGACCAGTGGCGGCCGCGAGGCCGCCCGGGTGGTGGACCTCGACGGCCGTTACGTCATCCCGGGCCTGTGGGATGAGCATGTGCACATGACGCAGTGGGCACTTGCCTCCAACCGGATTGACCTCGCAGGTGCCAATTCGGCTCGCGAGGCGGCCGCCGTCGTCGGGTCCCACCTCGCCGGGGCGGGCGCCCCGGATGCCGCCGGCAGCGGCGCGCATGCAGCGCTTGGAGCAGCGCCGACGCTGGTCGGAGTCGGTTTCCGCGATGTAGTCTGGCCGGACCTGCCCAGCTTGGACCTCCTCGACGGAGCGACGCAGGGCCGCCCTACGGCCCTGCTGAGCCATGACCTCCACTGCGTCTGGCTGAACTCCGCGGCGGCCGAACGATACGGGGTGTCGGTGGACCGCAGCGGGCTGCTTCGTGAGGAACCGGCGTTTGAGCTGACCCGGGAACTGGGCCGGCTTCCTGACACACTGGTGGATCCGTGGGTGCAGAAGGCGGGCAAGGCCGCCGCCGGGCGGGGCGTAGTGGGCATCGTGGACTTCGAGATGACGTGGAACCGTGACGAGTGGCTGCGCAGGATTGCCGGCGGCTTCGATGCGCTCCGGATCGAAGCCGGGGTCTATCCGCAGGATCTGGACCGGGCCGTGGCCGAGGGGATGCGGACAGGCTTGCCGGTGGATGGCGGCGGCGGGCTCCTGACCGTGGGCCCGTTGAAGGTGCTGATCGACGGCTCGCTCAATACTCGCACGGCACACTGCGTTGACCCGTACCCGGACGGCAGCCACGGCCTGCTGACGGTGAGCGCACCGGAGCTGCTCGCCCTGCTGGTCCGGGCGCGGCAGGCAGGCTTTGTGCCTGCGGTCCACGCGATTGGCGATGCGGCCAACCGCGTGGCGTTGGACGCCTTCGAGGCGGCCGGCATTGGCGGACGAGTGGAGCATGCCCAGTTTGTCCGGAATGAGGATTTCGCCCGCTTCGGCCGGCTGGGTGTCACGGCGAGCGTCCAGCCGGCGCATGCCCTCGATGACCGGGACGCGGCCGAGGCCAACTGGGCGGGCCGGACAGACCGGTCCTTCCCGCTGCGTTCCTTGGTGGCTGCCGGTGCGAAGCTCGCCTTGGGCTCCGACGCTCCGGTAGCTCGGCTGGACCCGTGGACGGCCATGTCCGCCGCCACGGCGCGGGCCCGGCAGGATGGCCGGGGACCCTGGCACGCGGAACAGGCTTTGACGCGGCGGGAGGCACTCACGGCGTCAACCCGGGGCAGCGGCCGGCTCCGGGTTGGGGACCATGCCGACATTGCGGTGCTCGACGGCGACCCGCTGACGGTTTCCGACGCGGACTTTGCCGCGATGCCGGTGGCCGCGACACTGGTGGCGGGGCGGTTCACCCACGGTGGCGCCTAACCGGCGTCGTCTATCTGCTTTTGGCCCGCTCTGGGTCTGCCCGTGCCTTTGACCGGCACCCCTTTGAGCGGCGTCCCTTTGACCGGCGTTCCTTTGACCCGGGCCTGGACGAGGTTGGCGAACGGCAGCCGGCCGTGGTCCTCCCGGAACCGGGCGTGGTATCCGGCCTCGGCCGCATTCACCGCCTCCGCCGGGAGCTCCTTCCAGGCGATCAGAAGGGATCCGGGGTCCGCGAGCTGCCAGATGAGCCGCCCGTCCCAGTGGCCCGGCGGCTTGCCCCTGCCGAAGTCGATGAACTCCTGGATTTGCCGGCGAAGCCCACGGTTGCCCTTGCTGCCGGCGCCGGCCTTCCCGAGATAGACGACGTCCGCGTCCTCGATCCACTCGGTGGTCAATGCCGCTTCGGATAAGGAAGGATCCTTTTTCTTGAAGATGCCCGCCGTGCTTTTGGGCAGGAACCGCGGCTGGTATCCCGCCGGCTGCAAGACGGCGAAGATCCCGGTGCGCTGTGGGATCCGGTTGATCTCCAGAGCTGCGAGGGTCCTGAACCCGGCGAACCCGTCTTCCCGGAGCGAGTATCTGTTGATCGGCATGGGTTCCTTGCTTCGGGTCGACTTAGGTCTCTTGAAGCATACGGAAGGAGCTTGCGGGAGTGCGCCCGCGGAAGACTGGCCTCAGCTGCGGGTGAAGGTGCCGAGTCCAGTTTCATCGTAGAAATCGAGCCTGACGCTCGACGCCTGGCCGCCGGCGGCAGCACCGGCGTGGGCGGCGAAGATTGCCCCGGCGAGGCCGTTGCCGTTCTCCCCGATGGATTCAAAGCTGAAGGTATCGCCGTCGAAGTGGGTGAGGGGGAACTTCGTGGTCCTGCCGGCGGGGCCAAGCTCCAGGGACAGCGCGCCGTTCTCCACCGCGACGTGGAGCGGACCGTAGTAGGAGTTGGCGTAGCTGCCGGCGTAAAACCCGTTGCCGCGCGCAGGTTTGGGTCCCGCCGGCGCCGGGGAGTAGTCGACTTTAGGCTTCTCCGCTTCATCGATCTTTTGGAAGGCCGTCGCCGTGAAGCCGAACCAGTCCACGGTCGGGGCACCGTTCTGGGCTGTGTCAAAGAATGTGGCACAGATGGCCTCGGGAATGCCCTGCGGCCGGCCGTTCGTCAGGACCACGATGCCCAACTGTTCGCCCGGGAGCATGGAGACGGCGGTCGCTGCCCCCAGGTTGAAAGCTCCAGAGTGGCCAAGCACGAGCCGGGCGTGATCGTCGTACGAGACATTCCAGCCCAGCCCATAGAAGCGGGCGCGGGCGGCCGGCGTCGCGGGCGGACCGTTCACGACGTGTGGCGCATGGGTGATGCCAAGGGCATCGGGGCTGATGACCTCCTTGCCGTCAAAGCTGCCGTTGGCGAGCTGGAGGCGGATCCAGAGGGCGAGATCCCGCGCGGAGGAACTGGCGCCGCCGGCGGGCGCCTCGGCATCGGCGTCGCGGCTGTACCTGGCGACCCAGGTCTTGTTGCCGGCTGGCACATGGATCAGGGCCCTGTTCGGGGCCTTTTGGTAATCGGCGTGGCGGTAACTGGTGGAGCTCATGCCCAGCGGCTTGAACAAAACCTCGTCCGCCAGCTCGGCCCAGGGCATTTTCATGGCGTCGGCGGCCGCCATGGCTCCGGCCGTGTAGCCGAAGTTGCTGTAGTTGTAGCTTGCCCGGAAGGAGTCGAGCGGCTGCTGGTTGAGGTGGCTGAGAATGTAGGACTGGTCGAATCCGAGATCCTCCAGCAGGTCGCCCGCTCCAGTATGCAGCCCGCCCTGGTGGGACAAGAGGTCAGCAACTGTGGCGTTGGCGGTCACGAAGGGGTCCTTCAGGGCGAAATCCGGGCTGTGCTTGATCACTGGATCTGTCCACGTCAGGGCCTTGCGGCCCACGGCGATGGCCGCCACCGTGGAGGCCAGCGGTTTGGACACCGAGGCCAGCTGAAAAACCGTGGCTGCGTCCACCGTCTCCGGCTTGCCCGCCTCCCGCACGCCGAAGCCTTTGGCGTACACCACCCGGTCCTTGTAGACCACCGCGACGGCGATGCCGGGGACTCCCGTACTGTCCATCGCGCCCTCAACTGTGCCGTCCAGCTTGTCGACGGCGTCGTTGACCTTCTGTTCATCCAGAAGCGGCTTGACCTGTGGTTCCGGTGCCGGAAGGAGGGAAGCAGAGGGCGTACTGGAGGCGGTGGACGTGGCGGAGGCGGAGTCACCTGCACGCTTGCTTTGGTCAGTGCAGGCGGTCAGAAGAGGCGCCGCTGCCAGGCCCGCGGCCCCAATGCCGGCCGCTTTCAGCAGCGAGCGGCGGTCAGAAGACGCGAAGCTACCCCGCAGCACGAATGATTCCCTTTGCTTCATGGTCAACACCCGCCCGATACCGGCTGGGACGCCTAACTGACACCTTCTACCATGATGGACCCGCACCGGCGTTTGAGACAGTGGCGATAGTTCCCGACGACGGCCCCGATCTCATTTCCTGCCCTCGCGTGTACATCCTTATTTTGTCGTAGGTCGCATCGACACTTGATTCATGGACGGCAAGCAGGGGCCCGGCGTGGTTCCGACGGGAAACAGCGGCACGGACGTCGCTGCGGGCCGGCTCCGCGGCGGGTCTTTCGGGGCTGTCACCGCACTGCTGGCGGCCGTTCCGCTGGCCACCGGCTGCGCCGGGATGATTGATGAGATCCGGGAGCTGGAAAACCTGAAATCCGCCGCCGCGGCCCGCCAGGCCCGGATCGCGGTGGCCTTCGACCTCTCCCAGCGCCGGGCCCAGGCCAACGCCGGGGTACCGCCGGAACGGCTCGGCACCGGCACCGGCGCGCAGATCGCCCTGGCCCGGCGCGAATCCCCCGCCAAAGGCGGCCGCCTCCTCGGACTGGCCAAGGCCCTGGTCACCGAAATGCCGCACACCCTC
>NZ_FPAY01000012.1 GCF_900116495.1 Arthrobacter sp. ov118
GGGGCGGGTACAAAGAAACAAGACTGCTTGCGTCCACTATGTGGTTCCCAAACAACAAACCCCCCACAAGGGCACTGTTGCACAGGAACCAAACCACAACCGAATAACGTGTTGTAACACCACAGATTTCCCCGCCACACCCCAGGGTGCCGGCGGCGGAGCAAGGGTTACGGCGGTCATAGCGCGGGGGAAACGCCCGGTCCCATTCCGAACCCGGAAGCTAAGACCCGCAGCGCCGATGGTACTGCACCCGGGAGGGTGTGGGAGAGTAGGTCACCGCCGGAACACCATTCAGGTCGAGGACCCCAACCACCAGGTTGGGGTCCTCCCGCATTTAACCCCTAAAATGCCTTCACAGCGCTGGCAAGGGCCTGCATGGCCTCACCCGCGACTCACTCTACCGACAAACCAGGAATAGCCGCTTTCCTTCAGCATCGTCTGCAGCGCGAGGAGCCGATCCAGCACCTCATCGAACGTGATGACCTCGATGCCGTGGAGCCCGTTGCGGTAACGCACAAAGGAATCCTTCCGGAGTTGGTCCATGGCACCGAGTGTTCCTGCGATCACGGCTCCGGTAACCACCTTTGTGTCGAGCGGGCCAGCCCCGGGCGTGCGGCGGGCGATTTGCTCAAAGTCGGTGCGCGCGGATTCCATTTGTGCTTGGAGCTGTGCAATGGCCCCGGACAGCTCTTTGTCGGGAGGGTAGACCTCCGCGCTGGACGCTCCGCGGTACTTGTTTTTGGCCACAAGCGCCGCCGAGGGCGTTTTGATCTCAACGAGGACCATGCTGCGGGTCAAGGTATTGAACAAGACAAAGTCGGCGATTTGGCTGCCGGCCCCCTTCATATCCGGTGATCGTACATGCACCTGCTCCCCGTAGAAGGCCACGGGCGCGGCGAAGATCTGCTTCAAGGCGAATGTGTTGGCTTTAAAGAATTGCTGCCAAGCGGCCTCATTCTTGGCGCCATTTCCCGTCAAGTTCTTTCTGAAAGTCTCGATGAGGACATCCAGTGTCACCAGCTGTAGGTCCTCGCGTAGCTTGCCAAAGGCTTGAGGTTGTTCCGTCGCTATCTGTTTCGACTCTGCCGGCATGCGTGCCACGAGCGTAGCCCGCTCACTAGCATTGACAGGCTTGCCGTCTGCGAGGGCACGGATCATGACCTGGATCTGGCCACGCTTGCCGAGCCCGCTTAGTTGAACCGCCGCCGCCACAGCCTATGCCGGCTCCCCACCCCGCCCCTCCGTCATCCTCTCGCGTCTGCGCCGAACATCTGCCCGAATTGGGCTCGTTGTTCATCACTGATATCCCCCCGCTCAGCCAGCTGTCCCCAACGATGGGATCTTACTGGGGCGGGCGTTACTGCCGCGTTACGGCCCCATCTGGTCTCCCTCGCCAACCCGGCGCGCAGGTAGAGTTGTTGCCCATGGACAACCTCTTTAGCCATGCTCCAGCCGGCACTCCGGAACCTGACCCGGCCGACGAACTTGTTCCGGTCGTCGCCAGCGTCGTGGTCCCTGGCGGGGTCGCGCGGGCCTTCATGGGTTTTACCGAGCACACGCACCTGTGGTGGCCGCTGGAGGACCGCAGCGTCTACGGGGCCGGGTCCTACGTGGAGTTCGAGGAGAGCCTGATCCTGGAGACCGCCGACGACGGTCGAACGGCTGTCTGGGGATCGATTGACGACTGGCGGCCCCCGCTGTCGTTCCACGCCAGCTGGCATCCTGGAACCACCGCCATGTGGTCCACCGAGCTCCGGGTCGCGTTCAAGGCCGTAGCCGACGGAACAGAGCTCCGGCTGGTTCACAGCGGCTGGGAAGGCGCCGAGGATCCCGCTGCAGCCCGGGCTGACTACGCGGCCGGTTGGCCCCGCGTCCTGGAGCGCTTCGTGCGGTTCATGGGCGCCGGCGCCGGCACCCAGTAAGCCTGAGCCGCCCTTAGACTGGGAGTCGGATTCGATCGAACTGGAGACCGCATGCGCAGCATCACCGACGAGCTGACCTCTGCCTTGGGCCCGGCCAAAGTCGTCGTGGACCCCGCCACCCTGGCCGCCTATGCCGTGGACCAGGCGCCTGTTCTGGACTACCAGCTCCCGCAGGCCGTAGTCCTCGCCGAATCGGTTGACGACGTCCAGGCTACCGTGCGCGCCTGCGCCGCCCGCGGCGTCGCGCTCGTGGCGCGCGGGGCTGGCACCGGCGTCTCCGGAGGCGCGCACGCGAGCGAGGGCTGCGTGGTGCTTTCCCTCGAGCGAATGAACCACATCCTGGACCTCAACCCGGACGACGAGACCGCCGTCGTCGAACCCGGCGTCATCAACGCGGACCTTAACGCCGCCGCGGCAGTGCATGGCCTCATGTACGCCCCGGACCCGGCGAGCTTCAAGATGTCCACTATCGGGGGCAACGTGGCTACCAATGCCGGCGGGCTGCGCTGCGCAAAATACGGGGTGACCCGGGATTCCGTCCTTGCCCTCGACGTCGTGCTCGCCGACGGTTCCCTGATCCACACCGGCCATCAGACGTTCAAAGGCGTCGCCGGCTACGACCTCACCGGGCTGTTCGTCGGTTCGGAGGGGACTCTGGGGATCGTCGTCGGCGTGACGGTGCGGCTGAAGTACCTGCCGCGCGAAGTGCACACCATCGCGGCCTTCTACCCGGACTTCCGCAGCGCCGCGGCCGGCGTCCTCGCCGTCGGCAGGGCACGCGTGCAGCCGTCGATCATGGAATTGCTCGACGGCGGCTCGCTCGTCCAGCTGGACGACATCCACGGCTCGGACTTGGCCGTGCGGGGGGCGTCTTTGCTGCTGATCCAGACCGACGGTTTCGGCGCGGCGGCCGAGGCTGCGGCCATCCGGCCGGTCCTGGCAGCCGGGGGAGCGGTGGTGACCATGGAGGCCGACGCCGAAGCCGAACGGCTTGTCGAGCTGCGGCGTCACAGCCGCGGTACCGAGGTGGATGACGAATACCGGGTGGGCGAGGACGTGGCCGTGCCCCGGTCGCGGTTGGTGGACTACGTCGCAGAACTCGAGAACATATCCGCCGCGCACCGGGTCCAGCTCAAGGTCGTGGCCCACGCCGGCGACGGCAACCTGCACCCCACCTTCTGGGTCGAGCGGGCGGACAATGCCGTGGACGCCGACGCCATGGCCCGCCTTGGCGCAGCACTGGACAAGTCCATTACCGTGGCCCTGGCCATGGGCGGCACCATCACCGGTGAGCACGGGATCGGACAGTACAAGCTGCGCTGGCTTGGCCTGGAGCAAAAGGAACCGGTGCGCGAACTCCAGCGCCGGGTCAAGGAACTCTTCGACCCGGCCGGAATCCTGAACCCCGGCAAGGCGATTTAACTCGCCCGTGCCTTGACCAGCGTTTCGGTGACTCGGTGGGGTTAGTCGTCGGAGTCGGGGTATTCCTCGATCGATTCGTCGGCGCCGTAGCGTGACTCCTCGGTTTCGACCTCGAGGATCTTCAGCAGCCCCGTATCCGGGTTGAGCATGATCGCTGCCTCGTCCCGGCGGTGGCGGAGCTCGTTGTCGATGTAGGACTGGACGGCCTCGGCCAGGGGAATGTGCCGGTTCTCCGCCTCGGACACGTACCAGCGGTGCTCCAGGACCTCATGCACGGCCTCGGCGGGCTCAAGTTTGCCGGACAGGTCCCGCGGGATGGCACGCACGATCGGCTCGAAGATCTGGCTGACCCACAAGTGAGCGCTGTATTCCTCGTCCATGCCCGGGTTGTTGTCGGCCCGGAACGAGTCCATGTCGTTCAGGAGCCGGCGGGCCTGGTTCTCCTGGGCGTCCAGGCCGGTCAGGCGCAGCAGCCGGCGCTGGTGGTGCCCGGCGTCGACCACCTTGGGCTGCAGCTGGATGGTGGACCCGTTCTGCGTGGTCTTGATGGCGTATTCCTCGACGTCGAAACCCAGCTCGTTGAGCCGCCGGATGCGGGCGGCCACCCGCCAGCGTTCGCCGATCTCAAAGGACTCTTTGGCCGTCAGCTCGGTCCAGAGCCTCCGATAGCTGTCCATGATGAGCTCGCTGGTGGCGACGGGATCGACCTTTTCCTCGATCAGGCCGCCGTCGAGCAGGTCCATGAGTTCCCCGGCGATGTTGACCCGGGCGATTTCGAGGTCGTACTCACGCTGACCGGTGGACAGGTCCGGGTACAGCTCGCCTGTTTCGGCGTCCACAAGGTAGGCGGCAAAGGCGCCGGCGTCGCGGCGGAACAGCGTATTGGAGAGTGAGACGTCGCCCCAGTAGAAGCCGATCAGGTGCAGCCGGACGAGCAGCAGCGCCTGGGCATCGATGAGACGGGTCAGGGTGTCCTTGCGCAGCATCTGGGAGAAGAGCGCACGGTACGGCATGGAGAACTTCAGGTGCCGGGTGACCAGCACGGGATTCAGTGGCCGGCCCTCCGGCGTGGTGCGCCCGGTGATGACGGCCACCGGCTCAACGCAGGGCACGTCCAGCCGGGCGAGCTTGCGGAGCATGTGGTACTCGTGGCGCGCGATGTGCTCCGAGGTTTCCTTGATGGCGATGACCGACCCGCCCAGGTGGGCGAAGCGCACAATGTGCCGCGAGATGCCGCGGGGGAGCGCCGCCAAATACTCGGCCGGCCAGTCCTCGAGGGCGATGTGCCACGGCAGGTCCAGGAGTTCCGGCTCAGTGGCGGCGGCCGTGATGCTCAGCGAACTGGACACCATCGAGGCCTTGTCGTTGGCGCTGGCGGCCTGGTACCGGGGCAGCTTCCCAATCTGACCGTAGTCGGTGGGCTCGTCGTGCCACTGGGCACTGTTTTCCTCGGTCATGGGGTTTTCCTCGGTCATGAATCAATTCTTCCGCATATGAACGTCCCTGCCTAAAGGGAAGTAGTTAAAGGCCGACGGCGGCCCTCCGCTGGGAGGACCGCCGCCGGGTGGAACGTGGGACTAGTCGCCGAGGCGCAGACCGGTCTTGGTGTCGAACAGGTGCACGTGGCCTGACTGCGGGCGGACCCAGATCGAGTCACCCTTCATCGGGGGGCGGCGGCCGTCGACGCGGGCCACGATGTCGTGGCTCTGGCCGTCGAGGGTGGTGTGGCCGTAGACGTAGGCGTCGGCGCCGAGTTCTTCGACGACGTCGACCTCTACCTGCAGGCCCTCGCCCTGTGCCACCGTCTCAAGGTCTTCGGGGCGGGAGCCGAGGGTCACTGTCTGGCCGTGGGCCTCTTCGAGGACGTTGCGGGGCACGGGGTAGACGGTTCCGCCGAACTGCACGCCGCCGTCGACCACCGGCAGTTCCAGCAGGTTCATGGCGGGGGAGCCGATGAAGCCGGCCACGAAGACATTCTTCGGCCGGTCGTAGAGGTTGCGCGGGGTGTCGACCTGCATCAGCAGGCCGTCCTTCAGCACGGCGACGCGGTCGCCCATGGTCATTGCCTCGACCTGGTCGTGGGTCACGTAGACCGTGGTGACGCCGAGGCGGCGGGTCAGGGACGCGATCTGGGTGCGGGTCTGCACGCGCAGCTTGGCATCGAGGTTGGAAAGCGGCTCGTCCATGAGGAAGACCTGCGGGTTACGCACGATGGCGCGGCCCATGGCGACGCGCTGGCGCTGGCCGCCGGAGAGTGCCTTCGGTTTGCGGTCGAGGTAGGGCTCGAGGTCGAGCAGCTTGGCAGCTTCGCGGACGCGCTCGGCGCGCTCTTCCTTGCTGACGCCGGCGATCTTCAGCGCGAAGCCCATGTTGTCCGCCACAGTCATGTGCGGGTACAGGGCGTAGTTCTGGAACACCATGGCGATGTCGCGGTCCTTCGGCGGAACGTCCGTGACGTCACGGTCGCCGATGAGGATGCGGCCGGAATTGACGTCCTCAAGACCTGCAAGCATGCGCAGGGAGGTCGACTTTCCGCAGCCGGAGGGTCCAACGAGGACCAGGAATTCGCCATCGGCGATGTCGATGTTGAGCTTGTCGACGGCGGGCTTTTCGGTGCCCGGGTACAGACGTGTTGCGTTATCAAAAGTAACTGTAGCCACAGTTATCAATCCCTTCACCGGCAGGTACGTGCCGGACGATCCGTAGTGAATGGTCGTTTTGTTCAGTTGGTAATTTAATTATGGGATTCACACGCGTACTCCTCGGCCGAAGCCGAGGAGTACCAGTGACGCCGCACGGTAGCTGTGCGCCACATCACATACAGAGTATGTCAGATTTACAGCATTTGGGCCAAAATGTTACGAGAGTCACATGTGAGAGTGGCCACTCGGCACTGCTTCGCGGGCCGCCGGGACGGCTGCTGATCAGTTCCCAAGCGCGCGTTTGCGCTCCCGCAGGAGGGCTTCGAGCAGTTCGCAAACGTGGACCGGCGACTCCACCCGGAACTCCGCTTGGGTGAAATCAAGCCCGACCTTTACGCCCAGATCCCCCGTGACCAGGGTGCCCAAGGCGTCCTCGTCGGTGGTGTCGTCTCCGGCGAAGGCCACGGCCGTGGCTCCGGTGGCCTGCCGCAGGAAGGCAACGCCCTCCCCCTTGGATGCGTGGACCACCGAAGTCTCCAGAACACGGTTGCCGGTCTTCAGGAATACACTGCTGCGGTCCTGCAGCACCGCCCGGGCCGCGGCGACGGCGTCTTCGGCAACGTCGTCATCCGCGAGCCGCGTGTGCAGGACGACGCCGGCCGGCTTGTCTTCCAGGAGGGTCCCGGGAGCCTGGTCCACGATGCCGGCGAGCTCTTGGCGGATTTCTGCCAGGAGTTCCCGCTGTGCATCGTCAAGCTGCAGCTCGGTGGAACCGGGACCCATCCAGGCCTCGGCTCCGTG
The DNA here is from genome assembly GCF_900116495.1 of Arthrobacter sp. ov118. Lineage (GTDB taxonomy): Bacteria > Actinomycetota > Actinomycetes > Actinomycetales > Micrococcaceae > Arthrobacter. The sequence goes on from NZ_FPAY01000012.1 coordinate 6,788, forward strand.
GCTGCCGATCAACAGCGTGTTTTCAGGAGGGGAGGCGACGGCGCGCAGGCTCTCCAGCGCCCGGCCGGAGATGAGCGCCGTCGTCGTGCGCGGAAGTGCTGCCAGTTCGGCGAAAGCAGCCGCCGCGCGGGGGAGGGGCCGGGCGTCGTCCGCATGGTCCACGAGCGGGGACATGGTGCCGTCGAAGTCCATCGCCACGAGCAGGTGCTCGGTGCCGGCGACGCGGCGCACCGCGGCCAGGAGCTCCGGAGATAGAGAGAGCCGGGCGGTGCCTGAGTCGTTGGTGCCCGGCTGGTTGGTGCCGGGGTTGTTGGTGCCGGCAGCCTCAGGAGTCATCGCGCACCACCTTTTCGGCCAGTGCCGCCAGGAAGTCCGAGGACCAGAGGTCGACGTCGTGATCGAGAATCTGTTTGCGCATGGCCCGCATGCGTCGCGACGCCTCGCCCGGCTGCATATTGACCGCCCTCATAATCGTGTCCTTGAGTCCGTCGATGTCGTGCGGGTTCATGAGCAGGGCCTGCTTGAGCTGGTCCGCGGCGCCGGCAAATTCACTGAGCACCAGCGCGCCGTCGTTGTTCTTGCGGGCGGTGACATATTCCTTGGCCACGAGGTTCATGCCGTCGCGCAGGGCGGTGACCAACATGACGTCCGCGGCCAGGTACAGGGACACCATCTCCTCGATGGGGTAGCTGTGGTGCAGATAGCGGACGGCGGTGCTCTCCATGGTGTCGAAGGTGCCGTTAATGTGGCCCACGGTGCCCTCGACCTCCTCGCGGAGCAGGCGGTACTGTTCCACGCGTTCCCGGCTGGGGCTGGCAACCTGGATCAGGGTCGCGTCCTTCACGGTGAGCTTGCCGTCCTGCAGGAGTTCCTCGTAGGCCTTGAGCCGGTGCCGGATGCCTTTGGTGTAGTCGAGCCGGTCGACGCCGAGCAGGATGGTCTTCGGGTTGCCGAGGTCCCGCCGGATCTGCTCGGCGCGCTCGATGACGTCGGGCCGCTTTGCCAGCTCGGTGATCTGCTTGACGTCGATGGAGATGGGAAAGGCCTGGGCCCGGGCAATGTGGGTGGTTTGCCCGTCGGAGCCCTTGACGTGGACCTGCTGCTGCTTGACGCTGGCGCCCAGGAAGCGCCGGGCCGAGCGCATGAAGTTCCCGGCGTCGCTGCTGCGCTGGAAGCCCACCAGGTCCGCGCCCAGGAGGCCGTCGATAATGGCGCGGCGCCACGGGAGCTGGGCAAAGATTTCCGGCGGCGGGAAGGGGATGTGGTTGAAGAACCCGATTTTCAGGTCCGGCCGGGCCTCCCGGAGCATCTTCGGGACGAGCTGGAGCTGGTAGTCCTGCACCCAGACGGTGGCGCCCTCGGCCGCGTTGCCGATGACGGCGTCGGCGAACCGCCGGTTGACCCGGCGGTAGGCGTCCCACCAGGTGCGGTGGAACTCCGGCGGGGCAATGACGTCGTGGTAGAGCGGCCACAGGGTGGCATTGGAGAAGCCCTCGTAGAAAAGCTCGATGTCGTCCGCGCTCAGCTGGACCGGGATAAGGTCGATGCCGCCGTGGCTGAAGGGCTCCACGGTCTCGTCGGGCGCGCCGTGCCAGCCCACCCAGGCGCCGTCGGTCTTGGTCATCATCGGCGCCAAGGCCGTCACGAGCCCGCCGGGGGAGCGGCGCCAGCCGTCCTCACAGCCGGTGTCCTCGGCGGAACAGCGGTCCACGGGCAGCCGGTTGGACACGACGATGAAGTCGAAATGATCGCGCTCCCCGGCACCGCTCGCGGCGCTCCCGGTGCCCGTCCGCTCAGCCTTCGTGGTCTTTCCTGCGCTGTGGTCGGCGCTGTCAGAATCTTCCATTGGTGCCCCCTGGGGTCGCTCGTGGCTCTCCATCAACCCTAGCCGGACGGAATCTTACGGGCCATTCGTCCGTTGGGCAGGCGGGGGAAACTTGAAAGCGCAAGTTCTCGGGTTTCTCCTCTAAAATAATGAAATTGCCACTGACCATCCCTGGCCGATCGACCCGAGGAACGAATGAGCCCCGCAAATGAACCCCGACAGTCTAAGGCAGAGCGCACAGCCGCGGCGCGCGAGAAAGCCCGTGAAATCCGCGAGGCGCAGCTGAAAAAGGACAAGCGCAACAAGCTGCTGATCGGCTGGGGCATTGTTGCCGCCGTCGTTGCCATCATTGTGATCGTGGCGCTGGTTGTCACCTCCAACATCAAGAACAACGCCCCGGTTGCCGACGAGGGCCCGACGCCGGCCAACGGCAACGTCCACGGCGGTGTCACGCTGCTGGCGAACACCGCGGTCGCCAAGACTGATCCCGCCACGGTGAAGCTGTCGGACCTGCCTGCCGCGCCGGCCACGCCGCCGACGACGGTCACGGCCCCGGGCGCCGAGGCTGAGGCCGGCAAGCCGGTCAAGGTGGTCCTCTACATCGACTTCATCTGCCCCGTCTGCAAGAACTTCGAGGCGCAGTACAACCAGACCCTCACCAAGCTGCGCAACGAGGGCAAGATCAGCGTGGAGTACCGCCCGCTCGGCTTCCTCGACAGCCGCTCCACCACGAACTACTCCTCCCGCGCCGCCAACGCCGCAGCCTGCGTGGTGAATGAATCCCCGGAGAAGTACTCGGACTTCGTCGACGCGCTGTTCGCGAAGCAGCCGGCCGAAGGCAGTGCCGGGCTTTCCGATAACGAGCTGAAGACGATGGCTACCGACGTCGGGGCCAAGAGCATCGATAAGTGCGTCGATGACAAGACGTACCGCCCGTGGGTCAAGCACACCACCCAGGAAGCCTCGGCGATCGGCGTGACCGGCACGCCCACCGTGTTCGTCGAGGGCAAGCAGTGGGGCGTCGGCGACAGCGCCCAGACCCCGTTCGACCAGTACCTGCAGGCCGCGGTCGACGCCAAGAAGTGACGGCGCACGTCGCGGACGCTGTTGGCCCGGCCCCGGATTTTCCGGGGCCGGGCCTTCGGTTTTCTGGGCAGTGGCGTTGCGCGTTTTTCTCACCGGCCCTCGGTGGGCTAACCTTGTCTAGCGTCCTGATATCCGCCTCATTTTGGGGTTTTCGTTTCGATGTTCAGGTAGCTGGCACGCCTCCTTAGCTCAGTTGGCCAGAGCACCGCTCTTGTAAAGCGGGGGTCGTCGGTTCGAATCCGACAGGGGGCTCTAAGAGGGCCTTGGACCGCGGTTAGCCGACTCCGCCCAGTTGATTGGCGCCCCCTTAGCGGAGCCTCAGGGCAGGTCGATATTCGTCAGCTCTGACCGTTTGCCGCTTGCTTCCTCGGTAAGGACCAGCGAGCTGACTTGGGGGCAGTAGTACTTGTGCTCCCGCGAATTGAGCTCCAGTGGCGTCCAGTCGTCCACTTGGACGCAGTCCGTGAAGGTCCCCATTTTCGTCGTGACGGTCTGGCCCGTGGCAATGGTGTCCCGCATGTCTTCCGCATGCCCCAGGTAGTACTCCTGCCTGTACGTGTCGCCAACGCGCTGTTCGGCCTTCATCCAGATGCCGGCCTTTGCCCCGTCCTGTCCGTGGATAAAGCTGCCCGAGTGGCTCTGCAGTTTCCCGTCCTTATAGTTGTCCACGTCCTCGCCGAAATACCACACATCGCCGTTCTTGTGCTGCGCCAGGTAGTCCCTGGTTTCCTCGACCAGTTGCCCGTTCTGGAATTCCTTGTCGAGATAGATGACCGTTTCGACGCCCTCAATGACCCGCGTCTCCCGCAGGATTTCGATTTCGATCCTGTCGGCGCCAGCCTCATAGGTCATTTTCTTGCCGACCGGTAGGGCGAAGTACTTGTTGGTTATTTTCGTCGAGAAATCGGCAGGGTTGATCTGCGGATTGTAGTCAGAGGCTGTGCTTCTCAAATTGCTGATGTAAAAAAATGCCGCCCCACCAGCGACCAGCAACAGGACGATAATCCCCAATATTATGGTTCTTGCCTTCATATCCCGTCCCACTCCTCGCTGAGTAGAAACTCTGTGCAGGCCTCAAGCACCGTGGCTTGCCCGGCCCACAGGAGAAATGTAGTCCAGTCGGGCCTCCGGCGACAGAGACCATAGCAACGTCCTCAGCTGTGCCTTCAGCCACAGAGTGGGCGACGCGGATGCCGATGTCGGCGACGCCGGCGGCAGTCGCCGCGTCGAGCGATGGCCGCCGGCGGCTTTGCCGATGTGTGCGGAGAACCGCCGGTGCGGTGACTTTGCCGGTGCGGTGACTTTAATGTCCGACCCTCCCCCTAGATTGGAACTATCGGAAGCAGGAGACACGTAAGACGGAGACATGCAAGACGGAGACGCGTAAGACCGAGACACGGAAGGAGGCAGAGGCGTGGAGGTCAAGGCATTCGTGACGGATGACGATGCATGGGTTCCGGCTGCCGTCTTCACCGACCGGGAGGATTCACTGCTGGTCGGCACTGTGAGCTTTCCGCTCGCCTCCTTCCTCACGGCCGACGGGGCACTCCGCATGGCGGAGTCGGCCGACCGACTCATCGCCTGGGCAACGGCCATGAAACTGCGCGGCATGGCCCGGGTTGAAGAAGCGATCCGTGAAGAATCTCCCCGACGGAAAGAGAACCAGCCGGTACGGTTTGGCGGGGACGAAGTTCATGCGCTTGCTGTTGCCGAAGTGTCCACGACCTGTGCCCTCTCTGAGGGCACCGCGGCACGCTTTCTGAATGATGCCGCGGATTTGACTACCTCCCAGTGGCAAGTCCTTGAGGCTCTTGAGGTGGGGGAGATCTCCGATGCCCAGGCCCGGGTCATTCTCGAACAGGCCCGCTCCCTCCCTGCCGAAGAGGCCGAAAAATTCTCCACGGTGGCCCTGTTGCGCACGCAGACGCGGCAAGGCCGCCGCCGCACTCCCTCCGAGTTGCGTGCATGCCTGCGGCGGCTGCGCGAGTGCCTTCACCCTGAGAGCCTCGCGGCCCGAAAGGCCTCTGCCCAGCGTGAGCGCGGGGTTTGGTTTTCCGCTGAGCCGGACGGCATGTGCACACTCAGCGCACGTCTTGCAGCGGAAGTCGGGATGGCCATCTTTAACGGGCTCGATCGCGATGCCCGGCAGGCGAGTGCAAGTGCTGCAGATCTCAGAGCCCTTCCTGGGTCCTGCGACGGGCCCGATTCCCCTTCCGCTGAGGATCACCGCACTCTGTCGGAACTTCGCGCTGATGCCCTTGCCCACCGTCTTTTGGGCGGATTTGATGGGCCGGATGCCGGAGCATTCCGCGCCGAAGTTGTCGTGACCATTCCCGTCGGACTTGTCCTCGGTAGCGGCGCCGAGAGCGCCGGGACACTCGCCGCGGCGGAGCTCGGAGGCTACGGCCCGCTCGATGCTCCCACGGCCCGACGCTTGGCGGCCCTTTCGCCCACCTGGCACCGGCTTTTCATTGACTGCACCAGCGGTCAGGCCTTAGGCGTGGGCCGCACGGCCTACCGTCCGCCGAAGGCGCTGCGCCGGTACTTGTATTGCCGTGACGGGACCTGTCGATTCCCGGGATGCACCCGTCAGGCCAAGGCCTGCGAACCCGACCACACCATCGAGTGGCAGGACGGTGGAACCACCGACGCCGGCAACCTTGCGATGCTCTGCCGAAAGCACCACGCACTGAAGTCCGTCGGCGCCTGGACCTATAGGCAGTCGTCCCCAACCGGCGACCTTATGTGGCGTTCGCCTCTGGGCCGGGACTACAGCACCGAAGCGGTTGACTTCGGTACAGACCTCTTCCCGCTGCAGCGACCAGATCCTCCGCCCTTCTAGGGCGCCCCCGAATGTCGCCCCGTTCGCCCCGTCGCCCCGTTCGCGGCGCTCACAGCTGTCGGGGTCTAACCAAGCTGGCTGGAGGGACTTTACTCGGAACGGTCACCCTCTTCGGACAGAAGCAGGGCCGTCCCTTGGTAGGCGGGCAGTTCGAGGAAGAAGCTGTGCAAGTCATCCACCTGCCCAACTGCTGCCCCGGTGAACAGGTCTTGCACGTTCGCGCCGGCCGGCAGGTGGCTTGATTGAATGCTCCCCGCTATGTCCTGGCCGGAGAAATTCAGTGCGGTGACCTGGAGCGCACCGTTCCCCAGCCGGGTGACCATGACCAGCAGGCCACGGTGGGAAACGTCCGGAACATCGAGCAGAGCACCTGTGGCTATTCCGTTCTCCTCGCGCACGGCCAGAATCCGCTGGAGGCGCCTGGCGAAAGAGGCGGGATTCTCGAGCTGCTGGGGGAGTGATCCGTAGAGGCTGCGGGCGCGCGGCATGCCGGCCGAGGAAGCTTCCGCATCCGGGCTGGTGCCCATGATGTCGTGTGCTCCGCGGTTGATCCAGCGGGTGTCACCCTGGGCGGTAAGTTCTTCGACACTTTCGCGGTCAAGGGCTGTAATGCCGGCGAGGTCCCAGCCGGAAAGCGCGAAGACGCCGGGCTGGAGGGCGTTGTACATCACTAGGAGCATGTGGACATCCAGGACCTGCGCCTCCATCTCCGGTGTCATTGCGTCCGGATCCTGAACTCCCAGCGCCGCCATAATGAAGCTCACCGTCGTGCAGGCAATGCCGTTCGTCGTGAACACGGCGTTGTATGGCGCGTTCTCGCCGGTCAGACGCTCCCGCAGAGTCTGTTGAACCTGTTCGGCGAGCTGCGCCCCGGTGAGTTCCATCCCGTTGAGTTCGAATACTTCGTCCTTGTGCCCGGCGGCGAAGTGCATGAGCTCATAGGTGAGTTCGTCGTGATTTTGCAGCGCGTGTACCAGTGAAGCCTGGTCGACGCCGATCTCCATCGATAGGCGGAGTGTTAGCCGCAATAGTTCGGTATCGGCGGTGACCAGCGCGTAATGGTACGCGGGCCGTGTGATGAAGTCATAGGAAAGGTCAGGGCCCGATTCGGAGGTCATCTTGATGTCGTCGATGGTCAGGTTCAGCTCTTGGAAGGAGAACCCGCCAACCTTGCGGATCATAGATCCGATGAGCTGGTTGGCAGCCTCGGACAACGGATGGCCCTCAGACCACCCCGGCTGCTCTTCGGCGCTCTTTTCCACACCGAGGAAGCCATTGGCGTCCAGCCTTAGCGCTCCGGTGCCCAGGTCAACCAATGAATGCAGAGCGTCGCCGACCACCAGGCGCATTCCGGCGAAGGTGGGATCCAGCCAGTTGATCGACGGCTGGCCGGCCTTGAAGTAGTGCAGGTAGACCCAGCGGCGGGTTTTGCCGGCGGTGTCAACAACCGGTCGGGTTGCGCTCCAGTTGGTTTCTTTGACGCCGGGTTCATAGAAGATGACCCGCTGCAACCGGCCAATGATGTACCCGGCCCGTTGCAACGCCTGTTCGGAGTCGGGACTTAGATTGACCGAATCCTCCCCTTCGGGGACGTCAGGCAGTAGATGCCAGTCCTCTTCGGGGATATCGATCATGTGATAAATGCCCGGGTAGTCCCGGAAATTCATTTCGGCAAGGCGGAAGTCTGCGCCCTTCCCTGTGTGGCCGGGAACGATGTCATCGATGACGGTTCCGCCATGGTCTGCGGCGATATGGCACATCCGGCGGAATTCATCCTCGGTGCCGAACACCGGATCAATCGCCATGCTGATCCTGTCAAAGTGTCCGTCTACGCTCGGTGTCTGAGACCAGCCGCTGATCCCTCCGGCGAGTTTGACGGGCCCGGTGTGAAGTCCCCTGATTCCAATCTCCCGGAAGGCAGCCCACATCTCAGGGTCGCCCAAAGCAGAAAGGAAGGACTGGCCGGGGCGGGTGATGAAGGACAGGGGATAAGCGGTAAACCACACCGGCGCGCGCTCAACGGCCGCCCTGGGATTTGGATGTGCGTAGGAGTTCTGCCACATACTGGCCTGCCCCGAAAGTTGACGGGCCAGCACGTTGGCGTCTCCCAGCATTGCTTGATTACGCAGCCACTCGACGTACGCCGCGTTGCGCCCGTCAAACTCAAAAGAGGGCTTGGCGGCAAAGAACTGGCGTCTGCGGGCCACCGGCCTCAGGGCCTTGGGGCGGGCTGGATAAAATTGCTCGTCGTAATTGATATCCGGTTCCACTGCTGATTCGACGGCCGCCGAATCGTAGGCTTCACCCTCACCGGAAACGCTGTCCGATCCAGAAATGTGCTCGCTGGTGCTCGATTCCCGCATGGAGTCCTCTTTCTTCAGGTTGTTCCCATGGTGTCATGCACGATCCCAAGTTCCTCGTACCCGTGTGCACCTGAACTATTCGCACGCCCCGGACGACCGCTCTGTGGACACCCGGGCTGGGATCCGAGGTGCCGTCGGTGCCCCGGCTTAGGCTGATCCCGTGAACCCCACACAGCCTCCAGTTCCCGTCGACGTCGTCGGGCTGTCCGGCCCCGCCGAGTGGTGGCAAGTTCTAGGCGCCCTCGGCCCACTGGCGATCCTGCTCAGTGGCCTCGTGGCCGCCCTCATTAGCTACCTTGTTTTGCGGCAGCGGACCAACGCCGATGCCCTGGAGCTCATCCAGAAGACTAGGGCCGACAGCCGGGCCGAATGGTGGAGGCGGACTCAATGGGCACTGGACCGTGCGCTCGAGCAGGATGAAGACATCAAAGCACTGGGCCTGGGGGCACTAGCCGTCCTCGCCCAGAGTGAGCTCGCCAGCGCAGAAGAGCTTGAACTGCTCGACATTGCGTGGAAGGCCGTCAATGGCGAAGGGCCCGACGGCGCCGTGGCAAGGGAGCGCAGGGACGCGGCTGCTCCGCGCCGCACCATGAGCCCTCCCTCTGCTGCCTCAGAACACCGGGTCCAAGTGGCGGCCGCCAAGCTGCGTGTCGTCCTGGACGAACGCCTCGGACGGCCGACGCCGACCAAGACCAAGGCACTTTCCAGAGCGGAGTTCTGATCGCGCGCAGGTGAAGTAAAGACGCCCATTTGAAGTAAAGATGCGAAAGACGAGCGGCCCTGGTTCCCAGGAATCCCGGGAGCAGGGCCGCTCGTCCAGCGTGGTAGCAGCCGGTGGCTACTCCGGAACCACCAAGGCCGGAGTGTCCTGCCGGATGGTTTCGCCGCGGAAGAAGCCTGGTTGCAGTTTCGCCGTCACCAGCATCACCACGACGCCCAGGGCGAGGATGCCGACACCCAGGATGAAGACCAGGCCCACGCCGAACACTTCCGAGCCGCTGCCGAACTCCGGTGCCCAGCTGTCCACTGCCGTCTGGATGAAGACCACGGTGAGGACCACGCCGCCCAGTACGGGGAACAGCAGCCGCAGAAAGAAGTTGCGGAGGCTGGAGAACAGGCTGTGCCGGAAGTACCACGTGCAGGCGAATGCGGTGAGGCCGTAGTAGAAGCAGATCATCAGGCCCAGTGCCAGGATGGTGTCATTGAGGACGTTCTCGCTGACCACCTTCATGACGGCGTAGAAGCCGCCGGAGATCACGCCCGCGACCACGGTGGCATAGCCGGGGGAGCCGAAGCGCTTGCTGACCGACGCGAAGCGCGGCGGCAGGGCACCGTAGTGACCCATCGCCAGCAGGCTGCGGGCCGGCGAAGCCATGGTGGACTGCAGCGACGAGGCGGTGCCGGAGAGCACGGCGAGCGACATCAGGATGGCCAGCGAACCCATCACGGGCGAAGCCAGTGCGGCGAAGATATTCGACTGGTTGTCCGGGTTGTTCAGACCGATGCCGTCGGCGCCGGTCCCGGCCACCATCATGGTAGCCACGATCACGACGAGGTAGAGGGCCAGAACGGTGACCGCCGTCGTCGTTCCCGCCTTGCCCGCGGTGCCCCTGCCGCCCTTGGTTTCCTCGTTCACGGTCAGGCACACGTCCCAGCCCCAGTAGACGAAGACGGCCAGTGACATTCCGGCGGTGAACTGCTCGAAGCTCTCGATCTTGGCGGGGTTAAACCAGTCCCAGCTGAACGCGAGGGACGGGCCGGCGTCACCGGACGCTGCGTGCGTGAGCGCCATGACGATGAAGACGCCCAGGACCAGGACCTGGAATCCGACCATGCTGTACTGCACGAGCTTGGTCGCGTGCAGGCCCCGGTAGCTGACCCAGACGGCGAGAGCCACGAACACGAGGCAGGTAACGATGTTAAGAGCCGTGTTGGAGGTCAGGTCCGCGAGCTCTGGGTTGTTGAACACCTGGGCGAGGAAGAGGTAAAAGAAGTCCACCGCCACGCCGGCCAGGTTGGACAGCACGATGATGTTCGCGGCGAGCAGACCCCAGCCGCCCATCCACCCGACGAACGGGCCGAACGCCTTCGTGGCCCAGGTGAACGTGGTGCCGCTGTCCGGGGAGTCGGCGTTGAGCTCCCGGTAGGCGAATGCCACCAGGATCATGGGAATGAACGCGACAATGAAGATCGCGGGCAGCTGCACGCCCACGGCACCCACTGCCGGCCCGAGTGAGCTGGTGAGGCTGTAGGCCGGTGCCACGGACGAAATGCCGAGGACGACGACGGCGAGCAGGCCCAGCTGGCCGCCCTTGAGCCCCTTGCCGGTGATGCCGTGTTTGGAGCCGGCCGGATCGACGACATCGTGGCCGGCGGCGCCGAGGGCGGTGTTGCCGTCTTTGCGGCCGATTGTTTGACTCATGGCTGACCTGTCTTCCGGGAGGCGGACGGTTGCTGTTGGGTGATGCAGTGGATGCCGCCGCCGCGGGCGAAGAGCTCGCGGGCGTCGACGCCGACCACTGTGCGGCCGGGGTAGGCGTCGCCGAGGATGCGCAACGCTTTTTCGTCCATCGGGTCGCCGAAGGTGCAGGCAATGACGCCCCCGTTGACCACTAGATGGTTGATGTAGCTGTAATCGACGAAGCCGTCCTCGTCCCGCAGGATTTCCGGGGCGGGGACCTCGATGATGTTCCATTCGCGGCCGGCCGCGTCCCGGGTGGTGGCGAGGTGGCTGATGATGTCCCGGCTGACGTCGAAATCGGGGTGTGCCGGGTTCTGCTGGGAATGGACCAGCAAGGTGCCCGGTGACGGGATGGCCGCGACGATGTCGACGTGGCCGCGCGTGCCGAGCCGTTCCGAATCCCGGGTCAGCCCGCGGGGAAGCCAGACGACGTGGCTGGCACCGATGGCCCGGGCCAGTTCCGCCTCGACGTCGGCCTTGCTGAGCCCGGGGTTGCGTCCCGGATCCAGCTGCACGGTCTCGGTGACGAGCACCGTGCCTTCGCCGTCCACGTGGATGCCGCCGCCCTCGTTCACCAGCGGTGACACGATGTGGCTGGCCCCCGAGCGGGCCGCGACGGCCGCTGCCACGAGGGAGTCCTTGTCCCAGACGGCCCAGTCCTGGCCGCCCCAGCCGTTGAACACCCAGTCCACGGCGCCCAGCCGGCCGGCGTCGTCCAGGACGAACGTGGGGCCGATGTCCCGCATCCACGCGTCGTTGAGGGCGGCAGGAACCACCTCGACCTCGGAGTGGAGGTAGCGGGCGGCGGTCCCGACGTCGTCGGGGGCCACCAGCATGGTGACCGGCTCGAATTCGACGACGGCGTTCGCGACGGCGGCCCAGACGGAGCGCGCGGCGTGGGCTTCTGCCGCGGTCTCGCCCAGGGTGTAGCCGCCGGTGGGGAACGCCATCCAGACGCGGTCCTGGGGCGCCGTTTCGGAGGGCATCCGCCACGTGTTCATGCGGTGGCCTTCTGCGCGGTGGCCTTCTGCGCTGTGGCCTTGTAGGCATTGGCGCCGAGCGGGGCGTCCGGGCGCACGGGCTCGGTCAGCCGTGCATAGGTGTCAGGGCGGCGCGTGGCCAGGAAGGGGAAGAGCGTGAGCCAGTCCCGGCGGTGGTCGAGGTCGAGGTCGGCGACGATCACGGCGGATTGGTCCCGCGGTGCCTGGGCGAGGATCCGGCCGTAGGGGTCGGAGATGAAGGAGGAGCCGTAGAAGTTCAGCGTGCCTTCGCTGCCCCAGCGGTTCGGGACCACCATGAAGAGGCCGTTGGCAATGCCGTTGCCCACGATGACCTGCTGCCACAGCGGCTGGGTGTCGAAGTCCGGGTGGTCCGGCTCGGAGCCGATGGCGGTGGGGTAGACCAGGAGTTCTGCCCCGCCGAGGGAGTAGATCCGCGCCAGTTCGGGGAACCATTCATCCCAGCAGGTGGGCATGCCCAGCTTTGCCCCGCCGAGTTCAACGGGGGAGTGGATTTCGTAGGCGTCCTCCGTGTCCGGGCCCTGGCGGAAGAACTTGTCCTCGTAGTAGCCGGCCGTTACCGGGATGTGCAGCTTGTGGGTGCGTCCCAGCAGTTCGCCGTCGGGGGACACCAGAATGGCAGTGTTCAGGCCCAGGCCGTCGTCGGCACCGTCCGGGTTATCCGCCTTCTGGTACAGCGAGGCGTGGACGCAGACGCCGTGGCGCCGGGCCGCGTCGGCCGCGAAACGGAACGTGGGCCCGGTGAACAGGTCTTCGGCGATGTCCGAGGGCCGGGGGCGTGTGGCGCCTCCGTGGTCAAGGTCGTTTTCGGGCAGCGTGTCCGCCGGGTAGCGGGACAGCGTGAGTTCGGGCAGGAAGACGACGGCGGCTCCCAGCCGGGCGGCCCGCGCGATGCCGTCGTCGAGTTCGGTACGCAGGGCAGCGGCGTCCGGCTGCCAGCGGTGCTGCACGACGGCGACCCGCAGCGCCGGGCGGGTCGACGGTTTGGTCCGGGCGGGGGAGGGCGGGCTATCGAGGGCGGTGATTTCGATCATGGCTACTCCAGTGAGACGGGCATCACATAAATGAATGGTGTTCATTTAGTATTGGGGTGACGGCGGTCCGGAGGCAAGACCCAATATGAATAAAGTTCATTTATTTTTCGCCGTGGTCTGCCAGCGGCCTCACGCGGGTGCAAAGCCGGCCTGCGCGAGGCCGCCGGGCGCGGGCCGTTAGCCTCTAGACCGGGAAGGGGACGCGGCAGACGCTGGGCCTATGGATGAGGGGAATGCGGGTCCGGCCCGGGAGATCACGCGCGCCCAGCTCACGGAGAAGCCGACGGCGGTGGTGCGCGAGACTGTTCCGCTGAATGCATTGCGGGCCTTTTTCGATCGGGCCTTCGGTGCCGTGATGGGCGTGGTACAGGAGCAGCATGCCGAGTTGGCCGGGCCCCCGTTCGCGCTTTACCGCGGGACGCCGACCGACGTCGTCGACGTGGAAGCCGGGTTCCCCTTGGCCGCGCCGGTCATGGGCGGGGCCGACGCGACCGTCATTGCCGGCGTCCTCCCCGCGGGCCCGGCGTATGAGGCGCTGCACGCCGGGCCTTATGGGTCCCTGCAGCAGACCTACGCCGCGATCCTGGCACGGATGCGCAAGGACGGAGTCAGCCCGGCGGAAGCGATGTGGGAGTACTACCTCAACGACCCCGGCGCCGAGCCGGATCCGGCAAAATGGCAGACCCTGGTGGTTTGGCCGGTTGCCTGAGTTGGCGGTCTGATTGTCCGCTTCCCGCGGGGCTCGCGCGGCACCGGAGACTCATTGTGTCTGATTGGCCACACTATTCTTCAACTCCCTGCATAATGTCCTAAACTGCTTCACTGAGGTGCCTGAAATGGCGCTGCGCAGCAACGAAAGTGAACCCCGATATGGCTACCGATTACGACGCCCCACGCAAGACAGAAGAAGAATCTCCCGCTGAGTCGCTGGAGGCCCTGCAGGCGTCCCGTGGCGGCGGCGCGCAGACTGCTGTGATCGACGTCGATGAGAACGACACCGCGGAAGGCATCGATCTGCCGGGTGCGGATCTGTCCGGCGAAGAGCTGACCGTCATTGTTGTTCCCGAGCAGTCCGATGAATTCACCTGTTCCTCCTGCTTCCTGGTCCGTCACCGGTCCCAGGTCGCCCGGGAAAAGAACGGCATGAAGTACTGCCGCGATTGCGAAGGCTAAAAGCTTCCGCCTCGAAGCGCCGGACCCGCCAGGGTGCCGGCGCTTTGTGCTTTCCTGCCCGGCCGGCGTCGGCGCCGCCGCAGGCCCCGGCGCCGCCCGGTGTGTTATCTGTTCGTGAAAGAAGATCGCGAAACGTCTCCGGGAAATCTGTCCGTGACCGGCAACGGGCCACTTTAACAGTTGGGCGCCGAAACGGCTGCGGGCCTCGCCCGCTGGTAGGGGCACGCTTACGCTGAAAGGGTCAGATCCCGCTGGCCGTCCGGCCAGATTCAGGGAATGGCCGCGTTGAAGAAGGTTCCGTTGAAGAAGTTCCAAGCATTGATCGCAGCAGTGCTGATGGCCGTGGGCCTCGGAATGCTTGCACCGGCCGCGGCCACTGCCGCGGACCCGTACTGTGGGCTGGTCTGGGGATCGCTGGCCAAGACGAATCCCGCCATGAGCCAGGCGAAGGTGGTCAACGTCCGGACCGGACAGCATTACTGCTTCGATCGGCTGGTCATCGATCTCAACGGCCCCGTGAAGGGCTACACCGTCCGCTACGTGCCGCACGTGGTGCAGGACGGCTCCGGGACGCCGATCCCGTTGCGCGGCCAGGCGTTCCTTCAGATCACGGTCAATGCCCCTGCGTATGACGACGCCGGGAAGCCCACCTACAACCCGGCCAACAAAAACGAGCTTTCGAACGTAACCGGTTACCAGACGTTCCGGCAGGTGGCATGGGCCGGCAGTTTCGAAGGCTACAGCAGCCTCGGCGTGGGAGTCCGTGCGCGGCTGCCGTTCCGGGTGCTAAGCCTGCCCGGGCCGGATGCCGGCTCGCGCCTCATCGTGGACGTGGCCCACTTCTGGTGAGTACGGGGGCGGGGCTCGCCGGACGGGCTGGCTAGAGCGAGCCCAGTTCGGCTCGCAGCGGGTAGTCCCGGCCGTCCAGCACGAGCTGAAGGCAACGTCCCGTGGCGCGGTTGAGGACGATCGGCGCCATCAGGTTGACCGTCGTGGAGCCGGGGGAGTGGTTGACCACGATCAGCACCTGGGGTTCCTCCCGATCGTCGAACTCCAGTGTCTCCAGCGCCGCTGCCGGAATCGGCGGGGCATAGCTAGGCGCGAACACGGCGGCATCAGCCAGAAACAGCCGCACCGGTGTGGATCCTGCCTCCAGGGCGTACAGTCCGGCAGCGCCTTCGACGCTGCGCAGCGAGAAGTCCTGCAGATCCTCGAATCCCGGCATGGGTGCGGTGAAGGTGACGGGCCGGCTGGCGACGGGAGTGTCCATAACCGGGGCGCTCACCGCAGGAAGTCCATCAGCGTGGGCTGAAGAACCCTCGCCGTCGCGGCAAGTGCCACCTGGTAGTTGGTCTCCTGAAGTTTCAGGTCCATGATGACGCTGCCAAGATCTGCCGTCTCAATGCCCGCCTTCTGTGCATCCAAGGTGGCCTCCAATTCTGTGTTGACGTTGCCGGCGCGTTCCAGCCGTGCCTGGCGGGTGCCGATCTCGGAACGCCCGTTGACGACGTTCTTAAAAGCAATGTCCACCTGGCTGATCCGGGGCGAAATGTCCGTCCCGTTCCGCAGGTCGGCGGCCAACTGACTGACGGTATCGAAGACCGAGCCGGTACCGGTGCCGAAGATCGCGGCCCCGTCGGCGTCGACGCGGACGGTTTCGGTGGCGCTAATGCGGCGCTCCACCGGGCTCTTGGGCAGCCCGTCGAGCGCCGGAGGGGTGCCGGTGAAGGCGCTGGCGGCGTCCGAACTGCCGGCAAAGATGTTGCGGCCCAGGTGCTTGCTGTTGGCGATCGAAACCAAGTCCTTGTTCAGGGAGTCCAGCTCGTTGGCAATCGCGTCCTTGCCGGACTGGGGCAGGGATCCGTTGCCCGCCTGAACGGTGAGGTCCTTGATCCGCTGCATCACGTTGGTGGCCTGTTCCAAGGCGGAATCCGCGGCCGTGAGCCACGTGTTGCCGTCATCGATATTGCGGCCGTACTGCGCGTTGGCGGCGAGGAGGGCGCGGGTCTCGAGGGCCTGTGCGGTGGCGGCGGGATCGTCCGAGGGCCTGGAAATCTTGTTGAGAGTGCTCGCCTTGTCCTGCAGTTCGGCCAGCCTGGACTGCTGCGTCTGCAGGGTCCGCTGGGCGGCCGCGCTCATGGTCAGGTTTGTTACCCGGTTCAGCATAGCTACCTTCCTACCAGTCCTGTGCGGTTGATCAGAACATCAAGGGCCTCATCGACGGCGGTCATCACGCGGGCCGCTGCCTGGTAGGCGTGCTGGTTGGTGAGCAAGCTGAGGTTTTCCTCATCCAGGCTCACGGACGCCTGCGAAGCGCGGCCGGTCAGGGCCGAGGTCTGGGCCGCCGTGGTGAGCGACTCGTGCTGCTGGGCGCCGCGGGACTGCACTCCGATGCCGGTGACGATGCCCGACCAGACTTTGTCCGGGGAGCCAGCACCGGTGCCGAGCTGGGAGATGCGGTCTGCGATGCTCGTGTCCAGCGCCCCGTTGTTGGGCAGCTTCAGCGCGATGTCATCGGTGTCCGCCGGTGCCTCGATCCCCAAGGCGGCGGGGCCGGTTGCGCTGATCGAGAAGAACTCGGCATTTGCAGCGCCAGTTCCCGTTTCGCCGAGCTTGTGAACGTCATTAACGGCCTTGGCCAGCGTGATCGCGAAGTCGTTGTAGGACTGAGCCGCTTCGGCAATGGCGCCACCGGATCCGCCGGAGGCGGGCGCCAGCACCGACAGCGCGCCGGCGATCTCGCCGCCGTCGAGCGCTGCCGTCCCGCTCGGGTTGGTCCAGTCGATGCGCGGGGCGTTGCCCCCTACCTGGTTCATGGACGTTGCACCGGCCAGCACCAAGGTGCGGACGGAACCCCCGGTGACCAGGGCGTTGCCGCCGAGGAGTACATCCACTGTGCCGTCGGGTTGTTCGCGTACGGCACCGCCGGCGAGGCTCGCGATCTTTTCCGTGAGTTGGGCCCGGGCGTCGATGAGCTCATTTGCCGATCCGCCCGCGGCCAGCGTTGAACGGATGGTCGTGTTGTAGGCCGCAACCTGGGCTGCAGCGGCGTTTACGGCGTCGACCTTGTCGGCGGCCTGGGCACGGACACTGCCCCACTGGGCATCCAAGGCCTGGTACGCGGAGGAGATCTTGTCCGTCACGGAGTTGGCCGCGTTCAGGAGCAGCCCCTTCGGGCCGTCCTCCGAGGGCTGGTTGGCGGCGGCCTGCCAAGCGGACCAAAAACCCTGCAGCGCTGTCGAAATGCCGTTCTCGCCCGGTTCCTGAAGAATGCCTTCGATGCCCTGCAGGGCCGAAGAACGAACACTCGCATAGCCGGCCTGGGCACCGGCCGAGCGGACACTGCCGTCCAGGAAGCTGTTGCCGAGCCGTGCGATGGCGTCCACCGAAACACCCTGGCCGGGCTGCAACGGGCCGCCGCTGAAGAGCCCACGGGCCGGCGCGGCTAGCGACGACTGCTGGACACGCTGACGGGTGTACCCCTCGGTGGCCGCATTGGCGATGTTCTGCCCCGCCACGTTCATACCCTGCTGGGCGGCGGTCAGCCCAAGGTAGGCGGTGTTCAGGGCGCCAAAGGTGCTCATGGTCGCTTCCTTAGAATTGCTGGTCGAAGATGCGGGAGCCGGCGGATTGCCCGGTCTTGCCGTGGGCGTCGTAAGTGCCAGTTGCGGCCGCAGGGTTGAGGTCCGCGAGCGACTCCTGCGTGGAGCGGACTGCAGTGCGCAGGTACTGCTCGTTGGAATCGCGCAGTTCCTTGATCAGGGCTGTCTGGCGGGTCAACGCGGTTAGGTGTGCGGTGAGGACCTCGGCCCAAGCGGCTTCGGGGGCTGCGGCGGCCAGCTCGCCAAGTGAGGCGTCCGTGGGCAGCCCCCAGGTTTCGGCGACGACGGCGGCCTCGATGGTGCGGGCTAGGCTCGCTTGGGAGAGATGCCCCAGCACCTGCTCCACTTCCTTGGTCCCGTGGGGGAGCCACCGGGACTTGCCGGAGGTGAGCAGCAGTTGTTCTTCCTCCAGCTTGAAGGTGAGAACGTCCAGGAGTTCACGCTCCCGCCACAGCAGGGCTGAAAGTTCGTGGATGGCCATGGTCCGGATGGCTCCCTCATGTGTGAATGTTGCGGGTGACAGGTGCAATGGTGCCGAGGCGTCTACTTCATCGTGCGGACGATGCAGCCTGCAGCAGGGTTCGTACAAACTATCGGCAGGGAATGCGGCCGCGTTAGGAAGGCAAAAGCACGCCCTGCCGTGAGTTGTCCAGTCACACGAACTGACGGTCCTCCACGAGGGGCTCAGAACGGGCGCGGAATTTTTCCACAGTTTTGCTTACCTGCGCTTTTCAAGTGGCGATAGCTACTGCTGAAGGCCCACGGATGGGCCATCGCTTACAGTCCCACTCACGGAGGAAATACCATGGGCTTCGTTATTAACAACAACCTTGCGGCAAACAACTCTTACCGCAGCCTCAACAACACCCAGAACGATCTCTCCAAGTCCCTGGAGAAGCTGTCCACTGGCCTGCGCATCAACCGCGCCGGCGACGACGCAGCAGGCCTGTCCATCTCGGAGGGCCTGAAGTCTCAGGTGACCGGTTCGGCCCAGGCCGCCCGCAACGCCCAGGACGGCATCTCTGTCATCCAGACCGCTGAAGGCGCCCTGACCGAGGTCCACTCCATCCTGCAGCGTGTGCGTGACCTCGCTGTCCAGGCCGGTAACGACTCGAACAACGCGGATGCCCGCACGGCAATCAAAACCGAATCCGACGCACTCGCGGACGAACTGACCCGTATCGGCAACTCGACCAACTTCAACGGCACTTCGCTGCTGAACGCCAAGGGCGGCACGGCTACGGACGGAAAGCTGACCTTCCAGGTCGGCGCTGGTGGGGTTGCTGCCAACGACCAGATCGTGGTGGACCTTTCGGGTGCTGACATCACCGCGGTGGGAACCGCGGTGAAGGCGCTTACTTTCGACACGGCTGCCAACGCCGCGTCGTCGATCACGGCACTGGACACCCAGATCAAGTCTGTTTCGACACAGCGTTCAAACATCGGTGCTGTTCAGAACCGTCTCGAGCACGCGGTGAAGACCCTGAACGTTGCCGGTGAAAACCTGCAGGCCGCTCAGTCCCGCATCGCCGACGTCGACATGGCACAGGAAATGGTCAAGTTCACCAAGGCCAACATCCTGTCCCAGGCCGGCACCGCAATGCTGGCCCAGGCCAACCAGTCCAGCCAGGGCGTTCTTTCCCTCCTGCGCTAAACCGGTTCCTGCAGACCGGCAGTCCAGAAGTAAGAGGGTCTGCCACCCTGATCGGACGAAGAAACACCCCCGATCACCACGCGGCGGAAGGGCCGGACGATGCCACAATCATCGTCCGGCCCTTACGTGCAACACGGATATTAGAAGAACAGCACCACCAACAAGCAGATCTTGTCAGCAAGGAGAGGCAGCCATGGGGATCTCACTCGACGGACTGGCCAGCGGGCTGGATACCACCGCGCTCATCAGCTCCATCATGCAGTCAGAAGCTTTGCCGCAGACCCTGCTGAAGAACAAGTCCTATGACGTCCAGTCGATGGTCACGGCCCTCCAGGGGCTCAACAGCAAAGTCGCAGCGCTCGCGACGCAGGCCACGGCCGCCGCCAAGCCCGGCGCCCTGGACCTCTACACCGCGACCACGAGCAGCGACAAGGTCGTCGCCACAACCACTGCCTCCGCCAAAGCAGGTTCCATCGATTTTCAGGTGAACAAGCTGGCCCAGACCCAGGTCACGGTCACCGACAAGGTAGTGGGCTGGCCCTACACCACCATGACCATTAACAGCGGGGGCCAGACCTACACCATCACCCCGCTGACCAGTTCGTTGGACGACGTCGTGAACTCCGTCAACGCTGCGGGAGCAGGCGTGACGGCCAGCAAGGTCTCGGTGGGCGGAGGGGAATTCCGGCTCCAGTTCTCGGCCACGAAGTCCGGCAGCGCCGGTGCCTTCACCATTTCCGACGCCGGCACGGCCTTCACGGATGTCAAAACCGCCCAGGACGCTGAAATCGCTCTCTGGCCGGGAACAACCGCCGCCCAGACTGTGAAGTCGTCCACGAACACCTTCACGGATCTTCTGCCCGGTGTGTCCATTTCCGCCAAAGAAGTGACCCCCGCCCCCGTAACGCTCACGGTTTCCCGCGACGACGCCGGCATCACCAAAGTCGCCTCCGACCTCGTGGACGGGGTGAACGGCATCTTCTCGCTCGTGGCAAGCAAGAGCGCGGTCAGCACCACCACGAACACCAGCGGCACCACCACGTCAGCCGGAGCCTTTGCCGGCGACAGCACGGTGCGCTCGGTGAACCAAAGCATCCTCTCGGCCGCGTCACTGCCAGTCGGCACTCCGCCGAAGTCGCCGTCGGAGATCGGCATCAGCATCACCAAGACCGGCACCATGGAATTCGACGGCAAAAAGTTTGCTGCCGCCCTCGCCGCCGACCCCGCGGGCACTGCCGCCAAGGTGCAGGAAATCGCCGGGCGGATCGCCACCGCGGCTACCGCGGCGTCGGACAAGTACACGGGCACGCTGACCACCACCATCACGGGCCAGCAGTCCGAAGTCCGCGACCTTGCCGATCGGATCAGCGACTGGGACACCAGGCTCGCCTCCCGCCAGGCCACGCTCAAGAGCACCTACTCGGCCCTTGAGGTGGCGCTGAGCAACATGAAGGCCCAGCAGACATGGCTCTCCTCCCAGCTCGCCGGCCTCTCCACGGGAAGCAGTTCATCATGACCACCAACGGCTACGGCTACGGCACGGGGGGCTTCGGCAGTGCAGCCCAACGGAACCAGTACCTCGAAGATTCCGTCCTCTCGGCGCCGCCCGCCCGGCTGCTCACCATGCTCTACGACCGGCTCCTGCTGGACCTGGGCCGGGCGGAATCCGCGCAGCAGGCCGCCAACTGGCCGGTCGCCTCGGAGAACCTCCTGCACGCCCAGGCCATCATCGCCGAGCTCATCTCGTCCCTGAAGACCGACGCCTGGGATGGTGCCGACGGGCTGCTCGGCCTCTATAACTACGCCTTCACGGCCCTGGTGAACGCCAACATCCAGCGCGATCCTGCCTTGACCCGCGAAGCCATCGAACTGCTGGAACCCCTGCGCCAGGCCTGGCACGAGGCCGCGGCAGCCGTTCCGGCGCCTGCCGCGGCAGGTAACGGAACCGCCGCAGCGTTCGCCGGCGCAGCCCCTGCCGCCTTCTCAGCAGCCGGGGCCTGGAACACCCAGTCCGGAACAGGTGGCGGGAGTCTCGGTTTTGGCTGAGCAGGCTGACCCCGATGCCGGTTTAGGGGAAGCCGGTTCCAGCTACGCCGAGGTAACCCTGAACGAGTCAACGGACGCAGATACCGCAGATACCGCACTGGCCGCCTGGTCGGCTGTCCTGGACATGCTCGAAATGGCTGTCCACGCCGCCGAGCGGACCCTGAAGGATCCGCTGGGACCGCTGTCCGTTGCGACCGGGTCCGTGGCGGAGCCACGGCCGGAGAAACGCTGGTCGCCCCCGTCACTGTCGGGACCCTTGCCGGCCGCCGCCCGGCGTCGCGCCGTAGCCCTGGCCGCGGCCCAGGAACGCGTGGCCATCCGGCTGGAAGAGGCCAGGATAGGAGTTGCCCGTCAGCTGCAGGCGGTGTCCTCGGTGCCCGGGGTGGGGGAGTCCTCCAGTGCCGTGTACCTGGACGTGAACGGCTGAGCCCTCCAGTTCCAAACCAGCCGTGAGAGCCCCGGAATAGCAGCCGAAAAGGCGCCGGAGAAACCGGACGGAACAACCCGGCAGTATTTCTCCCAGTTTTCCCCTAACGCGGCGCTGACCAGTGCCGATAACCCTTTGTAGAGCACGGATCGCTCGTTTACCGGCCACGGATCGGCCACCCCCACCTTTCCCAGGCAGGACTCTGTGCTCGAATCCGTGACTTCCGCCGCCTTGGCCAGTGCCATGGACGGGCTGGCATTGCGCCAGCGCACCATCGCGAACAACATCGCGAACGTCAACACGCCGAACTACCACGCGAAGCGTGTCAGCTTCGAAGATGCCCTCGCGGCGTCGGTGCAGTCCGGCGACGGCAACGTCCAGGCAACTACGGCGGATTCCCTGGAACCCACTCAGCTGAACGGCAACAACGTCAACCTGGACACCGAAACGCTGTCCAACATCGACACAGTGCTGCGCTTCCAGTTCGCCGCCCGGGCCGCCAACACCGAATTCACCGCCGTGCGCTCCGCCCTGAGGACCAGCTGATGACTTTTGACATGATCGGCATCGCCGGCTCGGCCCTGACCGTCCACCGCAAATGGCTCGATGCCGTCTCGGACAACCTCGCGAACATGAACAACGCCTCCGCCACCAGCGGTCCCGCCTTCCAGGCCCGCTACGTCGAGGCCACCGAGGGCGCGGAAGGCTCCGGCGTATACGTCAAGGGCACCGCACTCGGCAGTGCCGAGGGCAGGATCGTGCACCAGCCGGACCACCCGCTGGCCGACGCCAACGGCAACGTGAAGTACCCGGACATCGACATGGCCGAACAAATGGGCGCACTCATCATCGCCCAGCGCGGTTACCAGGCCAACGCGCAGTTAGTGGACCGCGCCCGCGAAACCTACACAGCTGCCCTTGAGATTGGACGCTCTTAATGACTGTCGCCCCCATCGCCCCCGTCCAGGGTGTCCTGCCGACAAACTATGTCACAGGCGCGGGTACGGCCCCCGCCGCCGGCACGGACGGCTCCGCCTTCGCCTCGTCCCTCACCGGTGCGGTGGATAACCTCCAGCAGCTGCAGTCGACGTCGAACCAGCTGGCCGTCTCCGCCGTCACCGGCAACCTGGACGACATCCACAACGCCACGCTCGCCGCCACCCGCGCCCAGGTCACGCTCGAGCTCATGGCCACCGTGCGCAACAAAGGTGTTGACGCATTCAACGAGATCATGAGGATGCAGGCCTGATGCCTCCGCAACTAACCGCTTTCTTCCAGCGCCTCGGCGCGGGCCTGAAGGGCTTCACCGCCGGCCAGCGCACCCTGGCCGTGCTCGGCGCCGCCCTGCTGGTGGTCGGCATCGTGGCCCTGTCCGCCTGGCTCACCCGCCCGGTGCTGACCCCGCTGTTTTCGGGCCTGCAGACCACCGACGCCAATGGCATCGTCGAACAGCTCCGCAAGGACAACGTTCCCTATGAGCTCAGCGACGGCGGCTCCACCATCCTGGTCCCGCAGGACAAGGTCTACGACGAACGCCTCAAGGCAGCGGCCGCGGGCCTGCCCACCGCCGCCGCCACTGGCTACTCCCTCCTCGACAAGATGGGCGTGACGTCCTCGGAGTTCCAGCAGTCCGTCACCTACAAGCGCGCCCTCGAAGGCGAACTCACCAGCACGATTGAAGCCATGGACGGAGTGCAGACCGCCGCCGTCAGGCTCGCCATCCCGGAAAAGACCGTCTTCGTATCCACGGCCCCGGACACCACCGCCTCGGTGTTTGTCCAGACCGACGCCGGCACCACCCTCTCGAGCGACAAGGTGCAGGCGATCGTCCACCTGACCTCCGCCGCCATCGAAAACCTCAAGCCGGCCAACGTCTCCGTGGTCGACTCCCAAGGCAACGTGCTCTCCACCGTCGGTGGCGGGACTGCCGGATCCTCCAGCAAGCAGGCCAGCGACTACCAGAACCGCACCTCCGACGCCGTCCGGGCCGTCCTGGACCGCGTGGTGGGGCCGGGCAACTCCACCGTCGCCGTCGCCGCCGACGTGACGGGCGAATCCGCCCAGCAGAAGAGCGAAACGTTCTCCAACACCAACGGTGCCCTGCCGCTGAGCGAGTCGTCCAAGTCCGAAAAGTACACCGGAACCGGGGGAGGCGCCGCGGGCGTCCTCGGCCCGGACAACATCGCCGTTCCCGGCGGCACCACCAGCGGCAACGGCAACTTCGATTCCACTACCGAAACCAAGAACAACGCCGTCAACAAGGTCACCGAGGACCGGACCATCCCGGCCGGGGCCATCAAGCGGCAGACCATCTCCGTGGCCGTCAGCCAGGCCGCCGCCGGCGGCCTGAACCTCGTTGCACTGAAGAACCTCGTCACCTCGGCAGCCGGAGTGGATGCTGCAAGAGGCGACGTCGTCACCGTTGAAGTGGTGCCGTTCAGCACATCTGCGGCCGACAACGCGGCCAAGGCGCTCGCGGAGGCCCAGGCCAACGCCGAAGCCGAAAAGCAGGCAGCATTCTTTGGAACCCTCATCACCGCGGGCAGCATCCTGCTCGGCCTGCTGATCCTGGCCCTGGTGCTCACGGTCATCCTGCGGCGCCGCCAGAAGCGCGAACCCGTGGACCTCGGCGAACGCCTGGACCTGGAGATCATGCCGGTGGTTCCACCCGTTACGGCCCTTCCGCCGGCTCCGGCGACGTCGGCGATCCCGATCACCGCCCTGCCCCCGCTGCCGGGACCGACGCTTGAGCAGATGGAGGTCGAACGCCGCCGGCAGGAGATCGACAGCATGGTCGCGGCCAACCCTGAGCGGGCGGCCGACTACCTGCGCAGCCTCATGGATGACAGGCAGCCGGCATGAAGCCAGCAGAGGCAGTCCTCACCGGCACCCAGCGCGCCGCCGTCGTACTGATGCAGATGAGTTCGGAGAACGCGGCCAGGGTCATGGCGCAGTTCACCGACAGCGAGGCGGAGGAAATCGCGGGCGAGATCGTCAAGCTCCGGAAAGTGGACCCGGACATCGCCGAGGAAATCATGAAGGATTTCCACCAGGCCGCGCAGACCAGTCAGCGCCAGGCCCGTGGCGGCCGGGAACTTGCCGAAGGCCTGCTGGAGGCGTCCTTCGGTTCCGAAAAGGCCGCCGGCCTGATCAACCGCCTGACGGTGAACTTGGCCGGGAAGTCCTTTGAGTTCCTCGAAGACATCGAACCAGTGCAGATCCTGGCCCTGATCGACGGCGAACTGCCGCAGACCATCGCCCTGGTGCTGGCCCACCTCAGCCCGCGCAAGGCCTCGGCGGTGATGTCCGGTCTGCCCGGCTCGCTGCGGGCCGACGTCGCCCTCAGCATCGCCACCATGGGATCCGGTGCGCCCGAAGCGATCGGGATCGTCGCCGACACCCTCAAACTGCGCGGCGGCGCTGCGGTATCCCAGCAGGCCTCGAAGGTGGTGGGCGGCATCCAGCCGCTGCTTGAGATCATCAACCGGACCGACGCCGGCACGGAACGCTCAGTGCTCGATGGCCTGGACCTGCTTGATCCCGACCTTGCGGTGGAGATCCGGGCCCAGATGGTGACCTTCGACGACATCGTGAAACTGGAACGCCGCGACGTCCAGCTGGTGCTCCGAGGCCTTGACGCGTCTGTCCTGTCGGTGGCCATGAAGGGTGCCTCCGAGCCGGTCCTGGAAACCATCACCACCAACGTCTCCGGACGCAACTTGGAGATCCTTGAGTCCGAGATCGCAGCCTTGGGCCCGCTGCGGGCCTCCCAGATCGAAGAGGCCCGTGCCGCCGTCGTCCGGTCCATTCGCGAGCTCGAGGCCGAGGGCCAGATCACCATCCAGCGCGGGGACGAAGAAGACTATGTCTACTAACAGCGCCGCCCGCAGCGCCCCGGCGCGCATCGTCTTTCCCTCGCTGCGGGCGAACGGCCCTGCCACCGAGCAGGCCGGATACACCGAGGGGCACGCCGCAGGCTACGCTGCCGGGGTGCGCGCCGCCGCCAAGGAACAGCGCCGCTGGCGGGACCGGATGGCCGCCGAGCAGGCAGCCTCCCTGGCCGCAGGGCAGCAGGACCTGGACCGCGCCGTGCGCGCCCTCGCCGTCGCCCGGACCGACTTTGCGCACCGCAACGTGCAGGCTCTGCAAGACGCCGAAGAGGTCCTGGCCCGCACGGCCCTGGAACTGGCCGAGGCCATCCTCGGCTACGAACTGGCCGAAGGCACGCGGACCGCGCGCGCCGCACTGGCCCGTGCACTCTCCGGAAGCGACGCCGCCACGGTGCTGGCGATCCGGCTGCACCCGGCGGACATCGACGTCCTCACCCGGGAAGGGCAGGAACTGCCCGCCGGCCTGCCGCTCATCGCGGACCCTTCCCTGGGCCGCGGCGACGCGAAGGCCGAATACCAGCAGGGCTGGTTCGACGCCGGGCTCCGCACTGCCCTGGAGCGGGCCCGCACCGCCCTCCTGGGCGAATCCGGCCTGGGCGACGCCAGCGGGGGCTCGGCATGATCGCCGAGTGGCGCCCGAAGGGCGCGAACTACGCCGCTGCGCTGGCCGCGGCCGCTCCACAAAGAGTCGGCGTCGTCACCTCGGTCATCGGGCTGGGCCTGGAAGTGTCAGGACTGGACTGCGCACTCGGGGACCTCGTCACGGTGGGGGAGAACCCGGGCCTTGACGCCGAAGTCGTCGCGGCGCTGGACGGCTCCGTGCGCTGCATGCCACTGGGCCGGCTTGCCGGTGTGGCGGCCGGTGACCCGGTCCGCGCCAAGGGCGGCGCGGTCCTGGTCCCCACCGGACGCGGCCTTTTCGGGCGGGTCCTGGACGGTGTGGGACGCCCGATCGACGGCAAGGGCCCGCTGCTGAGCGGACCCCGCGTGCCGATCGACAACGAAGCACCGAACGCCATGAAACGGGCCCGCATCGACACCGCGCTGCAGACCGGCGTGCGCGTCCTGGACACCATGACCACGCTCGGCAAAGGTCAGCGCATGGGCCTGTTTGCCGGGTCCGGCGTCGGTAAGTCCTCCTTGCTCTCGATGATTGCTCGCGGCACCGACGCCGAGGTCTCCGTCATTGCCCTCGTCGGGGAACGCGGCCGCGAAGTCCGGGAGTTCCTGGAGGATGACCTCGGTGCCGCCGGCCTGGCGCGGTCCGTGGTGGTGGTTGCCACGTCCGATGAACCCGCCCTCATGCGCATGCGCGCGGCGTTCACTGCGACCCGGATCGCCGAGTCGTTCCGCGACCAGGGCCAGGACGTGGTCCTCATGATGGACTCCCTCACCCGCGTGGCCATGGCCCAGCGCGAGATCGGCCTCTCCGCCGGCGAGCCCCCGGCCACCCGCGGCTACCCGCCGTCGACGTTCTCCATCCTGGCCCGGCTGCTGGAACGCGCCGGCACGGCCGAAACCGGCTCCGTCACGGGCATTTACACCGTGCTGGTGGACGGCGATGATCACAATGAACCCATCGCCGACGCTGCCCGTTCCATCCTGGACGGCCATGTGGTCCTGGACCGCAAGCTTGCCGTCACCGGACATTTCCCCTCCGTTGACGTGCTCGGATCCGTGTCCCGAGTGGCCAGCAAGGTCAACGCGCGGCCGCATCTCGACGCCGCGGCCACACTCCGCCGGGTCCTCGCGGCCCGCAAGTCCGCGCAGGACCTGATCGACGTCGGCGCCTACCAAGCCGGAACCAACCCCCTGGTGGACGCCGCGCTGAACCACGAGCAGGACGTCAGCAACTTCCTGCAACAGCCGATGGACGAATCCACCCCCCATCACGAGTCCTGGCAGCGGCTCGGGCACCTTACCTCGATCCTGGGAGCAGCAGCATGAACCGCGAATTCTCTTTGGCAGGCCTTCTGCGCCTTCGCCAGCTCCAGCAGGACCAGGCGGCCACCGGCCTGGCGCGCGCCCGCTCGCGCTCCAGCTCGGTACGGGTCCGCGAAGCCTCCGCGCGCCGCGAACTGGCCGCCACTGACGAGCCCGTCTCCAGCTCGGCTTCCCTCCGCGCCGTTGCCGCCACCCGGTCCTCTTCCCACAGCATGCTCGCGGACCTGCAAAACCTCGCCCGCCTGGCCGAAGCCGGCGAAGCCACCGCCCGCGCCGAGTTCATCGCTGCCCGCACGCGTTCCGTGGGGCTGGAAAAACTGCAGGCCCGCCACACCGCCGAGGTCAACAGCGCGGACCTGCGCGCCGAACAGTCGGCCCTGGATGAGATCGCCTCGACGCTTTGGCACCGCGACGACCAGCAGGTGAAGCCATGAGCATGACCGAGGCGATCGGCCGCATGCAGGGCATCCAAGCCATGATCGCCGAACTGACCCGGCCTGCGGCCACGGAAACGACCGCCGCCTCGCAAAAGGCTGCCGCCGCGTCCTCGCTCGCGACCGCTACTGGCACTGACTCCGGTTCCTTCACCCAAGCACTCGCCGCGGCACTGGGCGGCACGGATGCCTCCTCCCTTACGGACAGCCTTGGCCTGGGCAGCACGCCCGGTATCGGAAGTACGACGGCGGCCGGAACCGGTGCGCTCACCGGGGCCACGGCGCTCACCGGAACGGCGGCCGTCCGTACCGGCGGTGCCGCGACCGGAAACGACGTGGTGGCCGTGGCCAAGAAGTACATCGGCGTTCCCTACGTCTGGGGCGGCACCAATCCGGCCACCGGCATGGACTGCTCCGGCTTCACCCAGCGGGTCTTCAAGGACCTCGGGATCGAGCTTCCCCGCGTCGTGAGCGACCAGATGCGCCAGGGCACCCCGGTGGCCTCGCTCGCCGAGGCCAAGCCCGGCGATCTCCTGGTGAGTTTCGGCGGCAATCACATCTCCATCTATCTGGGCAACGGCAAGGCAATCGATGCTCCTGTGCCCGGCAAGACGATCCAGATCCGCGATGCCTGGGAGCAGCAGTCCAACCTGACCTCCATCCGGCGCATCGTTCCCGCCGGGATAGCGTCATGAAGGCCGGAGCGTCGGCGGTCGCGCTGGCCGCGGCGCCGGCCCGGGGAGCCCAGCAGGGCTCGGATGCGCAGCCGGGCACAAGCCCGGAAACGGCGTCCTTCGACTCGGTGCTGAGTGATCTCCAGGGCATGGGCAACGCGACCACGGACGGGAACGCCACCGCCGTCAACCCCGCCGCCGAGACCACCTCCGGCCGGCCCGCCGACGCCTCCGCCAACCCGGCTGCCGGCATGGCGGCAACACCGGGGCCGGCCGGAACGGCGATTCCGGCTCCAGGGGTTACCGAAACCGCCCCGCTGGCGCTGTCCCGCAGGGCTGCCGGCGTCCGCACCCCCCAGACCCACGCTGAGGCACACCAAGTCCTCCCCGCACCGGATGCGCCGGCGGCCGCCGGCGGCTCAGACGATTCCGCGTCGACTGACCCCCGATCAACTCCCGCACCGGTCGGCGACAATGCCGCGAAAGCGGCGCCGGGAACCGATGCAGGTTCGCCCAGCACCGGTTCCCCCAACACCGATGCATCCAGCACCACCGCCTTGGCTGGCCTGCTGCAGTATGTCCCTGCCGGGCAGTCCGGACGGCCGGCACCGCACGGTGTCCCGGCGTCGGACGGCCAAGGTGATGGCGGCCACGATGCTGCCGGTGTCGCCGTGGCCGGTGCCACGGTCGCCGCCGCGACCAGTGCCACGGTCGCCGCCGCGACCGGTGCTCCGAGCGTGCCCGACGCACGCTTTCAGCTGCCGGTCACCGCTGGCCCCTTGCCTGCCGTGCCTTTGACCGCCACCCTAGCGCCCGCCATGGCGAACCCCGGTGTCGCGTCGGCCACGACGCAGCTCCCGGCCGGAGCGGGGGTGGGCGGTTCCGCTGCCATTGCAGCCCCCGGGACCCCCGGCGCCACATCGGCCGGCCCGGCGGTAGGCGTGTCGCCGACGGCAGCAATACCGCCGTCCAGGACGCTCACCGCCCACGCCACGGCCTCACCCGTTCAGGGGACAGCCGCCGCTGCCCGCGTTGGTACATCTGAGGATGTTGCGGCCTTGCCGTTTGCCGGACCTGCCGCCGGACCCGACAGGAGCACTCCAGCGCCTGGCCAGGGCACGGTGACCGGCGGTTTGCCGCGCACAGCGTCTGCCGCGACCGGCCCAGTTGGCACAGGGTCGGGTCTTGCTGCTCCGGCAGGCCAGGACGGCCCCGCGGACCCCGGTACCGCTCCGGCCTTCGTCCCCGCGGCGGCACCGACCCACACGCTCACCGGCGCCGCTCCGGCACGCCCGGACTCGTTCCCGGACCCCGCATCCGCCGCTGCCGCCACGCCCGCGGCGGCACCGGCCGACGCGCCAGCCACTGTAGCTCCCACCCCGGCGGCAGGGCCCACCCAGCTGCCGGCGACCAGCGCAGCTTCGCCGCAGGCCGCCGCCCACGCCGCCCACGCCGCGCCGCAGCCCGCGGCCCATGCCGCGTCACCCCTCCAGCCTCAGCTGGCCAAGCCGCTGTTCACTTTGGTCGGTGCAGCCCATGGCCAGCACGTCATGACCCTCAAGGTCAGTCCCGAGGATCTCGGCCCGCTCACGGTCCGGGCGCACATCGACGCTGCGGGAGTCCGGATTGAACTCTTCGCTCCCGGCGACGTGGGCCGTGTTGCGGTCCGGGGGATCCTGCCCGAGCTCCGCAAGGAACTGAGCGACGCCGGATTCCGCGCCAGCCTCGACCTGTCCGATCACAGCGCCCCCGGCGGCACAGGCCAACATGGCGCCGGCCAGAACGGCCCGGGCCAGGACCGCGCAGTCGCCGGCGGCCAGTATGCCTCTGGCCGCGACTCCGGCGGAAACGGCTCGGGCCCGGGCAGCCGCAACGGACCGCCCGAGCCGCGCCCCGGACATCGCTGGGACGCCTTGGCCGACGACCAGGCAGTTCGCGCCGCCAGGATCTTGAATGGCCCTCAAACCACCCTCGACATTCTTGTCTGACACGAAGGAACGCGACTTATGACGATTCAGCCGATCGCCTCCCAGCCGGTGACGCCGGCGGGCATAGCCGCCCAGGCCTCTGCGGCCCGGACACCCTCGCAGACCATGGACGCCAATGTGTTCATGTCCCTGCTCGTGACGCAGCTCAAGAACCAGAACCCGAGCGCACCCATGGACACCAACCAGATGATGAGCCAGACCCTCCAGCTCTCCATGATGGAAAAAATGACTGAACTGACCACCAACAGCAAGGAGGGGTTCTCCCTCCAGATGCGCACGGCGGCAGCCCAGCTGATCGGCCAGTCGGTCAACTACACCCTCGCGGACGGCACCACCGGGACCGGCGTCGCCGGCTCCGTCACTTATGCAGGCCCGGTCCCGTCCGTCACGATCGGTGAGCTCTCCGTTCCCCTCGACTCCATCACCGGACTTACTGCTCCGGCCGCTTCCTAACCAGTTCTTCACCCGTAGAAAGGCAGTTCCCATGCTCCGCTCGCTGTACTCCGGAATCTCCGGCCTCCGCGCCCACCAGACCATGCTGGACGTCACCGGCAACAACATCGCCAACGTCAACACCGCCGGTTTCAAGGCATCATCCACCCAGTTTCAGGACACCCTGTCCCAGTTGCAGCAGGGTGCCACCGGCCCGCAGGCCGCGACCGGCGGCAGCAACCCTGCCCAGATCGGCCTGGGCGTCCGGGTCGCCGGGGTCACCACGAACTTCAGCCAGGGCTCCTCCCAGAGCACCGGCCGTGCCACGGACATGATGATCTCCGGCGACGGCTTCTTCGTCACGAGCAAGGGCGGCCAGCAGCTCTTCACGCGAGCCGGCTCCTTCAGCCCGGATTCGGCCAACCAGCTGGTCAGCCCCGACGGCGGCATCCTGCAGGGCTGGCCCGCCACCAACGGCGTGGTCACTGCCGGCGCTCCGGTTGGCGACATCACCCTGAACCCCAACACCATGATTGCGGCTGCCACGAAGAACGTGGCCCTGGACGGCAATCTGCCCAGCGACGCCGCCAACGGCACCAAGCTGGACCGCATCGTCAAGGTCTATGACGCCGCCGGCGCCGAGCGCAGCGTGGCCATGACCTTCACGAAGGCCGGAAGCACCTGGAACATCGCAGCCACCGACGGCGGCACCACGGCCAATGGGTCCGTGACGTACACGAACGGCCTGCCCACGGCTGGCGGCAACTTCACAGTCAACGGCATCACCATCGACATCTCCAAGGTGTCCGGCTACGCCGGCATGGACTCCCTGGCAGTCAGCGGACAGGACGGCGCACCCGTCGGCAAGCTGGAATCCTACACGCTAGGCAGCGACGGATCGCTGGTTGGGTCCTTCAGCAACGGCATCAAGCAGGTCCTGGCCAAGATCGCCCTCGCCAAGTTCACCAACCCAGGCGGCCTCGAGAAAGCCGGAGGCTCCTCCTATGTCGCCACCGGCAACTCCGGCGGTGTGCAGCTCGGTGCTGCTGGCGACCCCGGCATCGGCACGCTGACCGGCGGAACCCTGGAGATGTCCAACGTGGACCTGTCCCAGGAGTTCACCAACCTGATTGTCGCCCAGCGCGGCTTCCAGGCCAACGCCCGCATCATCACCACGTCGGACGAGGTCCTGCAGGAACTGACCCAGCTGAAGCGCTAACGAAAAAGGAAGCCTGCATGCCGGCCGTCTATGTCTTTTACTGATGAGGGGATGTACGTTCAGTCCGGGAGGCGCTCCTTTACTCACAAATGAGTAAAGGAGCGCTGCGTTGGACGGGCGACGGCGAGGATGATGCAGGGCCATTCTCCAGTGGCCGTGCGGGGCGGCGGGGCCCGTGGCCCCTGGGTCCGCGGTCCTAGCCCCGGCTTGGCAGCGGGCGTGATCCCGTGCGACCGGTCCGGGTCGCGGTAAGTGCGTCGGCGAGCCTGCCGGCGTCTCCTGCATGCACGGTGTCCGTGGGCGGCACAATGCGGGCCTCGCTGGTGCAGTTCAGGAGCGCTGCCGTGACCTCGGCGACGAGATCCGGGAAACGGCTGGACCGGTAGCCGCCGTCATCGGGCTCCGCGGAATGATTCAGGGTTGTGGTGACGAGAACTGCGACCTGCGTCCGGTGCGCCATGCCGAGTTTCATCAGTATGGACGAGACCAGGTTCTTGACAGTCTTTTCTGCCAGAAACATCTCCTGGCTGATTCCGCGGTTGCTCAGCCCTTTCCCGAGGCCGATAGCGGCATTCAATTCCTGCCTCGTGAGACGCAGGAGTCTCTCATCCGTGACGTCCGGCGCGGGCAGGGAAAACGGGGCCACGAGTGCGGGATGGAACTGGCTGCTGAATGCTGTGTGACCGGCCAGGACCCGGCGGATGAGTCTGAGTTGTTCGCTGCTGTCGTCCTGTTTGGACAGGCACCCCCAGGCGCCGGCCAGGATGGAGTCGATCAGCACGGTTTCGTCGCTGTCCCCGGTCATCAGGACGCACCGAATGCTAGGGTCGGCCACGGCGATGGCCCGGCACACGTCGGAACCGGATCCGTCGGGAAGATCATCGTCAAGGATGACCAGCTCCGGGCGGAGGGCCGGGATCCGCCGGACTGCTTCGCACGCGGACCCTGATTCCCCGGCGACGCTGAGCCCATGGGACGCCAGCAGCTGGCGCAGGCCACGCCTCACGACCTCGTGGTCGTCCAGCACATACACGCCCCGGCCAGTCAAAGGGTGCTGCGGATGGTTTCCCGGGTCAGCCATCATCGCTGTTCCGTTCTTTTCGCCTTTGAGACCCGGAGGCGTTGATAGTGAATCCCTGACACCGGCATCACCGATGCTAAGACGAACCCGGATCCCAGTCCGGCCCCGTGACGCGCGCGCCCATGCGCACAAACCCTTGCTCCCACGCTAGACCTAATAGCATCCCGGCAACAGTGCTTGAGCCCCGTACCCAATGAATGCACTCGGCGAAACGCGATGTGCGACTATATGCGTATGAACGCAGATAAGAAGGCTTGCAGGCTTGACGTGGATAGCCAGTTCGTCGAACTCGCCGTGGAAGTGTTCTCGATGCTGGCTGACGCCACGCGGGTGCGCATCATCTTGGCTTTGCGGGAGGGGGAGATGGCTGTAGGGGCATTGGCCGATGTGGTGGGGAAATCTCCAGCCGCGGTGTCCCAGCATCTTGCCAAAATGCGGCTGGCACGTATGGTCTCCACCCGCCAGGACGGAACGAAAGTGCTGTACCGGCTCGAGAACGAGCACGCCCGCCAGCTGGTCGCAGATGCCATCTTCCAGGCCGAACACGCCCTTGGCGGCCATCCGGCCCACCACCGCATGGACGGGGGAGTCTCATGAGCGATCCGGCGCAGGTGACAGCCGGCGAAACCGCTGATCACCACGATCACGACCATCAGCACCACGGTCATGATCACGGTCACGATCATGGCCATGACCACGGGCACACCCATAGCCACTCACACGGCCATAAACATCACAAAGGCTTGAAGGGTTGGCTCTTCGAACTGTTTGTTCCGCACAGTCATGACGCGGCCGACTCTGTCGACGACGCCCTCGAGGCGAGCGCTGAAGGCATCCGTGCGCTGAAGATCAGTCTCTTCATGCTGCTGGGAACGACTGTCCTGCAGTTCCTGGTGGTCCTGGCTAGCGGTTCCGTCGCCTTGCTGGCCGACACCATTCATAACTTCTCCGATGCCCTGACCGCGGTGCCGCTGTGGATCGCGTTCATCCTGGGACGCCGCGCCGCCACCCGCCGCTACACTTTTGGCTTCGGCAGGGCCGAAGACCTGGCAGGACTGTTCATCATCGCCGTCGTCGCCCTCTCCGCTGTGCTGGCTGCCTGGCAGTCTGTGGACCGGCTGCTCAACCCGCAACCGCTGCACAATCTATGGTGGGTCATGGGGGCGGGGCTGATTGGCTTCGCCGGAAACGAGGCGGTAGCGATCTACCGCATCAAAGTCGGACGCCGGATTGGCTCAGCTGCGCTGGTGGCCGACGGCGTGCACGCGCGGATGGACGGCTTCACGTCCCTGGCTGTGGTCCTTGGTGCTGCTGGGGTGCTGCTCGGATTCCCCCTTGCCGATCCGATCGTGGGCCTGTTAATCTCCGCGGCCATCCTTGTGCTGCTCTGGGGAACGGTCCGCAGCATAGGGCGCCGGCTGATGGACGGAATTGAACCCGAACTCGTCGACCTGGCCTACGAAACTTTGGAGGACATCCCGGGTGTATTAGGTGTGGCTCGCCTCCAGTTGCGGTGGGCCGGGCACCGCCTGCAGGGTGCGGCAACGGTCGTTGTCGGCGACACCAGCCTCGTGCTGGCCGAACAGACCCTCGCCGAGGCCGGACGCCGGCTTCGGCACGCCCTGCCAAAGCTTGACGACATGATCCTCACCCCCATCACAGGCAAACCATGACCGGAGCAAATGACGCAACGGAAGCCACCCGCGCGAAAGCGTCAAAGGGTAGGGGCCCGGCAATCCCCGGAAACCTGGCACCCTTGTACGCGGCCGGCTTCACCACTGCCTTCGGCGCCCACAGCATCGCCGCCGGTCTCGGTGCCGAGACCGGGGACCTCGGGCTCGGGCTCCTTACCTTCGGGGTCATCCTGGCCCTCTATGACGTCGCCGAAGTCGTTCTTAAACCGGTGTTCGGGTCCCTGAGTGACCGCATTGGTTCCAAGCCTGTCGTTGTCGGCGGACTGGTTGCTTTTGCCGTCGCCTCTGCTTTCGGCATCCTTGCGACGACGCCGGTGGTCCTCGGCCTTGTCAGGCTCGGCCAGGGTGCCGCAGCGTCGGCGTTCTCCCCGGCGTCCTCTGCCGCCGTCGCGCGTCTTGCGGGACCCGCGGCGGCTGGCCGCTATTTTGGAAAGTACGGCTCCTGGAAGGGCCTTGGATATGTGCTGGGGCCGCTGCTGGGCGCCGGCTTGATCGGGGCCGGGGGCTTCCCGGCGCTCTTCGTGGCCCTGACCGCCGTCTCGCTCGCGACCGCCCTGTGGACGCTGTTGGCCATGCCCCGTTTGCCGGTCCTCACACGCCCGCGCTACACGGCCATGGACTTGATTCGCCAGACCACTGAACGCGGATTCCTCATCCCGACCACGGCTCTGGCCGCAGCGACCGGCGCCCTGGGCGTCGCCGTCGGGTTCCTGCCCCTGCTCGGCGCGAACCTTCACCTGCCGCTCATCGGAAGCATGGCCGTCGTCGCCGTGCTGGCATTCTCGTCCACTCTCACCCAGCCGGTGGTGGGCCGGCTCCGCGACCAAGGACGAATAACAGACCGCGCGGGGATGGCCGCCGGGCTGTTCCTGATCGCGGCAGCGATCGCTGCCCTGGCCATCCTGCCGCTGCCTGCGACACTGTACCTGGCCGCCGTCGTTCTCGGGATGGGAATCGGCATTGCCACGCCGCTGGGCTTCGCCCATCTGGCAGGCACAACGCCGCCGGAACGGATGGGACGAACGATGGGAACGGCCGAGCTCGGACGCGAAATCGGCGATGCCGGCGGCCCGCTGATCGTCGGAGGCATCGCCGCCGCCCTCAGCCTCGCCGCTGGGCTTTGGACCCTGGCCCTCCTGGTGGCGGGCTGCGCGGCAATGTGCCTGGTTTTGCTGCGCCCGCGCCCGTAAGGAGATGTCCTTGGACGGCGGGCCAAAGCCCTATTGACGCTCCGGGCCCCGTCGGGCTTTCGCCAGTCAGGCTCCCCGCCGGCTCACCATCTCGTTGATCCAGATAGGCGCGAACGGGGACGTGCAGTTCCGCGGGGTCGGGTAGTCCTTGAGCACCTCCAGGCGCTCGCCGATGTCGATCGCGCGGGCCCGGTGCTCCCCGTGCTCGATCCCGATCTGCGCCAGAGTGTGGTTCATCGCCCACTGCAGGCGGTCCGGGGCGTCCTTCATCTCCGCCTCGATCGTGTCCAGCAGGCCGGACAGGTCGAGCCCCTCGGGCCTCTTCGCGACCCGTTCGGTAGTCAGGGCCCAACCGGCACTGGCGACAAGCGGGTCAGGGTCCGCGGTCCAGGCCACGCGCAGCTGTTCGGCGTGAGGACTCTTCTTGACCACGTAGTTCACCAGCCAGTCATGCACCTTAGGAGCGCGCGCCTGGCGCAGCATGGCGTCCAGCTCGCCGGACTCGAAGGCCTTGGGCCGGCAGATCAGCAGCGCCAGCAGCCGGGCGGCGGTGTCGTCCGTGGCCCACAGCCCGCAGGCCAGGTCCTGCTGGGTCTTCAGCCGCTTCGCGACCGCGCGCAACTTGGACAGGTTCACGCCGTGGTCGTCACCGCGCACCTCGTTCGCCTCGCGCATCTTCGGGTCGTCGAGCTCCGCGAGCTCAGCCATCACCGCGTCGACCGTCGTCTCCAACATCCCTGCCTCCCCGTCATGCGCCTGTCGGATGTTTCGCCAATGGGATGTAGTTTACGGTCGCAGCCGGACGCCCGGCTGCCTTCGTCAGGGCTGCCAGCACACGGGAAGTTCTTTGAGGCCGTAGACAATCGTGCTGTCCATCCGCTCCAGCTGTGCCTCCGGTGCCACGGCCAGCCCCGGCAGCCGCGAAACCACGGCCTCCAGCGCAATCCGGGCCTCGAGCCGCGCCAGGGGCGCCCCGAGACAGAAATGAATGCCCTGCCCGAAGGCGAGGTGCCGGTTCGGTGAGCGCTCGACGTCGAACGTGTCCGCGGCCGGGAAGTGCTCAGCGTCGCGATTGGCCGACCCGATCCATGCCACAAGCGGTGCATCCGCCGGGATCTGCCGGTCTCGCAGAGTCGTATCGACCGCGGCGATCCGGTACATGGACTGGACGGGGGAGCGGTAGCGCAGGACCTCCTCGATGGCGGTCGGCAGCAGTTCCGGCTCGGCGACCAGGCGCGCCAGCGTGCCCGGTGCTTCGGTGAAGCACAGCACCGCATTTCCGATCAGGTTGGTGGTGGTCTCGTTGCCTGCGACGAGCAACAGGGCACAGAAGCCCAGCAGTTCGGCGACACTGAGCTTCTGGCCGTCGATCTCGGCCGCGAGCAGCAGGCTGATCAGATCTTCGCCCGGCCGGCGCCGGCGCTGCTCGATCATGCCCAGGAAATATTCCGCCATCTCCTGGTGGGCGCCGCCATGGCCGGCCGGCTCGGCGTCCGGGCGGGTGTACGCGACGATGGCGTCTGACCATTGCTTGAAGCGGTCCCGGTCTTCGGCCGGGATGCCCATGAGCTCCGCGATGACAATCACCGGCAGCGGGTAGGCCAGGTCTTCGATCAAGTCCATGCTGCCTGTGCCGACTGCAGGATCGAGGAGTTCATCAGTGATTGCCAAGATGCGCGGGCCGAGCGCTTCCACCGAGCGGGGCGTGAACGCCTGGGTCACGAGGGACCGCAGCTGACGGTGCCGGGGCGGGTCCGTGTTGACCAGGCTGGCGGCGAAGAGCTGGCCTGTTTCCGAAGGGTTGCTCCCGCCCATACGGGAGGAAAACGCGGCGTGCTCCGACAAGACACGCTGCACGTCGTCGTAGCAGAAAACGTGCCAGAGCCCGGATTCCTCGTCGAGGAAAACGGGTTCGCTCCGTCGCATCTCCTCGTACCGGGGAAAGGGGTCCAGCGGCTGCTCAAGTACTGAGAATCGCACCATGGCGGGCCTTCCTGATCAGGCGGGCGGCCGTTGCGTCCTCGTCGGGGGATTGGCCAGGCGGCGGGGCGGGCCGCGTGGCCCCGTCAGCTCCCACCATAGTCCCGCCCGCGCGCCGTCGTCGTCCCCTTTCTTGCCCGATGAGCTATCACTCATGGCTGTCATTCCGGCGGCAAGGCAACCACAAGTGATAGCGCAACTGGAAGGGGCGGCGCCTAACGAACCGGCCGGAGGTGCCGACAGTACGGAGCAG
Organism: Arthrobacter sp. ov118; assembly: GCF_900116495.1. Classification (GTDB taxonomy): domain Bacteria; phylum Actinomycetota; class Actinomycetes; order Actinomycetales; family Micrococcaceae; genus Arthrobacter. The sequence goes on from NZ_FPAY01000012.1 coordinate 45,099, forward strand.
AACACTCTTCCCCCTCACAGAGCAGAATCGGCCCATGATCGTCGTCACACGTCTCAACGGAACGCGCTTCGCGGTCAATCCGGACCTTATTGAACGCATCCACGAGAGCCCGGACACGCACCTGGTGACGCTCGACGGCGCCGCCTACGTGGTGCTGGAAAGCCTCGCGGAAGTGGTTGAACTCATCGCCGACTACCGGGCGTACATCCTGAGTAAGGCCCGGGATTTTCCGGCCATCACCGGGTATCCGCTGAGCCTGGTCCGGACAGACGACCCGGACGACGACCCCAACGACACCGACGGCGCCGGCACCGCGGCGCCCGTACAACCCAGAAAGTAACGATGGATCCCGCAACAGTCATCGGACTGCTCCTCGCCTTTGGCTCCGTAATCGCCATGGTGACCATGGAAGGCGGCAGCGTCACCGCGCTCCTGCTGCCGGCACCCATGATCCTGGTCTTCGGCGCCACCATCGCGGTCGGGATCGCAGGCAACACCCTCACGGACGTCATTCAGGCCTTCAAGGCCCTCCCCAAGATGTTCCAGGGCAAGACGTCGAAGCCTCAGGAAAGCATCGATCAAGTGGTCCGCTTCGCGGAAAAGGCCCGCAGCGAGGGCCTGTTGTCCCTGGAGGAAGAAGCAGCCAGTGTCAAAGATCCTTTCCTGACGCGAGCCCTGCAGAATATCGCCGATGGCACCGACGCCGAAGAACTCCGGATGCTGATGGAGGATGAGATTGACTCCAAGGCCCGCAGCGACCACTCCAACTCCAAATTCTTCGCGAGCCTCGGCGGTTATGCCCCAACCGTCGGCATCATCGGCACCGTCGTGTCCCTGACCCACGTCTTGGAAAACCTCTCCACGCCGGACCACCTGGGCCCGATGATTGCGGCAGCCTTTGTCGCGACGCTCTGGGGCCTGTTGTCCGCCAACTTCCTCTGGCTTCCGTTCAGCGGCCGTCTTGCCAGGCTGTCGGAGCTGGACATAGAACGAATGACGCTGCTGATGGAAGGCATGCTGGCGGTCCAGGCCGGCGCCCAGCCCCTGCTGCTCGCCGAAAGACTGCGCTCGATGGTTCCTGAACACCAGCTCAAGGCCTCCGGCGGGGATAAGAAGTCCGGCGGCAAGGACAAAACCGACGTGCTGGACCAGGCCGCGTGAGTTCCAGGCGGCGGGGGCGAAAGAAGCCGGAACAGCACCACGTCGACGAGCGCTGGATGGCGTCCTACATGGACATGGTCACCGTGCTGATGTGCATGTTCATCGTGCTGTACGCCATGTCCAGCGTGGACGCCAACAAGTTTGAAAAGCTTCGCAACTCGCTGGCCACGGGCTTCGGCGCGGTTGCCTCCGAAACCGTGGACACGGCGTCGGGCACCGTGGTGCCGCCGGATCTCGTGGACCAGGACCTCGAGGCCTTCGCGGCGGTCAAGGGCGCCGCAACCACGTCCCCGGAAAATATGGCCGAGGCCGTCAAGGAAGTTGACCGGCTCAAGGCGCTGCAGGCGAAAATGCAGGCCGGGCTGGCGGCCGCCGGGCTCAGCGAGAACGTCGAGTTCCAGATCGACCAGCGCGGCCTGACGGTCAAGCTTGTCGGATCGCAGGCTTTTTTCGAACCGGACCGGCCCGAGCTCACGGCCCGGGCTACCCGGGTGCTGCAGATCATCTCGCCGGTCCTGAAGCCGGCCAAGATGGAAATCATGGTCGAGGGCCACGCCGCGAATGGCATCACGGCGTACCCCTCCACGTGGGAGTTGTCCTCGGCGCGTGCCGTGAACGTCCTGCGGTACATGGTGGACGACGGCGGCATTGCCCCCGGGACCATTGGCGCCGTAGCGTTCGGATCGGCCCGCCAGGTCAACGATGACTCCACGCCGGCGCTCATGGAGCGGAACCGCCGGGTGGACATCGTGGTGATTTCGGACAAGCCCGACGTCGTCCGCGCCCTGATTCCGGAAGCCCTGAAGCTGAGCCGGAAATAGGCTCGTGATTGCCTGCTCTTTATTGCCCGTCGTATTGCTAGGGGCTTATTGCTTACCCCGCGCGACCACTTGCCGATAGTGGCAACCGTGAGTGTTCTGGATGAGCGGGAAGTGGCACGGGAGCGGACCGTCAGCGTCTATGACTTCCGCCGTCCCGCGACGCTTGCCCGCGAGCACAGCCGTGTGCTGGAGCTCGCCTTCGAAACCTTCGCACGCCAGTGGGGAACCCAGCTGACCGCCAAGGTCCGGGTCAAGTCCGTGGTGCGCCTCGAAGACGTCAGCATGCTCAGCTACGACGAATACGCCGCCTCGCTGCCGGCCGTTACGGCCATGGTCCTCTGCACCGTGGAAACCCAGGATTCGAAGCTGGTGGTGCAGTTCCCCGGCCCGGCCGCCCTCGGCTGGGTCAACCGCATGCTCGGCGCCTCGAATGATGCGCCAATGCCGGACCGGAAGTTCACCCAGATCGAGCAGGCCTTGATCAAAGGCCTCATGGACGAGGCCCTCGAAGACCTCGGCTACTCCCTGGGTCCGCTGCTCAGCGAAGCCGTCCGCGTGGACACGATCCAGTACAACTCCCAGTTCGCCCAGGCAGCCGCGCCAAGCGAACTGATGATCGTCGCCTCCTTCACGATGAGTGTCGGCGACGTCAACGCCCCCGCCACCCTGGCCGTTCCGGCCGGCCTGCTGCTGGGACGGCTCAAGAAGGTCAACCCGACCGACACCCGCGGCGACGCGGCGGCGCGCGTCAGCGCCCAGCTGGAGCAGGTGCCGGTGGAACTGTCGGTGCGGCTCTCGACGTCATTCGTCACCCCGAGCCAGGTCCTGGGCCTCGCCGTCGGTGACGTCCTGACCCTGCCTCACCTGGAAAACCGGCCCTTTGACCTCACCCTGGACGGGACCCGGCTGGCCACCGCCGCCCCGGCCCGCAACGGCTCCCGCGCGGCCGCAGTCATTGTCACAATCGAGGAGAACCAACGATGACCATCACCCTGACCAAGCACGAATTGTCGGCGGAACGGCTCGTCGAGGAACTGCCGAGCCCGGTAGCCCTGAAAGTTGTGGCCCTGGTGCCTGCCCGGGCCGCGGCCGCCTACGCCCGGCAGGCCGTCACGGCCACCTTTGTGGGCGCCGTCACCGCAGACCTCGCGCTCATGCTCAGCGACCGCACCTTCCTGGACGAGGCAGCCGGCGCGGGGTCCCAGCTGGGACACGTGTCCGTGACCGATGTTCTGCGCCCGGCCATGGAAAGTGCCAGTTCGGTCTTCGGCGCCGGCGTCCTGTCCGACCTGCGCGAATCCGATGTCTCCGGGCTCCTCTCGGATCCCGACACCGCGGTCTTTGAACTTTCCGACGGCAGCAACGCCGCGGCCTGGTTCGCTGTCCGGCTCCGCGAACACGGCACCAGCCAGGACCGTGCCGGTGACGTGTTCGCCGGCGGGGACACCGTGGCCGGCCGGCTCGGCCGCATCAACAACATCGAAATGGCCCTGACCGTGGAGATCGGACGCACCCGGATGTCGGTCCGCGACGTGCTCTCGCTGGAACCCGGCAAGATCATCGAACTGGACCGCTCCGCCGGAGCCCCCGCCGACGTCCTGCTCAACGGCCGCCTGATCGCGCACGGCGAAGTGGTGGTCCTGGACCAGGACTACGCAGTACGGATCACCCGCATCCTCGACGTCGCCGAGGGGCTCAGCTGAATGGACGCACTGATCCTCGGGCTGCGGGTAGTCGTGGCCCTGGGCGCGGTGCTTGGCCTTATGTGGTTCCTGCAGCGCCGGCTGGGCAAAGGCACCGGACGGCGCCGGGCGGACCGCGCCCTGACTATCGTCAGCAGGCAGAGCCTCGGACAGAAAGCCTCCGTGGTGGTGGTTGACGCCGCCGGGCAGCGCTTCCTGCTGGGCGTCACCGAGCACGCCGTCAACGTCCTGCACACCGGGGACATCCCGCCCGAACCCGAAGAAGTGCCGGTCCCCGCGATCAGCCGCAGCTTGGGGGACTTCGCCCGGATCCTCGCTGAGGCGCGCCCCGACGGTGCCCCTACTGATGGCACGCGGACCCCCGACGGCGACCTCCCGCCGTCGCGCCGCAGCTCGCTGCACCGGAACTCCAACGCCCGGGGCCCCGCCGGCCGGGGCGGCGCTGCCGGCCACCCGCCGCTGCACGGGTCCATCCTGGCCGGTTCCACATGGAAGCAGGCTGCCGCCGCCCTCAGGAGCGGACGCCGCAATTGATCCGCCTTCTCTCCGCCAGCGCCCTTTCCACCGGTGCCCCCTCCACTCGTACGGCCAGCGCGCGTCCCGCCGCCACGAAATCCCTCAGGTTCCTCATCCTGGGGCTCGCCGCCGTGCTGTTCGCCGTCCTCCTGCTGTGGCTGAACGCCACTGCCGCCTACGCCGCACCGATCGACCCGGCAGCACCGGTGGCGCCGACCGATCCGGCGAACCCGGACAGCGGAAACGTCAACATCCAGATCAACGGTGCGGACGGCAAACCCTCCACCGCTGTCCTGACGCTGATCGGGATCACGCTCCTGGCGGTCGCGCCCTCACTGCTGCTGATGATGACGTCCTTCACCAAGATCTTCGTGGTCCTGGCGATGACCCGCAACGCCCTGTCCCTGCCGTCCATCCCGCCGAACCAGGTGCTGGCGGGGCTGGCACTGTTCCTCTCCATCTTTGTGATGTGGCCTGTCATCAACGAGATGAACACCCTCGGAATCCAGCCCTACCTCAACGGAAAGCTGGACTTCAACGGGGCGGTCAGCGCCGCGTCGGGTCCGCTGCAGCACTTCATGCTCGCCCACACACGCGAAGAGGACATCGCCCTGATGTCCCGCGCCGCCGGCGCCGAGAACCCCGCCACGCCTGAGGCCGTGCCGCTGCAGACCCTCATCCCGGCGTTCATGATCTCTGAACTGCGCGCGGCGTTCATCATCGGCTTCGTCATTTTCATCCCGTTCCTCGTGATCGACCTCGTGGTGTCCGCGGCCCTGATGTCCATGGGCATGATGATGCTGCCGCCGGTGATGATCTCGCTGCCCTTCAAGATCCTCCTGTTCGTCCTCGTGGACGGCTGGGGCCTGATCATCACCGCGCTGGTCCAAAGCTATGCGGGCACCGGATGAACGCCAACGCCGTCCTGGACATCTGCCTCCAGGCCATGATCGTGGCCGCGAAACTCGCCGCCCCGGTGCTGGTCACCGCCCTCGTGGTGGGCCTGGCCATCTCACTCCTGCAGTCCATCACCCAGTTGCAGGAAGCCACGCTGTCCTTCGTTCCGAAAGCGGCCGCCGTGGCCGTCGCCTTGATCGTCTGCGGACACTGGATGATTTCGGAGATGGTGACGTTCACGAACGACCTCTTCGCAAAAATTCCGTCCCTGCTCGGAGGCCTGTGAGGTGGGCATCCCCATCGACCCGACCTGGCTGGAAGTCCTCCTGCTGGCCACGGTCCGGATGACCGCCTTCCTGATCGTGGCGCCGCCGTTCTCGCACCAGGCCTTTCCAGGGCGCGTGAAGGCCATGCTGGGGCTGGGGCTGGGCCTGGCCGTGACGCAGCGGGTGGTGGGCGGCTACACCCCCCGCGACACCGCCGGGTTCCTCACCGGGGTGGTCTTGGAGCTCGTCACCGGGCTGGTCCTGGGATTCCTGGTCCTGGTGGTCTTCTCCGCCATCCAGTCCGCCGGCAGCCTGATCGACCTCTTCAGCGGTTTCCAGATGGCCCAGGCCTTCGATCCCCAAATGAATGTCAACGGTGCACAATTCACCCGCCTCCTGCAGATGGCGGCGCTGGCCCTGCTGTTCGCTTCCGACGGCTACCAGTTGGTCATCACCGGCCTCACCGGCAGTTTCGCCGCCCTGCCCCTGGCCGGAGGGATAGACCTGGCCCAGCCGGTCCAGGCCATCATCTCGGCCGTCTCCGGCATGTTCCTTGCCGCCGTGCAGGTTGCCGGCCCGTTGCTGGTGGTCCTGTTCCTCGCTGATGTGGGGCTCGGCCTGCTGACCCGGGTGGCGCCGGCCCTCAACGCGTTCTCGCTGGGCTTCCCGCTCAAGATCCTCCTGACCCTCATGCTGGCAGGTTTCATGTTCCTGGCCCTGCCGCGGATTGTTTCCAGCCTCGCCGGCCAGGCGGCCAAAGCAGTGCTGGGGGTGGGCTGATGGCGGATTCACAGGAAAAGACCGAGCAAGCCACCGACAAGCGGATGAAGGAAGTCCGTTCCAAGGGCCAGCTCTCCCGGTCCCAGGACCTCACCGCCTGGCTCGGCGTCGGCGCCGCCGCGGTCATGCTGCCCAGCACCGTGGACGGGGCTGCAAACGCCGCCGCGGACCAGCTCTTCAGTGTGCGCGGCATCGTCTCCGCGCCGGATCCCGGCAAAGCCCTGCAGGCGCTGGAAGCGGGGTTCGCGTCCATCGCCGGAATTACCGGCCCCCTGCTGATCGTCGTGTTCCTGGCCGTCCTCGCCGGCTCCGCCGTCCAAGGTGGCGTCCACCTGAAGAAATTCAGGCTCGAATTCGAACACTTCAACCTGCTCAGCGGGATCAAGCGCCTGTTCGGCGCCCAGGCGGTCTGGGGCGGTCTCAAGGCCCTGTTGAAGGTCAGCGTGGTTGGGATGGTCCTCTACGTCGTCGTGCAGGGGCTGATCCCGGTGCTGCTGACCGCGGGAGGGCTGCCCGTGGCCGGCGTGACGGCAGCCGCCGCCGGCGGCGTTGCCTCCCTGGTCCAGTTCGCCGTCGCCGCCGGGATCGTGCTGGCCGCCGCGGACTTCTTCGTGGTGATGCGCCGCAACCGCAAGAAAACCCGGATGTCCAAGAAGGAAGTCCAGGACGAGAACAAGAGCAGCGAGGGCGATCCGCTCATCCGGTCCCAGCGCCGGGCACGCCAGATGTCCATGAGCAGGAACCGCATGATCGCCGCGATCGGAGACGCCGACGTCGTCCTGGTCAACCCCACGCACGTGGCGGTGGCCCTCAAGTACGAGCCCGGCAAGTCCGCGCCCCGCGTGGTCGCCAAGGGCGCCGGCCATGTGGCAGCAAGGATCAGGGAAGAAGCCGAGCAGAAGGACGTGCCCATGGTCCAGGACATCCCGTTGACCAGGGCCCTGCACGGGGCCTGTGAACTGGGCGACGAGATCCCGGTGGACTTCTACCGGGCGGTGGCCGGCGTCCTCGCGTTCGTCATGGCGCTCAAGGCCCGCGGTGCCTCCACCGGGATGCACCGGATGAGCAGCACGGCGGCCGCCCTATGAGACACCGAATGGCACAACGCGTCACACACCGTACGGCGCCACGCAGGAAAACTTTGGGACTCAGCGTCTGTGAAAGGACCGCATCATGAACAACAGGCTGAACCGGCTGGCGGTGCCCATCGGCATCGTGGGGATCGTGCTGCTGCTCGTGGTGCCCGTTCCCGCGCCCCTGCTCGACTTCCTGATCGTCTGCAACATCCTGCTGGCACTGCTGGTCCTGCTGACCAGCATGTTCGTGAAGAAGCCGCTGGACTTCTCCGTGTTCCCCTCACTGCTGCTCGTGGCCACGCTGTTCCGGCTGGGGCTGAACGTCGCCTCCACCCGGCTGGTCCTGGGCAACGGATACGCCGGGCAGGTCATCGAAGCCTTCGGCAAGGTAACGGTCGGCGGCTCCATGATCATCGGCGCGGTCGTGTTCCTCATCCTCGTCGTCATCCAATTCGTCGTGGTCACCAAGGGCGCCGAGCGCGTGGCCGAAGTCGGCGCCCGCTTCACCCTCGATGCCATGCCCGGCAAGCAGATGGCGATCGACGCCGACCTCAATGCCGGGCTCCTCACCGACAGCCAGGCCAGGGAGCGGCGGGCCGAGGTCTCGGCCGAGGCGGACTTCTACGGCGCCATGGACGGTGCCTCGAAGTTCGTCAAGGGCGATGCCATTGCGGGCATCATCATCATCATCATCAACTTTGTCGGCGGCATCGCCATCGGCATGGTGCAGCGCGGCCTGGAGATCGGCGACGCCCTCAATACCTACGGCCTGCTGACCATGGGCGACGGCCTCGTCACGCAGATTCCGGCCTTGCTCATGGCTGTCTCCACAGGCATGATCGTGACCCGGTCCAACGCCGAGTCGGACATGGGCCGAACCGCTTCCACCCAGCTGCTGCAGTCACCCAACGCCCTGATGATCGCCGGCGTCGCGGCCCTCGCCATGGCCCTGATCCCCGGCATGCCGCCGATTCCCTTCATCCTCGTCGGGGCGGGCCTGATCCTCGCCTCCCGCCGGACTGCCGCCAGCCAGCAGCTCGCGGAGACGGCCCGCCAGGCCGAGGCGACCGCGCAGAACTTCCCGGAAATGGACCCGAACGAGAAACTGCTGGAGGACATGCGCGTCCATCCGGTGGAGATCCTGCTGGCCCCGGACCTTGTGGACATGGTTTCGGGGGCCTCCGACGACCTCCTGGCGCGGGTCCGGTCCCTCCGGCACAAGATCGCGATGGAACTGGGCCTGGTCATCCCGCCGGTGCGCACCAGGGACAGCGTGGACCTGCCGGCCGCCACGTATTCGATCCGGATCGCCGGCGTGGAAGCCGGGCGCGGCACGGCCCCCAGCGGCCAGATGCTCGCCTTGGGCGACAACCTGGATTCGCTGCCCGGTCCCGCCATGATCGAGCCCGTGTTCGGACTGGCCGGGAAGTGGATCCCGGGGGAGATGCGCCACAACGCCGAAATGACCGGTGCCACGGTGATCGACCGGGTCTCCGTCCTCGTCACCCACCTGTCCTCGATCGTCTCGGCAAACGCCGCCCGGCTGCTCTCCCGCGAGGACGTCCGGGTCCTGACCGAGGGCCTGCGCAAACAAAGCCCTTCCGCCGTCGACGAACTGACCCCGGCCCTGCTCTCCCTCGCCGAACTGCAGCGCGTCCTTCAAGGACTCCTGGACGAGCAGGTGCCCATCAACGACCTCGCCCGGATCTACGAGGCCCTCACGCTGCGTGCCAAAATTTCCACGGACCCGGAATCGCTGGTCGAGGCCGCCCGGCAGGCACTCGGCCCGGCCCTCACGGCCAAGTTCATGGACGGCCCCGTGCTCAACGTCATCATGATCGACCCCGTCCTGGAACAGCACATGCTCGAGGACATGCGGCCCGCGGAAGGCGGCAGCCAGATCGTCATGGGACAGGAACGGCTCGACGCCGTGCTGCGCTCCGTGGGCTCCGCCGTCGACGCGGCGGCCGCCGCCAACCGCCAGGCCGTGCTCGTGTGCGCCCCGGCGCTCCGGCCCGCCATCCACCGCCTCGTGGGCGCGCAGCCGGGCTCGGTGCCGGTGCTGTCCTACCGCGAGGTGACCTCCGCCAACGTCCGGATCGAAACCGTAGGAGTCGTGCGCCATGCCGAACCGCTATCGGCTTAAGGGAGCCACGCTCGAGGAGATCCGCCGCAAGGCTGAACAGCAGTACGGCCCGGCCGCCCGGATCGTGTCCGCCGAACGCGTCATCAGCCCCGGAATCGCCGGTCTCTTCGCCCAGGACCGCTACGAGGCCATGGTCGAGGTCCTGCCGAGCCACGAAGTGGTCTCGGGCGAGGTGGTGCCCGACGCCGACGTCCTGGCCGACGCCGAACCCACCCCCGCCCACGATCCCGCCGCTGTGGACGCCACCGGGAAGGGAACGTACGACGCCGGCACAGCAGCTTCGGCGGCTGCCTCCGCCGGACCGTCCCATCACCTGCAGAGCGCCGCCATTGCCGCCTTGCTGGAAGAGGCAGACGCCGCTGAACTGAGCCTGCACCGGTCCGACGCTGCCGGTGTGTCCACCGAGTCACCGGACTTTGCCGAGCTTCTGGAGCAGCTGGGCGCCGGGCTCGGGGCCCCGGCCAAACCCGCCGCCGGCCCCGCGGGCCGGGCCGCCGCCGTCGTCGGAAGTCCCGCCACAAGTCCCGCCGCAAGTCCCGTGCAGCACGCGCAGCCAACACCCGCGCCGGACGCGCTACGGACAGCCGCGGCGCCTGCTGGGATCGTCCCGGCCCCGTTGAGCGGCGTCGGCGATCTCGTGGTTCTGGTCGGGCTGGGGGAGGACCCCCTGGATGCCGCACTGGCGATGTCAATGGCGGCGGGCGGAGCCGACGTGCGGACTTCCGGCAACCTCTCCGCCTACGGCCACCTGCATGTCGACGGCCGCCAAAGCGCCACGGCCGCACGCGCCCACGCGGTGCTGACGGAGCGCACCGTCCTGGTGGCCTTCGGACTTGGCAAGGCCCGGAACGCGCTGGCCCGGGTGCAGTCCGTGGCCGCGCTCTCTGCCGACCAGATTTGGTTGGTGGTCGATGCCGGCCGCAAGCATGAAGACACCAAGCGCTGGGTCGGCGTGCTCGCTGCCCAACTTAATGTGACCGCTGTGGCCGTGGTCGGCGCCTCGGAGACCAGGTCCCCTGAAACCGTGAACGGCCTGGGCCTGCCCGTGGGCTGGATCGATGCAGGGCCGGCCGGTCCTGCTCAGGCATGGCAGAACCGGCCGGACTCGTCCGATGCGCCGCGCGGCGAAGGGTAGATTGAGAGGATGCTGGTACTAACACGCAAGCCGGGCGAACAGATCATGATCGGCGACGGCATCGTCATCACGGTTTTGGAAGGCCGCGGCGACGGTGTTCGGATAGGCATCGAAGCGCCCCGGGGTGTGCCGATCCAGCGCCGGGAAGTCATCGAAGCCATCGCGGCGGCTAACCTCGCGGCGGCAGAGGCCGGCCCGGATGCCGAGGACGCGCTGCGCGGTCTGATGCCGCCGCCCTCGGCTCCCGCCGCGGGCTGAGGACGAGGTACAGGATCACTCCTGGTCCCCGCCCGGATACTGGTCTCCGCCCGAAAACTGGTCTCCGCCCAGATACTGCGCCAGCATGGGCTGCGACGTCCGCCGGACCACGGCTATGGCCCGCTCCAGGTTTCCGGCAGTGGTCAGCTGATCCAATAGCCCGGCCGTGCCGGACGGACGGGGTCGCTCGTCGAGCTGGAAGGTCCGCAGCGTTTCTTCGTTCACGCGGGCGGCCTCAGCGAGCTGGGCCAGAAGCCCCTGCAGGACATCCAGATGCTCGCCCAGGATCCCGGGCCATGCTCCGGCAGGTGCGGCCGCAATCAGTTCGATCAGCGTGGTCTGTGCCGGCAGCCCCCATTCCGTAGCGACTGCCGCCGATTCGACGCTCCGGGCCAGCGCCTCGAAACGCAATCGATCCAGCACGGTCTCTATTTCGGCGGCCATGAAGCTCAGCCATTGCAGGTTCCCGGCTTCGACGTGCAACCGCTGCGTCTCCAACCTGAAAAGGAGCAGTTCCAGCTGCCGCCGCTCCTGCCAGAGTGCCGCCGAGAGATCACTTGCGCCCATAGGCCCCATTCCATTGCCGCCCCTGCCCGAATTCTGCTCGCGGGGCGGTTGCCGCAGTTTTAGCCAAGCTTTTCCCTGAGGGTACACGCAGATTCCGGATCAGGTGATAGGTTTCCACCATGGGTGCTGCACCCCGCTAGTGAACGCTGACTCCAATGGGGGGAGTACCAGTCCGTTCTCGGGTGCGGCTCTCGGCGTTTTAAGGGTTTAAAGCCCTTCGGATCCGGTCTCATGGGGGGACACAGAATTGAATCGCGTGGAGCGCAACGAGATGGTCACGCAGCACCTTCCGCTGGTGGGGTATCTCGTCTCGGATTTGTGTTCAAAAGCCTCGCATCTTTCTCGCGATGACTTGGCCTCTGCCGGCGCTATTGCCTTGATCACCTCTGCCGATTCGTTCGATCCGGACCTCGGAGTGCCCTTTGGTGCCTTCGCGCGCCGGCGCATCCTTGGCGCCTTCGCGGATGAGATGCGGGCCAGCGACTGGGCCACCCGCTCCGCCCGTCGACGGATCAAGGAAACGATGTCGGTCCAGGAAACGCTGGCGTCCGCCCTTGGCCGTACCCCCACCGTGGACGAGATTGCCTCCGCCCTCGGCGTTCAGCAGAGTGTCGTGGAGGCCGCGCTGGCCGATGCCTCCCGCACGCTGACGCCTCTCGATGAGGCCGTCGTCGACACCCTGGCCGCCGAAACGCTGTCGCCGGAGCACTCCGTGCTCGCGGACGAGCGGCTCCAGTACCTGCGGGCTGCCGTGAAGTCCCTTCCGGAACGGATGCGCTACGTCGTCGAGGAGATCTACTTCGGTGACCGTACCGTCAAGGACTTGGCCGCCGAGCTGGGGTCCACCCACGCCGCGGTCTCCCAGCAGCGGTCCGAGGCCATCCGCCTCATGCGCGACGGCCTCACCGCCCACTACGCTGATGACCCCGAACAGCCCTTCGAACCACAGTCCAGGATCACTCCCCGGCGCCGGAACGACTACCTCGCGCAGCTCTCCGAGGCCACCGCCGGCGGCATTACGCGGGCATTCTTCCCCCAAGGCCCGATGCTCAACGAAGCCGTCTGAGCAGCTGCACGAGCAGTAGTAAGCCGACTTAGTAAGCTGACTGAGAAATCCCTGCTGGACCATCGCGGCCCGGCCGCGGCCTGGGGTAGCGTCAGAACCAACGGCCGCAGCGCACGCTTTGGGCGCCCGCGGCCCGCACGGTACCGGATCTACTCAGGAGGATGTATGAAGGCAACACCTACATTGACGAGCAACCTGCAGGCAGTCCTAGTGGACCTGATTGAACTCCACGTGCAGGGCAAGCAGGCGCACTGGAACATCGTCGGGACCAACTTCCGGGACCTCCACCTGCAGCTGGACGAGATCGTCGAGGCGGCGCGGGGATTCGCGGACGAGATGGCTGAGCGCATGCGCGCCATCCACGCCCTGCCGGACGGCCGCAGTTCCACGGTGGCCAAGACCACCGCACTTGCCGAATTCCCCTCCGGACTCATCAACACCAAGGACGCGATCGACCGGATCGTCGCGGCCCTCGAAGCGGCCGTAGGCACCATGCGCAAGGTCCATGATGAGGTGGACGAGGAAGACCCCACCACGGCCGACCTTCTGCATGCCTTTATCGCAAAGCTGGAACAGTACGCGTGGATGGTCAACGCCGAAACCCTGCGCGCCAACGCCAACGTGACCACCCCGGACAACAAGTAGGGCTGACTCCCGCACACAGCAGGCGTTGGGCAACAGCCGCGGCCGGCACCGGGTTTCTCCCCGCGCCGGTCGCGGCTGTTTAATGCCGGCGGCTGAGCCCGCTACTTGGCCTTTGGCACCGTCCGCAGCACCAGGGCGGCGAGGACGCAGGCGCCGGACATCAGGACCAGCGCGATGGCTGCCGTGACGTGGACACCCGAGTCGAACGCCGTGCGTGCGGCCGCCGTGACCGCCTCCCCGAGCGGAGCGGGAAGCAGCCCGGCGAGCTCCACAGCGCCGGCGAGGGTCTCGCCGGCCTGGCTGGTGGCCGCGGCCGGGGCGAGTTCGGACACGCCCGCCGGGAGCCGGAGGTTGCCTTGGTACGAGGCCGTCAGGATGGAGCCGAGGATCGCGGTGCCCAGCAGCGACCCCACCTCGTAGCCGGTCTCGGAGATGGCGGCAGCGGCTCCGGACTTCTCGGCCGGAGCCGCGCCCAGGATCAGGTCGTTGGAAATGGTCTCCGCGGCGCCCACCCCCAGGCAAAGAATCATCAGGGCGGCCAGGAGCAGTGAGGGCCCGTGGCTGTGGTCCCCGAAGGCCACCAGGAAATAGCCGGCCGCGCTCAGCAGCAGTCCGCCGGCCACCACGAAACCGGGCCGGACGATCCGTACCAGCGGGACCACCAGCAGGCCCGCCACGACCGTCGCGATGAGCGCCGGAACCATCGCCACCCCGGAAGCCGAGGGCGACTGACCCTCGAGCAGCTGCAGGTGCTGGGCCAGGAACAAAATGAAGCCGTTGAAGGAGAACAGGGCCAAGACGTTGGCAACGATGGCCGTACTGAAGATCCGGTTGCCAAACAGGCTCACATCGAGCATCGGCGCGGTGCCAACGCCGCGGGCAAGTGCCCGTTGGCGGCGGACGAACACGTAACCCATGAACAGGCCGACGCCGATGCCCGCGAAAGCCTCCGGTGCCGGCCCGTGCGTGGCGAGGGCCTTGATCCCGTAGACCACCGGCACCATGACCAGCAGGGACAGGACGATGCTGGGCACGTCCACGCGGCCGGGCTTCGGGTCGCGGGACTCCGGGATCAGCGCCGGCCCGAGCAGCAGCAGGGGCAGGATGATCGGCACTGCAACCAGCAGGATGGCGCCCCACCAGAAGTGTTCCACCAGCCATCCGCCGGCAATCGGGCCGAGCGCGGCACCACCGGAGAAGCCGGCAGCCCAGATCGCCACGGCCAGCCGGCGCCGGTTGGACTGCGGAAAGATGTTGCGGATCAGCGACAGCGTGGAGGGCATGAGCATGGCGCCGAAGAAGCCAAGCCCGGCGCGGCCCGCGATCAGCCATTCGGCGCTCGGCGCGAAGGCCGTCGCGGCAGAAATGGTGGCAAAGCCGGCGCTGCCCACGAACAGCAGCCTGCGCCGCCCGATCCTGTCGCCCAGGCTGCCCATCGCTACCAGCAGGCCGGCCAGGACGAGCGGATAGGCATCGATTATCCAGAGCAGTTCGACACCGGAGGCGGCCAGGCTTCGGGCGATGGCCGGCAGGGCGAACGTCAGGGCGGTGTTGTCCACGGCCACGAGCAGGACGGGGAACATCAGCAGGCCCAGTGCCACCCAGTCACGCCAAGGTGCCCGGGGGCCGCTGGCCGTCCGGGTGCTGGTCGCGGTAATCAATGGAAGACTCATGGAGCGTAACTATACCGTCTGGACGGTACAGTTAAGAAACGTGCCGCCGGACAGGCATGATGGGAGGCATGCCCAGGAAACCCGTGGCCCGCGAGGCCGTCCTCGATGCCTTCGAATCCCTGCTGATCGAAGTGGGGGAGCGTGCCGCTACGCTGGACGCCGTCGCGCGGCGGGCCGGCGTCTCCAAGGGCGGCCTGCTCTACCACTTCCCGACCAAGGAGGCCATGATCACCGTCCTGCTGGAGCGGCTGGACCGGCATCTGGCCGCCGATGTTGCCGCGATGGCCGCCGCCCCGGAAGGCGCAGCCGCGTACTTCATCAAATCCTCGGTGTGGGCCGACACGCCCATGGACCGGGTTTTCGTGGCGGCCACCCGGCTCGCCGAGGTGGCGCACGAGGAAACCCTGCGCCGGTTCGCCGCAGGCCAGGCAAGCTGGCTGGAACTGCTGGCGGACGACGTCGGACCCGCCATGGCGAAGGCCGTCCTGTACATGGGGGACGGCTTGTACTTCAACGCCATGCTGGGCCGCGGCCCCGCCGGGCCGCCCGCGGAAATCGAGGCGGACGTCGAAGGCCTCCTGGCCGCCGTCGAACGTCTTCGCGGCTGACGGACCCGGGCGCCCCCGTAACCTGCCGGTCACCCGGCCCCTGGTTTGCGGACGCACGCCCGGCATAGGACAATGGAAGCTGTGACTGTAGTCACCGCAACTGAATATGCCTTTGATCTGCGGCGGGAGAGTCCTGCAAGTAGGTACAAGCAGGCGCCGTAGGAGCAAATCCTCCCCAGGAATCTCTCAGGCCCACGTACCGCCGCGGCAAGGAACCTCTGGAAAGTAGCAGGCTGTCCGCTGACATGCTGTGCTCACCGACGGTGCAAGCGAAGCCACGGCGACGCGGAAACTCTCAGGTCCAATACAGAGCGGGGAGGAACCCTAATCAATCTGGCGTACCCTGCGCCGCCTGAGTTATGGAGTTCCTTGTGACTGTTACCCCAGCCTCCACGTCCTTCGTTGACCGGCACATCGGCGCCCGGCGCCAGGCCGACGTCGACGCCATGCTGAAGGCTGTCGGCTACGACACCGTCGACGCCCTGGTGGACACGGCCGTTCCCAAAGACATCCGCCAGGACTCCGACCTTGCGCTCACCGCGGCCCTGAGCGAGGTGGAAGTCCTCGCCGAACTCCGCAAGCTGGCCGCCAAAAACAAGACGGCTGTGCAGATGATCGGGCAGGGCTACTACGACACCCTCACCCCGCCCGTGATCCGCCGCAACATCCTTGAAGCCCCGGCCTGGTACACCGCGTACACGCCCTACCAGCCGGAAATCTCCCAGGGCCGGCTCGAGGCGCTGCTGAACTTCCAGACCATGGTCCAGGACCTGGTCGGCCTGCCCATCGCCAACGCCTCGCTGCTGGACGAAGCCACCGCGGTCGCCGAGGCCGTCCTCATGATGCGCCGCGCCAACAAGGACAAGTCGGCCCGCGACGGCAAGACCGTCCTCGACGCCGACTGCCTGCCCCAGACCATCGCGATCGTGAAGGGCCGCGCCGAAGCCCTCGGCTTCGAGGTAGAGGTCGCGGACCTCTCCAAAGGCCTGCCCGACGGCGCCATCAACGGCGTCGTCCTGCAGCAGCCCGGCGTCTCGGGCCGCGTGTTCGACCACACCGCCGTAATCGCCGAGGCCAAGGAACGCGGCGCCCTCGTCACGGTCGCCGCCGACCTCCTCTCGCTGACCCTCATCACGCCCCCGGGCGAGCAGGGCGCAGACATCGCCGTCGGCTCCGCCCAGCGCTTCGGCGTCCCGCTGTTTTTCGGTGGCCCGCACGCCGCCTACATGGCCGTGCAAAAGGGGCTCGAGCGCTCCATGCCCGGCCGCCTCGTGGGTGTCTCCAAAGACAACGCCGGTGTCCCCGCCTACCGCCTGGCGCTGCAGACCCGCGAGCAGCACATCCGCCGCGAGAAGGCCACGTCCAACATCTGCACCGCGCAGGCCCTCCTGGCCATCGTGTCCTCGTTCTACGCCGTCTACCACGGCCCCGACGGGCTGAAGGCAATCGCCCAGACCGTCCACGGCCACGCGAAGACCATCGCCGCCTCCCTGAAGGCCGCCGGCCTGGACGTGCTGCACACCTCCTTCTTCGACACCATCACCGTCTCCGTGCCGGGCCGGGCAGCTGAGATCATCGCTGGCGCCGACGCCAAGGGCATCAACCTGCGCGCCATCGATGCCGACATGGTCGGGATCTCCGCCGATGAGGCCACGACGGCGGCCGTTGTCGCCGACGTCGTTGCCGCCTTCGGCGCCGGCGTCGCCGGTGAGGCCTCAGACTTCGGCCTGGACGCCGCGGTGGAGCGCACCTCCGACTACCTCCAGCACCCGGTGTTCAACACCCACCGCTCCGAGACTCAGCTGCTGCGTTACATCCGCCGTCTTTCGGACCGCGATCTTGCCTTGGACCGCACCATGATCCCGCTGGGCTCGTGCACCATGAAGCTGAACGCCACGGCCGAGATGGAAGCCATCTCCTGGCCGGAGTTTGCCTCCATCCACCCCTTCGCCCCCGAATCCCAGACCGCCGGCTGGCGCGAACTGATCGAGGACCTCGAGGCCCAGCTGACCGAGATCACCGGCTACGACCAGGTCTCCATCCAGCCCAACGCCGGATCGCAGGGCGAGCTCGCCGGCCTGCTGGCCATCCGCGGCTACCACCTCTCCCGCGGTGACGCCCAGCGCAACATCTGCCTCATCCCGGCCTCCGCGCACGGCACCAACGCCGCCTCGGCCGTGCTTGCCGGCATGAAGGTCGTCGTCGTGGCCACCGCCTCCGACGGCACGATCGACCACACGGACCTCACCGCCAAGATCGAGGCCAACAAGGACGCCCTGTCCTGCATCATGATCACCTACCCGTCCACGCACGGGGTCTACGACGCCGACGTCCGCGAGGTCTGCGACGCGGTCCACGCCGCCGGCGGCCAGGTCTACATCGATGGCGCCAACCTCAACGCCCTCGTCGGGCTGGCCCAGCCCGGCCTGTTCGGAGGCGACGTCTCGCACCTGAACCTGCACAAGACCTTCTGCATCCCGCACGGCGGCGGCGGACCCGGCGTCGGCCCGGTTGCGGCCAAGGCGCACTTGGCACCGTTCATGCCCGGCAACGCCGCGGATCCGACGAACGGCGCCGACGGCACCCCGATCTCCGCTTCCCGCTACGGTTCGGCCGGCGTCCTGCCGATCTCCTGGGCCTACGTCAAGCTCATGGGCGGCCAGGGCCTTACCGAGGCCACCAAGTCGGCGCTCCTGGCGGCGAACTACGTCGCGGCCCGCCTGAACGACTCCTTCCCGGTGCTTTACACCGGCGAAGGCGGCCTCGTGGCCCACGAGTGCATCCTGGACCTGCGCGAACTCACGGCCAAGACCGGCGTGACCGCCGAGGACGTGGCAAAGCGCCTGATCGACTACGGCTTCCACGCCCCCACGCTGGCGTTCCCGGTGGCCGGCACCCTGATGGTGGAGCCCACCGAATCCGAGGACCTGGGCGAGATCGACCGTTTCATCACGGCCATGGTCGCCATCCGGGCCGAGATTGACCAGGTGGCCAACGGCGACTTCACCGTGCAGGACAGCCCGCTGCGCAACGCCCCGCACACCGCCGCCGCCGTGATCAGCACCGACTGGACCCGCGAGTACCCGCGAGAGCAGGCCGTCTTCCCGGTCCACACGCTCAAGCAGGACAAGTACTTCCCGCCGGTCGGCCGGATCGACGGCGCCGCCGGCGACCGCAACCTGATCTGCTCCTGCCCGCCGCTCGAAGACTTCGAAAACTAAGGATTCCCGATGACTGAGAATTACACGGCACTTTACGAAGAGCACAAGAAGCTCGGCGCCTCCTTCACGGACTTCGGCGGCTGGCAGATGCCGCTGAAGTACAGCTCCGAACTCGCCGAACACCACGCCGTCCGCAAGTCCGCGGGCCTGTTCGACCTCTCCCACATGGGCGAAGTCTGGGTCACCGGCCCGGACGCCGCAGCCTTCCTCGACTACGCTCTGGTGGGCAAGATCTCCGCGATGGCCGTCGGCAAGGCCAAGTACTCGCTGATCTGCAACGAGGACGGCGGCATCATCGACGACCTCATCACCTACCGCCGGCCGGCGGGGGCAGACGGCACTGACAAGTTCCTGGTGGTCCCCAACGCCGGCAACGCCAAGGTGGTGACCGCAGCCCTGGCCGAACGCGCGGGTTCTGCCCAGGAAGGCGGCTTCGACGTTACGGTCCAGGACGCCTCTGCCGAAACGTCGCTCATCGCGGTGCAGGGCCCCCAAGCCGAGTCGATCCTGCTCCGCCTGGTCCCGGCAGCGCAACACGAACTCGTCACCGGCTTGAAGTACTACGCAGCCGTTGAGGTCCCGTTCCTCGTGGGCGGCTCGAGCCAGGACCTCCTGCTGGCCCGCACCGGCTATACCGGTGAAGACGGCTTCGAGATCTTCGTGGGCAACGACGACGCCGCCGCCCTCTGGCAGGCGCTGATCGCCGTTGCCGAGGACGGCCAGCTGACCCCGGCGGGGCTCGCTTCCCGCGATTCGCTCCGGCTCGAGGCCGGCATGCCGCTCTACGGCAACGAACTCTCCCTTGACGGCGACCCGTTCGCCGCCGGCCTGGGCCCCGTCGTCGCGCTGTCCAAGGAAGGCGACTTCATCGGCAAGGCGGCCCTGGCGGCGAAGAAGGAAGCCGGCGCCGGGGCCACCACGGGCCGCAAGCTCGTCGGCCTCAAGGGCCTCGGACGCCGCGCCGGCCGCGGCCACTACCCGGTCCTCAAGGACGGCAACACAGTCGGCGAAGTGACCTCCGGCCAGCCCAGCCCGAGCCTGGGCTACCCCGTGGCTATGGCCTACGTCGACGTCGAGTTCACCGAACCCGGCACCGCCCTGGACATCGACCTCCGCGGCAAGGCGGAGCCCTTCGAAGTGGTGGCACTGCCGTTCTACAAGCGCCAAAAGTAGCCGAAGCTGTCCCGGGGGCTGCGTGACTGTGGTTGCGTTCGCCCGTCGGCCCCGACATCCTCTGCATGCTCGGTCGCAAAGACGCCCGCTGAGCGGACGTGACGCTCCCTTAGACGCATGCTGCCGGATGTCGGGCCCGAAGGGGCCCTGCAGCTCACCCCAGGTTGAACTCACCTCCCGTTCCAAGCGTCATTGGGGGCGCCTGGAACGCCCAAAGGTGCGGGGGATGAACCGCCTCCCGCGGCCCGGCCTTAGAAGATACCAAAAGCCGCAGTTTCTTCCCGGAGAACTGTAGGTCCCGAAAACTGAATCTTTTTGATAGCGGCAGGGGAGCGAATTCCGGAAGCGTGCGTCTAAGGGAGCGTCGCGTCCGCCCAGCGGGCGCCTTCGCGACCGAGCACGCGGAGGAATTCGGTTTCCGGCCGCGTAACCCGACCACGGTCAGTAAGTTACCCAGCGACAATTGATTTAGCCCACGACTTTTCAAACGTAAAGGAAAAACACATGGCAAAAGTTGCCCCTGAACTGCAGTACTCCGACGAGCACGAGTGGGTTGCGCGGGAGGAGGCCGGGAACGTCGTTTCCATCGGCATCTCCGCCGTCGCCACCGACGCCCTGGGCGACATCGTCTACGTGGACCTGCCTGAGGTTGGCTCCGCGGTGACCGCGGGGCAGACGTGCGGCGAGGTCGAGTCGACCAAGTCCGTCTCGGACCTGTACGCCCCCGTCACGGGCGAGGTCACCGAAGTCAACCCCGCCGTCGTCGACGATCCGGCGCTGATCAACAGCGATCCGTACGGGGCCGGCTGGCTCTTCAAGGTGGCCGCCGAATCGGAAGGTCCGCTGCTCTCTGCCCAGGAGTACGCCTCCAAGAACGGCGGCGAGCTGTGAGCGCGGCGGGTGCCGCAGGCACGGAGACAGTGGCTTTTGAGCAGGTAGTTTCCCCGAGCCTGGACGCGGAGTTGTCCGCGCTGGATCCGGAGATCGCCGCGAAGATCGACGCGGAGCTGTCCCGCCAGCGTGACGGTCTGGAGATGATCGCCTCGGAGAACCACACCGCCAAAGCTGTGATGCAGGCGCAGGGTTCGGTGCTGACCAACAAGTACGCCGAGGGCTACCCGGGCAAGCGCTACTACGGCGGCTGCGAGCACGTTGACGTGATCGAGCAGCTCGCGATCGACCGGGTCAAGGCCCTGTTCGGTGCCGGGTACGCGAACGTCCAGCCGCACTCCGGCGCGCAGGCCAACGCCTCCGTGATGCACGCCCTGATCCGTCCGGGCGACACCATCATGGGCCTGAACCTGGCCCACGGCGGACACCTGACGCACGGCATGAAGATCAACTTCTCCGGCCGGCTCTACAACGTCATCCCGTACCAGGTCCGCGAGGACGACCACCGGATCGACATGGCCGAGGTGGAGCGCCTGGCCCAGGAGCACAAGCCCCAGCTGATCGTTGCCGGCTGGTCCGCGTACGCCCGCCAGCTGGACTTCGCCGAGTTCCGCCGGATCGCCGATTCCGTGGGCGCCTACCTGATGGTGGACATGGCACACTTCGCCGGACTGGTGGCGGCCGGCCTGCACCCGTCTCCGGTGCCGCACGCCCACGTCACCACCTCCACCACGCACAAGACCCTCGCCGGTCCGCGCGGCGGCATCATCCTGAGCAACGACGCCGAGATCGCCAAGAAGATCAACTCCGCAGTCTTCCCCGGCCAGCAGGGCGGGCCGCTGGAGCACGTCATCGCCGGCAAGGCCGTGGCCTTCAAGATCGCAGCGTCCGAAGAGTTCAAGGAACGCCAGGAACGGGTCCTGGCCGGCGCCCGGATCCTCGCTGACCGCCTGGTCCAGCCGGACGTCACCGCGAAGGGGATCTCCGTGATCTCCGGCGGCACCGACGTGCACCTGGTCCTGGTGGACCTGCGCAACTGCGAGCTCAACGGGCAAGAGGCCGAGGACCGTCTCGCCGCGATCGACATCACCGTCAACCGCAACGCCGTCCCCTTCGACCCGCGTCCGCCGATGGTCACCTCCGGGCTGCGCATCGGCACCCCGGCGCTGGCCACCCGCGGCTTCGGCGAGGCGGCCTTCGCCGAGGTTGCCGAGATCATCGCCGAGGCTTTGACCGCCGACGCCGGCGCTGACCTGTCCGGTCTGCGCTCCCGGGTGGAGGCCCTCGCCGCCGCCCACCCGCTCTACCCCTCGGTTGATAACCTCGCCTAAGGGACGTATTACAGAAGTAGCAGCAGTACCGATCACGACGCCGGGCGGGCCGCGGCCACAAGCCGCCGCCCGGCGCCGTCCATCGGGCAAAGCTGCCGCCTACCGGCGGCCGCACGCCTTCCGGCAAGACCCTCTGCCGGACCACAGCAAGACCTAGTTAGGAACCGACAATGGCTGTTGGAGTCTTCGACCTCTTTTCCATCGGAATAGGACCGTCCAGCTCGCACACGGTTGGACCGATGCGGGCCGCCGCCGTCTTCGCGGAAGAACTCAAAGCTTCCGGACACCTGGCCGACGTGGCCTCGCTGCGCGTGGACCTGTACGGCTCCCTCGCCGCCACGGGCCACGGCCACGGCACCATGACGGCCATCCTGCTCGGTCTCGAGGGTTTCCACCCCGAGCAGATCCTGCCGGCGGAAGTGGAGGACCGGCTGGCCGCGATCGCCGAAACCGGCACCCTGCAGCTGGCCGGAGCCGTGCCCCTGCCGTACGGGGTGAAGGACATGGTCCTGCGGCCATTGACCATCCTGCCCCGGCACACCAACGGGATGACGTTCACGGTCTCCGACGCCGGAGGCGAAACCCTGCACAGCGCCACATTCTTCTCCGTCGGCGGCGGCTTCATTGTCCGCGAGGGCGAGGAGGACTCGGCGCAGCAGGAGCTCGAGGAGTCAAAGAAGGAACTCCCGCTGCCCTTCCGCACCGCCGCTGAACTGCTGGGCCGCTGCCAGTCCAAGGGCCTCTCGATCGGCGAGATCATGATGGTCAACGAGCGCGCCTCCCGCACGGAAGCGGAGATCCGGGAGGGCCTGCTGCACATCTACTCGGTGATGGAAGGCTGCGTCGAGGTCAGCCTCAAGCGCGAGGGGCTGCTGCCCGGCGGGCTGAAGGTCCGCCGTCGCGCGCCCGACTGGCACGAGCGGCTGCTGAAGGAAGGCCGTGACCACGGTCCGGACTACCGCGACCCGAAGTACTGGCAGGAATGGGTCAACCTGATCGCCCTCGCCGTGAACGAGGAAAATGCCTCGGGCGGCCGCGTGGTCACCGCCCCTACCAACGGTGCCGCCGGCATCATCCCCGCCGTGCTGTACTACGCCCTGCACTTCGCCCCCGGCATGGACAAGGCAACCCAGGCCGACCGCGACGACGTTGTGGTCAAGTTCCTGCTGACCGCCGGCGCCATCGGGGTGCTGTACAAGGAGCAGGCCTCGATCTCCGGTGCAGAAGTCGGCTGCCAGGGCGAGGTGGGTTCGGCGTCGTCAATGGCGGCCGCGGGCCTGGCCGAAGTCATGGGCGGCACGCCGGCCCAGGTGGAGAACGCCGCGGAAATCGCGATGGAACACAACCTGGGCCTGACCTGCGATCCGATCGGCGGGCTCGTCCAGGTCCCGTGCATCGAACGCAACGCGATCGCCGCCGCGAAGGCCATCAACGCCGCCAAGATGGCACTGTGGGGCGACGGCTCGCACCGGGTGTCCTTGGACGAGGTCATTGTGACCATGCGCGAGACCGGCAGGGACATGAGCTCGAAGTACAAGGAAACCGCCATGGGCGGCCTCGCCGTGAACGTGGTGGAGTGCTAGGGGCCTGACCGGCGACTGACGTTTAGTTATCAGGTGCTAGTTGTGCAGGGCGGCCCATAGATTCAGTGAGGACGCAAACACGACCCAGGACAGGTAGGGCAGCATCAGCAGCCCTGCCGTCCGGCTGATGGGCCCGAAGAGCACCACGGTCACGGCCACCGCGACGGCCAGCGCGACGATGATGCCGAAGGCGATCCACAGCGCCGGCG
The DNA here is from genome assembly GCF_900116495.1 of Arthrobacter sp. ov118. GTDB lineage: Bacteria > Actinomycetota > Actinomycetes > Actinomycetales > Micrococcaceae > Arthrobacter. The sequence continues at coordinate 68,825 of NZ_FPAY01000012.1, forward strand.
TCCCCAGCGCCGGGTACAGGGCGAAGAACACCGGCGTCCAGAGCAGGTTCAGTCCCAGCTGCACGCAGTAGGCGGTGAGGGCCGCCCGGGACCCTGCGGCGTGACTGCGCCAGACCAGCCACCCCGCGACGGCCATGGCGGTGTACAGGAACGTCCAGACCGGGCCGAAGACCCAGTTGGGCGGGGACCACGGCGCCGTGTCCGCGGTGGTGTACCAGCCGTTGACGTGTCGGGCGGTGGCCAGGCCGCCGAGAGCCGCGACCAGCGCCGACGCGGCGAGGAACAGCACCAGTGCTATCGCCTGGGCGCCGCTGCCGGCGCCTGGTGAGCGGCCGCGGCCCGCTCCGGCACCGCGTTCCACCGGTTGTTGCTGAGCCTGCATGAGACCAGCGTAACTGCCCGGGCCGGACCGGTGGCAGGGTGCGGACCGATAGACTTGGGGCTGCATGTCTGCATGCCGCCGAAGCTCGTACCGCAATGATTGGATGCCGCACCCTTGCGTGAATTCACTGCCCGCTTTGCCTCTGCCGAAGAGATTGCCAACTGGGATGCCCACGTCACCGCGAACCCCAATGGCGGCAATCTCCTGCAATCGGAAGCCTTCGCCGAGGTCAAGCAGCACTTTGGCTGGAAACCGCTTCACCTCGTGTACGAGACGGCCGATTACTCGAGCTACAACCTGGTCCTGGAAAAGTCCTTCCCGGTCCTGGGCAAGCTCTGGTACCTGATCAAGGGACCCGACGTCGCGTCGGTGGAGGATATCCCCGGCATCACCGCGGCCAACGCCGACTTCGTCCGGAAAACCAGGCTGGGCGTCTTCGCCATCAAGATCGAACCGGACATCGTGCTGTCCGACGACGCCCGGCGCGTCCTCGAAGGGGCCGGGCTGGTCAAAACCCACAACCTGCAGCCCAACGACTCCACGGCGCTCCTGGACATAGCGCCGGAGGAAAACCAGCTGTTGCGCAACCTCCACTCCCGCGGCCGCAACGCCGTGCGCCGCGCCCTCCGCGAGGGCGTGGAGGTCCACAACGTCGAACCCACGGAAGAGAACTTCCGGGCCATGTACGACCTCATGACCACCACGGTGGAGGCTAAATCCCAGGTCCGGGTCCGCGAGTACGAGTACTACCGCCAGTTCTGGACCAATTTCCTGAAGAGGGACCAGGGCCGTTTGCTCTTCGTGTATGAGGACGGCGTGCCCTCCGTCGGAGCGTTCGTGATCAATTACGGCCGCAAGGGAACGTACAAGGACGGCGGATCACTGCAGAAGCGGGGCCAGTACGGCGACTCGCACCTGGTGCAATGGACGGCGATCAACCAGCTCAAGGACCTCGGCTGCACCGAATACGACTTCTGCGGCACGCCGCCGAGCGACAAGCTCAAGGACACCTCCAACCCCTTCCACGGGCTGGGCCTGTTCAAGACGAGCTTCAGCAAGACCGTGACCGACTTCGTCGGCTGCTACGACCAAATACTGAGCCCGTTGAAGTACAAGGCCTGGATGATGGCGGGGGAGCGCGTGGCGCGCCAGCTCTACACCCGGCGCACGGGCCAGCAGTTCTACTGATCCGGCGACGAGGACTGATAAAGGACAGGCAAAGACAGTGAGGCCGGAATGAACACCGAACCCGACCGCCGCCGCAGGCCACCCACGGACGGCCTGCCCCGGACCGAACCCATGTCCCCGATGCAGGTACGCCAGAACGCCGCCGCCAAGCGGATGCTCCGCCGCCTGGTGCAGGGGGAAAACCCGCCGACGGCGCCGCTGAGCATCGTGGACCGGCTGGTGGGCAGCCCCTATGCGAACCCGATGATCCAGGTTGGCGGGGTGGACGCCGCAGCCCGCAAGACCATCGACTTTGCCGTGAAGCTTGCGGAATCCATGTTCCGGTACGGGGCAGGCGCCCTTGAGGTCGAGACCAGCATCATCGCGATCACCGCGGCGTTCGGGCTCAAGAACATCGAGGTGGACATCACCAATCAGTCGGTGGCCATCAACTATGCCCCGAAGGACCAGACACCCATCACCGTGCTGCGCGTTGTGAGGTCCTGGACCAACAACTACGCGGGCCTCGCCCAGGTGCACCAGCTGGTCACGGATATCGTGGCCGGCGGCGTAGGCCGGGAGGAAGCCGTGCGCCGGCTCGAGGACATCACGCGAAGCGCCAAGCCCTTCCCGCGCTGGATGGTCACCGTGGCCTTCGGTGTGTTCGCCGCGGTCTTCGTCGGAGTTCTGGGCGGTGGGCTGGGCGCCTCCATGGTCGCCTTCGTGTCCAACCTGCTCGTGAGCCTGCTGGCGCGCCAGCTGGGCCGCTGGCGTACCCCGGACTTCTTCATCACCGCAGCGTGTTCGTTCCTGGTGACCATCATTGCCCTGCTGCTGTGGCGTTTCGGCAGTCCACTGGGGGTGCAGATTGCCCCCGCGATTGTGGTGGTCGGCGGCATCCTGCTGCTCCTGCCAACCGGACGCCTGGTGTCCTCGGTACAGGACGCCATTAACGGGTTCCCTGTCACGGCGGCCGGCCGGTTCCTGTCCACCCTGCTGACCTTCGGGGCGGTGGTCGCCGGCATTGCTGTCGGGTTCGTGGTGGGGGAGCTGACCGGTTCGGAGCCGATCGACGTCACCAAAACATTCCCGCCGGCGTATGACTTATGGGTTGTGGTCATCCTGACCGCCATCGCCGTGATCATGATCGGCATTACCGAACAGACGGATTCGAAGCTGCTGCTTCCGACGGCGGCCGTCGGGGTGGTGGGCTACCTGGTCTTGATAGCGTGCGACGCCTTGGGCCTCGGATCCCGGTTCGCGCCGGCGCTCGCCGCTGTGGTGATCGGTCTTCTCGCCCGGGTGGTGGCCCTCCGGATGGGGGCTCCCCAGCTGGTGGTGGCTGTCCCCGCGTCCCTGATCCTGCTCCCTGGTCTTGCCATATTCCGGTCCATGTATGTATTGACCATCGAGGAAACCGAGATTCTCATTGGCGCCGGCGGGATGCTTAACGCCGGGGCGATCGTGCTCGGCGTCGCGGCCGGCATCGTGCTCGGTGACACCCTCGCGCGGCCCCTGACCCGAAGCCTCGCCAGCAACGAGCGCAGGCGGGCCCGCCGGCGGTAGGCCGCGGCGTGCGTGCGGCCTCGCCGTGCTGGACCATGCTGCTGGATCTTGACGCTATATCTGCCCTACGGGCAGCTTTTTCTCCGCCTGGAAGTCGTCCTCCACGCGGCCCTTGGCCCAATAGCCGGAAAGGGATACCTGTGAACGCTGCAGCCCCCGCTGCACGTAGAAGACGTCCCGCAGGCCCTTCATGTAGCCCCGCTCGCCGTGGGCAAAGACGTGCACCCGACCCTCGGGCCACGCGGCGTCGCGGACTGCGTTGACCAGCAGCTCGCCGTCTCCGGCGGGCATGCCGCCGCGCGGCAGCCAGCGAAGCTCGACGCCGGCGGGCGCGGCGATGGGCTGGATGTCGGCCGCGCTGTCCACCTCGAGCAGGGCGAGGCCGCGGGCGTCCGCCGGCAGGGACTCGATGGCGGCGCCGATGGCCGGCAGCGCTGACTCATCACCGGCAAACAGGTACCAGTCCGCGTCCGGGTCCGGGTTGTAGCCGCCACCCGGGCCGGTAAACGTAAGGCGGTCGCCGGGGCTGGCCGAGGCTGCCCATGGGCCCGCAAGGCCCTCATCGCCGTGGATAACAAAGTCGATGGCAAGCTCCTGGGCCGCCGTATCCACCCAGCGGACCGTGTAGGTCCGGGTGTACGGCCATTGGCTGCGCGGCATGGATTCCCTGATGGCCCACAGGTCCAGCGGTTCCGGGTAATCGATGCCGGGCTGGGGAAAGACGATCTTGACGTACCGGTCCACGAAGTCGTTGTTGTCATACGCGGCGAAACCAGGGCCGCCGGCGACGATCCGGACCATGTGCGGGGAGAGTTGTTCCCGGCGCAGCACCGTCAGGTCAGTCTGGGGGCGCGAGTTCCGGTTGGCGGTGGTGGCGGCGGGGGCGGAAGTCATGCAGCTAAGCCTAACGAAGAACCTTTCCCGGGGACTCCGGCCGGGAGGCTTGTTACGGCAGCGGCGGCAGTTCCCAATCCACCGCCGCGGCGCCCTGTTCCTGCAGCAGGGTGTTGGTGCGGCTGAAGGGCCTGGACCCGAAAAAGCCGCGTGAAGCCGAGAGCGGGCTGGGGTGGGCGCTGGCAACCACGGCCGCGGACCCCAGCAGCGGCCGGACCGATTCGGCATCCTTCCCCCACAGGATCGCTACGAGGGGAACTGGATCAGCGCCTCCGGCGGACGTCCGGTGTGCGACGGCACGGATTGCAGCCGCGGTTACGGCCTCCCACCCTTTGTTCCGGTGCGAGCCCGCCGCGCCGGCCCTGACGCTCATCACCCTGTTGAGCAACAGCACGCCTTGCTCGGCCCAGCGGCCCAGGTCTCCGTGGACGCGTGCCGGGATGCCCAGGTCGGTCTGCAGTTCCTTGTAGATGTTCGCGAGGCTGCGGGGGATCGGCCGGGTGGCGCCGTCCACGGCAAAGGACAGGCCCACTGCATGCCCCGGCGTCGGGTAGGGGTCCTGGCCTACGATGAGGACGCGGACGCCTGCCAGCGGTTGCCGGAAGGCCCTCAGAAGGTTCGACGGCGGCGGCAGCACCTCCTGCCCGCCGGCCTCCTCGCAGGCAAGGAAGCCCAAGACGTGCTGCAACTGGGCCTCCACCGGCGCCAGTGCCTCGGCCCAGTCCGGCGCGACGAGTTCGGCTAGGGGTCGGCCGGCCAGGCTCGCGAAGCTCGGGCCGGCGCCCGCGGGACCCAGCTCAAAAAGGGCAGGAGAATCAAACACAAGCCCCATTCTTCCGCAGGTTTTCCCTGACGTGTCCTGTACGTGCCGGCGCCGTTTTTCGGCTCGGCCGCGCCCCGCCCGAATGACAACCCTGTTATTCGGCCGTAACATGGGGGTTGACTTTTTACGGATCCAACCAGGGAGTGTGTCGTGGCCGAAGCAGCGCAAGAGCACGTGCCGGTGGGGGATTTTGCCGGAGGTTCTGCACCCGGTTCTGCCTCTGGCGTCAGCTTGGGCGCCGTGTCGGAAGAATCGCCGCTGGGCGCCCGAGACCAGCAGATGCTTGCCCTGGAGCGCCAGTGGTGGAAGTACGCCGGAGCCAAAGAACAAGCCATCCGCGAGCTATTCGACCTGTCCGCCACGCACTACTACCAGATCCTCAACGCCCTCATCGATACCGAGGAAGCCCTGGCCCACGATCCCATGCTGGTCAAGAGATTGCGTAGACTACGTACATCACGCCAACGTGCCCGCACCGCCCGTCGACTGGGAACAGATTCGTAAGGTCGCGTCACTCGCAGCCAGATATCCAAGTCCTGTTGCGCCCGCTTCCGGGCCTCGGGCGCCCCGTCTGAAATCAGCAAGGACCTCGTTTTACCATGACCAAATACGCTCGGGATGAATTTGATCGGGTCCCGGAGACCTCCACCCGGCAGGGTGTCCACCGGGCTGTGGCCGAAGCACGCCGCCGGAGCCTGGTGCCCATCCTGGCAGCGGGCTGCCTGGCGTTGGCCATCGGCCTGGTGGCTTTCCTGATCTTGCCGAAACTCGGATTTTCCGCGGGCCAGGCCGCAGCCGTGACGGACGGAATCAGCGCCTCCGCCACGCCGTCCGCGACGAGCTCCAGCCCGGCGTCCAGCAGCCCGGCTCCCGCCAGCACTGCGCCGGTCAGCCCTGAGGCGACCGCCACTGCGCCGGCCAGCACTGCCCCGGCGGCCTCGGCCACGCCTGAGGCTGCCGCCGCTGTGGACAAGACGCAGCCGGTGACCATCTACAACGGAACCACTACTGCCGGCCTTGCCAGCAAGGTCGGTGGCACCGTCAGTTCCGCCGGCTGGACCCTTGGCCAGACGGGCAACTGGGGCGGTGTCCCGCAGCAAACGTCGGTGATCTTCTACAGCAGCGCGGACCAGAAGGACAACGCGGAAGCCCTCGGAACGCTTCTGGGAATCGATACCCTCGTGGAGTCCGCGGAATTCAACCTGCCCCTCGTCGTCGTGATCGGCCCGGGCTTCCAGTAGTCCGTTCCGGTTACGCCTCAATAACTATTCCGGCGGCCCTACCTCCGGCGGGCTTTCCTAGGGGACGCTGTGGATAGAGTATCTGCGGATTTCTCTTCGCAGTCCGCGGCCCACAGCGACGTGGGCCGCACGCAAAGCTAGCTGAAAGTGTGGACACCATGGCACTGGGAACCGTCAAATGGTTCAACGCCGAAAAAGGCTATGGCTTCATCTCCGTGGACGGTTCCGAGGACGACGTCTTCGTGCACTGGTCTGCGATCGTCGGTGAAGGCTACCGTGCCCTGGATGAGGGCCAGCGGGTGGAGCTGGAAGTCGGCGAGGGCGAAAAGGGCCCGCAGGCCGAAAGTGTCCGGCCCGCCTAGTGGCACTGCCAGCCCGCACGAATGTCCCGCGGGACACTGACCGACGCCGTACCAGGACTTTTCCGCCGGGCCGCGCCCTCGCGGCCGCAGCAGCCGCCGCACTGGCCTTGACGGGGTGCCTCGGACCGGGCGGAAGCGCGCGCGTGTCCAGTGCTGACGCAAGCGGTGACGGCATCCTGCGCATCGGCCTGATGCTGGACAACACGGGTCCGCAGAACTTCCTGAACGCGCCCCAGCTTGCGGCGGCAAAGCTTGCTGTTCAGGACATCAACGCTGCCGGCGGCCACAAAGGCAAACCCGTTGAACTGCTGCCGGAAACCATCAGCACGGACACCGCCGCCCAAGCCAGAGCCCTTGCAGCCGCCAAGGCCGACGTCGTGATCGGTCCCACGGATTCCAGCCACGCCCCCGCCGCCATCGACGTGCTGGCCAACGCCAAGGTCGCGGTCATCTCGCCGGCCAACTCTGCAGCCGCGCTCAGCAACTACAAAAGCAACGGCTACTATTTCCGCACCTCCGCGTCCGACGTCGCCCAGGCCTCCGTCCTCGCCAAACTGGCCAAGGATGCCGGCGCCAAGACCGTAGCAGTGCTTCATGAGGAAGGCGGCTACGGCAAGGAGGTCGCGGCCGCCGTCGCCGACGCCGCCAAACAGTCCGGACTGGACGCCGTGGCCGACGCGCAGTTCACCCCGGGCCAGGCGCAGCAGGCCGCCGCCGCGGCAAAGGCCGTGAACCCCGACGCCGTCGTCCTGGTGGCGCGCGAAGGCGCGCAGGGTGCCATCGCCGAACTGAACAACGCCGGCCTTGCGGGCAAGAAGCTCATTCTCAGCGACGAAGCTGTCAGCCGGTACGGCTCCGGGCTGGGCGCGCAGGCGTTGGACGGCACGCGGGCGATCCTGCCCGGGGTGTTCCCCTCCGCCGCATTCCAGGCGGACCTCGTCGGCGTTGATCCCGGACTGAAGGACATGGTGTTCGCCGCCGAGACGTACGACGCCGTCATCCTGGCAGCCCTCGCTGCTGCGGCGGCACAAGATGACGCCGGAACGACGATCGCGGCGTCCCTGGTCGCCGTCTCAGGCGGAACCAACTCCGCAGGGGGCCAGCCAGCCGGTCAGCCGGCCGGGAAGGCGTGCACGAGCTACAAGGACTGCGTCGACGCGCTCCGGGCCGGCCAGCGTCCGGACTACGACGGCCAGTCCGGACGGCTTAACTTCGATGCCCATGGCGACATCACCGAGGCGAATTACATGGTCTACACCTACGGCGCGGACAACCTGGCCACGATGACCGGCACGGAAACCGCCACCAGCAGCCGTACCGTCGGCTGATCGCTCGTAGCGTATTGGCCCCGTCTGGCGTCCGGTTCTGCCCGGGCACTGCTTGCACTCTCCCCGGGGGAGTGCTAATTATTGAGTTAGCACTCCAGCGCACCGACTGCTAACACGACGCCCGGGCCCGCCCGGCCGCGGAGTGAGGCGGCCGGACCAGGAGTTAAAGAAACACCTTGCTGGGGTGAGATCCCGCGCCCAGCGGCATACAGAGGCCGCCGGGTAGGGATCGTCCGTCGCGGGCACCACAGCGAAGGTTCATTCTTAACGACTGTCCCGAAAGGACTACTGCCGTTATGGCCAAGATCATTGCATTTGATGAAGAGGCACGCCGCGGTCTTGAGCGGGGCCTGAACATCCTCGCCGACGCCGTCAAGGTCACCCTCGGCCCGCGGGGACGCAACGTCGTCCTCGAAAAGAAGTGGGGCGCCCCCACGATCACCAACGATGGTGTTTCCATCGCCAAGGAGATCGAGCTGGACGATCCTTACGAGAAGATCGGCGCCGAGCTGGTCAAGGAAGTTGCCAAGAAGACGGATGACGTCGCAGGCGACGGAACCACCACGGCAACCGTGCTGGCACAGGCCCTGGTCAAGGAAGGCCTGCGCAACGTCGCGGCCGGCGCTGACCCGCTGTCCCTCAAGCGCGGCATCGAGAAGGCTGTCGAAGCCGTCACCGCCGAACTCCTGGCCTCCGCCAAGGAAATCGAGACCAAGGAAGAGATCGCCGCCACCGCGTCCATCTCCGCCGGCGACAACGAGATCGGCGCCCTGATCGCCGAAGCCCTCGACAAGGTCGGCAAGGAAGGCGTCATCACCGTCGAGGAGTCGAACACGTTCGGCCTCGAACTGGAGCTGACCGAAGGCATGCGCTTCGACAAGGGCTACATCTCCGCCTACTTCGTCACCGACGCCGAGCGCCAGGAAACGGTGCTTGAGGACCCGTACATCCTGATCGTCAACTCCAAGATCTCCAACGTCAAGGAACTGGTTGCTGTCCTGGAAAAGGTCATGCAGTCCAACAAGCCGTTGCTGATCATTGCCGAAGACATCGAGGGCGAGGCCCTGGCCACCCTGATCGTCAACAAGATCCGCGGCACCTTCAAGTCCGTCGCCGTCAAGGCACCGGGCTTCGGCGACCGCCGCAAGGCGCAGCTGGCCGACATTGCCATCCTCACGGGCGGCCAGGTCATCTCCGAGGAAGTCGGCCTCAAGCTTGAGACCGCCGGACTCGAACTCCTCGGCAAGGCCCGCAAGGTTGTTGTCACCAAGGACGAGACCACCATCGTTGAGGGTGCAGGCGACGCCGACCAGATCGCCGGCCGTGTGTCCCAGATCCGCGCCGAGATTGAGAACTCCGATTCCGACTACGACCGCGAGAAGCTGCAGGAGCGCCTGGCCAAGCTGGCCGGCGGCGTTGCAGTCATCAAGGCCGGTGCCGCAACCGAAGTCGAACTCAAGGAACGCAAGCACCGCATTGAGGACGCCGTCCGCAACGCCAAGGCTGCTGTTGAAGAGGGCATCGTCGCCGGCGGTGGCGTTGCCCTGATCCAGGCCGGTGCCAAGGCCTTCGCGAACCTGCAGCTCTCCGGTGACGAAGCAACCGGCGCGAACATCGTCCGCGTTGCCATCGACGCCCCGCTGAAGCAGATCGCCTTCAACGCCGGCCTCGAGCCCGGCGTCGTGGTGGACAAGGTCCGCGGCCTGCCCGCAGGCCACGGCCTCAACGCCGCCACCGGCGAGTACGTCGACCTGCTGGCTGCCGGCGTCAACGACCCGGTCAAGGTAACCCGCTCTGCCCTGCAGAACGCGGCTTCCATCGCCGGCCTGTTCCTCACCACCGAGGCCGTTGTGGCCGACAAGCCCGAGAAGGGTGGCGCCCCGATGGGCGGCGGCGACGACATGGGCGGCATGGGCGGCATGGGCGGTTTTTAACCACCCCCGCTGACCAGCACAGCAGTTCAACGACGGCGGTTCCACCTTCGGGTGGGGCCGCCGTCGCCCGTTAAGCGCACCCGTCTGGTTTGGGAGCGTCGGCGGGCGTCGGCGGGGTCTGGCAGGATGGATCAGTGACGATTACAGCAGCGGCCGACGGTTCGGCTTTAGGAAACCCCGGCCCGGCCGGCTGGGCCTGGTATGTGAATGACGACTGCTGGCGGGCTGGCGGATGGCCCCACGGCACCAACAACCAGGGCGAATTGATGGCGGTGCTCGACTTGTTCCGGGCCACGGCGCACGTGCCCGGGGAAGACCTCCTGATTCTCTGCGACAGCCAGTACGTCATCAACGCCGTGACCAAGTGGATGCCGGGCTGGAAGCGCAAAGGCTGGCGCAAGGCCGACGGCAAGCCGGTGCTGAACGTGGACCTCCTCAAGGAGATCGACCAGGCGCTCGTGGGCCGCAGATACACCTTCGAGTGGGTCCGGGGCCATGCCGGACACGAGCTCAACGAGGCGGCGGACGAGCGGGCGCGGGCAGCGGCAACGTCGTACCAGCAAGGCGTGGCGGTCCGGCAGGGGCCCGGATTCGTGAATGGATTCGTGAACACTGCCAACGGGGCCGCGCCGGCACCCCAGGCGGACTCCACAGCGGCACAGGCGGCGCCGCAGGCATCCCGGCGCGCCGCTCCGCCGGCAACCCCGCCGGCAACCCGACAGGCAGCGCCGTCGGGCCAGGAGAAGCTCTTCGGCAGGCCGGGCCTCTTCGAGGAGCCGGACCTGTTCAGCGAACTCGAGGAGGAGCCGGCCGGTGAAGGTACCCTGGCGGGGGCCAGCCCCGAAGCCGTCGTCGAGTCCCTCGAACGCGAACTCCTTCGTCCGGAAACCCGCGCGGACCTGGGGCGCACCGGCGTTCTGCTCCACCCCGACTTCACCGAAATCGGCACCTCCGGCCGGATCTGGACCCGGGACGCGATGATGATGGCCCTGGAAGACGACCCGGGCGGACCCACGGAGGTGGAGCTGTTGGGCGCGGACCGGCTCGGGGAGAAGGCCGTGCTCTTGACCTACCGCAGCCACACGCGCAAGGGGTCGGCCCTGCGCAGCTCCCTTTGGGTCCTGGAAGGGTCCCAATGGAGGCTGCGCTTCCATCAGGGCACACCCGAGGCCTGAGGCCACTGGGGATGCCCCTGGCGGTTCAGGTGAAGCGCTGCGCGTTGCCGAGCTCTGCCTGGGCGTAGGTGGCCGCGGCGGAATTCAGTGCCAGGTTGATCGAGGCCAAGGAAGCCTCCACCCTGCCCTGGGTCAACGTCCATTCGGCCACCAGGTTCTGGAAGTTCGTCGCCGCGGAGCCGCGCCAGCTGCCTTGGAGCTCGTCCAGCCCGCGTTTCATGGCGTGAACGTCGGCGCTGATCCGCTCAACCGTGGCCTTCACGTTGGCGGACTTCAGCTGGAGGAGTTCGGTATCGACGGAGATGATGCTCATGGCAATGCCCTCTCGATCTGCCTCATCCGGAACTTCCGGACAGTCTGAGCGTAGGCAACCGGCGCGCCCGTCGGACACCGCCGTCGGGTGCTATGTGGACAACTCCGCCGCAGACAACTGGGTGGCCTCTTCGTCCAGGAAAGGGATGCTGACCACTAGCGTGGCCCCGCCGCCGTCGGTCTTCGCGACCCGCGCCGATCCGGCATGCGAGCCGACGATGGCGGCCACGATGGCCAAGCCAAGCCCGCTGCCCCCGGTGTCCCTGGTCCGCGAGGTGTCTGCCCGGTAAAAGCGCTCGAAGATCCGGGCCGCCTCGTCGTCCGGGACCCCCGGTCCGTGGTCGCGGACCTCGATCACGGACTGCCGGGCTCCGTCCGGCCCCTCACGGACGCCGACGCCAATTTCGATCGGGCTGCCCTCCGGCGTGTACCTCAGGGCATTTCCGACCAGGTTGCTCACCACCTGGCGGAGCTTGGCTTCGTCGCCCAGCACGGGGGCGGCGGCCGGGGCCGCCCCGTCCAGCCCGGTCAGGGCGATGGTGCGGCTGCGGTCGCTCGCCTGCGTATCCACCACGGCATCGTGGGCCAGCAGCAGCAGGTCGGCGGGTTTTTGCTGCAGCGGGCGCTGCTCATCGATCCTTGCCAGCAGCAGCAGGTCCTCCACCATGGTCCCCATCCGCTTGGCTTCGCTTTCGATCCGGCCCATCGCGGTGGCCACGTCTTCCGGCGTAGACAGCGCGCCGTGCCGGTACAGCTCCGAGAATCCGCGGATGGTCACCAGCGGGGTGCGCAGTTCGTGCGAGGCGTCGGCGGCAAAGCGCCGCATCCGTGCCTCGGACGCCATCCGGGCGGCGAACGCCGTTTCAATGTGGGCGAGCATGGCATTGAGCGAGCTGCCGAGCCGGCCCACCTCCGTGCCCGGATTCTCCACCTCGACACGGCGGGACAAGTCTCCGGCGGCGATTGCGGCAGCCGTCTTCTCCACCCGGGCCAGCGGCCGGAAGGACCGGGAGACCGTCCACGTGGCGATGAAGAATGCCAAGACCAGTGTCAGCAGGCCCACCCCCACCACCACCAGGGCGGCGTGTTCCATGACGGAATCGACCGGGTCCAGCGGCAGCCCGATCACGACGACGGCGCTGCGCCGGTTGTTGTCCACCACGTTGACCGCCACAACCCGCCAGTTGCCGCCCTCGGAGCCGCGCACCTGGAAGGGCACCAGCTGGCGTTCTTGGGCCTCGCCCACGGAAAAGGTGTCGATGGCGGGGTGGGAGTCCTTGTCGCCGCCGAACGTATAGGGCGGCAGACCCGGGCTGAAGAGCATCAGCGAGTAGTCCGTGGGAACGTTGGGCGTGGTCTCCTGCAGCTGGCTGAAGGACTGCTGCTGGCGCGCGGACTCGACGGCGGCGCGGAGCTTGTCGTCCACCTGGCCCTGCAGGAAGCTGTGCAGCAGGGTCAGCGTGCCCGCGCCCGTGGCCGTGAGCGCCACCAGCATGAGAGCCATCATGATGGCCACGAGCTGCGAGCGCAGCGAGGCCGACTTCCAGCGGTGCAGCAAGGTCAGCGCTTCTCGGCAGTCCGCAGAACGTAGCCGACGCCGCGCTTGGTCTGGATCAGTGCCGGGGCATCGGCATCGATGTCGACCTTGCGGCGCAGGTAGGAGATGTAGGACTCCACGATGGAGGCATCGCCGTTGAAGTCGTACTCCCACACGTGGTCCAGGATCTGGGCCTTGGACAGGACCCGGTTGGGGTTGAGCATGAGGTAGCGCAGGAGCTTGAATTCAGTGGGGGAGAGCTCGATTACGGTGCCGCCGCGGCGGACCTCGTGGGCGTCGTCGTCGAGCTGGAGGTCATCGACCCGGATCACGGCGTCGTCGTCGACCTGCGGCTGCGTGCGCCGGAGCACCGCGCGGATGCGGGCCACCACTTCGTCGAGGCTGAACGGCTTGGTGACGTAGTCGTCGCCGCCCACGGTCAGGCCGGTGACCTTGTCCTCGGTGTCGTCCTTGGCCGTCAGGAACAGGACGGGGAAGTGCTTGCCGGCCGCACGGAGGCGGCGGGTGACGGTGAAGCCGTCCATGTCCGGGAGCATGACGTCAAGGACGGCCAAGTCCGGGGCATGCTCTTCGGCGGCAGCCAGTGCCTCGCGCCCGCTGCCGGCCGAGACAACTTCAAATCCCGCGAACCGCAGGGACGTCGACAGCAGCTCGCGGATGTTGGGTTCATCATCGACGACGAGCAGCTTGGCTTCGGGACCATTCTTCTTCATGTTCCCATGATGCTCCCAGACTCTGGGAGTTTTCTGAACGGTACTTGAGTGTTGCATGGACCCCTCTCAGCCCGTGGTGCCGACGTCCTTGGCGTCCATGATCCGGTAGGCGTAGCCCTGCTCGGCGAGGAAACGCTGCCGCTTCGCGGCGAAGTCCTGGTCCAGGGTGTCCCGGGCCACCAGTGAGTAGAACCGGGCGGCACGGCCGTCCTTCTTCGGACGCAGCAGCCGGCCCAGGCGCTGGGCCTCCTCCTGGCGGGAACCGAAGGAGCCGGAGACCTGGATCGCCACCGACGCCTCGGGCAGGTCGATGGAGAAGTTGGCCACCTTGGACACCACGAGGGTGTGGACTTCACCGGCGCGGAAGGCGTCGAAGAGCCGCTGGCGTTCCTTGACCGACGTGTCACCCTTGATCACGGGTGCGTTCAGGCGCTCGCCGATCTCGTCCAGCTGGTCGATGTACTGCCCGATCACCAGCAGCTGTTCGCCGGCGTGCTCGGCGACGAGTTCCTCCACCAGCCCGGTCTTGGTCTCGGACGTGGCGCACAACCGGTATTTGTCGGCGTCCTCGGCCATGGCGTAAGCCACCCGTTCCTCGCGCGGCAGGTCCACCCGGACCTCCACGCAATCCGCGGGGGCGATGTAGCCCTGGGTCTCGATGTCCTTCCACGGGGCGTCGTACCGTTTCGGGCCAATGAGGCTGAAGACCTCGCCCTCCCTGCCGTCCTCCCGCACCAGGGTGGCCGTGAGCCCCAGCCGGCGCCGGGCCTGTAGGTCTGCCGTCATCCGGAAGATCGGGGCCGGCAGCAGGTGGACCTCGTCGTAGATGATCAGGCCCCAGTCATTGCCGTCCACGAGCTCCAGATGCGGATACAGGCCCCCGCGTTTCGTGGTCAGGACCTGGTAGGTGGCGATCGTGACCGGACGGACCTCCTTGACGGAGCCGGAGTATTCGCCGATCTCCTCCTCGGTCAGCGAGGTGCGCCTGAGGAGCTCGTCCTTCCACTGCCGCGCCGCGACGGTGTTGGTCACCAGGATCAGGGTGGTGGTGGAGCTGGTGGCCATTGCGGCCGCCCCCACCAGTGTCTTGCCCGCACCGCAGGGAAGCACGACGACGCCGCTGCCGCCGGCCCAGAAGTTCTCCGTGGCCAGCCGCTGGTAGGGCCGCAGCTTCCAGCCCGATTCGTTGAGCATGATGGGGTGTGGAGTGCCGTCCACGTACCCGGCCAGGTCCTCGGCCGGCCAGCCGATCTTGAGTAGCAGTTGCTTGAGCTGGCCACGCTGGGAGGAATGCACCACCACCGTCTCGCCGTCGATCCGCGGCCCGAGCAGCGGGGCGATCTTCTTGGCGCGGCTGACCTCTTCGAGGACGGGGTAGTCGGACGTGCGCATGACCAGGCCGTGCTGCGGGTCCTTTTCCAGCCGGAGCCTGCCGTACCGGGACATGGTCTCTTCGACGTCGATCAGCAGCGAATGCGGCACCGGGAACCGCGAGTACTTCAGCAGGGTGTCCAACACTTTTTCGGCGTCCAGCCCGGCCGCCCGGGCATTCCACAGCCCCAGCGGTGTCAGCCGGTAGCTGTGGACGTGCTCCGGAGCCCGTTCCAGCTCGGCAAACGCCGCGATGGCGTGCCTGGCAACGGTAGCGAGTTCGTGGTCGACCTCCAGCAGGATGGTCTTGTCACTCTGGACGATCAGGGGCCCGTCATTCACTGGAGCAATTCCTCTGTGGCTTCTACATCAATAATCCGGTGGATGGACAGGACCCGCTCGGTCTCTTTGTCCGGATCGAACACGCGGACACGCCCGCCATTCACTGCTACGGGAACAACGCTTTCGCGGCTGGCATTCCCCATGCTGTCGACGACGTTCATCACCACCCGCTGTTTGAGGCGGATCGCTTTCAGCAGAGTCTCCAGCCCCAGCTGGGTCGCCTCCTCGCTGCCGGGGACGGCCGCCGGAGGGTTGGCGCCGGCAGCGCCAGGTGCCGGGTGCCCGGCACTGCGCAGCACCGCCAGCTGGGCATCGATATCCGCCTCCGGGGGAGCGGTGCGCGGGGCGGTGTAGACCGGCCGGCCGCCGACGGGGAGGGACGTGCTGCGGCGTAGCCGGATGACGGCGGGCGCCGCTTCCTCCACGACGGGGGCGAGGCCCAGGCCTCTGAGCACCTGGGCGGTGTCGCGGGACGCGGCGTGCGAGATGACGACGGTGGGGGCGATGCGCATCAGGCCCAGGCCGGAGGCGGCCGGGGCGTTGAGCAGATCCAGCAGCGCCGTCTCGTCCTCGCTCTGGATGAAGCTGGCCGCCGCGCCGACGCGGAGCCGGGAGTGGCGGGCTGCGGTGTCTTCGATGAGGTACTGCAGGGGCTGGGGGATGGCCGTGGCCGAATGCCGGCGCAGGAACTCCAGCATCGCCGCGGCGTCCTGGCCGGCGTCGAGGGCCCGGCGGACCGACGCCACGGAGAAACGGTAGATGGTTGCCGGCCCCTGCCCCTCGGCCGTGGCCATGGTGAGGAGCCGGTCGCTCAATTCGGGGTCCAGATATCCCGGCGCCACCGCCGTCAGGTCCGCCTGCAACAGCACGTGCTGCAGGGCCGCCGGCAGGTGTTCGCCCAGGATCCCCAGGGCGTCATCCGGCTGCTCGGCGGCGATCGCGGCGCCAAGCTGGCTGAGCGCTCCGGAACCGACCAGGCCAAGCATCTCAGCCTCCCTCAGGATCCCGCGGACCAGCGAGCTGAAACGGCGGGCCATCCGGGGCTGCGCCCACTCGGCGCGCTCCAGCACGGCCGCGGCATCGAGGACGGGCGCCTGCCCGTCGGGGGCCGCCACCTCCAGGGTCAGCTCATGGAGGATCTCCAGGACCCGTTTGCGGACCACGGGGGCGTCGGGCCGCTGCGCCTCGGCGGAGAGCGCGTTGATGGTGCTCCCGGCCGTGCCCCGGTGGCCCGCCGTGCCCGCGGCGGCAGCGTTCACGGGCTGGCCCACGAGGGAGGGTGCGCGCTCGCTGGCCAGCCAGGCGTTGACCAGCCACAGCCACTGTTCCTGCCGCGGGAGCGCCAGCCACTCCAGCTGCGGCGGCTGCACCCAGGCGGAACTATCGACGTCCAGTCGCAGGAGACCGGCCATACCGCAGAGCTCCGCGAGGACGCCGGCCTCCTGAACGCCGGTCCGCAGCGAATCCGCCAGCCGCTTCATCTCCCGGACCCCGACGCCTCCGCTGCGCAATGTGGCCAAAGGCTGCTCGCGCACGGTGTAGAGCACTTCGCCGACCAGCCGCAGCGTCTCGGCGATGGCTCCCAGCGCGGCGTTGCGGCGCAGTCCTGCACTCGTTTGGCCCAGCTGCGGCACCGGCGGCAGGAGGGAGAAATGCTCAATGACAAACCCGCCACGCAGCGAAACGCCGACGCTGTGCGGCAGTTCAACGTGGGCGGCGTCCAGCGGCACCAGCAGCCCGCGCGCCAGCAGCCAGTCCACGGGGCCGACGTCGGAGCTTTCGTGAAGCACGGAGGCGCGCCGCTGTGCCTGGGGCACGGCGCCCATGGCCCAGTTGCCGAACCGCGCCAGCAGTGTCGTGGTCCGTTCCGGCGCGGTGGCCAGGATTTGCTGGAGGGTCTGCGGTGTTGCCGTCCAGTGCTGCAGCGCCAGGGCCGCTTCCATGGGGGTCGTTGCCGCTGGGATGGACGCCCCGCTCCGGTGCAGCTCGCCCACCAGCTGCACCACACGCTGCGCAAAGGCCGGCTGGAGCCGCACGAGCTCGGTGTAGCTGCGCCCCAGCCCGGCAGGGTAGATGCCAATCACATCCTTGAGGCTGCCGACCGGAAGGTAATGCCGCTGCTTCCCGGCAGCCACGCCGTGCGGCGGGTCGGCGCGATGGATGAGCGCCAGTTCCTGCAGGGAATGCAACAGCCGGTCGATGGCGGCCACCGAGGCGCCGTTGATCAGTTTCTTCAGCATCGCAGCGGACGCGCTGTGTCCTGTATCGGCGTTGGTGCACAGGTGCAGGGTTTCCAGCACCTGCATCTGCGGACGGTTGAGCCGCTCGAGCGCCCGCTGCACGCTGACCCGTCCGCTGGCACGCGCGGCCAAGGCCGCGAAGTCCGGAACCCCCGGAGAGATCAGATCCGGCCGCGCGCAGAACAAGGCCCGCAACGAATCGTCGCTTCGTGCCTGAAGTTCCTTGCTGAGCGCGCGGATGAGGGACATGGGCCGACGTTACCGTTCGCTTGACCCGCGCGGGCGCCGTCGGGCGACGACGGCGTCCAGCACCAGGGCGAGCATGAGCAGGAAGGCCACCGGGAGCCCGTAGAGGGCCGTTGAGGTGACCCATCCGGGCGCCACGACTTGGTTGAAGGCCATTGCCATGACAGTGCCGACGGCAACGAGGGACAGCACAGCAATGGCGGCCGCAATGACCAGCAGGGGCCGCCGGTAACGCGTCAGTGTCATGAGGCCAACGCTAACAGTCCCGGCCTCGCCCGCGCCTCAAACCGCTAAAGTGAACAAGGCAGGATAACCTTGAAAGATACAGACCAACACGGTCCAGGCAGTCATACCCTGAACCCGCGTATCCATGCGGATGCGGTGACCGCCGGCCGTGTCCCGCAGAACGAAGAAGGTTGATTACGTGCCTACCGGCAAGGTCAAGTGGTATGACAAGGAAAAGGGCTTCGGATTCCTCGCTGGCGAGGACGGCCAGGAAGTCTTCCTGCCCAAGTCGGCGCTGCCCGAGGGCATCTCGGAGCTGAAGGCCGGAACACGGGTTGAGTTCGGCGTGGCCGACGGCCGCAAAGGTGCCCAGGCGCTCGGCCTCCGGGTGCTGGACAAGACGCCGTCCATCGCCAAGGCCAAGCGGCCCAGCGCCAGGGACCTGGCCCCGCTGGTGCAGGACCTTGTGAGCGTGCTGGACAATTTGTCCGGGACCCTGTCCGCGGGCAAGTACCCGGACGGCAACAAGGGCAAGGCGATCGCGGCCGCCCTTCGCAAGGTTGCCGACGAGCTGGACGTCTAAGGCTCTTGATGACTCAGGAACCTGATCAGCTGCCGGTGCCGGATGCCGGATCCGCAGTGCCTGCCGGACCCAGGGGGACCGGTTCAAAGCAGGGACCCCGACCGCGGGCCGGCGTGCCCGTCTGGCGCACCGGCAAGCCCGACGCCTTCCTGGCCGCCGCCGTCGACGTTGCCCGTACCGCGGTGGAAGGCATTGCCCCCGCCGAGCAGATCGGCCCGCACATCGGTGCCCGCAGCGAAGGCGACCGCCTGGTGACGCACCTGTTCGAATCCAAGCTGCCCGGATACCTGGGATGGCAGTGGTACGCCGTGCTGACCCGCAATTCCCGGTCCAAGGTGGTGACGGTCGACGAACTCGGCCTGCTGCCCTCCGAAGATTCCATCCTGGCGCCGGCCTGGGTGCCGTGGGCTGAGCGCGTCCGCCCGGAAGATGCCCAGGCAGAGGACGCCGCCGAGGAGGCGCCTGCCGCCGAAGCGCCGGCGCAAGGAGCCGGGGACGTCCAGCAGGACGACGACACCGCCGGCAGCACCGACGCCGACGCCGCCCAGCAGGACGACGACGATGCCGACGCCGCCGATGCCGACGAGGACGATACCGACGAGGACAGCGACGACGCCGCGGAGGAACGCCCCGTCGACGAGGTTAACTAGCGGGTGGAAACGTCCGGGAGCGTGCAGAAGGAAGGCTGGAGCTGATGTCCACGTTCAAATCCCTGCACATCCTGAACTACCGGATCTGGTTTGTCGGCGCGCTCATCTCCAACATCGGCACCTGGATGCAGCGCACCGCCCAGGACTGGCTGGTTTTTGCCCACCTGACCTCCCAGGACGCCGGGGCGGTGGGCGTCACGATGGCCCTGCAGCTGGGCCCGCAGCTCTTCCTCGCGCCCGTGGCCGGCCTCCTCGCGGACCGCTTCAACCGCAAGCGGCTCCTGGTGCTGACCCAGTCCGCGATGGCGCTGCTGAGCGCCGGGCTGGGCATCCTGGTGGTCACCGGCGTGGCGCAGCTCTGGCACGTGTACGCCTTCGCCCTGATGCTCGGCGTCGTCTCCGCGCTGGACGCCCCGGTGCGCCAGACGTTCGTCTCCGAACTGGTCCAGGACGACTACCTTCCCAACGCCGTGGCCCTCAACAGTGCCTCCTTTAACGTTGCCCGGATGATCGGCCCGGCGGTGGCCGGCGTGCTGACAGCCGTCATCGGGCCCGGCTGGGTCTTCCTCCTCAACACACTCACGTTCGTCGCCTTGTTGCTGAGCCTTGCGAAAATCCCGGCGGCCTCGCTGCGGCGGCTGCCGCGGGCGGCGGCCGGCAAGGGCAGGATCCGGGAGGGGCTGCGCTATGTGAGGTTCCGCCCGGACATCATCGTGGTGCTTGTGGCCATCTTCATCGTCGGAACCCTGGGACTGAATTTCGCCCTGTTCATCGCAGCCATGGTGGGCACGGAATTCGGTCTCGACGCGGGAGCCTTCGGCCTCATGAATTCGATCATGGCCATCGGATCCGTCACCGGGGCACTGCTGTCGGCCGGCCGCGGCAAACCGCGGCTGCGGGTCATTTTCGGGGCCGCCGGGGCCTTTGGCGTGACCTCGGGCATCGCCGCGCTGGCTCCAAGCTACTTCTGGTACGGCGTCGCGCTGGTGCCGGTGGGGCTCTTCGCGATCACCATGATGACGAGCGCCAACGGGTACGTGCAGACCACCACCGACCCCGTGATGCGGGGCCGGGTGATGGCCCTTTACATGGCGATCTTCATGGGCGGAACGCCCATCGGCGCGCCGTTCGTCGGCTGGGTGGCGAACACCGCCGGTCCCCGCTGGTCCATGGGCGTCGCGGCCGTCGCGGGCCTGCTCGCGGCCCTGATCGGGCTGCTGTGGATTATCCGGGCCCAGCAGCTGCGGCTCCGCTTCAACCGCCGGGCGCGCGGGCTGCGGTTCTTCCGCGTGGTGAGCACCACCGGCGCCGCCGGCGCCCGCCTGGAAAGCGCGGACGGCGCCCGCCTGGAAAGCGCCGCCGGCGCCCGCCTGGAAAGCGCCGCCGGCGCCCGCCTGGAAAGCGCAGACGGCGCCCGCCTGGAAAGCGCGGGCGGCGCCCGCCTGGAAAGCGCAGGCGGCGCCCGCCTGGAAAGCGCGGACGGCGCCGCACCGGCACCTGGCCGGGACGACGCCGTCGGGCGCTGAAGCTAGCTCTTGAGTTCCGCCACGACGAAATCGATGCACTCGAGCAGTGCCGAGACATCATCCGGTTCGATCGCCACGAACGTGGCGATGCGCAGCTGGTTCCGGCCGAGCTTGCGATACGGTTCGGTGTCGACGACGCCGTTGGCGCGCAGCACCTTGGCGATGGCCGCGGCATCGATCGATTCGTCGAAGTCGATCGTGGCGATCACGTTGGAGCGGTCCTCGGGCTTGGCCACGAACGGGGTCGCGTAGCCTGACGCCTCGGCCCAGCGGTAGATCCGGCCGGCAGAATCGGCGGTCCGGGCGGAGGCGAAGTCCAGGCCGCCGTTGGCATTGAGCCACTGCACCTGGGCATCCAAGGTGACCAGGGTGGCCAGGGCGGGGGTGTTGTAGGTCTGGTTCAGCCGGGAGTTGTCGATTGCCGTCTGGAGGTCCAGGAAATCGGGGATCCACCGGTTGCTGGCCTTGATCCGGGCCGCCCGCTCGAGCGCCGCCGGGGAGAACAGGCCCAGCCACAGGCCGCCGTCGGACGCGAAGTTCTTCTGCGGCGCAAAGTAGTAGACGTCGGACTCGGCCACGTCCACGTCCAGCCCGCCGGCGGCCGAGGTGGCGTCCACCAGCACCAGCGATCCTTCGTCCGCGCCCGGCACGCGCCGGACGGGGGCTGCGACGCCGGTGGACGTCTCGTTTTGCGGCCATGCGTACACGTCGACGCCGGCCTCCGCCCGGGCGGTGGGGCGGCTGCCGGGCTCGGCCTTGATGATGGAGGATTCGGCAAGGAACGGTGCCTTGTTGGTCGCCGAGGCAAACTTGGAACCGAACTCGCCGAAGGAGAGGTGCTGTGCCTTGTTTTCCACGAGGCCGAAGCTGGCAACGTCCCAGAATGCGGTGGAGCCGCCCACGCCCAGGATAACTTCGTAGCCTTCCGGCGCACGGAAGAACTCGCTGAGGCCGCTGCGTACCGAGCCCACCAGGTTCTTGACGGGTGCCTGACGGTGGGAGGTTCCCAGCAACTTCGCCGATGCCGTGAGGGCCTCGAGCTGTTCCGGGCGGACCTTGGACGGGCCGGCGCCGAACCGTCCGTCCTTGGGCAGGAGGTTGGCGGGGATCGTGATGCTGGTGTCGCTCACAGTGGCTCCAATATTCGGCTGGTTCGTAGAGTGGCTGGGAGGGGGCCGGGCAGGGATGGCTGCAACGGACACCCATTTTCATTCTGCCTGACTGACGCCCGCGATACGGAAAAAAGTCTGTCATAGTCCGGTCATTGAGACGGGCCGGGCAGGCCGGCCGGCGGGCTGCGGGAAGCGTCCGGAGTGCGCACCAAAATTATCCGGAGTAATTCAAAATAGGCTAGGCTGTGCTGCGAACGTACGGCGGATCTCGCCAGGGCGCGTCCTGCATGCAGCCCGCACGCGGTACGGTGGGAATGACGCAAGACTGCGCTCAAGGAGCTGAGTTGAATGACGGATCTGATCGATACCACGGAGATGTATCTTCGGACCATCCTGGAACTTGAAGAAGAGAACATCGTCGCCCTCCGCGCCCGCATCGCCGAGCGGCTCCGACACTCCGGCCCCACCGTTTCCCAGACCATCGGACGCATGGAGCGGGACGGCCTGGTGGTCGTATCGGGCGACCGGCACCTTGAGCTGACCGAAAGCGGACGGAAACGTGCCATTGGCGTCATGCGCAAGCACCGCCTCGCGGAGCGCCTTCTCGCCGATGTCATCGGGCTCGACTGGGCGTATGTGCATGAGGAAGCGTGCCGGTGGGAGCACGTCATGAGTGAACGGGTCGAGCGGAGGATCTATGAGATGCTCGACCACCCCACTGTTTCTCCTTACGGAAACCCGATTCCCGGGCTTGCGGAACTCGGCGGTCTGCCCTCCGGGACGTACGCGGACGGGGTTGTGAACCTGCTGGAGGCCATGGCCGGCTACGGTGCGGGTTCGCGGATCACGGTCAACCGGCTGGCGGAGCCGATCCAGGTGGAACCCGAGCTGCTGGCCCAGCTCGACGAAGGCGGAATCCGGCCCGGCGCGAAGGTTTCGCTGGAGCGGGTGGGGGAGTACATCTCGGTGCGTGTTCCGGATATCGAAGGCGCTCTTGAGCTGCCGCCCGAGGTCGCCGCGCACGTCTTTGTAACCGTCGCCTGACCAGCGGCAACGGCCCGGTCATGGGACAACCCATGAGTTCTGCACCGAGGGGGATCACGGATTTATTACCGGGCGGCTTAATCGCCTATAGTTAGTGGCCTGTACCGATACCAAAGCGTTATCTGATCCGAAGCCGAGCCCTGCCAGCGGATCAGTAGCAGAACCATCTCCTGGCAGGGGCGGGGGAACCACTTTCGGCTGCTAATCCGGCAGCCTTGGGGTGAAGTCCGTCAGCGGCAAGCATCTTCCATCGAGGGATCCCTGGGGCTACCTCTGTGTCCGGATGCTTGCAAAAGGCGGACCGGGTCTTTGAACTCTCTGACCCGAATCCGACAGCTAACTTCGCAGGCTATCCAGAGAGGAACCGTTCTTGACCACCCAGACCGCCAGGGGCCGTCGCCGCGCGACCGGTCCCGCTCCGGAGCCGCGTCCCGTCGTCGAGCACGCGGCCGAGCGCCCGCGCGACGCGCACCGCGACGAACGCCGTCGTCGCCGCGCTCCGTTCCGTCAGGCAACGGAGTTTGCCGCAGCCAGCGGGGTGGGACAGAAGGCCGGCATCGCGCTGGCCGCAACTGGCCTGGTCCTCACGGTGACGGTACCCGTGACCAGCCCTGTGCTGGCCTCCACTGCGGGATCCGGCGCAGTTTCCGCTGCTGTTCAGCCGGACGTCACCGCTGCAGCCGCCGCGAAAGTCGACTTCAGCCGCACGGCCGTCGCCACCAAGGGCGACCCAGACGGCAAGCTCAAGCAGTTGTTGAGTGCGCAGTCTGTGGGCAGCATCACGCGTGCGGCCTCTGCCGGAACACTTGGCGCGCCGCTGGACCAGATGGTCACGGCCTCACCTTTCGGTTACCGTGTGAACCCCATCACCGGCGGTTCGGGGGAGTTCCACCGCGGCCAGGATTACGCCGCGAAGTGTGGCACCGGCGTCCACGCCGCCGCCAGCGGCACTGTGACCTTCAATGGCTGGCATCCGTACGGCGGCGGAAACCGCGTGGTGATTGACCACGGCAACGGCCTGGAGACCACGTATAACCACCTGTCCTCCTCATCGGTCAAGGTCGGCCAGAAGGTCACGCGCGGCGACATCATCGCTATGAGCGGGACCACCGGCGCCTCGACGGGCTGCCACCTCCACTTTGAAGTGATGGTCAACGGCGACGTCGTTGACCCCCTCGGCTGGCTCTAAAGATGATGGGCCACTCTCGCATCCCTGTGACACGCCGTGATCTGAATGTGACTTTCCGGTCCGACTGCTGTAGGGTTTGAAGCACGCCAACTTTTCCGAAGTTGGCGCTCTTGAGTGGATTGCCTAGCTCTGCCACCGCTCAAGGTCCGTTCGCATTACATCGTCTGGCAGGGGCGGGGGAACCAATTTTGGCCTTCGAAAGAAGGCCTAGGGGTTAAGTCGCAAAGCTTCCCAGGAAGCGGCGCGGCCGGGTGACTCCCATCCGAATCCGACAGCTCACCTCGTAGGCATTGGGAGAGGCTACCTTCGTGTCTTCACGCCACAATGCCGCGCGCATGCGCACGGGCGAGGCTCCTATGAGCGCGCCCAAATCCCCATCACGTGCCGCCCTTGCTGGCGCCCGGATGGGATCACTTTCCGCTGGCTCATTCTCTATCGAGTCCGGACAGCATGCAGTCGCCGCTTTTGGCGCGTCTTCGCAGTACACCCTTCGCTAAGTAACCCATTTCGGGGCGATCCGGCGTACCCCCAAGATGCCGGAGCGTCCTAAGTCCGCGCCCGAAAGCGCGCGGCCCAGGAACACGAAAGAGAGAACTTAATGACTACTCGTGCAACCGTTGCACGGCACCGCGCCGAGGTCACCAAGACCAACTCGCTGGCTGTTATTGCCAAGGCAGTCGGCGACAACGCCGGCGGCATGGGCCGTCAGGCCGCGGTCATCGCCGCAGCTTCCGGCTTGGTTCTGACCAGCGGAATCGCAGCCAACGCTGCTGAGACCAACGTTCAGCGCGAATCCACCTCCGCTTCCGCACTGGAAGTCCAGTCGGCTGCTCCGGCAACGATCTCGGCTGCCTCCACCATCGCGATCTCCTACGAGAAGCCCGCCGTCACCACGTCGCCGGCTCCCGTCGTCGAGGCTCCCAAGCCCGTCGTGAAGGTCCAGGAATCGACGGCCACCAAGGCCGCCGGCACGCAGGCCGCCAGCACCAAGCTTGGCGTCAGCGGCGGCGCAGCTGCCCAGGCCCCCGCCCCGGCCGCCGCAGTGGCAAGCGGCGCCGGTGCCACCATCGCCGCCGCCGCCTACGCGCAGATCGGCGTGGCGCAGGACTGCACCGCCCTCGCCACCAACGCGCTGGCCGCAGCCGGCATCCACTACCACGGCTGGCCGGCAGGCTACCTGTCCCTCGGCCGCACCGTAAGCGCCGCCGAAGCCCGTCCGGGCGACCTGGCCTACTACCAGAACGGCGGCGTCGGCATGGCCCACATCGCGGTTTACGTCGGCAACGGCATGGCAGTCCACGGCGGCTGGAACGGCGGGACCACCGCGCTGTACAGCGTGAACGTCGGCTCCGGCCCCGTCTTCATCCACATCGGCGCCTAGGCAAAAACCTCCGCACCTCTAAAGACCCCCGCCTGTTGAGGCGGGGGTCTTTTGCGTTCCCGCACCATAAACGTCCCGCGCCGGTCACAGCCGCACGGAAAAAATATTCGGTGATCGGGCAGTTGAGTGTTTACTCTTGTCTTGTCGATCCATAGCCCGACCATGCAGAGGGCAGCCGGCCCTCGTGCCCCTGGCGGGTGCGGCCGTGAAGAGGTATGCGGATGCGCACTCTCGTTCTGAATGCTGGATATGAACCGCTGGCGGTAGTCACCTTCCGCCGGGCGCTCGTCCTTGTCCTGACCGGAAAGGCCAGCGTGGTGGCCGAAGGGGACGATCCCGTCGTCGGCCCCCAGGACATACTGGGCCGCCCCTCCGTGATCCTCCTGAACCGCTACGTCCGGCCGCGGTACAACACCATCACAGCGGTCAGCCGGCGCGGTGTCCTCCGCCGCGACGCCCACCGCTGCGCCTACTGCGGCAAGGCCGCCCACACGATCGACCACGTCCAGCCCAAGTCCAGGGGCGGCGCGGATTCGTGGGAAAATCTCGTCGCGGCCTGCCTGCGCTGCAACAACGCCAAGGGGGACCACACGCCGGGGGAGATGGGCTGGAAACTCGGCTTTGCCCCCGGGCCCCCGAAGGGCACCATGTGGCAGATCAAGGAACTCGAAAAGCCCACTCCGGCCTGGGATCCGTTCCTGCTCCCCGAATCGGCCGCCTGAACCGCGGCCCGATCGCTGCCTGATCGCTGCCGGGGTGTATGCCTGCGGTTAGCCGCTAAGCATCCGGGAAAGCGCTACGGAATCGGACATCCGCCACGCAGATCCCCGGCGCGCCCGTCCGAAACCGGTGTGGCTGTCCGAAACCGCAGCGAAAACCCGCCGTCACCCCCTTCCGGCCACGAATGCCAGGCAGCCACTCCTTCCCCGCCGGCGCTGAGCCTACTGCGCCGCGCTAGGCTGGGCGGGTGGAGTTCGATGCCATTATTCTCGCCGGGGGCAGGTCTTCCCGCCTGGGCGGTGTCCCGAAGGCCGGGCTGACTTACGACGGCGCCACGCTGCTGACGCGGTCGCTGCGCGCCGCGGCCGCGGCGCGCAGCGACCGCATTGTCGTCGTGGGCCCCGACCCGGGTAACCTTCCCGACGGGATCCTGACCTGCCGGGAAGAGCCGCCCTTCGCCGGGCCGGCCGCCGCCATCGCCGCCGGACTGGGCGCACTGGCAGCCGATCATGCCGGGAGGGCTGACGTTGGGCGGAACCCTGCGGCCGGGAGTTCTGCCGGCACTCCGGCGCCCTTCACCCTGGTCCTTGCCTGTGACATGCCGCGTTCTGCGGCGGCGGTCAGCACCCTTGTCGCGGCGCTGGCCGCTCCGCCGGGCGGGGAAGCGGGCGACGGCGTCATGGCAGTCTCCGCCGATGGCCGCAAACAGCCGCTGGCGGGCTTTTATAGCACGGCCGCGCTACAACGATCTGCGGCCGACGCCGCACGCGGGAGAGGCCTCGAAAACGCGTCGGTCTTCGCCCTTCTTGCTAGGCTGGACGTGCGGGAAGTTCGTGTTCCCCCCGGTTCCACGGATGACGTCGACACCTGGGACGACGCGACCGCACTAGGTGTATCCGGCAGGATCTCGGACTTCGGTTCCGGGTCCGTGCCGGGCTCCGCAGCTGACCCCAACCATGGAGGCAAACGGTGAAAAGCCAGGACGAAACGCTCGAAGACTGGTGCCGTGCCCTGCTCCAGGCCCTGGAACTGGAAGACGTTGAGATCGACGTGTCCGAGGTCCTCGCGCTGGCAGGCGTGGCCGCCCACGCCGTGGTGCGCCCGGCAGCACCGCTGACCACGTTCATTGCCGGGTTTGCCGCCGGTCTGGCCTCCGGCTCCGGACAGGCCACGGACGAGGTGTCCATGCAGGCCGCCATGGCTGTTGCGCGCCAGCTCGCCAAGGACCACGCCGCCGCCGAAGCTTCCGGGGCATGACACCTGCGCCTCCAGGCGGCAGCGGACCTCGCGCCACAAGCGATGATACGGGCGACGAAAGAGCCGACGATACAGCCGGGGACAGAGCTGACGACAAAGCCGAGGACAAAGCTGACGACATCCTCGACGACAACGAGGCCCAGGCGCAGCAGGAACCGGCGCGGCAGGAACCGGAGGGCGGCGCGCACCGGCATCTGGCCCACACTTGGGATGAGGCCCGGCAGCTCGCCTTTGACTGTGCCACTCCCATCCCCGCCGCCCCCATCCCGCTCCGACAGGCCCTGGGCCGCACGCTGGCAGCAGACGTAGTGGCCGTGCGCGACATGCCCCACTACGCCTCCTCTGCCATGGACGGCTGGGCAGTCAACGGCAGCGGTCCCTGGATCTTGGCTGAACCCGGGCAGCGGCTCGCCCCACATCAGGCGAGCCCGATCGCCACCGGCGGCCTCATCCCCGCCGGGGCCAAGGCCGTGCTGCGCAGTGAAAGCGGGGTCATCGGCGCGGACGAGGACGGACTGCCCGTCCTGAAACTGGGCGGCAGCGCCAAGCCCGGGGACCCGCGGAACGGCGACCACATCCGGAAAGCCGGGGAAGAAGCCGCCGAAGGGGACATCCTGATCAAAACCGACACGGTCCTGAATCCGGCCCACCTGGCCCTGGCCGCGCTGGCCGGAAACGACACCCTTCCCGTGCTCGGAAAGGCCCTGGTCCGGCTCGTGTTCACCGGCTCTGAAGTGGTGACCTCAGGAATGCCGGCGCCCGGCCAGGTCCGCGATACGTTCGGACCCCAGCTGGCAGCCGTGGTGGAGATGCTGGGCGGAATCTGCGCGGAGGAAGTGAAAATCGGTGACACCTACGCCGAATGGCTCGCCGCCCTCGAAGACAGCGAACCCGTCCCTGCGGGTGAAAGCCTGCCTGCCGACATCGTTATCACCACCGGTGGCACCGGACGCTCCGGGACGGACCACCTCCGGCGATCGGTCGCCGAGCTGGGCGGGCGGCTGCTCATTGATGGAATCGCGATGCGGCCGGGCCACCCGGCTGTACTGGCCGAACTGCCTGATGGCAGGTACATCCTCGGTCTGCCGGGGAACCCGCTGGCGGCCATGATGGCGCTGTGCACCATCGGAGCCCCGCTCCTGGCGGCCCTGGGCCACGCGCCCATCCCCCCGCTCAGCGAGGTGCCCTGCGGCTCGATGATTGACGCCGATCCCGGGCGGACCCGGCTCATGCCCTTCCGGCTGCTTTACGGCATGGCGTCCCCGGCGCAGCACACGGGCCCGGGCATGATGCGCGGACTGGCCGCCGCCGACGGCGTCTTGGTGGTCCCGCCCCACGGTGTCCAGCTGGGGGAACCGGTCCCGGCGTTCACGCTCCCCTGGAGTGCGCCGCTCCCGGACCTGGCTGCAGCGCCCGGGGCGCCGAAACCGACTGCAAAGCGCGCGGCCCGGAAAGCCGCGGCCAGCGGCGGGCCGGTGGACTGGAGCGCCCTCCTCGGCTGACAGCCACGGACGCCTGGTGGCCCGGAAGTCTGGCTCACCAGGCGCCTGGCGGCGGCGCTGGCTTCAGGATCAGGCTCTTACAATGATGGAAAGAGTCAAACGCTCGAACAAGCGCGCGAACACAAGCAGGTGCAGAATCATCAACAGCTGCACAAACATGTTGCATAGGAGTACCGCATGGGCCGCGTGACACAGCGCCGCAAAGTGGACAAGATTGTCCTCGACGGTTCCCCGCAGGCGCTCGAATTCCCGGTCCGTCACCGGGAAGACGTCCTCGCCGTCGAGGAACCGCTGGAAATCCGGCTCGGCAACCTGTCGTTCTCCGTCACCATGCGGACGCCGGGCAACGACTTCGACCTTGTCGCAGGGTTCCTGGTCTCCGAGGGGGTGATCTGGGCTCCGGAGCAGCTCGTGTCGCTCAGGTTCTGCGCCGGCGAGAACGCCGACGGCGTCCAGACGTTCAACGTCGTGGAAGCCCAGCTCAGGCCCGACGTCGTCCCGCCGGAGACCGGGCGCAACGTCTACACGTCCAGTTCCTGCGGCATCTGCGGGACGGACTCGATCGAGGCCGTGCACAAATCCTCGCACTACAGCCCAGCCGAGGATCCGCTGACCGTTCCGGTGGAAACACTGGCGGCCCTGCCGGAAGCCCTCCGGGCCGCCCAGGACGTCTTTGACGTCACTGGCGGGGTGCACGCCGCCGGGCTCTTTAAGATCTGTGACGACGGCTCGGCAGAGCTGCTGTGCCTCCGCGAAGACGTTGGACGGCACAATGCGGTGGACAAAGTGGTGGGATGGGCGCTGCGCGAAGGCCTGTTGCCGCTCCGGGGGACCGTGCTGCAGGTGTCCGGCAGGGCCTCATTCGAGCTCGTGCAAAAGGCCTCCCTCGCCGGAATCCCCGTCCTCGCCGCCGTCAGCGCTCCTTCCAGCCTGGCCGTTGAACTGGCCGAGGCGAGCGGGCTCACCCTGGCCGGGTTTAGCCGCCGGACCAGCCTCAACGTGTACTCCGGTCTCCACCGCGTCGCTGTGCCGGCTCCTGCGGCCGGCCCGCGCTAGCACTTGGCTAAACCGCGCTAGCACTTGGTTAATAGGTTCCCGGCGGCGTAAGTTTTTTCCATCGATTGGAGAGCCAATCGGGTCCGCCGGCGCTGAAGAGGATCACCTTGCACGACGACCGCCGTCTCACGGAAGTCCGGTTGGACCGCTTTCTGCGGGACCGCATCGCGCCCGCCGTCTACCCGCGCAGCCTGCCCCTCACGCTGAGCAGCTGGGATGCTCCGGACGAACCCGTGCCGGCATTGGAGGCCTTGAGGCACGAGTTCACGCCCCAGGAGCACGGCGCGGCCTGGGGCCGGCCGTGGAGCACCAAGTGGCTGCGGCTGCAGGGGGAAGTGCCGCAATCCTGGGGAACGGCGCCAGGCACTTCGGTGGAAGTCCTGGTGGACCTGGGCTTCAGCGGCGAGCTCCCGGGCTTCCAGTGCGAAGGCATCGCCTGGCGGTCCGACGGGACCATCATCAAGGCGATCTCGCCGCGGAACCAGCACATCCCGCTCAAGCTCCTGGGCGGCGGCATGGCCGTTGACTTCTACGTCGAAGCCGCGGCCAACCCCGACCTGTCCCAGCACTGGACGTTCGCCGCCACGCCCTACGGCGACAAAGCAACGTCCGGCAACGAACCGATCTACCGCCTTGGCCAGATCGCGATCGCCGAGCTCAACCAGACCGTCTGGGAACTGCAGCAGGACGTCCTCGCGCTCGGCGGGCTCATGCACGAGCTGCCCATGGACCTGCCCCGCCGCCACGAAATCTTGCGGGCGCTGGAGCGCATGCTGGACATCATGGACCCCGACGACGTTGCCGGTACCGCCGGTGCCGGTCGTGCCGCGCTCGCCGGCGTGCTGTCCCGGCCGGCCTACGCTTCGGCCCATCAGCTCGTTGCCACCGGACATGCCCACATCGATTCGGCCTGGCTGTGGCCGGTCCGGGAAACCATCCGCAAATGCGCCCGGACGTTCTCCAACGTCGTCGCCCTGATGGATGAACACCCCGACTTCGTCTTCTCCTGCTCCTCCGCGCAGCAGTTCGCGTGGATGAAGGAGTACTATCCGGAGCTCTTCGGGCGCATCCTGGACAAGGTCCGCGCCGGGCAGTTCGTTCCGGTGGGCGGGATGTGGGTCGAATCAGATTCCAACATGCCCGGCGGCGAGGCCATGGCCCGGCAATTTCTTGAGGGCAAGAGCTTCTTCCTGGCCGAGCTCGGAGTGGACTGCCAGGAAGCCTGGCTGCCGGATACCTTCGGGTACTCCGCGGCGTTGCCCCAGATCATCAAAGCCGCAGGCATCCGCTGGTTCCTGACCCAGAAGATCTCCTGGAACCAGGTCAACCGGATGCCGCACCACACGTTCAACTGGGAGGGAATCGACGGCACCCGGATCTTCACCCATTTCCCGCCGGTCGACAAATACAACTCCGACCTCAGTGCCAGGGACCTGGCCCACGCCGAACGCAACTACCGCGACCATGGACGCGGAACCACCTCCCTGGTGCCGTTCGGCCACGGCGACGGCGGCGGCGGACCAACCCGCGAGATGCTGGCCGCCGCGCAGCGCACCGCGGACCTGGAAGGATCTCCGAAGGTGCAGATCGGCTCGGCAGCCGGCTTCTTCCGGCAGGCCGAAACCGAGTACGAGAGCCTCCCCGTCTGGGTGGGGGAGATGTACCTGGAACTGCACCGCGGCACCTACACCAGCCAGGCCAAGACCAAGCTGGGGAACCGGCGCAGCGAGCACCTTCTCCGGGAGGCCGAGCTCTGGAGCGCCACGGCGGCCGTGCGCGCCGGTCACCGCTACCCCGCTGCCGAGCTCAAGCGCCTGTGGCGGCTGGTCCTGCTGCAGCAGTTCCACGACATCCTGCCCGGGAGCTCCATCGCCTGGGTCCACCAGGATGCCGAACGGAACTACGCCGCCGTCGAACGCGGGCTGGAAGCGATCATCACGGCGGCCGCGGCCGCGGCCATGGGCCCGGGCAACAGGGAGTTCCTGCTCAACGCCGCCCCGCATGAGCACCAGGGCGTGCCTGCCCTCGCCGCCGCCGAGCCGGTCAGCTCCGCGCAGCCGATAAGCGTTACCGAAGCCGACGGCGGCTACGTCCTGGACAACGGCATCGTCCGCGCGGTGGTGGATGCCAACGGTCTGCTCACCTCGCTCATGGACCACACCACCGGGCGTGAGGCGATCGCTCCCGGGCAGTGGGGCAACGTCCTGGAACTGCACCGGGACACACCCAACGAGTGGGACGCGTGGGACATCGACGCCTTTTACCGCAGGAACGTCGTCCGGCTCCTCGAGGCGCGTTCGGTGACGCTCGAGCGCGGCCCGGGCGAAAGCCCGGACGCCGTCGTCGTCGTGGAGCGGGTGGCCGGCTCCTCAGCCATCACCCAGCGGATTGCGCTGGCGGCCGGGGCCGACTCCCTCGCCATCTCCACCCTGGTGGACTGGCAGGAAAGCGAAAAACTACTCAAGCTTGGCTTCGGCCTGGACGTCAAGGCGGACCGCTCAGCGGCGGAGACGCAGTTCGGCCATGTCTTCCGCCCGACCCACCTCAATACGTCCTGGGAGAGCGCGAAGTTCGAAATCTGCGCCCAACGCTGGATCCACGTGGCCGAGCCGGGCTACGGCGTGGCCATCTCCAACGCGTCCAGCTACGGCCACGACGTCACCCGCAACGTGCGGGAGGACGACGGCGGGACCACCACCACCGTGCGGGTCTCGCTCCTGCGGGCGCCGAAGTTTCCGGACCCGGCCGCGGACCAGGGCAGGCACGAACTGCACGTCACGATCCGGCCGGGCGCGTCCATCGCGGACGCGGTCGAGGAGGGCTACCGCACCAACCTGGCACCGCGGCTTGCGAAGGGGGCCCACGCGGTTGAACCGCTGTTCACCGTCTTGGGCCGGGCCCTGGTCATCGAGGCAGTCAAGCTTGCCGAAGACGGCTCCGGCGACGTGATCGTCCGCTTGTACGAATCCTTGGGCGAGCGGTCCACGGGCCGCGTGACGGCAAATTTTCCGGTCAGCGCAGTTCGCGCCGTGGACCTCCTGGAACGGCCACTCGAGCCTCAGGGCGGGGCCCCGGGGGTCGTGGCGGGCCTGAATTCGGCCGACCTGAGGCTGCGGCCGTTCCAGCTGCTCACACTGAGGTTCGTGCGCTAACAGGGGCGGAGGGAGGCGCTCAGCCCGCCCCGCGGGGAGGCGGAAAGACCGGTTAAACGGCTGAGTGGTAGCGGTCCGCACGGACCGCTACCACTCATCCCCCCAATGGCGCTTGGGCGGCTGCTTCTGCTTCGCACGGCTGAATTCCGTACACAAAGCGATTGCCGCTTTCACACATTCATGATTCTTTCACGCTCTAATGATTTTGTGAATGCCCTGCCCCTTGTTCTTACGGAATGTTGCGGGAGCGTTACCGGCCGCCTTTGGTCCCTAGCCTCGAGAACCAGAACAGGCACAGCCCCAGGACGTAGCCCAGGACCGCCAGATAGTTGACCGATTGCTGCGCGAGGAGCCAGGCGCCCGGGGCAAAACAGGCAGGAACACTGATGGCAGTGGCGACGGCCCCCAGAGCCGTCAGGAACGCCGCGGCCCGAACCATCCGCGGCAAATGGCTGGTGGCGGTGCCTACCAACGCCGGCAGGAGGACCACTGAAACAAAGCCCGGATACGTGCGGCCGGCGGCGGCGTAGAACGGCGCCACCACGGCATTGTGCCCGGCGTTGTCCGCTATGTCCAACAGGCCGGCCGAGGACCCGCGAGTGTCCATGAGGGAGAAGGCGGCCACTACGGCCACAACACTCGCCGCCAGTGCCCAGCGTCCCGGCGGGCCGGCGACGAGGCGGTAACCGCGTGCGTCGGCGAGTCCCTTGGCGACCTGCAGGCCGATCAGCAGGACCGCCGCGAACACCAGGAGCCGCAGGATCAGATGGGTGACGTTCCAGCCGCCCAGTGCCACGTCGATCGCCGCGTAGGGGCCGGGCACTGAGAGCAGGCTGCACAGCGTCGCGATGACCAGTATGCCGAAAACCATCCTGTTCCGCCCCCGGATGGCATCCGGAACGCGCAGGAGGAGCACCACCGAACAAATGATCAGCGTGCCCCACTGGAGGATGGCCATCATTCCTGCTTCTTCCGCATCCCTCGGTTCCCCAGTACCCCTACCATCGGGTGAGGACAGATTGCTTCTTCTGAGCACGCTGCGCAAGCACCTTTGCCAGCCAGATCAGCGCCAGCCCAAGGATGAGGCACAAAGCGGCCGTGTAGTTGAAGACGTACCGCAAAATTCCCAGGGACGGCGGGATGACCGGAGACAGCAGACTCAAGCAAATGCCGACCGTACCCAGTGCCATCAGCGCCGCGCTGGACCGCACCAGGGCCGGGAACCTGCTGCGGAACGTCCGCAGCATGGCCGGGAACAGCGCCGCGGTGACGTAGGCCGGGTAGAGGCGTCCGGCGGCACCGTAGTACTCCACCAGGGCGGCATTGCGAGGGTCCTTGGCGAAAATGCCGGTCATCCCCGCGGAGGAGCCCGAGGTGTCCATCAGAAGGAACACCGCCACCACCGCGGCGGACGCCGCCGCCGCCACCCCGATTCCGATGGGGCCGGTGATGAGCCGCAAGGCGTCGTCCGCGCTGAAGCCCCGGGCCACCCGGAGTCCAAGGAAGAAGATGGCCGCGAAAATCACAAAACGCAGTACCAGGTTGGCGATGTTCAAGCCCCCCAGGGCACGGTCCACCACCAGGTAGGGGCCATCAATGCTGAGCAGGATCGCCAGGGTGGCCAGCGCAAAGATGGAGAACAAGGACCGGTTCTCACCGCGGAGGGCGCTCGGAATGCGGGCCAGCGTGACGACGCCGCATACCGCCAGGGTGGTCCACTGCAGGATCCCGATCATCCGAGGTGCTCCCAAATCTTCTCTGTCTGCGCTTGTTCCTGCTCCTGGCGCCGCAGCGATTTTCCGAGCGCCTGGAGCCGTTCCCCGGCCAGGGCTGTGAGTTCCCCGTTGGAGAGTGCTTCCAACGCCGACTGCTTCGCCCCTGGCGGCCAGCCGGCCTCATCCTCGGTGATCAAGCCGGTGGCGACCAGCCCTCCCGTGAGGCCGACCCCCGCCGCGCGGGCCGTTGCGAAGGCCAATTCCGGGGACAGCCGGTTTGCTGTGAGCTGGGCCGAATAATTCTGGGGGGCTACGCCGGTGGCGGCCGAAACCCGGTGGCGCAACTCGCCGTCGTCAACCGCGTCCACCCAGTTCCGGACCGAGGTGGCATGCGGAGCCGGGCTCAGTGCGGGCAACACGGAGCCCCCTTCCTCACCGTCGCCGCCTTGGACGGGTGACGACCGGGAAATGACGACGCGCAACAAGTCCATCGTGGCAACCTGGCTGACGAGCTCGGCGGGGGTCGGCGGTGGCGCCGGGGAGGCCAGCTCCGCAAACTGCTCGAACGAAGCCAGAGCCGCGAGCGGACTCAACCCCAGTGCGCGGCTGATGCTCACCACAGTGGTTTCGGTAACCTTTCCGCGCACCAATTGCTGGGCAAGCGTGGTGCGTTTGATGCCGGAGATCCTGCAGATATCGGCTGTGCTCGCTGACGGGGCAGCCTGATGAAGCCAGTCTTGGAACGCCTTTGCGGAAATGGGCATCTAGTGCTTCCTGCGGAGTCGAATGGCAGTGTGGTTTTGGGTCTGCGGTGGGAGTGCGGTGCCGCAGGGCCGCCTAGGGGCTCTTGGGTCTGGGATTTTGCGTAAGGTCGTGATTGAACTATGCTAAATGGTCGAACCCGCTGGTCCGTACACCCCCCAAGTCCGGACCAGCGGGTTCTTCTATGCCCGGCCGGATTCTGCCGGGTTTGGCCCCGAGGGGCACCCCTCGTTGAACGCGGGTAACCTGCCCGGGTGAGAGAATGAACTAATGACTGCAACCCTTGTTGCCAAGGACCTTTCCGGTGGTCACGACCACCGCACACTCTTCACAAAGCTCTCCCTGACCGTAGCCCCCGGCGACGTGGTCGGCGTCGTGGGTGCCAATGGTGCGGGCAAGTCAACCCTGCTGCGCCTCCTGGCCGGCGTCGATGAACCGCAGGAAGGCGCGGTGAGCCTGGCTCCCTCTGACGCCTATGTTGGCTGGCTGCCGCAGGAGCACGAACGGGTCGCCGGTGAAACCGTGGCCGGATATATCGCCCGGCGCACGGGCTGCGCCCAGGCGACAGCAGCCATGGAGGCCACCGCCGAGGCCCTGGGATCGGGGGCGCCGGGCGCCGACGATGCGTACTCCCTGGCCTTCGACCGCTGGATGGCCTCCGGTGCCGCTGACCTGGAGGACCGGATCCCGGCCGTTCTGGCCGACCTGGGCCTCGAGGTGGGAGCTGACGCCGGGATGACCGGGCTCTCCGGCGGCCAGGCGGCGCGCGTTGCCCTGGCGGCCCTGCTGCTCAGCCGGTTCGACATTGTGCTGCTCGACGAGCCCACCAACGACCTCGACCTCGGCGGGCTGGCCAAACTGGAGGCCTTCGTGCAGGGCCTGCGCGGCGGCGTCGTCCTGGTCTCACACGACCGCGAGTTCCTGGCGCGCTGCGTATCCAAGGTGGTGGAACTGGACCTGGCGCAGAATTCAGTTGCTGTGTACGACGGCGGTTACGAGTCCTACCTGGAAGAACGCGCCGTCGCCCGCCGCCATGCCCGGGAACGGTACGAGGAATTTGCCGCCACCAAGGCAGATCTCGTGTCCCGCGCACGCACGCAGCGTGAATGGAGCTCCCAGGGCGTCCGCAATGCCATGAAGAAGAACCCGGACAATGACAAGATCCGCCGGGCGGCCAGTACCGAGTCCTCGGAGAAGCAGGGGCAAAAGGTGCGGCAGATGGAATCGCGCATCGCCCGGCTCGAGGAAGTCGAGGAACCGCGCAAGGAATGGCAGCTGCAGTTCAGCATCGGAGCGGCCCCCCGCTCCAGCGCGGTGGTGGCAACCCTGCGCGACGCCGTCGCGCAGCAGGGAGATTTCACCCTGGGTCCGGTGAACCTGCAGCTGAACGCGGGGGAGCGGATCGGGATCACCGGCCCCAACGGCGCCGGAAAATCCACCCTGCTTCGGCTCCTGCTGGGCATCCAGCGGCCGGACGCCGGGGACGCGTCCATGGGCGCGTCGGTGGCGGTCGGCGAGATCGACCAGGCCCGCGGCCTGCTGGCCGGCAGCCTGTTGCTGGCAGACGCCGTCGAGGCCGTCCTGACGGAGCAGACCCCGGCCGATGTTCGCACCCTGCTGGCAAAGTTCGGCCTCAAGGCCGATCACACCAACCGGCCCGTCGACTCCCTCTCCCCGGGGGAACGCACCCGGGCAGCGCTGGCGCTCCTGCAGGCCCGGGGCGTGAACCTGCTGGTCCTGGACGAACCCACCAACCACCTCGACCTGCCCGCCATTGAACAGCTCGAGGAAGCACTCGACAGCTACGACGGCGCACTGCTGCTGGTCACCCACGACCGGCGGCTGCTGGAAAACGTCCGTCTGGACGCGCGCTGGAACGTCGAAAACGGCGTCGTCACCGAACTGCACGCCGAAGCCCCGAAAGGCAGCACCACATGAGCATGGACCGGGTCGCCTGGAGCTCCCTCTACAACATCACCCGCGCCTCCAGCGGATCCAAGCCGTTCTCGAAGGCGCTCCTGAAGCGGGTCTTCGGCTTTGCCCGCCCCCACCGGGGCAAGCTGATCGCCTTCGTGCTGCTGTCCATCGTGATGGCCGTCCTGGCTGTGGCCACGCCGGTCCTCGCCGGGCAGGTGGTCGACGAGATCATCGCCCACGCGGACGCCGGAACGGTGATCGGGCTCGCCGTCCTGATCGCGATTGTGGCGGTGGCGGAGGCCGGGCTGGGGCTGCTGACCCGCTGGCTGTCCTCCACGATCGGTGAAGGCGTGATCCTGGACCTGCGGACCAAGGTCTTCGACCACGTCCAGAAGATGCCGATTGCCTTCTTCACCAGGACCCGCACCGGAGCCCTCGTGAGCCGGCTGAACAATGACGTCATCGGGGCGCAGTCAGCCTTCGCCGGCACGCTCTCCGGCGTGGTCAGCAACGTCGTGGCCCTCGCGCTGACCCTGGCGGTCATGCTCAACAAGTCGTGGCTGGTGACAGTGCTCGCCATGATCCTGCTGCCGATCTTCCTGATCCCGGCCCGCCGGATGGGCTCCAGGCTCGCCGACCTGCGGCGCGAGGCAGCCGAACACAACGCGGCCATGGGCACCCAGATGACCGAGCGCTTCTCCGCGCCCGGCGCCACCCTGGTCAAGCTCTTCGGCCGCCCGGACGAGGAGTCCCACGAGTTCGCGCTCCGTGCCGGCCGGGTCCGGGACATCGGCGTCCGCACCGCCATGCTGCAGTTCACTTTCGTCACGGCGCTGACCCTCGTCTCGGCCCTGGCCCTCGCCCTGGTCTACGGCCTGGGCGGCTGGCTCGCGCTTGCCGGGCAGTTGGCCGCCGGCGACGTCGTCGTGCTCGCACTGCTGCTCACCCGCCTCTACGCGCCGCTCACGGCGCTCTCTAACGCCCGCGTGGAAATCATGAGCGCCCTGGTCAGTTTCGAGCGCGTCTTCGAAATCCTGGACCTCAAACCGCTCATCCAGCAGAAGCCCGACGCCGTCGCCTCCCCGCCCGGTCCGCTCTCGGTGGAGTTCGACGACGTCCGCTTCGCCTACCCCTCGGCGGACAAGGTCTCGCTGGCCTCGCTGGAAGACGTGCGGACCCTGGACACCCGCGGCGGCGAAGAAGTGCTGCACGGCATCAGCTTCCGGGTGGAGCCAGGTCAGACCGTGGCCCTGGTCGGCTCCTCGGGAGCCGGGAAGTCCACCATCGCGCAGCTCCTTTCGCGGCTGTACGACGTCGACTCGGGCGCCGTCCGCCTCGGCGGCACGACGCCGGGCACGGGCGTGGACGTCCGCGACCTCACCTTCGACTCGATGCGCCAGACCCTGGGCATGGTGACGCAGGACGGCCACCTGTTCCACGAGAGCATCGCCTCCAACCTCCGCCTGGCCCGGCCGGAGGCCACCGACGAGCAGCTCTGGGACGTGCTGCGCCGCGCCCGGCTCGAGGACATGATCAGGTCACTGCCCGACGGCCTGGACACCGTGGTGGGGGAGCGCGGCTACCGGCTCTCCGGCGGCGAACGGCAGCGCCTGACGATTGCCCGCCTGCTCATCGCGCAGCCAAGGGTGGTCATCCTCGACGAGGCCACCGCCGCGCTGGACTCCACCAATGAGGCCGCAGTCCAGGAGGCGCTGGGCGCCGCACTGGAGGGCCGGACCGCCGTGGTGATCGCCCACCGGCTCTCCACCGTCCGCGCCGCTGACGCGATCCTGGTGGTGGAGAACGGCTCGATCGTGGAACGCGGCACCCACCACGAACTCCTGGCCGCCGAGGGCCGCTACGCGGAGCTGTACCGGACCCAGTTCGCCGAGGCCAGCGCGGTGGCCCGGGAGGCTGTGCCGGGATATTAAAGCAGGAGTACTAAGGCCTAAGTACTAAGCCGGGGTACTAAGCCGGAGTACTAAAGCCGGCGTGCTGCCGGGCCGGCTGACAGCGCCGGCAGCACATGGTCCGTCAGCAGCGGTGCAAGGTCCTCGGGCGGCTCCGCGCCGAGGTCGTGCCAGCGGATCTCGGCGATTTCACCGGACGGCCGGGCACTCCAGACGCCCGGAGCGGTGAAGACGGTGGCCTCAATCTTGGTGGCAGCCTCGTTCGCCGCATCCGCCAGCCAGCAGCCCAGCAGGTCCAGCCGGTCGGGGGCCAGCACAATGCCCACTTCTTCCTCGAGCTCGCGCGCCGCGGCCTCCGCAGCGGTTTCGCCGGCCTCGGGTTTGCCGCCGGGGTGCATGAACTTGTCCGTGCCCCGTTTCCGGACAGTCAGGAGGCGTCCGGCGTCATCGAAGACGCAGACGGCGGAGACGACAATGCGGGGATTCATCCTGCCAGCCTAGCGTCCGGCGCTGCGGCCCCCGTCTCGGGGACGGGGGCGTCCAGCCTGCGCAGGACCGACTCGAGCAACTGGTCCTTGGCGGGACCGGTGACGTCCCAGCGGTAGCCGACTTCGTCCGGTCCGAGCACGGTGTACGTCACGCGGTAGGTGTCGGGGTCGCACCAGTGCACGTCCTGGTTGCTTTGCCCGGTGAAGCCCATGCGGTGGAAGGGACGGCCGTCCGGAAAGGCCACATCCATAACCGCAGCCGTGTCGGCGGGCCGCAACAGGTATTCCCGGCTCGCGGGCCCGGTGAACGGCGCGCCATCAAAGGATGTCCAGCGCACGGTGCCCTCTTCGCGCCAGTGCAGGCCGCCGTCGTCGTCGTCCGTAAAGCGGACGACGCCGGTGAAGGTGCCGCGGGTCCCGGCGCGGCGGTCCAGCAGGGTGCGGTCCACAGACCAGGAGCCGCGCAGGTAGGCGCGGAGGTCAAAGTCCGGACCCGAGTCCGGGGATGCGTCCGGGGCTGCAGGATTCAAGTGCCCTCGATTGGAATCGAACCAACGACACCGGCTTTAGGAGAGCCGTGCTCTATCCACTGAGCTACGAGGGCGGGCGTCCGGGGCCGGCCCAGAGCCGGTCCTGTCGGACACGGATATAAGCATACAAGGTGAGCGGGGGTACTACGCTCTAGGCATGACCGCAGGAACCACCGGGGTGTCCGCTGACGCCATCTATTACCCGGACGTAGCCGCCACGCGTTTTTACGTCGGGGCACTGGCAAAGCTGAGTGTGCTGCAGTATTTCGTGGCCGAGGCCGCGGTGATCGGCGCCTGGGCGGCTGCGGAACCTTACAGCCGCCGCACCGGCTACATCAGCGACCTGGGCGCCGTGGCCTGCGGGGACTTTGACGGCCGGGACGTCTGCTCGCCCGCCCACCTGCTGATGAACGCGTCCTTTGTGGTCCAGGGTTTTGGCATGATCATCGGTGCCCTTCTGCTCGGCTCGGTGCTGCTGTGCTGTGCGGCGCGGCCCGGCGCGCCGACCCGCGGCCGGGCGGGCTCGCAACCCGTTTCGCCGGCCCCGGGCCGGGCAGGCCGGAGCGTGGGGGTGGCCGCGGCGGCCGCGGCCCGGGTGCTGACCGGCACCGCCGGGGCGGGCACGGTGATCGTGGGGCTGGTCCCCGAAGACACGGGCTCCGGCTGGCATCTGGCCGGTGCCTTGATGTACTTCGCGGCCGGGTCGCTGGCGCTCCTGGTGATCGGCGGGCTGTGGGTCAGGCGGACCTCCCTGGGCTGGCTCATCCTGGCCTGCGGCGTGGTGTCCTTGGCGGCGCTCATTGCAGGCGGCGTTACCGACATGAAGGTGCCGGAACCGGGCACGCTGGAACGGCTCATGGGCTATCCCATTACGGCCGGCGTCGCCGCCGCAGGCCTCATCATCGCCCAGCGGGTCCGGCACGAGCGCTCGCTGCGCAAGGCCGCCCGGGCGCTTTAGCGCGCCGGAGCTGACGCAGTCGCGGTGGGCGCCGCCGTCGGGGTGGCCATGATCTTCAGCATTTCCTCGTCGCGAAGCTTGGACCACGGCGACTCCGCCGACCCCTGCAGCGCAGCTTCGGGGCTGTCGGTCTGGGTCCACCATTTGGCCTCGAAGACCCGGCCCTCGAAGAGCACTCGGTCGCCCTTGCGGTAGACCTTGGCCGGCTGCCACGCCGGGGCCGTGCCGGCCGGTGCGGTGAGCCGGGGTGTCGGCTTGTCACCGGCCAGTACCGGGCCGATGATGCGCCAGGGGGTCGCGGTGCCCTGGAGTACAGGATCATCCGGGGTGTCGGCGCGGGTCCACCATTTGGCCTCGTACACGTTCGAATGCCACACGATCCGGTCTCCGGCGCTGTAAGCGGTGGCCTCGGACCAGACCGGGTACGGGCTGGTGGACGGATTGTCGCTAACTGCCGGGACCGACGTCGGCTGGGCCGCAGTTTCCGCCGCAGCGGAGGGGCCCGCCGTCACGCCGGCGCCGAGGATCGTGGCGAAGGAGGAACTTCCCTGGTCCACGCCGCTGCAGCCGTCGGAAACCTTGGTGAGGTCGGGGAAGTTCTGGCTGCAGGTGCGGTCACGGTTGAGGGACCACATGGAGAGGCGGCCGATGCCCTGTTTGCTGGCGTAGGCGCTGAGCTCCTGCGCGTCCTTGAGCGTGAAGATTTCGCCGGGGATGTCGTTCTGGCCGATCATCGGAGTCAGCCCGACCTTGCGCCAGACCGTCCCGCTGCCGAGTTCGCTGCCGGCGCCCCGGTACAGGTCGGTGAGCTGGCGGTGGGTGGCTTCCGCGGCGGAGACCGCGTTCTCGTACATCGAACGGCCCGGCAACTTGCTCCCGCCGTAGTCCATGGTCATGGCGTTCACCCCGGCGAGGTCGACGCCGGCGGTAATCATCCGGCGCACCGCGTCGCCACCCGCCGTCGTGAGGCCGTTGGGATCAGCGGGCAGCGTCAGCCAGACGCTGAGCCCCTTGCCGTCGCGCTGGCGGTCCTTCTGGAGAGCGGCGATGGCCGCTGAACGCCGCTCGAGGGCTGCGGCGTCGGAGAGGGCTTCGCCTTCCACGTCCAGGTCGATGCTGCTGACGTTGTAGCGGTCGACGACGGCACGGTAGGCGGTCTTCAGCTTGGCGGGATCGGTGCAGGTGACGGCCAGCTCGCGGTTGGCCAGCCCGCCGAAGGAAACGGCCACGCTGCCGCCGAGTTGCTGCAGCCGTGCCACGCGCCGGTCCAGGTCCAGCGAGTTCGCTGCGTCGGCCAGGGAGTAGGCGGCGCCCCAGGACGGCGAGCACGGATCCTTGGGATCGGCGACGATGAAGGACAGCACGACTTTTTCGGCTTCCTTGGATGCCGGCGCCTCAAAGTCGTACCGCGGTGTTGCCGTGACATCGACATAGCCCGAGAACACGGACGGGATGGCCTCGGCCGCCCGGACGTCCTCGAAGTTGCCCCACGCGATCACGCCGCCGGCAGCGGCGGCCGCCACAGCGGCGACGAGAGCGCCGAGCCGGACCACCGATAATTTGCGGCCTGGAAATCGTTCGGACACAGGTCCCCCCTTGTGCGTCTTTCATTGAACGACCGGGCACGCGCCGGCCGCCGGAATCAGCTCCTGTATTTCCCGGGGTGTCTGATGTCCGGCAAGCGTCTGACCTTGCATTATCATAAGGGCACTCACCGGAACATCCGGTGCGGCGTGCGGGTAATGCCGCGGGCGCGCCACTTTGCCGACTTTGCAGTCTTATGGGGACTAATGCCAGATCAGCTTGTCTTGCCGCGCGTGGAAACGGAAAGCGGAACT
Source organism: Arthrobacter sp. ov118 (assembly GCF_900116495.1). Taxonomy (GTDB): domain Bacteria; phylum Actinomycetota; class Actinomycetes; order Actinomycetales; family Micrococcaceae; genus Arthrobacter. Next base: position 111,994 of record NZ_FPAY01000012.1, read on the forward strand.
ACCGACCAAAAAGGCGCGGTCCGGCGTCGCCAATGGGGGGCAGAACGGCGGTCTGAGCCGCTGTCAATTGTTCATCCGCGCCCCTCGAGGCGCAAAATAATCCTTGGCCGGCTGGGGATTCTCACCACGCTGGCGGCCTGGGTCGCCTATGTTATTTCCACAATCTTGAGGGAACTTGCGAACAACCCGAATGCCGGTTTCCGGTTTCAGTTTGAAACGGTTTCCTATCTTGTTGTTGTAACATTCCTGACTTTTTCGGCCCTCATGTATCTGATGGCCCGCCAGGGAGCCCTGTACCGGTTCCGCGACCACGCCAGGGTGCCGCGCGGCGAGCTGGACCGGCACTTCGCCGGATACTCCGAAGGCATCACGGTGCTGGTTCCCTCCTACGCCGAAGAACCCCAGGTGGTGCGCGCCACGCTGTGGTCCGCAGCCCTGCAGGAGTTCCCGGATCTCAAAGTGGTACTGCTCCTTGATGACCCGCCGAATCCCTCGGACCTGGGCGACAAGGTCCGGTTGGACAAGACCCGTGCGCTGACCGGCGAGATCGCCGCCCAGCTCAGCGTGCCGGCCGCCCGCTTCAATGCGGCCCTGGCCGAATTCCGGCGCCGGGCCAATGTGCACGACAAGGCGCACGACGGCCGCGGCAATGCGGCCGAGGTGGCCCTGCTGATTGCCGAATACGAGGCGGCCGCCGAATGGCTTGAGTCCATGGCCGCCGCCGAAACGGTGGAAGACCACGTTGACGAGTTCTTTGTCGACCTCGTCCTGATGGGCCTGGCCCGCGAGCTGAGGCTTGTGCTCCTGGGACTGAACGCTGCGCTGGCACAACTGGCGTCGCCGCCGCGTTCCCGGATCGAGGAGCTGTACCTCCGGCTGACCTGGATCTTCAACGTCTCCACCGAAACGTTCGAACGCAAGAAATACGCAAGCCTCTCACACGAGGCGAACAAGGCCATGAACCTCAACGCCTACATATCGCTGATGGGCCACACCTGGAACAAGGAAACCACCGCCGACGGCGTGGTGCTGCGCAAGGCGGCGGCCGACGCCGCAGCCGCCCCCGGCGACGTCCTGGAGGTCCGCGACACCACCTACCTGTTGACGCTCGACGCCGACTCGCTGCTTCTGCGCGACTACTGCCTCCGGCTGGTCTACTTCCTGGAGTCGGCGGGCAACGAGCGCGTCGCGGTGACCCAGACCCCGTACTCCTCCTTCCGCGGCGCCCCGACCCGCATCGAGCGCATCGCCGGAGCCACCACCGACCTCCAGCACATCCTTCACCAGGGAAAGACGTACTACGGTGCGACCTTCTGGGTGGGCGCGAACGCGGTCATCCGCAAGCGGGCCCTGGAGGACATCGTGGAAGTGGAGACCACCGGTGGCTTCGAGATCCGGACCTACATCCAGGACCGGACCGTCATCGAAGACACCGAATCCAGCATCGACCTCGGCCAGCACGGCTGGACCCTGGTGAACTATCCAGAACGGCTCAGCTACAGCGCGACGCCGCCGGACTTCGGCTCCCTCGTCGTGCAGCGCCGGCGCTGGGCGAACGGCGGCCTGTTGATCCTGCCGAAGCTGTGGGCCCAGCTGCGCCGGCACCGGTCCGAGCGCCGCGTGATCCTCTTCCGGGAGGTGCTGCTGCGGGTGAACTACATGGCCTCCATCGCCTGGGCGAGCTTCGGCCTGGTCTTCCTCCTGGCCTACCCGTACGACAGCCGGCTGCTGAGCCCGGTCGTTTTCCTCGCTGCCCTGCCGTACTTCCTGGCCATGGGCAGCGACCTGCGCGACTGCGGGCACCGCTTCAGTGACATCTTCCGGATCTACGGCTTCAACCTCGTGCTGCTGCCCGTCAACCTGGCCGGCGTCCTGAAATCGCTGCAGCAGGCCGTCACGGGCGACAAGATTCCCTTCGCCCGCACACCCAAGGTCAAGGACCGCACCGCGGCCCCGGCCCTCTACGTCCTGACGCCGTACGCGATCGTGGCCTTTTCGCTCCTGACCGTGTGGCGGGACGCCCAGGCGGGGAACTGGGGCAACGTGGCCTTCGCCTCCCTGAACGCTGCCCTGGCCGCCTTCGCGATCCACGCCTACATCGGTGTCTTCAACTCCGCAGTGGATGTATTCCTCGGGGTGGTTAACTGGCTGTACGTCAGCCCGCGGGCCAGGACAGTGAAGGAGAGCCCTGTGATTGCCAAGACAGCCGAGGAAGTCGACTGGGAAACGATCCTCTATCACGGCGACCGCCGGCTGAACCGGGACCTCCGAGGCTCCACGGACCGCCGCCGTCGAATTGCCGTCCGATGACTGTCGAGGCCCTGGCCGGGCCCGACGAGCGGCTGCCGGACGAGACAGCCGGCGGCATCCAGGGTGCCGCGATTGGTGCGGCCCGGGCCATCCAGGGTGCGGCGATTGATGCGGCCCGGGCCATCCAGGGTGCGGCGATTGATGCGGCCCGGGCCATCGGCGTGCGGATGCTCGAGGGCGGCATCATCGAAGTCCTGCTGCCCGCCAACCAGGAGATCCAGGGGCCGGAGGCCCGCATCGCCGGTGAGGCGGTCCGTTCCCTCGCCGCCGGGCGGCGAGTGCCGGTGATCCTGGTGATCACCGGCGTCGTCGGTGTCAGCGTTGAGGCGCGGCAGGCCTACACCGGATCCATAGCAGCTACAGCGTTCGCCCTGGTGGGCGAGACCCCGGTGGACCGGGTCATTGCCCACTACCTGCTGCGGTCCAGGGGTGAGTCGATCCCGGCGCAGTTCTTCACCTCCGAATCCGCGGCCATCGAATGGTTGAGGCAGTATGTCCGTGAAGAATGACGCGCAGGACCCCAGGCTGCACGCCCTCGTGGAAGGCATTGTGCGGATTGCCGGAGGCGATCTGAGCACCAGGATCCCGCACTCCGGTGCCCGGGACGACGTCGCCGCCGTCATTGCCGGCATCAACCTGATGGCCGATGATCTGCAGACCATCTATCAGGAGCTGGAGGAGCGGGTCGAAAGCCGCACCGCCATGCTGCGTGAGGCGCAGGTGGAGCTTGAACGCATGGCGCTCACCGACCCCTTGACGCAACTCGCCAACAGGACGGCCCTCAACTCGGTCCTGAGCCATGCCCTGGCCGAGTCCTCGCGGGGGGAGATGCCGCCGGCACTCCTGATTCTCGACCTCGATTCCTTCAAGGGAATCAACGACACCCTGGGGCACAGCGCCGGTGACGACGTCCTGCGCGCGATCGCGCGCCGCCTGCAGGACGCCGTCCGCGAGACGGACACGGTGGCGCGCCTTGGCGGCGACGAATTCGCCGTCATGCTGCCGAAGTCCAATCTGGTCCGGGCGCGCCGGGTGGCGAACAGGATCCTTGCCGCACTCAGCGAGAGCCTCGACGTCGGTGGTCTGAGAGTTACCTGCGGAACCAGCATTGGCCTGCGGATCGCGGACCCCGGTCAGTCCGTTGACGACCTCGTCATGGAGGCAGACACGGCCATGTATGCCGCCAAGGCCCAGCCGCACAGCAGCATCAAAGTGTTCGAGCCCGCCCTGCTGTATGCGCGCCGGCTGCAAAGCGTCATGGTCACGGAAATGCGCGAAGCCATCCAGCAGGACCAGCTGACCCTGCACTACCAGCCCGTGGTGGACCTCGCCACAGGCAGGGTCGAAGGCGTGGAGGCGCTCGTCCGGTGGAACCACCCGGAACGCGGTCTGCTCATGCCGGACCAGTTCATTCCCCTGGCCGAGGAAACCGGGATCATCGTGGACCTGGGCCACTGGGTGCTGCGCAACTCCGTGCGGCAACTGCGGCAATGGCAGCAGGACCAGCAGGTGGACAGCACCTTCAACGTGCGCGTCAACATCTCCACCACCGAACTGCAAAACCTCGAACTGATCGAACACGTGCGGGACATCCTCAGGGAGACCGGGGTGGATGCGTCCAACCTGATCGTTGAGCTGACGGAATCCATGGCGGTCAACGGCGGGGATATCGACCAGTACTCGCTCAACGGCCTGCGTCGGCTTGGTGTGCAGCTTGAGATCGATGACTTTGGCACCGGCTATTCCTCCATCAGTTACCTGCGGAAGCTGCCCGTGAACGTGGTCAAGATCGACCGGAGCCTGATCAGCGGCTTGGGCGCCGACGAACAGCAGCGGGATTTCGTGTCCGCGGTGCTGCATCTCATTCACGCCTGCGGCCTCAAAGCGCTGGCCGAAGGCATCGAGACCGCGGAACAGGCGGAGGTCCTGCGGGAGATGGGCTGCAGCAGCGGACAGGGCTACTATTTTGGCCGGCCCGCCCCGGCCGGGGAATTTGTGGCTTTGATCAACAGTCGTTCATAGACCCGGTAGGCGCGCTAGCGGGGAAAGTGTCGTTGAGGTGTTTGGGCTGGCCTGGGCCTAGCCGTGATGAATGCTGAACGACGTCCACTAAGGAAAGTCCCTTAAAGAAAAAGCGGCGGGCTCCGGACATGATGCCCGGCGCCCGCCGCAACGGTGCTGTTTCCGTTAGTTCTTCGGAGTGGAGTTCGGCCACCAGCCGACTGCTACAACAGAGCCCTGGCTCGATCCGCTGGAAGCAGACACTGCTGCCGAGGTGGACAGGCCGGCGCCGGCCAGCGCGCCAGCGACGAGGAGCGTTGCGAGGACTTTCTTCATGTGGGACTCCTGATACGTAAGAGGCTGATGTGACTCATGTGTCGTATGTTGCAGGTTCAGTATAGGGCCAAACGACACGCCGTTGCATAACGATTCGTGCAGCAACATAAGCTTTCGTGATATTCGCGCGAAGCTGCGCAAGTCCTTTGTGAATATTGCGTAGGTCTTGCTTGTGCGCTTTGTTCATTTCCGCTCCCGCGGCAACGGATAATTGAGACATGCACCAACGCTCCGTGTCACCGTCGTACGCCGCTGCAGAGTTAGAGGCCCGGGAATATCGAACCAGCCATGACTTCCGCCGTGCGGCCAGCAGCGCGCGAGTGGCTTGGGAAATGGCGAGGAACGATGGCGACCTGACGGCGGCCTGGGCCATGCGGCTCTTTCAGGCGGAGAATCTGCTCGACGCCGGCGACTTTGAGGCCTGCGCAGAACTTGCCGCTGAGCTGGTTAATGGTGCCACCGGCGCCAAGGCTGAAGATGCCCGGGGCAAAGCGAATATCCTGCTCGCAAAAGCCCGGCAGGGTGCCGGCATGCTGGGGCAGGCGGCCGACGCAGCGCGAATGGCGGCGAGTTTGTCCTCGGGTGCAGGGGACGTGGAGGATAACGTCAAAGCCCGCCAGGCCCTCATCGCGGCCCTCGCCGAAAGCGGCAGGCTAGAGGAGGCCTGGAACGAGAGCCTCCTACTGGCCGACGATATATCCAATGAGGTCGACGACCAGCTGGTCGGCAAGGCCTATTGGGTCATCGGCAACGTTGCCTTCCTCTGCAACAAAGTGATCGAGGGGCTTGAATATCACGAACTCGCGGCCGAAACGTTTTCGCCGGCGCGAAATCTCGATATTTGGGCCAAGTTCAACAAGGCTTCCGCGGCCATGCGGCTCGCCGCTGACGTTGCGGACGCGGAAACGCTGCGCTGCATTGAACGCGCGGAACTTGCCACTGATGTCATCGGCGGCACCGAAGAGGACCACATACTGCTCAAGCTGAACCGAGGCCACTGGAACTTCCTGGCTGGAGACCCGGCAGCGGCGGTCGAAACTGTGGGCAGTATCTTCCCCGTTGCTGAGAAAATCTCGCCGCAGATTCTGGGTGAGGCGTACCTATTGCTGGGACGGTCCCACGGCGCCCTGGGAGACACGGCCGAAGCCAGGAAAAACCTGCTGGAAGCCGCTGACTACTTTGAGAAGTCAGGAGCCCCGCAGCGTGCCGAGCAGGCCCTGGAATTCCTGCGGGACGTCCCCTGACATTCCATTGACCGTGGCTCTCGACCCGGGTTGGCGTGCCCGGACCTGCTGACCGTGGCTCTCGACCCGGCTTGGCGCGGACATGTCCCGTACTTCGGAGTGGACATGTCCCTCGCTTGCGGTAGGGACCGGACGCAATGGCCCGATGCCCAGCGGCAGCGCACAGGGATGGACATGTCCGGTAATCGGCACTGGAAGCGGCGGATATGACCAACGCCCGTGCTCAGGGATGGACATGTCCCTTTTGATGCGGGCCTTGGACGCCTTGGAGGGGGCATGTCCCTCGCTTGGGGCGAGGACTGGACATAACGGCGTGATGCCCAGCGGCTGCGACCAGGGCTGGACATGTCCCTCGGCTGGAGCTGGCTGCGAGCAACTTCTCCACCGGCCGGGCCCAAAGATGGACATGTCCCGTGATCCGCGTCGGGTGCGAGGGGCATGCACAAAGCTCATGCTCAAGGGTGGACATGTCCCTTGGCCGGAGTCGGCGTCCGGGCAGCTGTCCAGCGGCAGGGATCAGGGCTGGACATGTCCCGGGGCAGGGGACCCAGCGGCGCCCTTGCGCCCGAGGAACACGGCCACGCCGCCGGCCACAAGGCTCAGCGCCAGGAGGATCCAGCCGGCCACGGTGAGTCCGGAGGCGAGGGCGACCAGACCGGCGTCGGCGGTTCCGGCAGAAAGCACCGCGTCGATGACCGTGTTGCCCCACAGCCGGACCGCCGCAAAGAGCAGAGGGAGCGCCCAGAGCGCCCAGCGCAGGGACTTTCGGGCCACGTTCGTTCCGATCAGCAGCAGCCACGTGAAGCCGAAGATCAGCGGGAAGAGGGTGCCGGCGGTTTTGTGGACGTAGCTCAGCTGGCCCCGGGCGGCGTCGTCCATGGCCGCGTGCAGTTGCCCCACGAACCCCTGATCGAAGCCGCCGAGCATGGAGTCCGGCATGGCCAGCCCATTGGACAACTGCGTGAGCTGGTTGAGGGTGAGGAGGTGGAGGTACCAGAAGAGGAACAGGCTGGCCACGACGCCGGCAATCACAATCAGGTTGCTGTTGCTCTGCGCCTTCTGCGGCGTCCGGTCGGTGGTCGGATTGATCACCGGGGGGAGCTGATGCTGGGGGACCGCCGCGTTGGCGCCGTGCTTCTTGATCCGCTGCGCGGGTGTCTTGGCCATGGCTCCATTATCGCCCGTCCGGCACGGCCGCCCGGCCCCGCTGTTCACTGCCAGCAGGCGCCGATAGTCTGGACCGCGTGACCGAACTAGGAAAACACCGGCTGGGCCGGCACAGCACCGCAGATCTCGACCCCTCCCTGGATGACTACCAACTGGCCGAGTCCCTGGTCCGCGAGGCCGGGACCCTGGCGCTGCTGATGCGGCAGGCCGGGCTGGAAGGCAAGCAGAAAACCTCGGTCTCGGACGTCGTCACCGCCGCCGACCATGCCGCCGAGGCTTACGTGCTGGAGCAGCTCCGGCGCTGCCGGCCGGACGACGCCATCCTGGGTGAAGAGGGCGCCTCCGTGGCGGGCAGCAGCGGCCGGACCTGGGTCATTGATCCCGTCGACGGCACCTACAACTTCCTGCACGGCTCCACCTACTGGTGCTCGGCCATTGCCCTAAAGGATTCATCCGGAACGGGGCTCGGCGCTATTTTCCAGCCGGAAGAGGACAAGCTCTGGCTCGGCGGGACAGCCCGGGCCGCGACCCTCAACGGCGAAAGACTCCTCACCTTCCTCCCCGACGCATCCGGCGGCAAGGGACGAACGGACACGCCCGTCTCCGAACTCGGCGCCGCAACGTACATCCACCCGACCTGGCTCGCCGATCCGATGTGTGCCATGCCCTGGCATGCGGCGGCGACATCGGCGGCCGCCCTGCGCATGTTCGGATCGGGCTCCTGCGACCTCAGCCGGGTGGCCGACGGCGAGCTCGGCTGCTGGTTCCAGCACAGTTGCCCCGAGTGGGACTGGTTGCCCGGCAAGGCCATCGTCGAGGCGGCCGGCGGCGCCACCGACGTTGTGCGCGTCAACGGACTCGACTGGTTCATTGCGGGAGGTACGACGGCGGTGCGGCAGTTGCGTGCCGCGCTCAGTTCGGCAGCGGTGGGCTAGCCTTCCCCCGCGCCGTGCGTGCCGGGAGGACATGCTCATTGTTTAAGCCCCGGTCCGGGGACATGCTCATTTTTCAGCACCCGCCCGGGGGCACATGCTCATTCTTTGTTGTTAGGACCGGGCATAAGGGGATTATGTCCGCTGGCCGCGGGCAGCGGAGGGCATGTGCCGAGGGGGCGGACGCGGGTGTCAGTGCCACCGCCTAGACTTAGATACACCATGGATATGTTGTTTGACCCTTATGCCGACGGACCCTTCCAAGCTGCCTCCAAGTCGGCGACAGGCACAAAATCCCCCGCCGCGTCCGGCCTGGACGGGCAGGATTCAGGCGCGGGATTCGGTCCGGGCGGCAACGGGGGCGGATTCGGCCTTGGCGGCAATAGCGCCGAGGGGCGCGGCGCCGGGGGTGGATTCGTTACTGGCGGTAATAGCACTGACGGGCATGGCTCCGGCGGCGGATTCGGCCCGCGCGGCGCCAGCGGCAACGGCGGCCATGCCACAGACGGCGGCTGGGACCGTCCGCAGCTGCCGAACGCCAGCGAGCTCCTCGAGGGCCTGAACCCGCAGCAGGAGGAGGCAGTCAAGCACACCGGCAGCGCCCTGCTCATCGTGGCCGGTGCGGGGTCGGGGAAGACCCGGGTGCTCAGTAACCGGATCGCCTACCTGATCGCCACGCGCCGGGCGCACCACGGCGAGATCCTGGCCATCACCTTCACCAACAAGGCCGCGGCCGAAATGCGGGAGCGGATCGAGGCCCTGGTCGGCGGCCGGGCCAAGACCATGTGGATCTCCACCTTCCACTCCTCCTGCGTCCGAATCCTGCGCCGTGAAGCGAAGAACGTCGGGCTCAACTCCAACTTCTCGATCTACGATTCCGCCGATTCGCTACGGCTGATCACGCTCGTCGCCAAGAACTTGGACCTGGATCCCAAGCGCTTCCCGCCCAAGGCCATCCAGCACAAGATTTCCGCGCTCAAGAACGAGCTCATCGACGACGACTCCTACGCCTCCAGCGCCAACTACAACGATCCTTTCGAGCAGGCCGTCGCCGAGGTCTTCAAGGGCTACACCCAGCGCCTGCGCCAGGCCAATGCCATGGACTTCGATGACCTGATCGCCCAGACCGTGTACATGTTCCGGGCGTTCCCCGCGCTCGCCGAGTCCTACCGGCGGCGCTTCCGGCACGTCCTCGTGGACGAATACCAGGACACCAACCACGCCCAGTACGCCCTGGTGCGCGAAATCGTCGGCGAGGGTCCCGATGCTTCCGAACTGACCGTGGTCGGCGACTCCGACCAGTCCATCTACGCCTTCCGCGGCGCGGACATCCGCAACATTGTGGAGTTCGAGAAGGACTACCCGGACGCCCGGACCATCAAGCTCGAGCAGAATTACCGCTCCACCCAGACCATTCTTAGCGCCGCCAATTCCGTGATCTCCCGCAACCCGAACCGGCCGGAGAAGCGGCTCTGGACGGCCGAGGGCGACGGCGAGAAGATCGTCGGCTACGTCGGTGAGAACGAGCACGACGAGGCCCAGTTCATTGCCAAGGAAATCGACCGGCTGCAGGATGAGGGCAACCTGCGCCCCGGCGACGTCGCCATCTTCTACCGCACCAACGCCCAGTCCCGCTCGATCGAAGACGTCCTGGTGCGCGTGGGACTGCCCTACAAGGTGGTCGGCGGCACCCGCTTCTACGAGCGCAAGGAGATCAAGGACGCCCTCGCGTACCTGCGGGTCCTGGTCAACCCGGACGACGACGTCAACCTCCGCCGGATCCTCAACGAACCCAAGCGCGGAATCGGTGACCGCGCAGAGGGTGCCGTGGCTGCCTTAGCCGAGCGTGAGCGCACATCCTTCATGGCCGCCGCAAGGCGCGCCGACGAAGCCCCAGGCATGGCCACCCGCTCGGTCAACGCCGTGCTGGGTTTCGTGAAGCTCCTCGATGACCTGGCCGAGGTGGCCTCCGGTTCCGGCGCGGCCGCCGCCCTGGAAGCCGTGCTCGAGCAGACCGGATACCTTGCCGCGCTGCGTTCCAGCACCGATCCCCAGGACGAATCGCGGGTGGAGAACCTCGCGGAACTCGTCGCCGTCGTGCGCGAATACGAACGCGACAACCCGGACGGTTCCCTGGGCGCGTTCCTGGAGCAGGTATCCCTGGTGGCTGATGCGGACCAGATCCCCGATGCCCCTGGCGGTGACGCAGATGACCTCGCCGCTGCGGTCGCGGAGGCCAAACGCCTGGGCGTCGTCACCCTCATGACCCTGCACACAGCCAAGGGGCTCGAATTCCCGGTGGTCTTCCTCACGGGCATGGAGCACGGGCTGTTTCCGCACCAGCGCTCCGCCACCGATCCCAAGGAACTGGCCGAGGAACGCCGGCTGGCCTACGTCGGGCTTACCCGTGCCCGGAAGCGCCTCTACCTGACCCGCTCGGAGGTCCGGAGCATGTGGGGCCAAAGCCAGTACAACCCCGCGAGCCAGTTCATCGAGGAGATCCCGGCCGATCTCGTCGAATGGAAGCGCGAAGGGGCCAGCCGACAGTCCGGCGGCTGGGGCGGCGGCGCCGCCATCGGTTCCAGCCGCTACGGAGGATCATTCTGGGGCGCCGGAACCGCCCGCGGCACCGGGGCAGGCCCTTCCGCGGGCTTCAGCGCCGATGTTCCCGCCGCCGTCGCCAAGAACAGGGTCCAGCCGCAGAAGGAAGTCGTCGCCGTCAGTGTGGGGGACAAGGTCAACCACACCAGCTTCGGCAACGGCACCGTCCTGGCGGTGGAGGGCGCCGGGGACAAGACGGTCGCCAAGGTGAAGTTCGACGTCGGCGAGAAGCGCCTGCTGCTGCGCTACGCGCCGCTGACCAAACTGGACGCCTAACCCGCCGCCGGACCGCCGCCGTCCGCGACCGAGCGCACCGCCTGCTGAAACGTCCGCCCGCCCCGCCTGCGGAAACGCGTCCGGCGGCGCGTTTGGCGGCTCAGGTGAGGTGCGGACCGGGTGCGGTTCCCCGATCATTACGGCCGCACTTCCGGCGTCGTCCGGCAGCCCGCACTGACGCCGTCGAAGGCCCCAAAAACCGCGTAATCTAGCGGTTTTTCTACGCCCCATAGAATAGTGTCCTTACTCACATAACAGGTAGTCTGGGACGGGCTGGTCCGATCAAAGGACTAGAGTTCCAAAAGGAGCATTGCGCCGTGTGGCTCGTTTCCAACTTGTCGCAGGGTGCGTTTATTCCGCAGCCCGGTAACCGCGAGTACGCGGGGTCCGGCTGTACAGAAACTACTTCGACGTAGAAGGACACTAAACCGTGGACCTGTTTGAATATCAGGCGCGCGATATGTTCGAGGCGCACGGTGTACCCGTGCTTGCCGGCATCGTGGCGCACACCCCTGAAGAAGCAAAGGCAGCTGCCGAGAAGATCGGCGGCGTAACTGTCGTCAAGGCACAGGTTAAGGTCGGTGGCCGCGGTAAGGCCGGCGGCGTTAAGGTCGCAAAGACCGCTGATGAGGCGCTGGAACACTCCACCAACATCCTCGGGATGGACATCAAGGGCCACACGGTCAACAAGGTGATGATTGCCCAGGGTGCGGACATCGCCGAAGAGTACTACTTCTCCGTCCTGCTGGACCGCGCCAACCGCAACTACCTAGCCATGTGCTCGGTCGAGGGCGGCATGGAAATCGAGCAGCTCGCCGTCGAGCGGCCCGAAGCCCTGGCGAAGGTCGCTATCGATCCGGCCGTCGGCATCGACCAGGCCAAGGCCGACGAAATCGTCGCCGCGGCCGGTTTTGCTGAGGAGCTGCGCGGCAAGGTCGCCGCCGTCATCCTCAAGCTCTGGGACGTCTTCAAGAAGGAAGACGCCACCCTCGTAGAGGTCAACCCGCTGGTCAAGACCGGCGCCGGCGAGATCGTTGCCCTCGACGGCAAGGTTTCCCTCGACGAGAACGCGGACTTCCGCCACCCCAAGCACGCCACCCTTGAAGACAAGGAAGCTGCTGACCCGCTCGAGGCCAAGGCCAAGGAGCAGGACCTGAACTACGTCAAGCTCGACGGCGAGGTCGGAATCATCGGCAACGGCGCCGGACTGGTCATGTCCACCCTGGACGTCGTCGCGTACGCCGGCGAGAACCACGGCAACGTCAAGCCTGCCAACTTCCTGGACATCGGCGGTGGAGCGTCCGCCGAGGTCATGGCGGCCGGTCTCGACGTCATCCTGGGCGACGAGCAGGTCAAGTCCGTGTTCGTCAACGTCTTCGGCGGCATCACCGCGTGCGACGCGGTGGCAAAGGGCATCGTGGGTGCGCTGGCCGAGCTGGGCCACTCCGCGAACAAGCCGCTGGTCGTCCGCCTCGACGGCAACAATGTCGAGGAAGGCCGCCGCATCCTGGCCGAGGCCAACCACCCGCTGGTTACCCTGGCCGCCACCATGGACGAGGGCGCCGACAAGGCCGCCGAGCTCGCCAACGCAGCGAAGTAAAGGGACCCGACTATGTCTATCTATCTGAACAAGGACTCCAAGGTCATCGTCCAGGGCATCACCGGCGGCGAAGGCACCAAGCACACCGCCCTCATGCTCAAGGCCGGCACCAACATTGTGGGCGGCGTCAATGCCCGCAAGGCCGGCACCACGGTCCTGCACGGCGACAACGAGATCACCGTCTTCGGCACCGTCAAGGAAGCCATGGCCGAGACCGGCGCCGACGTCTCCATCGTCTTCGTCCCGCCGGCCTTCACCAAGGACGCCGTCGTTGAAGCCATCGAGGCTGGCATCGGCCTCGTCGTCGTCATCACCGAAGGCGTGCCGGTTCAGGACTCCGCAGAGTTCTGGGCACTGGCCCAGTCCAAGGTCGACGCCGACGGCAAGCAGGTCACCCGCATCATCGGACCGAACTGCCCCGGCATCATCACCCCTGGCGAGGCCCTGGTCGGCATCACCCCGGCCAACATCACGGGCAAGGGCCCGATCGGCCTGGTCTCCAAGTCCGGCACCCTGACCTACCAGATGATGTACGAGCTGCGTGACCTCGGCTTCTCCACCGCCATCGGAATCGGCGGCGACCCGGTCATCGGCACCACCCACATCGACGCTCTCGAGGCCTTCGAAGCTGACCCCGAGACCAAGGCAATCGTCATGATCGGCGAAATCGGCGGCGACGCCGAAGAGCGTGCAGCCGACTTCATCAAGGCCAACGTCACCAAGCCGGTTGTCGGCTACGTGGCCGGCTTCACCGCCCCGGAAGGCAAGACCATGGGCCACGCCGGTGCCATTGTCTCCGGTTCCGCGGGCACCGCCCAGGCCAAGAAGGAAGCCCTCGAGGCTGCCGGCGTCAAGGTCGGCAAGACGCCGTCCGAGACCGCCAAGCTCCTGCGCGAGGTTTACGCGGCCCTCTAGGTCGCAGCCAGCACAAGCAACGCGGGGTCACTTACGGCCCGTTCCACCCGGCGAGTTCTAGCGGTCGTTGCAACACTCAATGAAAATTGGGAGTTGCAACGACCGTGTCGTCTTTAGCGGAAGCACCACGAACCAGCAGGAAATACACGCAGGAGCAGAAGGACGAGTTCTTCTCGGTTCTGGATCGGTTGGGTAATGTGGCCCGGGCTGCCGAGTCACTGGGCTTTAACCGGTACACGTGCCGGAAATGGGCAAGGCGTGCCGGGTTCCGGGGCAGGCCCGGCGGCCCGGTTCATCCCGGGCTCGGGGAGTATTTCCGGCTGCGCAAGGCCGGCAGCACACGCAGGGAAGCTGCCAGCGCGGTGGGCGTTAACCCGCGCACCCCGCAGGACT
>NZ_FPAY01000011.1:0-59689 GCF_900116495.1 Arthrobacter sp. ov118
TGCCACCTACCGGCTCAACAGCGCAGACGCAGGCAGGACCCTGTCCGTCCGGGTCACCGGAACCAAAACCGGCTACACCTCGGTCACGAAGTCCTCCACCGCAACGGCCGCAGTCACCGCAGGTACCCTTGCCCCGGCCCCGGTTCCGACGATCTCCGGGACAACCAGGGTCGGTTACACCCTCACGGCCAACCCCGGCACCTGGGGCCCTGCCCCAGTCAACCTGACGTACCAGTGGTACCGCTCAGGCACCGCCATCACCGGAGCAACCGCTGCCACCTACCGGCTCAACAGCGCAGACGCAGGCAGGACCCTGTCCGTCCGGGTCACCGGAACCAAAACCGGCTACACCACCGCCACGAAGTCCTCCACCGCAACGGCCGCAGTCACCGCAGGTACCCTTGCCCCGGCCCCGGTTCCGACGATCTCCGGGACAACCAGGGTCGGTTACACCCTCACGGCCAACCCCGGCACCTGGGGCCCTGCCCCAGTCAACCTGACGTACCAGTGGTACCGCTCAGGCACCGCCATCACCGGAGCAACCGCTGCCACCTACCGGCTCAACAGCGCAGACGCAGGCAAGACCCTGTCCGTCCGGGTCACCGGAACCAAAACCGGCTACACCACCTCCACACGGGCATCCGCGTCGACACTTCAAATCGCTCGCTAGGGCCTTTCGAAGCTGCCTAGTTTGATAATCAACACACCCGAGACGATGGAAACCATACTCCCAGCCGAAAGGCCGGTTCCCCTGCCTTGGTCCCTGGCTCACCGATACTGCGCCCTGGGCCTGCCATCAGCGGGCATGCTGGTTCCGCGTGTCTGCTCCGGCCGCCCCACGCGGTGCTCGTATCGTCAAGACATGCCAAGGGGAAGAATAGAGAATAGGCAGGGCACTCCTCTCCTCTTGGCAGGTCAAACATCGATAGATGACGTCCTCAGGGAGCAGTACGACCTGACTCCCCAGCTCCCATTGCATTGGGCCCCTTTTGAGACCAATCCCCCAGGCCAGCGTCGCGACGCCGCCGGCTCGCGTCCCACGCGGGCCGAGTAGAAGCAACTCCGCTAGCCTGATGGTGCCCAGGCGGAGCAGCCTGCCGCGTTACTTAGGGGGGCCGGTCCCCTCGCGGGCCAACCACCGATAGCGGATATTATGACAAGCTGGGTTGGGTAGGGTCCATTATCGGCGCCGTCGAAATCGCCTGTGGAAGCGGCCTTCAAAAAAGGGCACCGGCACCTCCGTCAAAATTGAACGAATTTGGTCAGAGTGTGACATGGCCTTTGATGACGGTACGGCTGGCGCCTCCCACCCAGATGGCGTCTGCTTCGCTTGCGATCCTCAGGTATCCGCCGCGTCCGAGGACAGTCCCCTGTTGGACACTGAAGGTACTCTCGGCTGCACCCTCACCGCGAAGCCACTGGGCCAGCCCAGCGTTCAGGCTACCGGTCACGGGGTCTTCGTCCACGCCGTGGCCCGGCGCGAACGCGCGGACCTCGAAATCCGCCGGGCCGCCCTTTTCGTAAGCACCGATGACACCCACTTTGATCTTGCCCATCGTGGAGAAGTGTGGCCGGAGATCCAGAACCTGCCGGGCGGAGGCCAGGCGAATACCAAGCCAGCCGGGACCGTTGTCAACCCAATTGCTGCCGAGGACTTCATCGGGGGTGATACCGAGGCCGGTTATAACCTGCTGCAGGACTGCCGCCTCGACCGAACCGGATCTGGTCAGGGGCGGCGCTTGGAAGGACAGTTCTGCGTCTTCCCGCCGTATCTTGACCAGTCCTGCACGGCACTCCTGAACGAGATGGTCCTTATCGTGAGGCTGCCCGCCATTCTCCAGCCACGCGTGGGCGGATCCGAGTGTCGGATGCCCGGCGAAGGGAAGCTCCACTCGTGGGGTGAAAATGCGGAGCTTGTAATCTGCTGCCGGATCGGACGGGGTCTGCAGGAATGTCGTCTCAGACAGGTTTGTCCAGTTGGCGAAGTTCTGCATCTGCTCTGCGGTCAGCCCGTCGGCGGCATGGACGACCGCGACAGGGTTCCCGGCTTTCGGACCGGGGGCGAACACATCTACCTGGGTGAACGGGCGTGCTGATGCGGCGAACATCATGGACTCTTTCTCGCCCGGCCGCAGGAGCTAATCCCTGCACGAGGCTTGGCTTAGTTGTTGGTGGCGCTGGCAGAAACCCCGCTCGGCTTTGGCCTCGGCGGCAAGTCAGCCTATTGTGCCGGAAACCTGGCTCTACCCTGTACTGGCGCAGCGCCTGGACACTGGCCGTCATTGGCTCCGTCCGCGGGCCCCGGGCACCTGAACCGTCTTGGTCGGCTTATCGCATCGGGGCGCCAGCTGGTGCGCAACTGCGATCCGGCCTCTCCCTGCCGCCGCCAATAGCCGTAAGGCGTTCAAGCGGAGGGGTTAATGGCTTGATTGCTGGCATTGCAGTAATGACCTCCAGCCCTGGGCGTACTACTTCCCTGCACGGCCAGCGGAAGATGGATCAGCCACCCGTTGCCGATGCAGGGCACCGGCTGGCTTCATGCGCTCTGCTGAGCAGCGCCGAAGCGGTTCGCTTCAAAGGCTGTGTGCGCCAGGCACAGATGGGCAGCCATCAGTGCCTCGGCCGCCGCAGAATTGCGGCTTGCGATCGCATTTGCAAGGTCCTGATGGAAGTGGACGCTGCGGTCGATGTCCGCATCTGAATAGTAGAAATACGTGCCTAAGGTCAGGGAGGTGTCGGTGAGGGTTCTGACGAACTGAAACAGCCTCGGTGACCTCGCAGCGGAAACAATGAGCAAGTGGAAGGCTTGGTTGTTGTGGTGCAGGTCGTCACGGTAGCCCTCAGCGCGGCGTTCGGCCAGTACCGCCATCTCATCTACGAGGGACTGCAGACGCGCGATTTCCTCTGGGGTGGCCGCTTGTGCAGCCAGAGAGGCTGCCCGGGATTCCAGCATCTGCCGCAGATCAAAGACTTCATTGATGTCACTGCGGGTCCACTGTGCTACGAACGAGCCCCGGTTCGACTCGGTAGTCACGAGGCTCTCCTGGGTCAGTCGCTTGAGCGCCATCCGTACCGGAGACCTGCTGACGTTGAGTTCCTGGCTGATTTCGGTCTCGACCAGATGCTGTCCCGGCGCGTAGGTGCCGGACATGATCCGGCTTCGGATCACGTCATAGACCTTTGTGCTCGGCTGGGCCATACCTCGCCCCCTTTACTAGGTAGTGTCGTCAGCGCACAGCGCCCCGTGCTCGGATAAAAATAGCGTCCAAGGAAAAGCTACTTCCACTCTAATATCCGTCCAGGACATGCCGGGTGATAGGCATGGATGGTCTGAAGCGCCGGTGGTAGGACTTCAGGCGGCGCTTCAGGGCTTCACCATTCGGGTTTAGGCGTCGAGTTTGGCTCGTGGGTCGTGCCTTGCTACCCGGCTAAGGAGATATTCAACTTCTGCCTTGGCGGTCTCGGTCAGTTTTCCGCCGGGACTGCGCTGGGCGTCGGAAGTCAGAACGCCACGCCTTTTCAGGACGTATTTCCGCACTGCGAGGCCGGC
Organism: Arthrobacter sp. ov118; assembly: GCF_900116495.1. Classification (GTDB taxonomy): domain Bacteria; phylum Actinomycetota; class Actinomycetes; order Actinomycetales; family Micrococcaceae; genus Arthrobacter. Next base: position 3,551 of record NZ_FPAY01000011.1, read on the forward strand.
GGCACCAGGTTGCTGTTCGTAACGGATCAGCGGGAGGTGGGCGTCGAAGAGGTCGTGCGCGAGGTCACGGTCTCCTTCTGCCGACATCCGGACCACGTCAACGAGCATTTCCGGGAAGCAGTATCCGGTCATGGCACCGTTTGCACCGCGTTCGACTTCGAAGTCCAGGAAGGCCCCGCCAAAGCCGCAAAGGATGGACAGGTGCGGAATTTTGCCGCCTTCTTCCAGTGCACGGAGTTGGCTGATCTTTTCCAGTCCGGGCCAGTCTTCGTGCTTGAGCATGACGGCGTTTTCGTTCTCCACCGCGATCCGGCGGATGACGTCCGTTGCCATGATGACCGAGAAGGTCAGCGGGAAGTCCTGAATCACGAACGGGGTGTCCTTGCCGATGGCTTCAGCGGCGCCGCGGTAGTAGTTCACGATTTGGTCATCGGTGCGCAGCGAGGCCGGCGGGGCGATCATCACGCCGGCTGCGCCAAGGGACATTACCTTTGCGGACAGGGCGCCCATGGCGGCGTAGCCGGGTGCGGAGACACCAACGATGACAGGGAGGTCCGACCGGCTGATGAAGCGTTCTGCGACGGCTTCTGCTTCCTCGGTGGTGAGTTTGGGTGCTTCGCCCAGGGCTCCGAGGACGGTGATTCCGTTGACGCCGGCGTCTTTGTAGAAATCGACGAGCCGGTCAATGGAGGGAAAATCGATCTCTCCGTTGTCCAGGAAAGGCGTCGGGGCGATCGCGTAGACGCCCTTTTCCGTGCGGTTGAGTTTCATGGTGGGGCTTTCCTTCTCGGGTGGTGGCCGGCGTATGCCGGCCACCAGGTGAAAGGACCGGGAACGGTCCCGGTTAGACGCTGGGAATCAGGCCGCCATCGATCCGGACGACCGAACCGGTGATGTATGAAGCGCCGGCTCCCGCGAGGAATGTGACGGTCTGGCCGTATTCGTCCGGGTTACCGTAGCGCTGGACAGGAATGGAGGCGGTGCTTTCGGCCGTGACGTCGGCGACCGGGCGGTTCTCGCGCTGGGCTTTTGCCTCGTCCAAGGCGGTGATGCGGCCGGTTGCGATGCGCCCCGGGAGGACGATGTTGGAGGTGATCCCGAACGGGCCGACCTCCCGGGCGAGGGTCTTGGACCAGCCGACCAGGGTCGAACGCAGAGAGTTGGACAAGCCCAGGTTAGCGATCGGGGCGATGACTCCGGAGCTGGTGCTGGTGATGATGCGGCCCCAGCCGCGTTCCTTCATGCCCGGGAGTACGCGGTCGGTCAGGGCGATGACGGGCAGGACCATGGACTGGAAGTAGGAGTTCCAGGTCTCGGTGGGCTGACCGTGCACCAGTGTGGGGGGCGGGCCGCCGGTGTTGTTGACCAGGATATCGATCGGCCCCAGCTCCGCCTCGATTTCTGCGACCTTCTTATCGATTGCACTGACATCGGCAAGGTCCCAAGCGAAGGACTTGGCGGTGCCTCCGGCAGCGTTGATGGCTGCGGTGGTGACATCTGCGTACTTTGATTCGATGTCCGCGACAGCGACCTTGGCACCTTCAGCGGCGAGGGAGCGGGCAATAGCGCCGCCCAGGCCTCCGCCGGCGCCCAGTACCAGGGCGACCTTGTCTTTAATTCCTAGATCCATTGTTTTTCCTTACGTTCTCTCACGCCCGGCAGGGCGTGAACCTGGTGCTGACTTAGGCGATGGCCTTGGCAGCTTGTGAGGATTCGAGCAGCCAGGAGACTGCCGAATCGATGTTTTCTGCTGTGCCCGGCGCCGGCGTGGAATCCTTCAGCGCCCCGACAGTCTGTTCATAGCGCTCACGCGTTCCGGCGAGAACCGACGAGGGCAGACCTGCTTCGTCCAGCTGCGCGATGGCCCGGTCGACTTCATGGAACCGGCGCTCGGCATGGAGGACGTGGGTACGGACGACGGCGTTGAGGAAGTTCGTGAACCCCTCGGTGTCGATGTCCTCCAGCACCCGGTAGAGCTCCTCACGCACGCCTTGGCTCTCGGCAGCGATCAGCGCCTCAACCCCCAGGGCCTCGAGTCCCTTGGTCAGGACTGTCCTCAGCAGCTTGAGGGCGATTGCGTCACCGGCAGTGGCATCGTTCAGGGCCCTTGCCGGCGCCCCGAGTTTGCCGAAGTCCGTGACTGCAGATGAAGCATCCGGGCCAGCGGCGAGCAGGTTTGTCCTGACGCCGGTCAGGCCGACTGCGCCCATGATGGCGATGTCCACATATCCGGCCGACTTTGCCTCAAGGAGCTCGGCTGCTTTTCGCTTGTCGGCGGAGTTGGCTGTGCTCAGGTCGGCGTAGAGCGTCCCTGGGCTGGTGTGGGCAGAAGCCTGTTCGGCAACGGAGACTGCAACGTCGCCAGTGACGCAGGCCCAAATACGGTCCATGTCAGCGAGCCAGGGCCCAATGGAGCTCTTGAGTTCCACACCTAGTTGTTCTGCCAGCTCCTGTGCGGCTGCCGACGGGTAGGCATCACACAGGACCAGTTCGAAGTGGGGGGCAGCGGCGGCGGCGTAGAGCCGTCCCACTTCCCCGCATCCAATGATTGCAAGCTTCATTACTCGCTCCCTTCCGCTTTCAAAAGTACAATCCAAACACAATCTTGGCAAGGGGCCCGCAAAAAAGGGGACTATTGACGTTGCTTGACCAGAATAGTACTTTATATGTACAACTGGTGATCTGGATCATATGGCCCCGGAAGGTGCGGTTCCCCCGATCTAGGGCTCAGGTAATCGCAAGACCTCCCCAATCGACGAAGCTTGGAGCAACACTCATGACTGATACAACCCATCCGCCACAGGTGGATCCGCGGACCATCAAAATCATCAAGTGGCGGCTGCTGCCGTTCCTGATGATCTTGTACATCGCCGCGTTCATCGACAGGGCAAACATCGGCTTCACCGCCAAGCATCTTGAAGCTGACCTTGGCATCACCCCGGCAGTCTTCGGCCTCCTCAGCGGGGCATTCTTTATCGGCTACTTCATCTTCGAAGTGCCGAGCAACCTGCTGCTGCAGAAGTTCGGTGCCCGGAAATGGATCACGCGCATCGTTGCCTCCTGGGGCCTCGTGGCCGCAGCAACAGCGTTCGTCGACTCGGGACAGACGCTGCTCATCGTACGCATCCTGCTCGGCATCGCCGAGGCAGGATTCTTCCCGGGCATCATCCTGTTCCTCACCTACTGGTTCCCGGAAAAGGAACGCGCCCGCACCGTGGCGATGTTCATGGTCGCGCTGCCCGTGGCCACGGTTATCGCAGGGCCGGTATCAGGTCTGATCCTGGACAACATCCACTGGCTGAACTGGGAAAGCTGGCGCTGGATGTTCCTCATCGAAGGAGCCTTCGCCCTTGTTTTGGCGCCCTTCGCCCTGAAACTGCTGGTTGACAGCCCCGCCAAGGCAAAATGGCTGACGCAAGGCCAAAAGGACGAACTTCAGGCCCGCCTGGAGTTCGAGCGCGCCCAGAAAGTTGCCTCGCACGGGAGCTTCTCCAAATGGAAAGTGCTGGTCAACCCCCGCGTCCTGGCCATGGCGGTCATCTACTTCGCCAAATCAAACGGCATCTACGCGCTGGTCTTCTTCACCCCGTCCATCATGGCGTCCATCTCCAAGTCCACCAGCGCCACCACGGTCGGGCTGCTGACCGCCCTACCGTACGTGCTCGCCACGGTCGCCATGATCTACTGGGCCAGACGCTCGGACAAAACCGGGGAACGCCGGTACCACGTCGCCATCCCCTACCTCATCGGCGCCGCCGCCCTGGTGGTCCTCGGGTTCTTCCACACCGACATGGTCATCTCCACCGCCCTGATCTGCCTGATCACCGTGTGCATGTACGTCCCCTACGGACCCTTCTGGTCACTGCCGAGCATGTTCCTCACCGGAGCCGCAGCAGCAAGCGGCCTGGCCTGGATCAACGCCCTGGCCAACCTCGGCGGCTTCTTCGGACCCACCGCACTCGGGGCAGCCAACGAAGCCACCGGCTCCGTCTACGTCGGCCTGTTCTTCGTCGCCGGCCTGCTCGTCATCGCCGCGATCACCGTCCTGCGGCTGAAGGTCGTCACCCCCATCGACAATCCGGAGCCCGAGGAATCCCGCACGGCGAAGACCGCGATCAGCTAGCCCTTTTCCGGAGGCTTCCAGAAACGCAAGGTGTGAAGTGCCGTCGGCCGCCCGCCGACGGCACTTCGCAGGCTCCAGCGACTTGAATCTTTTCGTGCCGCCCGGAAAATACGTCCACTCCGGAGAGGAACTCCACCATGCAAACAACAACGCCAACGACCGGGGAAGCGTCCTTCACGGACGCCGCCCGCACAGCAGCCATCGACAGCAATGACCTGCAGCACCTCCTGCGCCTGGGAACCGCCACTGTGTACGAGGCACAGGGCCAGCGCGGCTCCATAGCATCGGAAATCCGCCCGATTGATCCCGGCATGAAACTTGTCGGCACAGCCCTGACAGTGGACACCTCTCCAGCCGATAACCTGATGTTCCACCAGGCAATTCTGATGGCAAAGCCCGGAGACATCCTCGTGGTCGACGCCAAGGGGTTCACCAACGCCGGCCCCTGGGGGGACATCCTGACCCTGGCAGCACAGCGTGCCGGAATCGCGGGCCTGGTCATCGACGGATCCATCCGAGATTCGGAAGCCATCATTGAGGCCGGATTCCCCGTCTTCGCACGCGGCATTTCCATCCGCGGCACAACCAAGGTTGACCCCGGCAGGATTGGCTCCCCCATCAATCTCGCCGGAACCCAGGTGGAGACCGGTGACGTCATTATCGGGGACCGCGACGGGCTCGTCCTCGTCAAAGCCAACGAAGTTCCGGCAACCCTGGCCAGCGCCGAAGCGCGGGAGGCAAAGGAAGAGGACTACCGGCGGCAGATCGCCGAGGGCGTGTCCACCGTTGAACTTCTCGGACTTCTCCCCACCCTCGAACGCTACGGATGGTGACCGGCCCCCGGGCACAAACGGCGCACCAGCTTCTGCCCGCTCCGGGATACCGGTACGGAGCGGATGCCGCATTAGAAAGGACGGGCCATGCGGTTCGCACATGCAATGAAACGGACAACGCCGGCACCTTCGGCCGGTGCTAAGAAGCTTCCGGCCGGGTTCCACAGGACACCGGACTGGAGCATCCTCAGACCGGGTGACCGCATCATCATCCGCTCCAGCGATGATGTGACGGTGGCCGGTCAGGTGGATGCGCTCACATCTGACGGAAGCCTCATGTGGGTGGTCCCCGACGGCGGCCCGGCACGCAAGATGTACTACTTCATCGACAACGAGGAGATCTGGAGTGCACGCCAGCCGGGCAGCTGATCTGCACGCCCAGCGCTCTCTTACTTCAGGCCCCAATCAAACCCGAATGGAATAACGGTGACACCATCCCCGCAGCACGTCTCTCTTTTCAGCACCATTGCGGTGAAAAAGGCCCTGGATGATGTCGTCTGCGACGCTTTCACACAGGAGACCGGCGTCGCCGTTGAGACTGTGTATGAACCCACCAATGCGCTCCTGGACCGTATCGCCGCAGGCGCCCGGCCCGACGTCATGATCGGCGTAACCCGCCAGCTGTTGCCGCTGGGGCAGAGCGGCATTGTTGACCTATCCACCTGCACGCCCGTCGCCAGGGTCCGGGTCGGAATCGCCGCGGCCGGGGATTCCGAGCCGGACATCACGACAGTCGACGCCCTCATCACGACACTGACCGCCGCCCGGTCCGTTGCGTACTCCCGTGCCGGCGCAAGCGGTCTGTATTTCGCCGGGCTGCTCGAAAGGCTGGGCATAGCGGAACAGGTGAATGCCCGCGCTACGGTCATCGATTCGGGATTCGCCGCAGCAGCGGTGATTGATGGAAGGGCCGACATCGCCGTTCAGCTGATGAGCGAGCACCGTTGCGTTCCCGGAGCGAATATTGTTGGCCCGCTTCCCGATGAGGTCCAGCAAATTACCGAGTTTTCCGCCGTCCTCGGCGTAGCAGCAACACTTCGCCGTGAGCCGCAGGCCTTCATCGAATTTCTCACCAGCAAGCAGGCTCGAGAAGCGTACAGTCTCACCGGCATGGAAGCCGCGGACATCACACCTACCTATCATCACGACCGAGAATCAAAGGTTCACAGCAAATGACACAGACCATTGCCGACCAGTCCGATACCTCAGCGGACGTCCCGGCGGCCGCGACAAAGTCAGCCGGGCACGTCATCGTTGACACGCTCGTCGCCCAGGCATCAAGCGCGCCCACGTGGTTCCGGGCGAGAGTTTCCTGGACGTCCTGGACGGGCTACATGGTTCTCCGATCGAGACCATTGTGTGCCGCCACGAGGGCGGTGCGACGTACATGGCGGAAGCCGACGGCAAGATGAACCAGACGCCGGGCGTCGCGATGGTCACCCGCGGCCCGGGTGCGGCCAACGCCCATGTCGGACTGCACACGGCGTGGCAGGACTCCACCCCCATGGTGCTCTTCGTCGGACTCATCCCCTTCGCCCACCGGGACCGCGAAGCCTTCCAGGAATTCGACATCAAAGCCTGGTTCGACACCGGCGCCAAGCGCGTCATGGTCCTGGACCACGCCGAGCGGGCCTCAGAAATCGTTGCCGAAGCCCTGTTCGCAGCCATGAACGGCCGGCCCGGCCCCGTTGTCATCGGCCTGCCCGAGGACGTCATCCGGCAACAGATCCCCGCCGAACTTCACCCGCCCATCCCCGTCGCCACCGGCGGCATGACCACGGTGGATTCCGATGCCCTGGCCACCGCCCTGGCCAGTTCCAGCAAGCCGCTCTTCGTCACCGGCGGCAACGACTGGACCCAGGAAGGCGCTGACCAGTTGACCGCGTGGCTGGAAAAGCACCACATCCCTGCGGCGGCTGAATGGCGGACCCAGGGCACCGTGCCCTTCGACTCCCCCTCCTATGTTGGCCCTATCGGTTACGGGCGTCCCCGTCCGACCTATGACCTGCTCGAAGAGACGGACCTGCTGATCTTTGTCGGCACCGTCCCGGGAGATGTCATCACCGACGGGTTCCTGTGCCGCCAGGACTGGTCCAAGAAAAACTTCCTCGTCACCATCGACCCGTCCCTCCGCGGCCGCTCGGGCCCGGTTTCCTACCAGATCGTCGCCAAACCCGACGTGTTCATCCGCGACCTTGCCAAGATCGAACTCCCGGTGAAGGACGAATGGAAAGCCTGGACGGCAAGGATGCGCGGCGAACAGGAAGCCTTCGCAGCTCTCCCCCCGGCGACGCCGACGAACGGTCCTGCCCGGATGGACACCCTGATGGCGAACCTCGTGCCCACCCTCCCCGCGGACGCCATGATCACCCTTGGCGCCGGGGAACACACCAACTGGGCGCACCGCTACTTCCCCACCCAGCGCTACGCGTCCATGATCAGCGCCCGAAACGGCTCCATGGGCTACTCCGTCCCCTCAGCAATCGCAGCGTCCCTGGAATACCCCGGCCGGCGCATCGTGACCATCGCCGGGGACGGCGAATTCCTCATGAACGGCCAGGAGCTCGCTACCGCAGCCCAGTACGGTGCCACTCCCCTGGTGATCGTGATGGACAACCAGGAATACGGCACCATCCGCACGCACCAGGAACGCCACTACCCGGACCGGGTCTCCGGCACCCAGCTGAAGAACCCGGAATTCGCGCTCATGGCCCAGGCCTTCGGCGGCTTCGGCATCAAAGTCGAACAGGACGCCGATGTCCTCGCGGCCGTCGAAGCAGCGCTCAAAGCCATCGATGAAGACCATGTCTTCGCGCTCATCCACCTCGTCGTCGAGCAGCGTGTCAGGGCCTACTAGGCGCAGACATAAGCACTGCCGACCAAAGCCCGAAGTCTTATGAACGGAAGTAGTAGAAGATGACTGTCCCCGCATTGAAGGAAATGGAATTACTGGACTTGGTTCCCACTGGCCTGTTGATTGGCGATCAGTGGCGGGATGCGTCCGACGGCGGCACGTTTGATGTGCATGATCCCGCCACCGGGGAAGTGCTTGCCACCCTCGCCTCCGCCACCAGCGAGGACGCCCTTGCTGCACTGGACGCCGCCGACGCGGTGCAGGCGTCCTGGGCCCGGACCGCACCCCGGGAACGGGCCGAGATCCTGCGCCGCGCCTTTGACCTGGTCACCGAACGCGCCGAGGACTTCGCGTTGCTGATGACCCTGGAAATGGGCAAACCACTCGCGGAAGCGCGCGGCGAAGTCACCTACGGGGCGGAATTCCTGCGTTGGTTCGCAGAAGAAGCGGTGCGCGACTACGGCCGCTACCTCACCAGCCCCGAGGGCAAGAACAAGATCCTCGTCCAGCACAAACCCGTCGGGCCCTGCCTGCTGATCACGCCGTGGAACTTCCCGCTTGCCATGGCCACCCGCAAGGTCGCCCCCGCCGTCGCCGCAGGCTGCACCATGGTCCTCAAACCCGCCAAACTTACCCCTTTGACGGCACAGTATTTTGCGCAGACGATGCTCGACGCCGGCCTGCCCGCGGGGGTCCTGAACGTTGTTTCGTCCTCTTCGGCTTCCGGGATTTCGGGGCCTCTGCTGAAGGACTCGCGGTTGCGGAAGGTGTCCTTCACCGGGTCCACCCCGGTGGGCAAGCGCCTCATGGCGGATGCCGCGCAGAACGTCCTCCGGACCTCCATGGAACTGGGCGGGAACGCACCGTTCATCGTGTTCGAAGACGCCGACCTCGATGCCGCCGTGGAAGGGGCCATGGCCGCGAAAATGCGGAACATGGGCGAGGCCTGCACCGCAGCGAACAGGTTCCTGGTCCAGGACTCCGTCGCCGCAGAGTTCACGGAGAAGTTCGCTGCCGCGATGAGTGCCCTGGCCACCGGGCGAGGCACCGACCCCGCCACGCAGGTTGGGCCGCTGATCGACGCGGGCGCCCGTGACGATGTGCACGCCCTGGTGGCCGCCGCGGTTGACGCCGGGGCCACCGCCATCACCGGCGGCGCCCCTGTGGACGGTCCCGGATACTTCTACCAGCCCACCGTCCTCGGCGGCGTACCCAACGACGCAGCGATCCTCGGCCAGGAAATCTTCGGACCCGTCGCCCCGGTCACCACGTTCACCACGGAGGACGACGCGATCCGGCTCGCGAACGCCAGCGAATACGGCCTCGCGTCCTACCTCTACAGCCGGGACTTCGGCCGGCTGCTGCGCGTGGCAGAGCAGATCGAGTTCGGCATGGTGGGGTTCAACGCCGGCGTCATCTCCAACGCCGCAGCACCCTTCGGCGGCGTCAAGCAGTCCGGCCTGGGTCGCGAAGGCGGTTCCGAAGGAATCGCCGAATACACCACCACGCAGTACATCGGCATTGCCGATCCCTACGCCGGCTAGGACCGCTGCACCTGTCCACCCGGGGGTCTGCTGCAAGCAAAACTATGGCAGACTCCCGGTGCCGGGCAGACTAAGCAGGTCTGTACAGCCAGAACCTGCTGCGTCCAAACTGGCGCCCCGCAGATGCCCACTGGATCAGGGCAGGACCATCGAGGAGTACTACATGACGCCGGCCGCCCACGCAGAACCGGTCACAGGGCTGGACGCCGCGATTGAAGAGCTGCGTTCCTCCCTGGAAGGCATCGTTGACACCTCCAGCCTGGCCCGCGCCCTGTACTCCAGCGATGCATCAAACTACCGGGTAGTCCCGGAAGTCGTCATCATGCCCCGGCACCGGGAAGACGCTATCAGCGCGGTCACCGTCGCGCAGAACCACGGAATTCCGATCACCGCACGCGGCGGGGGCACATCGTGCGCGGGAAACGCTGTTGGCCCCGGCATGGTCATCGACTTTTCCCGCTTCATGAACAGGATCATCTCCATCGACCCTGCCAACCGGAGCGCCGTCGTCGAACCCGGTGTCATCCTCTCGGACCTGCAAAAAGCAGCTGCTCCCTACGGGCTGCGGTTCGGCCCGGACCCTTCGACGGCAACACGCTGCACCATCGGAGGCATGATCGGCAACAACGCCTGCGGCCCCCACGGACTCTCCTACGGCCGCACAGCAGACAACATCAAATCCATGACCTGGCTCACCGGCACAGGCAAGATCATCACGGCCGAAGCAGGCACACAGGCGCTGGACGCTGTTCCCGGGCTCCGGAACTTCGTCTCAGAGAACATGGCTGTACTCCGCACAGAATTCGGCCGCTTCGGACGCCAAATCTCCGGCTACTCCCTCGAGCACCTGCTCCCCGAAAAGGGCTCCAACCTGGCCGCCGCCCTCACCGGGACCGAAGGCAGCTGCGGGATACTCCTCGAAGCCGAAGTCGCCCTGGTCCCCCAGTCCGCCGCCCCCGTCCTTGCGGTCCTTGGGTACGCAGACATGCCCACGGCGGCCGACGCCGTCCCTGCCATCCTCCCGCACCGCCCACTGGCGCTGGAGGGCCTTGATAAACAACTCGTCGACGTCGTCCGCCGTACCCACGGCACCGGCAGCGTGCCGTCACTCCCGGCCGGCGGAGGCTGGCTGATCGCCGAAGTAGGCGGCGACAACGTTCACGATGCGCTGGCAGCGGCGCAGCGGCTGGTCAACGACGCTGACGCGCTCGAGGCGGTCATCCTTCCGCCCGGGCCGGCAGCACGCCGCCTGTGGCAGATCAGGGCCGACGGGGCCGGCCTCGCCGGCCGTACAGCTACCGGCGAGCAGGCATGGCCAGGCTGGGAGGACTCCGCCGTACCGCCCGAACGCCTCGGGGACTACCTCCGCGGACTCGAAGAGCTTATGGTCTCCCACAATCTCTCCGGCCTGGCCTATGGGCACTTCGGCGACGGCTGCGTGCACTTGCGTATCGATTTCCCTTTGGAAGAGAACGCAGCGGTCATGCGCCAATTTCTGGAGGACGCCGCCGCCCTGGCTGTGCGCCATGGCGGCTCACTCTCGGGCGAGCACGGGGACGGCCGGGCCAGATCAGAGCTGCTGGCCACCATGTATTCCCCGGAGGCGCTGCGCGTCATGGAACGCTTCAAGGCCCTGATGGACCCTCAGGATGCCTTCAACCCGGGAATTGTTGTCCGCCCTGCGCCGCTGGACGCTGACCTGCGCCGGCCCCGGGCCAACCTGCTCTCAGCCAGCGACGGGTTCGCGTTCACCCACGACGGCGGGGACATCACCAAAGCAGCCCACCGGTGCGTCGGCGTCGGCAAATGCCGCGCAGACCTCGGCGTTGACGGGGGCTTCATGTGCCCGTCCTACCTGGCCACCAAAGACGAAAAAGACTCCACCCGCGGCCGGGCCCGCGTCCTGCAGGAAATGCTTAACGGCGGCATCGTGACCCTCGAATGGTCCGCCCCCGAAGTCCACGAAGCCCTGGATCTATGCCTCAGCTGCAAAGCGTGCGGCAACGAATGCCCCACCGGCATCGACATGGCAGCCTTCAAATCCGAAGCGCTGCACCAAACCTACAAAGGCCGAATCCGGCCCCTGACCCACTACACCCTCGGCCGGCTGCCGCAATGGCTTCGCCTCGCCGCCCCCATGGCCCCGCTCATCAACCTCACAGGACGCATCCCCGCCCTCAGCAGAATGATCATGGCCCTCATCGGCGCCGATTCCCGGCGCAGGCTGCCCCAGCTTCCGGCCAGTCCCTTCCGAAAAACACCCGAAGGCAAGAACTCACACCACGGCACCCCGGGCGGGCCCAAGGTCCTGCTCTGGGTGGACTCCTTTTCCGACGCTCTGGCACCCGGGGTTCCTCACGACGCCCTCGAAGTGCTCAGCGCCGCAGGGTGCGACATCCAAGTCGCGGGCCCGGGAGCCTGCTGCGGGCTGACCCTGATATCCACCGGGCAGCTGCAGCGCGCCAAGGCCGCCCTGCGGGCAACTCTCGATCAGCTCATCCCCCATGTACGTCAAGGCCGCACCGTCGTCGGCCTCGAACCCAGCTGCACCGCAACACTACGGTCGGATTTGCAGCAGCTTCTCCCCGAGGATCCCAGGGCAGCCGAGCTGGCCGGCTCGGTAAAGACCATCGCCGAGTTTCTCTCCGACATCAACTGGCGCCCGCCACGGGCGACAGGAAAGCTGCTGGTCCAGCCTCACTGCCACCACCATTCCGTCATGGGATTCACAAAAGACGAACAACTCCTCGCCTCAGCCGGTTACGACCTGGAAGTCTCCGCGGGATGCTGTGGACTGGCCGGGAACTTCGGCATGGAGAAGGGCCACTACGAGATCTCGGAGACGATTGCCGGTCAAGGAATCCTGGCGAGAGTCCAGGCAGCTCCCGACCGGACGATCCTCGCCGATGGTTTTTCCTGCCGTACCCAGGTCAAAGATCTTGCCGGGTTGGACAGCCTGCACATCGTCCAGATTCTGGCTGCAGCATTGCGGAGCGGTACCGCACATGATCCCAGCCTTGACGAAGCCCCCACCAGCCCCTAAATGGGTCTGCCTCGGAGCGCGCCTGCAGTGGGCGCACTCCGAGGCGTGGGCCGTCGGTGTACCGTTCTAGGCTTGGGTGTCCACGCGTGCTCCGGTCAGTTCTTCCGCAGTCCGGCTGACCCAGACGATCTCGAACTCGCTAAGAATCAGCAGTTTCCTGCTGGTCGTCACCGTGTCCATCATCCAGAACATCCCCAGATGTGGAGCGGTTTCGGTGACCGCACCGCAGTGAAGGAGCTGGCCGTCGGCCCGCGCTTCGACCCGGTCCTCTGGCACCAAATCGTCGCATGTGCGAACTACTGCGTTCTCGGCCATGAGAGGACCTTCCTGAAGATGCTTTTACAGCTCCTGGTGTTCACGCGTGAGCCCATAGGGCACAGCGTCACTGAGGGAAACCGTGAAGGAACCATAGTTATGGCGGGTCACGAGGATTCCCTGACGGTTTCCTGCTGCCCGGACCTTGAGGACTCCGACAGCTTCTTCCAGCTGCTGGTCCCGGTCTGAAGGATTGCAAGCCGTGACTGCTATCGCGGTTTTAGTGGAGTTCATGTGTTTTCCTTGCCTTTGTAGATGTGAAGCCTTAGCCCAGTTCTTCGAGGGTGCGCCGGGCGCCGTGAGCCCACAGCGATTCCAGCGTTGCGCTGTAGGGTTCCCGGAATTCTTCGACCGTGGCCAGGTCTCCGAACAGGGTTTTGTTCCGGATGAAAGCGGTGGTGTCGTTCCGCTGGCTTGCTGCCAGCTCCATCAGTTCATCCTTGAGGCGGTCCACGATGGTGAACTGCTCGCCCTTTTCCCCTACGCCCTCGGCGTACCGTGCCCAGCTGGCGCAGATGGCGGCACCGAGGGATACGCCTCGTCCGGCAGCAAGGTTTTCCCGTACGACCGGCAGCAGCCACTTGGGGATCCGGTCGCTGGATTCGGCGCGGAGCCGGGCGAGGGTGTCCTTGATTTCGGGGTTGCGGAACCGGGGAAGGAGGGCTGAACGGAATTCGTCAAGCCCCAAGCCCGGCACGGTGTGCAGGGTTGGGATGGCTTCGCGTTCGATGTAGGCCTCAAGGAGCCTGGTGATGTCAGCGTCCGATGCCGCTTCATGGGCGTAGGTATAGCCCAGGAGGGTTCCGAAGTAGCAGATGGTCTGGTGTCCGACGTTGGCCAGGCGCAGCTTCATGATTTCCCAGGGCTCGACGTCTTCCACGAGCTGCACGCCGCCCTGCTCAAAGGGCGGGCGTTCTCCGTCGAAGTTGTCTTCCAGTACCCACTGGCACCACGGTTCGGCGACGACGGGCCACCGGTCCTGGACGCCGAGGCGCTGCTCGACGTCGTGGCGGTCTTCTTCGGTGGTGACGGGGGTGATGCGGTCCACCATGGAGTTGGGGAACCTGACGTTTTCCTCCATCCAGTCGGCGAAGGCCGGGTCGATAAGGCGGGCGAAGGCTGTGAAGCTGGCTTTGGCTACCGCTCCGTTGCCCTGGATGTTGTCGCATGACATCACCGTGAACGGGGCGATGTTCCGTTCGCGCCGGCGCTGCAGGGCGGCGTACACGAAACCGAAGACCGTCGAGGGTCGTTCGGGGTTTTCGACATCCCGGCGGATTTGCGGCTCGTCGGCGAGGAACCCGCCGGTGACCTGGTCAAAGTTGTATCCGCCCTCGGTGACGGTCAGAGACACGATCTTGACCTCAGGCGATGCCATCCGCTCGATCACCTTTTCGGGATCGTCCGGAGCGAAGAGGTAGTCGATGATGCTGCCGATCACGCGGGCTTCGCGGGATCCGTCCGGGTGCTTCAGGACCAGGGTGTAGAGGTGGTCCTGTTCGGCCATAATGCTGGCCATCCGCCGGTCCTGCTCGAGGACGCCGACTCCGCAGATTGCGTAATCGTTGGCCAGTCCGGCGGAGAGCAGGCGGTCGATGACCATGGCCTGGTGGGCGCGGTGGAAACCGCCCACCCCGAAGTGCATGATTCCTGCCACGAGGTTGTCGCGGTCGTAGGAGGGGGTGGCAACGATGCCGCCGGCGTTGATCTTCGGGAGGTTGTCCTGGTTGAGGGCTACGGGGGCTTCAACTTCGGTGTTGTTGGTCATGTTTCTTTCCTTGGGCTCGGATGCACTTCAGGGGGATTCAGTGAAGATTGTCGTGGCGGTGCTGCATGGTTCGTTGGCTTTCAGTGTCGGGGGCGAGGGAAAACATGATCGCATCGAACAGCACCAGTGCTGACTGTTCAAACCGGCTCCCGCCAAATTGCTGGGAAGGTCCTGCCGGAACGCGCAGAACCAGCTTGGCGGCCTGCGCCAGCGGCGAGCCCGCGTTCTCGGTGACTGCCAGAACCGTTGCGCCCGCGGAGCTGGCCGTCTGGGCCTGGGCCACGGTCACTGGTGTTGTGCCGGAGCGTGAAAAGAGGATGATGCCGTCACCCACCCTGATCGAGGGGGCGGTTGCTTCTCCGACCAGATGCGCGTCGTGACCGACGTGCATCAACCGCATCGCGACCATGGCGGCGACCAGTCCGCTCCGGCCTTGGCCGGCGGTGAACCATCGCTGGTTCAGCCCGGTCAGGGCTGCTGTGGCCTCCTCCAGATCACGACCGTCAGCCATGAGCCCGGTTGTGAGTTCGTTGATGACTATCTGGAGCGCGTTAAGTGGTGACACTGCCGACATGAGGCAACTCCTGTCTTAATTCCTGAAAAAATGCCCGCCCCGAAACGGCGTACCGGATCCCTGCCGACGCGGTCGTCGGGAGGTTCTCCGCATTGACCCCGCCATCGACTCCGACGGAAAGATCGGCATTGTTAGCCGCCCTGACGGAGTTCAACCGGTCCAGGTCAGCAATGTGTCCTGCACTGCCGGGCGGGGTGAGCATGACGAGCACGCCGTCAAGGTCCAGCGCCTTCAGAGCATCAATGTCTCCGGGGGCAAGTTCTTCGACGGCTATCCAGATCTCGCAGGACAGGGCGCGGGCCAAACGCAGGATTTCCGGGGCGCTGGCGAGGTTGCGCAGCTGAACGGTGAGCCGGCGCGGGATAATCGGCAGGTTCTTGATGGTTTCGACCGGGTCATCGACCATCAGGTGGATGTCGAGTACTTTCGCTACCGGTGCCAGTGGTTCCAGTTCGGCCAGGCTCAGTCCTGGCTGGCCGCGAAAGGATCCCTCGATGACGTCGGCGTGGACCCAGTGGCCGCGGTGGGCAAGGTAGCGGGCTGCGGCGGCCCGGTCGTCCTTCAGGACTGCAAGCAGGCTCCCGGAGAGGAGGACGTGGTGTTCTTGTGCGAGCTCGGTGAGTCTGCCCATCATGCCCCCTCGCTGTACTGGCTGACAGACAGGTACCGGTTGTACCGTTCTTTGGCTTCCTCGTCCGGCCGGGGCTCAGCAGCAAGGTGTGCTTTGGCGGCCCAGACGTCCCGGACTTCACGGATGTCTCGCCCATGAAGGCAGGCGGCTGCCTGGATGGCTGCGCCGGCTGCCACCGGTTCGATGGCTTCAGAAAGGTGAACAGGCCTATTGGTCAGGTCGGCAAGCAGCTGGGGATACGCGAACGAACGCGATGCCCCGCCGGTGGCGATGACGCGGCCGGTGATGGAGGTGCCGGCATCCTGCAAAGCGTTCTCGCCTCGCAGCAGGCCGAAAATCACGCCTTCAACCGCTGCCCGGGCGATCTGGTCCCGGGTCGTGCCCGTTGTCAGCCCGGCGAGCGTGCCCGTTGCCGCCGGCAGGTTTGGTTTGCGTTCCCCGTCAAGGTAGGCGACGAGGACGGGCAACTTCTCGGTTGGCGCGTTCAGGGCCAGTTCGCTCAGTTCTGCGTGGCTGACGTTGAGCCACCGGGCGAATGCGTCGGTTACGCGCGCGGCATTGAGGGTGCTGACCAGGGGAAGGTAACCACCGGCGGCATCGGCTACGCCATCGACGATTCCTGCCGGGTCTCTCACAGGGGTGTCGCTGGTGGAGAAGACAACTCCGGAGGTCCCGAAGGAGTAGGCCACGTCCCCTGTCCGCACCCCTAGGCCGAGGGCGCTGGCGTGCTGGTCGCCCGCCCCCGGACCGACCACGGTGCCGGGGCGCAGGCCCAGCTCCTGCGCAGCGCTCTCGGTGACCATCCCGGCGGCCGTGGCAGGGCCAAGGACCCGGGGCAACATCGAAGCCCAGTCCTTATCCGGGTCGATGAGCTCGAGGATGCCGGTGTCATAGGCGTTGCGGCTTGCATCGTAATATCCAGTTCCGCTGGCTTCGGACCGGTCGGTGACCAGTTGTCCGGTCAGCCGCCACGTCAGCCAGTCATGGGGAAGCAGGATCGAGGCCAGCTGTTGAAAAGATTCCGGCTCGTTCTTCCGCAACCACATGACCTTGGAGACGGTGAAGGCGCTGGTAGGGACAGAACCGATCCGTGCCGCCCATTCGGACGGCGCCAGGACCTCTAAAAGCTGTCGCATCTCGGGTGCGGACGTGGTGTCGTTCCAGAGTTTGGCCGGGCGGATGACCCGCCCGGTCCCATCCAGTGCCACCAGGCCGTGGCACTGGGCGGCGACGCTGATGGCCTGGATGTCCCCGGCGGCGACGGCCGCATCTTTGGTTGCCCGGCCGAGAGCCTCCTTCAGGGCATTCCACCATGATTCGGGATTTTGTTCGCTGACGGGAGGAAAGGTTTGAGGGTGGGGAGCTGACCCCGTTCCGACTGCCTGCCCGTCCTCGTCGTAGAGGACCACCTTCGTCGATTGGGTAGAGCTGTCAACGCCGGCAAAGAGACCCATAGCGCTAGACCACCTTCAATTTGAGCAGAAAGCCCGCGATCACTTGACGGCGCCGAGGGAGAGGCCCTGGACGAGTTTGTCCTGGGCTGCGAAGCCGGCGAAGAGCACGGGGAGGGAGATCACGACGGCGGCGGCGCACACTTTGGCGAGGAACAGGCCCTGGCTGGAGACGAAGCCGGTGAGGAAGACCGGGGCGGTGCCGGCCATGACGCCGGTGAGGACGCGGGCGAGGAGGAGTTCGTTCCAGCTGAAGATGAAGCAGATCAGGGCGGTAGCGGCGATGCCGGGCATCGCGACGGGGGCGACGACCTTGCGGAGTGTGAGCAGCAGGCCCGCGCCGTCGATCTGGGAGGCCTCGAGCATTTCAACGGGGACTTCATCGAGGAAGGAGCGCATCATCCAGACGGCGATGGGCAGGTTCATCGAGGTGTACATCAGGCCCAGGAACCAGATGTTGTCCAGCGCCCCGGCAGTTTTGGCAAACAGGTAGAGCGGCAGGACGGCGGCGACCACGGGCATCATCTTCGTGGAAAGGAAGAAGAACAGCACGTCGGTCCACTTCTTCACCGGCCGGATGGACAGGGCGTAGGCGGCCGGGATGGCCAGGGCCAGGACCAGGATGGTGGAGAAGATTGAGGCGGTGGCGGAGTTAATCAGGGACGGCCACGGGCTGACCCCGGAGGTTGCGCCGAAGAACTCCTTGTAGGCGTCCAGGTTGAGGCCGGCGGCGACGGACGGCGGGTTGGTTGCGGCGTCGACTTCGGAGTGGAACGAGGTCAGGATCATCCACAGGACCGGTACCGCGAACAGCAGGGCCAGCAGCCAGGCAGCGATGCCGGCGGCGGTGTTGTTGCGGGTGGGGTCCATGCGGGATTTGCCGCGGCGCCGGGGAGTGCGGCCGCTGTTCAGGGCGGTGGGGCCCGGGGGTGTGCCTTGCGGTGCAGCGGGGGTGAGGGTGCTCATCGTGCTGCCTCCTTCTTGAAGAGCGAGAATACGGTGCGGAGTGCGAAGGTCGCCACGATGATGGTGCCGATGACCACCACGACGCCGGCTGCGGAGGCCAGGCCGTATTCGTTGGCGTAGTAGAACGTCTGGTAGATGGCGTAGGGCAGGTTGGCGGTGCCCAGGCCGCCGGAGGTGATGACGAAGGTGGCGTCGAAGTTCTGCACGATGTAGATGGCTCCGAGCAGTCCGCCGAGTTCCAGGTACTGGCGCAGGTGCGGCAGGGTGAGGTGGCGGAAGATGGCCCAGGGGGTGGCGCCGTCCATCTGGGCCGCCTCGACGGTGTCCATCGGGCGGGACTGCAGGCCGGCGAGCAGGATGAGCATCATGAACGGGGTCCACTGCCAGACCAGGGAGATGATGATGGCCATCAGGGGCGCCGTGGACAGCAGGTCGGGCTGGGGCGGGGTGTCGGAGCCGAAGAGTGACCAGATCCAGGTGAGGGTGCCGTTGATGAGGCCGTAGACGGGGTTGAGGATGGCGTGCTTCCAGATGAGCGCCGCCGCAACGGGCACGATGAGGAAGGGGGCGATCAGCAGGGTCCGGGCCAGTCCGCGGCCGATGAACTTCTTGTCCAGGAGCAGGGCCAGGCCGAGGCCCAGGAGCAGGCTGGTCAGGACGACGGCGACGGTCTCGACGATGGTGACGATGATCGCCTGGCGCATGTCGGGGTCGGTGAGGACATGGATGTAGTTCTCAAAGCCGGCGAATCCGGTCTCGTCCGGGCGGAGGCTGTTCCAGTTCAGGAACGAGATGATCAGGGTCACCACGAACGGGAGCTGGGTGACGATGATGAGGAAGATCAGGGCCGGCAGCAACGGTGCACGCCGCGCCCAGGCCAGTGCGCGTTCCCGAGCCTTGGCGTTCCTGGAAGGTTTGGGGGCGCTGTGCCCGGAACGGGCAGTGCGCGCTGTTGCTGTAGTCATGATGGTCTCCTGCGGTTCCGTGACCCGCCCGGGAGCGGGTCACGGAATCGGTTGGTGGGTTGTTACTTCTTGTACTTGTCGCCGATTTTTTGTGCGGCTTCCTGGCCCTTGGCCAGCGCATCGGCGACGGAACCCTGGCCGGCGATGGCGGAACTCACGCCTTGGGAGACGGTCGTGCCCAGGTCAGCGAACTCGGGGATCCCGACGAACTGAACGCCAATGGCAGGCCGCGGCTGGACGCCGGGGTTGTTCGGGTCAGTGTTTTCGATGGCCGTCTTTTCGGCCGCAAAGAACGGGGCAGCCTGCTGGAACTCGGCATTCTGATAGGTGGAGGTGCGCTTGCCGGACGGGACCTTCGCCCAGCCGAGCTTGGATGCGACCAGTTCCTCATACTTCTTCGAGCTGGCCCAGGCGATGAACTTGCCCGCCGCGTCCTGCTTCTTGGACGCCGCCTGCACACCCCAGGACCAGGTCCACAGCCAGCCCGATGACTTAGTCTCCTTGACGGGCGCCTGGGCGTAGCCGATCTTTCCCTTGACCGGAGAGCTGGAAGCTTCCAGGGACCCGGCGGCCGAGGTGGCGTCGTACCACATGGCGGCCTTGCTCTGGGTCATGGTGTTCAGGCATTCGGCGAATCCGGCCTGTGCGGCGCCGGCCTCGCCGTGGTCGCGCAAGAGCTTGGTGTAGAACTCAGTGGCGGCGGTGAACTCGGGGGCGTTGACCTTCGCGTTCCAGTCCTTGTCGAACCAGGTTCCGCCGAAGGTGTTGACCACAGTGGTCAGCGGGGCGAAGATCTGGCCCCAGCCGGGCTGGCCGCGCAGGCAGATGCCCTTCATTCCCGGAGCTGCGCCGTCGGCCTTGGCGGCCAGGTCAGCGATCTGGTCCCACGTGGGCTTCTCCGGCATGGTCAGGCCCTTGGCGTCGAAGATGTCCTTGCGGTACATCATGAAGGAGGATTCCCCGTAGAAGGGTTCGCCGTAGAGCTTGCCGTCCTTCCCGGTCAGCGACGCTGTGTAGGCCGGCAGGATGTCCGCCTGGTTAAATTCAGCGTTCTTGCCCACGGTGTCATCCAGCGGCGCCAACCAGCCGTTCGCCGAGTAGAACGGGATTTCGTAGTTCGACAGGGATGCCACATCGTACTGGCCGGCCTGGCTGGAGAATTCCTGGCTGATCTTGGCCCGGACATCGTTCTCCGGCAGGACCGTGTAGTTGACCTTGATGCCGGTTTCCTTGGTGAAGTTATCCGCAGTCAGCTTCTGCAGGTCTTCCATCTGCGGATTGTTCACCATCAGGACATTGATGCTGTTCTGGTCACCCGCGGTGCTTCCGCCGCCGGCACCGGAGCAAGCAGATAAAGCGAGAGCGCTGATAATTCCTATCGACAATGCAGACGCGATACGCGCCGACCGATGGGAAATGGCCATTGGGATCCTCCTTGATTCCGGTGGCTACCGGAGCAGTTACGAAATGAGCGTTGTGTGTGACCTTCACGATCACGCCGCCCCAGCAGTAGCGTGTTTGTGCTCGATCCGCTCATTTGTGAGATAAGTCTCATATGAGAGATTAGGGGTCATCTGCGCTCTGAGCAACTATGCTCATATGAGCGATATGAGAGGAGTGGCCGTGTCTAACAGTCCAGCGGGGAATGAGCCGCTACAGCAACGGGTGTTGATGGCCGATGTGGCCCGTGCCTACTATCTGGAATCCCAGTCCAAGGTGCAGATTGCCGACCGGTTCGGCCTGAGCCGCTTTCACATAGCGCGGCTTCTGGACAATGCATTGGCTTCCGGCATAGTCACCATCCAGGTCCATGATCCGCGTACCCCGGCGGCGCCCCGAGAGCAGCAGCTCGCCAGGCTCCTGGGGGTGCAAACGGTCCGCATCGTGGGGGAAGAAGACACGCCGCAATTGCATGTCGAGCGGGTTGGAGGAGCGGTGCTGAACCAGCTGGCAGAAGACATCCGGCCTGGCATGACCGTTGGCCTATCCTGGTCCAGGACCTTGGACCGGGCCGCTCATCTGCTCGCAGCACTTCCGTCATGCACGGTCGTGCAACTGACCGGGGCTTTTGAGACAACCGGCGGCGGGACCTTCCGGCGGCTCCTGGCGCAGCTTGATCGCCGCAGCGGCATCACCACGTACCCGTTGTACGCCCCGTTGGTCGTGGACCGCATCGAAACCGCACAGGATCTTCGCCGGCAACCGGTAGTGGCAGACGCGCTGGCAAGGGCTGATTCCCTGGATATCGCCGTGGTCTCTATCGGCGCCTGGCGCGCGAAGGAATCCGCGGTCTGGGAGAAGGCAAGCCCCGCGATGCGGACGGCATGCGAGGCAGCGGGAGCCGTAGCCGAGTTCTCTGGGCTGTTCATCGGTAAAACAGGCGAGGCCGTCAGCACGCCTCTGGACGGGCGTGTGATTGGCGTCAGTCTTCAGCAACTGCAGACCGCGCGACAGGTCATTGGCTTTGCTACTGGAGTCGACCGGGCAGATGCTGTCCGCGCTGCTGCGTCATCAACGATCTTCTCCTCCCTGGTAATGGATGTTGATCTGGCAAACGCGCTGATGGAAACATCACAGCCATAGGTGGGGGAAGCCCAAAAGGTACGTCGTGCGCCCATGTCCCCAGCCCACGGGACACGGTCGGTCGGCATAGCGACACCCTTGTCAGCTTGCAGTACACCCCATCCTGACGTCAGGCAGGAGTGAAAAGCTCGTCAGAATAGGGTCCTGAAAGCAGTTCCTGCACGTGTCCGCCGAACAGTCTTAGATTCAAACCTGACAGCCGGCCGCGCTGAGCTACGTCGGCAATTGCACAACAGCCTGCTGCTCAATTGCGGGTGTTCGGGGTGAAGGCAGGACCCGCTGCCCACAGCCGGGGACAATCCTTGGGGGTTATCCACCGCTACTGCTGCCGAGGGAGCTACCCCAACGGCTCCCAATTTCCAGCCGTGGATAACCCGGATTGACCCCAGCCATGGACAGCTAAAAGTCGGCTGGGCTCCGGCCCTGTGGTCCGGGGCAGCAAAGGCTCAACGTGTCCCTGGTTCTCTTCCTCCGATCGTGACCATCCAGCGGTGCTAGTCAAAGATTCCTGCTTCAGGGGTCTTATGGGGAAGAGCAGTTCTGTCCAGGGCGGGGGTTTTGTGTCCGTCGTAGGCGCATTTTTTGAAGGGGCCTTCCTTGTCCATGAGGACGCGCATGTGGGGGTCTGCGTGGTTCAGCCACCAGGTGCTGATGCCGAGGGCAGGCTCCAGCCGTAAGTGTTCCCAGGCCCGCCAAGTGGCTTCCATCCGAATCAGGGCTTCGGGGTGTTTGTACCATTCAGGGCACCATGCGTAGGCTGCGCCCTCGTTGACTTCCCGGACATAGGACTGGGCCAGCAGCTCGGAGAAGAACTCGACGGCGCTGGAGTACACCAGCTCCGGCTCACGCCCGGCATGGCCGTGACCTCTCTCTGCGGGCTGTACCTCTTCGTCGCCGAAGGCGTCCCCGAACTCTTCGCTCACGCCGTGTCACCGTCGGTCCAGGGGTTGCGCGCCGGGACGGCCACCAGATCCAGTGGCTGCTGTTCCAGTGCGCCAAGCGAGTCTTTGACCTTCTGGGCGTGGGGGCCGTTCATCCAGGGGATGGTTTCGATCATGGTGGCCGGGGCACCGGAGGCGAGCAGGATGGCCCTGAACCGGGGCAGTGCGGCCAGGTCGGCAACGGACAGGATTTCGTCCTTGCTTTCCTGCCGGGAGGAGGTGGAGCCGTGTTTGCTGTGGCTGCGGGAGACGTTGATGTAGCTGTACTGCCCGATCAGGCGGGAGAGCTCATCGAGGTAGCCGACTTCGGAGACGCCGCCGCCGTAGATTTTCACGTTCGAGGCGGACCAGAGTTTCCGCATGCCTTCGAGGTTCCAGACTTCCACGCCCTGGGACCAGGACTGCAGGATGGTCATCAGGATGATGCCGCGGGAGCCGTAGTGGCTGTACTGGTCCGGCAGGGCCTTCCACCGGCAGACGTTTGCCGCTTCATCGAGGATCCCGAGCAGCGGGGTGGCGAGGCGGCCGCCGGGCTGGGAGGTGGCGTACTTTTCGGCCGCTTCCACGACGGCTACGGTCAGGGCGGTGACAAGCGGTCCGGCGGTGCCAGCGCCTTCGCGGGAGAGGCTGTAGAGCGTGCCTTTGCTGCCCACGAACTCTTCGGGGACGAATTGCGGCCGTGGGTCCGTCTCCACCGTCGTGCCGGACATGGGGGTGACCCATTGGCTGACGTCGCGGTCGGTCAGACAGGAGACCATCTGCCGGGCGGTGCCGTAGACGCCGGCGCGCTGCTTTTCGGGTTCGCGGATGTGGCCCATCACCATGTCCGAGAGCAGGTCATAGCCGGTAGTGCGGAGGATGTCGGCGGGGGCTTCGTCGTGCGGGCGGGTCAGCCAGGTGTAGACCTGCGTGACCGGGGCGGCGTCGAGCGAGGCGGCGAGCAGGAAGGCTTTGAGCAGGTTCTGCCCGGCCGGGTCAAAGTAGGCATCGGGCTTGGTCCCGGGTTCCCGGGAGCCTGCGGCGAAGTGCTGTGCCATGGTCCCGGCCGTGGCTTCGTTCCTCACGTAGGACAGTGGGTTCCACCACCAGGTGGGGTCTTCTTCGGCGACGGCCTGCGGGTCGAAGACCCACACGTCGCCGGCTTCTGAGCGGATCGGACGTGTCACGTCCACGATGTCGCGCTTGTTCGACGTGGCGATCACCGCGCCGGGCGCGTCCAGGATCGCCGGGACAGCATACGAGGTGGTCTTCATCGTACGGGGCCCGGCGATGAGGATCAGCATGTCCTCCCAGGAGGCCCACAGCGGGCGCTTCCCGGCGACGCTGCGGCCGAGCCGCACACCTGTGGAGTTCTCCACGCCGAGGCGCACGGCCGTGGCCGTGGCTCCTTTTGTGCCCAGGTGATCGAGGTCTTTCCCGCGGCCCATGTGGACGGCGGCCTTATCCACCCTTGTGCGCTTGTGCGCTGTTCGGGAGCGGACCACCAGCACTGTCACCGTCAGGGCAATCAATATTCCGAGGAGCACGCAGGCGACGATGGTGGACTGGACCGGCCAAGGCACCCGGCCCTTGGCCAGTCCGGCAACCAGATCAATCGGGTGGGCCGGGGGCGAGGCAAGGCCGGCCATCCAGGATCCGAGATGTGCCGAGACCCAGCTGCCGCCCCCCATGACGACAGCTGCGCCGATGGCCAGCCAGATCCCCAGCCCGTCGCCGAGCCCGGTGCCTTTACGGTTCGGGGCACTCATGCTGCACCCTCTTCCTGGACCGGAGCGGCCGCTTCGGCCAGGGACTCTGCCGGGGCGTGCCAGCGCTTGTTGGTGTCATTCAGGGAGGCCTCGATGGAAGTGAGACCGATCTGGACGGGGATGCCGGGGCGGCCGCCGACCTTGATCAGAAATTTCCCGCGTCCGGGAGGTTCGACGTCGCCGCCGCGAGAGTCCCAGGCGGGCGGGTCCTGCCAGGAGATGAGCTTCTGCTGTTCCTGCCGCGAGAGCGGGACCGCTGCGGTCAGCAGCGGCATTTCGGAGGCCGGAAGCCCGCCGCAGATGACCATGCCGGAGCGTTCGACGAAGCCGCGGGCCTTCATCCGGTCTTCTTCTGCCGGGAGTGCCAGCAGGTCGGACATGGTGTGGGAGATCATGACCTGCCCGACGCCGACTGAGCGGTTGAGGCGGGTCAGGGCGTCCACCCGGTCCACCATGCCCTTGCCGGCGCGCAGGGCCCGCCAGAGCTCGTCGAGGACGACGAAGTAGTTCCGGCGCGGTTCCAGCCCTGCGTCGGCGAGGGCGTTGGCGACGTTGACGGTGCCGAAGCCGTAGGACCAGCAGGCCAGCAGCACTGCGGCCTGCAGGTCCGTTTCCGTCTCATCGATACTGGAGACGTCGAAGACGACCGCTCGGTCACGCCGCATCGGGTTCGTGGTGTGCCGGGAGAAGATTTCCCCGAGTTTCCCGCCGCCGGTAAGGCCCAGCAACGTCGCTTCCAGTGCCCGGGTTTCCTGCAGGTAGACGGTCATGTCGCCCCGGTCCAGGGCGACCTGGCGCAGCTCGTCCGGGGCGGCGATGATGACGTCGAGCAGGTCTTTCAGGACCGGAACACCGTCGAATGAGTCATCGAGGACGCGCAGGGCCCGGTCCAGGATGGTCTGTTCCTGATCCGTGGGCGGGTTGTTCCGGCTGATCGTGATGAGGGAAACGACCATGTTCAGGCGCCGGCCGTGGGCATCGGCCCGGACCCGGACGGCCGCTTCGTGGTGTCCGCGCTCCTCGAGGAGCTGGGCGACCTCAACGGCCTGTCCCGGATCGAGGATGTTCAGGTAGCCGCGGCCGCGGCCGAGTTCGATGACCTGCCCGCCGATGGCGCTAATGGCATCCACGTGTTCGCCCTTCAAATCCCCGAGCACCAGCGGGTGGACGCCCTGGCCGGACAGGCCCAGCAGCATGCGGCGCACGAGCGTGGACTTCCCCAGACCCGGTTTGCCGAGGATGAACGCGGACGGGTTGGAAATCAGGTGGGCGCGCTGGAACCAGCTGATCGGATCACAGCAGACGGT
The DNA here is from genome assembly GCF_900116495.1 of Arthrobacter sp. ov118. GTDB lineage: Bacteria > Actinomycetota > Actinomycetes > Actinomycetales > Micrococcaceae > Arthrobacter. Next base: position 29,197 of record NZ_FPAY01000011.1, read on the forward strand.
GGCCTGGGTTTCCTCGTGCCGGCCCAAAGGCACACCGATCATGGGCGAGGACGCACCCGAGGAAAATGGCCACAGCCCGCAGACCTGCACCGTGGTCCCGCGGTATTCACGCACCGCCGGGACCAGGGCGGCAGCCCCTCCCCCGCGGCCGCCCCACCCGCGGGACCCGGGGACACGCAGCCGGGCCGGGCGAGCAGTGGCCGCACGGTCACGGGCTTCGGAGTCCACACCGTCAAGGAGCGGATTCTTCTTCCGTCCAAAGAGCTTCTGCATTACAGGGCCTCCCTGATTTCGGTGGGCAGCAGGATGTGTTTGGGCAGGACGAGTCCGAGCGGCAGGGACGCGGCGAACGCGGTGTCCTGGGAACCGTAAGTCCGGCGCAGCAGCACCCGGGCCGTGCCGGAGGTCTGTTCCACGGCCGCGACAGCGTCGGCAAGGCGGTCCCGGTCGGTGACGGTGGCGGTGACGACCATGCTGAAGTTCACCAGCCCCGCCCCCTGAGCTTCCTCCTGAGCGGTCTGCGCGGCGGAGCGGGCATCGACCAGGGCGCGGGCCGACGGGCGGCCCCCGGAGGTGATGCGGACGTTGGCGTTGTTCTGATCCCGCTCGACCACGGCGGCGGCCCGGGCCGAATCCATCGGCCGGTAGAGCAGGGAAACGCGCTTGCGGTCGATGTCCCCGTGCGGAGCCAGCAGCCGGGACAGAATCCGGCTGTTCACCGACCCGCGCGGGGCACCTGTCATGGTCCAGGAAACAGAGAACGCACCGTCGTGCCGGTACTCATCCCAGCCCGCCTGCGTCGCGGACGGGCCGACTTCGCCCCACGTCAGGGCGACCGGGGACCCGGCGGCGTGGGCTTCATCGATAATCAATGCTGCGGGCGGGTCGTAGGCGATCCGGACGACCTCGCAGAGTTCCTGTGCCGACATGGGCCGGGCGATTCCGGCGCCGGTGGCCTGCAGCCGGGCACCGAGCCCGGGGATCCGGGACGCCAGGTCACGGGCGACATCTTCGGGTTCGCGCTTCCGGGACCCGGAGCGCAGCGCGGCCGTGAAGGTCAGGGACACCCAGGCCCGCACGGTGGCCGAGCCCTCCGGGTAAGTGCGGACAACCTCGCGGAGGATCGCCTTCGCGGCCTCCGGGGCGTCGGCGTGGATGTTCATTTCGACCTCGTTGCGCAGCCGGTAACCGGAATCCGGTGCGGTCTCCACGGTCACGGCCGCGGCCTCGAGTCCTGCTTCGTCGCCGAGGCCGGCAATCCAGCCGCCCCAGTTCGCAACCCACGCGTCGACCTGTTCGGGATCCACCAGGGACGCACCATCTGGTTCGGTGGAGAAGACCACGGTGAAGTGGTTCGTGGTGGGGACGTGGAGCATGGCGAACGGGCGGTTGTAGGAGTCGTTGAACTCATAGAGCCGGGATTTCGCGGCCAGGCCGGGCAGCTGGTACATGCCCCACTCGGTCACTCCCAGCGGGCCGGAACGGTAGAGGTTGGTCCCGGACGAGCGGGCGAGACGGAAGTTCATCCGGGTCGCGAACCGGTCCACCGTGGACTGGCCGTGCTTGTCCTTGACGGTCAGCAGCAGCACGAACAGACCCGCGACGGCGAGGACGCTCAGGCCGGGCAGCAGGCCAAGAAACGCGAAGGTGATGATGCCGGCCAGCAGGCCGGTCATGACGATTCCGGTGCCGATCGCGCCCAAGCTTCCCAGCCCGGCGGAACGGGGAACGCGCCAATTGCCGTAGGACGGTTCCTTATAGTCGGTATTAATTGCTGCCACGGGGGCCCTCCTGTGGTGAATCGTGTCCGGTTGAATCCTGGGCGGTCTGGTGTGCGGCCTGAGAGGCCCTGGACGCTGCTTGTGCTCCTGCGGCGACGGCAAGCCCGGCGGGTCCGGCGCCTTTGGCCGCTCCCGACGATGCCCCTGCACCGGCAGTGCCCGCGCCCCCGCCCGCTCCTGCGACTGAGCCGGAGGTGCCTGCCCCGGCGGTAGCGGCGCTTGCGGTGGTGCCCTTGCCGGGCGCTCCGCCGGGTCCCGTTGAGCCTGAGGTGGGTTTGGCGTTGCCGCCGTTACTGCCGCTTGCGCCCTTGCTGGCCTGTGCGCTGGCACTCGTCTGGCCAGGCTGGCTGGCCGGTGTGGGCGACGCGTTGCCGCGGCCACTCCCAGACCGACCCATCGAGACAGCCCCGGTGGCCATGGCCCCCACCGCCGCTCCGGCTCCCCCGCCGGAACCAGACGCGACAGCTCCCACCATCGGGGTGACGAAGCGCATCAGCGCCGGCAGAGCCAGCAGCGCGACAATCATGAGGGCGAAGCCGGTAATGGATCCCAGCAGGACGTTGCCGCCCGAGGATCCCATGAGCTTGAAGGCCACGGCGTAAACGATGGCCGCGGCCGGCTTGTAGAGAATGAACGCGATGGTCCAGCCGATGGCTTTCTGGAACCACTGGCGTCCCATCTCGGTGTTGGTGAATGCAGCGGTGGTCGGCAGGATCCCGGCCAGGATTACGAGCATGCCGCCGCGGACGATCATGAGGACGATCTGCACCAGCGAGGCAAGCAAACCCACCAGGCCGAGGATGATCAGGATGAAGACCCCGACCCCGGTCTGGTTCGTCATCACCAGGATGGCCATCGCGTGGGCGAAGCCCTTGCCGTCCGTTGCCCGGTCAATGATCGAGGCCGAGAACGCATCAGCAGCGATCACCAGAATGGAAATCACCGCCAGCCCGAGGCCGGTCACCAGCGTGAGGGTCAGCAGGGACCGGAGCAGGTCTTTCAACGGTGCCCCGCGCTGCTCCCAGATCATCCGGGTGCCCCCAAGAATGACCGACAGAACCGCCAAAGCCAGGGTCCAGTAGCCCAGTTCGGAGTTGACGAACCCGACCACCGGACTGGGGGTGAGCCCGTCCTGGGATGCGAGGTTGGCCGTGGGCATGGACACCCAGAACGTGGAGAGCGTCGTCACCATCTGGCTCATGCCCTCCATGATCGACTTCGCCAAATTGCCAATGGCGTCGTCGAGCATCCCGGAAACCGCATTGCCGCCCTGACAGATGACATCCAGGGGAACGCACTCAACCATGTCAGACCCCGGCCCATGCGATAAAGCCGCTCATGTCGCTGAGCGGGGCAACGTCGTTTATGAGCTGTCCGGCATCGGAAACCTTGACTTTCCAATCCCCATCGAGCCACTGGAGCGGCAGAACTGCGTGAAACAATTTTCCGCCGGAGGTTTGAAAAGCCAGATCAACGTTGGCTTCGGTGGGCACGTAGGACTTGAGCAGGAAGCCTCGTACCTGAACGGTGCCACTTGAGCCGGTGGAAGGATCCAACATCGTTGCTTGCTGTTTGGCTGCGTCACGCCCAGCACCGGGAGTCATGAGCTTGTCTGCCAGCTTGATATTCATTTGCTGTGACTTGGACGAGCCAAGGGCCACCAGGTTGACGGCAGAGTAGACGGCGCCCGTTGGCGAGTGAGCAAAGCAGGACCTGAATCCGCTGTCGTCCGTCAGCCCCGGCCCGAAGGTCTTGGGGTCAGTGGGGGCTGCCATTTTACCGACGAGTTCCCACTTGGACTTCGGTGCTGCGCCCAGAGCCGTCTCCGTGCTTGAGGGAAGCCCGCAAACACTCTTTCCAGCCGCGTCGGCTGACTTTGTGGGCGCCGCGGAGGCACCGGCCGACGATGAGGCCGGGGCGGGCTGGGCGGTGCTGTCTGCCTTGGGGAGGAAAAAGATCACGACGACGGCTGCGATTAGTGCGACGACCAGGGCGGCCGAGATGATGAATCCGGGTCGGGTGAACGGGCTGCGTTCGGTACTGCTTTGGGTGGATTCGCTCATGATGAACCTCTCCGGTAGTTGCTGGTTTAGACGAAGGCGCGGACGATACCGGAGGCGCCGGTGATGATGATGCAGCCGGCCAGGACCCAGCCGAGCTTTCCGATGGACTCGCCGCCTTCGCCGCGGCGGAGTTGGATGACCATGCCGATGCCGACGATGATCACGCCCAGGACGCCGAGGACCAGACCAATGCCGGAGGCCCAGTTCAGGACAGTCAGTAGGCCTTTGGCCTGTTCCGGGACGAGCGGGGTGGGGTTGGGGATGACGCTTCCGTCAAGTACAGCGAAGGAGTTCATGGTGAGACCTTTCAATTGGTGATGCTTGGTGTGGTATCGGTAGCCAGGGCGGCCAAGTCAGAGATGAACTGTTGGTACTCGCGGGCCGACGGCAGGGTCGTGGAGTCTCCGTGCCGCCAGGCCTCGACCCAGGGCAGGGTCCAGTACCGGGGGGCGCCCCCGCCGACGATGGCGGCGAAGTCCCGAAGAGCTTTGGGAGTCTTCCCCGGTGCGTCCGCCAGAACGGCGAGGCCGAGCAGATCAACCGCGGGCGCCGCGCCTGATACCCACTGGACCAGAGCACTCCGGGCCGCTGTCAGGCCCCGCATGTCTGCACGGCAGACCAGCAGCACCCGAGGCTTGGCGCCGTCCTGGAGAACAGGCCAGCAGTGACCGGCGGGGCGTGCCCCGTCGCTCAGCTCAGCGATGCGGCTTTCACCGGATCCCCCGTGGGCGCCGGTAATCCACAGCGCTGCAGAGCCGGAGAAGGTCCGGCGGCCCAGACGGTCTGCAGCGTCCGGTTCAACCAGGCCCCTGAGCGGCGCGCTGATCACTGCCGCCGGCGGCACGTGTGCATCCGGGGCTGCCGTTTCTGCGCCGTCGGCCCGAGCCGGGTGGGTGATCCAAGGGTTCAGGGACTGCTGCACGGCTGCTCCTTTCAAAGTCCGTTGTGTGTGGTTTAGAAACCGGCGGCCACGGCGGCCGCGGCCGCCAGCCATGCTCTCTGGGTTGCGGGCTGGAGGGCTTCATAGCGGATGGGGCCGTTGACCAGGGCCGGATCGTAGGGAATTCGCACGACTGCGCGGACGAACGGGGCGAAGCCGTCAGCGATCCGCTGTGCCTCGTCCCTGGCCCGCTTCAGGGCGTCTCCGCTCATGCTGCGCTTGGCGTCTGTGGACTCAGAGACGATCACGACGGCGTTGCGTGCCAGCTCCGCGTCATGCCCGCCCCGGGCCTCCAGCGTCTGCAGCGTCAGGCGCGCGGCTTCGGCGCGGTCCTCGATGGCTGTCACCGGGACGACGAGCTGGTTGGTGTGATCGATCATCCGCCGCCAGTTCGCGGCCCGGGCAGTGTTACCCGAGTCCATGACTACCAGCCGGTAATAGCGGGTGAGCACCTGGTGGGCAATATCAACTTCCTCGGCGGTCACTTCGTGATCGCCTTCCTCGTTTTCATCCGAGCGCAGGACGTCGAACTTGTCGGCGGTCTGGTGATGGACGAACTTGGCGATTTCGGCCGCGTTCGTGCCCGGTGAAAGCAGGGTCCGGGAGGCCTCGATCAGGTCCAGGACGCTCCGGTCGTGGGAGCCCTTTTCCGTCCGCCAGCCCAGGGTTCCTTGGGATTCGTTGTTATCCCACGCGACCGTGGCCGCGCCGCTGTAGCGGGCGAGGATGGCCGAGAGCATCACCACGGTCGGTGTCTTGTTCGCCCCGCCCTTGCGGTTGACGACGGCAATGGTCCGGGGACCGGGCCAGTGCTGGCTGACCGTGCGGACGTCCTTCCGCTCTGAGAGTTCTTCCTCCGAGGGGTCCATCCGCAATCCCAGCCGGGTCAGGGTTCCGCGCCAGCCCTGCGTGGCCGGTTCCAGCACCGGGGCGCTGACCAGGAAGGAGGTCTCTTTCAAGCTCCGGCGGGCCGGGGCGTCCTCCACGGCCGGGGCCGCTGCGGTAACTGTCTCAGGGGAGGGAGGCATTGTCGTTCCTGTCGGTGCTGTAGTTCCAGTGAGTGCGGCAGCTTCACTGTTCAGCCCGGACTGAGCCGGGCCCGGGGCCGTGTGGGGCTGCGCCGGTGCGACTGGGGCCGTCTGGGTGACGACGGCCACCCGGGGCGCTGCAGTAGTGGCGGCTTCCCTGATCCGGCGGCGGACCGGTTTGGGTGCGTAGCTGACGGATTCGGTGCTGCCGTCGGGGCTGACGATGAGTTCGCCGTGGCCTTCGGGGTCATCAATAGCCACCCGGACGGCCCGGTTCAGCGTCTTGGCTTCCCCGACGACGAGGGCCAGGGCGTTCTCGCGGAGCTGTTGCAGGGATCCTGCGCGTGCCACGGCGCGGGAGTTCCCGGCGACGATGACGTCGGCGGTGCCGTTGTCACGGACGATGGCCTGGATCTTGGGGAAAGCCAGTACGTCTGTCGGGGTAAGTCCCATGAGCTTCTTCCTGTTCTTGAGCGGGGTGGTTTGGGTCACCGGTCGGACGGCGGGGTGAGCCGGTTGACCTTCCAGGTGGAGTCTTTGGAAGTGCGCAGCAGCTGGAGCGCATAGGGGCCAATATCGGTCGGAACCGTGACGGTGACGCCGTAGCCGTTGGCTTCATCCACGGCCAGTACCGCCGGCCCGGTCACCCGGTTCACCGAAATGTTGGCCGGGTCCACCGTGGAGTAGTCAGCCGTGGCCTGCGGGGTGAGCCAGCGGGCGAAGTCATTCGCCCAGAGAGCAGCGTCGGTGCCGGGGCGGGCGTAGTCGGCCATGGCCCGGGTCGCGACCTGGGCCGCCTCCCTCTTGCTTTCCTCGTCCCAGGCGATGCCGGAGGTGGGCGGGACGGTCCCGCCCAGGGCCTGGGACCTGCCGCCGGCGCTCATCGACGGAGCCACGGATGTCGCAGGGGCGGACATCGAGATGGGCTGGCCTTCCGGACCGCCGCCAGTGGTCGCCGTGGGTGCGCACGCCGTGCACAGGAGCACGGCGGACAGGACTGTCAGGGTGCGTTTCACTTCTTCTCCTCCGAGCCTGGCACGTACAGGAACGCGCTGGGCACAGCGTTGTTCACGGTGCGGGTGTAGTACTGGTGGTCTTCCGGGGCCGGGTTGCCGTTGTAGCCCTCTTCCAGATAAGTCCCGTCAGTGTTGAGGGCCTTCACGACGGCGACGTGGCCGTAGGTGGGGTCCGCTCCCCCGGCCCCGGGCGCGTACCAGACAATCGCGCCGACCCGCGGCGCGGTGCCGGTGGGCCAGCCGCGGGCGTTCCAGCCGTCCCGCCAGGACAGGGCCGAGCCGAGATTCACGCCGTCGGGACGGAAGGTGCTGTTGAGGATCTTGTACGGGGCCGCGGTGCTGCCGAGCTGCTGGTTCACCCGCCACAGGGCGAAGTCCACACACTCACGGTTGAACATCCCCAAAGCGCTCGGCTGGTAGACGGCAGCGTTGGCCCACGGCAGGTCATCGCCCGCACCGGAAGCGCCGGGAATCGCACAGCCCGCGCCGGTGAGGGAAAGCTTCGTGTCTGAAAGCGCTTCGACGATCTTCGTTGCGGGCACCCAATAGCGCCGGTAGTGATACGGATCGGCGTTTCGCTGGACCCGGTTGGCAGCGATCGTCGGCTCCAAAGACTCCCAGCCGTCGATCTTCTGCAAGGCCCTTACGAAGTTGGCCGCGCTGATGGACGGGTTCATCCGGTCCGCGTAGGAACCCCAGGCACCGTTATCCCGTTGCTGAAACAGACCCCGGGAATCCGGTCCGGCCCCGTCGCCGATATCCAACACCCGCAGGCCCGACTCCCCCAGGGCCACCATCACACTGATCATCTGGCCCTTGGCCGAGAGGTTCAGGCTCTTGCCCGCGTTCATGATCGCTGCAGCATTCGTCAGCTGCTCAGGTGAGTATTCGTGGAACTTCGTGTCGGCGCTGATCGACACGGAGACCGAGGGGTCACAAACGGCCGCAGCTGGAGTCGACCCGAGGAGCAGAACAATCGATAGGACAAGGCCCAGGAAGACCGCGGGCATGATAATCACAGTGCCGATCAGCAGTCCCTTCGGCTTCATGCGAGCCACCGAGTCAGACCGTTTTGAACTCCATTGCTTAGTAATAGAGTGCGATGGCAAAGGAGGCACTGATTCTCCATGGCGTCAGGCAAGATGGATCCATGCCAAGCCTGATCCGACCAAAACTGCCGCCCGAAGTTGAGATGGCAATCAGTCTTTTGGGCAACCGTGCCCGAGTGGACATCCTGCGCCGCCTGTCGATGCTCGGCCCGTCGACCATTGGGCGCCTGCACGCTGCGGTGGATATCAGCCGACCCAGCCTGAATCGGCACCTCGATTTTCTCGCCAAGGCGGGTCTGGTGCAGACCGATCCTCCCGCAGGTATGCGCCACGGCAAGGATGTCGTCTATATGGTTCAATCCGCTCGAGTCCGAGAGCTGACCCAGAAGTACACCAGTTATGTCCAAGGCATGTGACCGCGACTGTCCCAGGACGCGCCGGCAGTACGCCGGTGCTCGGTGGCGGGTCGTACAACTTATCGTGGTGGGCACATGTCCACGATAGCAGGGCTGAAACATGTTTCAACCATGATTCAGTCGCTTTCGGGTTCCTTGCTTTCGTAGGAGTCCACATCGTCCAAGAGTGCGTTGATCGCCTCGAGGGTCTTAATGTCGATGTCGCCGAGAGTTCGGGCCGCGATGTTCTTCAGCTTGTTCCGGCGCATCTTCTTCAGGAGCTGCAGCTCGCGCTCAATCCGTTCCGGGAGTTCGCCGGATTCATCCGTCAGGTACGCCGGTTCCACTTTGAAGAATTTGGCCATGGCGACGAGGGCTTCTTTGGGGACGGTATCTGGAGATTCACCGGAGCGAATTCGCCACCAGCGCGTTCGAGAAAGCTCGTAGCCGTTTTCGCGCACGCCTGCCTGGATGTCTGCGAACTCATAGGGTTCTCCGCCTTCGGCCACCACGACGTCCAGGAGGAGGTTCACCTTGCGAGCAAGCGTCTCCGCCCGCTCTAGCCGATCGCGGGGACTGTCACCGCCAACCATAAATTCAACCCCATTCAATTTCAATCGCTGTTAGCCGCAGCTGGTTCCCGCCGGGCCCGGCGGGAACCAATATTCATACCAACGGCGTACAGCCAGATCCCACCCTACCGGGTCGGAATTCCATTCTTGTGTGTGTCCGGAACAGTCGAACTCCACGAGTTCTATCCGGTCTTTATGTGCTTGCGCGAAGTGAGCGGAAGTTTCAAAGGGAACGGACCAGTCATTCCTATTGTGGAGGATCAGGACCGGGATACTCAGGGCGGTCTGGAATCTGGCCCGATCAGCACCGCGCACCTCCAACGGACCCTCGAGGCCGGCCAGTCTGCTGAATCCGTTGAGCGCTAGGAGCCGGGCTATGAGTGAGCCAAGGAGTTTTGGACACCGGTGATGGCGGGCGTTGGCACGCAATACGTCCTCCCAGACCAAAACCGGCGAGATCATAACGAGGCCCTTGATCATCTCTGCCAACGACGACCGCTGCACCGTATTTAGGGCCATCGTTGCCCCGAGGGACCAGCCAAACACCACACATTCAGTTCCGCCGCGCTCCGGAATAAACCGAAGAGCTGCTTCTAGATCGCGCCACTCCGATTCGCCCAAATGCGATCGAGCGTCTCTCGAGCGAGGGCCCTCGCCGTCATTCCGATATGAGATGACCAATGAGCTGAGTCCCATACGCGATGCGGTCTCAACCCCACGAAGCGTCTGTGCCCGGGCGCTCCCTTGCCCATGGACATGAATGGCCCAGCGGTCAGTTCCCCGGTCGATCATCCAGGCAGGGGCTGGGCCGAGAGTTGTCTCGACAAAAGTCTCGACCACGTCAGCTGCAGCGGACGACGGATCGACCGAGACAATGCCACTCCACCTCCCTCTGGACTCCAAGGACAGGCCCGCAGGCCGATGAAGGAGGCTACGCGTGACCCTGCCGTCACTGGTGGAAATGACCGGACCGATGACGGCCGGGGGGCCGCCTGCCGAGAGCTGCAGGCCGAACTGCCCGGGCGCCAGCGTGTGTCTCGTGGCTGGGAGCTCGATCTCGCTATCGGAAATTGCTAAAGGGGCGGTCCCGTAGCGGCGCCTGTACGTGGCTGAAGTCGCCTGACGGGCGGCCCATGCCGCACCGGCAAGGGCGCCCGCAGCACCAAGTAGCCCGGAACAGGCAACAGCCTTCAGCGGGGACGCCACGACAGCCGCTCGAGGTGGTCGGAGGCGCTGGCCAGTTTTCCGAGGCCCTCGGCGCCGATTCTGTCTCTTGCTTCGGGATCCCGGGCCAAGGAGTCCTGGATCTCCACAATCATGCGGTGCAGCTCGCTGCGCCGGCGGTCCTGGCGTTTCGGAACCACACCAAGGTCCAGCGTCAGCCCGGCGTTCCCGGCTACTGCCTGTCCCCAGACAGGTTCCAGACCCGCAAGCACCGAGCTGGTTCGCGCCGTTTCGTAGATGGCAGTGACTTTGCGGCTGGCAGGAGGCAAAGCCATACCGGTACAAAGAAAAAGGAACGTAGCCGAATTCAACACCGCGTAAATTCCGGACAGGGCGGAGAGTGCCTCAACCTTACCGAGCACGTGAAGTGCATCCAGTACGAGCACATCGACGACGAACAGGACAGCGGACAGGCATCCCACGCCAACAAGCGCGAACGCTACGGTGTAGATTCCGGTGGTCCAGGCCTTCCGAAAGCGCAGGCAGGTCCAGCCTGCGGCAGCCATAACCGCGCCAATGTAAAGGTACTGGCCAGCCGAATACAGGGCCGCCGCCCACTGCCCTCCGTAATCCCGCATGAACGACGTCGACGTAACAGGAGCATCGATCAGAACGAACAAGATGATCGCCGATATCGCTGTGCCCACAAGTCCTGCTTTGGCCGATACGTCGTACGAGGATTTCCTGCCGTAGGATGCCGGCTGTGCAGCCCGATGAATGGCGCGGGCGAGAAAATAGACACCCGCCAGCAAGAGAAGGTTCGCTCCAAGGTCCGCATAGTTCCTCCCGCCGACCCACCCATCTGCGAGCAGGTAAACAGGGTTAATGTTGAGGACCATGGACACGGAAATCAGCACTGAAGCCCATAGGATGCTGGTGTCTTTACCCTGACCGCGTGACGCGATGACAATGAGCGTCAGGGTGACCATCAGCCCCGCTGCGATGATCTCCATCAGCCGAAGACGTCCTCGAAGGCGCCCGGTTCACCAGGCCCTGCCCTCAACGCCTCAGCCATGAGATCGGCAAGGTACTCGGCCGTGGCCTCTTCCAAGGTCCGGAACTCGGTCCGCATGAGGGCCCTGCGCACAATCTCCGGAGACAGGCCACGAAAGCCGCTCTTTAGGACGGTGCCCGCACCGGGAGTTGTGTCGTGGCCCAGGACCATGTGAGCAAGTTCGTGAAGAATGAACTGCTGACGCTGCAGCTCCCAGGGCGTCGGGGGATGAAACACCCACTCGATCTTCGCCCCCGGCAACCACAGACCACAGATGGACGTGCCGACCAACTTCTCGGTGGCACGAATCCGGATTCGCTTGCCGCGGAGATCTTCGATGACGCTCAGAAGCAGACTCAGAGTCAGGCCGACTGGCAGTTCCAATGCCGCGAACGCGCCGGATGCATCGCGGAAAGCCTCTTGAGATGTAGTTACAGACAGGGAACGCAGAGCTTGCGTCACAACAACATGACCCTTCAATAGCTTCAATGGGGATAGGCTAGGTTGAAACATGTTTCAAACATGTTTTAGTCTGGTTTAGGGTTCAGCATATCCCGGGCAGAACGGCCCAACCATATCAAGAGGGACTCAGAAGTGTGTGCCATCACCAGGGGAAGGAGGGCCGTCCATGGCTGACGCCCCGGCACCGCACCCACCCGCCCACGACGTGTCCGAATGCAGCCCCTCCGCCGTCAATCTTCCAGTCGGCGGGGTCACCGAAAGAGCGACTCATGTCGGCGCGTCGGACTGCCATCCCACCAGGAAGATAGAGTTTCAGCGCAGGCCTGCGAAGCCCAAGGAAAGTGTGGTGCGACACGCGGAGTCGTTTTCTGTAAACAAATCCCCGGATGTCGCCGAAAGCAGTGCTAATTTCAGTTCAGCCGATAGCTGTAAACAGAAACCTCACAGTGGTCGACTCCAGGTAGCACCAGCGATGAAGCAGCCACAACCGCAGGTTGTGCGAGATTCAAAGGACATGACCATGAGCGCAGTAATCAATCGTGGAGGCGGACGGCCCAGCAAGGGCCTACGCAAATACATTGGCTTCCGCACGCAGGCTAAGACTGCGGAGGACGTTCAGATGATCGCTGCCGCCAAAGGCATGACTGTCACTGATTACGTTTCCTCTGCCGTCGACCGGTCCCTGCGCGAAGACCTGGCATTGCTGGATCATTTCGCGCATCAGGAGGAACTGCCGATCCGCATAGCCTCATAACAGAAGAAGGCCCGCACTAGGCGGGCCTTCGAAGCTGAAGATCCACGATCCGGGAAGCTTGCCGGCGAACAGATCGTAGATCGGATGGAAGACCTTTACAGGACTTCATTTGTGTTGCAAAACCGATCCTGCAAGATCGGTCCTTAGTCATTCCCTCGACAGGAACAGCATCATCGTACAACAGCACGCCCGCGTGCTGCCAGCCACATACAGCGCTGGCGTGTCGCGCGGGCCATCCTCTACGCACAGCCCCGCTCAAGCGTGGGCTGCCTTGGCGCCTCTTCTCGCAGGCCAGCCCCGAGTTCGCCTCTCTCGAGACGCCGGCAAGACGTACCCTCAAAAGCACGAGCGAACTCTCAGTGAGACGCTGCCCACCGTCCCTGCGGCGGTCCGGATATTCGGCAAAGACGGCACCTGCGCTGCGATATTCCTTGACTTTGACTCGTCCGTCGCCGGTATTGACTGGGTCGAAGCCGACGTTCGCGCCGTCCAGACCTGGCTGCACTCGGTCGGTGCCCGCTGGATTGAGGACTACTCCCCCAACGGCGGCCGGCACGTATACATCCCGCTCGAGCAGCGGGTCACCTTTTCTGAAGCGCGTGATCTTGTCGAGGCGCTGGGCACCCGGTACCGGAGCCTGGACAAGACCCCGCACCAGAACCTCCTGCATGGCTGCATGCGCACACCCGGATCCCCGCACAAACGTGGCGGATACCAGGAACTCGCCATGAGCCTGTCCATGGCCTACGACGTTGCACGCCGGCCCAACCCGGCCACCGCGTGGGCAGCCATGAAAGCCGACCTGGCGGGGGAGATGGCTGCGGTCAGGGCACTCCGTCTCGAAGGCACGATCACACCGGCCACCGCCGAGACGCCCCGACTCCAGCACCCGGCCGGGCGGATGTCCCGGACCATGCAGCTCATGGCCCAGACGGGGCTATACGACACCAACCGGTACGCCTCCGATTCGGAGGCACGCCAGGCCGTCGTCACGGGGGCGGCGGCCGCCGGACTGGAACTCGTCGACGTCGAACGCCGGATGATGCAGGGGACCTGGCCCGGACTGGCCTCCTTCTATGCCCGCTACGCCTCCCGCCACAGGGTCCCGGCATTGCGCAAGGACTGGCTGAACGCGATCGCGTATCTGAGCAAAAACCTCGAATCCAGGGACGGAAAGAACAATGCCCGTATATCCCCCACAAGCCAGCCAAATACACAGCCCCCCGTATTACAGGGGAATCTGGTTTCATCAAATCCCGATGCTGAGCATCGGTTCATCCGGACATGGCGAAATGCACTGCGGTTGAAGGAACGTGCCTACCTTGATTCAAGGACCGGGCTGGCCAGGAGAATGGTGCTGAGGTCGCTGGGGGAGGCAGCACACATGACCCGGTCCAGGTTCATTGAATTCGGAGACAGGTCCATCGCCGTGGCCACCGGCTTGGACCACACCACAGTCGGATCCCACCTCAGAGCACTGCGCAACGAGAAGGACCCGCTGGTGACCCTGGTTGAACAAGGCCGGGGTACCAAGGGAGACCTCTACATGCTGACCGTGCCGGAGGAGGTGAAGACGGCGGCCGAAGACCTTTCCTGGAGGAAGGGGAAAATCCACGCACTGCGGCCGGTTTTCAGGGAGCTGGGACTGCCGGCGGCCTTCGTATACGAAGCACTGGAACACTCCCCCGGCCTGTCAACATCCGAGATTGTCAAGCTGACCAGACTGTCCAGGACTGCTGTCACTGAGGCGCTTGAGGTGATGGCCGCCTGGAACATGATCGCCCGGAACAATGCACGGGCCTGGTCAGTGGTGGCATCGACGTCACTGAAAGACCTCGCCGAGCACTTCGGGGTCATGGAAGCTGTCGCGACGCAGCTGCAGCGCTACGCGATCGAACGGATCCTGTGGAAGGAATGGCTGTCCAAGAACGTCAACACCGTCGCCGAGCTCCTCTCCCCCGGTGAGGACTATCCGTGGGAGGCATTCGAGGGTCCACCGGACGAGTGGGCTCTCACGGACATGGCTTTCACTAGGGCTGGCTAACTGTGCCGATCCTATTTGCGACGCTCTTCTCTCATGCCATTCGGCGGGCGATGTGGTTGGTAGTTTCCCGGTCGTGCGATGAATCTCCGCTCCCCCGAGTCACGACTGTTCCGGCGGGCGGAGGAATTTTATACCGGGATGCGCAAATGGTTCCATTTGCTAAAACGTGGCGACAACGCCCACTTCCCCGCGCTGCCGCAACTCTGGGAGACCAGTTCCAGCGTGGCCTACGGTGACGGTTACCCTTCGGGACGTGCACTCCCCCGGCCGCATCCGGGCGTCCGCCGACACAATGTAAGCAACTACGTGCCTGGGAAACTGTCCGGCCCCATGCCCCAAATAGACATCAGGAGCAAATGCCACCATTGACCCATAATCTGAAATGCCTCCTTTTGCGCACATCCCCGCCTCTGGCCCTGACTCCCCCGTCAGCCAAAGCCTGCTGACAGAAAGAGAACCATTTCCTTGAGGCCACAAATGGAACCACTTGCCCGCGAGCACACCCAGGTGGGATGCACCGGGTTCAGGTTTCCGGGGAGAGCGTCGTCAGGAAACTTCGTCGCCAGGGAAGAATCCACCGCTCCGGGATTGCCCTGGTTCTGGTCAAGCCGGCAGTGAAGTCGACGGGAATAAGCCGAGTGACTGCGCGCCAGTGGTGGAGTGGTCCGGGAAGCGCGCACCCGCCCCTGGCCTGGGCTCAGTGTTTGTGGAGCTGGCAGCATGGGCCGCCAGCGCGAATGTCACCATACGCGCATAAGTCACCTTTTGCGGCAAATGCGGAGTTTTCTTAAATCCCTCTTTTTGCGTACGTGGTACCAAAAGCGCATGAGGTGGCATTTGCGTTAATACGTGATTGGCGCAAATCCCACCATAAGCGGCTGGGTATAGCTTTCGACCAGCTTTCCGCAAATACCTCCATTTTTGAATCCAATGCTGCGCCTCTTTGCCCTCCCGTTGAGCAAATGCCACCATATGCGAAACGGGCTTTGCCGTTTGCGGTGAGACATCCCTTGCTCAAATAGAACCATTTGCGAAAAGCTGTCAGGCCGGCCTACTGTAAGCCCACGTTTTAACCGACCCGTGCCAGCACGCAAGATATGCGCAAGAAGGAAGCATTACGCGGGAACCCCTTCCTGGGGCAGGCGCTACTCGGGTCCGTTGAATTATGCGCAAATGGTTCTTTTGCGCACCCAGATCCTTTGCGTCATGCGCAAAAGGTGCCATAGGTGGTACTTGCGCAAAGAGCGGCATATGCGTGCTTTGCTCAAGCTGCGCTTATGGTGCCATTTGCGCCAATAGTGGGATACGCGTGAAAAGAACCATTTGCGCCTCTCCTCCCGCGTGGCGTCCGGGCAGACAGGAGGAGCGCCGCTAGTCTGGTCTCATCGGCTGCCGGCCCGATGAGTTCCCGTCACACGTGGGGCCTTCTGCCGCACCGTTTTTCTACCAGCAGTGCAACGGAAGGTACCCAAGACATGTCGGCAAAGATCATCGCCGTTTGCAACCAAAAGGGTGGCGTCGGCAAGACGACCCTCGTGACCGGGCTGGCTGAGGTCTTTTCCAGAACGCTCGGTAAGAAGGTCCTAGTCATCGATGCGGACCCGCAGTACAACGTGACCTCCGCCTTGGGCGTGACGGGACCGGAGTTCACCCTTAACGATGTTCTCTACGGCGACGAGTCGAACAACCAGAAGATCATGCCGGGTGTCGCTGGCGACGCCATCATGCCGGCGGGGGAGGCCTGGCAGCCAAAGGATGACAAGAATGAATCTTTCCCGCGACTCGACCTGATCGCGGCCGAACGCAATCTGGCATCCCGCGAACGCGACTCCATGATGGCCCGCGAGCACCGGCTTCGGATCGCACTGAAGGGTGTCGCAGACGAGTACGATATCGTCCTGATCGACTGTGCACCATCGCTGGGGCTCCTGACCGTCAACGCCCTGACGGCAGCCACGCACGCCCTTCTGATAACGGAGCCCCGGGTAGCCTCAGTAGAGGGACTGTCCGAAATCGTTACGACCATCGGCGAGGTACAGGAGAACCTGAACGAGAACATCGAGCTCCTGGGTGTCATCGTCAACAAGCAGAAGAAGCGTGCTGACCAGATGCACTGGATTGAGAAGATCAATGCCAACTTCGGTGACCTCGTCTTCGAACCGATGCTTCAGGACCGCGAAGTGTTCGCCAAGGCGCAGGCGGCCTCGCAGCCGCTGCGGGCATGGGGCTCCGAGGCCGCCCCGCATCGGGCTGACCTGGTCCAGCTGGCCACGCAGATCTGGAAAGGTGCAGAGTCATGAACCGTCCAGGACCCGCCCCGGAACGCGGAGGCACCCCCATCGCCCTGGACGCCGTCCGGAAACGCAGCGGACTGACCAAGGCACGCAACACCAGCGTCATTGCCGACATGACGCGCATGGCAGATGAGCCGGCCGCGGATCCACAGACGGCGACACTGCACTCCATACCGACCTCCACGGCAGACCCCGAGCAGATACCCACCTCCGCAGCACCCGCACTTCCACCGGAGCCGACTGAGGTAGCGCCGGTTCAGCCACAACCTGTCACCTACATGCCGCCGGTCCAGCCGGTGCAGCACCCTCCGCAGCAGGTCCAAGCCGTTCTGCGGCAACCGGCTCCCGAGCCGTCGGAGCCGGAAAAGAAGAAGTACCGGAAGACCAGCTTCTTCCAGTCGAAGGAGTCGGGCGCCCGGATGCGATCCGCGTACATGGCGACCCGTCACCTGACCGGATCCAGAACACTCTCGGACTTCATCCTTGCTGCCGTGGAGCGTGAGGTCGAGGCTTTGGAGCGCCAGTACAACGAAGGGAACTTGTTCACCGCAGACCCGGGCAGTGTTCCTCGAGGCAGGCCCCTGGAGACTTAGGCGCTATCGGTCCTAGCAGTGGAGTGCATCCGCTCGTCATGCCGCCATTGAGCCTTAGGGTCATATGCTTCTCATGCCCGTGGTTCATATCGAGTAGGCCTCCTCGGCTGCCGTGGCCCGCAGATTAATCTGGGCCATTGGTTGGGGGGAGTAAGTGACTTCCCCCGCTTCGCGCGCAGAGCGGCTGTCAATCAATAGCGCTCCTCTAGCAGAAGGGCCGTGTGGTTGGGGTATACCCCCACCGGACGTCATGCATGCTCGCCACTGGCGACCGATCGGGGGCCTGATGCGGCATTTCCTGACGCCTTGCCGTGAGGATCTAAGAGGTCAGCAGACATTCACCGCCGGTGAGCCAGCCGACATTGCTTACCGTTGGTCTGCGGTCCCGATGGTGGCTTGAAGTGAAATAGTGTTGGGGACGAGGCTCGCGTTGGCTTTGGCGGAGACGACAGCATGAACCACAAACGAAGGACTCCTGTTGGCCCGCAAAATCCATGTCCAGCTGATCGATGACCTTTCCGGCGAGGATGCACAGGAAACCGTCCGATTCTCCCTCGACGGCACCGACTATGAAATCGATCTGTCGGCCGAGAATTCGTCCGAACTGCGCGAGGCGCTGGCGCGGTTCGTCTCCCACGGCCGGCGCATCCGCAGCGCGGCGGCCGGGAGTCGGCGCGGCCGGACCGGATCGACCGGCAGAGAAGAGACTCAGAAGATCCGGGAGTGGGCAATGGCCAACGGGTACAGCCCCAGCTCCCGCGGACGTATCAGCCAGGACATCAAGAACGCCTACGACGACGCCCACTCCTAGGCGATAAGCCCGCCCGGCCGCGGTTCGAAGGCCCGGCGCATCGGCTGTCGATGCGGAAGCGTATATCCGTTAGGAAGCCGGCCAGGTAGTGGCGCGACGTTCGTATGGGTGGACTCGGGGGAGTGCGGGGAAGTCAGTCTCCTGATTAGGCTCGGGTGACCGTGAGGGTGACGTTGGGGCAGGAGTTTGCGTAGCGGACCAGTGCCGCTTTCTCTGTGCTGTCGACCCGCAGGCCCCAGCGGATCTTCACCGCAATCCACTGACCGATGTAGGCGCAGCGGTTCGTCGGCGGCATCCACGCCTCCGGGCCACTGGCCTGCTTTGAGGAGTTGAGCGCGGACGTCTGGGCGCTCAAGGTGCGGCTGTCGCCGAGGTCGTTGTAGAAGGCCACCCGCCGCGCCTGGGACCAGTACTTTGCCCCGGATCCCCAGGCCTCATGGACCGGCACCGTGTGGTCGATCTGCACCGTCGACGCGGAGGTGTGGACGCGGTTGTCCCACGAGGTCACCCAGCGTCCCGTGCTGGCTGTGCAGCCGCGGCTGGTATACGACACGGCAGCCCTGGACTCCTGGACCAGAACTTCCTGGCGCGTGTTCTGGCAATCCCGGTTGGTATCCCGCCAGACGCCGAAATAGCGGTCCCGGTCATAGCCGGCGTTGACCTCGGCCGCGACAATGAGTCCGCGTACGGCGGTCCGCAGCGGAGCCGTGTACACGGATGCCGCCTCGGCCGGAACGGCAAGGCCGGTCACCAGCAGGCCTGCCGCAACCACCGATGCACCGACCGCCCGCCGCAGTGTCAGCAATCGACTGGATTTCAGTGCCGGCAGGCCTGCGGCGCCAACATGACTGGTGCGATGGTCCTTCATGGTTCCCCCGTACTCTATGAAAGTGACGCCTCAGGACGGCGTGAAGCAATAGTCGCACACCCCGCCGACAGCCCGTGGCGCCTGGCACTCTTAGGAGGCAAATCGCCGGGATAGCACGAAGGGGTCCCGGCTATGCGACGTCGGATTTTCTCCGGGAAGGTTTGGCAACAAAGCTGGGGCTGTTGCCGGGCAGTTTCCGTACTCTTGGGGGAGAGCGACGACGATCCGAACCACAGGCAGCTCATAAGCCTCATGGCCGGCGCCGAACCGGCATTCCTCGCCGGCAGCTTCGCCACCGACTTCCAACTCTTGATACTCGGCCGTCAGAGTCTCCGGTCGTGATGCGGAGAGGACGCTTGTCACTTTGCGCCAAGGCAGCCTCTAGCTAGCTCGCAGCCGGGCCTGCAATCTTGCGCAGGAGGCCGGCAAGGTACTGAATGCCCGGGCTTTCGGTCACGGTCCTTCGGTGCACCATCCCCACATGACGAGCCGGCACGGAGGTCCAGCTCAACCACCTTAAACGTGGGGGGCAAACTCTGAGGATAGTCGTCGTGTCAGGCACTGTCATGCATCTTTGACACATCGGTCTCACAAACGATCCATTACTGAGACAGCCTGGTCGCTCGGCCGTGGGCTTCAAAAGTCCCCGCCGCGACATGTTGCTGGTTGTCTCGAAATCCCGTTCAATAACAGGTAGTCGCACAACTGCGAATTGTTCGGGATTAAGAGAATACTGGGGCTGCCATGGCTGTGATCGGGTATGCGAGGGTTTCCACCACGGAACAGAACCTTGATTTGCAGCTCACGGCACTCCAGGCCGCCGGCGCTGCCCGGACCTTTTCCGACAACGGTGTTAGCGGATCCACGGTGGAACGCCCTCAACTCGCCAAAGCCCTGGACCGGCTTGAAGCCGGCGATGTGCTCACCGTGTGGAAGCTGGACCGCTTGGGCCGCAACACCCGGCATGTCCTGGACGTCATCGAGAACATCCGGGAACAGGGAGCAGGTTTCCGGTCCCTGACCGAAGGACTGGACACGACCGGGCCCATGGGCACGGCGATGCTGACGATCATGGCCGCTTTCGCGCAGCTGGAGCGCGACACGATGATCGAACGCACCAGGGCCGGACTTGCCGCGGCGGCGGCCAACAACCGGCACGGCGGAAGGCCCCGCAAAGTCGACGACGCTGCCGCAGCCCGGGCCAAGGAACTCAAAGGCAAGGGCATCAGTGCCTCCGACATCGGCAGGATGCTCGGAGTCTCCCGCGCCACGGTCTACCGATACCTCATATAGGCGCCGCGCAGAGACATCTGGCAATCCGGCACCGACATGGCCAGATAGTGGATCGAAGGGGAGGAGTGCGGCTCCGGTGGGTCAGGCTCAGTGCGGGAGCCAGCAACTACTGCTCAAACTCGCCGGTGGCCTTGGTGACGCATGAGAGACGGGTGGCTCCTAGGGCTGGTAGTACTCCTCCGTCGGAGTGAAGCCCGCACGGTCCACTCTCCGGTGGTAGTGAACTCCGGTGAGCCCGCCCAGCACGGCACCTATCAAGGCTGTGGCGGCCACCGCGATGGCAGCAATGATGCCGCCTATACCCAGCTGCCCCTCGAGCAGTGGAAGGCGAAGCAAACGGTTGAGCGTGGTCAGGACATCGTATTGCCCAGTGATCGCCAGCAGTGCCATCGTCGCGGCTCCGATGACGCCCCATATCCACACCATGAGCCCTTGGCCGACGCCGTTGAAACGCGCCATCCGCCCTGCCACGTAGCCACCCGAAAAATAGGCGAGGAGCTGGAGCGACAGGAGCACGATCATACCGGTCATGCCACCTGATGATTCCTGGCCAGCTCGGGGGAGCGGGTCCGTGCCGGGCAGAAAGCCGGCCCTGCCGCCCGCCTCCACCAAAGCAACCAGCAAAACAGCCATTGCGGTCGAGACCAGCCAGCCGAAGAAGGCCGAGCCGATCTTGATGCCGCCGAACCGCTCCTCTTCCCGGGCAACCACGGTTTCACGGATAGCGGTGGCGGCCGGGTCTCCTGGCAAAATACCGTCGATCGGGCCGCCTGGGTCATCTAAGTACCCGTCGTTCTCGCCTTGGGGGAGAACACCGTCAGTCTCTTCGTAGAAGCGGTCGTCAACGCGGTGGTCAGAAGCGCGGTTTTCCGTTTGATTAAGGGGTTCCGGAGTGCCGTCCCAGTCTGCGTCGAGTCGTCGCGCATCATCAGGACCGCTTGCGCTGCCCATCACGTATCCTGCCTTTCAATGATCTACCGGGCTCACTTCCGCGGTGCCCGGGCCCGGACATTCCTAAAATTATGCGCACTCAGCCCGGTTCACGAGGGGCTTTGGGCCCGACTTTGACCCAGTGCCCAGTGGCTGCCCGTAGAGCGCCTCCCACGCCGACACATCGATCAGTTCCGGCCAAGTTGCGGCCTCGCGCAGTCTGCGCAGACGACTCCGACAACCCACAGGATTTTTTCCTTGCAGAGTTATGGGCGTTCCAGGTTGTCCGAAAGGACAAAGGCTGGGCTGGCCGCGGCGACGTTCGCGGTGGGCGATGTAGTCCCGTGCGGCCATTCCAGTCATTGCCAACCCGGGGCATGGTCCCCGGCCTTGGGCGCCGGGCTTGTGACGTGGTCGGTGCCGGCGCTGCTGTGCTGTCCGCAGCCGTGGCCATCGCACGTTCCCTGCGCAACGCCGCGCCAGCCCACGCCAGGCGGCTCCAGACACGGGAGCGCTCGGAGTCGTCTGTACTAACCGTTGTTTGACCGAAGCTGCGTGCACGAGCCCTCATCTTGTTCGAAGTCGCGTGCCCGTAGGGGTCTGACCGGGAGAGATCCATTATCGGGGTAGTTCTGGCCCATGCGTTCGCTATTGCACGGATTAAGGTGCATGCTGACCAGGAGGACAGCCGTGAAATTGGAGCCTAAGACGTTCCGTAACTGGCGGTTCTCGCGCAGTACCCAGGCCCCCTGGCCACCTAAACACCGGTCCGGGCTCCGTTGGAGCCGTCAAGCAGCCGGCGGTTTCCATCGGTAAATACGGTGCGGTCTCTGGAACAGATATGCGCTCCTGACGGGCGCATCCTCAATAATTGAAAGTCCGGTATTCATCACGGACCCGCCGGAACGATGCAATCCTGCGCCGCGGCCTGCATCGCCTGGTCGACGAAAGATTTTCCCACCTTCAGGCGCTGGCCCGTCCCGCCGCCAAACGGAGCCGCCTCACTTGAGCAGGGACTCAGCGTCCTGCTCGACGGCCCTGTGAGCGGAACCTCGCAGCGGCCCGGTCGACACGGTCCCCATGGCGGCTATCGCGGCGGCTGATGCTGTGACGTCGGACAGGGACGTGTAGCTGCCCAAAGAAGGGAGCGTAAGCCGGAGCGGCGGCTGGGCAAGGGCCCGTAAGGGCATTGGTGATCGTTGAAGCTGCGGATCACCACCGGTCGCTTGATTAAATGGAAATGCGAAGCAGGGGCCGCCAGGGCTCCATCGCTATGGTTCTGGTGTTCTGTCGTTGTGTGTCATACTCTGTAAGTGCCTGTTGCGCTGAGCTTCAGGAAGTAAACCCGAGACCCGGCCGGACGACCGCGGCGCTCGGGTTTTGCGTTTAAGTAATCTGCTTGACGCTTGTCACCACCGGTCGAATAAGCTGTCGCCAGGATCCCCCCTTGGCCCAACACCATGCAATCGCATCTGGAATCACCAGCAACTGTTCCTGGGCTGACTTTGCGTGTTCGTAGCGCATCCGCTCCTTACATCCGGCTTTTCGGGAGAACTCGATTAAGCATTCGCGGTCGCGTTGAACAAGTGATTCATCCTTGTCGATGACCAGCAGTGACTGCCCTGGGTGAGCCGCGACATCGTTGACAAGTTCGCGGAAACACTCGGCTCGGCGTTCGGGTTCGTTGGAGAATCTGCGTCCAGCATCGTACACAATGGCCTCAACCTCCGAACGCACGATCACATCGATGATGGCTTTTCGACGTGAATCCCTCTCGTCCTTCATGTGCAGGCCCCGCTGCCCAGGCAAAATAAGTCCGCGTAGTTCCCGACGCACGTCGGCATGACCGGAGGGAACCAAAACGCCGGCCACAAGCAAATAACCTCGTTGCTTTGTCTCGTCAACAAAGAAGTGGTTCCTAGTCGACACGTCGTGCGTACGCCTTACTCATCCGTGTCTTCCTCAATCTTGCCAGCTGCATCGTCAGCGCTCCTACGGTTGGACGCAACCGTCTGCGCCGGCTTCTTGAGGTCCACGATGAGCATGTTGCCGTCACGATCTGGGACCCACCTCTTCGCTACTGACGTGTCTATGCCGATGAACTTGGTGAACATTGTGCCGGCGATCAACACGATGCCCTTCTTCTGAGGCTTTGCACCGGCAGGCCCCTGCCGACGAGTCGGGTAGGCGTTGGGATCGGTCAACTTTGCGGCCTGAATAGCTATTAGCCGGTTTTCTTCGTCCCAAAGAAACTCGACAGCCTCAGGTTCATCGATCAAGGCAAAGGCAGCTTCGTTCAGCGAAAACATGCCGCGCTTTTGGATGGTAACCGTCGGGACTGTTGGAGCAGGAGCGCTGCCCTTCTCGAAAACTTTGAAACCCATCCGCCGCTGACCTCTTTCCTTTTCGCCGATGCTTCTGTCATCGATCATAGCCCACCGCAGCGATGGGTGCGTTCGACGACACGATGGAGAGTTTTCCTCATTCGATCACCCGCGCGGGAAAGTTAGTGAGGTATGTCGCAGGTTCAGAAAATTGGCGAAGCCTCGTCCTGTATAGCCCAGATCCCTCCTTGGTATAGAACTGCGTTCCCATCAAGCCGATGGGTTCATTTCCCGCGCACGTGGCATCTACTGTGCAGTTGGGGCTCACTACTATCATCGTTCCGGCTGGCTGGTTGGATAATCCCGCTAATCACATGGAGACATCCGATCAGGCATAACATTTTGCGCCGATACGACGGACAGTTTGGCAGCGTGGACGGGCTGGTTTGCCAGGAGGGCTTCTGATTGAAACTTGCCCTCCCGTCTCGTATCCCTTGGGATACGAGACGTCTCACTGGCTCTGTCCCGTAGGGTCCTGATTCCCTGTGAAATTGTCAGTTTCAGAAGTCGTCTGCACGGTTTGTCAGAAGTCCTCTGCACTCGCACCTAGGCAACTCCGCGGCTCCCGCCTGCTGCACTGTGCGCCCTTCCTTTTGCTTCCGGGCCGCGACACGAACACCTCCTTGGATGCAAATCTGGTGTCACACTATTCACTCAGTGTATAGATTGGCGCGTGAACAACTCCCTCACCCTGCTGGGCCTCCTAAGCCGCGAGCCGAGCTACGGCTACGACCTCAAGCACTCTTATGACCGCTACTTCGGAGCGGGAAAGGCCCTGGCCTTTGGGCAGGTGTATTCCACTCTCGCCCGCATGGTCCGCGACGAGCTGATCCGCGCCTTGGGTGAGGAGACCGGCGGTGGTCCGGACCGCAAGAAATACGAGATCACCGTGGCCGGCCAGAACAGGGTGCGCGAGTGGCTATTCACTCCCGACGTTCCCTCGGAGTCCCTGCAAAGCGAGCTCTTTGCCAAGACGGTCGTCGCCTTGTTGCTCGATGACGACGCCGATCGGCTGCTTGATGTGCAGCGCGGGGAACACATGGCTCGGATGCGAGAACTGACCCGGCTGAAGAAGGACGCGGACCTGCTGCGGGTTCTGATGTGCGATCACGGCCTGTTTCACATCGAAGCCGACCTTCGCTGGATCGACCTCACCAGCGCCCGCCTTACCCAACTCAAGAAGGAGCTCCAGAGCGCATGAACGCCAATGACACCGTTGCACCCATCCTCAGTGCCCGCGGCCTGCACCATTCCTTCGGGCAGACCGAAGCATTGCGGGGCATCGACCTCGACGTCCACGCAGGGGAGGTGCTCGCCGTCATGGGCCCGTCCGGATCCGGCAAGTCCACGCTGCTGCACTGCCTGGCCGGTGTTCTTGTCCCCGACGGCGGTTCGGTGACCTACCGTCCCGCAGGACGGGCCCCCGTGGAGACCAGTGCCCTCAAAGAGCCGAAACGTGCCCGGCTGCGGCTGACCGATTTCGGGTTCGTCTTCCAGTTCGGCCAGCTGCTGCCGGAGCTGACGGCGGCGGACAACGTCAGCATCCCGCTGCTCCTCGCCGGGACCCGGCGGCCGGAAGCGCTGCGCCGGTCGAGGGAGCTGCTGGAACGCCTCGGTCTGGAGGGGCTGGGCGCCAAGCTGCCCGGCGAACTGTCCGGAGGACAGGCCCAGCGCGTCGCCGTCGCCCGGGCACTGGTGACGTCCCCCGCCGTGTTGTTCGCCGATGAGCCCACGGGTTCACTGGATTCCCTCGCCTCAGAGAACGTCCTGACCCTGATGCTCGAGCTTGTCCGCGAAGCAGGCACCACCGTGGTGATAATCACCCACGACGCGCGCACCGCCGCGTATGCGGACCGGGAAGTCATCGTGCGCGACGGCGCAGTCGGCGCCAGCTACCGGGTGTCCGCGTGAATCCCGGGTTGCTCAAGCTGGCAGTCGTCGGCAGCCGGTCGGCATACGGCCGGCTCGCCGGAATCGCTGGAGGGGTTGCCGCCGGCGTGTGCCTGTTGCTGTTGCTGTGGGGCGGTGCCAACGGTCTGAGCGCACGTGATGACCGCGGTTCCTGGTTGCGCGAAACCGGGCGTCCGTCCGTGGCCGCCTCCCCAACGGAGGATCCGACCACTTCCGGACCGGGGACACCGGTCCCGCTGACCACAGACACAGTGCTCATGGAGGCCAACCCGGTAGAGGTCTTCCGCGACCAACTGATAAACCGCCGCGACGTGGCGGCCTTCAGCACGACCACGGTCAAGATCCCCGGAATCGTCACCCCTCCGGAACCAGGCCGCTACTATGCATCCCCGGCGCTGCAGCGCCTGATCGCGTCAACACCCCGGGATGAGCTCGGCGACCGTTTCGGAACGTTTGCCGGCACAATTGACGATAATGCCTTGCCCGGACCCGACTCCCTGATCGTCGTAACAGGAGCAACGGAAGCCGAACTCCGCCAGAACGGCCGGGCTGTCCTGGTGTCAGACTTCACAACCAACCCTTATGGTGGCAGCACGGCCGCCTACAACACGGTGCTGTCCATTGGGGCGATTGCGGTGTTCTTCCCAGTTCTGCTGCTGATCAGCATTGTCACCGGCCTGGGTGCTGCCCAGCGCCGGGAACGCTTTGCGACCCTGCGCCTCATCGGGGCATCCCCACAGGTTGTCTCCCGGATCGCGGCCGTCGAAACTGCGGTCCCCAGTCTGATCGGGGCACTGCTGGGCGTCGTGCTGGCTATCGCGCTCCGGCCGGCTGCCGCCCAGATACCGGTCAACGACACCCGGATGTTCACCGCCGATCTGGTCACCGGCTGGGCGGCGGCCGCCGCCATCGTCGCGCTGGTTGTCAGTGCCTCGGCGCTCGTGGCCGCGCACCGCACGGCCCGTGCCGGCATTGGCCCCTTGGGGGTGACGCGGGCGGTGCACGAAAAGACACCCACCAAGTGGCGGATCGTGCCATTGCTGGCCGGACTGGCCGCCATGACCAGCGCCATCGCCATCACCTGCACCCCGCACCTGCGGTCACCATGGCTGGAAATGCCGCTACTCATCGGCGGTTTCGCGCTGATCCTGGTGGGCATCGTGGTCGTGGGCCCCTGGCTGACCCGCCTGGTGAGCGGGATGGGACTGCGTCAGGCTCGGAGCGCGGCGGGAGTCATTGCCGCCAGCCGGATCCAAAGAACCCCGGTGGCAACCTTCCGTTCCGTCTCCGGGCTCGTGATCGCCGTGTTCGTAGTCTCCGTCTTCGCCGGAGCATCCAGCATCATTGAATCAACAGAAGCGCCTCCGGCGCGGCCCGGCCTACTCCAGCCCACCAGCCTCCACGCCACCGTGGGGGCCGGACACACGCCGGCCCAGGTGTCATCGGCCGCCCGCCAGGCCAGGGGACTGCCCGGAATCCGGAGCGCCACCATCGGCTACGGCCCGGCAGCCCTCTCCACTAGGGACGCCAGCCCTGAAATCTACCTTCGCGCTGCAGATGCTCCCGCCCTGGGTTTCCAAGACATTCCAGCAACAGAGATCGTCACGGTTGATACGTCGTTCCTCTACTCCTGGACAACCCAGCCGCGGGCACTGACCCCGGCGCCCGCCGCCAATCTGGACGAAATGGTGCCGGTGGTTATTGTGCTCGGCACCGACGGGACCCCCGAGGCCATCGATCGCGCCCGAACGCTCTTGAACAGTTCAGGCGTCACCGCGCATCCCGCCGCCACGTCCAGGGACACGGGACTGCAATCGTCCACCCGCCTGATTCAGGGCCTGGCCGTGCTTGCCTACCTCGGCATGTTCGTCGCAGTCGCAATCGCCGGCCTGTCCCTGGCCGTCTCCACGGCCGCCGCCATCCTGGACCGGAAGAGAGTTCTTGGCCTGATGCGACTGATGGGAATGCCGGTCTCCGTCCTGCGCCGGATCATCACCCTCGAAGCAGCCGTCCCACTCCTATCCGTGCTGTTGCTCTCGGTCGGCCTCGGATTCCTCGTAGCCTGGCTGATGGTCACAGGCATCAACGACTCCTACCGGATGACCTGGCCGGCGCCCGACTACTTCACAGCCTTGGGCCTCAGCCTGCTCCTGGCCATCGGGGCGGTTACCGCAACATTTAGTCTCATCCGGGGCACTACGGCCATGACGACTACCCGTTTCGAATGAACTCGCAGTTTGCAAGAACACCGTCCGGTAGATACCAGCAACGAGGTCTTCTCGGAAATGAAGGATTCCGGGAAGGGTTCGAATCGAGAATCGCCTTTGTCGTGCCGTTCGCTCCTGCGGGGAGGAGCCAGCAGTGGAAGCATCGCCACCGTTGTCGGCACCGCCAGGCATCGGTTGGGCTCTGTCCAAGGATGCCTGTTTGGAGGAACATGGTGGCATCCGCTGCGACCGCCCGGATCCGCGGCGGGTTTGATCCGAATCTGGTGGATTGGGGTGGCGGGGTGGATAAGGCAGTGGTGGGGCTTGCTGATGCGATTGAAGCGCTGCGCGGGGAATTGATGGCCGCGGCGGCGGCGGGTGAGGGCCAGGTGATGCGGTTTTCCATTGAACCGGTGGAGTTGACGGTGCAGGTTGCCGCGACCAAGGACGCGAACGGCAAAATCGGATGGGCTATCTTTGAGGCCGGCGGCGGGTATGAAAATGTTACGACGCAGACGCTGACCCTGCGCCTGGCACCGCTGTGGCAGCGAGAGGACGGGACCTTGACCTCGGACTTCGCCATCTCTTCCCCGGTGTTCCCCGAGGAGGTCATCGGCCCGCGCCGCGGCAGGTCCCGCCCGGAGCCTGACGGAGGATGACCATGTCCGGCCCCGGATCGACGGGTGTGGAGCTGGACCGTGTGGTCGCGGTGAGGGCCACCTGGGCCGACGGGCGCACCGAAGGCGGCTCAGGGTATCTGGTGACCGGCCGGCTGGTACTGACCGCCGGGCACTGCGTCCGTGACAAGAACTCGGGGAAACTCGCGGCACGGATCAAGCTGGTGCGGGCCGGCGACGGGGCGAGTGCCTCCGGCGGCGCGGTCACGGTGTGCCCGGAACTGGACGTGGCGGTCATCGCGCTGGGCGATGATGCGCCTTGGGAGGCGGAACTGTCCGGTGTGGTTTTCGCCCGTGTGGACCGGAGCCGGGCCGGGATGCTGGAGGACTGCCAGGGGATCGGCTTCCCGTCGTTCCAGCGCGATGCCGTCGGCCGGGCAACCTCCGAAGTACACGGAACGCTCTACCAGACCGACGGAGCGGAGTCGGGCCAGCTGCTGATCCGCGATCCGATCATCACCCCGGGGCCCCTATCTGCCCAAAGTACCCCCAAAATACCGCAACCCACAGGTAGTCCTCCGTCACCGTGGGGCGGATTCTCCGGCACCACGCTTTTCCATCACAGCCTGGCCCTCGGGGTCGTCATCGAACACCACCCCGCCCAGGGCGGCTCGGCCCTGCGCGCCACCGCCTTCGACACCATCGCCCACACCGCGGCCAACGACCCGGAGGCCCGCAAGATCGCGGACGCACTCGGGCTCCCCGGGCAGAACAATCTTGCCTGGGCGGCCGCAGAACCCGTCGAGCCCCTCGTGGGGTTGGTGGAGCGGCTCGCCGGCGGGGACCTGCCCCTGGTCCAGGACCTGAACCCCTACCTGGCAGGTGCCACCGAATCCAGATACGGAACCAAGGAAAACGCCGGGACCGAAGACCCTTACGTGGCCCGCACCCACCATGACGTGGACGCCCGGCTGCAGACCGCACTGGTGCCGGGGCGGATGGTGCTGCTGGTCGGTCCCTCCAAGGCCGGCAAGACCCGGACCGGCTTCGAAGCCGTCAGAACCACCTGGCCCCGGGCCCGCCTGCTGATACCGGCCCCCAAATCCCTGGCCACCCTCGCCAAGCACCCTCGCCTGCAGTCCAGCAGCGACGCGGTGGTGGTGTGGCTCAATGACCTGCAAAGGTACCTGACGGGAATTACGGATCCGTTGACCCCGGCCCTGCTCACCGCCCTGCTGTCCCGGCCCGGGAACACCGTGGTGGTGGCCACGCTGCGGACCGAGGAACGGGTACGCTTGCGCAGCCACGACGACGAGCTCACGCGCGAGGCACGCCGGGTACTGGAGGAAGCCACCGAGGTCGAGCTCGGCCCAACGAGTGATAACCCGGCCGAACAGGCGGCAGCACAGCAGACCTATCCCGGGCAGGACCTGACCACATACGGGCTGGCCGAACAACTCGCCGGCGCCCCGTACCTGCTCAAACAATACCGCGACGCCCGCCGCGCAGACCCGCTGCTCCACGCGCTCGTCCAGACAGCCATCGACTGGACCCGCGTCGGCATGCCCGTCCCGATACCCGAAACAGACCTGGTTGATCTCGGCGTGGCTGCGCTGTTATCGACCCGGCCCGATATGGATCCCACCCCCGAGGACATAAGTGCGAAAATCGTGGTAGCCAGGACTCCGCCGGAAGACGCGGGCCGGGTCGCCTCCCTCGACACAGTCCGGTTACCGGACCGGACACGCACATACCGTCCCTTCTCCTACCTCGTCGCCGCGGACGACGGCCAAACCGGCGAACCCCGCCCGATTCCGGACAACCTTTGGGACGAAGCACTCAAACGCGCAGACATCGATGCGGCATTCTCGGTGAGCGCCGCCGCCTATGAACGCGACAATATGGCTGCTGCAGTCCGCGCCTCTCAACAGGCTGCCGCCGCCGGGCACACCGGCGCCGCCTTCAACCTCGGGGTCCTGCTCGCGGACCGGCTCGACCCCCCAGACCTAAGCGAAGCGCGCCGCTGGTACGAACAGGCCGCCGCCGCCGGGCACACCGGCGCCGCCTTCAACCTCGGGCTCCTGCTCGCGGACAGGCTCGACCCGCCGGACCTGGAGCAAGCGCGCCGCTGGTACGGACAGGCCGCCGCCGCAGGCTACACCGACGCCATGAACAACCTCGGGTTCCTGCTCTCGGACCAGACGGACCCGCCGGACCTAAACGAAGCGCGCCGCTGGTACGAACAAGCCGCCGCCGCAGGCCA
>NZ_FPAY01000011.1:60094-81138 GCF_900116495.1 Arthrobacter sp. ov118
ACCGGCGCCGCCTTCAACCTCGGGGTCCTGCTCGCGAACCGGCTCGACCCGCCGGACCTAAACGAAGCCCGGAACGCCTGGCAGGCGGTGATCAACATTGGTGCGAGCAACGATGTCGATGCCGTGCTGGGATGGGCAGCGTTAGCGTTGGCGACGCTTGATGCCTTGGTCGGTGACATGACGCGTGCCGCAGAACTCCTCGATTTGGCGGAACAGCACGGAGTCCAGTCCGCGATCGCTTACAAGGCGACGCTGTCCTCCGACCCCACAGTTCGTGCTGCCGCTGTCCAGAAGCTGGGTGAGTCACCCAATGATCCCGATGCCCTCAACTTCCTCGGAATAGTTAGCCACCGGGCAGGAGAACCGGCCCAGGCACTGCAGTACTGGCTGAGGTCCGCCGAATTGGGTGACGCATTAGCACCCCTGTTGCTGTACACCGTCCGCAATCCCACGCTGCCCGGCCGCCCCTGAATCTGGTTCGAGAAGAGAGAACGCCCCATGGGCCCGTCCTGCAAGCCGGTCGATCATCGGGCGCCCCCGAGGGGGTCGAGCTCGACAGGATCTTTACCGACAAGGCCTCGGGGAAGGACACGCCATCGCGTCGGCTGGCAGCACCTACACAGTCTTAGCTGTTCGAAAGTGCTCTTGGCGTCTGTTCGCAGGTCAGGGTAAGAGGCTTGAGCTGTTTTGACGCAGGTTCAGATGGCACCGTCGAAGGTTGCGGACCAGTCAGTATCGGGATTTGGCCCGGGAACGCTGACTTGAACGAGGGATCCTGGGGCCGAGGGAGTGACAGCTCCGACGAAGACGCTCCGTGTCTCTCTTGATAGAATGATGCCCAAGCCGCTTGGGCCCAGGACCGAGTTCGGGTCAGGGACAAGTTGTGCCAGGAGGGATTTATCGCCAAACCTTAGCGACGGGTTTGGACATGTGGGCGGCGTCAAAGGAAGTCGCACTGCCATTGTGCACTCTGACTTCAAAGACAGCGGCTCTGCTTGTGCTGCCGGTCTGCGGATCGGGCAGCAATGATCGATATCCGGTGAAATGAACCACCTATACGCTGTTGTATTGCATGGCCCCATTCATGGGCGATGACGAGGTACGGCCATGTATCGTCGCTTTTGTACCCGCGGGCCATCAGGGTGACGTCCCGGGCAAGGGAATCATTCGGACGACAATACGAAGCATTCAGTTCGGGCAGCCGTTCGGTTCCACAGCGTGGACCGTTAGGCGAAGCCCCGTCGTAAACGCCCACGACGTTTGGTGAGATGTACCTGCCGAGAAAGTATTCGCTCCAGTGACGACCCCGGTGCGGCCTGTTCGGGAAGGCTCTCACTGCCCCGAGGGCGTTGCCGCATGGCGCGCGCAGCGGTCTAGAGACACTTCTCGGAAACGAAGGATTGCGAGAAGGAGCCTCCGCGCTTTCATATGCGTTTGGCTCCCGGCCCTGTGGAGACGATGTGTAGGCTGCCAAAAACCCTCCGCGGGAGAATGCTGTCACCGTCGCCAATCTTCGTCGTCGCCTCCGCCGCGCTGACGGAAGTCTTCCGGAATTTCTTCCGGGATTTCTTCCTCGTCCGCGCGCTCCATAAGATCCTGGCCTCCTGCTAAACGGCGTCCGGCTTCCCTCTCGATGATGCCCCTGACCCGATCCTCAATCCGATGTAGGGCGTCATCAAGTCTGCCCCCTCTGTCGGAGGTCAGAAGAAGGTCACCGGCGCTACCGGCTCGCCAATCCGAAGGGTAGCCGAGAAACTCTAGGACAGGGTCAGTACCTCCGAATGCCCACGCCATCTCATCCATTCGTGCCTCACGGTAGGCACTCCTTTCCCTGCTCCCCAAGAGGATCTGGGCGATCTCGATCTGCGAAACTTTGTAATCCCATTCCCGCTCGTCGGCGAAGAGATATAGTCGCAAGAATTCGAGGCGCTCTTCCGAGAGATTATCCATGGCAGCCATTAGGGCGTCGTCGAAGGGTATCGCGAGGGGTAATTCTGCACGGCCCCAGTCCCTGGACCAAACGTCCCGGAACCGTCGACTGTTGACTTTTCCTCCCCAAACGCGGCTTGCCAGACCCTGAAGTCCATAAGGGAGCTCGAAACTTATTGGAGTAGGCTCCACGTCGGACGAGAAAAACTCAAGCTTTCTCCCCAGCTCGACCCAATTAGCGGCTTCGCGCAACAGAAACAGGCGCAAAACGGCCTCGCCTGAACGGATGGCCCCCTCGTCGTAGCTCCTCTGAGGCCATACCTCGTACTTTTCGTCCGGCCACAGACGTCCATAGTTTTGTTCAAAAAATAGGATTTGAGGGTCCACGTAGACGGCCTCAAATGAGCGAAGTCGGTACTCTTGTGCGCGACTCACATTATTCACCGGATTCCACGAATTGCCATGGGCGCGTGTAGCCATCGTGTGGTTTGCAGACCGTAAGGTGAGACTTCCCGTCGACAGAATCCGCAAACAGATCTGTCATGTAGCCTTCGGCCTTGACAACATTGTCGGGATTGGCCCACAAAATGCGCGCCTGAAGTGCCGGTTCCGACGTCTTCTCATAAAAATATTTTGTCCGACTCTGAGTTTCCTGAATCATGGATGAGTCTGGTTGTAGGTCTAAGTATGCGGATGACATTCGAAGGTACATTTCAGATATGCCCCGCATTCCGAAGGCCTCGGCTAGCCCTAGAAAACCAGCAGGGCGAAAGCCTGCGGTGGCGGGGCTGAAAAGTCGTGTCTGAGCGCTGAGCAGGATCGGGCGTTCAGTCCCGGGCGGCGAGTAATGCCATTGTTGTGCGGCTTCCACCAGAGCGCACCGTACAACAAGCCCTCCCAAGGAATGTCCGACGAGTATCAGTTCTTCATACGGTGACATGGTGTCGTCCCGCACTGCGACTCCTTTGACCTGCATGGCGGGTGGAAAGGGAGTTGGAAAGAAGAGAGGAAGCTGCCTTATCAACAGGTGGCCGACGGAAGCGACATTTACTCGGGTCGACTTATACCCCACGAACAACATGTCAGCCTCCCGCCACCACTGGCCCACTCGGCCGCTGTGCTGGAATTCTTTCCACGTAGACACTGTCTGGCCTAGGAATCCGTGGACGAAAATGATGAGGCGCTTTGCCCTTTCATGAGAGGCATACATGGCCCATGAAGATGGATCCGTAATGGCGCGACGAGCATGCGTCTCTGCATAGGTCATACCTCGGATCTTAGACCTAGGCCCCGCTGGTGGCGCAAGGAACGAACGACCTACACGGTGAGGTGGGCTGCGAGCAGGGCCATTCTCAAGAACGAAGGATTCCGAGAGGGCATCAAATCGAGAATCAGGCTCGAAAGAGGTTTGAATCGCAGCTCCGCGGGAGAACCCTGTTCAGGGCGACACGTCATCCAGAGCAGCGATTGTCACTAATAGTTCTCGTTTGAGTACAGTCCGTTCAGCGGCCCGGAACGGGTTTTGAGAAGAGCAGCCGGCACGCCGGTCCAGCATCGAGGCCATTCTCATGGCTGGTCAGGTCTGTTCAATGATCGCGCGATGGCCTGGATGGGGTACGCGGCCGGCCGGGTAATGTCGGCAAGAACCAGAAGAATCCCCACCGCGGTCAGCTGCCGAATTTGAACGGGCCCTGATCGGTGAACGTCAGCGGGAGGGCATTGCCCTTGCGAAGGCCCGGGGAGCCTACCGCGGGCGTAGCAAGGTACTTTCGGCCGAGAAGGCGAACGAGCTACCGAGGATGGTCGCCGGAGGCGCAGAAGGCCGGTTTAGCCGCGAATACGGCATCAGCCGCGAGACCCTCTACCAGTACCTCAAGGCATAGAGTTGAAGGCCGGCGCCCTTGGTGCTGGTGCCTTCGGACCAATGGTCGCTTGGTACAAACGACTTCGGACAACCCAATGTCAGCAGTCAGCCGCACCGGAGCGTTCATC
The DNA here is from genome assembly GCF_900116495.1 of Arthrobacter sp. ov118. Classification (GTDB taxonomy): domain Bacteria; phylum Actinomycetota; class Actinomycetes; order Actinomycetales; family Micrococcaceae; genus Arthrobacter. The sequence continues at coordinate 64,016 of NZ_FPAY01000011.1, forward strand.
CGGCATCGGCCAATGCAGGCGACTTCCTAAACTGCCAGCGGCTCCTGACTTCTTATCCACGAAGATGTGTTCCCTGCTAACGCCGGTAGCCGCCAGGGCGCCCAGCTGCCCGGTCAGGTCCCGCTTCACCGTCGAACGGACCGGGACGGCAGGGAAAACGCAGGTAGAACTCGACACCGGAAGGGTGCTCCTTCGCTCGTCGATAATAGCGGCTTCAACAGCCACTATTTCCCAGCTCAGAGCACCCCTCCACTGTTTAGACACCCAGCACCGACCCTACGAAGACACTGGGTTCACAGGGAGGCCGGGGCCCACCACGTCTCCCAGCACCACCGGGACGATGGTGCTGGGAGTGGTGAGTAGCGGCCGCTTGGATCAGCTGCCCGACGCAGGGCACCAAGGGCGCATCGGGTCCGGCCAGTTGCCGACGCTGGACCGGCTGCGCATCGGGTCCGGCCAGTTGCCGACTCGAGCGGGTGCGTGGCCGGAGACGAAGCCGCGTTGGGCGGCAGCGGAAGCGGCATGAAGGAAGGGGGCGTGGATGGACATGGCTGTTCTCCTGACTGAATTTTTGAATCCGAACGCCGAGGGGCGTCGGTGGCCGTTGTCTGCCCGTAGAAGGGCAGGGAGGGCCTATTCAGTCAGGGGATGATCCAGGGTCGAAGGACGGACTTGTCGCCGGCGCCTGGGCCAGGTCCGGCGCCTGGGCGCTACTGCGCGCGTCCCAGGGGTGCCATAATCCTGCGGCGTCTCCGGCCGCTTGAGCGCCCCCGCTGCCGGGTCCGGAAGTCGAGGAGCCCGCGGAGCCTTGGGCGGCGGACAGCCAGAGCCGGACTTCTGCGTCCAGCAGGGGCTCCGGGTCAGAGGAAGGTGCGGAATAGCCGGCAACGGCCGACACCGCCCCAAGCGCAGGGGCGTTAACCCGGAGCTGCGCGAGGCCGGGACCCGAGACGGCAGCCTTGGGGGCAGGGCCTGCCGAGGCTGGCTGCGGCCTTGCGGCGCCTGCGTGAGTGGCCGGGGCAGCGGCCGGCCGAGCGCCCGGGGTAATGACGTTGCCGCTTGTATCCGGGAGTTGGTCCGGAACCGGCACCACTGCGGGAACGGGGAGTTGGTCCGGAACCGGCACCACTGCGGGAACGGGGAGTTGGTCCGGAACCGGCACCACTGCGGGAACGGGGAGCTGGACCGGAACCGGCGCGACTTTGGGTGCGGGGAGCTGGACCGGGACGGCCCCGGCCGAGTCGATGCCCTCTACGGCCCGATGGATGACCGGCGCGCCACGCGTGAGAACTGGCGCAACCGGGTTAACGACCGGGGCGACGCTGCCGACCACGGTTGCAACCGCAGGTGGTGCCTGGCTCACAACCGCACCTGCAGAGACGGCGGGAGCCGCTATCACCCCAGCCGGAGGGGTGACAGGAAGCGGCACATCCTTGATCGGACCGGTGCTGGACGTGCCCGGCAATCGGCTGACCGTGGGCAGTGCCCGTGCGGAGACGGTCTGAAGTGGATGCGTCACCGGCGGGGCTGCGGCCGCGGCCTTGTCCCGGGGAGATCCGGGCTCGTGCTGGGGCAAGGCAAGATCGGGTAGATCCACGGCCGTGGGCCCCGAGGCCGGCCCGGACGGCGCGGCGTCGGCACTTCCGGCGCCCCACACGAGGCAAATCAAGACAAGGAACGCGGCAAGCATGAGTGAGCGAGCGGCCGAACCGCAACGATCCCGCAGGCTGCTTTCCATCCGGTTATCCCCCCAGAGGTGACGGAGCAACAGACTACGCCCTGTGCCGCCGCCCGGTCTAGAAGTCGCGTTGACTCTCTAATGGGCGGCGGCTGGCCTGTTGCCTGGCTGGCAGGATGGCTGCCAGTCCTGCTGAACGTGACCCTGACCCCGTCCCAGTGTCTTTTATATGACCTGTCCGTTCGGTGGGGCTGGCGCCGGCCTGTCCTCTTTCGATGGCTTGATAGAAGGTCATCCAGGGTGCCACCTGTGACTCAGCTCACGGAAGCGCTGTACCGGCACCTGGACTCCCCGAACCCCATTTTTGACGCCCATACATTGTTCGAACTGGCCACTGAAGAACTTCAGGATCGCCGGGACGGGCAACCCGTCGCGCCGATTACCGGCTCGCCTGGCGGGCACGCCCCCGCCGCGGAGGAAGTTTCGCGGGTCTGACATGCGGGTGCAGCACCGGTTGTGAGGGGAGGGCGACGACTGGGAGGGGCTGGGTCTCAGAAGGGGCATCGCCGCCGGCCCCGTCCACACGGGTGTGCCGGCACGGACCCAAAAACCTGGACGAAGCACGCGCCAATGCCCGGTGTCACCATTGCCGGGCACTGACGCAGTTACCGCCGAGAGCAGTCTCCAAGGAAACGACCTCTCACCAAAAACTGTATCCTTAATGCCCCGCCCGGGCTTGAGTATCAGCTACCTGTCTTCCGGCACGGCAATACTCACAACGAAGGGACAATTTGTCAGGCCGCGTCGCGCCCCGGTGACACTTCCCTTCGCTTCCGCCACCGTTGTTGGACGGCACCCGGCCCCGGTAGCTCACGCCGGAGGGTCAAAAGCTGCCACCGCTTGACCGGAAGTGTAATCTGGACGGAATTCACTCGAGACAAGCCGGACTGGAAGGGTACGCGCGGGTATGAGTCTCAAGGACGAGTGGGACCGCCTCGATTCCGAGACGCGGTCATGGCTTCTGGAAAATCCGGGATGCCTGGTCTTGCCCCATGCAATGTCGGCCAGAATCAGCAAGGCAGCCCACGAGGACATCGATCACGATCAACACGGGCAGGCCGTACTCTCCCGGGCCGACCACGATTTCATCCGGGAGAAAGCAGAAGCCGCCGGAACAATCCGCGTTCCCGCGACGGACCACCAGTTTTTCGACACAGCAGCTGTGCCCGTTATCAGGAGATGGCCCTCCGGAAAGCTTGCCGGAACGCCGCCGGATGAAGCCCGACAGGACCAGTCAATTTAAGCGCAGAGGTGAAGCAGTGACGACCCCTCACTGCCCCCAGGCTGATGCACAGGGTGCCTTCCCGTCCCATTACCGGAAGGCCAGGGACGGGTCAGGCGTTCACCGGATGCACGCCACGCCGGCAGAAAGAAAAGCGGACAGCGAATGAGGCCGAACACCCGGAAGACCGCCGACCGCGTAGCTGTGCTGCCCAGACTGATGGCCCTTGCCGGCACACTGATCCTGGCCGTAGCGGGGTGTCAGGCCACGCCGGGGCAGGGAAATCCGAAACCGGGGCACGTATTTGTCATCAACCTTGAGAACAAGGGCTACGACACCGTCTGGGGCGCGGACTCCGACGCACCCTACCTCGCCAAGACCCTTCGGGATCGGGGGGTTCTCCTCTCCAAGTATTATGCGATCGCCCACCATTCGAACCCGAACTATCTCGCGCAGATTTCCGGGCAGGCCTCGAATCCCATGACCCGCAACGATTGCGGGACCTACGTTCCTTTTAGGTCCACCGGCACCGCTTCCCCGGGTCAGTTTGAGGGAACCGGCTGCGTCTACCCTGCATCGGTGCCAACGGTTGCCGGCCAGCTGAGTGCGGCCGGCAAAACCTGGAAAGGCTACATGGAGGACATGGGGACCCCCTGCCGCCACCCGGATCCCGGCGCCGAAGACGACAGCCAGGACGCCTCCCCGGGCGACCAGTACGCCACTCGGCACAACCCCTTCGTTTACTTTGAGGCGATTACTTCGTCTCCGGAATGCCAGCGCAACATCGTGGACTTCACCCAACTCACCCGTGACCTGGGCTCGGCCGCGACGACGCCGAACCTTTCCTACATCAGCCCGAATCTGTGCAACGACGGCCATGACAGCCCCTGCGTCGACGGAAGGGAGGGCGGCCTGGTCAGCGCTGACGTCTGGCTCAAGAAGCACGTCCCGGCCATTCTGGACTCCCCGGCCTTCAAGCAGGACGGGATGCTGGTCATCACCTTCGACGAAGCCGAAGGCAACGAGGCCGGGCCCCCCGGAGTGCCTGGAGGCACAGCAGGAGGCCGCGTCGGCGCCCTTGTCCTCTCACCACTGACCAAAGGCGGCACGGTCTCGGACAGGACCTACAACCACTACAGCCTTCTGGCCACCATCGAAGACATCTTCGCCCTGCCCCGCCTCGGCTACGCCGGTGCGCCGGGACTGAACAGCTTCGGACCCGACGTCTTCAACTCCGGACACTGACCGCGAACGCCCCGCTCACAACTCCAACGGTACGGCCTCACCAGGCCCCGGTTGACAACGTTCCCGGCACTTCCTCGAGCCCGCCTGCGGCAAGCTGGGCCCCCAATCACGCTGCTCAGGGGGCGGCTGTCGCAGTACCGGCCAAGCGCTGGATCCGGGCAAGTTCAGCGGGTGGTCCGGTCCAGTGCTGTTCCAAGGGTTCCATCGCCCGCCTGACGGATGACCGGGGCAGGACCAGGGCCAACCCGAATGGCTTCTTCACCCTTCTGCGATCAGCGCAGGGGTTCCCCTCCCCGCGCGGCTTCCGGGAAGAGCAGCCGTTCACCTGGACCTGGACCGGGCAGGAATCGCGTGGAAGCTTGACCCACGACTCGGCCCGGACCAACGGTGCTGCTGCCGTATTACGCCTGGACAAGCGCCTGGCGGCCGTTACCGGCGTGGGTATTGACGGCAGCAAGCTCCCGACGCCGGGCAGGCCGGGCAGCGGGACGTGTTGGCCCAGGAAGTAGCAGACGGGGGAGCGGGTCTATGCCCGGAACGACATTGACCGCGGCCGCCTGGTCCGCCGGTCCTTGGCGGTCTGGGGCGACACCCGGGCCGAGGCCCAGACCGCGAACGAGGACTTTTTCCACTACACGAACGCCGCCCCGCAGGCGGCCAAGTTCAACCAAGGCCTGGAACTATGGCTCGGCATCGAGTCCTATCTACAGGAGCATGCAGCCCAATACCGGAGCCGGATCGCCGTCTTCACCGGCCCCATCTTCAGCGCCGTCGACCCCGTGTACCGGGGCGTGGACATCCCGCTGCGCTTCTTCAAGGTCGCCGCCTTCATCCACCAGGGTGCGCTGGCGGCCACCGGCTACGTGGTGGACCAGTCCCCGCAGCTGTCGGACCTGCCCGACATTCCGCGGCCCGGGGTCATTGATGACAGCCCGCCGCTGGGCCCTTTCCGGACGTTCCAGACACCAGTTCGGGGGACATCGCCGAGCTGACCGGCCTGGACCTGGACCAGCTGGTGCACACGGAGGCACCCCCGCCCGATTTTTGTACCTCGCCGCGCGTCGACCAACCCCCGCGCGCTTTGACCGCTCGTCCGCCTCGCACCGTCCCCGCCCGGACAGGGCACCTTTCCCTCACAAAGCACCAAAAGGCTGAAGAGCTTGGATACACCGGAAGGAACAACATGAATGCGGAAATGCAAGTAGCGCCCGTCCTGATGCCAGGGCCCCAGACTCGCTCACTCAGCTACCACAACTGGGTCCACCTAAACCCGGGCGACAGAGTCATCGTCAAACGAAGTGGGTTCGCCCCGGAACATGGCACCGTGGACGACGTTGGCGAAGACGCCTCATACTTCTGGGTTTGGATTGATGGCCGGCGCCGAACTCTCATCTTTCATGGCGACGGATCGGCCATTCAGAAAATCCTCCCCTAGCCGCACGCCACCTTTCATCCCACCTGCGACGAGGACGGGCCTCTCGAAACCCTTACGTTTTGAGACGGGAAGGATTCGAGACACCGGGTTGGATGGGGAACTTCCCCGCGCCTTCACGACAGGCGCAGTGTCTTCTCAATACCGATGAGAAGGCGCACGCCGAGTGCGTCCACCGTTCGACCAGCGTTACTGAGGACAACAACTGCGGCTTCGAGTTCTGGCAGTAGGCCCAGATAGCTCGTGCTCCCCGCGGTTGCCCCGTTGTGGCAGAGGACTGTGTGTGGGGTGCCTCGTAAGGGGGACAGATGCCATCCGAGTCTGACCTGGACCCAACGGTTCGCTTTCGCTCGCGGTTGCTGTGCGGTGATCAGGGCCTCTGGTTTCCTGGAATCGCCCGGCACTAGGTTTTGGTGATCGAACTCAAGGAGATCATGGGCCGTGGATCTAAGGGCGCCCGCACCAGGCATCGAGCCTAGGTCCCAATCCGGAATCGGCCTGTGTCCCCGGGAGTGCGCCTGTATGTAGCGGTCACCGAACTCGGGGCGGCGCTGAATATGCGTCTCCGGCAGCCCCAGTGGAGCGGTGACTCTGTTGTAGATGACCTGCTCGAAGGGGATTCCGTCGTGCCGGCTCAGGGCTTCACCGAGGAGTGCCGCCCCAAAATTGGAGTACCGCAGGCGCTTTCCCGGTGCGGGCCACGGGCGTGCGGCCGCCAGGGCAGCCTCCAAGTCGGCTCTGCTGAAGTTGCTGTAGGGGTCCGCCGGGGTCGCCGTGCTTGCCGCCTGAGTCCCGCTGGGAGCCGGGGAAGTCCCGAAGTGTGGCTGGCAAGCTGGCCCAGCGTGATGGCCGAGGCGTTTGGATGCGAGGATGTCGGAAGGAGCGATGCCAGTGGAGTGTCTAGGGAGAGCTCGCTGGAGGTCACGGCGTCGGCCAGGGCCAAGGCCGTGAAGACCTTGGTGATTGAGCCGATCTGGAAAACTGCATCACCCCTCGGCTTGGCCTGGCCACGACCGGCGAACCCTGACACGACGCGAGTGGGACCTATGCTTGCTCCGACAACGACGCCCACATGCTTTGCGACGAGCGGTCGGGTGATCGCATCGACCATCGCCCTCAAATTCGCCACCGCTTCTGGCGGGCCGTGATCGCCGTCCATAGCAGGTCCTGTCTCTACAATCGTTGTCTCTGCCCCGGGCCGTCGACTTCGCCCTCGGCACTGGCTGCCGCCCTGTCGGTGACGTTGATGATAGTCGTTGTGTTTCGGCCCGCCCTGTGACTGCTGGGCCCCGGCGTCATTCGACCATGTCGATCAGCCGACGTACTGCGGTGACATGGTCCCGCAGAGCCTGTCTACCGGCATTGGTTAGTCCGACCCACGTGGTCCGCCTCCCCGCGTGGGAGCTCTTTCGGCTGTGCAGGTAGCCGGCGTCGACCAGCGTGGAGACGTGTTTGGACAGCACAGAGTCACTGACCTCAAGAACGTCCCGCAACGTCGCGAACTCCGCCTCGGACACCGCGGACAGCATCGTGACGAGCTGCAGCCGCGCCGGGGCGTGGATCAGCAGATCGAGCCCTTCCATCAGCCAAAGACCACTAATCCCGCGATCCCCAGGCAGGCGAGCACGGCCAGGACACCGAGCATGCGCGGGGAGACGCCACGGGCGTGGGCGGCAGGATTACTGCGGTAGGTGTGCCACCAGTGCCGAGCGCCGAGCGCACAGCCGATTCCTCCGGCCACAGCCGCCGCGGCGACGAGCCACCACAGTGATGCGAAGGCGGCCCAGACCCCTGCGGCGAACGCGCCGAGGTAGATGAGTGAGTCCGAGGCCCCGGCTGCTAGGACGATGTGGCTGACCAGCCCGTCGACCCTGACCCCGTTGATCCGGCGGAACCGGTGCAGCAGGAGCGCTGCAGTCCCCAGGAAGGCTGCCAGCCCGACCAGCACGACAACTAACCCGGTGACGGTCTGGGCGGCGATCCCGTAGGCGGCGGTGGCAAGCTGCAAGGCGACCGCGGCAGCAAGCAGCGGAAACAGGCCCGCCGGCAACCGCAAACCATCGGTCAGTCGTCGGAGTGCCTTGTCCGCCACGGCCAGGGCTTCGCGCGGGTCCTCAGGCTCCTGCTGAATAGGCGTACTTTCCATGTTGGAAAGTATAAATGCAACTTTCCAACCCGGCAAGTAAGCGGCTGTTGAGCGGGGCGTCTGGAATCCGACGAGGGCAGGAGCGCGGCACAAGACAGGTAGCGACTACGCGTTTGTCTTGAATGAGGAGCTTCTAGGCTCAAAGTGTCGGCGGATCGGTCAAGAGTCCTTGGATGAGACCGGTCAGCAGTCCCTGCAGTGACGTGTTCTGCTGTGGGGCATTTCGGTCCCGGCCGCTCTGCGTGCCGGGATTGACCTTCGGGAGGCCGACGGCGGTGAGCCCTCGAGACCCGGTTCTTCCCAGACGCCGCCGGTCTCCCTGGAGGACTTCACCTGCCTAACTAGCTCAGTCGCCGCTCATTCCGGGCGTGCTGGCCATCGGCTCCATCCGTGCCAGGGAGAGCCCGCTGGGGCACTGCCGCTTCGAGCTGACGTTTCCCGCGTCCGGTGAGTAAGGCGGGCGCCTACGTTTCGGAGGAGCGGGGGCCATCGTTCCCCGGGTCCTGGTCGGCACTGAGCATGTACCCGGTACCCCTCACCGTGGTCAGTGTTTGGAGGCCGAAGGGAACATCAATCTTGCCCCTGAGGTAACCGATGTAGACCTCTACCACGTTGTCCCCGCCCTCAAAAGCCGGGTCCCACACGTTATTGAGTATCTCGGCCTTGGTCACGATCTGGTCGTGGCGCCGCATGAGGTACTCCAGGAGCCCGTACTCCCGCGGGGTGATTTTGATCGCCGTGTCCCCCCGAAGCACCCTGCGCGTGAGAGGGTCCAGCGTCAGCGTACCGAGGGTCAACACCGCGGGACGCTCCCGGCCCCCGCGCCGGCTGAGCGCCCAGATCCGCCTCACCAGCACCGGAAAGCTGAAAGGCTTGGTCAGATAGTCATCAGCCCCCAGATCAAACGCATCGGCCTGATCGTACTCGCCGTCCTTCGCCGTGAGCATCAGCACCGGAGTCCAGTTTCTCGCCTCCCGAAGCTCCTTCAGCACGTCGTAGCCGTTCTTTTGGGGCAGCATCAGATCGAGCAGGACGACGTCATAGGAGTTTTCTGTCGCCGCCCACAGACCACTGACGCCGTCGTGCATGACGTCCACGACAAACCCTTCATTCGTCAGGCCGCGGCGGACCGCTTCGGCGAGACCCCTCTCGTCGTCCACGACCAGAATCCGCATCCGGCCCCCTCTCCCCGGTACAGGCAGTATGTGACAGCGGATTGAGCAGATCCTGAGAAACCTTGGCCGGTACGTAAATCCGCAGGCCCAGTAACGCGGTAGGCCAAGCCCATGTTCCATGTAGGGCATGACAACGTTGGCCGCTACCGAACCGATGGCGAGGCGAGCGGGCAACCACGTCATCCGTTTGTTAGACCCTCGGAATGCGTTCTGCAAGGAGGAGAAGAACCACGCGTTTAGCTCTTGGGCGGGCGGCCCCGGGTTCGCCCGGTCTGCCAGCCGGGAACGGCGTCGCCCAGGAGTTTGATCTTGGCCGGGTCGAGTTCGCCGCGGCGGTGTTTGTACCGCTGGGTGTGGATCCAGACTCCGAGGGTGTGTTCCCGCGCTGAAGCGCAATGGCGGTGGCGAGGCCAGTCGTTGCCTCCGGCGCGAAAGGCCACGAGCGCGGCGAGCCGCTCGTGCCACCTTGCATCGTCCGCCGCTGTCCTGGCGTTCCCGGCCCACCCGGGAACCCGGTCGGGACGGTCGCGGTAGGCCGGATGAAGGGTGCCGTCGCCTGCTTTGCGCCGACGGTCAGAGAGCCACCGGGCCATCGACCGTTCCGACGTCGCACTGGACAGTCCCCCTGCTCAGGTCAAGGGTGTTCGATTTCGAGTTGACCTCGGTGAGCAGGTCCGTCATGTAAGCGCCCCAGTCAAAGTATGCCACCTGGCCCCTCGTTGGCCCGAGAGAAGTAGGCTGCTAGTTCTGGTGCAAGCCGAACTTTCGCCTGGGACTCAAGAGACCCGTGGCGGATCCGAGTCGAGGTGACACCACTGGTGATGGACCCGGTGTACGGACAGGATTGAGACGACGCCCCGCGTGCCTCTGAGGACGGTTGTATTGATCGGCATGGTTGCCGACCATTGAAGAATGGGAATCAAGGACAAGCGGCACCTGCTTGCGGTCGCCCTGTGCCTGCTGACCCCTCTTGGCGGTGTGACGGCGTGCGCCTACAACTACCCCGAGCCCGAGCCCGTGCACACCCCAACAGCTGACCCTGCGCCTGCAACAGCACCCCCGCAGCCGTACAACAACACGCAGGTCCTGGAGCATGAAGCTAAGAACTACGCTGAGCTGGAGCGGCTCCTTACGGCTTCACCGGGCCCAGTCCTCCTATCCGATGCGGGACCACTGGATGGCCCACTTAGGGGATTTGGCAAATTGGAGGAGGTGCCGGCGGCCGGGCAGTACACCGTCACCGCAGCCTGCGTCGGTGCTTCCGGTGCGAAAGTTTTCGTTGGACAGGAGCATCCGGGTGCCCCTTTTCAGCCGGTGGAGCTCACTCTGGATTGCACCGGTGCCACTTCACAGGTCCTGGCGCTTCAGCAGGGGTACGTTTTCGCTCATCTGTTCCTGCCCGGCCCGGGCGACACCCCCTGGACAGGGGCGGTTGGCGGGGTGCGGGTAACCGGAGGCAGTTGACCTTCCGAAAGCCGGTGCCCACTACTCAAGGCCCGGCTCACTGCCACCCGATCAGGACCAAAAGCACCCTAATCGTCTGCGGTAGAAGGAGCCTCTGCCGCACTTCAGGCCAGGAAGAATTCGCACCAGAGCGGGTAGTGGTCCGAGACCCGCCAGGACACCTCGCTGCGGGTCATGTCCCGGAAGATGTGGGGGATGAAGTCAAAGGTTCCCGCCCGTTGGCTGTAGGCCAGGCCTTGCAGCAGTGAGGTGCCGTCGGGTTCTGAGAACCAGGCCAGCTGGTCGTAGAAGTGCGTGGTCTTGTCATCGTCGAAGATGGTCCGCGGGACCGTGTTCAGCTCCGCCGGCGGCCACAGGCCCGTGGAGATGAACGCTTCGTAGAGCGGGTCGCCGATCCGGTCCAGGTTGAAGTCGCCGAGCACGATCAGGTTCGAGTTCCAGTCGTTGGGCCGCACCGCCCAGTCGTGCATCCACTGGGCGAACTCCGTGATCTCCGGCAGCCGCTCCGCAGGGTCCTTGCCCCAAAGTATGTGCACCGAGGCGAGCGTGAACTCCACCCCGGCCCGGGTGAAGCTGGCCGTGTACGGGGTGCGGGCGAACTGGCGCTGCGGTTCCTCGCCGATCGGGGGCAGTACGATTTCCCCGACCAGGCCCGCGGGCTGGGCCCGGGTGCTGTCGTAGAGGAAGGAGAGGCGTTCGCCGTTGCCGGCGGTTCCTTCGGTGACGTCGGAGACGATGACGCGCCAGTCCGGGCCGAGGCTGGCCAGGAGCCGCTTGAGCGCTGCGGGGTTGCGGCGGGATTCCTGGACGGCGACGACGTCGAACCGGGAGATGACGGCGGCCAGGCAGGCGATGGCATGCCAGTCCCGCTTCGGAGAGTCATTGGGGCCGGCCAGCCACTTGGCGGTCAGGTCACCCAGTGCCCGGATGTTCCAGGTCCCGATGAGGAGGTTGGAGTCCTTCTTCGCAGGAGTGCTTCCCTTCAGGGCTGTACGCAACCTGTCGAGATCCTCACTCACTGTTGCCGGCGGCTGCTCAGTCATGGCTCCATGCAAGCAGATGGCCCGGATGATGCAAGCAGGCGCACGGGACTGACTTGTCCCGGGTAGATGCGGGTCGTGGCCCACAGACCCCCTGGCGCTCGGGATGGCGGCCCAGCCGGGCCGGGATCGCGAACAAGGTGCCCGGTTTTCGTCTGGATTGACGGCACGCAGGTTACTGATTCCGGACGGCCCAGGGGATTGATTACTAGGATCATGTCCACAGTTCGGCATGGACGCAGTAGGCGTCCGGGAAGGAGGAACAGATCACCGCTGACCCAGACCAATCTACGACTGACCAATCCGTTGAAAGCCCCTCGTCCGAGGGGCTTTCCCGTGTCTGAGCACACCTCTTCGGGCGGCATGCTCACAGCTGGCCATAAGGGGCGGCCGGTCGACACTGTCCCTGGCGACGCTCCTCGAGGAGCACCTACCCCTGGAATGCGGACGCTGCCCACAGATTTCTTATGCAGAGGGAAACCAGTAAGAGACCGGCACATGCCGGTCTCTTACTGGTTGACCGGCCAGACAGGCGGAAGCATCTTCGAGCTGAATCCGCCGCTGCTTGAAGAAGACGTCAGGTGTGGAGGCAGAATGATTCCATGTGCGGCAGATATGTGATGTCCAAGGCCACCGGGGATCTCCTTACCCAGTTCGAGGCTTAGGAGATCGAGGGCAGCCCGCCGCCGCCCAGCTGGAATGTCGCTCCGACGCAGGACGTGCCGATCATTGCGGAGCGGGTGGACGACGACTCCCTGGATCGGCGGCTGTTGATCGCCCGTTGGGGCCTGGTCCCATCCTGGGTCAAGGACGTCAAGATCGGGTCGAAGCTGATCAATGCCCGCAGCGAATCGATTCTGGACAAGCCATCGTTCCGGAAGGCCGCCGTCAAACGGCGGGCACTGGTCCCGGCGGAGGGCTATTACGAGTGGCAGAAGACCGAGGACGGGAAGAAGATCCCGAATTACCTCTGCTCCGAAAAGGAGAATGTGCTCGCCTTCGCCGGGCTGTACGAGTTCTGGCCGGGACCCGCCCCTTCCCGAGGACGACCCGCACCGGTGGCTGCTCAGCTGCACCGTTCTGACGACGACGGCGCATGATTCCCTCGGCCACGTCCATGACCGGGCCCCGGTCATCATTCCGCCCAGCATGTACGCCGACTGGCTGGACCCGGTAACGACGGACAAGGAACAGGTGCAGGAGATGCTCGATGCCATCCCTGAACCGGTTCTGACGCCGCGGGTGGTCACCGACCGGGTCAACAGCGTGCGCAACAACGGCCCGGAACTTATCGAGCCAGCCCCCTGAGCAGTGCCGTGGCATCACTGGCGTGCGGTCCGTGGACGCAGCATTTTGGGCAGGGTGATGTTTGCGGGGGACAGTTCCGGCCTGGCGCGGAGGACGCGCAGTGGGTGGCGGAAGGACCTGCCTGACCAGGCCGTATCGGCAGAGACTTCCACGGCCACGGGTTCCACCAGTGTCAGCGCGACCGGTTCCTTGTCCCGGTTGAATCGGTCCAGGGTGGTGCCCTTCACGGTCGTGGGCCAGGGGTGGGCGCCGCGGGGCGGCTGCAGCCACCGCGCCAGTTCCCGCGCGGCTGCCGTCTTCAACGGTGTGGATCTACCGACGATCCGCAGCTCCCCGTCCAGGACCAGCCCGGCCACGACCTCCCGGGGTTCGGTGATCGGCCCGATGACTGCCCCGCAGACGATTTCCACGGTTTCGCGGTGCTTGAGTTTCAGCCAGGAACGGGCACCTGGCGTGTAGGGCTGGTCGCTGCCTTTGATGACCAGTCCCTCGATCCCGGTGTGGGGCAGGTCTTCCATCCACCTGGCCGCCTCGTCCGGGTCGGTGGTGGCGGGGGAGAGCGAGAGCGGGGGAGCCCATCCGCGGGCCAGTTCTTCCAGGAGCGCCCGCCGCTCACGGAAGGGGAGCGCCCTCGCATCATGTCCGGCAACGGCCAGAACATCGAAGGCTACGTAACTGGCCGGAGTCTGCCGAACCTGTCCAGGGAGGGTCTTAGGGCCGGCGCCCAGACGTTGCTGCAATGCGGAGAAGTCCAGCCTGCCCCCGGCCCAGATCACGGCTTCGCCGTCGAGCACGCACCCGGGCGGAACCTCTGATGCGAGGGCTGCAGTGAGTTCGGGGAAGTATCCGGTGAGCTGCTTGCCCTGTCTGGACCAGAGGGTCACCCCGGTATCGTCGTGGGCCGCGACGCAGCGGTAACCGTCCCATTTGGGCTCATAGGACAGACTCCCGGGCAACGCATCAGCTCGTGGCATTCTCGTGACGGTCCGGGCCAGGGCCACCTTCGGCGGCAGGACAAGGCCGGCCGGCAGCCCGGACGCGGACGGTGGTCTAGCTGCCGCCATCGAGGCCTTCCAGCGCCTCTACCTCGGCGGCGTCCAGCAATGCTGCCGGATCGTCGCCGGTGGCCCGGGCCGGGTCGTCCAGGGATTTGAAGTGGACCCGGGCGAGGGTGATGGCCACGAGCTCCAGGAAGGGGGCGCCGTTGCGTTGTTCCAGGCCGTCCAGATAGGCGAGCATGCGCCCTTCCAGGGCGCCGGGCCCTTCGGATTCTTCCGCGGCGAGCCGCGTCAGCGTCAGGGCCGCGAGGTCCGGGTTGTCGTAGATGAGTCCCATGGGCCAACGCTACCCACCCCGCCGGCGCGGTCAAGAGCGAGTGCTAGCGCCAGCGGTAGGATTCCAGCGCGCGAAGCAGGGGAGCGGGGTCGCCTTTCAGGTGGTCGACGGGGCGGTCCCCGGCAAGGGCTCTCGAGGGGGTGACCATCCAGAGCGTGAAGTAGTTGTGCGGGATGTCCAGCTCCAGCGCATGCCCGAAGAGCTCAATGACCTGCGGGTGGAGTTGCCCGCCGGGGAGGAACTGAAATCCGGGGCAGAAGGTGCCGTCGTCGATGAAGACGCGGACGAGCTGGCGCATCACGGGTTCGGGGTCTTCCATGAGCTCGGAGAGCCGGCGACGCACCTGCTGCAGGGTCGGCAGCGTGAACTCCGTCCGAATCGCAGCCCACGCCTGATCGTTGATGGGTTGGCCGTTCACTCTTCTTCGGTTGTTTCGTCGGCATCGCTGATGTTTTCCAGGAGCCAGTGCGTGGAGAGCGGTTCCCGGCGGAGCGTGGCGGTCCGGAGGGCGGAATGGGTGCCGGAGCGGACCTGTACTTGCCAGTATTCGATGCTGACCAAATCGCCGCTGCCGACGGCTGCCGTGCGGCGGGTGTCCCACCAGGCGTCTCTGCCGTACCAGTGCCGGGATTCGGTGTCGGGATCGACCAACCAGATCCGTCCGTCGTGCCGGATGGCCAGGGGTTTGCCTGCCGCGTCGAGTCGGACCAGTGTGTCGTGGGTCTGCGGGGCGGCTTCGGCGATGGTGCTCATGGAGTGGTGTTCTTTCGTGGTGCGGTCGCGCGGGAGAGTTATTGGTTAGGCGGCTTTGACGAGGGGGAGTTCGTCCCAGTGGGTGGTGTAGCGGGGGGAGAGCATGTCCCGTTTCATGGTCCAGTCCGGTCCGCCGCGGATGCCGGCGTGGCCGAGGCCGATGGAGCCGCGCCCGTACTTTTTGGTGACGTCTTCGAGGAGTGTTCCGATGTGGCGTTCCTCGTGCTGGTTTTCGAACAGGGCCAGGGGTGCCTGGTTGCCGGTGGGGCGGAGGTCGGTGACCATGATCCCGGCCCTGGCGTACTTGATGCCCTCGTGGATGCGGGGCAGGAGCGCGTGGGCGGCTTTTGGTGAGCAGTACCGGGTCGGCGGTGGGCATCGGCAGGGGCACGCAGACGGAGGGGTATGAGGTGTCTTTCGGGTTGAAGTGTGAGGTGCCGGCGAACGCGGTCAGGACCTTGGCCTGCAGGCCATGTTTGGCCAGCCGGGCCGATGCCTGCTGGCCGTAGACGCTCATGACCTGCCGGATCCCGGCGGCGGTGGTGATGGGCGTGGCGAAGGAGCGGGAGAAGATGAGCTGGTCCCGGCCGATCCGTTCCTCCTCCATCGGGATGCACGGGGTGCCCTGCAGTTCCAGGACGGTGCGCATCATGACCACGGAGAACCGGTCACGGATCATCACCGGATCGGCCCGGGACAGGTCAAGGATCGAATGGAGCCCTAAGGCGTTGAGGCGTTTGGTCAGCCGCGTCGCGACACCCCAGATCTCGATCACGGACAGGCGCCGCATCAGTGTCTCCCTGTCCCCGGCGGGTACGGAGTCCCAGTGGCAGACCCCGCCGAAGGCCGGGTTGTTTTTGGCCCACTAGTTCGCCAGCTTCGCCAGCGTCTTCGTCGGTCCAATTCCCACGCAGACCGGCACGCCGACGTTCCGCCTGACGGCGGCCTTCATCGCCCGGCCCAGGGCCAGGAGTTCATCGGGGGAGCCTTTGACGCCGAGGAAGGCCTCGTCGATGCTGTAGACCTCCAGCCAGGCCGAGTACCGGCCAAGCAGCTCCATCACGCGGGCGCTGATGTCGCCGTAGAGCTCATAGTTACTCGAGAGGGCAACAAGCCCCCACTCCCTGGCGCGGGGTGCGAGTTTGAACCACGGCTCGCCCATGGCGATGCCGAGTCTTTTGGCTTCCGGGGAGCGGGTGACGGCGCAACCGTCGTTGTTGGAGAGCACGATGACGGGCCGGCCCTCCAGGGCGGGGTTGAAGGCCCGCTCGGCCGAGGCGTAGAAGCAGTTCACGTCCACGTGCGCGATCTGCGGCATCCGCCGCATCACCGCCGGCTTAGACACGGCCGGCCCTACAGCCGGTGAAGGCATCGGGTCGCCACGCCCCACACCACCAGATCGGATAAGGACGGTACCCGGATATCCGGGTACGCGGGATTTTCTGCCTGCAGCACGACCCCGGCACTGGTGATGCGCAGCCGTTTGATGGTCAGCTCACCGTCCAGGACCGCGACGACCACGGATCCGTCCACCGGTTCCAGGGCACGGTTGACGATCAATTCATCGCCATCGCTGATCCCGGCCCCGGTCATGGAGTCCCCGGACACCCGCACCACATAGGTGGACGTGACGTCCTGGATCAGGTGCTCATTCAGGTCGATCCGCCCGTCGAAGTAGTCCTGCGCCGGCGAGGGATACCCGGCCGCGACAGAAACCGGTGAGATCAGCACCGACAACAACGACGCCCCCGCGTCTATCACGCGGGGACCAATAACAACGCCCACAACACACCTTTTATTCGAATATATCTTCGAATAAGCATAGCTCTTGGGACCGACAGAAAAGTACCGCCGGCCGCCGGATCAGGCCTGTGGCGGGGCGGGTTGCACGCCCGTCCTAGAGGGCTAACGGCTCGGGACACACGGGACACATCTGGTCAGAATAGGAGACGGGTCCGGCTGTGCCGCAAGAGGATCCCTCACCGGACGCTTGTAAGCCGGCTCTGTAGTGGCTGCGGCCCGCCTGCCGCTTGGGTGTCCTACAAGGTAGGTCCCGAGCCGACCGCAAAAGGCGACCTAACTCAGAGCGCCCCAAGGCGATTTGACGAGATTCAGAGAGTGGTTATATTTTTTTCACGTAAGAAAAAGAGAACGGAAGTTCCCCCGCTTAAAGTAGCTGTATTTGCCTGTTTATGGGGAAGCACCGTTGCAGTAACACCTGGTCGTCGGACAGCTTGAGACGGCCAGAGCAACACCAGTAACACC
>NZ_FPAY01000011.1:81333-181444 GCF_900116495.1 Arthrobacter sp. ov118
AACACCAGTAACACCTGGTCGTCGGACAGCTTGAGACGGCCAGAGCAACATCAGTAACACGGGGCGGGCAAGTTGAGAGCATCCTTATGCATTCCTTGCCCGCCCCAACCGTCCGGTTTGCTGCCTGGTACAAAAAGTAACCTAAAATCAACTCGGCCCCGCCAAACCGGTAGACCTCGTAGTCGGCGAGCCTGAGCCGTCGGTCCTCGGAGACCATCTCGCTGTAGAGGGCTGGGCTCGCGGTATCGCCGTTCGCGTAGTGCTGCTTCCCGTCGACCTCGAGGACCACGCGATGTCTGCTGGTGCCGCTCTGGCCAGCAGATCGACGAGCCGACTGGGTCGCGTGGTCGAAGCGCAGGTAGACCTGTGGGATCAGAGCCGGGCCCCACCCCCACCTGATACGTTCACGGCAGACCTGTTGCGACGTTGGCGAGAAACCGCCCAGCTTTGAGCTGGGCGGAGGGCTCCACCTGGCCTCCAAGGGGCACAACCCGCAGAGCGGCACGCTGTACGGATGGTATGTCCGGCCGCGGGTCTTTGTCGGGGGTATGAGGAAGCCTCCGCGCGAATCAAGGACTCAAGCGTGGAGGCTCCCGGCTCTCCAAGCTGGGGGGACTGGAGAGCCTCAAAGAGTCTACCGGCCAGCCGACATTCAGGGGATGCTCCGCCGGCACGGCGCAGAACCTGCGTCTATGGCCGGAGCGGGCGGCCCCGGGTCCTGCCGGTCCGCCAGCCGGGTGCGGCGCCGTCCAGGAGCCTGAGCTTTTGGGCGTCGAGCTCGCCGCGGCGGTGTTTGTACCGCTGGGTGTGGATCCACACCCCAAGGCTGTGTTCGCGTTCCGAGGCGTAGTGGTGGTGGCGGGGCCAGTCGTTGCCTTCGGCGCGGAAGTCCGCCAGCTGGGCGAGTCGGTCATGCCACCTGGCCTCGTCCGCCGCTGCCCTGGGGTTCCCGTCCCACTCCAGGACCCGAGTCAGGCCGTCCCTGTAGGCCGGGGACAAGGTGCCCTCGGCTGCTTCGCGCCGGCGATCGGACAGCCACCGGGCCATCGACCGTTCACCTTTATCCTCCGAGCGGTCACGGGGCAACCGGCCCTCGACCATGATCCAGGCGACGACCTCTTCCATCCGGGCAAGGTCCGCGGGGGAGGGCCCGGTCTGGGTCACCGTGGCAGCCTGGTGGGCGGGCTCGAGTCCGGGGTCCTGGCGGCGGGCGATGACCAGGTGGTAGCCGACGGTAGCGGGTTCGGCGCGCACCAACTCAGCGATGCGTTGCCGGCTCAGTCCGAGCCGGTACATCAATACCCATTCCGCGTCAGGAGCGCGCCGTAACCGCCTGTCCATGATGGAGCCCATCCTGCCATGGCCGCCGCCCCAGGCGGGCGGCGTGGAGGCCAGCCCCGTGGAAGCCCGCCCGGGCTCCCGGGCGGCGGCGGACGGACCGACAGAGCAGGTGCTCGGCCGTCAGCGGCTCCGCCGCCGCCGGCCCGCCGCTGCCGGTCGCTTCCTGAAATACTCCGCAAACCCAGCGCTGCCCCTTTGAAAGAAAACCCCAAGGAGGTCTGCCCGGGGGAGAAACACCTGCAACCGGCAGGACCGTTCGCCCTGGCAGGGCCCTGATTTACGCTGCGCTCCAACCAGTATCGGGCGTCCGCTGGCGCGGCCGGCTGCTGGGGGTCCAGTGCTGTCCGTCGCAGAACTCCGGCCCGCCCTGGCCCTGTCTTACGTCTTCGACGCTTTTTTGGTTGCTGTCCTTATGTTGTTACCGGGATCAGTTCCTCGGCCGTTGTAGGGTCGTGGCTACCCAGGGGAGGAGGGTATGGCTTTGGTTGCTGTGCCGGACATTTTGTGTGACGGCTTCGAAGGATTGGCCGCCCACCACCCCGCGATGACCCGACCGCTGATTGAGAGACGCGACATGATCGCCGGATAAGGACACGACGGCGCGGTTATCTGCTGGGCCCTAACCCATCCAACAGACTGGAGGCTGTTCTTGGTGCACCTATGGGCCGGTATTGACGCCGGCAAAGCCCATCATCACTGCGTTGTGATCGACGCCGACGGAAACCGGCTGCTCTCCCAACGAGTCCCCAACGACGAACCAGCCCTGCTCCAACTCCTCGCCGGCGTGCTCGAGCTCGCAGAGGGTCACGAGGTGGTGTGGGCGACCGATCTAAACCATGGCGGACCGGCGCTGCTGATCGCCCTACTCATCGGTCACGGCCAGAACATCCTCTACCTCCCAGGCCGGACGGTGCACCACGCCTCCAAGATCTACCGGGGCGACGGCAAGACAGATGCCAAAGACGCCGCCGTGATTGCCGATCAGGCCCGGATGCGAACTGACCTGCAACCGTTACGTGCAGGGGATGAGATCAGCACAGGGCTGCGGCTCCTGACCGCCCGGCGTGCCGATAAGTCCGCGGACAGGGTCAGGGCGATCAACCGCCTCCAGGCCCAACTGCTGGAATACTTCCCTGCGCTGGAACGGGCGTTCGACTACAGTCGTTCCAAAGCCGCACTGTTGTTGCTGACCAAACACCGCACTCCGGACGGGATCCGCCGCGCCGGCCAAACCAGGATCCACGCCTGGCTGAAGAAGCACGGCGCCCGGTCCTCCGCAGCAGTTGCCGCAGCCGCCGTAGAGGCGGCAAAATCCCAGCACACCATCGTTCCCGCCCAGCACATAGGGGAAGGGATCGTCGCCGCACTCGCCCGGGAAATCCTGACCCTGAATGAGGAACTCGCCAGACTCGACGCGCTGATCAGCGAGAAAGTCACCGAACACCAGCACACACAGGTGTTGTTGAGCATGCCGGGGTTCGGCCCAGTCCTCGCCGCCGAGTTCCTTGGTGCCACCGGCGGTGACCTCACCGTCTTCCAGTCCGCCGACCGGTTCGCAGGCGTCGTCGGATTGGCACCGGCCCCCAGGGACTCGGGGAGAATCAGCGGCAATCACCACAGGCCCAGACGCTATGACCGACGGCTCCTCCGGGTCTTCTACCTCTCCGGGCTCTCCGCCCTGAAGTCCTGTTCCTCCTCGCGCGGCTATTACGACCGCAAACGTTCGGAAGGGAAATCCCACATCCAGGCGATGCTCTCCTTGGCCCGGCGCCGCCTGAATGTCCTCTGGGCCATGCTCAGGGACGGAACCACGTATACCCCAGTGCCGGTCCCAGCGCGGCTTGCTGCCTGACTGGTGCAGTCCCAACCGGCGAACGCTAAGCGGACATTCCGAGGACTCCAAAGCGATCCTCCGCCGTGCACTTCACCGTTTTGACGAGTGTGGGGCAACGTATGCGGTCAAGACTGCTCGCTGGACCCTCCCGAGGGAACAATCACCTGCAGGGTGGACTTGATGACGGACCCCACAGCTGTGTCCCACTTCGCTAGAAGGGCCGCGTGCCTACGACGCGGCGTCAGCATCGCTCAGGCCAACGAATCCGAACAGGTGACCCATCTTCTGCTGCTTGGTGTGCAGATATGGCCTCGAGTCCTCGGTAGGAGGAATCTCCAACGGAACACGATCGACGTCTAATCCCTCGGCCGCGAGTCCGTCTACCTTCCGCGGATTGTTGGTCAGGAGCTGAACGCGTTGCACTCCGAGCTCCTTGAGCACAAGAGCGACGCGATAATAGTCCCGAGGGTCGACCGGGACTCCGAGTTGCAAGTACGCGTCATGCGTATCCAGTCCGAGCCTGTCGCCGAGTGCGAGCCCGCGGATCTTCGTGAGGAGCCCTGCTCCCCGACCATCGCAGATCATGTAGACAACCAAACCGCCATCGCGGAAGACCTTATTCAGACTGGCGTGAAGTTGTTCATGACAGTCGCAGTCTGTGCTTCGGAAGATTTCGGCGGTGTAGCAAGCGCTCTGAACGCGAACAATGGTTGATCCATCGTTCACCGCGCGGCCGGAGGACCTGGGAACCTCGATGCAGAGGATGTTGTCCTCCTCATGCGGGCCGAACGCATACACGTGGAGCGTGGCAAGCCCGTAGTGACTCTTGAAAGCACATGAAGCGTGTTCAAACTGTGGCGCCATCATTGGCGTCCGATCGACGAAGCGGCTGAGGCGAGCTCATTTCGGCTGGGGATAAGGCCCTCCCATTCCGACTGAAGATCAATCTCGAGTTGAGCGATCGTCCTTCCCAGTTGGGTATCTCGATCGTCACCGTCGTATGGGGCGACTCTGAAGCGGTATCGCTTGCCTTCGGCCTGCACGAGGCGTTCATACCTCCGATACAGGACCCAGCGTTGGTGCGGGCGGTCGAACTGGTTTAGTGCAACCAGGGCCGCGGAGCCCGCCGCAAGGACGCTCGGAACGATTTTTCCCAGCCAAAAGATGTCTCCGGAGGCGAAGATGAGCACGGGAACGAACGCGGTGCTTAGCGTCATGCCAAGAGTAAGTAAGCGAGCTCTGCGCTTATTCTTATCTGCCTTCTCACCGATCGATTTTGCGACCGCATGGCACTCGGCGGCAGCGTCCTCGTGGAGTTTTGATTCATGGTCAGTTGTCACTCGACCAATACTGCCAGTATTCCCCTGCGCCCACGGTAACTGCTCTTGGCGGAGGCGCCACCGGATTCAAACCCCGCGAGGATGGAGCGTATTCGACTGCGCAATACGCTATCCCGCTGCGCACCCTGGATCGCCTGTACGACGTTGGCGACCTGACGTTTGTTCCGGGCCTCTATCTGTGAGCTGTCGATTGGGTGGAGAGATCAAGGACCCATCTTGCTCGAGCGAGTACTTCGTCATAGGTAATGATCTCGGGCATGTTGATGTTGTTTCGGTGCAGCTCGAAAGATCGGACCTTCTCGGTATGAACCTGCCCGTCCCTGGTTAGGCTCTCCAATTTTCCGATGATCAGATAGGAGCGTGGCGAGCCAGAGAAGACTTTTTCCCCGGTCTCGAAGTCATCACCATCCCGCACAGAGAGCCATGAACCGATATCGTCGCGGGCCCTTTGGACAGTGACGAGGGATTGTGCAACTCCGCCAACAACGGCCCTGGATGGCGCCCACGTGCCAGGTCTATATGGGTTGCCTTCAAGGAGATCGTCGTCGTGGAGCTTGATCTCAGCGAATACAAGCGACCGAACAATGCCGGTCGTAGTGAGAAGAGCATCTACACGTTTGCCAACATCGCTGACGCTGTGGCCTGCTACTACGCGCTCGAGGCGCCCCTTATCCCAGGCAGTGAATAGGTGACCTGACAGGCCAACGCCTAGGAGCCAGGGATTAGTTTCAAAGAATCGTTGCCAGACAGCTTCCTTCGTTCCGCCTGCTCGCGCGTCCTCGAAGGCTTGAGGATCGCTGAGCAACTCTTCGAATCGCTCAAGAGTCGTGCGACGCGCAGCAATAGCGACGACATCTGTAGCCGATACATCCCCTTCGATAATCGCTTTGAATTGGTCCGGGTCGAGTTGGTACGCGGCGGATAGTGTTCGGGGATCCGAGAGTGCGGTTGCCAGTGCTGCCTCATCAATACGGATCGTTTCGTCTCCATTAGGGTCGATGCCACGTAAAGCTACGCATAAATCGATCAGCCGCTTCGACGCCTCTTGGTCGAGATTCAGAAGTCGGGTGAGCTGTGCATCTTGGTTGGCTCGGCCAGTCACCTTCTCAAACCGAATTTCGACAACTCGTCCCTGGTCGCGAACAACCCGAGCCTTCACTTGGACGCGACCGCCGGGACTTTCGTGGATCTCCACTTCTTCCCCCTCATCGGCGCAATTGGTCTGTCGGTCTGCATTTTCGGCAATGACTTGCCAGACCGTCCGAGCGGGCTGTCCAACGTCGTTCGAACGTCCAAATTGTAGAGGGAAAGACCTGCCCACAATGGTTCGCCCAAGCGTTCTCAACGTTGCGAAGTCAGCCTCAGTTTCAGGCGTCGGTAACTGCGCAAATCCATCTCCCGCGAAATCCCACTCATCATTGCTCACTGGACCATTCTGCATGGCGCGCCACACAACGTACTCGGTCCTCGCTGCGCTCGGGCAGGAAATGCTTTTTCTGTTTTTTGCTGCTGTCCTGCGGATCGTACGTGCCCGCTCCACCGGCTCAACCGTCCTGCGGACGGCTGCACAGCCGATGACTTGTGTCGGCGCTGCGCTTATTTCCTCCCACAATCCATCCGCTGCTTGCCCTTCGGGTTGCCCCGGCTCCGTCGGGCACAGCTACGCGATGCTCCGCCAGCAGCCAAAAAACAACGGGGGCGAAGGGGAGCTGGCTGGTCACCTGAGCCGCCCCCGCCCACCGAATCCTCAGCAAAGGACACAAGAAGCCATGAACACCGAAGACCGCACTGCACGCGCCGCCTTGACCCGCCTGTTCGAACCCGGCGACATCGTGGGCCGGGCGTTGGTGGCCAGACACGGCGCGCACGCAGCGCTGAGGATTGCCATCGGCGCCCGCCCGGCCCGGCCGTTCTGGGACGTCACGGCCGAGGAGCTGGCCGACGCCCTGAGCCGCTGGGCACCGCGCATCCACGACCTGGCTCCGGAGAAGGACTTTGCCGCCATTGAACCCCTGGGCGGCGGTTTCCTTGTCCCCGGCGACGAGCACTGGCCCGTAGGTCTTGATGACCTTCCCGACGCCCCGTGGGGCCTCTGGTACCGGGGCAACCTCGGGGCCGGGATCCCGGCGCCGTCCCGGTGTGCCGCGGTGACCGGCTCACGTGACAGCACCAGCTACGGCGCTTCCGTCACCGGACAGATCGCATACGGGCTGGCGCAGCGCGGAATCTGCGTCATCTCAGGCCTTGCCTACGGCATCGACGCGCATGCCCACCGCGCCGCGCTTGCCGGAAGCCAAGGCCACGGACCCGCGACCATTGCAGTGCTGGCCGGAGGCCTTGACCGGGACTACCCGTCCGGGAACGCGGACCTCGCGGCCGCGATCCGTGCCAACGGCCTGACAATCTCCGAACTGCCGCCCGGAAGCGCCCCCACCCGGCACAGGTTCCTGCAAAGGAACCGCATCATCGCCGCCCTCGCAGGGGTCACCTGCGTGGTGGAAGCCCGCTGGCGTTCCGGTGCACTGAACACTGCGCGCCACGCCGAAACCATCGCCCGGCACGTCGCCGCCGTTCCGGGCAGCGTCCACAGCGCCAACTCGGCCGGATGCCACCGGCTCCTGAAAGAAGGCGGCGCGGTACTGGTGACCGACGCGGCCGAACTCACCGAACTGCTCGCCAGCTAAACCCGGGAGGGGTGGCCGGTCTCTTCTGGAGGCCGGTCACCGCTGGCGGTCCGCCGCCCGGGGCTGGTTTTGTCGGGTGGTTGCCGGCGGAGGACCGCCGTTCGGCGCGAAGGGACCCGTTCGGCTCACCCAGGGCTTGCGGCAAGCCCTGGGCGCGGACTACCCGGGCGGCCGGTGGGGAGCAGGTGAAATGCATGCTCGCAGGGCTCGCACCGATAGCGGGCGTCCGCTGGCGCGGCCGGCTATTGGGCCCGGCCCCGACGTCGCAGAGCTCCGCCGTACCCGGACCTGTGTGTCTACGACGTCTTTTGGCTGCTGTCCTGACGGATTGTACGTGTCCGCTCCGGCCCGTCTAGCCCCTCCTTCGTCGGGGCCTGCGGCCCGCAGAATCGGCTCCGGCGCTCCTGCGTCGCTGCTTTCCTCCGCAGATTCCACGGTCCTTGCCTGCGGTAGACAGGCCTCCGTCGGCCACAGCTCGCAAGCTTCGCCAGCAGCCAAAAAACAACGGGGGGAGAAGGGGAGCTGGCCGGTCACCTGAGCCGCCCCACCCACCGGAATCCTCAGCAAAGGACTTTCAACCATGAACGACGCAATCCGCATTTCCTCTCCCGCCGACATTCTCGGTTTCATCCCGCACACGCTCGGGTTCGCTCCCCGGGAGTCCTTCGTGTTCCTGACCCTGCGCCAGAACACGATCGGCGCCACCCTGCGCGTCGACGCACCCCTGTTCGGCGATCCCGTCGGTTTCGCACGGTCCATGGTGAACTACCTCGCTGTAGACGAGCAGGCCACCGCGGTCCTGCTGGCCATCTACACGGACGACGCCCCGGCCGCCGCGGCGCCCCGCCCGTTCCACGACCACGTCGAGGCCGTGATTCAGGAACTGGAGACCGCAGGATCCCCACTGAAAGATGCGTGGCTTGTCACCTCCGAGCACTGGCAGAACCTGCTGTGCGACAGCGACGCCGGGTGCTGCCCGCCCGAACCGCTGGAATCAATCACCGACGGACAACTCAACGCAGAACTAATCTTCCGGGGGAGCAGCTACCAAAAGGAACCCGGCACCACCTACGCGCCGTTTACCGGTTCCACGGACACGGCCGAGCAGATCCGCGAGGCCCTGCCCGGAGTATTCGCCGGAGAGCTGCACACCGGCCGGACACTGTGGGCCGATGCCCTGACCCGGGACGGCTGGACGGACCCGGCAACCGCGGTGGAGTTGCTGGCATGCCTACAGCGTCCGGACCTGCGCGACGTGATGTTCTGCAACGTCATCGACCCGGAACGGCCCGACGCGGAGGGAAGCGGGGACCTGCTGATCGGGCAGGGAATCACGCCGGACTGGAACCGGGTCGACCGAGCACAGGATGCGGCGCGGCTCATGATCGACGCGGCACCGGAAGGCTACCGTGCACCCCTGCTGACCCTGATCGGCTGGCTGGCGTACCTCAAAGGCCAGTCCTCCGTGGCCGGAGACCATTTCGCCCTCGCAATCGCGGACTCACCCGGCTACCGGCTCGCTGAACTGATGGAACAGCTCGTCAACCGGGGAACCATCGCCCCCGTCGCGCAAGACGCGAACACCGCCTACAAGAGGAACCGCTAGGAACATAGGGGGCCGGACCGGCAACGGTTCCGGCCCCCGCGCGGTGGCGGCCTCCCCCGCTGGCGCTCCTCCGGCCGCCGATCAACGCGGACGCGGGCGCAGCACCACAAAAGGGCAACGGCCTGCCGCCGGGCTACAGTGAGAAGGCAACGGACCCCACTGACGCCAGGGAGCAGCATCATGAGCCATGACTTCATTCTCACGGACGACGACGCCGCACCCACCGGCGCCACTCACGCCCAGGACATCCTCGAGCTATCCATGCTGACCATGGCCCAGGGCCCCTCCGCCGTCGATATTTCCTGGGAAAAATCCCCGCTGGACCAGTAACTTCCGCAGCGACGACGCTGCCCCACAAGTTTCCTTTTGCTGAGGGAAAAACTGAGGCCGGCCCCCAAACAGGGCCGGCCTCAGCCCTTCAAGAAAGGACCTCGCTGCGCTCGGGCTGTAGTCGGCAGACGTAGCAGCGGGCGGACTTAGTTGTCCCCCGTTGAAGCGGTCATCTATTGCTCATATCGACGCCGCAGGAATTCGTGAGTGTTCTCCTCACGCTCGATCCACCGCGGCAAGAGAAGGTGTGAATTGTGGCGTCGTTCCATCTCATAAAAGGCTTCGGCTACCTCTCGCGTCATCATTTGGAACTCGAGCGCCAACCTCTCCACGTCTTCAACGGTGAACAACATTTCCGATGACGCATTGCGTTGACGGCTGCGGGCACAAACCAAAACTCCGGGAACGTTATCTGGACCACCCCAAGGCCTACCTTGTGCAGGGTTTTCATCGGGTTCACCTACCGCCCACGTACTCCAAATGCCATGGACGACATAGTTTCGCAAGTCCCGCAGGCGTTGTGCTGGTATGAAGGCGCGGAGGAATTTCTCTTGTTGCTCCTTACTCCACCGCGAGTAGTTGACGTTGTGCCACTCCATAGAATCGCGGCACATCTTCACCAGCCAGTCAGTCGACTGCCCTTGAAACATATACCAAACGTCGTCCCCGACAACCTCCGCTAGGATCTCTCGCAATAACTCGTCGAATAGGCCGCTGTGCACAGCCACCTTCCCAATTGCGGGGTACAGAGTGTCATTGTGGCCCCAGCCGTAGTGCGGACGCTCGATATAGGTGTACTCGACCTGCTCAGGGTTTCGTGTATCAGCTGTCATAACGGAAGCCTCGTGCCTCATCTTTGGGAGCTCAAAATCGGGATGTCGAAAAAGGCCGCTGCATGCTCCATGCCCGGCACCATTCCTGACAGCCGGGGTACCAATTCGCCCAGTTGCTAGCCGATTCTACGGCCTCGGCTCAAGACGCGAACGTAGGCGACGCGCCCTAAAGCGCTATCAAAAGGGCCTCGCTTCGCTCGGGCTGTAGAAGCGTTTTTTGTTCTTTTGCTGCTGTCCTGCGGATCGTACGTGCCCGCTCCACCGGCTCAACCGTCCTGCGGACGGCTGCACAGCCGATGACTTGTGTCGGCGCTGCGCTTATTTCCTCCCACAATCCATCCGCTGCTTGCCCTTCGGGTTGCCCCGGCTCCGTCGGGCACAGCTACGCGATGCTCCGCCAGCAGCCAAAAAACAACGGGGGCGAAGGGGAGCTGGCCGGTCACCTAAGCCGCCCCCGCCCATCTGGAAGGAACACAACCATGCGCGAAAAGACGTCCCGCGAGCCCCACTCGAGAGCACCGACCGAGAGAGGGCCGCCCCCTAACCGGACCCGCAGGAGTCCGTTGACAACATCATTGAGATTCCTCCGGATTCTAGGCGTCCGCTCCACCCCGTCTAGCCCCGGTTCCGCAAGCTCCACCGGGGCCTGCGGTGCAGGAAATGTCCCTCCGGCGCTCCTGCGTCGCTGATTCCCTCCACGAATTTCCTCCCCTTGCCCTGCGGGTAGACAGGGCTCCGTCGGCCGCCGAGCAAGCAAGCTTGCCAGCAACCAAAAAACAACGGGGGAGAGGGGAAGCTGGCCGGTCACCTGAGCCGCCCCCGCCCACCGGAATCCTCTGCAAAAGGAGCAACACCATGAACACCACACCCATCCTCGAAATGCTCGACCCGGCCACCCTGACCGTGGACATCAACGTCCGCAAAGACGCCGCCCTGACCCCCGATTTCATTGCCAGCATCAAGGAGCACGGCGTGATGGAACCCGTGATCGCCCACCGCAAGGACGATGGCGTGGTGCATGTCCTGATGGGCCAGCGCCGCACCCGCGCCGCCGTTGAAGCCGGACGCGCCAGCATCCCGGTGATGATCATCGAGTCCCCCGAGGAAGCCGAGCGGATCGTGACGCAGGTCGTGGAGAACATCCAGCGCGCCGAACTGACCGAAGCGGACGAGGCCGACGCCTACCACCAGCTGTCCCTGATCGGCGTGTCAGCCGCCGCGATCGCCAAGAAGACCGGCCGGACGAAAACCACGGTTGAGGGCGCGTTGAAGGCCAAGTCCTCGAACGCCGGAGCCGTCGCCCTGGGCAAGGGATACACGATTGATGAAGCGCTCATCATGGCCGAGTTTGAAGGGGACCAGGACGCGACCGAGGAACTGGAGTCCGTGATCGCGGACGAACCCGATCAGCTCCTGCACGTCGCGCAGATGCTCCGGGACCGCCGTGACCGCGCCGCAGCCCTCGTGACGCTGATCGAAGAACTGGAAGCCCAGGGCAAGACCGTGGTGGAGGACGCCGGACACTACTCAAACGATGAGAACCTGTATGTCTCGGCCGCGAAGCGGGCCGACGGGGAACCGGCCACCGACGAGGACGCCAACGCCTACCTGATCAGCACCGACTACCGGGGCCAGCACAACGCCAAGCCCGTCATCACCGGCTGGGAGGACCTGGGCTTCACCCCGAAGTACGAACGCTACGACGGCGGCACGCAGGCCCAGAAAGGGTCGATGACCGAGGAACAGAAAGCCGAGCGGAAGACCCTGATAGCCAATAACCGCGAGATGGAAAGCGCCACCAAGGTCAGGCGCGAATTTGTGAAGACCCTGCTCTCCCGGAAGACCGGGCCGAAGGGCTGGCAGTACTTCACCGTCCACGCCATCACCCACGACCCCGAAACCGCCAGCGGCTACGACGGCAAGGTCGCCACCGAGATGATCGGAGCCAGGACCGGGGAGGACACCGATCGGTGGGGCTGGAACCCGTTGCGGGACTACACCGCCAAGACCACCGCCCGGCCCGAGTTCTCCCTCATCGCCCTGATCTGCGCAGGATACGAGAAAACCATCCAAAAAGACTCCTGGCGGTCCGCCGAGAAGCGGCACTTCCACTACCTGAACCAGCTCATCGTTTGGGGCTACACGGCAAGCGCCGTTGAGCAGATCATCATCGACAAGCACACCGCCGACACCGAGTAATGTGACGGGGAACCGGGCGGCTGAATCCCCCAATGCAGCCGCCCGGCCACTCACCCCAGCAAGGGCCAGGAACCTCCCGCACGTCGGGCGGTCCGCCGCTCGGGGCGAACCACAGCAGCCACTTACCAGCGACGGACCGCCATTAACCGCGACAACGCGTCCGGCGCACTACCACCTGCGGGACCAAGAATAACGAGGTACCCGTCCCGCGGCAGCAGCACAAACCGTTCAGCTAAGCTGAACCACAGATTTCCTAATGCAGAGGGAATTAAGAAGGGCTGACACCTATGAGGTGTCAGCCCTTCTTGCTTTGGTGATGCCGGGGGCGAGGTCCTGATGCGCTCCAGCGCTGTATAAAGTAGCAGCATGGCAATCACCCTGAACGTCCAAATAGCTATCGATGAAGCGAGAACTGCGATTGAGGAAGCGCGAGCATCTGATTCTGCCGATCCAGCCACTATCGCTGCGCTCGACTCACTCCTAAAAGTGACGGCAGCTCTTCGTTCTGTGGTCGCCCAGAGCTAGCCCATTCAGAATCGCGTGTCGGACGTCAGTCTTCGGCCATAATGGTGCCGTTGTCCTCCATCCAAACGCGCTTTCCGTTGCTGATCGCAGTTGCTGCCCCTGTCAGTTCTGGATCCGTGATGGATGCTCCCTCGTTTGCAGAGGCCCAACGTTCTTGGAGAGCAGCCTTCACCTCATCAACGGGTTTGCCGGAGTAGTCCCTCGAAACGTCGACTAGGACCGCTTGAATGCGGGCGACCATGGCCGCCATGACTGAACCGGCATCGTCATTCCATTGCACGTCCACAAAACCTCCTAGTCTTGCTAAGCCCTCTTGGCCTTAGGTCTCTCCATGCTAGAGGAGTTCCTCGTGAGGAAACCGGGTGCCGACTGGTTAGAGGCGTCGTCGCCGAGAACTGTGGAGGCGGCTTTTCGAGCATAAGGATTGGGGACTTGTACTTTAATGCCGCAGGGTCCGCGGCGCTGGCGCTGATTTTGTCTGCGAGTGACGTCTATCCAAAAGTCGTAGGTCCATTCATTCGGAGGTGCACCCGAAGGCATGTCCCAAGGATCTGGTTCTGCCATGGGCACATAGCCCCAGGTAAAGCGAACCCACCTCGCCGACCAGGGGACCCCTGATTTTGTTTCCCTGAATCTGCGGTCTGCATGCTTACGCGGCATGGTGTGGATGATCCATGTCAACCACTTGAGCCGCGGCGTTAGAAAGATGCCTTGCGTTATTCGCGACCGCCACGTTGGCTGACGCCCTGAAGCGTTCCATAATTTGCCATCAAAAGTGTCTTTCACCCATGCCACGCCGGCACCGTCAGTAAAGCGCAGACGTAGATACTGCGAGGGAAGAGGGTCGCCCTCGTAGACAAGAGACTCCCCAGGAAGAACGCTCAGCCCAAATGGTTGAGAATCCAGCTGAGGAAACTGGACATACTGGTGTTGGACCCGTTGCCTGGGTCGATAGGGATCTGAATGTTCTGCCCAGGCGGTCCGCCCAGCCGTGATTACCGAAACCTGGGTTATAGGCAGTTGAGAATCGTTGCGGACAGTGACATTTGTGGAACGTAGTGACCACGATTCTGCGAAACCTCCACCTGCCGGGCGGGTTCGCTCCGATAGTTCATGGCGCAGAAGACTGATCCTGGAAGCTTGATCCTTGCGCCGATCTGAATCCACGCGGCGTCGATCTCGCTGTCCTTGAACAAACAGCGAAATGGTGACAACGGCCAAGACAATATTCACGGCAAACTGCGCTAAATCTATCCAAGCTTTATCCGGCACTAATGACCTCCCCAGTCCACCGCAGGCGGCGCTGCTCCGATCCATCCTAAGTCCGGGCCCACCGTCTCAGACGGCGGGCCTGTTAGGCAGGGTCGATCAGGGACGTGGTGCCATTCCCCCGGGGGGCTATTTGGCCATCCTGCTGGGTGCATAAAGGCGGGACGCACGACGTGCAAGGCAGATTCTGGTTTCAAGAAGCTGTCTCCAGTATGGGAAGGTTTGCGTGAATGCAGACTACGGACTTCACGGACCTTACGGACAACGTTGCAGGCTACGTCGAGTGTCGAGTGCCATCGCGATGGACAATTCGTTGGAGGTCAGCCGGCCATTGACTACGGGCGGTAAGACCGTCTGAGAAGGAGACATCATGACCAGATCCTTGGAGGCCGACACCCAGAGCGAGGACGATGGTGACGCTTGGCGGAAAAACTGGCTGATCCGCGTTGCCGGCACGATCCTTGCGGTCGCTATTGTTGTTACGCCGACTATGGGACTGGTCCCGATGCTTGAATATGGCGACAGCTACCTCAAGATTCTCTTGGCGGCCGCAGTGGCCGCGGCAGTGTTGGCCGGAACATGGGGCATCTTGATGCACGGGGACCTGAAGCAGCGAAGTGACTTCGCAGTTGCCTTGGCCATTGCCCTCGTGCTGTTGGCACTGGCGGAATTGGCGCAAACGCTCTACGGACCGGAGTGGGTCTGGTCAAAGACGTGCACCAACGCAGCGGCAGCTCAATTCTTTCCCGAGTGCTCCGACGCCGGCGCCGTGTTTCGGTACAACCACAACGCGGCGACTCTCGATCAGATCTACGCGGTGCTTGCCGTCGGCCAAATCGTCCCAATGCTGTCCATCTTCAAAGATGCTGTCTACTGCTGGCTAAAGCCGACTCCCTGGTACGAACTCCACAAGAACACCCCCGATGCGGGGAGCATCAGGCGGGCGAATTTTCGGCGTGGGAGGATCCCAAACAATTAGCCCAAATGCGCCAGGCATCCGGGCTCATCAACCTTTCTTGGCTCCGGCCGGATGGCAGGACGCGCCTAACAGCCGTCCCAGGATCGAGGCACAGTCAAGAAAAGACGGCTAGATGAAGATGCCATTCACGAGTTGCGAACAGGCAGCTTTGAAGGGGGTAATACCCTACGCCACCACGTCACTCGCGTAGAGCGCCCCGATTGCTCGACGGGGCTTTCCGCCTTCTCGGCTGCCGCCGTTGTCAGTGGCATGGGATGTGTCCAAGTGCTTCGCTCCATGGTGAAAAGATCGTGGACGCCGCCGAACCCCATGACTGTGAAAAACGATCCCCCGATGATCAGGAGACTTACGAACACTCCATACCCCTCTGGCAGAGGTGAACTGCTTAGACCACCAACGCTGATCAGGAAGAAAGTTAGAACGGTCAAGGCGTAGAGGCCCATCGAAAATGACATGATTCCGGCGCCCTGCAGAATGCTTAGCTTCAAATCACCGTGTGGATGGTGTACTCCGACGGGAGAGCCTTTGGCATTGAATGAGACCGTCTTTTGCCGAATGATGGTTTCTGCCCTGAGATAGTTGCGTCTGACACGCCGTCGCCAAAGTCGAACAAGTCCTAGGCCGACCATCCCCCCGAGTACCAACAGGAACCCCAGGGCTCCCACGAATGGCAGAAGAGGGTCACCATCGCCAAACTGCCAATAATCGAAGGAACCAGGGTACTTTCCTCCGATC
Source organism: Arthrobacter sp. ov118 (assembly GCF_900116495.1). GTDB lineage: Bacteria > Actinomycetota > Actinomycetes > Actinomycetales > Micrococcaceae > Arthrobacter. Next base: position 97,009 of record NZ_FPAY01000011.1, read on the forward strand.
CATGAACCCAAGGAGCCGGCTACCAGGAACCCTGCGGAAAAGACGTACATCGGGAATAGGAAGTGCCATGATGGGTACGTTTCAAGGGCCAGTAGTCGGGCGGATGCGTCGCGGCGTAAGCTTTCAGCTATTTTTCTATCGTGTTCCAAATCAGATGATGAGGCTTGGTTTCCCCAAAAATTTATCTTGGCACGAAGCCGAGTTTTCGACGTCAACTGAGGTAGGGACGCGAGCAGCAGCCCTATTAGGGCGATAGCAGCTTCGACCCAGGGAACGATTTCCGGCATACAACGATTATGTCGCTCTCGCGGGTGCGACTTGGTCCCGTAAGTCGTGTGGCGGCCCGCGGAACCGCAGTGGAACGTGAGCATCAAGTGAGACCGCCTCACCTCAAGCACTCGCAGCAGTCATAAACGACCGTATTGGCAGTGGTGAATGCGGTGCGTATGTGTAGCGGCTATGTCAGGGGCAAGTGCCAGCGCCTGGCAGCTCAAAACTCGGCTCCGTAATCAATCCTGGTCAGAACGCTGGACCAGGCGTTTTTGACCACCCTCTGTGAGCACGTGGGGATTAGGTGTTGACGCCAACCGAAAATAGGGCCAAATACGCCAACTGAAAATGAGGCCACTGACCATTATGGAAGGTGATCACATTGGATGTTTGGGCGCAGATACGCCACCGATACGCGACGGAGAAAATCTCCAAGAGGGAGCTGGCTAAACAGCTCGGGGTTTCCCGGGGGACGGTGGACCGGGCGTTGGAGGCGGAGCGGCCGCCGAAGTATGAGCGGAAGACGGCGGCTATGTCCTGAAAGCCCTTAGTCTTTCCCGTCTTGGCAAGCACGGCCAGGCAAAGAATAAACGGCATCAATCGTTTTGAGCACTCAACGACGGCCAGGCAGAGGGATAGGGACAGTAATTCGTGGGTCATGAGAGCTCCTGCTTGCAGCTTTGAGTAGGTGGTTGCCTAGTGCCGCCGTGAAGCAAGAAGTTCGCTGAAGGTGGCCTCGGGCTCCGATCTCGCTTCGGAAGGGCCCCTTCAGTAGTTACCTTGAGCGTTCAGGTCGGGGGCCTGCCACGATGCTCAGCCCCCTAGGAAGGCCACCAATAAGTAATCTGCTACGGGCCCTAGGTCGGTATGCCCTAACAGTGCTTCGATCCTGCCATAGCGACAGCGGTTCTGTCAGTAACGCCAGGTCAGCGCCCCTGTGTGACTTTCAGAAGCCGCGTCCACACTTCACGCGGAAACCGGTCCGGGTGCGCAGGACTACCGACATCGGATTGTCAGAAGTCATCTGCACGATTCGTCGGCGGTGGCTTCGAATACCTTCCGATCTTGAAGCGTGGCCTCGGGGCCAGATCCGACGAGGTCACCGTTCGCCGCAACCCTGACCACCACTACATTTTGTCACATACAGAGAAATAGCGACCCTTTGCATGACTTAGAATAAATGACGGGTTAAGTGAAACATTTAATTCCAGCCTCGGTTAGAATCACGCTGTCACTTAAACGAACGTATAAATGACAGAGGAGAAAATCATGCTCGTCGGATACATGCGGGTCTCAAAGGCCGACGGCTCCCAGACCACCGACCTGCAGCGCGACGCGCTCGTCGCCGCCGGCACCGATCCGGAGTCCCTGTATGAAGACAAGGCCTCCGGGAAGAAGGAGGGCCGGCCGCAGCTGGCCGCCTGTCTCAAGGCCCTGCGCCACGGCGACACCCTGGTCGTCTGGAAACTCGACCGGCTCGGCCGGGACCTGCGCCACCTGGTCAACATCGTCCATGACCTAACCGAACGCGGCATCGGGCTGAAGGTCCTCACCGGCCAGGGCGCAGCCATCGACACCACCACCGCCTCCGGGAAGCTCGTCTTCGGGATCTTCGCCGCCCTCGTCGAATTCGAACGTGAACTCATCTCCGAACGCACTATCGCGGGCCTCGCCTCCGCCCGCGCCCGCGGCCGCACCGGAGGCAGGCCCTACAAGATGACCCCGGCGAAACTCCGGCTCGCCGCCGCCTCCATGGGCAAGCCCGACACCAAAGTCAGCGATCTCTGCACCGAACTGGGCATCACCCGCCAGACCCTCTACAGGCACGTCTCACCCACCGGGGGGCTGCGCCCCGACGGCGAAAAGCTACTTTCCCGCTAGACACCCAGGTGCTCCATGGACGTTGAACGCCTTTAACCGGGCCGTCCCGCAACCTAGGAATTGCCGCATTGGACCGCTACAAATCGTTCGGATAACCGAGGTCGGCCGCCTGACGGAACAGCTGCTCGGCCTGCCCTGTTTCGCCCCGCTGCGCGAGCAGGACAGCGAGGTTGTAGGTGGCCCTCGCGTCGCCGAGGTCGGCCGCCTGGCGGAAGAGCTGCTCGGCCTGCTCGGTTTCGCCCCGCCCGTAGAGCAGGGCGCCAAGGGCCATCATGGCCTCCGTGTCGCCGAGGCCAGCCGCCTGGCGGAAGAGCTGCTCGGCCTGCCCTGTTTCGCCCCGTCCGTGGAGCAGGATGGCGAGGTTGGTCACGGCGGTGGCGTTGCCGAGGCGGGCCGCATCGCGGTACAGGGCCTCGGCCTGCTCGGTTTCGCCCCGTCCGTGGAGCAGGGCGCCAAGGTTGGTCACGGCGGTGGCGTTGCCGAGGTCGGCCGCCTGACGGAAGAGCTGCTCGGCCTGCTCGGTTTCGCCCCGCCCGTAGAGCAGGGCGCCGACGGCGATCATGGCCTCCGTGTCGCCGAGGCGGGCCGCCTCGCGGTACAGGGCCTCGGCCTGCTCGGTTTCGCCCCGCCTGTAGAGCAGGATGGCGAGGTTGTCCATGCCGCCGGCGTTGCCGAGGCGGGCCGCCTCGCGGAACAGCTGCTCGGCCTGCTCGGTTTCGCCCCGTCCCGCGAGCAGGGCGCCGAGGTTGTCCATGCCGCCGGCGTCGCCGAGGTGGGCCGCCTCGCGCAGCAGCTGCTCGGCCTGTTCGGTTTCGTCCCGTCCCGCGAGCAGGGTGCCGAGGTTGGTCATGGCGCCCGCGTCGCCGAGGCCGGCCGCCCGGCGGTACAGGGCCTCGGCCTGCTCGGTTTCGCCCCGCCGCCCGAGCAGGGCGCCGAGGTTGCTCATGCCGGTTGCGTTGCCGAGGCCGGCCGCCTGGCGGAAGAGCTGCTCGGCCTGCTCCGTTTCGCCCCGCCGCTCGAGCAGGACGCCGAGGTTGGTCATGCCGCCGGCGTTACCGAGGCCGGCCGCCCGGCGGTACAGAGCCTCGGCCTGCCCCGTTTCGCCCCGGCGCCCGAGCAGGATTCCGAGGACTGTCATGCCATCCGAATTTCCGAGGTCGGCCGAGCGCCTGAACAACTGCACCGCGGCTGCCTCCTGGCCGCTTTGGTATGCGGTCGTGCCAGCGGTTACGAGGTTTCCCGGAGGTGCGTCGGCACGCGCGATTTCTTCCCAGGCCTGATCCGGAATCTGGTCTCCCCGAGTGGCGATGTGGTCGAGGAGATAGTCGAACGGACGCCAGCCTCCGTCCGCCGGGGAGAGCAGACGGAACGCACCGGCGCCTGTTTTCCAGTCGGTTGCCCAGCCGATCGCGGTGAGAAGATCCTCCCGGCCGTCGTCCACCTGCCTGGGGGTGAGGTATGCCGGGGCCAGGGATTCGGCAGTCGCCTGCGGAATGACCTCGGCGATGCCGCTCCTACGCCAGTCGACGGCAGCGTGGATGAGGGCCGCACCCAGAGGATGCTGGCTTTGTCCCGACTCCCAACGATCCACGGCGAGGAAGCCGCCGCCGATGTAGACCCCCACACCGTAGCGGGAGATGCCCGCGCCTATCCGCGCGTCCCCGCTCTGTTCCACGAGCCGTTGGCGTTCATCATCATCATCGAGGAGCCGCACCGTACGGAATCTGACCAACAGCTCCCACTGGGTACGGGGCAGGTCGCCGGTGGGCTGAAAGCCCTCGTAGGCGCTCTCCCGCATCGTGGCAACCACGACATTACCGGCCTCGGTCAGCTCGTCGATCCACCTTCCTTTGAGGTTCTCCGGGTTCTCGATGTAGCGTTCCAGATCATTGAGCCAGATCACCGCATCGTGCGGCATATGACCGCCGTTAAACAGGTTCGCAACACCGCCGGCATCCGGGATCACAATCACCCGATTGGCATAGTTGTCGCGTACAACCTGAGCGGCCATGCGGGTCTTTCCGGCCATCGAGGGTCCCAACACCAAGGCAGGCGAACCAGACCCGAGCACGTCCACTAGCTGAGCCTCCGCATCGCGGTGCAGATACGGGATCTCCAGACGCGCGGGGTGAACTCCCAGGCTCTCGAGTGTCGTCCTAGCCACTGTCGGCGGGTGCTTGGTCTTCCTTCCGGTCATGAGTATGGACTTCTCAAGCAGCTCCGCGCGGATATCACGGGCCTTCGCATCGTCTTTCAGGCGCGCCAACAGCACCCCGCCCACGCCGACCAGGACCGCAAGTCCGGCGAGTAGCTCTGACCGACCGTCCTGCCAGCGGGCAACGACCACAGCGAGCACCGCCAGAATAAAACCGAGCAGCAGCAGTACCCACGATTGCTCCCGGCGTGGGCGGGAAGTCCATTTCGACCGGTTCACCCTGTGTCACCCTCCACTGCTGGCAGCAATCTTCGTCGCCTACATACATCAAATATTGGCCTTAGCACAAAGAGCGCGGAAGCCCCGGGCGGACCAGGCCCGGAAGCTACGTGCGCAGCCTCTGCGGCCCGGCGCAAAAGAACCTGCCGTTGTCGAATCCCTCACCGGACACTTTCGGGCCGGTCAACTGACACTTGTCCAAGTCAGCAACCATCGGCCGATGCCGATGCCAAAGACTAAACGGGAGATCACGCGATGGCACGGACACGGACCGGAACCGTCAGATCCCGCTGAAAGTCACAGCCCGGCGTGCAGCCGGCTCTGGACATTCCGTGCAGACGACTTCGGAACATGACAGTAATCCGACCGAAGAGATAGCCTTCCGGCAGCCCAGAACTCATCTGCGTAATCAAAGGAGATCAAGTCTGACCTAGCGTTTTTGACTAATCCGGATTAACGCTCGGGGGAGGGCGGCCCGGTCTCCAGGCGGACGCCGCGGGAGGGGCCGAAGGCTGCTGCTCACGTTTGTTTTTGTCATGGCCGTAGCCGGCGGGCTGTCCCACTTCGAAGCTTATGGACTAGCTTGGGGACGTTGTAGATATCCGACAATGAGTGTCTAGGGTCGGGTGGCGGTGCTTCGTGAGATGGTGGGGCCGTGATGAGCCCAAATTCTCTACTAGATCTTTCCCCAGGTATGCCGGAAGGCATCGGCGCGCTCCCGTTGCCCGACGTCGTGGCCAGAGTCGTGGGCTTCTGCACTCATCCGACGAGCGGGTGGCAGACGTACGACATGCTCAGCCGGGTGGCTCGGAGCCGGGGCCACTTCGACGAGATCGCTCCGTGGTCTCTTTTGTGGGCCGACACGCTGGCTGGGCGGCTTTCTGTCTCGGATGTTGCCAGCTTTACGCACGAGCGTCGGTCGGAGCTGTTGCAGCGACTCCAGGCTCTACCAGCCAAAGACCTCGGCGTCATGGACGATGGTGATGTGGAAACTCTTGCTCGTCTGTGTCGGTTCGGCTTTCCAGGGGTATGGGCTCCCAAAATCACAAAGCTGCTCGCACTGTACAGGCCGGATGCGGTTCCGGTCCTCGACGGATACGTGGCAGTGGCGATGGGATTCACTCGGAATGGATTCAGTTCCGGAAAGGAACCGCGCTGGAAGCGGATTCATCAAACACTGCTGGTAATCCGCAGCATCCTGCGTCATCAGCAGACGGAACTCACCCAGATACGCCACGAAGTTTCGCTTAGGGTACCGGACATTTGGGAAGCAACGGACTTGCGGCTGCTGGACATCATCATCTGGACCTCGCAGGATGATCGCACCTCCCGTCCCGGAAGTCCGTCCAATTACTGGTTAAACCGCCGCCCACAGGAGTATCGAGCGATGCATCTGGAGCCGGTGACGTTGAACTGACGAGTACGAATTCAGTTTGATCGACAAACTTTGCTGCGTTGTTGTGTCCCAAACTTAGGCGCGTGCAGCGCTTGCTCGCTGTGTGTCGGCCGCCCGGATCCGTGCACGAGTCGCCTTACGATTAGGGGTCAACTCGCGCATACACAAATGGGGATCCATGAAGTTCAATCACACAATTCCACTGCTTGCCGCCTCGGCCCTGATGCTCTCCGGCTGCGGAAGCAACGCCCAAGCGGAGCCGGCACCCACGCTCTCTGTAGCCCCGGCCCAGACGTCGACACCGACGCCCTCACCCAGCGCGACCGGGCCGGCCACCAATTCCCGAGGGAACATCCCGAAAAAGATCGGAGAGCTTGCAGCTGCCGGCGGCACCTCGCTGGCCGATGCCTCCCTGAAATTCAAAGTCACTTCTATCGAGCCGATCACGTGTGATGCCCCCTACTCTGAGAAGCCTGTGGGCACTGCCTTAGCGGTGGCCATCGAGGTCGAAACATCTGCTGACTTCGAGGGTGGCCTGACCGTGAACGGCGCGCCTGGCCTGACAAGTTTCGACGCCCACTACTGGAAGGGCTACGCCTCAAACGGAACCCGTATGAACAAGATCGATACCATTTCCGCCCAGAGTTGCTTGGCGGACCAGAGCCGTCTGCTGCCGAGCAGCCTCGGCAAGGGTGAGAAGGCAACCGGCATCGTGGTCCTCGAGGTCACAACGCCCACTGGCAGCATCGCCTACGACGGCGCTGGCATGGTGTCCGGAGGGTGGGAGTGGGGGTACCCGGGTAAGTAGCCGCTATATCCACACGGAGAGTGGGCTCCGGCCGCAGTTCAGAGCGCGGCTGGAGCCCTTGTAGCTGAGCGCGGAGTCCCTAAGCTGGTTCTCCTTACGAGGAGCGCCCACGACGATTAAGGGGGCTGTTTAGCTTTCGCATTCAATGCAGTAGGCGTAGCCGTCTTTCTCCCGGGTGAGCTGGGAGCGGTGCCGGACCAGGAAACAGGAGTAGCAGGTGAATTCGTCTGCTGCCTGCGGGATCACCTGGATGATGAGTTCCTCGCCGGAGAGGTCGGCGCCGGGCAGTTCTACCCCGTCAACGGTGTCGGCTTCGTCGAGTTCGAGCACGACGCTGCGCGCGTCGGGGCTGTTCGCTGACTTCAGGGCTTCGAGGGAGGCGTTGCGGGATTCCGCGACGTCGGGGCGTACTTCGTCGTAGTCGGTTGCCACGGTGTTGTTGCTCTTTTCTTTGGTGCCGCGTCAGGGGATGACGCTTCGGGCGGTCAGTAGAACGCAGGCGCGGGGCATTTTGTGCCCGCACGCGGCGTGCAGGAAACAACCGTACAGCCCGCACTGCACCTGCTCTGGGTGGTTCGTCTATTTTCCGGTGAGGGGGTTGCGTTTGCGGAAGGTCCCGGCGATGGAGAGCTTGGTCGAGTATTGGATGGATCCGTAGCGGAAGAGGTGGACGGCGAGGCGGAGGATGAGGAATCCGATGGTGAACAGTTCGCCAATGACGATGGTCGCCTCGAGTGGTGTGAGGGTGCCGAAGCCGTTGCGGAGCAGCGCGGTCACGGGGGCCGAGAGGGGGAAGTAGGTGAAGATCTGCACGATGGGTGCGTGCGGGTCCGAGATGATCAGGCTCATCGCGTAGAAGGGGACGAAGATCAGGGCCATCAGGGGTCCGAAGATCGTGCCGGCGTCCTTGGCGGTGGGCATGATGGCGCCGATCGCGACGAGGACGCCGGTGAAGACGGTGAACCCGCCGAGGAGCAGCAGCGCCCCGACGATCATGGCCCCGGGTTCGAAGGTCAGGATCGAGAGGTCCAGGTCGGGCATGGCGAGTTTGTCGCGGAAGAAGGCGTACCCGGCGGCGATGGGGGTGAGGAAGACCAGGATCTGCACGGCGCCGACCATGAACAGGGCGATGACCTTGCCGACGATCAGGGTGGTGGGGTTCAGGGTCGTGAGGATCATTTCGGTGACCCGGTTTTCCTTCTCTTCCAGGGTGCTGTTGAGCATCTGGCTGGAGAGCAGGATGAGGCAGACGTAGAAGATCAGCAGGAACATCAGCGGCGGCACGGCGGCGCCAATGCCGCCGGATTCCTTGCCGTCCTTGAAGGTCACGGACACGGTTTTCACCTCGCCGCCGGCCGCGGCCATCAGCTGGGGCGAACCGATCGCGGCCTGCGCCGAGGCGGTGAGGAGCTGTTTGGCGACGGCGTCGTACTTGCCGTTGTCGAAGATCCCCTGATCCGCCCCGTAGACCTTTACCGGCTGTGTGGCCGGCTCGGCGGGGTAGGCGAAGTAGGCGTCCGAGAGCCCGTCTTTGACATCCTGCACCGCCTTGCCCGGGTCCGCGGCCGGCCGGCCGCCCATCGCGGTGGCGATCGCCGGGGTGATGAGTCCGGAGGCGTCGGTGTAGGTGAAGGACACGGCGGCGGTTTTCTGGGCGTCGGCGCTGGCCGCGGTGGAGGAGTTGCTGAGGTAGACGAGCCCGAAGACGATCGCCATCACCACCGGGATCGCCAGGGTCGCGATCCAGAAGCGGCGTTTCTTGACCGTGCGGGTGAATTCAAACCCGATGACGGTGCCGAGGTTGTGACCGGCGAAGGGACGCTTCGGTGTGGGCGGCTGGGTGGCCGGTGCGGGGGAGGGGGCCTGTGTGGATGTTTTCTGGGTCATGGGGTTATGCCTCCGCCAGTTCGTGGGTTTCGCCGTAGACCTTGATGAAGACCTCCTCAAGGGAGGTCCTGGCGGTGGTGAAGGACTTCACGGCGACGCCGTGGGTGATGAGTTCGCGCAGCACGTCCGATTCGTCCGCGCCGGGGCGGGGGGAGAGTTCGGCATGCCCGCCGGCGGCGGTAACGATGTCGTACAGGGCCGATGGTGGCAGGACCCCGGTGTAGGTGAGCCGGTACACGGTGCCGCCGAACTGTTCCTGGACCTGGGCGACGGTGCCGTAGGCGCGGGAGGTGCCGTCCTTGAGGAGGATCACCCGGTCGCAGAGCCGTTCGACTTCTTCCATCTGGTGGGTGACCATGATGACGGTCGCGCCCGCGAGTTTCTGGTCCTCGATGATGTCCATCAGCAGCCGCCGGTTCACCGGGTCGAAGCCCTTGGTCGGTTCGTCCAGGATCAGCAGCTCGGGGCCGTTCATGATGGTCACGCCGAGCTGGATTTTCTGCTGCTGCCCGCCGGAAAGCTTATCCAGCCGCATGTTCGCCTTGTCGGCCAGGCCGACCCGTTCGAGGTAGTCCCGGGACCAGGCTTTCGCCCGGTTCTTGTCCAGGCCCTTGAGCCGGCCAAAGTAGACCATGACGTCGAGGACGGCTTCCTTCTTGTAGAGGCCGCGTTCCTCGGGCAGGTACCCCAGCTTCGCCCCGTCCTGCGGGGCGAAGGGCCGGCCGCCGATGTGCAGGGTCCCGGCGGTCGGCTGGTAGATCCCCAGCAGCGCCCGGAGCGTGGTGGTTTTCCCGGATCCGTTGCTGCCGAGGAACCCGAAGGTTTCCCCGGCCCGGACGTCGAAGGAGAGGTCTTTGATGACAGTGGTGTCCCCGAAGTCCATCCGGAAGTCTTGAATGTGTACCAGCGGCTCGGCCGCGTCCCCCGACGTCATGCCCCCACTGTAACCGGCATGCGTGGCGGCGGGCGTGGCCAGTCAGATTGTGCGACGGCATGTTGGCCGATAAGAAAAAGGCCTCCGGCCTCCTACCCCTGTCCCGGTGCCTGCACAGCGGGAACGTCAATCCCGCTGAAATGGGCGCAGTGTGCAGTCATCAATGTTGGGAAGCCGAGCCCGGCCACTTCGCGGATTGAAGCAACAGGGGAAATGCCAGGGGCTGACCCAGCAGGGCGGTAAGGGTGAGGTCGCGCGCGAGTGCGGCCGCTCCAGCCACTGTGGCGGCGTCCTTCAAGGAGCCCGGTTCGATGCGCACTTTGAGGCCAAGACGCTCTGCTGCTTCACGGACCGATGGGAGCAGGGTCGGATTCTGGCCCATTCCTCCGCCGAGGATGATGGTTTCGGGGTTCGCAATCGCTACCAGGGCGGCGACCAGATACGCGATGCCGTCTACCTGCTCCTGGCGGATGCGCACCGCTGGTTGATGCCCCTTCGTTGCCTGGTTGAGCACGTACTGGACGCTCTCGGCCTTTCCCAGGGCCTCAGGGCCGCACGCTCTGTTGTAGCGCTCGAGCAAACCTGCGGAGTTGAGAGCGGTTTCGGCATTGGGGAAATGTGGATCACTGAGGGGCGACGGCAAATAGCGCAGTTCACCGGCTTCACCGCGGGCACCGCGAACGAGGTGACCGTTCGAAATGATGCCCGCTCCTATGCCAACACCGACCTGAAGGTAGGCGAAGTCGGATGAGGCGCCGGAACCGCCGTGTCGAAGTTCTCCAAGCGCAGCGCAGTTCACGTTGTTCTCCGCGTAAAAGGCCACATTGGTTGGCACGTCGAGCCCTGCCAGGATTTCCCAAAGGTCGGCGGGCATGTCAGGGCGCGTTTCCCCGTTCCAATTACACAGCGCCGGAACCGCACGGGATAAAGCGACGCATACGGTGAGAAGATCCCCTCGCGTGCTTGTCAGCTCGTCGATGAGTGACTTCACGGCACGTCGCGCATCGTCCCCGAAGTCGGCATTTGCAGTGTTGGGGGACCCTGAGACTGCGATGTCGCGCTCGACGATGAGGTGTCCGCTGAGCGAGGTGGCTGCCAGGCGAATATGCGTGGACCCGAAATCTACACCGAGAATCCAGCCCGAGAGCCGTCCGAGGCCGTACACGGAAGCCGAGCGACCCGTGGGGCCCTGCTGGGAACTGATTACCTCGACGAGCCCCATCGACGCCAACTCCTCCATGGCGATCGAGACGGTCTGTTTCGAGAGTCCAGTCTCGGCGCTGACCTGGGGGCGGCTCACCCGTTCTAGCGCAAGCAGGACCGCCAAAGTCTTCTTACCGCTTTCGGTCAGCTTGGGCAGACGCATCGTTCTCTCCTCAGTTGCATATCTCAAACCTATTGCCCCCTTTTAGTTCGTTCAGCTACCATACCAATATCTTTAGTTCGTTCGGTTACCAAACAAACAGTTTTCCCGAGAGGAACAGCAGTCAATGGAATTTCTTCCTAAATTCGCCCATATCCCTTCCACGATTGCCGAAGTCGCCGGGCGCGAACTTGACCCGGGAGTCGTTCATCTGGCGCGGCAGGCGCAACGGGTGCGGATCGTCGCCATGGGCGGCTCATTCAACGCTGCGACAGCAGCTGTGGAGCGGTTCCTTGAACGTGGCATTGACGCGCGGGCCGAGCTGGCGTCTCACCTGCTGCATTCATCGATCGGCACGGTAGCGAAGGACGAGCTTGTTGTTCTCGTTTCCTACAGCGGGACGAGCGTGGAGACGATCCGGGCGGCAGAAGCGCTTCGGGACCAAGGCCATAACGGCCTCGTCTGCATTACCAATGCACCAGCCAGCGAACTCTCGGCGGCGTGTGATGCGGTGATCGATCAGGGTCTGACGGAGGAGACCCACGTGCCTTTCGGGCCGTGGACTACGACGTACCTGGCACTGTTTAGGCTGGCCTGCGCGATGGCGGACCAGCCGTTCCCCGACACAGCCGCCCTTGCGCCGGAGGCGGAGCGCCTCCTGACCGCGGCCGGGGATATCCTGGCTCTCCAGCCGGCAGCTCCCGGATACATCGAGTTTTTCGGTCGTGGAGCATTCGCCGCCACCGCGGTACAGGCAACGCTGATCGCGCGAGAGATCGCGCGCGTCCCGGCTGCATCCTGGGAATCCAGCACCTACCGCCATGGGCCAATCGAGGCTATCAGTCCCACGCAGCTTTCCGTTGTTTTCGCCGCTCGGGACGGCCGGCCTGCCGGCCTCGACTCTTCTTTTGCCAGTGGGTTGCGGGAAATCGTCGACAACGTGATTGTTGTGGGTCCCGGGGACAGTAATGTGCCAGTGCGCGTCACTGACGACTTCACTCCTCTGCTTTCCCTTGTGGTACCGGCGGTTTTGTCGTACGCGTGGGGCATGCAGGCCGGGATCCCGGCCGGCGAGTTCCGCTACACTTCCCACTCCGTCACGGACGAGGACGAGCTCACCCGTGAGGGCTAGCAGCCGGACGGATATTGTTGGCGTCGACATCGGCGGCACCAAGATCGCCGCCGGCTATATCGGCGGGGGCGGACGCCTGGTTCAGACGGGCGTGGAACCCACGACCCCGGGCGATGGAGCAGCCAATGTGGCCGCGGTCCACCGCCTCCTTGCCCACCCGGACCTGGATGGGTCACCGGTTGTAGGTGTCTCGATGGCCACCACCATGGACGAGAACGGGGCACTACGCGACCCGCACAACTGGTTTGGATGGAGGGGCGTCGATCTCGCCGAGCTGCTGCGGACCGATCGGCGGGAGTTCGTTGTCGTCGCCGATGCCGAAGCGGGGGCAGTCGGTGAGGCCATGATAGGCGCAAGCAGCGGGGACCAACGGGCGCTGTATGTGACCGTGGGAACGGGCATCGCTCACTGCTTCGTCGAGGCCGGGCGCCCGTTGTCCGGTGCCCACAAGTCGGCCTACTTCAGTGGCTACACGACGCCGGCCCGTTGTTCCTGGGACGGGTGCGACGCCCCCTACGTTGAGCGCATATCTTCCGGAACCGCCATCGCACGGGACTTTCTCGGCGAAGAGCGCGGGGACACCCGGCTCGTCTTTGACGCGGCACGAACAGGTGACCGGCATGCCCGGCAGATAATCGAGCACGCCGCCTGGCACCTCGGAGTGCTCATCGCCGATCTCATGCTCATCTACGACCCTGACAGCGTCGTCATCGGCGGCGGGCTTGGGACCGGAGCAGACAGCTACCGCCAACGGGTGGCCGAGGTAGCGCGCGGACACCTCACGGTCGAGCATACGAGGGGAATTCCCATCCGCCGGGCCGGCCTCGGAGGTTCGTCATGTTGGGCCGGAGCGATCCTCGTCGCACGCGAACAGTGCACGGACCGTGCCATTTCCGAGGACGCACACACGCTCATCAGCACGCAGGGGAGACTCCCATGACCGGCAGCAGGACGGTCCCTGTCGCCAGCAAGAGGCGTACACCGACCGAAGTCGTCAAGCTCAAGCGCTGGGGCCGGGTCATCGGGGGCGCGGCAGCCGCCGCCCTGGTGGTGGTCATCATCATGATGTTTGCGACCAGCCGGAACGTGGATTGGCCTGTTGTGTTCGACTACATCGGGAACGCCGCTATCCTTTCGGGCGTCGTGGTCACCGTTGAGCTGACCGTCCTGGCGATGGTGCTCGGCACGGTGCTGGGAACTGTCATCGCGATCATGCGGCTCTCGCAGAACCCGGTCCTGCGCTGGATCTCCAGCACCTATGTTTGGTTCGTTCGCAGCATCCCGCAGCTGGTCCAGATCCTGTTCTGGTACAACATCGCGCTGTTCGTACCCACGCTCGGCCTCGGTCCGTGGTTGACACCCACTAACGCGGTCATCACCCCGATTGTGGCAGCCACGCTTGGGCTCGGGCTCAACGAGGCGGCCTACATGTCGGAGGTGGTCCGTGCGGGCATCCTCTCTATCGACAAGGGCCAGCGCGAAGCGGCAGCCTCCCTCGGGTATCGCCCGGCACAGCTCATGCGGCACATCGTGCTCCCACAGGCCATGCGGGTCATCATCCCCCCGTCGAGCAATGAGGTCATCGGCATGCTGAAGGCGACGTCGCTGGTCTCAGTGATCGGTGCAGCTGACCTGCTCACCCGGGCGCAGTCGATCTCCTCGTCGAACTTCAAAATCATCGAGCTGCTGTTCGTGGCGAGCCTGTGGTACATCGTCGCGACGACAGTCGCCAGTATCGGACAGCACTACCTGGAGAAGAAATACTCGTGGAGCTCCCGCCCCATGCGGAGATCGTCGCGGCCGGTCGTAGAGGAGCAGGTATGAGCCAGAGTGAGATCGTCGTGGAGGCGATCGATGTGCAAAAGAAGTATGGCGACCAGACAGTGCTGAAAGGGATCGACTTTGTCGCACGGCGCGGCGAGGTCACCTGCATCCTCGGTGCGTCCGGCGGCGGAAAATCCACCTTCCTCCGCTGCATCAACCACCTGGAGACCATCGACGGAGGTGAGTTGTTCGTCGATGGGCACCTCGTCGGCTATCGGGAGAGCAACGGCAAACTCTACGAGCTAAAGGAGCGGGAGACCGCTGACCGCCGGTCCCGGATCGGGATGGTGTTCCAGCAGTTCAACCTGTTCTCCCATATGAGCATCCAGGACAACCTCGTGCAGCCGCAGGTGCTGGTCAAAAAACGGTCGGCCGCCGAGGCGAAGGAGCGGGCGCAGGTCCTGCTGGAACGTGTCGGGCTCGCGGATAAGGGCAGGGCATACCCGCGGGAACTCTCCGGCGGCCAGCAGCAGCGGGCGGCCATCGCCCGGACCCTTGCAGTGGACCCGCAGCTGATCCTGTTCGACGAACCGACCTCCGCCCTTGACCCGGAGCTGGTCAGCGAGGTGCTCGACGTGATGCGGGACCTCGCCGCCAGCGGCATGACCATGATCGTGGTCACCCACGAGATCGGCTTCGCCCGGGAAGTGGCGGACCAGATCGCGTTCTTCGACGGAGGAAAGCTCCTCGAATCGGCACCACCCCAGCAATTCCTCACTTCACCATCAACCGACCGAGCTAGAAACTTTCTCAGAAGGGTTTTGTCATGAAAACCAAGCAGTGGCGCGTCCTGGCTACACTCTCCTCCGCGGTCATGATCGCAACCGCACTTGCCGCCTGTTCTTCCGCGAGTGGATCGACTACCGCTCCAACGTCCGCCCAGGCCGCGGGCAACTGCACGGTCGCCGGGAAGACAGTCGAGGCTGACCAGAGCCTCAAGTCCCAGGTTCCGGCGTCGACCTCGTCGACCGGCCACCTCAACATCGCGACCTCCGGAGACGGACCGCCGTACACCTACAAGGACAAGGACGGGAATCTCACCGGCCTCGAGATCGACCTCGGGCAGGCCATTGGCTGCACCCTTGGCCTCCAGAGTGGCTTCAAGACCATCGCGTTTGCCGGCATCCTCACCGGCATCCAGGCCGGACGCTACGACATGGGCATGTCGACCATCAGCGACACCTCCCAGCGCGAGAAAGTAATGAACTTCGTCAGCTATCAGACCGAGGGCACCGCACTCATCGTGGGGAAGGGCAACCCCCACAGTGTGAAAACGATCGGCGACACCTGCGGTCTTCGCGTTGCGGTGACCCAGGGCGGTATTACCCAGCAGCTCGTTGAGAAGCAGAATGCCCTGTGCTCTGAGAAGATGACGGTTTCACCGCTGCCTGCTGCAGCGGACGGATACCTCTCGATCCGCAGCGGCCGTGCGGACGTTTTCCTCGACACTTTCGGCACGGCCCTGTACACCAGCAAGAATGGGACCGGCAGTGGGGACGCGCTGGAAGTCGTGGCCGACAAGCGGTATGGCATTGGTTACCAAGCCATCGCCCTGCCGAAGACAGAGGACGGGACCAAGCTGACCCAGGTGGTTGCTGATGCTGTGAACCACCTGATTGAGACCGGCGTGTATGGGGAGCTCTACAAGTCACGCGGTCTGGAACAGAACGAACTGCCCAAAGTACAGATCAATGACGCGGCGAAGTACGAAAACAGCTTCCTGGACCTTAACTAGCCGGCCAATCGGTCAGGGAGCGTCAAGACAATAACGGAGCGGCGCGGCTGCATGATGCCGGCAGGTGGGTTTGCCCCTGACCCACCTGCCGGCCGCCTCGGTGTTCAGGGTCCGTCCGATGGCTTCACATTGTTGAGGAGCCCTCGATGCCCTGGCGCGGGAACCGGTCGCTCACAGGTCGTGGACGACCCTTACCGCGCCGGCAGTGAGCGCCGCGCGGTGAGGACGGCCGGTCGCTCGGCCAAAGAGGTAGACAGGACAGGATGGTGTGAGGTCCGTTTCGTCTTGACACTCCGGCTGCGGATCGCGCTTGCCCTGGCGTCAAAGATAGCGACGCCAGGGGCGCGCTGACGGGGGATGATGCGAAACCTCTCGCCCGTTTCAGGGACGCAGGACCGGGCGGAGGTACTGCCCTTCGGTAGTGTCTGCCGGCTTAGGGATCCAGTAGCCAGGAACCCGGGTCGGATGAGAGACTTCGGGGTCCGTGCCGTGCAGTGGTGCGTGACGCCTGCGGATCATGCAGATCCGCGCGTGGTGAGTACCGTGGTCCGGCCGTCGAGCCTGCGGGTGTGGCGGCTTCCGAGCAGCCCCGACAGAGCGTGGTCGAGGGTGAGTGCCACGGCCCCTTCGACTGTCGCTTGGTCCCCCAGGTCGCTTACGCGAACGCTGATTTCCGGTTTGAAGCGGTGTACGGTCCCGGTTACGCCGGCTGTCAGCAATGGGTTCTGACCCACGCCGCCGCCGAGGACGATCAGGGCGGGGTCGACGACTGCGGTGAGGGTGAGGGCAAGCTGGCCGATGTCGTTGGCATGCTGGGCGAGAGCCGTCACGGCCGGGGGAGTGCCTGTGCGTGCATGTTCGAAGAGTTCAGGCACCGTGGTGGGTGCGGGGCCGAAACTAGGGTCCCAGGCGGAGGTGCATCGGCGAAGGAGTTCGCGCGAGCCGAGGTAGTGTTCGAGCGCGAATTCGTCTCCTTGATCCCGGGCCGGCCAGCCGACGGGGAGCGACGATATTTCTCCGGCTCCACCGTGTGCTCCGCGCAGGACGCGCCGGTCAGCGACGATGCCTGCGCCGATTCCGACTCCTACCTGGAGGAAAACGAAGTCATCATGGTCCTGGGCCGTTCCGCGTTCCATCTCAGCCAGGGCCGCGCAGTTGACGTTGTTTTCCAGAAGCACCGGCACCCCCTCAGGCAGGGAGAGTGCTTCGAGGATCCCGGGCAGGGCATGTCCTTTCTCCGTACTTCCGGCTGCAGACTGTTCCAGGTACTGCGGAATGATGCGGGGGAGCGCGATCCCTACAGCCCGCAGCGGTCCGTTCGTCTGGGATAGCGGGGCTGCAACACGCGCCACCTGGTCGCGCACGGCTTTGAGGATCTGAACCGGTCCGTCGTCGTCATCGCTGTCAAGGCTGAGTGAAGAGGACGCAAGCGACCGTCCGTCCAGGCCCCGCGCCAGAAGTTGCAGCCGGGTGGAACCCAGATCAATGCCGAGCAGCCAGCCGGCGGACTCAGCCAGGCCGTAGACCGTGGCCGACCGTCCGATCGAGCCTTGGCGCGCACGCAGGGGGACGATCAGCCCGACCTTTTCAAGTTCGGCCACCGCCAGACTGACCGTGGGTTTGGTGAGGCCCAGTTCACTGCTGATTTCAGGTCTCGTCGTCTCGCGTTGCGCGTAGACCACGGCGAGGACGGCCCGCTCGGTGTCGGTCAGGGCGGGGGTGTCGGCGGTTTGCTGCACGGGGCTCCACTGTTTCATGTTCGTGAATTTTCCTCCGAGTTTAGTTGGAACCCTTGACGCGGCCCTATTAGTAAGTTTAATAATCTTACTAATCCTTTTCAACTATCTGAGGAACCGACGACATGACGACGACAAACCGATGGCTCACCTTCGAAGCCGGAGTAGCAAGCCAGGCTGCCGGCCTGGGCGAATCCATCCGCCAGATGCGTGAATGGCTGGCCGGGGGAGGGGCCGAGGTTTTCCGGGACAGGAGCGTCATGCTCGCCGGCATCGGCGCCAGCTACGCGGCGGCGGCGACACCGACCTACGTGCTTCGCGAAGCCGGGATCAGGGCCTACCGCTCGGCCTGTTCGGATGTTCCTGACAACGGGCCCGCCCTCGCCGATATCTATGTCGGCATCTCCCAGGGCGGCCGCAGCCGCGAGACCATCCAGGCGCTGCTCACGGTACCGCAGGACCGCCGCGTCGCCGTCGTCAATAACCCCGTCTCACCGCTGGCGGACTCTTCAGGGACGGTCATCAGCGTCGGCGCCCTGCCGGACAGCAGCATGTCATCGGTGGGCTTCACGGCCACCGTGGCGACCTTGGGCCTGCTCGCGGAATGGATCACCACCGACGGGACCGGCCCCTGGTGGGACGGCATCGGCCAGCTCACCGAAGACGTGGTAGCCGACAACGACGAGGCGCTGCGCGCCTTTGCCACCGAGATTGCGCTGCGGGGCAACGTCGATGTTGTGGCCGCGGCCCCCAACCTGACCTCGGCCGAACAGGGAGGCCTTCTCTTCCGCGAGGGACCGGCACTGCCCTCGACCGCCATGGACACCCGTTCCTACCTGCACGGCCCCATGGACTGCGCCGGTCCCACTTCGCACGTCCTCATCGGGAGGCAACGGGAGGGCCTCCTGGCAGAGCAGCTCGCCGAGAAAGACGCACCAATCCTGCTCGTCACGGACCAGGACGTCAGCGCGCCCGCCTCCATCATCCGCATTCCCGAGCTGCCGGCCGCCCCGCGCTCGATCCTGGAAGTGGCACTGCTGCAACGGCTGGTCCAGCACACCGCCGACGCGGCGGGACGCGACATCGAAGCTCGCGCCTTCACCCGCCTGGACACGAAGGTCGACAGCGTGCAGCAGGTCCGCGAAGGCACGCTGTGACAGCCCCCCTGCTGGTCGGCTTCGACGTCGGCGGCTCAAAAATCGCTCTGCGCGCCGTCGATCCCACCAGCTCCCGGACCGTACTCAACCACATCTCTGCCACCGAGCGGTGGCGCGGAGAAGAGTACGGGACAAAGGCCAGGCTGCTGGTGGACATGCTCCTCTCGCAGGGGATCAAGGATATGGGCTCCCTCGCAGTGGGCGCTCACGGCTGTGACACCCAGGAGCAGTGCCGGTTTCTCGAGGGCGCGCTGAAAACTCTTCTGCCGATACCGGTCCGGGTCGTCAACGACGCGCAGCTGCTGTCTTACGCCGCCGGGAAACCGGACGCCATCGGCGTTATTTCCGGTACCGGGTCGATCGCCGTCGGCACCACAGCGGCCGATGACGCCGTCTTCGCCGGAGGACACGGGTGGATGGTGGGTGACGACGGGGGAGCCACCGGTCTGGTCAGGGAAGCCGTAAGGGCGGCACTGATCGCGGCCGATGCGGGCCGAACCGACCACACACTGGAACGGGCGCTGACGCAGGCAGCCGGAGTCTCCCGCATCACTGACCTCAGCAGCCTGATGATGACCCAGCGGCCGGAACAATGGGCACGCCTCGCACCGGTCATTTTCTCGGCCGACGCCGCAGGATCCCCCCTCGCCCGCGCCGTCATCCAGGCCGCGGCAGCGTCCCTGGCAGCCCTGACGGTATCGGTGATCCGCAAAGGAGCCCTCGCCGAGGACGTAGTCCTCGGCGGAAGCGTCATCACTTCCCAGCCCGTATACGCAGCAGAAGTCCGGTCCCATCTCCTGCGGGAACTGCCCGGCGTCCGTATCCACCTGCTCCAAAACGCCCCCGTCGACGGTGCCATCGCCATCGCAGGGGACCTCGTCCCATCCGCTCCCGCTCCGCTGTACCATTCCTGACCAGCGCCCCCGCACTCTCCAAATATCCGAAGGACACTCATGAACATCCGCCAGTCCCGCATCCTCACCGCAGTCGTTGCCACCGGCTTCGCCGCCGCTCTCGCCGGCTGCAGCGCCGCTGCGAGCCCCACCACCGCAACTGCGTCCAACAGCGCGCCCAACGCCCTCGAAGGCGTCAACACCCAGCCCGCCTACAACGAAACCATCGCCAAGACGGTACCGGAGGCATTCAAAAAGCCCGGCGGCCTCACCGTAGGAACAGACGCCACCATGGCACCAAAGGAATTCATCGGCGATGACGGCAGCACCTTCAAAGGCCTGGACATCGACTTCACCTACGCCATCGGCAACGTCCTGGGCATCAAGATGAACTTCGTCAACGCCGGGTTCGACACCCTCCTGCCCGGGGTGCAGAACGGACGCTACGACCTCGTCGCCTCCTCCGCGGCCCCGACCCTCGCGCGCGAAAAAGTCGTCGACTTCGTCAGCGTCGATCGCTCCGGAGAAACACTGCTCGTCAAATCCGAGAAGAAGTCCACCATCACCTCCATCGAATCCCTGTGCGGCATGACCGCCGCGGCCATCAAGGGTTCCCTGCAGGTCGAGGATCTCAGCGAACAGAGCACGAAATGCACGGCCGCCGGGAAGCCGGCCATCAACACCTCCCTCTACCCGGACGCCTCCGCGGCCAACCTTGCCCTCAACAGCGACCGGGCCGACGCTGCCTTCTTCGACACCCCGACATCGGCCTACCAGTCCAAGAACTCCAACGGCAAACTCGCCATGACCGGACCGATCTACCGGGCGGGCCTGGAGGGCATCTTCATGTCCCAGGGCAAGGGACTCGCCCAGCCCGTCGCCAACGCCGTGAACGAGCTCATCAAGACCGGCGTGTACCAGGAACTGCTCAACAAATGGGGCCTGAACGACTCCGCCATCAAGACCGCCTACGTGAACCCCGCGACCAACGGCAAGGCTGAATGACATGAGCCAGGACACCCAGCAGGTGGCCCAGGAAGCCGCCTACGAACCCCTCCGGATCCGTGAACGATTCCGGCCATGGTCATGGGTTTCAACGGCGCTGATCCTCGTCGTCATGGCCGTGCTCCTCCAGGCCCTCCTGACCAACCCCAACTTCCAGTGGGACGTCGTCGCCAAGTACTTCCTGTCCTCCTCCATCCTCAAGGGGCTGGTGCACACCCTGGAACTGACGGCCCTGTCGATGCTGATCGGCGTCAGTCTCGGCACGCTCCTCGCGGTGATGCGAGGGTCCCGCAACACCGCCTTGTCGGGCGCCTCCAGCGCCTACATCTGGTTCTTCCGGGGCACACCCCTGCTCGTGCAGCTCATCTTCTGGTACAACCTCTCCTCGCTGTATCCAAGCCTTGTTCTCGGGATCCCGTTCACGGGCATCGACTTCGGATCCGTTGTCACCAACACCGTCATCTCGCCCTACACGGCTGCCCTGCTGGGACTGGGCCTCAACCAGGCGGCGTACACGGCGGAGATTGTCCGGGCCGGGATTCTTTCCGTGCCCCACGGACAACTCGACGCCGCCGCCTCCTTCGGCATGACCAGGGGCCTGACCTTGCGCAGGGTGGTTCTCCCGCAGGCGATGCGGGTCATCATCCCCCCGGTCGGCAATGAGACCATCGGGATGCTCAAGACAACATCAGTGGTCAGTGTCCTGGCGATGCCCGAACTCCTGTACAGCGCCCAAATCATCTACGCGCGCACCTACGAGATCATCCCGATGCTCATCGTGGCCAGCCTCTGGTACCTGCTCGTCACGACGGTGTTGACGCTGATCCAGATGCAGATCGAGAAGAAATACGCCGTACGCGGGCCCGCCGCGGAAGACGGAACGTTCAAACAGTTCGTCCGGAGGGCCTGGAGAACCCACGCGTCCCGCACCGGGACATCCCTTGCCAAGGCGAATATGACAGGAGCACGTCCATGACGGCACCAGCCAGTCCCCTCAGCCCGACCAGGGCGACAACCACACCCATGGTGGTTGCGCGTGGCGTCCACAAGTCCTTCGGGAAGACGCCGGTACTGCGCGGGCTCGACCTTGACGTAGACGCAGGAGAGGTCGTCTGCCTTCTCGGATCCTCCGGATCCGGCAAAACGACATTCCTGCGCTGCATCAACCACCTCGAGAAAATCAACGCCGGAAGAATCACCGTGGCCGGTGAGATCGTTGGCTACCGTGAAGCAGGCAATCACCTCGTCGAACTCTCCGAAAAGGAAGTAGCCAGACAACGGGCCGGCATGGCCATGGTTTTCCAGCAGTTCAACCTGTTTCCTCACCGCACGGTATTGCAGAACCTCATCGAAGCTCCAGTCCTCGTCAAACACGAGCCGAAGGCCGAGGCGACCGAACGCGCCGTCAGCATGCTTTCCCGCGTCGGTCTGGCAGGTAAGGAGAAGGCCTACCCGGGGCAGCTCTCCGGAGGCCAGCAGCAACGCGTCGCGATAGCCCGGGCCCTCACCATGAGACCGAAACTGATGCTCTTCGATGAACCCACCAGCGCCCTCGATCCCGAACTCGTCGGGGAGGTCCTGGATGTGATGAGGGGCCTGGCGGAATCCGGCATGACGATGATCGTGGTCACCCACGAAATGGCATTCGCACGGGACGTGGCGGACCGCGTCGTCGTCATGGATGGAGGAACCATCGTCGAGCAAGGCGCCCCGTCAACCGTCTTCGACAATCCGCAACACGCCCGCACACGGGCGTTCCTCCGCAAAATGGGGTGAGACCAGACGCAGGGCCGGTGTATGCTGTCATGCCGCGGCGGGCCAGACCCGGGCCAGCCGGGAGCGTCACAAGTCAACGTCTGAGGTGGCAGCTTCCCTCTGGACGGGCGCGGATCCTGAGGGTTTCGGAACGGGCGGGGTTAGCGGCTGCAGCGGAGAGGGTCATTCGGGCAGTTCCATTTGGAAGCCGCAGACGCATCTGAGGACCCGGGTGGAGAGGTACACGTCCAGGGCATCTTCGGTCGCGGTTTCTGTGGTCAGGGGCGCGGACAGCCTGCGGTGCTCGGATCCGGCCTTCTCCATCGGTTGTCCGCAGTGCAGGTAGTGCCCGCCGAGGATCAGCACGTCGCCGGTTTGTTCCAGCCGGGCCAGGACGCCGGCCAGGTCAGCGAGCCAGGCAGTATGTTCACTGAAGCGCCCGCATCGGCCGCAGGTGTGGGAGACCATCACGATATCGGGCGGATAATCCGGCGGATGGGACACCGACCTGATCGTCAGTTGGGCGTCGGTGCCGCAGCGGCCGCACATCACCGGCAGCGCGCCGGGTGGGCGTCCGGTGTCGTCGGGGCGGAAGCCGGGGGTTTCGAGTGGCATGATCAGCCGCGGTGGGGGTAGCTGGCGAGGATGTAGTCTGCTGCCGCTTGTCCTTTCATCCTCAGCCGGCCCCTGCGGATATGGACGCGGCACCGGCGCATGCCTGCGCGGAAGGCGGCATCGCGCCTGGGTGTCTTGCCCTGGAGCAGGCACCAGCTGGTGTACAGGCCGTAGAGGCAGTGCGGACCGAGGGGGCTGTCGGTGTCGGGGGCGGGGGAAGTGGCGTCGTGAAGGAACTGCTGGAAATGCGAGGTGGCCATGGAGCGGCTCTTTCCTCAGGCTGCGTGATGGGCCGCCATGGGGCTATAGCAGCGTCAGCTCCGGGCCGCGCACCAGGCCCGGAGGGGGTCCCTGCGCAAGAAGCCGGCGCAAAGGGGCCGTATTCGACGCTACCCCGCGCGGCCGGGGTTGTATATAGCCCGGCCGGAACTGGTGGACCCGGCGGGGGCCGTACACACACCCGCCAGGACCAGATGAAGTGGCAGGGGGTACCTGACGGGGGCGGTGGGATCCGTCGTCGAAGCGGCGGACGGGCCACAATCATCGGATACAGCGCCTTAAAGGCCTCGCTCGGCGTCAGCCCCCGCGTTCCCGAGCATCCGCCAGGCAGATGCCCCGTCGCGAGTGCCCTTTTGGATGGCCGATGTTTTAGCGGTCGGCGGCCGTGGCTGGCTTGGTATCGCGCGAAAGCAGCAGGGCCAGCGCGATCATCCCGACGCCGAGGACAAAGTGGAGCCAGTTGTCCGCGTTGTTGACTGGCACGAAGTTCGCCGGGGTGTCGTGCCCGACGATGAGCCCGTAGATCCAGAGGACCAGGTAGATAATGCCGCCGTACAGCAGAAAGTTCCTGGCCAGCGGGCGGGTGCGGGCCATCAGGAAGCCGGCAACGCCGAAGAGCAAATGGACGATGTTGTGAAGAACGGAGACCTGGAAGACCCCCAGGAGCAGCGCCCCGGACTCATGGCCTGCGATCACGAGAGCATCGTAATGGCCGGTCACTCCCGGGATGAAGCCAAGGACGCCCACAAGCAGGAAGACTGCCCCTACTGCCAGGGCTGCTTTCTGCACGTTTGTCCGCGGGCCTGTCGTGCGGTTGGTGGTTGTCAAAGTGCACTCTCCTTCGTCGGAAAAGCTTCACCGGTCGCCGCTGCCTGAACCCGCCTCAGCCGCGTATCCAACATAGTAAGCATGATTAGCATTTATGGGAAGCGTCTGCTTCAGCGGTTCCGCGCCCGCATGGGCAGGGAGTCGCTCGCCCTGGTGGCGCGGACCCGTCCGGGGTCCCGGATGGCGAAGGACGACCCAGGTCTTCGGTCGGTCCGCTATTTCCTGTCACCAGCGGACGGGCCGGCCATGTCGGGCCGGTCAGTGCTGAATTTATGCCGCCGCAGCGACGGACCTGGTGGGATTAAGCTGTCCCGCTTAGCGATCACCAGCCCCGCCAAAAGCGCAGCCGCGACATGCGCATGCAGCGTCAGCTCCGTGGAATGGGCCGGAGAGGATGCCGACGAAACCAGCGGAAGCTGACGAAGGAATACGCCATGGCCGTGCTCTGCGGAAGAACCGCCGTCAAAAGCTGCGGAGAACAGTCCGAACGCAAGGTGCAGGACCTGCTGCACCAGACCCGAGAGCAGGAGCACTCCCCACACCGGGAACCTGAGGAAAGCGACCATCGAGGCAAGCATGCTCAACAGGGCAGTCAGCGCCGCAAGAATAGAAACCGCGGGAACCGGACCGCCGGACACCGAATGCGCGGCAACGGCGAGGGCGACCATCAGCGGCCCGGACATCCAGGCAACAACCAGCGAACTGTGACCCTTCCGTTGCTCCACGGAAAATCTCCTCCTGCTCCCAGGCCGCCGCCCCGGCCGGTAGAACCCCTCCTCGCCACTTCTCGTTGTTCCCCAGGGGCAACCTGACGTTAGGTGTACCCGCATGTTATCTGCGCGGCTGTCGCCACATCTACTGTCATTTTCAGAAGCTGACTGCACTGACTTTCCTGTGATTTCGGGGGTAGTGCAGACGACTTGTGAACACTGGCTGCTCGGTACTCCTCTGCACTACAGTCACTTCTGTTTGGTACTCCTGTTCCCAAAGGAGGCAGGAATGGACGCCGATCCGGTTCGCATTGCTGCGCATGGACAGCTGACAATGCCGGATGCCGCGTGGGAACAGGCTCGGAGCCGGGCCGCGGTGATCGGGTCGTTGGCGGCACGGGGCACGGGGCACGATAAGGCTTGCGGACGCTGACAGGGCCGCCGCGGAGCTCGGTGTTTCTCGCCGGCAGGTTTACGTGCTCCTGGGCAGATACCGCCAGGGTCCTGGTCTTGTTACTGATCTTGCGGTGCGCCGTTCAACTGGTGGCAAGGGTGGGAACCGTCTGCCTGAGCCGGTCGAGGAAATCATTCGCGACTTGATCCGCGGTCGGTTTCTTACGCGTCAGAAGCGGAGCGTGGCGGCGATCCACCGCGAGATCGCCTGCGCTTGCGCGGCGCGAGGATTGAAGGCCCCGACCAGGAACACGGTGGCCCGGCGCATCTCGATGCTTAACCCGGTTGAGGTCGGCCGGCGCAGGGAAGGCGCTGACGCTGTGAGGCCGTTGCAGGCCGCCGGCGGTGACGTGCCGGTGATCGGTTCGATCCTGGAGCAGGTACAGATCGACCACACGGTCATTGACGTGGTCATCGTGGATGAGCGCGAGCGTCGATCGATTGGCCGCCCGTATTTGACTGTTGCGATCGATGTGTACAGCCGGACGCTCGTGGGAATGGTCATCACTTTGGAGCCGCCGTCGGCTGTGTCCGTGGGGTTGTGCCTTGCCCACGCAGCCGGTGATAAACGGCCTTGGCTCGAACGGCTCGGCGTGGAGGCGGATTGGCCGATGAGCGGGAAGCCGAAATCGTTGTTCTTGGATAACGGAGCGGAGTTCAAGAGCGAGGCATTGCGGCGCGGGTGCGAGCAGCACGGCATTCGGCTGGCCTATCGGCCGCCGGGACGACCGCACTACGGCGGCATCGTTGAGCGCGTGATCGGCACAACGATGCGCCACATCCACGAGCTTCCCGGAACCACCTTCTCCAATCCGGTGGAGCGTGGCCGGTATGACTCGGAGAAGATGGCCGCGCTGACATTACCTGAGCTGGAGAGATGGTTAGTGCTTGCGGTCGCTGGCTACCACGGCAGCGTGCACAGCACATTAGGGCAGACGCCGGCCGGGCAATGGGCTGCCGGGGTCGCCGCCACCGGCGCACCGTCCGTCAAGGCAAACCAGACGGCGTTCCTGGTGGATTTTCTCCCAGTCTTCCGCCGTACCCTGACCCGCACCGGTTTCGTCATCGACCATGTCCACTACTTCGCGAACGCCTTGAAGCCCTGGATCGCTCGGCGTGACAGCCTGGGGTCATTCATCGTCCGGCGGGATCCGCGCGACATCAGCCGGGTGTGGGTCCTGGAGCCCGAAGGCCATCACTATGTGGAAGTCCCGTATAGGTCGATCTCGAACCCTGCCGTCAGTGTGTGGGAACACCGGCAGGCGCTGGCCCGATTACGCGAACGCGGCGCCGCACAGGTGGATGAGGCGGCGTTGTTTCGGACAATCGAGCAAATGCGCGAAGTCGCTGAGACCGCCGCAAGAACGACCAAGCGCGTCCGGAGGGAAACGGAACGCCGCAAGCATGCCGGGCACGCACACCCAGCCAACCGGGCATTGACGATTCCTGCCCACCGGATGCTGCAACAGCCGCGGGCCCGACAGGGGTTCCCATTCAACCGTTTGAACAGATTGAGGAATGGTGACCGTGGACAACCACCGGCTGCTGGACCTGAAGCATCTGCACCCGGTATCGCGGGAATTGGCACGGCTGCCATCGGCGGAGCGGCTGGACCGGATTCGCGCAGATCGATGGATCGGGTATCCGAAGGCCGTCGACGCCGTGGAACGCCTGGAAATGCTCTTTCACTGGCCGCGGAAACAGCGCATGCCCAACCTGTTGCTGATCGGGCCAACAAACAACGGCAAGTCGATGGTGGTCGAACGGTTCCGCCGGCAGCACCCGCCCATGACGGAGGCAGACCGCGAAAACACTCCGGTCGTGTGCATGCAGATGCCCTCGGAACCATCCGCGCTTCGGTTCTACACGGCACTGCTTGCCGCGCTCGGTGCGCCGTTCCGGGCACGGCAGCGCCTCGCCGACGTCGAGCGGCTGGCACTTTCCCTGCTGCACGAGGTGGGTGTGAGGATGTTGGTGATCGACGAGTTCCACAACGTTCTGGCCGGTCGGGGCGAGACACGGCGTGAGTTCCTGAACCTGCTTCGGTTTCTGGGCAACGAGCTCCACATTCCCCTCGTCGGAGTCGGCACGCGGGAGGCCTATCTTGCCGTGAGGTCAGATGACCAGCTCGAGAACAGGTTCGAACCGTTCGTTTTGCCGCTCTGGGAGGTGGGCGACGAAAACCCGGTCGCTGCTGGCAAGCTTCGCTGCCTCGTTCCCTCTCCACTCACCGTCCTCGATCGATACCGAGGACATGGCCCGGTACCTGCTCGCCCGTAGCGAGGGCACCATCGGAGAGCTCGCCCGACTTCTGACTGCCGCCGCGGTCGCCGCAGTTGAAAGCGGGGAGGAGAGGATCAGCCGCCGGACGCTGGCCATGGCCGATTACACCGGCCCCAGCGAACGGCGCAAGCTGTTTGAGCGGGAACTGCTGTGATCGTTTCGCGCCGCTGGCCATTGCATCCTGCACCACTGCCCGGCGAGTCACTCTCGTCATGGTTGCGGCGAATCGCCGATCGTTACGATGTCAGCCTTTACGTTCTCGTGTCGGACTTGGGTCATGCATTGGACGGGCCGGAAGACCTGGACACCTGCCCGCCCGCTGGATTCGCTCGCGAGCTGGCACGGCGAACCGGTGTCGATGTGCACCGGATTCAGAGGATGAGCCTCGGCGGCTGGGCGCCCTGGCTCCTTGACCAGCTGGAACCGGACCCTGAGGCGTTTACGAGCTACACCCGACAGCTTTCCGTGTTGCTGCCGGCAGGAAGGCGGCGACCGCGGCAGATCCCTGTCTGGCGGGCCTGGCTTCCCTCGAAACAGGCCCTGCGGGCATGCCCGCAATGTATTGCCACGTCCAAACCGCCGCACCCATACCAATTATTGTGGTTGCTTTCACTGACGCTTAGCTGCCCTTTCCATGGATGCCTCCTCGAACCGCGCGCGAAGGCTGCCACTTACTTCTCGGACTGGGAGCGCAAACCACCAGCGCCGAGGCCCGCATCCGCCACGGTCCTGGCCATGGACGGCCGAACCTGGCACGCCATGACAACGGGATCGGTCGACCTGCCCCGACGACAAGTTCACGCCGGAGTCTGGTTTCGCCTGATCCGGACAATCATCGACGAACTCGGAGCAACCATCTCGGAGTGTCGTACCGCCTCCCGCATGATTATGCGCGTCTGGAAAGAAACGGGCTATCCCCTCCGGGCCGGGCCACTGAAATGGCACCCGCACGAAGACTATCCACTCGACGTGCAACTCCGCACTCTCCAAGCAACCGCGACCGCCATCCACCTCCTCGAAAGCAAAACCCTCACTGGCCATGGACCGGACGCAGCACTCTTCCTGCCCTACGCCGCCTCCACCGGGGGACAGGCCGGGCAGTAATAACTTCGCGGGTCGCCGGGCACGGGCTTGCGCCTTGTCCGACGAAGCCATTGCAAATGCCAGAGGCAACAAGACGCCCGCCCAAGGGCCAGTGCAGAGGACTTCTGACATTCAGTGCAGACGACTTCTGAAACTGACATCAACGCCTGTCCGCTGACGGACGCACCGATGCCAGCCGGTACAGAAGTGTGGGCAAAAATCCCTAGAAATAGGGTAAAAACGTCTGTTCGTTCAGTTGAATGGTTGGTAGAATTTAGACAGCAGTACAGAACAGACGAACCTAACTAGAAGTGATACGAAACCGAGGACTGACCATGACTGTCACCATCTACACCAAGCCCGCCGGATGCTTCGGCTGCACCAAGACCAAGCAGAAGTTCACCGACGCCGGCATCGCCTTCACCGAGGTGGACGTCACCACCAACCCGGCCGCCTTCGAGTACATCACCGAAGAGCTCGCATACTCCCAGGTCCCCGTCGTGGTCTACGACAAGGACAACACCGAAGACCACTGGTCCGGTCTGAACCCGGACAAGATCTCCCGGGTCATCGCGATCGAAGCCGCCGCACGGGAAGGCGCCCTCGCATGAGCGGCGCAACAAGCATTACTGTCATCGGCAACCTCACCGCCGACCCAGTGCTGCGGTCCACCGGAACCGGGACGGCCCTCGCCCGCTTCACCATCGCGTCCACCCCCAGGACCCTCGATCCCCGGACCGGCACGTGGGTGAACGGGGAGACTGTCTTCGTGGCCGCCACGGCATGGCGCGCGACCGCGGAACAGGCCGCCGCATCCCTGGCGAAGGGCATGCGCGTGATCGCCACCGGGACCCTGAAACCCCGGACCTATACGACGAACGCGGGGGAGGCGCGCACCGTCGTCGAACTCGAGGTGGAGGACATCGGCCCGTCCCTGCGCCACGCCACCGCGGTGCTCACGCGGACCGGGCCCGGGCCCGAGCAGGACGAGGAGCTCCCGCCGGACAGGTTCAGCCTGTCCCCCCGCCAGTACGGGGACGACGATGTGTGGTTCGGCCTCGCCGCCAACCCGGCCGGCCACATCAATGTCCCGGCCCCCGATACCGAACCGGCAATGCACTGACGCGGCACATGGGCCAACCGCTCAAGAAACTACCGATTTGGGGGACTGATTGGCGAAGACACGGACCGAACGCTACGGAGCACGGCCGGCAGGCTGGTCGGCCTCGTCACCGCGACGACAGTCATCCTCCCTGCGGTGTCCCGGCTCTCGAACAAACGGTCCGGCTGGCTGGACGTCCTGCCGGCACGTGCGGTGCTGCCCGTCTTCCGCGCTGTCCGGCTCGTCCGGCGGAGGCCACGCCGGGACCAGGAAAGGTTCATGAGCCGGGCAGTGTGTAAGGGAAGATCATCGGGATGAAGAAGATAGCGGCGTTCACGCCGTATTTCACTGAAGACGAGGCCGGGCAGGTCCGTGCGGCGTTCCTGGCCGCCGGGCACGTGGAGGGGGACGCGTCCGTGTCCGACTTCATCGTGCGGGCCACGATGCGGGAAGTGAAGCGGTTGCAGCGCCGCCATAACCAGGG
This sequence comes from Arthrobacter sp. ov118, assembly GCF_900116495.1. Lineage (GTDB taxonomy): Bacteria > Actinomycetota > Actinomycetes > Actinomycetales > Micrococcaceae > Arthrobacter. The sequence goes on from NZ_FPAY01000011.1 coordinate 127,056, forward strand.
CAAGAAGTGGGATCCTGTTCCGGCCGGTGCGCTGCGCCGCGGACAACGCACCAGGGATGAACTGCAGCACCGGAACGAGGGGAACTGAGGATGGCGAAACGGACCGAGGAAACCAATCCGCAGGGGACGACGCCGGACGACGCCGGCTCCCAATCGACTGCCGAGGATGCTGACGCTGGATCAGGTCAAGGAGGTCCTGAACGTCAACAGCCCTCTGGTCTACACGCTGGTGCGCAGCGGGGAACTGCGGGCCGCGCAGTTCGGCGGCCGCGGCGTCTGGCGCGTGCGGGAGGATGACCTGCTGGCCTACATCGAGACCGCCTACGACAAGACGGCCCAGCGGATCGCCGCCGGACAGATCCCGGAGGAAACAACCATCGAGGACTGACCCTTTCGGACCCCCGCTGCGGACCGTGGCGGGGGAGAATGGATGCATGTGCGGCAGGTACGTGATGTCCAAGGCGACCGGGGATCTCCTGGCCCATTTCGAGGCGAAGGAAGTCGAGGGCAGCCCGCCGCCGCCGAGCTGGAATGTGGCGCCCACCCAGGACGTGCCGATCATCGCCGAGCGGCTGGATGAGGACGCGGTGGAGCGCCGGCTGCTGATCGCCCGCTGGGGCCTGGTCCCGTCCTGGGCGAAGGAGGTGAAGATCGGCTCGAAGCTGATCAATGCCCGGAGCGAATCCATCCTGGACAAGCCGGCCTTCCGCAAGGCGGCGGTCAAGCGGCGTGCCCTGATCCCGGCCGAGGGATATTACGAGTGGCAGAAAACCCCGGACGGGAAAAAGATCCCGCATTACCTCCACTCCGAGAAGAACGAGTTGCTGGCCTTCGCCGGGCTGTATGAGTTCTGGCCGGACCCGTCCCTGCCCGTGGATGATCCGCGCCGGTGGCTGCTCAGCTGCACCGTGCTGACCACCACGGCCCACGACTCGCTGGGCCACGTCCATGATCGTGCCCCGGTCATCATCCCGCCGGCAATGTTCCACGCCTGGCTCAACCCCGCCACCACAGACAAGACCGCGGTGCAGGAGATCCTGGACGCCATTCCCGAACCGGTCCTGACGCCCAGGGTGGTCACGGACCGGGTGAACAGCGTCCGCAACAACGGCCCAGAACTCCTTGAGCCAGCCACCTAACCCCCACGGCATGACACGCCCGCCTCAGGGACCAATCAAGCGCTCCAGCCGGCGCGACGGCACCAGTCGAAGACCGGAACGGAGAACGGCCGCCCCCGTAAGGGTGACGGCTGTTCCCGTGGTTTGGAACACCCGCTTGCGTGTGTTCTTTGTCGTCCTTGGCTGAAGAAAGCCGGCCCTCAAGCCTGGTGCGCCGGGCGCATCAGGCTTGGTCCATGGGGAAGGACCCGGCAGCCCGTCAGGGCTGCGTGCTGGCGGTGTCCAGGACATCACCATGCGGAGGAGTGGAGGTCTGCCCGGCGGTCTCGGCCGGCGATGCTTTCCGCCGGCGTGTAACGGCCCCGGGTTCCAGACCGAGCTTCTTCAGCTCGTCCGCGCTCCAGCCGTCTTTGGTGGCCCGGACGTAGGCGCGTTTGTCCTCGCGCTCGGCCTCGGCGAGTTGTTCCTTGAGGTCCGCGACCCGCTGCCGGGCCTTGACCAGGCTGGTGACGGATTCGATGCGCGAGTCGAGCAGCGCGCGGGCTTGGGTACGTGTCTGTTCAATGTCGAGGTTCGCCATGCCCCCACCCTAACCCGACGCATACCAGCCCCCGCGGGAGGCACACCGCACGGACAGCGATCCGGAAGCGCGGCGGAGCAAGCTGGGAACTTAGCCGGGCTAAGTTCGTGTCGCTGCCGGGAACTGCGTTCCGGTCGCGGCAGACTGAAGTCTGTTCCCGGGGTTTCCGGGTCGCTGCGCTGGCAAGGAACGGAAGGGCGGGACAAGGTGAGTGAAGGCAACGGCTTCGCCGGGTGGAAGTCCCGCCGCCGCCGGGCGAACGTTGACGGCGGCAGGATGCACCGCCACGAGGTCAAGGTCAGCCCCGAAGAGGAAGCCCAGCTGCTCGCCCTGGCGGAGAAGCACCGGATCACGATCCCGCGGCTTCTGATCGAGGCGGCCCTAAATGAGGAGAGCGAAAGCCCCTCGGAGCGGCGCGATCAGTTCATGCAGCTGTCCAACTTGCAGCGCCTCATCGGGTCCGTCGCGAACAACATCAACCAGATCGCCAGGCACGCCAACTCCACGGGCGAAGTACCGCCCGAAGCGGCAGCAACGATCGCCCACGCCAAGAGCGTGATTATCCGGATTGACCGGCAGCTCGCCGAGATGGCCGGCCGGTGATCCTGCCGTGATTCCGAACATCACCCAGGGCGACCGCATGGCGGGCCTGCTGGTCTACCTTGCGGGCCCGGGACGGGCCAACGAACACGAGGAACCGCACCTTGTCGCCGGTGACTCGGCACTGATGGCATGGCACGACGACAACGAGCTGAACCGGGACGCGGCCCTGGACGTCGCCAACGCCCTCGACCGGGCCCACCAGTTCTACAAGACCGTGGTCGACGGCGGGCACGTCTTCCACTGCTCCCTGAGCCTGGCCGCGGAAGAAGGGCAGCTCACCGACGGCCAATGGGGCGCAATCGCGACGGACTTCATGAAGGACATGGACTTCACCGGGGACGGCGGGAAGGCCCCGGCCCGGTGGGTCGCCGTCCGCCACGGGCTGAGCAAGAACGGCAACGACCACATCCACATCGTGGCAAGCATGGTCCGCGACGACGGCACCAAATGGAACAGCTGGAAGAGCAAATACAAATCCCAACAGGCCGCCCGGGCACTGGAGAAAAAGTACCTCCTCAACCAGCTCGGGGAACTCCGCGCCGAACGCGGATTCACTCCCGCGGAACAAGCGAAGGCCGTGCGCCAGGGCCTGCCCGAAGTCGAACGCCACAGCCTCGCCCGCAAGGTCCGAACCTGCGCAGCAGCCTCCACGGACGAGGCGGAGTTCGTCCGCCGCGCACGCCAGGAAGGCCTGCTGGTTCGGCCGCGGTACGCTGCCGGCCGCACCGACGTCGTCACCGGATACTCCGTCGCCGAACGCCCCCGAAAGGGTGAACGTGCCGTCTGGTTCGGCGGGAACTCCCTGGGCCGCGACCTCGCCCTGCCCAAACTCCGGACGGGGTGGGAAAGCACCCCGGAGTCAGCGACCGCTGCCGTCGCGGAATGGAACGCCGCCGCACGCAACCGCAGACCGGCAAACCCCGGCCGGGAGAGGCTGCAGCCCTCGGTCGAACTGTGGAACACGTACGCCAACGACATCAGCGCACTGCGCGAGAAACTGGCCGCCACCCCGCACGGTGACCACGCCGCCTGGGCGCAGGCAGCCCGCGAAACATCGGCAGCCTTCGGGGCCTGGTCCAGGCGCATCGAACCCACCCCCGGACCACTGGCAGACGCCGCCCGGGAACTGGCCAAATCAGCCCAGCTCCGGCGCTACCCGACACGGCCCGCGGTGGCTGTGCCGTCGGCACGCGGCGCCGCCATGATCCTGCTGGCCGCGACGTCCAAGAGCGACCGCGCCGCCTATGCCCTGATGTTCCGGCAGCTCGCCCAGACCGCCCGGGCTATCCACGACATGCACAAAGCCACCGATGACCTCCGCCGCGTCCGGGGCCTCGCAGCAGCCGTCACCGCCGCCACCAAAGCCGTGGAAGCCAGCGCCACCGCCCAGACCACCCTGCAGCCTCTGACGATGGAAGCACTGCGGGAACAGCACCCGGGAGCCAGCGAAGAAGCCCTCCGGGCCCGGCTCATCGCCGAACGCTCCCGGGGCGGCTCACCCTTCCCGACCACACTCACCAAAACGGACCGAACACTGCAAGCTGCCGGACCCGTCCGGCCCCAAGAACCCAACCGGGACCACCATCCGAATCCAGGCATCGAGCGATAGGGGAAGAGCATGAGCGAAGCAGACGGAATGGACGACGCAGTAGACGGTGCAATGCGCACGGGGCTGATGGTCGCCGGCCGCATCGGCGAGCAGCTGGCCAGAATGCGCGAAGAAGAGCAGCGCACCATTGCCGCGGCCGAGGAACACCGCGCACGCCAATTGCAGGAACGCTTCCACGTCCAGCGCGCCGCGGCCCGCGCCCAGCTCGCACCGGCCGCCCGGGACGACTGGTGGGACAAAGCCACCCCAGCAATGATCGAACGCGTGCACGAGACAGCCATCGCTTGGAAGGCCTACGACCCCGAAGTCGCCCAGGCCGCAGAGCTAATCCGTGACCAGGTACAGGCCCGTTACGGCATCCACGTGAACAACACAGGCGCCGACGAAGCCTCCGTGTCCGAAGCCCTCGCCCGCGCACAGCAGGCCCGCTCCGTGGCCGAGAATGAATGGACCAAAGCGTCCGCCGCCCGCACCGATGAAGTGGTGGCAGGCGCTGCGGTTGCCGGCGCCAACAGGCAGGACGAGGCTGCTCGACAAGGCCAAGGTGAGCCGGCCTACGATTCGACGGAAAGGCGTCAGCAGCTCGCCGATAGCCTCGAAGGCAAGGGCGACCGTGAAGCGGTCAACTCCCGGCTCCTGGCCGACAAACACCAGGGCACGCCGCCGACCGCGGCCGTAACGCAAAAGCCCTCCTTGGCCGGGACCTCGAAGATGGCCAAGCAGACCGGCAAGGGAAAGACACTGGAACGCGGTGGACTCGAACGCTAAGCCCCGATTGCCAGCAAACAGGGTCAACCCGAGCCTGATCGATAGGATCAAATCCATGACTGACGCCCCCGACCTCGCCCTGCCCACCGGCTACACCGACCTCCTCGGCGAACTCAAGGACCGCGTCCGGGCCGCACGCACGCAGGCACTTCGCACCGTCAACACCCAACTGGTCGAGCTGTACTGGTCCATCGGCCAGAGGGTCCGCATAGAGCAGGGCAGGCAGGGGTGGGGGAGCAGGGTCATAAAACGCCTCTCCGAGGATCTGCGCAAGGAATTCCCGGACATGACGGGCCTGTCGCCCCGCAACATCCAGTACATGACGACTTTTGCCGGCGCATGGGGAGTAGGGCCAATTGCGCAACAGGCTGTTGCGCAATTGGCATGGGGCCACATCACGATCCTTCTGGACAAGCTCTCCAGCCAGGACAGCCGGGAAGCCTACGCCGCCGCAGCAGTCCAATATGGATGGACCCGGAACGTCCTGCTGAACATGATCATGAACAAGACCCTGGAACGGACCGGGACCGCGCCATCAAACTTTACGCAACGGCTTGTTGCGCAGGATTCCGAGCTTGCTCAGCAGATCGCCAAGGACCCCTACAACTTCGAATTCCTCGGCCTCTCGGGAGAGGTCGCGGAACGGGATCTCGAAAACGCCCTCACCAACAGGATCACCGAGACCCTCCGCGAGCTCGGTCCGGGTTTCGCTTTCGTCGGCCGGCAGGTGCATTTTGACGTCGATGGCGACGACTTCTATGTCGACTTGCTCCTATTTCACATCGAGCTAAGCCGGTACGTGGTCATCGAATTGAAGACGGGCAAGTTCCAGCCCGAATACGCCGGCAAACTCAACTTCTATGTTGCCCTCGTCGACGACGTGCTCCGGCGCGACCATCACAATGAAACCATCGGCATCCTTATCTGCGGCACAAAGAACGACCGCAGCGTCAGATACAGTCTCGGACGCTCCACCTCGCCCATGGCCGTCGCTGCCTACACGTATGACAAGCTCCCAGCTGAAGAGCAGCAGGCTCTCCCGGACGAAAACCACCTGGCGGCCGCCCTGGATTGGGCCGAATCCAACGACGGGTAAGCCGGCCGGGGAAAGCCATACTCTGACGCCCGCACTGTCGGCAGTCGTTCTGGATAGGCCAGCAAAGGGCCAGCAGCTCGAACGCGCGGAGGCCCGCGTAGCCGCTGTCGGCTCCTTGCCCGCCCAGTAAGGGCTGGTCTACCGCTCCTTGAGTTCGCGGGTCAGTCCGAAGGGGACAGCATCGCTGAGATCGACCGTGAAGGAGGCGTGGTCGTGTTGGGTGACCAGGATTCCCTGACGCCCCTCGCGCATTGCATGTGTTAGGGCGGCGCCGACGGCTTCGTCAAGCTGACGTTCCATGCTGGCACGGTCCGTTGCGGTGACGACGATGGGGAGGTCAATAGTTGTTTGCATGTGACTCCGACTTTCTCGGGTGTTGATGGTTTGAGGATCTTCGGAGATGCCCTGGCGGTTGACAAAACGCCAACCAACTTAGTTGAAACTCAAGTGCACGATTCTTTCCGCTTCATCAGATGGTGCGGAAGGGCCCTCCCGTTACGGCTCATCCTGGCGATGGGACCAGTGCGATGGCGCTTTTTCTTTGAGTCAGGCGTCACTCTCCGCGGTGACGGGCGGCGTCGTTGCCGTCCTTGGTATTGAATGCCATTCATTTACCTTGAGGCGCAGAAGAGGAAACATCAAATGGAGTATCTTTCGCCCGCTGCGAGTGAGGGGTGGGCCGCCCGCCTTGCTACCAGCGCCGTCGTACACGCGCGCCCGTCGTGGGCTTTGTCGTATGGGGCAACGGACGGATACGGGTCGTCGGTGAGAGCGTGCGCGTGCTCACTCCGGGCAAGTGGACGCCGGGGGCGAAGCTGACGTACCAGGTTGGCGGGGCTTGCATGCGTTCGGACAGGGCATCGTGGGCAGAGCGGGCCGTTGTTCACCGGAACTGTGGACAGGAGGAGCGCCGCGCCTTTCCACGGGGATGCTGCGTCACACTTGGTAGATCTCGGGCGGCACCCCAAACTGTTGTTCGTCGGAGATGTCCGACACCGCTAGCAGTGGAGAAGGTCCGGAACGAACATCGCAGGTGCTACCGGGGCCACGTACGTGCTCGGCGCGGCTGATATCGGTAAGACCATCACGGTCACGGTGACGGGCAGCAAGTCCGGCTACTCTCCGCTAGCCCGCACCAGCGCCAAAACAAGGGTCACGGCCCGCTAGCCCCGCAGGCAGGTACTCTTCCACAGCAGATGGGCAACAGTGGGCCGCCGGCAGGTGACCCTACCGGCTTCAGAGTTTGGGCCAGCACTCATCCGGCTGACGTAGTCCGGTGATAGGGTCCCGTCATGGATGACGAACTGCTGGTAGCACCGCCTCTCGCCGTGAAAGATCTTGCCGGCCGGGCAGGGTTCGATGGGAACTTCCTGGGCCAGCCCGTGCCGCTGCCCGCCCTGCCCGGGGTGGAGACGGTCCTGCTGCCCTACACGCACTTCTCGGTGCTGATGCGCCCGGACAAGCGCCTCGCCGCCGTGACGGGACTGGGCATGGACGGCAGCAAGCTCGTGGACCTGGACCGGGCGGGAATCCCTTGGCGGCTGGATCCCCGGCTGGCCACGGACCTCCAGACGGGGGAGAGTGTGTACGCCCGGAACGACATCGACCGCGGGCATCTGGTCCGTCGGGCCTCCGCGGTCTGGGGTGACACGGTCGCCGAGGCGCAGCTGGCGAACGAAGACACATTCCACTATACGAACGCTGCGCCCCAGGCGGCGAAGTTCAACCAGGGCCTCGAGCTGTGGCTGGGTCTCGAGTCCTACCTTCAGGAACATGCCGCCGAATACCGCAGCAGGATTGTCGTCTTCACCGGCCCGATTTTCAGCGCCATCGATCCGGTGTACCGCGGCGTGGAGATCCCGCTGCGCTTCTTCAAGGTCGCCGTCTTCATCCATCAGGGACAGCTCGCGGCCGTCGGGTACGTGGTGGACCAGACCCCTGAGCTGGCGGAGATACCCGAGGTGCCCAAGCCAGGTGCCATCGAGGATGCCCCTCCGCTGGGCCCGTTTCGGACCTTCCAGGTGCCCATCCGCGACATCGCCGAACTCACCGGCCTGGACTTGGACCAGCTGATTGCCGTGGACCGGATGCCCATCGCCGCGACACTCGGTGCCGCCCGCGTCGGATCCACCTGGCGGAAGCTGGCCGCCGTCGAAGACCTCGACCTCGACTTCGACCTCAAGGACTAACGCGGAGCGCCGCTGCTCGTTTGGCGGCCCGTTCTACGGTGCCTCAAATGTTTCACCTACAGGCGCGGGAGCCAGCTGCGGGCGCCGGACATGAAACGTCTTTGCAGGCGTCACGTACTCGGTCATGACCCCGTTTGGCGTTCACGAACGCAGACTACGGTCCCCACCGCCCAGTTGGGGAACAAAATTCGCACTGCCGTGTGAGCCCGCTTTACTGCCGATAATCCACGCTGTCGCTTGCCGTAGGGACTCGACAGAAGTGTGAGATTTCGATCTAAGAGTTTCTTGAACCATTGTCAGAGAATCAAGAATCGAATCGTATTCTGACAGCCTTTGGCCGCCTGCCTGACGTCAGGTTGGGGTGTACTACAAGCGGACAATCGGTCGCGACGGCCAGCCGACCCTTCCCGGGTGGAGTGGAGACATGGGGCACGACGCCCGCTCAGCTGGAAAGGCGCTTCACCAATTTGACGAGGTCTGGTCCTGTCCCGGCTCCCAACAATTTCCCGGCCCGGCAGGATCCGCTTATACCCGCCACCACATATGGGAACCGTGCTGGCGTACTCCAGTGCCGTGAATTCTTCGCCCAGCTGCTGGCTCAGTCCCATGTCCGGGAAGTCAACGAGGGCGCCGCATTCGCCTGTACCTGAAATGGGCCAAACACTCGGAGGCCCTGATCAGGATCGAAAAGCATCCGGCGGGTCTAGGAACACCTCCGACGTCGGGTACTGGCGTACAGCCGACACCGTTTGCCATTTTTCTTGCCCCCAAGGAGAACGTGAGGATAAATTCCGGACGAGCTCTTTGCATTGTGAGCTTAATCCCATATTATGGGTTGAAGCTGTTCCCCTTCCGGGTGCTACCTGCTCCAAGCCTTCAGAGCTGAAGGCGAAACGATCGGATCCTCTTCATGTCAGACATCGCTGTCTTGATCAACACAGGCGTAGCCGTCCTGGCCGCGGTTGTGCTCATTGTGCGTTTCAGAGTCAACCCCGTCATAGCCTTGGTCCTCGCTTCGGTTTATCTGGGCTTGGCTGTCGGTCTGGGCGTGGAAAAGACCGTCAAAACCATCACGTCGGGTTTCGGTGACATCATGGTGGATGTCGGCCTGCTCATCGCGTTCGGCGTCCTGATGGGCTCCGTCCTTAACCAGAGCGGCGCGATCCGGCGCTTGGTGGAGCACCTGCTCAACACGTTCGGACCCAAGCGACTGCCATACACGATGGGCCTTGCGATCGGCACCGTGCTCCAGTCCATCTTCCTGGACGTGCTCCTCGTCATTTCGGCCCCCCTGGCCCGAAAACTGGCGCCAAGAATCGGCAAATATGGCACCGCCCGGATGGCTACCGCCATGGCGATCGCTCTGGAATGCGGCATTGTATTCACGGTTCCTGGGGTCGCATCACTCGCCTTGGCCGGACTCCTGAAAGTACCGCTGGGGAAAATGCTACTGTTCGGCCTGCTGCTGGTTATCCCGACCATCATCATCTCGATCGCCATCATGACGTTCCTCTTCCGGCGCGGCTTCTGGAACGAGGCAAAGGATGAAGACCACACCTTCGTCGCCGAGGAAGACCAGGAAGGCGAAGAGGACGATCATGAGGCGGGCGCCCCGCCCGTCGGCCATCCGACGGACACTCGAGGCGGCAGCGGCACGGATCTGCAAACTGGAACGGTGTTGTTGACACAACGCGGCAAGAAGCAGTTCCCGTTGCTTCTGCTATTCGCCCCGCTCCTGACGTCGCTCCTGCTCATTGGCGCCGGCGCTGTCCTGCAAATCCTTGAGATCGACCTGCCGTGGCTGCAGCTCCTCGGCGAACCGGTCATCGCACTCCTCATCGGCCTGATCGGCACCTGCCTCGTCACCCGCTCCGCCATCGGGCAGAAGCGCGTCGAGGAGGCCATTGCCGTCGGATTCAAGGAGAGCGGCCAAATCCTCATCCTCACCGGCGTCGGCGGCTGCCTCGCCGCGACCGTCGCTGCAGCCGGCCTTGGCCACATCCTTGGCGGACTCTTCTCCGCAAGCACCGTCGCCCCGCTCCTCGTGGTGTGGGCCATCGCGGCCGTGCTCCACATCGCCGTCGGCTCAGTCACGCTGTCCGCCATCACCGCCGCAGGCCTGCTGGCCCCCATCGCACCCGCCATTGGTCTGGACCCGGTGCTGGTAGCACTGGCCGCCGGCGCCGGATCCCTGTTCATGGTTCACATCACCAGCAACACCTTCTGGCTCCTGCAGTCACTCCTGGGCCAGAGCGTACGGGGTGCGCTGAAATCCGTAACTTTCGGAGTCTCGGTGGCCTCCGTCGTCGCAATCCTGCTGATCATGCCGATGAGCCTGCTGTTCTGACCGGGCAGCTATCCACCGCAACGCCACAAAACGAAGGAACACCAATGACACAGACACGCATCGCACCGCTGGACGGCGTCAGAGTCCTCGAACTAGGAAACTACATAGCTGCACCCACTGCGGGCCGGCTTCTCGCTGACTTCGGTGCCGAAGTGATCAAGGTAGAGCGGCCTGGTACCGGCGACGAGCTGCGCAACTGGAGGCTGCACAAGGGCGACACCTCCATGCTGTACCGCACCATCAACCGCAACAAGAAGTCCGTCGTCTTGGACCTGCGCACCGAGGCCGGCCGGCAGGCGGTCCTGGGACTTGCCGGGAAGTCGGACATCCTCCTGGAAAACTTCCGTCCGGGAACCCTGGAGAAATGGGGGCTGGGCCCCGAGGTCCTTAACGAGGTAAACCCGGAACTTGTCATCACACGCATTTCCGCCTTTGGGCAGACCGGACCGCTGTCCGAGCGTCCGGGCTTTGCCGCAGTCGCCGAAGCTTACGGGGGCTTCCGGAACCTCGTCGGCGATCCCGACCGCGCGCCCGTACGGGTCGGCGTCTCGATCGGCGATTCGATCGCGGGCCTCTACGCAGCCTTCGGCTCCATGATGAGCCTCTACCAACGGGAAGCGCGACGCCGGGACTCCGCTGGTGCCGCTGTGCTCACCGAACGAATCATCGACGTTGCGCTCAACGAAGCCATGTTCTCCATGATGGAATCGCTCATTCCGGACTACCAGGCATATGGTGTGGACCGGCAACGTGTAGGCGGCCGCATGGAAGGAATCGCACCCTCCAACGCCTACATCTGCAAGGACGGAGCCAGCATCGTTGTCGCCGGCAACGGGGACTCCATCTACCAGCGGTACATGCAGACCATCGGGCGCCCGGAGTTGGCCGAAGATCCCGAACTGCAGAGCAATGCCGGCCGCTGGGCACGGCGCGAGGAACTGGACCAGGCCATTGGCGCATGGACCGGGGAACTGGATGCCGCCGACGCCCTTGCCGCCCTGGACGCGGCCGGTGTTCCGGCGGGCCCTATTTACACTGCAGCGGATATCAGTAACGACAGCCAGTACGCGGCCCGCAACATGATCCAGAAATTCGACGTCTCCACCGGCGAAGAAACCCTCTCCGGCGTCGGCTTCCCGGGCATCGTGCCCGTCATCGGCGACCAGTCCCTGCCCATCCGCAACCTCGGGCCGGATCTGGGCGAAAACACAGCGGAAATCCTCTCCGGGCTCTTGGACATGGACCCGACAGAGATCACTGCGGCCGCTGGCCGCGAGGAGGCACTTCAGGCATGAACCACCACGTAAACCCACTCGCCTCAACACTGGGCAACACCATCCTGCGCGACGTCACCCTGCGGGACGGGCTTCAGCTCACCGGAAAGCTCCTGCCCACCGAACAAAAAGTGGACACCGTCCGCGAGCTGCTGCGCCTGGGCGTACCCGCGATCGAACTCGGCTCCATGGCCCGACCCGACCTCGTTCCCACTATGGCCAACACCCTGGAGGTAGTTCAGGCCCTCACCGCCGAGGAACTCGACAAATGTTGGATCTGGGTCGCCACTCCGGGGCACGTGGCCAAAGCAGCGGCCGCCGGGGCGCGGAACTTCCAATACTGCCTCTCCGCCTCAGACTCGCACAACAAGGCAAACATCGGCCGCAGCACGGACGAAAGCCTCGCCGCTCTGCCCGAGGCCGTGAAATACGCCAAAGCCGTCGATGGCCAGATCCAACTTTGCATAGCCACCTCGTTCACGTGCCCCTTTGAAGGAATGGTCCCGGAAGAACGCGTCCTGTCCATCGCCAACGATCCCCGGGCAGAGGGCACCACGGACATAGTCCTCTGTGACACTCTTGGGCAGGCTATTCCCGCCCAGGTGTCCGGGCTGATCAGCCGCATCCGCCAGGAGTCTCCTTCCCGCCGGATCGTGTACCACGGCCATGACACCTGGGGCCTCGGCGTCGCCAACACCCTCGCCGCCATCCAGTCCGGCGCCACCATGGTGGACGGCGCGCTGGGCGGCCTCGGCGGGTGCCCCTTCGCCCCAGGCGCGAGCGGAAACACCTCGAGCGAGGACATCCTGTTCGCAACACGCCCGGAATGGCTGACCACCGAAAGATTCGCAGGACTGGTGGGGCTTTCCGAGAAACTGCTTGCGGAGCTCGGCGAGCCCAACCGTTCAAAGTCCGCTCAAGGGGCACGCTCCAAAGCCGCGGCCTTCGAGTGGGTCATCCCTTCAGACGCCAGCACGCCGTCAAACGACGCTGCATGCGGCACGGTGCCCACGGCCCCGTAGCCGTCATCCGGCAGGAGCCGGAGGGAGCGGCTCCCGGCGACGACCCAAAATGCGCCAACGTCCCAGCGGCTTCCCGCCGCGACGTTCCTGGAGCCAGTCCCGAAGCGACAGTCCAACGCCGGAAGGCCCCAACGCCAGCGCCGCAGAAGAGGCGGCAGGAATGCCCCTGCCCTAGATCGATTTTCTGAACATAGGAGTAACCATGATTACCCGTGAAAGCGTCGTCCACAGCGACGAAGACCTAAAACGGATTGCCGGCACAATCCGCCGCGACATCATTTCGATGCTTGCCGCGGCTAAGAGCGGACACAGTGCCGGACCCTTGGGCATGGCAGAGCTGTTGGCCGTTCTGTATTTCCACAGCATGCTCCACGATCCGCAAAACCCGGACTGGGACAAGAGGGACGTCTTCTACCTCAGCAACGGGCACACGGCACCCGTTCTCTACGCCGCCATGGCACGCGCGGGATACTTTCCCGTCGACGAGCTCCAGACCCTGCGCCAATTCGGCTCCCGGCTCCAGGGCCACCCGGAGCGTCTGGCCCTGCCCGGGCTGGAAAGCACGAGCGGACCCCTCGGCTCGGGACTTTCACAGGCCGCCGGTTATGCGTACGTGCTGCAGGAGATTGACCAGGTAAACCAGCGGTGGGTCTACACAATCATGGGCGACGGCGAGATCAATGAGGGAAATGTGTGGGAGGCCGCAATGTTCGCGGGCAAATACGCCTTGGGCAACCTCATCGCCTTTATTGACCGCAACAACATTCAAATCGACGGTTCCACCGAAGACGTGATGCCCTTGCGCGACCTCCGCGGCAAGTGGGAATCGTTCGACTGGCACGTTCTTGAAATTGACGGAAACAACGTTCGCAGCATCATCGACGCCATCGGGCTTGCCAAGGCTGTTACTGCCAAACCCACCATGATCATCGCAAATACCGTCCCCGGCAAGGGCGTGCCATTCATGGAATACAACCACCGCTGGCACGGCATGCCCCCCACATCGGAGCAGGCCGACATCGCCCTGCTCGCACTCGAAGGAGCCACAGCCCCATGACCGCTTTCCCCCTGGACCCCCGTGCCCTCACCAACGACGTCAGCTCGGAACCCATTCGCGCTGGTTTTGGCCGTGGTCTCCTCGCAGCTGGCGAACTCGATGAGCGCGTGGTCGCACTTTGTGCCGACCTTACCGACAGTACGCAGATGCACCTCTTCAAGGACCGCTTTCCGCGCCGCTTCGTGCAAGTTGGCGTCGCCGAGCAGAACCTGGTCACCGTGGCCAGCGGCATGGCCCGAGCTGGAAAAATCCCCTTCACATCCAGCTACGCAGCCTTCAGCCCGGGCCGCAACTGGGAGCAATTTAAGACAACAGCGGCACTGAATGACCAGCCCGTAACCATCGTCGGCTCACACGCCGGGATCAACGTGGGTCCCGACGGCGCGACCCATCAAATGCTCGAAGACATCGCCTTGATGCGCGTCATCCCCAACACCCGCGTCATTGCCCCCGCAGACAGCATAGAAGCCGAAAAAGCCACACGCGCCCTTGCCTCCGATCCGGGCCCGAGTTACATCCGCCTAGCCCGGGATGCCACGCCGGTTTTCACCACCGCAGATTCGCCGTTCGAAATCGGGAAGGCGTACGTGCTGCGTTCCGGAACGGACATATCGATCATCACCACCGGGACCATGACCTATCAAGGTCTGCTCGCTGCGGAAATCCTCGCCGACCGGGGACTCTCTGCGGAGGTTGTCCACGTTCCAACAATCAAGCCGCTTGACGAAGAAACCATCCTCAACAGCATCCGGAAAACCAGGTACGCTGCCACGATTGAAGAAGCTCAGATCGCCGGCGGACTAGGCTCAGCCGTGGCCGAACTTGCCTCGCTCCGCTGCCCGATTCCCATTGACCGCTTCGGGATGAAAGACCGCTTCGGTGAAAGCGGCACCCCTGCGAAGCTCCTTGAGGTCTTCCGTCTCACCGGTCCCCAGCTCGCAGATGACATCGAGCAGTGCGTCCGGGAGCGGACTGCAGCAGCCTCCCTGGCTGCTCCGACGGAAGTTGCCGACGCTCTCGCCCACTAGGAAACCGGGGAGGGAACGGCTTCGCCGCCGCGCCGGGGCCGAGGCTGTTCCCCGCCATCGTCATGTGGTGCCGGAATTGAACCTTGCTGTGGTTCCAAAAGTCGCGCACGTATTTTCAGATTTCCCGGCGCCGGCGCGCGCACTCGCAACACGCAACCCGAAAGACGGGGGCCCGCGCCGGGAATCATCTCCGAAGACCAATGTTCACATGATCCTGGTCGACGAGAGGCATCAGTGTTGCCGACACCGAGGGTTCCTGCCAGCCAAGGCAGGGACCCTCGATGTCGGTTTACACGCCGCGTCCGTGGTGGCTCCCGCCGGCGCGCTGCCACCCCGTGCTTCCTGGGGGCGAATCACTTCGCGCTGGCGTGAGTTCCGGAGTGAAGCCGGGTCGGTCAAAGCCCTGATTCCGCCGTTCCTCGGACGAGGCCGGGAACCGCGGATGGAGCCGATGCCTGCCCCTGGTCAGCAGAGGGAGCTTTTCCGCCAGTCACTATAAAAGACATCGGGTGCAAGAATGCAGGCCCTCTTCACTATACGGGTTTAATCCCATAATATGAGTGATGATGATCAGCGACGATGCTGTCATACGTCCGTCCGGCACTGTTCGCGCGGAAGACACGGCAGCGCGTTCCTTCTCAAAGTGGGAACGTGCAGCGAATGCGCGGCTTCGGCCGCGGGAGGAACTTCAACCATGAACTGCAATCCAGGGCGCCGCGCGTCAGACTTTGAACGAACCCACCTGAGGGATGGCGCCTGACCGTGGGCAACAGCTTCCTGGTCACGACCGCGATCCCGGAACCCGGGCTCGGGCTGCTTAGCAACGCCGGCAGGGTCACCGTGCTGCCCGAGCCCCCCGACTACGAATCGCTGGCCTCACTGTGCGCATCCGGGGACTTCGATGTCGTCCTCACCCAGCTACGCGACGTGATCGACGCCGATCTGCTGGCCCGTGCCCGCGTCCGAGGGATATCCAACTTCGCCGTCGGCTACAACAACATCGACGTCGGTGCGGCCACCCGGGCCGGCATTCTTGTGGGCAATACGCCCGGTGTCCTCACGGATGCGACGGCGGACATTGCCATGCTGCTCATCCTCGGCACGGCCAGACGCGTCGTGGAGGCGGACAAACTGGTACGCGAGGGCAGATTCCACGGCTGGGAGCCGAACCTCCTGCTCGGCCGCAACGTCTCCGGTGCGGTCCTGGGCCTCGCCGGATTCGGCAGAATAGCCCGCGCCACTGCCAGACGGGCCTTGGGATTCGGCATGGAGGTACTCTTCGCGCCCAGACCACCCGGTGACCGGCCGGTAAGCGAAGGTGAGCTGGGCGAGTTCGCCGGTAAGGTCCGCCAGGTGCCTTGGGAGGAGCTTGTGGAACGCAGCGACTTTTTGTCCCTGCACGTTCCCCTCAACGACCAGACCCGGTACATGGTGGACGCCGGCGTCCTGCGCCGCATGAAGCCTGACGCCATCCTTATCAATACCGCCCGCGGCCCGATTGTGCATGAGGCAGCCCTGGTGGAGGCGCTGCGGAACGGCGTCATCGCGGCAGCCGGCCTGGACGTCTTCGAAGATGAACCGCGGCTGGCCCCCGGCCTGGCCGAACTGCCGAACACCGTGTTGCTGCCGCATGTCGGCAGCGCAACCGTACCCGTCCGAGCCGAGATGGCACGCCTCAGCGCGCTAAATGCGGTGGCCATCGCCGAAGGCAGCGTGCCCCCGCACGCCGTGAACCCGGAGGCCCAAGCATGACCATCCTGGTTGCCCCGGATAGTTTTAAAGGCACATACTCAGCCTTGGAAGTTGCGGTGTCCATAGCTGCAGGCATCGAGGATGGCGGTGGCAGGGCTGTGCCGCTGCCGGTCGCGGACGGTGGTGAGGGCACTTTTGATGCTCTTTGCCGCAGTCTGGATGCGGATGCTGTCACTGTCGAAGCGGTTAATGCCTGGGCCGAGCCCATTTCTGCAATTCTCGGGCTGGCCCCGGACGGAACCGCCGTGATCGAAGTAGCCCAGGCCGGCGGTCTCACAGCGTCGAGAAATTCCCCGCATGACGCAATGTCCGCCAGCACTTACGGGACAGGGATGATGATTGCAGCCGCCATCGGTTTGGGGGCTACGCATGTCATGGTTGCAGCCGGTGGCTCCGCCACTACTGACGGAGGAGCCGGGGCGGTCCGGGCCATCAACGACAGAGGCGGCCCGAGGGGTGCCCGCCTGACTGTCCTCTCCGATGTGACGACAACATTCCTCGATGCCCCCCGGATTTTTGGGCCCCAGAAAGGGGCAGACGCGGCCAGTATCCAGCTGCTCGAGGAACGACTCCAACAGCTGGCGGTCACATATCCCCGCAATCCCGCCGGCGTTCCACGCACCGGAGCAGCCGGCGGGCTCTCCGGCGGCCTGTGGGCGAACTTTGGGGCGGATTTGGTGTCCGGGGCCGACGCGGTTCTGGACGCGGCAAACTTCGACAAGTATCTGGAGTCCGCCGATGCGGTCGTTGTTGGAGAGGGGCGCCTGGATTCTCAGACAGGGAAGGGGAAAATCATCTCGGCCATTCTGCACCGCGTCCGGTTATCCGGCAGAGCCATCCCCGTTCTGGCCATTGTCGGATCAGTAGCCGAGGATCTGGGTGCTTACGCGCAGAATTTCGAGGAAATCCTTGTAGCATCTGACGCTGCGACGATGTACGTCGCCGGTCAGTCGATCGCGGGTTACTCTCAGCTCCTGCCCTAGCCCCGGGATCTGATGGGCGGCGGTTTCCTTGCGGGCATCACGCCTCGCCGGGGAACCGGCCGCCGATCAGTCTTGTCATATGCTCCGCTGCTGTAAGTAGCGGTTCCACCCAGGCCTCGCACGTTTCGCGTGGCATTCGCAAAGTGGGACCGTTAATGGTCACCGCCCCCACCAGACCGGCTGCAGCGTCGAAAACCGGGGCGGAGAGACCGGAGGCGCCGTCTTCACGCTCACCGACAGTGATGGCAAACCCATCCGTCCGGGTGTTCTTTACTGCGGTGACCAGATCCTCAGAACTCGTAATCGTGGATTCCGTGAGTGACTCCAAGGGATCACGCAGGACCTCCTCCATGAGGTCCGAGTCCCAGGCCAGGAGAACCCGCCCCGCCGAACCGGCATGCAGGGGGAGGATCTTACCAAGATGCATCTCGCGGCGAAGAGCATGGCGCGTTTCCGCCATTGCCACGCACACACGCTGGTGCTGCTCTGCCTTATAGAAACACGTGGTTTCTCCCGTGGTATCCCGAAGCGTCTTCAGCACCGGGCTGATGACGTCGATCACTTCCATTCCCCGGGTCGCCGGGGCTGCCCAGTAGGCCAACCGCATTCCGATGCGGTAGGAATCGTCCTCCCGGTCCAGAAAGCCCTGCGACATGAGGTTGGCCACCAGCCGCTGGACCGTTGAGGTGGGCATGCCGGTGGCCTCGCGGATATCGCTCAGGGACAGTACCGGTCGGGCGAGCGAGAAAGCGTCGAGAATGGATGAGATTTTTCCCAGAACGAGCAAGGTGTTGCTGCTGGACTTCGCTGAAGATTCTGCCACGGACATAGCACTCACGCTAGACGGTAGCCCCACCGGGGTCCAATCAACGTTCCGTCTCGTGATATCAAAGGGGGGCGCGTGGCATCCGCGGCCAGACCCCGGCCTTTGCAGGCCATCATGGGTGCCGCAAGCAACTCCCGGATCCGACATCCCGCCGCCTGCGTCCGAAACGCATAGATACTGTCCGCTTGAACGATCAGCCGCTTTCGGTCCGACCCCAGGCCGCTCAGTCGCGTCGTCACAAAGTGTCTTATATCGTGAGCGAAAATTCACATTGTAATTTTCGTCGTTAGGATGTAGCGTACATCACATGAGTCCGAAACCACATTGTGGGTTCGGACTGTGGATCCTAAGAGGAGAGTCATGACACTGTTCAGCAAGGGCGCCGAACGCACCGTTGATACCTTCCCCGCCCCACGCGGGGACGGTGAGACCGCAACGGAGCAGGCCGCGGCCCTCATTCAGTTGCGTGGAGTGAACAAGCATTTTGGACCTCTGCACGTACTCAAGGACATCGATCTCGATGTCGCCGAGGGTGAAGTCGTTGTGGTCATCGGACCCAGCGGATCCGGAAAATCGACACTCTGCCGGGCCATCAACCGCCTCGAAACGGTCGACTCGGGAACCATTGAGCTCGGCGGGGTGCCGTTAGCCGTTGAAGGAAAATCCCTGGCGTCGCACCGCGCCGACGTCGGCATGGTTTTCCAGTCCTTCAACCTCTTCGCGCACATGACCGTGCTCGAGAACGTGACCCTGGGCCCGATACGTGTCCGCAAGGTTCCACCGGCAAAAGCCCGGGCGCAGGCGATGGAACTGCTGGAAAGGGTGGGCGTCGGACAGCAGGCGCCCAAGCTGCCCGCGCAGCTCTCGGGCGGCCAGCAGCAGCGGGTAGCAATCGCCCGTTCCCTGGCGATGCAGCCGCGGGTGCTGCTGTTCGACGAACCGACGTCTGCCCTGGATCCGGAGATGGTCAACGAGGTTCTCGACGTCATGACGGATCTCGCTCAGGAGGGCATGACCATGGTGGTCGTGACCCACGAGATGGGGTTCGCCCGGAAGGCTGCGGACAGGGTGGTGTTCATGGCTGACGGCGCAATCGTCGAGCAGGCCTCACCGGCCGAGTTTTTCGACAATCCCCGGACCAGCCGGGCACAGGACTTCCTGTCAAAAGTTCTCAGCCACTGAACTAAAAATTTCCCTGCCGGTGTACTCCGGCGAACAACGATGTCTCAAGACAATGGAGTTTTTTATGAAGACACAGAGCATTGCTTTCTCCCTCATCCTCCTCGGCTCACTGGCGCTGACGGGTTGCGGCGGTACCGCCCCAGCAGCCGCCCCGAAGGTCGAGAAGCAGACCTTCGAGTCCGGTACGACCATGGACAAACTGGCCACTGCGGGAACCATTCGGATCGGAACCAAGTTCGACCAGCCCGGCTACGGCCTCAAGGGGCTCGATGGCAAGCCGGAGGGTTTCGACGTGGAGATCGGCAAAATCATCGCCGCCAAGCTCGGAATTGCGGCCGACAAGATCGAGTGGGTGGAAACCCCCTCTAAAGTCCGGGAGGAATCAATCATCCAGGGCAAGGTCGATATGATCACCGCCACCTACGTTGTCACTGACGAACGTCGCGAGCGGGTCGGCTTCGGCGGGCCCTACTACATGGCCGGCAGCGACCTCATGGTAAAGGCAGACAACACTGCCATTACCGGGCCCGAATCCTTCAAAAGCGGCGGACTGAAAGTGTGCGCCGGCGTAGGTTCGATCGACGGCGACAAGCTGAAGCCCCACCTTGCCGACCCGACCAACCAGCTGGTCGAATTCGACGTTCTCAGCAAATGCGAAGATGCACTCCGCACGGGTCAGGTTGACGCCATGACGGCGGGAGATTCCATCCTGAACGGTCTCGCTGCAACCAACAAAGACACGTACAAAGTCATTGGCAAGCCGTTCTTCGTCCAGCCCTACGGCGTCGGCATGACGAAGGGTGACACGAAATTCTGTGAGTTTGTGAACAAGACACTCAAGGATGCCGCAGCAGACGGCAGCTATGAGCGCGCTTGGAAGGAAACCGCCGGAAAAGACATCGACAAGGTAGCGCAGCTCCCGGAACCGGCCCCGTGCGCCTGATCCTCCCTCCCAGGTGAAAGGGTCCACCCGTGGACGTAATTCTCGACAATTTCGACCTGTTTTGGCAGGGCTGGCTCCGTACCATTCAGATCTGCTTCTTCGCGTTGCTCGGCGCAGTGCCGTTAGGGATACTTCTCGCGGCGGCCCGCGTCTCGCCCGTTCCTTCCCTCCGCACCTTGGCAGGGGGATGGGTCACTGTACTTATGAGCTGCCCCCTGACCGTGGTGCTCTTCTTCATGGCGTTCGGCCTCCCGGAGATCGGGATCAAGGGATCATACTTTTGGTTCGGAACCATCGGATTGGCGCTCTACTCCGCGTCTTTTGTCTGTGAAGCACTGCGCAGCGGCATCAACGCTGTGCCTACGGGACAGGCAGAAGCAGCAAGGTCGATCGGGCTGTCGTTCATGCCCAGCCTCGGCCTGGTAATCCTGCCCCAAGCACTCCGCTCATCACTTCCACCCCTGACTAATGCCATCATCTACCTCATCAAGAATTCGGCGATCGTCGGTGCCTTCGGTGTGGGACATGACCTGTTCGCCGTCGCTGACACGCTGACCGCGGCCCGCGGACTTGCCGCGCTCCCCGTTCTGGCCGGCGTGATAGCCGGCTACCTGCTGCTCGTGCTGCCCATAGGACGTCTTCTGTCCCTGATTGAAACCAAGGTGGCGATTCTTCGATGAGCTCCGGAACACTTCTTTACGACGCACTGGGCCCCCGGGCCGGCCGTCGGGTTCGCTGGTTCGGCGTGGTCACCGGCGCGGTAACGCTGGGAGTCCTCTTCCTAGTCGGAGAGAAACTCGCAACCGAAGGGCAGCTGAGTGCAGACAAATGGGGTCCGCTGATCGATCCGGCGAACCCCCGCTTCAGCACTCTCTGGTCGTTTTTGGCAGGCGGAATGCTAAACACCCTCATAGTCGCGGTCCTGGCCATAGTTTGCGCCATGGCGTTCGGTACCGCGATGGCGCTGCTACGTGTAACATCACAGCCCTGGTACCGGTGGTTTGTTGTGTCAGTCATTGAACTGCTCAGGGGCATCCCCGTGGTGCTGCTCATTTTCTTCCTTGCGCGTGTCCTCCCGGAAATCGGAATCGAATTTTCGACTCTGACCTTCCTCGTCATGGGACTGGCGCTGTACAACGGCGTAGTCATCGCCGAGATCATTCGTGGTGGCCTGCAGGCGCTCCCGCGCGGACAGAAAGAAGCCGCGCAGTCACTTGGGTTGTCCAGCTGGCATACGCTGCGGCTGGTTCTCCTGCCCCAGGCATTCCGCATGATGCTTCCCGCGCTGATCGGCCAGCTTATCGTTGTCGTCAAAGAGACCTCACTCGGCTTCATCCTCAGCTACGAGGAACTCCTCCGCCGGGGCCAAATAGCGATCCAGTCACTACACAACCCGCTCCAAATGTTCTTCACCATCGCCGTCATCTACATCGTCATCAATCTCGGACTGACGCTGCTGACACGACGGCTGGAACGCGGAGCCCGCAAGAAGGCACCCGGTACACCGGCGGATGACAAAACGCCTGCAGCCCCACTGCCGTCGCCCGCTGCGCTCCCCGAAGTTCGCGTCTAACAAGGCCGACAACACCGCCTGGCCCGCGGATGGGGCCGGCCACAGGGCCCGTCCCATCCTGGGCTATCCATAGCAGGGGCAACAGATCGCTACCGTCATGGCCGCGCAAAGACAACTAACCGACAAGTCAGCAGAAAGAGGTTGATCCCGTGACCGCGCTCCACGCAAGTCTGTCGTCCCAGCAGCTCACCAGACCCACGCAGTACGGCTACCGAAGATCGGTGGTAACCAACTGGTGCGAGCTCATCCCCGGTGACACTGTGCTCCTCACCGGGCCGGATACGGAACAGCGCTATGCGGGCACCGTCGACGCGGTTCTGGACGACGGCTCACTGGCGTGGATCGTTCTCGCGAACGGAGGCGGACGTCGGCTGTTTTTCCACTGCGACGGACATCAGATGCTCGTCGATCCCAAGGGCCAGGAATGCCCCTGAGACTCCGGGCAGTTGATAAGGGAAGCGCCCGGACGGCCAGCAATAAAGAGGGAGGCAACGACTAATGGCTAGCCCCCAAGCAGCAGAACTTTACGAGCGCTGCCCCCGCTCAATCACGGTCGAGCTACGCTTTGATGACGTGAACAGTGCCGGCCATCTCGGAAATGCGGCACTCGTTCGAGTACTTGATGAGGCACGCATCCGGTTCCTCGGCCAGCCGCTTCCCGGACTTGGGGGCCATGCCGACGGGTTACTCGAAATCCTTGATGGCACGGTCGGAAAAGTGATCGGACAGCAGACAATCGAGTATCGGAGGGAGCTGGAGTACTCACGGGCCCCCCTGGTGGCCACCCTGTGGATTACCCATATCGGGACCAGCAGCTTCTCGCTTGCGGCCGCGATCTCCGACACCGGACCCGCACCCGCCGTCCTTGCAGAAGCAACATACATTCTGACTGACCGCTCGAGCGGCCGCCCCTGGCCTATCGTCGGAGTCTTCCGCGACGTGCTCTCTCAGTATTTAGGTGAGCCGCCACAGTTTCGCCTCCGGCCCTCGGCATCATCAGCCCCCTGGCAGGGCAATACCAGCCATTGACCTCCTCGGGCCGCGCACCCTGCCCAACGGTGACCTCGGCCCACAAAATGGACCAAAACAATGCTTCTGCCGGACGGCAATCAGGAAAAACACGACCAAACTGAGCGGCCCGCCGTCCGCATGCAGTCATGCACTCCAAGCACGCATCGGTTGCATCAGCATCTAGAGAAAGACGAGCACCAATGAACGGAACCATTATCGTGGGAGTCGATGGCAGCGCAACCGCCCAAAGGGCGGCCGAAAAGGCACGCGACATCGCTGCAGGACTTGGAGCGACGCTTCACGTCATTACTGCCTTCGATAACGACCAAACGGAAATTGTCGGCAGCGGCAGCGACACAACGATCATTTCCGGCGCAGACCAAGCAGCAGCCGTCGCCCGGAACGCCGCGTCAAAGATCCTTGGCGAGAACCTGCGCGTCGAGCACTTCGCAGTCCGTGGAACACCGGCCCAGGCATTGATCAGCCATGCCGAAACCTACACGGCCCGAATGATCGTTGTGGGCAACAGGCGTATGCAAGGCCTAGGCCGCGTCCTTGGAAGCGTGGCCAACCATGTGGCTCACCATGCCCCGTGCGACGTATACGTAGCAAAAACGGACCGAGCAGAGTCCTAGCCACGGCTGCTGTTCGGAAGTCCCCACTTGCGCCCTGGTCAGCCAGCATAATTTGTCCGCTATATGCCAGGTATCTAGTTAATCAATCCTTCCAAAAGTGATGGCGGAGGCGTCTCGGGCCGGCTGCTCCGGTGCGTGGGACAGGGGGACCGGGGCCTACGGCTCTTGAGTGGCTTCCCCGGTCAGCCGGCGGGCATGAGCGTATCGAAGCTGCCGGAGCAATTCCTCGGGCCGCTGATTCGAGTCCGATTCAGCCCAGGTAGCCATCGCTATGTCGAAGCAGGCGAGGCTGGCCTGGACGAGGATCTGTCCCCGAGGTGCTTGTGGTCGCCTTGCAGTCGCGCGGCGATGGGCTCAAGCAGGTGCGCCCAGAGCAAATGCTTTTCGAGGTTGCGGGCACGGAGTGATGCGGTGCTGGTCAGGACCCGCATGGCTCGCTTGCCACGTTCGCGGTCTCCCGGCTGAGCGAGCAAGGCTTCGTAGGCGAGCCGCAGAGACGTCCATACCGGTTCGTCGGTGGGACGTGCGGCGAGTTCGTCGCGGGACAAATTCCCCTGGCCCGGCGGGGTTTGCCGATGACGGCGTCCACTTTGGCGGGGAAGTACCTGGCCGAGGACACCACCCGCGGAGCTCATGCCGTACACCCGATATCCGCGGAGAGTTCGAATACTCAATCTTCGCCCACGAGGTCGAGCCACTGCTGCCTGTCCTCGAAGAACTGGGCATCGACCTGGCTGCGTACTCGCCGCTCGCGCGGGGTTTCTCAGCGGCGCTGTCCAACCTGCGGATGACATGCGCCATGCACTCGCTTGGGGGAAGCCGGAAACTTCGAAGCGAACGTGGCATTGTCAACGATCTGACCGATTTCGCTGGCAGCAAGGGGGCCACGCTTTCGCAGCTCCCCTTGGCATGGCTGCTCGCCCGCAAGGATTGCATCGTGCCTGTTCCGGACATTGCCGCCGCAGACCTCGTCCTGACCGACGCCGGCCTCGCCCGCATCGATGAGATTGCATCAAACGGCGGCCGGGGCGGGAAGGGCGGTTTGAGTCTTCACCCCGCTCCAAGACCAAGGGCTCAGCGCACGCGTACCCGTAACGTCACTCTGATCGGAGCCCACTAGGACGGCCCGACCGGTACCCACCGGAGCGACATACCGAACCTTAATGACGGCTTGAATGGTATCCACCTGTGGGCATGGAACTCACGCTAGGCTGTGGGCCGCAGCCGGTCCATCGCTGCCCCGCGGGCCGATGAGCTCGTTGTCAAAGAGCAAACACTGGCGGTCCGGGCGCCTGGGGATCGCGTGCGATGGTCGACCGGTTATCTGCAGCAGCATCAGCCCCAAACGGAGTGTAGGGGGCCGGACATTGTCCGGCCCCCTACACTCACCGAACTGCACCCACTGGGACGGTGGGGTAGTGGTTACTCGACTCCGGCGACGTATGCCGGGGACTTGCGCAGTTGCTTTTTCAGGCCGAACGAGAGGATGCCAGCCAGAATGAACGTCGATGAGAGCATCAGCAGACCAGGGGTGTCTGTGCCGAAACTCTCCCGCAAGGCACCGAGGATGTAGGGTCCGACGAAACCTCCGATGTTTCCGATGGAATTCACGAGGGCGAGGGCCACCGCTCCAAGGGCACCCGGGAAATGTTGGGATGGGAAACTGTACAGCAGGGGAACACAAGCCTGGATGCAGGCACCGAAGCAAAGACCGATCAGGGCAATCACCGGGTCACCCACGAGGCTACTCACAAGCATGCCCGCGGCCGAAATGAAGAGCATGATCGTCAGCAGCGGTCCGCGCCGGCCGTGCTTGGCGGTGTAGCGGGAGACAAAGATCAGGGCGATAGTGGCGAGGACCCAGGGTATCGCCGACAGGAGACCCGATTCCACATTGCTGGTTCCGAACTTCAGTTTGATGATCTGCGGCAGCCAGTAGGTGACGGAATAAAAGCCGATCATCATCAGTGTGTAGACCAGGGAGTAGTACCACACCTGCGGATTCTTCAGGACAATTCGCACGGCGGCCAGGCCGTGGACGTCCTGGACGCTGGTGAGGTCCTGGTCCCGCTCCATGGCCATCTTAAGGATGGCTTTTTCCTCAGCGTCAAGCCATTTGGCCTTTGCGGGGGAGTCATGCATCACAAAGAAGCAGGCAATGCCGAGCAAGACGGCCATGCCGCCTTCAATGATGAAGACCCATTGCCAGCCTGTGAAGGCCAGGAAGCCATCCATGGTGAGGATCCACGACGTCAGGACCGCGCCGAAGGCCAACGAGACAGGAATGCCGATCTGGAAGAGGGAGTACGCCTTCGTCAGGTGCCTTGCCGGAATGAACAACCCGAGGTAGAACAGGATGCCGGGGAAGAACCCGGCTTCCGCGACGCCCAGGAAGAACCGCATGATGTACAGGGATTCGGCTCCCGTCACCCAGGCTGTCGCAATGCAAACGGCTCCCCAGGTGACCATGATGCGGGCGATCCAGATCTTGGCCCCGAACCGCTTTAGGGCCAGATTGGAGGGGATTTCGAAGACGACGTAGCCGATGAAGAACAGGCCTGCCGCCAGCCCGAACATCGTGGGTGTCAGGCCAAGGTCGTCAGCCATGGCCGGGCCGGCAACGGAAATATTCGTTCGATCGATAAAGGAAACGAACAACCCCAGGACCGAGATCGGGATGATGTACCGGAGGACCTTGGAGATGACTTGGTTTTCCCGGGGAGAGACCACCGCTTCCGGTGGAACTACCAGGCCAGCGTCGGCAACTCCTGGTTCACGCTTTAGTGAGGACATGGCTTGTGCTTTCTGTGAACTTCGTTGTTCGGGGACAGGTGTCGTTACTTGGTGGAGTCGTGCGCCGAAACGGTAGGTTCGATGCCTTCAGCACCGACCACGTCAGCCCACACCTCGAAGCCGTGCTGGAAGGTGACCACACCTGCTTCCGGCAGCGTAATTTCGATCGCTTCCAGGATCTCCTGCGCGGAGACTCCCAGATCGAGGGCAACCCGGATGTGGGCGGCAATGTGCCCGGGGGATGCTTTTAGAACGGTCAGGCTGGTGATGAAGATGAGTTCCTTCGTCGCTTTACTCAGCAGGCGTTGGTCCGTGTATGCCGCGGCCACGAGGCCGTTGGCTGCCTTGAGTACGTCCATGTCGGCGTTGGCCATCAGCTTGTGGTACGGCAACACGTACCCACGCTTTTCGGCCATACCGTTGACGTAGTCGAGGGCTTCGTTTGTAACAGTCATGATGTCTTTTCCTTTGTCTCTCCGTCGCTAGGACGAGGGGGCTTGGTTGGTGTGTGGGTTCGAAGATTCGAAGATTCGCGGAAGTGCGGCGAAGCTGGCTTGTGCCACGTGATGCACGCCGGCCAGGCGGGCACCTTCCGCATCGCCGGCGATGATGGCGCGGGCGATGGCCCTAATCTCGTTGAGGCTGTGTTCATTGCGCCCCTTGGCCGAAAGTGAGTACCGGCGGAGAAGCTGAATCCGTGCGTGCAGCAGCTGCAGCGTGGCGGTCAGCTCGGGGTTACCCGCGCCGTCAAACAAGGCATCGTAGAAGTCGTCCTTGGCGATGATGACCTCATCCAGGGAGCCGCCGGTCATCGCGAGTTCGATTTCCTTGATGGTTTCGGCGAGCCGGTGCTTCTGCGCAAGGGTTCCGCGCTGGGCAAACAGGCTGCATGCAAGGGACTCCAAGGCCCCACGAATTTCAAAGAGGCTTTGCGCATCGGCATACGTTATTTCAGCCACGACCGCCCCAACATTAGGCCGGACAGTAACGAAGCCCTCGGCCTCAAGCTGCCGGATGGTTTCACGCACCACCGTGCGGCTGACATCGTACGTTTCGCAGATATCACGTTCACTGATTTTTGATCCAGGCGGCAACTTGCCGTCGCTGATGTCCGCGCGGATCCCCGCGGCCACCCTGCTCCTGGTCGGTGCTGCGGATTTGACCGCCGAGGACTGCTGGAGAGACACAGGCGGGGCTCCTTTCCCTGGGCGTTTGATTTCCCCTGCTGCTGACCGGTCATACAAACCGCGCACCGGGGGTAACTTCGATGGCTGAACGGACCGCTCAACAGCTCCTCAGGGAGGAGATATGGATCACAAAGGCCGCGCCGTAGCCCAACGATAATACAATCCTTCCGTGCCCGCAATACCTATGCTCTAGCGTAGAGGGGTGAAACAGAGCCAGCAGGGGCTCCTCTCCACCGTGCCGAAGCAATGGAGGCGTCGCAGATTGTTGACTTGCCTTTCCGGATTGTCATATTGTTGCTTCGGGGCCGCCCGACGTGCCTCACATCACACACCAGGTTCTCAAGGGAGAGATATGACCAACGAAGCTGTTTGCGCTGAAGTAATCGAACGCGTGCTGATCCGCGAGACGCTGGAAAAGTACCTCGGGTCCTTGGATGACAAAGACTGGGAAGGCATCGCCGACTGCTTCACCGAGGACGCCATCTCGCACTACAACAACGAACCTGAGACTCTGCAGGGCGGTGTTGGGGTCGCGACCTGGCTCCACCGCATGGTCGCGTACGATGCCACCGACCATTCGCTGAGCAACGCGCGGATAAAGGTCGACGGCGATACAGCGGAAGCCCACAGCATCGTAATGGCCACTCTGCATCAGGGAACCGAAGGCATCGGCCGCGTACAGGTGCGCGGCATTGACTACAAGGACAAGCTGGTGAAGATCAACGGGGAATGGAAAATCCGCGAACGTCTGCACCGCCCGACGATGCAATACGACGCACTGTCACAGTCCAAAGTGCTTTACTCGGGCAACAAATAAAACTACGGCCGCGGCTTACGTATCCATCCCGGTACGCCGGGCACCAAATTGGCAAACAACGGAGACATCATGGACGAGACACCTACCCAGTACGCTTGGCAGCGGCCGGGCCAGCGGAACCTGCACATCACCCTCATCGACGGGCCGAACATGCCCAATCTCGGAAACCGTAACAAGCGCGTCTACGGACCTATCTCCTCAATCGAAGCCCTGCATGACTACGTCAAGCAGATTGGCGCCAGCCTCGGCGTGACGGTGGAGACCATTGCTTCCAACCATGAGGGAAACATTCTGGATTTCATCCACGAATCGGCAACCCGCACCGATGCGTACATCCTTAATCCCGCGGGCCTGACCAAAACGGGAGAACCCACCCGGCACGCGCTGGAGGAAACTGGAAAACCGTGGGTGGAAACGCACTTCTCCAACATTTCCGCACCGCCGTGGTCCGGCCGCGGGCTCCCCGGTGGTCCCTGGGAATCCAACTTCACCCGGTCTGCGACCGGCATGTCCATGGGCCTTCGGCACCACAGCTACCTTGGGGCCTTCGTGAGCCTCGTGTCCGCCTTGGATGACGCCGACTTCCTTGGCAAGCAGGCAGAGTAGGGTTCGCCACTCATGGCCGCGCACACACGAACACAGAGCGAGGACTCCATCTTTGGCCCGGAGCACGAGACGAAGTGGGTCAACGCAGTAAACGAGGACCCCGAGTTTCAGCTGGCGAGCCGTTGGACTGATGTCGAATTCGAGATCAGGAGCGGGGAGGAAACGAGGACCTTCAAAATCACCGGTGGCCGCCTTGACCGCACCGACCGGTCTGACAGCGACCGTGTCATCGTCCTCGAAGGCACCCAGTCAGCCTGGTCTGACTTTCTGGCACCAGTACCGCTGCCCAAAAACCACCACATCCTCGCGATGGATCGCCACCGCAGCGACTTCTCGATAGCCGATGGCCGCCACTGGTTCATCCAAAACCTGCGCGTCATGGACCTCGCTCTCCAGTTGTTGCGTCCATCGGCACCAGTTAAAGGGAGAGAATCATGACCGATTTTGAACCCATCACCGGCCGCTACATCACCGTCGAGATCGCCGGTGAACCCAACCGGATCTACTTTGAAGAGTCCGGCGAGGGGATACCCGTCGTTTGCCTGCACACCGCCGGCGCCGATTCCCGCCAGTACCGGCATCTGCAAACAGACCCCGAGGTGCTGGCCAGTTACCGCGTCATCGCCTTCGATCTGCCCTGGCACGGGAAATCCCTTCCCCCGGGTAAATGGTGGGAAAGGGAGTACCTTCTTACTGCCGAGTTGTACGTGGAAACGGTGATGGCGCTCATCCACGCCCTGGAACTGGACCAGCCACTTGTTGTGGGCTGTTCCATGGCGGGATCTCTGGTTCTTGAATTGGCGCGGCTCCATGGAGCTGAGCTAGGCGGAGTAGTTGGCTTCTCCGGCGCGGCCAAGGTCAACGGCAGATTCCATGACTGGCCCTTGATGCCAGACATCAACAGCAACCAGGTCGTACCATCCTGGACTTACGGCCTCATGGCTCCACAGAGCCCAACGGAGGCCAAGAAAGAAGTCTGGTGGATGTACAGCCAAGGCGGCCCGGGCATCTACCGGGGCGACACCTACTTCTACAGCGCGCTGGATCTTCGGGGCAAGGAAGAGCAAATCGACACCAGCGTCTGCCCCGTCTATCTATACACGGGGGAGTATGACTACGCCTGCACACCGGAAGAGACGGAAGAGACCGTCTTTGCCGTACCCGGTGCCAAGGGTGGCCGGATGCCTGAAATCGGCCACTTCCCCATTTCCGAGAATTACGCGCTGTGCAGGGAATACCTGTGGCCCGCCCTCAACGAACTCAAATCCAGCCGCGCTGCGCGTACGTCACCGCAGCAGAGCATCGAACATACGGTGAGGACGTCATGAGCGACTACTTCCAGGTTATCGCCCACTATCAGGTCAAGACCGGTGAGATCGAAACAGTAGCCGGTCTTTTAAGGAAACTGGCAGATGCCAGCCGGCAAGAGCCGGGCAACCTTGCCTACGACTACTTCCAGGACTTCTCCGATCCCGCGCACCTGGTCATACTCGAGCGCTACATCAGCGCGGAACACTTCACCGAACACCGCGAGAGCCCTCATTTCCGTTCCCTTGGCCTGGAGCAGATCATCCCACGGCTTGAGTCACGCCAAGTGGAAATGTATTCATCCCCACCTGCCTGACCAAAGAACTCAGTGGATGCAACCGCAGGCGGCCCTGCGGACAGCCGTCCGACCAACACACCTTATCGAGGCAAACCATGGCTATTTCCGCCACACGAGAGAACGACCTTCTCGCTACCGTACCGACAGAATTATTTATTGCAGGACAGTGGCGTGCTGCAACGGACGGGCGCGTGTTCGATATCGATGATCCTTCCACCGGGAAAGTGCTTCTTAGCATCGCAGACGCTGGCCCCGCCGATGGACGGGCAGCCCTCGAAGCCGCCGTCCAAGTCCAGGAGTCGTGGGCAACCGTGCCGCCAAGGGAACGCGGAGAGATCCTTCGCCGCGCTTTCGAGCTGGTAACTGCACGTGCCGATGACTTTGCCCTGCTGATGACCCTTGAAATGGGCAAACCGCTTGAGGAAGCACGCGGTGAGGTCACCTACGGGGCAGAGTTCTTGCGGTGGTTCTCCGAAGAAGCCGTGCGGATCTCAGGACGCTACTCGGTAGCGCCTGACGGCAAGTCCCGGCTCCTTGTGACCAAGAAGCCGGTAGGCCCCTGCCTCTTGATCACCCCGTGGAATTTTCCCCTCGCGATGGCGACACGCAAGATCGCTCCGGCGATCGCCGCAGGATGCACAATGGTCCTGAAACCTGCGAATCTGACCCCGTTGACCTCGATGCTTTTCGCGGCAGTTCTTGAGGAAGCGGGGCTTCCGGCCGGCGTCCTCAACGTCATACCGACCAGTACCGCAGGCGAGGTGACCGGTCCGCTCATTAAGGATGGCCGGCTCCGGAAACTGTCCTTCACAGGTTCCACCCCCGTTGGACGGCAGTTGCTCAAGGATGCTGCGGAAACGGTTCTCCGCACGTCCATGGAGCTCGGGGGAAACGCACCTTTCATCGTGTTCGAAGATGCCGACTTGGATGCCGCAGTCGAGGGGGCGATGGCGGCCAAACTCCGAAACATGGGGGAGGCATGCACCGCCGCGAACCGTTTCATCGTCCACGAGTCGGTGGCCGATGAATTTGCTGCAAAGTTCGCGCAGAAGATGTCCGCACGCGTCATCGGCCGGGGAACCGAAGAGGCCAGCACCATCGGTCCGTTGATCGATAAGAAGAGCCGCGATAAAGTCCACGAACTCGTCACGGGCGCCCTCGCACAGGGAGCAACCGCCCTCACCGGCGGTGACATTGTCGAGGGGCCCGGCTACTTCTACCATCCGACGATTCTCAGCGGTGTACGACCGGAATCGGAAATTCTCCAGCAGGAGATCTTCGGGCCCGTCGCACCGGTCACCCCGTTTGCGACCGAAGACGAAGCGGTAAGGCTAGCCAACAACACCGAATACGGCCTGGCCGCCTATGTATTTACGCGTGATGTTAACCGTTCCATCCGTATTGGTGAGCGTCTTGAATGCGGAATGCTGGGCCTGAACACCGGGGTGATTTCCAACGCCGCCGCCCCGTTCGGCGGTGTGAAGCAGTCCGGCCTCGGACGTGAGGGCGGAACTGAAGGGATCGGCGAGTACCAGTCAATCCAGTACATGGGGATTGCGGACCCCTACGCCACCTGAGAAGGCCCCGGCTCCTAGCTCGCCAATGGTGGCCCGCCGATACTTTCACGGTAGGTGGGCCACCACCAACGGTCCGGAGATAGTTTTTCGCCCATAAGAGGAGATCTGCTGCGCCCTGCAGCGGCGACCATATTGCCCAACCAACTAGCACAGGAGGGTGAAGACGATGGCCACGTCGCAAGGAGTAGGACTTCCAGGCAAAGCCCCCCACGCACCTGCACACCCAGGGACTGTTTCCAACTGGTCTGAGCTCGTGGTGGGGGAGAGGGTACTGCTGGTCGGTGCCGGCAGAGACCGTTTCACGGGAGCCGTTGACGATGTCTCAGCCGACGGCACGGTAATGTGGCTGGTCCTCGAGGACGGGGATGGACGCAGACTGTTCCATCAGGCAGACAGCTACCAAACGATTGTCGACCCGAACAGCAGGTAGAACCACCGCTGTCGTTTGAGGACCTGCCTACTTGCCCGACAGCACGCAACCGGGGTGGAGCACCGGCTCGGCCTTAGCCCCCAATCGTACAAGGGACTCGACCACCATGAAATCATCCAGCGCAGACACCGTCACCGTAAGAATTCTGATTCGGTCCGAAATGGACCCAAGACTCGAACAGGCCGTGGATGCCCTCTCAGGACGGGCCAGGGAACGCAGGTGTGGCATCCTGGTCACGCGCACCGGCCCAAGTACCTTCACCGCAAGCCTGGGTCAGGACATCCCTTATGGGACAACACGCGAAGCAACCACGTGGTGAGGGTGGAACCCTAAACTCTGGCTCGTGCCATGCCCGTTCCTTCGGATTCACGGCCTCACCGCCAGCTCGGCACGCTTTTGCACAGCAGCCTTTCGAGCAGCCGTCCAACTGCAGACTGGCAAGGAGTCCGTGACGACATCGATGTTTATCTTTCTGGACGCTGGCCTCCCGGCGTGGCCCAGAGGAACGTTTGGATGATCCGCGGCCCGAAGGGCCACACATGGCCCGAAGCCTTCCTGGCTGACGTTGACACCGCAATCATTCGAGCTGCGGGCTCCATCACGCATGCCAGATGGTTGCGGCCGATTTTCGCTGCCGTTCTCGACGACTCCTACGCCCGGGGGCAACTGACCACATCGAGTCCGGGGAATAGGTGTGGAAGCGCAGGGCTGCCCGTATCGGCTCGCAACTGGGGTCTACCTCAGCGTCTCGCCAGCTCGCTCAAGCCCTGCAACCTCCTACTTCTCTGGAGTTACACCGTTTAGATTACAGTCCCCCGGCGGATCCTTTTGCTGGCAGGCCGCAAATGAATGCCTTCACGGCTGAAGACCAAAAGGTTTTCCCCAGCCTCCTCGAATCCGTTATCAGCCGCGCGAAGATCCAGCGTCGGTGCGCGAGCAGAGACGAATGCTCTGCTCGCGCATCAGGCCCCTCAGGGCTATTGCTGGTCCGTCGTGACCCGAAGAAGGATTCGTTTGGCTCGTTCAGTGACGGGTCGGTCAACCAATTGTCCAGCTACCTGAACTGCCCTTCCTTCCGCCTCAACGACCGACCGTGCCCAGGAGATCTCCTCTTCGGTTGGCGCGAATGCCGCCCTGACCGTGCTTAACTGTCCCGGATGGATGCACAGCTTTCCACCAAACCCAAAGTTCCGTGAAAGTCGCGCTGACTGGGCTATCTGGGAAGAGTCACTGATTTCCGTTGACGGGGTATCCAGCGGGGCAGCAATGCCAGCTACGCGTGATGCCACGACAATTTGGGATCGAGCATGATCCAGGAAGCGATCACCCCCGTCAGCGTTTACGTCCAAGGCGTAGTCAAGGGCGCCAAACGCCAGCCGCGTTATCCCGGGAATCCTTGCAATGTCTACTGCGTGGTGTATCCCGGTGGCCGATTCGATCAGCGGAACGATGGCCTGATCTGCTGGAAATTGCTTACGGAGCTGGGCCAGAAGTTCTGGATCTTCGGCCTTGGGCAAAATTAGCCCCAGCAGTCCGTGCGCTGCAGATGCGGCGAGGTCGAGCAGCGCCGTGATTTCGTGCTCATGTCTGGCTGAGTTAACGGGATTGACCCGCACCAGAGCGCTCACCCCGCCCCCGGCCATGCCCTCTACGGCTGAGGTGAGGGCCGCAGCCTTATCGTCTGCGGCTACGGCGTCCTCTAGATCAATAATCACCACGTCTGCCCCCGATGCGGCCGCCTTGACGAACCTTTCGGGGCGGTCACCTGGTACGAATAGAGCCGTGACGGCCGCCGCGACAACCTCAGCTCCGGTAGCGGCCAACAAGGGTTCTGCAACTGCCCTAGTGCTTTCTGCGGCGCTGGGCAGTGTGGATGGATCAGATCGGGTTGGTTCCTGTGCTGTCATGCCTTTATCTCCTTTGACTTACTGCGACCGGTTATCGGTTCAGGCCTTCCGGCTTTGTTCTGTATTGGATTGTTGCGTGGCGAGCTAGGAACACCAGCAAAGCGGCTTTTGCCTACTCCGTCTCGCCCGCCGCGCATCAGGTGGCGGTACAAGAAATCGCGATAGGCTTCCCGGTGACCGTCCGCCCGGGCAAGGCGGCCCGAGGCTGTACGGTTCAATCGTTCCGACTCCTCATCGCTCGGATCCTGGGACTATTCAGGAGATGGGCGTCAGCAGCGTCCCGTCAGCAATGAACCGCCTGAGGTTTGCGAGGGTAAGTTCCGCCATTGCATGACGTGTTTCTTGTGTTCCGCTTGCGAGATGGGGCAGCAGGACCACGTTGTTGAGGGCCAGCAACTCTTTAGGTACTTTGGGCTCTTCAGCGAAGACGTCCAGGCCTGCTCCTCCGAGCCTTCCCTCAAGCAGAGCCTGCACGAGCGATGACTCGTCGATTACGGATCCTCGGGCAATATTGATGAGATATCCATTGGGTCCGAGCGCATCGATGACTTCTGCGTCAACGACACCCTCCGTCTGCTGGCCACCGGAGGTTGCGACTATCAGCACGTCCGACATGGCAGCGAGCTTTGCCGGGGAGTCGGCGTGCACATAAGCGACGTCATCCACCCGGCGGCGGTTGTGATAGCTGATAGTGCAATCAAAGGCCTCGAGGCGGCGCGCGATGACCCTTCCGATTCGACCGAGGCCGAGAATGCCTACTCTCTTCCCACTGGCTTTCGTGGTCAGCGGGAAGTGGCCTTTGGTTGCCCAATCTCCGTTGCGCACGTAGCGATCAGCGGCGCTTGTCCGCCGGAGCACGTCAAGATACAGGGCCACTGCAGTGTCAGCGACGCAGTCGTTTAGAACGTCAGGCGTGTTGCTAATGGCGATGCCGCGTTCCCGGGCTTGGGCTACGTCGGTTGTGTCATGCCCAACGCCTAAATGCACAACAGCCTGGAGCCCAGTCAGTTCGCGCATCAGTTCCGTCCCCACACCGAAGCGGCCGGAAGTTACCACAACCTGAAAATTCCCTCCTCGGAGTCGCAGGAACTCCTTTCGCTCCTCGGGGAGATCTGGAAGTCGCACTGCTCGGTACCGGTCTTTGAGGGCATCCTTCAAAGCAGGCATCAGGGGCCCTACCTGAAGGACGGCAATTGTTGGAGTCGAGGCAGGGTTCATGCGGTCGTAGCCGAGGCCAGTCCGAGATCACTGATCAGTGCTTCGAGAGCGAGGATGCGGTGGGCGTCCCGTACGTGGAGGCTTTCGGTCATCTGTCCGTCAACAACGATGACGCTTTCCCCGGCTGTCAGTGCTTGTTGGTAGGCAGCGACGACGGTACGGGCATGTTCTACCTCCGCCCGTGAAGGCCCGAATGCGGCGTTGGCCGGCTCGATCTGTGCTGGGTGGATCACTGTCTTGCCATCAAAGCCCATGTCACGGCCCTGCTGTGCTTCGGCGACAAAGCCCTCATGATCGGTGATGTTGTTGTAGACCCCGTCCAGGATGGTTTTTCCCGCAGCTTTGGTTGCAAGGACGGCGAGGGACAAGGCAGTCAGGATGGGAGCTCGACCCGGTCTGGACACACCGTGAATGTCATTGATGAGGTCATTGGTACCGATCACGAGCGCAGCCAGGCGATCGCTTGCTGAAGCTATTTCTTCCGCTCTCAGAAACGAGCCAGGTGTTTCGATCATCACCCACAGCTTCAGTCCGTCAGGGGCCTGTTGGCGTTCCAGCTCACGAGTCAGCCGCTTGACTTCCTCACCGGTTTCGACTTTGGGGACGAGCACACCATCTGCTCCGGAGACGATTACAGCCGCCAGATCGGCGTCATGCCATTGAGTACCAAGCCCGTTGACCCGGATCACGATCTCCCGTGGTGCATAGGTGCCGGAGGCGACTGCATCGCACACCCGGGAGCGGGAGGCGACTTTGGCATCGTCGCCGACGGCGTCTTCCAGATCGAAGACGAGCACATCGGCCGGCAGGGACTTGGCTTTCTCCATCGCTCGATGGTTGTTGCCGGGAACATAGAGGGCCGAGCGGCGCGGACGTACCTCAGAGGTCATGTCTATCAGGTCACTTTCAATGGAGGAAGGGTAGTTTCGGCCGTGGTCCTGAGAGCATCACCCGGTGGACGCTCACTGGCAGTGTGGCCATGACGAGGGGGAGGCGGCGGGGCAGTTTCGTTGCGATTGTCGGCGGCCCGGGTGGCCGCCATTCCTGCCCCGCCGGGTCTGGGAGGGGAAGTTGCCAGCTGACGGGGTCGCAGCAGTGAAGAGAGCCGCGTTCTAGGCCTGAACACGGTCCTGGCAAATGCGGGGGTCAATTCTCCAGATGTCTATTCCGTCGCCAAGGTGAATGAGCATCCTTCCCTGTCCCCGGGTCAGGTGGATCCATATAGTGCTGCCATCTGCAGTTGCTTCGTCTACGTAGCCGTTGCCCAAGACGGAACTTCCACGACGAAGTTCTACCAGTTCCCGGCGCCACAAGTATTTCCACTGCTTCATCAATAGCGGTTGGCGGCTGTGCCTTTGCTCTTCGACGGTGCGAGACCGCGTTGCCAATTTCCGGTTCGGCGTCGCGGGCCTAGCGTTATGTTCAGGGCCAGTGACGCCGGAGCCCGAGCTCTGAGTTTTATTCATTCTGATCTCCCTCCGCTTCGGGACGGACCCTGAGTGGGTGTCGCAACTCGTTGTTCTAGAACGGGTTGCAACACCCCTCTTGATTTGCCTTTAGCTGCTGCGGGGACAGGTCCGTTGGCCGCGCCTGCTGTTAGTCGTCCTGCTCTTGAATGTTGGTCGTGAAGTACGAGCTCAAGAGGGAGCTGATGCACACCACGGCTGCTGCGCCGAATGCCCAGGGTGCAACGTACTTGTCCACATTGGTAATGAGGCCGCCGGAGCCTATGATCAGGCCGATTCCTTGGCCGGCTACAACGATGATTCCGGCGACGATGACGAGCAGCAGCGATGCGGTGAAGACTGTCTGGATGATCTTGGCCGGCATTGATGTCCGTGCCGGGGCTGGGGGAGCGGTTTGTTTGATGGTCATTTGCTGTTCCTCCTTGGTGTTCTCAGGCGATCGGCAGTGCGCCGGAGCCTATGAGCACGCCGAGTGCGATAAATGGGAGCACGTACAGGGTGACAAGTGGAAGGAAGGTCTTTACGGGGTCGACCTTTGCCTGGCTGGCGGCGATGTAGATGGGGGCGCCTGCGGGGGGAGAAGCTCCTTCGGTGGAAGCGAAAATGAGGATCGCGGCGATGGCTGCGACAGGTGCGATGCCCGCGGCGGTGAGGGCCGTGAACGCGACGCTGCCGAGGGTGGCCGTTGTGGCGGCGGCGGGCAACGGGCCGGCGACAAGGACCATGACGACGCCAACGACGATGAGCAAGACGATCGGGTTGGCGTTGAAGCTACCTAGGATCTTGTTCATCGACTCGGCCAGCCCGAGCTTGGTCAGCACTTCCGAGGCGGCGAAGGCAAAGAGCACCGTGGCGCCGACAGCGACGTAGGACGGGGCGGTGCTGGCGGCCAGCCGGGCAACTTCCTTGGGCTTGTGGGGAAGTTTCTTAATACCCAGGGCTGCGGTGAGGACGAGCATCAGTACCGGTATCCAGACCACGATATTGATGGCTTTCAGGGCCGTGGCACCAACGTGAACGGTGAGGAACTCGTTGACCGGGCCGACGGTGATCAGCAGCGGCACCAGGATTCCGAGGAACACCAGCAGGGTGAGGTAGCCGTTGCGGAAGGCAGTGGAGAACTTGACCAGTTCAGATCGGTCTACTGCGCCGACGCGGTGTCGCCGGATGAAAAAGAAGGTCACGATAAGGCGGTAAACCATGATCCAGGCAGCGGCC
The DNA here is from genome assembly GCF_900116495.1 of Arthrobacter sp. ov118. GTDB lineage: Bacteria > Actinomycetota > Actinomycetes > Actinomycetales > Micrococcaceae > Arthrobacter. The sequence continues at coordinate 165,477 of NZ_FPAY01000011.1, forward strand.
AACATCAGGGGGACAAACACGCTCCCGAGGCTGGCGAAGGGTGCGACGGCACTCATGCCGAGCAGAATCAGCAAGGAGGGGCTGGGTGGGATGACGTGGCCGAGGCCGGCGTTGCCGGCGACCATGGTGGCCGCTACGTGACTGGGCCACCCGGATTTCTTCATCCAGGGAACAGTGACGGCGCCGACGGCTGCGGCGTTCGCCGATCCGCCGTGGGAGACGGATCCGAACAGGCCGGAGGCGATGGTGGAAACGTACCCTGCACCGCCGGGGACGCGGCCGAGGACTGAGTTGAGGATGTCGATCTGCCGGTGGATGATTCCGGTGAGTTCGAAGAGCATGCCCATGAACACGAACGCGACGACGGAGAACACAATGGGGTTCATGGCTGCTGCGGTGAAGGATTCCCATGCAACGGCAGGAGCCGCGGCGCCGGCGAAGAGGCACAGCACCACGAAGGAGATCACCATGGATTCACTGACGCTGCGCTTGAAAACCGTGATGAGTAGTACGACCGCTGCCAGGTAGGTGAGGAGGGCAATGATGGAGAGATCCATTAGTTCATCCCTTCCGGGTGTACGGGCGCGGTGGCGTGGACTTTAGTCGATTCAGATGACATGGCGGTCCCTCAGCTCTGCAACGTCGTTGTCGGTGAGGCCGAGCAGTTCCCCGTACACTTCATAGTTGTCCGCGCCGACCGCCCTGCCTAGGTAGCGGATCACGCCGGGTGTTTTGGACATCCGGGCCACTGGCGCCTGGACGCGCATCTCGTCGAGGTCATCGTCCTTGACTGTGACGAACGTGCCGCGGGCTTTGACGTGGGGATCCTGCATCAGCTGCTCGGCGTCATACACGGGACCGGCGGCGACGCCGGCGGCGTCGAATTCGGCGAGGACCTTGTCGAGGGGCCGTTCGCCGATCCAGTCGGCGATCAGACCGTCAACCATGTCGCGGTTGGCGATGCGGCGCAGCGGGTCGGCGTATTCGGGGTCGTCCCGCAGTTCGGTGCGCCCGATGGCGTCGAAGACTTTTAGTGCAATGGACTGTGAGCTGCCTGAGAGCGCGATCCAGCGCCCGTCGGCGGTTTTGTACGTGTTACGCGGGACGCTGATGGACCATTTGTTTCCGACGCGGCTGGAGATCTTTCCCAGCTGGTCGTATACCAAGGTGGCCTGTTCGGCAAAGCGGGCGAGCGGTTCCAGCAGGCTCAGGTCAATGAATTGACCTTCGCCGGTCCGTTCGCGGTGGAGCAGCGCTGCGCTTACTGCAAACGCTCCATGAACGGCGGCGGTGCAGTCGGCGAGCATGAATCCCGGCAGGGTCGGCGGGCCGTCGGCTTCACCGGTGATGTGTGCGAATCCACTCATCGCTTCCATGATGGTGCCGAAGCCTGGCTTGTCGCTGTTCGGGCCGGTGCTGCCGTATCCAGTGACATGGATCATGATGAGTTTGTCGTTCAGGGCGGACAGATCTTCCCACGTCAGGCCCCAGCGCTCCAGCGTGGAGGGTCTGGTGTTGACGATGACCACGTCGACCTCGGCTGCGAGGCGACGGAACAGTTCCTGGGCGGCTTGTTCGCGGAGATTCAGGGAGACGGTGCGCTTATTGCGTCCCAGGCTCTTCCACATCAGGTTAATGTCGTCTTTATTGGCACCCCACTGCCGGATTGGGTCTCCCGTTCCCGGCATTTCGACCTTGATAACGTCGGCCCCATATTCAGCCATGTAGGTAGCAATCATCGGACCGGCAACCAGCGAGGCCGCGTCCAGGACTTTGATGCCTTCGAAGGCCCCGGCGCTCACAGTGCGGCCTCGACGGTCGTGGCGGATGCGACGATCTTGCGTGCCCGGTGCACTACGGGGTAGTCAACCAGCCGGCCGTCGACGACGACGGCTGCAATGCCGTTCTTCTCGGCGGCGGTGAATGCCTTGATGATGTTCATTGCTTGTTCTACTTCCTCCCCGGAGGGGGCGAACCCTTCCTGGGCGATGGGGACTTGCGAGGGGTGGATGAGCATTTTGCCGGCTAGCCCGAGGCTGCGGGCCTGGCGGCACTGTGCCAGAAGGGCGTCGGGGTTTCGGACTCCGAGGAACGGGCCGTCCAGCGGGGGGTTGACTCCTGCGATGCGGCACGCCAGGACGAGCGATGAGCGGGCGAAGAGGAGTTCTTGGGCGTCGGGGGTGTGGTCGATACAGTGGATGCCGACATCCAGCATGTAGTCCACGAATCCGAAGATTGCTGTTTCGATCCGTGCCGACGCCCGGAGGATTTCCACGGCGTTGTAGACACCGGCGGCGGTTTCGATCAGGGGGATGATGCGCGTCTGTCCCTCGGGGACGCCTGCGCTGCGTTCGGCTTCGGCCAGGTAAGACTCGACGAGGCGGACGCTGTCGGCGTCGTCGGTTTTGGGCAGGACGATGCCGTTCAGGTGCGGGTGCATGATCGCCGCGACGTCCTCGGCCGTCCGCCCGGTGGAGACGGAGTTGACGCGGACGAACACCGGGTAGTCGGCGAAGGCATCAGCGGCGATCGATGTGAACGCGTCAGCCCTGGCACTGGTTTTCAGTGCGTCGCTGACGGCGTCCTCGAGGTCGATGACAGCGGCGTCTGCGCCGGTCGCGGCAATTTTCGCGATTTTGGCCGGCTCCGTGGCGGGGCAGAACAACAGTGTTCGCAAGGGGGTGGGCATGGGGGGCCTTTCGAATGTGGGCCGCGGCGGTGCGGTCCTGTGCTGTTGCCGACTCCGGGGTGTGCTCTGTGCCGGCAGAGGGGCTTGCCGCGCGCTGCGGGGGTCGGGCGTGTGTTGCGGGCTCCGGTGCTGGGGGACTGGTCCTTGTGAGTCCGTGTCGGTCCTTGCGCAGCATCGTAAAGGTTGTGGGGGCTGGTGCCGGTTCCCGCCGGATGGGCGAAAAGTCCGGAATGTTAGCGGTCCCGTTCGGGTCTTCCGTAAGGCTGCTTTGCCTAAGGGGACCGTGATGAGATTTCGCTACGCTCGGATATTGGATCCAAAATCCAACATCCAAAAAAGAGATTAGTGCGTTGTGACCCTAAACACAAGTACCTATTTTCGAGTTCATTGGTCGGGGCCCTCGCCTCGCGGACCAGGCCGCGGGCACGATTTTGGGCGCGCAACAGCCACGCTGGGCGCAGGCCCATGGAAGCTGGATGGAGCCTTCGTGCAAGCCCCAGCGGCCCCGCACCACGGCGTGAGCAGGCGGTCCGGTGACCCTTCGGGGCCAGACTCATCGGAGTTCTTGTTAGCTGCTCATGACGGAGGCTTGTGCCGTTGACGTTGAGGGGTTGACGACGCCCGCTTGGGCGAGCTGGGCGATGTCGTCATAGGAGAGGTGGAGGAGCCGGCTGAGGACGTCGCCGGTGTCGTGTCCCAAGGAGGGTGCTGGTACTGGTCCCTGGGTGCCGGTGCTGAAGCTCAGCGGGCTTCGGGGTGCCAGTACGCGGCCGACGCCGTCCTGCTCGATGCTGGCGAACAGCGGGTTGGCTTCCGAGCACCGGGGGTCTTCTGCCACAAGCTGTCGGAAATCCCGGTAAACCCCGTAGAGGGCGCCGGCTTCGGTGAGAGCCGCTTCAGCATCAGCCAGGCTGCGGGCTGCGAACCATGGGGCCAGCAGGTCCGAGATGGCACCCCTGGCGGCGTAGCGCCCGCCATCGGTATCGAGGTCGGCTCCCAGTAATTGGCCGAGTTTGTCCAGGTCGCTGGAGAGCCCAGTCGCGTTTTTGATCGCGTTCCACTGCCGGGGGGTCATGGCCGCAATCATGATTTGCCGTCCGTCGGTGGTGCGGAAGTCACGACCGTAGGCGCCGTAGACGTAGTTACCGTCCGGACCGCGCGAGTGGTCGTTGATTTGAGCGTCGGCCACGTAGCCAAGGTTCGCGACGGTGGCAAGCATGACGTCGGAGAGGGCGAGGCTGACCTTCTGTCCCAGCCCTGTGGCGGCGCGTGACCTTTCGGCGGCCAGGATCGCCACGCTCAGGTACAGGCCTGCGGTGATGTCCCATGCCGGCAGGACATGGTTGACCGGTTCCTCGGTCGTCCCCGTGGCCGTGGGGAACCCGCTGGAGGGGTTGACGGTGTAGTCCACCGCCGGGGAGCCGTCGTGGTTGCCTGTGAGTTCAACAACGATCAGGTCTCCCCGGCCGCGGCGCAGCCGCTCGTAGTCCAGCCAACCGCGTGCCGGGAGGTTGGTGACCAAGATGCCCGCGTCGCGGATGAGGGCAGAAGCAAGGGCCTGGCCTTGCTCGGACTTGAGGTTGAGCGTCACGGATTGCTTGGACTTGTTCAGGCTGGCCCAGTAGATGCTCTGCCCCGAAGGTGCCAAGGGCCACCGGTTGAAGTCGACGTTTCCGGACAGCGGGTCGATGCGGATAACTTCAGCCCCCAGCTGGGCCAGGGTCATTCCGGCGAAGGGCGCCGCGACGAACGCGGAGACCTCGACGATGCGCAGGCCGGTCAGCGGGCCGACGGAGCTCACGCGAGCTCCCCTGCAGCAGCGGCGACCGCGGGGATCGAGGTTCCGGCAAAAACCGGCCGCTCCTTCGCGCGGAAGGCGCGGACGCCTTCGGCGCAGTCGGCCGAACTAAAGGCTGCATCGCTCCAGCTGAACGAGTCTTCCTTCAGCGAATCCCAAGAACGGTTGTGGGAACGGTCAATGAGGTCCTTGGCCGCGGCCAGGCCAAGGGCCGGTCCGGCTGCAATCGTGACGGCCAGCTTGAGGGCCGCTGCACGTGCTGTCCCGTCGGGCACCAGCTCGTCGATCAGGCCGATCTCGGATCCGGTCCGGGCGCTGATGGGTTCGGCGGTGAAGATCATTCTCTTGGCCGGGCCGGGGCCGATGCGGCGGGCCAGGCGGACCGGGCCCCCGCTGCTGGGGAAGACTCCAAGCCGGGTTTCAGGCAGGGCGACCTTGACTGACTCATCGGCGACGATGAGGTCGCAGCACATGGCGATTTCCAGACCGCCGCCGAACGCGAGGCCGTTAAGCGCTGCGATGGTGGGCTTGGGCAGCTGCTCCAGTTTGCTGAACGTCGCGTTCTGCGGGCGGAGCTTTCCTTCCACGACCCGTCCGGGCTGCATGAAGGTATCGAATTCGCTGATGTCCGATCCGGCGCAGAAGGCCCTGTCACCGGCGCCGGTCACCACGAGGACGCGGACCTCGGGGTCGGTGGCCGCGGCGTTCAGATGCTCGTCAAGGGAAGCGGTTAAAGGCAGAGAGACGACGTTGAACGGGGGATTAACGAGTTCGATGACGGCGACACCGTTGTCGACACTGTAGGTGGTTGTTCCGGTAGACATCGAAACACCCTTTCTGAATGGCTGGAGCGGGTAAATGGCCGGCGGCGCATAGGCAGGAAGCGCGTTGACGACTGTGACAAGGGCCCCTTGTGCCTTGGGCCACATCCAGAGTAACCTAATTTTGGATCCAAAATCCATAATCCAAAGAACAAATGTTGGGAGGTGGCCCCGATCGTCCCTTAGACTCAGGAGATGACCCGTCTGGACACAAGGCCCTTGGTAGAGCGCATAACTGATGAGCTGCGCGCTCAGGTCATCGATGGCCGGCTTAAGCCAGGGTCCAGACTTCGCCAGGAGGAGATCGCGGCTGAGCTGGGTATCAGCAGGACTCCGTTGCGGGAGGCTTTCCGCCGGCTGCAGGGGGAGGGATGGTTCCTCAACCATCCCCGGCAGGGCATTGTGGTCAGCTCGCTGTCCATTGAGGAAGTAACGAACATTGCCGTTGCCCGGATGATGCTTGAACCGACCTCGGCGCGGCTTGCTGCTGTCACCCACGATCAGGCCGCGGAAGACCGTATGCGGGCACTGATCGCCGAGCATCCGGTCCCTGAAGACGCGCACGCGTTTTTCGAGATCAACCGGGATTTCCATTTCCAGGTTTCCGGGATCGGCGGCCCTGACTCTGAAAGCACCGATTTGAGCCGGATTATCGCCAGATACTGGGAGCAATTCTCCCGCTACAGGCTGTATTACTGGCGCAGCACTGACCATGTGGCACTGTCCACGCACGCCCACAACCAGATCGCCGACGCCTGGCTTGCCCGGGACGGGGACAAGGTCGAGAAACTCGTGGCGCAGCACATCTGGGTAGCCATCAAGGACCAGATCGCGGTGCTTCACCCGGAAGCCGAGGTCGACGCAGCGCTGCGTACCCTCTGCTCCCGGTACGACATCGAAGTCTGAGCCTTCCCCAAAGCGGCAGGCATCCCCACGCTGGCGCTCCTGACCCTACCCGCGTCATCGCCGATGCCGTTCCTGCGTTCTTGGAACGTGCCCGGGACCGTTCCAGCACCTCCGCCCTTGCGGAACTTGGCCACCGTCCTACCGGCCCTAAACGCCCGTCTTTGTCGCACGCGCCCGACTCACCACGGCCACGGCTTGAGGTTGCTGCGCGGGTACTTCCACCTTTTCCAAGACCACTGACTTGAAGGATCACCATGTCTGTAGAGACACCACCGGCCAACCTGCCAGCACCGTCTGACTTCGGCCTCGCGGAGCAAATCAGCGGCTGGGCGCCGGGCCCGGTAACGGCCGTCGACCCGATTGACCCCCGCCCCGCCGCGGCGCTGGCCGCCACCCTCGGCTTCGACGCGCCGCCGGCAGGCATTCTGCCGCCCCTGTGGCACTGGCTGTACTTCTTGGACTGGCCGCCGGCCAAGGAACTCGGCGAGGACGGTCACCCCGCATCCGGACCCTTCCTTCCGCCCCTCAAGCAGCGCACCCGGATGTTCGCCGGCGGCCGCCTTGAACAGCACCGTCCCCTCGCGACCGGGGTCGAGACTCTACGCACCACCACACTGGTCCGCACCGACATCAAGCAGGGCCGCACCGGCGAGCTCCTCTTCCTGGTCCTCCGGCACGAACTCCGTCAGGAAGGCGTGCTCTGCGTTGTCGAAGAACAGGACATCGTGTACCGGTCAGGCCCCGTCAGCAGACCAGCCCCCACCGGCCGCGGCGCCCAGGCCGTCGCTGAACCCGTCACCCCAGACGCCGTCCTACGCCCCACCGCAACCATGCTCTTCCGTTTCAGCGCTCTCACCGCCAACGCCCACCGCATCCACTACGACGCCGACTACGCCAGGGACGTCGAGGGATACCAAAACCTGGTGATTCACGGACCCCTGCAGATCCTGCTGATGCTGCAGGCAGGCGCCGGGACCCGGACGGGGGAGCAGCTGGCCCGAGCCCGGTACCGGCTCAGCAGCCCGGCACTGCTCGGCGACCAGCTGCTCGTCACGACGAAAGCAGAAGACCACTCCGTCGACGTGGAAATTTCCACCTCCCCCGGAGCGCCCGCCAGCGCCAGCGCCCAGGTCACCTTCGCATGAAGCACTTTCAGACAGAAAAAGCCGGGGACCTGACGGCTGCAGCCGTCCTGTCCCCCAGCCCAAGGACTTTCCGCCCTTATGCCTGCGAGTGAATGTCCCTGTGAACCGCGGCCCGTAGTACATAGCGGGCCGCGGTACCTTTGATCCCCTCAACTTCTTCATCGCTCAGCTTCCGGCGGACCTTGGCAGGGACTCCGGCAACCAAAGACTTGGGCGGCACAATGGTACCCTCCAGCACCACCGCACCGGCAGCAACCAGTGAATTCGCGCCGATCACCGCACCGTTCAGCACGGTGGAGTTCATGCCGATCAGGCAATCATCCTCGACGGTGCAGCCGTGAACGACGGCACCGTGCCCGACACTGACCCGCGAGCCCAGAGTGCACGGGAAGCCGGGGTCGGCGTGCACGACCACGTTGTCCTGCAGGTTAGTCCCCTCACCCACATTGATGGGTGCCGTATCGGCACGGACCGTAACGCCGTAAAAGGCACTCGAACCGGGTCGAAGCTCCGCCTGGCCGATAATCGAGGCGGTTGGGGCAACGAAAGCGTCGTCGGAAACCACGGGAGCATCCCCCGCGAAGGCGTATATAGGAGTCATGCGCCCCACAATAACGGCGCAATCCCCGCACACCAGCAACCTCGTGGTCTGCATCACATCGTTCGAATCCGCCGCGCGACCAAGCTCCTGTCGGCCTCGCTGGCGAGAAGGCCAGGCCCCTAGTTGCTGTGCCTGTGCTGTTCCGCGCTGTAACAATGGCTAAAAGCTTGAACAAACTCTTCATAAGCTGCCCAGAAATATCCGTCGGCTGCGACCCGCTGACCCGAAGTAGAAAGACGAATGTGCCTCGAATAACCAACCACACCGGCAATGGGAAGTCCCTGCGCCCCAGCGATATCGATGATTAGGTCATCCTTCCGGGGTTCCTTAGGAGTCTCTTCAGCAGCGCCGGCTTCGAAAACGCTTCATAGCCAAATGGGCAGGGAATCTGACTTGATCGTCAACTTCGACGCGCATAAGCGTCGCGGCGTTCTGCTATGAGCGCAGCGGACCCGACCGCGTCGCCCCCAGGCCGTCCCGGAAGGCGTGCAACCGCATTGGCAGGCTTTACCACCATAGTTGCGGTGCTGCCTGTCTTCCTCGCCGGTGGACTGGCAATTCAACTGGAGGCGGAGCTTGGTGCCGGAACCGCCATCTTGGGGGCCGCCGTCGCTGTCTACTGGGGCGTCTCGGCGCTGCTGTCAGCGCTGGGCGGCTACCTTGCCCAGCGGTTGGCACCCCGCAGCGGCATGCTACTGTCCGTCGCAATTGGGCTGGTGGCACTGCTGGGTCTGGCCTATGGAACTCCGCACTGGGCATGGCTGTTCGTGTGGCTGGCCATCGGCGGGGCGGCCAACGCTCTGGCCCATCCCGTGTCCAACGGCTTCATTGTCGACCAAGTAGCTGTACAACGCCGGGCCTTTGCCTTTGGCCTTAAGCAGGCTGCCATTCCCGCTGCCACGCTAACTGCAGGGCTGTCCGTTCCCATCCTTGCTCTCACCGTCGGCTGGCAGTGGGCCTACGTCGGTGCGGCGGCCGGTGCCGTTCTCCTCGTCGTAGCACTGGCCCTAATGGTTCCCCACAAGTCCCGCTCTGCTGCACCTGAAACGCGAACCCATCGCGTCGGTGCTCGGCTTCCCCGTCAGCTGAGAACCTTCCTGCTGGCCACCGCTATGGTCAGCGGAATGGGTTCAGCGGCGGGAAATACTTTGGGAGCCTTTACAGTCTCCACAGCAGTGGATAGCGGTTTTGCTCCCGGTGGCGCCGGTCTGCTGCTGGGTCTGGGCAGTCTTGCCGGGTGCCTGGTCCGGCCTTTGGTAGGCCTGGCGGCCGATAAAGGCCTTGGCGGTTCGATGACCACCGTCGCCCTGATGCTGGCTACAGGAGCCGCGGGTATGCTCGCTATGGCCACCGGTGAGCCTACGGCCTTTGCCGCTGGATGCGTGCTCGCGTTCGGCTTTGGCTGGGGGTGGAATGGGCTCATGCACTACGTCATCGCTCACCGCTCCCACCCTTATGCTGCTCAGGCCACAGGGATTTCCCAGAGCGGAACCTACATCGGCAGCACCGTCGGTCCGTTTGCCTTCGGGTTCATTTTCACAAGCCTCGGCTCAACGAACGGCTGGATCCTCGCCGCCGTCATTGCTTCCCTTGGCGCTGTAGGTGCCCTGTTCGCCAGTCGTCTGGAAAAGCAACTGTAGCCTCCGCCCCAAACTGAAGCCGTCACTTCACCGCGCTCATGACTTTAGGCTGCGCCCAGGCTGGCCCTACGGGCACCCTATGCCTATCCCGATGCGGTTTGTGGGAGGGAAGCGCGGCCGTCCACCCCATTTGCGCAACAGGTGCGCGGCAACCCGGCCACGCCGCCGATCTTCCGTTGCACGATCATTAGTGAGAGCAGCAGATTGCCGAAGCTGCCGCGGATAGCAAGGAGAGTTGCCCCATGCCAACACGGATCAGTTTCGCCAATCTGGAAGTCTTTCTGACTGTTGTTCGAAGTCCAACGATCAGTCAGGCCGCCGAGAAACTCAATATCGCCCAGCCGGCGCTCAGCCAGCAGCTTCGATTGCTTGAACGTCGGCTCGGAGTGACGCTTCTCGAACGCGACGCCCGGCCGTACCGCCTCACGGAGGCTGGGCGCCTGCTGAAAGACGAGGCGGAACGGCTGCTGGCCGACTTCTATGAGCTCGTCGAACGGCTGCAGGGGGTATCTACGGGAAAACGTGGCCGACTTCGGATCGGTTTCACCCGTTCGGCTATGTATGGCGTCCTGCCTTCGGCGGTGCGGGCTTTCACAGAATCCCGTGGGGACGTCGAACTTCAGCTCCACGAGATCCTTACAGAGGACCAACCGGAGGCTTTACGGACAAGCGTCATCGACTTGGGGATCGGCCGCGATCCTTCCGCGTCACCGCAGATCGCCCAAGAGGTACTACTCCGGGAGTCACTTGTCGTCGCCGTTCCTCTCGGGCACCCGCTGGTCAAGCAGGGACGTGTGCCCCTCCGTGCCCTCGAAGGGGAAGCATTCATTCTGTTCCCAAAGGGGGAGTCCGCCAACTTTCCTGCGCGGGTCACGGCGCTCTGCCGGGAGGCGGGTTTCGTGCCCAACGTCGTGCATCAAGCGTTCGAGATTGATTCTGCTCTCGGGCTGGTCGCCGCAGGGTTGGGAGTAACGGTCGTTACTGCGGGGCTGGCGGCGCATGGAAGATCAGACGTCCGGTTCCTGCCTCTGGACGGTCTGCCTGTCGGCGCGACGACGGAACTGGTCGCCCTCACGGTCCAAGGCACTCGGCGACCCCTGGTTGAGGCCATGCTCGCACAATTGAGGTCAACGCCCCCACAATCCTCATAAGCGCCAACGTATGAGAACAGTGAAATTCGGTCTTGGACGCAGTGCACTGTGAGGGGACACGATTGTAAGTATCCCGGGAATAGCCCGGTTGGCGCCGGGATCCCAGCGCGCAGATACCGTGCCGGAGCACTCAATTCAGAAGGAGACCAGGCGTTCAGCCGATCCCTATGACAAAGACACAAACCGAGCTTGGTTCGGTGTCAGAAGCCTATGCGGGGGATGTCACCGAAGCACACCTGCGGCGGCTGCTGAAGCTGGGAACCGCCACTGTATATGAGGCGCAGGGTCAGCGGGGGTCCATCGCCGCCGAGATTCGTCCCGTCGACCCAGCCATGAAGCTGATCGGCACAGCGCTGACAGTGGATACGAGCCCAGGGGACAACCTGATGCTCCACCAGGCTGTCCTGATGGCCCAGCCCGGTGACGTCCTTGTCGTTGATGCCAAGGGATTCACTGATGCCGGACCCTGGGGCGACGTCCTGACCCTTGCCGCCCAACGCGCAGGGATCGTCGGACTCATCATCGATGGCTCCGTCAGGGACTCCGAAGCGATCATCAATGCAGGCTTTCCGGTCTTCTCCCGCGGCATCTCTATCCGTGGAACCACCAAAGTCGACCCGGGCCACATCGGCGGCACGATTAACTTCGCTGGAACCCTCGTGAAGCGCGGTGACATCATCATCGGCGACCGTGACGGCCTCGTCGTCGTCAAGTCCGGCGAAGTCCTGGAATCACTGCAGAGTGCGGAGGCACGGGAAGCCAAAGAAGAAGAGTACCGGCGCCGGATTACGGAGGGGGCCTCCACCGCCGAGCTCCTTGGCCTGCTGCCTACCCTGCAACGCTACGGATGGTGACGCTGCACCGCCGCCAGCAGCTGCTCCTGGTCCCAAGCTCCTGTTCAGGGGCGGGACGCTTTTCCAACATTCTCAGGGCAATGACGCCCACCCAAACATAAAGAACAGCCAAAGGAGACTGATCTTCCGATGACCACTTTAAGTTCGTCCACTTCATCGACCCGCCCAACCCGCGTCAGGTGGAAGGGCGGTGCCATTGTTTTCTTTCTGTGCTTCGTCGCCTACCTCGACCGGATTGCTTTCTCAGTATCGGCCAGCCCAATAATGAAGACGCTGGGCATTGACCCGGTCCAGTTTGGCCTGATCACCACTTTGTTTAATATCGGCTACTTCCTGTGCCAAATTCCTGCCGGAATGCTGGTCCAGCGGATTGGTCCCCGCAAGGCAATGGCACTCTCCATCCTGGCCTGGTCTGTCTTCACCGCCTGCACAGGGCTCGCCAACTCACTGGTGATGCTTGCCATGACCCGCTTCCTCTTCGGAGCCGGTGAGGGTCCGGTGTTCACCGCGGCCAACAGCTTTTTCGCTAATTGGTTCCCGCCGCGTGAGCGGGGCCGGGCAAATTCACTGATGAATGCAGGCGCCTTCCTCGCCCCCGCACTGGGCGCCATGCTGCTAGTCCCGGTGATCACAGCCTTCGGCTGGAATGCCATGTTCTTCGCGTGCGCCGCCCTGGGCGTCATGTCCTGCGCTTTGTGGTACTTTTCGGTTTCCGACCGGCCTGGGCAGAGCACGAAAGCGAATGAGGCCGAGCGCGCGTTGATCGCGGCAGATAGTGAAAATACTGGTTCGGTCAACGTGCGTGTCCCGTGGAGCATGTTCCTGCGCCAGCGGTCCTTTTGGACCATCGCACTGGGATTCTTCGGCACATTATGGACCATTCAGTTCTTCATCTACTGGTTGCCCTTTTACCTCGAGGCGGCACGTCACGTTCCCTTTGCACAGGTCGGCGGTTACACCAGCCTCTCATTCGTCTGCATCACCATCAGTGTGCTGGTCGCCGGCGCCCTCAGCGACGCCATTCTCAAGCGCACCGGGTCGCGGTTCATTGCCCGTAACCTGGTCGCCATTGGGGGCCTCGTGCTGGCGGCAGTATGCCTTGTCCTCAGCACCACGACTCAAGATCCTTTGGGAACGGTCCTGTGGTTGAGTGTGGCCCTGGGTGGAGCCGGTTTTGCCCAAACATTGTCATGGACCATGGCCACGGACATCGGCGGACAGTACACGGCAACCGTGGGCAGTTGGATGAACACCTGGGGGTTCGTTGCCGCTGCAATCGTTCCGACGGTGGCGCCACTTGTCGCAAAGCAGTTCGGCTGGACTGAAGTGATCCTTCTCAACGCCGGCGTCATCGTCCTCGGCGTCATCGGCATAGCACTAACGAAGACCAACGAGCGGCTCCTGTCCGGGCAGCAAAGCGCAAGCACCATCGCTCCCGCGCCCACGCCTACACGATAAGGGCCAAGGAGCTGGGCGTGCGGACGGAGCAACTTAGGAACAAAGACACGGCCATGCACACTGTGCGTGGCCAGGAACAAAAGAGGGAAATGATGAGCACCACAATTGCAGCCGCTACCGTCACTCGGCTTGCTGCGTTACCGACCGCCACAATCTCCGACGCCCTGGACTCCCTGGGCCTGCACGGCACTCTCCAGGGGATTGCACCATTGACCTTTGATTTCCGTGCGGTTGGACCCGCCTTCACCGTGCAGTACGAACCGGCCGGAATGGAACGCGGCAGTGTCGGTGACTTCCTTGACGACGTTCCGCCCGGCTCCATCATCCTCATCGACAACCAAGGCCGGACCGACGTTACGGTATGGGGAGGCATCATGACAGAGATCGCAGCCAGCCAAGGGATAGCAGGCACCGTGATCAATGGGGTCTGTCGGGACGTTTCCACGTCTTTGCAACAGGGCTACCCACTCTTCAGCTGCGGTCGTTTCATGCGCACTGGTAAGGACCGCGTTCGGCTCGTATCCGTTGGGTCAGGACTGACGATCAACGACGTGCGGGTCTCACCTGCGGACATCATCTGCGGCGATGCTGATGGAGCCCTCGCAGTGCCATATGCCTTCGCGGAACGCATTGCCGATATCGCAGAACGCATCGAGGAGACTGAGACCAGGATAATCGCCGCGGTCAAGAACGGATCAACCCTGGTTCAAGCGCGACGCGACCTTGGCTACCACGACCTGCAATGGAAGTCCTGAGCACCCGGCGGCCATACGTGCGTGTCCCCTGCTAGAAGCATATTTGCCATCGGCCGCCCTCTGATCTGCTCGATACGCGACCGGACCGACAAGAGAGAGTGCGAATGACCGCATACCGTCAGAACAGCTGGAGCCACCTCATTGGCGCCTTCGTTGAAATCCGGAGAAACAATCAGGTGTTCCGGACAGGATTCGTAGATGATGTGATGCCGGATTCCAGTGCCTTATGGCTGGCCGCCGACCAAAACCACTCCAGGATCCTCTTTGACGCAGCGCAGGGGTTCGAGGTGTGGGTCGAATCCCGGGAGCTCGAAGGACAGGGCCGCTATCGAATGACCGCATGTGCGCTTGATTCCAACGGCGATTATTCGCAGTTGCGGACTAGCAGGAATAGCACGTCGGCCCGGGAAAATCCCTCCGGACTTTTCGCAATCCTTAAGGGCCTGCAACCATCGCACCGAAGGGAAGCGTCTGTGCTGATGTCGAGCAGCTTGGGAACGCTTCCTGCTGACAACGCCGTCAAGGCTGGTGTACTTGAAGCATGACCCTCTCAGACGCCGCCCTGCTTGCCGGGTACGCGGAGCTTGATTCCGCCGCGGTCTCGGATGCTTTGGACGCACTGGAGCTGCCACCGGGCCAAGCCGGTTTCCTGCCGGTCTGGGGCCACCCGAAAATTGTCGGCTTCGCTGTCACCGTCCAGCTTGAGCCGTACGTCCCCGGGCCCTCCGGTGCCCACATCGGATCGGCTGCCGTCGCCGCCGCAACGGATGAGGACGTGATCGTGGTGAACAACGAGGGCCGTACTGATGTCTCATGCTGGGGCGGACTCCTGAGCCTGGGCGCCGCGCTGAATGGCGTCCGCGGTGTGGTGGCCGACGGTGCCTGCCGCGACGTCAACGAAGCCCGCGAGTTGAGCTTCCCCGTTTTTGCCAAGGGACGGATCCCGACAACCGCACGCGGCCGGTTGCAGCAGCGCTCCACCGGGGAGCCTGTCAAACTCGGTGACGTCACCGTCACCCCTGGCGATGTAGTGTTTGCAGACGAGACTGGGGTCGTCGTGGTACCCCGCGAGTGCGCCGAAGAAGTCCTGGGAAAGGCCCAAGCCGTGGCAGAACGGGAAGGCGGCATCGCCGCGGACTTGCGCGCCGGCATCTCACTCCATGAAGCCATGCGCGACGCGCGCCTGGCCGGAACCACTGAACAGCACTGATGAAAACGACAACATCAGACGTCGGGCAAGGCCTGAAAGTTACCCCCGCAGTATCCATCTCCGATGTCTGGATTTCCCTTGGCATCCCAGCAGCCAACAACCCTTTTTGCAGCCGCTCCCCCAGCGGTTTTGAAGAGCCGATATCTGATCTTATGTAAAGCTGGACGGTTGAAGGCTTCAATTCAACCTCTTTTCATGTCCGGTTTCAGTCGTTCTGGCATTCGCAGTTGACCTGTCGTCCTCCGGAATATGCCCGGACGGTTCAGGAGCGCAAGCCGGCCATGCGGAACGCGGCTTCTCAGCCCCTCGTGCCGCCAGAAACCGAAGAAGTGCCCGGGGAAGAAAAACCTGACACTGTCCGCGCTGGTACGCCCTCGCAACGCGGGCCGCTGCATCGAGGAAGAGGAGGACTAACGTGGCGGTACCGGGCGCACTCCCGTCGTGGCACCAGTTCGTGGAACGCAAATACACTGAACCCGACACGATCGCCATGGCTGGTCGTGCGACAGCCCAGGAACTCGCAAACAAAGTGATCTACACGTCGCAAGCGTCTCGCTTGGCACCCATCGAAGCCCGTCTGGACCGCCTCCTGTGAGTCCGCATAGCGAAGGGATCTGCCCTTCCTCTCGGGTTCTATCGGCCTTCTAAAGGGCAGTTTCGCCTGATTCGTGTCATCATCACAACTGAATACAACCCCTGATACAGTTCAGGCGTTCCGCGTTTGAGGTCGGGACGGCTGTAAGTTCGAGGGGGACAAAATCAAATACCGTGCGCGTGCGCTGCTTGCCACCATTCTCAGCATTGCTTTGAACATCGACCTCAGCTTCACCGTTGAAGGCACCCAAGCCGATGTGACGCCGGCGGAACTGTCCGCGGTCTCCCTTGCCTCCCCCAGGACCGTCGGTCCCGGCGAGAAGGTCACCTTCGACTGGACCATCAC
>NZ_FPAY01000001.1 GCF_900116495.1 Arthrobacter sp. ov118
CCGCCCTGGAAACCGGACAGCTCAACGAATGGCGCGCCACCCTCCTGGCCCGCGAAACCGCCTGCCTCACCCCCGCCGACCGGGCCGCCGTCGACGACGAACTCGCCCCCGACACCGGAACCCTCAACGGCGCCGGCGACCGGGCCCTGATCGCGGCCGCCCGCGCCGCCGCCTACCGCCGCGACCCCCGCTCCCTCACCCAACGCGCCGCGCACGCCGCCACCGACCGGCACGTCAGCTTCCGCCCCGCCCCCGACACCATGTGCACCCTCACCGCCCTGCTCCCGGTCAGCGCCGGCGTCGCCGTCCAGGCCGCCCTGACCCGCGCCGCCGACACCCTCCGCACCGCCGGGGACCCCCGCAGCCGCGGCCAGGCCATGGCCGACACCCTCATCGAACGCACCACCGGCACCCCCGGCGGGATCAGCGGCATCGAACTCCAGCTCATCATCACCGACCGCACCCTGCTCCAGGCCGACGCCGAACCGGCCCGGCTCCCCGGCTACGGCACCGTCCCCGCCGCCTGGGCACGAACCCTCCTGACCACCGGCACCGCCCCCGGAACCACCAACACCACCGGCACCGGCACCACCCCGCCCGGCACGGCCCCGCCCGGCACAACCCCGCCCGGCACCGACCCCGGCCGGGCCGCCTTCAGCCTCCGGATCCGCCGGCTCTACACCCACCCGCGCAGCGGCGAACTCATCGGCATGGACTCCCGCGCCCGGACCTTCCCCGGCGGGCTGCGCCGCTTCATCCAGACCCGCGACGACACCTGCCGCACCCCCTACTGCGACGCACCCATCCGCCACCTCGACCACATCATCGCCTGGCACACCGGCGGGCCGACGACTGCAGCCAACGGCGCCGGACTCTGCGAAGCCTGCAACCACACCAAAGAAACCCCCGGCTGGACAGCACGCACCCTAACCGCACCCGAAACAGAACCCGGGCCGCCTCCCGGGGACACCCCGACCGACGGCACCCGCCACACCATCGAACTCAGCACCCCCACCGGCCACACCTACCACTCCACCGCACCACCCCTCCCAGGGACACCGCTGACGCCCGAACCGCGATCCGGCGCAACGGTGGAGGAACGACCCGGCCAGCGGAATGGCCTCCGGCATCGCGCAAAGGCCCTCAAGCGCGCTCGGTTGCTCGGCAGCTTGCCAGTTGTAACCAAGCCCATGACATCAGCCGCTTTCACGTGACCACACATGGCACCAGACGAAAAAATACGCAGGACGAAAGCCCAGAAACAACCTGGCCGATATTCGGATAGTTTGGCGGCGTGTACAGGATCATTCAGGCAGACGTAGCCGAAGTGCGGAACGCGCAATGGCTCGGGGAACTCCTTCGGGCCTACACCAGCAAACGGAACTGGAGAAGGCGGCGCATGGAGTGGCGACAAAAGCGGGAGGCGGTCAGCTACCCGCCAAGTACCAAAAGGAAATTGATCGACCCTCTGAGGCTTTCGCCGGTTCGCTGGTCTTCATCGCGCATCAGGCCTCTGTCCCTTGGGCATGGTGGTGCTGACCCCGATTGATGGTGCCACCCAGGAAGTGAAGCGTCTTTGGGTGGATCCGAGCGCCCGCGGACGCGGAGTCGGGGCATCCCTCCTGCGATGAGCGGCCGCCCGCACTAGTCCTGCACTAGCTTGTAGCGGGGTCCTCGCCGTACGGGGAGGCCCCGGTGACAACCGCATTCGAGGCACTGTGGCACCATTCCGAGAACGAACCCGGGTACAAGGCACCGGAAAGTCCGGCAATCTCGAGGGCAGCTATTTCATGGGCGGCCGTGACCCCGGAACCGCAGTACACGGCCGTCGGGACGCCGGTCCGGTAGCCGAGCCGCTCGAAGCGCTCCCGCAGCTTGGCCGGGGCCAGGAACCGCCCGTCGGGCCGCAGGTTTCCCGTGGTGGGGGCACTCACCGCTCCCGGGATATGCCCGGCGCGGGGATCCACTGGTTCGATTTCCCCGCGGTACCGCTCCCCCGCTCTGGCGTCCAGCAGCAGCCCGTGCTCCCCCCAGGAAGCGGCCTGCCCTGCGTCGATCGCGGGCATGGCGCCCCCGCTCAGCGTGACGTTGCCTGCTGCCGGCTGTTCGGATCCCGCAGCCAGGTCGAATCCGGCGGCGCGCCACCCGGCCAGGCCGCCGTCGAGCAGGTGCACGGCAGGGAAGCCGGCATTGCGCAACATCCACCACAGCCGGGCGGCGGCCATATTGCCGCTGTCGTCGTACGCTACGACCACGTCGCCGTCGTTGATGCCCCAGCTGCGTGCGGACTCCTGGAACCGCTCCGGCGGCGGCAACGGATGGCGTCCGCGGCGCGGCTCCGCGGGTCCGGCGAGTTCGGTGGCCAGATCCACGAAGACGGCCCCGGGGATGTGCCCGCGCAGATAGTGGTCGTGGCCATGGGGGTCGCCGAGCGCCCACCGAACATCGAGGACCACGGTGCGCCGGGCGGTTCCCTGGCCGCCGTCGAGCAGGTCTTTGAGGGCAGCTGCATCGATGAGGGTGTCCATGGGCCCACTCTATCCCCGCCCTCCCGCCGCCCCGGTAGGCTGTTGCGGTGAACACCGCGCACTACCAGGACCGGGTCTGGGCCGACGAAGCCGTCCGCCGGATCAACGCCGAAAACAACCGATCTGCCGACACCCACTTGTACGCGGTGCCGCTCCCGGAGCACTGGGGCGTGCAGCTGTACCTCAAGGACGAATCCACGCACCGCACGGGCAGCCTCAAACACAGGCTGGCGCGGTCGCTGTTCCTGTTCGGCCTCGTCAACGGCTGGATCCGGGAGGGCACCACGATCGTCGAGGCTTCCAGCGGCAGCACCGCCGTCTCCGAAGCCTATTTTGCCCAGTTGTTGGGTCTGCCGTTCATCGCGGTGATGACCCGGACCACCAGCCCGGAGAAGATCGCCCTCATAGAGCAGTTCGGCGGCTCCTGCCATCTGGTGGACCATGCCTCCGAGGTTTACGAGGCCGCCGCGGAGCTCGCCGCCCGCACCGGTGGGCACTACATGGATCAGTTCACGTATGCCGAGCGGGCCACGGACTGGCGCGGGAACAACAACATCGCCGAGTCAATCTTCGACCAACTGGCCCAGGAGGAGCACCCAATCCCCCACTGGGTGGTGGTCGGGGCGGGCACCGGTGGGACCAGCGCCACGATTGGCCGGTACTTGCGGTACCACCGCCACGCGACGGGACTGGCCGTCGTCGACCCGGAAAATTCTGCGTTTTATCCGGGCTGGCGGGACAACCGGCCCGACGGCGGGATCCCCGCCAACGGCGGGACAGCACCGGGCGGGACAGCACCGGGCGGGACAGCGCCGGGCGGGACGGCGGCGGGATTGCCCTCGCGCATCGAGGGCATCGGCCGGCCCCGGATGGAGCCAAGCTTCGTGCCGGCCGTGATCGACCACATGATCCAGGTTCCCGACGCCGCGTCCGTGGCGGCCATGCGCCACCTGAGGGAGCACGCCGGGCTCCACGCCGGACCGTCCACCGGTACCAATCTGTGGGGCGTGTGGCAGCTCATCGCCGGGATGATCGCCGAGGAATGGCGGGGCAGCATTGTGACGCTCATGTGCGACGCCGGAGACCGCTACGCAGGTAACTACTACAATCCGGAGTGGCTGGACGCCCACGGTCTGGACCCGGAACCCCACGAGGCCACGCTGCGCGAGTTCTTCAAGACCGGGGTCTGGCCGGCCTAACGCCCGGTCCCGTGCGGGCTAAACCTCCACTGAGTCGCCGCTGGAGAGGTGCCGGTATTCGCTGCCGTACTTCGCACCAATCCGGGTCACGTGCCCTTCCACGAGCCCGCGGCCGGTGTCGTTCAGGAGCGCGTCGTGGATGGGGAAGGCTACCGGTGCCCGGACGCCGATGACAAAGTCCACCACTTCGCCCACCTTGTTCCACGGGGCGTGAATCGGGACAAGCAGCGTCCGGACGTTGACGCCGTCGGGAATCGCAAAGGAATCGCCCGGGTGGTAGACGTTCGCATCCACGAGGTATCCGACGTTCGCCACCACCGGAATCTGCGGGTGGATGAGGGCGTGCTGGCCGCCAAAGGTCCGGATCGAGAAGCCCGCCGCCTCAAAGTCCTCTCCGGGGGCGACGCTGTGGATGCGGCTACTGGCGTCGGCCGCCTTGCCGCGCAGCGTCCCGGCGACTGCCTCCGGGGCGAAAAGCTCAAGGGCGGTATTTGCCTGCAGCGCCGCGGCGACGGCGTCGACGTCCACGTGGTCCCCATGCTCGTGCGTGATCAGCACGGCATCGGCTCCGGCGAGGGCCTGGTCCGTCTCCGAGAACGTCCCCGGATCGAAGACCAGGACCCGGCCGTCCTTCTCGAGGCGGACACAGGCGTGCGTGTATTTGGTCAGCTTCATCGGGCCAGCCTAGGCAACAGCCAGCCACGGTGTCCACGAAGCCCGGCTGGTAATCTTGAACATTGCACCACCCGCAGCGAGTCCCACCCGCGAATCCACGAAGCGAGTCCACGATGTCACAGGGCGCCACCGCCGGCAGCAGCCGGGTCCCGGCCTCCGCGCCGGCACCGGCCTCCGCACCGGGCAAGGAGCAGCGCGTCACCAAGCAGCGCCTCGCCGTCAGTGCCGCCCTGGACGATCTGGCGGACTTCGTCAGCACCCAGGAACTGCACCGCATCCTCCAGGAGCGCGGGACCACCGTGTCCCTCGCCACCTCCTACCGCATCCTGCAGTCCCTCGCCGACGACGGGCTCGTGGATGTGCTGCGCAACGCCGACGGCGAAGCTGTCTACCGCCGCTGCGCCGTCACCGGGCACCATCATCACCTGCTGTGCCGCAACTGTGGCAAGGCCGTGGAAGTCGAAGCCCCCGCCGTCGAAGCCTGGGCGGCGCGGATCGCGCAAGAGCACGGCTTCACCGCCGTCGAGCACACCGTGGAAATCTTCGGGCTGTGCCCCGAATGCACGGCTCTGAAGGCCGGCGAGTAGCCCCGCCGGCGGCGTTCCGTGCACCACGACGGCGGAAATTCCCCACCTCTAAGAATGAGCCGCTGCAATCAGCCGGCGGGCGCGGTGCTCCGCGCGGACAGGCCCGGCAAAAGTGGGGAAATTCCGACGCAAGGACGCTAAGGGACAGCGCGCTTAGGCGGCCGACGCCGTCGGGGTCCGCACGATCCGGCCGTTGAGCCCGCGTTTGGCCCGGGCGCTGCCGATCACGCGGCAGGCGACATAAATCATGAATGACAGCGTGGTCACATAGGGGCTGATCGGCAGCCGTCCGCCGAGGGCGAGCAGTATGCCGCCGACGGTCGCGGTTATCGCGAAGACGATGCTCAGGGTGACCACCAGCCGCGGCGAGGACGTGACCCGCATGGCGGCTGCGGCCGGCGTGATCAGCAGGGCCAGCACCAGCAGGGCGCCCACAATCTGGATAGATAGCGCCACGCTGATGCCCAGCAGCACCATGAAGCCAAGGGCCAGGGCCCGCACCGGCACGCCCCGGGCGGTGGCGACATCGGGGTCCACACTCGCAAAGGTCAGGGGGCGCCAGATGCCGACCAGCGCCAGCATCACCACGACGGCGGCGACCGCCAGGACCTGCAGCTGGACCGTTCCGACGGACACGATCTGCCCGGTCAGCAGGCCGAATTTGTTGGCGGCACGGCCCTCGTACAGGGACAGGAACAGGATGCCCAGGCCGAGGCCGAAGGGCATGATGACGCCGATGATTGAGTTCTTGTCCCGCGCCCGGACTCCCATGACGCCCAGCACCAGGGCTGCCAGCACCGAACCTGCCAGCGAACCGAGAATGATGTTCGCGCCGATCAGCAGCGCGAACGCGGCACCGGCAAAGGAGAGCTCGGAGATGCCGTGGACCGCGAAGGCGAGGTCCCGTTTCATCACGAAAGTGCCCATCAGGCCGCCGAGCAGCCCGAGCACGGCGCCGGCCCAGATCGAGTTCTGCACTAGGACTAGCAGCTCGCCGTAGTTTTCAAAATTGAAGATGGAGTGCAGCAGTTCGCCCAGATCCATTCAGCCCACCTCCCCTGCCACAGCATGTGCGTCTTCGTGGTGGTGCGTCGTGGCGTCCGGCAGCCCCACCACGATCAGCCGGTCGTTGGCCTGGATGACTTCAACATGGCTGCCGTAGAGATCGGAGAGCACCTCGGTGGTCATGACCTCGGCTGGCGTGCCCACCCGGAACCGGCCGCCGGCCAGGTACAGGACCCGGTCCACGTAATCCATGATCGGGTTGATTTCGTGGGTCACGAACACCACCGCGCTGTCCGCTTCATGGCACTGCTTGTTGATCAAGGCGCTGACGGCTTGCTGGTGCTGAAGGTCCAGGGACAGCAACGGTTCGTCGCACAGCAGCACGTTCGGATCCGTCGCGAGGGCCTGGGCCACGCGCAGGCGCTGCTGCTCACCGCCGGAAAGCTGCCCCACGGGCACCTTGGCGTAGTCGGTGGCGCCAACGAGCTCTAGGAGTTCATCGACCCTTCGGTTCACTTTTGCGCCGCCAAGTCGGATGCCCCAGCGGTGGCCGTCGACGCCGAGGGCCACAAGGTCGCGGGCGCGCAGGGGGGTGTCGGGGTCGAATGACTTCTGCTGGGGCACGTAGCCAATCCGGCGGCTGCCACGTTCAACGGGACGGCCACCGAGCACGGCCGTGCCCGCGCTCAGCTCCTGCAGCCCCAGCAGGACCTTAAGGAAGGTGGTCTTGCCGCTGCCGTTCGGGCCGAGCACGGCAAAGAATTCACCCGGGTTGATGTCCAGGTCCAGGCCCTCCCACAGTGTCCGCTGGCCGAACGCCAGGGAGGCGCCACGCAGGCTCAGTACCGGTGTCAAGAGAGGTTTCCTCGATTTCCTGCGGAGACGACTGCCCGCGCTGTTGCGTTCATCCTAGGGCCTTGCTGATGCTCTCCACATTCGCGGTCATCCACTGCACGTAGGACTGGTCGTCCGGGAGGGTCTCGCTGAAGTCCACCACCGGGACGCCGGCGGTTTCGGCGGCCTTTTTCAGCACAGCCGTCTGCGGTCCTTCGGTCTGGGTGTTGTAGGCCAGCAGCCGGACGCCGCGGGATGATACGAGATCGACAGTGGCTTTGAGCACGGCCGGCGGGACGTCGGCGTCTTCCTCGATCGCCGCCGTGTACTCGGCCGGGGTCTCATTTTCCAGTCCGGCAGCTTCGAGCAGATACAGCGGCACCGGCTCGGTGACGGCCACGGGCACGTGGCCCGCCGACGATTTGATGTTGCCGAGCCTGGTTTCCAGGCCGCCGAGCGAAGCTTTGAAGGCCGCCGCATTCGCCCGGAACGTCTCCGCCGAGGCCGGCTCCAGCGAGCCGAGCTTGTCGGCGACGGCGTCCGCGAGGCGGGACATGGCCGCCAGGCTGTACCAGACGTGCTCGTTCAGCCCGGCGTGCTCATGGGTGTGGCCGGAGGAGTCGGGGGTCGCCGCCGCCGGGCTTTCTGTGGCCAGGCCGGAGGCGTCCACGGCGTTGATGACGTTGCCGTGGTCCAGCCCGGTCTCGGTGGCGAGCGTGTCGATGAAAGTGTCATACCCCCCGCCGTTCTCCACCACGAGTTCGGCCTTGGAAACCGCCAGCTTGTCCTGGGTGCTGACCTCGTAGGAGTGCGGGTCTTGGCTGGTGCGGTTGATGATCGAGCTGACCCGGACCTTGTCGCCGCCGATGCTTGAGACGATGTCACCGTAAACGCTGGTGGAGGCGACGACGTCGATCACGCCGTCGTTTGCGGTTCCCCGGGAGCTTCCTGCCGTCGGGGCGCACGCCGTGAGCGCTAGGCCTAGGCCGGCAACGGCAGCCAGCATGGCTCGGGCGGCGGGACGGCGCACGGAAAACCTCGGATCTGTTATTGAGAATCGGGAGCAATAGCAACACACCGAGTCTATCCCTAAATAGGAATCATTCCTATTTAGGGATACCGGCGCACCCCATTGCCGCCTGCCCGCTACTGCTCCTGCCCCAGCCTCCGGTAGCCGGTGGCCTGGGTGGCGTCCCGGATTTCGCCGACCAGCTGCTCGATCACGTCTTCCAGGAACAGCACTCCCCTGGTCAACCCGTCGGGCCCGATCACGCGGGCCAGATGCGAGCCCGTGCGCTGCATGACGGACATGGCCTTTTCGATTTCATCGTCCATGGCAAGATTCGCCAAGGACCGGATGCGGCTTTCCGCGATCGGCTGGTGGTATCCGCCGTTCTGGATGGAGAGCACGTCCTTGATGTGGAGGTAGCCGGCCAGCATGCCGTCGTCATCGAGCATCGGGAAGCGCGAAAACCCGGTCCGGCTCACGGCCTTTTCGAATTCCGCCGGGGTGGTGGCGGCTTTGAGCATGACGAGTTTGTCCAGCGGAACCATCACATGGGACGCCGCATGTTCAGAGAACTCCAGCGCTCCGGTGATGAGTCCGGCGTCGTCATCCACGAGCCCGTGGCGGGTGGATTCCTGCACGATCGACTGGACTTCTTCCAGCGTGAAGGTCGACGTGACCTCGTCCTTCGGCTGAATCCGCATCAGCTTCAGGATGTGGTTTGCGGACCAGTTCAGGGCCGCGATCACGGGCTTCACCATCCGCGCGATGAACATCAGCGGCGGCGCCAGCAGCAGCGCGGCCTTGTCCGCGACCGACACGGAGATGTTCTTGGGCACCATCTCACCGAACGTCACGTGCAGGAACGTCACCACCATCAGCGCGACGGCGAAAGCGGCAATGTCGGCGGCTTCCACCGGCACGCCCAGCGCCTCCAGCGGCACCGCCAGGAGGTGGTGGATCGCGGGCTCGGCCACCTGCAGGATCAGCAGGGAGCAGACGGTGATGCCCAGCTGGGAACAGGCGAGCATGAGCGAGACGTTTTCCATCGCCCGCAGGGTGGTTTGCGCGCGCTTGGAGCCGGCCTCGGCCAGCGGTTCGATCTGGCTCCGCCGGGCGGACATGACGGCGAACTCCGCAGCGACGAAGAAGGCGTTGCCGACCAGCAGGACGGCAAGCCAGAGGATTCCTGCCCAGTCACTCATACGGCACCTGCCTGGCTGGCGGGCTGGCCGGCGCCCGGTACGCGGGCGGGCCGGAAGCAGATCCGGTCGATCCTGCGGCCGTCCATGCGGGTCACGCTGAGCGTTCCGCCGACGACGTCGACGGTGTCGCCGACCGCGGCGATGCGGCCAAGCTGTCTCATGACGTAGCCTCCCACCGTTTCGTAGGCAGCCTCGTCGGGCACGGTCAGGCCCGGGACCTGTTCGGAGAGTTCATCAGGCCGGAGCAGTCCCGGGAAATACCAGTCCCCCGAGGCGCTCTGCAGCAGCCCCGGCCGGACCTTGTCATGTTCATCCGCGACTTCGCCGACGATTTCCTCCACGAGGTCCTCCAAGGTGGCGATGCCGGCGGTGCCGCCGTATTCGTCGAGGACGACCGCCAATTGCAGGTTGCCCTCCCGGAGTTCGGCCAAGAGTGCGTCCAGGTGAATGGTTTCGGGCACCCGGAGCACGTCGGTCATGATGGCGCCGGCCTGCAGCTTGGACCGCCGGCCGGACGGAACGGCGATGGCCTTCTTGATGTGGACCACGCCGCGGATGTCGTCGGAGGACTCGCCGATCACGGGGAACCGGGAGTAGCCGGTGCGCCGGGCGGCCTCGACGATGTCCGAGACCGGCTGGTCGGCGTCGATCGTCTCCACGCGGATGCGGGGGGTCATGACGTCTGCCGCGGACCGGCCGGAGAACTTCAGGGTCCGGGCGATGAAGTTGGCGGTGCCGGCGTCGAGAGTGCCCATGGCAGCGGAGCGGCGCACCAGGGAGGCCAGCTCGGCCGGGGTGCGGGCACCGGAGATTTCCTCCTTGGCCTCAAGCCCGAAGACGTTCAGGACCTTGTTGGAGAAACCATTCAGGACCACGATGGCGGGCTTGAAGATGGCGGTAAACACCAGCTGGGGCCGGGCCACGGCCTTGCCGATCGGGAAGGACAGCGCAATGGCCATGTTCTTGGGCACCAGTTCGCCCAGCAGCATGGAGAGCAGCGTGGCCAGCGCCATGGCGAGGATCAGGGACAAGGAGGCAATCGCCGCTGCCGGAACTCCGACGGCGGCGAGGGGGCCTTCGAGCAGCTTGCCCACCGACGGTTCCATGACGTAGCCGGTCAGCAGCGTCGTCATGGTGATGCCCAACTGGCAGCTAGAAAGCTGGGTGGAAAGGGACCTGAGGCATTTAAGCAGGGGCACGGCGGCGGTGTCCCCGTTGTCGACCGCACGCTGCACTGTGGCCTGGTCGAGGGCGACCAGGGAAAATTCCACGGCTACGAAGAATCCCGTGCCGAGGATGAGCAGGAAGCCTGCTGCGAGCAGTAGCCATTCCATTAATGACCTGCTTCCGGAGCAGCGGCAGCCAGCCGTTGCCCGTGCTCACGATGCAGGGGCTGCGGGGTTCGGAAGGATCTGGCCGGCGGAGGATGGTCGGCGGCGGCCGACCGTGTTACTTGGAAAGCTCCGCGGTGGCGCGTAGCCGGGGAGTGATGGGCACGTGTTCGGGGTTTGCCGGCTCTGCGGGTGGGCTGCACGGGAACGGTTTCCGTTCTCCGCTGACAGCGCCCAGGCCGGCACCTAGATTTACTGTCCATAAGAATTTCAGTCTACAGGAGCAGCCGCCGCCAGCCTGCGACTCACCAGCCCCACGGCGTTCCCCACCCGCGGCGTCACCAGCTCTGCGGAACCGGGCGGCCCTCCTCGTACCCTGCCGCCGACTGGATGCCCGCGACGGCGCGTTCCCGGAACTCGGTGAGGTCGGCCGCACCGGCATAGGTCATGGAACTGCGCAGGCCCGCGGTGATCATGTCCAGCAGGTCCTCGACGCCGGGCCGCGCCGCGTCGACGTACATGCGGGACGTGGAGATGCCTTCCTCGAAGAGGGCCTTGCGGTCCTTATCAAAGGCGCCCTCGCGCTGGTTGCGGTTCTGGACCGCACGGGCGGACGCCATGCCGAAGCTCTCCTTGTACTGCCGGCCGCCCGCGTCGACCTGCAGGTCTCCGGGGCTTTCGTGCGTCCCGGCAAACCAGGAGCCGATCATGACTTGGCTGGCACCCGCGGCCAGGGCCAGGGCGACATCGCGTGGGTAGCGCACGCCGCCGTCGGCCCATACCCGGCCGCCGGCCTCCCGCGCCGCCGCGGAGCATTCCAGGACGGCGCTGAACTGCGGGCGGCCCACGGCCGTCATCATGCGCGTGGTGCACATGGCGCCCGGTCCTACGCCGACCTTAACGATGTCCGCTCCCGCTTCGATGAGCTCCCGGGTGGCCTCGCCGGTGACCACGTTGCCGGCCACCACGGGCACGCCGGGGTTGAGTCCCTTCACGGCGGCCAGGGCGTCGAACATCTTCTGCTGGTGGCCGTGTGCGGTATCAAGGACCAGCACATTCACACCGGCCGTCAGGAGTTCGTCCGCCCGGCCGGCCACGTCACCGTTGATTCCGACGGCGGCAGCCACCTTGAGTTTTCCGTCCTCGTCCAGGGACGGGCGGTAGATCGTGGAACGCATGGCACCCTTGCGGGTGAGCACGCCGGCAAGGACTCCGTCCCGCTGCACCGGAGCGTAGTCCGTCCCGGCGGCGTCCATGGCCTCGAAGGCCCGGCGGAGGGCCTGCACGGAACGCGCGCCGGCTTCACCGCCGGGCAGGCCGGCGCCTTTCATGCCGTCGCCGGCCAGGCCGCCGTCGAGCATTCCGGCGTCGAGCACCAGCGGCTGGTGGCGGATCACGGAGGCCAGCGAGGCGAAGCGGTCCTGGCCCTCGCAGTCGGCGGCGCGGACCACGCCGGTGACGGCGCCCGCTGAGTCCACCACCACCACGGCACCGTGCGGCCGTTTGCCCATCAGGTGCAGTGCATCGATCACGGTGTCCGTGGGCGCCAGGGTGACGGGCGTCTCCAGAACCGGGTGGCGGCCCTTAATCCACGCCGTAACGTCGCGGATGACATCGAGGGGGACGTCCTGGGGCAGGACCCCGAGCCCGCCGCGGCGGGCCATGGTCTCGGCCATCCGCTTCCCCGTCACTGCCGTCATGTTTGCCGCCACCAGCGGGATCGCCGAGCCGGTCCCGTCGTCGGCCGCGAGATCCACATCCAGGCGTGAGATGACGTCGGAACGGGACGGCACCAGGAAAAGGTCGGAGTAGGTCAGATCGGTGGTGGGCTCATTCAGGAAACGCACGGCTGCTCCTTTAGCTGGCACCTTCGGCGCCAAACGGGTTCTTCCTCGATTCTAGGGCGGTTTCCGTGGCGGGCCCGGACCAGTAAGCCCCCGCTTCTTGTCCTGCCTCCGGGCCGATTCTTCGTCGCATTTCGGGGCCTGCGACAACGGATCATGATTTGAGTCACGGTTATTGGCGGTTTGGCAAGAATCGTCACTAGACTGGCATGGGTCTGGGGAACACTGGACGCAGAAACTGGCTCGATCGCCGTGCCGAGGCACCGTTGCAGCCAGAGGGAATCAAACTCATGGAAGAGGCGTATTTCAAGTGCCAGAGCAGCCAAGCCACCGTCTACCAGAGGAATTTGGCGGAAACGAGTGGCTCGTTGACGAACTGTACGAGCGTTACCAGCAGGACAAGAACACGGTTGACGCCAAGTGGTGGCCATTGTTCGAGTCCTTTGAAGCCGGTGAAGGTTCGTCCGCCAACGGAACGTCCGGCGTAGCAACTGCTGCGCACCCCGCAACCCGCGAACTCCCCGTTGTAGCCCCTGCTGCCGCGGCTCCGGCAGCGCCGCCGGCCACGCCTGCAGCCCCTGCTCCCGTTGCCCCCGCAGCTCCCGCGCCGGCCCCCGCAGCCAAGAAAGCCCCGGCCACCGTCGCCCGGGACGGCTCCAAAGCCACCGAGGCCGGCCCCGGCACCGCGCCCATCCCTGCGCAGCTGCCGAAGAACCTCAAGGCGCCCACCGCGCCGGAGGAGGACGTCGTCTCCGTCCTGCGCGGCCCGGCCAAGGCCATCGCCTCGAACATGGTCACAAGCCTGGAAGTTCCGACCGCCACGAGCGTCCGTGCCATCCCCGCCAAGCTCCTGATCGACAACCGCGTAGTCATCAACTCCAACCTGGCACGCGCCCGCGGCGGCAAGGTCTCCTTCACGCACCTGATCGGCTATGCCGTCATCCGCGCCCTGTCCCAGTTCCCTTCGATGAACGTCTACTACGACGAGATCGACGGCAAGCCGGTGGCTGTCCAGCCGGCGCACGTGAACTTCGGCATCGCGATCGACATGCCCAAGCCGGACGGCACCCGTCTGCTCATGGTGCCGAACATCAAGAAGGCGGAGACCCTCAACTTCTCCGAGTTCTGGCACACCTACGAGGACCTGATCAAGCGCGCCCGCAACGGCAAGCTGACCGCGGATGACCACTCGGGAACCACCGTGTCCCTGACCAACCCCGGCGGCATCGGCACCGTCCACTCGGTGCCCCGCCTGTCCAAGGGTCAGGCCGCCATCATCGGCGTCGGCGCACTGGATTACCCGGCCGAGTTCCAGGGTGCCAGCGAGAAGATCATCGCGCAGAACGCGATCAGCAAGGTCCTCACGCTGACCTCCACCTATGACCACCGCGTCATCCAGGGTGCCGGCAGCGGCGAGTTCCTCAAGCTCGTGCACCAGCTCCTGCTCGGTGCGCAGAACTTCTACGATGAAATCTTCGAGTCCCTGCGCATCCCCTACGAGCCCGTGCGTTGGAGCCCGGACCTGCAGGTGGACCCGGCCGACGAGATCAACAAGGTCGCCCGGATCCAGCAGCTGATCCACGCCTACCGCGTGCGAGGCCACCTCATGGCCGACACCGATCCGCTCGAGTACGTCCAGCGCAAGCACCCGGACCTCGACGTCCTGACCTACGGTCTGACCCTGTGGGACCTGGACCGCGAGTGGCCCACGGGCGGCTTCGGCGGCAAGCCACAGCTCAAGTTCCGCGACATCCTCGGCGTCCTCCGCGACGCCTACTGCCGCACCGCCGGCATCGAATACATGCACATCCAGGACCCCGCCGAGCGCAAGTGGTTCCAGGACCAGCTGGAGCACCCGTACTCGAAGCCGAGCCGCGACGAGCAGCTGCGCATCGTCTCCAAGCTCAACGCCGCCGAGGCTTTTGAGACGTTCCTGCAGACGAAGTTCGTCGGCCAGAAGCGCTTCTCGCTCGAAGGCGGCGAGTCCCTGATTCCGCTGCTGGACGCGATCATTTCCGACGCCGCCGACGACGAACTCGACGAAGTGGCGATCGGCATGGCCCACCGCGGCCGGCTCAACGTGCTCACCAACATCGCGGGCAAGACCTACGCCCAGGTGTTCCGCGAATTCGAAGGCACCCAGGACCCCCGTTCGGTCCAGGGCTCCGGCGACGTGAAGTACCACCTCGGCACCGAGGGCACCTTTACGTCGGACAACGGCAAGGAGACCAAGGTCTACCTCGCCGCCAACCCGTCCCACCTGGAAGCCGTCGACTCCGTCCTGGAAGGCATCGTCCGCGCCAAGCAGGACCGCCTGGACCAGGGCGAGGCCTTCCCCGTGCTCCCGATCATGGTGCACGGCGACGCCGCCTTCGCGGGCCAGGGCGTCGTGGCGGAGACACTCAACCTCTCCCAGCTGCGCGGCTACCGCACGGGCGGAACCATCCACATCGTGGTCAACAACCAGGTCGGCTTCACCACCGCCCCGTCGTCCTCGCGGTCCTCCACCTACTCCACGGACGTTGCCAAGATGATCCAGGCGCCGGTGTTCCACGTGAACGGCGACGACCCCGAGGCCGTGGTCCGCATCGGCCAGCTCGCCTACGATTTCCGGCAGCGGTTCCACAAGGACGTTGTCATCGACATGGTCTGCTACCGCCGCCGCGGCCACAACGAGGGCGACGACCCCTCGATGACCCAGCCGCTGATGTACAACCTGATCGAGGCCAAGCGTTCGGTCCGCAAGCTGTACACCGAATCGCTGATCGGCCGCGGTGACATCACTGAGGAAGAAGCCGAGCAGCTGCTGCGCGACTACCAGGAACGCCTGGAGCGCGTGTTCGCCGAGACGCACGCCGCGCAGACGTCCCCGATCCCGATCATCACGGCCGATTCCGCCGCGGTGTCCGATCTGGAACGCCCCATTGCCCAGCAGTCCGATTCCGGCGTGAGCGCCCCGGCCTCCACCGCGATCTCTGCCGAGACCCTGGCCCGCATCGGCAAGGCCCACACGGACATCCCGGAGGGCTTCACCGTCCACGCCAAGCTCAAGCAGCTCCTCGAGAAGCGCGAAGTCATGTCCCGCGAAGGCGGCATCGACTGGGGCTTCGGCGAACTCGCCGCGTTCGGCTCGCTCATCATGGAAGGCGTCCCGGTCCGGCTCGCCGGCCAGGACTCGCGCCGCGGCACCTTCGTGCAGCGCCACGCCGTCTTCCACGACCGCGCGAACGGCGACGAGTGGCTTCCCCTGTCCCACCTGTCCGAGAACCAGGCCAAGCTGTGGATCTACGACTCCCTGCTCTCCGAATACGCGGCCATGGGCTTCGAATACGGCTACTCGGTGGAGCGCCCGGACGCCCTGGTGCTGTGGGAAGCGCAGTTCGGTGACTTCGTCAACGGCGCGCAGACCATCATCGATGAGTTCATCTCCTCCGCCGAGCAGAAGTGGGGCCAGCGGTCCTCGCTCGTGCTCATGCTGCCGCACGGCTACGAGGGCCAGGGACCGGACCATTCCTCCGCCCGCATCGAGCGCTTCCTGCAGCTGTGCGCCGAGGAGAACATGATCGTGGCCAACCCCACGACGTCGGCCTCGCACTTCCACCTGTTGCGCCGCCAGGCCCACAGCAGGCCGCGCAAGCCGCTCATCATCTTCACGCCGAAGCAGCTGCTCCGCCTCAAGGCCGCGGCGTCCTCGGTGGAGGACTTCACCACCGGCTCGTTCCGTCCGGTGATCCCGGAACACGAGCAGCTGCAGGCGGACGCCGTCGAACGCGTCCTGCTGGTCTCCGGACGCCTGTACTACGATCTGCTGTCCACGCGGCAGAAGACGGGGAACAAGACCACGGCGATCGTGCGCGTTGAGCAGCTCTACCCGCTGCCGGCCGCCGATATCGCGGCCGAGCTGGCCAAGTACCCGAACGCCGAAGTCGTCTGGGCGCAGGACGAGCCGGCCAACCAGGGTCCGTGGCCGTTCATTGGCCTGAACCTGCCCGATGCCCTGGACCGCCGGGTCCGCCTGGTCTCACGGCCTGCCTCCGCGTCCACGGCGGCAGGGTCGATGAAGCGCCACGCGGCACAGCAGGACACCCTGCTCAAGCAGGCATTCGCACCTAAATAGCGGCGTAACTGCCCGGCCGGAGACTGAAACACAACACTCCGGCCGGGCAGTTCTGTTTAATGGACTGTTAGTGGTCAGCTTGATGGACAGCGTGAAAGTTAAGAGGTAGTCGTGGAAGATCGGAAGCTGCGGATCGCAGCCGTTGGGGACGAGCTGTTGGCCGGGCTTGGTGATCCGCGGGCCTTGGGCTGGCTGGGCCGGGTCCTGGCCCGCACGCCCCAGGACAGCGTGGCTTTGGAGTGCTATTCCCTGCCCTGCCCTGAGGAGGGCACGGAGGGAATTGCGGCGCGCTGGCTCGAGGAAGCGGGCCGCCGCTTTGGCAACCACCACGAAAACCGCCTGGTGATCGGGCTGTCCGGACGGGACATCGAGTTTGGTCTGTCCACGGCACGTAGCCGGCTGAATCTCGCTAACATCCTGGACTCCGCTTCCCAGAATAAGATCGAAGTCTTTGTGGTGGGCCCGCCGCCCACCCTTGACCCGGCCCAGAACCGCCGGCTGGGAGAACTGAACACCGCGTTCGCTGACGTCACCACGCGCCGGAAGCACCTGTACGTGGACACCTTCTCGCCGCTCCTGAACCATGAACAATGGCGCCAGGACCTCGCGGCGAACGGCGGCACACCGGGACAGGCCGGTTACGGCCTCATGGCCTGGCTCGTGCTGCACCGCGGCTGGTTCCAGTGGCTGGGCATGGACACGCCGGAGTAACTCAACACCTCGCGGCCTCGGGCCGCTGCTCCCCCTCCGGGGAATCGCGATATATCTTGACGCGTCTGCTTGCGCGATATATCGTGACTTCAAGAGTCGCGATATATCGTCAGTCGTCCAGTCGGGGCAGCATTCGCAATTTCCGGAGGAACCATGTCAGAGAACACGTCGGAGAACCTGTCAGAAAACGCGTGGACCGTGACAGGCCCGCAGACCATCGACGTCGACGGCGTCCGCTCCCTCAAGCTCGGCATCGTCCGCGGCCGCTTCGACATCGTCACTCACGACGAGTCCGTGGCCCGGATCGAAGTCTCCGAAATTGAGGGCGATCCGCTGGCGGTCTCGGTGGCAAACGGACGGCTGGAAGTCCGCCACCAACTCCACGGCCCACAGGGCTGGTTCAAGAACCTGATGGGGTCCGTCAACAACAACAGCAGCAACTCGGTGGTCATCAGCATCGCCTTGCCCGCCGGCGTCGAAGTGGAAGCTGGGACAGTGAGCGGCGACGGCATGGTCTCTGGCATCAGCGGCCACGCCCGCCTGAACACTGTCTCAGGTTCCGTGCTGGCCGACGGCACCTCCGGAGAGCTCGCCGTGAACACGGTCAGCGGTGAGGTCATCGCCCGCAACCACCGTGGAGTCCTGACGGCCAAGAGCGTCTCCGGCGAGGTGACGGCCTCGGGCGATTTCAGCCACATCCGCGCGAACACCGTCAGTGGCGACTTGAACTTCGACCTGTACGGCTTCACCCGGGATTTCGGTGCAAACTCAGTCTCCGGCGACGTCACCATCCGGCTGCCGCACGACGTCGGGGTGGATATTATTGCCAAATCCGCCAGCGGGGCTGTGGTCATTAACAACCAGAGATACATCCAGCCCGGCGGTACCGTGCAGACCATCGAGGGACCGGACACGAAGCTGATGCTGGTCCGGACCAACTCCGTCTCGGGGAAAACCTCGATCTTCCACGCCCAGCCCGCCCCGGACACCGAAACGGCCCTCTGATGCCCCCCGTCTTCGCCCACGGGGCGCTGCGCCTGTACCTGCTGGCCCTGCTCGAATCGGGCCCCAAGCACGGCTACGAGCTCATCAAGGCCCTCAGCGAGCGGTTCGGCGGCACCTACTCCCCCAGCGCCGGGACCATCTACCCGCGCCTGGGGAAACTTGAGGAAGAGGGGCTCGTGGCCACCCATACCGAGGGCCGCCGCACCAACTACAGCATCACACCGGCGGGGCTTCTGGAGCTGAACAGCCGGCGGGACGAACTCGCCGGCGTCGAGAACGACATCTCGGCCTCGGTCCGCCGACTCGCCGACAACCTGCGCCAGGACATCCGCGTCAACATGCGCGGTCTCCGGGCCGATCTGGCGGCAACGGCGGAGGCCGCGCGCGCCTCGGCCCGGACCGCGGGAGTGACGGGTGCCGGCGCGGCGGGTGCGGGGTACTCGCCGGACGGCGAGCGGCGGCTGAAGGAGGCGGAGATGCTCGTTCAGGGCTTCCGCGACGACATGCGGGTGGAGTTGCGCCGCCACGCCGGGAGCCGTCCCGTCAGCGCCGTCACTCTCGAAACCGTCAAAACGGTGCTGGACCAGGCCCGGATCTCGATCCGCAACTCGCTCGAAGGGTGAACCCCAGCGCGGGGCCGCCGGTTCGCGGCGGGTGCCGTGATGTGGGAGACTTGAGGGCAGCTCTTTTGAGTACCAAGATTAAGGAGGCCAGCTATGAGCAAACGTGCACGTAAACGTCGTGACCGTAAGCGTGGCGGCGCGAACCACGGTAAGCGCCCCAACACCTAAGCCACGGCTAGGATTGACTGCTTTAAGCGAAAGACCCCGGACACCTGATGGTTCCGGGGTCTTTCGTTGGTGAGCTCAGGCTGTTGCGGCGCTCAGGCTTCCACAGTCCGGATGGAGTGGATCCGGTCCAGGATGGAGTTCTTGAGGTTTTCCGGAGCCGCTTCAGTGCACGAACGCTTGACCATCACCCGGATGACGCACTCGAGGTCGTACTGCTCCAGGCACTCGGGGCAGCTGTCCAGGTGGTCCTTGATCTCCGCAATGTCGCTATGCGTGAGGGCACCATCCAGATACTCGTAGATACGTTGCATCCGGGCGTCGTCGCAATCGCCCAGTCCCTGGCAGTCGCTCATTTCCTGTTCTCCTGATTGTTGCTGTCGGCCGCGGCGCCTGACTCGGTTGCGGCCCTGAATCCCCGCTCTGCGGCGTAATCCGCGAGCATGTCCCTCAGCATCTTCCGGCCGCGGTGCAGCCGGGACATGACGGTTCCGATGGGGGTGTTCATGATGTCTGAAATTTCCTTGTACGCGAAGCCCTCGACGTCCGCGAAGTACACGGCCAGCCGGAACTCCTCGGGAATCGCCTGCAGTGCGCGCTTCACATCGGAGTCGGGCAGATGGTCCAGGGCCTCGGCCTCCGCCGAACGCAGCCCAGAGGACGTGTGCGACTCGGCGCGGGCAAGCTGCCAGTCCTCGATGGTGTCCGAGTTGGACTGCAGCGGCTCGCGCTGGCGCTTGCGGTACAGGTTGATGTAGGTATTCGTGAGGATGCGGTACAGCCAAGCCTTGAGGTTGGTTCCGGGCTTGTACTGGTGGAACGCGGAAAACGCCTTCGTGTACGCCTCCTGGACCAGGTCCTCGGCGTCCGAAGGATTCCGGGCCATCCTCATGGCCGCAGAATACAGCTGGTCCACATACTGCATGGCATCACGTTCAAACCGCACCCGGCGCTCTTCCGCCGACTCGTTGGACACGTCCAGCGGCCTGCCGTCCACCTCGGTCTCCAGGGCTGCGGCAGACTCAGCGGGCGTCGGCGAAGCGGGCGGTTCCTCGTGCTTGGCCGTAACGGCCGGGTCCATGGTGCTCATTGCGTTCAAGTCTACTGTCACCTTCCGCCGGACGCCCGGCACGAGCGGAGCGGCGTCCCACGTTGGCACGGAACCGGCGTCCAGTTCCGTCCTGTCCAAAACTTGCGTCAAGTCTTCCCCTCCCTCTCCCTCTGCCGTCGCAACTGTCTTTTCCAACCACGTCCCGCGGGCAAATATTCCGCAAAAGTGCAAGACTAGAACCGGTTCGCCCGCTGTGAAGCCGCCGTTCGTCCATACAGGAGGAAATTCATGTCGTTTGTCCGCTTTCTCGCCCGGCCCATGCTCGCCTCCAGTTTC
Organism: Arthrobacter sp. ov118; assembly: GCF_900116495.1. Taxonomy (GTDB): domain Bacteria; phylum Actinomycetota; class Actinomycetes; order Actinomycetales; family Micrococcaceae; genus Arthrobacter. The sequence continues at coordinate 20,223 of NZ_FPAY01000001.1, forward strand.
GTCCTCGCCGGCGTGAACAAGCTGAAGAACGTGGATGACACTGCGGCACAGTTGTCCCCGCTTTTGCGCCGTGCGGCCGACGCGCTGCCGTTCCAGACGAATGAAAAAGTCCTCGCCCGAGTGATCGGCGGCACCCAGGTCGGCGCCGGCGTCTTCTTCGCCCTCAGCAAGTCAGCGCGGCTGGCAGCGACCGTGCTCGCCGTCATTTCGGCCCTGAACGGCTACGTGGAGTGGCGCAGCGCGGACAGCTCCTCGAAGGAAGCCCGGGATGCGCGCCGCAAGCAGCTCCTGAAGAACGTCTCCCTGACCGGCGGCGTCCTGCTCGCCGCCGTCGACACCGCCGGCAAGCCCAGCCTGGCCTGGCGGGCCGGGCACCTCGCCGCCGACGCCCGGAAGAATGCCAGCCACTTTGCGGCCGATGCCCGCAAGACCACCAATAAGCAGCTGAAGAAGGCCGACAAGGTCGTCCGCAAGGCCGTTGAAAACGCAGCCGGAGCTTAGGACGGTAATGACTGGCGCCACCCCCTCCGCAACAACCCCGTCCGTTCCGGCCGGCTCCGTTCCTGCCGACGGCGGTCCGCACTGGCCGGCGCCGTTCGCCACCCGGCCGGTCGATGCCACCCTCACCGTTCCCGGTTCGAAGTCGCTGACCAACCGGTACCTGGTGCTTGCTGCCCTCGCGGATGGGCCGTCACGCCTGCGGGCGCCCCTGCACTCCCGGGATTCTGCGCTGATGATTGAGGCCTTGCGGCAGTTGGGCGCCACCGTCACGGAGGTTCCCGGCGACGGCGCGTTCGGCCCCGACCTGGAGATCATCCCGATCAGCTTGCCTGCAGGCGTGTCGGATGCGCCGGACGTGGCCATTGACTGCGGCCTGGCCGGCACGGTCATGCGCTTTGTGCCGCCGGTGGCCGCGCTGCGCCGGGGCGCGTCCGGCTTCGACGGCGACCCGCACGCCCGCAAACGCCCGATGGGCACCATCATTGAGGCCCTGGCCGGCCTGGGCGTGACGGTCAGCGCACCCGACGGCGGACCGGCGTCGTCGCTGCCGTTCACGGTCCGCGGCACAGGCGAAGTACGCGGCGGCCACCTCATCATCGACGCCAGCGCCTCGTCGCAGTTCGTCTCCGCCCTGCTGCTGGCCGGCGCCCGCTTCACCGAGGGGCTTCACCTCGAACACCGGAGCACGGAGCAGGCCGGGAAGCCCGTGCCGAGCCTGGACCACATCAACATGACCGTCGCCGTGCTGCGCGGCGTGGGCGTGGCTGTCGACGACTCGGTCCCGAACCACTGGGTGGTTTCCCCCGGTCCGATCCACGCCTTTGACCAGCGGATCGAGCAGGACCTCTCCAACGCCGGCCCGTTCCTAGCGGCGGCCCTGGCTACCGGCGGCACCGTGCGGATCCCCAACTGGCCCGCCGGGACCACGCAAGTCGGCGACCTCTGGCGCGGCATCCTCACCGCCATGGGCGCCAGCGTCGCGCTGGACGGCGGCACCCTGACGGTCACCGGCGGGCGGGAGATCAAGGGCGGCGACTTTGACGAGACCAGCGAGCTCGCCCCCACCGTGGCCGCGCTCTGCGCCCTGGCCACCGGCCCCTCACGGCTGAGCGGCATCGCCCACCTCCGCGGCCACGAAACGGACCGGCTCGCGGCCCTCGCCGCCGAAATCAACCGCCTCGGCGGCGACGCCGAGGAGACCGCGGACGGACTCATCATCCGTCCGGCCAGGCTGCACGGCGGCGTTGTGCACAGCTACGCCGACCACCGCATGGCCACCGCCGGCGCCATCCTCGGCCTTGCCGTGCCCGGGGTGGAGGTCGAGGACATCGCCACCACCGCCAAGACCATGCCCGACTTCCCGCAGCTTTGGGAAACGATGCTGGCGCAGGGAACCGGCGCAGACGAGGACTCCCCCGGTGGCACGCAGCACTGATTCCTGGGACGAGTCCGATGTCCGGATCCGGCCGAACAAGAAAGGCTCCCGGCCCCGCACCAAGGACCGGCCCAGCCACGACGACGCAGTGACCGGGCGCATCATCACCGTCGACCGCGGACGCTACACCGCCGTCGTCGGCGAAGGCAGCCCGGACGAACGCAAGATCATCGCCGCCCGGGCCCGTGAACTGCGCCGCAATCCCGTGGTTGCCGGCGACTTCGTCTCCCTCGTCGGGAACGTCACCGGCGAGCCCGACACGCTCGCCCGGCTGGTCAAGATCCAGGACCGCAGGACGCTGCTGCGCCGCAGTGCCGACGACACCGACCCGGTCGAACGCGCCGTCGTGGCCAACGCCGACCAGCTCGTCGTCGTGGTCGCCGCGGCCAATCCCGAGCCCCGGACCGGTTTCATCGACCGGGCGCTGGTGGCCGCGTACGACGCCGGCATCGAGCCGCTGCTCCTGGTCACCAAGGCCGACGTCAAGGATCCCGCCGAGCTGCTGTCCAATTACCGGCACCTGGACTTCCCCGTCATCATTTCCAAGACCGCCGACTCCGCCGCGTCCGGCATCGACGCCCGCTCCGACGACGGGCTCTCGGCCCGGCTCGACAAGGACGCCGTGTCCCAGCTGCGCGCCCACCTCGACGGCAAAGTCACCGTCATGCTGGGCCATTCCGGCGTCGGGAAATCCACCATGGTCAACGCGCTGACCGGGGCCGAACGTGCCACCGGCGGCGTCAACGCGGTGACCGGCCGCGGCCGCCACACGTCCTCCTCCGCGCTGGCACTCAAAGTCAGCGCGGCACCGGCGGGCAGCTGGATCATCGACACCCCCGGCATCCGCTCCTTCGGGCTGGCCCATGTGGATCCTGACCGGATCCTTCGTTCCTTCCCGGACCTGGAGCCGGGCACCGACGATTGCGAACGGGGCTGCAAACACGACTCCACCGCCGTCAACTGCGGCGTCGACGCCTGGGTTGCGGCCGGGCACGCAGGACCCTCCGGCGCCGCGCGGCTGGCGTCCCTGCGCCGGCTGTTGGGCACGGACCCGCGGATGGAAGCGCAGGAAACCAAGGAACTGGGCACCGTATCCTAGGCGGCGCGGCCCCCCTGACAGGCGGCGCGCAGCGCCGCGGCTCCCGGCCGGCCGCCCGCTTTGCCGGTAGTTTGGAACCATGAGCCAAACCGCTTCGAGCTACAACGATGACCTGCGCCTCGCCCATGTACTGGCAGATTCCGTCGATTCCCAGACCATGAGCCGCTTCAAAGCGCTGGACCTGCGGATCGAAACGAAGCCCGACCTCACCCCCGTCACGGACGCCGACAAGTCCGCGGAAGAGGCCATCCGCGGCCAGCTCTCCCGGTCCCGTCCGCGCGATGCGGTCCTGGGCGAGGAATTCGGCAGCTCGGGCCACGGTTCCCGCCGCTGGATCATCGACCCGATCGACGGGACCAAGAACTTTGTCCGCGGCGTCCCCGTCTGGGCCACCCTGATCGCCCTCGTCGACGAGGGCGAACCGGTGGTCGGTGTGGTCAGTGCCCCGGCGCTGGGCAAACGCTGGTGGGCGGCCAAGGGCGCCGGCGCCTACACCGGCCGCTCGCTGGCAGCCGCCACCCGGCTGAAGGTCTCCAACGTGTCCAACCTCGAGGACGCCTCGCTGTCCTACTCCAGCCTGGGCGGCTGGAAGGAACGCGGCAACCTTGACGAGTTCGTGGGCCTGACCGAGGAAGTGTGGCGCACGCGCGCTTACGGTGACTTCTGGTCATACTGCCTCGTGGCCGAGGGAGCGGTGGACATCGCCTGCGAACCGGAACTGAACCTCTACGACATGGCGGCCCTGGTGCCGATCGTCACCGAGGCCGGCGGCCGCTTCACCTCGCTCGAGGGCGTGGACGGGCCGTTCGGCGGCAACGCCCTGGCCACCAACTCCATCCTCCACTCCGAAGTCCTCAAGCGGCTCAACCCCGGTCTCGACGACCTCCTCTAGACCTGCTCCTGGGCTTCGAGGCCCATCGAATATTCGACGGCGGCAGCCCCCTTCGCGGGGCTGCCGCCGTCCTTTGTTCGGCCGTCAGCCAATTTTGGATGCGTAATAAAGGGCTTCACATTCCGGGGCGGCCTTTTCCCCGGCCGCGCCGATGTCCTACGCTCGATGCAGGTCACGAGTGCCAGCGCTAAACCCCGGTTTGCTGGCCGGCAACCCTCCAGTCGCGGTGGGGTGCCCCGGGTGACGACCTGGCCGGTCCGGAACGGGCACGGCAAGCGCGGATTCCCACGAGGTGGGGTCCTGTACGAATGAGGTCCCATGACAACTGCTGTTTTCCCCGCCGCCCCCGAATTCCACGCCGGTGCCCATGCCGTAAGGACTACTGGACGTTTTGCCGTCGCCGCCAACCCGCTGGCCGCGGTCACCGGGGCCGAAATCCAGGCCCCGCTGATCAATGGCGGTTACGCCCGCTACGCCAACCTCGACTACGGCGCCTCCGCCCCGGCCCTCTCCGTGGTCTCGGCCTATCTGAACGAAATCCTGCCGTACTACGCCAGCGTCCACCGCGGCGCCGGCTATGCATCCCAGATCAGCACCTCCGTTTACGAGAACGCCCGGGACATCGTGCGGGAGTTCGTGGGCGGCCGGCCGGATGATTCCGTCATTTTCACCCGCAACACCACCGATTCCCTGAACCTGCTGGCCGGCTGCCTGCCGCTGCGGGATGGCCGGCCCGCCGGCGAGGTCCTCTACCTCGACATCGAGCACCACGCCAACCTCCTGCCCTGGCAGAACGTCCCGCACCGCAGCATCGTGGCCGCCCCCACCCTCGCGGCCACCGTGGACCGCCTCCGCGAGGAGCTCGCACGCGGCGGCGTGAGCCTGCTGGCCGTCACCGGCGCCTCCAACGTCACCGGCGAAATCCTGCCGATCCGGACCCTGGCTGCGCTGGCGCACGACCACGGCGCCCGGATCGTCGTCGACGCCGCGCAACTGGCCCCGCACAGGCGGATCGATATCGCCGGGGACGACGTCGACTATCTCGCCTTCTCGGGGCACAAGCTCTACGCCCCTTTCGGCGCCGGCGTGCTGGTGGGGCGGACGGACTGGCTCGACGCCGGGACCCCGCATCTCGCCGGGGGCGGGGCCGTCCGCGATGCCCGGCTCGACTCCGTCAGCTGGACCACCGGACCCGCCCGGCACGAGGGCGGCTCACCCAACGTCCTGGGCGCAGCCGCCCTGGCCCGCGCCACCCAGGTCATCTCGGAACTGGACCCGGCACAGTGGTACGCCCATGAGGATGCCATTCGGTCCTTCCTGGTCGCCGGACTTGAGCGCATCGAAGGTGTGACCGTGCACCGGATTTTTGCCGACTCCTCCCCCGTCGACGATCAGCCCAGCACCGGCACCATCGGCGTCGTGAACTTTTCCGTGGAAGGCTATGACGCCGGCCTGGTGGCCGCCTACCTGTCCGCAGAACACGGCATCGGCCTGCGCGACGGCCGCTTCTGCGCGCATCCGCTGCTCAAGCGGCTCGGCCTGCCGGCCGGCTCGCTGCGTGCCAGCTTCGGCCTCGGCTCCCGGCTGGAGGATGCCGAACGGCTGCTGGCCGGCCTGCAACAGCTGACCCAAAGCGGCCTCGGCTGGGATTACGTGGTGGACGCCGGCCGCTGGGTGCCGGCCAACGACACCCGCAACTACCCCCACTGGGCACCCAACACGCCGGGCACGGCCGGTGCCGCGCCCTGCACCCAGGACTAAGGATGACGTCGGGTGCGCGTGCTGCAGTAATTTCAACCTGCGGTAAATTCAAAAGGTATCTGTAACCGGCAGGACCTTCCCGAAGGAGATCGCACGTTGCACAGCGTGCCCAAAATGCACAGTGGCCCCAAATTGCACAGTGTGCGGCGCCAGGAGCTCGGACAAAGCTTCCAGGACGGCGGTGCGCACTACGAGCGGGTCCGCCCGGGCTATCCGCAGGAATCGGCTGACTGGCTGATCCCGGCCGGAGCGCACGACGCTGCGGACATTGGCGCCGGCACCGGCAAGTTCACCGCCCTGCTGGCGGCACGCGGACTGCACACGGTGGCCCTTGACCCCTCCGCCGACATGCTCGAACAGCTGCGCCGGACCCTGCCGGCTGTCACCGCCGTCGAAGGCACTGCCGAGAACACCGGACTGGAACCGGAGTCCTTTGACCTGGTCACGGTGGCCCAGGCCTGGCACTGGTGCGATCCCCGCCTGGCCAGCACCGAGATCGCCCGGATCCTGCGCCCGCACGGCGTCCTGGGCCTGATCTGGAACCAGCTGGACACCGCCGTGCCGTGGGTGCATCGGCTCTCGCGCATCATGCACGCCGGGGATGTCCACAAACCGCACTTCCGCCCGCCCGTAGGCCCCGAATTCACGCGCTTGGAGAGCCACCTGACCCGGTGGGAGGATTCCGTGACCACGGAGGACATCCAAGAACTGACAAAGTCGCGCAGCTACTACCTCGCGGCATCGGACGCCACCCGGGCCAAGGTCATGGCCAACCTCGACTGGTACCTGCACGAACACCTGGTCCATGCCTCCGGCGAGCTCCTCCGGCTGCCCTATCTGACACAGACGTGGCGGGCGTACCGGAGCTGAGGCTACCTCCGGATGGCCCGCCGGATTGCACACAGCAGCCTCTGGGCTTATCGTTTCGGTATGCCTAACAATCACTTGTAGGCAAACGAAACTTCGACGTCGGCGTCATTCCGGCCGACGCCGATCATCGCGTCGACGCGGACGCGCCAATCACGGGAGCTGGCAGTGCTGGACGTCAAGGGACACGAACAACCGCCGAAAGGTGCCCGCACCTACAAACATCCGGGTGCCCGCAGGGCGCTGATCACCCTGTTGGGGCCCGCATTCGTGGCGTCGATCGCCTACGTGGACCCCGGAAACGTCGCCGCCAACCTGACCGCCGGCGCGCAGTACGGTTACCTGCTTGTGTGGGTACTCGTGGTCGCCAACGTCATGGCCGTCCTCGTGCAGTACCAGTCCGCCAAGCTTGGGATCGTTACCGGCAAGAGCCTGCCGGAGATTCTGGGCGAACGGCTCAAGCCCTTCTGGCGCCGCGCTTTCTGGCTGCAGGCCGAGGTCGTGGCCGCAGCCACGGACCTCGCCGAGGTGGTGGGCGGGGCGATCGCGCTCAACCTGCTGTTCGGCCTCCCCCTCCCCCTCGGCGCACTCATTGTGGGCGCGGTGTCAATGCTCCTGCTCGCGGTGCAGGCCCGGGAGAAGCAGCGGCCCTTCGAATTCATCATCATGTTCCTGCTCGGCATCATCACCATCGGATTCCTCGCCGGGCTGATCATCAGCCCGCCGGATCCGAGGGCAGCCCTGGCCGGCCTCATTCCGGGATTCCAAGGGCCGGACACCGTCCTGCTGGCCGCCAGCATGCTGGGCGCCACCGTCATGCCGCACGCCATCTACGTCCACTCGGCGCTGTCCCGGGACCGGCACCGGCCGAACGAACATGAGCATGTGCCGCCGTCCGCCGTCGCCCGCCTGGTCCGGGCCACCCGCCTCGACGTCGTGTCCGCGCTGGCCATCGCCGGAGTCGTGAACATCGGCATGCTGCTCCTTGCCGCCTCCACGCTCGGCGGCGAAGAGGGAACGGACACCATCGAGGGCGCGCACGCGGCCATCTCCGCCAACCTCGGCCCCATCGTCGGCGTGGTCTTCGCAGTCGGGCTTCTCGCGTCCGGGCTGGCGTCCACCTCGGTGGGCTGCTATGCCGGCGGCACCATCATGCAGGGACTGCTCAAGATCCGGATCCCTGTCATGGCCCGCCGCGTGGTCACCCTGATTCCGGCAGTCGTCCTGCTGGCCGTGGGTTTCGACCCTACTTGGGCGCTGATTCTGAGCCAGGTGGTCTTGAGCTTCGGCATCCCCTTCGTCCTCGTCCCGCTGGTGGTCCTGACCAGCAAGAAGTCCCTGATGGGCCGCTTCGCCGATGGCATGGTCCTGCGGGTCGCCGCGATTATCAGTGTGGTGCTCGTGGTGGCCCTGAACCTGGTCCTGCTGTGGCTCACGTTCGCGGGGCGGGGCTGACGGTAGGCTTGGGTCTGTGAAGACCAGTACGCCCTCCTCCTCAATCGAGGACTACGTCAAGGTCATCTATTCCTTCACCGAGTGGCAGCACAAACCCATCACGTCCTCGCAGCTGGCCCAGCGCCTGGGCGTCGCCAACTCCTCGGTCTCGGAGATGGTCCGCAAGCTCAAGGACCAGGGCCTCGTTGACCACAAGCCCTACAGCGCCGTGACCCTGACCAGCGACGGCACCCGGCTCGCTCTGTCCATGGTCCGGCGGCACCGGTTGATCGAAACTTTCCTGGTCCAGGAGCTCGGCTACCGCTGGGACGAGGTCCACGATGAGGCTGAATTGCTGGAGCATGCCGTCTCGGACACCTTCATTGACCGGATGGCGGCGAAGCTCGGGAACCCGGTGCGGGACCCGCACGGCGATCCGATCCCGGCCGCGGACGGCTCCGTGGTGATGCCTGCAGCCCACCGCATGAGCGAACTCGATGACGGCCATACGGGCCGGATCACCAGGATCAGCGATGAGAACCCGGAGATCCTGCGCTACCTCGCCGCCGAGGAAATCGAGCTGGACGCCGGCGTCGTGGTGGTTGGCCGCAAACCCTTCGGCGGTCCGCTCGTGGTGCGGATCGACTCCCCCGCCGGGCCGCGCGACTTCGATCTGGCCGAGGAAGTGGCCTCGGCCCTCTGGGTCCACAGCGATGCCTCGCACGCGGGCTGCAGCGTCGAGGACCGCTAAGTGAAGGAGGCCCTCGACGTACGCCAAGCCGCCCCGCGCCCCGGGGTGCCGGGCTGGAAGGCCTGGACCGCCGTCGCCGTCGGCGGCCTGATCGGCACTGAACTGCGGTTCGGCGCCGGGCTGCTGTTCCCCGAAAGCGCCGGCGAGGTGCCATGGACCACGCTGGCGATCAACGTGGCCGGGAGCTTCGTCCTGGCCACTCTGACCACCATCTGGATCGCGCGGCCCAAGACCGCCTTCTGGCTGCGGGCCGGCATCGGCCCCGGCGTGCTGGGCTCCTTCACCACCTTTTCGGCGCTCGTTCTGGCGATTGACCAACAGATCCACGCCGGCCTCCATACCATCTGGCTGACCTACCTCGGGCTCTCCCTGGTCCTGGGCCTGGGCGCCGCGGCCGCCGGCTGGAAGACGGGCAAGGCGATCGCCGACCTCCGCGGGGGTGCCCAGTGATGACCGCGCTCCTGGTGGGCGTGTTTGGTGTGACAGGTGCCCTCCTGCGGTTTGGCGTCGACTCTTTCTTTGCCCACCACCAGGGCACCCGCCCGCACTGGCCGTGGGCGACGCTGGCGGTCAACATCGCGGGATCGTTCATCATCGGCTGGTCCGTGGGCCTGACCGGCCACCTGGAGCTGGGCGCAGACTGGCATGCCGGGATCGCGACCGGACTGGCGGGCGGGCTGACCACCTTCAGCTCGTGGAGCACCGCCACGGTGCGCCTGGTCAGCGAAACGCGCTACCGCGCGGCGGTGCTCAACGTCGGGTCGAATCTCCTCACCGGCCTCGCGGCGGCGGCCCTCGGACTCCTCCTCGCCGGCTAGGGACCCCGGCTCCGCCGCCGCCGTCGTTCCCGTATCGTTGAAGGATGGTTACCCGACGTGAAGCAGCCCAAATCCTCGACATTCCGCTGGAGATGGCGAACCGTCACGGCCTCCCTTCCCGCCTCACCGAGGCAGAGCTGGGCGATCTGCTGGACAATCCCCCGGCCTGGCTTGTGCAGTCCAAGGCGAACCGGACCGGCAAGCGTCCCGTCTGGGTCCAGCTCACGTGCGCTGTCTGCGGATTCTCGGAAGCGGCCCGGCCCAAGAAATGGTGGCCGGATTTCACCTACGTCTGCTGCGCCCACCATGAAGCCCGCGACATCCCGCCCCTCGGCCCCGGGCTCGTGCGCAGTGTGTACGACGGCGTCGGCAGCCGCTTCGCAGGCATCGTGGACGCCGCGGTTCCCGAGGCGTAACTTAGAAAGAGGGGCTACTCCGGGCCCCTGCCGCGAGGGAGAGCACCATGCCTGACAAGACGCCGCACCAGAGCACGTCGAAGAAGTCGGTTAAAACCATCAAGGAAAAACGGGCCGAGAAGAAGGCGAAGCACGTCGACGACGCCCACACCGACCCGGTGGCCCACATCAAGAAGCGCTGAACCCCCAGGGGGCCGGAAGCCGTGGCTTCCGGCCCCCTGGCATTCCTTCCGGCATGACGGCTCACCCACAACGGATGATGCAGCCGCCCCTGCTTGGCGCTTTAGTGGTCTTGAGATCCATGTCGTTCAGAATGAGCGCGGCGCGCCGGGAATCACCCGACGCGGGTGGTGACGCCGCTGCAGGGGGCGTCCACACTAGGACCAGCGCGCCGAACAGCGCGCTCGAATCAGACCGGAGGCATGCCAGTGACAACCACACCGGAGACTGAGGCCCACGGGCCGGTCGACTTCGTACTCCTCGAGTTCCCCTTGGAGGGACTGACGGGACGCGCGAGCGAGGAAATGGTCAAGCTTATCGAACAGGGCGTGATCCGGCTCTTCGATCTCCTCGTCGTCATGAAGAACGAGGACGGCACCGTCGAGGTGCTCGAACTTACCGACCCCACCGGTCCGGCGGCGTCGTTCTCCTATTTCGACGGCGCGCGGTCCGGGCTCTTGGGCGATGACGACATCGCCGAGGCGACCGCCGCGGTCCAGCCAGGGACGGTCGCGGCGCTCATTGTCTACGAGAACATCTGGGCCGCACCCTTCGTCGCGGCCGTCCGCGAAAGCGGAGGCGAGCTCATCGCGAGTACGCGGATCCCTGCGCCTGACGTGATGGAAGCGCTGGACGCCCTCGAAGCCCAAGATGCCGCGCAGCAGCAGGAGACCGGCACCTAAGCGCCGCATAAGAGGGGCACGGCGCACAAGAACAGATGTGAGAGGGAAGAATTATGGGACTTATCAGGGGAATGGCGCGGACGGCTGTCGTGGCCGGAACGGCGAGTGCGGTCAGTGGCCGGGTCCAGCGCAGGCAGGCCAACAAGTTCGCCGAGAAGGACGCCGCCACCGCGGCAAAACAACAGGAGGCCTACGACCAGCAGATGAGCCAGCAGCAACCGGCATATCAGCAGCCGGCGCCGGCTCCACAAGCCGCAGGCGGCATCAGCGATGAAGAACTCCAGCAGCTCAAGGAGCTCGGAGCATTGAGGGAGCAAGGGATCCTCACCGACGAAGAGTTCGCAGCCCAGAAAGCGAAGATCCTGCGGACGTGACGGCCGCCACCGACGGAGCGGACGACGACGGGGACGGCGCGACCCGGATAACAAGAAAAGGTGGGGGAAGTGTCCGAGGACGCTTCCCCCACCTTTTCTGCGGGGTTGGTGGAGATGGGGGGAATTGAACCCCCGTCCGATGTCGTGTTGTCAGGGCTTCTCCGGGCGCAGTTTGCGTTGGATTTTCTCGGCCCCAGCCATGCTGCAAACAGCTGGCTGATCCGGGCCCAGTCATCTAAGAGTCCCGTTTGCCCCGATGACGGAGGCAAACAGCAGTGGCTATTTAAATGACGCCAGGATCCGGGGCAATAGCAACCTCGGGCTGACGGACTGTCTTACTGCTTAGGCAGCGAGAGCGAAGTCAGTGCGTTTTGATTCGGCACTTATTGGTTTGCAGACAGCGTTAACGAGATAATTCTGCATCCTCGGCCCGCTTCACCTGTCGCGACTAACATCGTCGAAACCGATCATCCCCGTATTTTTTTATCAATTTTCTTTCTAGCACCAGGCTGGCCTTCCGCGGAATCCGCGCAATCCCCTCCCGGACTACCCATCATAACGCACCCCGGGGCAGAATCATTCCCGCGTGTCCGGAACGGCGGCTGCGCCTGGCTGGAGTCGCGAACCCGGCTGCCCTCTAGCGGCGGTTGCGTTCGCGCATGACCCGCAGGGCCTCGCGCTTGTCCTGCTGTTCGCGCAGCGTCTGGCGCTTGTCGTATTCCTTCTTGCCCCGGGCGACGCCGATTTCCACCTTCGCCCGGCCGTCCAGGAAGTACAGCTGCAGCGGCACGATCGTGAACCCGGATTCCCGGATCTTGTGGGAGATCTTCGTGAGCTCCTCGCGGTGCAACAGCAGCTTGCGGCGGCGGCGTGCGGCATGGTTGGTCCAGCTCCCCTGGTGGTATTCGGGGATGTGGATGCCCTCCATCCACAGCTCGTCGTTGTAGAAGGTGCAGAAACCGTCCACCATCGAGGCATGGCCCTCGCGCAGGGACTTGACTTCCGTGCCCATCAGCGCGATGCCGGCCTCGTACGTGTCAAGGATGTGGTAGTCGTGCCGGGCCTTGCGGTTGGTGGCCACTACCTTACGGCCACTTTCTTTGGGCACGGTAGGACTCCTCGGTTTAGTTCGTGGTTCACTCACTCCGGCCGTGTGGTGCGGAGTCTTTCCAGTTTACGGCAGGGCCGCAGCCGCCGCGGCTGGCGGATGGGCAGCCGGCCCGGGCTACAGCAGGGTCATGGGGTCCACGGCGCGGCCGTTGAGCCAGGTCTCGAAGTGCGCGTGGCACCCGGTGGAGTTGCCGGTGGTTCCCGAGTAAGCGATCAGCTGCCCCTGTTCAACGTGCTGGCCGACCGAGACCGTCACGGAAGTGTTGTGGTAGTAGATCGTGGTCAGCGAGTTGCCCTGGACCACACCGTGGGAAATCTTCACCCGGTTGCCGCCGCCGTCGTTGCCCCAACCGGCCGAGAAGACGGTGCCGGCGGCCGCGGCATAGACGGGCGTGCCGCAGGTCGCGCCGAAGTCGAGGCCGGTGTGCATGTAGCCACCGGTGCCGTAGAAGTCGATGGTGCCCGGCGGCGTCGCGCGCCAACCGAATCCGGACGTGATGGGGATGCTGGCCGCGAACGGGTGCCGCAGGCCGAACGCCGAGGGCGGTCCCTGCACCGGGACGTACGGCTGGACGGCCTGCCCCCGAGCCCGGGCGGCGGCCGCCGCGGCTGCGGCGATGCGCCGCTGCTCAGCTTCCCAGGCTTCCCGGAGCTTCCGGTCCCGTTCGGCGATTTCCGCGGCCACGGCGTCCTGCTGGGCCTTGACCTGGGCGAGCTGTTTTTGGATGCCGGGCTTGGCGGCCTGGAGTTGGGCGTCGAGCCGCGTGGTGTCGGCAATGAGCTTGTCCACCGCGGCCTTCTTGGCTTCGGCCTCGTCGCGCGCGGCCTTTTCCCGCGCCAGCGCGGCGTCGGCCTTCGCCTTAAGCTCCGTGATCTCAGCTTCGACGGCGGCCAGCCGGGCTTGGGCGTTGACGTTGGTGGCGTTTTGCTGGGTGAGCTTGTCCATCGCAGAGTTCTGGCTGCGCAGGGCCTGGTCCGCGAGGTCGATGGTGTCCGTCAGGCTGCCACCCTGATTCGAGCCGAAAAACAGGGAAAGGTTGGACGGGACGCCGCCGGACTTGTACGCCTGGGTGGCGATCTGGCCGATCAGCTTCCGGGTGTCCGCGATCTTTTGCTTGTCCGAATCAAGCTGCTGGGTGATCTTTGCCTTGTTCTGCTGTGCCAGATCCACGCGGGCCGCGAGGGCCTCCACTTCCTGGACCGCTACGGCCACGCGGCCCTGGGCGTCCGAGAGCGCCTGCTGGGCGGCGGGAAGCTGCCCCTGGTACAGGACCAGGTCTGCCGCGGCCTTGGAGATCTTGGCATCGACGAACTCAAGGGAGTCCTGGACCCGGGCCGCCTGGTCCCGGAGCGCGGCCTGCTGGTCCTCCAGGCTGTCTGCGAATGCCACCGGCGCCGACGCGCCCATGCTTCCCGCGAGGACCAAAGCCAGGGTGGCGCTGACCATCCGGCTGCGGCGTCCCACCAGGCGGGCCCGGAGCGAGTGCCGGAGGGGGCGGCGGGTCATGGGTGTCATATACAGTCCCTTTTCGGTGCGCAAAGCTAGACCCGCAAGTATCGGCGGAGGGTCAGCAGGGAGGAAATTCCGGCCAGGACGACGCCCAGGCCAATCAGGGCGGGCGCCAGGATCAAGGTCTGCCCGGGCGAGATGAACGCGGTGTCCGGATACTGCTTGGCCATCACGTCGCCGAGGAAGAAGTGCGCCACGGCCCAGAGGGTGCCGGAGGCCAGGGCCGCCCCGATCACCGCGGCGATGACGCCTTCAAGAATGAACGGGAGCTGGATGACCATCTTGGAGGCCCCCACGAGCCGCATGATGCCCGTTTCGCGGCGGCGGCTGAACGCCGAGAGCCGGATGGTAGTGGCGATGAGCAGTATCGCGCAGATGATCATGACGCCCGCTATGCTCACAGCCACCAAAGACGCCGCGTTCATGGCCGAGAACAGCTTCTCCAGGAGTTGGCGCTGGTCGATCACTGTCTCCACGCCGGCCTGCGAGGAGAAGGTCTCGCTGATGATCTCGTACTTCTGCGGGTCCTTCATGTTGATCCGGAACGAGGCCGGAAGCTGGTCCGGGGTCACGGAATCAACGATCGGGGAATTGGAGAACTGCTCCTTGAAGTGCTTGTAGGCGTCGTCTTTGGACTCGTACTGGAAGTCGTTGACGTACTGGGCCACCGCAGGCGACTGCAGGAGCGTGCGCAGGTTCTGTTCCTGCTCCGGCGTCGCCGGGCCGGTGGCGCAGCCGGGCGCCGTCGAACCGTCACTGCAGAGGAAGATGGCCACCTGGACTTTGTCGTACCAGTAGCCCTTCATCTGGTTGATCTGCAGCTGCAGCATGCCGGCGGCGCCGACGAAGGTCAGGGACACAAAGGTCACCAGGATGACGGAGATGACCATGGACAGGTTGCGGCGCAGGCCGCTGCCGATCTCGCCGAGGATGAATGCGAGCCTCACGCCTGGCCCTCCTCTGCGGTGCGGAGCTCGGCTCGTGAACCGGCGCGCCTATCGGCCCTGGGCGGGACGACGGGAGGGGCGACGGCGGGAGGGGCGACGGTGGGAGGTTCGTCCCGGCCGCTGGCGTCGCGCAGGCGGCGCGACTGGCCCACCACCGGAATCATGGAGGTGTAGAGGGCCCTGGCCTCGTCGCGGATCACGACGCCGTTCTGCAGTTCCACCACCCGTTTGCGCATCTCGTTGACGATGTCGTCGTCGTGCGTGGCCATGACCACGGTGGTGCCGTTCTGGTTGATTTTGTCCAGCACGCCCATGATGCCCATGGAGGTGGTGGGGTCCAGGTTGCCGGTGGGCTCGTCGGCCAGCAGGATGCCGGGCTTGTTCACGACGGCGCGGGCGATCGCCACGCGCTGCTGCTCGCCGCCGGAGAGTTCGTGCGGGAGGCGGTTTTCCTTGCCTTCCAGGCCCACCGTCTTGAGGACCTCGGGGACGGTGTCGCGGATAACGCTGCGGCTCTTGCCGATGACCTGCATGGCGAAGGCGACGTTGGCGAAGACAGTCTTTTGCGGCAGCAGGCGGAAGTCCTGGAAGACGACGCCGATGCCGCGGCGCAGGCGCGGCACGCGCCAGCTGGAAATGTTGGCGACGTTCTGGCCGGCGACGTACACAGCCCCGGAGGAGGCGCGGTCCTCCTTGAGGACCAGGCGCAGGAAGGTCGACTTGCCGGAGCCGGAGGCGCCGACAAGGAAGGCGAATTCGCCACGGTCGATCTCAAGGTTGATCGAATCCAGCGCCGGCTGCGCCTTCTGGTCATAGACCTTGGTGACATTTTCGAAACGGATCATGGCCCTTAGTACCCTGCAGGACGAGGCCGCGGGGGCCCGGTTCTGCTGCCGGCGCAAGGGCTTTCGTTTGGGGGAAGTAGAGCTCCGGCCCCTCGACTATACGCACGGGTAACGGCCGATCGGCCGGAACGGCGGGGCGTGTCGCGCGATTGTCAGGTACCTCTCAGCCCGGCCGATTTGTCGGGCGCGGGGCCTACTTCTCGGCGTTGCGGTTGTCGGTCCGCCAGCGGATCCCGGCGTCGATGAAGTCGTCGATTTCGCCGTCGAACACCGCGGAGGTGTTGCCGACCTCGTGTTCGGTGCGCAGGTCCTTGACCATCTGGTACGGATTGAGGACGTAGGAGCGCATCTGGTCACCCCACGAGGCCTTGACGTCACCGGCGAACGCCTTTTTCTCGGCGTCCTCCTGCTCCTTCTTCAGCAGCAGCAGGCGGGACTGCAGCACGCGCAGGGCGGCGGCGCGGTTTTGCAGCTGGGATTTCTCGTTCTGCATGGACACGACCGTGCCGGTGGGCAGGTGGGTCAGGCGCACGGCGGAGTCGGTGGTGTTGACCGACTGGCCGCCCGGGCCGGAGGACCGGAAGACGTCTACGCGGATCTCGTTGTCCGGGATCTCGATGGAGTCCGTCTGTTCGATCAGCGGGATCACTTCGACGGCGGCGAAGGAGGTCTGCCGGCGGCCTTGGTTGTCGAACGGACTGATCCGGACCAGGCGGTGGGTGCCGGCTTCGACGCTGAGCGTGCCGAACGCGTAAGGCGCCTTGACCTCGAACGTGGCGGACTTGAGCCCGGCCTCTTCGGCGTAGGAGGTGTCCATGATGGTGGTTGGATAGCCGTGGCGTTCGGCCCAGCGCAGATACATGCGCATGAGCATTTCCGCGAAGTCCGCCGCGTCCACGCCGCCCGCGCCGGCCCGGATGGTCACCACGGCTTCGCGCTCGTCGAACTCGCCGGAGAGCAGCGTGACCACTTCGAGGTCGGCCAGCGCCTTGCGGACGGAATCGAGCTCCGCGGCGGCGTCGGCCATGGAATCGGCGTCGTCCTCGTCCTGGCCGAGCTCCACGAGGACCTCGAGGTCATCGATCCGGGCCGCCAGCTTGTTGAGGCGCTCAAGCTCGGACTGCTTGTGCGAGAGCTTCGAGGTGATGACCTGCGCTGCCGCGGGATCGTCCCACAGATTAGGTTCACCGGCCCGCTCGCTGAGCTCGGCGATGTCTTCCTTGAGCGCGTCGACGTTCGAGACGTTCTCGATGGACGCGTAGGTGGCCCGCAGCGCGCGGATTTCAGCGGGAAAATCAATGTTTGCCATGGTTTTTTAAGCCTACGCTATGTGACCCAGCCGCCCCGACGCTTTCCGGCGCCGGGCCCCACGGGGACCCGCTACCGGGGGACGGTGAAGTAGCCTTTCGGGTCGTCTGCCCCGAGCAGGTCATGGTGAAACGCGAGGGCGTCCACCGGCCGGGTGTCGGCGAAGAGCACCGCCACCGTCCGCGAATGGACCACCGTGTACCGGGTCGGGCCGTCCACCCAGGAATGGATCCCGGTGAACTCCTCGACGTCCAGCCCGCCGCCGAGCAGGCCCCGCTCCGAGAGCAGGTCATAGACCACATTCCAGGCGCGGTCCATCAGTTCGTTGATCGCCGCTTCCACCGTTGGAGCCGTCATGCCGCAATTTTCCCACGGGGCTCCGACAGCCTTGGGCACCAGCCGGGCGTGTCGCCAAACTCCCGGGATTCGGGTGAGCCTCATGGGGTGGGCGAGCTTCAGGGGGTGAGTCAGCGGCTGAGGCGGGAACGCGCCGTCGACCTCGCCTCGATCCGGATGCCGTCCGGTACCAAGAAGTTGACCACCGGCGGGTGAACGGACGCGCTGATCACCACGACGGCGGTGGCGCCGTCCGGGCTGCCCGTCGACGGCGCCACGGCCAGGGCGCTGAAGCGGGCGAATGCACCGTTGCGGCCCAGATAGTCGACGACGGCGTTGCGCACCCTGGCCCCGCTGAGGACGGCGGACGGTGTGCCGCCGGCGCTGCCGAGCTGACCGAGGGTAAAGCTGTCGGCCGCGGCCACGGAGGCGCCGTCCGCGAGGGAAAGCAATTTCTTGTGTTCCAAGTAGACGCTGGACGCGGCGATCACGACCGTTGCGACGAGTAGGCCGGTCAGGACGAAGCCGATGATCAAAACGAGGACCTGGCCATCTTGCGGGCGGGCCCGTGGTTGTCGTCCTGGTTGCCGACGTCCGGGCTCCTTGGTGCGCGTTGGCCTGCCGGCCACGATTTTCACCGGAACCTCCCCACGAGTTGGGTGGCCGAGGCGCTGAGCTGGCTCGCGTTCAGATGGAGTGCGTCGCCGAAGGGCACGAACGGCAAGGGCACCGTGAGCTTCACGGTGACAGTGACCGCCGAGCCGGGGGCCAGGCAGTCCGCAGGTTCGCAGCGCGTGTCCATGCTGGCGTTTTCCGCCGGCTGTCCGTAGTCGGCGAGCGCCAGCTGCACGGCCTGCTCGGCGGCGGCCCGGCCGCTGGCCGGATCGGGCTGGGCAACGTAGACCTTGGCGGCCTGGTCTGCGGCGCCGACCACGGCGAAGGACCCGCCCTGGATTTGGCCGACGGTAATGACGAAGTAGACCAGCGGCACCATCAGCAACAGGGACAGGAAGATGAATTCGACGACTGCGCTCCCCTGTTCGCCGCCCTGTTCGCTCCACTGCCCCGGGCCCGACGCTGCCCGTTCACGGCTGGATGGCTGCATGGCCCTTCACCTCCAGGAGCGCCCGGGGACCGATGAAGCCGACCACCGGCAAGGGTGCACGGACCGTTACCTCCAGTGTGCGGATGCCCTGGTACGTCGATTCGCTGGTGGCGACGTCTCCCGCGAAGTCGGAATTGAGCGCCGTCGTGATCAGCTGGACCGTCCGGTCCCGCGCGTCCGCGGAATTGCGATCGGCCAGGGTGCCGTACCTGGCGCCCGAGGCGGCGGCGTCGATCAGGGTGTTTCGGACGTGCAGCACCAAAGTGAGCTGCACGATCGCGAGGAAGAACAACGTCACCAACGAGCCGATCAGCACGAAGTCCACCACAGCGGCGCCGCGCTCAAGTTGTGCTCTGCGCCCGAGAGGCCTGCTGCCCCCGAGGCCGGCGCGGCGCCCCAGAGCCCTAGTGGCGCACATGCACGGCCCGGCAACGCCGGCTGCCACCGGCTACTGTCCGACCTTATCCATGGCCTGGTTGAAGAGTCCTTCCAGCGCCGGACCCGCGAGGGCCAGCAGGGCGGCGACCAGGACAGCGGACATGAGGGTAATCATTACCCAGCCAGGGACGTCCCCGCGCTCGGAATGGTTCACACGGCCGGCGGCGCCGTCCGCCGCCCGCCGTCGCGGCGCAGGAGACCACCAGGTCAGCATGCTGAGCGCGCAGGCCACTAACGCCATCCGAGTTCCGAAGTTCTTCACCGTGTCCTCATTCCTGGTTTTCTGTTCTTCTGTTCTTCTGTTCTTCTTCTGGTTTCGCGAATTCGCGCCGGATACTCCGTGATGCGCCGCCAGCCATTGCCTGGCCCTAGAGCCCAAGACTGACCGCGACCAGGCCGGGAAACACGGCAAAGATCACCGTGAGTGGAAGTACGCCGAACACGAGGGGCACCATCATCCCGATTTCCTTTTTGCCGGCCGACTCCATCAGCTCCCGCTTAGCCGTGTCCCGCACATCCTGCGCCTGCGCCCGGAGGACGTCTGCAAGTGGTGTTCCGCGCTCCACGGCCACGATCATTCCGTCAACAAAACGGACCAGGGGACCTTGATCGGTCCTGGACGAGAACTCCCGCAAGGCGTCAACGAGAGGCGTTCCGGCCCGGGTCTCGGCGAGAACGCGGCTAAATTCCTGAGAGAGCTCGCCCCGGGCGCTGCGGCAGACCCTGTCCAGCGCACCGGTGGCACTTTCGCCGGCGCTCACAGCCAGGGCCATGAGTTCGGCAATGCTGGGAAATTCTGCCATCATCCGGATTTCCCGTTTCTTGATGTGCGCCCCCAGCAGGTAGTCCCGGAGCAGGAACCCGCCGACGGCGCTTCCCAGGACCGCCGCGACTGCCACGAAGGGACTAAAGCGGCCGACGATTCCCCCGAGTGCCACCACGCTGACCGCCGTGACGAAGCCACCGGCAGCCCACAAGAGTTGCTCAGCCCGGAAGTCCACTGCCGTTTTGGCGATGCCGGCGCGGGCAAGTCTGCGGTTCAATGCTGCCGCGCCGAGGTTGATGCGGCCCAGCGACTTGAGGCCGTCGCGGAGAGCGGGGCGCAGTATTCTTTCCAGCGGCCCAAAGGGGGTGACATTCCTTGGGGCAGTGCGCAGGAGCCGGGATTCCAGGTTATGGGTTCTCAGTTGTGGCTCGATGCGTTCGACGAACGTCGTCGGACGCATGAAGGGAAGACGGACGAGGAACAGCCAGAGCCCGGCCCCGAGCACCACCCCGCACAGGGTGGCGCCCGCCATCAGCCCGGTCACCGGAGGACCCGCTGTTCTTCAGGCAGCGCACCGATCCGCAGCATGATCGCGTAAGAAACCAGGGAGACGGCAAGCCCGCCCAGTAGGACCGCGGCCCCAACGGGGGTGTTGTAAGCCATCACGGCCTCAGGGCGGCTGGCGAGCAGCACCAGGACAATCCAGGGCGCCGCCACGGCCAGACGCGCGGCGTTAACGGTCCAGGACTGCCTGGCTTCCAACTCGCTCCTGGTCCGTGCGCTTTCCCGCAGGAAATCGGCCAGGGTGCCCAGCAGCCGGCCGAGATCGGAGCCGCCCACTTCCCGGGTGAGCCGGAGCGCCTCGACGATGCGGTCGGCCACGGGATCGGCCAGGCGCTCTTTGAGCCGCGTGAGCGAGGGATCGAACTGGCCTCCCGAGCGATAGTCGGCGCCAAAGTCCACAAACACGTGGCGGAGCTCCACGGGGCCTTTCTCGCCCAGCTGGATAAGAGCCTCGGGCAGCGACAGGCCTGCACGGATCGCTGACCGGAGATGATCAACGACGTCGGGCCAGAGTTGGCGGAGGACAGATGTGCGCTTGCGCGCACGCCATCGGACGATCGCCATCGGCAGCCAGCCGCCAAACAGGCCAAAGCATCCCGAGATCGGCCAGGACCCTGTCACCGCGAAGAAGGCCAGGGTTGTGAATGCCCCGACCCCCAGGCACGAGGCAAGCAGCCCTGCCGCGCTGACCTTTTCGATGCCGGCGCTCCGCAGCAGGTCCTCGAGCCGACTGGCGCGGGGCATGCGCCGGGTCCGCTCAGGCTGCTCCCACGCGGACCACCAAATGAGCAGGAGTCCGACGCCGCCCACTATTCCCATAAGCGGGGCCATCACCGGGACTCCAGCAACGCCGCAACGTCGTAGCCGGAGCGGGCAAACTTTTCCGCAGCGGGCATGGAGTTGGCCTTGGGCACCAGCTGCCCGTCGGACAGCGTAAACACCATGGAGGATTCGATGATCCCGTTTTCCACCCGGCGGCCCAGTGACAGGATCTCCGTGACCTGACGGCGTCCGTTGGCGTGCCTGCTGCAGTGGATGACCAGATCGATGCACGAGGCCACGGTAGGAACCACGAAGGCGCTGGAGATGTTGTCGCCGGCGAGCAACGGCAGTGTGCAGATCTTCGTGACCGCGTCGTGTGCAGAGTTGGCATGCACAGTGCACATTCCCGGCAGGCCCGAATTCAAGGCAATGAGCATGTCCAGGCTCTCGGCCTCCCTGACCTCGCCGACCACCAGCCGGTCCGGCCTCATCCGCAACGCCTCCTTGACGAGCCGCCGTAGCGGAATCTCACCCTGCCCCTCCAGGTTCGGCTGCCGGCACTGGAGCCCCACAACGTCGCGGAGCGGGAACTGCAGTTCGAAGATCTCCTCCACCGTGATGACGCGCTCCCGGGTGCCGATGCTGGCGGCGAGGCAATTCAGCATGGTGGTCTTGCCAGCCTGGGTGGCGCCCGAGACCAGGATGTTGAGGCCGCTGGCGACCGCGGCCCCAAGAAATCTGGCCGCCTGCGGGGTCAGCGTTCCCAGCTCCACCAGATGCTCCAGCCGGCTGGCCTTGACCACAAACTTTCGGATATTGATGGCCCAGTGACGCCGTGTGACATCCGGGATCACTACGTGGAGGCGGGAGCCGTCCGGGAGCGCGGCATCCACGAACGGGGAGGACATGTCCAGCCGCCGGCCGGAGCTCTTCAGCATCCGTTCCACCAGGTCCCTGACCTGCTGATCCGTCAGCGACACGGAGGTCAGTTCCGATTCGCCGTTGCGCGCCACGTAGATCTCATTCGGCGCATTAAGCCAGATTTCCTCGATGCCCGGATCATCCAGGAGCGGCTGAAGCGCGCCAAACCCCGCCACGGCGTCGAAGACAAACCTCCGCGCCGACTCCAACGGACCGAGCGGTGGCAATGGCGCCAGCAGTGCCCGCTCGTCGTAGTCGCTGACTGCAGCCTCCACGAGGCGGCGGACTTCGCCGCTCTGCCGCAGAGGATCCAGCCCACGGCGACGGATCAACTCACGAACTTCGTCTTCGACGATGCGCACAGCTTCCACGGTGCCCCCCACACGACCGCTACCCATCCCCCTGGGGCAGTGCAACTGGGTTAAAAGTAGAGGAGCTCGGGCGTTCCGACAAGGCCGCCAGCGACGCTTGTGGATAAGTTCGCCGAGTTACTGTCCCGCGCTGTCGAAATCCTTCTGCCACTGGGCCAGCTCGCGACCGGCTTCCTGCCGGCGGCCGGGATTCCAGCGGGGCAGGTAGTCGGGCGCAGGCAGCTCGCGGGCAGGCTCGGGCTTGGGCTTAGGCTTGGCCACCGGCCTGGTCTGGACAGGCTTGGCTACAGGCCGGGTCTGGAGAGGCCGTCTCTCGAGGGGCTTGCGGGGGTATGTCGGCTTCGCATCGGCCGCCGCCAGATTGATAAAGGCGCGCACAATGCTCACAGTCGCCCAAAGGGCGAGCCCGGCCAGGATGTACTGCCAAAACAAGACCACGAGCGCGATGCCAATGAGCACAACGATCCACATGGCGCCACTATTGCATGTGCGACAGGCCGGGAAACAGGGCCTTACTCCCTAGTTGCCCGTGCGGGAGTGGTGGTCCGTAGGGCGACTAGACTCGGACATTAGCCAACAGAAAGGTCGAAAGTGCCACAGCTGAGCGTGCTGATCCCCGTCAAGGACGGGATGCCCTACCTGAAATCAACCGTTGCCAGCACCTTGCGGGCGATGCCGCGGGACTCCGAACTCCTCGTTCTGGACGACGGCAGCACCGACGGCACGGAAGCGTTCCTCGCGGGCATCAATGACAAGCGGCTCAAGGTCTTCCGGAATGAGCAGTCAGCCGGCGTCGCCGCCGCTTCGACCGCCCTGCTCTCGCGCGCCAGTGGCGAACACGTCGCCCGCATCGACGGCGACGACATCTGCCTGCCGTGGAGGTTCGCCGTCCAGCGGCGAGCACTCGAGGGCGTGGACATGGTCTTCTCGCAGGCTCTCATGATCAACGCGAAGAATGTCCCGTTCAGGCCACGCTTCGAGCCGGGCATCTCCGCTGAGGCCATGCCGCTGCACTTGCTGCTGACGAACGTCCTGATGAACCCGACGATGTACGCCTCCCGCGCCGCCCTGGAGTCGCTCGGCGGGTACCAAGCGACGCCCGCCGAAGACTATGACCTGTGGCTCCGTGCCGCGACTGCGGGGCTGCGCATGCGGCGCATTCCGCGGCTGCCGACCATCGCCTACCGCCGCCACCAGACCCAACTGAGCCAGACCCGGGCCTGGTCGAACGAGAACGGGGACAAGATCCTCGCCGAATCGTTCAGCAAACTGGCCGCGGACCGGATCGGGTTCCACGGATCGGCCGCCACAATCCTTTACAACCGGCCCGCCGCGGGAAAGCCGTACCCGAAGGACCCGGACATTGCTGAATTCGCCCGTTGCATGATGGAGGCGGCCAGCCGGCTGGGCGAGCGCGACCGTCTCGGCGTCGAGGCGCGGCTGAAGGCCAGCTACCGCCTCTGAACAGATTGACCCGCTAGTCGGCCTTAACTCCGGCGGTCTCGGCAACCGCGGAGTAGCCCTGCGGGTTTCGGCTTTGCCAGCGCCAGTGGTCCTCGCACATTTGTGCGAGGTTGCGGTGCGCGGACCAGCCCAAATCAGCCAGGGCAGCGGACGGGTCGGCGTAACTGACGGCGGCGTCGCCGGGACGGCGGGGCGCGAATTCGTAAGGCACCGGGTGCCCGGCCGCCGTGCCGAACGCCTCAATGACCTCGAGCACGGAGGAGCCCCGGCCGGTGCCAAGGTTCCAGCGGAACACCCCTGCTTTGTCGCCGAGGTAGCCCAAGGCGGCCAAGTGGCCGGCAGCGAGGTCCATCACGTGGATGTAGTCCCGCACTCCGGTGCCATCCGGCGTCGGGTAGTCGTTGCCGAACACCATCACTTTTTCGCGGCGCCCCACGGCCACCTGTGCCACAAACGGGAGCAGGTTGTTGGGGATGCCGCGGGGGTCCTCTCCGATCAGGCCAGACTCGTGGGCGCCCACCGGGTTGAAGTAGCGCAGCAGGGCGATGCTCCAGCGGGGATCGGCGCCGCCTAAGTCGGAGAGGATGTCCTCGATCTGTTCCTTGGTGCGGCCGTAGGGGTTGGTGGCATCCAGCGGCGCCTTCTCGATGAGGGGAACGTCCTCGGAGGCGCCGTAGACGGTCGCGGACGAGCTGAAGACGAGGCGGCGTACCCCCGCGGCGTCCATGCTATGCAACAGGTTGAGGGTGCCGACCACGTTGTTCTGGTAATACATGAGTGGCTTCTCGACGGACTCGCCGACGGCCTTCAGGCCGGCGAAGTGGATGACAGCCTCGAAGCTGCCCTCGGCAAAGACGCTGTCGACCGCGGCAGCATCCAACAGGTCGACCTCCCGGAAGTCGACGCTCTTTCCCGTGATCTGCTCCACCCTGCGAAGGGATTCGGGGTTCGAGTTCAACAGATTGTCGACCACCACAACCTCGTGCCCCTCTTCAAGGAGGCAGAGCGTAGTGTGCGATCCGATGTAGCCGGCCCCGCCGGTAACCAATACCTTCATGCATCACAGCTTAGAAGGATCGGCCAGTCACTGCGAACTCGAGCAGCGTCCGCCGATTCTCCATGCCGATAGCTAACTTCTCCCCGACAGCCTGCAAATTTTAGGCTACCCACTGGCAGCTTCGATCCCAGCGATCACAACAGCAACAATGGCCTCACTGGATGCACGGTGCTAGGGTGGGCGCCATAAGTCAGCCATTCTCATGGTTTGGTGGCCCCCTGGCGGCTCCGACCATAGCTGAGACATATATGCCGCGCTCGCGAAGCGCACCATCGTTCCGGAGCAGAAAATGAAGCGCATCCAACTTCCCCACGGCAACGATCTCGGCAGGCGGGCCGGCAGCGCATTGTTGCTCGTTTCATTGTTGGCGGGTCCCGGACTGGCAGTGCCCTCCACGGCCGCCGAGCCACCGGTCTCAACTGTTGCGACACCAACGTCGGCCGCTTCGTCCACGCCTACGCCAGTCCCAACTCCGCCCACACCAACCCCCACTGCTACAGCGGGGGCCACGACGCCGCCGGCCGGCCAGGCAACGACACCGCCGGCACCGGCACCCGCACCAACCACCGCTGCCCCGACGCCGGCTTCGTCCCCAGACACCGGTGTACCCGATAGGGCAGCGATGGCCGCGGCGGTCGGCGCAGGCGGCGCCGAGATGGGGCAACGATCAGCCCGCGTCACGGGGACGGCGGCGGCAGGTCCCGGCACCGCCGGCAAAAGTCTGACCACCGAGGCACTGGCACCGGAAGCCACGTGGCAGCCGTCGTTCGGCGTTCAGGGTCTCGATGTCAGCGGCCATCAGCCCTCCGTCGACTGGCAGCAGCAGTGGAACCTGGGGGCGCGTTTCGCCTATGTCAAGGCAACAGAGGGCAACTACTACTCAAGCGAGACCTTCGCTTCCCAGTATCAGGGTTCCCGCAGCGTGGGGATGGTCCGCGGCGCCTACCACTTCGCGATTCCCAACTGGTCCTCAGGGGCAGACCAGGCCCGCTACTTCCTTCAGAACGGTGGCGGATGGAGCGCGGACGGTTACACCATGCCTCCGGTCCTCGATATTGAGTTCAACCCCTATGCCGGCCGCACCATCAGCGGCTTCTACTTTGGAAACACCTGCTATGACATGTCTGCTGCCCAGCTGACATCCTGGCTGCGGGACTTCGGGAACACCATGCGTTCGCTGACGGGACGCTTGCCCGTGATCTACACCAACACCTCATGGTGGCGAGAGTGCACGGCAGATGCAACGGCGTTCGGGGACTACCCGCTTTGGGTGGCCGCTTACCCGTCAAGCCCGTCGGACTACGCCGGATCCCTACCCTCGAGTTGGAGCAACTACAGCATCTGGCAGTACAGCAGCATGGGGACATTTGCCGGTGACTCGAATGTTTGGAACGGGGACTACGCCAGCCTAAAACGTTTCGCGTCCGGATACGGCGTCAAGGGAGCAATTGGGGCCGCATGGGCTGCGCTTGGGGGCGGTGGCGGGAAGCTAGGGTACCCAACGAGCAATGAAATGTGCGGCCTAGCCGGCGGCGGCTGCTACCAGCGTTTCCAGGGCGGAACCATCCACTACTCCCCCGGCACCGGCGCCTACGCCACGTGGGGCGGCATTGGCGCCACCTGGGGCATCCTGGGCTTCGAAAAAGGCAAACTCGGCTACCCGGTCAGCAACGAGATCTGCGGCCTGAGCGGCAGCGGCTGTTATCAGCGCTTCCAGGGCGGAACCATCCACTACTCCCCGGCCACCGGCGCCCGCGCGACCTGGGGCGGCATCCGCACCACCTGGGGCGCCCTGGGCTTCGAAAACGGCAAACTCGGCTACCCCGCCAGCAACGAGATCTGCGGCCTGACAGGCGGCGGCTGCTACCAGCGTTTCCAGGGCGGAACCATCCACTACTCCCCGGCCACCGGCGCCCACGCCACCTGGGGCGGCATCCGCACCACCTGGGGCGCCCTGGGCAACGAAAACGGCAAACTCGGCTACCCCGCCAGCAACGAGATCTGCGGCCTGACAGGCGGCGGCTGCTACCAGCGTTTCCAGGGCGGAACCATCCACTACTCCCCGGCCACCGGCGCGCGCGCCGTTTGGGGCGGCATCCGCACAACCTGGAGCGCCCTCGGTTACGAAAACGGCAAACTCGGCTACCCGGTCACGAACGAAATGTGTGGCTTGACCGGCGGCGGCTGCTACCAGCGCTTCCAGGGCGGAACCATCCACTACTCCCCGGCCACCGGCGCGCGCGCCACCTGGGGCGGCATCCGCAGCACCTGGGGCGCCCTGGGCAACGAAAAGGGCAAACTCGGCTACCCGGTCGGCAACGAGATCTGCGGGCTCGTCAACGGCGGCTGCTACCAAGGCTTCCAAGGCGGCACCATCCACTGGTCGCCCGGCACTGGCGCCCACGCCACGTGGGGTGGCATCCGCGCGGCATGGGGCGCTCTGGGCTACGAAAACGGCAGACTCGGCTACCCCACCATCAACGAGATCTGCGGGCTGGTCAACGGGGGCTGCTACCAGGGCTTCAAGGGCGGAACCATCCACTACGCCCCCGGCATCGGCGCCTTCGCCACGTCCGGGCCCATCCAGGCCGCCTGGAGCGCCCTGGGCTACGAACACGGCAAACTCGGCTACCCCGTCAGCAGTGAAACCTGCGGCCTCGCTAACGGCGGCTGCATGCAAAATTTCCAGGGCGGCACCATCAGCCATTCAGCCGCGCTGGGCACAAAGGTTTCCTTCAAGTGAATCTATTCCGGTAGCCGGCCGGAGCTGCCCATCCACGGCTGCCTCCCCATCGTCACAGCGATATCAATTTCAACATCGGTCACTGTGGAATCAAAGAAGATCCGGTGCTATCGTTTCGGCGTCAAGACCCAGCGAATTGACGTATCGGCTTCCGACTCCCGGATGACCGGTCATGGTGAACTAGTTAGCGTGTTTTGCGGAGCACGCTAGCGCTCGGGAGAGACGCATGAAGCCGAACACGCCCCTGTCGATTCGCCGCACCTCGCGGCTCCGGACCGTTGCCGTCGTGGTGGTCACCGCGGTAGCCGCACTCGGCCTTCCGGTGCAGGCCTGGGCTCTTGAACCGGCGCCGTCCGCTCCCCCGTCTGCCCCGGCCCCCGCCTCAGCTCCCCCAACTGCCCCGGCGCCCACCCGCGCAAGCCAAAACCCGGCGGCCAGCAGTGTGCGAACGGCTGAAGCCACGCCGGCGCCCAACCCGGTCCCGACGGCGTCGCCGTCGCCGCCAGTGACGGGCACCGCTCCGGGAGCCATTGACATGAAGGCGCTCAACGCGGCCATCGGAACAAACGGCGCGTACATGGGCCAGGGCCTGAAAACCCGGCTGGCCGGCTCCCCCCGGTCCAGCGCTTCTTCAGCTGTCGCAGAGTCCCTGCAGATCGAAAGCACGTGGCGGGCCCCCGGCATTCAAGGCCTGGACGTGAGCGGCTACCAGCCAACGGTGAATTGGCCGGCGCAATACTCCATGGGCGCCCGCTTCGCGTACGTGAAAGCCTCCGAAGGCCTCAGCTACCGCAGTCCCGTTTTTGCTTCCCAGTACTCCGGCGCCCTGAACGCCGGCCTCATCCGCGGCGCCTATCATTTCGCGCTTCCCAGTATCTCCACCGGCGCGGCGCAGGCGGATTACTTCGTCAACAGCGGCGGGGGCTGGAGTCCCGACGGGAAAACCCTGCCGCCGCTGCTGGACATCGAATACAACCCCTACAGCACTCTCGGCAACACCTGCTACAACATGAGCGCGGCCGCCATGGTCGGCTGGCTCAAGGACTTTTCCAACCGCGTACTGTCCCGGACCGGCCGCCTGCCCATGATCTACACCACCGCGAACTGGTGGTCGCAGTGCACCGCCAACTCGGGTGCCTTCGGAAACCAGCCGCTTCACCTGGCGTCCTACTCCACGTACGTCGGCAATGTGCCGAACGGCTGGGGAACCTACAGCGTCTGGCAATACAGCAGCACGGGCCCCTTCGCCGGCGACTCCAACGCTTGGAACGGCAGCTACGCCAACTTGCAGAAATTCGCCTCCACTGCCGACGGGGCGGTCCTGAAGCCCTCGATCATGTCGACCGGCGACGTCGTAGCGGCCGATGCCAGCGGCGCCCTGTGGGACTACCCGGCCACCGGCACAGGCACTCTTGGTGCCCGGAAGCAGATCGGCCAAGGGTGGAGGGGGCTCCGCTCGATCAACGTTA
The DNA here is from genome assembly GCF_900116495.1 of Arthrobacter sp. ov118. GTDB lineage: Bacteria > Actinomycetota > Actinomycetes > Actinomycetales > Micrococcaceae > Arthrobacter. The sequence continues at coordinate 49,189 of NZ_FPAY01000001.1, forward strand.
TCGACTGGAACGCCGACGGCGTCCTCGACGTCGTCGCTCAATGGACATCCGGCCGGGTCAACGTCTACCTCGGTGTCGCTTCCGGCGGTTTCTCGGCAGGACCTGTGCTGGCGGCCTCCGGTTGGGCCGGCTACCAGCTCACCATCGGATACTGGCTGAGCAACAGTTACTTCCCTCAAGTCCTCACCCGGGACGACGCCGGCAACCTCGCCATCTGGCGCAACAGCTCCGGCGGCGGCGTCGGCGCGGGCAGCAAGATCAGCGGCGGCTGGAACAACCTCAACCTGACCATGGTCGACTTTGACGGCGACGGTAACCAGGACATCCTCGCCCAAGACGCGGCCGGGATCATGCGGCAGTACCGTTCCAATGGCTCGGGCTCCTTCATCGCTGAATCGCGCCGGACTGTCGGCAGCTCATGGAACCAGATGACCAGCGTGAGCGTTACTTTCTCCTTCAAGGGCTACGCGGCGACCGGCATCATGGCCCGTAGCCGTGACGGCATCCTTCGGTACTACCCCGTTCCGGGGAACTCCAGCTGGGGAGCCTCCACCATCATTGGATCGTCGTGGGGCAGTTTCCTGATCGCCGGGGGCGAGAACATCAACGGTCAAGTCCCCTCCGCCCCGCCAAGCCCGACGCCGGCGGCTAGCCCTTCCATTAAGGCCGCGTCCGACGTCGTCAGCGCCTACCCGGACGGCAGTCTCTACCGACGCGCGACCGGCGCCGGAGTCCTTGGCTCGCCCGTCAAGATTGGAGCAGGCTTCACCGGAATTTCCTCCGTGCATGTTCTCGACTGGAACGGGGACGGCACCCAGGACCTGGCGGTCCAGACCAACGCCGGTGCCCTGACGATCCGCAAAGGCCTGTCCGCCGGCGGCTTCTCAGCCCCCACGGTTCTGCTCTCGGGATTGGCCGGAGCGGACCTCACCTTTGGACCATGGCTGAAGAGCTCCAAGTATCCCGGATTGGTTGTCCGCCGACCGGACGGGGTCGTGGCGTTTTACAGCAACGCCGCCGGCAGCACCCTGGGAGCCCCAGCAGCCCTGGCCACGACTTTTGCCCGCACGGACATCACCATGCTGGACGCCGACGGGGACGGCAGCCAAGACCTCACCGCCCTGGACAACCTCGGTCAGATGACGCTCTACCGCTCCAACGGTTCGGGGACGTTCATCAACGAGAACCGCGCCCTGCTCGGCACCGGCTGGTCGGTCATGAACAGCATCAGTCCCGCTCGTGGCTTCACCGGGTCTGGGTCCACGGGCCTGCTCGCTCGTGACACAACCGGCGCGCTCAGCTACTACCCGCTGGCCAAGGGCGTCCTGGGCACCAAAAAGGCCTTGGCGACCGGATGGAACACGATCCTTATCGCAGGCAGCACCACCATCATCCGCCAGCAGTCTCTCTCCACGACGTCCGACGTCGTCCGGGTCGACGCCGGCAAGCTGTGGGCACACCCGGCCAACGGAACCGGCGGCTTGAAATCGCCATACCCGATCGGCACCGGCTGGTCCACCGCTAAGACCCTCCACGTTCTGGACTGGAACAAGGACGGTGTGCCCGATGTGCTGGCACAGTGGTCCTCGGGTGCCCTGAGCGTGTACTTGGGTGCCAAGACCGGGGGCTTCACCGGCCCGCTCAGCCTCGCCAGCGCTGGCTTCGCCCAGACGACTTTTGTCACCGGCCGGTGGGTCAAGGCGAGCAGCTATCCGGGCCTCGTCGGCTATGGAGCGGACGGCGCCCTGTACTACTGGGCCAATGTTTCCGGCGGTGCCCTCAGCGCCCCCGTGAAAATCGGGGTGAGCTGGGGTGGCCTGAAGATTGCCATGACCGACTTCGACAGTGACGGCAACCAGGATCTGGTTGCGGTCAATTCTCTCGGCGCCATGCGGCTCTACCGTTCCAACGGCCAGAGCGGTTTCATCTCCGAGACGCGGACAACTATCGGCTCATCATGGCAGTACTTCAAGCAGTTTTCCAGCACGTCAGGCTTTGCGGGCGCCGGCTCCAAGGGTGTCATGGCGCTGCTGTCGAACGGCCAGCTGAGCTACTACCCCATAGTCGCGGGAAGCAGGTGGGGCACCCGCACCACAGCGGGAACCCTGCCGTCATCGAGCGTGGTCTCCATGGCCACCTCCGCCTACTAGAGAAGCCGCAGGCGCCGGCATCGAGGATGCTGGCGCCTGTGGCGTGAGTTGTCCTGAAGCGACTCAGCGGCGTACCCAGACCTCCAGGTTGCTGCTGCGTGTGGCTAGCCTGAATTTTGAACGCAGGACCTCATCCATGCCCTTGGATATCAGAAAGCGGGAGTGAGGGGCGCCGATCACCGCGGCCTCCGCCGCCGCCAGCTTCGTTTCTTCCCCGCTGTCAGTCGAGCGAAGAACATCGAACGCACTGCCCTCCTTGGGACCGCTACCGATCATCATTTTCACTCCGGAATAGTCAACCAAGGGACCGCATCCCCTGGCCACTGAGCGGCTGAGAGAGTCAGAAACAACGGACATGTAGGCGAAGGGAGCCCACACGCACTGATACGTTGACACCGCCTTGGCAACCGCAGTTTCACTAACACCCTGCAACGGAGGCGGATTTAGCGAGAAACCTGCGATGCCTGCCGGTACCAGGGCGGCAATTCCGAGAACTGCGACTATCCCCGGCCCAGACCGGGGGGCCACGCGGCCAGCCAGGCGAGCCAGCGAACCGACGAAGGCCCCCAAGGTCAGCGCGATCGTGGGCGCCACAAAGTTCGCATAATGGTCGAAGAAACTGCCGGAGGTCAGTAGGGCCGCCGCTTGCGTCACGACGAGAAGGGCCCAACACCAGGCATCATCGTTTGTGAAATACTGCTTCCGCGCAACGGCGGCCCCGATCCACGGGGCCAGGACGGCGATGAGAAGCAGCGCTGCCAAAATCCAGAGCACGACCGTCGGCACCGGTGAACCCACAAAAAATTCCAGCCGCTGCTCGATCCCCTTGCGCACATCCGAGCGTCCCATTTGCGCCAGGACGACGTCCTGGAACATCGCCTGCGGCGCCGCCAGGAAGAACGGGCCGGCTACCGCCAGCGCGAGAGAAACTGTCCCGCCCAAGAACGCCAGCAATCCACGTCGCCCGAAACGCACCACAACGAAGATGGCCAGGACAAGGATGGAAATTACGGCCCAGAGCTTGAAGCTCAGGCCCAGCCCCAGCATCCCCCCGGCCAGAAACAGCCAGCGCGCTCTGCGGTCACTGTGGTATTTGCGTAGGAACAGGAAGGCAAGGAGGAGACAGACATTCAAAAGCGCGGAGAGCATGATGGAGCGCTCGGCAATGTTGGCCGCCACCCACACCGCATAAAGGCCGCCGCCAACAAGACTGGCGGCGATTCCGCGGGATCTCAGTAGAGACGCGACGATCATTGCGCTGGACGTCCCGATTACCACAAAAAGAATCCTCGCGAGGCCAATTCCCCAGCGGTCCGAGGTCATGTATCCGATCCAGGCAAAAGGTGCCATGAGCACACTGATGCCCGGCGGATGAACCAGCACGAAATCGCGATACGGGAGGGCACCGGAAATCAGATACACGCCCGAGGCGTAATGCACTCCGTCGTCATATCCGCGGAATCCTCCCAAAGCGTTGGACTTTGTGAGCGGCAGGAGCCGAAACAGAAAAGCGACCAAGCCAACCAGGGCCACCGTCCACCAATGTGCGATGAAGGACCGCAACACCTCAGGAAACCGCGGAATCGGAGGCAGGCAGCAACGCGCGGATCGCGGCTTCCCAGATCCCGAGCTGAGATTCCGCTGCCAGCGGCTTGGCGGCGCTGTCCGCCGCCCGCTTCCACTCCATGATCTGCCCGCGGTCCAGCGACTGGATTGTTTTGGCCAGCGCCGTCGGGGTGAAGTCCGGAGTGACCGTGCCAAAACCGTACTGGTTGACGATCTCCACCATCGACGGTGAGGGTCCCACAATCACGCCCAGACGGGCCTGAACCGCCTCGAAGAACTTGTTGGGCAAGGCGTTCTCCATGTTGAAATTCGTCGGGGGAAGGAACACCAGCGAGACGTCATATCCGCTCAAAGTCTGAACGAGTTCGGCATAAGGCACTGGATCGCGGAACTTCACCGCCGGTACGTCAGCCGCCGCCTGCTTCAGTTCGGCGACGTAATCCGGTTCGTTGGGCATCACGATCATGTCCAGCTCGACCCCGGACGGCGCGCTGCGCATCGCCTCAATCAGGTTCTCCAGCTTCCGGTAGCGCTGCCCCGCAGCACTGTGGATCAGCCTGATTGTCTCCCCGACAGGCCGAGGCGCTCCCTCCGCGAAGGGCGCTGCGTTCGTGACCACGCCCGCCGCAACCCCGAAGTCCCGGGTGTACTGCGCCGCGATGCCCGGCGCGACCGTGGTGAGAGAGCGGGCCCGGGGCAGGTACGTGCGGCACAGCCACCGCATGTACGGTGCGACGAACAGGCGCCACTTGAGGTCGTCGTCCTTTTCCTTCGGCGCAAACTCATGGAGATCGGAATGGACCCCGTACTTCGCTTCCAGTTCCAGGGCCAACGGCAGCGTGTTCAGATCATTGGCAAGAATGACATCGACGGAAACGCCTGCCAGCAGCTTCCGCGCCTGCTGCACCGCCGACATTTGGTCATAGGCGCGTCGGTAGCGACGGCCCAGCAGCCCGATCCTGTCCGAAGGCCAGCCGATCGCATCCGGCGACAATGCAAAATGTTCATCCACGCCATCCGGCGCGGCCCCGTAACCGCACGTGATGAGGTGATACTTGCCGCTGAAGAGCCCCACCTGCTTGAGCACGCGCGGGTCAGACCGGATCGGCGAGAAGGAGATGATGAGAAGTCGGGGCAAGGCAGTCATGCCTCCATCATTCCAGACCCCGAGGCCACCCCTTCACGCCGGGCAGCGTCCCGCCGGCAAGCGGGTGCGTGAATGCCCGCCGCTAAAAAATGTTCCGCAGAAAGGGAATCCGGGATGCCAGGACAGCGATGGTAAAGCTCAGGACCAGCGTGGCCGCGTAACTTGCGAAGGCTGCCACGACCGACCTGCCGTCGAAGACCGCCGGCACGTTCAGCCTGATGATTTCGAAGACCAGCAGGTGCACGAGGAATACGCCGAAGGAAGCTGCGGAGATGGTCACGAGCATCCGCCCGGCCGCGGGTGCAGGCGTGATGCGGCTGAAAATGGACCTGGCCGACAGAAATACCGCCACGGCCAACACCATGACCGTTGGCGAGAGGTAGCTGACCGGCGACACCACGTTCAGCAAGCCCGCCTGTCCCTGGTGTCCGTACTGCCACAGGCAGAGTCCCGCCAACCCAATTGCGACCACGATCGCGGCGAAAAGCGACCAGCCCCTGAGCAAGACGCCCCGCAGCGCGCGGCCGGCCACGAAATAGCCAACGTAGGGCAGCCAGTGAGTGAAGATGTTCAGGCTGATCGGCCTGGCGAAGCCCAGCGACCCTGCGATTCCGGGAGCCATGAAAGCCAGCGCTGTGGCGGCCAACAGGGCAGCCGCAAGGATCTGCGCCCGCCGCGGTCCCCCGTTCTGCAGGAACGCCGTGATGAGCGGGGCAACCAGGTAAAGACCGAGAATCAGCCAAAGGAAGTACAGCTGGGTAAAGACGGCGCCGTCATAGAGCAACTGGGCCGCCCTGGCCGGTGGCAGGTCTTCACCGCGCATCAGCCACCGGACTCCAAGCAGGTAGACCAGGTGCCACACGATAAGTGCCGGCAGCAGCCGCACCGCCCGTTTGCGGTAAAACGATCTCGGTTCCAGGACCCGGTCCTGGGGCGCCAGCAGGAGTGCACCGGAAATCATGACGAAAACCGGCACGACCCAGATGAAGGGGATATCCAGGGCCGCCCCCAGCCACCAGTTGCGCGACCCGCGCTCGGAATGGCCCATAACGTACCCGAAGAGGTGGATCGCTACCACACCACAAATACTGAGAATTCTCAGTATGTCCAGGGAGTAGTCGCGAGGCGAAGCGACGGCCGCGCTAGCTTCCGGGCGTGCCCTGAGAACCGTCACTCGCTCTCCTGCATCCGTTCCGAGAACACGTCCGAGGTCGCTGGCGGCGCATCCTTGAGCCAGGGGCGGGGGGTTTCGTCAATGGCGATGCGCCGGGAAAGTTGGGTGAGCGTTGTCTCCATGTGCCGGAAGCGCTGGTAGGTCGTGGCCATAAAAACCATGAAGCTGACGATCAGCCCGTAGAGGACAAGATCCGTGCCACGGCCGATCCCGAGGGAACGGGCGAGCATGGTCAGTAGCTCCGGAAAGAAGATCGACAACGCGGCCACAACCGCGAAAATCACCAGCATTATCCGGCGGATGGCCAGGTGCCGGGCATTCGAACCGCCGCGCATGAGCGCGAGGGAGACGATGACGACGGCAAGTACGAGAACTACTTGGACTATGATCTGCAATTTCTCACCTAAACAGGAGGTCAGCGATGATGTTGACGGAGTTCAGCAGGGACTGGCCTTTTGCCTTTGAGTAATCGGTGTAGATGATCTCCACCGGGTGCTCCACCCAGCGCGGGCTGATCTCGGACACCTGATGGATCAGCTCAGAGGCGTGCGCCATCCTGTTCTGGGTGAGGTGGATCTTGCGGGCGACCTCCGGACCGATGGCGCGCAGGCCATTGTGCGCGTCCGTGAGCGCCATTCCGGTGGCCAGCCGGGACTGGATCGCGGCGGTCCGCAACACCAGACGCTTGGCCGGGGAAAGTTTCGTGCGGCCGTCCAGGAACCGTGAGCCCAGAACCAGGTCGGCTTCGCCTGTCCGCACACGCTCAGCCATTGCTTTGGCGTCCTCAACCCGGTGCTGACCGTCGGCGTCGAACGTTACGATGCAGTCAAGTTCGGGATCCTGCAGCGCGTACTCGAAACCCGTCTGGAGGGCCGCACCCTGGCCGAGGTTGACGGGGTGCTGGACCACAACTGCGCCGGCCTGCCTGGCCACATCCTGCGAGCCATCGCTACTTCCGTCATCGACGCACACGACATTCGGAAACTCCTTGCGGACTCCGTCGATCACCCCGCCAACGACGGAGGCCTCGTTGTACATAGGTATGACTATCCAAGTGCGACTCACCCACCAAGTATTCCACAGACGACACCATCGAACCGGGCGGCGCCGCGGCCCGCGGCGCGAACGGAAGGGCTGAGGCGGGGCCTGGATCCGGCAGTCGCGCGACTGCCGCGGGGCCGGCAGAACCGGAGCCCAGGCAGCACCCCGCGTACTATGGGAAGGATTCTTCCCCGCCGTTTTGGAGTACTCCTTGAAACAACTGCGCCGCACGATGCGCGAGCTGCTGCCTCTTCTGCCCGATAACGCGAGGCGGTTTCTGACTCTCTTCGGCGTGCTCTCGGCGGTCCTCTCGCTCCTCGATTCGGCGGCGCTGGGCGTCTTTGCTTTGGTCTTGAACCAAATCCTCAAGGGCGGGACGATGACCCTGCCAGTTGTAGGAACCGTCAGCCAGGAGACGAGTCTTTTGATTCTTGTCTCCTCGGCAATGGTCATGATCCTGAAATCCGTGCTCAATATCTGGCTGCAGTGGGTGTCCACCCGCAAGTTTGCCGACTATGAACTTGAGATTGGGTCCATTCTCTTCCAGAGCTACATCCGTGCCCCGTGGACGGAAAGGATGAAACGGTCTACCACCGAGCTTGTCCGGATGATCGACGTCGGAATTGCCAACACCGTATCGGGAGTGCTTTTCCCGGCTGTAGCTCTGCCGGCGCAGGCGCTGACTTTCGCATCGGTCCTCGTGGTGCTGGTCGCTGCATCCTGGCAGACCGCTTTGTCCACCGTCATTTACCTCGGGATCATCGCGGCTTTCCTTTACCTATGGCTCTCAAAGAAGTCGTATGAGGCAGGAAAGGTGAACCGCGACGCCGCACAGCGTATGTCCACCCTGGTGGCTGAAATGCTCGCGGCCCTCAAGGAAATCACCCTCCGCGACAAGGCTGAAGAAGTAGGCGGCATCGTCCTGCATAGTCGCGAACGCGCCGCCCGGTCACGGTCCAATATCAGGTTCATGAGCGCGGTCCCAAGATTTGTCATCGACATGGCCCTGATCGGCGGCTTCCTGCTGATCGGGGCGGTTGGCTACACGATCGGCGGCATGGAAACGGCCATGTCGTCGGTGGCGATCTTCGGCCTGGCCGGATTCAAGCTGGTGCCGGCGCTCACCACGGTCCAGGGCCAGATGACCCTGATCCAGTCGACTCTTCCCTACACCGAGATCGTGATCCGGGACATCAAGGACGCGGCCGTCTTCAGGGAAAACGCCGAGAAGCTTGGCAAGACCCCCATCACCAGCGAACCGAAAATGCTTGAACTGAAGGACGTTGAATTCACCTATCCGGGGGCAGAGGGTCCGGCGGTCACCAATATCAGCCTCAGGCTGCCCATCGGCTCTTCCGTGGGAATCGTGGGCCAATCGGGAGCCGGCAAGTCCACCCTCATCGATATCTTCCTGGGCTTGTTGACCCCGTCGAAAGGCACCATGACCCTGGACGGCGTGCCGCTCGAGGACGTGCTGTCCGATTGGCGCAAGCGCGTGGGCTATGTGCCCCAGGACGTGGCAATCTTCGACGGCACAGTCGCCCAGAATGTGGCCCTGAGCTGGGGCGGCGACATTGACGAGGACAAAGTTCGAACGGCGCTGGAACGCTCCCAGCTCCTCGACACCATCAATACCCGCGCCGGCGGAATCCATGGCCGGGTCGGCGAACGGGGCCTGGCCCTCTCAGGCGGACAACGCCAGCGTCTGGGCATTGCACGTGCCTTGTACATGGACCCCTTGGTCCTGGTGCTCGACGAGGCCACCAGTGCGCTGGACACGTCCACGGAAGCCGCAGTCGCCAATGCCATCAGCGAGCTGCACGGCGAGATCACCGTAATCTCCGTGGCTCACCGTCTCTCCACGATCCGGCATAACGACCAGATCTGTTTCATGAAGGAGGGCACCATCGTTTCGCAGGGAATTTTCGACGAGGTCGTTCGCGACAATCCGGATTTCGCCCAGCAGGCTGCCCTCGCGGGCCTCTACCACCCGGACGGCGCCCCAGCCGCAGGAGAGGTGGCGCGCCCGGAGGCACGCGCGCTGTAAGCAATCGCCGGCGCCGCCGGCCCGTCACGGGCTGGCGGCCAGTTCCCTAGCGGCCGGCGATTCCCCGGTAGAGATCCGCCAGACGGTCCACGTATGCTGCCGCGTCGTATCTGGGCAGCGCCCACGTTGACCCGCCCAATGCGCACGCAGCAGCCTGCGGGTCCTTAAGCGCTTCGAGGACCTGTTCCACGACTTGGTCCTCCGTTCCCTCCAAGACCGGGGGCGTCGAGCCGTCGTCCGGCCGCGCCAGCCGCGTCCCCAGGGCGGCCAGCGGCACGCCCATGCACAGGGCTTCGAACTCGCTGGTGGCAAAATTGTTGGTGGCCTGGCCGACGCCGACATGGGCCCCGGACATGACGCGGTGGTATTCCTCCTGCGACATGCGGTCCAACAGCGTCACACCGGCCTCCGCCGCCCGCCCGGCCCCCGGCCCCCAGTTCAGTCCGAGAATCCGCACTTCGGGACCGACTGCGCGTCGGAGCCGGCGAGCCAGGCTCAACTGCCGCTCCACCCCCTTGTCTTCGTCCCAGCGCGAGACAAAGAGGATGGTCGGCCGGGCGTCCGGCCGCCAGTCAGGGAGGCTGGCAGCGTCAACTAGGGCGGGCAGGAATTCGGCGTCCGGCCGTGCCGCCAGGGCGTTTTCAGCGGTGTCGTTGTTCGCGAAGAAGACGTGCGCGGCGCCGTCGATGGCACGCTGGATCTCATCGTGGAAGGCAGGATCTCTCCACTGTTTGCGGATGTCGGTACCGTGCAAGGTCAGGGCGTAGGGACGGCTCGGCATACCACGTTCGCGCAGCAGCCGCGCGCTGGTGGCGTAGTGGACATGGACGACGTCCGCCTTCCACAGCTTCGCGGACCTGCGGGCGACATACGGAACGAAGCGCGCCCGGGCCAGGACCGGATTGGCCGGTGCAGGAGTCAGGGGGCGCACCAGTTCGGGCGGCAGGTAGTCCCACTTCTTGCCTGCCCGGCTGGCGGCCCGGACCATGGTTCGGGCCACGAAAGCGCAATCGTTGAATTGCAGTACATGAGGATCGGCCTTCATCCCTGCCGCCTTGCCTCGGCGGCTGCGGGGGACGTTCCCCGGGCGGCGCGGACGGAATCCCGAGTTTCGTTTGGCACCCAGTAAGGTTATCGCGGGACTCCCCAAATAACCTCGTTCAGGAGTGCTTAGTCCATGCGCCAAAGCATCGAAGTCGTCATACCGGTCCATGATCCCGCACGGCCGGTAGCGCGCGGGATAGCATCCGCCCTAGACCAGCGCTCCGCGCTGGCCGTCCGCGGCGTCGACCTGCACGTGACTGTGGTGCTGCACAACCTTGCAGCGGACAGCCTGCCTCAGCCCGGATCCGCGGCTGAACTTCCGGCTAGCGGCGACGGCGTCACGTATCTCACCCACGCCGACGGCGTGGCGTCACCGGCCGGCCCCCGCAACTACGCCCTGAGCCGCAGCGATGCGACCTACCTGAGCTTCCTTGATTCAGACGATTACCTGGAACCTGGTTCGCTGCTGTCCTGGTGGCAAGTGGCCGAAAAGCGCTCTGCCGCCGCGGTGATCGCACCGTTACGGACACCCTCGGGCCACATCCTCGGGTCCCCGCGAATTCGACCGTCCAAGCCCCGGGTCCTCCACCCGCTCCGGGACGGGCTGGCATACCGCAGCGTGCCCTACGGCCTGTTACGCCGGGAGAGTTTGCTCGCCCTGGGTTTTGGCTACACCGAGGGCATCCTGACCGGCGAAGACATTGAACCCACGTTGCGGCTCTGGTTCCGCTCCGGAGCCATTTGCTATCCGTACGGCGCGCCCGCGTATCGCCAGACGGACGACTCAGGGCCAGACCGCGTAACGAGCTCTATCCGGCCGCTAAGACAGGAGTTCGCGTGGCTGGAACACCTGCTTGACACGGACTGGCTGCGGCGGGCATCGACGTCGGAAAGGCGCGCCATCGCGCACAAGGTCCTGCGGGTGCACGGCGTCGGGGCCCTGCTCAGACGCGCCGACGCCCCCGACTCCCCCGGCCGGCCACCATTGTGGGATCCCGAGGAGAGCCGGTATTGGCGCGAAGTGGCCGACAGGGTCCTGTCCCTCGCCGGCGGTTCCATTCCAAGTATCAGCAGGCGCGACCGGGCACTCATCGGGGCCGCGGGCTCGGCCGGCGAGCTTCAGCAACTGCGCACCCTGGCGGCCGATTACCGAGGCTCCGGACGGATGGGGGCATTGCTCACTCCACGGCTGCGGGACTCACTGTCCCGCGACTCGACGCTTCGCCACTACCTCACCGAGAGAGTGCGGGCCACGACCGGCGTTTTCACAGCACCGCCCGCCGCACCCTAAAAGAGAACCGGCGACAAAAAGAGCTCCGGCGACAAGGAACCCCGCGATAAGGGAACCCGCGCCACCGTCCCTCCGCCGCCGCAGGCTTCCGCGCGCAAGGGTACCCGCCCGGCTTGCTAGACTCGAGTCGGTAATTTCGGACGGGCAGGAGCATTAATGAACTGGGGGCAGGCGTTTCCCGCTATCGCCGTGGCCGCACTCTTGATGTTCCTTCCCGGATTAGTGCTGGCCAGGGCATTGGGCGCCAAGGGCTTCGCCTCCGCGGCAATGTCCCCTTTGGCATCCTGCGGCCTCATCGGGCTCGCGGGCGTGGTGGGAGGACTGCTCCGGCTGGGCTGGGGACTTTTCAGCTATCTGCTCGTGACAGCTGTCTGCACCGGCTTGGCTTTCCTGCTCCGGAGATTTTTAAGAGGACGGGTTGCCCCCGTCGCGCCGGCCTCGGCGGCGCCTGCCGTCCAGTGGGCGGCCATCCTGGGCGGCATGGTGGCAGGTTCGGTCCTGATACTCACGCGCCTCCTCCCGGCCATCGGCAAGCCGGGAAACTTCGGCCAAGTGTACGACAACATTTTTCACCTCAATGCGATCCGGTACATCCTCGAGACCGGCAACGCCTCGTCACTGACGTTAGGCCGGATGCTCAGCCCGGATGCCGGGATCGCGATCTATCCGTCCGTGTGGCATTCCCTGGCGGCCCTCGTTGCCCAGTTGACCAGCAGCGACGTCTTTGTCAGCGAGAACGCCGTGATCGTAGCTGTGAGCGCCCTCCTGTGGCCCTTCGCCTGCATCATGTTGGTCCGGGGCATCACCGGTCCCCGCGTCTTGCCGCTGGTGGTTGCCGGCGCCCTGAGCGGCGGCTTCTGGATGTTCCCCTTCCAATTGCTCCAGTGGGGCCCGCTCTACCCCAACACCCTTGCCTACAGCTTGCTGCCGCTGGCGCTGCTCGTCCTTGTGGGGTTGTTCAGGGCCGGGCGCGAACGATTCCTGGACGACGTCAGCCTCTGGTCCTTCCTGCTCATTGCAGTTGCGGCGTTGTTCCTTTCGCAGCCCAACGGTGTCACGGCACTCTTGGCCTTCTCCGTCCCCCTCATCGCAGCCGCGTGGTTCTCGCAGCTGCGGGTCCGCGTCCGCACCAAAGCCGGCTTCCGGCCAATCGCGCTCGTAGTCCTGTGGGGTTTTGCCTCGGCCGCGGCCTTCCTCCTCGTCTGGCAGGCCCTGCTCCTGAACTTTGACAGCTGGAAACCCAGCCGGACCCTGGACCAGGCTGTGGGTGACGTCGCGACCGGCACGCTGCTTGGCGGCGGAGAGACGATGGTCGCCTCGGTGGCAGCCCTGTTGGGCATAATCACGATCATCTGGCGGCGCAGGGGTGGCTGGATTATTGCCTGCGGACTCATTGCCGCTGCCCTCTACGTCGTCGCCGTCGTCATGTATCAGGGTCGCTTCCGGCACTTTACGATCGGCTCCTGGTACCAGGACCCCTACCGGCTCGCGGCCTTGGTGCCGTTGTTCATGATTGTTCTTGGCAGCGTGGGTGCTGACGGCCTAGTGACCGCGGTCAGGGGATGGCTTCGGCGCATCGCTTCGAAACGCTCCACGGGCCGGCGGCTCGGGCTCCCTGAATTCAGGGGATCCGGGAGCCTGTACGCCATCGCAGCAGCCGCGATCCTGGCGCTCGCTCTCTCCACCCTGGTGAGTAGCGTCCATAGCCCCGGACTGGACGCAATATCTACCAAGATCAAGAACTCCTATTCCTATTACCCGGGCTGGGCGGTATCCAGTGATGAATTCGCCCTGATGTCCCGGCTCGATGCGACCGTTCCGAAAGACGCCGTTATCGGCGTCAACCCGTTCAACGGCGGAACGCTGGCCTACGCCATTTCTGGTCGCCACGTCACCCAGTACCATCTTTCGCCGGGGCCCGACGAAGATCTTCGCAAGATTGCAATGGACGTAACGACGTCGCAGACCGGGGCTGAAACCTGTCGACTCGCGGAGCAAGAACACGTGCACTATATTCTCGACTTCGGCCGCTTCTACATCCTCAACTTCGTGGAGGCCCAGGCCTATCCAGCGTTCGACAACGTGGCAGCCACGCCGGGCGCAAAGGTCGAACTCGTGGACCATCAGGGCGCGGCCAAACTGTACAAAATCACGGCGTGCTGACCATGCTGCGTCCGGTTTGGACCCGTGCGCAGGATCACAGCCCGCCATGGCCGGGCACCGCAATCGCCTAAGCTGGGGGCATGCGTATTCTCAGCGTCGTCGGCGCAAGACCACAATTTGTAAAGCTCGCACCGATCGCGTCAGCCCTCTCCGGCCGGGCAGAGCACTTGATTGCCCACACCGGCCAGCACTATGACGAACTCATGAGTGATGTTTTTTTCCGTGACCTGGGGATCCCGGCGCCCGATTTCAACCTGGGTGTGGGGTCCGGCAAGCACGGCGCACAAACAGGGGCCATGCTCGGCGGCCTGGAAGAGATCCTCGAAGAGGCCAAACCGGACTGCGTTCTGGTGTATGGCGACACCAATTCCACCCTCGCCGCGGCGATAGCCGCGGTCAAGATGCACATACCGCTGGCCCACCTGGAGGCCGGGCTGCGTTCTTTCAATCGGCGCATGCCTGAAGAACATAACCGTGTCCTCACTGACCACGCGGCGGACCTGTTGCTGGCCCCCACCCAGGTGGCCGTTGACCACTTGGCCAACGAGGGCCTCGCCACCAAAACGGTCCTCGTCGGCGACGTCATGACCGACGTCCTGTTCCAGGTCCGCGCCCTGCTGGAAAGAAGGAAGGAGCCGCTCCCCCTCGACGTGGCCCCGCAGGGATACTACGTCAGCACCATCCACCGTCCGGACAATACGGACTCGCCGGCCCGCCTCAAATCCATCCTTGCCTCCTTGGCCTCCCTGGACCGCCCGGTCCTCCTGCTGGCCCACCCGCGCCTGGTCAGTTTCGCCCAACGTCACGGACTGGCCCTCGAGCAGGGAAGCATCCGGGTCTGCCCGCCGCTGGCCTATCCGCAGCTGGTCAACGCCGTGGTCAACAGTGCAGGTGTCATCACCGACTCGGGAGGCCTGCAGAAGGAAGCCTTCCTGCTGCGGGTCCCGTGCACGACGATCCGTCCCGAGACGGAGTGGGTTGAGACCCTCGAAGCGCGGTGGAACGTCCTGGTGAGCGAAGACCTCTCCGTCCTTGCCGACACGGTGAAGCGGCCCGCTCCCGAGCCTACGGACGCGGCTCCGTACGGCGACGGACACGCCGCCGAGAAGATCGTGGACACGCTCCTGAACTTCAACGCGGAGTTCGGCAGGCAGTAGGAGGCGCAGGCGCCTCCGCGGGGCGGGAACGGCCGGACAAACAAGTCCGTTCCCGCCCCGCTGCGTTAGAGCAACGCGGAGGCCGCCATGAACCGCAGCGGCGCTTCCGGGTGCAGCTGGGCTGCCAGGCTCGAGGCAATCAGGGTTTGCGGCCGTCCGAACTTGCGGCGCGCTGCTGCTGCCGCCAGCATCTCAGCCGACGGGCTAAGGGTGAGAATGCTGCGCAGCAGCCGGGCGTCGGCCCGGGACAGGGGCCGCTCCGCCCCCGGCGCCGCGGCCAGAAGTGCACGGACCACGCGGGCGAGTTCTTCGCGCTCCGCCTCCGTCCAGCCGCCTTGGTCCGCGCGGGGCAGGATCACGCCAAATACGTGAACCCGGAGCAACTTGGTCACCAGGGCCTGGCGCTGGGCCTGCGGAAGCGCAACGAACCAAGGGTCGGCGACGAGTTCCAGGGCGAAGGCGAACAACTCGCCAATTTCCCGTCGCTGACCTGTGACGCGGTCCTCCGCGTCGGCCCCAACGACGTATTTCCCTGTCCCCCGGGCGTAGTCGATCCGCCCGCCGCCGAACCATAGTTTGGCCGAGAATATCTGGTCCTCCCCCGTCCGCAGATCGCCGCTGAATTCGAGGCCGAGCCGTTGGATTTCGCTGCGTCGCAGGAGGCCCAGGGGCGCGGTCCGGTAGCTCAGGCGGTCCTTGACCGCATCAAGGTTGAACCGCCTGCCAACCCGGACCGGCGGTGTCCGCACCAGCGCTCCGCCGGCATGGCGTTGTGGGGCGATGACCATCGCGGAAGAGTGGCTGCGAGCGAGCTCCAGCCACTGGCGAAGGGCGCCGGGCTCAAGATAATCGTCGCTGCCAAGAATGCACACGAATTCGGCCGTAGCCTGCTGCAGCCCATAGTTGAAGGGGCCGGCAGGGCTGGGAATCCCGTCGCGGAGTTCCAGGAACCTGGTGGCTGCAGCCAGCTCAGGTGGAACGTTCCTCGAAATCTCGTCCCTGGAGATGTTGTGGCACACGACGGTGACCCGGACTCCTTCTGGAGCGTTCAGCGCCAGGCCGGCCGACGCAATGGAAGCGAGCGCCCTTGCTGCCGGTCGGGTGCTGCTGTGCACGGCGATGACGACGTCTACCGCAGGGACCACATCGGTTGGACCATTATCCACGCCGGCTCCGTTCTGTTTGTCCTGTGGTGGCGACTACCCGGCCGTAGACGTCCTCGAAGAGCC
The DNA here is from genome assembly GCF_900116495.1 of Arthrobacter sp. ov118. Classification (GTDB taxonomy): domain Bacteria; phylum Actinomycetota; class Actinomycetes; order Actinomycetales; family Micrococcaceae; genus Arthrobacter. Next base: position 65,198 of record NZ_FPAY01000001.1, read on the forward strand.
GGCCGACGCTGGTTCGGCTGAACCTGGCCCGGATGGGCTCGGCAATGGTGGAGGGTTCGACCCCCGCAAAGGTTCCCCGGGCCGCCACGATCGCGGCGGCCAGGGACTCCGGCGAGGCGTTGTCCACCAGGACGCCGTTCGCGGCGGTCACGTAGTCGGTGAATCCCCCCACTCGCGGAACGACGACGGCCCGTCCGGCGGAGAGGGCCTCGGCCGCGGACGTGAAGAAGTTCTCGTGCGCCGTGGGGAGGAAGAACAGATGGGCCTGTTCGAAATACGCGAAGACGTCGGCCGGTGGGACCGTGCCGACCAGTGTGACGTTCCCGCCGAGCTTCAACCCGTCGATTAGTTCTTCGGCCTCGCCGCGAAGGGGTCCGTCCCCCACCCAGCTGAGGTGCACGTCGTGGCCTGATTCCTTGAGCGCTGCTATGGTCCGAATGGCCAGCAGCGGCCGCTTTCCCGGAACCAGCCCGCCAACAGCGGCCAGGCGCAGCTGTTCACCTGCGGGCAGCGGCTGCAGGGGACGGTCGTTGGCGACTACACAGGGAACCAGCACCGCAGCCTGCGGCCGTGCGAAGGCCTGCAATTTCTCCACGAGTTCAGAGGTCACTCCCGTCACGGCGTGCGGAAGACGAAGAACCCAGCGCAACCAGGCGAAATGTGGCCACATCCCCGCGACGTTCCGCGGGTTCGTGACACCGCTCCAGTGCTCTGAGTGAACCCACGGCGTCCGTCGCAAGACCGCTGGCAGGGCCGCCACAAGTGCCGAGGAAAAGGCCATCGTGTGCAGCACATCCGCCGTCGAGCTTTCCCGCAGCAGCAGGCGGAGCAGGGCCAGTGCCGTCCACGGCCGGCGCGGGTCGAGGGAGACCCGCTGGACGGGCAGGCCGGCATATGATTCCGCGGCCGGGGGTTGCCGGCTGCCCAGCCTCACATGCAGCACGCGCACGTCGTGCCGGAGTTGGATGGCCTTCGCGTGCTCCAGATTGAAGGGGGCCTGGGCCGGCGACCCCGGGCTCGGGAACCACGTGGTGACCACCAGGATTCTCATCGGGACGTCCTCGCCACCGTGGCAACGATCGCCGCCGCTGCCTGGCCCGCCGCCGCGAGGGAAGCATGGTCCGCCACCCACTGCGAGCGGACGCCACGGCCGGAGTCCTCGCCTTCGAGCGCGGCGATCATTGCAGCCGCCACGGCATGGGGGTCATGGTCCACCGCGTCGCCGAGTCCGTTGTCGGCCACCACTGCTGCCCCCTCGCCGGCACCGGCAAATATCACCCGGGTCCCGCATCCTGCGGCCGCATAGATTTTGGTCGGCTTGGCGAAGTCATAGCCCTGGTCTGGCTTGATGCTGACGAGTGCTGCCGCGGCTCCCCGCAGCCAGGCCGCAGCCTGCCGGGGCGGAACGACTCCGCCGAAAACAACGCTCCCGGGAGCGATCTGGGCCGCCAGCGCGCGGAGGGCCGGCTCGTCGGTGCCCTGCCCGAAAAAGCGGATCTCCGCGTCCGGACATTTCCGCTGCACGATCGGCAGTGCGCGGACAAAAACGTCGGCTCCCTGCCATTCCGAAATGGTTCCGGTGTAGGCGAAATAGGGCCGCTCACTGACCGCGGCCTCGCCTTGGGGGTTGAAGACCGAGGTGTCGACCCCGTTGGCCACCACCCGGAGCCGGTCCGCCGGCACGTCGAACTTCGAGACTTGCTCGGCCACGGCATCAGAAATGGCGATGACGCAGGCGGCACGTCGCAACACGAACCCTTCCACGCGCCGCATTATGGCAATGACGACGCCGGGCACGTCGGTTGCCGACAGTGCTTCACTCCACACGTCCGCTGCGTAGTACACGAAAGGCCGGCGACGCAGCCAGCTGCTGAGGGCCACCACCAGTCCGGTGGTGGGCGGCGGCTCGGAGACAACAACATCCGCGCCCTGAACCAGCAGGCGGAAGAAGGCCGGTATGTCGAAGCTCAGGTACTGCAGATAGCCGCGGACGTTGCCGCCCGGGTCCCGTAAGACGGGCCAGCGGCTGATTCTGAACGGGACGCTGCCGGCCGAGGCTCCGCCGGGGGCGCGGGTGGTCACGACCTGAACCTCCGCGCCCGCGGCCACCAGGCCGTCTACAAGAGCCTGGAGACGAAAGGCAGCGGCTCCCACTTCGGGCGTGAAAAGCCGGGTGGCGACCGCGACCCTCAATCCGGGACGGGCCCTCACGAGGCGACGACTTTGACCATCTGCCCGGTGCGCGCGGACTCCAGCACGGCCTCGGCAACGGCGAGCGTGTCCAGGCCCTCGCGCATGGTCACGACGTCGTTGCGCAGCCCCAGGACGGCGTCGCGGAAGGCTTCGTGCTCGGTACGCAGCGGTTCTGGTTTGGCGATTGCAAGCCGGGTCATGTTGCCCTCGGAGACCCCCCGGAAAGCTGCCATGGACTCCCACTCCGTGGCGACGGTGCCGTTTTCGAAGAACGTCAGGTCCGCCGTGACCGTGTCGGCCACGAAAGCGCCCTTTTCGCCGGTGACGATTGTCAGGCGTTCCTTCATCGGGGAGAGCCAGTTCACCAGGTGATTCGTGATGACGCCGCTTTCCAGCTGCCCCGTCGCCGCCACCATGTCTTCGTGTGGACGGCCGCTGCGCGTGGTGACATGGGCGAAGATCGACTCGAAGCGGCTCCGGGCGAGCCAGGCGGTGAGGTCGATGTCGTGCGTGCCCAGGTCCTTCACGACGCCGACGTCGGCGATGCGCGACGGGAAGGGACCCTGCCGGCGGGTGGCAATCTGGTAAACCTCGCCGAGTTCGCCCGCTTCAATCCTCTTCCGCAGGGACTGCAGGGCCGGATTGAAGCGCTCGATGTGACCCACCGCGCCTACGAGGTTCCTGGCCTCGAAAGCATCCACGAGGCGTTGGCCGGCCGCGGCGCTTTCGGCAATCGGCTTCTCCACGAGGGTGTGGACGCCGGCCTCGGCCAGTGCCAGGCCGACTTCCTCGTGCATCCCCGTGGGGACGGCGGCGACCGCCATGTCCAGGCCCTGGGCAATGAGTTCCTCCACCGAGGACAGCACGTCCAGGCCGCCGGCCACGCCGTGCGGGTCGCCATAGGCGTCCGCCACAGCCACCAGGTCGACGCCGGGCAGCTCGCGAAGGACCCTGGCATGGTGCCGGCCCATCATCCCCAGCCCGATCAGGCCTACGCGCAGATTCGCCATCTCAGGCACCGGCCTTTGCGACGGCGTTGACGGCAGTGACGATCCGGTCGAGGTCGTCCTGGCTCAGGGACGGGTGAACCGGCAGGGAGAGCACTTCCTTGGCGGCCGTCTCCGTGTTGGGCAGGTCTTCTGTCCGGTTGAAGGACGGCAGCCGGTGGTTCGGGACCGGATAGTACACGCCGGTTCCGATGTTGTACTCGTCCCGCAGCGCCTTGGCCATCCCGTCGCGGTCCTCGGTCACCCGGATGGTGTACTGGTGGTAGACGTGTCCCGCCCCCTCCTTGACTGCCGGGATCCCGACGTTCTCCAGGTTGGCGTCGAGGAATGCCGCATTCTGCTGCCGCTGCGCGGTCCAGCCGAGCACCTTGGTGAGCTGGACGCGGCCGATGGCGGCGTGCAGGTCGGTCATGCGGGCGTTGAAGCCGACGATCTCGTTCTCGTACTGCTTCTGCATGCCCTGGTTGCGCAGCAGCCGGAGCTTGTGCTCGACGGCGGGGTCCGACGTCGTGACCATGCCGCCCTCGCCGGAGGTCATGTTCTTCGTCGGGTACAGGCTGAACATGGCGAAGGTGCCGAAGCTGCCCACCTTCTTACCGTTGAAGCTTGCTCCGTGGGCCTGGGCTGCGTCCTCGTAAAGATCGATGCCCCGCTCCGCGGCAAGCCTGCCGAGGCCCTCGACGTCGAAGGGGTGGCCGTATAGGTGGACCGGCATGATGCCCTTGGTCTTCTCCGTGATCAGCGAAGCGACGTGGTCCGTGTCCAGGGTGTAGTGGTCCAGTTCGATGTCAGCGAAGACCGGGGTCGCGCCGGTCAGTGCAACGGCGTTGCCGGTGGCGGCGAAGGTGAAGGACGGCACGATCACTTCGTCGCCGGGGCCAACGCCGGCGGCGAGGAGACCGAGGTGGAGACCGGAGGTGCCGGAGTTCACGGCGACGGCCGCGCGGCCGTCGACGAGCACGGACGAGAACTCCGTTTCAAATTCCGCTACCTGCTTGCCTTGGGCCAGCATCCCGGAGGCGAGCACGGCGTCAACGGCCGCCCGCTCTTCATCGCCGATGATCGGCCTGGCTGCGGGGATAAAGTCCGGGCTCATGCGTTGTCCTCTGCCTCTTTCAGGAAATTTTCTTCTTCAACATATTTGGCACCCGTCTCGGGGCACACCCAAAACCCCTCCGCCTCACGCAGCGGGAAGCCAGCCTTGCCGACCCAGCCGAGCCGTTTGGCCGGCACGCCGGCCATCAAGGCGAAGGCGGGTACATCCTTCGTGACCACGGCGCCCGCGGCGATGGTGGCCCAGCGACCGATCGTCACCGGCGCCACGCAGACGGCTCGAGCACCGATTGACGCTCCATCCTCGATGGTGACGCCCACCGGGGTCCAGTCGTGCGCACTCTTCAAGGATCCGTCGGGACTGACGGAGCGGGGGTAAGTGTCGTTCGTGAGGACCACTGCGGGTCCGATGAAGACGCCATTTCCCAGCTTGGCCGGCTCGTAGACCAGCGCGTAATTCTGGATCTTGGTGTTGTCGCCGATGTGGACACCGGTGCCTACGTAGGCGCCGCGGCCGACGATGCAGTTTTCTCCCAGGGTGGCGTCCTCACGCACCTGGGCCAGGTGCCAGATCTTGGTACCGGCGCCCAGCACTGCGCGGTCCGAAACATCAGCGCTCGGGGCAATGTTATTCATCGTGGATCTCCTGTCAAAGGGAAGAAGTGCGGCGCGCCTGCCGAGGTCATGCCTTGCCGATGACCCGGTACTGGACGCCGTCCCACGCCTCAGGGCTGCTTACCCTGCGGCCGTCGATGAACACCCGGACGCCCGGGAGGTCCTGCGGTCCCAGCGTGCGGTACTCAGCATGGTCTGCCTGGACCACGGCCGCGTCCGCGGGCTCCCCCAGGTGGTAGGGCTGGAAGCCCAGCTTCTGGAGTTCCTCGTCGGTGTACAGCGGGTCATGGACCAGCGCGGCCGCGCCGCGCAGTTCGAGTGCCTTGACGGCGTCGAAGACACCGGAAAAGGCCGTTTCCTTGACGCCGCCGCGGTACGCAGCGCCGAGAACCACCACACGGGCGTCTGTCAGGTCGCCATAGGCTCCCTCGAGCAGGCCGATGGTGTAGGCGGGCATGTCGGCGTTGGCCGCGCGGGCCGCGCGCACCACCGTGGCCTCCGGATCGTTCCAGAGGTACAGCCGCGGATAAACGGGGATGCAATGTCCGCCGACGGCGATTCCCGGTGTGTGGATGTGGCTGTAGGGCTGGGAGTTGGCGGCCTCGATGACCTGGTAGATGTCGATGCCCGCAGTGGCGGCATAGCGGGCAAACTGATTGGCGAGCCCAATGTTCACGTCGCGGTAGGTGGTCTCCGCCAGTTTCGCCATCTCCGATGCCTCCGCGGATCCCAGGTCCCAGACGCCATTCGGGCGGACCAGATCAGTCCGCTCGTCGAAGTCCAGCACGGCCTGATAAAACTCGACTGCTTGGGCTGCCCCTTCTTCCGAAAGGCCGCCTACCAGCTTCGGGTATTTGCGCAGGTCCTCGAACACCCGGCCGGTGAGCACGCGCTCGGGAGAGAACACAAGGTGGAAGTCCTTGCCCTCTACCAGGCCCGAGGCGGCTTCCAGGGCCGGTTTCCACCGGGTCCGGGTGGTGCCGACGGGAAGGGTGGTCTCGTAGGACACCAGGGTGCCAGGGGTCAGGTGCTTCGCCAGTTCGGCGGTCGCCGCGTCCATCCAGCCGAAATCAGGATTCGCCTCGGCGTCCACAAACAGCGGCACGACGAGAACTACAGCGTCCGCTTCGGGGACCGCGTCCGCGTATTCGGTCGTCGCCCGGAGCTTCCCTGCCGGCACCAGCTCGGAAAGTTTTTCCTGCAGCCTGGCTTCGCCGGGGAAGGGTTCAATTCCGGCGTTGATGAGGTCGACAACCTGCCGGTTAACGTCGACGCCGACGACCTCATGGCCCTTGGACGCGAACTGGACGGCCAAGGGCAGGCCGATCTTACCCAACGCAATTACAGCAATCTTCACGATTTTCGTGCCTTTTCTCTCATGCCTGATGGCGGGGCCGAAGGACCAGTATCCACACTAGCGGCTGCCGCACCGCGAGGGCCGCGGCGGGGTCTGCCGACTAGTTGCGGAGCCTGCTTACCGCCTCGCTGATCGGCCCGTCAAACAATACATTTCCGTGCTCAAGCAGGACACCGCGGGCACAGATCCGGGAGACCAGGTCCAGATCGTGGCTGACGACCACGAGGGTCTTGCCACGCTCTGCCAGTTCCTGAATCTTAGCTATGCACTTGCGCTGGAACGGCTCATCTCCGACGGCGAGAATTTCGTCGATCAGAAACACCTCGGGGTCGGTGTGTACTGCTACGGAGAAAGCCAGGCGCAGGTACATGCCGGATGAATAGAACTTGACCTCGGTGTCGATGAATTCGCCGATCTCGGAGAATTCCACGATCGCGTCGAACCGCTCATTGATCTGCTTCTCCGTCATCCCCAGGATCGCTCCATTGAGGTACACGTTGTCGCGGCCGGACAGGTCAGGATGAAAGCCCGCCCCGACTTCGATCAGGCCTGCCACGCGGCCGCGGGTGTACACACTTCCCGAATCGGGAAGCATGACGCCGGAGATGTGCTTGAGCAGGGTGGACTTGCCGGATCCGTTGAGGCCCAGCAGGGCCACGGTCTCCCCCGTCTCGACCATCAGGGAGACGTCCTTCAGGGCATGGAACTTCTTGGAAAGATCTCCCTTGCGGCCCTTGACCAGCCACACAACCGCCTCCTTGATGGAACGGGTGTGCCGGAGCACGAACTCCTTGCTGATGCTGGAAACTTCGATCGCGTTCGCCATTTACAGCTCCTGGGCGAAGCGGCCCTCAAGCCGCCGGAAAGTTAGTTGCCCCAATGCCAGGACCACGAGGGAAATGGCGAGTCCGATCGGCAGCCACAGGCTGAACAGGTTCGGCGGCATCGCGGCAGAGCCGTCAGTTGTGGGGTACCAGAAGGCGTAATGGAACAACTCGACGCCCACCGTGATGGGGTTGGCCTGGTAAACGGCGAAGAATGCCGGGCCCAGCTTTGACTCCACCATCGTCCACGAGTACATGACGGGCGAGGCCCAGGTCGCCACCATCAGCAGCATGTCCACGAGATTTTCCGAATCACGGAAATATACGTTGGCGGCACCGAACAACAGCCCGAGTCCGGTGGCCAGGAAACCCACGATGGCGAATCCGCCGACCGCGGCCAACAGCTGGAACACGTCCGGATGCCACCCCGCGAAGAGGCAACCGATCACGAGGACAACGAGCTGGGGGAAGAAATGGACCGCCGACACCCAGACCGACGCCACCGGAAACAGCTCCCGGGGAAGATAGATCTTCTTGATCAGGTTGCCGTTATTGACGATTGACCGTGCGGCGTTCCCGAGGGCTTCGGAGAAGAAGTTGATCAGCACGATTCCGGAGAAGAGATACACGGCATAGTTCGAGAGGCCGTCCGGGTTTTTTGCGCTGCGTTCGAGGCCGAGAAAGACTCCCAGGGCCACGTAGAACACGACAAACTGCACACCGGGCTTCACATAGGACCAGAGCAGGCCCAGCACGGATCCTCGGTAGCGGACTTTCAGCTCCTTGCGGACCAGCAGTTTCAGCAGAAAACTGGACTGGCGGAGATCCCGAAATCCACCACCGAGGCCCGGGCGGGTCAATTCCCCGGAAATCGTGGTTGTCACGCTACTTCACTTCGCTCTGGGTGTGCTCTTCGAAAATCTTCTTCCAGGAATCCAGGGACGTGAGCTCCGGCAGCGCCGCCTTGTACTGCTTGCTCAGCGACTTCCAGTCCTTGAGCAGGGCGGCGTGCAGCCGGCTGCTCTCGGTGAGCATTTCCCGCACGCGCTTGGGGTCCCGCCGGTACCACGAGGCACCCGTACCTTCGGCGTTGGAGACGATGGCGCTGTCGAACTGCGCGATCCTCCACCAGCGGTTGTCCTGATGCGCAATGTTGGTCTGCGGACGTTCCGCACTCGTCTTGGTGACCGGGCGGAAGAGCTGGCGTGCAACCGTCTTGGCGGCCCAGGGCAGGAGGGTGACCTTGGACGGCTGCGACACGCCGTGGCCGTGGCGCGGCGGCTTGGCCATCTTCGGCGTCGGGAATTCGTCGGCATTGGCCCGGAAAATGGAGTCAGAGTAGCCGGACATCATCTTCCGGATCTCGGGCAGTTTCGTGGGAAGCAGCTCCGCCAAACCGGACGGGCCCTTGAGGACATCCTCGAGCGCCCAGCCGCGGCCGTGCGCGGTCGCGTACTGCATTGACACAAGGTGCTTGATGTCCGCATACTGCGATTCGCGCACCACGCGGCCGCCGAATTCGTAGGGGCTGTGGAGCAGGGCCGCCGTGATCCGGTTGCGGGCGTGGAAGTAAGCCTGCCAGCCGACCAGGTCGTCCTTGTCGATCCAGGACACATGCCACACGGCCGAACCCGGCAAGGAGACTGTCGGGAAGCCGTGCGCCTTGGCGCGCAGCCCGTACTCCGAGTCGTCCCACTTGATGAAGAGTGGCAGCGAAAGGCCGATCTCCCGGATAACCGCGGTCGGGATCAGGCACATCCACCAGCCGTTGTAGTCCACGTCGCAGCGGCGGTGCAGCCAGGAGGTCTGGCGCAGGTTGGAGGACAGGAAATCGTGCCCCAGGACCATATCCTCGCTGGGCAAGGACGGCTGGAAGCGGTAAGGGTTGACCACCTCGCCGAACGTGTGCAGGACCGTCCGGTTGTAGAGATCGAACATGTGGCCGCCGACAATCGTAGGCGACTTGCAGCGGTCCGCGAAGGTGAGCAGGCGGATGATGCTCTCCGGCTCAACCACGATGTCGTCGTCCATCAGCAGGACGTAGTCACTGCCGTTTTCGACGGCCTCGAACATGCCCCGGGCAAAGCCGCCGGATCCGCCGAGGTTTGACTGGTTGATGATGCGCAGCTTGCCGCCAAGCGAATCCCGGACGTCAGAGAAACCGTCTGCGTCCTCGACCTTTTGGGTGCCCTGGTCGACCAGCAGGATTTCCTGGACATGCTTCAGGGCATCGGGGTTCTCGGCAAGCAGCCGGAGGTTGTTCAGGCAGAAGTCGGTCTTGTTCAGTGTCGTGATCTGCAAAGTGACTGAACCGGGGGTGCTGTCAACAGCGACGCCCTGCCACTCGGCGTCGACCATCACCAGCGGTTCGGAGCCTGCCACAAGGTCAAACCAGTACCAGCCGCCGTCGCCGAAGGGAGCCAGGGACAGCTCAAAGGTGTTCTCCGCCGTACCCTCCACACGCCGCGTGTCGACGCGCTGCAGGGACCCGCGGGCGTTCGACTTATAGACGATGACGGATCCTGCGCCCTCGGTGCGCACCTGCAGCCGGACAGAGTCCACAGTCGTCCACCGGCGCCAGTAACTGGCCGGGAAGGCGTTGAAATAGCTGCCGAATGAAACGCGTTCCCCGGACCTGACCTTGGTGGAGCTTCGGGACAGGAAGTCCTCAACGTGGGCTTCCTTGGTGGTGCTGCTGAAGGTCTGCGGCTTGGCCCTTTTTCCGTCGCGGTCACCGACCGTGGGCAGCTGGATGCCGGTCGCGGTGCCCATGTCCATATACAGGGGAACCGTGTCCATCTGGCTGGCACTGGGCAGGATGACCCGCTGCAGGGTGTCCCACTGCTGGGCGGACTCTACCTGGGTGTCTGTTGCAACGCTCATGCGTCCACTCCTCCGCTTTCAATCGTGGCGCCAGCCTCGAAATGCGGGCGGATCTTGTTCTCGAACATGGTCAGGGCCGAGCCGATCGCCATGTGCATGTCCAGGTATTTGTAGGTGCCCAGGCGTCCGCCAAAGAGGACGTCCTTCTCGGCTGCCGCGAGGTCCCGGTACTTGAGCAGGCGTTCGCGGTCAGTGGGCGTGTTGATCGGGTAGTAGGGTTCGTCACCCTTCTCGGCGGCACGGGAAAACTCGCGCATGATGACGGTCTTCTCCGTCTGGTAGTCGCGCTCCGGGTGGAAATGGCGGGGCTCGATAATGCGGGTGTACGCGACGTCCTCGTCGTTGTAGTTCACCACGGACGTGCCCTGGAAGTCTCCGACGTCGAGCACCTCTTCTTCGAAGTCGATGGTGCGCCAGGACAGATCGCCTTCGGCGTAGTCGAAGTAGCGGTCAACGGGTCCGGTGTAAACGACCGGGATGCTGCCGACGACCTTGCCCTTGCTGTACTCGTGGGAGTCATCGAAGAAGTCCGTGTTGAGCCGGACCTCAATGTTGGGGTGTTCGGCCATCTTTTCAATCCACGCCGTGTAGCCGTTGGTCGGCAGGCCCTCGTACTTGTCGTTGAAGTACCGGTTGTCGTAGTTGTAGCGCACTGGAAGCCGGGAAATGATGCCAGCGGGCAGGTCCTTCGGATCCGTCTGCCACTGCTTGCCGGTGTAGTGCTTGATGAACGCCTCGTAGAGCGGCCGGCCGATCAGCTGGATGCCCTTGTCGTTCAGGTTCTGCGGATCGGTGCCCGCGAGTTCGCCGGCTTGTTCCTTGATCAGTTCCTGTGCCTGCCCGGGGGTGAGGTTGGCCCGGAAGAACTGGTTGATCGTGGCCAGGTTGATGGGCAGAGAGTAGACCTCGCCCTTGTGCACGCCGTAGACCTTGTGGACGTAGTTCGTGAAGGTCGTGAATCGGTTCACGTACTCCCAAACACGGTCGTTTGACGTGTGGAAGAGGTGGGCACCGTAGCGGTGCACCTCGATGCCCGTCTGCTCTTCCTTTTCACTGTAGGCGTTGCCGCCGATGTGGTGGCGGCGGTCGATGACGACCACCTTCAAGCCCAGCTCAGTGGCGGCCTGTTCTGCGATGGTCAGGCCGAAAAAGCCCGACCCTACGATGACGAGGTCAGCGGTCACAAACTCTCCTGGTTCGAATGCGGGCAGCCCAATGTGGTGCATTGTCTGCTGGTCTAGCCTACCTGAGACGGGACGGGTACAAGCGAATCGCGGTCCGCCCCACCATCGGACGCCATGGCAATTACCGACCCGGGGACTGCGCATGCCGGGGGCGGCCACGTCGCTCCGACGCGCTTTCCACATGGCACAATTTCCCGGCCCAACCGGGCCGACGCATCCCTAACGTGGAACCCGGGCACACGGGAAAGGACGCCCCCGATGATCTTCCACTGCACCCTCGTCGCTGGCCCTCTAGGGCAGGGCACCCTAGGGCCAGGTTCGACGCCGGGCGGCCGGCTCATCGAGCTGGCCACCGAGGTGCCGGACGCGTGCCCGGGAGCAGACCTGGAAGCCGCCATCGCCCGGTGCTACGGGACGGGCCACCTGTTCGTCCGGGGCGCCCGGGTCGCCGCCATGACGGTCGGCGCCGCTCCCCTGGTCCACGGCGCTGTGCTCGTTGAGAATTCTGTGCTTGGTGACGGTTCTGCGCTTGGTAGCGCTTCCGGGGTAACTTCGCGGTCCGGGCCCGGCAGCGCGGAGACTGCCACGTTGTTGTTGGCCGTTCACGGCGGCCCGGGCGCGGGAACCCTCGTCGCGTTGCGGCGGGGCCGGTTCCGGATCGGGCGCGGCGGAGCCGGGATCGTGATCCCGGATCCCGCACTCTCCCGTGAGCATGCGCAACTGGACGTATCGGACGCGGACGTCACGATCGCGGACCTCGGCAGTGCGAACGGAACCAGCGTCGACGCCCGGATGGTACGCACGGTCCCGGTGACCACGGCGTCATGGATCCGTTGCGGGGACTCCACCATGTCACTCCGGCTCGGCACGCCGGCCATGCCGGATGTTGCCGAGCCGGTGACAGCGCGGGCAGGTTCCAGCGTCGCCGAGCCGCTGGTTGTCCGCAGCACCGCCGCCCCAAGCCACCGGGCCGCCGTGGCCGTGGCCGCGGTGTTGCCGATCCTGGTCGGCGTCGGCCTCGCGCTCCTCACCGGCACGTGGATGTTCCTGGCCTTCACCGCCGTTTCGGCCGTGTCCGTGCTCGTGCCGCTCTTGACTGGCCGCCGTCAGCGCCGCGAGCTTGCCGCCGCCATCGCGGGGGCTGCCCTGCAGGACCTGGAACGACGCCGGCAGGCCGCTCCCTCGGCCGCGGACCTGGTGCTCAGCCTCGCAGCCGGCTCGCCCGCGCCAGAGGCTACAGGTCATGGGGAGCCGCGGGAAATCTGGCTCCGGCTCGGGCTGGCGGACCAGCGGGCCAATATCCGGCTGGACCCGCCCGACCCCGGCTTCCTGCCTCCCCCGCTCGGCCAGGTCCCGGTGACCTTGGATCCGGCGTCGGCGGTGGTGACCGTCCACGGCCCCGCATCCGCGGCAGTCGGTCTGGTTCGCTCCTTCATCCTGCAACTGGCCGCCTTTCCGCTCACCGGCAGCACCGGCCTGCTGGTGCACGGCCCGGTGGACACCGTGCCGCTGGCCGCGCGTTTCCTGCCCGGCGTGACGCTCTCCGCCGATGAGGCCACCACGGCAGGGCTGTTGGCCGCGGGGCCCGGCGGAACAGCCGACTGCGGGATCCTCATCCTGTGGGCCGCTCCCGAGCGGTCGGGGGCGGCCGCCGGAGCGGAAGCCGCGGCTGCCGTGCCGGCCCTGCGGTCCCTGGCCACAGCCCACGGGTGGCGGGTCATTGAATGCTCCCCTGAGCCGCACCCCCGGCCTCCGCAAACTCACCCGGGCATTGTCCTTGGCAGGCGCGCAGCCCTCGTCAGAGCCGGGGCGCCGCCCCTGGAGTTTGTCCCGGACCTGGTCCCGCCGGCGGTCTTTGACCGCTTCTGCCGCGGATTCCAGGGCGGCGGGCGCACCCTGGCGGTTCCCCGGCCGGCCATCCCGCGCCGCTGCAGCCTGGCCGATGTCCTGCCCCTCGGGCCCCTGGACATCTCCCGGCGCTGGTCCCGGTCCGGTCCCGCGGCCGGATTGGGTGTGGCGGTTGGGGCGGGCAGTTCGGGTTCCGTGTATCTCGATCTGCGGGCGGACGGTCCGCACTTCCTGGTTGCCGGGACCACGGGTTCCGGCAAATCGGAGTTCCTGCGGACTCTCGCCGGCGGTCTCGCGGCCAGCCATCCTCCGGACCGCGTCAACCTGCTTTTCATAGATTTCAAGGGCGGCTCGGGCCTGGGCCCGCTGACCGGTCTCCCGCACTGCGTGGGGATGCTCACGGATCTGGGCGCAGCGGAAGTGGACCGCACCCTCGTTTCGTTGCGAGCGGAAGTGCGGCGGCGGGAGGAGTTGCTGGCCCGGGCGGGTGTCCCGGACCTCGCGGGCTACGAAGCGTCCCCGGCCCCGGGCCCGCCGGTGCCGTATCTGGTCATTGTCATTGACGAGTTCAGGATCCTGGTGGACGAAGCTCCGGCCGCGCTCGCCGAGCTCATGAGGATTGCCGCCATCGGCCGGTCGCTGGGCATCCATCTCATCATGGCTACCCAGCGCCCGCAGGGAGCCGTGAACGCCGACATCCGGGCCAACGTCACCACCTGCATCGCCCTCCGCGTCCAGACCGGCCCCGAATCAGTGGACATCATGGGCTCCGGGCTGGCGGCGGCCATCCCTATCGCACGCCCGGGGCGCGCGTTTCTAGTCCGCGGCAGCCAGGCCCCGGAGGAATTCCAGACGGCCACGCTCGCTCCCGGGACCACCATGTGGACGACGGGTGCCGTCACCGTGCGCACCGTCGCGGACGCCCTGACCCGGCCGAACGCCGCAGCCGGCGCCGGGGCGGCCGGTGCCACGACCGGTGACTCCCCCGGTGGCCAGGATCACGCCTGCAGCGCCGCGCCCGCTCGGGCACAGGGACCGGGGTCACTCATCGACGTCGTTGCCGGCCTGTGGCACAAAAGCGGCGGCCGGCCTCTCCGCCGCCCGGTCGCGGACCCCCTGCCGGCGCTATTGCAGCCATTGGACCCCGCGCCCCACGACCCGGACACTGCCCCAGACACTGACCCGGGCACTGACCCCGGCCTGGTCCGGCTGGGGCGGGTGGACCTGCCCGAACTCCAACGCGTCACCGAACTTGTCTGGAACTCCGCCGCGCACGGGCATCTGGGCCTGATCGGCACCGGCGCCGGCGGCCGCGACACGGCCGTGGCGCTCACCGTCAATCAACTCCTGACCGGCCGGGTGGAGTCGCACCTGTACATTCTCGACGCCACCGGCACCTTCGGCACGGCCTCGGCGGCGTCCCGGGTCGGAGCGGTGGTTGGCCTGCATGAGCTCCGCCGTGCAGCCAGGGTCCTGCAACGGGTCGCCGAAGAAGTCACCGCGCGGCTCGGCGTGCCTGCGTCCACGCCGCGTCCGCCGCTGGTGCTGGTACTCAGCGGCTGGGGTGCCTGGGTTTCGGGGTTCCGCTCCGGGCCGCTGGCATGGGCTGAAGACCTCGTCCATGACATCGTGAGGGACGGCCCCAGGGCCGGGATAACAGTCCTCGTCGCCGGCGAACGCGAGCTTGTGACTGCACGGTTCTTCGCCGCCGTGCCCAACCGGATCTACTTTCCCGCGGGCTCTACCGAAGAGGGACGCCTGGCGTGGCCACGGCTTCCAACCTTGGAGCCCACCCCCGGCCGCGTTGCCGTGTTTGGCCCCCTTGTGCCGGCTTCCTTGGCGACCGGCCATGCGGCCCAGCTGTTCGAGCCGCAGTTCACGACAGGGCGCTGCCCGGCGGATGGACCCGTCTCGACGGCGCCCTTTCGAGTTGACGCACTGCCGGCCGTGGTGACCGTGGGCGAGGTCCTGGCCCGGTGCGGCGTCCGTGGGCGGGACCGGGGACAGGGCCAGGGGAAGTCGCCGCCCGATGCCCAGATCACTCGCCTCCCGGGCGAAACGGGTACCCCGGTCCCGGCTGCGGCGCTGCTCATCGGAGTCGCGGGAGATGAGCTCGCGCCGCAGAGACTGCTTCTGCCGGCCGGCGGCGTTCTGGCGGTCCTCGGTGGCCCGGGGTCTGGGAAGAGCACACTGCTCGCGGCACTGCCGGCAATGAATACGGCCGAAACGTGGCTGGCGCCGCCGGCGGGGGCAGATCCCGTCAGGTACTGGTCAGGGGCCCACGCCAGCGCGCTGGCAGGAACGCTGGAACGGGCGGCGATAGCGCTGGCAGACGACTGCGATCTGCTCCCGCACGAGGCCAACAGCAGCCTGGCCGTCCTCAACAGCCTGGGCTGGCGGGTGATCGTGGCGGCGGGTTTCGGGCCTGCCTTTGGGGAACGGGTGGCCCTCGCTTCCACTGCGCGCAGCCAGGGACGGGCGGTCCTGATTCGTCCGCGGGGACTTCTCGATGGCGAGTTGTTCGGCGTCCGGTTCGAACCGGAACAGAATCCTCCGGCGGGACGCGCCGTCGTGCTTTTCGACGGCCGCGCCACGCCCGTCCAGCTGGCTGCGCTTCCGGACGGGTAGCGGCAGGACGGCCAACGACAAGACAGGCAGTGCCTGTCTGGGATTCGACTGAAGTGCGGTATTACAGTGCGGGCGGGGAGCCGGCGGCGCGCGACGCGAAAGCTATGACCCTCTTGTCGAAGAGCAACACGATGGTGGTCACAGCCGGGACCAGCATGGCCAGTCCCGCCAGCGGAAAGCCGCCGGTCAGGGTGGGAAAGCCAATGGTCAGCACGAACAGCTGGGCCACCAGAGCGCCGGCCCTCGGCCAGCGAAAACCGCGCATCAGGAAGCGTGCCACCGCGAAAAGCCAAACGGAGAACGCCAGCAGCAGCCCCAGCGTGAAGACGGCACCCCAGAAAGAGAGCACGGGCGCTCCGGTCAGGAGCTGCGTGCCGTACCAGCCGGCCGCAACCAGCAAGGCCGCCGCCTCGAGGGCGACGACGACAGCGATCACCACGATCGCCTTGGGCCGCCCGGTTGCGGCAGGGTCTCCCGCCGTGCTCCGGAGGGGACCACCCGCGGGATGTCCGCCGGAGTTTCCGCCGGCGTTGCCGTCCGCATTTCCGCCGGCGTTGCCGTCCGCATTTCCGCCGGCGTTGGCGTCCGCATTGTCGTCGGCATTTGCAGGAAGATCTTCAGGGTTTACAGGGGGCCTTGACACACTGGCACACTACCGGACATAGTCGTCTAGGTGTGAGGACGCCGCCACTGAATGTGATGCATCGCTCACGGCCTCAAGCCATTTTGGCCTCTATTACCCCTTGTTTACACAGCGTTAACATGACACGCTTAATCCAGATGACCGAGGGGCCCCGAGTGGGGCCTTTTCTTATGGAGCCTCTAGTGAATAATTTCACAAAGGCATTTTAACGAGATTTCCCAGGAATGGAGTGACTGATCAGCATGGATTGGCGTAACCGCGCAGCCTGCCTTGACAAGGACCCGGAGCTGTTCTTCCCCGTCGGCAACACCGGCCCTGCCCTCCTGCAAATCGAGGAAGCGAAAAGCGTCTGCCGGCGCTGCCCCGTTGTCGACACCTGCCTGCAATGGGCGCTGGAGTCCGGTCAGGACGCCGGCGTCTGGGGCGGCATGAGCGAGGACGAGCGCCGCGCCCTCAAGCGCCGTGCGGCACGGGCCCGGCGCGCTTCTTAGTTGCGTTGCCGGAGCACCGGCAGCTCCTGCTAGAGCCTTGCGGCAGTGGCCGCGGACCGAGAGGTCCGCGGCCACTGCCCTTTAACGGCTACTGCGTCGCAAGGTTCAAGACAATCTGGACCGCGGTTCCCCCGCCGGTGCGGGCCTGCCACTGGATGGTGCCGGCCAGTTCGCTGGTGACCAGTGTCCGGACGATCTGCAGGCCAAGGCCCTCGGTGTACGGCTTGTCCGGAAGCCCGACGCCGTCGTCCTCCACAGTCACTGTCAGGAGTTCATGCCCGTCCTCGGTCTCGGAGCGGTCGGCAATCAGCCAGACAGTGCCGGTGCGTCCCTCCAGCCCGTGCTCGACGGCGTTGGTGACCAGCTCATTGATGACGAGGGCCAGCGGGGTGGCGAAATCACTCGGCAGGTCGCCAAAGAGGCCCGAGCGCTGTGTCTTCACCTGCTGGGAGGGCGAGGCGACCTCGGCCGAGAGGCGGAACTGGCGGCCGATAAGTTCGTCAAAATCAACGCTCTGGGTCAGGCCCTGGGACAGCGTCTCATGCACCAAGGCAATGGTCGCCACCCGCCGCATGGCCTGCTCGAGCCCCTGCTTGGCCTCGTCGCTGACCATTCGCCGGGACTGCATCCGCAAGAGGGCCGCGACGGTTTGCAGATTGTTCTTCACCCGGTGATGGATTTCCCGGATGGTGGCGTCCTTGGTGACCAGTTCCATCTCCCGGCGACGCAGTTCCGAGACGTCGCGGCACAGGACCAGGGCGCCGAACCGCTGCTGCTCGTCGCGCAGCGGGATGGCACGCAGCGAAAGGCTCACGCCGCGTGACTCGATTTCGCTGCGCCACGGCATGCGCCCCGTGACGACGAGCGGCAGTGTTTCATCGACCAGGCGCCGGTCCTTCAGGAGCCCGGCGGTCACCTCGGCAAGTGAGCGGCCCTCGAGGGACTCTCCGTCGCCGAGGCGACGGAATGCGGAAACGCCGTTGGGGCTGGCGTACTGCACTATCCCCTCAGCGTCGAGCCTGATCAGACCGTCGCCCACGCGCGGGGCGCCGCGGCGTGAGCCCGTGGGCGAGGCAAAGTCCGGCCACAAGCCCAGGGTCCCCATGCGGAGCAGATCGTAGGCGCACTGCCGGTAGGTGAGTTCGAGCCGGGACGGCATCCGCGAGCTGGAGAGATCCATGTGGGACGTCACGATGGCCAGCGTGCGGCCGTTGCGCACCATGGGGACGGCTTCCACCCGCAGCGCCATGTCGCTGCTCCAGTTGGTCTCGTTGGAGCGCTCGATCACGCGGCTTTCCCACGCCTTGTCGACCAGCGGCTGCAGGTCCGACCTGATCCCCTCCCCCACGAAGTCGGTGTGGAACACCGTGTGCGTGGTGGAGGGGCGGACGTGGGCGAGTGCCACGTAGCCGAACTCAGGATGCGGGAACCACAGGGCGAGGTCGGCGAACGCGAGGTCGGCGACCATCTGCCAGTCGCCGACCAAGAGGTGCAGCCACTCGGCATCCCCCGGGCCAAAATCAGCATGCTCCCTGATAGGGTCCGTAAAGATTGCCACTACACCTCCATTTGCGACACCGGGACAGCACAGCCCTAGCGTCGGACGATTGACCTCAAGAGCCTCAATGCTACCGACAGCGAGGCCATGTCATCTGCTTCAAGCGCATTGACCTCGTCGAACATGGACTCCGCCCGGCCAAGCTGCTCCGCGTTCTGGCTCTCCCAGGCCGCCAGCCGTTCCTCGGCGGGAGTCCCGGCCGGGGTGCTGCCCAGCACCGCCGTCGTCATGTCCGAGACGGTCGAATAGAGGTCGTCACGCAGGGCCGCGCGGGCGAGGGCCTGCCACCGGTCCTTCCTCGGCAGCTTCGTGATGCGTTCTAGGAGGGAATCGACATGGAAGCGATTGAAGACCGCGTAGTACACGTGGGCGATCTCGGCCACGGGTTCCGGGCTCGCATGGACGATCTTGGCGATATCCAGCAGGACGAAGCTTTCGAACAGTTCCGCCCAGCGGTGCGCGAGGTCTTCCGGCAGCTCCCACCCGCGTGCCTTCTCCAGCCATGCGACCACCCGGGCACGGTCCTCGCCGCGCAGGTAGTCCAGCAGCCGGGCCCGCATGGGATCCATGAGCGGCTTGAATTCCGCCACGATGTCGGCGATCGGACGGGACGCGCCGCCCTGGCCCAGGAGCCAGCGGACCGCCCGGTCCAGTAGCCGCCGGATGTCCAGATGGACGGTGCACCAGTGTTCGGTCGGGAACGACGCCGGCAGCTCGTTGAGCTCCTTGACCATGATGTCCAGTTCGTAGACCTCGCGGAGGGCCACGAACGCCTTGGCGAGGGCCGATTCCGTGGCCGACGTTTCCTCAATGGCACGGAACGCGAACGTGATGCCGCCGAGGTTGATCATGTCGTTGGCCACGACGGTTGCGATGATTTCGCGGCGCAGCGGGTGGGTGTCCAGTTCGGCGTCGAACCTCTCCCGCAGCTGCTCCGGGAAGTAGGCCCGCAGCGTCGAGCGGAACCATGGATCATCGGCGAGATCGCTGTCACGCAGAGCGGAAGCAAGTTCGATCTTGGCGTAGGCAGCCAGGACTGAAAGTTCCGGAGAGGTCAGTCCCTGGCCCTGCTCCAGCCGCTCCCGCAGCTCGAGAGTCGTGGGCAGGGCCTCCAGGTCGCGTTTGAGGTCTGCCGACTTCTCCAGCCAGTCCATAAGCCGTTCGTAGCTCGGGCTCCATTCGGCCACCCGCATCCGGTCGTTGAGGAGCAGGATGTTCTGGTCGATGTTGTCCTCCAGCACCAGCCGGCCGACCTCATCTGTCATCGACGCCAGGAACGGTGCCCGTTCCCCGCTGTCCAGTTTGCCGGCCGCGACCATCCGGTCCACGAAGATCTTGATGTTGACCTCGTGGTCGGAGCAGTCCACGCCAGCGGAGTTGTCGATCGCGTCGGTGTTGAGGATGACACCCTGCAGCGCCGCTTCAATGCGTCCGCGCTGGGTCATCCCCAGGTTTCCGCCTTCGCCGACCACCTTCACGCGCAGCTCGCGGCCGTCGACGCGGATGGCGTCATTAGCCTTGTCGCCGACCTCGGCATTGGATTCCGTGCTCGCCTTGACGTAGGTGCCGATGCCGCCGTTGTAGAGCAGATCCGCCGGGGCCAGGAGGATCGCCCGCAACAGCTCCGGCGGACTGAGCTCCGTGGTGCCGTCCGGGAGGCCGAGCGCCGCGCGGACCTGGGCGGACACCGGGATGACCTTGGCCTGCCGGGCAAAGATACCGCCGCCTTCGCTGATGAGTGCCCTGTTGTAGTCGTCCCAGGAGGAACGGGGCAGTTCGAAGAGCCGCTGGCGCTCCGCGTAGGACGTCGCCGCATCGGGGGTGGGGTCCAGGAAGATGTGCCTGTGGTCGAAGGCGGCCAACAGGCGGATCTGCTTGGAGAGCAGCATCCCGTTGCCGAACACGTCGCCGGACATATCGCCGACGCCCACCACTGTGAAGGGCTCGGACTGGGTATCGAGGTCCAGTTCGCTGAAGTGCCGCTTGACCGATTCCCAGGCGCCGCGGGCGGTGATGCCCATGGCCTTGTGGTCGTAGCCCACGGAGCCGCCGGAGGCGAACGCATCGCCGAGCCAGAAGCCGTATTCGGCGGCCAGCCCGTTGGCGATGTCGGAGAAGGAGGCCGTGCCCTTGTCGGCCGCGACCACGAGGTAGGAGTCGTCGTCGTCGTGGCGGACGACGTCGGCGGGCGGCGTGACGGTCTGGCCCTCCGGCGTCACGATGAGGTTGTCCGTGATGTCCAGGAGCCCGCGGATGAACGTCTTGTAGCTCTCGATGCCCTCGGCCATCCAGGCACTGCGGTCGCTCGCTGGGTCCGGGAGCTGCTTGGCGTAGAACCCGCCCTTCGCGCCGGTGGGGACGATGACGGCGTTCTTGACGGTCTGTGCCTTGACGAGCCCCAGGATTTCGGTGCGGAAGTCTTCGCGCCGGTCCGACCAGCGCAGCCCGCCGCGGGCCACCTTCCCGAAGCGCAGGTGTACGCCTTCCACGCGGGGCGAGTAGACCCAGATTTCGAACATCGGACGCGGGAACGGCAGTCCGTCGACGGCCGCCGGGCTCAGCTTGAAGCTGACGTGCGTCTTGTTCTGGAAGTAGTTGGTTCGCACGGTGGCCCGGATCAGGTTGGCGAAGGTCCGCAGCACGCGGTCGGCGTCCAGGGTGGCGACGTTTTCGATGGCGGCGTCCAGTTCGGCGCCGACTTGCTCCTGCTTAAGCTGGCGTTCGGCGTCGCTCAGCGCGGGATCGAATCGTGCGGCAAAGAGTCCGGTCAGCGCCCGGGCCACGTCCGGGTTTCCCAGTAGGGTGTCGGAGATGAACCCAAAGGAGTTGGTGTTGCCCATTTGCCGCATGTACTTGGCGTAGGCCCGCAGCACCACCACCTTGCGCCAGTGTATGCCCTCCCGCAGGACCAGCCGGTCGAAGCTGTCCGATTCCACGGCGCCGGTGACGGCAGCGCCGAAGGACTCGCCCAGCAGCTGGCCTGTGGCCTGGGGGTCCACACCTGCCGGGTACTTCAGGCCGAGGTCGTAGAGGAAGTAGTCGCGGTGATCCGCGGTCTCGATTTCAAACGGGCGTTCGTCCAGGACCTCAAGGCCGAGGTTGTGGAAATACGGCAGGATCTGGCTCAGGCTCTTCGGCTCCAGCATGTACAGCTTGACGCGGGCGTCCTCTTCCAGGGTGGCTCCGGCGCCTTCGGGCAGGTACACGTGGACGCCGGGCTGTTCCCGGACGGCTTCGCCGGCCCGTTCGGCCGCGGCGCCGTACTTTTCGAAGCGGTCGATGTCCGTCAGCGCGTCTTCGATCTCGTAATCCACCCGGTAGCCGGCCGGGAACGCTTCGGCCCAGTTGGCTGCCAGTTCTTTGGCATCGTTCTCCCCGAGGCCGGCACCGCCGCCGTCGCCGCGGGCGCGCAGGACCTCGGCAATGCCCTCACCCCAAGAGCGGGCGGCCCGGACCAGGCGCTTCTCCAGCTCATCGCTGTTGATGTTGCTGACGTCGGAGTCCTTCGGCAGCCGGATCCTGAAGAAGAGTCGGGCGAGGGCGGATTCGGTCATCCGCGCCTCAAAGTCGATCGACACGGCGTTGAAGGTCTCCCGCAGTTCCTGCTCGATGCGGAGCCGGACGTTCGTCGTGTAGCGGTCGCGGGGGAGGTAGACGAGGGCGGACATAAACCGGCCGTAGATGTCCGGGCGGAGGAACAAACGCGTGCGACGTCGTTCCTGCAGCCGCTGGATTCCGTTGGCGATGGCGGCAAGGTCCGGGATTTCGATCTGGAAAAGCTCGTCCCGGGGGTAGGTTTCGAGGATGCCCAGCAGGTCTTTGCCCGAGTGCGAGTCCGGCGGGAAACCGGCGTCTTTGAGGACGGCGGCCACCTTTTCCCGGACCACGGGGATCTCCCGGACGGAGCCGGCGTAGGCGGTGGTGGCGAAGAGACCGATGAAGCGGCGTTCGCCGTTGACGTTTCCGGCGGCGTCGAAGCTCTTGACGCCGATGTAGTCCAGGTACGCCGAGCGGTGCACGGTGGAGCGCGAGTTCGCCTTCGTGATCACAAGGGCGCGCTTCTCGCGAGCCTTCCTCCTGCCCGCCTCGGTGAGGTGCTGGACCTGGCGGGTGTCGGCGCCGCCGCGCAGCAATCCGAGTCCGCTCTCCTCACGCAGTTCCAGGACGTCCTCGCCGGATTCGTTCACGAGGTCGTATTCGCGGTAGCCCAGGAAAGTGAAGTTCCCGTCGTCGAGCCAGCGGAGCAGTTCCTGGGCCTGCCGCAACTCGGCAATCTGGGCACGGTCGACCGTCCGGTCCAGGTCCGCGGCGATTTCCAGCGCCTTTGTGCGCATCTTCGGCCAGTCTTCGACGGCGGCGCGGACGTCGCCGAGCACGCGGGTGATTCCCTTGATCAGATCCGCGCGCTTCTCCTCGCCGACCGGGTCGATTTCGACGGCGATCCACGACTCCATGTGGGAGGCGTTGTCCCCCTGGGCGATCAAGTGGGAGAGGTTCGGCATGGCCGCGGTATCGCCGCTGGAAATGCCCAGGTGGGAGGGAACGCGCTCGACCTTGACCAGTTGGCCGGTCTCGCGGTTGCGGGAGACCACGAAGAGTGGGTGCAGGACCAGGTGGATGGGCGCTTTCTGGCGGACCAGCTCGGCGTTCACGGAGTCCACGAGGAAAGGCATGTCATCGGTGACGATAAACACGACGCTGCAGTCGGCCTCGTTCCGCACTTCGATGTTCGCGATCCCCGGCCGGCGCTTTGCCGCGAGCTGGCGGTGGGCGTCCGCCCTTTCCGTCAGGATTTCCTCGGAATAGGCCCCGCGGTCCTCCTCCGCAAGATGTTCGTAGTAATCCCCGAGGTAGCTTGCGCCCCTGCTACCGATCGAAACGGGCTGATCCTCCACGCTGGACCCAGACGACATCGAAACGCCTCCATAAAAGAAGTTCACGGCCGCCTCTTTGCGGCTCTTACGATGACCCTAACCCTTTGCCAGACGCCGTGCTGTAGAAGAAAAGCCAAAGGAATCCGCTTTTCGCTGGGCAGGTGCACAAGCCAATTTTGCGATGGCCCGGCGCAGCTCTGATTCGGGGGCGGATTCGAGCAAAAGAGCTCCAGCCAGCAGGGCGGCATCGCTCGCCGCAGGGTCGGAGGGCAGGAACGCCGAGAGCGACGCCGCCGGGCCGTACCGCTCCCACGCGGCCCGGAGCTGGCGCTCCGGGGACCGGCCCACGGCGGCGGCCCGGACCTTGTTCAGCACCACTTGGGGCGCTGCCTGCGGAACGGCTGCCTGCAGCTCAGCCAGACCCCGGACCAGCCGGGGCACTCCGATGGAGTCGGCGGCCCCCACGGCAAAGACTGTGTCGGCCGACTCCAGGCTCTTCAGGGTCGCCGCGTTCCTGCGCGGCGCGCCGGTGTCGAAGCTGAGCTCCTCATCGGCCTCCAGGCAAAAGCCGGTGTCAATTACGGTGACGTCCGCGACCTCCCGTGCCCGCTCCAGCACCAGCGTGAGCGCCGCGGCGCGCAATTCCGTCCAGCGGTCGGCCCGCGTGATCCCGGTGAGCACGCGAAACGTCCCCGCCTTGGTCGCCACGGGAGTGGCGATCCGAAGCAGGGCGTCGGCGTCGAGCAGACCCTGATCTGCCAGCCGGCAGGCCTGGGCCAGCCCCGCGGCCTCGTCGAGTAGTCCCAGCAGGGCGGCCACGCTGGCACCATAGCTGTCGGCATCGACCAGCAGCACGGATTGTCCTTCCGCGGCGAGCTCGCCTGCGATGTTGGCAGCAACCAGCGTCCGGCCCGGCGCGCCGGCCGGTCCCCAGACCGCAATGATCCGCCCCTTCCCGGTAGGTCCCCGGGACGCCGTCGCGTGCCCTCCGGACGTCCGGGTGGCATGCCCAGGCTCCATGGAGTCGGTGGCGTACCCGCCGCCTTGAACGCCATCCGTCGCGGTAAGCCCCGGCCGGGCGACGGGGCCGCTGAGCTTTGCCACCGCAGCAGAAATCCGTGCCGCCAAAGCCGCAGCGTCAACACCGCGGGCTTCTGTTGCCACGCCGATGGTCCACAGGCGGGCGGTTTCCTCGGGGTTGTCGCTCAATGCGACCACAACGACGCCGACGGCGGACAGACGGTCCACCAGTGAGGCCGTCAACTCCTCGCTACCAGCCGCGACGACGGCGGCCCGGGCGAGGCCACTCTGGCAGGCGGCCAGTAATTCGGCCAGCTCACTGCACCGCCGGACAACGGAGACGGGCCCGTGGAGTCGTTCCAGACCGCCCACCAGGTCATCGCGCGAGTCCCCTACCGTCACCACGGGAATGCTCATCGCGCGGTACCGCCGGGGTTCCAGACAACTGCGATCTTTGCCTTGTTCGCCTGTGCGCCCAGCAGTTTCGGCATCTGGGCATCCGGGACAAGGATCATGACCACCGTGGAACGGGAGGACCCCAAGGCGGTACTCCCCGCGGTGATTTGGGCGATTTCGGCGCCGGACAGGAGCAGGGTGGGTTCGCTGAAGCCGTTGCGGGCGTCCGGCAGGGCCACCCAGACGTCCACGCGGGAGCCCGCCACGGCCTGGCTGGGGAGGCTTTCCTCGACAGTGACGGCGACGGGCTTGCGGTTCAGGACATCGAGCTGCCCCACGCTTTCACGCGGCAACAGCTGATCCTTGCCTATTCGTTGCACGGCCACGAGTCCGGTATCCAGGCCGGACTCCGGGGTCAGGTAGCCCTGTTCAACATCACCTAGCCGAACCTTGACCCGATGCAGCTTGTCTGCGGTCAGTGTCTCCCCGACGGCGATCGGCTCTCGTGCGGCATACGCTTCCGTGGTCTGGTCCGCGGCACCGACCAGTGAGACCACTCCTGCCACGGACGCCAGGACCAGCAGGATTCCGACGAGGAGCCTCGGGTCTTTCCAGGAAGGCTTCTTCAAACGGGCTCCCCCGGCTGCCGCGCTTCCACTCATGCGTCCGTCCCCCTGTCGTCGCCGTCCTTCCCGGATGCCGGCCACCCCTATTGTTACGCCCCCGCGGTCCGGGCGGAAGATGCAGGAACAAACAAGGACAAACTGTGGATAAGGGCGCCACCTGGCGCCAACGGTGGCAAAATGGGCATATGCCCCGATTCCTGACGCTCGCAGACGTTGCCGAACAGCTCCAGATCAATTCACCGGCCGCCTATGCACTTGTTCGCAGCGGAGAGTTGAAGGCGATCCAGGTCGGCGGGCGCGGCCAGTGGCGTGTTGAGGAAACGATGCTCGAGCAGTACATCCAGGAGCGCTACGCTGAGGCCAGCCGCATGATCGAAGAGGCCAAGGCGAAGTCTGCCGGGCGCTGAACCTAAGCGGCGGGCTAACTGTCTGCGGCCTAATTGCCCGCGGGGCTGGCAGACCTGATGCCCGCGAGGGCCGCAAAGGGAATGGTCACCACCTGGCGGACGCCCGCCGCACGCCGGTCTTCCCCCTCCCGCATCACCGCAAGGTCCAGGAAATCCCGGCCCACCGTGTCGATGACGCCATACTGCTCCGCCTCTGCCCGCCCGCGTGCAACAACAATTGTCACCGGTGCGCGACTCCCGGCGAGTCCCCGGAGGGCGCTGCCAAGGCCTAGCCGCTGGCGGACCCTTGACGGTTCGGGGACCGCCAGCCGCGATAGACCCGCAAACTGCGCGGCCGCGGCGTAGGGAATGAGTACCTGGTGCATGGACTCATCGAGGACCAGGGCTTCGCTGCCCGCGTGGCTCAGCGCCCCCTCGAAGGCGGCCCCGGACGACACGTGAACCCGGATGCTCAGTCCCAGGGATCCGCGGAGCCGGTCGGCTAACTCCACCTTGGCCGCGTCCACCAGCGCCCGTTCCGCTACTTCCGCCTCAAAGTCCAGCCGCTGGCGCGCGGCCAGTTGTGCCTCCATGTCGTTGAACAGCGCGTCCCACCGCATTGCGCCAGCGTAGGCGCGCCTCCTGCACCGGTCAATACATGCGGGGCAACCTCCCGGGTCAGTCCGATGGCGTTATCCACAGGCGTCCTGCTGCCTCTGGACATACCTATCCCGCCGGATCAAACTGAATCGAAACATACCAAAGAGCATCTAAATGCATCGAACTGTATTAAACAATAATGGAAGGGAGCGGGAGGATGGACCGGAGAGCAGCACGCCCACCCCAGGCCCAGCGGCAGGCACTCCGGGCCGATGCGGCAATG
Organism: Arthrobacter sp. ov118; assembly: GCF_900116495.1. Taxonomy (GTDB): domain Bacteria; phylum Actinomycetota; class Actinomycetes; order Actinomycetales; family Micrococcaceae; genus Arthrobacter. The sequence continues at coordinate 91,667 of NZ_FPAY01000001.1, forward strand.
GCCGCCGTGATCCTGGTTCTGGGTGTTGTCCTCGCCCTCACGGGAAGCTTCCTCATTCAGCGCTGGCACACGGCCTCGGCCCACCAGCAGTCAATGTCCTTTGAGGACCAGCTGGGGGTCGCGGCAAATACCGCGGGACTGATCGTCATCGTCTGGTGGGTCATGTCCTTCGCCATTGCCGCTACGGCGGCCCTCCTTGACCGTGTCGGCAGGACCCGGGCGGCGGCGGCCACAGGGCGGTTCAGCCCGGCGTTCATGCGCCGGCTGGTTCTCGCCGCCGTCGGACTTCAGCTGGCCGCCGCACCGCTCGCCAACGCCGCCGTCCCGCACGACGTGCCGGGTCCCGGCCGCCCTGCCCCGACGGCGGTGTCGGCCTGGACGCCCTCCCGCGTCACGCTATCCGCCCACTCTGCCTCGTCACCGCCACCGCAGCCTGAAGGTCCCGCCGCAAGTTCCGCGGTGGATCCGCGGTGGAAGCCAGTGCGTCCGACGGTGGAGGCCGGTCCCCTGACCGCACGGCACGTCCGGGACCAGGACACCGCGGACGCCAGGAGAGAGGTCACTGTCCGCTCCGGTGATTCGCTGTGGAGCATCGCTGCGGCCGCGCTGGGACCGTTCGCGACCGACGCCGACATCGCCAGGGAGTGGCCCCGGCTGTATGCGGGCAACCGGGACGTCATCGGGGCCAATCCGCACTTCTTGCGGCCGGGACAGGTCCTGCTCCTGCCGCCGGGAATGTAAAGAACACCGCCACACCGCACCAGCACCAGCACCAGCACCAGCACCAGCCGGATGATGATCCGGCATCCGCCACCAACCGAGGAAGTGTCATGAATGCAGCCACCGGGATCGGCACCGCGTCGATCCCAGCCCGTTCCGCCCCCGCCCTCCGCGTTGTCTCCGGCACGGCAACCCCGGCCGTGCGCCCCGCGCAGGACCGTCCGGCCCTGCACGCGGTTGACGAGGCCCGTGAGATTTGCGCGATTTCCCGCGCCACCGTGCAGGCGGCCATCGAAGTGCTGGCCGGAACGCGGCCCGCACAGCAGCTCTCCCGCCGGCTGGACCCGCGGTGCCTGGCGGCCCTGCAGCACCGTGCCGCGCTCACCCGGCGGGTTGCCTCTGGCGCCTCGCCTACCGCAGGCCGGCTGCACCGCAACCCGTCGGTCCGCTCCGTCCGGGCGTGCCGGGTATCCGAGGACGTCTACGAGGCCAGCGCGGTGGTGGCCGAGGAGTCGCGGGTCCGAGCGGTCGCCTTGAGGCTCGAGCGCGGTACCGCGGCCTGGCGTGTCACGGTCCTGGAAATCGGCTGAAAGCCGGCCGGGGCCGGATTCGCGCCCAGAGAGAAGCCGGATTTGCGAGGGAAGGGAGGCGCAACGGCAGGAGGACCGGAACAGTTGTTCCGGTCCTCCTGCCGAGTGCGGTAGCTCCTAGCGCCGCTTCTTCTTCGCGGTGCGGCGGCCGATATCCTGCGCGGCTGCCTTGGCCGGGTTCCCTGAGCGCCCGGAGCTCTTGGCTTCGATCCGCGTCTGGGCAGCGCCGTCCTCGCCGGGGGCGGTGTACTGCAGCTGGGCGGGCTTCTCCGGGGCTTCGAGGCCTGCGGCATGGATCTGCGGCTCGTGGTGTTCCGTGTGCTCGCCCGCGGTGTCCGCCACCACAACATCCTCGGCAGGGGTCACCTCGACGTCGAGGTTGAACAGGAAGCCGACGCTCTCCTCACGGATTGCTTCCATCATGGCCTGGAACATGATGAAGCCTTCGCGCTGGTACTCCACCAGAGGATCGCGCTGGGCCATGGCGCGCAGCCCGATGCCCTCCTTGAGGTAGTCCATCTCGTACAGGTGTTCCTGCCACTTCCGCCCGATCACGGACAGAACCACCCGGCGCTCGAGTTCGCGCATGCTTTCGGCGCCGATGGCCTGCTCCCTTGCCTGGTAGACCAGGCGGGCGTCGGAAAGGATCTCCTCCCTTAGGAAGTCAACCGTGACGCGCGACTTGCCGCCGGCCTCGTCGATGAGGTCGCGCGGCGTGAAGCTGACCGGGTACAGCGTCTTGAGGTTGGACCACAGGAGGTTGAAGTCCCAGTCGTCGCCGGTGCCCTCGACCGTGGCCTCGTCAATGAAGGCGTTAATGGTGTCTTCCAGGAAGTACTGGACCTTCTCGTGGAGGTCATCGCCCTCCAGAATGCGGCGCCGGTCACCGTAAATGGCTTCACGCTGGCGGTTCAGGACGTCGTCGTACTTCAGCACGTTCTTGCGCTGTTCGGCGTTGCGGCTTTCCACCTGGCCCTGGGCCGAGGCGATGGCGCGCGAGACGAGCTTGGACTCAAGCGCGACGTCGTCTGGAACCGAGCTGTTCATGAGCCGTTCGGCAGCGCCGGAATTGAACAGGCGCATCAGGTCGTCGGTCAGCGACAGGTAGAACCGGGACTCACCGGGGTCGCCCTGGCGTCCGGACCGGCCGCGGAGCTGGTTGTCGATGCGGCGTGACTCGTGCCGCTCCGTGCCGAGGACGTAGAGGCCACCCAGGTCGAGGACTTCCTCGTGTTCGTCCTTGACGGCCTGCTTGGCGGATTCGAAAGCTTCGGGCCAGGCGCTCTCGTATTCCTCGGAATTGTCCTCCGGGTCCAGTCCGCGCTTGGCCAGTTCGGCGACGGCGGTGAATTCGGCGTTGCCGCCAAGCATGATGTCGGTACCGCGGCCGGCCATGTTGGTGGCAACTGTCACGGCGCCCTTGCGGCCGGCCTGGGCCACGATGGAGGCTTCCCGGGCATGGTTCTTGGCGTTCAGGACCTCATGCCGGATGCCTTCCTTGGCCAGCAGCCGGGAGAGGTATTCGCTCTTCTCAACGCTGGTGGTGCCGACGAGCACCGGCTGGCCCTTTTCGTGCCGTTCGGCGATGTCCCTGACGACGGCGTCAAACTTGACGGTCTCGTTCTTGTAAACCAGGTCGGCCTGGTCCATCCGCTGCATGTCGCGGTTGGTGGGGATGGCCACGACACCGAGCTTGTAGGTGCTCATGAATTCGGCGGCCTCGGTCTCGGCCGTGCCGGTCATGCCGGACAGCTTGTCATACATGCGGAAGTAGTTCTGCAGCGTGACGGTGGCCAGCGTCTGGTTCTCGGCCTTGATCTCGACGCCTTCCTTGGCTTCGATGGCCTGGTGCATGCCCTCGTTGTAACGGCGTCCGGCAAGGATGCGGCCGGTGTGCTCATCGACAATCAGCACCTCCCCGTCGAGGATGACGTAGTCCTTGTCCCGCTTGAACAGTTCCTTGGCCTTGATGGCGTTGTTCAGGAAGCCGATCAGCGGGGTGTTGGCGGACTCGTACAGGTTGTGGATGCCGAGGTAGTCCTCGATCTTCTCAATGCCGGCCTCGAGGACGCCGACGGTGCGCTTCTTCTCATCGACCTCGTAGTCGGTCTCTGGCTGCAGTCGCGTGACGACCTTGGCGAACTCGCTGTACCAGCGGTTGGTGTCCCCCTGCGCCGGGCCGGAGATGATGAGCGGGGTGCGGGCCTCGTCGATCAGGATCGAGTCCACTTCGTCGACGATGGCAAAGTGGTGGCCGCGCTGGACGAGTTCAGACTTGTCCCACGCCATGTTGTCGCGGAGGTAGTCGAACCCGAATTCGTTGTTGGTGCCGTAGGTGATATCCGCGGCGTACTGTTCGCGCCGCACAGCAGGGTCTTGGTTGGACAGGATGCAACCGCTGGTCAGGCCAAGGAAGCGGTAGACGCGGCCCATGAGGTCCGACTGGTATTCGGCGAGGTAGTCGTTCACGGTCACCACGTGCACGCCATTGCCGGCGAGGGCGTTGAGGTAGGCCGGAGCGGTGGCCACCAGGGTCTTGCCTTCACCGGTCTTCATCTCGGCGATGTTGCCCAGGTGCAAAGCGGCGCCGCCCATGAGCTGGACGTCGAAGTGGCGCATGCCGAGGGTACGGGACGAGGCCTCGCGTACGGCGGCGAAGGCCTCGGGCAGCAGATCGTCCAGTTTTTCACCGTCCCGGTGGCGTTCGCGCAGACGGTCGGTCTCTTCACGGAGCTCAGCGTCCGTGAAGGTCTGGAAGGAGCTCTCCAGGGCGTTAATGGAATCGGCATAGTTCCGCAGTTGCCGTAGGGTTTTTTTATCACCCGTGCGGAGAAGTTTTTCGATAAGTGATGCCACGTGAAGTTGCTCCCAGTCTCAAGCTGCCGAATTCTGGCGTGTTTAGTCTACGGGAGAGACACAGTGCCGGTGGCGCCTGTTCCCTCATAGCGGATACTGCGATTTACCGGGCAACCACTGCTTCGGCGAGCGCGGGCGCGAAGTCTCCCGCCGGGGAAACAACCACCTCGTCCAGTCCCAGCCACTCTGCCATGAGCTGCAGTTCCGCGGCGAGTTCGACGGCGGTGTCATCCGGTGCGCCGGCTTCGGCGTGGGCGGCCCGCACCAGGAGCCGGCCGCCAGCCCTGTCGGCCTTGAGGTCCACCCGCGCGACGATCGCGTCGCGCAGCAGGAACGGCAGGACGTAGTAGCCGTAGCGCCGCTTCGGTTCAGGGGTGTAGATCTCGATCCGGTAGCGGAACCCGAACAGTTCCTCGAGCCGCCGCCGTTCGAACACCAGGGAGTCGAAGGGGCTCAGGAGCGCACGTCCCGTGGTGGCGCGCGGAAGTTTCGCCTCCGCGTGACGGTACAGGGGCCGGTCCCAGCCGGCCACCGTGACCGGCAGGAGCCGGCCCGTGTCCACAAGGTTCCGCACCGCCGCGGCTGCGGCCTTCTGCGGGGTCCGGAAGTAGTCCGCGAAACACCGGACGGTGCCGATACCGTGGGCCTGTGCGGCGGCGTCGATCAGCCGGTCCATCGCGGCGGCGGCGTCCACTTCAGGAGCCGGCATTCCTCCGGCCGTTGCGGGAAGCACCTTGGCGGTGAGGGTATAGCGCCGTTCGAAGGATTCGGTCCGCGAGAATGCCGAGACGAGGCCTTCCTCGAACAGATCTTCCAGGACCCTTTTGACGGCATTCCAGTTCCAGCCCCAGTTGTCCCGCTGCCGGTCCTCGACATGGCCAAGCCGGGCCGTCAGTTCGGCGGCCGTCATCGGCTTGCCGGCCGCCAGGGTTTCCAGCACCTGGGCCGCCACGCCGTTGCGCAGTTCAGGGTCCATGGCGTGCGCGCCGACCCATTTGCGGTTCTGCCACTGCACGAGGTCGTGGAAGTGGTCCGGCCGGATGAAGCAGGCCTCGTGCGCCCAGTACTCCATCATCCGGCGCGGGTGGGTCCCCGCCATCCGTTGCAGGATTGTGCGGTCGTAGTTGCCCAGCCTGGAAAAGAACGGCAGGAAGTGGCTGCGGGACACAACATTGACGGAGTCAATCTGGACCAGGTGCAGCCGGGCAAAGGTACGGCCCACCGCCCGTGCTGTCACGGGTCCGGTAGGCCGTTCCTTGTCCAATCCTTGGGCTGCCAATGCGATCCGCCGTGCCTGTGCCAGGCTCAGCGATGCGTGCACGTCAGTCCCTTCGTCGGATGTCCTGCCCCAGCTTATGCGCTGGCGGGCTCATCCTCCGACCGGTAGGCAAGGATTTTCTCTTCCACGGTCGAATGTCCGGGCTCACACGTCTGGTCGAGGGAGATGACCCCATAGGTCCAGCCGTCCCGGCGGTACACGACCGACGGCGCCTTGGTCTCCTTGTCGACGAACAGGTAGAAGTCGTGGCCCACAAGTTCCATGTTGTCGACTGCGTCGTCCAGCGTGAGCTGGGAGGCAGGGAACACCTTCCGGCGGATCAGCACGGGCGAATCGCCAGCCGGAATGTCATTCTCGACGTCGTACGGCGATTTCTCTGCCGCCGGAACCGTCGCCTCCTGCTGGTGGGCCGCCTCCACGAAGAGCGGTTCGCTGGGGCTTGCCGGCTCCAGGGTTGCCGTCGCCTCAGTGACGGACTTCGGGGTGTGCCTGCCGTGGTGGACCTTCCTGCGGTCCCTGGCCCTGCGCAGGCGTTCAAGAAGCTTGTTGTAAGCGAGATCGAACGCAGCGAACTTGTCGGCGGCACTCGCTTCTGCGCGGATTACTGGGCCGCGTCCCAGGACTGTCAACTCAACCGTGAGCGATTCGGCGGTCTGGCGGGCTTTGGTCTCCTTGGTGACCTTCGCGTCTACCCTCTGGACCTTGTCTCCCAACGAGGCGATCTTCGAGATCTTGTCGTCGGCATATTCGCGGAACCGGTCGGAGACCGTCAAGTTGCGTCCGCTGATCATGAACTCCATGGTGCCCTCCAAATGACTTCGGTGACACGACGGCGGCACTTCGGGGGCACGATCTGCATGACAGTCGAGCCCCTTTCCGAGCCGCTATCGACAGGTACATCTGTTCTTGGTACCCATCTTCGACGTTAGTTCATAGCCATCTGTTATTCATCCTTTTCCGGTTTATTTTTTTCCTTCCGGCCACCCACCACTGCCACCGCAGGGGTGCGCGCGGCCAGGCCGGCATTGACCGGCGGGCGTGTCGCGGCGACCACAACGGCGCCCCCGACGACGGCGCCTGCTGCCCGCAGGGCACGGGATGCCTCGGCGAGTGTTGCTCCGGTGGTCAGCACGTCATCGACAATGATGCAGATGCGTCCCTCGACCCTGGGTGACCACGGCCCGGCCCGCACCCGCATGGATCCCCGAACGCGCCGGGCCCGGGCGCCCCGGTCCAGTCCCTTCTGCCCGTTGGTCCCCCTGCCGGGCGGGTAGCGGACCCCGTCCCGGACCGCCCGTGCACGGCTCTCCCGGCGACGGGTTTTTCGCAATGCGTCTGCAAGCGTGAACTCCTCCATGTCATGGCTTCGAATGAGCCGGCGGAGCAGGAGATGGACCGGACTGAAGCCGCGCTTGCGGAAGGCGGCGGCGCTGGTGGGCACCGGGACGAGGATGACTCCCGGCGCTGGCCCGGCGGCGGCATGGAGTGCGCGCGCCAGGCTCCGCGCCAGCTCACCGCCAAGCCTGGCCTGGCCGTGGCGCTTGAAGGACAGCAGGCATTGCGCCAGTTCGGCCCGGTAAGTCCCGGCGGCCACCACGGGAAGCAGGACGGAACCGTCCATGTCCATCAGCGCCGGTGCCTGGGCCTCGGCCCGGAACGGCTTCAGGGTCAGCGCGCGCACCTGCCGGGAACAGGCTGCGCACAGTGCCGAGTCCTCCGCGCCGCAGCACACGCAATCCACGGGCAGCGCGAGGGCGAGCAGCTCGGCCCCTGCTGCCGCCGCCCGGTCGAACAACCGTGCCAGCGGCCGCGCGTACAGGCCACGGTGCCTCGCCGCCGTCGGGGCGGCCGGGGAGAGGTCCGGGTCCGCCGCTCGATTCCAGGCGTCCTGGCGGGTACTACTGCTCATCCTCCGATGGTGGACCCGGGTTGCGCCCGGCGGTAGCGTCGGGGACGGCTATGTGGACAACGCGGCGACGGTCAGCCGGGGAAAGCCGGGTCGACGGGGCCTTTGAGCTGGGGTGACCAACCGTTGCCCAGCCGCTGGAAGATCCCTTCGGCGGATTGGCCGTAGATTTCCGCAGTCCCGTTGCCTGCGCTGAGGCCGGTCAGCCCGGGCCACGGCGCCAGCTGCTGCGGCTGTGCCGAGGTCAGCGACAACAGCTCGGGGGTCACGGCGCCGCTGGCGGAGGCCTTCATGACCGCCACAGTGGTGTCATCCACCCAGACCCCCTGGTCCGGGTTCCGGGGGGTCAGGAGTGTCAGGGGCTCGGTGAGGTCCCGTGGCGTGCCGTCCACGGTTCGGATGACCCCCGTGATCTGGACCCGGCTCTTGCCGTTCTGCTCGGAAATGACCAGCGCGCGCGTGCCGTCACGGGACATCCGGAAGTCCTTGACGGTTCGCCCCGCCAGCCACGGCGGCGACAGGGTGACGGTGGGTACGCTGGCCTTCAAAGCCACGCCCACCGGCCGGTAGGCAACTACCTCGGTGGCTCCGGACGCGCCGGGCCCTGCGGTCCAGACCCAGTCGTACCGGCCGAACGAGGGCGGGGAAAGGGTGGCCCGCGTGGTCAGGGCCCGGGCCGGCTGTCCCGGAACGATCGAGTACAACGTGGAGCGGGCCGCGTTGAGGAAGGCGACGGCTTGCGACTCGGTCGATTCGGCCGGCGCCCGCGGCGACAGCGACGCGACGGACTGGATGTCCGGCACGGGCGACAGTCGGTTGTTCTCGTACCGGACCAGGTCATTGTTGCTGACGGCGATCTGGTAGGCGGGGACGTTTTCATCGCGGATCGGGGGCAGGACGGTGCCGTTGTCCTCGACCCGCAGCAGGTCCTGGTTGGCCCGAAGCTCGACGTTGATGACATCCGGCTGGCTGCGGAAGGTCAGGGCCAGCTGGGTCTGCATTCGCAGCCGGTCCTCGTTGGAGGCGTCGACCAGGTCCTTGGCGGTGAGATCCACCTGGGCGGCGCCCGAGACGACGGGAACGGACTCGCGTGCCAGCTTGATGCCGGAAGGGAAAGCACTGACGACTGCGCCCTTGAGGTAGGGTGCGGGTCCGCCGAGGAGGGCACTCGTCATCGCTTTGACGGTTTTCTTGCGGATGAACCAGCGGACGTCGGGCACGGCGTAGGTGAACGTTGGGTCGTAGAAGTAGATCGGGTAGGCGCCATAGATGACCTTGAAGGTCTCTTCCGGAATGGCGGTGCCGTCGGGGAGGTCTGAGATTCTCCACTCGCCGTCCACCTGGGTCACCGTGACGGGCACGTTCTCGGTGGTGCCCTCGGGAAGTTGCGTGGCCACCCCGTCGGCGTCGACCGAGTAGGCGACGTCCAGCTGGTAATTGAAGACGTTTTCGACGCCGGTGGCCACCACCGTGGCCTTCCGGAAGACGAGCGCTCGCTGGTCCGGCTTCCACGTCACTGACGACGCTTGGGTGAGGTATTGCCGGGCTACTGCGTAGTCGTCTTCATAGCCGCTCCCGGCCAGGTAGAAGTCTTCGATGACGGCCTCGGGTCCTGCACCGGGGCGCGGCGCGGCCGGGAAGAAGACCGGTGCGTTGGGGTTTCCAGCGCTCTCGTCGGTGCTCTTGCCCACCGGTCCCGAGCGCGGAATCTGGGCGCACGAGGTCAGCATGAGAAGGACGACAGCAAGCAGCGCGGCCACCGTCCGGGTGAGTGCGCGCGAAGGGCGGCTCATTTCCCGTCCCCCGTTCCGGTGACCCCGGGACCGGCGGGGCCGCGGCCCGGGATCGCCCCGGCGACGCCTGCCGCGCCAGCCGGTGCGTCGGCGGTTCCCGCAGTCGCCGCCCCGGTCCGCGGCGGGTCAAGCAGCAGCACGGTCTGCTGGCTGCCCCGCTCCGGAAGCCCGACGTTGACCGGTTCCAGCTGCAGTGGCGACCGGGTGATCGGCTCGTCGCGGCGCAGCGGGAGGGTCAGTCGGAAGTTCGACCCCTCGCCCTTGCTCCCCCACGCCTGCAGCCACCCGTTGTGAAGCTTGGTGTCTTCGGCGGCGATGGACAGCCCCAGCCCGCTGCCGCCGGTGGTGCGGGCCCGTGCGGGATCGGCCCGCCAAAAGCGGTCGAAGACGCGGGCCGCTTCCGCCGGTGTCATGCCGATTCCGTGATCCCGAACGGCCACGGCAACGGCGGAGTCGTTGGCGGCAACGGAAATGTTTACTGGCCTGCCCTCGCCGTGCTCGAGGGCATTCAGGATCAGGTTGCGCAGGATCCGGTCGATCCTGCGGTCGTCCATTTCCACGATGATGCTGCCGGCCGGGGCGTTGAGGGTGAGGCCGGATCCGTATTCGGCGGCGACAGGGGCCACCCCCTCCATCACGTGGGAGACGAGCTGGACGATGTCCGCGGGTTCGGCGTCCAGAGTGGCGGCCCCGGCATCAAACCGGGAAATTTCCAGCAGGTCCGCCAGGAGTGATTGGAACCGTTCCACCTGGTTGTAGAGCAACTCCGCTGACCGCCTGTTGATGGGGTCAAAGTCCTCGCGGGCGTCGTAGAGGACCTCCGCGGCCATGCGCACCGTGGTGAGCGGGGTCCGGAGCTCGTGCGACACATCGGAGACGAACCGCTGCTGCATTTGCGAGAGCGTGGCCAGCTGCGTGATTTGTTCCTGAAGGCTCGCGGCCATGTGGTTGAACGAGGCGCCTAGTCTGGCAACCTCGTCCTCGCCCTTGACCACCATGCGCTCCTGCAGCTGGCCGGCGGCGAGCTTTTCGGAGACGACGGCGGCATGGCTGACCGGGCTGACCACGTTGCGGGTGACGTACCAGGCGACCCCACCGATCATGAGAACCAGAAGGGCCCCGCCGGCCAGCAGGACGTTCTGGATCTCGTCGAGCGTCTTCTGCGCAGTGTTGAGGTCATAGATCAGGTAAAGCTCGTAGACGGTGCCGTTGAAGGTCACCTTGTTGCCGACCGCGATGCCGGGCCGGTCTTCAGTCCCGACCGGGAACTGCGTGGACGCCCAGTACTGGTCCTTGCCCGAGTCCTGCACGGCCTTGCGCAGTTCCGGTGGAATGACGCCGATGGTGAGCTGGTCAGATGCCCGGGATTCAACCCAGCGGTTGCGCGGCTTCGTCTGCTCCGGCATCGCCTCGAAGACGTAGCGCCGCTGGATCACCGAGCCGCGGCCCTCGACGGCGTTCAGGGTGTCGTAGACCAGGGTAATGACGCTGGACTGGTCCGTGACCTGGGCGCCGTCGAACGTGTCCTGGACCTGCTTGACGTTGTAGCGCGTCTCGGACTCGGCCTGTGCGAGCCGTTCCTGGAACAGGTTGTTGGCGATCTGGTTGGACAGGTAAGCGCCCACAACGGCGAACGAGCCGATGGCCAGCAGCAGTGTGGTCAGCACGGTCCTGAACTGCAGGGAACGCCGCCACTTCCGCTGCACCTCGCGGAGCAGGTAACGGATGCCGGGCAGGAAGCGCCCGGCCCCGGTTCGGACCAGCCTGGCAACCCGGACGCCGACGATCCTGGCGCGTTTGGCCCACAGGCGGGTCCGGAAGACGAGCCCGTTCATGGGGCCCCGGGCGCCGGGGGAACTCACTGCAGGCTGTTCCTCCCCGGACAGTTCCTCCCCGGACAGTTCCGGCTCGGTCGCTGCGGACCCGCGCTGGGCGGATCCGCGCGGTTCCCCGGACACAGCCGGCGGCGTGTCAGAGGTCGGGTGCGGCGTCCGGTCCTGCGGGACGCTGCCGTCCGCCGGTTCAGGAACCTGCTTTGTAACCGACACCACGGACCGTCAATACAACTTCGGGGGCCTCGGGGTCACGTTCAATCTTGGACCTCAGCCGCTGGACATGGACATTAACCAGCCGTGTGTCAGCGGCGTGCCGGTAGCCCCAGACCTGTTCGAGGAGCAGTTCACGCGTGAACACCTGCCACGGCTTGCGGGCCAGGGCGACCAAGAGATCGAACTCGAGCGGGGTCAGCGAGATCCGGTCGTTGCCCCGGCTTACCAGGTGGCCGGCCACGTCGATCGTGACGTCGGCGATCCGCAGGGTCTCCGGAGCCTTCTGGTCACCCGGGCGTAGCCGCGCCCGGACCCGGGCCACGAGCTCTGCGGGCTTGAACGGCTTCGGCACATAGTCATCGGCCCCGGACTCGAGGCCGCGGACCACGTCCGAGGTATCCGCTTTGGCGGTCAGCATCACAATCGGCACGTCAGACTCAGCACGGATCTGGCGGCAGACCTCGATGCCGTCCACTCCCGGCAGCATCAGGTCGAGCAGGACGAGGTCCGGCTTGGAGGAGCGGAACACGTCCAGCGCCTGTCCGCCGTCGGCGCAGAAGACGGGTTCAAAGCCGTCATTGCGCAACACAATACCGATCATCTCGGCGAGCGCCTCGTCATCGTCCACTACCAGAATGCGTGCCTTCATAGTTATATATTCCCCCATTGAATTGGCTTTGTCGTATCGGGCGGCGCACCGGCATGGCGCAGAAGCACGGGCCACGGCCGCCCGGACCGCGTTGGTGTGCGGGAACGTTGTGACATTTTCCGCATTGTCCTGCATGCTGTGGACAGGCCAGTGAACCGGCCCGGACCGCAGGAGGACCCCGTGAACACCCCCATCTACGAGCGCGCCCTGGCCAGTGACTTTGCCCGGCTGCAGCCGGAGCTTCAAGAATACTTCTCATTGGCGCCCGGTTCGGGCCACTACGGCGTTGGGGAGGGGGTGTTCGACGTCGTCGGCTGCCGTCAGGGGTGGCTGCGTCCGCTGCTGCGGCTCACCACCGGTGAGCAGGCCTTCTTCCCGGACTACGGCGAGGGAGTGCGTTTCCGGATCGAGAACCACGCCCATCTGGATCCGTTCGGCCGGTCAAGCCTGACGGCCCGGCGGGAAATCTTCTTCCCGGATACCACCCGGCTGTTCCATGACACCACCAGCCTTGACGACTCCCGGGGCAGGCCCGGGCTTGTGGACTACGTCGGCCGGTACCGCCGGATCGTCACCGACCTGTTCCTCAGCGTCACACCGGAGGGCCGGTTGCGGGGGGTGTCGGAGGCGTCACGGCTGTTCCTGGGGCCGCTGCGCATTCCGTTGCCGGCGGCCCTCGACGCCAAGGCGTATGCCGAACAGTGGTGGGAGCCGCAGGACGGCGGCCGGCACCGGATCCAGGTCAAGGTGATCCAGCCCCAGCTCGGCCTGGTCCTGGTGTACGCCGGGCGGTTCGATTATCGGCTGGAGCCCTACCCGGGCGGCGTGACCACGCCCGGGTACCTGCCCGGATATGCCGGGCCGGACGCCTGGGAGGGCAGGGTCTGAGCCCTGTTCGCGCCGGCTGCTGCTAGCCGAGCGCGAGCTGGTTGAGCCCGTCTGCCACCTGGGTCAGCCGGGTGAGGACGTTCCTCGCCGCCGCGGGCGACTGGCTTGCCAGCCCCTCGGACGGGGTGACCCTGAGCGCGCCCAGCGTGGAGGCGGGCAGGCCCAGTTGCCGCCACGGCCGCCACACGTTCTCGACGACGTCGCCAACCTTCGGCAACGCCGCGGCGGGATCGGCCACGTCCAGCGCTCCAGCCCAGAGCCGCTTTCCGGCCTCCACCGCGCCGGCAAGCTGTTCCCACTGGCGGGAGGTCAATGCCCGGAGCGGCACGGCGATGCCGTCCGCGCCCGCCGCCAGGATCCGCTCGAACGGCGCCTCAACCTCCGGGACGGCCACGACGGTCTCGACGGAGCCGGCGGCGCGGAGCGCGTCGATGACCAGCTGCCAGGACTCGGTGGCTTCCCGGCCCGGCACGGAGCGCAGCGTCCGGTAGCCGCTGGCCGTGGGGATGGTGCCGGCCAGGACGGCGGCGATGTCCGGCTCGTCGATCTGGACCATGATCCGGGCGCCCGGGGCGGCCGCAGCCACCTGTTTGAGGTAGCCTTCGACGCCCGCTGCGAGCGAGGCGGCAATGTCCCGTCGGGCGCCGTAGTCGATCAGGGCCCGTTCTCCGTTGTGCAGGTGGAGGCCTGCGGCGAGGCTGAGCGGGCCGCGCAGCTGGATCTTGATATCTTCCGAGGGCGCCTCCTCAGCGCCGATCACGTCCGCCAGAATATTGATGTCGGTGGACAAGGCTGATTTTGCCCGCTGCAGGTCTTTCCCGGGACGGTCCACGAACCGCCAGCCATGCGGCTGGACGTCGACGGCGAGTTCCACGAGCAGGGACGCGGTCCGGCCCAGGGCATCGGAGCCGACCCCGCGGTCCGGCAGTTCGGCAAGGAAGGGCAGGTGCGGGCTGCCCAGTTCCCCGCGGATGGTGCGTGCGGCCTCCGCCGGGTCCTCCCCCGGCCATGTACCGAGGCCGGTTGCAGTGACCTGGCCGGCGGCGGACGATGTTGTTCCGGCCATGCTTAGGCGTCTGCGGCGCGGACGGCGTCGGCCGAGCCGGAGGCCTGCGCGGCTTGATGGTCCTCGGCGATGGCCTCGTGGTGGCGGATAACTTCGCCGATGATGAAGTTCAAGAACTTTTCCGCGAAGGCCGGATCCAGATGGGCCTCGGCGGCAAGGCGCCGTAGCCGGGCGATCTGCGCCGTTTCACGGCCCGGGTCGCCGGCGGGAAGCTGGTGCGCGGCTTTGAGGAAGCCGACCTTCTGGGTGGCCTTGAAGCGCTCAGCGAGGAGGAAGACGAGGGTGGCATCGATGTTGTCGATGCTGGAGCGGATCGACAACAGCTCCGCCATCACCGCGGGATCCACGGAACCGGCCAGCGAACTTGCCGCCGGGTCGTAGGAATCGGCATCAGGAAGATTGAGGTTCTGCTCGGTCATTGACCCAGTCTAGGGCCACGGCGGTTAATGCTTTCTGCTGTTAAGCATGCACAAAAGGGGACATGCCCACCGTTCGGGACGAACGGCGGGCATGTCCGGTGGCAGTGTTCCCGAAAGTCAGCTGTGCAGCACGGCGCGGAAAGCCTCGCGCCGTCGTGCCTGTTCGTCGGGGTCGGGAACGGGCAGCGAGGCGATGAGTTTGCGGGTGTAGTCGTGCTGCGGGTTGCCCATCACCTGGTTGCCGAGGCCCTGCTCCACCATCTTGCCCTTGTAGAGTACGCCGACCCAGTGGGAAAGCATGTCCACCACGGCGAGGTCATGGCTGATGAACAGGGCCGCGAAACCGAACTCCTGCTGGATCTCCTTGAACAGCTCCAGCACAACGGCCTGCACGGACACGTCCAGCGCCGACGTCGGCTCATCGGCGATAAGCAGTTTCGGGTTCAGGATAAGCGCCCGCGCCAGTGAGGCGCGCTGCCGCTGTCCGCCGGAGAGTTCGTGCGGGAACCGGTCAGCGTACGACGCCGGCAGCTGCACCGACTCGAGCAGCTCGCCGACGCGCTTGCGCGCCTCGGCGGCGCTCGGGTTGGCGTGGATGATCAGCGGTTCGGCCACGCAGTCGCCGATGGTCAGCTGCGGGTTGAACGAGGCCGCCGGGTCCTGGAACACGAAGCCGATCTCCTTGCGGAGCGGTTTGAAGGTGCGCTCCTTGTAGTTCAGCATTTCGTAGCCGAGCACCTTGAGGCTGCCGCCCGTGGTCCGGTTGAGGCCGGCGATAGCCCGGCCGATGGTGGTCTTGCCGGACCCCGACTCCCCCACCAGACCGAAGACTTCGCCTTCGGACACGGTGAAGCTGACGCCGTCGACGGCCTTGAACGCCGGGCTGCCCAGCCGCCCCGGGTACTCGATGGTCAGGTTCTTCGCCTCGACCAGCACTTTGCCGCCCTGGTGCGCGCGTTCCACCATGCCGGCGGACGCGGAGTTGCGGCCCAGGTGCGGGACGGCGGCGAGGAGCTTCTTGGTGTAGTCCTCCTTGGGCTGGGCGAACAGCGCCCGCGCGGGTGCCTCCTCCACGACGTCGCCCTGGTACATGACCACCACGCGGTCGGCGAGGTCGGCGACGACGCCCATGTTGTGCGTGATCAGCACGATGGAGGTCCCGTAGTTGTCGCGCAGGTCCCGCAGCAGTTCCAGGATCTCCGCCTGGACGGTGACGTCCAGGGCGGTGGTCGGCTCGTCGGCCACGATGAGGCCCGGGTTCAGGGCCAGCGCGGCGGCAATGACGACGCGCTGCTTCTGGCCGCCGGAGAACTGGTGCGGGTAGTAGTTGACCCGCGTTTCTGGGTCCGGGATGCCCACCTTGCGGAGGGCTTCGATTGCACGTACCTTGGCGTCCTTGGCCGAGACCTTGCCGCCGCCGGAGCCGGCGTGCGCGCGGATGCCCTCGGCAATCTGCCAGCCGACGGTGTAGACGGGGTTGAGCGCCGTGGACGGTTCCTGGAACACCATGGCCACGTCGCGGCCCCGGATCTCCCGAAGCTTGGCCTCGCTGACGCTGATGACATTGTTGCCGTTGATCAGCACGGCGCCCTGGCTGGTGGCTGTCTCCGGCAGGAGTCCCAGGATGGTCTTGGCCGTCACCGTCTTGCCGGATCCCGATTCGCCAACGATGGCGACGACCTCGCCGGGGTTGACCTCGAGGCTGACGTCCTTGACGGCGTACACATCCCCGGCATCGGTGGCGAAGGTGACCTTGAGGCGGTCGATGTCCAGGACCGGGCCTGCGCCCGTGCCGGGCGTGTCGATGTTGGTGGTCATGGAAGTCTCGCTTCTATTTCGGGTGCGGCGGTGTCCGGTGCGGTCCGGGCGGCGCCGGTGGAGTCGGGTCCGCCCTTGCCTGCGACAGCCTTTTTGCGGCCCCGCAGGCGGGGATCGTTGAGGTCGTTGATGCTCTCACCGACGAGGGTCAGGCCGAGCACGGTCAGGACAATCGCCGTACCGGGGTAGACACCTGTCCACCAGATGCCCGAGGAGGCGTCCGCGATGGCCTTGTTGAGGTCGAAGCCCCACTCGGCCGCGGAAGACGGTTCGATGCCGAACCCCAGGAAGCCCAGGCCTGCCAGGGTCAGGATGGCCTCCGACGCATTCAGCGTGAAAATCAGCGGCAGGGTGCGGGTTGCGTTCTTGAAAATGTGGCGGCCCATGATGCGGGCGCTTGAGGCGCCCACCACCTTGGCCGATTCGACGTATGGCTCCGCCTTCAGCCGGATGGTCTCGGCACGGATCACGCGGAAGTACTGCGGGACGAACACCACGGAGATGGCGATGGAGCAGGCGACGATGCCGCCCCAGAAACTGGACTGGCCGTGGCTAATGACGATTGACATCACGATGGCCAGCAGCAGCGACGGGAAGGCGTAGATCGCATCGGCGATCACCACCAGCGTCCGGTCCAGCCAGCCGCCGAAGTAGCCGCTGAGCAGGCCGAGTGCGACACCGAGGAAAATCGACATCACGACGGCGACGACGATCACGACGAACGCTGTCTGGGCTCCCCAGATCACGCGGGAAAAGACGTCATACCCGCCCACTGTGGTGCCCCAGATGTGGGCCGGGCTGGGGGGCTGCTGGGCCGGGAAGGTGCCCGCCGCATCGCTGAGCTGGGCAAAGCCGTAGGGGGCGATCAGCGGCGCAAAGGCCGCTGTCAGCAGGAAGGCGAGAGTCAGCACCAGACCGGTGACGAGCATGCCGCGCTGCAGTCCGACGCTCGTCCGGAAGTGCGAGATCACCGGCAGGCGGTACATGAGCGGCTGCTTGCGCCCGCTTACTGTGGTTTTAGTCATGGCTAGTACCTCACTCGCGGGTCGATCAGGGCTGCGACGACGTCAACGATGAAGTTCGTGACGGCCACGATGACTGCCAGCAGCACGACGATGCCCTGGACGGCGACGAAGTCGCGGGAGTTCAGGTATTGCACCAGCTGGTAGCCGAGTCCCTTCCACTCGAACGTGGACTCGGTGAGGACGGCGCCGCCCAGCAGAAGGGCAATCTGGAGCCCCATGACCGTGATGATCGGGATGAGCGCCGGCTTGTAGGCATGCTTGGTCACGAGCCGGTAATTACTGACGCCGCGGGACCTGCCGGCCTCGACGTAGTCCTTGCCCAGCGTGCCGATGACGTTGGTGCGGACCAGCCGGAGGAAGACCCCTGCCGTCAGGAGGCCCAGGGTGACCGCGGGGAGGATCGAATGGGACACGACGTCACCGTAGGCGCTCATGTTGCCGCTGCGCAGCGCGTCCAGCCAGTAGATGCCGCTGGGTGCGGCCAGGCTTCCCATGGCCAGTTCGGTCCTGGTGGAGGCCCGTCCCGCGACCGGCAGCCAGCCGAGCCAGACCGAGAAGGTCAGCTTCATCAGCAGGCCGGCGAAGAACACGGGGGTCGCGTAGCAGAGGATGGCGAAGAACCGCAGGACCGCGTCCGGCGCCTTGTCGCGCCGGTAGGCGGCGATGAGTCCAAGCGGGATGCCGACCAGCAGCGCCACGATGAGCGCATTGATGGCCAGTTCAAGGGTTGCCGCACCGAAGGTTGCGAGCATTTCAACGACGGGCCGGCGGTCGGTGATGGTGGTGCCGAAGTTGCCGGTCGCCACCTGGCCAACGTATTCGAAGTACTGCACGAGGATGGGGCGGTCGTACCCGGCTTCGTGGATGCGCTGCGCCAGCGCCTCCGGGGGAAGCCTGCCGCCCTGGGCGGCGGTGATGGGATCGCCAATGACCCGCATCAGGAAGAACACCAAAGTCACGAGGATGAAAATGGTCGGAATGATCAGGAAGAACCGGACCAGGATGTAGGTCCCCAGTCCCCCACCCGTGGATTTTTTCTTTGACGGAAGGAGTCCGTCGGCGTCGCTGGGCGGCGCCTCTATCAATGTTGTCATTGGTACCTAAAGGTCGTGCCTTCGCGGCCAGGGGCCGGCCGGCGTGAACTGCTGGGTGCGGCAATGACCAGCAAAGGCGGGGCGCCTGGAGGACGCCCCGCCTCGCAGGCTGGTCACAACTGCAGGGATGCAGCCTTACTTGGAAACGGTTCCCAAACGGAACTTGAAGGACGCATCAAGGGTGGAGTCGACACCCTTGACGCTGCTGCCCGAAATGGCAACCTGCGCGCCCTGGAGCAACGGAAGCGTGGAGATGTCCTTGGCGAGGGCATTCTGGGCATCCTTGATCGTGGACTCGCGTGCGCTCTTGTCGACGGTGGTCAACTGCTTGCTGATGAGGTCGTTGACAGTGGCGTTGTTGTAGTGGTTCTTCAGGAAGCCGCCCTCCGGGAAGAACGGGGTCAGGTAGTTGTCGGCGTCGCTGAAGTCCGGGAACCAGCCAAACTGGAACAGGGGGTATTCATCGGCGCGGCTGGCCTTGCTGTAGGTGACCCATTCCGTGGACTGCAGGTTGACTTTGAACAAGCCGGACTTCTCCAGCTGGTCCTTGATCATGGCGTATTCGTCGCCGGAGGACTTGCCGTAGTGGTCCGGGTTGTACTGGAGGTTCAGGGTCACCGGGGTGGTCACGCCCGCGTCGGTCAGGACCTTCTTGGCCTTGTCGAGGCTGGGCTTGCCGGCATCGCCGTAAGCGTCCTTGAACGACTCGTTGGCGCCGAGGAAGCCGTTGGGGACGTTGGAGTACAGGGGCAGGTAGGTGCCCTTGTAGACCTGGTCCGCGAGGGCCTGGCGGTCCACGAGGTTGGCGATGGCCTGGCGGACGGCGGTCGCCTTGGCCGGATCGGCGTCCGCGGCCTTGGCGCCGTACGGCATGGTGTCGAAGTTGAACGTGATGTAGCGGATTTCTCCACCGGGGCCCACATTGACCTTGACCTTGGAGTCCTTCTTCAGGTCATCGATGTCGGTGGCGCTCAGGCTGCGGTTTGCGACGTCGATGTTGCCCTGCTGGACATCCAGCTTCATGTTCGTGGCATCGGCGTAGTACTTGATGGTGGCGGCGTCGTTGGCCGGCTTGCCCAGGACTCCCTTGTAGTCGGGGAAGGCCTTGAAGCTGATCAGCTCGTTCTTTTTGTACGTGTCGATCGTGTACTGGCCGTAGAAGGCCTTGGCCTTGACGATCGAGTCGTCATCCAGCAGCTTGTCGGCCGGGAAGACCTCATCGTCCACGATCGGGGCGGCGGGGCTGCTGAGGATCTGCGCGAAAGTCTGGTCGTTGGCCAGCTTCAGTTTGAAGACCACGGTGGTGGCATCGGGGGCGGTGACGCTTTCCACGTTGGTCAGCAGGCTGGCCGGGCCGGCAGGATCATTGATCTTGGTCTGCCGGTCGAAGGAGAACTTGACGTCCTTGGAGTCCAGGGGGTGCCCGTTGGCCCACGTCAGTCCCGGCTTGAGCTTGACCGTGTATTCGGTCGGGGAGGTGAAGGAGGCCGACTCGGCCAGGTCCCGCACGGGATCCGCACTGCCCGGCTTCGAGTTCAGCAGGAAGGAGTAGACCTGGTTCATCACCATGAACGAACCGTTGTCGTACGAACCCGCCGGATCCAAGGCGGTGACCTTATCCGTGGTGCCGTAGGCGATTGGACCGCTTGCGGCCGCTGATGACCCGCCAGCGCCGCCGGACGGCCCCGTGCAGGCCGTCAGTGCAAAGGCGGAAACCCCGGCGAGCGCGATGACGCTCTGCAAGGCCTTTTTGTTCATTGCCATCTGTGAACTTTCTGTTCGATGCGTTCTAGCGCAACCCAAAGAAACGAGGGACTCGTGGGCGGCACGCTTTGCTGATTTCTAGATTCAACCAGACAACCGTCGGCCGAACCGTCGCATTTTGTGAGTTGAGACACAAAATTTATACGAACCGAACGATACTCTCATTTTTCTTCAGCGTGGCACTCGCTTCTTCGGCGGGGAGCCCGAAGGGCGCACGCGACGAGGCCCGAAGGGCGCACACAACGAAGGGTCCCGCCGGCTGGCGGGACCCTTCGTTGGACTCTATTGGTCGGGGCCTAAAGCTCGGCCCGCTGCAGCGAGCGCGCGGCATCGATCGTGGCCTGGCCCAGCACGCGGCTGCCCTGGTAGAGCACCACAGTCTGGCCGGGGGCGACACCGCGCAGCGGCTCGGCGAGGGTGACAACGAGCCCGTCCCCGGCCATCCGGGCGCTGGCGGGAACCGGGTCGCCGTGGGCACGGACCTGGGCATAGCAGTCGAAGTCCTCGCCCGTGGCCACTTCGGCAATGGGCAACCCAGCCCAGGAAACCTTGATGCCCCGGATTTCATCGATGGCCAGCAGTCCCTCCGGGCCCACCACCACCTTGTTTTCCTTCGGCCTGATTTCCAGCACGAAGCGGGGCTTGCCGTCCGCGGCGGGCGTGCCGAGTTTGAGGCCGCGGCGCTGGCCGACGGTGAAGGCGTTGGCGCCGGGATGCTCGCCGACCTTCGCGCCGGACTCGTCCACGATGTCCCCCGTGGTCATTTGGATCTTCTCAGCCAGCCAACCGGCGGTGTCGCCATCGGGAATGAAGCAGATGTCATGGCTGTCGGGCTTGTTTGCCACCGACAGGCCGCGGCGCTGGGCCTCCGCCCGCACCTCGGCCTTGGACGGCGTGTCGGCAAGCGGGAACATCGAGTGCTTGAGCTGCTCGTGAGTCAGCACACCAAGGACATAGCTCTGGTCCTTGGCCCAGTCCGCGGCGCGGTGCAGTTCCGGGTTGCCGTCAGAGTCGGTGATGACCTTGGCATAGTGGCCGGTGCAGACGGCGTCGAAGCCCAGCGCGATGGCCTTCTCCAGCAGGGCGGCGAACTTGATGCGCTCGTTGCAGCGCATGCACGGGTTGGGCGTGCGTCCGGCGGCGTATTCATCAATGAAGTCCTGGACAACGTCTTCCTTGAACCGCTCGGAGAAATCCCACACGTAGTAAGGGATTCCAAGGATGTCGCAGGCGCGCCAGGCGTCACGAGAGTCCTCGATGGTGCAGCAGCCGCGGCTGCCGGTTCGCAGGGTGCCCGGCATCCGGGACAGCGCGAGGTGGACCCCGACGACGTCGTGCCCCGCCTCGACGGCGCGGGCGGCGGCGACGGCGGAATCAACGCCGCCGCTCATGGCTGCAAGAACTCGCATACTGGCTTTCTCTAGTTTTCGGGGTGTTCGCCGGCGTTTGCCGATCGGGACGAGCCATGGCTGGCCGCAACTGGTCAGGGCTTAGTTGTTCAGGGCCCGGATCGAGATCGTCTAGCACAAAGCCTGCCGCCCCATTCTATCGCCGCGCCGATTTCTGCCCAAAACCCCTTAACCGGCTCGGTCGATCAACTCCTGCCGGACGCCTGACGGGCGAGCGTTCCGGCGGTCTGGATGCTGGATTCGTGCCCCGCCATGCCGGCCTGGCGTGCCTGGGCGCAGGCGCCCGGCAAGGCGGCGAGGAGGGCGTCGACGTCCGCGTCGGTCGAGGAATGCCCCAGCGTGAAACGCTGCGCGCCCCTCGCCGTGTCCTCGTCCAGGCCCATGGCCAGCAGCACGTGGGAGGGCCTCGGGACCCCTGCAGTGCACGCCGATCCGGTGGAGGATTCCACCCCGGCCAGGTCCAGCAGGAAGAGCAGGGAGTCGCCCTCGCAGCCCGGGAAGGTAAAGTGCGCGTTGCCCGGCAGCCGCCCGGCTCCGGGTGCGCCGCGCAGCACCGCCTCGGGCACGGCCGCCATGACGCCGTCGACGAGCCGGTCACGGAGCGCGGCGATCCGCGCGGACTCCTCCGGGAGCCTGGCCGCCACAGCTTCCGCGGCCGCAGCGAAGGCCGCGATCGACGCGGTGTCCAAGGTCCCGGAGCGGACGTCGCGTTCCTGTCCCCCGCCGTGCTGGACCGGGGTCAGCTTAACCCCGCGGCCCAGGATGAGCGCACCGACGCCGACCGGTCCGCCGATCTTGTGGCCCGAGACGGACATGGCATCCAGACCGGAGCCGCGGAAGTCCACCGGCACGGAACCGAAGGCCTGGACGGCGTCCGAATGCACCGGAACGCCGGCGGCGTGGGCCAGTTCAACCATCCGGGCAACCGGCTGGATGGTGCCGACTTCGTTGTTGGCCCACATGACGGTGACCAGGGCGATCGAGGCCGGATCCCGGGACAGTTCGGCCTCCAGCACCGCGAGGTCCACCAGCCCTTGGGCATCGACCGGCAGCCAGCACACCTCGGCATCCTCGTGCCGCTCGAGCCATTCCACGGTGTCCAGCACAGCATGGTGTTCGACGGCGGAGCACAGTATGCGGGTGCGGGCCGGATCTGCGGCGCGCCGGGCCCAGTACAGGCCCTTGACGGCGAGATTGTCGGCCTCGGTCCCGCCGGAAGTGAAGATGACTTCCGAAGGATGCGCCCCGGCTGCCGCGGCCAACGTCTCACGGGCGTCCTCGACGGACCGCCGGGCCCGGCGGCCGGAGCCGTGCAGCGAGGAGGGGTTGCCGGTCCGGGCGAGTTCGCGCGTCAGGGCGGCCAGCGCCTCCGGGGCGAGGGTGGTGGTGGCGGCATGATCGAGGTATACAGGCACAGGCCAATTCTACCCGCGCCGGCCCTCTGGGCGGCCGCGGGGAAGGAGCGGGCAGGAACCCGCCGCTGGTGTAGATTCGAGCGGTGAAAGCGCCCATCTTCCTCGTTCTGGCGACCCTGTTCTGGTCCGGAAACTTCGTCGTCGGCCAGGCCGCGGTCGCCTCCATGACACCGCTGGAGCTGACGTTCTGGCGCTGGACCCTTGCCGCCGTACCGCTGCTGCTCCTGGCCCACTTCTTCGAGAAGCCCGATTGGCGGGCCGTGCTTCGCCGCTGGCCGGCGCTCCTGCTCCTGAGTGTGCTGGGCATGAGCGCCTACACCCTGCTGTTGTATGGGGCCCTGGGCTACACCTCGGCAATGAACGCTTCCCTGATCACGGCCGCCAATCCGGCCCTCATCGTGGTGATGGCAATCGTCCTGCTGGGCGAGAAGACCACGCGGCTGGGCTGGCTCGGCATAGGGCTTGGCCTGCTGGGGGTGCTGCTGGTGCTGACCCGGGGTGAGCTTCATCGTGTGTTCAGCCTGTCCATCAACACCGGAGAGCTGATGATGATCGGCGCGATCGTGATCTGGGGCCTTTATACGATCATCGGCCGCCGGCTGGATGTTCCGGCCACTGCCGCCACCGCCCTGCAGGTGGTGATTGCGACCGTGACCCTGGCGCCGTTCGCGCTCGCCATGCACGTGCAGTTTCCGGACACGCCGGCCGAGGGCTGGTCGCTGGCCTACATAGCCCTGTTCCCGTCTCTGGGCGCCTTCCTCTTCTGGAACCTTGCCCTGAAGACCACCCCGTCCGGGACCGCGGGGAACTACCTGAACCTGATGGTTGTCTTCACGGCCATCATCACTGTGGCGTTGGGGACGCCGCTCACCCTCGCCCAGATGGCCGGTGGCCTGATGGTGATCGGTGGCGTCCTGCTGACCGGCATCAAGGGCCGGCCCAGGCCCGCGCCGCCGGCCACCTTTTGGGCAGCGCCCGGGCGGGGCCGGTAGCCCAACCCAGAGCCGCCCGGTCAGGGTCGCGAAGGCAGGATCCGGGCGCAGCACTGTCCGGCCCGCGCACTCCCCTGCTCCCTGAGCGCTTCAATGTCGAGCGCTTCCACCCGCCCCGGGTCGACCCCCAAAGCGGCCGAAGCCCCGCCGAGGAAGGCCCCGTTCATGGCGCAAACCACGTCCGCGTGGCCGGCGGCGAGGCGGTGGAAGGGGCAGTTCAGCAGCAGCAGGCCGCCGCCGCCGTCGTCGGCCGGGCAGTAGCCCTGGCCGGCCAGGAAGTCCGCAAAGGGGGCCGTCCCGTCCGCGCCGCCGGCGGTTCCGGGGGCCGCCGGCCCGGCAGTTTCGGCCTGGGCCCGTCCGGTTCCGCGGACTGCCGCCTCAGCCGCCGAGCGCCCCTTGGCACGGGCGGCGAGGAGCAGGGCATCGCGGGGCGAGCCGCCGTCTGCGGACGCAGCTTCGATTGCGGAAACCAGCAGTTCGCCGGCGAGATCGTAATGGCGCTCTGGGACCGATGCGGCCACCTCGTCCATAGCCGTCCGGTACAACTTGGCCGGCCGGCCCGAGCCCGGGCCCTCCCGGCCGCCCAGCTTGCGGAACTCCACGGCCAGCAGGCCGTCCTTCACGAGCCTGTCCAGATGGAACGAGGCCGTGCTCCGCGCCAGGCCCAGGGCGCCGGCCGCGTCGTCCCTGCCGACGGCGCCTGCCGCGGACGCAACGAAGTCGAACAGCTTCCTGCGGTTCTCATCGCCCAGCGACGCGACCGCCGCGAGCCGCCGGTTCCACGCAACTTTGGTCATGAGCCAAGGATATCTCTAAAAACAAGAACCATTGCTTAATCCTCGGGACCGGTTCTAAAATTTGATTATCCATTTTTAGAAACAGGAGCGTGCCATGAAAGCTTCCCCAGTCCTCTCCACTCCGGCACCACAGCTCGAGGCCGCCCGGCACCGCCAGGCCTTCCTGCTGCTGCGGACCGTCTTTGTGGTTGCGCCGATCCTTTTCGGCCTGGACAAGTTCACCAACCTGCTGACCGACTGGACCATGTATCTCGCCCCCGTGGCGACCTCGGTGGTCCCGCTGCCGGCCCAGACCATCATGTACATCGTCGGCGTGGTGGAAATCGGCGCCGGCGTGGTGGTGGCAGTGCGTCCCCGCATTGGGTCGGCAATCGTCGCCCTCTGGCTGCTGGGCATCATCATTAACCTGATCGTCCTGGGCAGCTTCTACGACGTCGCGCTGCGTGACTTCGGACTGCTCGTGGGCGCCCTGGCGCTCAACAGGCTCTGCCCGGTGCGGCTGTCCCCGAACGTACCGGCACCGCGCAAGGCCGCGTAGGCCGCTACCCCCGTCCGCTGCCAGTCCGCCGGCAGGCGAACTGGCAGCGGACGCCTTGCCCGTATTCGCCGCAGAATCCTCCCTCCAGCCGGGAACCATCCAGGCCACGGCAGTCGTTATTGCTTCAGCCGGTTAAACTGGCCACACCGGGCGCCCGCGAACGGTCCGGCCCTTCACGGCCGGCACTTTCGACGAAAAGGATTTCTGTTTGACGCAGGGCAGCAGCTCGCATTACCAGGTCCTCAGGATCCCTGTGACGGCGACGGAGAAGGAAATCAAGGTGGCGTACCGCAAGGCCGCCCGGCTTGCCCACCCGGACCACGGCGGCGATCCTGCGGCGTTTCGGCGTGTCACCCTCGCCTACGAGACACTCATTGACGCAAAGCGCCGCGCGGACTACGACCGCTCCTACGGCAGCGCCTCCGGCGCCCCGTACTCGACTCCCGCCGACGGCGGCGCCCACTTCGACGCCCCGCCCGCCGGCAGCCGGGCCTCGGCCAACGTGCGCCGCCCGAACACGCCACGGAACACTGCCGCGGACGCGCCCGTCTACGTGCCGCCTTTCGAGCAGTTCGACGGCGGCGCCGGGGTGCCGCTGATTCCCGCCGACGTCGCCCGACAGCAGGTCCACGGCATGCCCCGCAAACGCGGGATCTTCGGGGCCGAGGCCCGGATCCAGCGCGAAATGCGCACCGTGCAGCTGATCAGCAGGCAGATCCTCACGGCGATTCCTGCCGCACGGCTGGTCAACGGGCTGCAGTCCCCGGCGGACAACAGCCACATCGACCACGCACTCCTTGCCGGGTACCGGCTTGCCATCGTCGGCTCCATGCTGTTGCCGCCGGGCGCCTATGCCTGGAACGGCAGCACGTTGACGCACGGCGGGCGCTCCGTCGCCCCGCCCCAGCTGGCCCACGTTGTGCGCCGCATGCAGGACATCTTTCCCGAGCTCAATGTCACCGGCTGGGTTGTTGTCCACAGCACGGACGGCAACCTGCACCAACCCGTCATCGACCGGCACCGCCGCCCGGCCGGTGCGGGCCGTGGGGACGGCGAGGGCTCCGGACTGGTTGAGGTGGTCAACGCCGTCGGCCTGGTCCGCGGCCTCAAACTATTTCTCGGAACAGGTCCCGCCCCCAACACCGTCAACGTTCCCGTGCTCGCCCGGCTGCTGCGCGGAATGCATTAGGCTGCCGGCCGGCTCGCTAGGATGGCATAGTGTTCCGCATCCTCTTCCACACCCCCGAGATTCCCGGCAATACGGGAAACGCCATCCGGCTGGCAGCCATCACGGGCGCCGAACTGCATCTGGTGGAGCCCCTCGGCTTTGATTTTTCCGACGCCAAGCTCAAGCGGGCCGGCCTGGATTACCACGACCTCGCCGTCGTCACCGTCCACCCGGACATCAACGCGGCCTGGGCGGCCCTGAAACCGGAGCGGGTGTTTGCCTTCACCTCCGACGGCGAGACCACCTATACGGACATCAGCTACCGGGCGGGGGACGTCCTGCTGTTTGGTCCTGAATCCGTCGGCCTGCCGGAGGACATCAAACATGCTCCCCAGGTAACGTCGCGTGTCCGGCTGCCGATGCTGCCGGCCCTGCGGTCGCTGAACCTGGCCAACGCAGCGTCCATAGCCGTCTACGAGGCCTGGCGGCAGAACGGGTTCGCCGGAGCCAAGCTGTAGGAATCCAGCAATTGCGCCCATCCAGCTTGCCGTTTGCGCCGAATCCCTTCTGAAAGGCGGGCCCATTGGGTCGCCGCCTCAAGCCATCACGGCCAGAAAACGGAAGGGAGCGAGGAGCGGCGGGTGAGCACAGCAGATCTGGATAGGCGCCCCGCCCAAGCCGAAGGCGCTGGTTTCGCGCCGCGTGCAGGGCCCCATGGCCCGCGTCCGGCGGCAGGCGCCCTATGCTTGGGAGTGATGGAAACTCCCAATGCCCCGAACCCCGGGAGCGCCGCCCCCGCAGGCACCGCAGCCGACGTCAACGGCCGGCTCGGCAGTCTGCTCGGACTGATAGCCCAGGGCGATCAGGCAGCTTTCGCAGAATTTTACAGTCTGACCTCGAGGCGGGTCTTCGGCATGGCCCGCCGGGTCCTGATTGATGCCGAGCTGAGTGAGGACACCACCCAGGAAGTCTTCCTGCAGGTGTGGCAGAACGCCGCCAAGTTCGATGCCGCGGCCGGCAGCCCGCTCGCCTGGCTCATGACCATCTCCCACCGCCGCGCCGTGGACAGGGTCCGGTCCTCCCAATCCGCCACTGACCGCGAAGCCAAGTACGGCGCCAGCAGCCAGGAGATCGACCACGATTCCGTCTCGGACGAGGTCGGCAGCCGGCTCGAGGCCGAGGCCGTGGTCCGGTGCCTGGCGACGCTGACCGAAACACAACAGGAGTCCGTTCGGCTGGCATACTACGGCGGCCTCACGTACCGGGAAGTGGCCGAGCGGCTCAATGCCGCCGTGCCCACCATCAAGTCCCGCATCCGCGATGGACTGATCCGACTGAAGACCTGCCTGGGGGTGAGCTGAATTGACCGACATGAACGCACCTGAGAACAGCCGCCTGCCCGGCGGCTTCACGGCAGACATCGCCGCCGACCTCGCGTCGGGCAGGGTCGTGGACCTTGCGGAGGTGTACGCGCTCAACGCCGTCGACGACGTCGAACGTGCCGCGATCGAGCACTTCCTGGCCTCAGCACCCGTCTCAGATCGGAACGCTTTCAATGAGCGCGTCCGGCAGGCCCGGGAAACGCTGGCCATGAGCTTCACCGCCGAGGAAGAGCCACCCGCCGGGCTGTTGGACCGGATCATGTCCTCCCTGCCGGCCCAGGCGGCCGGGCAGCCCCCGGCCGCCGTGCCGCTCCCCAGCAGCGGGCAGCAGATCGCACCGGACCTGGCCCCACCGGCCCGCGAAGGCACCGAGCCCGTGGCCACCGACGAGCTTGCCGCGGCCCGCATGCGCAAGGAAGAACGGCGCCGCCCGCACGGCACGCGGAACTGGCTTGTCGGCGTCGCCGCGGCGGCCGTCATCGCCCTGGGCGGCGTGGGTGTCGGCGCGTACGTGGCAAACCAGAACGACCCCCTGAACCAGGTAATGCAGGCCGGCGACGTCCGGCGGGCCACCGTCGACGTCACTGGTGGCGGCACGGCCACCGTGACGGTCTCCCAGGCCAGGGACGCCGCCGTCGTCCAGATGAACGGCGTCCCGGCGCCGCCGCCGGGCAAGGTCTACCAGATGTGGCTGATCCCCAAGGACGGCTCGGCGCCGGTGTCCCAAGGCCTGATGGACGCCGAAGCCCTGTCCAAGCCGGCAGTGGTCAAGGGCATCGACTCCGCCGCGGCCCTGGGCATCACGGTGGAACCGACAGGCGGGTCGGCGTCACCGACCCTGCCGACAGTCGCCGCGGCGCCGCTGGGCGCCTAGCCGTCCAGGACCGGCGCCCGGGAATGCTTTGTCCGCAGGCAAAAGCGCAAGCAAAAAAGCCGCCCGGCCTTGCCTCCTTCTCGTTGAAGGGGACAAAGGCCGGGCGGCTTCCTGCGTTGAGCGCGGCAGCACACTGACCGCACCGGGTTTTTCTCCGCGCTATATGACGAGCGAGAGCAGCATGACCAGGCCGAAGCTCACCACGGAGATCAGTGTCTCCATGACGGACCAGGTCTTGAACGTCTGGCCCACGGTCAGTCCGAACAGCTCCTTGACGAGCCAGAAGCCGGCGTCGTTCACGTGCG
This sequence comes from Arthrobacter sp. ov118, assembly GCF_900116495.1. Taxonomy (GTDB): domain Bacteria; phylum Actinomycetota; class Actinomycetes; order Actinomycetales; family Micrococcaceae; genus Arthrobacter. The sequence continues at coordinate 120,462 of NZ_FPAY01000001.1, forward strand.
AGAGGAACAGCGAGCCTGCGCCGATGGCGAGGGCCAGCAGTGCGGCGTGGGTCGGCGTCAGCGAGCTGGCGAGCGGTGCCACGATGCCGGCGGCAGTCACGGTGGCGACTGTGGCCGATCCGGTCGCCAGGCGCAGGGCGACGGCCACGATGAAGCCGAGCACCAGGACGGACATGTTGGTGCTCTCGGCCCAGGACTTCACGGAGTCGCCCACGCCGGCACCGATCAGCGTCTGCTTGAAGCCGCCGCCGGCGCCGACGATCAGCAGGATGGCGGCGATCGGGCCCAGGCTGACACCGAGTTTCTTCGTAATCAAGGCGCCGTTGAGCCCCACGGTGTAGCCGAAGGTCACCATGGCCAGCAGGACCGCGAGCGTCATGGCGACCAGCGGCTGCCCGACGAAGTCGAAGAACGTGCGGATGGCCGGGGCTGTCTTGGGGTCGGGCCAGATGATGTCCATGACGGCCTTGAGCAGCATGAGCACCACCGGGAAAAGAATGGTCATCAGCGTGACAATGAAGCTTGGCGGGCGCTTGACGCCCTCCAGGTCAGCACCGTGCACGGTGTCGACGCCGCCGGCCACGGCGGGAGCGCCCACGGGCACCCACCGGGCTGCCAGGCGCGAGAAGAGCGGGCCACAGATGATGACTGTGGGGATGGCGACCAGGATGCCGAGGGCCAGGGTGGTGCCTAGTTCGGCCTTGACGGCGCTGATCGCGATCAGCGGGCCGGGGTGCGGCGGCACGAGTCCGTGCAGCACGGACAGGCCGGCCAGCGCCGGGATTGCGATGCGCATGAGCGGCATCTTGGAGCGCTGGGTGACCAGGACGATCACCGGCAGCAGCAGGACAAGCCCGATCTCGAAGAACATCGGCAGGCCGATGATCACGGCGACGAGCGTGATGGACCAGACCAGCTTGTTTCCGGTGGCTTTGGCCAGCAGGGTGTCGACCACCTTGTTGGCGCCGCCGGAGTCCGCGAGCAGTTTGCCCAGCATGGCGCCGAGGGCGATCAGCAGGCCGACTTCCTTCAGGACGCCGCCCACCCCGTCCTCGAAGTTGGTGATCACCTTCGCTGGTTCCACGCCGGCGGCGAGGCCCACGAACCCGGAGCCCAAGATGAGGGCCAGGAACGGGTGGAACTTGAACTTGGCGATCAGTACCACGATCAGGGCGATGCCCAGGCCGGCCACGATCAGCAGCTGGGTGTTGACGCCGTCGGTGGCCTCAGCGGCAGCTGGAAGCTGCGTTGCTATCAGAGAATTCAAAACGTTTTCCTTGGTGCGCTACGGTTCGCGGGCTCAGGGCCGGGCGTCGGTGGCGACGAGACTAAGTCGATCGATGATTTCTTGTGCTTCTTCCGACGGCGACGCGGAGACACACAGGCTTATGAAGTTTTCGTCCTCGGTGGGCGCTTCGAGCGCCTCGAACTGGGACTCCAGCAGGGCCGGGGGCATGAAGTGTCCGTGACGGGATGCCAGCCGGTCGGAGATGCGGTCCTTGCTGCCCTCAAGGAACACAAACACCACGCCTTCGCCGCGGAGGATGTCCCGGTAGCGCTTCTTCAGCGCCGAACAGGTCACGATACCCGGGGTCCCTGCGGCCGTGTGGGCCCGGATCCAGTCGGCGATGCTCTCAAGCCAGGGCCACCGGTCCTCGTCGGTCAGCGGCAGGCCCGCGTGCATCTTCGCCACGTTGGACTCGGGGTGCAGGTCGTCGCCTTCGGCAAGGTCCCAGCCCAGGCGGCCGGCCAGTAGCCCGGCCACGGTCGATTTGCCGGAGCCGGACACGCCCATGATCACCAGGACGGGGTGCTGCGCAGTCTTCGCCATCAAAGTCTGCCTTTCATAAAATAAATATGATTTAAACAGACTCCAGCATATGACACGGGTTACATCACGGCAACATCAGAAGCCCGCGATGGTGCCCGGCCCGTTCACCGCCACGACATGAAAGGCCTCAGCACTGCGCCCGGCAGGCAGCCCGGCACGTTCCCCGACCTCCAGCATGAGTCCGCGGACGGTGCGGTCCATGGCCGCCACATCGGGATGCTGGCTGGTGTGGATGTGGATGGCGGCGAGCTTGCTTCCGACGTGGTCCGTCACGTCCACGAAGTGGTTCTCGCGTTCCTCCGGCCCGGCGAAGAGCCAGAGCCACCGAAGCTTGTAGGCGGCCAGTCCGGCCGCGGCCAGTTCCGGGTAGGCAAAGGGGTTCTCCAGCGCCGGATACACCGCACGGGTCACCGCCTCCCCCACCGCGAGGTGGTCCGGATGGCTCTTCTGGATCCGGTTCCAGTTCCGTTCCGGATGCATGGACAGCACGACGTCGGGGCGCAGTTGCCGGATCAGCCGCACGACGTCACGCATCACCTCGTGCGAGGGTTCGAGATACCCGTCGCGCTGGTGCAGATAGTGGATCTCGGTCACGCCGACGAGCGCGGCGGCGCGCTGCTGTTCGGCGGTGCGCAGCCGCACGATCTCCTCGCGCTGCGCGGGATCGAAGCCGCCGGCGTCGCCATCGGTCATGATGCAGTAGCTGACCTGCACCCCGGCGCGGGTCCAGGCCGCAACGGTGCCGGCGGCGCCGAAATCGATGTCGTCGGGGTGGGCGGTGAAACAAAGCACCCGCTCGATCCGGGACGTTTCCGGATCGAACGGGCTTTGCGCCATGGGGGCGTCGGTGCTCACGCGGTCAGCCTCTGCGTTTCTTGATCTCTTCAGTTGCCTGCGGCAGCACCTTGAAGAGGTCGCCCACAATGCCGAAGTCCGCGATCTCGAAAACCGGCGACTCGGCGTCCTTGTTCACCGCGACAATGACCTTGGCCGTCTGCATGCCGGCCTTTTGCTGGATGGCGCCGGAGATCCCGGCGGAAATGAACAGCTGGGGCGAGACCGTCTTGCCGGTCTGGCCCACCTGGGCGTCATGGCCGATCCAGCCGGCGTCGGTGGCCGCCCGCGAGGCGCCGACGGCCGCTCCCAGGACGTCGGCGAGTTCCTCGAGCGGGCCGAAGTCACCATCCACGCCGCGGCCGCCGGCTACGACGATCCTCGCCTCGGTCAGGTCCGGACGCCCGCTGGCAGGCTTGTCGTTGCGGGCCGTAATGCGCGCAGAGGCGGCGGTGGCCGTCTCCGGGACCTCGATCGTGGTGGTCGCCGGCGCCGTGCCGGTAACGGCTGGTTCCGGTGTGATGCTGTTGGGCTTGACGGTGAGTACCGCCACGGGCGTGGTGGCCTTCGCCGTGCTGGTGTACGAGCCAGCGAGGACGGATTTGTGCGCCGTTCCGTCCGGCTCCACGCCTACGACGTCGGTGATGACGCCCGCGCCAAGCTTGATGCCGAGCCGGGCGGCGATTTCCTTGCCCTCGGCCGAATTTTCGGCGAGGACGACGGTGGCTCCGGAGGTCTGCACCGCGGCCGCCAAATAGGACGCCTTGGGGCCGACGAGGTAGTCGTCGAGGTCGTCGGCCGAGGGGCGGTAGAGTGCCTGCGCGCCGTATTCACCCAGGGAGCGGGCGACGTCGTCGTGCAGTTCGCCATTGAAGGCGACGGCCGGTTCCCCGAGGGAACGGGCGATGGTCAGCAGCTCCAGGCTGGACTTCTTCAGCACCTGGCCGGGGTTGTCGATGAAAACAAGTACTTTTGGCATGTTCGGATAATCCCCTTAGAGCAGCTTCTGGGCGGCCAGGAACTCGACCAGCTGGATGCCGGCGTCGCCTTCGTCGGTGATGATGGTGCCGGCCGTGCGCGGCGGGCGGGCCTCTGCGGTTTCGACCGCGGTCCAGGAACCGGCCCTGCCCACCTGCGAGGCGTCCACGCCGATGTCGGCGAGGGACAGCGTGGTGATGGTCTTCTTCTTGGCCGCCATGATGCCCTTGAAGTTGGGGTACCGGGGGTCGTTGATCTGGTCGGTGACCGAGACGACGGCCGGCAGCGGGGCCTCGATGGTGTCCGAGTGGGAGTCGCCGTCGCGGCGGGCGGTGAGCTTGCCGCCGTCGAGCTCCAGCGACGCCGCGAACGTCACCTGCGGAAGACCCAGGCGTTCGGCGAGTTGTGCCGGGACCAGGGAGGTCTCGCCGTCGGTGGAGGCCATGCCGGTGAGGATCAGGTCCGCGGGGGTCTCCGCGCCGAGGTGCCTGATCGCCGCGGCCAGTGCCAGGGATGTTGCTGCGGCGTCCGAACCGGCCAGGGCGTCGTCGCTGAGGTGCACGCCTTCCGTGGCGCCGATCTGCAGGGATTTCTTCACCGCGTTGACTGCCCCGGCCGGGCCCATGCTCAGGGCAATGACTTTGTTGCCGGCCGCTTCTCCGCCGCGGGCCTCGATCAGTTGCAGGGCCGCTTCCAAGGCGTATTCATCCAGTTCGGAGAGGATGCTTTCGGAGCGGTCCGTGGTGTGGCCCTCGCCAGTGAGATGGCGGTCGAACTGCGCATCCGGGACGTGCTTGACCAGCACAATGATTTTCAGAGTCTCTTCCACTGTGTCTACAGCAGCCTTCCATGCGGGTGGATAGCCGCCCCTGGCGGGGTCATGGCCACGGAACGCCCGTAGCCGGGCTGTTCCTAGCTAACCATATAGCCGCCACGGGACGCGGCCTGGGTTAACGCCTGTGTCAGGGCCCTGTCCCGGGCACGGCAAAGGCCGGGCCGCACCGGTTGGTGCTGCCCGGCCTTGCTACTGCACTGCTTCTACTGTTCGGCAGCAGTGCCGAGGGTTACATCGACTTCCTTCTGCTGGCCGCCGCGAAGGACCGTGACCTTGACCGTGGACCCGGCGGCCCGTTCCCGCACCGCGGCGGTCAACTGGTTGGGATCACTGATGGTCAGATCCTGGAACTTCGTGACGACGTCGCCGACCTTGATGCCGGCCTTGTCAGCGGCGGAACCGGACTCGACAGTTGCGACCTCGGCGCCCACCGAGAATCCGGAGGTCGAGGAGCCTGCGGCCTTGGGCTTGACGCTGACGCCGAACTGCGCGTGCGTGGCCTTGCCGCTGGCGATGATCTCCTGGGCCACACGCTTGGCGTGGTTGATCGGGATGCTGAAGCCCACACCGATGTTGCCGCTGCTGCTGCCGGTGGCCGAGTCTCCTCCGGCGGAGGCGATGGCGACGTTGACGCCGATGATTTCGCCCTTCGTGTTGACCAGCGCGCCGCCGGAGTTGCCCGGGTTGATGGCCGCGTCGGTCTGGATGACGTTGATGGAGATGGATCCCTGGTCCGCCGTGCTCTGGGCCTGGCCGCCGCCGGGGGGCGCGAACTGGAAGCCCTGGTCACCGCCCTGCGAGTTGTCCTCACCGTTCTTCGGCGCGGCCGAGGACGCCACGCTGATGGTGCGGTTCAGGGTGGAGACGATGCCGTCAGTGACCGTGCCGGTGAGTCCGAGCGGCGAGCCGATGGCGACGGCGGTGTCGCCGACGTTCAGCTTGCTCGAGTCACCCAGGGTTGCGGGGACCAGTCCGGAGGGATTGTCGATCTTGATCACGGCGAGGTCGGAAAGCGGGTCGGTGCCGACGATCTTCGCGGAGTACACCTTGCCGTCGCTCGTCCGGACCTCCATGGTGGCGTTCGCGGTCTTGCCGTCGAGCGTCACCACGTGGGTATTGGTGAGGACGTGTCCGTCGGCATCGAGGATGATGCCGCTGCCCGTGCCGCCGTCGCTGCCGCTGGTGGCCTTGATGGTAACAACGCTCGGGGACGCCTTGAGGGCGGCCGCGGAGATGGCGTTAACCTCTTCTCTGTTGTTGACGATCACGGGTCCGGCCTGGGTGGTGCTGCTCGTCGAGGCTGCGGAGGGGCGGTCCACCAGCAGGGCATTGCTTCCGGCGACCACGCCGCCGCCGATTAGGCCCGCCGCCACCATGCTGGCCACGAGGGTCGGGACGCCGAAGGCCGCCTTGCGCTTGGGTGCGTTCGCAGGGTTGTTGGCAAAGGAAGAGCTGGAAGCGTAGGACGGACCTGTCGGCGGCTGGCCACCGGAGTGCGCCCCGTAGGGGGCCTGCCCGTACTGGAACTGCCCGTACTGGGACTGGCCGGGCTGGGAGGGCTGATGCTGCGGATAGACAGGACGCGGCGCGCCGTCCTCGGCGCGGTCCAGCCGCAGGGTGGGGTTGCCGGGCGCAGGAGTACCGGGGGCCGCCTCCGGCTGCGCCGAATCATGCGGTTGCGCTGAGACGTGAGGCTCCGCCTGGGCGCCGCCTTGCGCTCCTGCCGGATCCTGATTCGGTGGTGTCGGCTTCGGTGATGCACCCGGCACTGGGTTCTCAGTCATGGGACTTCCTTTCATCCTCTTCTGCCTATTAACTATGGACGCCCTGACTGATACTAGAGCGGACGTTTGCTGGGAGGTTCCTGAACAAACGGACGGCACGCTGCGGGCAGGTGTTTTCCCTTCTTAAGCGCGTTTCGCTGGTGGCATATTCCCGTAGATGGACTGCCAATTGGGTGCAACATAGAATCAAATGGAATTGCCACAGCGACCTGCGGCTTTACATCTGCGTGGGGGCGCTGCTGCATTCTGGAACGACTGGTTCGACCGAACCGGTCGCAGAAGTGCTGAAGGGTTGCACATGCGGTCTAAGTTGAATCGTTTCCTCGCCGTCCTTGGCGTGGCCGGATTGCTGGCGCTTCCCGCCGCTCCGGCTATGGCCGAAGATCCGGTCACCATCCCGTCGGGGCAGAACATCGTGGACAGCGGAAACCTGCTTGGCGGCCGCAAGGGCGAAGTCCAGGACGCCATCCAGACGCTCCTGAAGGACCACAAGTACAACCTCTACGTCATCACGGCCAAAAGGTTTGAGAACCCCACAGACCCCAAGGCGTGGGCCCAGGCGGTCGCCACGAACAAGGGCATGGGCAAGGCCGACGTCATCCTCACCATGTCCGATGACGGCCACTACTACTTCTCCCCCAGCTCGGCCAGCGCCATCTATTCCAAGACGAGCAACATCGCGCAGAACGCAATCGTTCCAAACCTTGCCGGCGGAAAGCGCGACTTCGCGCAGGCGGCCATTGACACCGCCGCCGCCGTGGGTGACGCGGCCGGCGGCGGCAGCGGGACCGTGCCGTCCGGCGCCGGAGCGGGCAGCGCCGTCCTCGTGGGGGTCGGCGTCGTGGCCGCAGGCGGGGCCGGAGCCTACCTGTACCTCCGCAACCGCCGGAAGAAGGCCGCCCAAGGCGCTGGGGCCACACACGGGTCTGAAGCCGGGCAGCCGGACCCCCTGGCGGGACTCAGCGTGGCGGAGCTGCGCCGGAAGAGCGATTCGTTGTTGATCGAGGCCGACGACGCTATCAAGTCCAGCGAGCAGGAACTGGGATTCGCCCAGGCCCAGTACGGCGACTCGGCGGTCGGCAACTTCACCAAGGCGCTGCAGGAGGCCAAGGGCCACATGACGGAGTCGTTCAAGCTGCAGCAGCAGCTCGACGACCACATTCCCGACACCGAGGAGCAGCAACGGAGCTGGCTCGGAGAAATTATCCGCCGCTCCGAAGCCGCCCTGGCATCGCTGCAGGAGCAGAAAGCGGACTTCGATTCTCTCCGGGAGCTGGAGAAGAACGCGCCGCAGGCCCTGGCCGCCGTCGGCACCGGAGCCGCGGACGCCCAGGCCAAGATTGCCAGCGCGGAACGTTCGCTCACTGAGCTGCGCGCCAAGTACGCCGAGAGCGCGCTGGTCCCGGTGGCGGACAACATCAAGCAGGCGAAGGAACGCCTCGACTTCGTGCAGAACGCCTCCGCTGCGGCGAAGGAAAAGCTTGCCACGGGCGAGAACAGCCTGGCCGCGGTGGCCGTGCGTGCCGCTGAGGAAAGCCTGCACCAGACGAACGTGCTGATCGGCGCGATCACCAAGGTGGCCGGCAGCCTCGACGAAGCGCGCAACGGCCTGGAAGCCGCCGTCGTCGACACAGCACAGGACCTGGCCCAGGCGAAGGCGATGCTCCAGTCCGGCGCCCATCCTGAACTTTCCGGCCCGGTGGCCGCCGGGGAAGCGGCGCTGGCGCAGGTCAGGGCCGAGATCCAGGGCGGCAAGATCGATCCCATCGCCACCCTGGAACGGATCGCGACGGCGCACCAGACGCTCGACCAGTCGCTGGCTGGAATCCGCGACCAACAGGAACAGGCGCGCCGCGCCCAGGCTTCGCTGCAGCAGACCATCATGTCGGCCCAGGCGCAGATCAGTGCGACGTCGGACTACATCACCGCCCGCCGCGGCGGCGTGGGTACTGAGGCCCGCACGCGCTTGGCGGAAGCCCAGCGGAACCTGGACTACGCTCTCTCCATCTCCCGCACCGACCCGGTCACGGCCGTGCAGTACGCGCAGCAGGCGTACTCGCTGGCCGCACAGGCCGCACAGCTGGCCCAGTCCGATGTTGACCACTTCGACGGCTACGCCAACCAGGGTTACGGCCGTGGCGGGATGTTCGGCGGCAGCGGCGGCGGAGGGCTCGGCGGCGCCATCCTCGGCGGTATCCTTATCAACTCGATCCTCCACGGCGGAGGCGGCGGAGGCTGGGGCGGCGGTGGCGGCTGGGGCGGCGACGACTCCGGCGGAGGATGGGGCGGCGGCGACTCCGGCGGAGGATGGGGCGGCGGCGACTTCGGCGGGGGCGGTGACTTCGGCGGCGGCGACTCGGGCAGTTTCTAGCCTGCGCGCGCCGCACGGAAACATTCCAGACCACGCGCCGGCTCAAACGCGCCGGTTGCAGGGAGAAGCGATACATCTGTTCACTGGAATCAGTGAGACAACTGAGCAGGACGAAAGGTAACACCATGGTTAAGCAGTCCATTTTCGGCCGCATGGCGCAGCTGGCGAAGGCCAACATCAACTCGTTGCTGGACCAGGCGGAGGATCCTCAGAAAATGCTGGACCAGATGGTCCGTGACTACTCGAACAACATTGCCGAGGCTGAGTCCGCCGTCGCCCAGACCATCGGCAACCTGCGAATGCTCCAGGACGACTACAACGAGGACATCCGCAACGCCCAGGACTGGGGCAACAAGGCCCTCGCCGCGTCCCGCAAGGCCGACGAATACCGGGCCAAGGGCGACTCCGGTGATGCGGTGAAGTTCGATAACCTGGCCAAGGTTGCGCTGCAGCGCCAGATCGCCTCTGAGAATGAGGCAAGGGCCGCCGAGCCGAGCATCGCATCCCAGACCGAAGTGGTGGACAAGCTCAAGCAGGGCCTTGACCAGATGAAGGGCAAGCTCAACGAACTGACCAGCAAGCGCAATGAGCTGGTGGCCCGGTCTAAGACCGCCGCGGCGCAGAGCCAGGTGCACGACGCCCTCAAGAGCATCAACATCATGGACCCCACCTCCGAGGTGGGCCGTTTCGAAGAGAAGATCCGCCGGGAGGAAGCCAAGGTCCGGGGCCAGCAGGAGCTCGCTGCCTCGAGCCTGGACGCCCAGTTCGAGTCGCTGGAGGATCTGGGCGAGCAGACCGAGATCGAAGCCCGGCTGGCGGCGCTGAAGTCCGGCGGCTCCCCCGCGGCCATCGGTACCGGCGACCGGGCCGCCGCGTCCAACTCCACGGTTGAGGAAGCCGACTTCGACAAGCTCTAAACGGCCCGCGGTTCCGGAGACCGGGGTCCGAACCCCGATTCGGGCCCCGGTTCCCCATCATGGCCGGGTTTCCGCGGTCCGCCTGAGATTCCAGGCGCACCGCAGAAGCCCGGCCTTTGTTGTGCCGTGCCTTTCTTGTGCCGGCCTTTGTTGTGCCGTGCCTCCGAACCGCGCGTGTACCGTGGATCCATGTCTGCGACCCTTGTCTGGCTCCGCGACGACCTCCGGCTGGATGACAATCCTGCGCTGGCCGAGGCCGCCGCTTTGGGCACTTCCCTGACCGTTGTCTATGTCCTCGACGAGGAATCGCCGGGCGTCCGGCCGCTGGGCGGTGCCGTGAAGTGGTGGCTGCACCACTCCCTGGCCCGGCTCGGGGCCGCCCTGGAGGCCGCGGGCTCGCGGCTGGTGCTCCGCCGCGGCCCGGCGGCGCGCATCATCAAGGACCTCGCCACGGAGACGTCTGCCGACACCCTGCTGTGGAACCGCCGTTACGGCGGCCCCGAGCGCACCGTCGATGCCGGGCTGAAGAAATGGGCCACTGCCGCGGGCATCAGCACCACGAGCTACCAGGCCAACCTCATGTTCGAGCCGTGGACGGTGCGGACGGGCGGCGGCGGGCCCTACAAGGTCTACACGCCGTTCTGGAGGGCCTGCCTTGCGGGCGCCGAGCCGCGCTTACCAGTGGCCGCCCCGGACCGCCTGCCGGCCCCGGCGCACACCTCGGCGGGAGCCCCGCCCGCGAGCGAACCGCTCGAAAGCTGGGGTCTGCTCCCCCGCAATCCCGACTGGAGTGCCGGGCTGGCAGGCACCTGGACGCCGGGCGAAGCCGGCGCCCATAACCGACTGGCGGACTTCGTGGACGGGCCGGCAGCCCAATACGGCAGCGGACGCGATATCCCCGGCGTCGAAGGCACCAGCCGGCTGTCGCCCCATCTGCGGTTTGGCGAGATCAGCCCGTTCCGGATCTGGCACACGCTCCGGGAACACTACGGACCGGGGGCGCCGCCCGACGTCGGGATCTTCCGTTCCGAACTCGGCTGGCGCGAGTTTTGCTGGCAGCTGCTGTACGAGAACCCGGACCTGGCGACGCAGAACTACCGGCCGGAGTTCGACCGCTTTCAGTGGCAAACCCCGTTGGCAACCGAGCTGGCAGCCTGGCAGCAGGGCCGCACGGGCTTCCCGCTGGTCGACGCGGGCATGCGCCAGCTCTGGCAGACCGGCTGGATGCACAACCGGGTGCGGATGGCGGCGGCGTCATTTCTGGTGAAGAACCTGCTGGCGGACTGGCGGGTGGGCGAGGCGTGGTTTTGGGACACGCTGGTCGATGCTGATGCCGCAAGCAACCCGGCCAACTGGCAGTGGGTGGCCGGTTCCGGGGCCGACGCCTCACCGTATTTTCGGATCTTCAACCCGGTTACGCAGAGCAAGAAGTTCGACGCCGCCGGACGTTACCTGCGCGCGTACGTTCAAGAACTGGCCGCACTGGATGACAAGTCCGTCCACGAGCCCTGGAAGGCCGACGGCGGCGCCCCAGGCTACCCTGCACCCATTGTGGACCTGGCCGAGTCCCGGGCGCGTGCGCTGGTGACCTACCAGCGGCTTAAGGACGGCTGAGAACAGGAAAGGCCCGGATCAACAGATCCGGGCCTTTCTGGTACTGCTGGTGTTTTCTGGTTGCGGGGACAGGATTTGAACCTGTGACCTCTGGGTTATGAGCCCAGCGAGCTACCGAACTGCTCCACCCCGCGTCGCTCGATCAACAATACCCTACTTTCGGGGCCGCCATGACCACCACCGCTTCCGGGCCGACTCCGGCGCTTACCGGGATGCGGCCTGGCACTTGTCGGGATGCGGCCGGGCGCTTAACGCAGAAAGTCCGGAACGCTGTTTCCAGTGTTCCGGACTTTCTTCTCCAGTTGCGGGGACAGGATTTGAACCTGTGACCTCTGGGTTATGAGCCCAGCGAGCTACCGAACTGCTCCACCCCGCGTCGCACTAACAACTCTACCCGGCGGGGAACATGAGGCCAAATCGAGGTGGCGTGATGTGCGTCTCCCCGCCGGAGCCCTCCGCCGCCCGCCCGGGAAGCGAACAGGCCGGGCTTGCCGCTCCATGGAGGGCAAACCCGGCCTGTGGCTACCAGAAGGGAACTGCGCCCGATCCTGCGCCTGGTCCTACGGCTGCATCAGCTGCCGGCTGTCGCTGACGGAGTGGGCGAAGGCGTCGGAGCGGCAGTACCCGACGGTGCCGGGGCGGCCGGAGCCCCCAGCTTCGCTTCCGCCTCAAGGGCCTTCTGCAGGGCCGCTGCGAGCTTCTTTTGCTGGTCGCCGTACGTTGCAAAGTCGCCCTTGGCGAGGGCGTCCTGGCCGGCCTTGATCGCGGCGTTGGCCTCATCGAGGGCGGCCTTCAGCTCAGCCTTCGCGTCGGTGGGGCCAGGCGCTGCCGGTGTACCCCCCGGGGTGGTGGGTGCGGCGGGCGTTTGTCCCTTGTTCGACTTGTCCCCTGCCGCGGCCCCCGAATTTCCACCGAACAACTGGTTCAGCGCCTCATCCAGGGTGGGCGCGAATCCGATCTTGTCGCCAAAGGCCACCAGGACCCGCTGCAGCGTCGGATAGGACGTTTCACCCGTGGACCGCAGGTAGACAGGCTGGACGTACGCCATGCCGCCACCGACCGGAAGCGTCAGGAGGTTGCCGTTGAGCACTGCCGACGCGCCTTGGCGGAGAAGGTTGAGGGCCTGCGAGACGGTGGGGTCGGAGTTGAACTTGTTCTGTGCCTGGCCGGGCCCGGGGACCTGGGTTTCCGGCGGGATCTGCAGGAGCCTGAGCTGGCCGTAACTCTCAGCCTTGACACCCTTCTTGTTGCCGGCGTCGGAGTCTGCAGCCAGGTAGCCGTAGAGGACGTTGCGGGCATTTCCGTTGACCACCTGCGGGATGAACGACGAGGTCAGCTGGAACGCCGGCTTGTCCTGGTCCGGCATCTTCAAAGACATGTAATACGGCGGCTGCTTGACCTCGTCCTGGACTGTGGGGTCATTCGGAACAGACCAGGCGTCAATGTTTGTGTAGAAGCTGTCGGGATTAGTGACGTGGTACCGGCCGAGAAGCTCGCGCTGGACCTTGAACAGGTCCTCCGGGTAGCGCACGTGACTCATGAGCGCGCCGGACATCTCGGTATACGGCTTCAGGGACGTGGGGAAAACCTTTTGCCAAGCCTTCAGCACGGGGTCCTGGTCATCCCAGGCGTAGAGCGTTACGGACCCGTCATAGGCATCCACTGTGGCCTTCACCGAGTTCCGGATGTAGTTCACCGAGTTGTTCGGCAGCGCCACCGTCCGGTTCGCGGCGGTCTGCGAGTCCGCTGTCGCGGCAGAGAGCTGCTCCTGCTGGGAGTACGGGAAGTAGGGACTCGTGGTGTAACCGTCCACGATCCACTTCACCCGGCCGTCGACGATGGCGGGGTAGGCATTGCCGTCCACGGTCAGGTACGGCGCGACCTTCTCGACGCGTTCGCGCGGGTTGCGCTCATAGAGGATCTGCGAGTCGGCGTTCACGCCGTCGGAAAGCAGCAGGTCCGAGGACTGGAACTTGATCGCGTAGAGGATCTTGTTGAAGAAGCTGCCGACGTTCGGGCCGCCGTTGCCGGTGAAGGTGTACTGCGTTTCGCCGTCGCCTTCCTTGGCCGCGGGCCGGTCCTGCTCACGGTGCGGGGCGCCGTCCGGGGCACCGACGATCGAGTAGTCAGGGGAGTTCTCGCCGAAGTAGACGCGGGGCTGGTAGGTCGTATCGTTGCCCAGGGCCCCCGTGGACGGGATACCGGCCTGCAGGAAGTCCGGTTTGCCGTCCACCGTGAACTTGTTGCCCTTGGCCGCGACGACGCCGTATCCGTGGGTGTAGACCACGTGCCGGTTCAGCCAGGACTGCTGGTTCGTGGCGAGTCCGTCCGGGTTCAGTTCACGGACCGCGATGACCGTGTCCTGGATTTTGCCGTCAATCTGGTAACGGTCCACGTTCAGGGCTTTGGGGAACTGGTAGTAGGGCCGGTACTGCTCAAGCTGCGAGAACGCATCGGAGATCAGGTTCGGGTCCAGCAGCCGGATGTTGGCGGTGGTCTGCGCATCCGGGGCCAGGGCGCCGGTGGTCGCGTTGGTGGTGGCGTTGTACCGTTTTTCCTGGACCTTATCGAGCCCGTAGGCGGCCCGGGTCATGGCGATGTTCCGCTTGATGTACTCGTTTTCCAGCGTCTGTTCCGAGGGCCGGACCTGGAACTGCTGGATGACCCAGGGGTAGACCCCGCCAGCGAGTATGGCCGTGATGACCAGCATGGCGGTGCCGATCACCGGAAGCCGCCACTTGCCGATCACGGCAGCGACGATGAACAGCACGGCGACGATGGCCGCGGCCACGGCCAGGATTGCCTTGGTCGGGATGACTGCGTTGACGTCCGTGTACAGTGCACCGGCCCAGCGTCCGCCGTTGCTCTGCACCGTGGAATAGCGGTCCAGCCAGAAGTTGATGCCAAGCAGCAGCAGGAAGGCAGCGCCCGTGACGGCCAGGTGGATCTGCGCGGCGCGGCTGGTGAAAATCCCGCGTTCCATGATCCGGATGCTGCCGTAGAGGTAGTGGGTGAGGATTCCCGCGAGCCCGGCGACTATGGTGACGCTGATGAGGAACCCCGTGATAAAGCCGAGGAAGGGAAGGGTCATCAGGTAAAAGCTGATATCGAGGCCGAACTGCGGATCGTTCTGGCCGAAGGGTTCCTGGTTGAAGAACAGCAGGACTTTCTGCCACTGGCTGGCAGCGGCGCTTCCGGCGAAAAGGCCGAAGAGGATGGGAATCCCGATCATGACGACGCGTCGGACGGGTTCAAGCTGGGCCTGGTAACGGTTCAGGTTGTCCCGGATGTCCGAATCGGGGGCGTAGACCGGCCGCGCATGGTAGGCAATCCGGATGGCGTAGAAGACGGCGAAAAACATGACGGCGAAGCCGGTCAGGAACGTCAGCATCCTGGCCAGGTTCTCCGTCAGGAACACTTCGAAGAAGCCCAGCTGCTGGTACCAGAGGACATCCGTCCAGACGTTGGCGAAGAAGATGAATCCGACCACGATCAGGGCCACGATGATCAACGTCGGCGTCAGGGCACCGCGTCGTGTCTTGGGTCTTCCTGGCGGGACAGTGCTGGCGGGACGGGACAAACTCGGTACCTCATAGCTGGTCGTCTACTGCTGGTTTCTAGTTATTAATCGCTCATTAGTGCCACGAGCGAGGCGAGTGCTTAGTTCCGCGGTCAGTCTAGTTGCTCGTGCAGACAGGAAGGCCAGATATGTCGCCGCCTGACGCGGCGAGTTCAACCGCTTTGCGCGCCTCGGTGAGGTTTTCCACCCGGACGACCCGCAGTCCGTCCGGAACATGACCGACGACGTCGTCACAGTTCGCCGCCGGCGCCAGGAACAAGGTGGCCCCGCCAGACCTCGCCCCCTGCATTTTCTGGGCGATTCCGCCGATCGGTCCCACGGCGCCGTCCGGGGCGATGGTTCCGGTCCCCGCGACGTGTTTGCCGCCAGTCAGGTCACCGGGCGTGAGGGTGTCCAGGATGCCCAGGGCGAACATCATTCCAGCGCTGGGGCCGCCGACCTGGTCGAGGGAGATCTTGACGTCGAATGGGAAGGTGAACTTGTACTGCAGCAGGACGCCAAGAATGTAGCGGCCCGTGCTGCTCTTGGCCGGGGTGATGGTGGCGGTCACCGGACTGCCTGCCCGTTTCACGGACACACTGACCGGTTTGCCGTTGCCGGCGGCCAGTTCCGCCTGGACGACGCCGAGGGCCGTGATGGGCTTGTCATTGATGGAGACCAGAACGTCGCCCGTCTGCAGCACCCCCTTGGAGGCGGAGTCGTCCGGGAGGCCGGCGACCTCCATTTTCTGCTCGAACGGGATATTCATTTCCTTCAGCGCCGCGGCTACGGCGTTTTCCTGGGAAGTGGTCATCGCGGTGGCGCTTTCCTGCTGGGACTGCTCCTTCGTCACGCCGGCGGGGAACAGCAGTTCCTGCGGGTAGACGGCCTTGCTCCCGTTAAGCCAGGCCGAGAATGCCTCGAAGACGCTGACCGGGCCGTTGGGGCCGCCGTCGACATAGACCGTGGTGAGGTCCAGGTTGCCCTTGGCGGGGAAGGTTTCGTGGCCTGTAACGCTGATGACCGGTTTGCCGCTGTCCTGCCCGATGGTATTGAAGATGGGTCCGGGAGCTTCGACCACGTAGGGCACCGGCAGGCTCACAGCAGTGATCCCCAAGGTCAGAGCCAGCAGGCCGGAGACGAGCATCGCCGATGACCGGTTCGCCAGCTTCCGGGGGCCGCCGGCGCCCGCCAGACGGGCTCTTCTCCCCCGGACCGGGCCGGCCGCCGGGTCGCTGGCGGGCTGCTCACCTTGGGTGATTGTCATTGAACGACCTCTCCATATTCCAACTTCCAAGACTACGCGCTTGGCGGCCCGGACCGCTCTTTGCCTACAGCGAACGTGGCGCAGTTTCGGCAGACAGCCCCTCTTGCCGAGGGGTACCGTGAAGTTGAATAACAGCCACACCGACGATCGGCGGGACCATGACTTCCAACCCACTCAACCCGTCCAATGGCGACGAGGAACCCAAGGATCCCCTGGCAGAAATGCTCAAGAATCTGATGGGCGGTCAGGGCATGGGCAACATCGACCCCGCTGAACTCGCCAAGGCCGCAGGCCTCCCGGACGATCCAAACCTTCTGGCGCAGATGTTCTCGCAGGTGCAGGCGATGATGAACGCTCCCTCCGAGGGGCCCGTCAATTGGCAGCTGGCGCATGAGAACGCCCGGCGCGTGGCCGCCAGCGGATCCGACCCCTCGGTCACGTCCCACCAGTCCCGGGAGGTCGACGAGGCCCTGCGGCTGGCCGAGCTCTGGCTCGACCAGGTCACCGGGCTTCCGGCCACGGGACTGATTGGCCGGGCGTGGTCCCGGGCCGAATGGGTCGAGGAGACCCTCGGAACCTGGAAACGGCTGACCGAGCCCGTGGCCAACAGCATCGCCAATGCCCTCTCCGCCGCGATGACCGAGCAGATGCCCGAGGAGATGAAGGCCATGATGGGCGGCGCCTCCTCGATGATCCAGAACATGGGCGGGGCGATCTTCGGCATGCAGCTGGGCCAGGCGATCGGTGCCCTGTCCGCCGAAGTAGTCAGCTCGACGGACATCGGTGTGCCCCTGGCAGACCTCGAAATGGCGCTTTTGCCGGCCAACGTGGCGAAATTCGGTGAGGGCCTCAGCCTGCCCGAGAATGACATCCGCCTGTTCCTCGCCGTGCGCGAGGCGGCCCACGCCCGCCTGTTCGTCCAGGTCCCCTGGCTGCGGGGCCATCTGCTCAGCGCGATCGAGGACTACGCGCGCGGTATCCACATCGACACTTCCAAGATCGAGGAACTGGCGCGGGAGATCGATCCCAGTAACCCCGAAGGCATCCAGGAGGCGCTCTCCCAGGGCGTCTTCATGCCGCAGCGCACACCCGCCCAGGAGCAGGCGCTCGAAAAACTCGAGACGGCCCTCGCTTTGGTGGAAGGCTGGGTGGACGAACTCACCTGGGGTGCGACGGAGAAGCTGCTGCCCTCCGCCGCCGCACTGCGTGAGACGGTCCGGCGTCGCCGGGCGACCGGAGGCCCGGCGGAGCACGCGTTCTCGTCCCTAGTGGGACTCGAACTGCGGCCGCGCCGGCTCCGCGAGGCCGCCACACTTTGGGCGTCGCTGAAGGTCGAGCGCGGGGTCGAGGGCCGCGATGCCGTCTGGAAGCATCCCGATCTGCTGCCCACCGCCGAGGATCTGGACGATCCTCAGGGCTTCAGCGAACGCCGGAAGCTGGCCGAGGCCAGCGACAGCGAGGTTGATGACGCCCTGCAGAAGCTGCTGAGCGGAGGCTTCGACGAGCCCGCTGACACCGGTGCGGCGGACACCGAAGGCACTGCGGAGTCCGGCGGGTCCGGTCAGGAACCGCCTGCGGCCAACGACGACGACCGCGAGGAGGGCGGGACGAACGACGGCGGCCCCAAGGCGTAGGCCTTGAACGCCAGCTGCCGCGCGACGCCGGGCTGGTTAGAACGCTAGTTGGCCCCGGCCGGGATTTCGGTTCCGTCCGGGGCTTCGTCGTATCCGCCGCCGGGCCCTAGGCCTCGGGAGGTCGCGAACGAGACCCCCTCCAAAAAAGCCTTGGCGCGCTCTGTCTCCGGATAAGCAGCCAGCAGCCGCCAGAAGGCGGCGTCGTGACCGGCCACCAAGAGGTGGGCGAGCTCGTGGAGCAGCACATAGTCGATCACCCACTGCGGCATGGGCTGAAGCTTCGTCGAGAGCCTGATGGTTCCTTCGGACGGTGTGGCCGAACCCCAGCGTGAGTTCTGGTTGGTGACCCAGCGGACCGACGACGGCACCGCCCGGCCGCCGAGGTACTTCGCTGACAATACGGCGGCGTGGGCTGCCAGATCGGCGTCACTGCGGGGCCGCCGCCGGCCGGAGCCGCGCGGGCCGCGGGCCCCCTGGAGCCGGAGTTTTTCCAGCATGCGGTGCACCCATTCCCGTTCCTGGGCCCTGCTGAAGGAGGCGGGAATGGCGACCACGGCGGTGCCGTCTTCCCAGAACGCGGCGACTGTCCGGCGTCGGCGGGCGGACCGGCGCACCACGACAGGGGCGCCGTCGGCCGTGGTCAGCGGCGTTACCGCCGGCACGGCACCGGGGGCCCCGCCCGGCCGGCGGCCTCCGGAATTCCCGGCGCTGGTGCTGTCGCTGTTGTTGTCGCTGTTGTTGTTTCGGGCGGCCATCAGTGCCCCGAATTCTCGGCTAAGACCGTCAGGACGGCCTCGCCGTACTTTTCCAGCTTGGAGGGGCCCACTCCGGCGAGTTTGGCCAACTGCTCCAGCGAATCCGGGCGGGCCTCGGCGATGGCGGTCAATGTGGCGTCGGTAAACACCACAAACGCCGGGACGTCGGCCTCCAGCGCGGTGTTTTTCCGCCATTGCCTCAGCGCGTTGAACGTCTGTTCCTCGTAGCTGGGCGGGCACTGGTTGCAGCGCCCCACCTTGCGTTCCGCGCCGCTGGAGAGCATGCTGCCGCAGACCCGGCACGACGCCGGGACAGCAGCCTTGCGGCGTGGCGGCGCTCCCTTGCCCCTGAGGTGTGAGCTGGCCACGGAGTCGGGGCGCAGACCGTCCAGGAAGCGTGAGGGTTTGCGGTTGGCCCGACCGCCCGGTGTCCGTGCGGTCGACCAGGACAGGGAGAGATATTCCCGGGCGCGGGTGATGCCGACGTAAAGGAGCCGGCGTTCCTCATCCACCGCTGAAGGGGTGTCCGCGAACGAGATCGGCATGAGTCCCTCGCTGAGGCCCACAAGGAACACTGCGTCCCATTCCAGTCCCTTGGCGGCGTGCAGCGACGCGAGGGTGACGCCCTGGACGGTCGGTGCGTGCTGCGCCAGGGACCGTTCCTGAAGTTCGTTGACGAAGTCCCCGAGCGTGAATTGCGGTCCCCTGCTGACTACGAGTTCGTCGGCAAGGGCAACCAGGGCAGCCAGCGATTCCCAGCGTTCCCGAAGCGCGCCACCATTGTGCGGTGCCGCGTCGGTGTAGCCGAGCGAGGCAACGATGTCGCGGACCAGCTGCCCGAGGGGCTCAGGCGTGGCGGTTTCGGCCACGGCCCGGGTGGCGGCCCGGAGCTGCAGGATCGCGTCCCGGACTTCCTTCCGCGCAAAGAACCGCTCCCCGCCGCGCAGCTGGTAACCGATCCCGGCCGAGGCCAGGGCCTGCTCGTAGGCTTCAGACTGACCGTTGGTGCGGAAGAGCACGGCGACCTGGCTGGCCGGCGTGCCGGCGTCGAGCAGCTCGCGGATCCGGGCGGCGACCGTGGCGGCCTCGGCCTCGTCGTCGGAGCACTCGGTGAACTGGGGAGCCGGACCGGCCGGCCGCTGCGCGATGAGCTGCAGCGGCGTGGCCCAGGCGGCGTCCGCCGCGGGACCGCCGCTGCGCCGGCCCGCGAGGAGGTCGTTGGCGAGCCGGACCACCTGCGGGGTGGAACGGTAGTCCCGGATTAGCTTGACCACGTGGGCCTCGGGGTACACGGCCTTGAATCCAAGCAGGTGCTTCGGCGAGGCGCCGGTAAAGGAGTAGATGGTCTGGCTGGCATCGCCCACGACGCAGAGGTCCTCGCGGCCGCCAAGCCACAGCTCCAGGAGCCGCTGCTGCAGGGGCGAAACGTCCTGGTACTCGTCGACGACGAAGTGCCGGTACTGCTCCCGGACGGTCGCCGCCACCTTCGGATCCTCCTGCAGGATGCCCACGGTGATCAGCAGCACGTCCTCGAAGTCGATGACGTTGCGGTCGGTCTTGACGTCCTCGTAGGACTGGAAGACCCGTGCGACGGCGGTCAGGTCAAAGCCACCGGGAGTGCCCCGGCCCTGGGCGTTTTCCAGATAGTTCGCCGGGGTCAGCATGGAGACCTTGGCCCACTCGATTTCAGAGGCGAGGTCGCGGATGGACGCGCGGTCCGTGCTGAGCCGGAGCCGCCGCGCGGCCTCGGCGATCATCTGGGCTTTGTGGTCCAGCAGATTGGGCAGCGTGCCGCCGACCGCCTGCGGCCAGAAAAACTGCAACTGGCGCAGGGCCGCGGCGTGGAAAGTGCGCGCCTGGACGTTGCCGACCCCCAGGTCCCGGAGCCTGCTGCGCATCTCCGCAGCGGCGCGGGCCGTGAACGTGACGGCCAGGAGCCGTTGCGGGCTGTACACGCCCGAGTGCACGCCATAGGCGATCCGGTGCGTAATGGCACGTGTCTTGCCCGTTCCGGCGCCGGCCAGCACACACATCGGTCCCTGCAGGGTGCTGGCGACCTCGCGCTGCTCGGCGTCAAGGCCGCCGAGGATGCGTTCCTCCAGCGAGCGCGTGTCCGGTGCGGGACCGCCGTCGGGCATGTGCCCGGCCACCGCCTCCCCGGCCCCGGCGGACCCGTCACCGAGGATGGTGCTGAAGTTCAATTTCTCTGTGGTCACTTTTGCTGCTCAGTCAGTAGTGGTTGTCCTGCGGATGGAGTCAGGCCGTGTCAGGCGGCCGCGTCCTGAATGACGCCGCCGTACCAGTGTTCGATAAGGGACCTGGCGATTGAGAGCCGGCTGGAAATGACGATCTCGCCGCTCAGGACGGCCTCCTGCAGCTCGCTCCGGCTGAACCAGCGGGCCCTGGTGACCTCGACGCCGTCGGGCCGGGCTTCGGTGTCCGCCGTGGTGGCCGTGAAGCCAAGCATCAGCGAAGCGGGGAACGGCCAGGACTGCGACCCCAGGTACTGCGAGGCGGTGACGCGGACCCCGACTTCCTCGCCGATCTCCCGCTGCACCGCCTGTTCCAGGGACTCCCCCGGCTCGACGAAGCCGGCGAGCGTCGAATAGTTCCGGGCGTCGAGCGGGCCGCCGCCGCCCAGCAGGATCCGCCCGTCCGGTCCCACCACGGTCACGATGATGGCCGGGTCCGTCCGGGGAAAGTGCTCGGAGTTATCGGTCGGACAGCGGCGGACCCAGCCGCCGGCCTCCACCTGCGTGGGCGTGCCGCAACGCGGGCAATGGGTGTGGGTGGCGTGCCAGTTGGCGATGGCGCTGGCTTCGATGAACAGGGCCGTGTCCGTGGCGTTCAGCCGTGCGGCGACATCGCGGAAACCAGCCCACTGGGCATCGGCGGGGATGCCGGCGACGTGGGGTTCGAACTCCTCGGCCCGGACTTCAAACTGGACCGGCAGGACAAAGAGGACGACCTCGGTGCCGGCCTCGAGGTCTGAACCGGGCAGGGCCGACCCCAGGTAGATCACGTGCTCCGGAGCGTAGGGGCTGTTCGCCAAGTGCTCGGCGAGCTCGGCCGCGTCCAGGAATACGAGGCCGTCGCCGCTGACCAGGGCCTGCCGGCCGGAGAGGACGAGGGCCCGCGCCGAGCCTGAGTCGAGCAACTCCGCCAGCATTCCGGGTTTTTGCCGGGCCGCGGATCCGCGGTCGATCAGCGCCGGGTGCACCGGCAGCACCGTGTCAATCAGGTGGTTTGCCGGCAGCCGCCGCACCGCAGGCGCCCCGCCATCGGGCGCCGTGGCATCAGCGGGCGTTTTCCCGGATGTCGGATTCTCCGCAAGACTCATACACCCACCGTACTGACTCGGGCAGACAATTTACATTTGCCGCCCCCGCCGCCGGGCCCTCGCGGACGCGGGCGCGAGGGCCCACTTGTCTCGGAATCGGCCCTGATTTGGCCTTGATCTCAAGACTCGCCGAAGTGCATCGCTGTCTTGGGCGCCGGTGACTCTACCGTGGAAGGGTGAGAAGGAAACCAATCGAACTGGCAGCTGTAGCAACTGCGGCGGTACCAGGCCTGAGCCCGACCGCCGTCAGCTCTGCGCCCGACGATCCGGCAGACTTCGATGCGGCCCTCCTGCTGGATTCCGAGGGCAAGCGGTGGCGCGTCCGGTCCCCCCGGCACGCCGAAGCCAGCGCCCGGCTGGAGACCGAATTCCTGGTTCTGCGGGCCTTCGCTCCCGGCATCCGGGCCGAACTGCCGTTCCTTATGCCCACGGTGGCGGGAACTGTCCGGCAGGGACAGCTCAGCACCTTCGTATACTCCCATCTGGCCGGCGCGACCCGCTCCCTCGACGACCTCAGCGACGGCCCGCCGGCCTTGGCCCGGGAGATCGGGGCGGCACTGGCCGCCATCCATGACCTCCCGCGGTCGATCGTGAGCAATGCCGATCTTCCCAGCTACACCCCCAACGAGTTCCGCCAGCGCCGCCTGAACGAACTGGACCAGGCCGCCACCACCGGAAAAATCCCGCCGCTGCTGCTGCGGCGCTGGGAACACGCGATGGAAGACGTCTCCCTCTGGCGCTTCAATCCCTGCGTCGTCCACGGCGACCTCCATGAGGACAACCTGCTGGTCGACGGCGACCGGGTAACCGCCGTGACGGGCTGGACCGACCTGCGCATCGGCGACCCGGCGGACGATATGGCCTGGCTGGTCGCCTCGAACGAGCAGGACTTCGTCAGCGCGGTGCTGGAACACTACACCTCCACCCGGCGTGACGTACCCGACGCCCATCTTCTCCGGCGGGCGGCGCTGTCAGCCGAATTCGCCCTGGCCCAGTACCTGGTCAAGGGGCTGGCCGCGGGCAACGGAGACATGATCGACGAGGCCGAGTCCATGCTGGCCACCCTTGCCGATGACGTCGCAGAACACGGCGGCCAGCCCATCAGCGTGGAACCCCTGCCCCTGCCGGTCGCGGCACCCGCGCCTGGCTCCGAGGACGCGGCCGGCCTCCCGGAGGCACCCGTCCGCCCACCCGTCTCCCCCGATGCACCCCCGGCAGCCGCTCAGGCGGTTCCACCCGTAGCCTCGGTACCTGCCGGGGGCAAGGTCACCCTGGTTCCTTTGGACCCGGTACCAGGTCCGGACCCCACTCTGGCGCCGGCCGCGGTTCCGGAGGTCAATGCCCGGCCCGCGGTGCAAGTTGCGCCCATCCCCCGCGATGAGGAAGCCGATGCCGCGAAGGCTGCCCCGGGCGGCACGGACCGGAACGACGAAGGTGCGCCTGAAGACGGGGCGCTCGACGACGGCCCGGCGGCCGACCAGCCGACAGTGGATGACGCGAAGTCCGGCGGCGGCGCGGCGGAGGCCACGCAGGCAGGTGCAGTCCACGCCGAGGTAACGCAGCCCGATGGAACGCAGCCCGATGACGCGGAAGTCGATGTCACCTCGGCCGCGGCACCTGCCCCCAACGACACCGCAACGCAGTCAATCGCCGTCGTGCAGCCCGGTGCCGACAAGCGGCCGGAGCCTGGTGACCACACGTCGACCGCCGCCATCACGGTGGTCGACGCCCAAACCCGGTAGGCCGGCGGCCGGAACTGCACGCCTGTCCCGGCTGCCGGGTTCCGCTTAGGAGCCCCCGGCCGCCGCCGTCCTTCCCAGCGCCGCGGCCACAATTGCCTCGAGCTGCTCCGCCGATCCGAGGTCGTGCGGACGGACAACCTGGTTGTCGGTCACGTAGTAGAACGCTGCCCGGACGTCCTCCAGCGGGACCCCCTTGAGCCGGGCCCAGGCCAGGCGGTAGACGGCAAGCTGGACCGCCTTCACCGTCAGCTGGGACGCTGAGGGGCGGCGCCCCGTCTTCCAGTCCACAAGGTCCCAGCCGCCGTCGGCGTCGCGGAACACGGCATCGATCCTGCCCCGGACCACGACGTCGCCGATCCGCGTCTCGACCGGGACCTCGACGTGTACGGGGGCGCGGTGTGCCCATTCGGACTGGCGGAAGGTCTCCACCATGGAATCCAGGCCGTAGGCCTCGTCGATGTGGTCGTCAGCGCCTGCGGCCTCGCCGAGGTCCAGCATGCCGGCGGCGCCGAAGTATTCTTCGACCCAGGCGTGGAAAGCCGTGCCCTTGCGGGCCGACATTCCCGGTTCGCGCGGGACCGGCCGGCGCAGTCGGGCCACGACGGAGTCCGGGTCATCTTCCAGGTCCACGAGGGTAGACGCCGAGATATGGCCTGGCAGGTGCACGTCCTGGACGACCGAACGCCGGGACCGGCGTTCCAGCAAGGTGGCTGCTTCCTTTGCCCACCCGGCCGCCGGGCCGCGCAGGACAGGTTTCCGTTCGTGGTCCCCGCCGGAATGCATCGCCGCCAGGACGCGGGCCGCAGCTGCTTCCATGGCCGCACGGCGGCCCGGGACAAGCCTCAGCCGTTTGCCCGTCCGCGGGTCATACGGTCCTTCCAGGGGATCGTAGGGCCACCCGGCGACTTCGAGTTCGGAGGTGAGGGGGCTTTCGGCCGGCAGCGCGTCTTCGCTGACGGACAGGGGGTGGATTTCGGCTCCTCCTCCGGCGGTGAGGCCCTCCAGCTCGGCAAGAAAGGGCGACATCTCAGCGAGCCCGGCGCGTGACCCGACCCACGCCGCACTCGAGATCCAGAGCACGTGTTTGGCGCGCGTGTACGCCACATAGGCCAGGCGCCGTTCTTCGGCTTCGCCGTGTACCTGGACGGCGGACTTGAACTCCTTCTCGGCGTCGAGCCAGCCCTTCTGGTCCGGCTGGTCCAGGTCCCACTGGGGCAGGTCGGCGCGGTCGCCGCGCAGCGGCCACGGCAGGGCCGCGCTTCCGCTGCTCCACCGCGAGTCCCTGCTGCTGGGGAACGCGCCGGCGTTCAGCCCGGGAACGAACACCACGTCCCATTCCAGGCCCTTGGACGCGTGCACGGTCAGTAGCTGCACTGCCTCGTGGTTCACCTCCGGCGCCGCGGCATCGAGGCCGTTTTCCTCAGCCGCCGCCGCTTCCAGCCAGGCGAGGAACGCCAGGACGTCGACCCGGTGGGAGGTGTGCAGGAATCCTGCGGCGGCGTCCTGGAACGCGTCCAGATTGCGGCGCGCCTGGTGGATGCTGATCCCGGGCCGCGCCGCGACCTCGATGTCCAGGAGCATTGCCCGTTCGACCTCGCCCAGCAAGGTGGTGAGGTCATCCCCCATAAAGGTGCGCAACTGCCGGAGCTCGTCCGAGAGCCGTTGCAAACGGCCGCGGGCCTCGGGGCTGAGCCTGCGGCCGTGCGCGGAGGTCCAGCCGTCGCGGGGCAGCCAGTCGAGGGCTTCGACCAGGCTGGCGGCGTCGGTGATGTCGCCTTCTATGACGGCGTCGTCGCCGGCTGCGTCGTCGCCGTCGTCGTCGGTGCTGCCGGGGCGGCCCCGGCGCCGGGCGAGGTGGCTGGACCAGTCCCTCAGGGCCATCAGGTCCGCCGGCCCGATCCGCCACCGGGCCCCGGCCAGCAGGCGCATGAGGGAGTCCGAGCGGCCGGGGTCAGCCAAGACCCGGAGCGTGGCGACAAGATCGATGATTTCCGGGGTGTCCAGCAGGCCGCCGAGCCCGACGATCTCATAAGGGATGCCGCGCACTTCGAACTCGCGCCGGATGCACTCCATCTGGGCCCGCCGCCGGCAGAGCACGGCCATGGCCGGGGGCGCCGCGTCGGCGGCCTGGCCGGCGTCGAAGTCCGTCACACGGAACTTCAGCACGTCCCCGGCGATCGCCGCGGCCTCGGCCTCGTCCGTGGCGAACCGTCCCATCACCACCCTGCCCTGGACCGCGGCCGGGCTGGGCTGCAGGGGCGGGACCTCGACGGCGTCGGCGGTTTCCCTGGCCCCGGCGGCACCCCGGCCCGCCGCCGCCTTGCTCAGCGGAGCCGAAATAAGGTTGGCCGTGGCAAGGATGTTGCGCCCGTTCCGCCACGCGGTGGTCAGGTACGACGTCGGCGCCACGGCAAAGCGGGTGGCCATCTCTGCCGGTCCGGTACTTTCGCCGCCGGCGTTTTTTCCACTGGTACTCTCGCTGCTGACGCGGACCGGGAATTCGCGGACGAAGTGGAAAAGCTGCCCTGCGGACGCCCCCCGGAAGCCGTAGATGGACTGGTTCGGGTCCCCCACCGCGGTGACGGCATGGCCATCGCCGAAGAGCCTGGAGAAGAGCACCAGCTGGGCGTGCGAGGTGTCCTGGAACTCATCCAGCAGCACAACTTTGTAGCGTTGGCGCTCTGTCTGGGCGGCCACCGGAATCTCGTCGGCCACGCGCGCCGCCAGGGCCACGAGGTCGCCAAAGTCGAGGGCGCCGCGGGCCCGCTTCGCCTCGGAATAGCGGCCCACCATCTCCGCGACGCTCGCCCGGGTGCGCAGCATCGCGTTGAGGTCGCCCGCCGCCTGGGTGGAATTCTTCTTGGCGTCCGCAACGTACGGAAGGGATTCAAAGGCCGCGATCCGTTCCAGCAGCCAGCCCCGGACCTGGGCCGGGTCCTGCAGGTGCTCCGCGCACTCCCCTGCCAGCTGGATCACGGCCTTGACGAGGGTCGATTTGGCGGACCGGAAGTGTTCGTAGTCGCCGTCGAAGGCCTCTACGACCTCGCTGGCGAGCTGAAACGACTGGGCGCCGCCAAGCAGCACGACGTCACGTTCGACGCCCAGGCGGAGGCCGTAGTCGGAGACAATGCCGCTCGCGTATGAGTGGTAGGTGGAGACCTTGGGTTCGAGGGCATCCGTGCTGAGCAGCCCGGCAGGGAAGACGGCGTTTTCGGTGTCGGCAGCGGCGATGCGCTGCAGCGCGGCCAGCTTGGCCCGGATTCGGGTGGCGAGTTCCCCGGCGGCTTTCCGGGTGAAGGTGACGCCGAGGACTTCCTCCGGCCGGACCCAGCCGTTGGCCACGAGCCATACCACCCGGTCCGCCATGGTGGCAGTTTTCCCCGAACCGGCCCCGGCGATCACGAGCCGCGGCGTGAGGGGTGAGGAAATGATCAGGGACTGCTCGGCAGTGGGGCTGTTCTTCTCCCCCAGCATGGCCGAGAGCTCCTCCGGAGTAAACCGCGGATCGGGCAGGGGCCCGGCGTTCGCCGCCGGCGGGACAGCCTGGCCGGTCGCGGGTGCCTCGGGGGTCATTCAGTAACCTGCTTTCCCCGCACACACAGCGGGCACACTTCGGGGAGCCTGCAGCCATGGCCGCCGTGTCCTCCCTTGGACGGATCATGCCGGGCCTGGAAGGTACTGCCGGACATCACCCGGGCGGCGTCGCCGACCATCTCCAGCGCCCAATTATCGTGCGGCTCCAGCGGGGCCTGGGCCTGGATGCCGGGGCTCTTGGTGGTGGTGCCCAGCTGGGCCAGGACGGCACCGCCTGGCAGCGGCGGCGGCCCGTCATCGGAACCTGCAAAGCCCCCGGCCAGCACGGCCGCCTGGTAGGCGCCGAGCTGCGGATGGCGCTCCAGATCCGCCTTGCCGGGCTGGCGCTTGCCGGTCTTGAGGTCCACGACCACCAGCCGGCCCTCGGCGTCGATCTCCAACCGGTCCACCTGGCCGCGGAGGACTGCGGGCCGCGCGGGCCCGGCGCTTTCGTTCTCGCCCGACTCGGGTCCGGCCGTTCCGGCGGCCGCCTCCGCCGGCAGATCCGGCAGTTTCACCTCGAAGTCCTGCTCGACGCCGACGAGGCTCCTGCCTTCGCTGCGCATCACGAGGACATACTGGGCGAGCTTGCGCACCATGGACTCAGCGCGCTGGAAGTCCAGCTTGCCTTCCCAGTTGTCTTTCATCCCCAGTGTGGGCCAGCGCCGGACCAGTTCGGCGACATATTCGCTTCCCGAGGCATCCGGGAAGTCCTGCGCGATGGCGTGGACCAAGGTTCCCAGGCTGCGGGCAAAATCCGTGGCCGCTTCTCCGCCGGCGGCCTGGACGAACCAGTCCAGCGGGGATTTCTGCACCGTTTCGACCTTCGAAGGCGACACGAAAACGGTGCCGCCCGGTGGAACCACCGGCTCGGCGGAGGACAAGCCGGCCAGGCCCCACCAGCTCGCCGGGTGGGCGCCCGGAACCGGCGGCTGCGCGGTGGCCAGGACGCCCAGCACGGCGGCCGCTTCGGCCGATTCGGCGGCTCCTGGGTCGAGCTGGGCATGCTGGCGCAGTTCTGCCACGAGGGCCCGGAGCGTCAGCGGACGCTCAACCGGGGTGAAGCCCCGGCGGTCCTGCCCCGGGCGCAACGGAGAGACATAGTCCAGAAAGGAGGACGGCTGTTCGTCCTCGGAGGACACCGCCGTGCAAATCAGCACTTCGCGGGCGCGGGACACTGCTGTGGAGAAACTCCGGAGTTCGTCGTAGCGGATTTCGCGTAGCCGGCTGAGCGGGTCCAGCTGCAGGGCATACTCCACGCCGTGTTCGACGGCATCGGCAAACAGGGTGCTGCCGAGCAGCTCGCCGCGCAGCCGGGTGTTGGGCCACACACCTTCCTGGAGGCCCGGCACGATCACCATAGGCCACTCCCGTCCGGCGGCACTGGCAGGCGTCATGAGCTCCACGGCGTCTTCCAGCTGTGCCCTGGCGGCCAGGGTGTCCATCGGGAGCTCCTGGCTTAGCAGGTATTCAAGGAACTGCTCCGGGCCGGAACCGGGCAGTTGGTCGACGAAGCGTTCCGCGGTGTGGAACAACGCCATCATGGCATCGAGGTCACGGTCAGCCCGGGCACCGGCCGACCCTCCGGCCAAGGCGGCCTCAGTCCATCGCCCGGCCAGTCCGGTGGAATGCCAGAGCGCCCAGAGCACTGTCTCGGCGTTGCCCCCGGGAGCCGCGGCGGCCTCCCGTCCGGCCCGGATCATTCTCGCGACACGGCGGGCCGAGTGTCCCTCGATACCGAGTGTCGCCAGTCCGCCCGGCTCCAGCAGGGCCTCGACCAGGAGTGTGTCGCTGGTGCGTCCGCCACCGCCCAGGAGTTCCTCACGCCGGAGCGACTGCCGCAACCTGCGTAGTTCAATGGAGGTGGCGCCGCCGATCCGGGAGGTCAACAAGGACACGGCGGACTCGGGCGTCAGCGCGGCCGGGTCCAGGGTCACGGCGTAGGCATCGAGCAGTGGACGAACCGCGACCTCGTCCCGGACCGCAGATTCGGCCACGGGAATCCGGACTGGAATGCCCTGGCCGGCCAGATACCGCTGCAGTTGGCTGAGCTGGCCGCCGTTGCGCACGATTACGGCAATGTCCCCTAGGTCCCGGGCGTCGTTCAGCTGGGCCTCGAGGATCCGCTGGGCCACATACCGCAGCTCATGGACCGGGGATGGCAGCAGGTGCGCCTCGACTATCCCCGAACGGTTCTCGGCCGTGCGGGGCGGCACGTCCGGCGCCGGCGCCGGTCCGGGCTGGACCCGTCCGGTCTGGACCGGTTGGGGATGGTCCAGCCGGCGTGCGTCCTGTCCTCCGGACCGGCGGGAGATGCGCCCGGCCACTGAGAGCCACGATTCCGCCACGGCGGGTGCGTGCCGATGCGCGGTCCGGAGCGGACGCTCCATGATGGCCCCGTCTGCGGCCAGGAGGCGGGGAAGCTCGGCAACCAGATCGGGCCGTGCGCCGCGGAAGCCCTGGACCACGGTATCCGGTGAGGCCGTGATGATGGCGTCTTTGCCGGCTGCGATATCTGCCAGCAGCTCAAAGACCGCCGGGTTCGCCTCCTGGATGTCGTCGACGAGGATCAGCTGCAGACGCTCGCGCTCTGCGGCGAGGAAATCAGGTGCGTCCTGGAAGATCTGGCGGGCCGCGGTGATAATGCCCGCCGGGTCGAAGGCCTCGGGCATGCGCAGGTCCAGGACATCCCGGTATTCGGAGTACAGCGCGGCGGCCGGAACCCAGTCCGGCCGGCCGCACCGCCGGGCCAGGGTCACGAGGTCTTCGGCCGTCCGTCCGGATTCAATGATCCGGTCAAAGAGCTGGCGCACTTCCTGCCGGAAACCGCGGGTCTGCAGGGCGGCATTCAGATCCTCCGGCCACGGCAGTTCGAGGCCTGGCAGCGTATGTCCTTCGAGCAGCTCCTTGATGATCAGGTCCTGCTCGGGGCCGGAGAGCAGCTTCGGCGGGCGTGGAAGCGGCAAGATACCTTCCGCCTTGGCGCGGCGGATCAGGTCGAACGCATACGACGCCCAGGTGCGGGCCGGCGTCGTGCTTAGGCTCCGGTCCAGGCGGGCGGTGAAGCGGTCGCGGAGCGTATCAGCGGCGAGCCTCCCGGGAGCCAGGATGAGCATCCGTTCCGGGTCGAGGCCGTCGCGTTGGGTGCGGCGGACGGCGGCTTCGACGAGGACGGTCGATTTCCCTGTGCCTGGCGCCCCAGCCACGAGTACGGGACCCGATCCGGGCGGAACGTCGAGCACGGCGAGCTGGTCCGACGACAGCACCGGGACCGCGCCGTGGTGGGTCCGTGGGGGCAGCAGGCGCAGCCCCGGACCCGGCGCCTGCCTCGTCCCCGGCGGGGGAAGCGGGCTGTCTGCCCGCAGGCTGGGGTCGGGGCTTTCCGGGTGTTGCACATGTTGCTGCATTTGCTGGCTGAGGCTGGGGGTACTCACACGGTCATTTCATCATCGGGCACCGACAATTTATGCGACTCCCGGTCGAGCCGCTCGGCGATGGCATCAATGCGGTCGAAGTCGGCGTCGGTGGGCGCCCACCGGCCAGAGTCCAGATCTACCCGCCAGCGTCCCTGGCCCGTCCGGAGGAAGTCGTTGTACCGGCCCAGCAGCGGGGTGCCTTCCCGCAGGTAGAGGGCGAGGGCCGCGTGCTCGTGGCCCTGGGGCGCCTCTCCGCTGGACTTCAGCACCCGCCACCAGGGCACATCGCTGCCATAGTGGCTCATCACGGAGCCGACCTGGCGGGGGCCGCCGGAACCCAGGAGTTCGGCAACGTCTCCGTAGGCCACTGCGGTACCGGCGGGGATCAACGCCACCAGCTCCAGCACCGCCTCCACATACTCCGTCCGCATCGATCCAGCCTAGCCGCTGGAAACAGCAACGCGGGGTCACTTGCGGTCCAATGCACGGCCCGGATTGGGCCGTAAGTGACCCCGCGTGGTGGTGTGGCGGTGGCGCTTGGTTGTCGGAGCCAGCAGGTAGCGTTGACGCATGAGCACCTGGAACAGCCTTCCCCGCGCAGCCTTCGACCTCGAAACGACGGGACGCAACTCCCGTTCGGCGCGGATCGTCACAGCCTCCGTCACCGTCGTGGACACCCACGGCGAAGTGATCAAAGAACACGAATGGCTGGCCGACCCCGGCGTTGAGATCCCCACCGAGGCCAGTGACGTCCACGGCATCACCACCGAGCAGGCCCGCCGCGACGGCCGGCCAGCGGCCGAAGTGACGCGCGAGCTTGCCGCCGTACTCCAGGAACTGTTCGACGCCGACGTGCCCGTTATTGCCTTCAACGCCAGCTACGATTTCACCGTCCTCGCCGCCGAGTCGGCCCGCTACGGTGTCCCCCAGTTGAGCCGCTTCCCCGTCCTTGACCCGTACATCATGAACAAGCAGGTGGACCGGTACCGCAAGGGAAAGCGCACGCTCACCGCCCTCTGCGAGGAATACGGCGTGATCCTGGACAATGCCCACACCTCGGCGGCGGACGCCCTGGCCACCCTGCGTGTGCTCGATGCCATGGCCGGAAAATTTCCGAAGCTCAGGATGCCGGCGGGCAACCTGCACCAGCTCCAGATTGAATGGGCGTCGGCCCAGGCCGCGGATTTCCAAAGCTATCTGCGCAAGTCAAAGCCGGCCGCTGTGATCGAAGGCGATTGGCCTGTCCTGCCGCCGGAGGACGCGAGCCGCGGCGACTTCTAAGCACGGGACTCCCCGATTCCGGACTTCCCAAGCTCCGGAATCGGGTCGGAGGACTTGGTGGGAGGGCTTCTTAATACGAAACGTTGCCGCCACAAAGCGTTAACTAGACCCCAGCGGCACTCAATTCCAGTGATTGGGATGCAGGTCACATGGCCCGCGGCTTCACCAGGCGGAGTCGTGGCGCGTCGATGATTCCGTTACGGCCCGCTACCGCGGGGCAGGATCACTGCCGATTCCCGGGAAACCTGAAGATGCTTCGCATCCACGCCGCCGCAACGGCCGAATAATTCGGATTGAAGGCCCATCCGGGTGTGATGACACAATTAACTTTCGCGGCTTGCCTGCCCTACCGGCGCCCAAGCCGGCAGCCGGGACCCGACGAGGCTCCCCGCGACCCACTGAACTTCAGACGAAAGTGATTGCGTGATGAAAAGCAAAGCCTTGAAGTGGCTGACAACCGTTCCGGTGGCCATCGCCATGGCGGTCTCCCTTGCAGCGTGCGGCGGCGGGTCGGCGCAGACCACGGCGTCAACGACCGATGCCCTCCAGGGCAGCGATCAGAAATCCCTGGACAAGTACACGACCAAGGACGTCACTCCCCTGGACAAGATTGACAAGTCCAAGCTTGGCCTGATCAGCGAGGGAACCCTGACTGTGGGAACCCTCTCGGACGCCCCGCCGAACATCTACATCGACAAGTCCGGCAAATTCACCGGCTACGACAACGAACTCCTGCGCGCCATTGCGGACAAGC
Source organism: Arthrobacter sp. ov118 (assembly GCF_900116495.1). Taxonomy (GTDB): domain Bacteria; phylum Actinomycetota; class Actinomycetes; order Actinomycetales; family Micrococcaceae; genus Arthrobacter. Next base: position 152,947 of record NZ_FPAY01000001.1, read on the forward strand.
TGGGCCTCAAGGTGGAGTTCAAGGCGACCGGCTTCGCCTCGCTGCTCGCCCAGGTCCAGAACAAGCAGTTCGACCTCGGTTCCTCCTCGATTTCCACCACTGACGCGCGCCGCAAGACCGTGGGCTTCACCAACGGTTACGACTTCGGCTACATGGCCGTGGTCGCCAAGAAGGACTCCAACATCAAGGGCTTCAAGGACCTGACCAAGGACACCCGCATCGCCGTGGTCCAGGGCACGGTGCAGGATGACTACGTCACCAACACCCTCCAGATCGAGCCCGTCCGCTTCGAGGACTACAACACCGCCTACGCCAACTTGAAGAACGGCCAGGTCGACGCCTGGGTGGCTCCGTCCCAGCAGGCCACCGGCCAGGTCAAGGAAGGCGACGGCACGGTCATCGCCGAGTCGGTGGTGAACACCCAGAACTTCACCGCGTACGCCGTGAACAAGGAAAACCAGCCGCTGATCGACGCGCTGAACTCCGGCCTCGACGCCGTGATTGCCGACGGCACCTGGTCCAAGCTGACCAAGGAATGGTACCCGGACCGCGAGACCCCGGCCACATGGTCCCCGGGTTCCAAGGCTGTCACCGTTCCGAAGTCCTAGTCCATGGATGCACTCGATCAACTCGTAAAGACCTTCTTTGACTGGGAGGCGATGGCAGCCGTCCTACCGAAAATGATTACGGTCGGCCTGCCCAACACCCTGATTTTGGCGGTTTCCGCGGGCGTGCTCGGGTGCATCCTGGGCATGGTCCTGGCCGTCATGGGCACGTCCCGCTTGACGCCGCTACGTTGGCTCTCCCGGATTTACACGGATATCTTCCGCGGCGTCCCGGCTATTGTGATCATCCTCCTCATCGGCCTCGGTCTAGGACCCGTGGTCCGGGTAACGACCGGATCCACGAACCCGTTCCCGCTCGCCATCTTCGCCCTGACGCTCATGGCAGCGGCCTATATCGGGGAGATCTTCCGCTCAGGCATCCAGAGCGTGGAGAAGGGCCAGTTGGAGGCGTCCCGTGCCCTGGGTTTCAGCTATGGGTCCTCCATGCGCCTCGTGGTGATTCCGCAGGGCATCCGCCGGGTGCTCCCGGCCCTGGTCAACCAGTTCATCGCGCTGATCAAGGACTCGTCCCTGATCTATCTGCTGGGCCTGATCGCCAGCCAGCGCGAGATCTTCCGCATCGGTAACGACGCTGCGGCCAACACGGGGAACCTTTCGCCGCTGGTTGCCGCGGCGTTCATGTACCTGCTGCTGACCGTTCCGCTCACGCACTTGGTCAACTACATCGACAACCGCCTGCGCACCGGCCGTCCGGAGAAACGGCAGCCGGACGACGCCGCAGCCCTGATCGGGAAGGGGGCACAGCAATGAGCGAATTTGCCGCCGGCTCGCTGACCGGCAAGAACCTGCACCTGTCCTTCGGCTCCAACCATGTCCTGCGCGGCATCGACCTGCACGTCGAGCAGGGCACCACCGCCTCGGTGATCGGCCCCTCCGGCTCCGGGAAGTCCACCCTGCTGCGGGTCATGAACCGCCTGATTGAACCGGACCAGGGCGACATCCTGCTCGACGGCCGTTCGGTGCTGAAGGACAACCCGGATGAGCTGCGCCAGCGGATCGGCATGGTGTTCCAGCAGTTCAACCTGTTCCCGCACAAGACGGTGGCAGAGAACGTCTCGCTCGCGCTGCGGAAGCTGCGCAAGCTGCCGGCCGAGCAGGCCCGGGCCGAAGCGCTCGAGCAGCTCGACCTCGTGGGACTCAGGCACAAGGCCGACGCACGTCCGGCAAACCTCTCCGGGGGCCAGCAGCAGCGCGTCGCCATTGCCCGGGCGCTGGCCATGAAGCCGGAGGTGATGTTCTTCGACGAGGCCACCTCCGCCCTCGACCCGGAGCTCGTCAAGGGCGTGCTGGCACTGATGACCGACCTCGCCAGGGACGGCATGACCATGGTGGTGGTGACCCACGAGATGGGCTTCTCCCGCAACGTCTCGGACACCGTCACGTTCATGGACGGCGGCGTCGTCGTGGAATCCGGTCCGCCGGAACAGATCTTCACCGACCCGCAGACCGAACGGCTTCAGGGCTTCCTCTCGGACGTTCTCTAGTTCGCCGCCGCTGCGGCAGGATTAACGACTGATGGCACCCGCCGCTGCGGGTGCCATCAGTCGTTAACCGCCTGCAGGCTAGGGCTTCGCGGCCGCGGCCGCCTTCGCCGCGGCCGGCAGGGCATCGAAGATCCGGTTCATCGCGGCGTCGTCGTGCGCGGCGGAGAGGAACCAGGCCTCGAAGACCGACGGCGGAAGGTAAACCCCTGAGTCCAGCATCGAGTGGAAGAACGGGGCGTAGCGGAACACTTCCTGGCCCTGGGCGTCGTCGTAATTGTGCACGCCCCGGGCGCCTGTGCCGAAGGCCACGGAGAACAGGTTGCCGGCGCGCTGGATGGAATGGTCCACCCCGGCCGCATCGAGGGCAGAAGTCAGGGCCGCGGAGAGTTCCAGGGAGCGGGCGTCCACGAAGGAGTATACGTCGGGCGTGGCGTGGGTCAGGGTCGCGACGCCCGCGGCCATGGCCACCGGGTTACCGGACAGCGTGCCTGCCTGGTAAACCGGCCCCATGGGCGCGAGGTAGTCCATGACCTCGGCGCGGCCGCCGAGGGCCGCCGTCGGCATGCCGCCGCCGATCACCTTGCCGAACGTCAGGAGGTCCGGTGCCCACGGCTCGGCGGCATCGACCGCCCCGCCGGTCAGGCCCCAGTAGCCGGAGTAGCCGGTCCGGAAGCCGGTCAGGACCTCGTCGAGGATCAGCAGGGCGCCGTGCTCGCGGGTGATCCGGGCCAGGCCTGCGTTGAAGCCGTCGCCGGGGGTCACCACGCCCATGTTGGCGGGAGCGGCTTCGGTGATGACGGCGGCAATGCTGTCGCCGTGCTTGGCGAAGGCGGCTTCGACGGCGTCGAGATCGTTGTAGGGCAGCACGAGGGTCTCGGCAGCAGTCGCGGCGGTGACGCCGGCCGAGCCGGGCAGCGCAAGAGTCGCCAGGCCGGAGCCCGCGGCGGCGAGGAGTCCGTCGAGGTGGCCGTGATAGCAGCCGGCGAACTTGATGATGAGGTTCCGCCCGGTGAAGCCGCGGGCCAGCCGGACGGCCGTCATGGTCGCCTCGGTGCCGGTGGAGACCATCCGGACGCGTTCGGTGGCCGGGACGCGCTCCTTGACGATGGCGGCGAGGTTAGCCTCGTCCGGCGTGGAGGCGCCGAAGGACAGTCCGCGGTCGACGGCGGCATGCACGGCGGCGAGGACCGCCGGGTGGGCGTGTCCCAGCAGCGCCGGGCCCCAGGAGCAGACAAGGTCGACGTAGTCGGCGCCGTCGGCGTCGGTCAGGTAGGCACCCTTGGCGGACACCATGAACCGCGGCGTCCCGCCCACGGAGCCGAAGGCGCGGACGGGTGAGTTCACGCCGCCCGGCATCAACTGGCGGGCGCGGTCAAAGAGTTCCTCGTTGCGAGGCATGCTGGAAGTCATGATTCCTATTCTTTCAGTTCGCGGCCAGGTCAGTGCGCGGCCAGCAGCGCGGCCACGCGGGGCGCCACGTCGGTGCCGAAGAGTTCGATGGAGCGCATCATGGCCGCGTGCGGCAGGGTCCCGTTGCTGTATTTGAGATCAAAGCGGTCCACGCCCAGGTTCTTCTTGAGCAGGGCGATCTTCGCGGCGACGGTTTCCGGCGAGCCGACGTACAGGGCTCCCTCAGGCATGCACATCGCATCGAACTCGCCCCTGCTGGCCGGACCCCAGCCGCGTTCGGCCCCGATCCTGTTGCGCTGCTCGAGCCAGTGCGGGAAGAACTCCTCGCGTGCTTCCTCATCCGTGGCGGCAACGTGGCCGGGTGAATGCGTGGCCATCTGCTGCATCGGGTGCCCGTACTTGGCTATGGCCTCACGGTAGAGGTTGGCCAGCGGCGCGAAGGACCGCGGCTGGCCGCCGATGATCGCAAAGATGATCGGGTAGCCGTATTCGGCGCAGCGCAGCACCGATTCGGGGGTGCCGCCGACGCCGATCCAGGCCGGCAGCATGTGGTGTTCCAGCGGCGGATAGACGCTCAGGCCGTTGATGGCCGGCCGGGTGCGTCCCTCCCAGTGGACCGGTTTCTGGGCCCGGACCTTGTCGAAGAGCTCGAGCTTTTCCTCGAAGAGGACCTCGTAGTCGGCCAGGTCGAGGCCGAACAGCGGGAAGGATTCGATGAAGGACCCGCGGCCCAGCATGACCTCGGCCCGACCGCCGGAGATGGCGTCCACGGTGGCGAAGCGCTGGAAGACCCGGATCGGGTCATCAGAGCTGAGGACCGTCACGGCGGAGCCGAGCCGGATGTTCTTGGTGCGGGCGGCCGCGGCGGCCAGGAAGACCTCCGGGGCGGAGACCGCGAAGTCGCGGCGGTGGTGCTCCCCCACTGCGAAGGCGTGCAGGCCGACCTCGTCCGCGAGTTCGGCCTGTTCCAGGAGCTGCCGCAGCACCTGGGCGTGCGGGACGGGGTGGCCGTCCGGGAAGACGCCGACGTCGCCGAAGGTGTTCAGGCCGAGGAGGATGCGGTCAGGCCCGACCGGTGCCGTGGGGGAAGAGCTTAGGGGCTCGGGGGCCGCGTTCACCGGGATTCCTTCAGCCAGCCGGCGAGCTCGCTCGCCCAGTAGGTCAGCACCATGTTGGCGCCGGCGCGCTTGATGCCCAGGACGGACTCGGTGATGGCGGCCCGGCGGTCGATCCAGCCGTTCGCGGCGGCGGCCTCGATCATCGAGTACTCACCGGAAATCTGGTAGGCGGCCACGGGGACGGGGCTCATGGCGGCGACGTCGGCGAGGATGTCCAGGTAGCTCATCGCAGGCTTCACCATGACCATGTCTGCGCCTTCGGCCAGGTCCAGGTCCACCTCCAAGATCGCCTCCCGGCGGTTCGCGGCGTCCATCTGGTAGGTGCGGCGGTCGCCGGTCAGCTGCGAGTCGACGGCCTCGCGGAACGGGCCGTAGAACGCGGAGGCATATTTCGCGGCGTAGGCCACGATGGCGGTGTTGGCGTGCCCGGCGTCCTCGAGGGCCTGCCGGATCACGGCGACCTGGCCGTCCATCATGCCCGACGGGCCCAGGACGTGGGCGCCGGCCTCGGCCTGCGCGACCGCCATCTGGCCGTAGATCTCCAGGGTCGCATCGTTGTCGACGTAGCCGTTGGCGTCCAGGACGCCGCAGTGGCCGTGGTCGGTGAATTCGTCGAGGCAGACGTCGCTCATGACCACGAGTTCGTCGCCGACCTCGGCCCGGACGTCCCTGATGGCCCTGTTCAGCACACCGTCGGGGTCCAGAGAGGCGGAGCCGCGCGCATCACGGACGGCGGGGATGCCGAACAGCATGATGGCGCCAACGCCGAGCTGCACGGCCTCGGCTGCGGCACGCTTGAGCGAATCGGTTGTGTGCTGCTGCACGCCGGGCATCGAGGCAATCGGGTTGGGCTCGGTGAGGCCTTCACGGATGAAGGCCGGAAGGATCAGCTCAGCGGCGGAGAGCCGGTGTTCAGCGGTGAGCCGCCGCATGGCGGGGGTGGTGCGGAGTCGGCGGGGCCGGTGGGTCGGAAAGCTCATATGTTGTCCTTCGCTGGATGCTCTGCTGATACCGGATCAGCCGGTAACCGGTCTTCGGGGAAATGTTCTACGGGTGCATGGCCGGACGCCAGCCCGGCGGGCGAACTTCCCCGGGTTGACGGAGGCGGCGGCTGCGGCGATTGGGAGCGGACGACGGCGGCGACGAGGCCTGAGGCGGTCGGGGCTTCGGCGACGGCGGCGACCGCGAGTCCAAGCGTGGCGGCCGCCCCCGCCGTTGAACGCCCGATCGCCACGAAGCGGCAGTCACCAAGCGGGGCGAGCTCCGTGTGGATGCGCCGCGCGGCACTCGGGGATGCGGCGACGACGGCGTGGAGCCGTCCGGCCTCGATCTGCCGTTTTGCTTCCGCGGTTGTCAGAACTTCGGCCGGAGGCGCGGCGTCGGCCTTTTCCAGCGGGGGCCGGTATGCCGGAAGGCTGAGAGCCGGATCCGCCGGATAATCCACGGTCCGGTAGGCGATGACGGCCTGCACCGACGCACCGAGGGCCTCCAGGCCGCGGCGGAGCCGGGAATCGGCGATGTCCGCCTGCGGCAGCAGAACACTGTAGCGGCCTTCGGGCCAGACACCGAGGAGCCCGGTCCCGGACTGCAGCGCCGTGGGCGCGAGGTCCACGCTCACACCCCGGGACTGGAGGACGTGTCGGGTGGCCGGGCCGATCGTGGCCACCTGGACATGGCCGGGCAGCCATGCGCCCAGCGTGGAGCCCCGCTCCGCGGCCATCGCCTCGAGCACCTGGACGGTGGTCACACTACTGATCACGAGCCAGTCGTAGGCCCCGGCGCCGAGGGCATCGAAGGCGACGTCCAGGGAGTGTTGGTCCGGTGCCACTTCGAAGTCGATCAGCGGCAAGAGCACGGGCTCGGCCCCCACCCGGCGCAGGGCAGCGACGAGGTCGCCGGCACGGTCCGGGCTGCGGGCAATCAGGATCCGGGCGCCCCGCAGGGCACCCGCGATGTGGTCGTCCGGCCCGCCGCCGGCTTGGTTGCGGGCAATGTCCCGCGCCGAGGCACTGTCCCGCCCCATGACATCGTCACGTCCCATGACATCGTCACGTCCCATGACATCGTCACGTCCCATGATGCGCTGGATCCCGGGTTCAGGAAGCGGTCAGGTCCGCGATGTCCGCGGCGCCTTGGGCCAGCAGGACCTCGGCCAGCTCGATTCCCAGCAGGGTCGCCCCGACCTCGGTGAGGCCGTCGGTCGCCTTCCGTTCCCGGACGCTTGCTGTGCCGTCCACGGCGCAGACCACGGCTTCGAGGTGCAGCATGCTTCCCTTGCGGTAGGCGTAGGCGCCCACCGGGGCGGCGCAGCCGGCCTCGAGGCGGGCCAGGAGGGCCCGTTCTGCGGTGACGGCGAGCCGGGTATCGGGGTCGTCGAGGGCTGCGAGGGCCTGGGCGAGGACGCCCTCGGACCCTTCGGTGGACCCTGCTTTGCGCGGCGCGTCGGCCGTACGGCATTCGATCGCCAGGGACCCCTGCCCCGCAGCGGGCAGCATGATGTCCGTCTCGAGGTACTCGCTGACCGCGTCGAGCCGGCCGATCCGGTGCAGGCCGGCGGCGGCGAGGACAACGGCGTCGAGATCGCAGGATTTGCCGTCCACGACGGCGTCGGTCGGGTTGCCGGGCAGTCCGGGGACCCGTCCGAGCCGGGTGTCGACGTTGCCGCGGATATCCCGGATTTTTAGGTCGGGCCGGGCGGCGCGCAGCTGGGCCGCGCGGCGCGGGGAACCGGTGCCGACAGTGGCCCCCGCGGGAAGGTCCGCGAGTTTCAGGCCGTCCCGGGCGCAGAGGACGTCGCGGACGTCGACGCGCTTGGGCGTCGCGGCGAGGGTCAACCCGAGAGCCGGTCCGGTGGGCAGGTCCTTGAGCGAATGCACCGCCACATCACACACGTCCCGGAGCAGGGCGTCGCGCAGCGCCGCCACGAACACTCCCGTGCCGCCCATTTGGGACAGCGAGCCGGTGAGGACGTCGCCGTCGGTCCGGATGTGGACGAGCTCCACGGCGAAGCCACCGAGGGCGGCCAGCTGGTCCGCGGCCTGCTGGGTCTGGGTGAGGGCCAGCGTGCTGGCGCGGGTTCCGATCCGGACGGTCACAGCGTCGCCCGTCCGGTTGCCGGGGCCGTCATATCCGCGGCCGCGGGTGCCGCGGCCGGGTAGGGATCGTGTCCAGTCCCGACGCTTGTGTCCGCGCCCGCGATGGTGGGCTTTTCGCCGCGGAAGTTGGCGCAGCAGCCTGGCCGGCAGACGTCGAACCAGGGGCCGAGCGTGGTCAGGTGCGGCCGGTCGGCGATGTTGTTCGCCGCGGTCCGCTCGCAGATCAAGTCCACCACACCGGCCACGAACTTGCGGTGCGTTCCGGGCGTGGGGACACGGGTGGCCATGATGCCCAGCTTGGCGCACGTCTCCAGCGCCTCGGTGTCCAGGTCCCACACAACTTCCATGTGGTCGCTGACGAAGCCCAGCGGCACAATCACGACGCCCTTGACGCCCTGGCCGGCGAGGTCCTCGATGGCGTCGTTGATGTCGGGTTCCAGCCACGGCACGTGCGGGGCGCCGGACCGGGACTGGTAGACGAGGGACCACGGGGCGGTCAGCCCAGCCTCGGCTTCAACACGACGGATGACCTCGGCTCCCGCGGCCAGGTGCTGGGCCACGTAGGCGGAGTCTTCCTCGAAGCGGCGGGGCTCGCCCTCGGAGCGGCCGGCGGCCTCGGCGTCACGGGTCGGGATGGAGTGCGTGGCGAACAGGATGTGGACCGGGGCATCGGCGATGCCGGCTGCGGCGAGCCGGGCGCGGACCTCGGCCAGGCCGGCGGCGGTGCCCTCAACGAAAGGCTCCACAAAGCCTGGGTGGTCAAAGTACTGGCGCACCTTGTCCACTTCGAGTTTCCCGTCCAGCCCTGAATCGGTCAGCGCCACGCCGATGTCCTCACGGTACTGCCGGCAGCTGGAGTAGCAGGAATACGCGCTCGTGGTGATCATGAGGACCTTGCGGTGCCCGGCGTCGTACATCTCCTGGAGCGTCTGCGGGATGAAGGGGTCCCAGTTCCGGTTGCCCCAAAAGACCGGCAGCTCGATGCCGCGGGCCGCGAGCTCGGCCTCCATTGCGGCCTTGAACGCGCGGTTCTGCCCGTTGATGGGACTGATGCCGCCGTTGGCGCGGTAGTGGTGCGAGACCTCTTCTAGCCGCTCGTCCGGGATGCCGCGGCCCCGGGTGACGTTGCGCAGGAACGGGATGACGTCTTCCTGTCCTTCCGGACCGCCGAAGGAGGCGAGGAGGACGGCGTCGTATTCCTTCGGAGCCATCCGGCCGGCTTCAGTGACGGGATTCACGGCCGTGACAGCGGCGGCGTTCTCTCGGGGATCCAGGGGGCTCATGCAAGGACCTCCGCGACCTCGGCGGCACTCACGCGCCGGCCGGTGTAGAAGGGGACTTCCTCGCGGACGTGGTGGCGCGCTTCGGTAGCGCGCAGGTGCCGCATCAGGTCCACGAGGTCCACGAGCTCGGGTGCCTCCAGGCCCAGGATCCATTCCCAGTCGCCCAACGCGAAGGAAGAGACGGTATTGGAGATGACCTGCGGGAAATCGCGGCCCAGGAGGCCGTGGTCGCGGAGCATCGCGCCTCGCTCGGCGTCCGGCAGGAGGTACCACTCGTAGGAGCGGACGAACGGGTAGACACACAGCCACTCGGCCGGTTCCACTCCACGGGAGTACGCCGGCGTGTGGTTCTTGGCGAATTCCGCCTCGCGGTGCACGCCCATGGCGGACCAGACGATCTCGGTGCCGGTGAAGAGCTTGCTGCGGCGGATGTCCCGGACCGCCCGCTGCAGGGCCTCGGGCTTCGGCCCGTGCAGCCAGACCATGATGTCGGCGTCCGCGCGCATGGCGGAAACGTCGTAGCTGCCGCGGTGGACCACGCCGTCGCCGGCCAGACGTGCCAGAAGGGACTCGAAGTCCTCGGCTGCTTCGGCATCGCGGGCGACGTCAGCGGACCGCTTGAAAACGGTCCACAGGGTGAAGAACTGCTCGGTTGAATCCTGGGGCGCCGATGCCCCGGCGACTGACTCTCCGGGGGTGGGCATTCCGGTTTTAGTGACAGATTCGGCAGAAGTGTGGCTCATGCATACCAGTCTGCCTCCTCTGTTCAGCTAAGTCGAAATAAAGCAGTTCTACAAGACGTAGAAGTGCTCGATTTCACATGCCCGGGCTCGCCATCCGGCGGGGGCGTCAGCTCCTGCGCATCCGCACAACGGCGACGCCGGCTCCGGCCGACAGTGCCACCAGGCCGATGCCCCAGCCAATCAGCGGAGACATCCCCTCGGGTTCCACCTCCGAGGCCTGCAGCGACGTGCTGCCGGAGTGGCCCTTGACGGCCGCGGTCCTGGTTGAACCGCCAGGGGAAGAGGTTGCAGCACCCGACGGCGACGCCGGCGCGCCGGTTCCTGCGGGAGCCGCCTCTCCGGACTGCGGCTCCACCGCCGGGCTGGCGCCGCCCGTGCCGGATTGGCCGGGGGCCCCTCCGGTACCCGGAGCGGACGAAGCCGGCGCGGTTCCGTTCGCGGACGCGCCCGGCGCCGGGGCGGCAGGCGTCGTGCCGGGGCTTTGCGGCGCGGAGGGCTGGGCACGGTTGGCAGTCGGGGTGCCCGACGGGGTGGCGGACGGCGGGTTGCTGGTGCGCGGAGTGGTGGGCTCGGGGCTCGTGGGTCTGCTCGGCTCAGGATCGGTCGGCTCAGGGTCGCTGGGCTCAGGGTCGCTGGGTTCCGGATCGCTGGGTTCACTGGTCCTGCCGGACTCGGGGCTCGTGGGCTCCGGGGTGCTGGTGCGGACCGGCGCCTGAGTCGGCGCGCTGGATCCGGAGGACGGCGACGGACTCGGTGTGTGCGAGGAGCCGAACAGCGTGTCCAGCACGTTGTCCAGGCTGAGAGTGAGAGAGCCCTGGGCGGACCGCGGGGTGGACGCCGCCGCCGACAGTCCCGTGGATGCGTGCGCGGCGGGAACCCCTGCCGTCACAGCCAGAACTGCCCCTAGCGCGGCGGCTGCTGCTCCGCGCCGAAGGCCCCTATCGCGTCCGATCTTCTTTGTTGCCGCGTTGGACCTGAAAATAAACATGATTATCGAGCCTAGCGGGAATCGGGTGGCATGAAAAACCGGCTGGAAACCGGGGAATAGCGGCCCGCGGCCGACGTGATTGCAGGGACGGGGAGGCCGCTGGGGCCTATGTGATTGATGTGACTCCTGGGGGTTCCGGTGGCGGGCAAACCGCCCTACGGAGGCATGACTCAGAGCTCCCTAGGCCAGTTCCACTGGGCCTGGGAGATCCTGGAGGCGCCGCTCAGGCCAGCAGCGGTCGGATGTGCGGCGCGGTGTCAGCGACGATCGCGGCCAGGCCGTTGCCGGACAGCCATCCGCCCACGACGGCGAGCGTTCCGTCGGCAGCACAGGCGCTGCGGACAGCGGCGACGCGCTGTTTGTGCCCGAGGGAGGCAAAGGGCAGCGCCCCGGCCCAGCGAACCACGTCCCAGCCCACCACATCCCCGGCGGTGACGGGGACCGAGAGCAGGGCGGAGGCGTCGGCGAGCGCTGCGCGGAACAGTTCCTCGTCCGAGCGCGGCACCGCGGCCGCCCCACCCTTGCGGGATTTCGGTGCGGCGCCTGGGCCTTCTGCGCGGCCGTAAGAGAGCCGGAGGACATGCCTGCCCGGTCCGGTCCGCTCGGCCAGCCAGGCCCACTTGGCGGTGCCGTGCGTCAGGGCCTTGGCCTGCACGCCGGGACTCTGCGGCGCGACGAGCACGCCGGTGCCGCGCGGCGCCGCATCCAGCGCCGGGAGGTCCACCACGAGGGTGACCAGGCTGACGTCGGGTCCGGGGTCCGGGCGCAGGTCAGCGATGTCCTGCAGGGAACCTTCGAGCAGCCCGACGGCGGCCGGCCCCTCGACCGCAACCGCCAGCAGGCCGGCGTCGTACGTGGCCCCGTCCGTAGTGACGTGCCAGCCGGTTGCCGTGCGCTGCACGGACCGGGCACGGGTGCCGCCGAGCAGGGTGACGCCCTGCCGGCGCAGGTCGGCCAGCAGTGCTGTCACGAGGGTGTGTATCCCGCCACGCAGGCCGGCGACGGAGGAGCCGGCCTTTTGCAGCCCGGCGGTCCGTCCGGGTGCGGGGCCCGAGGGCCCGGCTGTTTGGGCCGCCGCTCCCCTGCGCTGGGCAGCGACGGCGGCGGCGAGCGAGCCGTGCTGGCGGATGCCGGCCCGCAGTCCGGGGGCCACCATGTCGACGTCCAGCACTGCGGGATCGGCAGAGTGGACGCCGCCAACCACCGGGGCCACGAGCCGGTCCAGCACCCGCCTGCCCATTCGTCGCCGCACCAGCGACGCCACACTCGTGACCCCGGCAGCGGTGCCCAGCCTGGCCGGCAGGGCGGCGTCAACGGAGGCGCGGAGGCAGCCAAGCAGGCCAAGGGAACGGCGGACTTCCGGGTCCCAAGGGTTGGCCGGGATGCCCAGCACCCCGGTCTTGGGCAGTTCGCGCGGGCCGTCGGGCAGTTGGACCCAGGCGCCGCCGGGATTCGGCGCGACGATCTCGCCGTCGAGCCCCAACTCTGCGGCCAGGTCGGCTACCGCGGAGGTGCGGGTGGCGAAGGACTCCGCCCCGCTGTCCAGGGTCAGTCCGGCCACGGTGTGGCTGCCGACGCAGCCGCCCCAGGCATCGGTGGCTTCAAGGACTGTGGTGTGGACGCCGGCCCGGGCGAACTCCCGGGCCGCCAGCAGGCCCGAGATGCCTCCCCCGATCACCACGGCCGTCCCCGGCCCTCCGGTGCCAGCCGAGGCGCCCGGCGCGGGTGTTGCGGCGGCGCCTGCGTTCATGCCCCTACTCCGGGGAGATGGAGTGGATGAGTTCGACGACGCGCGTCAGCACCTCGGGGTCGGTTTCCGGGGGCACGCCGTGGCCAAGGTTCAGGACGTGGCCGGGCGCCGCCGAGCCGGCCGCGATCACGTCGCGGACATGCGCTTCCAGGATTTCCCAGGGTGCCGCGAGCAGCGCGGGGTCGATGTTGCCCTGCAGCGGAACGCTCCCGCCCAGGCGGCGGTTAGCTTCGTCCAGCGGCAGCCGGTAGTCGACCCCCACGACGTCGACGCCGACGTCGCGCATGGCGACGAGCAGCTCCGAGGTGCCCGTGCCGAAGTGGATGAGCGGTGCGCCGAGGTGGCGGACATGGTCCAAGGCACGGGAGGAAGCCGGCGCCACATAGCGCTGGTAGTCGGCCAGGCCCAGCGAACCGGCCCAGGAGTCAAAGAGCTGGCCGGCAGAGGCGCCGGCTTCCAGCTGCGCCCGAAGGAACATGCCGGAGGCGTCGGCGGCCCAGTTGGCCAGCGCTGTCCAGGTTTCCGGATCGGCGTGCATCATGGTGCGGGGGCCAAGGTGGTCGCGGGAGGGTTTGCCTTCCACCATGTACGCGGCGAGGGTAAACGGCGCGCCGGCGAAGCCGATCAGTGGGGTGCTGCCAAGCTCGGCCACTGTCAGCCGGACGGCTTCGCGGATGGGTTCCAGGGCCTCCCACGTCAGGCGCGGCAGGGCGGCGACGTCCGCGGCCGTGCGGACCGGCACGTCCAGGACGGGGCCGACGCCCGGCACGATGTCCACGCCGACGCCGGCCAGTTTGAGTGGGATGACGATGTCGGAAAAGAAGATGGCGGCATCAACGTCGTGGCGGCGGACCGGCTGCAGGGTGATCTCCGAAGCCAGTTCCGGCCGGAGGCACGAGTCCAGCATGGCCACGCCTTCCCGGACCTTGAGGTATTCGGGCAGCGAGCGGCCGGCCTGGCGCATGAACCAGACGGGACGGCGGGAAGGCTTGCCACCGCGGTACGCGGCGATCAGCGGGGAGCCTGCGGTCCGGCCGTCCATCAGCGGGTGTCCGGCGTCGAGGCCGTCCGCGCCGCTTGCTGCTGCGCCGTTGCCGCGTTCGGACGGGCTGAAATTTGTGGCGCCGGCACTTGCCGCAGAGCTTCGAGTCATGACTTCGATTGTGCCCAAATTTGTGCCCAAAAGATAACGACAGCCTGTCAGCCGCCCCGTCCGGCGAAGCGGCGTGGCGGGGATCACGGACCAGGGTGCCTGAGGCCACGTCCGATAGTTGTTCTACGCGGACGCGAAAAAGCTATGATGGTCGTGCTGTGGTTCTTTTCTCATTGGTGGCTACACACGCCGACATCGACCTCGAAACCGTTGCTCAACTGAGCACCGGCGCTTCCGGGCTTGCCACGTCCGCCCTCGCCGGATCGCCGGCTGTGGCGGGTGCCGTTGTCCTTTCTACCTGCAACCGCTTTGAAATCTACGGTGAAGCCCCCCATCCGGATGCGGTCGACGCGGCCCGGGCGGCCCTGATTACCCAGATCAGCGGAGCAAGCGGACTGGGTGACCAGCTCGTCTCGCGGGCTTTCAGTACCCGCACGGGCGCCGAGGTCAGCCAGCATCTCTTCGCGGTCAGTTCCGGGCTGGACTCGGCCGTCGTGGGCGAACGCGAAATCGCCGGTCAGGTCCGCCGCGCCCTGATCACGGCCCAGCACGAGGGCACGGCCAGTTCCGGCCTGGTGCGGCTGTTTCAGGCCGCGTCCAAGACCGCCAAGGACGTCGGCGCGCAGACGGCACTCGGATCCCGGGGCCTCTCCATCGTCTCCGTGGCGCTGGATCTGGCCACTGACCTGTCGGAAAACCCGGACTGGTCCACCAAGAAGGCCGTCGTCTTCGGAACCGGCGCGTACGCCGGCGCCACCATGTCGCTGCTGCGCGAACGCGGCTGCACGGACGTTTCTGTCTATTCCTCCTCCGGCCGGGCACCCGGCTTCGTCGCCACCCGGGGTGGCACGGCACTGGACGAGGACACTCTTCCGGGCGCCATTGCTGCAGCCGATGTGATGATCGGCTGCAGCGGTTCGGACAGCAGGGTTGAAGCCGAGGACCTCGCCCGGATCCGGGCCACGGCTCCCCAGCCGCTCATCGCGATCGACCTCGCTCTGACCCACGACTTCGACCCCGCAGTGGGCGAGCTCGAAGGCGTTGAGCTCCTCACGCTGGAATCCGTCCGGCTCGCCGCTCCTCAGGAGCAGGCCGAGTCACTCGCGCAGGCCAGCGCCATTGTGTCCGGCGCGGCCAGCGCTTTCGAGCAGGAGCGCGAGGCACGCTCCGTGGACTCGGCGATAGTGGCCCTGCGCCGCCACACGATGAACGTCCTGGACGCGGAAATGGAAAAGGTCCGTGCCCGGCATGGCTGCACCGCTGCCGCCGAGGAGGTCGAATTCGCCCTGCGCCGCATGGTGAAGCAACTGCTCCACATCCCCACCGTCCGGGCGCGGGAACTGGCCGCCAACGGACAGCAAGACGACTACGTCGCCGGCCTTGAGGCGCTCTATGGCATCACGGTTGAGCCCTCCCCCGCCGCGGGCGCCTTGGGTCCCGCGGGTTCCGAGGCTGCCTGCCCCGTGGAGCATGCGCCGGCCAACCCCGGCCCCGCCGGCGACATCCGCGAAACCGCGTAGGCCCAAAGCCGCGCGGGACTCATCTAGACCCTCCGCACACCCAGACCCTCAGTACACCGGCTTCCCGGGTTCCACGTCGCGGACCCAGGCGAGGATGCCGCCGTCGAGGTGGCTGACGCGCTCGTACCCGGCGGCGCGGGCAGCGGACAGGACGGCGGCCGACCGTGTGCCGGCCTTGCAGTGGAAGACGATGTCGGCATCCTGGGGAAGATCCTGCCACGCTTCCCCGGCCAGGATGCGGCCCTGCGGGATCAGCACCGATCCGTCGATATGGACAATGTCGTATTCTCCGCTCTCCCGGACGTCCACGAGGTGGAAGTCCCGAAGTCCTGCCTTGCGCGAGGCAAGCATGGTGGCGAGCTGGGTAGCCGTCACGGTGTGTTCGGTTCCGGCGTCAGCCACGGGGGCAATGCCGCAAAACGCCTCGTAGTCGGTAAGTTCCGTGATCCGCTCGGCCGCAGGGTCCCGGGTCACTTTGATCTCGCGCCAGGTACCGCCCAGCGCGTCATAGAGCGCCAGCCTTCCCAGCAGGGACCGCCCGACACCGGTGATCAGTTTGACGGCCTCGGTCACCATCATCGATCCGACGGCGGCACACAGCATGCCGAACACGCCGCCTTCACCGCAGGAGGGCACGGATCCGGCCGGCGGGGCTTCCGGGTAAAGGTCCCGGTAGGTGGGCCCGTGCTGTTCCCAAAAGACGCTGACCTGGCCGTCGAAGCGGAAGATCGATCCCCAGACGTACGGCTTGCCGAGGATCGCGGCGGCGTCGTTGACGAGGTAGCGGGTGGCGAAGTTGTCTGCGCCATCGAGGATGAGATCGTAGCCGGCAAAGAGTTCCAGGGCGTTGGACGCGTCGAGGCGGACATTGTGGAGCCGGACGTCCACGAGCGGGTTCAGCGCCGAGATCGCATCGCGGGCGGACTCGATCTTGGGCCGGCCCACGTCTGCGACGCCATGGATGATTTGCCGTTGAAGGTTGCTCAGGTCGACGTCGTCGTCATCGACGATGCCCAGGGTGCCCACCCCGGCGGCGGCGAGGTAAAGCAGCGCGGGAGAACCGAGGCCCCCGGCGCCGATCACCAGGACTTTGGCGTTCTTGAGCCGGCGCTGGCCGACCGCGCCGATCTCCGGAATGATGAGGTGGCGTGAATAGCGTTCCATCTCGTCGGGGCTAAGGTCCGGCGCCGGGTCAACCAGCGGCCCGGGCCGCGGATCACGCTGCGGCTCGGCGGTTGCGGGGGCGGCTGTTGCGGTGAACTTGGAAGCCATACTTCAATCTATGCCCGAAGATACTGCCAGGTCATATTACCCGCGCGTAGAGTGGGGTTCAGTGCAATATCGTTGAGTCTGCACTGTTGTTAAGTTTTGCGCTGTTATTGGGGCTTGCAACGGTGCTGGGATTTGCACTGGTGTTGAGATTTGCACTGTTATCCAGTTCCGTAATGCCGTGGAATCTCACATACATGCAATCGTGCGAAGAGGGAAAGAAGGCCGACAGTGGTCCATCAGGCGCCGTTGGAGCGGGACGAGACCGGCAAGCGGTCGGCCGGGCAGACCAGGAGCGGTCAGCGCTCAGCACGCCTACCCCGTGACGAACGACGGGCGCAGCTCCTGGCAGCCGCGCATGAAGTCTTCGTGGCCAATGGCTACCACGGTGCCGCCATGGATGAGATCGCCGAGACCGCCCACGTCAGCAAGCCGGTGCTATACCAGCATTTCCCGTCAAAGCGGGACCTGTACCTGGCTTTGCTGGACAGCCATCTCAGCACGCTGATCGACCTCCTGCTGGGCGCCCTGAATTCCACCACCGACAACGACGAGCGCGTCCAGGCGGTCATGCGGGCCTACTTCCGGTTCATCGCCAATGATGACCAGGCGCACCGGCTCGTCTTCGAGTCGGACCTGATCAACGACGTCGACGTCAGTGCCCGGCTGGAAGCATTCAACAAGACCTTCGCCGACGCCGTCGCTCGCGTTATCGCGGAAGACACCAAGCTGCCGGAGCTGGAGGCGCAGCTACTGGGCCGCGGACTCGCCGGACTGGCCCAGGTAAGCGCGCGGTACTGGCTGGAAACGGACGGAAACCTGGATCTCGATGTGGCCAGCGACCTCATCTACCGTTTAGCTTGGCGCGGAATCTCCCGCTTCCCCAAGGAGACCTAGGCTACAAATAGAGATTGACAGACATTTCTTAGACGTTGACTGGCTGGGAGGCCTTGCTGTGGAAGTAAAGATTGGTATTCAGAACGTTGGCCGCGAAATTGTGCTCGAATCGGCCCAGGACGCCGACGCCGTCGCCAAGGTAGTGGGCGAGGCGATCGCCAAGGGCAGCGAACTGCGACTGAAGGACGACAAGGGCCGCCTGGTGATCGTCCCCGCCAGTGTTCTGGGCTACGTGGAAATCGGGGCGGAAGAAGCACGGCGCGTCGGCTTCGGCGCCCTCTAGTCCGGCCTCCGCCCAACTCCGCAGCCGTTTCTTTGAGTCGTTTCCTTCCCTATCGCGAGGTGCCCTGAATGCTTTCCCTGATTGTGGTCGCCCTGGTGACCGTTGCTGCGGGCTTTGTGGTGTGGGCCAACGACAAGCGGCACACGAAATACGGCATCAGCGTCCCGGCGGGGGTCGCCGCCTTCGTCGGCATGCTGAGCTGGATCATCTTCATGGCGGCCGGGTTCGGCTACCAGCCGGGCCTGACGTGGATTCCGTGGATCCTGCCGATGCTCCTGGGCTCGGCAGCCGCCGTCGCAGCCGCGGGTTATCTCGGCAAGACCCGGACCCGGCAGGACACCGAAAAGCTCACCGCCATCCTGAGGCTCTAGCGGTCAACCCGCTCTAGGGATCAGCCCTGCGGCGCCTGTTCCGGAAGGTCCGGCTCGTGGTTTTCCTCGGTGCACAGGCACAGCCGGTTTCCCTGCGCATCCGTGACCACCACCCAGTCGGGTGCGTGGTCACGGTTCATTAACGCCCCCGTGGCCGCCGTCTTGTCCAAAACGACGGCGGATTCGGCCTTGCTCCGGTGGACGTCCAGGTGGAGGCGGTTGACGTTCGGCGTGCTGGTTTCCTGGAACCAAAGCCCGGGCCCGCGCCCGTAGGGGTCCACAAGATCCCCGAACCTGCCCTTTCGATAACCGAGGGCCACCCGCCAGACCTCCGAAATCGCCGCGGGGTCATCCGTATCGATGCCGATCTCGACCGACCGGTACAGCCCCGGCTCCGCGGCGGCGCCGGCCTCCGCGGCGGCGGCGGTGGCCGCCGTCGCCGCACGGACGTCCCGGGCTGTGACCTCCGAACCGGCGTCGTGCGAGGTGAATCGCAGGAACACCCGGTTGTAGCGCCAGTCCAGGTCAGGGTGGTGGTCCAGTTCCTCGGCGACGCGCCCGACGGCGGCGATCAGCTCCAGCGCCGCCGCCGACGTCGCTGTTTTATACACCGTCACCAGCCCGCCCAGCCGGTACCTCCAGTCCGGGAGACCCGCGAGGGCGTCGTCGATCTGCGGCCGGGTGAGGACGGGGTCCGTGGCTGCCACTGGAGGCTCCTTGCTATGTGACGTGCTCTGTGGCCGGATCAACCGGCCGCACCAACCGACCGAATCACACGGCCCGTCGGCCTAAAGGAACTCGGCCCTGCCTTCCATGGCCGAGGACGCCAACGCGTGTTCGCGACGCGGGATTCTGCCCGCTTTTTTTGCCAGCCTACCGGCCAGGACGGCGTGTTTGAAGGCCTCTCCCATCAGCGCGGGATCCTGGGCCCGGGTCACGGCAGTGGCCAGCAGCACCGCGTCGCAGCCGAGTTCCATCGCCAGCGCCGCGTCCGAGGCAGTGCCGATTCCGGCGTCGAGCACCACGGGCACGGATGCCCGCGCGACAATCAGTTCGATGTTGTGCGGGTTCAGGATGCCCAGGCCGGTGCCGATCGGCGCGCCCAGCGGCATCACGGCCGTCGCCCCGAGGTTTTCCAGCCGGAGGGCCAGCACGGGGTCGTCGTTGGTGTAGGCGAAGACCTTGAAGCCGCGCGCCACGAGTTGCTCCGTTGCTTCCACGAGTTCGACGGCGTCCGGCAGCAGGGTGTGCTCGTCGGCGATGACTTCAAGCTTGACCCAGTCCGTTTCGAGGGCCTCCCGGGCCAGCTCTGCGGTGAGGACGGCGTCTCTGGCGGTGAAGCAGCCGGCCGTGTTGGGCAGCACCCTGATGTTGTGGTCCACGAGCAGCTGGAACAGTGAGCCCGTCTCCGCCGGCGAGTACCGGCGCATCGCCACAGTGGTCAGTTCCGTCCCGGAGGCCACGAGCGCCGCCCCCAGTCCGTCCAGGCTCGGCGCGCCGCCGGTGCCCATGATGAGGCGGGAGCCGAGCGTCACGCCGTCGACCACGAAAGGATCGGCCGGCGCCCCGGCGGCCGCAGCGGCGGCAACAACGTCCGGGGCGGCTGGATTCAGGGTTGTCTCGTTCATGCCGGTCATCCTCCCTGGACTGCCGTGACAAGTTCGACGTCGTCGCCGTCGGCGAGCGCGGTGGCGTGCCACTGGCTGCGGGGCACCACTTCGGCGTTGCGGGCCACCGCGACTCCAAGCTTGAGCCCGTCGGCGGCCCGGCCGTCGGGACCGATGCTCCGGCCGGTGAGCTGGCTGACGAGCGTGCTGACGGAGGCGCCGTCGACGACGCTCTGCTCCGTTCCGTTGAGTCTGATGTTCATGCTGCTTCCTTGTTGTGGCTGTCACCGGACGTACCGGGGACGCGGGAAAAACGGTCAGGACGGAATCCGTCCCAGCGCGGGTCGGCTGTACCGTCCATGAGCTGCCGGGAGACGGCGGCCGCAGCGGGGGTCAGCTGCACGCCGTGCCGGAAGAAACCTGTGGCGATGATGAGCCCCGGCACGTCCCCGCCGTCCGCTGCCGCGACCCGCCCCAGCAGCGGGGCGTTGTCCGGCGTGCCGGGCCGGGCCCGCGCCGTGGCTTCGAGCAGTTCCAGCTCCGCCACCGCGGGCACCAGCTGCTGCGCGTCGCGGAGCAGCTGGTAGATGCCGCCGGCGGACACGGCGTTCGGATCGGCCGGGCCGTCCTCGCGCTGGGTGGCACCAATTACCACCGTGCCGTCCTGCCGGGGCACGATGTACACCGGCACGCCGCGCACCATGCCACGCACAGTGGCCGTGAGCAGCGGCCGCAGGTGCCCGGGCACACGGAGCCGGAGGATGTCACCGTAGACCGGCCGCAGCGGCAGCACCAGTTCCGGGGGCAGCCCGTCGAGCGCGGAGGCGCCAAGCCCGTTGGCGACCACGGTTTCCGCGGCCCGCACGGAACCGCCGCCGGCCAGCCGGACCCCGGCGACGCGGCCGTCTTCCCACAGCAGCCCGGCCGCGCGCCGGCGGACGCAGCTGTTGCCCTCGGCGTCGAGCAATTCGGCGAGCCGGGCGATCAGCAGTCTCGGGTCCACCTGGTGGTCGGCAGGGATGTCGAAGGCACAGGAGATGCCGGGGCTCAGCAACGGCTCGCGGCCGCGTGCCTCGCGCACTGTCAGGGGTTCCACGGTGAGGCCGCAGGCCTGCTGGGCCTGCCTGAGGTCAGTGAGCGCGCGCCGGTCCGCGGCGTCGGCCCCGACGGCGAGGGTCGGCGTCGTCAGGTAGCCGGTACCGGCCCCGGATGCCGTTCCGGCGGGACCGGTTTTTACGCAGGCGGCGCCGGCGTCGATCGCTGCTGCGAAGCCTGGCCAGAGCCGGGAGGACTCCAGCATCAGCTCCAGGAGCTGTTCCTCCTGGTAGTGCAGTTCGCTGACGGGGGCCAGCATGCCGGCCGCGGCCCAGCTGGCTCCGCTGCCCGGTGCGTCATCTATCAGGACCACGGACCGGCCGGCACGGCTGGCCTCGAAGGCAATCCCGTGGCCGATCACGCCGCCGCCGATCACGGCAACGTCGGCGGTGATGTCCCCTGCGGCGCTGATGTCCTCCGGGGTGCTGTCCTCGCAGCTGCCCCGCCTGCCGCCACAATCCCGGGAGGCGGCGCCATTTGCGGCTTCGGCTTCATGGCTGGCTCTTGCGCCCATGAAAAATTCCTTCCCTACGCCGGTACTAGCCGGATCAGGTCAAGCGGTCGGCTCTGACGCCCTCTCAGCCGCGCAGCGCCGACATGGGCGCTGCGGGGGCTCCCGCGGTATTCGCCCAGTTTAGAGGAACTAGGCTGGTGCCATGAGCCAGGACACCCTCCACACGACTGCCCGCCTCTACCTGTGCACCGACGCCAGGCGCGACCGCGGTGACTTCGCAGACTTCGTGGACGCCGCCTTCGCCGGCGGCGTGGACATCATCCAGCTGCGCGACAAGTCGCTCGAGGCGGCCGAGGAGCTGGAGCTCCTGGAGGTTCTGCACGCCGCGGCGGCGCGCCACGGCCGGCTGTGGGCCGTCAATGACCGTGCGGACATTGCATCGCTGTCCGGCGCGCCGGTGTTCCACATCGGGCAGAAGGACATTTCCCTCGCCGCGGCCCGCGGCCTGCTCGGCAAGCACACCGTGGTCGGCCTGTCCACGCACAGCCCGGAGCAGGTGGACGCCGCCATCGCATCCTCGCCGGGCCGCAAAGGCCTCGACTACTTCTGCGTGGGACCCGTATGGGCCACTCCCACCAAGCCCGGACGTGCCGCCGTCGGCCTCGACCTGGTGCGTTACGCCGCGCAGGCGATCAGCCGGGCGGACGCGGAGGGGACCGGGAAGGTCGAGGGCGTCGTGCCCTGGTTCGCCATCGGCGGGATCGACCTCGGGAACGTGGAGCAGGTGGTCGACGCCGGGGCCCGGCGGATCGTCGTGGTCAGGGCCATTACGGACGCGGATGATCCGGCCCATGCCGCCGGCGCACTGCTGGCGGCACTGGACGCCGCTGATTCCTGAGCAGGTTTGGCGGGCGCCGTCCGGGACCGGGCTCCTGATCCAAGACTATTGGCGGAAATCGGGCTAACCTGATTTTCGTGTCCCATCATCGCCTGACCCCGAGCGTTCACGAGCAAAAGAACCAGCTCGCCGGAGCGCTCAAGGCGCTGCGCACCGAGCTCGAGCTGCCGGGCCCGTTCCCCCAGGACGTGCTCCGCGACGCGGAGGCGGCGGTCGCCGAGCACAAGCTTCCGGACCTGGATTTGACGCATGTCGAGTTCGTGACCATCGATCCGGCATCCTCCACCGACCTGGACCAGGCGCTGCACATTGAGCGCTCCGACGGCGGCTACAAGGTCTTGTATGCCATCGCGGACGTTCCCTCGTTTGTCGCCCCGGGCGGGGCCCTCGACGCCGAGACCCGCCGCCGCGGCCAGACTTTCTACACGCCGGACGGGCGGATCCCGCTGCATCCCGAGGTCATCAGCGAAGCCGCAGGCAGCCTCCTGGCGGACCAGCTGTGCGCCGCGTTCGTCTGGGAGTTCGACCTCGACGCCGCGGCGGAGGTGACCTCGGTGCTCGTGCGGCGCGCGCAGGTCCGCAGCCGCGCGAAGCTCAGCTACAAGGGTGTGCAGGCAGAGCTCGACGCCGGCACCGCGGCGCCCGTGCTGCAGCTCTTAAAGGAGGTGGGCATCAAGCGGGTGGAACTGGAACGGCTCCGCGGCGGTGCGAGCCTGAACATGCCGGAACAGGAGATCCAGCAGCTGCCCGACGGCGGCTACCGGATTGTGGCGGTCCCGCCGCTGCCGGTGGAGGACTGGAACGCCCAGATTTCGCTCATGACCGGGATGGCGGCCGCGCGGCTGATGCTCCAGGGCAAGGTCGGTATCCTGCGCACCATGCCCGCCCCGGATGAGGCGTCACTGCGCCACTTCCACCGCCAGACCCACGCACTCGGCAAGCCCTGGGACGGAGAGATGCGCTACGGCGAATACCTGCGGACCCTGGATCCCATGGATCCCCGGCAGCTGGCCATCGTGCATTCTGCCGGCATGCTCTTCCGCGGCGCCGGTTACACGCACTTCGACGGCACCGTGCCGCAAGCCGCCGTCCAGTCCGCCATCGGCGCGGCGTACGCCCATTCCACGGCGCCGCTGCGTCGGCTGGTTGACCGGTTCGTGCTGGTGATCTGCGAGGCCCTGAGCAACGGCACCGAGGTTCCGGCCTGGGCGCGGGCGGCCCTGCCGTCCCTTCCGGCCATCATGGCAACGTCGGACCAACTGGCCGCCAAGCTGGAGCGGCTCGCCCTGGACACCGTGGAGGCAGCGCTGCTGGTCAACCACATCGGCCAGGAATTCGACGCCGTCGTCCTCTCCGGCCCGAAGCCGGCCAAGGGCAGCAATGGCGGCAGCAACGGCAACGGGAACGGGGGGATGTCCGGGAAGGCCAACGGCAACGGGAACGGGCCGTCCGGGATGGTCCAGATCGCCGAGCCCGCGGTGACCGCCCGGTGCCCCGGCGAGCTCGAACCAGGCACGCAGGTCCGGGTCCGGGTGGTGGCTTCGGACATCGCCACACGCGAAATCCGACTCGAACTCGTGGGCTGACGCACCGCGGCAGGGGCGCTCCGGCGGCGCGGTTGGGCCCAAGTCGAGGATCCGGGCCCCGTACAGCTAGACTGGAGAGGTAGAAATGGATGCCCGGTCGTTGATTTCCATGATTTTCGAATTCAACAAGCCCGCCCCTACGCGATCTTGAGATACACCCGCTGGTCCCCAGTGCCAGCATTTAGATAGCCCGCGATCGGCTTCCACTGGACTTGCTTGCGCGCCCGAGCGTGCTCCGGAACGGCCACCACGGCCGGCCCGTTGAGCAAGCAGCGCAGCCCAAATGAATAAGGAAACTCCCCTGTGAGTGAATTGCACACGCACCAGCTTCTGACCGATGAGTCCGGCACGGAGACCATCGAGCCTGAAGAAACCATCATCTCAGACGAAAAACCGCACGAGATTGCCGAAAAGACGTTTGCCGACTACAACGTCCGCGCCGACATCGTCGCGTCCCTTGCCGACGCCGGCATCACCCACCCTTTCCCGATCCAGGCAATGACGCTGCCGGTCGCGCTGTCCGGTCATGACATCATCGGCCAGGCCAAGACCGGTACCGGCAAAACCCTTGGCTTCGGCATCCCGGCGCTGCAGCGCGTCGTCGGCCGTGACGACGCGGGGTTCGAGAAGCTGGCCGTTCCGGGCGCCCCGCAGGCCCTCGTGATCGTGCCCACCCGCGAACTCGCCGTCCAGGTGGCCGCCGACCTCGAGACCGCTGCCCGCAAGCGCAACGCCCGTATCGCCACCATCTACGGCGGCCGGGCCTACGAGCCGCAGGTCGAGGCGCTGAAGAACGGCGTCGAAGTTGTCGTCGGCACCCCCGGGCGCCTGATTGACCTCTACAAGCAGAAGCACCTGAGCCTGAAAAACGTCAAGATCGTCATCCTCGACGAGGCCGACGAAATGCTGGACCTCGGGTTCCTGCCCGACGTCGAAACGCTGATCGCCGCCACCCCGGCCGTCCGCCAGACGCTGCTGTTCTCGGCCACCATGCCCGGCCCGGTCATCGCCATGGCCCGCCGCTATATGAGCCAGCCGACCCACATCCGCGCCGCGGACCCGGACGACGAAGGCCTGACCAAGCGCGACATCCGCCAGCTGATCTACCGTGCCCACAGCATGGACAAGGTGGAGGTAGTCGCCCGCATCCTGCAGGCCCGCGGACGCGGCCGCACCATCATCTTCACCAAGACCAAGCGCACCGCCGCGAAGGTGGCGGAGGAACTCGTGGACCGCGGCTTCGCAGCGGCCGCTATCCACGGCGACCTCGGCCAGGGCGCCCGTGAACAGGCACTGCGTGCCTTCCGCAACAACAAGGTCGACGTCCTCGTGGCCACCGACGTCGCCGCCCGCGGGATCGACGTCGACGACGTCACGCACGTCATCAACTACCAGTGCGTTGAAGACGAGAAGATCTACCTGCACCGCGTCGGCCGCACCGGCCGCGCCGGCAACAAGGGCACCGCCGTGACGTTTGTCGACTGGGACGACATGCCGCGCTGGGGCCTGATCAACAAGGCCCTGGGCCTGAGCGTCCCCGAGCCGGTGGAGACGTACTCCTCCTCGCCGCACCTCTTTGAGGAACTGGACATTCCCGAAGGCACCAAGGGCCGCCTGCCCCGCGACAAGCGCGTGCTGGCCGGCGTCGATGCCGAAGTCCTCGAAGACCTGGGCGAGACCGGCAAGAAGACCCCGCGCGCCGGCGCAAAGGACACCGGACGTGACAGCAGCCGCAGCAGCGGTCGCGAAGGAACCCGCGAAGGCAGCCGCACCGGTGGCCGCGACGCGCGCCGCAGCGGCTCCGAGGCCGGCGGACGGTCCGGCGGCCGCCGTCGCCGTCCCGCCGACGCCGGCGCCAGCACCGAGGTACCAGCCGCGGCCTCCGCCGCCGGCGGTCAGGGCCCGGACGCTGCCGCAGGCGCTGCGCCGTCGAAGGCTCCGACTGAGGTCGACCGGGCAACCCGTGCCCGCCGGCGCACCCGCACTCGCCGCCGTAACGGCGAGGTGGTGGCCGGCGGCGACGCGCAGCCGAGCGGCGCCGAGGCCTAATCCCTGACGATGACTGACACCGTCTGGGCGCCGGACGGCAGCAACCTGGTGGTTCACGCGGACAACGCGGAGTACCTCCCCACGCTGCCGGACGGCGCCTTCACACTGATTTACGTGGACCCGCCATTCAACACCGGGCGGGTCCAACGGCGCCAGGAAACTAAAATGGTGCTCAATGCCGGGGGCGAGGGCGACCGGGTGGGGTTCAAGGGCAGGTCCTACGACACCATCAAGGGCGCACTGCACAGCTACGACGACGCCTTCAGCGATTACTGGTCCTTCCTCGAGCCCCGGCTCGTGGAGGCCTGGCGGCTCCTCGCCGATGACGGGACTCTGTACCTGCACCTGGACTACCGCGAGGTGCACTACGCGAAGGTCATGCTGGACGCGATCTTCGGCCGTGAGTGCTTCCTGAACGAGATCATTTGGGCCTACGACTACGGTGCGCGGGCCAAGTACCGCTGGCCCACGAAGCACGACAACATCCTCGTCTACGTCAAGAACCCGGCGAAGTATCACTTCGACAGCGCCGAGGTGGACCGTGAGCCGTACATGGCGCCCGGGCTCGTCACCCCCGCCAAGCGCGAGCTCGGCAAGCTCCCCACGGACGTGTGGTGGCACACGATCGTCTCCCCCACCGGCCGGGAGAAAACCGGCTACCCGACGCAAAAACCCGAGGGCCTGATCCGGCGCGTGGTCGCGGCGTCGAGCCGGCCCGGCGACTGGTGCCTGGACTTCTTCGCCGGCTCCGGCACGCTCGGCGCCGTAGCCGCGAAACTGGACCGGAAATTCGTGTGCGTGGACCAGAACCAGGCCGCCGTCGACGTCATGTCCAAGCGCCTGGCCCGGCACGCCACCTTCACCGCCCCACCGCCCGCCTAGCTCCTCCACCCCGTTGCGCTATCACTTGTGGCGGCTATTCCGGCCTGATGGGGACCAAAACTGATAGCGCAACGGGGGGCGGGCGGCCTTCTGCTCCGTCAGCGGGGTCAGCGGACCACGGATGAGCCGGTGCCGAGTTCCTCGATCCGGGCCAGGACCTCCGCCGAGGTCAGGTTCTCCCCCAGCAGGTTCGGCTTCCCGGCGCCGTGGTAGTCGGACGAGCCGGTGACCAGCAGGCCGTACCGTTCGGCCAGGCGGCGGAGGAACGTCCGGCCCTCCTCCGGGTTGTCGCGGTGATAGATTTCCAGCCCGGCCAGCCCGGCGTCGATCATCTCCCGGTAGGTCTCCTCCCCCACGATCCGGCCGCGGGCAGACGCAACGGGGTGCGCAAAGACCGGAACCCCGCCGGCTGCACGGACCAGTTCGACGGCGATCGCCGGCTCCGGCGCGTAGTGCTGGACCCAGTAGCGCGAACGCGAGGTGAGGATGGAGCTGAAGGCCTCGGTCCGGTCCTCCACCACACCTGCGGCGACGAGCGCGTCGGCGATATGCGGACGGCCGAGGGTGGCGCCAGGGGCGACATGGTGGATCACGTCGTCCCAGGTCAGCGGATAGTCCTCGGACAGCAGAGTGACCATCTTTTGGGCCCGCGTGTGCCGGGCGTCCTTGGCCTTGGTGATTTCCTCGAGCAGCCCCGGGTGGGCGGGGTCGTGGAGGTAGCTCAGCAGGTGGACGCTGATGCCTTCGGCGGTCCGGCAGGAGATCTCCATACCGGGGACCAGGGCCACGCCTGATTTCCGGGCCGCGGCGGCAGCCTCCACCCACCCGTCGGTAGAGTCGTGGTCCGTCAGGGCGACGACGTCGAGCCCCGCAGCTGCGGCGGACTCCATGACGTCGGCCGGCGCCTGGGTGCCGTCGGAAACGTTCGAGTGCGCATGCAGGTCAATCCTCACCTCACCAGCCTAGTAGATGCCCGGATCCAAAGCCCGCCCGCGTCCTGACCCGCGTCCTGACCCGTCGCCTGGGCACGGGGCGCGCCGTTGGCCTAAGCCGCGGCGCTGGTGAGACGATGGGACCGTGAACGATGCAGATAGCACCCAAGTCTCCGCTTCCCAGCCCCTCGAAGAGCGCGTCAACAACCGCTCTCAGCGTCCCAGCTCCGATGCCTTCAAGGCCTTTATGGCCAGCAACTGGGCACCGGCCACGCAGCAGCTCCCCGAACGGGACGCCGTCGCAGGCCACGCCGCAGCCCGGCGGCGCGCCATTTCAGTGCAGTTCAAAGGTGAACGCCTGGTCATCCCCGCAGGCCCGCTGAAGGTCCGTTCGAACGACTGCGATTACCGCTTCCGGCCGCACTCGGCCTTCGCGCACCTCACCGGCCTCGGCCTGGACCACGAACCGGATGCGGTCCTGATCCTGGAGCCGGTGGCGGAGGGCGCGGGCGACGACGGCGGAAACCACCACGCCACGCTGTACTTCCGGCCGCTGGCCGGCCGCGACACCGAGCAGTTTTACGCCGACTCCCGCTCCGGCGAATTCTGGATCGGTGCCCGCCCCACCCTCGCCGAATTCAAGGCCAGGCTTGGACTGGACACCGCGGACATCCGGGAACTCGAACTGGCCATCACCAAGAACGTCGGCGCTCCGGAGATCGGCGGCATCTCCGTAAGGCTGGTCCGCAAGGTTGACGAGAACATCGACGCCCTCGTGGACACCGCCCGCTACAACACGGCCAAGGATCCGGACAACCTGGACCTGAGCGTCCTGGACGCCTTGGACGACAAGCTCGCCGAGGCCCTCTCCGAACTCCGTCTGCTCAAGGACGAGTGGGAAATCGAACAGATGAAGGTCGCCGTCGACTCCACCGTGGCAGGATTCACGGAGGTCGTGAAGGCACTGCCGCGGGCGCTGACCCACGAGCGCGGCGAGCGCGTCGTGGAGGGGGCGTTCTTTGCCCGTGCCCGCGAGGAAGGCAACGAGCTCGGCTACGACACCATCGCCGCCTCCGGCAACAACGCCACTGTGCTGCACTGGACGCGGAACACCGGCAGGGTCAATGCCGGGGAGCTCCTGCTCCTGGACGCGGGCGTGGAAGCCGACTCCCTGTACACGGCGGACGTCACCCGCACCCTGCCGGCCAACGGCCAGTTCTCCGAAATCCAGCGGAAGGTCTACGAGGCAGTGCTCGACGCCGCCGACGCCGGCTTTGCCGCCGCCCAGCCCGGGACCCGGTTCCGGGACATCCACACGGCGGCCACCACGGTGCTGGCCGAACGGCTCGCCGAATGGGGCCTCCTGCCGGTCTCCGTGGAGGAAGCCATCAGCCCCGAAGGCCAGCAGCACCGCCGCTGGATGCCGCACGGCACGAGCCACCACCTCGGCCTCGACGTCCACGACTGCGCCCAGGCGAAACGGGAACTCTACCTCGACGGCGTGCTCACGCCCGGCATGGTCTTCACGATCGAACCCGGCCTGTACTTCAAGAACGAGGACATCGGCATCCCCGAGGAATACCGCGGCATCGGCGTCCGGATCGAGGATGACATCCTCATGACCGCCGACGGCCCGGTCAACCTCAGCGCCGCCCTGCCGCGGAAAGCCGCCGACGTCGAATCCTGGATGGCGGGCATCTACCTGGAAGTAGACGCCCAGACACCGTAGACCACGGAGCAGGGCAGAAAAGAGAACAGAAAAGGGAGCGTTCCGGATGTCCGGGACGCTCCCTTTACTGCTGCAATCGGGGCGCCGACACCAGTACTGCTCGATTCAGCGCCGCTAGATTCAGTGCTGCTGGCCGTCCTGGCCCGGGGCGGGCTTGTCGGCGTCGGTGACCCTGACGCCGTACTGCGGGCGGCCGTCCGGAAGGTCCGGGTAAGTCACGCCCGAGATGCGGCCGGGCTGCCGGGCGGCCTCCTCGGCGGTGCCGGGCGCGGCCGGGGCGTGGCTCGGCTCGCTGGCCTGATCACTGCCGGGCTGCTCATTGCCGGCAGCAGGCGTCCTCTGGCCGTACGGGTCATTCCAACCCGCGGGGCGCTGGGGTGCCCCGCCCTGCTGTCCCGGCTGCTGGGGAAAGTGCTCCTGGGCTTGGGGCTGCTGCGGCTGGCCGTGCCGGTAGTCGTGCTGCGGGTAACCGGAAGCGGCGGCACCGGACGCGTCATGCGGCGTCATCGGCAGCTGGTGGAGCAGGCGCCGGGCCTCCCCCGCGGCCTCGAAGGAGACCACGACGTCGTAGTTGCTCGCCACCACCTGGCTGGTTGAGGTGAAGTCACGCTTGCCGCGCTGCATGGCGTACGTGACGATGCCAAACAGCATGAAGAACGCTGCACCCATCAGCACGGACGTCACGATCGAGAAATACCCCGGGGTCGTGGAGAAAAAGGACAACATGACGCCGACGAACAGGCCGAACCACATGCCGCTGAGCGCGCCGGACAAAGCGACACGCGGGTAGGTGAGCCTGCCGGTCACCCGTTCCACCATCTTCAGCTCGTTGCCCACGATCGAAACCATCTGCACGGGGAACTGCTGATCTGCCAGGTAGTCCACCGCCTTCTGGGCGTCCAGGTATGAGTTGTAGGAACCGACGACGTCACCTTTCGGGACGGCGCGGGCCTCGTCCGGGCCATTGGGGGCACCGGCCCTGGGGGCACCAAAAATGTTTGACATATGCCCATTCTCACCCATCCGGCTGGTGTGCGGCTGGAAATTCAGCTAAAAGAGAGCAGACTCGGTAGCCTGTATGAGTGAGCACGAATCTTTCGCGGGTGTTTGTCGCGCGCCTCCTCGGACTGGACGTCTTCGACCCATTGGGCGACCGTCTGGGCCGGCTGCGCGACGTCGTGGTGCTCTCCCGCGGGACCAGGGGCGCCCCGCACGTGGTGGGCATCGTCGTCGAGGTTCCGGGCAAGAAGCGCGTATTCGTGCCGATGACGCGGATTACCTCCATCGACCAGACGCAGGTCATCTGCACCGGGCTGGTCAATCTGCGCCGGTTTGAACAGCGCGGCGCGGAAACCCTGGTGGTCGCGGAACTGTTCGACCGGCGGGTCACCCTCGCGGACGGCAGCGGGGACGCCACCATCGAGGACATCGCCATGGACCGGCACCGCTCGGGCGACTGGTTCGTCAGCAAGCTCTTCGTCCGCCGCGGCCACTCCCTTTCACCACTGAGCCGGCTGCGCCGCAACGAAACCCTGATCATCGACTGGGCGGACGCCCGGCAGGGGGCCAAGACCGAGCCGCAGGCCGCCACCCAGTTCGTGGCCACCCATGAGGACCTCAAACCGGCCGACTTCGCCGAAGCCCTTCAGGAGATGAGCGACAAGCGTCGCTTCGAGGTCGCGAGTGAACTCCAGGACGAGCGGCTCGCCGACGTCCTGCAGGAGATGCCCGAAGGCGACCAGGTGGAGATCCTCTCCGCCTTGGACGTCAACCGCGCCGCCGACGTCCTGGAGGAAATGGATCCCGACGACGCCGCCGACCTCCTCGCCGAACTCCCCAGCGCCCAGGCCGAGGAACTCCTGCAGCTGATGGAGCCCGAGGGCGCCGAGGACGTCCGCCGCCTGCTCGAATACGACGAGGACACCGCCGGCGGTCTTATGACGCCGGTTCCGGTCATCCTCCCGCCGGAAGCAACCGTGGCCGAAGCCCTGGCCCACGTCCGCCGGGAAGAGCTCTCCCCGGCGCTGGCGTCCTCGATCTTCATTGCCCGGCCGCCGCTGGAGACACCGACGGGGCGCTTCCTCGGCGTCGTCCACATCCAGCAGCTCCTGCGTTACCCGCCGCCGGAGCCGCTGGGCAACCTTGTGGACAAGAACCTGGAACCGGTCTCCGACCAGGCCCACATCAGCGAGGTGGCCCGGGCCCTGGCGACGTACAACCTCAATTCCCTCCCTGTGGTCAACGACGACGGACGGCTTGTGGGGGCGGTGACTGTTGACGACGTGCTGGATCACCTGCTGCCAGATGACTGGCGCGCCCACGAGGACGACGCCCCGATAAGGAAACTTGGAGGCCGCATTGGCTGATATGAGCACACCCCGGGGTTCCGGCAACACCCGCCCAGGCGGCAAGGCCTCCGGCGGCCTGGACACGCCGCTGAGCGGCCGGCAGCGGATCCTGCCGAAGTTCTCGCCCAACCCGGATGCCTTCGGCCACGCCACCGAAGGCTTCGCCCGGTTCATGGGCACGCCGCAGTTCCTGCTCTACATGAGCGTGTTCTGCATCTTCTGGCTGGGCTGGAACACGTGGGCGCCGGTGGAATGGCAGTTCGACTCGCGGGCGCTGGGCTTCACGCTGCTGACCCTCATGCTGTCGCTGCAGGCCTCGTACGCCGCGCCCCTGCTGCTGCTGGCCCAGAACCGGCAGGATGACCGCGACAAAGTCTCGCTCCAGCAGGACCGCCAGCGGGCCGAACGCAACCTCTCGGACACTGAATACCTGACCCGGGAACTGGCATCCCTGCGCATCGCTCTGCGCGAGGTCGCCACCCGCGACTACGTCCGCGCCGAACTGCGCAGCCTGCTGGAGGACATGCTCGAGGCCCAGGAGGAACTGCGCGCGCATGATCCGTCGGCCGGCTCCCATGAGACACCGCGGGACAAGGTCAAGGAAAAGCTGAAGGATCGGCGCGACAAGCAGCGCGGCCCGCGGACCCAGCAGATCCCCCGCGTCAAGCCTGGCGGCAAGCGGGGCGTCCCGCCGGCGGATGCCCCGGCGACCCCCTCCCGGGCGGACGCCGACCCCGGCCGCCTGCCTGCACACCGCACCTCCCCCGAAAGCTGAGCATCGCCCGCATGAGCACCCCGCTGGAACAGGCAGTGCACACGGCACTGGCCACCGTGATCGACCCTGAACTCCGCCGGCCTATCACCGAACTCGGCATGGTGGAGTCCGTGGAGATTTCCGGCAGCGGCAGGGTGCGGATCGTGGTCCTGTTGACCATCGCAGGCTGCCCGTTGCGCGGCACCATCACCGCAGACACCGAGGCCGCGCTGTCCACCGTGCCGGGTGTCACCGGCGTCGAGGTTGACTTGAAGGTGATGACGCAGGCGCAGCGGGACGCCCTCAAGGAGATGCTGCGCGGCTCCGGCGGCCAGCGCGGCATCCCCTTCAATGCGCCCGGCTCGCTGACCAAGGTGTACGCCGTGGCCAGCGGCAAGGGCGGCGTGGGCAAGTCGTCGGTGACGGTCAACCTGGCGTGCGCCTTGGCTGCCCAGGGGCTCCGTGTGGGGATCGTGGACGCGGATGTGTACGGGTTCTCCGTTCCGGGGCTGATGGGCATCAGCCAGGCGCCCACGCGGGTGGACGACATGATCCTGCCGCCGGTGGCCTACGGGGTCAAGGTCATCTCCATCGGCATGTTCGTCACCGGGAACCAGCCTGTGGCTTGGCGCGGCCCGATGCTGCACCGGGCGCTGGAGCAGTTCCTGACGGACGTCTACTTCGGCGACCTCGATGCCCTTTTCCTGGACCTCCCGCCGGGCACCGGCGACATCGCGATTTCGGTCGCGCAGCTGCTGCCCAAGGCGCAGATCCTGGTCGTGACCACCCCGCAGGCGGCCGCGGCCGATGTTGCGGAGCGGGCCGGGGCCATCGCCACCCAGACCGGGCAGACCCTGGCCGGCGTCGTGGAAAACATGTCCTACCTTGAACTACCCGACGGCGGCAGGATGGAACTGTTCGGCAGCGGCGGCGGCGCTGTGCTCGCCGAGCGCCTCTCGGCCACGGTGGGAGAGGACGTGCCGTTACTGGGCCAGATTCCGCTCGAAGTCCTGCTGCGTGAGGGCGGGGACGCGGGCGTGCCCCTGGTGCTGGGTCGTCCGGAGACACCGGCGGCGGTGGCCCTGGCCGGGATCGCCGGAAAGCTGGCGGCGGTTCCCCGCGGGCTCAAGGGCAAGCACCTGGGCCTGCAGCCCCGCTGAACCTAGGTCGCCTCTGCGTCGAAGGGCGCAGGTTCACCCTCGGGCAGCCGCTCGACCGGGCGGGCCGGGCGGTGCTCCGCAACGGCCGTCGCCGCCGCAGCCGTTGACACCGCAGCCGTTGACACCGCGGCGGGTGCTCCCGTGCTGACCGGCTTGGTGTCGTCCTCCAGGAGGGCTTCCTTGATGATCCGGCGCGGATCGTACTGCCGGGGATCGTACTTCTTCCAGTCGACCTCATCGATATCGATGCCGACTTCTTCCTTGATCTGTTCCCGCGCCCCGGACGCCATGCGGCGCACTTCCTTGACGATATTCGCAAGTTTCTGGGTATATTCGGGCAACCTGCTGGGACCAATCACCAGAAGGCCGATGATCAGCAGAAGTAAGAACTCCGGTCCATTGATTCCAAGCACTTTAGGAAGATTACCCTCTCGTTCGGGCTGGCGACGACTTCGCGAAGCCCTGGTGCCGAGGCTGTCGGGTCCGTCCGCGCCTCACGGGGCCAGGCGCGCCAGGATGCGGCTCAGCCCGCGCTCCATCCGTTCCGCGATCCCGTCGCGGGACACCGATACCGGGGCCGCACCCGAGGTGCCGTCGCCGGCCCGCGCAAGGGCGGTTACGGCGTCGCCAGCCTGTTCGGCCGGCTGGTCCGTGACATACGTAAAGGTGGCTCCCGCGGTCTGGTAAATGGCCCGGAAGGGCGGTCCGGGGTTGACCCAGAGCGCGCCGTCCCGGGCGGCCGGGACGGCCGTCGACGCGCCGGCCCGGCCGGGAGTGAAGCCATCCGCCACGGCGGTGTGGCCGGTAAGGACGTTGGTCGGCGAAGTGTCTGCCGCCCGCCCCGGAACCGCGCCCGGCGCCAACGGCGTGCGGGGGACGTGCTGACCGGACGCGTGCTGGTCGGGTGCATGCTGTTCGAGGACCGTGGCGAAATTCCGGCCGTCTGTGAGGCGCAGCTCCAAAACCTCGTCCCCGGACAGGGCACCTGCGCGGGCCCAGACCAGATGGAAGCCGAGCTCCCGCAGTTCCGGACACGCCCATCCCTGCGAGCGGAACGCGGCAAGTTGACCGGCGCTGAGGGCCCCGGCCGGAATGGAGGCGGGCTCGCCGCCCAGGCCGAACCCGATCCGCGCCCCACTGCCCGCCTCCCCCGCGGCGCGGGGGACGCCGTCACCTGCCGCACCAAGCTGGTCCTCCGGGACGAGCGGCTCGGCGATCTCCGACCGCGAGAGGGCAGCGGCCTCTGTTGCGTCTGCCGGGACCCCGGCGTCGCTTCCCATGAGGTAGGCGGTACCAGCCATGAGGACAAGCGCCGCAACGGCACCGCCTGCCGCCAGAGCCGGCGGCAGCAAGCCGGCGCCGTGCTCCGGGTCCGCTGCTGGGGTGGCGAGCGGCGCTGTATCGGTCGGTTGTTGGTCGGGCCGCGGTGACCCGTGCCGTTCAGCGGCCAGCTGCTCGGTCCGCGCCAGGAGCCGTGCCGTCAGGTCGTCGCTGGCCTCGGGCACGGCGGCGCTGTGGAGCCTCTCGAGATACTGCCGCTCCCGCTGTTGCCGGCCGCGGCACTCGGGACACGACTCCACGTGCTCATGACGGTCGGCGGAGCGCTGCCGCATAGAGCGGATGCGGCCCCGGCCGGTCCGTTGGGAGAACCTGCACCCAGAGCCTCCCAGTAAACGTTGCAGCAGACCCATTGACCGGATCAGAGCAGACCGGCGATGCGGGGCATCTTGAGCCGCGGCTTGAGGGACTGCTTGGCCGCCTGTGCCGGGCGCGGATCGCGGTGCGCGAGCTTTTCACGCAGCATTGTCCGGCCGCGGTGGATCCGGGACCTGACGGTCCCCAGTTTGATGTCGAGCGCCGCGGCGACTTCGTCGTAGGACAGACCCTCGAGATCGCACAGCACGACGGCGGCGCGGAAGTCGGGGGGAAGCTCTTCGAGCGCCGCCTGAACGTCGATGTCGAGGTTGTTTAATTCGAAGCTTTGCTCCGGACCGGGCTCCCGGCCCGGAATCCTCGACTCGGCGTCGTCGGCCAGGGCGTCAAAGCGGATCCGGCTCTTGCGCCGCGCCTGGTCCAGGAACAGGTTAGTGGTGATGCGGTGCAGCCAACCGTCCAGCGTGCCGGGCTTGAAGTTCTCCAACGAACGGAACACCCGGACGAACACCTCCTGGGTGAGGTCTTCGGCGTCGTACTTGTTCCCGGTCAGCCGGTACGCGAGGCGGTAGACCTTGGCGGAGTGGTTGGTCACCACTTCCTCCCACGTGGGGCGTACCCATTCGGCTTCCGCCGCGGTCCGCGACCCGGCGGTTGGATCAGATTCCTCAGTTGCCGGGACAGGTGTCAGAACCGACATCGTCCGCTCCCCTCATGGATGGTACCTACGCCTGAACGGTGCCCGTTTACACGGGTTCCTGCACCCTTCATTCGACGCCGATCACCACGCGGATGAGCGGATAACCATCATTTCAAAATAATCTGGGAATTTCCTGACGCCAAGCACTCTTCCGCCCAAGGCGGAACGCCCCCGCTCCGGCGTGGCCCCGGCGGGCCGCGGCGCTGCCCGCCTCCGTGTCCCGTCCCGCCTGACACAGTACGCTGTAGGGAGAACTCCCCTGCCGCCCAGAAAGCGATTACCCATGAGCGCCGATAAGTCCACGAGCTGGTCCTACGCAGAAGATCTGCCTGCCGAGGATGAGGTCCTGTTGCACGCGCGCGAACGGTCCTTCGAGCTTGGCGTGACGCCGATCGGTCCGGGCGTGGGTGCCGTCCTCACGGTGCTGGCGGCAGCGTCCAAGGCGCAGACCGCGGTGGAGATCGGCACGGGCGCCGGGGTGTCCGGTGTGTGCATCCTGCGCGGCCTCGGTCCGCAGGCCGTCCTGACCACGATCGACGTCGACGTCGAACACCTCAGGGCGGCGCGCGAAGCGTTCCAGGAAGCCGGCAGCCCGGCCAACCGCACCCGCACCATTTCGGGCCGCGCCGGCGACGTGCTGCCGCGGCTGACCGACGGGGCCTACGATCTCGTCTTCATTGACGCCGACAAGCCGAACTACCCCAGCTACGTGGAGCAGGCCGTCCGGCTGCTCAAGTCCGGCGGCCTGTTAGTCGTTAACGACGCCCTCGACAAGGACCGGGTGGCGAACCCTGCGGCCCGGGACGCCACCACCGTGGTCCTGCGCCAGATCGGCAAGTCCATCCGCGACGACGACCGCCTGGCCTCCGCCATGCTGCCCACCGGGGACGGCCTCCTAATCGCAGTCAAAAAGTAGCAGCCAAGAAGTAGCAGTCAAGAAGGAGCAGCCAGAGACGGCAGCGGAGCGCAACGGAAAAAGGGCGGGGCCCGCAGCCTGTGGCTGGGACCCCGCCCTTTTGCGAAGCTCTTGGTGTGAAGCTATTCGGTGACGCCGACGAGGCATTCCTTGAGGTTGCTCGCCTCAGCAGCATTGAGTTCGACCACCAGCCGCCCCCCGCCTTCGAGCGGAACACGCATGATTAAGCTTCGTCCCTCTTTCGTCACTTCCATAGGGCCGTCGCCGGTGCGTGGTTTCATTGCCGCCATAAGGAATATCCCCTCCATTAGTCCCTGACATACCAGCCCGGCCGGGCTGCGTCCGCTTAGCCAATTAAGTCGCCCGGCAACACCCCGGGAGGCGGCCGGGACAGACTCGCCCACAAATTAAGTCAGTGTGCGTCTTAAGTCAGTGTGCTTCTTGTCCTTGCTTATCCTCTATTATCGCGTAACAGTGCGCCCGGAGCTAATCGTTGGACTTTCCAGCGCGCCCCGCAAAGCCGGGCCGCGACCGGGAATTGGTGTTGCAGGTCACGGCGGATAGTCTCCTCCACCGGGCAGTTGCGCCCACGCCCACAACCAGACAATCCAGACGATCTGCAGCAGAACGAACATGACCACCACGGTCCCGCGGTAGGCGCGGGAGCGTGAGACCAGGGCGGTGCTGAGGGCGAGCGGGAACAGCGGCAGCAGCATCCGGAACGTGCTGGTCTGGGGATGCAGGAACACCAACAGGTAGCCCATGTAGCAGCAGCACCAAAGCCTCAGTTCAGTGCCCAGTGCCACGACGGGCCGGGACATCATCAGCAGGGTGAAGGCGGCAACGAAAAGGAACGGCGCCAGCACGCCGAACATCGGCCCAAAGAGCAGAATGCCGGTATCGAACCATGGTTT
Source organism: Arthrobacter sp. ov118 (assembly GCF_900116495.1). GTDB lineage: Bacteria > Actinomycetota > Actinomycetes > Actinomycetales > Micrococcaceae > Arthrobacter. The sequence continues at coordinate 190,614 of NZ_FPAY01000001.1, forward strand.
GAACGGCACCAGGTCATCGCCGCGCCAGGCGGTTTCTGTCTTGGTATAGGCTCCCGGATCGCCGGTCACCGCCCAGGCAACGGCCGGCCACACAAGCGCATCGATCCCGCTCACGGCGGTCAGCCCGCCCAGGGACCAGAGCTGGGCGTTGCCATGGACGGGAACTGAATCGCCGGGCTTCGCGGCGACGCGCTGCCAGAGTCGGTAGAGGAACAACACGCCCATCATGACGGCGAACGGAACGCCGGTGGGCCGGGACAAGCACATCAGGAGCACCGCGGGCATGGCCCACACGTACCGGCGCTCCAGGACGAGCAGGAGCACGGCCCCCAGCAGCAGCAGGTTGAGGGATTCGGCGTAGGGCACCTGCAGCACCGGCGCCACCGGGAACACCGAGAGGAACACGGTCCCCCAAAGCGCTGTCCGGTGGGTGGTCCGGTGCCGGAAGATCCTGTACGCAACGAGGGCAGCAGCGGCCCCGCAGACCAGCGCGATGGCCGTCAGCGACCACGCCGGCCCGGTGCCCGTGAGCCCGGACAGGACCCGCCCCAGCACGGGAAACAGCGGGTAGAAGGCCCACGCGTTCTCTTGGACGGTGCCGGAGGCATCGGTCGGCAGCAGCGCCGGATACCCGTTCTGCAGCGCTTCGGCATACCAGCGGGCGTCCCAGATATTGATGAAGTTCCAGTAGTCAGGCTTGGCGGGAAACCATGGATTTACCCCCTGGTGCAGGGCGGCCGCCATGAAGATGCAGGCGCTGACCAGCCGTGCGGCGATATAAATGCCGGCCACCTGGGTCCACCAGGGCCACCGCGACATCCGGGCGCCGGCGGCGGCAATTCGGTTCCACGCCGCGGCATTTAATCCCATCGGCCCCCGTGTGGCGGGCGCGGCAATGGTCTCCGGGTCTTCCGCGTGGCTCACGAGGGCTGCTCTGTCGGCGGACGGAGTCGTTCCAGCTCCTCCCCGAGTGCCTGGATCTTCTGGTCTTTGGCGATGATCTGGTCGCGCAGGTCATCAAGGACCTGGTCCACCTGGTCCATCCGGTAGCCGCGGAGGCCTACGGCGAAGCGCAGATGGTCGATGTCCGCGGCGCCGGCCTGCTCGGGCAGGAGGACCGGCGGCAGGGAGGCGACCGGTTCATCGAAGCCGTCCTCAAAGGCGGCGCCGGCACCGCCGGTCCGACCCCGCCGAAAAACTTTCGGCACCAGGCCGGTACCCAGGAGGACGGCGACGCCGACCAGCACAATCGCCACGAAAACGAGGAAGAGACTCACTACACCATCGTGCCAGACGCGGGCGGCCGGGCGCTTCAGCCCCGCGTTCCGCTGCCGTTTGCGCCATTCGGGTTCCGGTGCCGGGCAGCGCCCGCCACGATGAGTTCGACGGCCAGCGCGGGGTCGTCTACCACCTGCAGGAGGTCCAGGTCTTCCGCGGAAACCATCCCCTCCGCGACGAGGGTGTCCCGGACCCAATCCAGCATCGGGCTCCAGAAGGCGGTCCCCATCAGCACGATCGGGAACGACGTCACCTTGTGGGTCTGCACCAGGACCATGGCTTCGAAGAGTTCGTCCAGGGTGCCCAGGCCGCCGGGGAGCACGATGAAGCCTTGGGCGTACTTGACGAACATGGTCTTGCGGGCGAAGAAGTACCGGAAGTTGATGCCCAGGTCGACCCACTGGTTCATGCCCTGCTCGAAGGGCAGCTCGATTCCGAGCCCCACCGAGACGCCGTTGCCCTGCACGGCGCCCTTGTTCGCGGCCTCCATCGATCCGGGGCCGCCGCCTGTAATCACGGCCAGTCCCGCCTCAGCCAGTTTGCGTCCCACCTCGACGCCAAGCTCGTAGTTCGGACTGCCCGGCACGGTGCGTGCGGAGCCGAAAACGCTGACCGCCGGACCGAGATCGGCGAGCGCCCCGAATCCTTCCACGAACTCGCTCTGGATCCGCAGGACGCGCCAGGGGTCGGTGTGGACGAACTGGCCAGCACCCGTCGTGTCCAGCAAGGTCTGGTCCGACATCGTCACCTTCGCGGCTTTGCGGCGCAGCTCAAGCGGGCCCTTGTGGCGGATTCCGTTGGCCGCCGGGGTGCTGCGGAGTTCACGGGACGGCTTTCCGGCCGGGTTCTGGTCGGCGTTCTCTTCAGGGCCGTGCTGCGGATCGGTACTCATCCCCATAGGCTAGCGCGGAACGCCGCCACTGCCGCTCCGGCGCGTCGGGACCACGCGGCCGCCAGGCGGTACCACGGCCTGCAATTCTGGGGCAGCGCGGGGCTGGCCGCGGCCCGACGGGGACTCTGACGTGCAGGTATCTCTTGAATTACGATCCGCAGTAATGACAGTGATTGCGGTCATATTGCGTCAATCTTCGCTAGATTCTTTCTATGACTACTCAAGTGCCCGGCGATGCCCTCGTCTCCCTGAAGGCCGTGAACAAGCATTACGGCCAGTTGCACGTCCTGAAGGACATCAACCTGAACGTCCGCAAGGGTGAGGTTGTTGTTGTCATCGGCCCCTCGGGTTCCGGCAAGTCGACGCTCTGCCGCGCCATCAACCGTCTTGAGACCATCGACGACGGCGACATCAAGATCGATGGCGTGGAACTGCCCGCAGAGGGCAAGGAACTGGCCAAACTGCGCGCCGACGTCGGCATGGTCTTCCAGTCCTTCAACCTGTTCGCCCACAAGACCATCCTGGAAAACATCACCCTCGGCCCCATCAAGGTCAAGGGCGTCTCCAAGGGCGAGGCCGACAAGGACGCCATGGCGCTGCTGGAGCGCGTCGGCGTCGGGCAGCAGGCCCCCAAACTTCCGGCCCAGCTCTCCGGTGGCCAGCAGCAGCGTGTTGCAATCGCCCGCGCCCTGGCCATGAAGCCAAAGGTGATGCTCTTCGACGAGCCCACCTCGGCACTCGACCCGGAAATGATCAACGAGGTCCTGGACGTCATGGTCCAACTTGCCAAGGAAGGCATGACCATGATCGTGGTCACCCACGAGATGGGCTTCGCCCGCAAGGCGGCCGACCGCGTCGTGTTCATGGCTGACGGCCAGATCGTCGAGGACGCAACCCCCGAGGAATTCTTCACCAACCCCAAGAGCAGCCGGGCCAAGGACTTCCTGTCCAAGCTGCTGACACACTGACCGACTACGAATTCGTACTCTGGCCGCCGGACGGCGGCCGCCCAATGAAAGGAATGTCATGAAGGCATTTTTGACCCGAAGGAAATCCCTTCTGGTTGCAGCATCCGCAGCACTGGCGCTCAGCCTGAGTGCCTGTGGCGGCAGCTCCCCCACGACCACCAACCCGCCCGTAGCGGAGAAGCCGAGCTTTGCCGCCGATTCCACCATGGCCAAGCTTGCGTCCGCCGGGAAGATCACCATCGGCACCAAGTTTGACCAGCCTCTCTTCGGCCAGAAGGGCCTCGACGGCAAGCCGGTTGGCTTCGACGTCGAAATCGGCAAGCTGATTGCCGCCAAGCTGGGCATCCCCGCCGACAAGATCGAGTGGGTTGAAACTGTCTCCGCCAACCGCGAGCAGTTCATCAAGCAGGGCAAGGTGGACATGATCGTCGCCACGTACACGATCAACGACAAGCGCAAAAAAGAAGTCGACTTCGCCGGACCGTACTACGAGGCCGGTCAGGCCCTCATGGTGAACAAGGACAACAACACCATCACCAAGCCCGAGGACGTCAAGGGCAAGAACGTCTGCTCCGTGACCGGATCCACTCCTGCCTCCACGATCGTCGAGAAGTATGGAGCTGTCCTGGTGCCGGCTGCGACCTATTCCGCCTGCCTGGAGCCGCTGCGGAACAAGCAGGTTGAAGCGATCACCACCGACAACGTCATCCTGGCCGGTTTCGTGGCCAAGGAGCCGGACGCCTTCAAGCTGGCCTCGGAGGAGACCTTCACCAAGGAGCCCTACGGCATCGGACTGAAGAAGGACGACACCGCCTTCCGCATGTGGATCAATGACCAGCTGGAGGCCTTCGACAAGGACGGGTCCTACAAGAAGGCCTGGGAAGACACCGCCGGCACGGTCATCAAGACCGCGCCCGCGCTCCCCACGATCGACCGTTACTAGCCGGCTGTGGCGGCCGCCGGGCGTCGGATCTTCCGCAGCCCGGCGGCCGCCACTTCCGTCTTTCGCCTGAAATCCCCTCAACGCAGCTGAAGGAACCTATGGACGTCATTATTGAAAACCTCCCCCAGTATTGGGACGGTTTTCTCCGAACCCTCTTCCTGTCCGTGGTCTCGGGGATTATCGCCTTGATCTTCGGCACCGTACTCGCGGCGGCCCGCGTCTCGCCCATCGCCGCGCTGCGCGGCTTCAGCATGGCGTACGTCGAGATCGTCCGGAACACCCCGCTGACCATCGCGTTCTTTTTCGCCGCAGTGGTTCTGCCCCGCCTCGGCGTCACGTTCCAGCAATTCGAGGTCGCCGCCATCATCGCGCTGAGCGCCTACACCTCGGCCTTCATCGCCGAGGCCGTCCGCTCCGGCGTGAACAGCGTCCCGGTCGGCCAGGCGGAGGCCGCCCGCAGCATCGGCATGAAGTTCAGCCAGGTGCTCTCCCTGATCATCCTGCCGCAGGCCCTGCGCACCGTGATCCCGCCGCTGATCAACATTCTGATCGCCCTGGTCAAGAACTCCTCGGTGGCCGGCGCGTTCTATGTGCTGGAACTCTTCGGCCAGGGCAAGCAGCTGGCCAACGCCAACGGCGACGTCGTCATGTGGGTTCTGGTCGGCGTCGCATTCTTCTACCTGCTGATAACCATCCCGCTTGGCTACCTCGCCAGCGTCGTTGAACGAAAGGTGGCGATCGCACGATGAGCTCTGTTCTCTATGACGTCCCCGGCCCCAAAGCCCGCCGGGTTTCGCTGATCGGCTCCATCATCGGCGTGATCGTGATCGGCGGCCTCCTCGTCCTGGCAGTTACGACCCTCGCCCAGCAGGGAATCTTCGACGCCAAACGCTGGGCGGTCTTCCAGCTTCCCGACGTCTGGGCCCTGATCGCCGCCGGCATCGGCGCCACGCTAGCCGCCGCGGCCGTATCGGCCGTGATTGCCTTCCCGCTGGGCCTGCTCCTGTGCCTGATGCGCATCTCGGACAACGCCTGGATCCGGGTGCCCACCAGGATCGTGCTGGAATTCCTGCGCGGCATGCCCGTGGTGCTCATGATGCTGTTCGTGCTGCTCGTCTTTGCCACCAGCTCGTTCATCGCTGTGGTGGCCGGGCTGGTGCTGTACAACTCGGCGATCTTTGCCGAGATCATCCGCGCCGGCGTCCAGTCGCTGCCCAAGGGCCAGCGCGAGGCCGGCCTGGCGATCGGCCTCACCAGCTTCCAGTCCCGGCTGACCATCGAACTGCCGCAGGCCATCAGGCGTATGCTGCCCTCCCTGGTCGCGCAGCTCGTGGTGCTGCTGAAGGACACCTCGCTCGGCTACATCGTCGCCTACGGCGAGCTGCTCCGGGCCGTCCAGGTCATGGCCGACTTCCTCGGCCCACAGTACCTGTTCCCGGTGTTCTTCGTGGCAGCGGCCATCTACATCGCGATCGACCTGGCGGTCTCCCGCCTGGCCATCTGGCTCGAACGCCGCGGCTCCAAGCGGGCCGCCGGGGGCGTGGCGCACGTGCCGGTCGCGGGTATTCCGGCCGCCAAGTAAGCCGTCCCACCAAAAAGGGTCCGGAACCTCTCGAAAGTTCCGGACCCTTTGTGCGTTGCGCGCTGTGTCTTTTGCGGTGTGTCTTGCTAGGCGCTGAGCCAGGTCCGGAGCGCCCGCAGGCATTCCCGGATCGCGTCCGCCTCGACGTGCTCGTTGTCCTTGTGGGCCAGCAGCGCGTCGCCGGGCCCAAAGTTCACCGCGGGGATCCCCAGTTCGCTGAACCGCGCGACGTCGGTCCAGCCGTATTTGGGCTTCGGCTCAGCGCCAACGGCGGCGACGAACGACGCGGCGGCCGGGTGGTTCAGTCCCGGCCGCGCACCGGCGGCACCGTCCGTGCGGACGACGTCGAATCCGTCCAGCAGGTCCCGCACATGCGCCTCGGCCCCGTCCGGTGACTTGTCCGGCGCGAAGCGGTAGTTGATTTCGACGACGCATTTGTCGGGGATGACGTTTCCGGCCGTGCCGCCGTGAATCTTCACGGCGTTGAGGCTTTCGCGGTAGTCGAGGCCGTCAACCGTCACGGTCTGCGGCTCGTACGCCGCCAGCCGGTCCAGGATGGGGGCCGCGGCGTGGATCGCGTTGCTGCCCATCCAGGCCCGGGCCGAGTGGGCTGCCTCGCCGAGGGTGGTCACCTCGAAGCGGATGGTGCCGTTGCAGCCTCCCTCCACCGTCCCGTCGGTCGGCTCGAGCAGGATCGCGAAGTCCCCGCCCAGCAGCGATCCGTGGTTGCGGACCAGCCGGCCCAGTCCGCTCTTCACCGCCTCGACTTCCTCGTGGTCGTAAAAAACGAACGTGACGTCCTTGTCCGGCTCCGCCCCGCCGTCGAACATCGTTGCAGCCAGCGCCAGCTGCACGGCGACGCCACCCTTCATGTCCGTGGCGCCGCGGCCGTACAGGATGCCCTCCCCCGGCGCACCGGAGGGCCAATAGGTTGGGACGGTCCCGAGGGAGCCTTCGGTGGTGGGGAGCGGGACCGTGTCCAGGTGCCCGGCGAGGATCACCCGCTCGGCGCGGCCGAGGTTAGTGCGGGCGATGATCGAGTCGCCGTCGCGGACCAGCTCCAGTTGCGGCAGCATGCTGAGGGCTTGCTCCACGGCATCGGCCAGGACCTTCTCATTGCCGGACACGCTGTTGACGTCGATCAGGGCCGCCGTGAGCAGGGCGACGTCCTGGCGAAGGTCAAGGTGGACGGCGCTGGAGGCCGCGCTGGCGGCGGTGGAGACGGCGGCGCTGGAGGCCGTGCGGACGGTGTCGGCGCCGGTGGGGGTGCGGGGGTTCGTCGGGGTCACCGTTCCACTGTATCCCTCCCCCGCAGCTGCCCGGCGCCCTCCCACTGAGGCGTCATGGCGGCCCCGCTGCGACTCAGTTGGGCTGTCATGAGTTTCAGCCCGCGCGGACGCCCTCGTTAGACTTGGAGCATGACTGAAACTGCTGCTTCCGCTGTGCCCGCCGACGCCCGCCCCGACGCCCGTTCTGCCTTCGGCTATGGGGTGGCCACCGTGTCCACCCGCAACGGTGAAGCCACCGTGCTGGACGTCTGGTTTCCGGCACCGGCCCTCGGAATCGCGGCCGAGCATCTGCGCGACGTGGCGAATGCGGACCAGTCGCTGATCGACGTCGCCGCGAACGGCACCGACCCGGACCGCGGCACGGAGCAGCAGGTCGTGTTCGCCCAGATCAACCTCGACGAGGCACCGGCAGACACGGCGGACGCCTACCTTCGCCTGCACCTGCTCTCGCACCGGCTCGTCCAGCCCAACAGCATCAACCTGGACGGCATCTTCGGCAAGCTCCCCAACGTGGTGTGGACCAACTTCGGCCCCGCGGCCGTGGAGGACTTCGAGCTCACCCGTGCACGCCTGCGCAAGCGCGGGGCCGTCACCGTCTTCGGCGTCGACAAGTTCCCCCGCATGGTGGACTACGTAGTGCCCTCCGGTGTCCGGATCGCCGACGCCGGCCGGGTCCGGCTCGGCGCGCACCTTGCCGAAGGCACCACGGTCATGCACGAGGGCTTTGTGAACTTCAACGCCGGAACGCTGGGCACCTCCATGGTCGAGGGCCGGATCTCGGCTGGCGTCGTCGCCGGCGACGGGTCCGACGTCGGCGGTGGTGCCTCGATCATGGGCACCCTCTCCGGCGGCGGCAAGGAGAAGATCGCCATCGGGGAGCGGGTCCTGCTGGGCGCCAACTCCGGCGTGGGCATCAGCCTGGGCGATGATTCCGTGGTGGAGGCCGGCCTGTACGTCACCGCGGGCACCCGCGTGCGTGTCATCGGCCCGCGGGATGCCGAGGGCGAGGACACCAGCCAGGTGGTGAAGGCCGTGGAGCTTTCCGGGGTTCCCAACCTGCTGTTCCGCCGCAACTCCACCACCGGCGCCGTCGAAGCGCTGCCGCGCAAGGGCCAGACCGTGGAACTCAACGCGGACCTGCACGCCAACTGACCGTACCGGCTGGTACGGTATGGCGGGCGGTGAGAACCGCCCGCCAGGGACAGTCCCGACGATGTAGCAGCCCGAAAGGGCCTGAGGGAGTTAGTTTTCGTGGCACGACGAGGGAGCTGGCGGCGCCGGATCGTCCTTCTGCTGACCCTTGCGATGGTCGCCGGCGCGGTCTACACCGCGGTGGCGTTCCTGCAGCGCTCGGAGACGCTGGTCACCGAACGCTGCACGGCCGCCGGCAGCGGAGGCGATGACCTCGCGACAGACCAGGCGGCCAATGCTGCTCTCATCACTGCCGTGGCGGTCCGGCGAGGGCTTCCTGCCCGGGCCGCCAGCATCGCACTGGCCACCTCGATGCAGGAATCCAAGCTGCGCAACATCGGCCATGGGGACCAGGCCGGCCCCGACTCGCGCGGGCTGTTCCAGCAGCGGCCCTCGCAGGGCTGGGGGACGACGGCGCAGGTGATGGACCCCTACCACGCAAGCAATGCCTTTTACGATGCACTCGTGGAGATTTCGGGCTACCAGACGCTGGACATCACCGACGCCGCCCAGCAGGTCCAGCATTCGGCCTTCCCGGCCGCCTATGCCCGGCATGAGGAAATGGCGCGTGCGTTCGCCTCTGCCCTCAGCGGCCAAACGCCGGCGGGCCTGGACTGCTCGCTGCGTTCCCCCGACTCCGCCGGCGATCCGGCCACTGTCACGGAGGAAATGACCGCAGCGCTCGGCGTCGTCCCCACGTCCACCGACGGCAGGACCGTGCTGGTGGAGGCTTCAGGCACCCGGGCCTGGTCGGTGGCCCAGTGGGCCGTGGCCAACGCCAAAGCGCTCTCCATCACCAGGATCGACGTCGAAGGCCAATCCTGGAACAGGCAGTCCCGCAAAGGCTGGCAGCCCGCGCAGGTCCCCGCCGGGCTGGTCCGGGTGACGGTCGCCGACGCGCCCGGCAACTAGCCGCTTTCCCCTGGCGTCCAGCCGCCGACTGCAACGCGGCCCCGAGCACCGAAGCGGCTCACACGAGAAGATCCACCACCGGCTGCACGTAGCTGCGGAACAGCTCCCGCTCCGATAACAGCTCGTGGCTCATGATCATCTTGTCCGGCTCGAGGTACCAGGCCCGCGGCTCGGCCAGCGGGAGTTCGATAATTGTCAGGCTGAAATCCCTGGCGGGGCGGCCAACATCCAGCAGTCGGTCCTCCACCATGTCCGCCAGCAGCTGGTTGTTGCTGTTGGCTTCGCGTTCCGCTTCCAGGGCCACGTATTCCCCGCGGCGTTCCCGTGCCCACGTCAGGGCGGCGCCGAAGTGCGCCTGCAGCACCCGGCGGAGCGCCGGTGAATTGCTGAACGCGCGGAAACCCGGCGGAGAAAGCTCCGGCGACATGTCCGGATGGGCCTTCAGGAGCTGATCCCACCACGCCTCCCACTCGGTCCTGAGCGCGGCGGCCCCGCCCACCTCGCCGATCAGATGCGTATGGTCCGCCGCCCGGATCTTCGGCGCGACGTGACAGAGTGCCGGGTGCCCCGCGGTGTCCAGTCCGGCGGCGTCACGGACATAAAGGGCAATGAGCATGGGACCAGAAGTATCCATGGTGATCCGCCAGCCAGGTCCGCCGGTGTGATGCATCCAATTGCCTCCCTTGGCAAGACGTACGTTCCCAGTCTAATCCTGATGTTATTGCACGTTAACGGGTGGTCGGCCCGCCAGCCACCCTTCGGTTTAGGCCTTCCAGATGGGCCTCCAGCACGTCCCTGCACATCGCGGCTGTCATCCATTCCGGCTGCAGGAGGGCGTGCATCGTCAGCCCGTCGAGGATGGCCAGCAACAGTTCGGCTTCCGTGACGAGCACCTGCTGATCGACGCCGCCCGCGGCATCCCCGGCGGCGTCGGCGCCGCCCGCGGCCAGGCCCAGGATGAGGCCGCCCACCACCGCTGCCACCGCGCGATGGCTTCGATCGGCCTCCGCGGCCAACAACGGCTTTGTCCTGGCGGCATTCTTGAACGCCATCCAGACGCAGGCATCGACCGCCCGTTCCTCATCCAGCGGGAGAAACTCCTCCAGAAGCCCCATCACGGCGCTGTGGTGTTCCGCCGACCGTGGCGTCAGGTCGGCCAGCCGGGAGTCCGCGGCGGCGAGGCGACCGGTGATCCGGTCCACCACCACCGCGAAGGCATGGGAGAGCAGCTCGTCGCTGCTGGCGAAATAGTGCCGCACCGAGCCGACGGCCAGTTGCGCCTCATCGGCGACTTCCCGCAGGGAGGCCCGCTCGAGACCGTCGGCAGCGACGATCCTGAAGACCGCGTCAACTACTTCCTGGCGCCGGATTGCGGCGTCGACAAATTTGGGCACTGGTCTTTTTTAGCATGTTCGTGTCACTGCCGCGCCGGGGCGCACCGGCGCCCCCAGGGGGCGTCGCGCACATCACAGGGGCACGGGTGGACGACGCCGGCCGCGCACCTCAGCGGAGGTGCGCGGCCGACGTCGTGCTCGCTGTGCTGCGGGGCCGTGAAACGGCTGCGCGCTAGAGCGAGGGGTAGTTGCGTTCCGGTTCGCCGATGTACAGCTGGCGCGGGCGGCCGATCTTGGTGTTGGGGTCGCTGATCATCTCGCGCCACTGGGCGATCCAGCCCGGCAGGCGTCCGATGGCGAACAGCACCGTGAACATCTTTTCCGGGAAGCCCATGGCCTTGTAGATCAGGCCGGTGTAGAAGTCCACGTTGGGGTAGAGCTTGCGCTGGATGAAGTAATCATCGCCCAGGGCCTTCTCTTCCAGGCGCATGGCGATGTCCAGGAGCTCGTCGTTGCCGCCAAGCTTGCTGAGGACTTCGTGCGCCGTGGCCTTGATGATCTTGGCGCGGGGATCGTAGTTCTTGTAGACACGGTGCCCGAAGCCCATGAGGCGGACGCCGTCTTCCTTGTTCTTGACCTTCTCCATGTAGTCCTCGGGCTTGACGCCGTCGGACTGGATCTGGCGCAGCATCTTCAGGACCGCCTCGTTGGCGCCGCCGTGCGCGGGGCCGAAGAGGGCGTTGATGCCGGCGGAGACGGACGCAAACAGGTTGGCGTTCGAGGAGCCGACCAGGCGGACCGTGGAGGTGGAACAGTTCTGCTCGTGGTCAGCGTGCAGGATCAGCAGCAGGTCCAGAGCCTTGGCGATGACCGGGTCGACCTCGTACTGCTCGGCCGGCAGACCGAAGCTCAGGCGCAGGAAGTTCTCCACGAGGTTCATCGAGTTGTCCGGGTACAGCATGGGCTGGCCGATGGACTTCTTGTGGGCGTATGCGGCAATGACCGGCATCTTGGCCATGAGGCGGATGGTGGATACTTCCACCTGCTCGGCGTTGAACGGATCCAGCGAGTCCTGGTAGAACGTCGAGAGCGCGGACACGGCCGAGGACAGGACCGGCATCGGGTGCGCGTCGCGGGGGAAGCCGCTGAAGAAGCCCTTGAGTTCTTCGTGCAGCAGGGTGTGGTGGCGGATCCGCTGGTCGAAGGATTCCAGCTCGGCCGGGGTCGGCAGGTTGCCGTAGATCAGCAGGTAGGAAACTTCCAGGAAGCTCGAGTGCTGGGCCAGCTGCTCGATCGGGTAGCCGCGGTAGCGCAGGATGCCCGCGTCACCGTCAATGTAGGTGATGGCCGAGGTGGTGGCCGCGGTGTTCATGAAACCGGGGTCGAACGCGACGGCGCCGGTCTGCTTCAGCAGCTTGGAAACGTCGTAGCCTTCGTTCCCCTCTACAACCTGGATGCGCGGGAGTTCGAGTTCGCCGCCGGCATGGCGCAGGGTTGCGCTGGTGGTTTCAGTCATGGAGTCTCCTCATGAGGCTTCGGGGCCTCTGTCGAAAGCTGGTCCAACATCTGGTGAAGCTGCCCGCGGCTCCTGCATGGACAGGATTTCCAAAGGCTGCGCTGCCTTCTTGTGGAAAGCCACCATTGATCGTCAGTTAAAAAGTACCTTTAGTTCGCGGGTGGCACTAATCCGAGGGTCCGCAAAAACGCCGAAACTGCGCCACATGTGGCACTCGTCACAGCATTGTTACGTTGCTGAGGCCAGGCGAGATACGGCGGCGTCGATCCGCTCATCGCTTGCGGTCAGCGCCACCCGGACGAAGCCGTGGCCGGCATCGCCGTAGAAGACCCCGGGCCCGACGACGATCCCGCGGTCCGCGAGCCGGCCCACGGTGTCCCAGGTGCCTTCGCCGGCGCTGGCCCACAGATAGAGGCCAGCCCGGGACTCGTGGATGGTGAGTCCAAAGCCCTCCAGCGCCGGCACGATGCGTTCCCGCCGACCCCGGTACAGATCCTTCTGCACCAGGACGTGGGCGTCGTCGCCAAGTGCGACGCGCATGGCTTCCTGGACCGGATAGGGAACGATCATCCCGGCATGCTTGCGGCTGTTCACCAGGTTGGCCATGATCACCGGATCGCCGGCCACGAATGCCGCCCGGTAGCCCGCCACGTTGGACTGCTTGCTGAGCGAATAGACGGCGAGCAGGCCATCGTGGGACCCCTCGGCGACCTGCGGGTCCAGGATGCTGGGGACCGGTGTCCCGCCGCGCTGGGCGTCCCACTCCCCCCAGCCGAGTTCGGCGTAACATTCGTCGGAGGCGACGACGGCGCCGATCTCCCGGGCCTGCCGGACGATGCTCCGCAGCGAAGCGACGTCCCGTACGCTGCCGGTGGGGTTGGCCGGTGAATTGACCCAGACCAGGCGCACGCGGGCACGGGTGCCGGCGTCGAGCTCGTCAAGGTCATCGGCGGCGATCTGCTCCGCACCGGCGAACGTGGCGCCGATGTCATAGGTGGGGTAGGCCACTGTGGGGCGCACGACGACGTCGCCCGGCTTCAGGCCCAGCAGGAACGGCAGCCACGCGACGAGTTCCTTGGAACCCACCGTCGGCATCACGTTCTGCGGGTCCAGCCCGGGCACGCCGCGGCGGCGCGCAAACCAGCCCGCAACGGCTTCGCGCAGGGCCGGCGTGCCGTGGACCGTGGGGTAGCCGGGGGCGTCCGCGGCGACGCGCAGCGCGTCCTGGATCAGCGCCGGCGTCGGGTCCACCGGCGTTCCGATGGAAAGATTGACGGCTCCTGCCGGATGCCGGGCCGCCGTGGCGGCATACGGCGCCATGGCCTCCCACGGGTAGTCGGGCAGGCTCAAGCCGAAAGTGCGCACCGCAGAAGTCACCCTGGTGCGTCCTAGTTGTCTTGGTTCTGCGGCGGCAGGGCGGCGATCATGGGGTGGTCCATGTGGGTGTTCCCGACCTTCGCGGCGCCGCCCGGCGAACCGAGTTCATCGAAGAACTCGACGTTGGCCTTGTAGTAGTCCGCCCACTCTTCGGGGGTGTCATCCTCGTAGTAGATCGCCTCCACCGGGCAGACCGGCTCGCAGGCACCGCAGTCCACGCACTCGTCCGGGTGGATGTACAGGGAACGCTCACCCTCGTAGATGCAATCGACGGGGCACTCCTCGATGCATGCCTTATCTTTGACATCTACACACGGCTGCGCGATTACGTACGTCACGTCCCTGGCCTCTCCACGTTGGTTCCGGCGACCGGCCGGATGGTTGTGCCGGCCTAAGCGCCGGGCTACTGACTTCTGAGCCTATTATCTCCCAGCCGGTTACCGCGACCTAGCCGGACGTCATACACGGTCCGCGTTTTACTATGATTTGGTGAGCCCGCCATTGCCCCCGCCCCAGCAGTTTCTCTCCGACGCCCCGCTGGGCACGCGGGTTGTGGTCCGGTACCGGATCGACGGAGGCCTGACGGACGCGCTCGGCGAGCTCGTGGAACGCACCGGTGCCGAGTGCACCGTCCGTACCCGCCGGTCCGACGTCGTCATCGCGCTCCCCCTGGTGGTGGCCGCCAAGGCGGTTCCACCGGCGCCGCCACGCCGGACGCCGCGCATGCAGGCCTCCTGACCTGCGACTTCCCGCGGCGGGCGAGGCGGGCCTCCCGGGGGCGTCGATGCCGGACATGCGCTTTCCTGCGCACGAGCAATGGACATACCCTCCCGAGCCGCCCGCCACCGATGGCCATGTCCACCCCGACCGGCAGTCAACGGACATGCCCACGCCTGCCGCCCGCCACCGATGGACATGCCCTCCCCTGCCGACAGGCAGCGGACATGCGCTCTCCTGCGCACGAGCTATGGACATACCCTCCCGAGCCACCCGCCACCGATGGACATGTCCACCCCGACCGGCAGTCAACGGACATGCCCACCTCGGCCGAGCGGCACCGATGGACATGCCCTCCCCTTGCTTCGAGCGACGGACATTTCAGTGATATGTCCATCGCTGATGGGGCGCGCAGGACATGTCCAGTGGTGGATCAACACAGCGCAGGACATGTCCAGTGGTGGATGACCCTCGAGGGCGCATGAGAGGCACAGCGCGAGGGGCCTGCCTACGGAAGAAGGCCGCGTCCGTTTATGCGGCGGCTGAAAGCCTGTTCAGCGTTTCACGGACCATGGAGACAAATTCCTCAGGATGGTCCCTTAGCAGCGGATAGGTCACGACCAGTGTCGGTATCCCCCTGCGCGTGGTGACGTTCCAACGGCGTCGGTCTTCCTGGAAGCTGGTTCTGTCCATGTGGAACTCGGCACCGTCCGTCTCTATGCCCAGGCGGCCATCGACCATCAGGTCCAGGTGTCCGAGGCCCGGGACGTTTACCTGCGACTCGACATGAAAGCCGGCGCGCCGGAGAAGAAACCGGGCCAGGCACTCGATAAGCGACTGCGACTGCGGGACAATTCCCGACACGATCCGGCGCTCCCGTGCATCGTTCCGGCCATCGAGCCGCCGGCGCAAAGCGTTCAGCGGTAGACCCTTAAGCACGACGGCGGACTCGGCAATGATCAGCCCGTCTGGTTCGGGCAAGCAGCGCAGGCACTGGACAACGGTGTCCAAGAGAGTCGGGGGCGTGGAAGACCTGTGACAGACAAAGCCTTTGTAGCTCCTGCTGTGCGTCTGGGCCACGTGCGGCTGCGCCGGGGCGTGGAGGACCCACAGCCCGCCGAAATGGGCCGCAGTGATGCAGCCCGGTTCTGCCGGCAGCGAGCGAATGGAGATCAGCTGCGCGTCGGCACCGGGCAAGGCGTAGACACCGCGGGCCACCCGGGACACGGTTCCCGCGGCCATAGCGGACTTGAGTTGGTTGTCGGAGACGCCCGCCGCGGCGATGTACTTGGCGCGGGTGACGCCGTCGTACTTGGAGAGAACGTCGATGATGTTGGCCATTCACTCATGCTGGGGTCGTACGCCGCGGTCTGGTAGTCAGATTCCGCGCTATGTGGAAAACCGCGGCCCCGATTGTCGGCCGGCGTTGACTCCAAAACGAGTGTGGATGGGCATGTCCTGGAGCCGGAGCGGGGACCGGACATGTCCACGGGTGAGGAATGGACATGTTCCGCGCATGGGTAGTGCGCAGGACATGATGCCACCATGTCCACCCGAGGAACCCAAAAATGGACATGTCCCCCCGGGGGGTGGGCCGGGACGTGCCTGAGGTAGAACGGGCCGGCCTAGCCTGCGGGGAATCGGTACCGGCGACACCAGGCGAGCATGGCGACGGTGATGCCCGCGATGCCGAAGACCCAGATGTTTCCCGCGGCGTCGCCGATGACCAGGCGCCTGCCCGTTTCCAGGGTGGACCACCAGCCGGCCAGCGCATAGCAGAGGGCGCCGCACACCGCCGTCGGGATGACGGAGCGGAAGGCCGCGGCCAGCCACAGCTCGGCCGAGCCCAGCAGGAGCAGGGCCGCCGCCGCTCCCCAGGGAATCTGCACGCCGCCGAGCACCATATCGTGGCGGTGCAGCGCCGTGCCGGCCAGGGCAACAAAAAGAGCTGCCGGCACGGCGGCGGCAATGCCGCCTGCCGTGCCGGCAGCTCTCCTAGTCACGTTTCAGCCAAGAACCCGGAGGCCGGGATCAGACCTTGGCGCGGGCGCGGTTGGCCTTGGCACGCTCGTTGGTGTCCAGGATGACCTTGCGGATGCGGATGGCGTCCGGGGTGACCTCGACGCACTCGTCCTCGCGGGCGAATTCGAGGGACTCTTCGAGGGTCAGATCGCGCGGCGGCGTCAGGTTCTCGAAGGTGTCCGAGGAGGCTGCACGCATGTTGGTGAGCTTCTTTTCCTTCGTGATGTTGACGTCCATGTCGTCGGCGCGGGAGTTCTCGCCCACGATCATGCCTTCGTAAACCTCGGAGGTGGGCTTGACGAAGAAGGAGCCGCGCTCCTGGAGGTTGATCATCGCGAACGGGGTCACCACACCGGCGCGGTCGGCGATCATCGAACCGTTGGTGCGGTATTCGATGGGGCCTGCCCACGGTTCGTAGCCTTCGGAGATGGAGGCTGCGATGCCGGCGCCGCGGGTGTCCGTGAGGAACTTGGTGCGGAACCCGATCAGGCCACGGGCCGGAACGATGAACTCCATGCGGCACCAGCCGGTGCCGTGGTTGGCCATGTTGGTCATGCGGCCCTTACGGGCAGCCATGAGCTGGGTGACGGCGCCGAGATATTCTTCCGGCACGTCGATGGTCATGTGCTCCATCGGCTCGTGCACCTTGCCGTCGATCGTCTTGGTGACAACCTGCGGCTTGCCCACGGTCAGCTCGAAGCCTTCGCGACGCATCTGCTCGACGAGGATGGCCAGCGCGAGCTCGCCACGGCCCTGGACTTCCCAGGCGTCAGGACGCTCGGTGGGGAGCACCTTGATGGAGACGTTGCCGATCAGTTCCTTGTCCAGGCGGTCCTTGACCTGGCGGGCCGTGACCTTGGCACCCTTGACCTTGCCGGCCAGCGGGGAGGTGTTGATACCGATGGTCATGGAGATGGCCGGGTCATCAACGGTGATCAGCGGCAGCGGCTGCGGGTTCTCGACGTCGGTCAAGGTCTCACCGATGGTGATTTCCTCGATGCCGGCGACGGCGACGATCTCGCCGGGACCGGCCGATTCGGCCGGAACGCGGTCCAGCGCCTTGGTGGCCAGCAGTTCGGTGATCTTCACGCTCTTGAGCTCGCCGTTAGCGCGGGCCCAGGCCACGGTCTGGCCCTTGCGCAGGGTGCCGTTGTAGATGCGCAGCAGCGCGAGGCGGCCGAGGAACGGGGAGGCGTCCAGGTTGGTGACGTGCGCCTGCAGGACACCTTCCGGGTTGTAGGTCGGAGCCGGGATGTGCTCGATGATGGCGTTGAAGAGCGGCTCGAGGTCTTCGTTCTCCGGGGCGGTGCCGTCGGCGGGCTGCTCCAAGGATGCGCGGCCGACCTTGGCGGCGGCGTAAACGACCGGAACGTTGAGGATCTTGTCCAGGTCCAGGTCCGGAACTTCGTCCGCGAGGTCGGAGGCCAGGCCCAGGAGCAGGTCCATGGACTCGTGGACAACTTCTTCGATTCGCGCGTCAGGGCGGTCGGTCTTGTTCACCAGCAGGATCACCGGCAGGTGCGCGGCAAGGGCCTTACGCAGCACGAAGCGGGTCTGCGGCAGCGGGCCTTCGGACGCGTCGACGAGGAGGACAACGCCGTCCACCATTGACAGACCGCGCTCCACCTCACCGCCGAAGTCGGCGTGGCCGGGGGTGTCGATCACGTTGATGGTGATCGTTTCGCCCTTGGAGGACGGTCCGTTGTAGGCCACGGTGGTGTTCTTGGCCAGGATGGTGATGCCCTTTTCGCGCTCCAGGTCACCGGAGTCCATGACGCGGTCTTCGAGGTGGTTGTGCTCGGCAAAGGAGTTGGTCTGCTTGAGCATGGCGTCGACCAGAGTGGTCTTGCCGTGGTCCACGTGGGCCACGATCGCGACGTTGCGCAGGTCACTGCGCGATGCAGTGGCTACCGCAGTGTTGGTGGTGGTTTCAGACATGCGTTAGTGCTCGATTCAGTGGTGAAGTCAGCTGTGGTATCGCGACATTTCCAACCGGAACGCACGACGGATGCACCCATTCGACACAGGGCGCCTGATACAAGTCTAAGGGCTAGGCCATTTATTGGCCTAAAATCCACACCGCCGGCTTGGATGCACCGACCCTCCCATCGTGACCGGCGGCGGGAGGACAGAGCGAAACGAATTATTACCTGTGAGTAAAGTCACTGGTTTTTCCGCCGCCCATGCCCCATCATTGCTCTGATAGCAGCAAGCAAGCCCGGAGACATTCATGCGAACCGCCTCGGCCCTGTCCCGCTTTGTCGCAACGATGGTCGCCGTAGGCGTTACTCTTGGCGGCTGCGGGCAGTACCCTTCTTCATCTGCGCCGGACGCGGATTATTCGGCCGTGCCCTTGACCGCCAACCAGGTTGGCAGCGTCCCGGCCATCGGCGCCGGTGGGGCGGTCGCCGCAGGGTCCGCGGCGACGACGCGGATTGGTCCCGACGTCGATCCCGCCGGCCTGCCGGCCGGCTCCGTCTACCGCAATCCTGCCAACGGCCGCAATGAGGTGATCGTTAAGGACACGAGCAGTACGGCCGTGCTGATTGGCGACTCCCAGTCGGAGCCGTCCTATGGGTGGCCCAGGCAGGGTCTGGCCGCGGCTGGTTACAAGGTCTTCTTCTGCGGACGGGGCGGCACGGGCTTCGTGGCGTCGAACGGCCAGACCGGCAATTACATCGATGCGCTCCAGCGCGGCGACTGGAACCTCCCGTACGGCACCCCACCGCTCGTGGTGATCGAAGGCGGCGGGAATGACGCCGGACGGGGCGCCTCCGACGCGCAAATCGTGGCCAACGCCGACCGGCTGATCGCCAGCATCCGGCAGCGGTATCCCGCCGCCCGACTGCTCATGGTCGGCACGCTCGCGCGCGGGGCCCAGTACGGCGGCGGCCGGCGGACCGAGGTGGACGCACTTTTGGGCCGGGTCGCCGACCGGCAGGGGCTGCCGTTCGTCAGCGCCGGGGACTGGCTCACCCGGTATGACCTCACGGGTTCCATGGCGGACGGGGTGCACTTGAACAAGCAAGGGCACGCGGCACTCGGCGTCATCTTCGGCCAGCGGCTGGAGTCGATGGCGCTTGATTACCGGGCCACCGGCACGGCCTCCGACCCGTCCCGCTAGGACCTTGGGACCCGGCCCCGAGTGGCGGCGAACCGCGAACGGGGAACCGCGGACAGGGAACCAAGCAAAGGAACCAAGCAAGGGAACCAAGCACAGGGAACCAAATACCAAAAAGAGCCGGTGTCCGCCCGTTGTGGGCGGACACCGGCTCCTTATTTGCCATGTGGCGGCTGATCGCTTCTCCCGGCCGTCTAGGCCACTTCCGGCGGCAGCATGAGGCCGGCACCGGGGATGGCGTTGAGCAGTGCCTTGGTGTAGTCCTGCTGGGGGGCATCGAAGACGTCGTCCGTGGACCCGGCCTCCACCAGCCTGCCCTTCTGCATGACGCACACGTGGTCGGCGATCTGCCGGACCACTGCGAGGTCGTGGGTGATGAACAGGTAGGTCAGGCCGAGGCGGGACTGCAGGTCAGCGAGCAGGTTCAGCACCTGCGCCTGCACCAGCACGTCCAGAGCCGAGACTGCCTCGTCGCAGATGATCACCTCGGGGTCCAGGGCCAGGGCACGGGCGATCGCAACACGCTGGCGCTGGCCGCCGGAGAGCTCATTCGGGTACCGCTGCATGGTGGACTGCGGCAGCGCCACCTGGTCCAGCAGTTCCCGGACCTTCTTCTCGCGGCTGGTTTTGTCCCCGATCTTGTGGGTCCGCAGGGGTTCCTCGATGGTCCGGAAAATGTTGTACATCGGGTCCAGGGAACCGTACGGGTCCTGGAAGATCGGCTGCACCCGGCGCCGGAAGGCGAAGATCTCCTTGCTGTTCAACGTGGAGGTGTCGACGCCGTCGAAGACGATCTTGCCGGAAGTCGGCGTCAGGAGGTTCAGGACCATCTGTGCCACCGTGGACTTTCCGGACCCCGACTCCCCCACGATCGCCGTCGTGGTTCCCCGCTTGACGCTGAAGGAGACGTCGTCAACGGCGGTGAAGTCCGTGGACTTGCCAAAGCCCGAGCGCAGCTTGAAGACCTTCCGAAGGTTCTGGATCTGCAGGACCTCGTCAGGCGCGGATGACTGAACGGCCGCGGTTTCGGCGGGGGCGAGCATGTCGTCAGTTTCCACACCCAGTTCCTTGGCGGCCTGGATGCGGCGGGACGCCAGCGACGGCGCCGAGGCGACCAGCCGCTGGGTGTAAGGGTGCTGCGGGTTCTGCAGCAGCTCCAGCGAGGGTCCTGATTCGACGACCTGGCCGCGGTACATGACCACCACCTGGTCCGCGCGTTCGGCGGCGAGGCCGAGGTCGTGCGTGATCAGCAGCACCGCGGTGCCCAGTTCCGTGGTCATCTTGTCCAGGTGATCGAGGATCTGGCGTTGCACGGTGACGTCGAGCGCCGAGGTGGGTTCGTCCGCGATGAGCAGCCGTGGCTGGCACGAGAGCCCGATCGCGATCAGCGCGCGCTGGCGCATGCCGCCGGAGAACTCGTGCGGGTACTGCTTCGCCCGGCTGGCGGCGTCCGGCAGCCCCGCCTGGGACAGGACCTTCGCGACGTCGTCGGGGCCGCTGGGCAGGCTGTTCGCCTTCAGCGTCTCGCGGACCTGGTCGCCGATTTTCCACACCGGGTTCAGGTTGGACATCGGGTCCTGCGGGACCATGCCGATGCTGTTGCCGCGCAGTTCGATCATCCGCTTCTCGCCCGCGCTGGAGATGTCTTCGCCGTCGAACAGGATCTGCCCTGCCGAGACGCGGCCGTTGCCCGGGAGCAGGCCGATGGCGGCCAGCGCGGTGGTGGACTTGCCGGATCCCGACTCGCCCACAATCGCCACGGTTTCGCCCGGCATGATGGTCAGGTGGGCATTGCGGACGGCGTTGACCTCGCCGTTGCTGGTGGTGAACCCGATGGCCAGGTTCCTGATTTCAAGCAGCGGGCGCTCAGTGGCGTACTCAGCTTCCTGGAAGTCAACAGAGGCGCTCATGGTGTCCCCTTTCATCGCTTGCGGGCTTTGGGATCGAGGGCATCACGCAAGGCATCGCCCAGCATGATGAAGCTCAGGACGGTGATGGACAGCGCGATGGCCGGGTAGAGCAGCGGCATCGGATTGGACCGGAGGGAGGCCTGTGCCGCCTGGATGTCATTGCCCCAGGACATGACGCTGGGCGGCAGCCCGATGCCGAGGAAGGACAGCGTGGATTCGGCCACGATGAACGTGCCCAGGGAGATGGTGGCCACGACGATGATCGGGGCCAGCGAGTTAGGCATCACGTGGCGCATGAGGGCACCGAACTTCGACACGCCGAGCGACCGGGCTGCCGTGACGAAGTCGGCGTTCCGGACCTCGATGACGGCGCCGCGCGTGATGCGTGCGATCTGCGGCCATCCGAAGATGATCAGGATGAGCACCAGCGTCCCCACCGTCTTGTTCGCCCGGAGCATCGGCAGCTGCATGAGCACGATCGCGCCCAGGATCAGCGGCAGCGCGAAGAAGATGTCATTGATGCGCGCCAGGACGGAGTCGATCCAGCCGCCGTAGTACCCGGCCACGGCGCCCAGGATGCCGCCGATCAGCAGCACGCCGATGGTGGTGAACAGGCCAACTGTCACCGAGGAGCGTGTGCCGAAGATGACGCGGGCGTAGACGTCGCAGCCCTGCTGGGTAAAGCCCAGCGGGTGGCCCGCGGCGGGACCGGCGTCGGAATTGGCCAGCTGGCACGCCTCCGACGTCGGGTCGATCGGCGAGAACAGCCCTGGGAAGAGGGAGACCGCCACGACCACCAGGATCAGGAACGCGGAGATGAGGAAGAGCGGCTGCCTGCGCAGGTTCTTCCAGGCCTCGCCCCAAAGGCTCAGCGGTGCGGCTTCGTCCTTAACCCGGTCCGTCACCTGGAGCGGGGTCTCGGAGACATCGGCCACGAAGTGCGCGGTCCGGGGGGCCGGGCGGCGGGAATCGGCGTGCCGTGCGGTGGTGGTGTTATCAGGAGTCATAACGGATCCTCGGGTCAAGCCAGCCGTAAAGCAGGTCAACGAGCAGGTTGGAGAGGCAGTAAATCAGCACCAAGACAGTGACGATCGAGACCACTGTGGGCCCTTCACCGGACAGCACGGCCCGATAGAGCCGGTTGCCTACGCCCGGAACGTTGAAAATTCCTTCCGTGACGATTGCACCGCCCATCAGGGCACCGAGGTCGGCGCCCAGGAACGTAATGACGGGAATCAGGGAGTTGCGCAGGATGTGGACGCGGACCACCTGGAACCGGGACAGGCCCTTGGCGGTGGCGGTGCGCACGTAGTCGGCGTTCATATTTTCGATGACGGACGTGCGGGTCA
The DNA here is from genome assembly GCF_900116495.1 of Arthrobacter sp. ov118. Lineage (GTDB taxonomy): Bacteria > Actinomycetota > Actinomycetes > Actinomycetales > Micrococcaceae > Arthrobacter. The sequence goes on from NZ_FPAY01000001.1 coordinate 213,015, forward strand.
GGCGCAGGACGTAGGCGAAGGATCCCAGTCCCAGCACGATCGCCGGCAGGATGAGGTCCGGAACGGTCGCGGCGGAGCTGACGGTCGGTTTGGCCCAGCCCAGCTGCACGCCGATGGTGAACTGCAGCAGGAAGCCCAGGACGAAGATCGGGATGCCGATCACGACCAGCGATGCGACCAGGACCGTGGCGTCGAAGAACTTGCCTTTGCGCAGGCCTGCGATGAGGCCGAAGACGATGCCGAAGACTCCCTCGAAGATCAGCGCCATGATGGCCAGCCGGGCCGTGACGGGGAAGACCTCGCCGAGCACCGCGGCGATGGGGCGTCCGGAGAAGTCCTGGCCGAGGTCGAACGTGAAGATGCTCTTGAGGTACAGCAGGTATTGCATCCAGAAGGGCTGGTCAAGGTTGTACTGCGCCCGCAGCTTCGCTGCCACGGCCTCATTGACCGGCTTGTCGCCGAACAGTGCCACGATGGGGTCGCCGGGCAGGCTGAAGACCAGGAAGTACACCAGCAGTGTTGCGCCCAGGAAGACGGGAATCAGTTGCAGGAAACGCTTGAGGATGTATGTCGGCATCAGCGAGTCACACCCTCGTTGGCAGGCATCCTGTCCAGGGATGCGGCGGAGTTGTTCATCAAAGAACCTTTTCACTATGGAGGCAGGCCGGCGCCGGTTCGCTCACGGCGGCAGGGCTGCGAAAAGTTCGCCCGAAGAGCCGGGCATGTAGAGAAGTGGGGGAAGCACGACGACGGCGGAGGCCCCAGTGTGGGCGGCCCCCGCCGTCGCCGAGTGGTTACTTACCGGTGATGTTGTAGTACAGCGGGACGCCGTCCCAGCCGTAGTCAACGTTGGTGACCTTGTCGCTCCAGCCGCCCTGAGCAACCTGGTACCACAGGGGGATGGCCGGAAGGTCCGTCAGGAGGATCTCCTGGGCCTTGTTCATGGCCTTGTTGCCGTCGCTGACCGACGCGGCGTTCAGGCCGTCGGAGATGGCCTTGTCGAACGCCGGGTTCGCGTAGTTGGCGTCGTTGGAGCCGGCACCGGTCTTGTAGATCGGGCCGAGGAAGTTGTACAGCGACGGGTAGTCAGCCTGCCAGCCGGCGCGGATGGAGCCGGTGAGGGTCTTGGCGGTGGCGTCGTTGCGGGCTTCCTTGAAGGTGGCGTACGGCTTGCCTTCAACCTTGATGCCGAGGGTGTTCTTGAGCTGGTTGACGACAGCTTCGACCCAGGCCTTGTGGCCGCCCTTGTCGGCGTTGTAGGCAATGGTGAAGGTCTCGTTGGAGTCCCACTTCTTGATCGCGTCGGCCTTGGCCCAAGCTTCCTTGGCTTTGTCGGCGTTGAACGTCAGGTTCTCGGCACCGGGGATCGAGTCGCTGTAGCCGTCAAGCACGGGAGCCGTGAAGTCCTTGGCGGGCTGGCGTGCACCGTTGAAGATCACCTTGGTGATCTCGTCGCGGTTGATCGCCATGGAGATGGCCTGGCGGCGGAGCTTGCCGGCCTCGCCGCTCCATTCCGGCAGGTACTCCGGGATGGCGATGGTCTGGTTGCCGGCGTACGGCTTGTTGATGGTCCGGTCGCCGAGGTCAGACTTGAAGGTCTTCAGCGCGCTGGTCGGGATGGTCTGCAGGATGTCCAGGTTGTTGGACAGCAGGTCCTGGTAGGCGGCGTCATCGTTCTGGAAGATCTTGAAGGTCACGCCGGCGTTCTTGGCCTTGCGCGGGCCGTTGTAGTCCGGGTTCGGAACGAGCTGGATCTGCACGTTGTGCTGCCAGCCGCCGTCCGCGAGCTTGTACGGGCCGTTGCCGACCGGCTTCTCGCCGAAGCCCTTCGGGTCCTTCAGGGCGCCGGAGGGAACCGGGACAAACGCGGTGTAGCCCAGGCGAAGCGGCCAGTCAGATTCCGGCTGCTTCAGTTCGACGGTGAACGTCTGGTCGTCAACGACCTTCAGCCCGGACATGGTCTCGACCTTGGAGCCTTCTGCGCTGGCTTCGTCGTAGCCCTTGATGCTTTCGAAGAAACCGCCGCTGAGCTGGGCGTTCTTGGCTGCGGCGCCGAAGTTCCAGGAATCGACGAAGGTCTTGGCCGTGATGGCCTCGCCGTTCGTGAACTTCTGGTCCTTCTTGACCTTGATGGTGAAGTGCTGGCCGTCCTTGCCCTCGATCGACTCGGCGAGTTCGTTGACCGGCTTGCCGCTGGGGTCATAGCTGACCAGGCCCGCGAAGATCATGTCGATGACCTTGCCGCCACCGACCTCGTTGGTGTCGGCCGGCATGAGGGGACGCTGGGGCTCGGAGCCGTCGGCGAGGATCACCTTGCTGGTGTCTCCGCCGGTGCTGCCGCTACCGGTGGCGGAGCCGCTGGCCCCGCATCCGGTCAGGGCGAGGGCGGCGATAGCCACCACGCCCAGTGCTTTGGAAGTGCGCGCAAAACGCATTCCGCCTCCTATGAGTTGTGGGAGTTCATGAGGGAAAAACTTGTGCTTCCCCATAAGCAGGCACAGGGGTATCCCCTGTGACGTGGCCTACATTCGAAGTAGCCTAGCCCCAAAGAGTCCAAATGTTGGAACTCTGTTGCCAAACCGTGATCCGACAAACTGATGACGGCTAACGTCAAGCGCACAGCATTACAGGTCACACACTACTGGCTGGTAGTATTCGCGCCCACCGGCATCCCGGTTACCCTGAATTAACTGAAAACCCGCTGTTTTCGCCCCTGTTTCCGCCCTGTTTTTGCCCTCCGGGCAAGCCTCAGCTGGCACCGGAAAGCAGCTGCGCGCGCAGTTCGCGGCGCTCGCGCTGCTTGTCCGGATCCGGCAGCGGAACCGCTGCCAGGAGCCGTTGCGTGTAGGGCTCCTGGGGGTTGCGGAGGATCTGGTCCCGGGTCCCCTGTTCCACGATCCGGCCGCGCTGCATGACGCAGATCCGGTCGGCGAGCACGTCCACCACGGCGAGGTCATGAGTAACGAACAGGCAGGCGAACCCCAGCTCCTTCTGCAGGTTCTGGAACAGATCGAGCACCTTGGCCTGGACGGAGACGTCCAGGGCAGAGGTGGGCTCGTCGGCGACCATCAGCTTCGGCTTGAGCGAGAGTGCCCGGGCGATGCCCACACGCTGCTTCTGGCCGCCGGAGAGCTCGTGGGGGTAGCGGTTGCGGTAGTCCCGCGGCAGCTCTACCTGGTCCAGGAGCGCCTCGATCCGGCGCTGCAGCTCGGCACCCTTCGCCACGGAGGCGAGAAACATCGGCTCGCCGATGCTTTCGCCGATGGGCAGCCGGGGGTTCAGCGACGAGGACGGATCCTGGAACACCATGCCGACGTGCCGTCGCATGTCGCGCAGCTGCCGGCCGTTCTTCTTGGCCGCGGAAATGTCCTGCCCAACGACACGCATGGTGCCTGAAGCCACCGGCAGGAGGCCGACTGCGGCCCGGCCGATGGTGGTCTTGCCCGATCCTGATTCGCCGACGAGGCCGACGACCTGTCCGGGGTAGATGGCCAGGTTGGCGCCTTCCACGGCGCGGAAAGCCGGCACCCGGCCCTGCTTCGGGTACTCGATGGCGACGTCGCGGAGCTCCAGGACCGGGTCACCCTTCGGCCTGGCTGCCTCGGCCGCGGCCAGGGCGGCGGCGTTCTCCCGCTCCCGCGCGATCAGCTCGTCTTCGGGGATGGAGCGGATTTCGGCGTGTGTGGCGGCGGCGAGGGCGGCGGTGACATCCACGTCGGCCGAGGTCTCCCCACCGCCCTGACCCAGGTGCGGCACCGCGGCGAGCAACGCCCGCGTGTATTCGTGCTGCGGGCTGTGGAAGATCTGTGCGGCCGTCCCGGTCTCCACGATGACGCCCTTGCGCATGACGGCGATCCGGTCGGCGAGGTCGGCCACTACGCCCATGTCGTGCGTGATGAGCACGATGGCGCTGTCCAGCTTGTTCCGCAAGTTGCGCATGAGGTCCAGGATCTCGGCTTGGACGGTCACATCGAGGGCCGTGGTGGGCTCATCGGCGATCAGCAGCTTCGGGTCGCAGGAGAGCGACTGGGCGATCATGGCGCGCTGGCGCTGCCCGCCGGAAAGCTGGTGCGGGTAGGACCGGAAGGCCTTCTCAGGATCGGGCAGTTCCACAAGGTCCAGCATGTGCAGGGCACGGAGCCGGGCCTCGTCTGGCGAGACCTCATTGTGCAGACGCACAGTTTCGATGATCTGCAACCCCACCGTATAAACCGGGTTCAGGGCCGTCATCGGCTCCTGGAAGATCACCGCGACGTCCTTGCCGCGCACGGCCCGGATATTGGTCTCATTGGTTCCCAGCAGCTCCCGGCCGGCCAGCTTGACACTTCCTGTCACGCGGCTGTTACTGGGCAGAAGGCCCAGGAGTGCCATCGAACTGGCGCTCTTCCCGGACCCGGACTCCCCCACGATGGCGAGCACTTCACCGGCCCGCACCTCGTAGTTGAGGCCGATCGCGGCCGGGACCCACTTCTTGTCCACGCCGAAATCCACGCTGAGGTCCCGGACCTCCAGGACCGTGTCACCTCTGCCGGGCGCGGGTGCCGCCGGCGGATCGAGGGTGATGAAGTCAGTCATGGTGGGTCCATCCTTCCGCCCGGGCCGCCGGTGCACCGGGGATTAGTGCTGCGGCTCGGAATACTGAATTATTAGGGGCATGAGCTCTGCGCCGCACGCCGGAAATGTTGAAGTGTTCAAGGCACGAACAAATAAATGGTTCGCGTTGCTCGCCTGGGCGGTGGCCGCGTTCGGTGTCGTGGCCACGGTTGCCGCGGCAGGTCCGGGAGCACTGGGAGGCGCCGCCCCGCTGCTGCTCATTGCCTTTCTGGGCTGGCTGCTGTTCTGGATGCCGTCCGTGGTGGTGCACGACGCCGGCGTCACGCTGGAAAATCCGTTCCGCTCGATCAAGGTCCCGTGGGGTGCGCTGGTGCACGTCGACACGCGCTTCGCCCTCACCCTGGTCACTGCAGAAAAGAGCTACGCGTCCTGGGCTGCGCCCGCCCCCGGAATCTGGGGTGGCCGCCATGCCCGCCCGGAAGACCTCCAGGGCCTGCCGGCAACCACCTACGGGCCCGGCAGGTCGGTCCGTCCCGGCGACCTGAAGACCACGGACTCCGGCCAGGCCGCCATGCTGGTGCGGGCGCGCTGGCATGAACTGGTGGAAAGCGGGCAGCTCGCGGCCGGCGAGGCTGCCGCCCCTGCCGCGACCGTCACGGTCCGCTGGGTGGCGATCGGCGCCGTCGTACTTCTCCTGGCGGCGAGCTACCTGGCAGTCACGGCCGGCTAGCACCGGCCTGCAGGGGGCCGGCATCTACTGGCCCCGGGTTCCGTCTGCGGTTCCGTCGGCAGATCCGTCAGGGCGGAAGTCGTCATGCTGGAAGCCATTTCGCTCTGGCTCGTCCAGGGCGGTGACCGCGCTGGTCTGTACGGATGTTTGGGCCGCGGCCCCGGGATGCTCCGTTGCCTTCTTGGCATTGAATTTCTTCTGCCGGGGATCAAAGGCGTCCCGCAGTCCGTCGCCGATGAAGTTGATACTCAGGCAAATCAGGACAATGAACATGCCCGGGAACCAGAACAGCCACGGCCGCGTGGCGAAGGCCTCCTGGTTCTGCGAGATCAGCAGCCCCAGCGAGGTGTCGGGAGCCTTGACGCCGACGCCCAGGTAGCTCAGCGCCGTCTCGGTCAGGATCGCCGCGGACATTGTCAGGGTCACGTTCACGATCAGGACGCCGACGGCGTTGGGCAGGATGTGCTTGAAGATAATGCGCGCGTTGCTGGCGCCAGAGATCCGGGCCGCATCCACGAACTCGCGTTCGCGCAGGGACAGGAATTCGCCGCGCATCAGGCGCGCCAGGCTGACCCAGCTGATCAGGCCCAGGAATATCCCAAGGGCCAGGACCCCGTTGGTGCTGGCGAACGAGGCGAACCAGCTGCCCTGGTCCCGGCGGCCTGCCATCTGCGCCATGACGGCGGCCAGCAGCAGGGCGGGAATGATGATGATGATGTCGGTCAGCCGCATCAGGACAGCCTCGAGCCAGCCCCGGAAATAGCCGGCGAGGGCCCCGACGACGACGCCGATCAGGCCGGCGATGAGGCCGATCACGATCATGATGGTGATCGACTGCTGGGCCCCGCGCATGGTCATGGCGAACAGGTCGCGGCCGATCCGGTCCTGGCCGAACGGATGTTCGCCCCAAGCCGGCAGCCAGAGGGAGGCGGTGGGGGCGCCGCCGTTGACCAGCGGCGAGACCTCCGTGTGGCTGTACTTCCACCAGCCAGGGATGCCCATGTAGCCCACTGAAGTGAATGCCACGACAAAGATGAGGGCGAAGACGACGAGGCCAATGATGGCCCCGGAGTGTCCAAGGAACCGCTTCCGGACGATCTGTCCCTGGCTGAGGCCCTTGGCTTCAAGGACCGGCTCGATGCCGGCTGCGGCCCATGTCCGCGAGCCGGCGTCTTCTGCCATGATTTCTTCCTGCTGACTTGGCTGGCTCATGCTTTTACCCTTACGCGCGGATCCAGTGCGGAGTAGGCAAGGTCCGCAATGAGGTTGAAGACCATGGCGGTGATCGCCACACAGATGAAGACGCCCATGACCGGATTGGGATCGACATGTTCGATCCCGTCCAGGAAGAGGAAGCCCATGCCGCGGACCGAGAAGACTGTTTCGGTGATCACGGCGCCGCCGATGAGTGCCCCGATGTCGAAGGCCACGATCGTGGCAATCGGGATCAGGGCGTTGCGGAAGGCGTGGCGCATGACGACGGTCCGCTCGCTCAGGCCCTTGGCCCGGGCGGTGCGGATGTAGTCCATGTTCATGATTTCCAGCATGGAGGCCCGGGTGAACCGCGTGTAGCTGGCCAGCGAAATGAGGATCAGGGCCAGGGTGGGCAGGATCAGGTGGGTAAAGGAGTCAAGGCCCAGGACCCAGAAGTCGCCTTGGATATTCGGCGTGCTGGCACCGATGGTCGCGATCGGCCGGCCGCGCACACGGCTGTTGTTGAAGTAGGTGGGCCACGCCTGCATGAATCGGTCCAGCAGGATCAGGAAGCCGACGAGGAACGAGGTGATCGCCGCGGCCCGCATGGACTGTCCGCGGTCATAGCCGCCCATCAGGTAGCCGATGGCAAGGCCGATCAGGACGAACGCGACCGCCAACAGCACGATCATCAGGAACGTGGCCTCGTTGAGCAGGGGCTGAAGGAGGAAGTACAGCACGACGCCGACACCGACGGCGATCAGGGCCGACTGCAGGGCCTTGCGGTTTTTAAGCCCGGCGGAGAGCAGGGTGACGGCAAAGGCGATGCCCGCACCGGCGATGGCGATGAGCACCGGGCCCAGACCCGGCTTCTTGAACCATTCGGTCGCGGAGAAATAGATGAGCACCGCGGTGACGAACGCGAAGGCGACAGCGCCCGCCAGCAGCCGCCGCTTCAGGGGCCCGCCCGCCGCTACGGCCGTCAGCGCTCCGGCGACGACGCCGATGCCTAACGACGCGGACAGCGGCACCTCGGGATTTCGCAGGAAGTTGTTGAAGCCGATGGCACCGAATTCCTTGAGCAGGACGGCCACCCAGAAGATCGGCAGGGAGAAGAAGAGGAAGGCCATGAAGGTTACGCCGTAGTCCAGGGTGCTGTACTGCCGCAGGGCGGTGATGATGCCAAGGGTGATGCCGATCAGGATGGCGAGCACCGTCGCGCCTGTGACCAGGGTCAGGGTCTGCACGAGTGCGGCACCGAGGGCATCCGTGATGGGCTGGCCCGCGATGTTTTTCCCGAGGTCACAGGAGTTGGCGAAGGGGACCAGGCACTGGACCGCGCCGCCGAACCATTTGAAGTACCGCAGCGGCGCGGGAGTGTCCAGCTGCAGGAGCTCGGTCCTCGCGTCCATGAGCTGTTGCTTCTGCGGCGTGGGGTTGGCGCGGAACTGTTCCAGGGGATCGCCGGACGCCGCTGTCAGGAGATACACGAAGTAGGATGCGCCGAGAAGGATGAGGGCAGCGGTCACGAGCCGCCGGAAGATGTAGGTCACCATGTGGAACAGCACCTCGGATGTTCAGGCCTGGGGATCGCCCGGGCCGGTCGCGGAGTTTGGCCGGTCCCGCCGATGTGGTGGCAAGACCACGGCATCGTCAGGATATCGCCAGAAAGGCGTCGGGACCGGAGAAACTTTGGTCCCGACGCCTTTCCAGCAGTGTTACTTGCGGTCGCGGGCTACTTTTGCGCCCATTCCCAGAAGTTCCACCAAACGCCGGTCTGGTTCGGCATGTACTTCACGCCGGTGATGCGGTCGCTGTACGCGTCCACGCCGACCGACTGGAACAGCGGCAGGCCGTAGGCGGAATCCCAGATCATCTTGTCGATCTGCTGGATGAGCTCATCCTGCTTGCTCTTGTCGGTGGTGACAATCAGTTCGTCCATGAGCTTGTCGGCTGCCGGGTCGCTGAACTTGTTGAAGTTGGAGTCATTGCCGGACTTGAAGATCTGCGGGACGCCGGACACGCCGACACCGGAGTTGGTCCAGCCGAAGATGGTCGCGTCGTAGGTGCCGTCTCCAAGGGCCTTGCCCCAGTCAGACTTGCCGAGGCCGCCGTCGACGATCTTGAAGCCGGCCTTGGTGGCGGACTCGCTGATCAGGGAGTAGGCGTCGACACGGTTGGGGTTGTCCTTGTTGTACATAATGCGGACTTCGGGGGTGGCACCGTTGAGGAGCTTCTTGGCGCCCTCGATGTCCACACCCTGGTAGGCGGAGGAACCGTTGTTCTTGACCGAGTCGGCGTAGGGGGCCTGGTCCGGAACGAAGAGCTGCGAATCGAGCGGGGCAGCCTTCGGGTCCAGCTTCTTGACGATCTTGTCAACGATGTCCGCACGCGGCACGGCCTTCATGAATGCCTCGCGGACGTTCTTGTCGGCAAACGGGCCCGAGTAGTTCAGGTCGATGTGGTCGTACGCGAGCTGGTTGCCGACGTCGACGCTCACGCCCTGGCTCTCCAGCGCCTTGAGCTGCTCCACGGTGTCGGCGGATGCCTGCGGGGCGATGATGTCGGCTTCACCGTTCTTCAGTGCCTGCACCTGGGCGGGCGCCTCGCCGATGTAGCGGACGGTGATTTCGTCCAGCTGGGCTTCCGGACCCCAGTTGTAGTCCTTGTTCTTGACCATGGTCAGGGACTGGTCCTGGTTCAGGCTCTTGACGATGAAGGGACCGTTGGAGAGGTAGAGGTTCGGATCGGCCGGCAGAGTCTTGGTGTCAAAACCCGTGTTCCACATGTCCGCCATGGCCTTCAGCTGCGTGTTCACCGGCTTGGGCGCCTTGGCGTCACCGCGGGGCATGCCCTTGAGGAGGTCGATGAATGCCTTGGTGTCCGCCAGCCCTGCCTTCTTGGCCAGGACGTGGGCGGGGATGTCGATGCCTGGTCCGCCCAGAGCGATTTCCCAGTCAGCGAAAGGCTTGGAGTACTTCAGGGTCATGGTGCGGCCGTCGTCGCCGAGTTCCGGGAAGTCGGTGAGTGCGATACCTGTGGGATCACCGGCGTAGGAGAAGTAGGACGTGCCGGTCTTGGCTTCCGCATTGGCGTCATTGTAGTAGCCGGAGAAGGCGGCCCACTGCAGCACAAGATCGGCCGCGGTGACGGGCGTGCCGTCTGACCACTTCACGCCGTCGTTGATGGTGTATTTGACCGTCAGGGGGTCGTCCGAGACCTTTTCCATCTTGCCGAACTTTTCATTGCGGACGACGTTGAGCTTGTTGTCGATGTAGAAAAACCCCGAGTGCGTGGCGTAGCTGACCTTCGAGTTGATGTCAGTGTTTCCGTCGGCCGTGTTCGGGTTGAACGTGTTGAACGCGTTCACCTCTACTACGGTTGCCGACCCGCCTTGCTTGCTTGCTGCGGCTGCAGTGGACGGGGTTGTCCCCCCGCTGTTGCCCGCGCAGGCGCTGAGGGCGATGGCAGCTGCTGCCGCCACGCCGACTGCTTTGGAAATACGACCCAAGCGCATTCCGCCTCCTTGTTTCTGTGGTGTGGGTGAGACCCGACGCCGACAGCGCCGGCCAGACGTCCACGCTCCCCCAGCGGCAGTGTGGGACGTCTCACATGGCATGAGCGTAAACCCCAAATGCTGGTATGGGCCACCAAAGTTGACTCACCGTAAAGTTCGTTACCGAGCTGCAACATTGGAGAGGTTCCGCTAGGACTCGCGTGCACAGAAAACGTTGGCGGCCCGGGTACGCCGGGCGAAAAGAACCGCAACACAGGAAAAGCCCCGATTCGAAAATCGGGGCCTTCCAGTTAATCAGTTATTACTCGGCCCGATCACGCCGGCCCGCCGGCTGCTTGAGGACTGATCTTCCCTAGTCCCAGCGAGCGGCCAATCTGCCGGATGGCGGCATCATAGGTCGCATCCCAGGTCCAGCCAGCCGCCGGTGCACCGGCCAGCTCCAGTGACACCAGCCCGTGGACTTGGCCCCACACAACGCCGACCATCGCGGCGATCTCGTCATCGGCTGCTCCGGGCAGCGCTGCGGCAACCGCGGCGAACAGCGGCGCGATCGATGGCCCGGCGGCACCCGGAGTCGGCTGGCACGGCACCTGGCCGGCCAGTGAGCCGCTGAACATCAGGCCGTAGAGGACCCGATGCTCCAGCGCCCAGGTTCGGTAGGCCCGGCCCAATGCTTCGAGGCCGGCAGCGGCGGCCTCTTGTTGGGATGCAGTAAAGGAAGCGAAGCCGTCGTCGAGCACGGCAGTCAACAGTTCCGCCTTGCCCCCGAAGAGTGAGTACACCGCCGTCGTCGACGTCCCAGCGGTAGCGGCAATACTGCGCAGCGATACGGAGGCGGCGCCGTCGCGGGCAATTAGGGAGGCTGCGGTGTCGAGCAGCCTGCGACGCAGGGTCTCATCGTGGACTATGGGTCTTGCCATAGGACCAGTATTGCATAACACTGTTCTGTAACAACGTTATGAAAGGAGAAGCGCATGTCGGAACAAGTGCACACAGGACGTTTCACTGCCGATCCCGGGGGCGGCCCGGTGACAGTCTTCCTGATCGGGATGCGCGCCAACCGGTGGTGGAAGTTCGGGAAGGTGGCACGGGTGGGGGCGGCCATGCCCAAGATGCTTGCCCACCTGGCCAAGACGCCGGAGGCCGGGTTGCTGGGCTACCAGCAATGGTTCGGGCGGACGACCATCATGGTCAGCTACTGGAAGAGCCCGGAGCATCTGCAGCGGTTCGCGGCCGACCGGTCGGCGCCGCACCTTGAGCCCTGGCGCCGGTTCATGCGCGAATCGGCCGGCACTGGTGACGTCGGCGTATGGCACGAAACCTACGAGACGATGCCGGGCGGCAGGGAAAGCGTGTATAGCGATATGCCGGTCTTCGGGCTGGCAGCGGCTACCGGCCACGTACCGGTGGGAGCGGGACTGAACACCGCACGCCAGCGTTTGGAGGCAGACGGGGCCAGCCGGGGTCTGTCCGAATGAGCCGTCTCAGCTGAGGCTCGCGGACCAACTCCCAGCACAGTGAACATCCGGCAACCAGGCATTACAGGCAAAGCAGCTGTGCAGTAGACGCCGAGTTAGATTGCAGTTCTCAGGAACACGTGCCGGGCGGGGGTCGAGTCGGGCTTGCGAGGGTGAGCGGAAGTGGCAAAAATGAGCAGCCCATTGGCAGGGTACCGTCACGACGCTATCGGGGTTGTCGCCATTCCTGACCGGTCAGGATTTCGTCGACCTAGGCCGCTCTGCCAGCTGTTTGATCGTGACGATCGCCTCCGACCACATGCCGCGCATGTCTTCGGCCCACTCGTCGGGCACTTCGAGCTCGACGACGAGAGTCGTCACCCCGTCAGTCTCGCTGAACGAATAGCTCTCGTGCAGCCCGACGGCGGGCCCTTCGCGATTCTCGACGTCGTTCTCGATATCGCCGAGATAGCGGATCGACACGAATTCGTGAGGCCGACTCTCGACGATGGTGCCGAAGAGACCGCTCGCCGTGCCGTCGTCGTTCGGACCGAGGAAGCGAATCTCGTCGCCCTCGTTCCAGCCGCCCTCGTAGGTCGATCCCTCGTGGAAGGCGCCCGTCCATACACGGTAGGAGTCGAGGTCGAGCATGACGTTCCAGACGTGCTGCGCGGGAGCATCGACGTCGACGCTGAATCGAAGATTCTCCATGCGCGATTGTAGAACCGAGGCACGCTGGCGGCGCAAGACCGCCTACAGGTCCGGTTCGTCGACGAGCGCGGCAACCCGGCGGTGTGGATTGGGGCGATGTACGTTGTCCGAGACTTCCGGCGGGCTGGCAGGTTCCTTGACCGCGCGACCATTTCAGTGCCCATCGGGCAGCCTTGATCTAAGTTCTTCTGCACGGGAAGCGATGGCCTGACGCTGGTCTCGGGTGAATCTTCTGACCTGCAGGTCGAGGACAAACCGGCTGGCCAGCTCTCCCACGCCCAACAGTTGACCCACGCGACGGATTGCTTCGTCCACGTCCTCTGAATCGTCAATCACCTGGAAGACCTCGTCGCGCCGATCCATCGCCTGCACCAGAGCCTCGAGGATCATCAATTCGTCCCTCGTCTGCCGGTCATCCTCATCCATGCCGCGATTCTTGCACGACCGGCAGTCCTTGGGGCCCTTCCGTCCAGTTGGGGGATCCTTTCCAGAACACCTATTCTGGCGGCGCCGTCGGCTGACGTTCCTGCCCACGTGCCTTCCGCTCACCGAGCCATTCATTCCGGTACGCGTCAACTTTCGCAGCCTTCTTATTACCGAAATAGGCCCCAATCAAGGGGCCGAGTCCAGCCCCAAGACCAATAAAGGAGTACTGCCACCCCTGGATCAGGCCGATGGCCACACCAAGGACGGCCGAGAGCCCGAGCGCGAAGAGAAGCGACTTGCCAGTAACGGTCCGGTTCTGAGCCATCTGTACATAATGCGGTTCGCCTGCACGGCGAACAACGGCATGCCCGGTAAAGGATCGTCGAGCGGTACCCCGGACGGCCCAAAAACCGGTCTCGTTTGGGGAACCCTCAAACGGGAATCTGCAAGACTTTCCCTATGATTACCGAACACGCGCTGCTGCCCGTCATTTCCGGCCAGGAAGAAGACTTTGAGGCAGCATTCGATCGCGCTCGTTTGATTATTGCGTCAATGCCCGGCTTTGCCTCTTTATCGCTCTCGCGCTCGATCGAAACTCCCAACACGTACTTACTTCTCGTGCAGTGGGACAGTTTGGAGGACCACACCGTTGGCTTCAGGGGATCCCCCCAGTATCAGCAGTGGCGGGAGATACTGCACAAGTTCTACGAGCCGTTTCCTTTAGTCGAACACTACGAGCTCGTGAACTCTGCTCCTCGGTAGAGCGCTCATAGGCTGGCCGTCGTCCCGGAAGGGGATACCTATTCGGGCATGATGGCCGACCGGCTAGCGGGCAGTCGCGCGGGATGATGCGAGCCCAGGCATACCGGTAGTGGAGGCGCCCGAGTGGGGAAGACGGGTCGTCCGGCTTTGGGAACCGTCCCGAATTTTGCCCAGTGGCCGCTGCAGACGTGAAGTCCCTCTACGACGTCGCGTTTCCCGTACCGGTATAAGAGCCAAACGTGAATGTCGGCCAGTGGCGGGTTCAATTCCGTCGGCATGTTGCCCGGCGTGGTTCTTGGTATTGAGGGTGAATACGCCGGCCGGACCTATCAGCACGTGGTCTACGTCGGACGCGCCCGCACCCACGGGCACGGCGTGCAGGATCGTCCACTCAGGACCAGCCGCTCGAGGATCTGCCCTACTGCTATCTCCCCGAGAGCACCCTTGTACCAGGGGTAATTGTCGGAGTCAGCGGGTCGGCGCCGAAAACACGACCGATGCGGCAAACCCTCCCGATCGGTCAGGAGCTTCTCGATCACAGCATGTCCAGCGACCCGATCGTTCACCCCGACGCGTCTAACGGTGTCATCTCTCCCTGACCCAACCGGACGTCGGGAAAATCGTTGGGGCGACCCGAGCCACCGTGTATCGGTGCCCGAGCATGGAATCCTGAGGCGACCGAGTCACCCGCCCCGAAGAGTGACGCATAGTTTTCTTGGAGACCCCTTCTCCCTTCCGGAGCCGACTGCATCAAGTACTCCGAACCCACGGGCCTGCACGCCGCGGGGCCGGTCTAACGTGCTGCGCTGGGCCAGAAACCACAGCCGAAAGGACCCCGTGAACCTCATCGAGGCGGTCTTGCGCTTACTACCAAAAGAAACGTACACAGGGAAAGAAACACAAAAGCCACCGTGATCTGCCTGGCCCGGCGCCGCTGCGACGTAATCTACTCGATGCCCAGACACGGCACCTTCTACGACGAGAAGCCCGCCCCCGCCGCTTGACCAAAAGCATAGAGACATCCCCCCACTTGACGTCTTCTTCAAGCAGCGGCGGATTCAACTCGAAGTTGCTTCCGCCTGTCAGTCCGGTGAACCAGTAAGTGACCGACATGTGCCGGTCTCTTACTGGTTTCCCTCTGCGTGAGAAATCTGTGGTGCAGCGTCCGCACTCTAGGGGTAGGTGCTCCTCGATGAGCGTCGCCAGGGACAGAGTCTACCGGCCGCCCCTTATGGCCAGCCGTGAGCATGCCGCCCGAAGACGTGCTCTCAGACACGGGAAAGCCCCTCGGACGAGGGGCTTTCAACGGATAAGTCAGTTGTAGATTGGTCTGGGTCAGCGGTGATCTGCTCCTCCTTCCCGGACGCCTACTGCGTCCATGCCGAACTGTGGACAAAATCCTAGTAATCAATCCCCCGGGTCGTCCAGAGTCAGTAACCCGCGTTTCGTCCTTCCAGACCAAAACCGGCACCTTGTTCGCGATTCCGGCCCAGCTGGGCCGGCACGCCGTACGCGCCGGCCGATCTCGATCTCACCGAGTGCGATTACGGCCAGTGGCAGGGCCGCACGCTCAGTGATCTCGCGACCGAGGATTTGTGGCCGGTGGTGCAGTCGCAACCGTCCGCCGTCGTCTTTCCCGGCGGTGAATCCATGGCCGCGATGCAGGCTCGGTCGGTGGCAGCGATTCGACGCCACGATGCAGCCTTCGAAGCCGAGTACGGGCCAGGGGCCGTGTGGGTGGCGGTGAGTCACGGTGACATCATCAAGTCAGTCCTCGCCGACGCACTCGGCATGCACCTTGACCTGTTCCAGCGCATTAACGTGGGCCCCGCTTCCGTATGGATCGTGGGCTACGGCGCTACTCGGCCGAGCGTCTACGCGACCAACACCGATGCGGGTGATCTGTCGTGGCTGTCGAACGGCATCCACTCTGGCGATGCGCCGGTGGGCGGTGGTGCAGGGCAAAAGGCGCCCTGCACCTCATGTGCCTAAAATACTGACATGCCTACACGTGTTCACGAGTTTGCCTGGCCTGATCGGGTCGTCGTTGGCACCATTGGCCTTCCGGGGGCGCGCACGTTCTACCTGCAGGTGCGCGCAGGGACGCAGATTGTGAGTATTGCCCTGGAGAAGCAGCAGTCGGCTCTGCTCGCGGAGAAGATCGACGAAATTCTCGACCAGCTCATCACCGTCGAGGGCAACCCCTTCAGCGTTCCCACGAGTACTCCCATTGAGCTTGTCGACAATGACCAGCTCGAGGCCGTTCAGGAGCAGTTTCGCACCGGAGCGATGAGCTTAGGGTGGGATCCCGCCACGGCCCAGGTCGTACTTGAGGCCCGCCCCATCACCGATGTCGATGCTGATGACAACGACGAATCCCTTGATGAGGACGGGGCTACGGAGTCCGAAATGCTGCTGGTGCGAATGCCGGTCGGTACCGCCCGCGCATTCGCCAAACGCACCCGGGAAATCGTGGGCGCAGGGCGTCCGACGTGCCCGCTCTGCGGTTACCCCATAGACGCCGACGGGCACATCTGCACCCTTCCCGAGGTCTGATGCCAGCGACGGACCTAGTGACCGCCGAGCTGACTATCACCGGCCGCATCACGACGGCTTCAAACGCTACATTTCTGGACAGCATCGGCGACGAGGTGGTCGTCTATAAGCCGATAACAGGCGAAAGTCCGCTGTGGGATTTTCCCCACGGCACCCTGGCGCACCGGGAGGTGGCCGCCTACCTGGTCTCGCAGACCTTCGGCTGGGACGTCGTGCCGCACAGCTGGCTGCGCGATGGTCCGATGGGCCCCTGAACATGGCGTCAACCAGACTTCCGGACGTGGACAAGCTGCGGCCACGTTTGCTAGGCATTGATCAGCACCGCTTCCCATCCGTCCGGTTCTTCAAGGACTCTGAAACCAAGGTCTGGAAACGCTTCGAGCCATGGATGACCACCATCGTTGACCTGGACAGGTCCTCGGCGTGGTCGACAGCCGCGACCACAAGGGCGTCGGAGAGTGGCTCTTCAAGCGCCCGTTGGAGTGGCGCCTCGGCGTGCGGGTCGTGGCGATGGACCCGCCGGCCGCGTTCCGGAAAGCGCTTCGGATGTGGCTGCCGCGCACGGCCGTCTCCGTGAACGCCTTCCACCTGGTCTTGCTCGGCAACAGTGCAAGCTCCCGGCTGATCGTTGATGCAGATATCCCAAGGTCACGGGCGACGAATCGCAGACTAGCCGTGCCGACAAACGGTCGGCGATGAACACGCGCCCGTCCTCCGACAGACACCGGTTCGATTCAGTCGGTTTAGGCGCTGGCACCGCGAAGTGGATGTATGCCGTCCGCCCGTAACCCGCCGCCTCTGTTATGTCCGTTCAGCCAGCGGTTGGCGGGTTCCGCTGGATTCCGAGGACACTGCATGCCTCGAAATTTGAATACCCTGGTTCGTCAGCTGAACATGTCCGGACGCTTCTCGACCAGACCCGCAGGCCTCATTTTCCGTAACCGGCGCACCGAACGTCCCATAAACGCGGCACCACTTTCAGCCAGTGTTGCGACGTTCGGTGGAAACCGACCTGCTACCTCCTAAGACACTGCTGTGGCGCGGACTGCAACGACCCATCTGGGCCAAATGCTCTCGCGCTTGGGTTTGCCCCGGTTCGGACGTCGCGGTGCTTTAGTGAGGCTCAGCTCGCTGGCACGGCTGCGCGGTAGCGTTGGAGCACGTCCGGTGTGGGGTCTGCCTTTATCAACCCTGTTGTTCCGGTCTTCCACGCAGGGAATGCACCGAGGAGCGCCCCGGCTGCCTGCCGCGCGGCGCCGTCAGCAACGTACTCCCCGGGTTCCGGCACGCGCACCGGTAGTCCGAAGACCGCTGCGACAATGTGTTGCACGGCCTCCGAGCGTGCGCCGCCGCCCACCAGAATGACGTTTCGAGCAGCGACGCCGACGTCGGTGAGGGCCTTGAGCCCGTCGGCCAGCGAGCAGGCCAGCCCCTCCACGGCGGCGCGGGCGAGGTTCACGGGCGTGAAGTTTGCCAGCGTCATGCCGTGCAGTGATCCGGTAGCATCCGGAAGATTGGGGGTGCGTTCGCCCTCGAAGTAGGGCACGAGCACCAGCCCTGAGGCTCCGGCGGCCGCCGAAAGGGCCAGGCGGGACAGTTCGGAATGGTCTATCCCGAGGACGCTAGCGGTGGCGTCGAGGACGCGGGAGGCGTTCAGTGTGCAGACCAGCGGCAGGAAGTGACCCGTCGCGTCGGCGAAGCCGCTGACCAACCCGGAAGGGTCGGCGACGGGCACATCGGAGGCGGCGAACACGGTGCCGGACGTGCCTATGGAAACGACGACGTCACCCAGACTGGCGTTCACGCCGAGAGCGGCGGCGGCATTGTCGCCGGCGCCTGCCCCAATCAGGACGTCGGAGGGCGTTGTGTGTTTCGAGTCCAGGGGTCCCAGGACCGTGGGCAGCGCCGGGACATGTCCCAGCGTCGCTTCGAGAACGTCGGGCAAGAACTCGCCGGTTGCGGGTGACCAGTATCCTGTGCCTGAGGCGTCGGAACGGTCGGTGCAGAGGGCTTCGATCCCCGGCGCGTCGCTGTCTGGCCCGTATCCGGCCAGCCGCCAGCTGAGCCAGTCGTGTGGAAGGCAGACCGCGGCCGTTCGGCCGGCATTTTCCGGTTCATTTTCGGCCAGCCAGCGCAGCTTGGTCGCTGTGAGCGAGGCGACCGGGACGGTGCCCGTCGTGTCTGCCCAATGGCGTTGACCGTCTGGACCGGCGTCACGGATCATGCCCTGCGCCGCGGCGGCGGACCGGGTGTCGTTCCACAGCAGCGCCGGCCGGACCACTCCCCCGGCCGCGTCCAGGCAGACCATCCCGTGTTGTTGCGCTCCGACGGAAATCGCCGCCACGTCATCGATCCCGCCCGCCTGTTCGATGGCTTCCTGGAGGGCGGACCACCATGCCTCGGGATCCACCTCGGTTCCTTCCGGGTGGGGTGCCGATCCGTGGCGCAGCAGGGCGCCGGTATCGGCGTCGCGGATGACGATCTTGCAGGACTGGGTGGAGCTGTCCACGCCGGCTACCAGGGGCATCGTTGCCTTCTTTCAGGTCAAGGGGTTCGTGCTGCCTATGAACCGGATTTCAGGGATTCCAGGGCGGCCCGGGCTCCGCGGCTATGAAGGTCATTCAGGACCCGGGTATAGGCCGTAACGAAGGATTCGTTGTCGATCAGGTCACCGAAGATTTCCCGGTTGGCGATGAACGCGAGCGGTTCCTCTCGTTGCCGGGCCGCGGCGGCCATCAGAGGCTCTTTCAGCCGGTCAACCACGTCGATGGTGTTTCCCTGTTCGTCAACGCCCTCGTCATAGCGGGCCCAGCTCGCCACAATGGCTGCGGAGCGGTGGATCTCCCCATCCTGTTTCAGGTTGATGCGGATGACCGGCAGCAGCCACTTGGGGATCCGGTCCGAGCTTTCGGCACACAGCCGGGCCAGGGTGTCCCGGATGTGCTCGTTGGAGAACCGTTCGATAAGGGTGCGCTTGTACTCGTGGAGGTCGATGCCGGGGACAGGCTGGAGGGTGGGCGTGGCTTCCTTGTCCATGTAGTCGAGCAGAAACTGGGTGAAGAGAGGGTCCTGGCAGACTTCGTGGGCGTATCGGTAGCCGGCGAGGTAGCCGAAGTAGCACATGCCCTGGTGGCTGGCGTTCAGCAGGCGCAGCTTCATCAGTTCGTAGGGTTCGACGTCGTCCACGAGCTGGACTCCGGCGTCTTCGAAGGGCGGGCGCCCGAGGCTGAAATGGTCTTCAAGGACCCACTGCTCGAACGGTTCGCACACCACCGGCCACCCGTCCTCGAGCCCGAATTCCGCGGCGACGGCCTCACGGTCCGCGTCCGTGGTGACCGGGGTGATCCGGTCCACCATGCTGTTGGGGAACGGAACATGGTCCGCGACCCAGGCGCCCAGCTCCCTGTCCTTGAGCGTTGCAAAGGCGGTGAACATTTTGCGGGCGACGTCTCCGTTGCCTTGGATGTTGTCGCAGGACATCACCGTGAACGGCTGCTGCCCCCGTTCCCGCCGCCGGGAGAGCGCTTCCGTGACGAGTCCGAAGGTGGTCCGCGGAGCCGCTCCCGGCTGCAGGTCATGGAGCACGTCGGGGTTCTCGGCGTTGAAGTCGCCTGTGACGTGGTGGAAGTTGTAGCCGCCCTCGGTGACGGTGAGTGAGACGATCCGAGTGGCCTCGGATGCCATTTTCTCGATGACGGCATCGGGGTCGTCGGGCGCGAAAAGATACTCGATGATCGAACCGACGACCCGTCCCTCGCGGGTTCCGTCGGGGTTTTTCACGACCAGGGTGTAGAGGCAGTCCTGGCGGTCCATCACCTCCTTCATGCGGGCGTCCCCGGGGAGGACCCCGACGCCGCAAATAGCCCAGTCGTGGGCTTGGCCGGTGTTCATCAGCCGGTCCAGGTACATGGCCTGATGGGCGCGGTGAAAGCCGCCGACGCCGAAGTGGACGATGCCGGCGGTCAGCGCAGAGCGGTCGTAGCCCGGTGCGGCCACGGATGCGGGAAAGGTGGCAACGCTGGTGTTGTTGAGGGTTTGCCGCATTTTATCGCTCCTGGGCCGGTGAGGGAACGGGCAGCGGACCGAGTTCTCCCGACCGTGGCGGATTTGCGCCCTTCCGGGAACAGGTGATCGCTGCTGCGCGGTTGGCGTAGGCGCCGAGGGCGTGCAGCTGATCCAGGGTCAGGGCCTTCAGCCGGTGCCTTCCGTTCGCCCCCAGCGCCTCAAGCTGGGCAAGTCCGGAGAGAAGCCCGGCCATGAAGGAGTCCCCGGCGCCCACAGTGTCTGCCACGATGATGGGTTCGGCTGCCATCTCCACGCGCCCCGTGGCGGAAATCATGACCGGGCCGGAGGCGCCGCGTGTCAGGGCCACGACTGCCGGCCCCAGTTCCAGCCAGGCCTGCAGGGTTTCCACCGGTGTCCGGTCTGGGTAGAGCCAGCTCAGGTCTTCGTCGCTGGCTTTGACGATGTCGCTGGCAGCCACGAACACTTCCGCATGCTGCCGCGCTGCGGCGGCATCGGGGCTGATTGCGGGCCGGCAGTTGGGGTCGTAGCTGATGGTGGCGTGCTCACGGGCCGCCTCCACGAGGGCTAGAGTGGCCAGGTTCCCCGGCGGGAGCACGGTCGCGATTGATCCGGTGTGGACATGGGTGGAAACGTCGACGGCGGCCAAGGCAGGCAATGATGCGCCGCTGATTTCCCAGGTGATGGAGAAAGTGTATTCGGCGGCGCCGTCGGGACCAAGCGTGGCGAGGGCAGTCGACGTCGGGGTGGCTCCGCCGTTGATGACGTGGACGCCGTTCGACTGAAGATGTTCGTCGATCACGAGCCCGTACCGGTCGGTAGCGTAGTGGGTCACCAGGCTGGTCTGAAGGCCTAGACGGGCAGCCCCCACGGCCACGTTGAGGGGGCTTCCGCCCGGGTGTGTCTCGGGCACGGTGTTTCCCCGGCGCGGGTCATCGATGAGGTCAACGAGCGACTCGCCGACGACTGTCAGGACGGTGCCCGTGGCTGCGGGGCGGGGTTCGGAGGCGGGGTAGTTTGCTGACATGGCTGCTTCCTTGCAGTAGTCGGTGATCGGTGGCGTGGGTCAGCGACCCGGGTAGACGACGGCTTTGAGCTGTCCGGCCTGCTTGCCCGCTTTGAGGGCCGCTTCGGAGTCGGCCAAGGCGAACTTTCCGGTGACCAGGACGTCCAGGTCCACCTTTCCATCCGCGATGAGCTGGATGGCCAGCGGCCAGGTGTTGGTGTAGCGGAAGACGCCGGAGAGCCAGATCTCCCGGTTCTGGATGTAGGAGACGGGGAGTTCGACGTCGTCGGCCCCGAGCCCCACCAGGATGACCCGGCCAGCCGGTCCCACGGCTTTGATGCCGGAGCGGACGGCCTGCGGGGCGCCGGAGGCGTCGATGAACGCGTCGACGTCGAGGCCTTCGACGCTGTCGGTCCTGGCGTTCAACGCATGGGTTGCGCCGTGTTCCAGGGCGAAGGCCAGGCGGTCTTCGGCGATGTCGCTGATGTAGATTTCGGTGGCGCCGTAGGCGCGGGCGGCCTGGGCGGCGATGACGCCGATGGGGCCGGCCCCGGCGATGAGCACGCGGCTGCCGGGGCGGACTTCTGCCCGTTCGCAGGCCCAGAGGCCGACGGAGAGCGGCTCGATCAGGGCTGCGGCCTCGTCGCTGACGCTGTCCGGAATGTCGTAGGCGAAGTCAGCCTGGATCGTCACGTATTCGGCGAAGGCCCCGTCGATCGGCGGGGTGGCGTAGAACTCGATGTGGGGGCATAGGTTGTACCGGCCGGCTTTGCACTGCTTGCACTTGCGGCACGGCCGCTGCGGCTCGACGGCGACCCGCCGGCCGATGCGGCCCGGGTCCACGGCGCTTCCGACGGCGGCGATCCGGCCGGACAGCTCATGGCCGAGGATCAGCGGGTGGTCCACCACGTAGTCACCGATCCGGCCGTGCTCGTAGTAGTGGACGTCGCTGCCGCAGACGCCGACGGCCGCGACCCGGACCAGGACCTGATCGGAATCGAGTTGCGGGACGGGCAGGGTTTCCATGGCCATGTCGCCCTGGCGTTTGAGGACGGCGGCGCGCATGGTGGCCGGTACTTCTGGCTGGCCGTCGGTCCGGGACTGTGCGGTTGAAGTTGTCATCGAAGTATTCCTTTGAGAATCGAGGGGGCGATGGCCGGCTATTTGACGGCGCTATCTGACGGCGTTATTTGACGGCGCCCAGGGAGAGGCCCTGGACGAGTTTGTCCTGGGCGGCGAAGCCAGCGAAGAGTACCGGCAGGGAGATCACGACGGCGGCTGCGCAGACCTTTGCGAGGAACAGGCCCTGGCCGGAGACGAAGCCGGTGAGGAAGACCGGGGCGGTGCCGGCCACCACCCCGGTGAGGACCCGGGCGAGGAGCAGTTCGTTCCAGCTGAAGATGAAGCAGATCAGGGCGGTGGCGGCGATGCCGGGCATCGCCACGGGGGCGACGACCTTCCGGAGCGTCAGCAACAGGCCCGCGCCGTCGATCTGGGAGGCCTCGAGCATTTCAACGGGCACTTCGTCGAGGAAGGAGCGCATCATCCACACGGCGATGGGCAGGTTCATCGAGGTGTACATCAGGCCCAGGAACCAGATGTTGTCCAGCGCCCCGGCGGTTTTGGCAAACAGGTACAGCGGCAGAACGGCCGCGACCACGGGCATCATCTTCGTGGAAAGGAAGAAGAACATGACGTCGGTCCACTTCTTCACCGGCCGGATCGACAGCGCGTAGGCGGCCGGGATGGCCAGCAGCAGGACCAGGACGGTGGAAAAGACTGAGGCGGTGGCGGAGTTAATCAGGGACGGCCACGGGCTGACACCGGAAGTTGCCCCGAAGAACTCCTTGTAGGCGTCCAGTGTCAGGCCGGCGGCGACGGAGGGCGGGTTCGTCGCTGCGTCGACTTCGGAGTGGAACGAGGTCAGGATCATCCACAGGACCGGTACCGCGAACAGCAGGGCCAGGAGCCAGGCGGCGACGCCGGCGGCCGTGTTGTTGCGCGTGGGGTCCATGCGCGACTTGCCGCGGCGCCGTGAACCGTTGGTGCGGGCATGCGGGGCGGGGACTGATGACCTGGGCTCGGCCGGGGTGAGCGTGCTCATCGTGCTGCCTCCTTCTTAAAGAGCGAGAATACGGTGCGGAGTGCGAAGGTCGCCACGATGATGGTGCCGATGACCACCACGACGCCGGCTGCAGAGGCCAGGCCGTATTCGTTGGCGTAGTAGAACGTCTCGTAGATGGCGTAGGGCAGGTTGGCCGTGCCCAGGCCGCCGGAGGTGATGACGAAGGTGGCGTCGAAATTCTGCACGATGTAGATGGCTCCGAGCAGTCCGCCGAGTTCCAGGTACTGGCGCAGGTGCGGCAGGGTGAGGTGGCGGAAGATTGCCCAGGGGGTGGCGCCGTCCATCTGGGCCGCTTCCACGGTGTCCATCGGGCGGGACTGCAGGCCGGCGAGCAGGATCAGCATCATGAACGGCGTCCACTGCCAGACCAGGGAGATGATGATGGCCATCAGGGGCGCCGATGACAGCAGGTCCGGCTGGGGCGGGGTGTCGGAGCCGAAGAGCGACCAGACCCAGGTGAGGGTGCCGTTGATGAGGCCGTAGACGGGGTTGAGGATTGCATGCTTCCAGATGAGCGCCGCGGCAACCGGCACTATGAGGAACGGTGCGATCAGCAGGGTCCGGGCCAGTCCGCGGCCGATGAACTTCTTGTCCAGGAGCAGGGCCAGGCCGAGGCCGAGGAGCAGGCTGATCAGGACCACTGAGACCGTTTCAACAATCGTGGTGATGATCGCCTGCAGCATGTAAGGGTCGGTGAGGACCTGGATGTAGTTCTCAAAGCCGGCGAATCCGGTCTTGTCCGGGCTCAGGCTGTTCCAGTTCAGAAACGAAATGATCAGGGTCACCACGAATGGAAGCTGGGTGACGATGATGAGGAAGATCAGGGCCGGCAGCAGCGGTGCGCGCCGTGCCCAGGCCACGGCGCGTTCGCGCGCCCTGACGTTCTTGGAAGGTTTGGCTGTGCTGCTCCCGTGCCGGGAGACGCGCGCCGTTGCGGTAGTCATGATGTTCTCCTGCGGTTCGGTGGTGATTACTTGTACTTGTCGCCGACTTTTTGGGCGGCTTCCTGGCCCTTGGCCACGGCATCCGCCACGGAGCCCTGGCCGGCGATGGCTGAGCTCACACCCTGGGAAACCCTGGTGCCGAGGGCCGCGAATTCGGGAATCCCGACAAACTGGATACCGACAGCCGGCCGCATCTGGACTCCGGGGTTTTTCGGATCGGCGTTCTCAATGGCGAAACGTTCGGCCTTG
The DNA here is from genome assembly GCF_900116495.1 of Arthrobacter sp. ov118. GTDB lineage: Bacteria > Actinomycetota > Actinomycetes > Actinomycetales > Micrococcaceae > Arthrobacter. The sequence goes on from NZ_FPAY01000001.1 coordinate 237,269, forward strand.
AAGAACGGCGCGGCCTGCTGGAAGTCGGCGTTCTCGTAGGTGGAGATCCGCTTGCCGGACGGGACCTTGGACCAGCCGAACTTGGATGCAACCAGTTCCTCATACTTCTTCGAACTGGCCCAGGCGATGAACTTCCCGGCGGCGTCCTGTTTCTTGGAGGCCGCCTGCATGGCCCAGGACCAGGTCCACAGCCAGCCCGAGGACTTGGTCTCCTTCACCGGAGCCTGGGCATAACCGACCTTTCCCTTCACCGGGGAGTCATTCGCTTCCAAAGCCCCGGCCGCGGAGGTGGCGTCGTACCACATGGCGACCTTGCCCTGGCTAATGTTGTTCAGGCACTCGGTGAACCCGGCCTGGGCGGCCCCCGCTTCACCGTGGTCGCGCACCAGCTTGGTGTAGAAATCAACAGCCGCGGTGAATTCCGGTGCGTTGACCTTCGCGTTCCAGTCCTTGTCGAACCAGGTCCCGCCAAACGTGTTCACCACGGTCGTCAGGGGTGCGAAGACCTGGCCCCAGCCGGGCTGGCCGCGCAGGCAGATGCCCTTCATGCCGGGAGCTGCACCGTCAACCTTGGCAGCAAGATCAGCGACCTGGTCCCAGGTGGGCTTCTCCGGCATGGTCAGGCCCTTGGCCTCGAGAATGTCTTTCCGGTACATCAGGAAGGAGGATTCTCCGTAGAACGGTTCGCCGTAGAGCTTGCCGTCCTTGCCCGTCAGCGATGCTGTGTAGGCAGGAAGGATGTCCGCCTGGTTGAACTCGGGGTCCTTGGCCACGCTGTCCAGCGACGCCAGCCAGCCGTTGGCGGAGTAGAACGGGATCTCGTAGTTGGACAGTGACGCAACATCGTACTGTCCGGCCTGGCTCGAGAACTCCTGGCTGATCTTGGCGCGGACGTCGTTTTCCGGCAGGACTGTGTAGTTGACCCTGATGCCGGTTTCCTTGGTGAAGTTATCCGCGGTGAGCCGCTGCAGGTCCTCCATCTGGGGGTTGTTCACCATCAGGACATTGATGGCGTTCGGGTCGCCTGCGGAATTGCCGCCACCGGCGCCTGCGCAAGCCGTGGCGCTGAGCGCCACGCACAGGGCGCCTGCGGCCAGTGCGGCGACGCGTATTTTTGCGCGCATTAAGGACTCCTTTGTTCTTCGGGGGGTGCGATGCTGGCCCATTCCGACTGCTGCGTCGGAGTGCGGGGCCGAAACGGGGCGAGGGGCTCGATGCCAGTTACCTTGCTGCTGTTCCTCAAGATTAGGCCTGTGGAATGGGACACAACTAGCGCCGTGGTTGCCAATTTCTGATACTAATTTTCCCCAGCCTCCCCCGGCCCAGCGCTACCCTAGGAGAAGGCAACCACCTGGCTGTCCACATTTCATGACCTGAACGCCTGGAGAACCACAATGAGCATGGCGGGCCCCAGCGACAGCGCTGACCTCATTGACAGCCCTGATCCGATTGACAGCGCGGCAGCCAGGCTTGCCGAAAGGCTGCTGGGAATGCGGGCCAACCGGGAGGTCATCCCGGAAGACCCGAACCATTCCGTCCGGTGGCACGAGCACGACTACCCAAGCCCGGTGGCACGCTGGAATTACCATCCCGAATATGAACTTCACCTGATTCGGAAGGGCACGGGAAAATTCATCGTAGGAGACCACATCGGCACGTTCGAGGCCGGGCACCTGGCTCTGGTGGGTTCGGGGCTGCCGCACGACTGGGTCAGCGACCTCGAGCCCGGAGAAATCCTCCAGGGCAGGGACGCCCTCATCCAGTTCGACGGAAAATGGGTTGACCAGGCCGCTTCAATCGTGCCGGAAATGGCCGACGTCAAACCCCTGCTGGAACAGTCCTCGCGCGGAATCGAGTTCCTCGGACGGACAGCCAAAGCCGCCGCCGATTCCCTCGAGGCCATGGGCAAGGCCACCGGATTGCAGAGGCTTCATCATCTCATTGAGGTATTTGCGATCCTGACGCGGGCACCGCAGGAGGAACGGCGCTACCTCGCCGACGAATGGTTCAGGCCACAACTGGACAGCCAGGCCGCTGCGGTAGTGGACATCGTCCTGGAGTACGTCTTCAGCAACCACGCCGGCAGCGTCAGGATGTCCGACGCTGCCGCCCTGGTCGGCATGTCAGAGCCAACATTCTCGAAGTACTTCAAGCGCGCCACCGGCCAGAACTTCAGCGACCTGGTGCGCAAGCTCCGACTGGCCCACGCCCGGCGGCTGCTGGAGCACAGCGACAAAGCCATCTCCGCCATCTGCTACGAAGTGGGATTCACCAACCTGTCCAACTTCAACCGGCACTTCCGCAACGACGTAGGATCCACCCCTCGGGCCTATCGGAGTGCTCGCCATGAACCGTGACGCGGCCGCGCGGCTGTATGCGCGCACGGATTTTTAGCCGACCAGGTCCGGCATCCCGGCACTGGTTTGAGCAATCTTCGCCTCAGCAATCACTTCGTGTTCGTGAATCCGACCATCACCGCGGCGAGTATGAGTACGAAGGTGACCCACGCCAGCGACGTCGTGCCCAGGGCGTCGAGGAGTGCCCCGCCCGGTAATGCCGCCGCCGGCGATGCCGACATTCCAAGCCGTCACCATGACAGACTGTGCGGCATCGACGGCCGGCCCGGTGCTGGGCATCATCGCCGCAGCCTGGCGAAGCTGCAACGAACCCTAGTCGACTCTGGGAAGGATACGGGTGTCCAAGAAAGACAATGCGTCAATCTTTCGGGACGGGCGGCTCGAGCACCTCAGGATTCCATACTCGGGTACCGATACACGCTGACTCGGCTCGCCCCGACGATCTTCCCCAATGTCCGTTTCCAGCAATCGGGGCCATGTTCTGTCACTCGAACATTGGCCAGTCATTCCTTGCGAGTCAAAGTGCGGGCAGCATCATTTTGATTCGGCAACCGGCGGCAAAAAGCGCATGGCCGCCAAGAACACGTGTTCTTAGCGGCCATCGCAAAAGGTCTCAGGAGGTCAGGAACTACACATTGAAGCGGAACTCCACGACGTCGCCGTCGGCCATGATGTATTCCTTGCCTTCGATCCGGACCTTGCCGCGGGCCTTCGCCTCGGCCATGGAGCCGGCCTCGACGAGGTCATCGAAAGAGACGACCTCGGCCTTGATGAAGCCGCGCTGGAAGTCGGAGTGGATCACGCCGGCCGCCTGCGGGGCGGTGTAGCCCTGGCGGATGGTCCACGCGCGGGTTTCCTTGGGGCCGGCCGTGAGGTAGGTCTGGAGTCCGAGGGTGTGGAAGCCGACGCGGGCCAACTGGTCCAGGCCGGATTCATCCTGGCCGTTCATTTCCAGCATTTCGCGCGCTTCTGCCTCATCGAGTTCCACGAGGTCGGACTCGAGCTTTGCGTCCAGGAAGATGGCGTCGGCCGGGGCCACGAGGGCGCGCAGTTCAGCCTGCTTTTCCGGGCTGCCCAGGATCCCCTCGTCGGCGTTGAAGACGTAGATGAAGGGCTTGGCCGTCAGCAGGCCAAGCTCCTTGAGGTGCTCCATCTCGAGCTTGTCGCTCTTGATCGAGGAGAAGATGGTGTCGCCGCGTTCCAGCACAGTCTGGGCAGCGAGGATGGCTGCCAGCTCGGCGGCCTCCCGCTTCTTGATCTTGACTTCTTTTTCGATCCTGGGGACGGCCTTTTCGATGGTCTGCAGATCGGCCAGGATCAGTTCGGTGTTGATCGTCTCCATGTCGGAGCGGGGATCGACCTTGCCGTCGACGTGAATGACGTCCGGGTCGTCGAACACGCGGACAACCTGCGCGATGGCCTCGGCCTCGCGGATGTTGGCGAGGAACTGGTTGCCCAGGCCTTCACCCTCGGACGCGCCTTTGACGATGCCGGCGATGTCCACGAAGGACACGGCGGCGGGCAGGAGGCGCTGGGAGCCGAAGATGCCCGCCAGCTTTTCAAGCCGGGCATCCGGCAGGCTCACGACGCCGACGTTGGGCTCGATCGTCGCGAAGGGGTAGTTCGCTGCGAGCACCTGGTTGCGGGTCAGTGCGTTGAAAAGGGTTGATTTGCCGACGTTGGGCAGTCCGACGATGCCAATAGTTAGAGCCACGAGCATATATTCTACCCGCACAGGCCCGCAGTTCCCCGCGGCGGCCGGTTCGGCCCGTGATGGGGGTTGCTGTGGGGCTGTTCCGTGCCTCTTCCATGCGCCTTCCATGCGCCTTCCGGGCGTCGAAGCCAAAACTGTCACAGGGGCATGCCAAAGTGAAGCCATGGATGCTTTCGCTGTGATTCTTGCCCTGCTCATGCTGCTCATTGGCGCCGTTGCGGGCGCCGCCGTCGTCTATGTCCTGCTCCGCCGGCGGTACGTCGCCGTGGAACAGGACTTCGACGGCGTATCGGCCCGGCTCTCCGAAGTCAGCGCCCAGTTCGCCGCCGCCGACGCCGAAAGACGCCTGCTGGCCGCCCAGAACAGGGAGCTCGGCGAGTCCCGAAACCAGGATGGCAGTGTGCTGCGGGCGTTGGCCCCGGTGGCGGAAAAGCTCGCGGCCGTGCAGCAGCAGGTGTCCCTGCTCGAACGCGACCGGCTGGAGCAGTACGGCCAGCTCGCCCAGCAGCTGCAGGAGGCCCGGCTGTCCGACGAGCAGCTGCTGCGCTCCACGCATGCCCTCGAATCGGCCCTGCGCTCCAACAGCGCCCGCGGCCAGTGGGGTGAGGTCCAGCTCCGCCGGGTGGTCGAGGCAGCAGGCATGCTTCGCCACGTCGATTTCCACGAGCAGGTCCACAGCGGGCAGGGCCACGGGGCAGGCACGGACGGCAGCCTGCGGCCCGACCTCGTGGTGCAGCTGCCCGGCGCCAAGCAGCTCGTCGTTGATGCGAAGGTGCCCCTGGCGTCGTATCTCGCCGCCCAGGAACTCGGCACGTCCCAGGCGGGCCAGCAGCCCGCCCAACTGTCCGGAAACCAGCAGCTGCACCTCGCCGCCCACGCCAAGGCCCTCAAGGCGCACGTGGACGCCCTCGGCAACAAGAAGTACTGGGACATCCCCGGCAACTCACCGGAGCTCGTCATCTGCTTCCTTCCGGCGGAGTCCATCCTGGCCGCGGCCCTCACGGCCGACCCGGCGCTGCTGGACTATGCGCTGTCCAAGAACGTCGTCCTGGCCTCGCCCGGGAGCTTGCTCGCGGTGCTGAAGGCCGTGGCGTTCACGTGGCGGCAGGACGTGCTGACGGACAGCGCCCGGGAACTCTTCGAGCTCGCCCGGCAGCTCTACGACCGGATGGGCACGCTCGGCGAGAACGTCACCAAGCTGGGGTCCTCGCTGAAGACCTCGGTGGAGCGGTACAACTCCATGGTCGGAACCCTCGAGGCCAGGGTCCTGCCCACCGCGCGGAAGCTGAACGCCCTGGAAGCCGCCGGGCTGGCCACTCCCCCCGCCGTCGAGGTCACTCCCCGGGCGGTCGCCGCCCCGGAACTGCAGCCCCGTAGCACTTCAGAAGTGCCCGACGATGCCGAGGAGTCCGCGGCCTAGGACCGTTAGCAGCCCCGTTCGGGGTTAGGACCGTTCGGTGCGGGTCCCCCGGCCGCCGAGGGCGCGGGAGACATCGCCGGCTTGCTTCAGGGTGGCGCGGAGTTCCTTCGGCAGGGAGAAGAGCAGGTCTTCCTCCGCCGTGACGATCTCCTCGACCGATCCGTAGCCGTAGTCGGCCAGGAGCCTTAGAACGTCCTTGACGAGCACTTCCGGGACGGAGGCCCCCGACGTCACGCCCACCGTGGCGACACCCTCGAACCAGGCCTCGTCCACCTCGTTGGCGAAATCGACCCGGTAGGAGGCCTTGGCACCGTATTCCAGCGCCACCTCCACGAGCCGGACGGAGTTCGACGAGTTGGCCGAACCCACCACGATCACGAGGTCCGCCATCGGCGAGATCTTCTTGATGGCCACCTGCCGGTTGGTGGTGGCGTAGCAGATGTCGTCGCTGGGGGGATCCTGCAAGGTGGGAAACCGCTCCTTGAGGAGGCGGACCGTCTCCATGGTTTCGTCCACGCTCAGGGTGGTCTGCGAGAGCCAGATGACCTTCTCGGGGTCACGGACCGTGACCTTGTCGACCTCATGCGGGCCGTTGATGATCTGGATGTGTTCGGGTGCTTCGCCGGCAGTGCCTTCGACTTCCTCATGGCCGTCGTGGCCGATCAGCAGGATGTCGAAGTCATCCTTGGCGAAGCGGACGGCTTCGCGGTGCACCTTGGTGACCAGCGGGCAAGTAGCATCGATGGTGCGCAGGCCGCGGTCCTCGGCGGACTGGACGACCGCCGGCGAGACGCCGTGGGCGGAAAAGATCAACAGGGCGCCCTCGGGGACCTCGTCGGTTTCGTCGACGAAGATGGCGCCCTTCTCCTCCAGGGAGCTGACCACGTGAACGTTGTGCACGATCTGCTTGCGCACGTAGACGGGCGGGCCGTAGTGCTCCAGGGCTTTTTCCACCGCGATGACCGCGCGGTCAACGCCGGCGCAGTAGCCGCGAGGGGCCGCCAGCAGGACCTTTTTGGGGCCGGAGACGGGGGCCGCCGCCAGCACGTCTTCCGGTGAACGCCGCCGGCGCGGAACGGATGGCATGGGAATGGAGACAGCGGTGGTGGTCATGCTCCCATGCTACCGGTGTTCGATTTGCCCCGGCTGCGGCCCTCGGCAACGCCTACAGCGACCCCCACGACCAGCAGGGCCGCCCCCGCCACGGCGGCGGCTACGATCCACTGGCCAAAGCTGGCCGAGCACGCCGCGACAAACTCGTTCTTGAAGAGCTCGGCCACATCGTTGCCGCTCGACGTTCCGGCGACGGCGGCGCCGGCAATATCGCTGCCCAGTTTCCAGAGCCCGGCGAGCACCAGCAGACCGACGCCGATGCCGGCCAGGACGGTCCCCCGGCGTCGGGCTGCAACCAGCGCGAGCACGAAGGCGATGCCGGCGCCAATCCCGACGGCATAGCCCATCGGGGCATAGGCGGTGACCTGCGCGATGAGCTGGCGCTGGTTGGACTGGCCCATGTGGATCAGCACCTGGCCAGGAGCCTGCAGCGGAAGCTTGGTCGCCTCGGAAACCCGCTTCGCCACCAGTCCAACGAGCGGCGCCACGTCCAGGGTCAGCGACGAGGTCCCGTCGGCCTCTGGCGGCAACGTGTTGGGGTCCGCAAACGTGAGCAGGTGGCTCTTACGCAGCGTCTCCGCCCAGGCATCGGAGTAGCCGGGCAGCCCGGTGAGCGACTGCGCCGCGCTGTCCAGGACCGGCTGGGCAAGTTCGGTGAGCGGTTCGGGGATCTGGGCGGCCGACGCCAAGCTGTCGACGGCGGCCGTAGCCAGCCGCTGCTGGAACGCCGGGTCCTTGCCCAGCGGCGCGGTCAGGACGACGAAGCCCTCTTCCTGGACGATGTTCTGGTCCACCCACATGGCTGGAACGGCGACGGCGGCCATCAGGAGCCCGACAAGAACGGCGGCTGCGGAGACGAAGGTGCGCAAAGGATTCCTAGGGGGTCGTTGGGATCCCATCCTATGGCCGCCCGGCGGGGCCATAAAGTCGGCACCCGGTGGTAGAGCTATGGATAGAGTTGAACGAGAGAACTCCGGCTGCCTGCCGGCCCTCCCCGCCGGGGAGCCAGCGCCGGCAGTCCCCGGCAGGACATGCGGGGTAAGGGACACGCGGTAACGGAAAACAGGCAAAGGACACGCACGCATATGCAGAAGGCACACTCCGGCTGGGAGGCCACCCATGCCTGAGAACGCGGCAGCCACCACGCTTCCGGCGACCGCTGCTGAGACCAGCCCGGACAACCCCTGGCCGTTGCAGTTGCTGTCCCAGAAGCTCAAGATGCATATCGACCGCGCCCCCTCGGCGTGGGTCGAGGGACAGGTGATCGAGCTGAACCGGCGCGGCAGCAACGCCTACCTGACGCTGCGCGATATCGACGCCGAGATCTCGCTGCCCGGGTCGGTCTGGACCACGGTCCTGGACCGCCAGGTCGCCCCGCTGGAACGCGGCTCCCGGGTTGTGGCACTGATCAAGGCCGAATTCTGGCTCAAGACGGGCCGGCTGAACATGTCGGTGAAAGACATCCGGCCAGTCGGGCTCGGCGACCTCCTCGCCAGGATTGAGCGGCTGCGCCAGGCCCTCGCCGCCGAAGGGCTCTTTGCCGACTCCCGCAAGAAACGGCTCCCCCTGCTCCCCCACCGGATTGGCCTGATCACCGGACGTGATTCCGATGCCAAGAAAGATGTGCTGCGCAACGCGGCCCTTCGCTGGCCCGCCGTCGAATTCGAGATCCGCGAGGTAGCGGTCCAGGGCAACACCGCCGTCGCCCAGATGATCGCGGCGTTGCGTCAGCTCGACGCCCGCCCCGACGTCGACGTCATCGTCATCGCCCGCGGCGGAGGGTCCCTCGAGGACCTGCTGCCCTTCAGCAACGAGGAGCTCATCCGGGCCGTCGCGGACGCGTCAACGCCCGTGGTGAGCGCCATCGGGCACGAAGCCGACCGGCCGATCCTGGACGACGTCGCAGACCTCAGGGCCTCAACCCCCACGGACGCCGCGAAGCGGATCGTTCCGGACGTGGCCGAGGAACTCGCCCGGGTCCGGCAGGCGCGCGATCACCTCCGGCGCGGCGTCACCCGGCTCGTGGAACGCGAAGGCGACCGGCTGGCGTCCCTGCGCTCCCGCCCCGTCCTACTCTCCCCCGACGTCATGATCACCCAGCGCCACGACGACGTCGAACGGCTCAAGGTCCGCTCGCACTCGGCGGTCAGCACCGCCGTGGTGCGGGCCGCGGACCAGTTGGTCCACCTCAAGGCCCAGGTGCGGGCGCTCTCGCCGCAGAAAACACTCGACCGCGGCTATGCGGTGGTCCAGCTGGCGGGCTCAGCAGCCGGCCCGGGTGCACACCGGGACGTGGTGCGACACCCCGAGCAGGCACCCGCCGGCACCGACCTCACCGTACGGGTGGCCGGTGGCCGCTTCAGCGCACAGTCCACGGGCGGCCAGGAACTGGCCGAAGAATGACCTAGCCCAGCAGCCGGCACCATTACAACCATCAGCACCGTTACATCCATTAGCACCAGGACCTTCAAGGAGCCCCCCGTGGCAGCAGAACCGATTCCGAACGCCGACATCGAAGCACTGAGCTACGAGGACGCCCGCGAGCAGCTGGTGGGCGTGGTCAGCAAGCTGGAGGCCGGCGGCGCCAGCCTGGAGGAATCACTCGCCCTCTGGGAACGCGGCGAGGCGCTGGCCAAGCGCTGCGAACAGTGGCTGGAGGGCGCCCGCAAGAGGCTGGCCGCGGCCCGGGAGCACGCGGCCGAGGAGAGCTAGGCGCCCGGCCGGCTCAGGAGCGCTGCACGAGTTCGCGTTCCAAGTCGACGTCGAACTCCGGAACCGGCCATTGCAGTTCCATGCTTTCGAGGGCTTCCAGGAGCAGTTGCTGCACAGCGATGCGGGCAAACCACTTCCTGTTGGCCGGCACCACGTGCCACGGCGCGTGGTCGGTGTTGGTCTTGTCGATGGCTTTCTGGTAGGCGTCCATGTAGTCCGCCCAAAAGGCCCGTTCCTTCAGGTCGGTGCCGCTGTACTTCCACTGCTTGGCGGTGTCGTCTAGCCGGGCCAGGAGCCGTTCCTTCTGCTCGTCGCGGCTGATGTGCAGCATCACCTTGACGATCTTGGTCCCCGCCCCGGTCTGGCGGGCCTCAAACTCGTTGATGGCTTGGTACCGGCGCTCCAGTTCCTCGGGGCTGGCCCAGCGGTGGACGCGGTGAATCAGAACGTCCTCGTAGTGTGAGCGGTCGAAGACCCCCACCATCCCGGCGGCCGGCACTTCCTTCTCGATCCGCCACAAAAAGTCGTACGATTTCTCCTCTGGAGTGGGCGCCTTAAAGGACTTCATCTGGACACCGTGCGGATTCATGGCGCCCATGACATGCGTGACTATGCCGCCCTTGCCCGCGGTGTCCATGGCCTGCAGGATCAGCAGGAGCCGTTTGGTCCCGCCAAAACGGGACTCCGCGAAGAGCTTTTCCTGCAGCTGGGCGAGCTTGTCGTCCAGCTCCTCCAGCAGCTGTTCGCCGTCGAGCTTGTCTCCGTCGAAGCCGGGCGTCGATCCTGGGTCCAGCTGCTCCAGGCTGAAGCCCTTCCCGACCCTCAGGAGCTTCGAGGGATGGTCATCGAATGTCGCGGAGCTTGCCATCAATGCCTCTTTCCGGTCGTGCAGCCGTGGTCCGCGAGGCGAGGGCCTCGTTGCGCTGCTGACCGAAGCCTAGTTCCCCTTGTACCGGCTCAGGAAGTCCGCCATCCGGTTGATTGCTTCCTCGAGGTCCTTGACGTTGGGCAGCGTCACCATCCGGAAGTGGTCCGGCCGGACCCAGTTGAACGCCCGGCCGTGGGAGAGGAGGATTTTTTGCTCGCGGAGCAAGTCCAGGACGAATTTTTCGTCGTCACGGATGTGGTAAACCTCGGGATCCAGCCGCGGGAACAGGTACATGGCACCGCGGGCCTGCTGGGTGCTGACGCCCGGGATGGCGTTGAGCATGTCGTAGGCCTTGTTCCGTTGCTCGAGCAGGCGTCCGCCGGGAAGGATCAGATCATTGATGCTTTGATAGCCGCCGAGGGCAGTCTGGATGGCGTGCTGGGCCGGAACATTGGCGCACAGGCGCATGTTGGCGAGCAGGTTGATGCCCTCGAGGTAGTCCGCGGCGTCCTTCTTGGGCCCCGAGATGGCCATCCAGCCGGCCCGGAATCCGCAGACCCGGTAGGCCTTGGAAAGCCCGCTGAAGGTCAGGCACAGGACGTCGTCGCCGGTGAGCGAGGCGAGGTTTACGTGCACCGCGTCTTCGTAAAGGATCTTCTCGTAGATTTCATCGGCGAACAGCACGAGGCCGTGCTTCTCGGCGAGGGCGACGATCTTCTTCAGCGTCGCCTCCGGATACACCGCACCGGTCGGGTTGTTCGGATTGATCACCACGATGCCCTTGGTGCGCGGGGTGATCTTCGCTTCCATGTCCTCAAGGTCCGGCTGCCAGCCGGACTCCTCGTCACAGAGGTAGTGCACGGGTTTGCCGCTGGCCAGGGCAACCGAGGCAGTCCACAGCGGGTAGTCCGGGGTGGGGATCAGGACTTCGTCGCCGTCGTCGAGCAGTGCCATAAGCGACATCGTGATCAGCTCACTGACGCCGTTGCCCAGGTAGATGTCATCGACGTGGATGTTCTGGATTCCGCGGGTCTGGTAGTACTGCGAGACGGCCGTGCGGGCAGAGAAGATACCGCGGGAGTCGCTGTAGCCCTGGGCATGCGGCAGATGGCGGATCATGTCCACCAGGATCGCGTCCGGCGCTTCAAACCCGAAAGGGGCCGGGTTTCCGATGTTCAGTTTGAGGATGCGGTGACCCTCCGCCTCCATCTGCTGGGCGGCCTGAAGAATCGGTCCACGGATGTCGTAAAGGACATTATGAAGCTTGGTGGACTGCTTGAATTCTGCCATTCATCAAATATGCCATATGAAGGATGTTCTTCCGTTGAGACATGGCTCACAGCCTGCTCCTCAGCATCCAGGACGCCGGCGGCCGGGCTGCTGGCCCGGCCGCCGGCCCGCGGCTACTGCTTGAGAAGACCCTTCTCCTTCAGCCACGCGTCAGCTGCATCTTTCGGGTTCTGCTTCTGGCTGCCGCTGACGGCACGGTTGAGGTTGATGAGGTCTTCCGTGGTGAGGACCTTGGACACGGCGTTGAGGGCTTCCTTCGCCTTGTCCGTCATCTTGCCCGTGTTGTAGAGCGGCAGGACCTGCTGGGCGATGAAGTTATTCTTCGGGTCCTCCAGCACCACGAGGTCGTTGTCCGGGATGGACGGGGTGGTGGTGTAGATGTCCGCCACCTGGACCTGGTCCGAGAGCAGCGCCTTGAGCGTGACGGCGCCGCCGCCGTCGCTGAACGGTTCAAGTTTCTTCGGCACACAGTTGTAGTTCTTCTCGAGCCCGGGCAGCCCGTAGGCGCGTTCGGCAAAGGTCGCCGGGGCGCCGATTACCATCTCGCCGCAGACCTTCGCCATGTCTTCGATCGACTTCAGCTGGTACTTTTCGGCCGTGGCCTTGGTGACCACCATGGCGTCCTTGTCCTCGGCCTTGGAAGCGTCCAACACGGCAAGGCCCTGCGGGAGCTTGGTCGGGAGCGCCTTGGCGATATCGTCGGCGGAGACCTCGGTAGCGTCCTTGTTCACGTACAGCAGCAGGTTGCCGCTGTAGTCGGGAACGACGTCCACCGATCCGTCCTGGACTGCCTTGAAGTAGACCTCGCGGGAGCCGATGTTCGGCTTGGTGCTGGCCGTGACTCCCGCACCGTTCAGGGCGCCGGCGTAGACCTCGGCCAGGATCTGGCTCTCGGGGAAGTCGGCGGAGCCGATCACCAGAGAGCCTCCGGAAGCTGCGGCGCCGCTGCTGGCGGGGGCCGAGCTGAGCGGGTTGGATGAGCCCCCGCAGGCGGACAGGGCCATGGCCAGGCCGACGCCGGCGGCCAGGCCACCGAATGCGCGCCGGCCCAGGGCTCGTTGGCGGGATTCCTTCATGACGTACCTCCTTGAACGGCAGTCTCCGTGTAGACGGAGTCTGTGAGATCAACCGCAGCCTGCTGGCGGCGGTTCGACTGGGCAGAGGCGCCCCGTGACAGGAACAGCCTCTGGATAAGGGCAAGCACAAGGTCGACGGCGATGGCCAGAGCCGCGATCAGCAGGGAGCCGCCGAGCATCTGCGGGAAGTCGGACAGCACCAGGCCGTCGAACAGGTAGCGGCCCAGGCCGCCCAGGTTGATGTATGCCACCACCGAGACCGTGGCGATCACCTGCAGTACCCCGGTCCGGAAACCCCCGTACATGACCGGTAACGAGTTGGGGAATTCCGCGCGGAACAGCACCTGCCATTCGGTCATGCCCATGGCGCGGGCGGCGTCCACGACGTTCCTGTCGACGCTGGCGATCCCGGCGTAGGTGCCGGCGAGCAGAGGCGGGACCGTCAGGATCACGAGGGCCCAGATCGGCGGCATCAGGCCGATGCCGGCGATCAGCACGAACAGGGTGAGCAGGCCGAGGGTGGGCAGGGCCCGCAGGGCGCCGGCGAGTGCCACGACGGCCACCCGCCCGCGGCCGGTGTGGCCCACGTATAGTCCGACCGGAATGGCGATCGCCATGGCGATCAGCATGACGAGTCCGGTGTACGCCAGGTGCTCGACGATCCGCACCGGGATGCCGCTGCTGCCGCTCCAGTTTTCGGGATCTGCGAGCCAGGCGAAGGTGTCCGTGACAACGTTGCTCATGCGGCGCCCCCTGCCTTGGCCCCGGAGGGGAACCCGGCGGCGCCCTGCGCACCGGACGCTGCGTCACCGGACACCCCGAGACCGGAGACCTCGTCACCGGCACCGGGCTTCGCGGTCCCGGCCGGTCGGGACGCCCGAGTCCACGGCGTCAGCAGCCGTTCCAGCAGCACCAGGACGGCGTCCATGAAGAGCGCGAGGATCAGGATCGCGATGATGCCCACCACTACTTCAGTGACGAAGTCCCGCTGCAGGCCCGAAGTGAACAGCATCCCGAGGTTCCCGATCCCGAGCAGGGCCGCGACGCTGACCAGCGAGATGTTGCTGACGGAGACCACCCGCAGCCCGGCGAACATCACCGGCAGAGACAGCGGCAGGTCAATCTGGACGAACCTCGCCAACGGTTTGAAGCCCATGGCGACGGCTGCCTGGCGGAGGTCCTCGTCCACCGAATCGAATGCGTCCAGGGCTGCGCGGACCAGCAGCGCCACAGCGTAAATGGTCAGGGCGATCACCACGTTGACGGGATCCAGGATGCGTGTTCCGAGGACGGTCGGCAGGATGATGAAGAGCGCCAGCGAGGGGATCGTATACAGCAGCGAGGACCCGGTGAGCACCACGGAGCGCCGGCCACGGCTCTGCCGGGCAAACTGGGCCAGCGGGATTGCGATCAGCAGGCCCAGGATCATCGGCACGACGGCGAGGACAAGATGCTGGCCGGCGAGCGTGAAGACCTGCTCGCGGTTGGCCAGGAACCATTCCATCAGAGCCCCCCGTGCCGGACGCTGCGGTCCGATTCGATCACGGCGAAGACCTCGGCCGCGGCAATAACACCGGCCGCCCGGCCCTCGTCATCGACGGCGACGCCGAGGCCCGACGGGGAGGACAGGGCCGCGTCCAGGGCCCGGCGGAGTGTGTCCCCCTTGCGGAAGAGGGAGCCACCGGGAACGATCTGCGCACCCGCACCCGGCCCGGCCCAGCCCAGCGGGCGCAGCGCCCCGTCGACCACCAGCTGCCACCCGTCGGTGCTGCCCTCCTGCCGGAGCTGTTCGCGCGTGACCGTGGGGACGGGGTGGATGGTGACGCCGTCGGAGGGGCTGAAGGCCAGATGCCGGAACCCGCGGTCGCGGCCCACGAAGGACGCGACGAAATCGCTCGCCGGGGCCCGCAGAATTTCCTGCGGGGCGGCGTACTGCGCCAGCTTCCCGCCGACGGCGAACACGGCCACTTTGTCGCCCAGGACGGTGGCCTCGTCAATGTCATGGGTGACAAAGACAATCGTCTTGGCCAGGTCATGCTGGAGCCGGAGCAGCTCCTTTTGGAGTTCGTCGCGGACCACGGGGTCCACGGCGCTGAAGGGCTCGTCCATCAGCAGCACGGGCGGATCGGCCGCAAGCGCCCGGGCCACGCCGACGCGCTGCTGCTGTCCGCCGGAAAGCTGGGACGGGTAACGCTTGCCGAGGGAGGATGCCAGCCCGACGACGTCGAGCAGTTCCTGCGCGCGCTTGCGGGCATCCGCCTTGGACGCGCCGTTGAGCCGGGGCACGGTGGCGATGTTGTCCAGCACGGAGCGGTGCGGCATCAAACCGGACGACTGCATGACGTAGCCCATGGACCGCCGCAGCTGCGCCGCCGGCACCGAGGTGACGTCGGCTCCGCCCACGGTGATGGTGCCGGACGTGGGCTCGACCATACGGTTGATCATCCGCAGGGAGGTGGTCTTTCCGCAGCCGGAGGGTCCCACGAAGACTGTGATGGCGCCCTTGTCGATGGACATGGTCAGCCCGTCAACGGCGGCCTGACCGCCTTGGTACTGCTTCGTGACGTTTTGGAACTCGATCATGGCTTCGGCCATTTCCGGGCTTACCTAACTGTTGGCGGCAACATCGGTGGGACCGGCCCACTGTTCATCAGTGTGCTGGCCATAAAGCAGTTAGCACATAGACTAACCAGCGCCTTGGACAATGTCAGCGGCGCCGTGGCTCCCGTAAGGCTTCGGAAACACAACGATTTCGGATGGGCGGGCGCCGGAACGGCTTCCGCCGCCCGCCCGGACAGTTGCGAGCCGCGCCAGCTTCAGCGGGGCCTCCCCCGGCCGTTCCCGCCGCCGCGGTCGCCCTTGCCGCGACGGTTCCCCTTGCCGCGTTCTTGTGCGTTTTCGTGGCTGTCCCGCTCGGCTGAGCGCTGGCTCTTTCCCTCCACCGCGATTTTTTGGTGCCACTCGCGCTGGTAGGCCCGCCGCGCGGCAGCGTCATGGCGGCGGGCCAGGGCGGCGAGTTCGCGCTGCAGCTTCAGGTAGCTGGCCCAGCGGCGCTCCTCGAGGGCGCCGTCGGCGAGCGCGGCTTGGACGGCGCAGCCGGGTTCGCGGTTGTGCGCGCAGTCCGAGAAGCGGCACTTCCCGAAGAGCTCCTCGAGGTCGCCGAACACCTCCTCCATGCCGTCCTCGGCGTCGAAGATCCCGAAGCCCCGCACTCCGGGCGTGTCCATCAGGACGGCGCCGCCGGGCAGCGGCACGAGCTCGCGGGAGGTGGTGGTGTGCCGCCCCTTGCCGTCGCCGGCGCGCACGGCCCCGGTCTCCTGGGCGGCAACGCCGGCCAGGGCGTTGATGAGTGTGGATTTGCCGGCGCCTGACGGACCCAGCAGCACCAGGGTGCCGCCGGTCGGCACGTGCCCCAGCAGTTCGTCGAGGCCGTCGCCATGCTCTGCCGAGGTGGTGACGACGGCGACGCCGGCCGCCTGGCGCACGACCGTCCCCACGACGTCATCCGCGATGTCCGCGAGGTCGGCCTTGGTGATGATCACCAGCGGGGTGGCGCCCGAATCCCACGCTGCGACGAGCGTCCGTTCCAGCCGGTTGTGCGTCAGCGGCCGGTCCACCGGAACGACGACGCCGACCACGTCCACGTTGGCGCCGAGCACCTGCGCCTCGGAGGACGCTTCGAAGGCACGTTTGCGGCTCAGCTCGGACTGGCGCGGCAGGATGCCCGCGATGGCGGGCTCCCCCGCTGCGTTCCGGCCCACCCAGACCCAGTCGCCGGTGGCGGGAAGCTCCCCGCCGCGGGGGTAGGGCAGGTGGGCGGAGCCGTCGGCGTCGGCCACCAGGACCAGGGTGCGGTCCACCCGGATGACGCGCCCCGGGCGGTGGCCTTCCGGCACGGGGCGGGCCGCGAACCGCTCCGCGATCTCTGCGGTGTAGCCGTAGCGGACAGGACCCGCGGCGGTGTCGCCGCAGTTGTCGTTGTTGCGCGCGGGACCGGATCCGCGGGACGGGGCGGGACCGGATGAAGGGGTGTTAGGTGAAGTGGTAACAGGTGAAGTGGTATCAAAGGCGCCGTGGGCGCCCGAGGATGCAGCATGAATGGTCAACGGAAACCCTTTGATGGGGCCCCGCGGTGCGGCGCGTGCGTGTGTGCTGGCTTGCGCTGGGAGGCTAGGCCGCGCTGCGGGACGGGGCAGGAGTAATGACATGGCTGGTATCGGTGCGCTGCGCGCTTAGAAATATCGCATTCATTGCTTCCACCTCCCGTCATTTTCCGGCTGAGTTTTCCGGCTCTGCTGGGCCTGCTCTGTTTAGCCCTGCTCTGTTTGGCCACGCTCTGTTTGGCCACGCTCTGTTTGCCCCGGTCAGGGGTTGGACTGCGGGCTGGACCCCGCAGTTTCTACAGGATAGCCAAGGGGCTGGCGTCTGGCTAGGGAATTATCCGGACAGCTTTCCGTTCAGCGGCCTCTCGCGGTACAGGCGCAGTCCGGCGTCCACCAAGGAGACCCGGTTCAGGTCCGCGACCTCCTCCAGCGGGATCCAGGCCGCGTGTGTGGTGCTCCCGTTGATCTCATGGCGCAGGTCCCCGCCGGTGATGGTCGCCTCGTAGACCAGCCGCAGCGACTGGAAGTCCCGCTCGCCGCCGTCGAGCCGGACCTCGGCGGGCCAGTGCCCGACGTCGATCCCCAACATGGGGCCGATCTCGGCGTCGTAGCCGGTTTCCTCGTGGATCTCCCGGCGGCACCCGTCCACCGGGTGTTCGGCCAGGTCCAGGCCGCCGCCGGGCAGCGTCCAGCCTTCACGTCCGTCCTGCTTCCAGTAAGCCAGGAGGATCTCGGCGCCGCGGATGATGACGGCGTAGGCGGCGGGCCGGGTGTCGAATCGCATGTTCATCCCTTCAGCGTAGTAGCCGGATTCCCGGGCTACTCCTGATCGGCCACCAGCTGGAGCACACCGAACACGGGTTCCTGCTGCAGGACCCGGACGTCGGTGATACCGGCCGCGGCCAGTGCCGCGCGGAAAGACTCCTGCAGCCGCACCACGTTCATGCCGAGGCCGCTCCCCAGGATAACCGGGCCCTGGATGCCGAGCTGGCGCACGGCCTGCTCGGCCAGGGCAGCAAGGTCTCGCCCGGCCTGGTCCACGAGGGCCCGGCTCGGTGCGTGGCCGGCGTCCGCGGCCTCCACCACGAGCCGCGCCTGCTGGGCCCAGAAGCGGCGTCCCGTCCCGGGTGAGTGGAACAGCGCGATCAGTTTGTTGGGGTGGTCCACGCCGCAGGATGCCAGGAGGGCGGTGGTGAGGTGGTCCGGCTCGAGTCCCTGGTTCATCCGCCGCAGGCTGTGCCGGACGGCTTCCCGGCCCAGCCAGTAGCCACTGCCTTCGTCGCCTAGCAAGTAGCCCCATCCTCCGGCCCGGGCTTCCTCACCGCGGGCGTTCCTGCCCCACGCAGCCGAGCCGGTGCCAGCGATCACGGCGACGCCGGTGCTGGCCCCGCCGGCAGCGAGCAGGAGCCGGGAGTCGTGGACCACGGTGATGCGGGCGCCGGGCACGTGCGGGGCAATCAGCGCGGCGAGCGCCGCGGCGTCGTCATCGGTATCGATGCCGCCGGCTCCGGCATAGACCTGGGCGACGTCTCCCCCGCCGATCCGGCCGAAGAGCTCGGCCAGGTTGCGGACCGCCTCCTCGGGGCTGACGTTCTGGACGTTGGAGCTGCCCACCGATTCGTCAGCCACAGGGGCGCCGTCCTCGAACCGGACACCCCGGGTCTTGGTGCCGCCGATGTCCAGCCCGATCACAGCACCCGTCGTCGCATGGGCGGATGGCGTGGTGGAAGATGGAACGGAGTCCGCCGCCGGCGGGAAGTCAGTGTTAGTCACTGAAACAGGTTACTGAATGGCTGCGAGGAGCCCGCCATGTCCCACGATCTTTTCGGCACACCCGTCATCGCGGCACCCATGGCCGGAGGCACCTCCACCCCGGCCTTTGTCGAGGCCGTACACCGCGCCGGCGGCCTCGGCTTCCTGGCGGCCGGGTACAAGAGCGTGGCGGCCATGCAGGCGGAAATCCGCACCGTCCGGGAGTCCGGCGCCCGCTTCGGGATGAATGTGTTCATCCCGGATCCGGCCCAGCTGCGGCCGTCCGCGGCGCTGTTGGCCGAGCTCGAGGACTACCGGCTGCAGCTGCTGGCCGATGCCCGGCGGTACGGTGTGGAGCTCCCGCCGTTGCGGGTCGATGACGACGACGAGTGGCAGGGAAAGATCGATGCCCTGTTGGCGGAGCCCGTGGAGCTGGTCAGTTTCGTCTTCGGGCTACCCGGCGCGGACGTCGCCCGCGCTCTGCAGCGGGCGGGCTCGGCGGTGCTTGCCACGGTTACCAGCACTGCCGAGGCCGTACAGGCAGCAGAGCAGGGCGTGGACGCCCTGGTGGTGCAGCACACGAGCGCCGGAGCACACAGTGCGGCGTTCCTTCCGGCGTCCGGGGCACAGCCAGTCGGGACGACGGCGGAGCTGCTCGCGGAGCTGCTCGCGGAGGTGCGGTCCGCCGTCGACCTGCCGCTGGTGGCCGCGGGCGGCATCATGGACGCGGCCGGGCTCGACGCGGTGCTGCGCGCCGGGGCTGCAGCAGCCCAGCTCGGCACCGCCTTCCTCCGCACGGACGAAAGCGGTGCCAGGCAGCTGCACAAGGATGCCCTGGCGGATCCGCATTTCACCCAGACCCGGCTGACACGCGCCTTCACCGGCCGGCGGGCCCGGGCCCTGGAGAACGAATTCGTCCGCGACCACCCCGAGGCGCCGGAGGCCTACCCGGCGATCCACCACCTGACGGCTCCCCTCCGCGCCGCGGCCGCCGCAGCCGGCGACCCGGAGCGCCTGAACCTGTGGGCAGGCTCGGGTTGGCGGCTGGCGCAGGCCGGACCCGTCGCAGGCGTCGTGCACGGGCTGCTCGCCGGCCGTTGACCGGCGCTGCCTGCCGCGGCGAGCAGCCCGCTGCAGGATCCCGAGTTCGCCGGAAACGTGCGAAACCGCCGTCTCCTTCCGGCGATCTCGCACGCTTCGGGCGACTTCGACGACCTTGGCGCACCCTTCCGGCGACTTCGCGGCCCGGCTCAGCCTCCCGAGCGTTCGCGTACGAAGCCCGCCAGCAGGGACGGCCCGTCACGCAGCACGAGTTCGCGGAACAGCCGGACTGGATCCGGTTCTGCATCGGCCGTGCTGCGGCGTTCCCGCCACGCGAGGCCGATCTCGCGGAAGGCCAAGGCCGAATCCAGCGGAATCTCCACCCACCCCGGCCCGCCGTCATCGGATCCGGTGCCGTCCGAGGGCAGGTGGCGTCCCGGGGCGGAGCCGCCGGGCGGCAGGATGCTGACGCCGAGCCCGGCCGAGACGAGGCCGCGGGCGGTGTGTGAGTCCTGGCTCTCGAAGGCAATCCGGGGCCGGAATCCTGCCTCCCGGAACAACGCGTCGGTCAGCGAGCGCATCCCGTACCCGGGACCCATCGCCACGAACGGCTCGTGCCGGATGTCGGCCACCCGGGCCCGGAGCCGGCCAGCCAAGGGATGCCGGTGATGCACCACGAGCCGGAGCGGTTCCCGGTACAGTGCCGCCGAGCCGATGGCCCGGCCCGCAGTGGCGACGGGCGCCGTGAGCGCCAGGTCGGCGGAACCGGCGGCCAGTTCCGCCAGGCAGCCGTCCCGGGCGCCCTGGCTGAGGTCAAAGGCAGTCTGCAGATGCCGGCTCCGGAACGCACTGATGAGCAGCGGCAGCATCGCCTCACCGAACGTGTGCTGGAACGAGATCGCGATCCGGCCACGAACCACTTCCGACTCGTGCCGGACAATGTCCAGCCCGGTCTGGAATTCGCCCAGGGCGGCATCAATATGCGGCAGTAGCGCCTTCGCCGCGGGCGTCAGCCGTACCCCCCGGCCGTCCCGGACCACAAGGTCCGTCCCCACGATGGCGCTGGCCCGGGCAATCGCCCGGCTCACCGTTGACTGCGGCAGGCCCAAGACCTCGGCTGTCTCGGTGATGTGCTCCGTGCGCCCGAGTTCGGCCAACAGCGGCAGAAGGGGCAGCAACTGCACCAGCTGTTTGTGTTCAACGTCCATCTGGCCCTCCCTCGGGCACTGCGGCAGCGGGATCGATCCATATTTGCTATCTATTCTATGGAAAACATGCATTGGAAGCATTCCTCCGCCGGTTCTACCCTGAAAACATGCCACGATTGCCCTCGGCCCCCGCCGCCAGCCCCAGCCAGGCGGCGAACCCGGCCCAGCCCGCCGCCTGGGCCGGCCATCCCAAGGGGTCCAAGGCGTACCGCAGGATTCTCGCCGGGCTCGCCTTCGCAGGCGTCGCAACCTTCGCCCAGCTCTACTCCACGCAGGCAGTACTTCCTCTCCTCGCGGCGGACCTCCAGGTTTCGGCCGCCGAGGCCGCGCTGACGATCTCGCTGGCGACCGTGGGACTGGCCGTGACGGTCCTCCCGTGGTCCTTCCTGGCCGACCGGATCGGCCGGGTCCGGGCGATGATGTGGGGCATTTCCGCGGCCACCATCCTTGGCCTGGCGGTCCCCCTGGCCTCCAGCTTCGCCATGCTGCTGTGCCTGCGCATGCTTGAAGGAATGGCCCTGGGCGGCATCCCGGCCATCGCGATCGCGTACCTCAACGAAGAGGTCAACAAGGCCCACGCCGCCCTCGCCGCCGGAAGCTACGTCGCCGGCACCACTTTGGGCGGCCTAGCAGGCAGGCTGGTCGCCGGACCCGCCGGCGAACTGTGGGGATGGCGGGCCGCTGCCCTGGCTGTCTCCGTCCTGGCCACCGCCGCGGCGGTCCTGTTCCTCGTACTCATACCGCGGGCACAGGGGTTCTCGGCTGAGGCGGCCGGCGGCTTCCGCGGCGCACTGCGGACACTCGCCGGCCATACCCGCAATCCCCGGCTGCTGGCCCTGTACGTCCAGGCATTCCTGCTTATGGGCGGCTTCGTGGCCGTGTACAACTACCTCGGATTCCGGCTCTCCGGGCGGCCTTTCAGCCTGCCGGCCACGGCGATCAGCCTGATCTTTCTGGCCTACCTCTCCGGAACAGTCTCGGCCCGCTGGGCCGCGGGGCTGACTATGCGGTTCGGTCGGCGCAATGTCCTGATCGCCGGCACGGCACTGATGGCGGTCGGCCTGGCCCTGACACTCACCCAGCTGCTGGTCCCGATCCTGCTCGGACTGCTGGTGTTCACCGGCGGCTTCTTCGCGGCCCACAGCATCGGTTCCGGCTGGACCGGCGTCATCGCCTCGACCGGCCGGGCGCAGGCCGCCTCGCTGTACAACCTCGCCTATTACCTCGGCTCCAGCGTGCTCGGCTGGGCCGGCGGCTTGGTCTTCCAGGGGCTCGGCTGGACCGCCCGGGCCCTGTCGGTCATCGGGCTGGCCGGCGCGACGGCGGTGATCACCGCCGTCGCGCATCCGAGGTCGACGCCTGGCACGGGAACCACGGCAGCCGGAACCACCCCGGCCGACGGCGGCAGGTCCGCCGTCTCCGGCTAGACGTCGCCGCGCCGCAGGAACCAGAGTCCGCCAGAACCAGCGCCCCGCCGCGGGCTACCGGGTGGCCTCCAGCGCCTGTAGGAGATCCTCGATGATGTCGGCCGGTTCCTCCAGGCCGACCGAGACCCGCAGCAGGCTCGCATGCGGCTTGGCCCCGGCTTCGACCGGCCGGTGCGTTAGACCGGCCGGGTGCTGGATGAGAGTGTCAATGCCTCCGAGGGAGACGGCGTGGGTGATCATGCCGACGGCGGCCGGGACCCGTTCCGCGTGGCCTGCGCTCGCAAGCTCGAAGGCCAGGAGCGACCCCGGCCCGGACATCTGCGTGCCGATGACGCCCCCGGGGTCGCACTCGGCCAGTCCCGGGTAGTAGACCCGCTGCACAAGTCCGTGCCCGGCCAAGGCCACCGCGACCTTCTCGGCGCTGGCCTGCTGGGCGCGGACCCGGACCGGAAGCGTCGCCAGCCCGCGGTGGAGAAGGTAGGCCGGCCACGGGGTGAGAATGCCACCGGTCACGGCCCGGATCTGGCGCAGCCGCCGCGCCCATTCTGGGCCCGTAGCCACCACGCCGCCCATGGCGTCGCCGTGGCCGCCCAGGAACTTCGTGGCGCTGTGCAGCACCATCGCGGCACCGTGCTTGAAGGGCTGCTGCAGCACCGGGCTGGCGAACGTGTTGTCCACCAGGAGCGGCACGCCGTCTGCAGCGGCGGTGATCTCGGTGATGTCGACGAGTTCCAGGGTCGGGTTGGCCGGCGTCTCCAGGATCAGCAGGCCCGTGTCCGGCCGGAGGGCCGCCCGCACACCCTCCGGCGTCGTAAAGGTGACGTCGTTGCCGAGGACTCCCGAGGCGAGCAGATAGTCGCTGCCGCCGTAGAGGGGCCGCACTGCCACGACGTGCTTCTTGCCCGCCGCCACCACCGCGAGGAGCACCGCGCTGAGGGCTGCCATGCCGGTGGCAAAGGCCACTGACTCGGGGGTCCCTTCCAGGACGGCGAGGCCCGACTCAAAGCGCGCGACCGTGGGGTTCCACAGCCGCTGGTAGACAGTGCTTTGCCCCTCCATATGCGAGCCGCCGGTGGCCATGTGCTCATAGGCCAGGCCGCCGTCGTGCACCGAGGGAAGCGGTGCCGTGGTGGAAAGATCGATCGGCACCGCGTGGACGCCGAGTTGCGTCAGCCCGTCCCTGCCGGCGTGGACCGCCATTGAATCTTGAGAGAGCACCTTTACTCCTTACGAATATTCACCGTTGAATCCCGTAAGCATTGGACAATAATTCGAGTATTTGTAGGGGTTGCGAATGGAAGCGTTGGATTCAGCCGTTTATGATGAACAGACAATACTTTGAGGAGGATCCGTGAACAGCAGCGCGAAGAATGTTCGGCCAGGAGCCAGTGAGCCGCTGGACGCGATCGACGAGCGCCTGCTCGCTGCCCTGGTCGCGGATGCCCGCATCTCGAACAAGCAGCTGGCAGAACTGGTGGGGATCGCGCCGTCGACGGCGTTGATGCGCACCCGGGCACTGTCCGAGCGCGGCATCATCGAGGGCTTCGAGGCCAATCTGAGCCTGTCCGCGATCGGACGATCGGTCCAGGCGCTCATTGCCGTCCGGCTCCGCGCCCACGACCGCGAGCAGATTGACCGCTTCACCGCCCGGGTCCCGAAGCTGCCGGCGGTGCTCTCGACCTTCCACACGTCCGGATCGGTGGACTACCTGCTGCATATCGCAGTCGCCACCACCGAGGACCTAAGGGACTGGGTACTGGACAACCTGGCCACCGACCCCGTGGTGGGCCACACGGAAACGACGCTGGTCTTCGACCACATCCAGGGCAACCACGGCCCGCTGCCCTAGGGCGTGCTGGCCTGCTAAACGCTCCGGCGCAGTGCGCCCCGCAGCGTGATGGCCGCCAAGGTAAGCGCGGCGGCAGCGCACACCATGACGAAGCCGGCGACGGCGGCCTGCAGCCCGACCAGCCCGGCCGCCAGCCCCAGCCCGATCACGGGTATGGCACTGCCGAGGTACGTAATGACGTAGACGGTGCTGATGACCTGGGCGTGCCGGGCAGCCTCCACCTTGCCGGCGACGTCGTTGAAGACCGTCCGGAAGGCCATCCCCTGCCCCACCCCGGCAGCAACGCTGGCGAAAATCAACAGCCACGGGCTGCTCCAGGCGGCAGCAGCGGCGATCAGCAGGACCGAGACGCCCAGCACGGCCAGGCCTGCGGGCACGGCAAAGCGTCCCCGGACGGCCAGCAGTTGGCTCAGGGCCGAGGAGCCCAGCGTCAGCCCGGCCAGCAGCCCGATCAAGGGCCGCGAGTCCGCGTGGACAATCTGGGCAAAATAGCCCGGTGCGAGGGAGAGGCAAAAGCCAAAGACGGTGAAGCTCAGGAAGCCCACGGAAGAAGCCAGCCAGAAGGCGCCACGGGCGTCGCTGGAGACCGAAGGCCGCCGCGGCGCCAGGACGCGCAGCGGCTGCGGGCCGGCATGCAGGCTGATGGCGGGCCGCGCCTTGAGCAGGTAGAGCGGCACCAGCACAGCCGCGAGGACCAGAGAGTGCACGTAGTACGGCGTCGACGTCGGGCCGGGCAGGAGCGAAAGGACGCCGCCGATCACAGGGCCGGCGGCAACTCCCCCGGCGGAGGCGAGCAGGGTGAACCGGGAGGCCCATTCCGGCCGGCTGGGCAGGAGTTCGCGCAGGGCGGCAGAACTCGCGCCGGTGGCGAGCGCCACGGCGACGCCCTGCAGAGCCCTGCCGGCGGCAAGCGCCACGAGGCTGTCCGCCGTGGCGAAGACAAAGCCGCCGGCCAGGCCCACGAGGACGGCCAGCACCAGGGCCGCCCGGCGTCCGATATGGTCCGACCAGTGGCCCGCCAGGACAAGGGTGGCCACGAGCGCCAGAACGTACGCCGAGAACGCCACCGTCACGTCGAGAGGCGTTATTCCCAGCTTTGCCTGCAGCAGGGGATACAGCGGCGTCGCAAGGTTCGCACCGACGAGCAGCGTGAAGATCACGACTCCGGCCATCACGAGCCGCGCGGTGGTGGATGCATCCCAGCCCCAGCGGTCAGCTGTGGCCGGTCGCATGCGGAGTTCACTGAAGACTGTCATGTCCGTGCCCTTGCAAGGTGTCGGGCCGCAGGCCTTCCCTGTGGGGAACACCGCTGCGGACCGGTCGAAAATTGGTACCTACAGAATGCGGTATTTGTGGGCGGGACGGCTAAGTTCTCTGCCAAAATTGAGCAAAACAGTCATTCTCAGGCTGTTGGAGTGAACCGGAGTGATGATTTGAACAACGTGGACCCCACCGACCTGAAAATCCTGCTGGAGCTGATCCGGGATCCGCGGATCCAGATCGGCGAGCTCAGTGACGCGCTGGGCATCGCCCGGAACACGGCACAGACGCGCGTGCGGCGCATGCTGCGCTCGGGCATACTGCACGACGGCGGCCGTGAGATCGATCTGGAAGCGGTGGGCTACGACGTCGTCGCCTTCGTGACGATCGAGGTCAGCCACCGCGAGCTCGACGGCGTGGTGGGCGCCCTGCGGCTGATCGCCCAGGTCCTGGAGGTCCATGAGATCTCGGGCCGCGGGGATGTCTGGTGCCGCCTTGTGGCGACCGACACCCACAACCTCCAGGCGGCCCTCCGGTCGATCCTCCGGATCAAGGGCGTCATCCGCACCGAAACCGTCCTGGCCCTGCACACGCACATCCCGTACCGGGCCGAGCCGCTCATCAGCAGGCTCGCCCAGGGCAGCGCACTGTCCCCCGGCCGGCCCGCGTCGCGCCGTGCCGGTTCCGCCGATCGCCAGGGCGACACTGGATAATGACCCGGTGACTATCATCGACAACGCCGTATACGTTGAAGGCGTCCGGAGCGCCGAGCCCGAAAGCCTGGAGCAGACATTTGAGTCCCTGACCGAGCAAGGCGGCATGGCCTGGATCGGCCTCTACCGCCCCACGGAGGAGGAAATGGCGGCGGTGGCCGCGGAGTTCGGCCTGCACGGCCTCGCCGTGGAGGACGCGATCTCCGCCCATCAGCGCCCCAAGCTCGAACGCTACGACGACAACCTCTTCACCGTGCTCCGGCCCGCCCGGTACCTGGACGAATCAGAGTCGGTGGAGTTCGGTGAGCTGCACATCTTCACCGGCCGGAATTTCGTGGTGACTGTCCGGCACGCCGAGTCGGCCGTCGTCGGCCAGGTCCGACGCCGGCTGGAGCGCCGCCCGGACCTGCTGCGTCACGGCCCGGAGGCGGTCCTCTACGCCCTCATGGACCAGGTGGTGGATGACTACCTCCCCGTAGTCGGCGGGCTGGAGAACGATATCGATGAGATTGAGGACCAGCTCTTCAGCGGCGACCCGAAGGTCTCGCGACGGATTTACGAGCTCGCCCGGGAGGTCATCCAGTTCCAGCGGGCCATCCATCCACTGCCGGAGATGATCGAGCAGCTCCGCCGGGGGTTCGAGAAGTACCGGGTGGATAAGGAACTGCAGCATTACCTGCGCGACGTCGAGGACCACGTGGAGCGTCTGATCTCCCGCGCCGACTCCTTCCGCGACATCCTCCAGAATGCCCTCACCCTCGACGGAACGCTGACAGCCAACCGGCAGAACGAGGCGAGCGCGGAGCAGAATGAGCAGGTCAAGAAGATCTCGTCGTGGGCCGCGATCTTCTTCGCACCGACCTTCGTCGCCGGCCTGTACGGCATGAACTTCGACCAGATGCCGGAACTGCACTGGGCGCTGGGCTATCCGATGGCCATTGGGCTCATGGCCGGCTCCGCGGCGCTCATGTACGCGATTTTCAAGCGCAAGGGCTGGCTCTAGCCTGTTCCCGGGTTGTCAGCGGGGGGTGCGGCGGTTCCGTGCCTGCGCAAGCAGCCACATGAACGCAAGGATGAATACCGACTCCACCACCGCCAGGAATCCGAGCATCAGCCATTGCCCCTCGGCGGCGAACACGACGGCGCCGGTGAGAACCAAGACTGTGCCGAGGACCAGGGCGTAGACGGCAAAGCCGGCGGCCACCCTTGCACTGCGCACGCCCGTGCGGAAGCCGAAGCCCTGCGGCTCCCCTCCGGGGTATCCGGCCACGCGGTCCGGTGCGGCGGGCTTGAGCCTGTCGAATTCGTCCCACGGGTCCCGGTCCTGGTCCTGTGCGGTCATGCTCCCATTATCCCGCGTTTCCGGCCCGGATGCCCGGATTCACGTCAGCCCAGGCCGAGCCGCTGCCTCACGAGTTCGCTAACCGCCTTGCCGTCGAAGCGTCCAGCGACCCTGGCGGTGACGGGCTTCATCACGGACCCCAACTGGCGGGGGCCGAGCTCGACGCCGTCGGCCTTCAGACCGGCGATAACCTCATCGACAATGGCCTCGACCTCGGCCGAGGTGAGGGCCTTGGGCAGGTACTCCTCAATGACCTCGGCCTCGGCAATTTCCGCGGCTGAGCGCTGGTCCTGCCCCGCCTCGGCGTAGATGCGGGCAGTGTCGCGGCGTTTCGCGGCCTCCTTTTGCAGGAGGGCCGTCACCTGGGTGTCGTCCAGGACGACCGGCGTCTTGCCTGATTTTTCGCGGGTTTCAATCTCCCCCAGGACATTGCGCACCGTGGTCAGGGCAACTTTGTTGCCGTCCTTCATATGGCTCACGACGTCGGCGTGGAGCCGCTCCTTCAGGGTGGTCATGATTCTCCTCTGTGGCAGGCGCCCGGGTCAGCCGGACAGCAGCCGGCGCCGGGGCCGCAGGACGGGTGAGGCCGGTACACCGGTGCCGGCAGCAAGGGCATCCAACACTTCACCGATGGCGTCCAGCGATGTCCGCTCCGGCGCCCAGCCGAGGGCCTCCCGGGCTCGCGACGTGTCCATGACGGGCGCGGCCGCCGCCATGTTCACCCACCCGGAATCGGCAGCGAGCAGCCGCAGCCGCCATGCTGCACCCGCCCCCGCGCGGAGCAGGGCGAGAGGCAATGGGAAGAGGCGGCGCGCCCGAAGCACTCCCGCGAGGATCTCCGGAGTGATGACGGGCTCGGCCGCAACGTTGAATGCTCCGCCGGCCCCGAGCCTCAGCACGCGCCAATAGGCGTCGGCGACGTCGTCGGCGTGTACCGCCTGGAAGACGAGTTCGCGCGGGATCGGAACCAGCGGCAGGAACGGCAGGCGTGCGAGCGCTTTCGGGATGCGGGGCCCCAGAAAGTATCGACCGATTTCCGCGCCCGCGTCCGCCTGAAAAATCAGCCCCGGACGCAGCCTGGAGACCGTGACGTCAGGGTTAGCGCCGGCGAAGCGGTCAAGGAGACGCTCTTGCTCGGCCTTGTGGCGGCTGTAGTGCGCATCCTGGATACCTTCTGCCGGCCAGGCCTCTTTTGTCCGGACCCGCTTGTCGGCCGGACTGTACGCACCGACCGAGGACGCGCAAACCACGTGCCCCACTCCCGCGCTTCCTGCCGCGTCCAGGACGTTGGCGGTCCCGGTCACGTTGGTCCTGTACAGAGCGGCAAGGTCATGGTTGGGCTGGATCTGCCATGCCAGATGGACCACGGCATCGACGCCGGCGAATGCGCGCTCGAGATCGGTTCCGCCGGGCTGGCCGACGTCCGCTTCATGCCATCGGACGCCAGCGTAGGGCGCCTGCGAGGGATCGGGGGCCCGCCGGCTTATGCCGACCACGTCCAGGGCCCCACCTTCGGTGTGGGCACGGTGAAGTCGGCGCAGCAACGCTGTGCCGACATTTCCGCTGGCTCCGGTGATCGCTATCCGCACGAGACACCCCTAAACTCGGGCCTGCCCGGCCTTTGCGGTGTTGACCGGACGTCCGGGCCTGTGGCAAAGGCATGCCCTGCGGGTCCAGAACCCGCAGGGCCCCGCCCCGGCAGGCTCAGACCCGGCTACGGCGGCCGGCAATTGCCCCGTAGATCAGCAGCACAACGATGGAGCCGAGAATGGCGAGCAGCCACGTCCTGAGGTCGAAGAAATCGCCCAGGCCGCCGCCGAAGATCAGCGAGCCAATCCATCCGCCGAGTATCGCTCCGACAACACCCAGGACGAGCGTAATGACCCAGCCTCCGCCTTGCCTGCCTGGGAGGATAGCTTTAGCAATGGCCCCTGCAACGAGCCCAAGCACGATCCAACCGAGGATCCCCATGACTTCACTCCTTTCGCCGAGCGATGCCGGGATTGGCCGCCCGTACTGGTGAGTTAATCAGCACGCTTATTTATTTTCAAGCACTTTTTGGTTAAGCCTGTGTAAAGGCCAGAGTATCGGCAGTACCGGTTGGCCCCAACCCGGTCGGTGATATTAGTCAGCACGGTCGTAGGCTATTTTGGAGACCGGACACTAGCGGCCTGGCCTGTGGCCCCGAAAGGAGCATCGAGTGGACAGTGATGCTGCTGCGTGGTTCCTGAGCCGGGCAGAGCAGGGGAATCTGGCCACAGACGTGCATGCGGACAGTGCCGGGTCGCCGTCGTGGTCGGAGGGCAACCTCGTGCGGCCGCTGATTCATGGGTCGACCTACTTCGCCCGACTTCATGAGGAGCTGACCGCTCTGCAGGCGGGA
This sequence comes from Arthrobacter sp. ov118, assembly GCF_900116495.1. Classification (GTDB taxonomy): domain Bacteria; phylum Actinomycetota; class Actinomycetes; order Actinomycetales; family Micrococcaceae; genus Arthrobacter. The sequence goes on from NZ_FPAY01000001.1 coordinate 266,897, forward strand.
GACCGTGTGTGGTTCACCGACTGGCGCGGCGACGCCGACGAGCGGCTGCTGGCGGACGGACCGTCGATCGGCGATCTGCTCGCGGGGTTGGCCCGCGCGGGAGTGGAGGTGCGGAGCCTTGTCTGGCGATCCCACGGCGAGCGCGTGTCGGCCCCGATCAGCGGCCGCTCCAACGAGCTCCTGGGTCGTGAAATCAACGAAGCCGGCGGAGAGGTGCTGCTGGATCAGCGGGTACGCGTGTTCGGCTCCCATCACCAGAAAATGTTCGTGATCCGCCATCGTGACGACCCGTCGCGGGACGTCGCGTTCGTTGGCGGGCTCGACCTTTCCCACAGCCGCCGAGACGATGCCGATCACGCCGGTGACCCGCAGGCGGTGACCATGGATTCCCGGTACGGGAAACGACCCCCCTGGCACGACGCCGCCCTCGAACTGCGGGGTCCCGTGGTGGCGGATGTGCTGGCAGTGTTCGCGGAACGGTGGAATGACCCCCATCCCTTGGACCGGCGCACCCCCTACCGGATGCTGCTGCAGCGTCTGGCCCGTATGCCCCGGCACCCCGAACCGCTCCCGGCTACAGCTCCGCCACCACCACCGGCGGGACCTCACGCCGTGCAACTGCTGCGCACCTACGGTGTTAAGCGTCCCCCGTTCCCGTTCGCACCCGACGGGGAACGCAGCATTGCCCGCGCCTACGCGAAAGCCTTCGCCCGTGCCCGTTCGCTGATCTACATTGAGGACCAGTACCTGTGGTCGACAGAGGTCGCAGCCGGAATTGCGGCGGCCCTCGAACGGAACCCCGACTTGAACGTGATCGTCGTCGTGCCCCGCTACCCTGACTCCGACGGCCTTCTCGGAGGCCCGCCTAAGCGGATCGCGCAACAGCGTGCCATCAGGACGCTGCGCCAGGTTGCGCCCGACAGGGTAGGCGTCTTCGACCTGGAGAACCGCACCGGAACTCCGATCTACGTCCACGCCAAGATCTGCATCATCGACGACACCTGGTTCACCTGCGGCTCAGACAACTTCAACCGCCGATCCTGGACCACCGACAGCGAGCTCACCTGCGCCGTCGTCGACACCACTGCCGATAACCGGCAACCGCCCGGCGGGGACACCGGCCCCGACGCTTCCCGGCCGCTAGCCTACAGGCTCCGGCTCCAACTCTGGGCCGAACATCTGGGCTTGGACCAGAACGATCCTCAACTCCATGGCCCGGGGGCTGGGCTCGAACTTTGGAACACCGCCGCCGACGCCCTCGACCACTGGCACGAAACTGGCCACCGCTCGCCCCGCCCCATCGGGCACGTGCGACACCACACTCCAGAACCCGTGCCGCCCCTCCAACGTCTCTGGGCGGATCCGATCATCCGCCTTGTCATGGACCCGGACGGCCGCCCCCGCCAGCTGCGCGGCACCACCCAGTTCTAGGCAGGCAACCATGGTGCCGGGAGGGCCGCTGTTTCTCTCCCCTGCGGCGGCACCTCGTACTCGCCGGGCACACTGCCCAGCGCGGTGAGCTGCTGCTCACGGACCCGGGACGCCCGGCCGGCGGAGCCTCAGGTGAGCTGGAACTCGCACCAGCGCGGGTAATGGTTCGAGCTCCGCCAGGACACCTCGCTGCGCGTCAAGCCGGGGAAGACTTCCACGCAAGCAGATGCGCGACGGTACCCGGGCAGCAGGCGCACCGGGCTGTATCCGCCGGCGTGGACATGCCCAACTTGAAATCCTGATCATAAGCATGCTTAGGATGGGGTATGGCCGGATCGAACGGCCGCCAACCAGAGGAGGAAACACCATGGGACTAGGCGACAAGATCAATAACGCTGCCGAGAAGGCAGGCGGAAAAGGCAAGGAAGCTGCCGGGAACGCCACGGGCGATGACAGCCTGAAGGCCGAAGGTCAGGCTGACCAGGCCAAGGGCGATTTGAAGCAGGCCGGTGAGAAGGTCAAGGACGCCTTCAAAAAGGACTGACCCGGACGCAAGCGAAGGGCGCACCACTGACCCAGTGGTGCGCCCTTCGTCGTACCCGGGCGTTTAGGTCCCCGGAGCGGGTGTTTTTCGCCCGGTGACGCTGTGAGGAATAGGACCGACGCCGGGCCCCTGAGCTATGGCCGAGGATTAAAGCTGCCGGCCCCGGCGGTCCCAGTCTGCTCGGCGGGCCTCCTCCTCCTCGGCCACGGGAAGCGCTTCCCTCCTAGACTGGTGCTGTGACCGGCTCGGCGTTGTGGGCCACGCGGCGCACGGACAGAACTGCCTACAGTTCGACAGGTGCTGAACGCCGCGCCTTAGCGGCCTCGTTTGCCGGCTTGCCGCGCCGAAGGCGCGCCGCCATAGCGAAGATTACGACGCATGCGACCGGAATGGCCAGAGCGTCGGGCGCCAAGGGGCTGAAGTTTCTGACGACCCAGGTGATGGCCAAACCCACCGGAATTGCCGCGGCAATTCTCGGCCATAACCTCCAGCCGTTCACGGTCCGTCGGTGCCTTGGGGTGCCCATGCCCAGAGCATAGGTGCGCATGCGCGCCGCGAGGAAGAGGCATTGCTGCGACCCCGGCGCCGATTTGCCCGCCAGCCGGCTGAATTCATGACCCGAAGCGCTCAGAAGGCTTCTTTTTCGAAGAACAGTGCCGTGACGTCGGCCGGCCAGTCCGTCGCGCGACTCGTTTCCTTGTCGACGTGGGCAACGGTCATGAGGCAGCGCGACACGTTCGTTCCGCCGGAATCAACCATGGCGCACTCGATAAGCGCATCGGGACCGCGGAACTCGCGCACGAACGACGTGATGGTGATCTCCTGATCGCCCCGAACAGGCCGCAGAAAGTCGATCTCCATCCTCCGTACCCAGACCATGAACGGCAATGTGCCCAGGGTCTCCAGATCCCAACCGACATAGTCCCGCAGGCCCTCCATCCGGTGATCTGCGTAATAGGTCGCGTATTCCCCCGTGCTCACATGGTTGTAGGGGTCGAGCTCGGAGAACTTGACCCGGTGCGTGCTCTTGTAAACGATCGGTACCTTCGCCATTCAGCGCCTTTTCGCTTGCCCCAATATTGCTCGGCGAACCCGCAAACAGCCGATCCGCGCTCGCGGTTCAGGAGCCCGTATCCTCGTCCGAGGAGCCGCCCCTTCGGCCCCACGAGCCGAAAAGTGTGGGGCGGGCAGGACCGGGCGACCGCACCCGACGGACGGCCACCATGGCACATGCCCCAATCAGCACGCCGATGAACACGAGGGAAAGACCGACGGTGAACCAACCGCCCTGCCCAAAAACCATCATCACAACGCCGGCCAGGGACAGGCCCTTCGCCGCGACGTCCAGATACAGTGGGCCCCTCAGGTTCTCCATGCAACTAGGGTAAACCCGTCACACTCCACCAGCGCCGGCCGGCTATCGAGGCTCTGCGACGCCGCCATTCAGGCCCTCCTCGAACCGAACGGGATTGACCGCCCGTATCGGACGGCGGAGAAAGACCGGTGCTCCACTGGCCTGAGCGGGGAGTGCCTCGAGGATGAGCCTTGCCATGAAGCGCCGGGGGTCCGGGAGCGGTGCCCACCGTGCTGGCCCTGGTGATGTTCAGCCACGAATCAAGCGTTTGCCCAGCAGTCCGGTATGCCAACCTGGCCGACGTTGAGTTGGTCTTTCCGCACGAGCCGTAGTCGGTTGCAGCCTGCTTCACTGGCCAGCATTTTCCTAGAGTCTTGGTCCAGATCGGGTTAGGGTGGCGGCAATAGTCAGCTATCAGATTGGGGACCAATGAAGCTCTGGCGTTCGGTAATGAAACTTCCGCAGCCGTTGAAAAGCTGCCTTGTCGCCTACCTGATCGTCTTCGTGGTGGCATTCGTGTCCATCCCGGCTTCGGCGGTCTTCAGCCAGGGCAAAGCGAGTCCAGTGACGTTTTGGGGCATGGGCACGCTCGGTGTCGTCGTCATCGTTCTGGGTGTGATGCTGGCAACGAACTTTCGCGGATCGGCGGGCGCTTATGTCTCGTTGCTCAAGGACTACAAGCCCATGGGGGTGGACTATTCCAAGTCGTTCTTAGCCAACCCGAAGTTCGTGCGAATCTTCGGCGCCATGTTCGCCATCGTCGGGGTCTGGTTCATCGTGGTTTCGACCTTTATGGCCTCCAGACTGTCATGACGTCGTCCTCTGAGGAGACGCGGTGACCGAGAACTCCAAGCGCACCTGGCAGGGGCTCGTGCGCCGCACGCCTGTGTGGATACTCGTACTCGTCATTGCTACCGCATGGGCTGCACTGCAACTGGGCATACGGTTCCTCCGGGGGAAGGAGATAGCGGCTGAGGATGTCCTCATCTATGGCGCTTTCGGGGTGGCGCTGGGGATCTTCACACTGTGGATGGGTTTCCGCGTCGCAGCGTCATGACACCCCGACAGCTTGGCACGTTTCTCCTGTGCAGCGGTGCTTTGAACGCCCTCATCGGCACCATCATGGCCATTCAGATCCCACCGGCCCGCGTCGGATTCTTTCCATACGTGATCCTGCTCTGCGGCCTCGTCTCGATGTATGCCGGGTACTACACCGGGAAGCGCAAGGACTGGAACTAGCAAAGCATCAGTCGTCAGCCCGCCCCCTCTTCCTGACGGACCGCATCGACGATCTTCCGAAGTGAGTCCGCGCCACCGGCAGATCGATCTGAATGTTGCGGCATGCGCCGGTTTCCCCAATTTGCATCCTAGCTCCAGACCTGGACGCTCAATTTAATGCAATGGGTTTTATCCGATGACTAGAGAAAGTGTTTGCCAATTTCCTGCATTAGCTGAGCGCTGACAGTTCCGTCACGGTTGAGCAGGCGCGAACCGGGGCGAAAGTTCCCTCAAGTTTTCCCTATCCGGCCAACGCATTAGGTAGTAGCCTCGCAATTGCGCCCACGACAGTCCGAAAATTGGGGGAAATAGATGAGCGAGTCGAACGACCTGCACACTGGAACGACGTCACTGGACGGCACCGACGGAAGCGGAGGCGTCCGCCTTCCACTTGCAGCAGGGAAAGCCGGACGAAGGATGACCAATGACAGTTAAGGGCTGGAACCCGCTGGTGCTTTTGCCCGTCGCGTTCGTCGTCGTCTTCGTTGTTTGGGCCGTTATGCGCGTCCGACAAAGGGGCTCCCAGGACTAACGACCCGCCGAGTCGCTGGGCGCGTGCCGGTCGGGGGCGTTGGGCGTTGCGGTCAGCCAACCGTGCTGCCGGGCGATGCCGAGAACAAGCACCAGCGCCGTCGTCGCCGACGAAGTCGAAAAACTCCGTCCGGGATCCGAAGTCCCTCAAGAACTGTGGAGCTAAGGAGATTCGAACTCCTGACCTCTTCGATGCGAACGAAGCGCTCTACCAACTGAGCTATAGCCCCGAAGCAACGCCGGTCCGGAAGGAACGGCGTTGCCGGTGTCCCTAGGCTACAAAGTATCTGCGTCGTTTTCCAGCCAGCCACGGAATGTCTCGTTGCCGTGTCGCGCCGCCGGCACTAGATGTAGGCGTCTGCGCCGCGGTCTGCGAAGTTTTAGCGCCTTCCCGCAGCGGCCCTCCGGACAGCCGGTCACCAACTGGCACCTGGCAAAATAAAAAACCCCGGGCAGCCGTCTGGCTGCCCGGGGCGAGGCTCCGGGAGGGCGGACCGGGTCAGGCGCGCCGCCGCTGGAGAACGTCATCCAGGTTGCTGAGCGCGCTCTGGGCCTTGCTGAGCTGCTTCGTCTCGTCATCGTCGGCCGTTTGGGAATCGGACCCCGCCGGCCGAGCCGAGGCCTGCTTCAACGACGGCTTCCCGACGGCTTTCGGCGCCTGCGGCAGATCGAGCGGCAGGGGGGCCGCACGTTCGGCCTTCGGCGCTTCGACATAGGTGGGCTTGGGAACGTCGACGGGTTCCCAGCTCGAGCCTTCCGCGGGTGCCGGCGTTTCGGCTGCCGCGGCCGCCGCGGTATCCCCCGAGGCTGCCGCTTCGGCCAGGGCGGCCTGTCGGAGGTCCAGTGCGGTCAGCGGCTGCGGCTCAGGCTCCGGCGTGCCCCGGCCTGCTTCGGCGTCGAAGAGCGGGCTCTCGGGCCGGTCGGCGGGACGGCCAGCCGGACGGGAGGGGACCTCTTCGGGCCCTGTCGGGCGCGTGGCGCCCTGTTCCGGGCTGCCCATGGCCGCACGGAAGGCGGCATTCAGTTTCCGCCTCCGGTCCCGGACAGCCAGGCGGCGGAGCAATGCCACCGCAGCGACGGCGCCCAGCAGTGTCGCCACCGGCAGCCAACCGGATCCGACGCCGAACAGCCGAAAGACCGCGGACACCACACCCGTGAGCAGCGAAAGGGCACCGGCGACAGCAATGGCCAGCCGCCCCCAACGGATCCTGAACGCCCGCGTAGCAGCCGGGGTCGCCTTGGAGCTTGCCTCAGTCGCTGTGGCTCCCCGGGCAGCCCCCGGGTGCTGGGTGATGGTCATGGGATTCTCCTGCTGCGCCGCCATTTTCATAACCTTCCCCGCGTGTGGGTCTGCTGGTTCGATGTCGACGACGTCCGCTAGGAATTCGCCTGCAGGCTGCAGCTGGTGACGCCCATTCCGGAGAACGTAAGGCGCCACCCACACGATCCAGAGCGCAACAGCAATGACAAGTATCACAGAGCTGCTAAGAGGGAAGTCCACACACAAAACCGTATGAGGTACATGGGGCACTGAGCCGCATTGTCGGGGGTGTGTCGCGCGCGGCGCGGCAATTAGCCGCCGCGGGGGCAAAGTGGCTGGTCAGGCGGCCGCCGTGGGTCTACGTCGAGCGGCTTCGCAACCACCTTGCGAGAAGTCCTTCTGGCACTTCCTCAGTCGTGAGCGCGAACGTGCGGTGGTCGGCCCATTCGCCGTTGATATGCAGAAACCGGGGCCGGAATCCTTCGTCGCGGAACCCGAGTTTTTCCACCACCCGCAGGCTCGGCCCGTTCTCCGGTCTGATGTTGATCTCCATGCGGTGCAACCCAAGGGTTCCGAAACAATAGTCCGTTGCCATGGCCACGGCGGTCGGGGCGATCCCCCGCCCGGCCCGGTCCTTGTCCACCCAGTAGCCAAGCGTCGCCATCATGGCCGATCCCCACACAATCGAGGACACGGTCAGCTGACCCACCATGACCGGCGCCTGGCGGCCGGGAATCCATTCCGCGATCACGAAGGGCAGTGCCGTGGCCTGGGCGGCCTGGGCCTTCAGCGACCGTACCATCTGGCGGTAGTCCGGCAGTCCGCCGCCCGGAACGGGGTTTGATGCCTCCCAGGGGGCCAGCCACTCGCAGTTGCGTGACCGGAGCTCGGTCCACTCCTTGCGGTCCCGGTACCGGATCGGGCGCAGTACGATGTCACCGCTCTCCAGCGTCACCGGCCAGTTGAAGGTGCCCCCCACGGGAGTTACTTGGCGAGGCTAGGGGCCAGGCTGGACGCGAAGCCGGGCAGCCATTCGCGCAGGCCCGGACCGAGGTCCTCGCTGTCGCAGGCCAGCTGGACGCAGGCCTTGAGGTAGCTGAGCTTGTCGCCGGTATCGTAGCGGCGGCCGCGGAAGACGACACCGTACACGCCGTAGCCCTCCCCCGTCCCGGCCGAGAGTTCCTGCAGGGCGTCCGTCAGCTGGATTTCGCCGCCGCGGCCCGGCGCCGTGCGCTCGAGCACTTCGAAGACGGCGGGGTGCAGCACATAGCGGCCGATGATGGCCAGGTTGGACGGCGCGTCGGCGACGTCGGGCTTCTCCACGAGGTGCTTGATGCGGACGAACTCCTCGCCGCCGATCGCTTCGACGTCGGCGCAGCCATAGGCGCTGATCTGGGAGGGATCCACCTCGATCAGGGCGACCACAGAGCCGCCGGTCTTTGCCTGGACTTCGATCATGGTGCTAAGGAGCTCGTCGCGGGCGTCAATAAGGTCATCGCCCAGCAGGACGGCGAACGGCTCCTGCCCGACGTGCTGCTTGGCACGGAGGACCGCATGGCCAAGGCCCATGGGGTCGCCCTGTCGGACGTAATGAATGTCACCCAGATTGCTGGCGGCCTGGATGGACTCAAGCTTGGCAGTGTCTCCCTTGGCCTCCAGCATGGACTCCAACGCGGGAACGCGGTCGAAGTGGTCCTCCAGCGCCCGCTTATTCCGGCCCGTGATCATCAGAATGTCGTTAAGGCCGACATTCACGGCCTCTTCAACAACATACTGGATTGCCGGCTTGTCAACGACAGGCAGCATTTCTTTGGGCATTGCCTTCGTGGCCGGAAGAAACCTGGTACCAAGGCCCGCGGCGGGGATGACGGCCTTGCGGACGGAAGCGTTCGGTGTGTTCACTCGACTAATCTAGCGGAGGGACCAATCATTGCGTAATTATTTGCACCGTCCCGCATGCCACAGACCGGTGCGGCACGGGCTTTAGAGGCAGAGGACGGGCCAGCATGGCGTCAAAGGACGAAATACGCTCCAGCCACAGGGCAAGGCGGGCCGCCCTGCCGGGCGCCGCGATCGATGCAGCCGCTGCAGGCATCGCCCGGCACGGGCTCGGGTGGGCCTCCGGGCTGGCCGGAGGCGGCCGGGGCACCTTCGCCGCCTACCTCGGGGTGGACGCGGAACCGCCCACACTGCCTCTTTTGTCAGCCCTGGACGCTGCCGGGCACCGCGTGCTGCTTCCGGTTTGCGAACCCGGTCTCGAACTGAGCTGGGTGTACTGGACCCCGGAGTCCGGGTATGCCCGCAGCAGGTTTGCTCCCATCCAGGAACCGGTCGGAGAGCGTCACGGCACTGCCGTGATGCTGGACGCCACTGCAATCTTCCTGCCGGCCACTGCCGTGGATTTTTCGGGCAACCGCATTGGCCAGGGCGGGGGCTATTACGACAAATTCCTAGCCGCCCTGGCCGGCCTGAGCGGCCCGTCCGGCGGGGCTTCCGACGCCGGGGCGCTGCCGACTGCCGCCGTCGTTTATGACACGGAGGTGCTGCCTGCGGGCAGCATCCCCGCCGAGGCGTTCGACCGGAAGGTCGACGCAGCTCTGACACCAGACGGGATTGTCCGGCTCCGCTAAGAGGGGTCCAGTGGGGATGGTAGAATTGGCACTCAGGCCCTGCGACTGCTAAGTGACGGATACCGGCGAGGAATGAATCGGCCGGGATCCCGACCCAACAGCACGGGACCTGCTCGTTTGCCCCAGAGTGAGGATTTCCAATGCCCACGTACGCATACGCCTGCAAGGACTGCAGCCACGCCTTCGAGATCGTGCAGTCATTCAGCGACAACTCCCTTACGTCATGCCCGGAGTGCCAGGGCACGCTGCGCAAGAAGTTCAACAGCGTCGGCGTAGTGTTCAAGGGCTCCGGCTTCTACCGGACCGACTCGCGCGATACCAAGGGCAGCACAGTTTCGCCGGCCCCCGCCGCGCCCGCGACTCCCGCGCCGGCGCCGGCCGCGGCTGCTGCCAGCTGACTCTCCTGCGGTAGGCGCTTCCGTGTAGCCACTGGCGCCGTCCGGAACGATCCCGACGGCGCCTGGCAGCGCCCGCGCCGAGCCAAGGGAAGTTTCCTCCCTGCAGTCATGCAGGCCCACGGTGGCCCAACGCTTGTTCCCAGTGACTGTGTCCTCATGCCGTTATCCACATAGGCGGTACCGCAGCTGCCGGCGGGCGCCGGCGACCCCGTACCGTGGCGGCATGTCACTTCCCCTAGGCCCGGCTTTCCCGTTTTTCTGGCGCTCGTCTTTCTCCCGGACCTCGTCCCCGTCACCGCCTAGGCGCGCAAAGGGCCACCGCCGCTCAGCCCGTGCCGCCCGTCTCCAAGGCCTTCCTCCAGCCAGGATTTCGGCCGCCAGCAGCTCCCCTCAGCGCCGGACCATCCTCGGCGGGCCGCACCCACAACGGCTGCCGCGGGGTCACCTGCCGCGCGGTCGCCTTTCGCGGCGCCGGTTGGGCGGCTGGTTGAACCGGAACCGGCGGCTCATCGCCGCCCTGCTGTTGTGCACCGCCGCCGGCGTTACCGTTCAGCAGTTGACCCCGGCACCCGCTGATTCGATCATCGCTTTCGCGGCAGCGGCCGATCTTCCCGCGGGACGGACCGTAGCCCCCGGCGACCTGAGCAGGATCAGCGTGCCGCCCGGAATGGTGCCGGCGGGCAGCCCGGACAGCGAGAAAGCGTTCGAGGGCAAGCAACTGGCCGCACCGCTGCGGAAGGGTCAGCTCGTCACCGATGCTCAGGTACTTGGCCCGGGCCTGCTCACAGGCAGCCCGCCCGGCTCCGTGGCCGTGCCGCTGAGGATGGCCGACGCCGCGTCCGTCCAGCTGGTCTCCCCGGGACAACTCGTCAACGTCGTGCTCACCAGCGGCAATGACTTTGAAAAACCCGGCGGGAGCCGGATCCTCGCCGAAGCCGTCCCGGTGCTATGGACGTCCGTGCAGGGCGGCAAGGCAGGGCCGTGGCTGGCGGGCGCAGACACCGACGGGCTGATCGTAGTGGCGGCCGCAGCCGATCAGGCACATCGGCTGGCCGGCTCATCCACCCAGGGCAAGCTCTTCTTTGTACTCGTGGCGGCAAGGCCCGGGTAACCAGCCGCCGTGAGGCTGCTGGCGCGAGCATCTTTCAGCGCGTGCCGTCAGTCTCAGCTCCAGTGCGGAGGCTTCTGCTCCTGGAGCCAGGCGTCGTGGTCGTAATTGTCCCGCTGGTCGCCCCAGCGCCGGGGGTCGTCCTCGGCTGCCTTGTTTGGCAGCACGCCTCCGGAGGTGCCGGCCGGTGCCGCTGCACGACGGGGCCTTTCCCTGGGCTCCTGGTCCTCGGGCTCCTGGTCCTTGGGCTCCTGTTCAGTTCCCTCGCCGGTTGGCGCCTCCGTGGGTGCGGAGGTCCCAGCGTCCTGCTCATCGTTGGCGCTGGAGTTGTTCTGGATGTCGCCGTCCGCACTCATGTCGCCGGCCGCCTCCCTGCCTGTCATGCCTGATTCTAATTCCTGCCGCGGCCCAGATGCGGACGGGGCCGTGTCCCCGTGCACCACGGCAGACCGTTCCGCGTCCGCCGAGGGCACCTGTCCCGGCACGCCCTCAGGGGACTCCTGTCCAGGGAGGTCCTGCTCTGGAGACTGCCGCACCGGGGACTCCTGCCCTGGGTGCCGTTGCTGCGTCGGCGCGTGCCCTGAAGAGACGCCCCTCCTGCGGGCCCCTGAGTCGTTGATAACCAAGTGCTCGATGTCGTCATCGAAGAACCCTTGCGATGGCCGGAGCCGGCTGGAACTCGAAGGTTTCTCCAGCCCGAGGTAGCCGCCAATCCGGTCGGCGCAGGCGGACGGGTCGGTGAAGACCTCGATGGTCCACAGCGGCATGTAACGCCAGCCGAGACGTTCCAGGAGCTGCGGCCGGAGCCTGCTCCGTTCCCGGACGCTCATCCGCCGGTAGTGGCTTGTGCCGTCGGACTCGATCGCGACCGGACGGGGTATCTCCGCATCCTCCTGGCCGATGGTGGTCATGGGGTCGGCGGCGGCCACCATGTTGAGGACGCCGTCGTACTGGTGCCAGACCCGTGCCCCGCGGGCCCGGAGGCGGTCGCCCAGATCTGCTACCAGCGGATCGGCACCGAGCGCCTGCTCGCTGGCGGCGGCACGGGAGGCGGGGCTGCCGAGATCCGAGTTGCCCGCGATCTCCCGGTCCAGCAGTTCGTAGAAATCCACGGCGCCATGGCTGAGGCGGCTGACGTCGAGGTCCTCCGGGCGGAAGCAACTCAGCACGTGCAGAGACCGGCGTGCGCGCGTCATGGCCAGCGCGAATTTGGCGCGTCCCCCCTCGGCGGAGAGTGGACCGAGGCTGTGGAGCGTGCGCCCGTGCGGTGTGCGGCCATATCCCGGGGAGAATATGACGTGGTCGCGGACCAGGCCCTGGGCCCGTTCCAGATCCACCACGCGGAAGGACTCCTCCCCCGCGGTGAAGAAGCTGCTGAGCATCGGGTAGTTGGGCAACTGAGCCCGGATGGCCTCGCCAATCCGGGCGGCGTGGCGAAGGCTGCCGGTCACCACGGCCAGCGAGGTCCGTGGCCGAAGCCGGGCGTGCTCAAAGACGAGTTCCACCGCACGGTTCACCTCGGCGACAACCGATTCAACACCGTCGTGGTCGGCGCTGGGCAGTCCGGTGCCGTCGGGGAGATACTCCACCGTCAGCGCACGGTCAAGGCCCGTGGCGGATTGTCCCTCCGGGAGCCGCGCGAGTTCCCCGCGGTAATATCCCTTGCTGAGCTGGCGCACCAGGTCTTCATCGACCGCGCGGTACACGGTCCTGAGGTTCCAGACCGGAAGCACAGCGGACAGTGCCCGGTACGCGCTGTCAACGCTTTGGTACGAGCTCTCCCCCGCGGCGAGCCGTTCGACGCCTACGGTAAAGGTCCGGGGGCTGGCGATCTGTTCATCGCCGAAGGCGATGACCTGACGGGCCCGGGCGATGGCCGGGAGGACTGCCTGCAGCGACGTCGTCTCGGCGTCGAGGATCACGACGGCGTCGAAGGTCTGCTCGATCGGCAGGATCCCGGTCATGAGATACGGGCTGACCGACCACACGGGCACCAGTGTGGGCAGCAGCTCCTGGGCCTGGCCGCTCAGGGCCGCCAGGGTGACCCTGCCGTCCTTCAGGAGGCTGCGCAGCAGCTCGGCCTGGCGCGGGTAGGCCTCGATGGCCGCGCGCCAGCGCTCGGACAGGTTCCACCGCAGCCGGGCAGCGCCGCTGGCGATGTGGGCATTGTCCGCGAGACGGTACTCCGCTTCCAGCTGGCGCAGGGCGTCGCCGTCGGACATGGCGAGGTAGTCATCGCCGCTGATCATGGCTTCCAGGGCAGACTGCCACCAGGCGAGCTCGAGTTCGGCGGCGACAGAGCCCTCGGGAACTTCACGCGCGGCGAGGTCTGCGAGCAGTTCGCCCAGGCCATGCTCGCGCATGCTTTCGACCAGCAGGGTGCGCTCCGGCAGGGTTTCGAGGGTCGCCGTGTCGGCGACGAGCCGCTGCACGCGGGTCAGGAGTTCGGCATAGGGCGCACGGTCCAGTTCGCCGCCGGCTGCGGTGTGTTTGACCGCCTGGCCCAGTTCGGCGAGTTCCGCCTCGAGCTGCCGGTAGAGACCGCTGATCTCAGCCAGACCGGACGGCACGGCGGGGTGCCGCTGCGTGGTGGCGTAGCCGGACCAGGCGGCGCGCTGTTCCTGGACGAGGACCAGGGAGCTGTGCAGATCCGTGATGTGCACTCCGGGCCGGACATATTCCTTGGCCACCCTGCGCAGCCGGGACCGCTGCATGGACGGCATCTCGATTCCGCGTTCCCGGCGCCAGGCGGAGGACGCGGTCGCGGAGATCAGGTCGTGGACGGGCCGGTCGAAGATATCGGGTGTGAATTTGTCCAGGCTTTCCCGGACCGCCACGAGAAGGTCGATCTGCTCGCCCCATTCGGCGAACGTCCCGCCGAGGCGGATCTCGGCGTGTTCGGCCACTTCGTCCATGCGGCCCCGCAGCAGCGGCAGTTTCTCGGCCACCGAGCGGGCAACCGCCTGCGCCTCCTGGGTCTCCTTGCGGGTCTGAAGCCGTGCTCCGTGCCAGGGGCTGGTGGTCGACGCGCGGCTGAAGCTGCCGAGTTCGGCGGCGCGGCGGAGCCGTTCAGCCAGCTCCTCGCGGTCCCGGATGTTGTCCAGCACGCTGCGCTTGAGCCGGATGGTCGTGGCCGGGGCCGGCTGGATGGACGTCAGCTCGGCGAGGGACTGCATGGCCTGGTACGGGGAACAACCCCACCGCTCCCGGACATTGTGGAGCGAAGCGACATGATCCATCAGGGCGTGTCGGTGCCCGGTCAACGTGGTGTACAGGTTGCTCAGTTGCGGCTGGAGCGACTTCTCGTTGCGCACGATCGCCCGGACCAGCTGGCCCTTGAGCTGCACCGGGCTGGCGTTGCCGGTGAGTTGGAACAGCATAGATTCGAGCCCGAGGCTGTCCAGCTGGGTGGAGATCTCGGCGAGGCTGGCCCGCCTGTCGCCGACCACCAGGACGGTCTTGCCCTCGTCCACGAGGGCGCCGATCGTGTTGAGGGCGGTCTGGGTCTGTCCGGTGCCCGGCGGGCTGCTCACCACCAGCGAGTCGCCCGCCCGGACCGCGTCAATGACGTACTGCTGGTCCGTGTCGGCGTCGAGCAGCAAAAGCTCCTCCGCAGGGTCCCGCTCGTCCGTGCTGGGGAACCGGCCGGGCTCGAGCTTGGGCACGTCGACCCGTTCACCGGCGCCGGCCCGCGCCAGCGCGCTGATCACGGGATTGTTCTGGTTGATCCACGGGTCATCCAGGTTGCCGGAGAGGTCCGCGAACGTGGAGACGAGGAGGTTGTGCTCGATCTCGGCGCCGTGAATCGGCTGGACCAGGGTGCCCAGGCGGTCCAGGACGGGCTGGGGGTCGTAACGGGCTGTGCTGTACGCCATCCGGGTCACCGCGTTGACATCAAAGACGATCCCGTGGACCGACTTCAGATGGCGGACCAGGGCGGGGTTGATCTGCGCCTGCTCGGTGAGCTGGAGTTCATAGTCGTCCTCGCCGGGGCGCACCGTGAGGGAGATGGCGGCGAGCATGACCGGAGCGGAGATGCGTTGCGGCTTACCTCCGACGGCGGAGGTCCAGACGACCGTGCCGGCGGAGAAATAGCCCGCGTCGATGCCCCGGTCGTTGGCGAGTTCGAAGATCTTGGAGCGCAGGTTGCGCGAGGCCCTGGCCGCAACGACGTACTGCTGGCGGTCGCGGATCAGGGTGGAGAGCCGGGTGCGTCGTCCCGCCATCAGCTGGGCAAGCCCGGACGGATGCGCAGTGGTCAGGTCGATCGAGCCCTCGGGCGTCTTGGTGAAGCGCAGCATCGTATCTGCACCGGTGACGGGTTTGAGTCCCGACAGCCATTTCCTGAACTCCTCGGAGCCCTCGGGGTGGCCTTGACCAACTGACACTGCTGCCTTCTTTTCTGTGCTCGACTTCTCTGTGCTGTAAATCCCTGCGCTGTCATGCTCTGTGCTGTCATGCCCTGCGCTGTGGTGGTCCGTCCCGTACGGCGGCGCGCTCGACTTTAGCGCGTTCGTTGTGTCAACGCTCATCTGTGTTGCCTCCGCGTTTTCCATGGCCGCGCTGAGGGTGCTCGCTGTTCTCTGGCTCGCGCGGGACGTCTTGGACCATACCGGCATGCTTCCGAGGGTAGCCCGAAACATCCGCCGGTGCGGGGCCGCAACACTGGGGCGGTGCGAAATTCAAGCCGAATTGCCAGAAACAAAACGAAATGGCCGGCCCCTAAAGGCCAGCCATTCACACTGCTATTCCCACTCGATGGTTCCCGGCGGCTTGCTGGTCACGTCCAGCACCACGCGGTTGACGCCGTCCACCTCGTTCGTGATCCGGTTGGAAATCCGGGCCAGGAGGTCGTAGGGAAGCCTCGACCAGTCGGCGGTCATGGCGTCCTCGGAGGAGACGGGACGGAGCACGATCGGGTGTCCATAGGTGCGGCCGTCGCCCTGGACGCCCACGCTGCGGACGTCCGCCAGCAGCACCACGGGCATCTGCCAGACCTCGTTGTCCAGTCCGGCGGCGGTCAGTTCGGCGCGGGCGATCGCGTCGGCTTTCCGGAGCAGGTCCAGGCGTTCCTTGGTGACGTCGCCGACGATCCGGATCCCGAGGCCCGGCCCCGGGAACGGCTGGCGTCCGACGATCTCCTGCGGAAGTCCGAGCTGGGCGCCGACGGCGCGGACCTCGTCCTTGAAGAGGGCGCGCAGCGGTTCAACGAGCTCAAACTGCAGGTCCTCCGGCAGTCCGCCCACGTTGTGGTGGCTCTTGATGTTGGCCGCACCTTCGCCGCCGCCGGATTCGACGACGTCCGGGTACAGGGTGCCTTGGACGAGGAACTTGATCTTTTCGCCGTGTGCCGCAGCCTCGGCGATGATCGCCAGTTCGGCTTCTTCGAAGGCGCGGATGAACTCGCGGCCGATGATCTTGCGCTTGGTCTCCGGGTCGCTGACGCCAGCCAGGGCGCTCAGGAAACGCTCCTGCTCGTTGGCGACATAGAGCTTCACGCCTGTGGCGGCCACAAAATCGCGTTCGACCTGTTCGGCTTCGCCTTCACGCAGCAGGCCGTGATCCACGAAGACGCAGGTCAGCTGGTCGCCGACAGCGCGCTGGACCAAGGCCGCCGCCACTGCCGAGTCGACGCCGCCGGACAGGCCGCAAATGACCCGGGAGTCGCCGATCTGCTCACGAATGCGCTGGACCTGCTCTTCCAGGATGTTGCCGGTGGTCCAGTTCGGTTCCAGCCGGGCGCCCTTGAAGAGGAAGTTCTCCAGGACTTCCTGGCCATAGGCCGAGTGCTTGACCTCGGGGTGCCACTGGACTCCATAGAGGCGCTTGTCCTCGTTGGCGAACGCGGCGACGTCGGCGCCCGCCGTCGTCGCGAGGACCTCGAAGCCTTCGGGGGCCTCATGGACGGAGTCGCCGTGGCTCATCCAGGTGCTCTGGTGCTGCGGCATGCCGGCCAGGATGGACCGGCCCTCGCCCAGGGTGGTGGTCTCGGTGGCACCGTACTCCCGCAGACCGGTGCGCGCCACCTTGCCGCCGAGGGCGTTGGCCATGGCCTGGAAGCCGTAGCAGATGCCGAAGACCGGGACGCCGGCCTCGAAGAGGTCCGCTCCCACATTCGGGGCGCCGTCGGCGTAGACGCTGGCGGGGCCGCCCGAGAGGATAATCGCGGAGGGGTTCTTGGCCAGCAGCTGCTCGGTGCTGAAGGTATGCGGAACCACTTCCGAATACACATTCGCTTCCCGGACGCGGCGGGCAATCAGCTGCGCGTACTGGGCACCGTAGTCAACAACCAGGACCGGCCTGTGGGACGTCTGGGATGCAGTGGGAGTAGTCACCCCACTAGCCTACTTTGCGCCCCTGCCCGCCCGCACATTGAGAAGCCTCCCCGGACCCCGAATTCCGCCCGGGGTAAGCGAACTCACATGCCCGGCGGCTGCCGCGGCGCCCCACGCCGCCCGGCACGCCGTGGTGCTGCCCGGCGTCCGCCGGCGTGCTCCCTAGTAGCGCTGGGGCGCCTGCGGGTTCGCCGCGAGTTCGGCCTCGACCTCTGCGTGGAACTTCTTCTCCACGAAGAAGGACAGGAACGGCACGACGCCGCCCAGGGCCATGACCACCAGCTTGGTGAACGGCCAGCGCATGAGCGACCAGAGCCGGAAGTTGGAAATCAGGTACACGACGTACATCCAGCCGTGCACGATCAGGACCGTGACGGAGAGGTTCACGGCGCCGATCACCCCTGCGGGCTCGGCGTCGGCGAAGCCCAGCCCGAACGGCTGGCCGGTGACGGCGTCGGTGCCGCCGGCGTACAGGTGCTGTCCGAACCCGTACCGGGCGATCAGTTCGGCGCACAGCAGCAGCAGCATCGTGCCCGTCAGGTAGGCGAGGACCTTGTAGAACTTCAGGGCGGACCGGATTTGGGCCTCGGTGCCGCCGAAGCGGCGCTTCTTGCCGGCTTTCCCCGTGCCGTTGGTCGACTTCGGCTGGATGGCGGGCTGGGGCTCGATCATGATTGCACTCTCGGGTCTGTGGGGTGGGGGGCTGGTGGTTGCGTTTCTGCGGGAGGAGCTTCAGCTGTGTGCTGCGTGGAGGCGGGCGCTTCGGTCGTGGAGGCTTCGGTGGCCGGCTGTCCTGCCCGGTGGTGGTCTTCGTGTGTGGCGGGCTCTTGGAGCGCCATTTCCTCGTCGTGGGCGTCTTCGAGGTCGCGACGGTAGTCGTCCTTCACCAGCCGCCACCAGATGAACAATGCGAAGCCGGCAAAAACCACCCATTCCACTGAATAAAACAGATTCAGCCAGTTGACCTGCTGCGCAGGCGGCTGGGGGCCGATCCGGAGCGGTTTGACAGGACCGACGGCGGATTCCGCCCCGACGTCGGTTCCGCCGGCAAGCTCTGTCTTTGCCGCGACAAAGCCCGGGTAGCTGCTGACGTTCCAGTCGTTGATGAGTTCGGCGACCGAGACGGCGCTGGCACGGCCGGGCCCGGGATCTGTGCGCGGCAGCGGGGACTCGGAGGGCAGCAGGCGGCCCGTCAGTTCGATGGTTCCCGACGGCGGCGCCGCGGCGTCCGCGGGATCAGCGACCCAGCCCCGGGCGACCGGAATCCAGGTTTGCGGCGTGGCCCCGCTGCCCGACAGGGCCGGGGCACCCGTGACGGCGAAGGCGGAGACGATCCAGTAGCCCTTCGCCCCGTCATTCAGGCGGTCCGCGACGAGGACCTGCTTTTGAGGGTCGTACCTGCCGGTGGCGGAGACCATCTGGTCCGCCACCGATCCGGGGAAGAAACTCCCGGGTTGCAGGACCGCGGTGAGCGGGCGCACGTCCTCGGTTGCCGTGGACACGGGGGCTTCTGCCTGGGTTGAGCGACCGAACTGCCACTGACTCAGCAGCACAAAGACCCCGGAAATAGCGATCGCGAACACCAGTCCTGCGATCCAGCGGGGTTTGAGGGCAGTTTTCAGCACCTCTTAACCGTACTTCGTCCCCCTGTAGAACAGCGAAACGGGGAACGGGGCCCGCCTAGGGTGGGACAGCCGGGTCCCTGCGTGGCGACGAAGTCGACACGAAAGGGCCTGCCCCAACCTCCGCCCCAATCTTCAGTGGTCGAAGAACACCAGGCTGGAGTTGATGAGTTCGGCGATCACTTCGGCGTCGTAGGCCCGGCGGAGGGACTCCCGGAAGGATTCCTTCGACAGGGAGCGTGCCAGCGTCGCGAGCACTTCAAGGTGGTCCGAAAAGGAACTCGCCGGGGTGGCGATGAGCAGAATCACAGTGGCAGGGCCGTCGGCGGCGCCAAAGTCCAGCGCCTTTCCGTACTTGGTGATGCCGACCGCGATGGAGGTCTGGGAGACCAGTTCGCTGCGGGCGTGCGGCAGCCCCACCCCGCCGGGCAAGCCGGTGGCGAGCTGGTGTTCCCGGGCGTTGACCTGCTTGAGGAAGCCCTCCAGGTCGGAAATCCGCCCAGCTTCGTACATGCGCTCCGCGAGCTGGGACGTGGCGTCGAGCTTGCCGGTGGCGTCCATTTCGAGGATCACCATCTCGGGTGTGGTGAGCTCGGCGTCGTACCGGTCCAGTGGTTCCGCCAAGAGTAGTCCCTTCGAAGTGGCGTCAGTGCCCGCCGGCCGGCAGTCCTGACCCCCATTGTGGTCCGCACCGCCGGCCGGCTGGGTCTCAGCGCAAAGGGACGATGTCCTCCACGCCCATCCGCGCGGCGTCGGCGGATTCGTCGTCCGGCTGCTGCTGGCTCAGGCGCTCGGCGTCGACCCGGGCCAGATAGTGCTTGACTTCGCTCTCGCGCTGCGCATCACTCCAGCCGAGAACGTCTCCGATTAGTTTAGCGACTACCGGAGCGGCGGACACACCCCGGTCCCACGCCTCGATCGAAATCCGGGTGCGGCGGGTCAGGACGTCCTGAACGTGGCGGGCGCCTTCATGCGTGGCCGCGTAGACGGCCTCGGCGCCGAGGTAGTCGTCCGCGCCTGGCAGCGGCTCGGCAAGTTCCGGGTTGCCGGCGATGGGGGCCAGCACTTCGGGAACCATGGCGCCGTACCGGTTGAGCAGGTGTTCGATCCGGGCCACGTGGACGCCGGCCTCCTCCGCCATCCGGTTCCGCTGGTTCCACGCGGCTTTGAAACCGCTGGCCCCCAGGAGCGGGATGGACTCCGTGCAGCTGGGCGGGACGCGTTCGTCCATGCTGCGCGTTGCCTCATCGACGGCGTCCTTGGCCATGACCCGGTAGGTGGTCCATTTCCCGCCGGCCACCACCACGAGTCCCGGCACGGGGTGGGCCACCACGTGTTCCCGCGAGAGCTTGGCGGTGGAGTCGCTTTCCCCGGCCAGGAGCGGACGCAGGCCGGCATAGACGCCCTCGACGTCCTCGCGGGTGAGCGGTCGTTTGAGGACCGTGTTCACGTGCTCCAGCAGGTAGTCGATGTCCTTGCTGGAGGCCGCCGGGTGGGCCTTGTCGAGGTGCCAGTCCGTGTCGGTGGTCCCGATGATCCAGTGCCGGCCCCAGGGGATCACAAACAGCACGGATTTCTCAGTCCGCAGGATCAGCCCCACCGTGGACTGGATCCGGTCGCGGGGCACCACGAGGTGGATGCCCTTAGAGGCGCGCACCTTCAGCTGACCGCGGTCCGTCACCATGGCCTGGGTCTCGTCGGTCCAGACGCCCGTGGCGTTGATGACCTGCTTGGCCCGGATCTTGAAGCTCGAGCCGTCCTCGTGGTTGACCACTTTGGCGCCGACCACACGCTCGCCTTCGCGCACGAAGTCAACGACCGACATCTGGCTGACGGCGTGGGCGCCGTAATGTGCAGCGGTCCGCACGAGGTTGGCCACGTACTTCGCGTCGTCCACCTGGCCGTCGTAGTACCTGATGGATCCCACGAAGGCGTCGTTCTTCAGGCTCGGCGCGGCCCGCAGGGTGCCGCGGCGGCTCAGGTGCTTGTGGAAGGGCACGCCGCGGCTGTGCCCGCCGGTAATGGACATGACGTCATACAGCGCGATGCCGGCGCCGACATAGGGCCGCTCCACCACATGTTTGGTGAGCGGGTAGAGGAACGGCACAGGCCGGGCCAGGTGCGGGGCGAGGACGGAGAGGATGAGCCCGCGCTCGTGCAGCGCCTCCTTGACCAGGGCGAAGTCGAGCATTTCGAGGTAGCGCAGGCCGCCGTGGATGAGCTTGGAGGACCGTGAGGAGGTGCCGGCTGCCCAGTCGTTGGCCTCGACGATGCCGACGCTCAGCCCGCGCGTGACGGCGTCCAGGGCGGCGCCGGCGCCGACGATTCCTCCGCCCACGATCAGGATGTCGAGTTCCCTGCCCGGGTCCGCGGTGCCCTTGAGGAAGGCGATGGACGCTTCACGCTCCGCGGGGCCCAGGGCACCTCCGGCCGCGGAAGAACTGCCGGGAAAACTGTTCATGTTACGCCTCCATCCGGATCGTACCTCGTAGGGCACCAGACTACTTCCAAGTCTTCCCGATGGGCAGGGCCATTCCACCGCCGGCGGAGCGCACAGTTTTTCCGCTTAGTGCTCAGTTTCCGGCGTAAGGCGAGACGACGACGTCGACGCGCTGGAATTCCTTCAGGTCCGAGTAGCCGGTGGTTGCCATCGAACGGCGCAGCGCCCCGATCAGGTTGGAGGTGCCGTTGGTGTGGTGGCCCGGCCCGAACAGAACCTCTTCCAGCGGACCCACGGTTCCGACGTTGACCCTGTCGCCGCGGGGCAGTTCGAGGTGGTGGGCTTCCTGGCCCCAGTGCCAGCCCCGGCCGGGCGCTTCCTCGGACCGGGCCAAGGCACTGCCCAGCATGACGGCGTCGGCGCCCATGGCGATGGACTTGACGATGTCACCGGAACTGCCCATGCCGCCGTCGGCGATGACATGCACGTAGCGTCCGCCGGATTCATCCATGTAATCCCGGCGGGCGGCCGCGACGTCGGAGATGGCGGAGGCCATCGGCGAATGGATGCCGAGGGCGCGGCGGGTGGTGGTGGTGGCTCCCCCGCCGAAACCGACCAGGACGCCGGCGGCGCCGGTGCGCATCAGGTGCAGGGCCGGCGTGTAGCCGGCGGCCCCGCCGACGATCACGGGGACGTCGAGTTCGTAGATGAACTGCTTGAGGTTCAGCGGCTCGTGGTCTTTGGAGACATGCTCAGCCGAGACGGTGGTTCCGCGGATGACGAAGATGTCGACGCCGGCGGCCACCACGGTCTTGTAGTGTTCCTGCGTGCGCTGCGGGGTCAGCGAGCCGGCCACGGTGACTCCGGCGGCGCGGATCTCGGCGAGACGGGTCGTGATCAGCTCGGGCTGGATCGGCGCCTGGTAAAGCTCCTGCATCCGCCGGGTGACGGCGGGGCTGTTGGTCTCGTCCGCGAGGCCGGCGATTTCGTCCAGCACTGACTGCGGGTTCTCGTACCTGGTCCACAGGCCTTCGAGGTCGAGCACGCCGAGTCCGCCGAGGCGGCCCAGGGCGATGACGGTTTCCGGCGACATGGCCGAGTCCATGGGCGCAGCGATGACCGGCATGTCGAACTTGTAGGCATCGATCTGCCAGGAGACGGAGACGTCCTTGGGGTCACGGGTGCGTCGGTTGGGGATGATCGCAATGTCATCCAGGGAGTAGGCACGGCGCCCACGCTTGCCTCGGCCAATCTCAATCTCGTAAGTCACTGCTCTAGGTTATCCCAGCACGCGGTTTTACCCGCGACGCGTCACGGCGGACAGCGCAACGGCCCGTGCAGACGCAAGGCGACGTAAGGTGGCCGCATGGGCATGCGGTGGATCTTCGACGGCCACATCGCCGGCATCGGCACGGCGTCGGGCCTGCGTGCCGTGGTGGGGCTGTGGCAGGAGTCCCCGTTCGGGCCATTCGCCGATGTCATGGTGGAACTGCCCTCGGGGCGGCGCATCCTGCTGGCTCCGACGGCCGAGGTGGAGGGCTTCATTGCCGCGGTCTACAACTTTGATGAGACGCACGTCGTGGCCGTTGCCGCCCGCGACGCCGGCGGAGCGCTGACGGTGGAGGCCGGGAACCTGCGGCTCCGGGCTGCCCTCGGTGCCCGGACGGCACTCGGCGCGGCAGCGCGCCTCATCCCCCGGCCCCTGGCGGTGCACCCGACGTGGCTCCGCGCCGTGAGCCCGGTCGCGGGCCTCCTCAGCCCGGGGATCCGCACCGCCGGCACCGCCGGGGGCGGACGGCGGGAATACTACGGCGTCACTGATCTCCACCGCATCGATGCCGCCACGGTCAGCTGGGACGGGGTCGACGCCGGTCCGCTGGCAGCGGTCCGGCCCGCCGTCGGGTTCGGCTTCAGCAGCGTCCCGCCACAACCCGGAATCGTTCGCGTTCGCACCACCGTGGAAGGCGATCCCGTCACTCCCCGCTGATCTCCTCCGCCTCCGGAACGCTCAGCTGGGATTCGAACATCCGGAAATAGCGGCCCCGCAGCGCCACCAGTTCCCGGTGGGTGCCTTGTTCCACGATCCGGCCGTCCTCCAGCATGTAGACGACGTCGGCCTTTTCGATCGTGGCAAGGCGGTGGCTGATGGCGATGATGGTGCTGCTGCGGTCGGCGAAAAGCCGCGTGAAGATCCGGTGCTCGGCCAGCGCGTCGATGGCCGACGTCGGCTCGTCCATCACCATGAACGACGCGCTGCGGTAGAAGTTCCGTGCCATCGCCAGCCGCTGCCACTGCCCGCCGGAGAGGCCCGATCCCTTCCGGCCCCGTGGGTCTTCCATCCAGTTGCTGACGTGGTTGTCCAGGCCGTTGGGCAGTTTGTTGATGAATTCGAGGGCCTCGGCGTCCGCCGCGGCCCGCCGGATCCGCCCGTCGTCGCGGGCTGAGTCGACGTCGCCGAAAAAGATGTTCTCCGCCGCCGTGGCGAACTCATATTTGAGGAATTCCTGGCTGAGGACGGCCAGGTGCCGGTGCCAGCTGGTCACGTCGACGGCGGCGAGGTCGACGCCGTCGAGCATCACCTGCCCCGAGTCGGGCCGGTAAAGGCCGGCCAGGATGCGGATGAGGGTGGACTTTCCGGCGCCGTTCTCCCCCACGATCGCGATGTGCTGGCCCTGCCGGATGGTCAGGGAGATGCCGCGAATGACCTCCAGGTCGCTGCCGGTGTAGGTAAAGCGGATGTCCCGCAGTTCCACGGTCTTCGGCGCCTGCAATAGGGGCGGGGCGTGGCCGGCGTTCACGGGCAGTGCCATGAACAGCTCGTAGTCCTTGAGGTTGGCCAGGTCCTCGTCGATCGAGCTGAGCGAGGACACGAGGCTGTTGGCCGTGGACAGCGCCCGGCTGACGATCTGCTGGACGTAGAGGAACTGCCCCACCGGCTGCGCCCTGGCGATGATCTGGCCGACAACCCAGATCAGGGACACTACTTCGGCGCCGTACTGCAAGGCATCGGCCGCGAGTTGTTTGGGGATGTAGCGTTTCTGGAAGTCCAGCCGGCGCTTTTCGTCGGCGTCCCGGAGCCGGGAGCGCAGCCCCATCAGGTACCCGACGATCCCGTAGAGCCGCATCTCGGCAATATGCTGCGGGCGCAGGAGGTTGGTTTCGATCATCCTCCGCTGCCGCCGCGAATCGACCTGCGTATTCCAGTGCGCGATTTGTTCGCGCGAGAGCTTGAACTGCAGGTAGACGCTGGGGACGATCGCGACCAGGACGATCGCGGCGATCCACCAGCTGACCAGCAGCAGCGCGCCGATGGCCAGGATCACGGACACGAGCTGGGTGAAGATCGCCGCGATCCGGTCCAGGACCCGGGAGTAGGAATCGGAGAAGCGCTTGGCGCGGTCGTAGAGGTCAACCGTCTCCTTGTCGTCGTAGCGCCAGAAGTCCAGGCTCAGGAAGCGCTCGTACATCAGATCGCCGACGATCGCGCCGACCCGGAAGCTCATGAGCTGCTGGATGTAGCGGTCCACGCTGCTGAACGATCCCCAAAAGAGCCCGAGCACCGCGGTGATGATGACGTAGACGATGGCCTGTCTGCCCGCCTCGGCGTTGCCGGCGTAGGCGGCGGCAAGCGCCGTGGTGGTCAGGGCGGCAAAGTAGGTGGTGACGAGCGGCAGCAGTGCCGAGATCAGCGAGCCAAGGACCTTCATGATGACGGCCGCGGGTGAGGCCCGGAAGCTTACGCGCAGCACCTGCGCCACGGCGCGGGCGTAGGGCTTCAGCGCGAGCTTGCGTTTCGGCTCGCGCGCGGGCACAAGTTCAGACATGACTCCAGCCTAGTTGCGGGGCCCGGAACCGGTGTGAGGGGGCGCCGCGAACCGTGGGGCGCCCTGTTGGGGAGAAAACGGTGAGGCAGAAACGCATGAGCCCGCCGAACTGGCGTTCGGCGGGCTCATGCGTTTTGGCGGAAGAATGCTAGCGCGAACCGTAGTTCGGCGCTTCCACCGTCATCTGGATGTCGTGCGGGTGGGACTCCTTGAGTCCCGCCGCGGTGATGCGCACGAACTTGCCGCGGGCCTTCAGCTCGGCGACGGTCGGGGCGCCGGTGTAGAACATGGTCTGGCGGAGGCCGCCGACCAGCTGGTACGCCACAGAGGACAACGGGCCGCGGTAGGCGACGCGGCCTTCGATGCCTTCCGGGATGAGCTTGTCATCGCCGGAGACGTCGGCCTGGAAATAGCGGTCCTTGGAGTAAGAGGTGTTCTTGCCGCGGGTCTGCATGGCCCCGAGGGAGCCCATGCCGCGGTAGCTCTTGAACTGCTTGCCGTTGACGAAGATCAGCTCGCCCGGCGATTCGTCGCAGCCGGCCAGAAGGGAACCGAGCATCACGGTGTCGGCACCCGCCACGAGCGCCTTGCCGATGTCGCCCGAGTACTGCAGGCCGCCGTCGGCGATCAGCGGGACGCCGGCCGGGATGGCCGCCTTCGCCGACTCGTAGATGGCGGTGATCTGCGGGACGCCGACGCCGGCGACGACGCGGGTGGTGCAGATGGAGCCGGGACCGACGCCGACCTTGATGCCGTCCGCGCCGGCGTCGATCAGCGCCTGGGCACCTTCGCGGGTGGCGGCCTGGCCGCCGATGATGTCAACGTGCGCCGCGGCAGGCTCGGCCTTGAGCCGGCTGATCATTTCCAGCACGCCCTGGGAGTGCCCGTTCGCGGTGTCCACGAAGAGTGCGTCCACGCCGGCGTCGATGAGCGTCATGGCGCGCTCCCAGCCGTCGCCGAAGAAGCCGATGGCCGCGCCGACGCGCAGGCGGCCTTCTTCGTCCTTGGTGGCGAGCGGATACTGCTCGGCCTTGGTGAAGTCCTTGGTGGTGATCAGGCCCTTGAGCCGGCCCTGCTCGTCAACAAGCGGGAGCTTCTCGATCTTGTTCGTGGCCAGCTTGTGCGAGGCTTCCTCGCGGCTGATGCCGACGTGTCCGGTAACGAGCGGCATCTTGGTCATGACGTCGCTGACCAGCCGGAGCGGGAAGTCCGATTCCGGCACGAAGCGGGTGTCGCGGTTGGTGACGATGCCCAGCAGCCTGTTGCCCTCGTCCACGACCGGCAGCCCGGAGACGCGGTAGCGTGCGCAGATGCCGTCCAGTTCGGCCAGCGTGGCCTGGGGGCCGATGGTCAGGGGGTTGGTGATCATGCCGGATTCGCTGCGCTTGACCCGGTCCACCTGGTCGGCCTGGTCCTCGATGGAGAGATTGCGGTGCACGACGCCGAGGCCGCCCTGGCGCGCCATGGCAATCGCCATCCGGGACTCCGTGACGGTGTCCATGGCCGCGGACAGCAGCGGGGTCTGGACCGTGATGCGCTTGGAAATCCGGGAGGACGTGTCCGCTTCCGAGGGAATCACGTTGGTGTGGCCGGGCAGGAGCAGGACGTCGTCGTACGTCAGGCCGATGAAGCCAAAGGGATTGTGTTCGGGCTGGGTCATGAGTGCGCCTCTTACCTTGGGTTACGGGGTTCACGGGTAGGGGTTGCAGCTGATGACCAGCCCGTCATTACGGGTCTGGCCTGTGCAGAAGGTGGTGCAGACGTGTTGAATAAATAGTAGAACCTCGGCGGCGATAGCCATATTCCGGGGAGGCAACCTGCGCGCGAATGTGAGCCATCCCATGCGCGCGACGGGACCCCGGCCTATCTCCAGCCGGTGGTGGCGAGCAGCCGCTTTTCGAACATGGGGACCATCGTCTGCACGTACGTCTTGGTCAGGTGGTTGTCGTCCTTGTAGACGTACACGTTGCCGACCACGGCCGGGCAGGTTCCGCCGGCGCAGATGAAATCGCTCATGTCCATGAGGTGGAGCCCGGGCACCTTGCCGCGGTAGGCGTCCAGCGGAGAGGATCCCGCGAGCGACTCCTGTTTCGGCACGTTGCACTCGGCTGCGCCGGCCCCGTTCTTCTGGACGCACTCCGGCATGTTGATGTTGAAGCGCGGGTTGTCCCGGATGCCCACCACGTCCATGCCGGCGTCGGTGAAGGGTCTAATGCCCTCCAGGTACTGCGGCACCTCGGTCTCATACGGGGCATCCTTGTGGGTCAGGGACGCGACCGTGAAGACGGCGTCGGGCCGGTGGTCCAGGACGTACCGGGAGCTGGCCGCGTTGAACGCGTTGCAGTCCGCGTCCCGCTCCGGGGACTGCCCGCCGAAGCGGCAGTTGCCCTTCAGGAGCGTGACAACTTCCCAGCCATGGCTCTTCGCGATGGGGCCGAGCGCCGCCATGTACTGCTGGGCGTGCGAGTCGCCGAGCACCACGATCCGCTTGGTGACTTTCTCCGGCTTGTTGTTCTGCAGGCAGCCCTGCAGCAGCGGGTCGGCGGGGACATTCTCGTCCGTGCACAGCCCGTCAATATCGGCCCACTCGTTCTTCATCGCCGCCGGCGCGGGGATGATTTTGGCCTCAGGGGTGGGTTTTCCCGCGTTTTCCGGCGCCAGGGCGGCCGCACCGGGGGTCAGTTCCTTCGGCTGGGACGCAGCCGCCGCCTCCTCGGCGGTGAGCTGGCCCTGCCAGAGGGTGACGGGACCGGCTAGCACGGCACCGCAGGTGGCAATCACGACGGCGGTGCGCCAGGCGCGGCGTTTGGGCCAGTGCCACCCGCGCAACGGCATCTCCACGTAGCGTGTGGTGAGCACCGCCAAAGCGACGGACGCGGCGACGATGCACAGGCCCTGGACAAGGTTCGGCGCCGTGATGCCCGCCCCGGCGAGGGCCAGGACCAGCAGGGGCCAGTGCCAGAGGTAGAGCGCATACGAGTTGTCCCCCAGCGCCACCAGGGGTTTCCAGGTCAGGAGGCGGTCGACGCCGAACCGGCTGCCGCTTTGCCCGGCGCTGATGATAGCGGCGGCGGCCAGCGTGGGCCACAGCGCAATGAAGCCGGGGAATGACCGGTCCACGGTCAGCAGGAGCCCGCAGGAGAGCATGGCCGCCAGCCCGGCCCAGCCCAGCACGACCCGCGCCAACTTGCCGGGCTTCACGTAGGGCAGGGCGAGGGCCAGGAGCGAGCCGAGGGCGAATTCCCAGAGCCGGGCCCCGGTATCGAAGTAGGCGTGGGCCTGGTTGGTGGCGGTCTGCCCGATCGAGTAGGTGAGCGACACGGCGAAGATGGCGCCGAAGGCCACGGTCAGCAGCGGCCGGCAGCGGAACAGCGCGCGGTCCTCGCCGGTCCAGCGGCGGAGCAGCCGGGAAAGAAGCGCGGTGCCGGCAAAGACAAGCGGCCAGAGCACGAACACCTGGCCCTGGATCGACAGCGACCAGAAGTGCTGCAGCGGGCTCGCGCCGGCATGATCCTGGGCGTAGTAGTCCACTGCGTTGTCCGCCAGGAGCCAGTTCTGCCGGTACAGCAGCGACGCCCAGGCCTGGTCGAGGATGTCCGGCCACCGGCTTTGCGGCAGGATCGCCCAGGTGCCGGCGAGGACGCCGAGTACCACCACGACGACGGCGGGCAGCAGGCGCTTGAGCAGGTGCAGCCAGTGGCTCAGCAACCGCAGCGGCGTGCCGCTTTCGATCTTCCGCGTGAAGCTGAGCGTCATCAGGAAAGCCGAAATGAGAAGGAAGACGTCCACGCCGCCGGAGACCCGCCCCAGCCACACATGGTAGGTGACCACCATCAGCACGGCGAAGGCCCGCAGGCCTTGAACTTCGGGGCGGTAGTTGGCCTTTCGGTTCGCCGGTGAACCTGCGTCCGCACTAGGCAAAGTGGCTGCGGTTCGCTCGTTCGACACAAAAACCCTTCCGGACAGCTTGCAAAAACATCAATGTTATCGAAACGTAATTTCCTTGACCAATCGACGCTACCCCGGGCCGGGCAGCCGCGCGCGTCGCCCACGGCGCCGCCTCGGGCCACCGGCCGGCGGCTCGGAGGCTAGGCTGATAGGAGTCTGAGGAGGCCGCGAAGTGATCGTTCAGCTGCGCATTTGTATCCCGGGTGATTTGTCCGGTGTTGTGGTCGAAAACTGTGCCGGCCAGGTCGGCGTCGCGGAAGTGACCCTGGACAAGGGCGCATCCGTCATGCCGCCCGGGGACGTTGTTCAGGTCCTGCTCGCCCGCGAATCCGTGGAAGGACTCGTGGAGAAGCTCCACGCCCTCGATGTCCAGAAGCGCGGATCAATAGCAGTCATCACGCCGGACCTGGTGCTCTCGGACCGGGCCGACCGGGCAGAGGCCGAGGCCCCCGGGGAGGGCGCGGACGCCGTGATCTGGGACGAGGTGTTACGGCAGAGCGGCGAAGATTCCCGCCTGACCTGGAGCTACCTGACGTTCCTGGTCCTGGCCACCCAGTTGGCGGCCATCGGTATTGTCACGGACTCCACGATCGCCATCGTCGGCGCCATGGCCGTCGGCCCCGAGTTCGGGCCGCTGGCCGCACTGGCCGTGGCCCTCGTCCAGCGCCAGCGTCGGCTCGGACGCGACGCAGCGCTGGCCCTCGGCGTCGGCTTTCCCGTCGCGATGCTGGCAGCTGCCCTTGGCGCCTGGCTGTCCGTACCCCTCGGGCTGTTTCCCCCGGACGTGCTGGACCGCGGTTCGGCGGTCGAGTTCATCTACCATCCGGGCCCCTACTCGCTGATCGTCGCCGTTCTGGCCGGAACGGCCGGGATGTTGTCGGTCATCAGCCGGCGCTCGGCCGCACTGATCGGCGTGTTCATCTCCGTCACCACGGTGCCGGCAGCGGGGTTTGTGGCCGTGGCGCTGGTCCTGGGCGAATATCAAAAAGCCGCAGGCTCGGCCCTGCAGCTGTTCCTGAACCTGGTGGGAATCGTCGTGGCCGCCGTCGGGGTGCTGTTGTTCTACCGGCTGGTGACCAAGCGGCTGCCGTCGGATGCCGCGCGTCGGCTGCGGCGCAAAGCAGCTCGCATCCAGGGCTGACGGGTGCCGCCGGGGTTCCTCGCCCGGGCCGTCCGGCGTCGGCCGGGAGAGCCGGGCCGTCCGGCGGCTTGCCGGGAGAATCTGGGCAGAAATAAGGGCGGCCCGGCAAGTTGCCGGGCCGCCCACACGGGCCGACCTTAGTGCTGGTGGCCTGCGTGCTCGTCTTCGTCGGCCGGCTTCTCGACCACGAGGGTTTCCGTGGTGAGGACCAGCGCAGCGATGGAGGCCGCGTTGCGCAGGGCAGCACGCGTCACCTTGACGGGATCGATCACGCCGGCGGCGATCAGGTCTTCGTAGTCGCCGGACTTGGCGTTGAAGCCTTGGTTGACGGCGGACTCGGCGACCTTGGAAACCACCACGTAGCCGTCGAAACCGGCGTTCTGGGCGATCCAGCGCAGCGGCTGGGTCAGGGCCCGGCGTACGATGCCGACGGCGGCAGCCGCGTCACCTTCGAGCGCCTGGACAGCCGCGTCCTCGTCCAGCGCCTTCAGCGCGTGAATGAGGGCCGAGCCGCCGCCGGCGACGATGCCTTCTTCAAGGGCAGCGCGGGTCGAGGACACGGCGTCCTCGATGCGGTGCTTCTTTTCCTTCAGCTCAACCTCGGTGGCAGCACCGACCTTGATGACGCCGATGCCGCCGGCCAGTTTGGCCAGGCGTTCCTGCAGCTTTTCCTTGTCCCAGTCGGAGTCCGTGCGGGTCAGCTCGGCGCGCAGCTGGGCAACGCGGGCGGCGACGTCCTCGGCCGAACCGGCGCCGTCGACGATCGTGGTGTTGTCCTTGGTGACCGTGATGCGGCGCGCGGTGCCGAGCACCTCAAGTCCGACGGTGTCCAGGCTCAGGCCCAGCTCCGGGGAGACAACCTGTGCGCCCGTGAGGGTAGCGATGTCCTGGAGCATGGCCTTGCGGCGGTCGCCGAAGCCCGGTGCCTTGACGGCCACGACGTTCAGCGTGCCGCGGATGCGGTTGACGATCAGCGTGGACAGGGCCTCGCCCTCGACGTCCTCGGCAATGATGAAGAGCGGCTTGGAGCTCTGCAGCGCCTTTTCCAGCAGCGGCAGGAATTCCTGAACGGAGGAGATCTTGCCCTGGTTGATCAGGATCAGGGCGTCCTCGAGGACAGCTTCCTGGCGTTCTGCATCGGTGACGAAGTACGGGGACAGGTAGCCCTTGTCGAACTGCATGCCCTCGGTGAGGACCAGTTCGGTCTGGGTGGTGGAGGATTCCTCGATGGTGATCACACCATCCTTGCCGACCTTGCCGAAGGCCTCGGCCAGGAGCTCGCCGACCTCGTCGCTCTGCGCGGAGATGGCGGCCACGTTGGCAACCTGGGTACCTTCGACCGGGCGTGCGTTCTCCAGCAGGCGGGCAGCGACGGCCTCGACCGAAACCTCGATGCCGCGCTTGATCTCGCCCGGCGCGGCGCCTGCCGCAACGTTGCGCAGGCCTTCCTTGACCAGGGCCTGGGCCAGGACGGTGGCGGTGGTGGTGCCGTCACCGGCAACATCGTTGGTCTTGGTGGCGACCTCCTTGGCAAGCTGCGCGCCAAGGTTCTCGTACGGGTCGTCCAGTTCGACTTCACGGGCGATGGTCACGCCGTCGTTGGTGATCGTGGGGGCGCCCCACTTCTTGTCCAGCACGACGTTGCGGCCGCGCGGGCCCAGCGTCACTTTGACCGTGTTGGCGAGCTTATCGATGCCGGCTTCGAGCGACCGGCGGGCAGCGTCGTTAAACGCAAGCTGCTTTGCCATGGTTTTGTCCTTTCAAGACAGAACCCCGCGCAACTGATCCGTTCATGGCGAAGGATCGGCTGCGCGGGGTCCAAGAGAGTTACTTTACGACGATCGCCAGAACGTCGCGGGCGGAGAGCACCAGGTACTCGGCGCCGCCGGTCTTGACTTCGGTTCCACCGTACTTGGAGTAGATAACGACGTCGCCAACGGCAACGTCAACGGGAACGCGGTTGCCGTTGTCATCGAAGCGGCCGGGGCCGATTGCAACAACTTCGCCTTCCTGCGGCTTCTCCTGCGCGGAGTCCGGGATAACCAGGCCGGAAGCCGTGGTCTGCTCGGCTTCGAGCGGGCGGACAACAATACGATCCTCAAGAGGCTTAATAGAGACCGACACTCGGACCTCTCCTTTTCGTCAGCAAATTCGTGGACTATGAAGCGGTGATGCCATGGCGTACAGACCGTCGTCGCGGTGCCGGCAGCATGCCTGGCGGAAGGTGCTTCATGTGTTAGCACCCTCCTAGGGAGAGTGCTAACGATGACTCTATGTAACCGGTTAGCACTCGGTCAAGGCGAGTGCCAGAAATTCATTCCAGGTGAACAGGCCCGGGCCCAAAACCGGGGGGACATGTCCAGTCCTGACAGCGGGCATCGGACATATGAGTGCCATGCCCTTTCCTGACCGCGACCGCTGGACATGTCCCGTGGAGCGAGCGCACATGTCCAGGCTTGGCGGGAACCGCTGGACATGTTCCGTGGAGCGGGAGCACATGTCCAGGCCCGGCGCGCAGCACGGGACATGTTCCGACTTCACCGCGGGAATTCGACATACCCAACCCGTCTGCAGGCTTCGCACGGACGCAAAGGGACATGTCCGGGATTGGCTTGGAAGACTTGACATGTTCCGTCTTCACCCTGGGCGTCCGACATATCCGAACCGGTTCCAGGCGTGGCACGGACCCGAAGGGACATGTCCAGTCCTGACCGCGGGCATTGGACAAATCCGAATCGGCTCCAGGCTTGGCACGGACACAAAGGGACATGTCCAGTCCTGACCGCGGGCGATGGACATATGAGTGTTATGTCCAGGCGTGGCGCTGTGCCCCGGACATGCCCCGTGGAGCGCGCGCACATGTCCGGTCTTGACGCTCACCTCTGGACACGCCCACGGTTGGCGCGGACCACTG
Source organism: Arthrobacter sp. ov118 (assembly GCF_900116495.1). GTDB lineage: Bacteria > Actinomycetota > Actinomycetes > Actinomycetales > Micrococcaceae > Arthrobacter. The sequence continues at coordinate 299,656 of NZ_FPAY01000001.1, forward strand.
GACATGTCCCGTGGTGCGTGGGCACATGTCCACTCTTGACGCGCATCTCGGGACATGTCCGGTGGGGCATGATGGCACGCCCAGGCTTGGCGCGGACCAGTGGACATGTCCGGTGGGGCGGAGCGTGCGGCTACTCGCCGGTGAGGTCTTCGAAGTCCACGTCCTCGCCGCCCTCGTCCCGGCGCCCGTCCTCGTCGTTCCGGTGCCGGTACAGCAGCCATCCGCCGGCGGCGGCCAGCAGGACGCCAAGGATCAGGAAGATGAGCCCGCCGAGCCGGGCGGTGGTGTAGGTCTCGCGGATGGACCGCGCCTCGTCGGTGGCGTCCTGGACGCTCTTGCCGCCGACGGAATACACGGTGGCATTGAACGAGTCCAGGAAGAAAATGATAACCAGCAGCGCGATGCTCACAACGGCGATCACGGCCCCTGCGATCAGCGCCGGCCGGGCGTAGCGGGCCAACCCCTGCGGGCTGCGGCGCTCCTGCCCGGCGTCCTCCCGGCCGGAGTCCTCTCGCCCGGCGTCGTTCTCTGACGTGCTGTCGCCTGTACCGCTGTCATCCATGCCGTCAAGCCTAGCCTCCGTGCACCGGTCAGCCCGCCCCCGGCCCTGAACTACGCTGGATGGCATGACTGACGCACCGCAGGAACACATCGCCCCGATCCTCACCCCCGAGGGCTGGGAGCTGCTGGCGTCGCTGGGCCCTTACCGCGAGGACGACGCCTTCCGCCTCACCGCGGAGCTGCGCAAGGCCGGCCACTCCCCCGAACTGGTTTCGGCGGTGCTCACCCAGTCCCGGCTGCGGACCAAGGCCGAGGCCAAGTTCGGCGAGTTCGCCCGGCAGATGATTTTCACTCAAGCCGGCCTGGAGCAGGCCACCCGGCTCACCGTGGCGGCCCGGCACGCGCAGCGGTTCGTGGAGGCAGGGGTCGGCCATGTCGCGGATCTTGGCTGCGGGCTGGGCGCGGATGCGATGGCCCTGGCGTCCATGGACCTGGTGGTCACGGCCGTGGAAATGGATGAGACCACGGCCGCCTGCGCCACGATGAACCTGATCCCGTTCCGCAACGCCAGCGTGGTCCATTCAGATGCCACGTCGGTGTCGCTCGAGGGTGTCGACGGCGTCTGGCTCGACCCGGCCCGGCGCACCACCTCGACGTCGGGAACCAAGCGGATCTGGGATCCGGAGGACTTCTCCCCGCCGCTGTCCTTCGTGGAGTCGCTGGCCGGCTCGGGGCGCGCCGTCGGCGTGAAGATGGGGCCGGGCATGCCGCACGATTCCGTGCCGGCCGGCTGCGAGGCGCAGTGGGTGTCCGTGGCCGGGGACGTGACCGAGGTGGCCCTGTGGTTCAACGCGGTGCGGCGGCCCGGGGTGCGGCGCGCGGCCCTCGTACTCGGAGCCCTTGGGGCGGCCGAGCTCACCAGCGGCGAGGACTTCGACGGCGGCCCGGCGGCACCCCTGGGACCGGTGGAGGGGTACCTGTACGAGCCAGACGGAGCAGTCATCCGCGCCGGGCTGGTGGCCGACGTGGCCCTCCAGCTCGGCGGGCACCTCGTGGACGAGCACATTGCCTACATCTGCGCGCCGGAGTTGCACAACACCCCCTTCGCCAAGGCCTACAAGGTCCTGGAGGTGATGCCGTTCAACGTCAAAGCGCTCAAGTCCTGGGTCAAGGACCAAGGAATCGGCGTGCTGGACATCAAGAAGCGCGGCATGGCCGTCACCCCGGAAGAGCTGCGCAAGCAGCTCCTGCCCGGCGGGAAGCCGGCCGGCGCGAAGGGCAAGAGCAAGAAATCAGCCACCCTGGTCCTCACCAGGATCGGCGAGGACCGGGTGGCCGTCTCGGTGGAACCCGTCGAGCTCCAGTGACGCGGGGACCCTCCTACTGCGCCCGCATGAACTCCTCGGCGGCCCGGACCTGGCCGTCGGTCGGCCGGATCCCCGTGTAGAGCACGAACTGTTCGAGGGCCTGGATGGTGGCCACCTCGGCGCCGGTGATCACGTTCTTGCCGGCCGCGCGGGCGGCCCTGATCAGCGGCGTCTCGGCCGGGAGGGCGACGACGTCGAACACCACCTTGGCGGCGTCGATGGCTTCCTGGGGGAAGGACAGCGCCTCGGCCTCCGGGCCGCCGGCCATGCCGACCGGCGTGACATTGATGATCATGTCGGCGGCGGGATTCGCAGAACCCAGTTCGGCGCTCCACGCGAACCCGTACAGATCGGCGAGGCCGCGGCCCGTGGCCTCGTTGCGGGCAACGACGGTCACGTCCTCGAAGCCGGCATCCCGCAGGGCGGCCACCGTCGCCTTCGCCATGCCGCCGGAGCCCAGGACCAGCACCGAGTAGTCGGTCGGGACGGCGTTGCGTTGCAGGAGCTGCTCGATCGCGGTGTAGTCGGTGTTGTAGGCGGTGAGCCGGCCGCCGTCGTTGACGATGGTGTTCACCGAATCGATGGCCTTCGCCGACGGGTCCATCACGTCCACCAGCGCGATCACGTCCTCCTTGTAGGGCATGGACACCGCGCAGCCGCGGATGCCGAGGCCGCGCACTCCGGCAATCGCCTGCGCGAGGTCGGTGGGGGCAAAGGCCTTGTAGATCCAGTTCAGGCCCAGCTGTTCGTACAGGTGGTTGTGGAAGCGGGTCCCGTTGTTGCTCGGCCGGGCCGAGAGCGAGATGCACAGGGTCATGTCTTTGTTCAGTATGGGCACAGGTCCATTAAACGCGAGGAGCACTCAGGCGCCCCGCAGCTCCGCCCAGTCCGTCCGGGATTGCGCGGCCATGACTCGGACCCGGGAGGTGCGGCGTGTGAAAACACTCACGCCTCAGCGGTAACTTTGGCACCGTTCGGCAGCTACCCCTGCACTAGACTTGGACCACCGTTGCCCTGCCAGCCGCCGGCCGGCGCCCCGGTGTGAGATGGCACCTGTCACCGCCGGCGGCAGGTCCAGAAGCACGCCCGGCGTGTGAACCAGCGCATCTGGCACCCACGACGGCCACGGACAGCAGAACAGTGAAGGGACCACATGAAGATCGAGTTCGCTTCATCCAGGCAGTCGACTCTTGGCGTGGAATGGGAACTGGCGCTCGTCGACGCCGAGACCGGCGAACTGGCCTCCGTGGCGAACGAGGTGCTCCGCGGAGTCGCCGCCCGGCACCCCGAACTCAATGAGGATGACGAGCATCCGCACATCAAGCAGGAACTGCTCCTGAACACCGTGGAACTCGTGACCGGCATCTGCACCACTGTGGCGGAGGCGAAGGCGGACCTGAGCAGTTCGCTCGCGGCGGTCCGCGACGTCACCGATCCCATGGGCGTGGAGGTTTTTTGCGCCGGGAGCCACCCCTTCAGCCCGCCCCAGCTGCAGCCGGTCACGGACAAGGAGCGCTACGCCAAGCTCATTGACCGGACCCAGTGGTGGGGCCGGCAGATGGTTATCTACGGCGTCCACGTTCACGTCGGACTCGACAACCGGGACAAGGTCCTTCCGGTGCTGGATGGCCTGGTCAATTACTTCCCGCACTTCCAGGCGCTGTCCGCGTCCAGCCCGTTCTGGGGCGGCGAAGACACCGGCTACGCCTCGCAGCGCGCCCTCATGTTCCAGCAGCTGCCCACCGCCGGCCTGCCGTTCCAGTTCGCCAACTGGGAGGACTACGAGTCCTACGTGCAGGACATGTTCACCACGGGCGTGATCGACACGCTCTCCGAGATCCGGTGGGACATCCGTCCCGTTCCGGCCCTCGGCACCATCGAGATGCGCATCTGCGATGGCCTGGCGACCCTCGAGGAAGTCGGAGCCATCGCCGCCCTGACCCAGTGCCTGGTCGACGAATTTTCCACCACCCTGGACAACGGCGGCACCATTGCGACCATGCCGCCCTGGCACGTCCAGGAAAACAAGTGGCGTGCGGCCCGGTACGGCCTGGACGCGATCATCATTCTCGACGCCGAAGGCAATGAGCAGCTCGTCACCGAGCACCTGCGCGAGACGCTGAAGCGGCTGGAACCCGTCGCGGCGAAGCTGGGCTGCAGCGCCGAGCTTGCCGACGTCGAGAAGATCATCCAGCGCGGCGCCGGCTGCCAGCGGCAGCGCCGGGTTGCCGCCGAGCACGGCGGGGACCTGCGCGCCGTCGTCCTGGACCTCGTCAAGCAGATGCGGCAGGGGCCGGAAGCTTAGTTCCGGAGCAGCACCCGAGCTCCGGGGCGCCAGGCCGGTTGGGCGCGTCGCCTCAGGCGGACACGGTGGTGACCGGCATCGAGGAATCGGGGGCGAACCCGATCCCGCTGGGCTCCACCCCGGCCATCACCAGTTGCGCCCCGAGGGCCGCCACCATGGCGCCGTTGTCAGTGCACAGCGACAGCGGCGGCACCGTCAGCCGGATCCCCGCGGCCGTGCAGCGCTGTTCGGTGAGCTGGCGCAGCCGCGAGTTCGCCGCGACGCCGCCGCCCAGGAGAACCTCCGTGATGCCGTTTTCGCGGCAGGCCAGCACCGCCTTGGCCGTGATCACATCCACCACGGCCTCCTGGAAGGCTGCGGCGATGTCGGCGACGGGAACGTCCTCGCCGCGGGCCTCGAACTGTTCCACGCAGCGGGCGACGGCGGTCTTGAGCCCGCTGAAGGACCAGTCATAGCGGTGCGGCCCGGGTTCCTCGGCCGTGCCCATGTACTTCGGCTGGGTCAGGCCGCGCGGGAAGCGGATGGCTTTGGCGTTGCCGGTGCGGGCGAGCTTGTCGATGGCCGGGCCGCCCGGATAGCCCAGGCCCAGGAGCCTGGCCACCTTGTCATACGCCTCACCGGCGGCGTCGTCGATCGTGGAGCCCAGCAGCTCGACGTCGTCGGTGATGCTGCGGATCCGCAAGATCTCGGTGTGACCGCCGGACACCAGGAGCGCGCCCATGTTCTCCGGCAGCGTTTCCGCTCCGGTCCCGGGGGGCGTCGCGCCGGACGGCGCCGCCGTGCCGGTGCCCGGCTGGAGGAGCCCGACGCCGACATGGGCGACCAGGTGGTTGATCGCGTAGAGCGGTTTGCCGGTGGCGACGGCGAGCGCCTTGGCCGCGCAGACCCCCACCATGAGGGCTCCGGCCAGGCCCGGGCCGGAGGTGACGGCGATCGCGTCAATGTCCGCGAGCGAAACGTCGGCCTCCGCGAGCGCCTCGTGCAGGGTAGGGACGAAGGCGTCCAGGTGCGCGCGGGAGGCGATCTCGGGAATGACCCCGCCGAAGCGGACGTGTTCGTCCATGGAGGAGGACACGGTGTCCGTCAGCAGGGCGGTGCCGCGGACAATGCCGACGCCGGTCTCGTCGCAGGAGGACTCGATGCCGAGCACGAGCGGCTGGGTGCGGTTCATGGTCGGCCTGCTTCCTTGGGCTGGGGGCTGAGCGGCTCGCGGGGCAGCTGGAGCCGCATGATCAGGGCGTCGACGCCGTCGCGGTAGTAGCGGGGCCGGATGTGGATCTGTTCGAAGCCGAAGCGCCGGTAGAGCTGCTGCGCCCGGGGGTTGTCCGCCCTGACTTCCAGCAGCACGTCCTGGGCGCCGCGGCGCCGGCTTTCCAGGATCAGCTCGGTCAGCAGGGCCGAACCGATGCCCTTGCCTTCCTGTTCGGGCACAACGGCGATGGTCTGGACATCCGAGATCGGCTCGATGCACATCAGGCCGGCATAACCGACGACGCCGCCGTGCAGCTCCGCCACAAGGTAGCGGCGGGTATCGGTCTGCGCGAGCTCGTCATGGAACATCTGCAGCGGCCACGCATCCACCGGGAACAGCCGGCGTTCCAACTCGTGGACGGCCGGGATGTCCGCGGCGTCCATGTCCCGCAGGGTGACGCCGCCGGGGAGCCGGTGCGGCGTGGCGTGCCCGGCGCTCACAGGGCACGCTTCCGGGGTCCGGGCACCTGGGCGTCCGACTCGCGCAGGTACAGCGGCGTGGAGTCCAGCAGCTGCTCCCCCGCCTCCAGCCGGGCGAGGGCGAACTGGCCCAGCGAGAGCGCCTCGGGCTGCCGGGTGCTGAATTCGGCGACGGCCTTGACGACGTCGGAGTACATCCCGGCTCCGGCGCCGTAGACGGGCAGCTCCGGCAGGTCCGCGGCGAATCCCACGTGCGGGCCGTCGGCCAGGTGCGGCAGCTGCGCATCGGAGAAGGTATACCGGGCCCAGTACACCTCCTTGCGGCGCGCGTCCGTGGCCACAATGAACTCCGCGGCCGAGTCGGTGGATTCGGCCACTTCCAGGGCGATCGCGTCCAGGCTCATGACGCCGTAAAGCGGCTTGTTCCAGACGAAGGCGAGGGTGCGGGCGGTCACGATCCCGGAGCGCAGTCCCGTGAACGGTCCGGGACCGACGCCGGTGACAATTGCGTCGACGTCGTGCCCGCTGACGCCGGCGTCGGCCAGCAGGGCGTCGATCCCCGGGGCCAGGACCTCCGCGTGCGTGCGCGTGTCCTCGGTGGCGAAGCTGGCCAGCACGGATTCCGGGGTTTCATCGGAGACCAGCGCAGCACTGGCGACGGCGGAGGTGTCGATGGCGAGAATCAGCATCAGGAGTTCCGTTCCGGGGTCTGGGGTGTGGTCGCCGATGTAGTCGCCGGATGGGGCTGGCTTCCGGGGCGCGGTTCACTTCCGGGCCGGGGTCCGCTTCCGGGAATGCGGCCGGCGCCCAGGGCGGCGGGCGGCTCGGCCCAGCGCGGGCCGAAGCCGCGGACCACCACGGTGCGCGGTTCGTCGTCGTCGTCCGTGTCGAAATCCAGCACGCTGGAGTGGGCAGCGGGATCGACGGCGTGGCCGGTGGCGGGCACGCCGTCGGCGCCTCCCCGGCTGCGGTGGAGTTCCACCTCCAGCCGGCTCTCGCTCAGGTGTTCAACCCGGCCGCGGCCCCACTCGACCACCGTCACCGCGCTGTCCATGGTGTTTTCAAGATCGATGTCATCGATTTCGGCGGCCGACTCCAGCCGGTAGGCGTCCACGTGCACCAGGTCCGGCCCACCTGGGCGGGGTCCGTCCGCCAGGTTGGGGTGGATGCGCACCAGGACGAACGTCGGAGAAATGATGCCGGGCCGGACGCCCATCCCCTCGCCCAGCCCCTGCGTGAAGGTGGTCTTCCCGGCGCCCAGTTCGCCGGTAAGGACCAGCAGGTCGCCGGGCTCCACGACGGCGCCCAGCGCGGCCGCGAGCTCGTGCGTCTGGGCAGCGGTCAAGACCTCGATGCTCCGTTCCCACACGGGCCCGTTCCCAGGCACCTTCTCGGGCCCGTTCACGGGCGCTCTTCGCCGGTGTCGGGTTCTTCGTTGAGGTAGCGGCGCGGCACCCGCGGGCTGATCCGGGTGACGATCTCGTAGTTGTTGGTGCGGGCGGCCCGAGCCCAGTCGTCGGCCGTGGGTCCGCCGTCGGCGCCGTCGCCGAACAGCACCGCCTCGGCCCCGAGGATGCTCCGCCCTCCGGCCGCCACGTTGCGGGGACCGAGGTCGATGACCATCTGGTCCATCGCTATGCGCCCTACCACCGGATAGTTCACGCCCTCGACGCGGACCGGGCCGCCGGTGGCGATGCGCGGCACGCCGTCGGCATAGCCCAGCGGGATGAGCCCGAGGGTGCTGACCCCCTCCGTGTGGTAGTTCAGCCCGTAGGAAACACCCTGGCCGGCGGGCACGTCCTTGCAGTGCGAAACCACTGTGCGGACGGTCATGGCCGGGCGCAGCCCGAGCTCGGACGGGCTTTGCCCTTCGAAGGGCGACAGCCCGTAAAGGCCCAGCCCCACGCGGACCAGGTCAAAATGCGTATCCGGCCGGGAGAGGGTGGCCGGGGTGTTGGCCAGGTGCCGGACTTCCGGGTCCACTCCGGCGTCCTGGGCGACGGCGAGGATCTGGCGGAACACGGCAAGCTGCTCGTCGGTTTCGGGGCGTTCGGGCTCGTCGGCGACCGCGAGGTGGGAGAAGATCCCCACCACCCGCAGCAGTCCCTGGTCCTGGTATTCCATGGCTTCACCCACCAGGCTGTCCCAGGCGTCAAGGGGGGCGCCGTTGCGGCCGAGCCCGGTGTCGACTTTCAGGTGGATGCGGGCGGGCCGTTCCTGCTCGCGGGCGGCGGCAACGATCCGGTCCAGTTCCCACCCCGAGCAGCCGATGTCGATTCCGGCGGCCACAGCGGCGGCGAAGTTGCTGTCCGGAGTGTGTAGCCAGGCCAGCAGCGGCGCCTCGATCCCGGCCGCGCGCAGGGTCAGGGCCTCAGAAATGTGGGCGACGCCCAGCCAGCTGGCTCCCGCGCCGAGGGCCGCCCGGGCCACCTGGATTGCACCGTGCCCGTAGGCATCGGCCTTGACCACGGCCATGATTTTGGCGGGTGAGGCCACCGCCGCGAGATGGCGGACGTTGTGCCGGATGGCGTCGAGGTCGATCACTGCCGAGCGCTCCTCCGCGCGGACCGGCGCTGCCGACGAACCGGGAGGAAAATCGCCTGTTGATACTTGGTAAGTCACCTAACGATTCTAGGCGCGGCGCCGCGGGCCGAATAATCCGCCTGCCCGCCCCGCCACTGGACATGCCCTCCCTCCCCGCGGGACATGCTCATTCCTCGCGGCCAGGACCGCCCACAACGGGTACCTGCCCACTCCTTAACCCAGGGGGAGGACATGTCCAGTGGTACCCGCGAATGTGGCCCGGTCTGATCCAGTACCCGCGGTGGGACATGCTCATTCCTCGCGGCTAGGCACGCCCACAACGGGTACCTGCCCACTCCGTAGCCCAAGGGGAGGACATGTCCAGTGGTCCAGGAAACCCGGTAGGCCCTTCCGGGACTCAGCTATGCGTCGGAGAGGTGCGCGATGGTCGCCGACGCCCGCCGCTGCGCACCGGGGGGAACATCGCGCACGATCTCGGCCAGGAAACCGTAGCGGCGCAGCCACTGGCTGCCCTGGCGTTCCTTCCGGGCGTTGGCCCGCTGCCACCAATCGGCGAGGTCACCCCAGCCGGGCGCCGCGAGCGAGCCGCCAACCTCCTGCACGGCCAGGGCGGCGCACAGGTTGGCGAAGCGGAGCCGGTCTCCGAGCGGCCAGCCGGCCAGGCAGCCCACGATGAACGCGGCTCCGAAGCAGTCACCGGCCCCGGTGGGATCGTAGGCCCGGACAGGCAGGGACGGGACCCACTCCTCCTCCCCCGTTTCAGAATCCACGGCCATGGACCCCTGCGGGCCGAGCGTGACCACCGCCACGGGAACTTTGTCCGCGAGGGAGTACAGGGCGGACCAGGGATCGTCGCGGCCCGTGAAGGCCATGGCTTCGCGCTGGTTGGGCATGAACGCGTGGAAGTGCTGCAGGTTGTCCAGCCGGGCGGGGGCCCACACGCCGGTGGGGTCCCAGCCGACGTCGCCGAAGAGCCGGACGCCGTTCTTGTGCGCCTCGAGGGCCCAGGGTTCCAGTTCCTCCCCCAGTTCCGCCACGGCTGCGAGCGCCGGGGGCGGACAGCCGACCAGTTCGGTGGTGGACACCGGCGCCGGGTGGCCGTGCGTCACCATGGAGCGGTCTTTCTCGACGCTCAAGGACACGGTGACGGGCGAGTGCCAGCCCGGCACCCGCCGGGACAGGGAAAGGTCCACGTGCTCCTGGCCGGCCAGGATCTTCCAGTTGTAGTCACCGTAGCCGTCGTCGCCGAACACGGCGGCCAACCCTGTCCGCAGTCCGAGCCGGGACGCGGCAATGGCCTGGTTGGCGACACCGCCCGGGCAGCTGCCCATCCCATCGCTCCAGATTTCCGTTCCGGGCTGGGGTGCGTGCGGCAACCCGGTAAAGATGATGTCCTGGAAGACGGTGCCGGTCAGGAAGAGGTCGAGCCCGCCCGCCGCCGTGCTGCGGACGGCAGACAGCGGGTCAAACCGCCGCGTCGGGATCGGGTCCATATATGGCAGGTTACGCTGTACCGCTGTCGAGGGAAACCGTGGGGAGAAGCGCAAGGCCGGTGCGCCGTCCCCGTGGAACCGCTTCAGACGCAACGGCCGGATCTGCGGAGAATAGACTGTCCGGATGCGGCTCACAATCGTCGGCGGGGGCGGGTTCCGGGTCCCGCTGATCTACCGGGCGCTCGCCGCCGGCCCCTTCGCGGGACTGGTGCGGGAGCTGGTGCTGTACGACGTCGACGCCGGCCGGCTGGCTGCCATCGAGGCAGTCCTGGCGTCCCTGGCCCTGCAGGATCCGCCGGGCCCGGGCCCCCGGGTCCGGGCCGTGTCCGCCCTTTCCGAGGCCCTCGAGGGTGCGGACATGGTTTTCGCCGCCATCCGGCCCGGGGGGACCGCGGGACGGATTGCCGACGAACGGATCGCCCTGGACCTGGGGCTTCTGGGGCAGGAAACCACCGGGGCCGGCGGCATCTCCTACGCTCTGCGGTCCATTCCGCCGATGCTGGCTCTAGCCGCGGACATGCGCAGCCGTTGCCCCGGAGCCTGGCTGCTGAACTTCACCAACCCGGCCGGCATAGTCACCGAGGCCCTGGTCCCCGTACTCGGGCAGCGGGTGATCGGGATCTGCGATTCCGCCGGCGGGCTGGTGCACCGTGCCGCGCGGGCCGCCGGCGCCGCGCTGCCGGAAGGGAGGCTCGACGGCGTCGGCTACTACGGCCTGAACCACCTGGGCTGGCTGTACCGCCTGCAGTCCGAGGGCCGGGACGCGCTGCCGGAACTGCTGGCGGACCCGGCGGCGCTCGCAGAATTCGAGGAGGGCCGGTTGTTCCCGCCCGCGCTGCTCGCCGGGCTTGGCTGCCTGCCGAATGAGTACCTCTTTTACTACTACGAGACCGAACGCGCGCTTGCCGGCATGCGCGGCGCGGGCCTGACCCGGGGTGAGTCCATCGCACGGCAGCAGGCCGAACTGTATCCCCGGCTGGCGGCCGCCGGGCCGCAGGCCTTTGCGCTGTGGGAGGCCGCCCGCCGGTCCCGCGAGGAGGGCTATCTCGCGGAGGCGCGCGGCGCGGGCGAACATCGGGACGAGACCGACCTCGCCGGCGGCGGTTATGAACGGGTGGCTCTGGCGGCCATGCGGGCCCTGTCCGGCGGCGGCCCGGCCGACCTGATCCTCAATACGGTCAACACCCTCCCCGGTCCGGACGGGAACGCCGACGGGAACACCACTGGGTCCCCGGCGCCGGCGATCCCGGGGCTGCCGGCGGACGCCGTCGTCGAGATTCCCTGCCGGGTGACGACCGACGGCGCCGTGCCGCTCCCGCAGGATCCCCCGGGACCGGCGCAACTGGGTCTGATGCGCCGCGTCAAGGACGTCGAGCGGCTCGTCGTCGAGGCGGTTACCACCGGGTCCCGGGACGCCGCCCTGGCCGCGTTCGCCAGGCATCCGCTCGTGGATTCGGAGGTCCTGGCCGGCAAACTGCTCGCCGGATACGAGGCCGCGTTCCCGGGGCTGGGTCACCTGTGGCGCGGCCGGCCGTAGCGGCCGCGCTCCGGGATCGCCCGGCACGCGGGGCCCCGTGCGAAACAGACTGAGGAACGGCCTGTGAACCGGCCGCCACTTCAGGAGTAGTGTTTTATCGAAGCGCAGTCTGCAGAGGAAAGGGGAACCGTGTCGCTGATCCGTCGCGTCGCCTTCCTTTCCCTGCACACCTCACCCATGGAGCAGCCCGGCTCCGGGGACGCCGGCGGAATGAACGTCTACGTCCGGGCGCTGGCGGCGGCCCTCGCCGAGACGGGCGTGGAAGTCGAGATCTTCACGAGGTCCACCTCGGCCTCGCAGCCCGCCGTCGAACACCCCTCCCCTGGGGTGTGCGTCCACAACGTCCTCGCCGGTCCGCCGCGGAAGCTGCCCAAAGAGGAGCTCCCGGAGCTGTTGCACAGCATGGTTGCCGAGATCGACCGGATCCGGCACCTCCAGCCGCACGGCCGGTACGACGTCATCCATTCGCACTACTGGGTGTCCGGGGTGGCCGGGCTGGAACTCGCCGAACTCTGGCGGCTGCCCCTCGTGCACACCATGCACACCATGGCCAAGGTCAAAAACCAGCTCCTCGAATCCGGCGAACAGCCCGAACCGCGGCGGCGTGAGGACGGCGAGCACCGCATTGTCGACGGCGCCGCCCGGCTCATCGCCAATACCGGCACCGAAGCGGCGGAGCTGGCCTCGCACTACAACGCCGACGTCGACCGCATCGACGTCGCACCGCCGGGCGTGGACCTGGCAATCTTCACGCCGTCGTTCAGGAACCGCGCACGGGCCGGGCACGGCATCGCCCCGGGCAAGTTCCATCTGCTGTTCGCGGGCCGGATCCAGCGGCTCAAGGGCCCGCAGATCCTGATCAAGGCCGCGGCGCTCCTGCGGTCCCGGCGCCCCGACATCGACCTGCAACTGACCATCCTGGGTGCGGTCAGCGGGGCAAAGGACTTCAACCTCAAGGCGCTGATCAGAGCCGCCGGAATGGACGACGTCGTCACCCACCACCCGCCGGTCGACGCCGCGGAGCTGGCCGGCTGGTACCGTTCGGCCGACGTCGTAGTGATGCCCTCCTACAGCGAGTCTTTCGGCCTGGTGGCTCTGGAGGCCCAGGCCTGCGGGACGCCCGTGCTCGCCACGAAAGTCGGCGGGCTGTCCCGGGCCGTCAGGGACGGGTTCACGGGCATGCTGGTCGAGGGGCACAAGGCCGGCGACTGGGCTGACGCCCTCGAAGCACTGTTCGACGACCCCCAGACACGCACCGACATGGGGCGCGCCGCCGCGCGCCACGCCCAGGATTTCGGCTGGCAGCGCACCGCCGCAATCACGCTGGAGAGCTATCACACCGCCGTGAGCCAGTATTTTGGCAACCTGACCCTCCCGGTGGCCCACGCACCCTGAACCCCCCTCCCGGCGCCGGACCGGCACACGGGACAGGCATACGCGACCGGCAACACCCACGACGCCCCGAGCCAAAGGACAACGATGTCTGAGACCACCACCCCCGGGAACAACGTACCCAGCGACCTGGAGATTGCCCGGCAGGCAGTCATCAAGCCGATCGAGGAGATCGCGGCGGCGGCCGGCATCAATTCCGACGCGCTGGAGCTCTACGGACCCTACAAGGCAAAGATCGATCCGGCGAAGCTTACCGCCGCCGCGGACGCCGCCGCTGGAGTCCCGGGCCGCCCGGGACGAACCCCCGGCAGAGTGGTCCTGGTCTCGGCGATGTCCCCTACCCCGGCGGGCGAGGGCAAGTCCACCTTAACGGTCGGGCTCGCCGATTCGCTGGCCCGTGCCGGGCACAGAGTGATGGTCGCGCTGCGCGAACCCTCGCTCGGGCCCATCCTCGGCATGAAGGGCGGCGCCACCGGCGGCGGCTACTCCCAGGTGCTGCCGATGGACCAGATCAACCTGCACTTCACCGGGGACTTCCACGCCATCACCTCGGCGAACAACGCCCTCATGGCGCTCGTTGACAACCACATCTTCCAGGGAAACGAGCTCAACATCGATCCCCGCCGGATGACGTTCAAGCGGGTCCTGGACATGAACGACCGGTCACTGCGCGAGGTCGTCATCGGACTCGGCGGTCCGGCCCAGGGCATTCCGCGGCAGGACGGCTTCGACATCACCGTGGCTTCGGAGATCATGGCGGTCTTCTGCCTCGCCACGGACCTCGACGACTTGCGCGAGCGGCTGGGGCGGATCACGTTCGGGTACACGTACGACCGCCGGCCCGTCACCGTGGCCGATCTCGGCGTTCAGGGCGCCCTGACCCTGCTGCTCAAAGAAGCGATCAAGCCCAACCTCGTGCAGACCATCGCCGGCACCCCGGCTCTGGTCCACGGCGGGCCCTTCGCCAATATCGCGCACGGCTGCAACTCCCTCATCGCTACCCAGACGGCCCGCAGCATCGCGGACATCGTCGTCACCGAGGCGGGCTTCGGGGCGGACCTCGGTGCCGAGAAGTACATGGACATCAAAGCCCGGATGGCCGACGTCGCCCCCTCCGCTGTCGTGATCGTGGCCACCGTGCGGGCGCTCAAGATGCATGGCGGCGTCGTGAAGGACCGGCTCAAGGAACCCGATGTGGAGGCCCTTGCCGCCGGCGTCGCGAATCTTCAGCGCCATATCCGGAACGTCGAGAAGTTCGGCATCACCCCGGTCGTCGCCATCAACAAATTCGCCACCGACACCGCCGAGGAGCTGGACTGGCTGCTGCAGTGGTGCGCGGCCGAGAACGTCCAGGCCGCGGTGGCCGACGTCTGGGGCCGCGGCGGCGGCGGTGACGGCGGTGATGAGCTCGCGGCGAAAGTTGCTGCCGCGATGGACACCCCGCGAAGCTTCCGGCACCTGTACCCGCTGGACATGTCCGTCGAGGACAAGATCCGGACCATCGTGCAGGAAGTCTACGGCGCCGACGGCGTGGACTTCTCCGTGCCCGCGCTCAAACGGCTCGCGGAGATCGAGAAGAACGGCTGGTCCGGGATGCCCGTGTGCATGGCGAAGACCCAGTACTCCTTTAGCGACGATGCCTCCCTGCTCGGCGCGCCCAAAGGCTTCATCATCCATGTCCGGGACCTCATTCCCAAGACCGGCGCCGGGTTCATCGTGGCCCTGACCGGCGCGGTCATGACCATGCCTGGCCTGCCCAAGGTCCCGGCAGCGATGCGCATGGACGTCGACGCAGCCGGCAACCCCGTCGGCCTCACTTAACCCGGTTGCGCTATCACTTGTGGCTGCCATTTCCCCCGAATATCGGCGAATGGCGACCACAAGTGATAGCGCATCGGAGGCTTGTGGATAACGGGAGCGGGGATCCGTCGATCGGATCAGAATGGTCGGCATGCACCCACCAGCGGCCCTGCCAGCCCACCTCGCCTCAGCCCCGTTCACCGTCTACGAGGCGCGGGCTGCCCGCCTGGGCCGGTCGCGGCTCCGTGCGTCCGATCTCGCGGCGGCCGGCCGGTTGCTCTATCTGCCCACCAGCTGGGAGTTCGAACTTCGTAGCCTGCCCGTGCCCTGTCAGCCGCGACGCCGGGCGCGTGGATTTCGCACCTCACGGCCGCGGCGTTGCTGGGGCTCTAGCTTCCGTCATGGTTTCGTGGCTGCCGGGAACTGCATGTGAGCAAACCCAATACTCTGCCACCGGTCCGGCGTGCGGGTGTGGTGGGGCATACCGTCCTCGCGTTCGACGACGAACTCATGATCTGGGACGGAATCCGGATTTCAACGTCTGCCAGAACCTGGTTGGACCTTGCCCGCATCCTGCCGCTGGAGGACCTGGTGGCAGTGGGCGACCAATTGGTGCGACAACCCCGCCATGAGCTGGAGGGCCGCCAGCATCAGCTCCAGGAGCTGTTCCGTGGGCAACGCTTCCCCACCTCACGGTAATGCTCACACGGCACCCGAAACTCAAAGGAATCGTGAAAGCGCGTCAGGCCCTGGAACTCATACGGCCCGGCTCCGATTCCGCACCCGAAACGTTTCTGCGACTGGCACTGACTGCTGCCGGGTTGCCGGAACCCGAGTTGCAGGTCCGGGTTGTGCCGGGCGACCCCCACTCCCCCGCTGCGGACCTGGGCTACCGGAAACAAAGGGTGGCAATCCAGTATGACGGCGGGCACCACCTGACGCGTGAACAGCAGTCCCGGGACAACCGCCGCGACGAGTCCTTCAATGCCGCCGGGTGGCGCTATTTCAAGTTCAACGCCGACGACCTTGCAGGAGACTTCCGGGGCGCGGTTCAAAGAGTGCGGGCCGCCCTTCGCACCCTTTAACCCCCGGTTGCCCTATCACTTGTGGCGCTCAAACCAGAGGTTTGGGGACCATAAGTAATAGGGCAACCGGGGGGGAAGGGGGGCCGGGAGGGTTAGCGCTCCAGGTCGCCGCGGATGAAGGCCTCGACCTTTTCACGGGCGAGGTCGTCGTTGAACTGCTCCGGCGGGGACTTCATGAAGTAGCTCGACGCCGACACCAGCGGGCCGCCGATGCCGCGGTCCAGGCCGATCTTGGCGGCGCGGATGGCGTCGATGATCACGCCCGCGGAGTTGGGCGAGTCCCAGACTTCGAGCTTGTATTCCAGCGACACGGGGGCGTCACCGAAGTTGCGGCCCTCGAGGCGCACGAAGGCCCATTTGCGGTCATCGAGCCACTGGACGTAGTCCGACGGGCCGATGTGGACGTCCTTGGCGGCGAGCTCGGCCTCGACGTTGGAGGTGACGGCCTGGGTCTTGGAGATCTTCTTGGACTCGAGGCGGTCGCGCTCCAGCATGTTCTTGAAGTCCATGTTGCCGCCGACGTTCAGCTGGTACGTACGGTCCAGGGTGACACCGCGGTCCTCGAACAGCTTGGCCATCACGCGGTGCGTGATGGTGGCGCCAATCTGGCTCTTGATGTCATCGCCCACGATCGGCACGCCGGCCGCGGTGAACTTGTCAGCCCACTCCTTGGTGCCGGCAATGAAGACGGGCAGGGCGTTGACGAACGCCACGCCGGCGTCGATCGCGCACTGGGCGTAGAACTCGGCAGCTTCCTGGGAGCCGACCGGCAGGTAGCAGACCATGACGTCAACCTTGGCGTCCTTGAGGGCCTGGACTACGTCGACCGGCTCCGCCGGGGACTGCTCGATGGTCTCGAGGTAGTACTTGCCGAGGCCGTCCAGGGTGTGGCCGCGCTGGACGGTCACACCGGTCGGGGGGACGTCGGCGATCTTGATGGTGTTGTTTTCGCTGGCCAGGATGGCAGCGGAGAGGTCCTGGCCTACTTTCTTGCCGTCGACGTCGAACGCGGCGACGAACTCGACGTCGCCGACGTGGTACTGGCCGAACTCCACGTGCATCAGGCCCGGAATCGTGGCCTGGGGGTCGGCATCCTTGTAGTACTGGACGCCCTGGACCAGCGAAGCGGCGCAGTTACCTACGCCGACGATTGCAACACGAATCGGATGTGAAGACACGGAACTCCTTTTGAGCAGGGTGACCGGCGCGGCCGCACTCTGGTGTACTGCATCAGTTGTGCGGGCGGCTGGCGGACACGGCGCCGTAAGGCGCCCTTAGTAGTCTAGCTAACAGCGCCGGGGCCGCGGTTGTTCCCTGCGGCCCCGGCTCTTATGTGTCAGGCGAGGGGGCGGGCTACTTCTGGGCCCACAGGTTGATGTCGGATTCGACGGCGAACTCATCGATCGCGCCGATCTCGTCGGCCGTGAACTCCAGATTGTTGATCGCGGACAGCGTGTCCTCCAGCTGCCGGACGCTGGACGCCCCGACCAGCGCGGACGTCACGGACGAGCCCTTGCCCTGCTCGCGCAGGATCCAGGCGATCGCCAGCTGCGCCAGCGTCTGCCCGCGGCCCTCGGCGATCCGCTGCAGCCCGCGGACGCGGGCCAGGTTCTCATCGCTGATCATGCCTTCGTCCAGGGACTTGCCCTGCGCGGCCCGCGAGTCGGCCGGGATGCCCTTCAGGTAACGGTCGGTGAGCATGCCCTGCGCCAGCGGCGAGAACGCGATGGACCCGGCGCCCACCTGTTCCAGCGCCTCGTAGAGGTTCGGGCTGCCGTTCTCGGTCCAGCGGTTCAGCATGGAGTAACTGGGCTGGTGGATCAGCAGCGGGGTGCCGAGGTCCTGGAGGATCCGCGCCGCTTCGAGGGTCTGTTCCGCGGTGTAGGACGAAATGCCGGCGTAGAGCGCCTTGCCGGAACGCACGGCCTGGTCCAGGGCGCCCATGGTCTCCTCCAGCGGCGTCTCGGGGTCCGGCCGGTGGCTGTAGAAGATATCCACGTACTCCAGCCCCATCCGGCCCAGCGACTGGTCCAGGCTGGCCAGCAGGTACTTCCGGGAGCCGAAGTTGCCGTAGGGGCCCGGCCACATGTCGTAGCCGGCCTTGCTGGAGATGATCAGTTCGTCCCGGTACGGTGCGAAGTCGTCCTTGAGGTGGCGGCCGAAGTTGGTTTCGGCGCTGCCATAGGGCGGTCCGTAGTTGTTGGCGAGGTCGAAGTGGGTGACGCCCAGATCGAAGGCGCGGCGCAGGATGGCGCGCTGGACCTCGAACGGCTTGTCATCGCCGAAGTTGTGCCACAGGCCCAGGGAAATGGCCGGGAGTTTCAGCCCGCTGCGCCCCACGCGGCGGTAGGGCATCGCGTCATAGCGGGTCTCGGCTGCCGTATACGTCATGCGTTCTATCCTTCTTGAGTTCCTGGGAACCCTCGGGTCCCGGGGAATCCCTTAGTTCGTGAGAATCGCGGCGCTGTGGCCGGGGAGGATTAGCTGGCCGGCGGACCCGCCGGACTCAAGCCGAACGCCGTCGTCGGTGGCCAGGGCGAGGGAACCCCCGCGGACGGCCACCTGCCTCGCCTCGGCGGAGAAGTTCAACGCCACTTCGGTGCGGCCACGGCGCAGCACCAGCCAGCCCTCGTCCTCGCTGACGACGGCGCCCGTGTCCTCGAAACCGGGCTCTGTCAGGTCCGGCGTCTTGCGGCGCAGCGCGATCAGCGCCCGGTACAGATCCAGGAGACGGGCGTGCTCCCCCTCCGCGGCCTCGGCCCAGTTGAGTTTGGACCGGCTGAAGGTCTCGGGGTCCTGCGGATCGGGCACGACGGCGGGGTCCCAGCCCATGCGCTCGAACTCCTTGATCCGGCCTTCTGCCGTGGCCTTGCCTAGTTCCGGCTCCGGGTGGGAGGTGAAGAACTGCCACGGGGTGCTGGCCCCGTATTCCTCGCCCATGAACAGCATGGGCGTGAACGGCGAGGTCAGGGTGGCGACGGCGGCCAGGGCGAGCTGGCCGTAGCCCAGGGTCTGCGAGAGCCTGTCCCCGGTGGCCCGGTTGCCGATCTGGTCGTGGTTCTGGCTGCACACCACCAGCGCGGCGGGGTGCACCCGGGCCGGGTCGATGGGCCGGCCATGGTGGCGGCCCCGGAAGCTGGAGTAGCTGCCGTCGTGGAAGAATCCGCCTTCCAGGACCTTGGCCAGCGCCCCGAGCGAGTCAAAGTCGGCGTAGTAGCCGGTGGCCTCGCCGCTGACGTTGACGTGGACGGCGTGGTGGAAGTCATCGCTCCACTGCCCGGCCAGCCCGTAGCCGTTAACGTCCCGCGGGTAGAGCAGGCGCGGGTTGTTCAGGTCCGACTCCGCGATCAGCGTGGCCGGGCGCCCGGTCTCCGCGGAAATTTCATCCGCGAGGGCGCCGAAGTCCTCCAGCAGGTGCACGGCGCGCTCGTCCTTGAAGGCATGCACGGCGTCCAGCCGCAGGCCGTCCACATGGTAATCCCGCAGCCACATCGCGGCGTTGTCCAGGATGTAGCGGCGGACCTCGTCGGAGTCCGGCCCGTCCAGGTTGACGGAGTCGCCCCACGTGTTGCCCTCCCCCGACTTCAGGTAGGGCCCGAACCGCGGCAGATAGTTTCCGCTGGGGCCCAGGTGGTTGTAGACCACGTCCTGGATGACGCCAAGGCCGGCGGCGTGGGCGGCATCCACGAAGCGCTGGTACGCGGCGGGACCGCCGTAGCCTTCGTGCACTGTGTACCAGAGCACGCCGTCGTAGCCCCAGTTGTGGGTGCCGTTGAACCCGTTGACCGGCAACAGCTCCACGAAATCGACGCCAAGCTCCGCCAGGTACTGCAGTTTCCCGGTCGCGGCGTCCAGCGTTCCCTCGGGGGTGAAGGTACCCACGTGGAGTTCATAGATGACCGCGCCCTTGAGCTCGCGCCCGCCCCACTGTCCGTCCGCCCACTGGTGGCTCCCGGCGTCGAACGTGCGGGAGAGCGCGTGCACGCCCTCGGGCTGGCGGCGGGAACGCGGGTCCGGCAGCGGCGTGGAGTCCCCGTCCACCAGGTAGCCGTAGTCCACGTCGCCGGAGGCCGGTGCCCCGGCCGCGGTCCACCAGCCCTCCCGCTCGGCGCCGGCGCGCGCCATCGGATAGTGCACCCCGTCAGCGAGGAGCGTGACCGCCCCTGCTTTCGGTGCCCAGAGATCAAAACGTTCGCTTCCGTGTGCAGGCGAAGTCATGGCATTCTTCCGTTCCCCAAGTCGGTTTTGTCAGGTTTGCTCGGTTTTGTCAGGTGTGCTCAGGCCGTCGGCACCAGCAGGGCCACCGGGTAGGCGGCCAGTATGTCTGCCACCTTCACGGTGCCCGGGCCGAAGGCGTTGCCGGTCAGTTCATCCACCACGGCGCCGCCGAGGCGGACCACGGTGTCCTGCCAACCGCCGCGCTGTTCGAGCCCGCGGGGCAGCCGGGTGGCCAGCGTCAGCGCGCCGGGAGCGCCTGAGTCCGGTGCGCCGCGGTCAAACGCGAGCAGGTGCGCCGCCGCCGGGCCCGTGGCCACAACCGGAGCGTAACCGGTGAACAGCTCGGGCCGGTCCCGCCGCAGGCGCAGGGCGCGCGAGGTGACGAGGAGTTTGGCCGAGTCGTCCAGGAACAACGCCGGACGCTCGCCGGCGTCGAGCGCGGCAAGGGCGCGTTGGCGCGCACCGAAGTCGAACGGCCGCCGGTTGTCCGGATCCGTCAGTGACCGGTCCCAGAATTCCGTGCCCTGGTACACGTCAGGCACCCCCGGCATGGTGAGCTGGACCAGCTTGGCCGACAGGGCGTTGGAGGCGCCGTACGGCTCAAGCAACGACACGAGGTCTTCGAGTTCCGCGCGGACGGCGGGATCATCGAACGCAGCGTCGACGGCGGCGGCCAGCTTCTGCTCGAAATCCCGGTCGGGGTCGATCCAGTTCGTCGAGTTGCCGGCTTCCCGTGCGGCCTTTTGGGCGTAGGACTGCAGTCGGTCGCGGTCCGCCGGCCAGACCCCGGCGAGCGCCTGCCACAGGAGGTTGGCCAGGGGGCCGTCGGGCAGAGGCGCCAGCTTCTGCAGCCGCCGCAGGGAGGCCTGCCACTCCGGCGCCAGCTCCGCGAGGACCGAGATCCGGGCGCGGGTGTCTTCGCTGCGCTTCGTGTCGTGGGTGCTCAGCGTCGTCATGGACAACGGGATCTCGGCCTGGCGCCGCGCCATCCGGGCGTGGAACTCTTCGGGCGCTATGGCGAATTCCGTGGGCTCGGCGCCCACTTCGGTCAGCGTACCCAGCCGGGTGTAGCGGAAGAACGCCGTGTCCTCGACGCCCTTGGCCATGACCATGCCGGAGGTCTGCTGGAACCGGCGTCCCAGCTCCGCCTCGGGCTCGAGCCCGGCGTCAAGCAGCAGCGGCAGCAGCAGCCGGATGGCGCGGTCCAGTTCCGGCCGGCGGCCCGCCGCGAGTTCGCAGGCTTCCTTAAGGACATCCGCCCCGTCCGGCAGGTAGCTGCGGTACACCGGAAAGGCCGCGATGATCTCGGACAGCGCATCCGCCGCCTCGTCTTGGGCTAACCCGGCATCGGCGGGCACCAGCCGCGCCAGCCGGAGCACTTCCGAATGCAGGATCCCGTCGGTAATGCGGCGCTTGGTGCCCCGGATCATCTCTTCGTAGTCCGCGGCCTGCCCGTCGCGCAGTTCAGTGTCGAGGGCATCGAGGACCGCCTGGCCGCCGGCGTCCACAAACACCCGGTCCACGTCCGCGAGGGCGTCGTAGCCGGTGGTCCCGTCGCAGTCGAAACCGGACGGAAGCTGCTCCCCCGGCTCCAGGATCTTCTCAATCAGCACATAGCTGCCGCCCGTGGCCTCCAGCAGCCGGCGCAGGTAGCCTGCCGGATCGGCGAGCCCGTCCGGGTGGTCGATCCGCAGGCCGTCGGCAAGGCCCTCGCGGAACCAGCGGAGAACCTCCGCGTGGGCTTCATCAAAGACCTCGGGAAGCTCTACCCGGATTCCGGCCAGACTGTTGACGGCGAAGAACCGGCGGTAGTTCAGCTCATTGTCGGCCCGTCGCCAGCCGACCAGCTCGTAATGCTGCCGGTCGTGGACCTCGCGCGGGTCATCGCCCGTGGAGTCACCTACGGTGTACGTCCCCTCGGCGAGGGGAAAGCGGTGGTCGTAGTAGCGCAGCTCGCCGTCGCGGATCTCCAGGGAGTCCACGTCCGAGTCGTCGCCCAGCACAGGAATCCGGACGCGGCCGCCGCCAAAGTCCCAGTCGACGTCGAACGCCTGGGCATAACGCGACTGCCGCCCCTCCTTCAGGAGCGACCACCACCACGGGTTCTGCGCCGGAGTTGCGACGCCGACGTGGTTGGGCACGATGTCAATGAGAACGCCCATGCCCGCGGCCCGCGCGGCCTGGGATGCTGCCAGCAGCCCTTCCGCGCCGCCCCTTTCGGGGTCGACGGCGGACGGGTCGGTGACGTCGTAGCCGTGGTCCGAGCCCCGCTCCGCCGTCAGGATCGGCGAGAGGTAGATCCAGTCCACGCCCAGCGATTTCAGGTAGGGCACGATCTCCGCGGCGTCCTGCAGCGTGAAGCCGGAGCGGATCTGCAGACGGTAGGTCGAGACAGGCGTCCTCATGATGCCGGTCCCTTCTTGGTCCGGGGCTTCTTGGCAGGGGCGGCCTTTGCGTCCTTGGCCTTCGAATCCTTGGCCGCCGAGTCCTTGGCGGAGCCGTCCTTCGCCGGGGCGGCCTTCGCAGGCTTCTCCTCGGCCGGGGTCTGCGCGGTAGCCTCGGGTTCGCCGGCCGGCTTCTCCGCTTCCGGCTCAGCCGGTTTCTCGGCTTCCGCCTCCGCCGGCTTCTCGGCTTCGGCCTCCGCGGGCTTCTCCGCGGCAGCCTCCTGCGCAGCCTCAGCCTCGGAGACCTCTGCCATGGCAGCCAAGGACGCGGCGGCGGAGTAGTCCACCTCCACCTCCGGGCCCGAGTAGGCGCGCAGGACCACCATCGATTTAGCCGCCAGCGTCAGGACGTGTCCTGCCTTGAGCGGTTCGGTGGTCTCGCCGGTGGCGGCGGTGTCCACTAGGAGGTCCCAGAAGGGTGAGTACTCCTCGGCCGGGAGCAGGAACTCCACGTCGCCGTCATGGGCGTTGAAGGCCAGCAGGAAGCTGTCGTCGGTGATGCGGCGCCCGCGTGAATCCTGTTCCTGGATGCCGTGGCCGTTGTAGAACACGCCGATGGTCCGGCCGAAGCCGCTGTCCCAGTCCTCGGGCAGCATTTCCTTGCCGTCGGTGTTCAGCCAGACGATGTCCGGCAGTTTCTCGCCTTCGCCGCGGCGCACCGGCCGGCCGTCGAAGAAGCGGCTGCGCCGGAAGGTGGGGTGGTCGCGGCGGATCTTGTTGACCATGGACGTGAACTCCACCAGGGGCTGGTCCATGGTTTCCCAGTGCACCCAGCTGAGCTCGGAATCCTGGCAGTAGGTGTTGTTGTTTCCCTGCTGGGTCCGGCCCAGTTCGTCGCCGTGCAGGATCATCGGGACGCCCTGCGATAGCAGCAGGGTGGCGATGAAGTTGCGCTGCTGGCGGGCGCGCAGGGCGAGCACCTTGTCATCGTCCGTGTCGCCTTCGGCCCCACAGTTCCAGGACCGGTTGTGGGACTCGCCGTCGTTGTTGCCTTCGCCGTTGGCGTCGTTGTGCTTCTCGTTGTAGGACACGAGGTCCCGCATCGTGAAGCCGTCATGGGCGGTCACGAAGTTGATGGAGGCCACCGGGCGCCGGGCAGAGCTCTCGTAGAGGTCGGCGGACCCGGTCAGCCGCGAGGCGAACTCGCCCAGCGTGGACGGTTCCCCGCGCCAGAAGTCACGGACGGTGTCCCGGTATTTGCCGTTCCACTCCGTCCACTGCGGCGGGAAGTTGCCCACCTGGTAGCCGCCGGGACCGACGTCCCACGGCTCGGCGATCAGCTTGACCTGCGAGACGATCGGGTCCTGCTGGATGAGTTCGAAGAAGGTGGACAGCTTGTCCACATCGTAGAACTCCCGGGCCAGGGTGGAGGCGAGGTCGAAGCGGAACCCGTCCACGTGCATTTCCGTGACCCAGTACCGCAGGGAGTCCATGAGCAGTTGCAGGGAATGCGGGTGGCGGACGTTAAGCGAGTTTCCGGTGCCCGTGTAGTCCATGTAGTGCTTCTGGTCGCCGTCGACCAGGCGGTAGTACGCCGCGTTGTCGATGCCTTTGAAGGACAGGGTGGGTCCGAGGTGGTTGCCTTCGGCGGTGTGGTTGTACACCACGTCCAGGATCACTTCGATGCCGGCCTTGTGCAGGTCGCGCACCATGGCCTTGAATTCCTGGACCTGGTGTCCGACGTCGCCGGTGGAACTGTAGGTGTTCTGCGGGGCGAAGAAGCCGATGGTGTTGTAGCCCCAGTAGTTGTTCAGGCCCTTCTCCACGAGTGTGCCGTCATTGACGAACTGGTGGACGGGCATGAGCTCGATCGCCGTGACGCCGAGCTTCTGGAGGTGCTCGATGACCGCCGGGTGCGCGACTCCGGCGTAGGTGCCACGCTGCTCCTCCGGGACTTCGGGGTGCAGTTCGGTCAGGCCCTTGACGTGGGCTTCATAGATGACGGACTCGTGGTACGGGACGCGCAGCTGGCGGTCGTTGTCCCAGTCGAAGAACGGGTTGATGACCACGCCGTGCATGGCGTGGGGGGCCGAATCGGCGTCGTTCCGGGACAGCGGGTCGCCGAAGTTGTAGGAGAACAGCGCCGGGTCCCAGTCGATCTGCCCCTGGATAGCCTTGGCGTAGGGGTCCAGCAAAAGCTTGTTGGGGTTAAAGCGGTTCCCGCTGTCCGGATCGTAGGGGCCGTGGACGCGGTAGCCGTACTTTTGACCGGGCTGGATATGCGGCAGGTAGCAGTGCCATACGTACCCGTCCACCTCGGTGAGTTCGATCCGGGTTTCCGTCAGGTCATCGGCCAGGAGGCACAGTTCCACACGCTCCGCGCGTTCGCTGAACAGGGCAAAGTTGGTGCCGGTGCCGTCAAAAGTGGCTCCCAGCGGGTAAGCCGTTCCGGGCCAGACTTCCATTTGTTCTCCTCTTGGATGGCGGATGATCTCTAGACAGACTACTTGTAAGTAGGGTTAGCATTTGTCGCGAAACACTGGACGCGGTATTTGTTACACGTTTCGCAGCACCTCCCGGGCGGCTTCGGCGATGCCGCTTGCCGTGACCGGCCCGCCGCCTGAGGCCAGGACGCCGGCCCGGCCGTGCACGCTGGCCGCCATCGCGGCAATGGCCGCCCATCGTTCGTCGGGATCGATGCCCCGCTCCCCGAAGCGCCCGACGTCGGCACCCAGTTGCGCAAGCAGTGCACCAATGATTCCGGCCAAGACGTCGCCGCTGCCTGCCGTTGCGATCCAGGCCGTGCCGTCGGCCTGGCTGTAGAAATCCTGGAAGGGGGAAGCAACCAGGGTGGTTGCTCCCTTGAGCAGCACGGTGGCTTCTGTCAGGCTCGCGGCCTGCCGTGCGGCGCTGAGCGTGGATGCTTCTACCGCGGCCCGGTCCAAGTCAACGCCGAGGCGTTGCAGCAAGGCCGCCAGTTCGCCGGCGTGCGGCGTCAGGATGACTTGCGGGGCCAGCACATCAGGCAGGGCCGGCAGGGCGCCGGCGTCGGCGACCGTCGGCAGGCCCGAGTCTGCGGCGTCGCGGGCACGCTGGAGCTGGACCTCGTCGGAGTCATCCAGCCCCGGGCCCACGAGCCAGGCCTGGACGTGCGCATCGGCCACGGTCCCTGCACCGCACACAACCTCGGGGCACGCCTGGCGGACGAGGTCGGCGACATCCGGCGGCCCAAGGTAACGCACCATCCCGACGCCGGCCGCCAGGGCGCCCTTGCACGCCAGCACGGCCGCGCCGGGATAGGCAGCGGAGCCCGCGACCACCCCCAGCACGCCCCTGGTGTACTTGTGCGCCCGCCGCTGCGGGCGCGGGAGCAGGGCGGAAAGATCCCCGGCCTCCAACCGACGCAAGGCCGGCCAGGGGAGCGCTTCCTCGATCCCGATGGGAATGACACGGATGCTGCCTGCGAAGTCCGCGCCGGGGTCCGCGAGCAGTCCGGCCTTGGCGGCACCGAAGGTCACGGTCAGATCAGCGGCCAGGACAGGGGCATGGGCCTCCCCGGTGTCCGCGTCGACGCCGCTCGGGACGTCGCAGGCCACTACGAAGGCGGGCCGGGAGCGGTTCATGCCCACACGGTTCTGGGCCTCACGGTTCTGGTTTTCACGGTTCAGGTTTTCACGGTTCAGGGCCTCCACCAGCGCGGCGGCGTGCCCCCGCAGCCCGCCCTCGGCCCCGGTCCCAAGGACCGCGTCGATCACGACGTCGGAACTGGCGGCCAGCGCGGCGAGTTCGGCCACGTTGTCCCCGGCTAGGACCACCGCGTGTCCGCCGGCCTTCCGGAACGCAGCGAGCCCGGCCTCATGAGCGGCGCCGGCGGTGAGCACCGCCGTCGTCCGCATGCCGCGGCCGGCCAGCAGTGCGGCGGCGAAAAGCCCGTCGCCGCCGTTGTTGCCCTTGCCCACCAGCACCGCCACGCTGGAGCCGTACAGCCGCTGCCCGCGGCCGCGCAGGCCGCTGACGACGGCGTTGGCTAGGCCGTAGGCTGCCCGCTGCATAAGAACAGCGCCCGCACCGGAGCCCCGGACGTCGTCGAGATAAGGCTTCTCGGCCTCTCGAACCTGGGTTCCGGTGTAGGCGCTGATCATGGTTTCACTCCATTCGCGGTGCAGTCGCTGGGAAGTGCCTGGGGCGCAGGCCGGGGCTGTCCGGCCCGCCGGCGATCAACTTTCGGCGATAACCGTCGCTGTGGCGATCCCGCCGTCGTGGCTCATCGACAAGTGCCAGCGCTTGACGCCCTTGGACTCCGCAACGGCCAGCACGGTGCCCTTGACCTGGACTGTGGGGCCGTTCTGGTCCAGCCCGATCCAGCAGTCCTGCCAGTTCATGCCGGCCGGCGCGCCCAGCACCTTCGCCACAGCCTCCTTGGCCGCGAACCGGGCGGCGAGGGAGCGCGTGTTCAATTCCCGCTCGGCAGGCACGAACAGCCTGTCGCGCAGGCCAGGGGTACGCTCGAGCTGGCGCCCGAACCGGTCAATGTCTACGACGTCTACGCCAATGCCTACGATCATGGCGTTACTCTACGGTCACGCTCTTGGCCAGGTTGCGTGGCTGGTCCACGTCGTAACCCTTGGCCGAGGCGAGAGCGAGGGCGAAGATCTGCAGCGGAACCGTGGCGAGCAGCGGGGCCAGGAGCGTGGGGGTCTCCGGGATGTAGAAGACGTGCTCGGCGTAGGCCTTGACGGCCTCGTCCCCTTCTTCCGCGATGACGATCGTCTTGGCACCCCGGGCGCGGACCTCCTGGATGTTGGAGACCACCTTGGCGTGCAGCGAGTCGCGGCCGCGCGGGGACGGGACCACGACGAAGACCGGCTGGCCTTCCTCGATCAGGGCGATCGGGCCGTGCTTGAGTTCTCCGGCGGCAAAGCCCTCGGCGTGGATGTAGGCGAGCTCCTTGAGCTTCAGGGCGCCCTCCATCGCCACCGGGAAACCGACGTGGCGGCCTAGGAACAGCACGGACTTGGCGTCGGCCATGGACTGGCCAAGTTCCTTGATCTGGGCCTCGTTGTCGAGGATGCGCTGGATCTTGGCGGGGATCTTGCCCAAGTCGGCCAGAATGTCCTTGATCTCGCCCTGGAACTTGTTGCCGCGCAGCTGTGCCAAATAAAGGCCCAGCAGGTACGCGGCCGTGATCTGGGCGAGGAACGCCTTGGTGGAGGCCACGGCGATCTCCGGTCCGGCGTGGGTGTAGAGCACCGCGTCCGATTCCCGCGGGATGGTGGATCCGTTGGTGTTGCAGATCGAGACGGTCTTGGCGCCTTGTTCCTTGGCGTAACGGACTGCCATGAGGGTGTCCATGGTCTCGCCGGACTGGGAGATGGAGACGATCAGGGTGTTCTCGTCAACGATTGGATCCCGGTAGCGGAATTCGTGCGAGAGCTCCACCTCGGTGGGGATCCGGCACCAGTTCTCGATGGCGTACTTTGCCACCTGGCCGGCGTACGCTGAGGTGCCGCAGGCCAGGACGATGATCTTGTCCACGGTCTTGAGCAGTTGCGGATCGATGCGGAGTTCATCGAGGGTCAGTTTGCCGTGGATGTCGGAGCGGCCCAGCAGGGTCTGGAGCACGGCGTCGGGCTGGTCGTGGATTTCCTTTTCCATGAAGGAGGGGAAGCCGCCCTTTTCGGCGGAGGCCGGGTCCCAGTTGACTTCGTATTCCTTGCCCTGGGCGGGGGCGCCGTAGAAGTCCGTGATGTCGACGGCATCGGCGGTGATCGTGACGATCTGGTCCTGGCCCAGTTCCACCGCGCGCCGGGTGTAGTCGATGAAGCCGGAGACGTCGGAGCCGAGGAAGTTCTCTCCCTCGCCAAGGCCCACGACGAGTGGGGAGTTCCGGCGGGCTGCGACCACCACGTCTGGCTGGTCGGCGTGGACGGCGAGCAAGGTGAAGGCGCCTTCGAGCCGCTGGCAGGCGAGCTGCATGGCCCGGGTCAGGCCGCCCTTGGCTGCGTCACCGCCGAGCTGGTTGCGGTAAATGTCGCCGAGCAGTGCGGCCGCCACTTCGGTGTCCGTCTCGGACTGGAAAGTGACGCCCTTGGCCAGGAGTTCCTGCTTGAGCTCGGCGAAGTTCTCGATGATGCCGTTGTGGATCAGGGCCAGCTTGCCGCCGTCGGCCAGGTGCGGATGCGCGTTCTGGTCCGTCGGGCCGCCGTGGGTTGCCCAGCGCGTGTGGCCGATGCCCGTGAGCGACTCCGGCAGCGGTCGCGCCTCCAGCTCGGAGATGAGGTTGTTCAGCTTGCCGGACTTCTTCCGGGAAGAAATAGTGCCGTCAGCGACCACCGCAATGCCCGCGGAGTCGTAGCCGCGGTATTCCAGGCGCCGCAATCCTTCGAGGACAACGTCCAAGGCGTTGTGTCCAGCATTTACCCGGCCATCTGAGTGGCCCACATATCCAACGATTCCACACATGGACTCAAGCCTAGCGGGTTTCCCGGAGGCAGGACGTGGGACAGGGCCGTTTCGCGCGTCCGGGTGGGTGGCTGGTGCCGGCACGCCTCGGGGCTGCGGAGCGTCCATCGCGGCTCCCACCGGCCCGTCCATTTCGCTCTCGGCGCCGTGAAGGGCAGAATCTCAGGTGTGACTTTGCAACGCAACGAAGCGACCGGGGAAGGTGTATCCCCGTTCGTGGAGCTGGACCGGCAGACCTGGTCCCGGCTCGCTGCCCAGATGGAGCAGCCCCTCAACGAGGAGGACGTGTTCCGCCTGCGTGGCCTCGGCGACCCCCTCGACATCAAGGAAGTGCGGGAAGTCTATCTGCCCCTGTCCCGCCTCCTGCACCTCTACGTGGAGGCGGCCGGTCAGCTGCACGCGGCCACCACCACCTTCCTCGGCGAGACTACGCAGCGCACGCCGTTTGTGATCGGTGTGGCGGGTTCGGTGGCCGTGGGCAAGTCCACCATCGCCCGCGTGCTGCGGGAAATGCTCCGGCGTTGGCCGGGCACCCCCAACGTGGAGCTCATCACCACTGATGGATTTCTCTATCCGCTGGCGGAGCTCAAGCGCCGGCAGTTGCTGGAGCGCAAGGGTTTTCCGGAGTCCTACGACCGGCGCGCCCTGCTGCGCTTCGTGAGCGAGATCAAGGGCGGCGCCGAGGAAGTCCGTGCCCCGTGGTATTCCCACGTCACCTACGACATCGTCCCGGGCAAGGAAGTAGTGGTGCGCCGGCCGGACGTGCTGATTGTTGAGGGACTGAATGTCCTGGCCCCGGCGCGGCCGCGGCACGATGGCCGGCAGGGCCTCGCCCTCAGCGATTTCTTCGACTTCTCCATTTACGTTGACGCCAAGACGTCCTATATCGAGGAGTGGTACGTGGACCGCTTCCGCAAATTGCGTAGCACAGCCTTCGCCCAACCCGAATCCTACTTCCACCGCTACGCCACGCTCTCCGATGCCGAGGCCGAGCAGACAGCCCGTGAGATCTGGAAGCGCATCAACGAGCCCAACCTCGAGGAAAACGTCCTTCCTACCCGGGGCCGGGCACAGCTGGTTCTCACCAAGGAAGCCGACCATTCCATCCGGCGGATGTTGCTGAGGAAGGTCTAGCACGCATGTGCCACAACGGTTCGGACGAGACCTCTGGATGGCAGCCAGCCGGCCAGGCGGGCGGCTGCGAAACGAGCCGCCGGGCTTTCGGGCGTTTCCTCGTGGCGGGCGCTGGCCTCGCGGCCCTGAGCGCCTGCACCCCCGACCAGCCTGCCGCGCCCTCGGGCGCGCCAGGGCCCACACCGGGCCCCGGCAGTTCCACGCCGACGGCCGCGGCTTCAGCGTCAGAGTCCGCAGCCGGGACGCCGCCCGCACCGCAACAGAGAAGTCCGTCGTCGGCGCCCCCGACGCCCGCGGCTCCCCCCGCCGCTGCGGCGTCCGCAACACCGCCATCAGCCGCGGCACCGGGACGGCAGCATTCACTCTCGGACCCCACCAGCCCCTGGGTGGTGGTCAACAAGCACCGGCCGCTCTCCCCCGCCACCTTCGTGCCGCCGGACCTGGTCCGGCCGGGCGTCCGGCTGGTCACCTCCGGGGAGGCGGCGCTGCTGAACAGCACGACGGCGGCCGCGGCGGAACGGATGTTCGCTGCCGCGGCCGCGGCCGGCGTCATCATCACCCTGGCCAGCGGCTACCGCTCGTTCGCGACCCAAAAAGTCACCTACAGCGGCTGGGTGAGGGCGCAGGGGCAGGCAGCGGCGGACACTGCCTCCGCCCGGCCGGGTTATTCCGAGCATCAGACGGGCTGGGCGTTCGATATCGGCGACGGCAGCGGAGCGGACGCTTTCCAGCCCAATTTCCGCTCCCGGCCGGCGGCCTTATGGGCAGCGGCGCAGGCCCACCGTTTCGGCTTCGTCGTGCGATATCCCTGGACGTTCCACGAAATCACCGGCTATTTTTACGAACCTTGGCACCTGCGTTATATCGGCATCGAGGCGGCAACGGACATGTTGTCCCGCGGCATCGCCACCCTGGAGCAGTACTTCGGCCTGGAAGCCGCGCCGGGCTACCGGTAGGCTGCCGGAACCTCCCCGGGTGCTAGTCGGCGACGAGCGCCAGGGCCAGTTCGGTCCGGACCACCTGGGCCAGGCGCTCCGCGACGTCCTGGGCGGTGTCTTGATCTCCGGCTTCAACCATCACGCGCACCACGGGCTCAGTGCCAGAGGGCCGCAGCAGGACCCGTCCGGTGTCGCCGAGCTCGGCTTCGGCGCGGGCAACGGCTTCGGCTACGGCCGCGTCGTCCTTAACTCGGGCGCGGTCCACGCCCTTGACGTTGATGAGGACCTGGGGAAGCTTCGTCATGACCGTTGCGAGGTCCTTGAGCGAGCGGCCGGTGAGGGCCACCTGGGCTGCCAGCTGCAAACCGGTGAGCACACCGTCGCCGGTGGTCGCGTGGTCGGCAAAAATGACATGTCCGGACTGCTCTCCGCCCAGGCTGAACCCGCCGTCGCGCATCTCCTCGAGTACGTAGCGGTCCCCCACGCCGGTTTCGCGCAGGCTGATCCCGGCCTCGCGCAGGGCGATCTTCAGGCCGAGGTTGCTCATCACGGTGGCCACGAGAACATCATCTTTGAGCTTCCCGGAGGCTTTGAGTGCGAGGGCGAGGATCGCCATGATCTGGTCGCCGTCCACCTCGTTCCCTTCGTGGTCCACGGCGAGGCAACGATCGGCGTCGCCGTCGTGGGCGATGCCAAGGTGCGCCCCGTGCTCGACGACGGCGCGTTTGAGCGGGCCAAGGTGTGTGGAGCCGATGCCGTCGTTGATGTTGAGGCCGTCCGGCTCGGCGCCGATGACGACCACATCCGCGCCAGCGTCCGCGAACACCTGGGGAGAACAGCCGCTGGCCGCGCCGTGGGCGCAGTCGAGGACCACCTTCAGGCCGTCCAGGCGGTGCGGGAGCGTCCCGAGCAGGTGCACGATGTAGCGGTCCTCGGCGTCGGAGAAGCGCTGGATGCGGCCCACCTCGCCGCCGACGGGCCGGACAGGCTCCTGGCCGAGCTGGGATTCGATGGCGTCCTCGACGTCGTCGGCGAGCTTCTGGCCACCCCGCGCGAAGAACTTGATGCCGTTGTCAGGCGCCGGGTTGTGCGAGGCGGAGATCATGACGCCGAAGTCGGCGTCCAGGTCCGCCACGAGGTAGGCGGCCGCCGGGGTTGGGAGCACGCCCGCGTCATAGACGTCGATGCCGGAACTCGAGAGGCCGGCCTCCACAGCGGCCGCGAGGAACTCGCCACTGGCCCGCGGGTCTCGTGCCACCACGGCGCGCGGCCGGTTCCCGGTTGCGTTTCGGTCATGGCCAAGTACGACGGCGGCGGCCTGAGCCAGCTGCAATGCGAGCTCGGCGGTCAGCAAACCGTTCGCCAAGCCCCGGACTCCGTCGGTTCCAAATAATCTAGACATCGGGTCAAGTTTAGTCGATGGCAGGGGTAAGTCCGATTTAAGCGGCGAAAGCCCGTCCCGCCGAGTGGCGGAACGGGCTTTCGTGGAGCGCTTTGCAGCGACCGGAAGCGGGATTGGCGCTTCCGGGAAGGCGCTTTTTTAGCGCTTGGAGTACTGCTGGGCCTTGCGGGCCTTCTTGAGACCGGCCTTCTTACGCTCGATGACGCGAGCGTCGCGGCGCAGGTATCCGGCCTTCTTCAGGGTGGCGCGGTTGTTCTCGGCGTCGATCTCGTTCAGCGAACGGGCGATGCCGAGGCGCAGGGCACCGGCCTGACCGGAGATGCCGCCACCGTGGATGCGGGCGATGACGTCGTAAGCGCCGTCAAGATCGAGGATCTTGAAGGGCTCGTTGACGTCCTGCTGGTGCAGCTTGTTCGGGAAGTAGTTCGCCAGCTCGCGGCCGTTGATGGTCCACTTGCCGGAGCCCGGTACAACGCGAACGCGTGCAACGGCTTCCTTGCGACGGCCAACTGCAGCGCCGGCGACGGTCAGTGCCGGGCGTTCCTTCTTCGGCGCAGCTGCTTCTGCAGCACCGCTTTCCGAGGTGTAGCTGGTCAGGTTTTCCTCAGCCTCGACGGCTTCGGTGGTCAGTTCTTCGTTCTGAGCCACGATTCTCCTTGATAAAAAGTTGGTTGGTGGCCAGGACTACTGGGCGACCTGGGTGATTTCGAAAGTCTTGGGCTGCTGGGCGGCGTGGGGGTGCTCGGCACCGCGGTACACCTTCAGCTTGCCCAGCTGCTGTGCAGCGAGGGAGTTCTTCGGGAGCATGCCCTTGATGGCCTTCTCCACGGCGCGGACCGGGTTGGATTCCAGCAGCTCCGCGTAGTTGACGGAGGTCAGGCCGCCCGGGTAACCGGAGTGGCGGTATGCGCGCTTCTGCTCCAGCTTGGCGCCGGTGAGGGCAACCTTTTCAGCGTTGATGATGATGACGAAGTCGCCCATGTCCATGTGGGACGCAAAGGTGGCCTTGTGCTTGCCGCGCAGCAGGATTGCGGTCTGGCTGGCAAGACGACCAAGGACAACGTCGGTGGCGTCAATGACGTGCCACTGGCGGTTGATATCGCCGGGCTTCGGGGTGTACGTACGCACGGTGTTTGCCTCGTTCTTGTTCTGGCGTTCTTGTTTTAGGCGTCACGCTAAAGGTGCACCTACTATCTATGCGTTACCGGAACAGAGGTGAGGGCTCTATGTAACCAGTCATCCTGAGGTCTCGAATGTGCACGTTGAGTAGTTATCCTGCAACCGGATTCTCAAGCGGGCACGCACCATCGAGTAGGACACGCACAACGACTACCAAGAATAGCCGATGACGTGTCACCGGGTCAAAATGGGGTGCCCGGAGGCGTACAGTCCGGATGCGTACTGTAGGGCTTGCCGCCCACCGCCGTCCCATCGCATTCTGGAGGAACCGTGTCCGATCCCGCCGCCGCCGGCCCCGTGTCGCTGCTGTTTGTCCTGGAAATCGGCGCCGCCGGAACGGCCCTGGGATTGCTGGCCGACCTCCTTGTCCGGCGCACACTCCCCCACCTTGGCAGCCCACTGACAGTACGCATGCGAAGTACGACGGCGGCGGCCACGTTCGCGCTGTCCGCCCTACTTGCTTGGCGCTTCGGACCCTCCCCCGAGCTTCCCGCCTACGTATTGCTGGCTGTTGCCGGCGTCCAGCTGGCGCGAATCGACCTGATCCACCACTTACTGCCGAACCGGATGGTACTCCCGCTGCTGGGGACGGGGCTGGTGTTCCTGGGAGCCGCCGCGGGAGCCACCGGGGAGGCAGGAAGCCTGTTGCGCGGACTCGGCGGCGCCTTCATTTTGTTCGTTCTATACCTCTTTTTAGCTCTGACCAGCCGAAACGGCCTCGGAATGGGTGACGTGAAGCTCGCCGCACCGCTTGGCCTGTACTTGGGCTACCTAGGCTGGGCCCACCTGTTCTACGGCGGGGCCCTGGGCTTCGTCCTGGGCGGCGTCGCCGCCGCGGTCACGGCGCTCAAAAACCGCGAAAACAAGCCAAAAGAAGTGGCTTACGGGCCCTCGATGCTCGCGGCCGGCCTGGCCGTCATTTTGCTGCTGCCCTAAGCACAGCTCAAACTCGCGGCGCATCCGACTCCCGGGCCGCGCCTACAGGCAGCGGCGCCCGCTAAGCGCAGTGTGGGCGCAGGGAACCCACAGGAAACGTGCAGTTTGGGAAGCCTTAGCACAGGATGCGTCAAATCCTAATCCCCGGCGTGTCGGCGCTTGCTACGTTTCCCTAAGTGCTGGTGCAGGGCCAGCCCCGAACTCGCTCAGGAGTCCCCCATGCGTTCCTTTCTCTCCGCTTTCGCAACCCGCCTTCGCCGCGACCAGCACGGCGCCACCGCCGTTGAATACGGCATTATGGTCGCCCTCATCGCCGTCGTGATCATCGTGGCCGTGACGACTCTCGGCGGCACCTTGAACGACATGTTCACCCAGGTGCAATGCCAGCTGGCCGGCGGCACGGCAGAGGCTTGCGCTCCCTAGCGGGCTCGTTCGAATCGGGCTCTGACTGTGTGGTGGCGGCCTCGAACCGCCACCACACAGTCGTCTCAAGCAACCAGCGCGGGAAGGCGGTCCCCATGTCCAAGACATCCGAACGGGGCGCCGTCGCGGTGGAATTCGCGCTCCTGGCTCCAGTCTTGGTCATGCTGCTGCTGGGCATTATGGAATTCGGGCGCGCGTACAACGCCCAGATCACGCTCTCTAGCGCCGCTCGCGACGGTGTACGGGTGATGGCCATCGCTAACAGTCCCGTTGCAGCTCGGACGGCGGCGAGAAATGCTGCCGCCACACTCAATCCAGCTGTGACCAACGCGAACATCACGATCACCCCCGCCACCTGCGCTGCTGGAGCCCAAGTGACCTTCACAATCACCTATTCGCTCTCCACTATGACCGGCATCGCCGGCCCGTTCGCGATGGAAGGCCGAGGAGTCATGCTGTGCGGAGGCTAGGCACGAGTACCGCGGACGGCGAGCGCGGGGCCGTCAGCGTCCTGGTCGCCATCCTCATGGTGGCGCTGCTCGGTTTCGCAGCCCTAGCGGTCGATGCGGGCATGCTCTACGCGGAACGGTCCCAGCTACGCAACGGGGCGGACGCCGCCGCGCTGGCCATCGCCCAGAAGTGCGCCAAGAACATCAACGATGCCGACTGCTCCACCACGTCCACCCTCGCCCGCACCCTCGCCAACGGCAACGCCGGTGACGGCGCGAGCAACGTCGCGGACCTTGTACTGGATAAAGCGGCTGGAACAGTGCAAGTCACAACCGGGGCCCAGGAAGCCGGCGAAGCCCCCAACCGCGTTTCGCTCTTCTTCGCCCGTGCCCTCGGGATCAACGACGCCACCGTCACCGCCGGCGCCACCGTCCAGTGGGGCCGCCCGGTGGCAGGGCCGACGGCGTTCCCCATCGCCTTCTCCATCTGTCAGGTGAAGTTTCACGTCGACGGCGGCTTGCAACTACTGGTGAGCCACGGCAGCAAGACCGAGGCAAGCTGCAATTACGGGCCGTCCGGAGCCGTCGTTCCGGGCGGCTTCGGCTGGCTCAATCGCCCCTCCGGTACCTGTGCAGGAATCGTCAACGCCACGGGTTGGGCCCCCAGCGATCCTGGCAACAGCTACCCCGGCGTGTGCGATGACCAGTTGCGCGCCTGGGCCGCAGACATCACGGCCGGAAAGGACGTGACGGTCCTGCTCCCGATCTTCGATCAGGTGGCCGGTACCGGCTCCAGTACCACCTACAAACTCATGTCCTTTGCGGCCTTCCGGGTCAAAGGATGGAGCTTCAACGGCAACAAGTTCCCCATCACGTTTAACAACAAGCCTCCCGCCGTCGACGCCGCCTTGACTTGCGACGGCAGCTGCACCGGCGTCATCGGCAGCTTCATCCGGTATGTGTCTCTGGACAGCGCCTACACCCTAGGGACGCCGGAGGACTTCGGCGCCGGCATCATCAGGCTCACCCAGTAGCACCGAACTTCGCCACACCGTCCATCCACCAGTTCAGGAGCAGTTTTTGAAGTCACGCTTATTGGCCGGCATTGCAGCCCTGGTGCTGGCCGTCGTCGGCGCAGTCCTGGTGGTCAGCTATGCCCAGGGCGCCGACAGCCGCGCAGTACAGGGTCTGGCCCCTGTCACGGTCCTGGTGGTGAACAAGGCCGTGCCGGCAGGCACTTCGGTGGCCGCGCTGAAGGCCTTCGTCGCCCCTGAGGAGCTGCCCGGCACGGCGGTGGCCAAGTCCGCGCTCCCCAACCTGGACGGGCTGGCCGGCAAGGTCACCGCCGTCGACCTGCTGCCCGGCGAACAGCTCGTGGCTGAACGTCTAGTAGAGCCGGAAGAGCTGAAGACCAGCGGTGCGGTGGATGTCCCCAAGGGTCTGCAAGAGGTTTCCTTCCAGCTCGAACCGCAACGGGTGGTGGGCGGCCGGATCGCAGCCGGTGACCACGTGGGCATCTTCATCAATCTGGATAGCGGCGGGCTCGAGGCCAAGCCAGAGAAACCGACCACGCAACTGACCATCCACAAGGTCCTTGTGACCTCCGTGCAGCGGGCGCCTTCGCCCGAGGCATCAGCGCAGCCCTCCCCCGGCGCCACGGCCCCCGCGGAGGACACTTCGCTTCCAACCGGGTCGTTATTGCTAACTGTCGCCGTCAACGACGTGAATGCCGCAAAGGTTGTCTACGCGGCGGAATTCGCCAAGATCTGGCTGAGCAAGGAGCCGCTCGACGCTACTGACAGCGGACGGCCCGGCATCATGACCAACCCGGAGGTCTACAAGTGAGCCGCTTTGTCCTGATCACGCCGAACACCGACTTCGATGCCCGCGTCCGGCAGGCGCTGGCCGGAGGTCTCCCGGGAGGCCTGCAGACCTTCGCCTTCGTTGATCCCGCGAACCCCGCAGAGCTCTTCACAAACTTGAACCAGGAACGCCCCGAGGTTCTGATCCTCGGCCCTGATGTGCCGGTGGAGGATGCCCTACGCTTGGCCACGGTCTTCGACGTTCAGCTTCCCGAGCTGAGCGTCGTCCTGGTGGGAGAGGCGGACCCGGCCTTCGTTCTGCTCGCCATGCGGGCCGGCATCCGGGACATCCTCAGCCCGGCGGCCGAGCCGGCGGAAATCCGCGTGCTGCTGGAACGGGCCTGCCAGTCCTACGCGAGCCGCACCCGCACCGCCGCCGTCAAGAGCCCGAACGCCCCAAAGGGCCTGGTGATCGGCGTCTTCTCGCCCAAGGGCGGCGTCGGCAAAACCACCATTGCCACCAACATCGCCGTTGGGTTGGGAAAGGTCGCACCCATGGGCGTGGTCATCGTGGACCTTGACCTTCAGTTCGGCGACGTGGCGTCCGGGCTGTATCTCAACCCCGAACACACCGTGACCGACGCCGTGTCCTCCTCGGCCAGCCAGGATTCCCTGGTGCTCAAGGCATTCCTGACCGTGCACCCCAGCAACATCTATGCCCTCTGCGCCCCGAAGACGCCCGTAGAGGCGGATGACATCACGCCGCAGCACGTCACCCGCCTGCTCGAACAACTGGCCGAACAGTTCCAGTACGTCGTCGTCGACACCGCCCCCGGGCTCCCGGAGATCGGCCTGGCCGCCCTCGAGCAGTGCACGGATGCCGTCTGGGTGACCGCCATGGACGTGCCCAGCATCCGGGGTCTCCGTTCCGGCCTCGAGATCCTGCGGCGCCTGGACCTGTTGCCCGAAACCCGCCACGTTGTGCTGAACATGGCGGATTCCAAATCCGGCCTGAGCGTTCAGGACGTCGAATCCACCATCGGCGCCCCGGTGGACGTCAGCATCCCGAGGTCCAAGGCCGTGGCGTTCTCGACCAACCGCGGCGTCCCAGTGCTCCAGGACGGGCGGAAGGACCCGGCGGTCAAAGGCTTGCGGCAGCTTGTGGCCCGGTTCGACCCGGCCTGGCGCGCCACCGCGCAGAAGAAGCTGCACCGGCGGGTGGTGGTCTGATGAAGCTCTCCGAACGCCTTTCCGCGGCCGAGTCCGCGTCCATCCCGCCTGCTCCGGCGGTTTCGGGGTCCCAGCACGGACCGGCGACGACGGCGGCACCGGCCGCCGCCGTCGTGCCCTCCCCCAGCACCACTCCGGGCACTCCGACGGGCAGTCTCCCCGGTGGTCCCGGCGGGCACCCGGAGCCCGTCCGCGGCAGGGGCCAGCAGCCCGTGGACGCGTTTGCAGCCCTGAAGCAAAGGGCCGCCACCGCACTCTTCGAACGCATGGGCACCCGTTTCAATGATTCCGCCACCAAGGAAGAAGACCTTCGCACTTGGGCGCGGGAAGAGCTGATCCGCATCATCGACGCCGAACAGGTCCCGCTGTCCGCGGAGGAGCGCTCCCGGCTGGTCCGGGATGTGGCCGACGATGTGCTCGGCTACGGCCCGTTGCAGCGGCTCCTGGATGATCCCGACGTCACCGAAATCATGGTCAACCGGATGGACCAGATCTACGTCGAACGGAAAGGAAAACTGACCCTCACAGAGTCGCGTTTCAGCTCCGAAGACCACCTGCGCAAGGTCATTGAGCGCATTGTCTCCAAAGTGGGCCGGCGCATCGACGAGTCCTCGCCGCTCGTGGATGCCCGGCTTGAGGACGGTTCCCGGGTCAACGCGGTCATCCCGCCCCTCGCCGTCGGCGGGTCTTCGCTGACCATCCGGAAGTTCAGCAAGGTTCCGCTGACTGTACGGAACCTCATCGACTTCGGCACGCTGACGCCGGACATGGCCGAGCTCCTCAACGCGTGTGTCCGTGCCAAGCTCAATATCATCGTGTCCGGCGGCACCGGCACGGGAAAAACGACGCTCCTGAACGTCCTGTCCTCCTTCCTCCCGCACGACGAGCGCATCGTAACCATCGAGGACGCCGTCGAGCTCCAGATCCAGCAGCAGCACGTGGTCAGGCTGGAAAGCCGGCCCCCCAATACGGAGGGGAAGGGCGAGGTCACCATCCGCGAGTTGCTGCGGAACTCGCTGCGCATGCGGCCGGACCGGATTGTGGTGGGCGAGGTCCGTGGCGGTGAATCGCTGGACATGCTGCAGGCCATGAACACCGGCCACGACGGTTCGCTCTCGACCGTGCACTCGAACTCGCCGCGCGACGCCGTCGCACGGCTGGAGACCCTGGTACTGATGGCCGGGATGGACCTGCCGCTGCGCGCCATTCGGGAGCAGATCGCCTCCGCCGTGAACCTGATTGTCCAGATCTCGCGGTTGCGTGACGGTACCCGGCGGATCACCCACGTTACGGAAGTCCAGGGCATGGAGGGGGACATCGTCACGCTCCAGGACGCGTTCGTCTTCGATTACTCCGCGGGCGTGGACGCCCACGGCCGCTTCCTGGGGCGGCCGGTTCCCACCGGTATCCGCCCGCGCTTCATCGACCGGTTCGAGGACCTGGGCATCCATGTTTCCCCCAGTGTGTTCGCGGCCCCGCTGACGCCGGCCGGAAGGGTGTCATGACCCTGCTGCCCATCGGAGTGGGCCTGCTGTTCACTTCAGTGCTGCTGCTCGGCTTCGTCCTCCTGGCCGCGGGCGGAACCAGCGTGCCGCTGGACCGGCGGCGGCCGGTCCAGGATCAGCCCGATTCCCACCTGAGCCGGTTCGCCGGGTCCGCGGTCCACCTGTTCGACGGGTTCTTTGCTCGGCATAGAATCCGGCTCTTCAACCGGGAGGCACTCGACGACGCCGGCCTCCGGCTCAGTCAGGCGGACTTCTTCGTGCTCGTGCTGGCCGGCGCGTTTGTCGGAGCATTGGCCGGCCTCGTCGTCGCCGGACCGCTACTGGCAATCTTCCTGGTCCTCCTGGCTCCCTTTGTGGGCCATCTGGTGCTTGGCATCCTCGCCGGCAAACGCCGGAACGCGTTCGACCAGCAGCTGAGCGACACCTTGCAGCTGCTGGCCGGCGGCCTCCGGGCCGGGCACAGCATTCTCCGGGCGATTGACGCCGCGGCCACGGAGTCCCAAAGCCCCACCTCAGAAGAGATGCGCCGTGTGGTCACCGAGACGAGTCTGGGCCGGGACCTGCTGGCCTCGCTCAACGACACGTCCGAACGGATGCGGAACGAGGACTTTGTCTGGATCGCGCAGGCGATCCAGATCAACCGGGAGGTGGGCGGAAACCTGGCCGAGGTCCTGGACCAGGTCAATGAGACCATCCGCGAGCGCAGTGAAATCAAGGGTCACATCAAGTCCCTCGCGGCGGAGGGCAAGTTCTCCGCCTACATCCTCATGGCCATGCCGGTCGGGATCGTGGCCATGCTGATGCTGGTCAACCCCGGCTACATGAACGTCATGTTCACGCACCCGCTGGGCTGGGGAATGATGGCGGCATCCGTCATCCTGATGACGATCGGTGGTCTGTGGATGCGCAAGATCATCGACCTGAAGTTCTGAGGGCCCCATGGATCCCCGGGTACTACTCGCCAGCTTGCTGGTCTCGCTGCCGCTTGGATACCTCGCCTGGTCACTGCTCTCCGTC
This sequence comes from Arthrobacter sp. ov118, assembly GCF_900116495.1. Classification (GTDB taxonomy): domain Bacteria; phylum Actinomycetota; class Actinomycetes; order Actinomycetales; family Micrococcaceae; genus Arthrobacter. The sequence continues at coordinate 340,430 of NZ_FPAY01000001.1, forward strand.
GACCGGAAATCGCTGCGCGCCACCCGCGAGATCCTCGCCATCGGCGCCGGCAGCGCCGAAGTCGCGGACCGCCGGCAGCGCAACCTGCTGGAAGCCCTCGCCTACCGGCTGACGCCGCCCGGCTATGTCCGCAAACTCGACAGGCTCCTTTCCCTCGCCGGCCGCCCTTCGTCGCTGCCGCTCGGTCGTGTCTTGGCGGCCAAGCCGGTCCTGGGCCTGGTGGGAGCTTTGCTGGGCTTGTTCCTCAGCACCAGCTCGCCGACACCGATTCTCAAGCTCGTGGGCATCTTTGTGCTCCTGCTGGGGTACTTCATCCCTGACCTCCTGCTCTACAGCAGGGGCCAGGAACGCCAGAAGACCATGCAGCTGGAATTGGCCAACACGCTGGACCAGATGCTGATTTCGGTCGAGGCAGGCCTGGGCTTTGAAGGGGCCATGGCCCGGGCCGGCGAGAACGGCAAGGGCCCCCTGGCGGAGGAACTCGTCCGCACCCTGCAGGACATGCAGGTAGGCCGCAGCCGGCGCGAGTCCTACCAGGCGCTGGCCGAGCGGACAAACATCCCGGAACTGCGCAGCTTCGTCCAGGCGGTGGTCCAGGCGGACACGTACGGAATCGCCATCAGCCGGGTGCTTCGAATCCAGGCCAAAGTGATGCGGGTCAAGCGCAGGCAGCGGGCCGAGGAGAAGGCCATGAAGCTGCCTGTCACCATTCTTTTTCCGCTGCTTTTCTTCATCTTTCCGGTGTTGTTCATCGCTATTCTGGGTCCGGCCGTCATCAACGCGATCGACACGTTCAGCGGCCGGTAGCGCCTGCCGGGCCCACCCCGGGGATAGCCGCAAGGTTTGCGCAAGATAGGCCGGAGTCACCGGGATCGGCCGTGTGAGCAAGTAGCGTGGGTTTCATGCCTTCTCCCAGCGCTTACCCCGACGACGGAAGTGCGGGCCTCGTCCTCGCCCCCGATGCCGCTTCCAGCGTGCCGGCAGGCCTCCCGCCCATCCCGGACATAGCAGCAGCCCCCGGCCTCGCCGAGGCTCTGACGCTCGCGGCCGTCCAAACAACACACCCGAGCGACGCGGGCGCGTTGGAGGACCCCTCCCCGCTCATGGACCCCGCCCCGGCCGTGGACCCCGCCCCGCTCGTGGACCCGGCCGCGCTCCAGGACCTCGGCGACCAACTGGAGAACCCGGCCTTGGCCAAGGGTTTCGCCCGGGACTACGCCAAGATGTGGGACCAGCGTTACGCTGCCCTGGCTTCGGCGCTTGAACGCCGCGATCTCCCCGGGTCGCTGGACGCCGTGCTGAGCCTGAAGACGTCCTCGGCGATGGTAGGCGGTCTCCGGCTGGCCAGGCTCGCCGGCGAGCTTGAAGGCGTCCTCAGGGCGGGCGACATGGACCGTGCGCTCTCGTTGCTGCTCGACGTGGCCCAGCGCGGTGTGGAGACCGTGGATGAACTGCAGTTCAGCTATGTCCTCTGGGATAGCTAGGCGCAGAACGCCGGCCGGCCCGGCCGCTACCGCTGCGGAGTCAGCCGGTAGCCCACTCCCCTGACAGTCTGCAACCAGCGGGGCTGCAGCGGATCCTCTCCAAGTTTCCGCCGGAGGTTACCGATGTGCACCTCAACGGCGCGTTCATCGGATTCGCTGATGTAGGCGTCCGTCCGGTAGTAGTCGCCCCGCACCACCCGCACGAGGTCGGTTTTGGACCGCACCGCGCCGGCTCCCTTGACGAGGGCATGCAGAAGATCGAACTCGCTGCGGGTCAGGCCGACGGCCGCGCCGTCGACGCCCACGGTGCGCGTCTCCGGGTTCAGCTCAAGCCCGTTGTGGCGCAGCACGGGGCTCTGGGACGCCGGAGGTGCAGCCGGGGCGCTGGGTTCCGCCCCGGCTGCCGGCACCGTCTGGGCGTCCTGCCGGGGCCGGCGCATCATCGCGGTGACGCGGGCGCGCAATTCCCGCGGCCGGAACGGCTTAGCCAGGAAGTCATCAGCTCCGGTGTGAAACGCGGTCAGGGTGTCGAGTTCGTCGGTGCGAGCCGTCAACATGACCACGTACGCGTCGCTGAACTGCCGGATCCGCCGCAGCACCTCGAAGCCGTCGATATCGGGAAGGCCCACATCCAAGGTGACGACGCTGGCCTCCTGCTGGCGGACGACGTCGACCCCTTCGCGGCCACCGGACGCGGAATGCACCTCGAAACCCGCCTGGCTCAGCACAGCTTCGACAAGGTTTCGGACATCTTCGTCGTCCTCAACTACGACGGCGACTCCCAGATCAGTCATGGCCCCCCTCACATCTGCACACTTCACTGCCGGCCGCGGGTGCGGCAGCAGATCAATAGTTCGTCGGCCCCCACCGGCATTGCCAGAATACCCACGTCAGAGGCCAAAACAATGACAATGCAGTAACAGAAGGCGCAAATCTCGGTTTTAAGTCAAGTTCTATGACACAAGGTGTAAAACTGTAGCAAGGGGAAAGGGGCGCCGCGTCTTTGAGTAGACAGCAGCTGGTCCGGCGTGCGGACCGATTCGCTAAGGCCTTGGGGCCGCGCACGCGGGTCCTCATGTGCCAACTGCCGTTCGCACTCCTGATGACGGCCGTGGTGGCGGCCTCCCCTGCAGCGTGGCCGGGAATGCTCGCAAGCGGGCAATGCCACTATGCCATCGGGCTGCATGCCCTGCTCCTCGCGGCCTGCGTCCTCGTGCCCTGGCGGCGGTTCGGGCCCTCGGCCCCGCTCCTCATCCCGGTGCTGGATTTTGCGCTGGTCGGCCTGGCTCTGGACAGCGGCGTGGCCGGACTGCCGGACCTCGGCGTGCTCTCGGTCCTGCCAGTCGTGTGGATCTCGGCGTCCCGCCTCTCCGCCGTCGCGTGCCTGTCACTGAGCTTTTTCGGCCCGTTGCTGGCAGGGCTGCTGCCGTGGTTTCTCATGAACCGAGCGGAACGGCCCCTGACAGGTCTCGCCGAGGCCCTGCTCCTGTCGCTCATGATGCTTGCCGTCTCAATGGCGATGCGATTGGCGCGGTTCCGCCTACGGCACGAGCAAGGGCGGATCCAGTCCAAGGAATCAGAGCTGCAGGTCCTGCTCGCCGCCAGCCGGGAGCGTGAACGGCTCCTACACACCATTCTGGACACGGTCGACGTCGGGATCGTCGCAGTTGACGCCGCTGGCCGCCGCCTGCTGACCAACAGCTGGCAATCGGCGTTGGAGGACACCGCAACCGCCGTCCGCCGCCCCGGCAGGCCGGAGGACGAAGCGGAACCGGTGCTGACCGGGCAGGACAGAGCCACCCCGCTGCCCGCCGAGCGCAGTCCCATCCGGCGGGCGCTGAGCGGGGAAGCGTTTGCCGACTACCTGGTCTGCTTCGGCGAGGCGGCGGAGGGCAGGGTCGTGTCCACCGGGGCCCGGCCGCTGAAGGACGAGGCCGGCGAGTTCCGCGGCGCGGTGGTGGTCTTCAACGAGGTCACCGACCTTGTCGATGCACTCGCGGCCAAGGACGACGTCGTCTCCACCGTTTCGCACGAATTCCGCACTCCGCTGACCTCGATCATTGGAAATCTCGATCTGGTACTCAGCGACAACGAGGGCCTTGCCTGTCCCGCGGTCCGCCGCGTCGAAGTCGCGCAGCGCAACGCGGAGCGTCTTTTGGCTTTGGTTTCTGACCTGCTCATGTCCGCCAGCTCCGCGGTCCACGTGCACCCGCGCCGCACGGATCTAGCCGGGCTCGTGGAGGCCAGCCTCGGATCCGCGCAGGCGCACGCCCAAGCGTCCAGCATCTCGCTGGCCATGGACGTCCCCGGCCCGCTGTGGGCGCACGTGGATCCACTGCGGATCGGGCAGGCGCTGGACAACCTCGTCTCCAATGCGATCAAGTACTCACCGGCCGGCGGCTCGGTCCGGGTGTCCGCCACCAGCGGAGACGGCCGGGTACGGCTTCACGTTGAGGACACCGGCATGGGCATGACCGCTGCCGATGCCCTCCGGGTCTTTACGCGCTTCTTCCGCTCTCAGGCCGTCCGCGAAGGTTCGATACCGGGCGCCGGCCTGGGGTTATCCATCACCAAGGCCATCGTGGAACGGCACGGCGGGTCGATTTCCTGCCGCACACAGCCCGGGCAAGGCAGCATCTTCACCCTGGAACTCCCCGCCGACGGCCCCCCGGAGGCGTTCTAGCGTCACGGGGGGACGGTGGCAGCGGGGTTTCCCCACGTTTGGAGGCCCCGGCCAGCGGGTTGCGCCGAACCGCCGCCGTCTAGCGGTGTGGTGGCGTTGAAGGTGGGGAAAATCCGCGGCCTTACGCGCGCAGGGCCCTCGTCAGCTCGGCCCGGGCCAGCAGGCCCGCGTCAGAAGGGTAGGCCACTTCCTCAAGCACCAGCGGATGCGGGGCGGCCAGTACCGAGCGGGCATCGCGCTGGCGTTCAAGCAGGCGCTCGTAGAGCCACCCCGGAGCTTCCACGCCTTCCCCCACATATACCGCCGAGCCAATCAGGGAGCGGACCATGTTGTGGCAGAACGCGTCCGCCTGCACGGTGGCGACAATGACGCCGTCCGTGCCGCGGGCGAACTCGAAGCGCTGCAGCTCCCGGATGGTCGTGGCGCCCTCACGGGGTTTGCAGTAGGAGCGGAAGTCCTGGAGACCGAGCAGCTGCGCGGCCCCTGCGTTCAGGAGCCCGACGTCCAGCGGGGCCTTGTGCCAGAGGGTCGAGGAACGCCCCAGCGGGTCCCACAGGGCGGGGCCGTCCGCGATGCGGTAGGAATAGCGGCGCCAGAGGGCGGAAAACCGGGCATCGAAGCCAACGGGCGCCACGGTGGCCCGGTGCACCTCGATCGCCCCGCTGAGGTCTCCCAGTCCGCGGCTCAGGGCACCGCGCAGGCGGCGAAGCAGGGCGACGGCGGGATCAAGTTCAGCGCCCCGGTTCAGCCCGCGCCACTCGGCTTCGGTGAGGTCCAGGTGGACCACCTGTCCCCGGGCATGCACGCCGGCGTCGGTCCGGCCGGCCACGGTGACCCGCACGGGGCGGCGAATCAGCAGTTCTAGGGCCTCCTCCAGGACGCCCTGGACCGTGCGCAGCCCCGGCTGCACCGCCCACCCGCTGAAGGGGCCGCCGTCGTACGCCAAATCCAGCCGGATACGCAAAAACCCGCCGCCCCCCAAAACGGGGGCAGCGGGTTTGAGCTCGTTCATAGACTTAAGTCTATAAGAAGGTTTTAGCGAATTACTTCGCGTCCTTCTCGGACTCAGCAGCAGCTTCCTCAGCGGCCGGAGCCTCTTCGGCAGCTTCAGCTTCGGCGGCCGGAGCGGTCTCGGCAGCCTCAGCGGCGGGAGCCTCTTCGGTCTCGGCAACCTCGGTCTCAGCAACCGGAGCAGCTTCGGCCTTCTCGGCGTCCGACTTGTCAGCATCGCGCTTGGCAGCGGACGTAGCCTCGGCTACGACGGCCTGCTTGGCGGAAACCGGCTCGAGGACCAGTTCGATGACAGCCATGGGAGCGTTGTCGCCCTTGCGGTTGCCGATCTTGGTGATGCGGGTGTAGCCGCCATCGCGGTTCTCCACTGCCTGTGCAATGTCGGTGAACAGCTCGTGGACGACGCCCTTGTTGCTGATCAGGCCGAGTACACGACGGCGGGACGCGAGGTCGCCGCGCTTGGCGAAAGTCACCAGGCGCTCAGCGTACGGCTTCAGGCGCTTGGCCTTGGTCACCGTGGTGGTGATCCGCTTGTGCTCGAACAGTGCTGCGGACAGGTTCGCGAGCATCAGGCGCTCGTGAGCCGCTCCGCCGCCGAGGCGCGGACCCTTAGCGGGGGTAGGCATAATAGTTTCTCCTCATATGGAAGCCGTTGGGCTGCGCACACCAGGTGCATCCAGCCGGCTGGCCAAGATCTGTTGGTTAGAGCTCGTCGTCGCTGAACGCGGCGTCGTCCTCTTCGATGGCTGCGGCGCGTGCTGCGAGATCGAAACCGGGAGGGGAGTCCTTCAGGGACAGGCCCAGTTCGACCAGCTTGGCCTTGACCTCGTCGATGGACTTCGCACCGAAGTTACGGATGTCCATCAGGTCAGCCTCGGAACGGGCAACGAGTTCACCCACGGTGTGGATGCCCTCACGCTTGAGGCAGTTGTAGGAACGGACCGTCAGGTCCAGATCCTCGATCGGCAGGGCCATGTCGGCTGCCAGGGCAGCGTCCGTCGGCGACGGGCCGATCTCAATACCTTCAGCTGCGGTGTTCAGCTCGCGGGCCAGACCGAACAGTTCCACCAGGGTGGTACCGGCCGAAGCAACGGCGTCGCGCGGGGCGATCGCCTGCTTGGTCTCGACGTCGACAATGAGCTTGTCGAAGTCGGTGCGCTGCTCAACACGGGTAGCTTCCACGCGGAAAGTAACCTTCAGAACCGGCGAGTAGATGGAGTCGACCGGGATGCGGCCGATCTCGGAGTCGCCGGACTTGTTCTGAGCTGCCGAAACGTAGCCGCGACCGCGCTCGATGGTCAGTTCGAGTTCGAACTTGCCCTTCGAGTTCAGCGTGGCAATGTGCAGATCCGGGTTGTGGAATTCGACGCCGGCCGGCGGAGCGATGTCCGCGGCGGTGACGATTCCCGGGCCCTGCTTGCGCAGGTACGCAACAACCGGCTCGTCGTGCTCGGAGGAAACCGACAGGTTCTTGATGTTCAGGATGATCTCAGTGACATCTTCCTTGACACCCGGAACCGTGGTGAACTCGTGCAGCACGCCGTCGATCCGGATGCTCGTGACAGAGGCACCGGGGATCGAGGAGAGCAGGGTACGGCGGAGGGAGTTTCCGAGGGTGTAACCAAAGCCCGGCTCCAGCGGTTCGATGATGAACCTGGAGCGGTTTTCGGAGACGACCTCTTCGGAGAGGGTGGGGCGCTGTGCAATGAGCACTTAGGTTTCCTTTCGGCGAGCATCCGCTATATGACGCAACACAGGTGGTGGAAAGATCGGTCTGAGGACTTAACGCGGCCGGGCTTGCCCGGACCGGTGAGGGTCCGGGCAAGCTCCTGGGCGTGGAAAGCCTTAGACGCGGCGGCGCTTCGGGGGACGGCAGCCGTTGTGGGCGCTGGGGGTGACGTCCTGGATGGAGCCAACCTCGAGGCCAGCGGCCTGCAGCGAACGGATGGCGGTTTCGCGACCGGAACCCGGTCCCTTGACGAACACGTCAACCTTGCGCATGCCGTGCTCCTGTGCACGCTTTGCGGCGGCTTCAGCGGCCATCTGGGCAGCGAACGGGGTGGACTTACGCGAGCCCTTGAAGCCAACCTCACCGGAGGAAGCCCAGGAGATGACAGCACCGGTCGGGTCCGTGATGGACACGATGGTGTTGTTAAAGGTGCTCTTGATGTGCGCCTGGCCCAGCGCGATATTCTTCTTGTCCTTCTTACGCGGCTTGCGAACCGCGCCACGAGTCTTCGGGGGCATTTTTTCTCCTACAGAAAGTTATTGGGTGAAAGCGAACGCTTGATCCCACACTTGCCGGGTTCCTGGAAATCGCATCTGCGATTTCAAGGAGGCAAATGGGTTTAGCGGGCCTTCTTCTTGCCGGCGACGGTACGCTTCGGGCCCTTGCGGGTACGGGCGTTGGTCTTTGTACGCTGTCCGCGCACGGGCAGGCCCTTGCGGTGACGCAGGCCTTCGTAGCTGCCGATCTCAACCTTGCGGCGGATGTCAGCGGCTACCTCGCGGCGAAGGTCACCCTCAACCTTGTAGTTGCCTTCAATGTAGTCACGCAGCTGGACAAGCTCAGCGTCGCTCAGGTCCTTGACCCGGACGTCTGCGCTGATGCCGGTGGCAGCCAGGGTTTCGTGTGCACGGGTCTTGCCCACGCCGTAGATGTAAGTAAGCGCAATTTCCAGCCGCTTTTCGCGGGGAATGTCTACGCCAGCGAGACGAGCCATAGTGGCAGTGCTCCTTGTATAAACCGGAGGTCGTAGGCAGTACACCCGCACGTTCCGTGCGGCCCCAGCCTCCGACCGGGGGTTAGCTGTCCGGGCCCATACGTCCCAATTCAGCTTGTGCTGCCTTTTCTATTTACTTGCGTGGGTTAGCAACCCAGGGTCTTCCCGGAAGGGAAATTAGCCCTGGCGCTGCTTGTGGCGCGGGTTCTCGCAGATCACCATGACCCGGCCATTACGGCGGATCACTTTGCACTTTTCGCAGATCTGCTTGACGCTCGGCTTGACCTTCATGGCGTTCCTTTGCGTGTTGCAGTTGGTCGGCTGACCGGCCTTGGCTGTTGCTCTGGCCGCCCAGTGTTTACTTGTAGCGGTAGACGATACGACCACGTGTCAGGTCGTACGGGCTCAGCTCCACCACTACGCGGTCCTCGGGGAGGATTCTGATGTAGTGCTGGCGCATCTTTCCAGAGATGTGTGCCAGAACGATGTGCTTGTTGGTGAGCTCAACGCGAAACATCGCGTTGGGCAGCGCCTCGGTCACAACGCCCTCGATCTCAATGACCCCGTCCTTCTTGGCCATACCCTCCGCTAACTGTTGTTGCCGCAGCCTCCCGGATTGCACCGGTCATGACCGCGGACGTTTTTGATTGATTGGTTGGTGCCTCCCGGCCACAAAAGGGCACAACGGGGCAGACAACCAACAGACAACACTACGGCATTACACCCCGATTGTTAAATCCGCAGTTAAAACCAGCCATCGTAGCGCACTCAGCGTCCGTACGCACCTAGCATCCCGGCCGGCGTGGTCACTTCCTCCGCGCGAGCGATCCCGTCGAGGATGGCCAGCCGGACGACGTCGGCGACGGCGCTCTGCAGGGTGATGAGGCTGATTTGCCGGGCCACTGGGGTGCTGCGGTCAAGTTCGACGGCGCCCGTAGCCAGCGCGAAGACGGTGTCGCCGTCGGCCAGGGTGTGGCTCGGATTAAGGGCCCGGGCCAGGCCGGCATGGGCAGCCGAGGCCGTCCGCTTGCACTCCGCCTTGTCCAGCAGGGCGTTCGTGGCGACGACGACGAGCGTGGTGTTCAGCGGTGGGGCCCCGGCTGGCGGCCCCGACTCGGGGACCTGCGCGGCTTTCGCCGCGCTGGGGGCCGGGGCGGCTTTCGCCGCGCTGGGGGCCGGGGCGGCTTTCGCCGCAACGGGCGAAAGCCTCTGCGTGCTCGCTCCCTCGTCGCTTAGACGCACGCTGCCGGCTTCCTCCCGCTCCGGCGATGTGCCCCACGGCAGTCCCAGCGCGTTGACTACTGCAATGGCACCCACCACCACCGGCCCGTCTTTTGAGATGTTTTCTAAAGTGAGGGAGGCTGTGCCCACTCCCCCTTTGTATGTGCCTCGGCCGATTGCTGCTCCGGTGCCGGCGCCGACGTTGCCGCGTTCGACGTCGTGCCCTTCTGCTTGTGCGGCGGCGGCGGCCGTTGCCGCGTAGCCCATCGCCTCGCCGGGGCGGGCGGAGAAGTCCCCGCCCCGGCCCAGGTCAAAGATCGCGGCGGCGGGCACGATCGGAACAAGGCCGCCGGTGACGGCGAAGCCGCGGCCGTTCTCCTCGCACCAACGCTGCGCGCCGTGGGCGGCCGCGAGGCCATAGGCGCTCCCGCCCGTCAGAACCACAGCATCCACGGTCGAGGTCAATGTGGTGGGATCCAGGGCGTCGGTCTCATGCGTTCCCGGGCCGCCGCCGCGAACGTCCACCGAGCCCACCGTCCCGGGCGGCGGGAGGACCACCGTCACCCCGCTCAGCCAGCCGTCGCCGGACTTCTGGACATGACCTACCCGGATCCCGGCGACGTCGGTGATCGCTCCCGTTGCTCCCATGGCTCCATTGTGCGCCCCGCCGTCCCTGCTGCCGGTCAGTTGGGTGTAGGTGGGCGGAACGAGTCAGGGAATGGGCACGGGCACGACCCCGAGCGGCTCGAGTTTCGCCGCTCCCCCGTCCGGCGCGGAAAGGACCCAGATCCCCTTCTCGTGCACGGCCACGGAGTGTTCCCACTGGCAGGAGCGCTTGCCGTCGGTGGTGACAACCGTCCAGTCGTCCTCGAGGACAGCGGTGTCGATGCTGCCGCGGACCAGCATGGGCTCGATCGCGAGGCACAGGCCCGGGCGGATCTTTGGCCCGCGATGGCTGGTGCGGTAATTGAGCACGTCCGGGGCCATGTGCATCTCGGAGCCGATCCCGTGGCCGACATAGTCCTCCAGGATGCCCAGCGGCTTGCCGGGCACCGAGGAAACGTAGTCATCCACGGCATTGCCGACATCGCCCACGAACTTGCCGGTGGCCAGGGCCGCAATGCCCCGCCACATCGCTTCCTCAGTGACCTGGGACAGGCGCACGTCCTCGGGATCCGGCGTGCCCACAATGACTGTCCTCGCGGAATCGGAGTGCCACCCGTCCACGATCGCGCCGCCGTCGATCGAGATGATGTCGCCGTCCGCCAGGACCCGGCCGCCGGGGATGCCGTGCACCACCTCCTCGTTCACCGAGGTGCAGATGGTGGCCGGGAAGCCGTGGTAGCCGAGGAAGTTGGACTTGGCGCCGGCGTCCTGGAGCACCGCCGCGAACACCTCATCCAGCCGGGCCGTGGTGACGCCGGGAGCAGCGGCGGCAACTGCCGCATCCAGTGCCCGGCTCAGGACCAGACCGGCCTCGTGCATGGTGCGCATCTGGGCGTTGGTCTTGTATTCAATGCGGGGCTGGCCGAATGCCATCGATACCTCAGTGCTTCGTCTCGCGGCCGGGGCGTGTTTCGTCCCGGGCCTTCACTACGGGTGTTTTGTCCAAGTGTTCTGCTTCTATTCTCCCGCACCGCCGCGGCCGTCCTGAACGGGGCCGCGGGCCGCGGGCCGCGGGCCAGGGCAACCAATGGCCTAGGCAGCCGCCGGCGCATACAGCGAAAGGCGCGTCCCGTACACGATGGTACGGAACGCGCCTTTCGGGGAGCACCGGTGCGGATCAGGCAGCCTGGGCCGACTTGATCGCTTCCATGACGCGCTCTGTGACTTCGTCGATGCCGCCGATGCCATCGACCTGGGTCAGGATGCCGCGCTCAGCATACTTCGCCACGACGGGCTCGGTCTGCTCGTGGTACAGGTCCAGCCGGTGACGGATAACGCCTTCGTTGTCGTCGCTGCGGCCGGTCTCCTTGGCGCGCCCCAGGAGGCGTTTGACCAGTTCTTCATCGTCCGCGGTCAGCTGCAGGACGACGCCGAGCTTCTGATCCGCGTCGGCGAGGATCGAGTCGAGGTACTCCACCTGCGCGGTGGTGCGGGGGTACCCGTCGAGCAGGAAGCCGTCCTCGACGTCGTTCTCGCCGAGCCGGTCGCGCACCATCTTGTTGGTGACGCTGTCCGGAACGAAGTCGCCGGCGTCCATGTACTTCTTGGCCTCGACGCCCAGCGGCGTCTCACCCTTGACGTTGGCACGGAAGATGTCCCCCGTGGAGATCGCAACGACGCCGAGGCGTTCGGAAATGCGCTCCGCCTGGGTTCCCTTGCCGGAGCCGGGAGGCCCGATAATCAACATTCTCGTCATCGCAAAAGCCCTTCGTAGTGACGTTGCTGTAGTTGCGCATCAATCTGCTTCACGGTCTCCAGACCGACGCCCACCATGATCAGGATGGAGGTGCCGCCGAACGGGAAGTTCTGGTTAGCGTTGATCAGAACCAGTGCAACCAGCGGGATCAGTGCCACGAAGCCAAGGTAGAAGGCGCCGGGCAGGGTGATCCGGGATAGGACGTACTGAAGATAGTCCGCCGTCGGCTTGCCGGCGCGGATGCCCGGAATGAAGCCTCCGTACTTCTTCATGTTGTCCGAGACCTCTTCCGGGTTGAATGTAATCGCAACATAGAAGTAGGTGAAAAACACAATCATGGCGAAATACAGCGCCATGTAGATCGGGTGGTCGCCCTTGGTCAGGTTGTTGTTGATCCACTCAACCCAGGGGGCCATCTGCTCGCCGGCCTTGGGCTGGTTGAACTGTGCGATCAGTCCCGGCAGGTACAGCATGGACGAGGCGAAGATGACGGGCACTACGCCGGCCATGTTCACCTTGATGGGGATGTAGGTGCTGGTGCCGCCGACAGTGCGGCGCCCAATCATGCGCTTGGCGTACTGCACCGGGATCCGGCGCTGGGACTGCTCCACGAAGACCACGAGGGCCACGGTGAGCAGGCCGATGATCAGGACCAGGAAGAACGTGCCGGGGCCCTGGGCCTTCCAGATCGCGCCGAGCGAGCCCGGGAAGCCTGCCGCGATGGACGTGAAGATGAGCAGGGACATGCCGTTGCCGACGCCCTTCTCGGTCACGAGCTCGCCCATCCACATGATCAGGCCCGTGCCGGCCGTCAAGGTGATGATGATCAGGACCGTGGTGACAATCGAGTCGTCCGGGATGATGGGCAGCTGGCAGTTCGGCAGCAGCTGGCCTGACCGTGCCAGCGACACCAGCGTCGTGGCGTTGAGCAGGCCGAGAGCGATCGTGAGGTAGCGGGTGTACTGGGTCAGCTTCGACTGACCGGACGCCCCCTCCTCATACAGCTGCTGGAAGCGGGGAATGACCACCCGGAGCAGCTGGACGATGATGCTCGCCGTGATGTAGGGCATGATGCCGAGGGCAAAAATGGAGACCTGCAGCAATGCACCGCCGCTGAACAGGTTGACGAGCTGGTAGATCCCGCCCGAGGTCTGACCGTTCTGCAAGCACTGCTGGACATTCTGGTAGCTCACACCGGGCGAGGGGATGAAGGCACCCAAGCGGAAGATTGTGATGATTCCCAGCGTGAACAACAACTTGCGCCGCAGATCAGGCGTGCGAAAGGCCCGGCCAAATGCGCTAAGCAAGCGTCCTCCTGAGTAATAAGTAAAGTCGTGTGAGACAGGTCAAATAAACCCAACAACCGAGTCTAACGGTTGGATGCGCCCGGCGAACAATCGGTGAGGCCGGGAAATGGAAAAAACTCCCGGTACCGGGGGCCTGAGCCCCCGGTACCGGGAGTCGCAACAACGGGCAACTGCCCCGCCGCCTCGTCAGAGGGCGGTGGTGCTTCCGCCTGCTGCGGCAATCTTTTCAGCGGCGCTGGCCGAGAATGCGTGGACGGTGACGTCAACCTTGACGGTGATGTCGCCGGTGCCCAGCACCTTGACGGGCTGGTTCTTGCGAACGGCACCCTTTTCGACCAGGTTCTCCACGGTGACTGCGCCACCTTCCGGGAACAGCTCGTTGAGCTTGTCCAGGTTTACCACCTGGTACTCAACCCGGAACGGGTTCTTGAAGCCGCGCAGCTTCGGCAGGCGCATGTGCAGCGGCAGCTGGCCGCCGGCAAAGCCAGCCTTGATCTGGTAGCGGGCCTTCGTACCCTTGGTACCGCGACCGGCGGTCTTACCCTTGGATGCTTCACCACGACCAACACGGGTCTTGGCGGTCTTGGCACCCGGGGCGGGACGCAGGTGGTGAACCTTCAGTGCGTTCTGCTTCTCAGCGGCGCCCTGTGCCTTTTCGGCGGTGTTCTTCTCTGCCATTTACTTCGCCTCCTCTACCTTTACCAGGTGCGGAACCGTGTTGAGCATTCCGACGGTCACGGCGTCGGCAGTGCGGACAACGGTGTGTCCGATCCGCTTCAGGCCGAGGGACCGCAGGGTGTCGCGCTGGTTCTGCTTGCCGCCAATGGCGGACTTGATCTGAGTGATCTCCAACTGAGCGTCGGAGGGAATCAGGTTCTTAGCCATGACTCAGACACCTGCCTTCTGGTTCAAGAGAGCCTTCACCAGTGCCGGCGGAGCGATCTCGTCGAGGGGCAGGCCGCGGCGTGCTGCCACTGCTGCCGGCTCTTCGAGGCGCTTGAGCGCATCAACGGTCGCGTGAACGATGTTGATGGCGTTCGAGGAACCGAGCGACTTGGAGAGGATGTCGTGGATGCCCACGCACTCCAGTACTGCACGGACCGGGCCGCCGGCGATAACACCGGTACCGGCGGAAGCCGGACGCAGCATTACGACGCCTGCAGCGGCTTCACCCTGAACACGGTGCGGGATGGTGCTGCCGACGCGGGGAACGCGGAAGAAGGACTTCTTGGCCTCTTCAACGCCCTTCGCAATAGCGGCAGGAACTTCCTTAGCCTTGCCGTAGCCGACGCCGACCATGCCGTTTCCGTCACCGACGACGACGAGGGCGGTGAAGCTGAAGCGACGACCACCCTTGACGACCTTGGAAACGCGGTTGATGGTTACGACGCGCTCTACGAACTGGCTCTTTTCGGCTTCGCGGCCGCCGTCACGGCCACCACGGCCGCCACGGTCGCCACGGCCCTGGCCGCGGTCGCCGCGCTCACCACGACGAGCGCCACCACGGCGGTCATCGGTGGTCGCAGGCGCAGCGGTCTCAGTTGCCGGAGCAGCTACAGCTTCAGTCACCTGAATGTCCTTTTCGTTATTTTCGGTCACAGTGCCAGCCCACCTTCACGTGCGCCGTCGGCGACGGCGGCGATCCGGCCGTGGTACTTGTTACCACCGCGGTCGAAGACGACTGCTTCGATACCGGCAGCCTTGGCACGCTCGGCGACCAGTTCGCCCACGCGCTTGGCCTTGGCGGTCTTGTCACCGTCGAATGCACGAAGGTCGGCTTCCAAAGTGGAGGCGCTTGCCACGGTCAGGCCCTTGGTGTCATCGACAACCTGGACGAATACGTGACGTGCGGAGCGGTTGACGACCAGACGAGGGCGTACAGCCGTACCGGAGATGCGCTTGCGGATACGAAGCTGGCGGCGGCTGCGCTGGGCAGACTTGCTCTTGTTCGTACGCTTCTTGTTAATTGCGATCGCCATGGTTACTTACCAGCCTTTCCGACCTTGCGGCGGATGACTTCGCCTGCGTAACGGATGCCCTTGCCCTTGTAGGGGTCCGGCTTCCGCAGCTTGCGAATGTTGGCAGCAACCTCGCCGACCTGCTGCTTGGAGATGCCTGAAACAGAGAGCTTGGTCGGGGTCTCAACTGCAAAGGTGATGCCGTTCGGTGCCGAGACGTTGACCGGGTGGCTGTAGCCCAGAGCGAACTCCAGGTCCGCACCCTTGGCCTGAACGCGGTAACCGGTACCGACAATCTCAAGCTTCTTCTCGTAGCCTGCCGTGACGCCCTCGATCATGTTGGCGATCAGGGTGCGGGTCAGGCCGTGCAGCGAACGTGAGGCGCGCTCGTCGTTCGGGCGGGCGACAGTCAGGGTGCCATCTTCCAGGGAAACCTCGATCGGGCTGGCCACAGTGTGGCTCAGCTCGCCTTTGGAACCCTTGACGCTGACGACAGAGCCGTCAACCTTGACCTCAACGCCGGCAGGAACGGTGATGGGGAGACGTCCAATACGTGACATTATTCTCTTCCTTTCCCGTTACCAGACGTAAGCGAGGACTTCGCCGCCCACGCCCTTCTTGCCGGCCTGCTTGTCAGTCAAGAGGCCGGAAGAGGTGGACAGGATTGCGACACCCAGGCCACCGAGCACGTGCGGCAGGTTGGTGGACTTTGCGTAAACGCGCAGTCCCGGCTTGGAAATACGACGAACGCCAGCGATGGAACGCTCGCGGTTCGGACCGAACTTGAGCTCGATGGTCAGCTTCTTGCCGACCTCCGCGTCCTCTTCCTTCCAGGAGGCGATGAAGCCTTCAGCCTTCAGGATGTCGGCAACGCGTGCCTTGAGCTTGCTGTACGGCATGCTCACGGTGTCGTGGTATGCCGAGTTAGCGTTGCGCAGACGCGTAAGCATATCTGCGACAGGATCTGTCATAGTCATTTGGGCTCTTGCCCTTCCTCATAACGGTTTCCGCCACAGCGCAGGTGAACGTTGTTCAGGGAACATCGTTCGGTAACGGCGCGGCCGGACCTTTTATGTAGCTAGATTAGTCTTCGGTCTTGAACGGGAAGCCAAGCGCCTTGAGCAGCGCGCGGCCTTCGTCGTCAGTCTTGGCAGTGGTCACGACAGTGATGTCCATGCCGCGTACGCGGTCGATGGAATCCTGATCGATTTCGTGGAACATAACCTGCTCGGTCAGACCGAAGGTGTAGTTGCCGTTGCCGTCGAACTGCTTGCCGCTGAGGCCGCGGAAGTCGCGGATACGGGGCAGTGCCAGCGTGACCAGACGGTCCAGGAATTCCCACATGCGGTCGCCGCGCAGAGTCGCGTGCGCACCGATCGGCATGCCTTCGCGCAGCTTGAACTGTGCGATCGACTTGCGGGCCTTGGTTACCTGCGGCTTCTGGCCGGTGATCAGGGTCAGATCGCGGACAGCGCCGTCGATCAGCTTGGAGTCCTTGGCGGCATCTCCAACACCCATGTTCACAACGACCTTGACCAGGCGGGGAACCTGGTTGACGTTCTGGTACTTGAATTCCTCAGTCAGCGTGTTCTTGATGGAATCGGCGTACTTGGTCTTCAGACGAGGAACGATCTTGCTTGCCGGAGTCTCGAGAGTCTCAGTCATTAGATGTCCTTCCCGGAGCTCTTGGCCACGCGGACGCGCACTTCACGCTTCACGCCATCGCGCTCAACGGTCTCGGTGCGGAACCCGACGCGGGTGGGCTTCTTCGTGGACGGGTCAACCAGAGCCACGTTGGAGATGTGGATTGAAGCCTCTACGACCTCGATGCCACCGGTCTTGGTGCCGCGCTGCGACTGACCGACCTTGGTGTGCTTGGTGACGCGGTTGATGCCTTCGACCAGCACGCGGTTGGTCTCGGGGAACACGCGCAGAACCTTGCCCTGCTTGCCACGGTCGCCGCCGCGCTCAGCCTTGGCGCCAGTGATGACCTGAACCAGGTCACCCTTCTTGATCTTAGCCATGGACTAGAGCACCTCCGGAGCCAGAGAAACGATCTTCATGAACTTCTTGTCGCGAAGTTCACGACCAACCGGTCCGAAGATACGGGTACCGCGGGGGTCCCCGTCGTTCTTCAGGATGACGGCTGCGTTCTCGTCAAACTTGATGTAGGAACCATCCGCACGGCGGCGTTCCTTCTTGGTACGGACGATGACAGCCTTGACGACGTCGCCCTTCTTTACGTTGCCGCCCGGAATTGCATCCTTGACGGTAGCGACGATCACGTCGCCAATGCCTGCGTAGCGACGGCCAGATCCACCGAGAACGCGAATGGTAAGGATTTCCTTAGCACCCGTGTTGTCGGCGACCTTGAGTCGCGACTCCTGCTGAATCACTATTTACTCCTTGCGTCGCGCTGGTTCTCAGACCGAAAATCTTCCTACGGAATGAGCCTTGCGGAACGGTTGATCGGGGTGTCTCTTGACCTGCCTGGATTTTGCCAGACCAGGCCTAAACTCCCGTGCCAGCAACATTTGCTTCCCAGGCGGATCCCGACGGATCGGGGCGCAAGGGGGCACTATGCCGTGGCACGATTGTTTACGAGGTTGGTGATGGCGCGCGAAAGGCGCCATACAAACTCAAAATCTTAGCACGTTTTGGGCCTGAGCCAGAATCGGCCATTACCACAGTCCGGGTCCCCCATGGCAAACGGACGACGGCGTCACGCAGGACAGTCTTTCGGCCTGCCAGCCGCCCCACTTCCCCGGAAAGCCGGCGGGCCGCCGTCGTACGCCGCCCGAAAGCCTGCTCCCCGTGACGCCGCCAGCGCGGCGACAGCACCGCAAACGAGGAAACCCCCGCTCCCAAGGGGGTGCGGGGGTTTCCAGGGCAGCAGGGCTGCAGGTGTTACTTGGCCTTTTCGAGGATCTCGACCAGACGCCACCGCTTGGTAGCGGACAGCGGGCGGGTCTCGGCGAGGAGCACGAGGTCGCCGATGCCGGCGCTGTTCTCTTCGTCGTGAGCCTTGATCTTGGCGTTGCGGCGGATGACCTTGCCGTAGAGGGCGTGCTTCACGCGGTCTTCGACCTGGACAACGATGGTCTTTTCCATCTTGTCCGAGACGACGTAGCCGCGCTTCGTCTTACGGTAACCGCGCTCGTCAGCCTGGGCTGCGCCGGAAACAGTTTCCGTCACGTTCTCGTCCTTTTCACTCACTTGGCATCCTCCTCGGCTTCAACCGCTTCGGCCTTTTCGGCCTTCTTGGTTGCAGCCTTCTTGGACTTCTTTTCTTCCTTGGCTTCCACAACCGGTGCGGCAACCTCGGCACGAATGCCCAGCTCGCGCTCACGGAGAACGGTGTAGATGCGGGCGATGTCCTTCTTTACCGCGCGCAGACGACCGTGGTTCTCCAGCTGACCGGTGGCGGACTGGAAACGCAGGTTGAACAGCTCTTCCTTGGCCTTGCGGAGTTCTTCAACGAGACGCTCGTTGTCGAAACCGTCCAGCTGTGCGGATGCAAGTTCCTTGGATCCTACTGCCATTTCTACTCACCACCTTCGCGACGCACGATGCGTGCCTTCAACGGCAGCTTGTGGATTGCCAGGCGCAGGGCCTCGCGAGCTACCTCTTCATTGACACCGGAGAGTTCGAAGAGAACCCGGCCCGGCTTGACGTTGGAGACCCACCATTCCGGAGAACCCTTACCGGAACCCATGCGGGTTTCGGCAGGCTTCTTGGTCAGCGGACGGTCCGGGTAGATGTTGATCCAGACCTTACCGCCACGCTTGATGTGGCGGGTCATCGCGATACGGGCAGATTCGATCTGACGGTTCGTGACGTAGGCCGGGCTCAGCGCCTGGATGCCCCACTCACCGAAGGAGACCTGGGTGCCGCCCGTAGCAGCGCCGGAACGACCCGGGTGGTGCTGCTTACGGTGCTTGACTCGACGTGGGATAAGCATTTAAGCCTGTCCTCCTTCTGCTGCCTGTGCCGGTGCGGCGGAGGCTGCCTCAGCTGCCGGAGCTTCAGCGGCAGCGGGAGCTGCCTCAGCTGCGGGGCGGTCGGTACGACGACGGCGGTCGCCGCGGTCAGCGCCACCCGGGCGGCCCGGGCGGTCGCCGGCACGGCCGCGGGACGGAGCAGCAGCTGCCTGCTGAGCCAGTTCCTTGGCGGTGACGTCGCCCTTGTAGATCCAGACCTTCACGCCGATGCGGCCGAAGGTGGTCTTGGCCTCGTAGAAGCCGTAGTCGATGTTCGCACGCAGGGTGTGCAGGGGCACACGGCCTTCGCGGTAGAACTCCGAGCGGGACATTTCAGCGCCGCCCAGTCGACCCGAGCAAGCGATACGGATGCCCTTGGCACCGGCACGCTGTGCGGACTGCATGGCCTTCTTCATCGCACGGCGGAAAGCCACGCGGGAAGTCAGCTGCTCTGCAACACCCTGGGCAACAAGCTGGGCTTCCATCTCGGGGTTCTTGACCTCGAGGATGTTCAGCTGGACCTGCTTGCCGGTGAGCTTTTCGAGCTCGCCGCGGATGCGGTCTGCCTCGGCGCCGCGGCGGCCGATAACGATGCCCGGACGTGCCGTGTGGATATCCACGCGGACACGGTCGCGAGTGCGCTCGATCTCGACCTTGGCGATGCCGGCGCGCTCCATGCCCGTGGACATAAGCTGGCGGATGCGGATGTCTTCGCGAACGAAGTCCTTGTACCGCTGGCCGGACTTGGTGCTGTCAGCAAACCAGTGCGATACGTGATCGGTGGTGATGCCGAGTCGGAACCCGTGCGGGTTTACTTTCTGTCCCACTTAGCGAGCCTCCTCTTTCTCCGGGGTAGCGACTACCACGGTGATGTGGCTCGTGCGCTTCTTGATCTGAAATGCACGACCCTGGGCGCGCGGCTGGAACCGCTTCATGGTCGGGCCTTCATCAACAAACGCTTCGCTGATGATGAGGTCACCTTCGTCAAACGCCACGCCGTCGCGGTCCGCGAGGACCCGGGCGTTGGAGATTGCCGACTGAACTACCTTGAATACCGGCTCCGAAGCTGCCTGGGGGGCAAACTTCAGAATTGCCAGAGCCTCATTCGCTTGCTTACCACGAACAAGGTTGACGACGCGCCGGGCCTTCATAGGCGTTACGCGGATGTGACGCGCAATTGCCTTGGCTTCCATTGCTTTCCTTCTCTCGTCTTTGACGTAAGTGCAGGCGCCTAGCGGCGCTTGCCCTTACGGTCGTCCTTGACATGGCCGCGGAATGTCCGCGTAGGAGCGAATTCGCCGAGCTTGTGCCCGACCATCGACTCAGTGACAAACACGGGGATGTGCTTGCGTCCGTCGTGGACGGCGATCGTGTGGCCGAGCATGTCGGGGACGATCATCGAACGGCGGGACCAGGTCTTGATGACGTTCTTGGTGCCCTTTTCGTTTTCCCTGGCTACCTTCACAAAGAGGTGCTGGTCAACGAAAGGACCTTTTTTCAGGCTGCGTGGCATGTGTCCAGGCTCCTATCGCTTGTTCTTGCCAGTACGACGGCGACGCACAATAAGGTTGTCGCTCTCTTTGTTGGGGCGGCGGGTACGGCCTTCAGGCTTACCGTTGGGGTTGACCGGGTGACGACCACCGGAGGTCTTACCTTCACCACCACCGTGCGGGTGGTCAACCGGGTTCATGGCGACACCACGGACGGTCGGGCGGACGCCCTTCCACCGCATACGGCCGGCCTTGCCCCAGTTGATGTTCGACTGCTCAGCGTTGCCGACCTCGCCGACGGTTGCCCGGCAGCGCACGTCAACGTTGCGAATTTCGCCGGAGGGCAGACGCAGCTGGGCGAAACGGCCTTCCTTGGCGACGAGCTGAACGGAAGCGCCAGCGGAACGGGCCATCTTGGCGCCGCCACCCGGACGCAGTTCAACTGCGTGGATAACGGTACCGACGGGGATGTTGCGCAGCGGCAGGTTGTTGCCGGGCTTGATGTCAGCGTCGGCGCCGGCCTCTACGAAGTCGCCCTGGGACAGCTTGTTCGGGGCGATGATGTAACGCTTGGTGCCATCAACGTAGTGCAGCAGTGCGATGCGAGCCGTACGGTTCGGGTCGTACTCGATTTCGGCAACGCGGGCGTTGACGCCGTCCTTGTCGTGGCGACGGAAGTCGATCAGACGGTACTGGCGCTTGTGGCCACCACCCTTGTGACGGGTCGTGATCTTACCGGTGTTGTTACGGCCACCCTTTTTCGGGAGGGGACGTACCAACGACTTTTCCGGCGTCGACCGCGTGATTTCAGTGAAGTCCGCTACGCTCGAGCCACGACGGCCCGGGGTAGTCGGCTTGTATTTACGGATTCCCATAATTTATTTCCTCGTTAAAGTGGTCTCCGCTTAGGAAAGCGGACCGCCGAAGATGTCGATAGTGCCTTCTTTGAGGCTCACAATGGCACGCTTGGTGCTCTTGCGGGTACCCCAGCCGAATTTGGTGCGCTTGCGCTTACCGGCACGGTTGATGGTGTTGATCGATTCGACCTTGACGGAGAAGATTTTCTCCACGGCCAGCTTGATCTCGGTCTTGTTCGAGCGGGGGTCCACCAGGAAGGTGTACTTGCCCTCGTCGATCAGGCCGTAGCTCTTTTCCGAAACGACGGGTGCAAGCACGACGTCGCGCGGGTCTTTGATGGTGGCTGCACTCACTTGGCATCCTCCTCGTTCTTTGCAACCTTGTCAGCAACGAATGCTTCGTAGGCAGCCTTGGTGAAGACTACGTCGTCGGAAACGAGAACGTCGTAGGTGTTCAGCTGGTCTGCGTACAGAACGTGAACTTCCTCGAGGTTGCGCACGGACAGTGCAGCAACATCGTTGGCGCGCTCAATGACAACGAGCAGGTTCTTGCGCTCGGAAACTCCGCGCAGGGTTGCCAGTGCTTCCTTGGAGGACGGCTTGGAGCCGGCAACCAGTTCAGCAACGACGTGGACGCGGCCGTTGCGGGCGCGGTCCGAGAGTGCGCCGCGCAGTGCAGCAGCAATCATCTTCTTGGGGGTGCGCTGGCTGTAGTCACGCGGCGTGGGGCCGTGGACAACGCCACCACCGGTCATGTGAGGAGCACGGATGGAACCCTGACGGGCGCGGCCGGTGCCCTTCTGCTTGAACGGCTTGCGGCCTGCACCGGAAACCTCGGCGCGGGTCTTGGTCTTGTGGGTACCCTGGCGAGCAGCAGCGAGCTGGGCAACGACAACCTGGTGCAGCAGCGGCACGTTGGTCTGTACGTCGAAGATCTCTGCAGGCAGGTCAACCTTGACAGTGCTAGTCATTGAACTAGGCTCCCTTCACGGCGGTGCGTACGAGTACGACCTGGCCGCGGGCACCGGGAACGGCGCCCTTGATCAGGAGCAGCGACTTCTCGACGTCAACCGCGTGGACCGTGAGGTTCAGCGTGGTGTGACGAACGGCGCCCATGCGGCCGGCCATTTTCATGCCCTTGAAGACGCGGCTCGGGGTGGATGCTCCACCGATAGAACCGGGCTTACGGTGGTTCTTGTGGGCACCGTGGGAAGCTCCAACGCCGTGGAAGCCGTGACGCTTCATAACACCGGCGAAGCCCTTACCCTTGGTGGTGCCAACGACGTCGATCTTCTGGCCGGCTTCGAAGAGCTCTACGGAGAGCTCCTGGCCCAGCTCGTAAGAGTCAGCATCTGCAGTGCGCAGTTCTACGACGTGGCGGCGAGGCGTGACGCCTGCCTTTTCAAAGTGACCAGCCAGCGGCTTGGTGACCTTGCGGGGATCGATCTGGCCGTAGCCGATCTGAACGGCGACATAGCCATCAGTTTCTGCATTGCGCAGCTGCGTGATGACGTTTGAGTCAGCCTGGACCACAGTGACGGGGATGAGCTTGTTGTTCTCGTCCCAGACCTGGGTCATGCCGAGCTTCGTGCCCAGCAGGCCCTTTACGTTACGGGTTGCGGTCATAGTCTCTCAGCACCTCCCTACAGCTTGATTTCGATGTTCACGTCGGCCGGCAGGTCGAGACGCATGAGCGAGTCAACAGCCTTGGGCGTGGGGTCGATGATGTCGATCAGACGCTTGTGCGTGCGCATTTCGAAGTGCTCGCGGCTGTCCTTGTACTTGTGCGGAGAGCGGATAACGCAGTACACGTTCTTCTCCGTCGGCAGCGGCACGGGGCCAACTACCGTTGCGCCTGCGCGCGTGACCGTCTCAACGATCTTCCGTGCTGAAACGTCAATGACCTCGTGGTCGTATGACTTCAGCCGGATGCGGATTTTTTGTCCCGCCATGTCGCCTGACTCTCTTTCAGTCTGTGCTTCCCCTGTTTGGGGCTGCCCTGTTTACTTACGCGTTGTATGGCTGCCGAAGCATTTGAAGTCGTAACTACCACCCGCCGCACAAGCTGAATCCGGGAAATCCCGGGTTCCTCAACCTGCCGACGTAACCGACCCCCGCGGTCGGGCGTGTCGCACAATTTCGCACGTGCGCGCCCGCAATTCCGGAGGGAGTGGGTTATGTTTGGTCTCTCACCTGGACCCTGGCACCCGGCATTATCCGGATCGGGACGCGAAAGAGCGCTTGAACAACTCATCTAGTATGCCGGAATTTACGGGCAGAAGCGAATCAGCCCTTGAAGCGGCCGGTTTGGCATTGTCCTGCGCCGCCCGCGAATGGATGATAGGGCCATGACTGTGCAGGATGCTGTAGCAGTTCAGGCCCTCGCCGCACGCCTGAGCCCCGGATTCACCCTGGGAGTTGCCTCCGCGGCCTTCCAGATCGAGGGTAGCCTCGCGGCCGGCGGCCGCGGGCCGTCCGGGTGGGACGCGTTTGCGGAGAAGCCGGGGAACATCCTGCACGGGCACTCCCCCGCCGTCGCCTGCGACCACTACAACCGCGCGGCCGAAGACGTCGGGCTCATGCGCGAGCTCGGGATTGACTCCTACCGGTTCTCGATCTCCTGGCCCCGGATCCAGCCGGAGGGCACCGGCCGCTTCAATGCGGCGGGCCTGGACTTCTACGACCGCCTGATCGACCGGCTGCTGGCCGCCGGCATCTCCCCCATGGCCACCTTGTACCACTGGGACACCCCGCTCCCCCTTGAGCACCGGGGCGGCTGGATGAGCCGCTCGACGGCGGAACGGTTCGCCGAGTACTGCGCAACCGCCGCCAGGCGGTTCGGCGACCGCGTGGCGCAGTGGGTGACGCTGAACGAACCCGCTTCAGTCACCCTCAACGGCTACGCCCTGGGGGTCCATGCACCCGGGCGCGGGCTGCTCTTCGACGCCCTGCCCTCGGTGCACCATCAGCTCCTGGGCCACGGCCTGGCCGTGCAGGCCCTGCGGGCGGCAGGCGTCCGCGGCGCCGTCGGCGTCACGAACCTCCATGCCCCCGTCCGGCCGGCATCAGGGTCGCTGGCCGATCGGCTGCTAGCCGGGATGTTCGATCTCGTCCTGAACCGCCTCTATGCGGACCCGATCCTCTTGGGCCGTTTTCCCCGGCCCCCGCTGATCGCCAGGCCGTGGTTCCGTTCCCTGGGCCGCATCACCGATGCGGACCTGGCCACCATTCACCAACCGCTGGATTTCTACGGCCTGAACTACTACTACCCCGTCAAGGTGGCCGCCGGGCGCCGCGTCGACAGTCCCACCGGTAAAACGGAGGCGATGCTAAAAGTGCCGTTCCATTTCGCCGCGTTCCCGGAATACGAGCTCACGGGGTTCGGCTGGCCGGTCGCTCCGGACCACCTGGGAATCCTGCTCCGCGAACTGAAGGACCGCTACGGCGAGTCGCTGCCGCCGCTGTACATCACCGAGAGCGGGGCGAGCTTCCCCGAACCGGACCACGTCACCGGCCCCATCCCCGATGCCGGGCGGATCAGCTACCTCGCCGCCCACCTCGGCCAGGCAGTGGAGGCCACCTCCCCCGGGGGCATAGCGCACGACGTCGATCTGCTCGGCTACTACGTCTGGACCCTGATGGACAACTTTGAATGGGCAGCCGGGTACTCCCAGCGCTTCGGCCTGGTCCACGTGGACTTCACGACGCTGCAGCGCACCCCGAAGGATTCGTACTACTGGTACCAGGCGCTGGCGAGGGCACGGAAGCGGCGGCGGACGTGATGTGCCCGGCCGCTTCCGGCTGGAAACCGCAGAAGGTTACTGGTCGCGAGCCGCGGGCAGCTACTGGTCGCGGTTCAGCCGATTGATGCGCTTGGCGCGCTCGATCTCCTGGCGGAAGTTTTTCTTCACCCAAAAGAAAACGACCACTGCGGCGACGACGAGCAGCAGAAAAATGAACCAGCCCATGGTGAGCTCCTTTCCCCTCTCTGCAAAGGTAGCAGGAACTTAAACGAAAGGGCCCCGCTGCAGGTGCAGCGGGGCCCTTCCTTAGTTTTCCGTGGCCGTCAAGCAGCCAGGATAACCGTGATCAGCAAGTACTACTTGATGATGTTGGTGACGCGTCCCGAACCAACAGTGCGGCCGCCTTCGCGGATAGCGAAGCCGAGGCCCTCTTCCATTGCGATCGGCTGGATGAGCGCAACGGTCATCTCAGTGTTGTCGCCCGGCATAACCATTTCCGTGCCTTCCGGCAGGGTGATAACGCCGGTAACGTCCGTGGTGCGGAAGTAGAACTGCGGGCGGTAGTTGGAGTAGAACGGGTTGTGACGTCCGCCTTCGTCCTTGGAGAGGATGTAGACGTTAGCCTCGAAGTCGGTGTGCGGGGTGATGGAACCCGGCTTGACGACAACCTGGCCACGCTCGACATCGTCGCGCTTCAGACCGCGGAGCAGGAGGCCACAGTTCTCGCCGGCCCATGCTTCGTCGAGCTGCTTGTGGAACATCTCGATACCGGTAACCGTGGTCTTCTGGACCGGGCGGATGCCGACGATCTCGACCTCGGAGTTGATGGCGAGGGTTCCACGCTCGGCGCGGCCCGTAACAACGGTGCCACGGCCGGTGATCGTGAAGACGTCTTCGATCGGCATCAGGAACGGCTTGTCGCGGTCACGTACGGGGTCCGGAACGGACTCGTCCACAGCTGCCATCAGGTCCTCAACGGACTTGACCCAAACCGGGTCGCCTTCCAGAGCCTTCAGGCCCGAAACGCGGACAACCGGAGCTTCGTCGCCGTCGAAGCCCTGCGAGCTGAGCAGCTCACGAACTTCCATTTCGACGAGGTCGAGGAGTTCCTCGTCGTCGACCATGTCAGCCTTGTTCAGCGCGACCAGCAGGTAGGGAACACCAACCTGGCGGGCGAGCAGAACGTGCTCACGGGTCTGGGCCATCGGGCCGTCAGTGGCGGCAACCACGAGGATTGCACCGTCCATCTGGGCTGCGCCGGTGATCATGTTCTTGATGTAGTCAGCGTGACCCGGAGCGTCTACGTGTGCGTAGTGGCGCTTCTCGGTCTGGTACTCAACGTGGGAGATGTTGATGGTAATGCCGCGCTGACGCTCTTCGGGAGCAGAGTCGATCGACGCGAAGTCACGCTTCTCGTTGAGAGTCGGGTACTTGTCGTACAGCACCTTGGAAATGGCGGCCGTCAGCGTCGTCTTACCGTGGTCAACGTGACCAATGGTACCGATGTTAACGTGCGGCTTAGTCCGCTCGAACTTTGCCTTTGCCACAGGTTCCTCCTAGAACGTTTTCAAATGACTTACCCTTCGACCGCGCTTGTCGCGGCAGAAACTCCAGTAAGTCTACTTGGGGGGCTTTGGATTGGTGAAATTGCAGATTCAGGTACTAATGCTAGTGCCTAGAGCCTGTTCGTGCAGGCGGCCGAACTCCGGCCTTGCCGGACTACAGCTGACCGGAGTCCGGCCACTTGCACCAGATGAGTCTCCGCTGGCGGAAACGCATCCAAGTTTTTGCTGCTGCGATGTGCCCTAGGGACTACTCGCCGCGGCTCTTCTGGATGATCTCGTCGGCAACTGCCTTCGGGACCTCGGCGTAGCTGTTGAACGTCATGGAGTACACAGCGCGGCCCTGGGTCTTCGAGCGCAGGTCACCGATGTAGCCGAACATGCCGGACAGCGGAACGTGCGCACGAATAACCTTGACGCCCTGGGCATCCTCCATGGACTGCATCTGGCCACGGCGGGAGTTGAGGTCACCGATAACTTCACCCATGTATTCCTCAGGGGTGCGGACCTCGACATCCATCAGCGGTTCGAGCAGGACAGGGTTCGCCTTGCGTGCGGCTTCCTTGAAAGCCATACGGCCGGCGATCTTGAACGCCATTTCCGAAGAGTCCACATCGTGGTAGGCGCCGTCAATCAGCGTCGCCTTGATGCCGACAACCGGGTAACCGGCCAGGACGCCGTCGTTCAGCGCATCCTGGATACCGGCGTCAACGGACGGGATGTACTCGCGCGGAACGCGGCCACCGGTGACCTTGTTCTCGAACTCGTACAGCTCGCCTTCGGCGGTGTCCAGCGGCTCGATCGCGATCTGGATCTTTGCGAACTGCCCCGATCCACCGGTCTGCTTCTTGTGCGTGTAGTCGTGACGCTCTACAGTCCGCTTGATGGTTTCGCGGTAAGCAACCTGCGGCTTGCCAACGTTAGCCTCGACCTTGAATTCGCGGCGCATGCGGTCCACCAGGATGTCCAGGTGGAGCTCGCCCATGCCGGCGATGATGGTCTGGCCGGTGTCTTCGTTGAGGGAGACCTGGAAGGTCGGGTCCTCAGCGGAGAGCTTCTGGATGGCCGTGGAGAGCTTCTCCTGGTCACCCTTGGTGTTCGGCTCGATGGCAACAGAGATCACGGGCTCCGGGAAGCTCATGGACTCCAGCACGATCTGGTTGCTGGAATCGCACAGGGTGTCACCGGTGGTGGTGTCCTTGAGGCCGATCGCTGCGTAAATGTGCCCCGCGGTAGCGCCCTCGACGGGCATTTCCTTGTTGGCGTGCATCTGGAACAGCTTGCCGATGCGCTCCTTCTTGCCCTTGGTGGAGTTGACCACCTGCGCGCCTGCTTCCACGTGACCGGAGTACACGCGGATGAAGGTGAGCTGGCCGAAGAAGGGGTGTGCAGCGATCTTGAAGGCCAGTGCGGAGAACGGCTCTTCGGAAGAAGGCTTGCGGGTCAGTTCCTTCTCTTCGTCGCGCGGATCGTGACCGATCATCGGCGGGACGTCGAGCGGGTTCGGCAGGTAGTCAACCACTGCGTCGAGCATCGGCTGGACACCGCGGTTCTTGAATGCGGAACCACAGAAGACCGGGTAGAGCTCGGAGTTGATCGTCATCTTGCGGATGCCGGCCTTGAGCTCATCGATGGTGATCTCTTCGCCCTCGAGGTACTTCTCCATGAGTTCCTCGGAGGACTCGGCAACAGTCTCGACGAGAGTTGCGCGGTACTCTTCGGCCTTCGCCTGGAGGTCAGCCGGGATCTCGCGGATCTCGTACTTGGCACCCATGGTGACGTCACCCTTGGCGTCGCCGGGCCAGACCAGCGAACGCATGTAGAGGAGGTCGACGACGCCGATGAAGTCGTTCTCGGCGCCGATCGGCAGCTGCATGACGAGCGGCTTGGCACCGAGACGGCCGACGATGGTGTCGACGGTGAAGTAGAAGTCAGCGCCGAGCTTGTCCATCTTGTTGACGAAGCAGATGCGCGGAACGTTGTACTTATCGGCCTGGCGCCAGACAGTCTCGGACTGCGGCTCCACACCTTCCTTGCCATCGAACACGGCGACTGCGCCGTCGAGGACGCGCAGGGAGCGCTCAACCTCGACCGTGAAGTCAACGTGGCCGGGGGTGTCGATGATGTTGATCTGGTTGTTTTCCCAGAAGCAGGTCACGGCGGCAGACGTGATGGTGATGCCGCGTTCCTTTTCCTGTTCCATCCAGTCAGTCGTCGAAGCGCCGTCGTGCGTTTCGCCGATCTTGTGGTTCACACCCGTGTAGAACAGGATGCGCTCGGTAGTGGTGGTCTTGCCGGCATCGATGTGGGCCATGATGCCGATGTTGCGGACCTTGCTAAGGTCGGTAAGCACGTCCTGTGCCACGGTGTCTCCCTTTCGGATGGACTGCACGTTCGCCGCCGGCTCGGTTGAGCCGGCGGCGTCCGGGAAGTATTACCAGCGGTAGTGTGCGAAGGCCTTGTTGGACTCGGCCATCTTGTGGGTGTCTTCGCGACGCTTCACAGCGGCACCGAGACCGTTGGAGGCATCCAGAATCTCGTTCTGGAGGCGCTCGGTCATCGTCTTTTCGCGGCGGGCCTTGGAGTAGCCGACCAGCCAGCGCAGGGCGAGGGCAGTGGAGCGGCCGGGCTTGACCTCAACCGGAACCTGGTAGGTGGCGCCACCAACGCGGCGGGAGCGAACCTCAAGCGAGGGCTTGACGTTGTCCATGGCCTTCTTGAGGGCTGCAACGGGGTCGCCGCCGGACTTGGCGCGAGCACCTTCGAGGGCACCGTAGACGATGCGCTCTGCGGTGGACTTCTTGCCGTCAACCAGCACCTTGTTGATGAGCTGCGTGACCAGCGGGGAGCCGTAAACGGGATCTAGAACGAGCGGCCGCTTGGGGGCCGGACCCTTGCGAGGCATATTACTTCTTCTCCATCTTTGCGCCGTAGCGGCTGCGGGCCTGCTTACGGTTCTTGACACCCTGGGTATCGAGGGCGCCACGGACGATCTTGTAGCGGACACCCGGAAGGTCCTTCACGCGGCCGCCGCGGACGAGCACAATGGAGTGCTCCTGCAGGTTGTGGCCTACACCGGGGATGTAAGCGGTGACTTCAATGCCACCGTTGAGGCGCACACGTGCAACCTTACGCAGAGCCGAGTTCGGCTTCTTCGGGGTGGTCGTGTAAACGCGGGTGCAAACACCGCGGCGCATCGGGCTGCCGTTAAGCGCGGGGGCCTTGGTCTTTTTGACCTTCGGCGTGCGGCCCTTGCGGACCAGCTGGTTAATCGTAGGCACTCTCGTGTTCTCCGTTTTATCCGGAGCGGCCGTTGGCGGCCGCTCTCTTGTCGCTGCGCCTCGCCGCCCGAGCTTTGAAGTTCTCTCCAGAGCAGCTGAGGCGAAGCCTTAATAGTCGGACCGCACGCCGGGACTCCAGGACTTTCGACCCGAACTGTCCCTAGGCATGCGAAAATGTGGCATACGTTGCACAAGAACCCTGCAAACCGGAAACGTCGTCCTGGCCCAGCCCTGCAGCTACAAGCTGTCTGACTGAAACCGGCGCACTCATCCACTGCCACAATAACAATTAGTCTCCAGTCTACCACGGGCCGCTCCCAGCCCTTAATCGGCGGGGTTTCCGGTTGCTACGGCCCGGCCCTTAAACACCAACGCGGGGTCACTTCGGGCCCAATCCATGGTGCGGATTGGGCCGTAGGTGACCCCGCGTTGCTGTTAGCCGTTAGCGGAAGTCGCTGCCGAGATCGTAGTCATCCAGCGGGATGGCGTGGAACTCGGGAGCCCCGTCGCCACCCAGGGTGTCGTAGGAGAAGTCACTGAATGCGCTGGGGCCAGTAAAGAGGTTGGCCTTTGCTTCTTCAGTGGGCTCCACGGTGACCTCGGTGTAGCGCGGCAGACCGGTGCCGGCCGGGATGAGCTTACCGATGATGACGTTTTCCTTGAGGCCGAGCAGCGGGTCGCTCTTTCCTTCCATGGCCGCCTGCGTCAGGACGCGGGTGGTCTCCTGGAAGGAAGCTGCGGACAGCCAGGACTCGGTCGCCAGGGACGCCTTGGTGATACCCATGAGCTCGGGACGGCCTGAGGCCGGCGCCTTGCCCTCGGACACAACGCGGCGGTTGGCATCTTCGAAGCGGCTGCGTTCGGCAAGCTCGCCGGGCAGCAGATCCGAATCACCGGACTCGATGACCGTGACGCGGCGCAGCATCTGGCGGACGATAACCTCGACGTGCTTGTCGTGGATACCAATGCCCTGGCTGCGGTACACGCCCTGGACCTCGTCCACCAGGAACTTCTGCGCGGCACGGGGACCCATGATGCGCAGCACCTGCTTGGGATCGACCGGGCCGTTGATGAGCTTCTGGCCGACGCTGACGTGGTCGCCGTCTTCGATGAGCAGACGTGAACGGCGCAGCACCGGGTAGGCGATCTCTTCGGATCCGTCGTCCGGGGTGATCACCAGGCGCATCTGCCGCTCGGTCTCCTCGATGGCGATGCGGCCGGCTGCTTCAGCAATCGGTGCAACGCCCTTCGGAGTACGGGCTTCGAAGAGCTCCTGGATACGGGGCAGACCCTGGGTGATGTCGTCGCCGCCGCCGGCGGAAACTGCACCACCGGTGTGGAACGTACGCATGGTCAGCTGGGTACCGGGCTCACCGATGGACTGTGCGGCGATGATGCCCACTGCCTCACCTATGTCGACGGTCTTGCCCGTGGCCAGCGAACGGCCGTAGCACAGGGCGCAGGTGCCGACGCTGGACTCACAGGTCAGCACGGAGCGGACCTTGACCTCGGTGATGCCGGCTGCGAACAGCTCGGCAATGACGACGTCGCCGCAGTCAGTGCCGCCGGCTGCCAGGACCTTGCCCGTGGCGTCGACGACGTCCACGGCCAGGGTGCGGGCGTACGCGCTGTTCTCGACGTTTTCGTCCAGGACCAGCTCGCCGTTGGCGTCTGCGACGGCGATTGCGGTCATCAGGCCGCGCTCGGTGCCGCAGTCCTCTTCGCGGACAATGACGTCCTGCGAAACGTCCACCAGACGACGGGTCAGGTAACCCGAGTTGGCGGTACGCAGGGCGGTGTCGGCCAGACCCTTACGGGCACCGTGGGTGGCGATGAAGTATTCCAGCACCGACAGGCCCTCACGGTAGGAGGACTTGATCGGACGCGGGATGATTTCGCCCTTCGGGTTGGCCACCAGGCCACGGATACCCGCGATCTGACGGACTTGCATCCAGTTACCACGTGCACCGGAGGACACCATGCGGTTGATGGTGTTCATCGGCGAGAGGCTGTCGCGCATCGCTTGGGCGATTTCGTTGGTTGCCTTGTTCCAGATCTCGATCAGTTCCTGGCGACGCTCGTCGTCGTCGATCAGGCCCTTGTCGTACTGGCCCTGGATCTTGGCGGCCATGGTCTCGTAACCGGCGAGGAGCTCCGGCTTGGACTTGGGCACCTCGATGTCGGAGATGGCAACGGTGACCCCTGATCGGGTTGCCCAGTAGAAACCGGCATCCTTCAGGTTGTCCAGCGTTGCCGCGGTGACAACCTTCGGGTAGCGCTCGGCGAGATCGTTGACGATCCGGGACAGCTCGCCCTTGTCGGCAACATCCTCCACCCACGGGTAGTCCGCGGGCAGCGTCTGGTTGAAGATGACCTGGCCGAGCGAGGTTTCGACCAGTGCGGTCTGACCGGGCTCCCAGTCCTCCGGTGCTTCCCAGCCGGCGTAGGGCACGAAGCCCTCGAGGCGGATCTTCACCTTGGAGTTCAGGTGCAGCTCGTGCAGGTCGTAGGCCATGATGGCTTCCGCAACCGAGGAGAAGATCCGGCCTTCGCCAGCTGAACCGACACGCTTGGTGGTCAGGTGGTAGAGGCCGATGATCATATCCTGCGACGGCAGGGTCACCGGGCGGCCGTCGGACGGCTTCAGGATGTTGTTCGAGGACAGCATCAGGATGCGGGCCTCGGCCTGGGCCTCGGGGCTCAGCGGCAGGTGGACTGCCATCTGGTCGCCGTCGAAGTCGGCGTTGAAGGCGCCACAAACCAGCGGGTGAAGCTGGATTGCCTTGCCTTCGACGAGCTGCGGCTCGAACGCCTGGATGCCGAGACGGTGCAGGGTAGGTGCACGGTTCAGCAGCACGGGGTGCTCGGTGATGATCTCTTCGAGGACGTCCCAGACCTGCGGGCGGTAACGCTCGACCATGCGCTTGGCCGACTTGATGTTCTGTGCGTGGTTGAGGTCAACCAGGCGCTTCATCACGAACGGCTTGAAGAGCTCCAGGGCCATCTGCTTGGGCAGACCACATTGGTGCAGCTTCAGCTGCGGGCCGACAACGATGACCGAACGGCCGGAGTAGTCGACGCGCTTGCCGAGGAGGTTCTGGCGGAAACGACCCTGCTTGCCCTTGAGCATGTCGCTCAGGGACTTCAGCGGACGGTTGCCCGGTCCGGTGACCGGGCGGCCGCGGCGGCCGTTGTCGAAGAGGCTGTCAACAGCTTCCTGAAGCATGCGCTTCTCGTTGTTGACGATGATCTCCGGGGCACCGAGGTCAAGCAGGCGCTTGAGGCGGTTGTTGCGGTTGATCACGCGGCGGTAGAGGTCGTTGAGGTCGGAGGTCGCGAAGCGGCCACCGTCCAGCTGGACCATCGGGCGCAGTTCCGGCGGGATCACCGGGACGGCGTCCAGCACCATGCCGAGCGGGCTGTTGTTGGTGGTCAGGAAGGCGTTGACCACCTTGAGCCGCTTCAGGGCGCGGGTCTTGCGCTGGCCCTTGCCGTTGGCGATGATGTCGCGCAGCATGTCCGACTCGGCCTGCATGTCGAAGCTCTCAAGACGCTTCTTGATGGCTTCGGCACCCATGGAGCCCTCGAAGTACATGCCGTAGCGGTCGCGCAGTTCGCGGTACAGGCCTTCGTCACCTTCGAGGTCTGCGACCTTGAGGTTCTTAAAGCGGTCCCAGACCTGCTCGAGGCGCTCGATTTCGGCGTCGGCACGCTTGCGCACGTTCGCCATCTGGCGGTCGGCGGAGTCACGGGCCTTCTTCTTGTCGGCAGCCTTGGCGCCTTCGCCTTCGAGGCGGGCGAGCTCGTTCTCGAGGTCGCGGGCGATCGTGGCGATGTCGGAGTCGCGGTTGTCGATCAGCTGCTTCTTCTCGATGTCGTGCTCAACCTGGAGGTTGGGCAGTTCTTCGTGGCGGCTGTCGGCGTCGACGCTCGTGATCATGTAGGCGGCGAAGTAGATGACCTTCTCGAGGTCCTTCGGTGCCAGGTCCAGGAGGTAGCCCAGACGGGAGGGCACACCCTTGAAGTACCAGATGTGCGTGACCGGGGCGGCGAGCTCGATGTGGCCCATGCGCTCACGACGCACCTTGGCGCGGGTGACCTCAACGCCACACCGCTCACAGATGATGCCCTTGAAGCGCACGCGCTTGTACTTGCCGCAGTAGCATTCCCAGTCGCGGGACGGGCCGAAGATCTTCTCGCAGAAGAGTCCGTCCTTCTCGGGCTTGAGCGTGCGGTAGTTGATGGTTTCCGGCTTCTTAACCTCGCCGTACGACCAGCCGCGGATGTCTTCCGCGGTGGCGAGGCCGATCTGCATGAGGCCGAAGGAGGATTCGCTGGACATATGGTCCCTGTTCTCTCTTGTTCTCTAAATTCTGAAGTCTTGGTTACGGGAAGAGGGAGGATCCGACGGCGGACGGGGTGCCGCCCGCCGTCGGGCCCTGCTAAACCTCTTCTACGGAACTGGGCTCTGCACGAGACAGATCGATGCCCAGTTCTTCCGCAGCCGTGAAGACTGCGTCATCAGAGTCACGCATTTCAATTGTGGTTCCGTCCGTGGAAAGCACTTCCACGTTCAGGCACAGCGACTGCATTTCCTTGATCAAGACCTTGAAGGACTCAGGAACGCCCGGCTCCGGGATGTTCTCGCCCTTGACGATGGCTTCGTAGACCTTCACGCGACCGTGAATGTCATCCGACTTGATCGTGAGGAGTTCCTGGAGCGTGTAGGCGGCGCCGTAAGCTTCGAGCGCCCACACTTCCATTTCACCGAAGCGCTGGCCACCGAACTGTGCCTTACCACCCAGCGGCTGCTGCGTGATCATGGAGTACGGGCCGGTGGAGCGTGCGTGGATCTTGTCGTCCACCAGGTGGTGGAGCTTCAGGATGTACATGTAGCCGACCGAGATCGGATCCGGGAACGGCTCGCCGGAGCGGCCGTCGAACAGACGGGTCTTGCCCGAGGAGTTGATCAGGCGGTCGCCGTCGCGGGTGACGTTCGTGGAATCGAGCAGGCCCGTGATTTCCTCTTCACGCGCACCGTCGAAGACCGGCGTTGCGACAGTGGTCTGGCCACTCTCGCGCGGCAGGTTCGGCAGCTGCTTGACCCATTCGGGCTCGCCTTCGATCTTCCAGCCGGTCTTGGCAACCCAGCCGAGGTGCGTTTCCAGCACCTGGCCGACGTTCATACGGCCCGGAACACCCAGCGGGTTCAGGACGATATCAACGGGGGTGCCGTCGGCAAGGAAGGGCATGTCCTCGATGGGGAGGATCTTGGAGATAACACCCTTGTTGCCGTGACGGCCGGCGAGCTTGTCGCCGTCGGTGATCTTGCGCTTGGCAGCAACGTACACGCGCACCAGCTGGTTCACGCCCGGGGGCAGCTCGTCGTCGTTGTCGCGGTCGAAGACGCGGACACCGATCACGGTGCCGGACTCGCCGTGCGGAACCTTCAGGGAGGTGTCGCGCACTTCGCGGGACTTCTCACCAAAGATGGCGCGGAGCAGGCGCTCTTCCGGGGTCAGCTCGGTCTCGCCCTTGGGGGTGACCTTACCGACCAGGATGTCGCCGGCCTCAACCTCGGCACCAATGTGGATGATGCCGCGCTCGTCCAGGCCTGCCAGGACTTCCTCAGACACGTTGGGGATGTCACGGGTGATTTCCTCGGCACCAAGCTTGGTGTCGCGGGCATCGATCTCGTGCTCCTCGATGTGGATGGAGGACAGGACGTCCTCGGCCACGATGCGCTGGGACAGGATGATGGCATCCTCGAAGTTGTGGCCTTCCCATGACATGAATGCCACGAGCAGGTTCTTACCGAGGGCGAGCTCGCCCTGGTCCGTTGCCGGGCCGTCAGCGATGATGCCGCCGACTTCCAAGCGCTGGCCTTCGTTCACCAGGACACGGTGGTTGTAGCAGTTGCCCTGGTTGGAGCGGGCGAACTTGTTGATGCGGTAGTTGGTTTCCGTGCCGTCGTCGTTGAGCATAATGACCAGCTCAGCCGAGACCTCGGTGACCACACCGGCCTTCTTCGCGATGACAACGTCACCGGCGTCGACGGCGGCGGCGCGTTCCATGCCGGTACCGACGAACGGTGCCTCGGAACGGACCAGCGGCACGGCCTGGCGCTGCATGTTGGCACCCATGAGTGCACGGTTGGCATCGTCATGCTCGAGGAACGGGATCAGGGCGGTAGCCACGGACACCATCTGGCGCGGGGAGACGTCCATGAACTCGACGTCGGCGGCGGGAACCAGCACGGGCTCGCCTCCACCACCGCGGGCACGGACCAGGACGGTCTCTTCGGCGAAACGCTTGTTCTCGTCGAGGGGGGCGTTGGCCTGGGCGATCAGGACCTCGGCCTCGTCGTCGGCCGTGAGGTACTTGACCTCATCGGAAACGACGCCTTCGGCGACCGTACGGTACGGGGTCTCGATGAAGCCGAACGGGTTGATGCGTCCGTAGGAAGCCAGCGAACCGATCAGACCAATGTTCGGGCCTTCAGGAGTTTCGATGGGGCACATGCGTCCGTAGTGGGACGGGTGCACGTCACGGACTTCCATGCCTGCACGGTCACGGGACAGACCGCCCGGGCCCAGCGCGGACAAGCGGCGCTTGTGAGTCAGGCCGGAGAGCGGGTTGTTCTGGTCCATGAACTGGGACAGCTGGGAAGTTCCGAAGAACTCCTTGATGGCTGCCACCACGGGACGGATGTTGATCAGGGTCTGCGGCGTGATGGCCTCGACGTCCTGGGTCGTCATGCGTTCGCGGACAACGCGCTCCATGCGGGACAGGCCGGTGCGGACCTGGTTCTCGATGAGCTCGCCGACAGCGCGGATGCGGCGGTTGCCGAAGTGGTCGATGTCATCGATCTCGACGCGCAGCTCGTGGTCCTGGCCGTCGCGCTTGCCCATGAGGGTCTTCTCGCCGGCGTGCAGCGCAACCAGGAACTTGATCATGGCCACGATGTCTTCAACATGCAGGACCGAAGCTTCCTTGTCGCCAAGGGAGCGGTCGATGCCGAGCTTGCGGTTGATCTTGTAACGGCCGACCTTGGCCAGATCGTAGCGCTTGGAGTTGAAGTACAGGTTGTCCAGCAGGGACTGGGCAGCCTCAACCGTGGGCGGCTCGCCCGGGCGCAGCTTCCGGTAGATGTCCAGCAACGCGTCTTCGCGGGTTTCGGTGGCGTCCTTCTCCAGCGTGGCACGCATGGAGTCGTACTGGCCGAATTCCTCGAGGATCTGGCCTTCGGTCCAGCCGAGGGCCTTCAGCAGTACGGTAACGGACTGCTTGCGCTTGCGGTCAAGACGGACGCCGACCTGGTCGCGCTTATCGATTTCAAGTTCGAACCAGGCGCCGCGGGAGGGGATGATCTTCGCGGTGAAGATGTCCTTGTCACTGGTCTTGTCCGCGGTGCGCTCGAAGTAGGCGCCCGGGGAGCGGACCAGCTGGGAGACAACGACACGCTCGGTACCGTTGACGACGAAGGTGCCCTTCTCGGTCATCAGCGGGAAGTCACCCATGAACACGGTCTGCTGCTTGATTTCGCCCGTGTTGTTGTTCATGAATTCGGCCTTGACGTACAGCGGAGCCGAGTACGTTGCGTCCCGGTCCTTGCACTCGGCCATGGTGTACTTGGGGTCAGCGAACTCCGGCTCGGAGAAGCTCAGGGACATGGTGCCCTGGAAGTCTTCGATCGGGGAGATCTCTTCGAAGATGTCAGACAGACCCGAGGTGGTGGCGACGCTGAGGTCGCCTTCTTCGACGGCCTTCGCCACGCGCGCCTGCCAGCGTTCGTTTCCGACCAGCCAGTCAAAGCTGTCAGTTTGCAGGGCGAGCAGATTCGGAACATCAAGGGGTTCGTGAATCTTTGCGAATGAGAGCCGGCGGGTTGCACCGTCGGTGCTGTCGGCATTGATAGCGGTAGCGTTGTTTACATTAGAGGTGCTCGAGGCGACCAAGAGGGATCCTTCCACAGACCTTCAGGCGTTGTCAGATCTCCCCCGTTATGTACGCTGCGGAATGACTCCGCAGTGCTACCAGTCCGGTTCCGCTATATGACCCGGGACCCGCACCGCCCATGCTGGTGCACGTTATAGACGGCACATTGATGGAACAGCTGTCAGGCTAAGCCCACCGCTATATGAAGGCTGAAGGTAAACAGGGAAGACGCAAATATCTACGATACGGCAAAGCAACCTACTTGTCTACCCCACTTCCGGCGGGATTGCAAGCACAAAGTTTTGGCCGGCGGTCCCCAGGCTCGACGGCGGGACCGCCGGCCGGATCGGGCGGCCGGGTTGCCGGAGGTGCTGCCGTAGTGCTGGACGAGCGCCGTGGCAACGCCGGGCGCCCCCGGCCACCATCGAATGGATAGGTGATCGGGCTCACGATAACGTATGTAATAAGTCGTTCGTAGATCGGAAGAGAAGACCATGAGCAATCCTGCAGACAACAACGATGTTGTAATCCTCGCCGCCGCCCGCACTCCCCAGGGACGCCTGAACGGACAGCTGGCGACCTTCACCGCCGTCGAACTTGGGACCCATGCCATCCGGGCGGCCCTAGCCGCCAGCGGCGTCAAAGCGGAGCAGGTGGACACTGTGATCATGGGCCAGGTCCTGCAGGCCGGAGCCGGCCAGAACCCGGCGCGCCAGAGCGCCGTCGGTGCCGGCATCGGCTGGAACGTTCCCACGGTCACCATCAACAAGGTCTGCCTCTCGGGCCTGACCGCGGTGATCGACGCCGCCCGGATGATCCGCAGCGGGGACGCCACCGTGGTGGTGGCCGGCGGCCAGGAGTCCATGACCCGGGCCCCGCACCTGCTGCCGGGTTCCCGCCAGGGCTGGGCCTACGGCACGGTCCAGGCGCTCGACGCTGCCGCGCACGACGGTCTGACCGACGCCTTCGATGGGCAGTCCATGGGGCTGTCGACGGAGAGCAAGAACCTGGTCCTCGGCATCGACCGGGCTGCCCAGGATGAAGTGGCGGCCGCGTCGCACCAGCGGGCCGCCCGGGCCGCGAAGGACGGCGTCTTTGACGGCGAGATCGTCGCGCTGAGCGTCCAGCAGCGCAAGGGCGACCCAATCGCCGTCACGTCCGACGAGGGCGTCCGGCCGGACACCACTGTTGAATCGCTGGCCGGGCTGCGCGCGGCGTTCGCCACGGACGGAACCATCACCGCTGGCAACTCCTCTCCCCTGTCCGACGGCGCTGCCGCCCTGGTGCTCAGCAGCCGGAAGTTCGCCGAGGATCACGGCCTCGACTACCTCGCGGTGGTCGGCAAGCCCGGCCAGGTCGCCGGGCCGGACAATTCGCTGCACTCCCAGCCGTCCAATGCCATCAAGAGCGCCCTGGACAAGGCCGGCTGGTCCGCCGCCGACCTCGATTTCATTGAGATCAACGAGGCCTTCGGCTCCGTGGCGGTGCAGTCCCTGAAGGACCTCGACTACCCGCTCGAACAGTGCAACATCCACGGCGGCGCCATCGCCCTGGGCCACCCGATCGGCGCTTCCGGCGCCCGGCTGGCCCTGCACGCGGCCCACGAACTCAAGCGCCGGGGCGCCGGCAAGGCGGCCGTGTCCCTGTGCGGCGGAGGCGGCCAGGGCGAGGCGCTGCTGCTGTACCGCGACTAAACCGTCAGCGGCGCCAGAGCAGGGAACCGGCGCAGGAGGAGCCAGGGAGAGGTTTTGACCGGAATGGCAGAGCAGAGGACAACAGGCGGCGGCCGCGAGCGGTTCTTGGCCGACGCCGCGGCCCGCGGCCTGGAAGTCGAGATCGTGGAACGCCTTGGGGCCCGCAGCCTTGAGGAAGCGGCCGGGATCCTCGGGATCCGCCCCTCGGACATCGTGAAATCGCTCGTGGTCAAGCACAAGGACGGCAGCTTCCTGTTCGCCCTGGTCCCGGGCGACCGGCAGATCTCCTGGCCCAAGCTGCGGGCGCTGCTGGGCGTCAACAAGCTCTCACTCCCCGCGGCGGACACCGCGTTCGAGGCCACGGGGTACGAGCGCGGGACGATCACGCCGCTGGGCAGCAGCCGCCCCTGGCCGGTGTACGCCGACCTGACCATCACGGGCCGGCGGATCTCCATGGGTGCCGGGGAACACGGCTACAGCGCGTTCGTGGACGCCGACGCCCTGACGGCGGCGCTGGGCGCCGTCGTCGCTGATATCACCGAACCCAACTAACCCAACTAACCCACGCGTACTAACAGCAACGCGGGGTCACCTACGGCCCAATCCGACGCCTGGATTGGGCCGTAAGTGACCCCGCGTTGCTGTTAGCCGCGGGGCTGCTCGTCGCATCGCTGTGGGCCAGACGCAGGAAACCCCGCCCACCTGAGGTGGACGGGGTTTCCTGTAAGCAGTGCGGACCGCGAAGGATCCGGACGGCAAAAGTTACTTGAGGGTAACGGTGGCGCCAGCTTCTTCGAGCTGAGCCTTTGCCTTCTCGGCAGCTTCCTTGGTGGCGCCTTCGAGAACAGCCTTGGGTGCGCTGTCAACCAGGTCCTTGGCTTCCTTGAGGCCCAGGGAGGTGATGGCGCGAACTTCCTTGATCACTGCGATCTTCTTGTCGCCAGCAGCTTCGAGGATGACGTCGAAGTCGGTCTTCTCTTCGGCTTCCTCAGCGGCAGCGCCACCGGCGGGGCCGGCGACTGCAACAGCAGCAGCGGTAACTTCGAAGGTCTCTTCGAAGAGCTTGACGAACTCGGAGAGCTCGATGATGGTCAGTTCCTTGAAAGCTTCAATGAGCTCTTCGTTGCTG
The DNA here is from genome assembly GCF_900116495.1 of Arthrobacter sp. ov118. Lineage (GTDB taxonomy): Bacteria > Actinomycetota > Actinomycetes > Actinomycetales > Micrococcaceae > Arthrobacter. The sequence continues at coordinate 380,853 of NZ_FPAY01000001.1, forward strand.
AGCTTCGCCATGGTGTGGCGTCCTTCCTATAGTGGTGCCCGGCGGCCTTGGGGCTCGCTGTCGCACCGGAGTCTTTTGGAGAAGAGGTTTAGTTCTCTTCGGGGGCTGCGGCTTCGGCCGGTGCTTCGGCCTCGGCTGCTGCATCTGCTGCGGGAGCTTCTTCAGCGGCGGGTGCTTCGGCAGCTGCCGGTGCACCGTTCTCTTCTTCAAGCTTGAGGCGCAGTGCGTCGATGATGCGTACAGCAGCGGCAGCGGGAGCCTTGAGGACCCCTGCAACCTTGGCGAGCTGCAGCTCACGGGACTCGAGTGCTGCCAGGGCAGCAACTTCGCTGGCGTTCAGTGCCTTGCCCTCGAAGTAACCGGTCTTGATGACCAGCTGCTTGTTGGTCTTGGCAAAATCCGTCAGGCTCTTGGCAGCGGCAACTGCGTCACCCTTGATGAACGCGATTGCAGTGGGGCCGGCAAGCTGACCGTCGAATGCTTCGACACCAGCTTCCTTGGCTGCAATGGCGGTCAGGGTGTTCTTGACGACCGAGAACTTGGTTTCCTGGCCGAGAGAAACACGCAGCTGCTTGAGCTGTGCAACGGTGAGCCCGCGGTATTCGGTCAGGACAGCGGCGGTCGATTCCTTGAAATCGTTAGTGATCTCAGCTACTGCTGAAACCTTGCTAGGCGTTGCCATAACCCTCCTTCCGGGGATAGTGCCGGTGTGTCCGGGTCCCCGCTCAAGAGAGCTAAAACTAAAAACGCCCCGCGCAGATGCACGGGGCTTGTCTCGACGCAGTCCATGACCGCGGAGCTTTGCTTCGTTCACCTGCGCCGGCCGCCCTATGTTCAGGGTCCTTCGTCCGGAAAGCCACTGCGTTCTCCCGGCGCGGCTGCAGAGGTGAGCTTTGCTTGGGAGAGTGGATTTCCAACAACCGACGGTCTTTGGTAGTTCAAGCTTACGGGACACGCGCGTGTGGTCCAAATCGGGGCCGGGCACCCGCTCTCTCCTGACAGAGCCCTCAGTTGACAGAGCCCTCAACTGACAGACGGGCCGAAGTCGGGCAGTTCTTTCTGCCAGAGCCCTGTCACGCCGGCCGTGGTGAAGCCGAGCTGCTGGTTGACCTTCAGGAGGTAACGGTTCTCCGGGGCGTTCCAGGTGTACAGGACGCGCGCGTCCGGGAACTGTTCGCTGAGCCGTTCCATGTTGGCGACCTTGATCAGCAGGCCGAGCTTGTTGCCGCGGTGTTCCTGCAGTACCACGGTGTCGTCCTGGAACACGACGTCGGGGCGCAGCGCCAGGACGCTGATGGTGGTCAGGCCCACCAGCGTTCCGCTGGCGATGTGTTCGACGGCGGTTACCACCGTCCGGCGCCCTTGCGCGATGGCGACCTCTTCCGCTTCCCGGAGGATGCCGCCGTCGAACACCATCTCCTTGGCGTCTGGCCCCGGCACTTCATCCTCGCCGGCCTGGTTCTCGAGGGCGGCAACGGCCTCGAGCCACTGGTCGGGACAGCGGTCCGTCCAGTGGTGCAGCCGGTAGCGGCCGGCGTTGGCTTCCTCGGCTTCAGTCTCCAGTTCGGCGACAAGTTTGCTGTCCAGCGGCAGCGAGCAGGAACTGAACTGTTCAATGTGCTGGAGGGTGTAGCCGGTGTGGCGGGCGAATTCCACCTCGCGGCTTCCCAGGGGGACGAACCCGACGCCGCTGCCGGGCACGAGCTGCTCGGCATCGGGATCCGTCAGCGTCGATCCCGGGTGGTTGGTGTCGATCAGGATCGTGTGGCGGCCTTCGTCCCGGGCGAGATGCTCCGCGGCCTCGAGCAGCTGCCGCCCCACTCCCTGGCGCCGGAATTCCGGAAGGATATCGAGGGTGAACTCCGCGAGGTCGAGGTTGTCCACGAGCGGCAGGGCGATGTCCGCCGTCCCGACGATCTGGCCGTCGACCTTGGCCACGAGGATCACTTGGCGTTCGTAGGGGTCCGCCATCTCCAGCAGCTTCTCCAGCGGCGCGTACGCGAGGTCATCGGTGCCCCAAGTCTGCATCCGGACCCTGCGTCCCACCTCGACTGCGGCGAGAAAGTCAGCGGCATCGGGTCCATCGAGGGAATCGGGGATCCACAGCTGCTCAATCCGTACATCGCTTGCCATAGAGGGCACCACCCCAGCCGTTCTGCCGCCCACCACCGGTTCGGCCCGGCACGAACCGGGCCTTCAACCGCCAGCATATGCCGGTTTGGTCCCCTATTCCATTGGTACCCCTCCATTAGTGATCCTCCGTGGTGGCGCCGGGCAGTTTCCGCGGCCGGTGCCCGGTCGCTGCGGGCATCAGTCCGGGGCGTGCCCATCAGTGGCGGCCGTAGTCCGTTGCCATTCCCCGTCGTAGCCGGCGGGTTTGAACCCCAGCGCAACGTTGATGCCGAGCATATGGTCGTTTTCGGCGGCGTTGAAGGTGATGACACGCCGCACGGCGGGGTGGCCGTTCCGCAGCCGGCGCAGATTGAGGATCTTGATCAGCATGCCCAGCCGGTGGCCCCGGTGGCCGGCCGCGACAAGGGTGTCGTCCTGGTCTGCCAGCCAGGGTTTGTCGGCCGCAACCTGGAGGACAGTGTAGGCGGCCAGCTCGCCCGTGGACCGGTGCCGGGCCGCGGCCACGAGGGAGGACTGGCCCGCCTGCCGCCACGTGTCCTCGACGTGGCGTACGCGCGCGACGTCCCAGATTTCCGGCTCGTAGCTCAGCGCACCGGTGGGGGCGTCCGTGCTCATGCGGGACATCAGCACGGCGAGCTGGGCGACGTGTTCATCCGGGCAGGCATCGGTCCAGTGCAGGAGTTCGTAGTCCCCTGCGCGGGTAAGGGCGTCCCGCTCCAAGGCGTCAAGGTCCGCGGCGGGCGGGATCTCCAGGGAGCTGAAGCGCTCCACCTGCTCCAGGCGGTATCCGGCCTGCTCGGCGAACCTGGCGCCGCGGGCACCGGCAGGAAGCGCCCCGGTCCCGGTCGCGGGTTTGATGAGGTTAGGGCCGTCGACGTCGAAATCGGCCGGGTGCTCCGTGAAGGTCTGCAGAATCGTCCGGCCCTCGGCCGCGGCCAGTGCTTCGGCGTGCTCCAGCAGTGTCCGGCCGATCCCCCGCCCGGCGAAGGAATCGAGGACGTTGACTTGCAGGAGGGCGCTGCTGAGGTTGTCCTGCAGTTCGCAGCGGATCCATGAGCTGCCCGCCATGCGCCCGTCGACCCGGACGAAGTGGAGGCGCACCCGGCTGTAGGGGTTGTCCCGCCAGTGCTGCAGGCGTGCCGCCGGGGACGATGATCGGTCCAGGTTTCCCCAGGTCTGCAGGACGAGCTCGTCCGCGAGTTCCATGAATTCAAGGAACTCCGCTGCGTTGGCAGCAACATCACCGGCCTCCAGGCCCGCAGGCAAGGTCAGCTGTTCCACGAGGTACGACGGCCTAGTCACCGGGACAGCCTAACCGGCAAGCCGGGAGGCGCCAAGGGTGGTGCGGACGGCGTTCATCCAACACTCATTCCGGCGCAGCCGCATTCGCCGCATGCGGCGAAAGGCCGCCCCGCGGTAGCGGGACGGCCTTTCGCTTGGTACGGCAGACGCCGTCGGTCCTTTGAGGCTTAAGCCTCGGTCAGGACCTTGGTGACGTTCGGGTCAACTGAGATGCCGGGGCCGAACGTGGTGGCCACGGTGGCCTTCTGGATGTAGCGGCCCTTGGCAGCGGACGGCTTGAGGCGCAGGACCTCTTCCAGTGCCGCGGCGTAGTTCTCGGCCAGCTTGAGGGCGTCGAAGGAAACCTTGCCGATGATGAAGTGCAGGTTCGAGTGCTTGTCGACGCGGAAGTCGATCTTGCCACCCTTGATGTCGTTGACGGCCTTGGCGACGTCAGCGGTCACGGTGCCGGTCTTCGGGTTCGGCATCAGGTTACGCGGACCCAGGACCTTACCGAGGCGGCCAACCTTGCCCATGAGGTCAGGGGTGGCTACGGCGGCGTCGAAGTCGGTCCAGCCGCCGGCGATCTTTTCGATCAGGTCATCGGAACCAACGAAGTCGGCGCCGGCTGCGATTGCTGCCTCGGCCTTGTCGCCCGTTGCGAAAACGAGGACGCGGGCGACCTTACCGGTGCCGTGCGGCAGGTTGACGGTGCCGCGGACCATCTGGTCGGCCTTACGCGGGTCGACGCCGAGGCGGAAAGCTACCTCAACGGTGGCATCGAACTTGGACGGGTTGGTGTCCTTGGCGAGCGTCACTGCCTCGAACGGCGCGTAGAACTTCTCCGCGTCGATCTTGGCGGCGGCTGCCTCATATGCTTTGCTGCGCTTTGCCATGCTGCTTATTTCTCCTTGTGCAGTTGTGGTCTGCGGACCGCGCTGGGCCCTGCCACAGGCGGGATTCCGGCTGGTCTATCCATTCCGGGTTCCCGCTTTTCAATGTTTAGGTGGTGCCGGTTGCCCGGCGGGGAAGGCAATTAGCCTTCGACGGTGATACCCATGGAGCGGGCGGTGCCGGCGATGATCTTCGCTGCGCCTTCGAGGCTGGTGGCGTTGAGGTCTTCCATCTTGGTGGAGGCGATCTCGTTGACCTGGGCCTGGGTCAGCTTGGCAACCTTGACGGTGTGCGGGGTAGCCGAACCCTTGGCGACGCCTGCAGCCTTCTTGATGAGCTCTGCAGCCGGCGGGGTCTTGGTGATGAACGTGAACGAACGGTCCTCGTAGACCGTGATTTCCACGGGGATAACGTTGCCGCGCTGGGCTTCCGTTGCAGCGTTGTACGCCTTGCAGAATTCCATGATGTTGACACCGTGCTGGCCAAGCGCAGGACCGATCGGCGGGGCCGGGTTAGCGGCACCTGCCTGGATCTGCAGCTTGATGAGGCCGGTGACCTTCTTCTTGGGAGCCAATGTAGGTCCTTCTCTCAAATACGTCCTGGGACACAGGAGCGTGCCTCAGGTTGGTGGCCACCATGGCAAGGCGGCCGGCCGCTCCGCGGCTGCTAAGCGGGCAGCCCGGGGCGAATTCTAGGGGATCAGCTAGATCTTGCTGACCTGGTTGAACGCCAGGGTGACCGGAGTCTCACGCTCGAAGATGGAAACCAGCACCACAAGGGTCTGGGAATCGATCTTGATCTCGGAGATCGTGGCGGGGAGGGTCTCGAACGGGCCTTCCTTGACGATGACGGATTCGCCAACCTCGAAGTCGACGTCCACCTGGGCGGCCGCGTGCTTGACGGGCTTGCCCTTCTCGGCCTGCTCTTCCTCGAAGACCGGGGCGAGCATGGAGAAGACCTCATCGAGGCGCAGCGGGACCGGGTTGTGGGCGTTGCCCACGAAGCCGGTGACGCCGGGAGTGTGGCGGACGGCGCCCCAGGAAGCGTCCGTCAGGTCCATGCGGACCAGGACGTAACCGGGGATGCGGACACGGTTGATGACCTTGCGCTGAGCGTTCTTGATCTCAACGACTTCCTCCATCGGAACCTGAATTTCGAAGATGTAATCTTCCATGTCCAGGGTCTGGATGCGGGTCTCAAGGTTGGCCTTGACGCGGTTCTCGTAGCCGGCGTAGGAGTGGATGACGTACCAGTCACCCTCCTGGCGGCGCAGCTTGCCTTTGAACTCCTCGGCGGGGTCGACGTCGGCCTTGGCGGCCGCCGCTGCCAGCACGTCGGTGTCCCCTTCAGCGTCGGCGCCTTCTTCAGCGTCGACGTCGTCGGTTTCTGTAGTCTCTGCGTCTTCGTCCGCGGCTACGGCCTCGTCAGTGACGTCGGATTCGGGCGCAGCAGACACGGCCTCGGACTCTTCGACGACTTCCGCCGCCGCGTCCTGGCTTTTATCCAGCTCAGTCTCAGTTACCTCGAGCTCCTGCTCAGACACTTGGTCTCCTGCTTCCTCATTGCCTAACATGCCTATTTAAATGGCTCAATTCCGCACACCCCGCGGAATTTCCGGTTTCCCGGGGCCTCCACGCGGTCTGCGGACCGGTCGCCTTAGCTGTTCGTGGGGCCGCTGCCGCCGAAGACCCAGCTGACCGCGGTCCCGAAGGCCAGGTCCAGCAGGGTGACGATCACCATCATGATGGTCACGAACACCAGCACCACGAGCGTGTAGTTGATCAGTTCTTTGCGGGTCGGTGCGACGACCTTCTTCAGTTCGCCAATGACCTGGCGGATGAAGATCGCGATGCGAGCGAAGAAGCCGGGCTTGGCGGCGTTCTTGGCGGGGCGGCCTTTGGAGCTGCTGGCAGCTGTTTCGGTCACCTGGTCCTCACTCATCCTCGCAATGATCGGATACCCGGCTCTGAACTGAACCATGGTTGCTGCGCTTGCTCCGGTTGATCCGGAACAGCATGCGCAGGGCAGACAGGACTCGAACCTGCAACCTGCGGTTTTGGAGACCGCTGCGCTACCAATTGCGCCACTACCCTTCGGGACGAAAATCCGCTCCGGCCGATACGTTCCGCAGGCTTCCCTGAGGCGCAGACCATCATCGTGTTTTCAACACCGGAGAACCAGTCTACGCAACAACTGCGCCTACGTCGAACCGGCCCTCATACGGACCCCTGCACGCCTCCGAAAAACCAACCAACAACCGTCAGTCACATTTCCGTTTTGGCGCCGCGGGGGATCCGGTGAACAGCATAGAGTAGATTCCGTCGAATCCCACATCCAGCCTTCCAGCTGCAAGCGAAGAACGGACCCGCCCATGTCTGCTGCCCGCATCTCCCAGCGCATTTCCGCTATTGCCGAATCCGCCACTCTGGCTGTCGATGCCAAGGCGAAGGCGCTGAAGGCAGCTGGCCGTCCGGTCATTGGCTTTGGCGCCGGAGAGCCCGATTTCCCGACCCCCGGCTACATCGTGCAGGCCGCGATCGAGGCCGCGAGCCAGCCGAAGTACCACCGCTACTCCCCCGCCGGCGGCCTGCCGGAGCTGAAGCAGGCCATCGCGGAGAAGACGTTCCGCGATTCCGGGTACAAGGCCGAGGCCTCCCAGGTGCTGGTAACCAATGGCGGCAAGCAGGCCGTTTACAACACGTTCGCCACCCTCTTGGATCCGGGCGACGAGGTCATTGTTCCCACGCCGTTCTGGACCACCTACCCGGAGGCCATCCGGCTGGCCGGCGGCGTGCCCGTGGAGGTCTTCGCGGGCCCGGAACAGGAATACCTCGTCACGGTGGACCAGCTGGAAGCCGCCGTCACCGACCGCACCAAAATCCTCCTCTTCGTCTCCCCCTCCAACCCCACCGGCGCCGTGTACTCGCCGGAGCAGGTCACGGCGATCGGCCAGTGGGCGGCCGCCAAGGGCCTTTGGGTTGTCACGGACGAGATCTACGAACACCTGACCTACGACGGCGTGCCGTTCACCTCGATCGCCACTGCGGTTCCCGAACTGGGCGACAAGGTGGTCATCCTTAACGGCGTGGCTAAGACCTACGCCATGACCGGCTGGCGCGTGGGCTGGATGATCGGGCCGGCGGACGTCATCAAGGCCGCCACCAATCTGCAGTCCCACGCGACGTCGAACGTGTCCAACATTCCCCAGGTCGCCGCCCTCGCCGCAGTGTCCGGGCCGCTGACCGCCGTGGATGAAATGAAGGTGGCCTTTGACCGCCGCCGCAAGGCGATCGTGGCGGGCCTGAACGCCATTGAGGGCGTTGAATGCCCGACGCCGAAGGGCGCCTTCTATGTGTATGCCGACGTCCGCGCGCTGCTGGGCAAGGAGTTCCCGTCCGCGAACGGTCCGGTCCGCCCGGCCACGTCGGCTGAACTCGCGACGCTGATCCTCGACGAGGTCGAGGTGGCAGTGGTTCCGGGCGAGGCCTTCGGCCCGTCCGGCTACCTGCGCCTGTCCTACGCCCTGGGTGATGATGACCTGGCCACCGGCGTCAACCGCCTGCAGGACTTCCTCGGCAAGGCGAAGTAGCCCGCCCCAAACCGCCGATGCGCTATCACTTTGGGTCCTCATCACCGCACCATGAGGACCAAAAGTGATAGCGCATCCTTGGGTTAAAGGAGGCGGCGCTCGGCGGCCCACCGGGTGAGCTCGTGGCGGCTGGAGAGCTGGAGCTTACGCAGCACCGCCGAAACGTGGGTTTCCACTGTCTTGATCGAGATGAACAGTTCCTTGGCCACTTCCTTGTAGCTGTAGCCACGGGCAATCAGGCGCATCACTTCGAGCTCCCGCGCCGAGAGCTTGTCCAGCTCGTCGTCCGCGATGTCGGCGGGGGCCGTGCCGAAGGCGTCCAGGACAAAGCCGGCCAGCCGGGGTGAGAAAACGGCGTCGCCACCTGCGACGCGGCGGACGGCGGCACTGATCTCCTCCCCGGAAATCGTCTTGGTGACATAGCCGCGGGCACCGGCCCTGATCACGGACACCACATCTTCCGCCGCGTCGGAGACGCTCAGAGCCAGGAACCGTGTGGCGCCCAGCAGCGGCGCCGAGCCCGCCAGCACCTCTCTGCCGCCACCGCCGCGTCCGCCGGGAAGGTGGACGTCCAGGAGCACGACGTCGGGGCGCTGGGCTGCGATGACGGCAATGGCCTCTTCCACGGTGCCGGCCTCACCCGCGACGACGATGTCCGGATCAAGATCCGCCTTCAGCCCGGAGCGGAAGATGGCGTGGTCGTCCACGATCACCACCCGGGTCGGGCGAGGGTTCCCGGCTGTGGGCGTTCCGGCACGGGTTTCCGGGGCTGGGCTGGTCACGGTTTGGCCTCTCCGTTGGTGTGGTTGGCGACGGCGGGTGCGGCGGTGACGGGCAGCCTGAGCCGCACCTCGGTGCCGTCCGGGCTGCTGATGATGGCGGCGGTGCCGCCGTGGCGGTTCATCCGCCCGATGATCGACTCCCGCACGCCAAGCCGGTCAGGAGGAACCGAATCCGGGTCGAAGCCCGGGCCCCGGTCCTTGATGAAAACTTCCGCGGCGTCGTCGACGACTTCCAGGTAGACGGACACGGTGCCGCCGCCGTGGCGGGCGGCGTTCAGCATGGCTTCGCGGGCTGCCTGGACGAGGGCATCGTGGCGTTGGGTCATGACGCAGTCGCCCACGCTGACCACTTCGACCGCCTGCCCCAGAGCATCTTCGACTTCCGCCGCCGCGGCCTTGACGCTTTCGGACAGCTTGCCGGATTCCTTGTCCGCATCCTGGTACAGCCAGGCCCGCAGTTCGCGTTCCTGGGCCCGGGCCAGCCGGATAACGTCGTGCTCATTGCCGGCCCGGCGCTGAATCAGGGCGAGGGTCTGGAGCACGGAGTCGTGCAGGTGCGCGGCGATCTCGGCGCGCTCGGTGGCGCGGACACGTCCCGCGCGCTCGGTTTCCAGGTCCCGCCAGAACTTCAGCCCCCAGGGCAGCAGTACCAAGGCCACGCCGCCGAGTACGGCCACAGAGGCCAGCAGGGCCAGCCAGGTCTGTTCCCAGGATCCCGAGCCGGACACCATCACCAGCACACCAGCCACCACCAGCGCGAGTCCGGCCGCTAGTCGCGCCCAGCCGCCAGCCTGGTCCGCCTTGGTTTTGTCGACGAGCCCGGCCCGGCGCGTCTCGTCCAGTTGCATCCAGGCGATCGCGGCGCCGCCCAGGATGGCGGCTACCGGGATCAGGGTGCCCAGTGGCACGTCAACTCCGAGGAGCCGGGCAATCAGAATTCCGGCCGCCAGCAATAGCCCCGCGCCCAGCAGAATCTCTTTGCCGAAAGGCATGCCCGGGGCCTTGGACCACCATGACCCCTGTGACACTGCCCCCTGTGACTCTGCCCCCTGCGGCCCGGGCCCCGGCGGTCGAGTTTCCCGCGGTCCAGTTTCCTGCGGTCCCGGCACGTCCGGTCCGCTCCAGCGGCCGCCGGACGAGCCGGAGCCTATGGGGGCGGCGGGGGCGCTGACTGCCGGAGCGATGGGCGACGCCGGACGGCGGGCGTTGCGCCTGGCGTTTTCGTCCGCGGTGGGGACCATGATCCAGAGCCAGCCGTAAAAGGCCACCCCGGCCCCGCCGGCGAGCGCGGCCACCACCATGCCGATCCTGACCATGTGCACGGGCCAGCCCAGATGGTTCGCCAGGCCGGCGCAAACGCCGGCGATGACGCGGTCGCCGCTGCGGACCAGCGGCGGGCGGGCAGGCGCGGTTGTCATGCCTCAATCCAAGCACGGATCGGGGTTCCCCGGACGCGTTTAGCGGCTGAACCGGGGACCACTCAGGGACGGTTCAGGGTATCCCCCAGTAGAGCCGAACACCGGGAACGGGAAGGATCGAAGTATGAACCCGCACAGCCCGCACCCCGATGAAAACCGGTCATCCGCAGACCGGCAACGCACGGATCCCACAGATCCAGACCTTCCGGACACAGGCCAGCCCGGCCCCTCCCAGCCCAACGCTGGCTCTTCCGATGCAACTCAGCCCGCCGGCTCCCCAGCTGGCGGAGCAGCGTCGCCGGAGCCGCCCCGGCTCTACCAGCCCGGCGACCCGAGCGCGCCCTACGCCCCGCCGAACTATGGCCAGGGCCCCTACCAGGACGAACCAGCGCAAGGCATGCCAGGTCCGCACGAACACGTGCACCAGGCAGCCCCGCCGCAGAACTTCTTCGACTGGATCCGCCGCCAAGGTATCAACCGCGGCCGTGACCGGTGGATTGGGGGCGTGGCCAGCGGCATAGCCCACCGGCTCGGCGTCGATCCCCTGATTATCCGCGGCATCCTGATCGTCCTGACGATCTTCGCCGGAATTGGCGTCCTCGCCTACGGCCTCGCCTGGGCCCTGCTGCCGGAACCCGACGGCCGGATCCACGTCCAGGAGGCTGCCAGAGGCCGGTGGACTGCCGGCATGACCGGCGCCCTCATCACCACGGTCCTCGGCTTGCCGAGCCTCGGCACCGGCGTCTGGGGCTGGGACCGCTTCGGCCTGGGCGCATTCATCTGGACCGTCTTCTGGGTGGGCGGCGCGATTGCCCTGGTCTACTACTTGACTCAACGCAACAAGGCCGGGAATGGAGCCGCTCCCATGTCACCGCGTTACGAATTCGGCAGCCCGGCCGGGACCGCGCCATTTGCGGGCACTGCCTCCGCCGACGCTCAGCAGTCCACCGGGCAGCGCTCCCCCTCGGGCGTCGGTCCGGCGTGGGGCTCACCGTCCGGTGCAACTCCGCCCGACGGTCCCCACGACGGTCACGGTGACTACAATCCGAGCGATTACCGTTCCGGTGACTACGGTCCTGGTGGCTACGGTGCTGGTGGCTATGGTCCTGGTGGCTACGGCGCTGGGGCCACTCCTCCCCCGCCGGCAGCGCCGCGCAACCCTGGCCCCGGCACTCCGGCCGTCGCCGTCACCGTTGGCTCCGCCCTCCTCGTTGGCGGCGGCATCAAGGCCCTGGACGCTGCCAACGTCATCGATCTCGGCGATTCCGGCAACGCCCTGGTCTGGGCCGTCGGCGCAGCCATCGTGGGCCTCGGCATCCTGCTTTCAGGGCTGCGGGGCCGGACCTCGGGAATCCTCGGCTTCTTCGCCGTGGTGGCCCTGCTGGTCAGCGCAGTCTTCAGCGTGGTCCCGCACGGTGACCGGTTCCGTTTCCAGGACGCGGACTGGACGCCGGCCAGCATTGAGCAGGCCAGCGGCGGCTTCGAGATCACCGGCGGCGCCGGAACGGTGGACCTGACCAAGCTGGCGCTGAAGCCGCCGTTGGGCTCCGACGTCGTCGTTCCGATCGACGCGACGGCCAGCAACCTCACCGTCATCATCCCCGCCACTGTCCCCGTACAGGTCCAGGCGGACATGACCATGGGCAACCTCCACGACGGCAACCAGGACCGAGGCGGTATTACGAAGCAGCAAAGCGACTACAACACCTCGAAGCCGGGCGCCCGGCTGGTCCTGCAGATCTCCGGCACCGTCAGCAACGTGACCATCCAGGAAGGCAACTGACATGAGCAGCTATGACGACTCCCGGCTGGCCGCCGGCGAGGACCCGGAAAGGGCGGGTTCCCCCGCCCGGGTGGGCACAGTGGTCTGGGGCCTGATCGTAGTGGCACTGGCCGCGCTGATCATCATCTCCCAGCTCGGCATCGTGGCCCTCAACGGCACCTACGTGCTGATCGGCCTGATGATCGGAGCGGGGGCCGCCCTGATAGTGGGCGGCCTGCTCTCGGCGCGCAGGCGTGACAACAAATCAACTACAGGGAAGTCTTGAACCATGGAAAAATTCTTCAACACCGTCCGGGGCCTGGGCCTGAAACGTGGTCCCCAGCGCTGGGTGGGTGGCGTCTGCGGCGGAATTGCCGACAAACTGAACGTTGATGTGGCCTACGTCCGGATCGCCTACCTGCTGCTGAGCCTGCTGCCCGGCCCGGCCTTCGTCTTCTACGTCGTGGCGTGGCTGCTCCTTCCGGACCAGCGCAACCAGATTGCCCTGCAGACCTTGCTCGCGGGGCGTTCCGCCAGGCCCTAGCCGGCCGGCGCCAACGGCGCAAAAAGCAGCGCAAAAACAGCGCAACTACAGCGCTGAGAAGGTGCCCCTGCCGTCGCGGCGGGGGCACCTTCCTGTAACCGTTTGTGTCCTTCCCCACACCCGCCACTAGACTCTACGGTGAGCTCAGCGTGGCGCTCTGCCTGTAAACCTTCAAAACCAGGATTTGAGCCAAGACATGAAAATTGGAATCCTCACCAGCGGCGGAGACTGCCCCGGACTGAACGCCGTCATCCGTGGCGCCGTCCTCAAGGGCATCGCCGTCCATGGCCAGCAGTTCGTGGGATTCCGGGATGGCTGGCGCGGCGTTGTGGAGGGTGACATCGTCGAGATCCCCCGCACCATGGTCCGCGGCATCGCCAAGCAGGGCGGCACCATCCTCGGCACGTCCCGCACCAACCCGTTCGAGAACGGCGGCGGCCCCGAAGTCATCAAAGAGAACATGGACCGGCTCGGGATCGACGCCATCATCGCCATCGGCGGCGAAGGCACCCTGGCCGCCGCGAAGCGCCTCACCGACGCCGGCCTCAAGATCGTGGGCGTGCCCAAGACGGTCGACAACGATCTCGACGCCACCGATTACACCTTCGGCTTCGACACGGCCGTGGAAATCGCCACGGAGGCGATCGACCGGCTGCGCACCACCGGAGAGTCCCACCACCGCTGCATGATCGCCGAGGTCATGGGCCGGCACGTGGGCTGGATTGCCCTGCACGCCGGCATGGCCTCCGGCGCCCACGCCATCCTGATCCCGGAGCAGAAGGCGTCCATGGACCAGATCGCCGAGTGGGTTGTCTCGGCCCGCGACCGCGGCCGCGCCCCGCTTGTTGTGGTGGCCGAAGGATTCGTGCCCGAAGGCCAGGAATCTCCGCACTCGGAGCGGGGCCTCGACACGTTCGGCCGGCCGCGCCTCGGCGGCATCGCCGAGATGCTGGCGCCCGAGCTCGAAGCCCGCACCGGGATCGAGACCCGGGCCACGGTCCTTGGCCACATCCAGCGCGGGGGCGTCCCCACAGCGTTCGACCGCGTCCTGGCCACCCGCTTGGGCATGGCGGCCATCGATTCGGTGGTGGATAACCGCTGGGGCACCATGGTTTCGCTGCACGGCACGGACATCGTGCACGTCGGTTTCGACGCCGCGCTGGGCAACCTCAAGTCAGTGCCTGAGAGCCGCTACGAAGAGGCCGCTGTCCTCTTCGGCTAAACGGCCGGTGGGTGCACGCCACGTGCGGCCGTGGCCCGGGCGGCGATGGGTAGGGTTGATGCATGACTCTTGAGCCCGGTTCCGCCGAAATCGTCCAGCTCGCCTGGGCGCGCCGCTTGGGGTTCGACGACGGCGCCTTCGCGGCCGCCGCGGGGGAACGCCTCACCCGGGCCGACGAGTCCGCCCGGGCGGTGCAATTCATCCGCCTGTTCGGCAACTCCGCCCTCGTAGGCCCGCAGTGGGCGCTCGATGCCGCCGCCGGCTACGCCGATGAGGAGCTCGCCCAGCACGTGACGCTGCTGACCATCACCCGCGGCCACGGCGGCCACGGGTTGGGCGCGGCCGCGCTCTTCTTCGCCGACGACCTCCCCCTGCAGCAGCCTTCCGAAGAGCTGACCGTCTCGCACGGCAACCCGGAGGCGATCGAACTGGAGACATTCTGCCCGCCCGACGACATCAATGAGGTGGGCCTCGCGGACCTCGAACACCGCTTCACGGTCATGCACCTGGACGACGGGCGCCGGACCCCCGTGGCCTGCGGCGCCTACACCGAGTGGGAAGGGCTCCTGGCCCACTTGGGGGTGCTGGTGGCACCGGACTGGCGGCGCCGCGGCCTGGGGAAACTGGCCGCCTCGATAGCCGCCCACGAGGCCCTGGCTGCCGGGCTGACCCTGCAGTGGCGCTCCGAGGTCAGCAACAAGGGCTCGCTCGCGTTGGCCCGGAGCCTGGGCTTCTCCGCTGGCGGCATCCAGACCAGCGTGCTCCTGGGCTGATCGGAAGCCCGGCCGGGGTCAGCGGCCCGGCCGGGCCAGGACGCAGGCTTGGCCAGCGACGCCCGCCGGGTCAGCGGTGATCTGCGCTGGCCTGCTGTGCCTCAGCCTGCTTTGCCTCAGCCTGCTTCGCGTCCGCAGTTCCCCCGGCAGCCGCCCCTTCAGGCGCACCCCAGCCCTGGACCGCCTTGGGCTTGGCGAAGAAGAGAGCCACCGCCGCGCCGAGCAGGATAACTGCCGCCGGCAGCAGGATGGACTGGCCCATCGCCGTCGAGAATCCCTCATGCAGCGCCTCGGGCAAGGCACCGCCGAAGCCCATCGGGCTGACCTCCCCGCCCGCTCCCGGACGGGCGGGAAGCTCGGCAGCCAGCCGCGCCTGGATGAGGACGGCGATGGCGGCACTGCCGAGCACTGCGCCGATCTGGCGGGTCGTGTTGTAGACACCCGAGCCCGCCCCCGCTTGCCTGGGCGGCAGGTTGCGGGTCGCGGTGGAGCTCAACGGCGCCCAAATGCCGGCATTGGCGAAGCCCAGCACGGCGCTCGGAAGCAGGAACAGCCAGATGGGCGTGTCCGGGTGCATGAGCAGCGAGTTCCAGAACAGCGCCACGGACATGAGGACCAGGCCGGTCGCGGCGATGAATTTCGGGTTGACCCTGTCGATGATGCGGCCGACGACGGGGGCTAGGCCGCCCGAGATCAGGGCCATCGGCACCATCATGAGCGCCGACTGGGTGGGGGTCAGACCGCGGACGATCTGGTAGTAGAAGATCAGCGGCAGGCCGAATGCCGTGACGGTGAAGCCCACGGTGGTGATTGCGATGTTGGCGAGCGAGAAGTTCCGGTCCTCGAAAAGGGACAGGGGCAGCAGCGGCTCACCCTTGTTGAACCGTTGCCACAGGACGAAGACCACCAGCACGGCGATGCCGCTGATGATCAGGCCCCAGACTGTGATGGGTCCGGCGATGGTGCCCCAGTCATACGTCTCGCCCTCCTGGATGCCGAAGACCAGGAGGAAGAGTCCGAGGGCGCTGAGCAGCACCCCGGGGATATCGAACTTGTGCGGGTGGGTGCTCAATGTCGGGACGTAGCGCACGGCAAGGATGAAGCCGGCAATGCCGACGGGAATGTTAATGAAGAAGATCCATTCCCAGCCGAGGCCGTCCACGAGGACGCCACCAAGGATCGGGCCGACCAGGGTGGCGACGCCGGCCGTGGCACCCCAGATGCCCATGGCCGCTCCGCGGCGGTCCGGCGCGAAGATCCGGGTGATGACGGCCATGGTCTGCGGTGTCATCATGGCCGCACCAAGCCCCTGGACCACGCGGGCTGCGATGAGGGTCTGAACATCCCCGGAGAGGCCGCACCACAGCGAGGCCAGGGTGAACACGACCAGTCCGGACAGGTAGAGCCTCTTCGGCCCGAAGCGGTCGCCGAGCCGGCCGGTGATCAACAGCGGCACGGCGTAAGCGAGCAGGTAGGCACTGGTGACCCAGATGACCGAGTTGATGTCAGTGTTGAGGCCCTCCATGATGCTCGGGTTGGCCACCGAGACGATGGTGGTGTCGATCAGGATCATGAAGAAGCCGATCACCAGGGACCAGAGTGCCGGCCATGGCCGGGCTACGTTTTCCACGGGGTTCCTTAAGGTCTGGATGCTGGGTGGTCTGTGTTGCTGGGTGGTCGAAGTTGGTAGGCGGCCGGGTTATGGCCGGGACCGGGCAAAGGCCGTCACCACGGCAGGTCCCCGGAGCGGAACTGGTCCTGCAAGCCACGGATCCAGGCGATTTCGGCCTGCAGCATGCTCTGCTGGTACTGGAGGTCGATCCAGTACTTGTGCTCCACGCCCTTCTTCCGGAGCAGTTGCTCGCCGGAGCCCAGATCGTCGAGCTGCTCCTGCAGCGCTTGGATACGTCGGTCTACGAGTTCGACGACGACGCTGGCGGGCAGGTTGTAAGCCTCGGAGATGGCGAGCGGGAAGGACGGGTACTCGTTGACCGGGACGGCGAGCATTTCCTGCAGCCAATTCGTGAACGCTTCACGGCCGGCGGCTGAGATCTCGTAGGTGGTGCGCTCCGGGCGGTTGCCTCCCCGGTCCGTTCCCGTCGCCGCAACGAGGCCCTGGTCTTCGAGCCGACCGACGGCGTGATAGAGCGTTCCGGGCCGGACTTTGACCAGCCGGTCCTCGTGCCGGGAAACCAGGAGCTGGTACATCTCGTAGGGATGCATCGGCTCTTCCACGAGCAGGGAGAGGGCGGCGACGCCCAGCGGTGTCAATGCGGTTGCCCGGGCCATTGTCCGTGTCCTCCTCGGGTGCGGCGTCGTCTTGGGTCGGAGTTGTCCCGGCCGGGTCATCCTGGGTCGAGGGGCGACCGGTCTCGACGGCGATGCTGCGCGCGACTACTCCGCACCGATTATTCCACGCGGAGTATTTGGCGGCAACCTTGCCCTGCACCTGGCGGCCCCGGCCCCGGGTGCCGGGCTTCGTCAGCCGAGCAGGGCCAGGATGTCCGTCCGGGCAAACATCTGCGCGGCGGCCCGCGCGGACGGAGTGCCGGCGTCGGGGTCGGCCCCGGCGTCCAAGAGTTCGCGGACCACGTCCGTGTAGCCCTTAAAGACGGCCCCGGCCAGCGGCGTCTGGCCACGGTCATTAGGCATGTTGGCGTCCCCGCCGTGGTCCAGAATAAGCCGGACCGTGCCGGCATGGCCGTGGTAGGCCGCCAGCATGACGAGCGAGTCGCCGGCGGAAGTGGTCAGCG
The DNA here is from genome assembly GCF_900116495.1 of Arthrobacter sp. ov118. Classification (GTDB taxonomy): domain Bacteria; phylum Actinomycetota; class Actinomycetes; order Actinomycetales; family Micrococcaceae; genus Arthrobacter. Next base: position 398,004 of record NZ_FPAY01000001.1, read on the forward strand.
TGGCCGGCGCACCGGCGGCCAGATAGCTGCCCAGCAGCTCGGAGTTGCCTTCACGGGCCGCGTCCAGGAGTGCGTGGGCCAACGCCAGCGTGGCGTCGTCCGGCGCGGCGCCGGAGTTGCCGGGCGCGCCGCCCGAGTTGTCTGGCACTTCCCCCTCCAGCGGGGACCCGGCGCTCATCGGGGACCCCGCAGGAAACCGGTCTGGCGGCCCACCACTTGGCCGGCGTCGGGGGCCACGATGAGTTCCTGGGCCGCGGCGTAGACCTCGGCGCCGTCGACGACGGTCAGCTCCTCAGCCGGGCCGACCGAGCGCTTGATGACGGCCAGAGCCACCGGGCCCATCTCGTAGTGCTGCGCCACCGAGGTCACAGCACCCACTTTGCGGTCGCCGACGCGCACTTCGCTGCCGACGGCCGGCAGGGTGTGCTGCGACCCGTCGAGCTGGAGGAACACGAGCCGCCGCGGCGGATGTCCCAAATTATGGACGCGGGCAATCGTCTCTTGGCCCTTGTAGCAGCCCTTGGCCAGATGCACGGCGGTGCGCAGGAGGTCTAGCTCGTGCGGGATGGTCTTGTCGTCGGTTTCCGCGCCCCACCGGGGCCGCCAGGCGGCGACGCGCAGCGCCTCGGCCGCCATGGAGCCGGCGAGGGCCCGCTCCCCCACCGTGGCGGCCAGCTCGGCCGCGGGCACGAGGTACTCGAACCAGGGCCGTTCCAGTCCGGGGTGGGCGTCCTCGCCCACCACCGCGTAGGAGTAGCCGCCCGCAGCTACGTGCGGCCACGGGTCCTCCCAGACCAGCAGCTGCGCCCACTCCGGAATCCGGCGCGTGGATCCCAGTACTGCCCAGTCGGCGGAAACGTCGGCGACCTCGACCCGGAGCATGAACTTCATCCTGGTCAGCCACTCGGCAAGGGGCGGCGCCTCGGCCCCTTCGACGATCAGCCAGGTGGTCCCGCCGTCGTCCACGACGCGGGCATCGAATTCAATCCGGCCCTGGACGCTCAGCAGCAGCAGTTCGGTGGACTGGCCGGGGGCCAGACCGGTGAGCTGCTGGGACGAGAGGGTGTTGAGCCAGCTGAGCCGGTCCGGCCCGCTGACGGTCACAACGCCGCGGCTGGAGAGATCGACGACGGCGGCGCCGGCGGCCAGGGCGCGCTGCTCCCGCAGCGGTTCGCCGTAGTGGGCGGCGACGCCGGCGTCGGCACCGGCGGCCTCAACGGCGGCAGCGCGCGACAACAGCGGGCTCTTGATAGTCATATTGAGACCAACGTCCTTAACTCTGTGCGTATTCCGGTCCGAGGTTCGAAACAGCCGGCCCGGCCCTGCCGGTGCAAACTGCCGGGCTGTCCTAGCGGTATTCGGGGTTTTCAAAGTCGAAGCGGGTGCCTGATTTCCAGGCCTCGGGGAGGTTCCCGTAGGCCGGAATGCCGCCGGCGTCCTTGAGCATCCGTGCCAGGTGCAGCATGTTCCAGGTCATGAAAGTGGTGTTGCGGTTGGTGAAATCACTCTCCGGGCCACCGGACCCCTCGTCCAGGTAGCTTGGTCCGGGCCCCACGGGTCCGATCCACCCGGCGTCGGCCTGGGGCGGGACCGTGAAGCCGATGTGCTGAAGGCTGTACAGGACATTCATGGAGCAGTGCTTGATGCCGTCCTCGTTGCCCGTGATGAGGCAGCCGCCCACTTTTGGATAGAACGCCCACTGGCCTTTGGCGTTCAGCTGCCCCGAGTGGGCGTAGAGGCGCTCAATGAGCTTTTTGGTCTGCGAGGAGTTGTCCCCGAGCCAGATGGGCCCGGCGACGACGACGATGTCCGCTTCCTCAACGGCCGGGTAGATTTCCGGCCATTCGTCGGTGGCCCAGCCGTGTTCGCGCATATCGGGGTAGACCCCGCTGGCGACGTCGTGGTCCACGGTACGGATCACTCGGGTGGCGACGCCCTGCTTTTCCATGATCCGGCGGCTCACGTCAATCAGGCCCTGGGTATTGGACAACTCCGGGGACCTCTTGAGGGTGCCGTTGAAGTACACGGCCTTGAGGTCGGCGTAACCGGTATCACCGGTGCCATTCCCTGCGGCTGTGTCGTTCCCTGTCTCGTTGCCTGCGGCTGCATGGTTCACGTCGTTTCTCCCTGGTCGGTGCGGACAACGGAAAAATCAGTGAGACCGTGCGCCTTAGCGTACTTTGGCGAGGATCGCCGAGGCGTGGGCTTCCAGGCCGCCGCCGGACGACGAGGTTTTGCCCGTGGCCACATCCCAGCGCCACAGCAGGTTTCCTTCCACGAGACCGAAGATCCGGGTGGCCGCCGTGTACTCCTTGGAGTGGCTCCCGCGCATCACCATGTCGGTGCTGAGCTGGATCTGGGGTCCCTTGATCTGGCCGTAGTAGAGCTCGGAGATGCCGCCAGGATGGGCGATGGAGACCGAGATGTCGAAGCCGCCGTCGCTGTTGCGCAGGGTCTCGACCTCGTCGGCGCTCTTGAGCACCGGGACGATGTCCGCCGGGATCAGGCCGGGGCCGCCGTCCTCCTCACGCTGCTTGCGCTCCAGCGCCCAGAAGCCGGTCTCGACCGTCAGGGGACGCAGCTTGGTGCCCTCGTCATCGGTCAGCCAGCTCTCGGCACGGTACTGCAGGTACGGCAGGCCGTTGTGCGTAAACGACACGTGCTGCAGGAAGTGCTCCGAGTCCTCATCCCCGGCTCCCAGCCGGCCGCGGCCCTCCCACTCACCAATGAGCCAGGACAGCGGAACGATTTCGGGGGTCAGATCAGTAGGAATTTCAATCGGCACAGCAACTACCTCTGGAAACTACGGGGTCTGGAAAGTACGCGGTTACTTCTGGCCTCTGAAGAGGCGGTAGACGACAAAGCCAGCAAACCACGCCATGGACAGGCTGGCCACGCCGAGCAGGACAAGGAAGAAGATCTCATATGCAAGTACGGACATGATGCCATCCTAACGCCTAGTAGATGAGTAATTTGTCTATGAAGTAAGCCAGGGAACCGACCGCCGACACCGGGCCCAGCCCCATGCCCACGGCCGCCAAAACGGTCAGGCCTTCGCCGCTGAGGATCACGAGACGGCGGAAACTCACCAGCACCGCGCCCACGACGGCGCCGGCGAGGGCCGCGGGCAACACGGCGATATCGGAGAACACCAGGCCCGCCAGCGGTCCGGCGAGCGCGGCACTGACGATGCCCAGCGGCGCGACGATCCGGTCAGGCCAGCGGATCAGCCCTGCCAGCAGGGCGATCGCAGCGCTGACGGCTGCCACGAGGAGCATCTCGCGGACTCCGTTGAAGCGCGAACTCGCAATCCAGCCGGCGCCCAGGCAGGACAGCAGGACGCCCGCGCACGAGCCGAGGGTGGATTCGAGGCGCTGGGCCTGGCCCGTGCCCCGGATGAGCTGCATGACGAAGATTGCCATGACGCCCACCGCCAGGAACGACGGCGTCCAGTCCAGGAAGGCGGGAGCGGGAAGATAGGTTGCGGCCACCGCCGAGCCCACGCCCGGCAGGCCAATCAGTGCTGCCAGAGTCTTCTTGGCAGGGATGCCAAGGAAATAGGGCCAGCCGATGCCGATGCCGGCGGCCGTGAGGGCAGCAACTGCCAGGAGGACCTCGGGCGAGGAGTAGGCGCCGGCGACGATGGCTGCGAGACCGGCCAGGCCGACGATCCCGACGCTCCACGGCTTCACTGTTGCCTCACCGCCGGCAGACCCGCCATGGTCATACCTTCGCTCACTGCGGACCCCAATTCGACTCGGCTAAATTTCGACGGGCCGCGGCCCTGACCATTCAATCCTGCCCTATGTGAACCGTATGTGTCGCAAAAGGACTGGCCGGACGTGACGGGACCATGGCCGGAAAGGGGCCTTTAGGTATACTCGAGGTCAGCACCACCGACGCCCAACGATGCGCGGACACCCCTTGGAGGAACAATGTCGCACATCCTGCTTTTGACCAACAGCACCGGAACATCCGTGGACGTCCTGCCTGCTCTTGAACTGCTGAACCACCGGGTGCACATCCTGCCGGCCGAGCCCACTGCCTTGCTCGAGACCGATCCCTGCGACATTGTGCTGCTGGACGCCCGCAAGGACCTGGTCGGCGCACGTTCCCTTACCCAGCTGCTCAAGGCCACCGGCCTCAGCGCCCCGTTGATGCTCATCCTTACCGAGGGCGGCATGGCAGCAGTCTCCTCGGCATGGTCCGTGGACGACATCCTCCTGGAATCCGCGGGACCGGCGGAGGTCGAGGCCCGGATCCGCCTCGGCGTTGCGCGCGCAGTTCCCGATCAAGAGGAAGCTCCGAGCGAAATCCGCGCCGCCGGCGTCGTGATCGACGAGGCCAGCTACACGGCACGGGTGAACGGCGCGGCGCTCAACCTGACCTTCAAGGAATTCGAACTGCTGAAATACCTGGCCCAGCACCCGGGCCGGGTTTTCACCCGCCAGCAGCTGCTCACCGAGGTCTGGGGCTACGACTACTACGGCGGCACCCGCACGGTGGATGTCCACGTCCGGCGGCTCCGGGCCAAGCTGGGCGCCGACCACGAGAACCTGATCAGCACCGTCCGCAACGTCGGCTACCGCCTGACCCTGGTCCGGCAGCCCGAGGACGAACTCAGCGAAGCCTGAGCGGGACGGCAAAGGCCCCGGGCACCGAAACACCGAAGGCCCCGGGCTCTGATTCCAGAGTCCGGGGCCTTCGTGGTGAGTGGAGGACATACGGGTCGAACGTATCGAGGCCACCCCAGCGGTGGATCCCCCTCGCATCCGGCGCAACGCCGGACGAGATAACGACTATACGCCCCGGCCTGAATTGAACCAAATCGGCCGCTGATAGCCTTGGGCCATGAGTCCTGCGCACCCGGAAAACTGGCCCGTACTTGCCCTCAAGGGAACCGTGGAGGGCGGGCTGCTGCGGGACATCGCTGCCCTCGTCGTCGCGGCCGAGGAGTCCGACGGCAATCCGCCGCTGTCCGAACAGACCCTCGTCACGCTTCGCGCCGCCGACTCCGGCGACCATTCGGTCCTGGCCCTTGCCTTGTACGCCCCGGACGAGGCCTCGGATCCGGCGACGGCACAGGACCTGGCCGGCGTCGCCGTCGTCATTGACGAACCCGACGGAACCGGGATCCTGGAGATCGCCGTCCACCCCAGCTACCGCAACCAGGGTGTGGGCGACCGTCTGGTGGGGGAACTGAAAAGCATCCGCGGCTTCGCGGGGCTGAACGCCTGGTCCCACGGCAACCACGAGGCCGCGGCCGACCTCGCGGCCCGTTACGGCTACGGCGCGGTGCGCGAACTGTGGAAAATGCGGCTCATGACGGCGACGGCAGCGCTGCCGGAGGTCAAACTCCCTGAGGGCGTACGAGTCCGGGCCTTCGTGCCCGGCCGGGACGAGGACGCCTGGCTGGCCGCCAACAAGGCCGCCTTCGCCCACCACCCGGAGCAGGGCAACCTGACCCGCGCCGACCTGGACGCCCGGATGGCCGAGCCCTGGTTTGATCCTGCAGGCTTCCTGCTGGCCGTCGACGCCGAGGACCGGATTCTCGGCTTCCACTGGACCAAGGTGCACCCCCGGCGCGGCGACCACCCGATGATGGGCGAGGTCTACGTGGTGGGCGTGACCCCCGAGGCCCAGGGCTCCGGGCTGGGCAAGGCCCTCACCGTCGCCGGCATCAGGCATCTGCAGGGCCTGGGGCTCCACGCCGTAATGCTTTACGTCGACGCCGACAACGTCCCCGCGCTCGCGCTGTACCGCCGCCTCGGCTTCACCCGCTGGGACGTCGATGTCATGTACGCCCCGCTCCCCCGCGACTGATTCCAGGCTGCGGTCCGGCCCGCGGACGGGCGTTGGCCCCGGCGACGGACCCGGCCCGTCCGGGCCGAAATCTCGGGTCATCGGCCCGTATTGCTTGTAAGGTTGAAGCTACATCGCGCCAGCATAGAGGAGACACCATGCCACGGGACACTGCCCGGACATCCACGTCTGAACCCGCTACGTCGGATAAGGGGGCGCGCCCGGTGCGTGCCCGCTTTGGTTCCTCCGAAGTGCCGGCCTCACGCGCCACGCAGGACCGGATCGACATTCCGGAGTTCGCGCCGAACCTGGAGCCGGAAGGCGACATCAGCCCGGACCGGTTCCTGGACCGCGAACTGAGCTGGCTGGCCTTCAACGCGCGGGTTCTGGAACTGGCCGAGGACCCCAGCCTGTACCTGCTGGAGCGGGTCAGCTTCCTGTCCATCTTCGCCTCCAACCTGGACGAGTTCTTCATGGTCCGGGTGGCCGGGCTGAAGCGGCGGATCGCCACGGGCCTCGCGGTCCCCTCCCCCGCCGGGCTGAGCCCCGTGCAGGTGCTGGAGCAGATCGGCGAGGAAGCCCACCGGCTCCAGGAACGCCATGCACGCGTCTACGCCGAGCAGATCCGCCCGGCCCTGGCCTACGAGCACATCCACCTCATGCACTGGGAGGAGCTCGATTCGCAGGCCAAGGACCAGCTCAGCGCCATGTTCGCGGAGAAGGTCTTCCCCATCCTGACCCCGCTGGCCGTGGACCCGGCCCACCCCTTTCCGTACATTTCGGGGCTCTCCCTGAACCTGGCCGTGGTGGTCCGCAACCCAGTCAGCGACAAGGAACTCTTCGCCCGCGTCAAGGTCCCCGACCAGCTGCCGCGCCTGATCTCGATTGACGGTGCCCGCGCCGGCTCCGTGCCCGGGCGCGTGGCACGGTTCATCGCCCTCGAAGAGGTCATTGCCGTACACCTGGACCAGCTGTTCGCCGGCATGGAGGTCCTGGAGCACCACACCTTCCGCGTGACCCGCAACGAGGACGTCGAGGTCGAAGAGGACGACGCCGAGAACCTGCTGCAGGCCCTGGAGAAGGAGCTCCTGCGCCGCCGGTTCGGCCCTCCCGTCCGGCTCGAGGTCACCAACGACATCAACCCGAACATCCGGGCCCTGCTGATCCGCGAGCTCGGCGTCGAGGAATCCGAGGTCTACTCCGTCCCGGCACCGCTGGACCTGCGCGGGCTGTCCGTGATTTCCGGGATTGACCGGGCGGACCTGCACTACCCCAAGCACGTCCCGCACACCTCCCGGCACCTCAACGAATCCGAGACGTCCAAGGCGGCCAACGTCTTTGCCGCCATGCGGCGCCGGGACATCCTCCTGCACCACCCCTATGACTCCTTCTCCACATCCGTCCAGGCGTTCCTGGAACAGGCGGCCGCGGACCCGAAAGTCCAGGCCATCAAGCAGACGCTGTACCGCACGTCCGGTGACTCTCCGATTGTCGATGCGCTGATCGACGCCGCCGAAGCCGGCAAGCAGGTCCTGGCCCTCGTGGAGATCAAGGCCCGCTTCGATGAGCAGGCCAACATCTCCTGGGCCCGGAAACTGGAACAGGCCGGCGTCCATGTGGTGTACGGCATCGTCGGTTTGAAGACCCACTGCAAGCTTTCCCTGGTGGTCCGCCAGGAAGTGGACGGCCTGCGCCGCTACTGCCACATCGGCACCGGAAACTACCACCCCCGCACGGCCCGCTACTACGAGGACCTCGGCCTGCTCACAGCCAACGAGCAGGTGGGCGAAGACCTCTCAAAGCTGTTCAACCAGCTTTCCGGCTACGCGCCGAAGTCCACGTTCAAGCGGCTGCTCGTCGCACCGCGCTCGGTCCGGTCCGGCCTGATTGACAGGATCGAAACCGAGATCAGGAACGCCAGGGCCGGCATCCCCGGCCGAGTCCAGATCAAGGTCAATTCGATGGTGGACGAGACCATCATCGATGCCTTGTACCGCGCGTCCCAGGCCGGGGTGCAGGTGGACGTCATTGTCCGCGGCATCTGCTCCCTGCGGCCCGGCGTTCCCGGCCTGAGCGATAACATCACGGTCCGCTCCGTGCTGGGCCGCTTCCTGGAGCACTCGCGCGTCTTCGCCTTCGCCAATGCCGGCGACCCGGTGGTCTACATCGGCTCGGCCGACATGATGCACCGCAACCTGGACCGCCGGGTGGAGGCCCTCGTGCAGCTCACCGGCGGCGCGGACACGAGCTATGTCCTGGACCTGCTCGACCGCTACATGGATCCCGAAACCGCCAGCTGGCACCTGGACAACCAGGGCGTCTGGACCCGGCACCACCTCGCAGAAGGGGACGGTCGTAGCCTCGACGACGTCCAGTCCTGGCTGCTGGCCTCCCGTTCGCGTCAACGTTCGACGAGCCTGCGGTAGGGTCCGTGAGTGTGAGCAGTGATTCTCTGGTCGCGGACCAGACCGACCATCCCGGCGAAGAGATTGCCGTCACGGCGGCTGGCGCCATCCCCTGGCGCCTCAACTCGGCAAACGAGGACGAGCTGGAGGTCCTGCTGATTCACCGTCCGCGGTATGACGACTGGTCCTGGCCGAAGGGCAAAATCGACTCCGGCGAGACCATCCCGGAATGCGCCGTGCGCGAGGTGGAGGAAGAGATCGGGCTCGTCGCTCCGCTCGGGATTCCGCTGCCGCCCATCCACTACCACGTGGCCGCCGGGCTGAAGGTGGTCCACTACTGGGCGGTCGACGCCGACGGCGCCGCGCTGCTGCCGGACGGCAGGGAAGTGGACAGCGTCATGTGGTGCACGCCGGAGAAGGCCGCCCGCCTGCTGAGCAACCCCGGCGACGTCGAGCCGCTGCAGCACCTCGCGGACGCCCACGCCCGCGGGGAACTGGAAACGTGGCCCCTGCTGGTCCTCCGCCATGCCAAGGCCAAGCCCCGCTCCTCCTGGACCAAGGCCGAAGGGGACCGCCCGCTCGCGGCCACCGGGGTTCGGCAGGCGCAGGCCGTGGGCCGGCTCCTGAGGGCCTGGAAGCCTGTCCGGATCGTTACAAGCCCGTGGCTGCGGTGCGTGGCCACCATCGCGCCCTACGCCAAGGCGGCCGAGGTCAAGGTGAAGCTCAACGAGTCCCTCACCGAGCACCGGCATAACCGCAGCCCGCACAAGACGGCCGCCGCCGTCGAGGGCCTGTTCGACAAGCAGCGGGCCGTGGCCCTGTGCACGCACCGCCCGGCGCTGCCGACCGTCCTGAAGCAACTGGCAAAACACATGAGCGGCCGGCTCCGGGACGAACTGCCCGACTCGGACCCGTTCCTGGCCCCTGGCGAAATGATCGTGTGCCACGTGGCGCGCGGCGGCAAGAAGAAAGTGGTGGCCGTGGAGCGGTTCAGGCCGTTCGACGACTGAGGCCTATGTTGCCCGCGTCAGCTACACGAAGAGGCGGCCCGGGCAGTTCTCAGTAGACTGGAACCGTGAGCATTCCTACGCCCTATGAAGACCTGCTGCGTGACGTCCTCGAGCACGGCACGCATAAATCGGACCGGACCGGCACCGGCACGCTGAGCGTATTTGGCCGCCAACTGCGCTTTGACCTGAGCAAGAACTTTCCGCTCATCACCACCAAACGGGTCCACTTTAAGTCCGTGGCCGTGGAGCTGCTGTGGTTCCTGCGCGGCGACACCAACGTCAAATGGATGCAGGACCAGGGCGTGACGATCTGGAACGAGTGGGCCGACGCCGACGGCGAACTCGGTCCCGTGTACGGGGTCCAATGGCGCTCCTGGCCCACGCCCGACGGCGGCCACATCGACCAGATCGCCGAACTCGTGGAGAACCTCAAGTCCAACCCGGACTCCCGCCGGCACATCGTCTCGGCGTGGAACGTGTCCGAACTCAAGGACATGGCCCTGCCCCCTTGCCACGCGTTTTTCCAGTTCTACGTGGCGGACGGCAAGCTCTCGTGCCAGCTGTACCAGCGCTCCGCGGACACGTTCCTGGGCGTGCCGTTCAACATCGCCTCCTACGCGCTGCTGACCTGCATGCTGGCCCAGCAGACCGGCCTGGAACCGGGCGAATTCGTCTGGACCGGCGGGGATGTCCACATCTATGACAACCACATGGACCAGGTCCTCAAGCAGCTCGCCCGCGAGCCCTATGACTACCCCCAGCTGAAAATCACCCGCAAACCGGACTCCATCTTCGACTACACCCTCGAGGACTTCGAAGTGGTCGGATACCAGCACCACCCGACGATTAAGGCCCCGATAGCCGTATGAGCAACGACAGCACCCCGGGCCCGCAGCCCGGCGACTTCACTGAGCAACTCCGAGCGTCCACTACCGGTCTGGGGCTCGTCTGGGCCCAGACCACGGACGGCGTGATCGGCAAGGACGGCGACATGCCGTGGCACCTTCCCGAGGACATGGCGCACTTCACCCGGCTGACCAGCGGGCATCCGGTGATCATGGGCCGCAAGACCTGGCTTTCCTTCCCGGACAAGTACCGTCCGCTGCCGGGCCGCACCAACATTGTGGTCACCCGGCAGGAAGGCTGGGGTCAGACCGCCGAGGCGGAGGGCGCCCTGGCGGTGAAGTCGCTCGACGACGCGCTGCTGGAGTCCCAGTTCGCTCCCGGCCACGAGACGGTGTGGGTGCTGGGCGGCGGGGAAATCTTTGCCCAGACCGTGGACGTCGCCGACGTCGCGGTGGTGACGTTCATCGATTCCGCGACCGAAGGCGACACCTACGCGCCCGAACTCACCTACGAATGGAAGCTGGCGGCCAGTGAGCCGGCCACCGGCTGGCTCACGTCCGCCAGCGGAACGCGGTACCGGTTCACACTGTGGCGCCGGACGGAGACCAAATAATGCTGAGGAAACCCGAGACACTATTTGTCCTGGGCTACATGCTCCTGCCCCTGCTCGCGCTGCTCTCGGCCATCGTGGGGTTGACCATGATCCTGGGCGGCAACAAGATCCTCGGCGCGATTGTGCTGGTGGTCGTGACACAGGTCTTCACCTTCGGGGCAGTCTTCGCGCTGCGCCGGCGCAAAGCGGCGCTGCTCGAGGAGCCGCGCGCCGAGTAGCGGCCAGCCGCGCCCGCGAACAGCGCGCGTCGCGAAACAGCAGGCGTGACGTAATCGACTGCGCCCTGACGCAGGTGTTGTCTAAACTGGGCCCATGACTACAGCAGCTACCCCGTCCGTCGGCCTGGTCGGTTGGCGCGGCATGGTCGGTTCCGTCCTGATGCAGCGCATGCAGGATGAGGGCGACTTCGCCAACATCAACCCGGTCTTCTTCTCCACCTCGAACGTGGGCGGCGCTGCCCCGGCCATTGCCGGTGCCGCCGCCGGCGCCGCCGGCAAGCTCGAGGACGCCTTTGACCTCGAAACGCTGGCGAAGCTGCCCATTATTGTCACCGCCCAGGGCGGCGACTACACCAAGCAGGTGCACGGCGAGCTGCGCAGCCGCGGCTGGGACGGCCTCTGGATCGATGCCGCCTCCACCCTGCGCATGAATGATGACTCCATCATCGTGCTGGACCCCATCAACCGGGACGTCATCGACGCCGGCCTTTCCGGCGGGGTGAAGGACTACATCGGCGGCAACTGCACCGTCTCCTGCATGCTGATGGGCCTGGGCGGATTGTTCAAGAACAACCTGGTCGAGTGGGGCACATCCATGACCTACCAGGCCGCATCCGGCGGCGGGGCACGCCACATGCGTGAACTGCTGAACCAGTTCGGCACGCTCAACGCCGAAGTCAGCAGCGAACTGAGCGACCCGGCGTCGGCCATCCTGGAGATTGACCGGAAGGTCCTGGCGCACCAGCGCACCGAAATCGACGCGACGCAGTTCGGCGTCCCGCTGGCCGGTTCGCTGATCCCCTGGATCGATGCGGACCTCGGCAACGGCCAGTCCAAAGAGGAATGGAAGGCCGGGGTAGAGACGAACAAGATCCTTGGCACCTCCTCCGAGGACCGCGTCATCATGGACGGGCTGTGCGTCCGGATCGGCGCGATGCGCTCGCACTCCCAGGCCCTCACGCTGAAGCTGCGCGAGGACCTCTCCGTGGGCGAGATCGAGAAGCTCCTGGACACGGACAACGAGTGGGCCCGCGTGGTGCCCAACACCAAGGAAGCCTCGATGGCGGAGCTCACCCCGGTGGCGGCGTCCGGCACCCTGGACATCCCGGTGGGCCGGATCCGCAAGCTGGAGATGGGCCCGCAGTACATCAGCGCGTTCACCGTCGGCGACCAGCTGCTGTGGGGCGCTGCCGAGCCGCTGCGGCGCATGCTCCGCATCGCCACCGGGAACCTCTAGGGAAGCAACCGCCTCTTCAGGCACCAAGGAATCTGCGGTACTTCGCGGCCTGCAACTCAAAGGACTTTTGAGCGGCAGGCCGCAGCCCGTTAAAGGCATCGAACGGTTCCGGCGCGACGCCGACGCCGCTGCGGGCGCCACGGCCGCCCGGCGCTCCCGCCCAGGTGCCGATCACGCCGCCGCCGGCCACTATGGTCTTCTTGAACACGCCGTTGCCGCCGGGGACCACCTTGCCGGCGTGCACCGGAGGCAGCACGAGGGACCGGTCCGCGTAGCCCAGCAGGAATTCATCGAACCCCGGCAGCGCCAGCACCGTGCGCTGTCCCGGGACGCCGTCGTCGAGCAGCGCCGCAGTTTCGGGAGATAGCCAGTAGCTTGTCCCCGCGAACTCCAGCCGCACCAGCCGGTCCTGCACCTGGGCCAGGGCCGCGCGGACCTCCGTGAGGGGAATGCCTGACCACCAGGCAAAATCGCGTTCCGTGGCGGGGCCGTGGCTGCGCAGGTAGCGCAGCAGCCACTCGGCGATGCCGTCAGCGCGGGCCAGGGTCCGCGAGGCGGTGATCCAGTCGCCGAAGGCCACCACCAGCTGCTGGTTGCCTGCCAGCGGGCCCTGCACCAGCAGGCCCCGCTGGCACAGGATTCCCAGCAGATGAATGCCGCGCTGGCCTGCCGTGGACTGTCCCGCCCGCTCGAATGCTTCGAACAGCTCCGCCCGACTGGCTCCTCCCCCGGAAACCAGCCGCAGCGCCGCCCCCGCCGCGGCGTCCGCGTCCGCGTCAGTGATGCCCAGCTCCCGGTGACGCCCGGCCATGCCCCGGATCAGCCGGTCAGAGGTAATGGCCAGCATCCATTTCAAGTCCTCGGGAGCGAGCACGTGCAAGGTGCCGCGCATCGGCCAGGAACGGACTATTTCGCCGCGGTCGAGGGCGCCGCGGACGTCGTCGATGCGGGAACCGGGCACACGCTGGCCCACGGCCCAGAGAACGGCCTGCAGGTCCTGGGCCTGCATCGCCGTCATCCAGCGCACGGCTTCCGGGACCGTCCGAAACCCCGGTCCGAGCAGGCCCTGCGCGGTGAGCCGCAGCCTGCCGATGACTCCGGGGCTGAGCCGGGCGCCCCTCACTTCTGCCATGGACTAATGGTAGGGCGCCGGCTGCCAGCTGCCGGGCTGTTGCCCGGCAGTTCCCAGCCGCCGTCCAGCGGGCCTCTTTACCCTTGATGCATGACTATGAGTGAGGTGTGGCCGCTGCTGCGGCCCCTGTGCCGGAAGCTGGCCCTGCTGGGCTGGGCCTCCAGCGCCGCCGGCATGGCTGCCGGGCTCGCCGTCGCCATTGCCAGCGGAACCCGGCTTTCGCCCATGATGAGTACGCTGCAGCTGGTGGCCGGAATGTCCATGGCCGTGTCCGTGGGAAGTTTCGTCATGGCGGCCGCCCTGCAGCCCCGCGCCCGGGTCCCGGAAGGCGTCAGCGCCGGTGGCCTGGCGCCGCGGGGCCAGGAGTTCCCGCTGGACTCTGCCGCCGAATTTCCGGCCACCGTCCAGGCTTTCCTGCTCGGCGCGCTGGCCTTGCTCGCCGGCGCCGTGGCGTTCGCGTGCGCCGGGCTGGTGCTGCAGAGCGGGCCCAGCGTGCAGTCCGTGGCGTTCTGCCAGGTCTTCCTGCTCGGCGCCACAGCCTCCGGTTTCACGTTCATGATCTTCAGCAAAGTGGTCCCCCGCCGGGTGGACCGGTAGGCGCGGCTTCCGGCTAACGGGCGTCGCGCTCGGAGCGGCCGGCCTTCGCGCTAGGAGAGCGCGACGCCGATCAGCAGCGGCTCCGGGTGCAGTTCGATCCCGAAACGCTCGACGACGCCGTGCCGCACCTCGCGGGCAACGGCCAGCATGTCCGCCGTGCTCGCCCCGCCCCGGTTGGTGATGGCGAGCGTGTGCTTGGTGGAAAGTGATGCCCGGCCGCCCGAGACACTGTCCGGTTCCAGGCCGAAGCCCTTGGCGAACCCGGCCTGGTCGATCAGCCACGCCGCGGAGAGCTTGGTCAGCCCGTCCGCGCCGCCGGGATAGCGCGGGGCCTCCGTCGGCAGCAGGGCCGCGACGTCTTCGGGCACGATTGGGTTCGTGAAGAAGGAGCCCGTGGAGTACGTGTCGCGGTCCGCCGCGTCCCAGACCATGCCCTTGGACGCCCGGAGCCGCAGCACTTCGCGGCGGACGTCGTTGGCGTAGGCCCGCTTGCCCTGTTCGACGCCGAGCGCCCGGGCGAGCTCGGCGTAGCGGATCGGGGCGCTCATTCGGCCGAGCGGGAGCTGGAATTCCACGGTGAGCACCACATAGCGCGGCGAGCCGTTGACGGTGGACCGCTTCAGGACGGAGTCCCGGTAGCCGAACTTGAGTTCGGAGTTCGTGAAGGTCTTCACCGCGTTGCGTTCCCGGTCCCAGGTGCGCACGGCGGCGATTGTCTGCGAGACGTCCGCCCCGTAGGCTCCGACGTTCTGCACCGGGGTGGCACCCGTGGCGCCGGGGATCCCGGAGAGCGCCTCGACGCCGGACCAGGCATGCTTCACGGCGTGGTCAACGAACGCGTCCCAGTTGTGCCCGGCCTGCACCACCACGGCCACGCCGCCGCAGGAGTCCTCGGCATTGACCGTAAAGCCCTCCGATGCGATCTTCAGCACCGTGCCGGGGAAACCGTCGTCGGACACCAGCAGGTTGGAACCGCCGCCGATGATCAGAAGGGGCTGGCCGGCAGCATCCGCCGTGCGCACGGCGTCGATGATTTCGGCCTCGCTCCGGGCCTCGAGGTAGCTGCCGGCGGGGCCGCCGACAGCGGAGGTGGTCAGGGCGGAGAGCAGAATCTGGGTCACCTGACCAGCCTAGCCGGGATCAGGCCCTCACCTGATACCGGCCCCCACGGACCGAGCAGCCGCGGGGAGTTTGCGCGCCACCGGGGAGAGCAGGAAGCTGGCGACGAGCATCACCATGACGGCGAGCAGCGAGTGCAGGATGCCCACGTGTTCCGCCAGCAGGCCCAGCAGCGGCGGACCGCAGAGGAACGCCCCGTAGCCGATCGTGGACACCACGGACACCCGGGCAGCGGCCCTGACGGGATCGTCGGCTGCGGCGGACATGCCCACCGGGAAACCCAGCGAGGCGCCAAGTCCCCAGATGGCCAGGGCGACGTAGGCCAGCCACGGAACCGGGGCGAAGACGAACAATCCGAGGCCCAGGACCGCCAGTGCCGCGCACCAGCGCATCACCGGGACGCGGCCGAAACGGTCCAGGACCACGGTGCCAGCGAAACGGCCAACGGTCATGAACGTGACGAACAGGCCGTAGCCGGCCGCTCCGGCGGCGTCCGTCTGTCCGTGGCCGTCCGCCAACGCCAGGGCCACCCAGTCACCGGCCGCCCCTTCGGCGAGAGCAAGCCCGAGCACCAGCACGCCCAGAAGCAGGGTCCGCCGGTCACGCCAGGCCAGCGCAATCTGGCGTTTGCTGTCCAGCGGCTGCTCAGGGACCGCGTCCGTCTGCCGGACGATCGGGATGGGCCCGGTGGAGGGGTCCTCGAAGGTGTCCGTCCCGGAGGCCGTGAAAGGGCGTTCCCCCTGGACCGGGGTGATGTCGGCACGGAACCAGGCGGCGGCCGTCGCCACCGAACCGGCCACCACGAGTCCGCTGGCCGCCAAGTGCCAAAAGACCGGGACCCCGGCACCGGCGGCCCAGGCACCCAGCCCGGCTCCTGCCACGGTGCCCAGGCTGAAGGAACCGTGCAGCCGGGGCATGATGTGCCGCCGGACGGCACGTTCCACCGCGGCGCCTTCGACATTAGACGCGGTGTTCCAGCTCGCGGTGCCCAGCCCGATGACGGCCAGTCCTGCGGCGACCGCCACCGGGCTGGCCAGCACGGACGTGCCGAAGCCTGCCAGCAGGAGTCCGAGCCCGACCATGATGCTGCCGATCTGGATGGTGCGCTTGGAGCCGAGCCGAAGCACGATCAGGCCCGAGGCGGACACCGACAGGAAGGACCCCGCCGTCATGCAGAGCAGGAGCAGCCCGACCGTGCCGGGCGTCAGGTCCAGGCCGTCACGGATGGCCGGCAGCCGGGACACCCACGTGGAGAACGCGATTCCGCTGGCCCCGTAGGCCACCACCACCGAGTTCCGCCAGCGTGTGATCTCGGCGGCGGGGGCGAAGACAGCGTTGGTCACTGCGGTTCGTTGAATTGCTGCGCCACGGGCTAGGCCAGCCTAACGAGGGCCTGGGCCTTGACGAGGACTTTTTGCCCGGCAGCGGCGACCGTGAGGTCGATGCGGGCGGTGCCG
The DNA here is from genome assembly GCF_900116495.1 of Arthrobacter sp. ov118. GTDB lineage: Bacteria > Actinomycetota > Actinomycetes > Actinomycetales > Micrococcaceae > Arthrobacter. The sequence continues at coordinate 414,440 of NZ_FPAY01000001.1, forward strand.
GCGTCGGCGTCGAGCGCCCCGACGGCGCCGCGGACCTCGATCACGGCACCGGCGTCGGGCGTGCCTGTGGTGTCGGCGACGGGGACCGGCTTGGTGAAGCGGGTCTGGAAGTCGACGACGGCGGCCGGGTCGCCCGCCCAGTCGGTCACGAGCTGGACGGCGGCGCCCATGGTGAACATGCCGTGGGCGATTACGCCCGGCAGGCCCACGCCTGAGGCGAAGGCTTCGTTCCAGTGGATCGGGTTGAAGTCGCCGGAGGCGCCGGCGTACTTGACGAGGTCGGCGCGCGTGACGGCGATGCTGCGGCTGCCGATGTCCTGGCCGACCGTGAGTTCTGCGATGTTGATGCTCATGACTACTGTCCCTCTCCGCGGACCAGGATGGACGAGGTGGTGGTGGCGACGGGCTCGCGGGCGCCGGCGGCATCAGTGGCATCGCCGGGGGCAAGCGCGAAGATTTCGGAGCGGGTGGTGATCATGGCCCCGCCGCCCATGGCGCGGACGCCGTCGACGTGCAGTTCAGCGACCAGCCGGTCCCCGGCGACGATGGGGCGGTGGTGGCTGAACCGCTGGTCGGCGTGGACCACGCGGGAGAAGTCGATGCCGGATGCCGGATCCTCGATCAGCTGCGCGTCGGCGCGCTGGGCCACGATGATGGCGAAGGTCGGCGGCGCGACTAGGTCGCGGTGTCCCAGGGCGCGGGCGGCGGTGACGTCAAAGTGTGCGGGGTGGGTGGCCTGGACCGCGCGCGCGAACTCGCGGATCTTCTCGCGGCCGACGTCATACACCTCTGCGGCAGGGTAGCTGCGCCCCTGCAGATCCGGATTGATAGTCATGGTTCCACCCTATCGCCACGTCCGGGGCCGCCCGGCTTCGTGACAGGTTGGCGCGGGGCCCGCGCAGGCATGACGGGACGGGTATTGACGCCAGCGATATGATGAAAACATCAATCCATCAATCCGTGAAGCAGCCCTGTCCGGCCGGACAGCGCCGCGAATGGATGCGAGAAAGTGTCCTCCTCCTGCCATGATCTCCGCCGCGCAGACCCCCCTGTACGAAATCAAAGCCAATCTGTTCAAGGCCCTGGCCCACCCGGCCCGGATCCGTATCCTCGAGCTCCTGGCGGCAGCACCGGATACGGCAGCGCCGGTCAGTTACCTGCTCGCCGAGACGGGCCTGGAGCCCTCGCATCTATCCCAGCATCTGGGGACGCTGCGCCGGCACGGTGTGGTGACGTCGGTCCGGACCGCGAATGTGGTGACTTACCGGCTGGCCCATCCCAAGATCAAGGAGCTGCTCGCGATCGCCCGGGTCTTCCTGCTGGACACCCTGGCCGGTTCCAGCGAACAGCTCCGGATAGCGCAGGAGCTGCCGGCCGGCCACCTCCACCGTGCAGGCGGCGTCGACAGCACGGCCCACCTTGACAACACGGCGCCGTGAGCGCGGATCCGGCATCCAGTCCGGCCGGGATACCTGACACGCTCCGCAGACGCCTAGCCCGGTTTGTGCCGTCCCGCCGCGACTACGAGCTCTTGAGGTCTGCCTGGAAGACGGACCTGTTCGCGGGCATGACGGTGGGCATTGTGGCGCTCCCCCTGGCACTGGCCTTCGGGGTGAGTTCCGGCGTCGGGGCGGAGGCCGGACTCATCACCGCGGTGGTGGCAGGGCTTGTCGCCGCCGTCATGGGCGGATCCAACGTCCAGGTCTCCGGCCCGACCGGCGCCATGGTGGTGGTCCTGGCCCCGGTGGTCGCCGCCCACGGCGTCGGCAGCATTGCCCTGGTCTCTGTACTGGCCGGACTGCTCGTCATGATCCTGGGAGCCAGCGGGCTGGGCCGGGCCGTCGCGTTCATCCCGTGGCCGGTCGTGGAGGGTTTCACGCTGGGCATCGCCTCCATCATTTTCCTCCAGCAGGTTCCGCTGGCCACGGGCACCGAGGGAACGCCGGGCCACAACACCCTCCTGGCCGCCGTCGAAAGCGCGTCACAGGCAACCATGCCCACTGTGCTGCAGACACTCGCCGTGGTGGCGGGTGTCGCGGCCGTGATGTACCTGCTGCCCAAGCTCAACAAGTCCCTGCCTGCAAGCCTGATTGCGGTGTTGCTCACCACCGCGGCGTCGGAGATGCTGGCGCTGGACATACCTCGGATCGGCGCGCTTCCACATTCCCTGCCCGCGCCTTCGATGCCTTCGGTCGATCCGGCCGCGCTGGGCGGTCTGCTGATGCCTGCCGTGTCCATCGCGACGCTCGCCGCCATCGAATCCCTGCTCTCGGCCCGGGTGGCCGCCGGCATGGTCGGCCCTGACGGCCGTCCGTCCGGCGCATACAGCCCGGACCGGGAGCTCACCGGCCAGGGACTGGCCTCGATCGCTGCCGGATTCTTCGGCGGCATGCCCGCCACCGGCGCGATCGCCCGAACCGCCGTGAACGTCCGTTCCGGGGCCAAGACCCGGCTCTCCGCGGTGGTGCACGCCCTGGTGCTGCTGGCCACCATCTACCTGGCGGCGGGGCTCGTCGGCAGGATCCCGCTGGCGGCGCTGGCCGGCATCCTCATGGTCACGGCGGCCCGCATGGTCTCGCGGCACACCGTGACGGCGATCCTGCGCTCTACCCGGGCCGACGCCGCGGTGTTCGTGATCACAGCCTTCATTACCGTCGCCTTCGATCTCATTGTGGCCATCCAGATCGGACTCGCCGCGGCAGCCGTGTTCACGCTGCGGACGTTCGCTTCCCTGAGCGGGGTACGGCGCGAAGACATCCCGGGGCCGCCGGTTCCGGGTGACGAGCACATCGCAATCTTCCGGCTGGACGGGGCCATGTTCTTCGGCGCCGCGGAGCGGGTCCTGCAGGAGATCAGCCAGGTCAGGGACATTCAGGTGGCCGTTATCCGGCTGTCCCAGTTGCGGATGCTGGACGCCACCGGCGCCCACATGCTCGTTGAGGTGGTCTCCGCGCTGGAGCTGCGAGGGGTCACGGTCCTGCTGAAGGGGGTCCAGCCGCAGCATCTGGAGCTCGTGACCAATGTGGGGGTCATCCGGTCATTGCGGCATCACAAGCACCTGTTCACATCCCTCCCGGACGCCGTGGAGCATGCCCGGAGCCACGTGGTGCGGAACGCGGCCGCTAGCGCTTGAGGTTTTTCCGGATCGCCTGGCCGCGGACCACAAGCCCGGCAATGTGCAGGATCAGGCCCAGCCCGATCACTGCCAGTGAGGCGAGGGCCAAGGCCTGATTGCCCGTGCTGTTGCCCACCACGCTGAGGATGATGCCTAGGGCGATCAGGCCCATGGCGCCGAAGACGAGCATCTTGTAGGCGGTTGACGCGGTGGCCCAGAATTCATTCAGCACCGTGCCAGTCTACCGGGGCGGGCGGACAACGCCGCGAGCCGCTAAATTCCTGGCGACACTCAAATCTCCTGGCGACGCCGGTATACGGGCGCGTCCGGTAATTTGCGCGTCACGGGGCATTTCCAGCGTCAGAACAGGGATTCCTGCACGGCCGGGACGTCCGAGCCGTGGTCACCGAGTTCGATCACCCGTGCCTTGAGCTGCCCCAGGTTCACCACGAATTCCAGTCCGCTGCCATCCAGCGCCGCGAGCGCAATGCTGCCGCTCAGCGAGTCGATCCGGAACCCGTGCGCTCCGGCCCCCAGGTCGTGCGGATAGGCATGCCGGGCGGCCGGGGCGCAGGCCTTCGCCGAGAGCTCCGGCCGGACCCACCGCTCATCCACCACCGCGAAACCCTCCCCGCCGGCACCGGCGAGCACGCTCCGGGCCTCCCCCGCCAGCCGTCCGTTCACGGCGTCGAGGTCGACGGCGGCTGCCGGGGCGACGAGTGCAGCGGCTTTGGCGGCGGCGCGGACCTGCTGCGGCAGCCCGGCGTCGCGCGTGATCATGTCCTCAAGGAGGCGGACCACGCGGCCGTCCTCGGCACGGGCAATGTACCGGGCGACGACGGCGCCCTGCTCGGCGAGCCGGTTCCATTTGCGCGGGTGGGACGCGGTGCCGACCTTGCTGGCCCCGTTGGCGAACGTGGCGACGTAGAGCCAGTGCGGCTGCATCAGGTACGCGCGAAGGCCAGGCGGGACCCGGCCGCCGCGGTGGAAGTCGTGGATCAGCCGGGAGTCATCCAGCACGAAGCACCGCTCGCACTGGCTGCCCTTGGCGGCGGCAGCCCGGTCGGGGCACAGGACGTGGTCCCTGTCCGCGGGTCCGTGCACCAAATGGCGCCCAAGGCAGTGTTTCCCCGCGGCGGCGAGCCGGAAACCAAGGCGGGTGCCGGCGTCGAGCGTCAGTGCGGTGACGGCGCCGTCAGGGTCCTGCAGGCGCATCGCCGGAGGCCTGCCGCGGGACGCTGCGGAGGGCCCGGGTCCCGGACCATCCCAAAAGACCCCGTGAACCAGATAGCGCGTATCGGTCACGGGGTCTCCTGACGTGGGGGCGGCGGTGGCGCGGCGGCTACAGGGCCGGCTGCACCCCGAAGGCTACCGCGAGCTTCATGATCTTCTCGGCCCGGCCCAAACGGGGCAGGTCCGAGCCGTCGCGGATCACGCGGCCGTTGGCTTCGAAGTCGGCCATGAAGTCCGTGGCCCAGGCGACGTCGGACGGGGTGGGGCTGATGACTTCGTTGATGACCGGGGTCTGGTCGATCGCCAGGCAGAGTTTGCCGGTCATGCCCATCATCACGGTGATGCCGGTCTGTTCGCGCAGGATCGGGTGGCTGGTTCCCACGGTGGGGCCGTCGATGGGGCCCGGCAGGTTGCCGACGCGGCTGGCCACCACGAGCTTGGCGCGCGGGTAGGCCATGGCCTCGGCGGTGGCGGCCATGCCGGTGTCGCGGCGGAAGTCACCGGAGCCGAAGGCCAAGCGGAAAGCGCCCTGGGCCTTGGCGATGTTGTTGGCTTCCTCGATGCCGACGGCGGACTCCACGAGGGGGATGACCGGCGTCTTGCCGTCCATCCGGTGGAAGCTCTCCGTGACCTGGTCGGCGGATTCGGTCTTGGCCAGCATGACGCCGAGCAGTCCGGGGGTGCCGCGCAGCCCGGCGAGGTCGTCGGCCCAGAAGGGGCTGGTGGCGTCGTTGATCCGGACCCAGGCCTGGCCGCCGGAGGTCAGCCAGTTCACGACGTTGTCGCGGGCCGCGTCCTTCTGCGAGGGGTCTACGGCGTCCTCGATGTCCAGGATGATTGAGTCCGCGCGCGATACAGCAGAGACGTCAAAAAGCTCGGGCTTCATTGCATTGACCAAAAGCCACGAACGGGCGATTTCGGCGGGGATGTTACGTTCGGGCCGGACAGTCTCGACGGCGGCGGAGATAGAGGTCATACCTCTACCGTATCCGCCCGGAGCGCCCAAACGCTAAGCAGCAGCCGTCTGCCCGGCGAACAATACGGGGAACAATACGACCAAAATCCGGCAAGGGGCCCGCCCCGTCCCAACTGCGTCGCAGTCAGGGACGTTCTGAGCGCTCAGAACGGCCCCTGCTGCGACCCAGTTGGGTCTGGGGGGTCAGGGAATGTTACTGCCCCGAGCGGTGACCCAGAGCCTGTACCACTGGGCGCGGGTCATCTCGGCCGCCACCCGGGCCGCCCCGGCGCAGGCCCGGATCCGGTCCGGGTTCGCCGAACCGATCACGGGCGCAATCCGGGCCGGGTGCCGCATCAGCCATCCGAGGAGGACGGCCTCGACGGTGGTTCCCCTCGCCGCCGCCATCTCGGCCACGAGCACTGCCGTGGCGGCCTCGGCCGGCGTCGGGCTTTCCGGCGGGGCTCCGCTGTAGTGGCCCCGGGCCAGCGCCCCGTACGCCTGCAGGGTGATCCCGTGCTGGCCGCAGAACTCCACGGTGCCGTGCGGGAAGCTGTGGTCCAGCCCCTCCGCATGGTTGACCAGCACGGTGCTTTCCAGCCAGGCCCGTTTCAGCAGGCTCATTTCCAGCTGGTTGGCAACCACCGGGGTTTCCAGGTGGTCCTGCAGCGCCTCGATCTGCGGGCCGGACATGTTGGACACACCAACCTGCCGCACTTTGCCTTCCCGCATCAGCTGCCCGACGGCGGACGCCACCTCCGCGGGGTCCGCCAAGGGGTCGGGGCGGTGCAGCAGGAGGACATCGACGTAGTCGGTCTTCAGCCGCTTCAGGCTGCCGTTGACCCGTTCGAAGATGCCGTCGCGGCTCAGGTCGTAGTGCGTCTGGAGTCCCTGCTCGCCCAGCCGGATGCCGCACTTGGTCTGCAGCCGGATCTTCTCCCGCAGCCCCGGCGTGGAGGCAAGGACTTCGCCGAAGACGGCTTCGGACTTGCCGCTGCGGTAAATGTCCGCGTGGTCGAACAGGGTGATGCCCGCGTCCAGGGCAGCCTCGAGAGCGGCGGCCGCCTCGTCCACATGCACGGACGAGTATGGCTCCGCGGACCAGCTTCCGCCCAGGCCCATGCAGCCATAGATCAGCTCCTGGCCGGAGCTTGCCACCGGGGTGCCGGAGCGATCCTGCGCTGTGGGGCTCAACGCAGCCAGACGGTCGTGTTCGCCGGCAGCAGTCCGCCGTCCAGCGGGCCGCTGCTGACCAGCACCTCGCCGGCGGGCAGCTCAACCGGGGCGTCACCGAAGTTGGTGACCGTCTGCCAGTTGCCGGGGCGGGTGAACTGCAGGACGTCGGCCCTGCCGGATTCCTGCCATTGAAGTTCCTCGGAGGTCTGCAGTTCGCGGCGGAGCTTCAGGGCCTTGCGGTACAACTCCAGGGTGGAGCCTTCCACGCCGTCCTGGGCTGCCACGGCGTAGCGGCCGAACCAGTCCGGCTGCGGCAGGTGTGCGCCGCCGTCGCCGAAGCCAAACGAGGAGCCCTCCGGGGCCCAGGGCAGCGGGACGCGGCAGCCGTCGCGGCCGATCTCCACGCCCTTGTTCCGGAAAAAGGTGGGGTCCTGGCGCTCGGCGTCGGGGATCTCGGTGACTTCCTGCAGGCCCAGTTCCTCGCCCTGGTACAGGTAGGCCGAGCCCGGCAGGGCCAGCATCAGCAAGGTGGCCGCGCGTGCGCGACGCAGGCCGAGTTCGACGTCGAGCTCCTCGGCGGGGGCGCCGGCCAGCAGCCAGCCCTTGCCGTCCTGGCCCTGGGCGTGCTTGCCGCCGCCCCTGGGCAGCCCGTAGCGGGTGGCGTGGCGGACGACGTCGTGGTTGGAGAAGACCCACGTGGAGGACGCACCGGATTCGGTCGCCTCGGCGAGGTTCCGGGTGATGATTTCGCGGAACTCGGCGGCGTCGAAGTCGGCCTGCAGGAGGTCGAAGTTGAAGGCCTGGCCCAGGCCCTCCGGGCTGGCGTAACGGGCGCGGCGGGTGGCGTGCACCCAGGCCTCGGCGACGGCGGTGCGCGGCGGGTTGTACTCGTTGAACACCTCACGCCATTCGGCGTAGACCTCGTGGACTTCATCACGGTCCCAGAACGGGTGCGACCCGTCCGTGAAGCCGTCCGTTCCCGTGTTGGCGGCGCTCAGCTCCACCTTGGAGATGAGGGGTTCGGTGAGGTCCTTGGTCAGGGCGTGCGCCACGTCCACCCGGAAGCCGTCCACGCCGCGGTCGGACCAGAAGCGGAGGGTCTTCAGGAAGTCGTCGCGGATCTCGCGGTTGGCCCAGTTCAGGTCCGGCTGCTCTTTGGCGAAGATGTGCATGTACCACTGGCCCGGCGTGCCGTCGGGCTCGGTGATGCGCTCCCAGGCGGGGCCGCCGAACACGGATTCCCAGTCCGACGGCGGGATCTCGCCGTTCTCGCCCTGGCCGTCGCGGAAGATGTAGCGGTCTCGGGCGGCGGACCCGCGCGGGGAGGCCAATGCTTCCCGGAACCATTCGTGCCGGTTGGAGGAGTGGTTGGGGACGATGTCCGCGATGAGCTTGATGCCCGCGGCGTGCAGCGCGGCGGACATTTCGTCGAAGTCTTCCAGGGTGCCGAGCTTGGGGTCGACGTCGCGGTAGTCATCGACGTCGTAGCCGCCGTCGGCCAGCGCCGAGGGGTAGAACGGGGAGAGCCAGACGGCGTCAATGCCGAGCTGTTTCAGGTACGGGACCTTGGCGGTGATGCCCTTGATGTCGCCCAGGCCGTCTCCGTTGGAGTCGGAAAAGCTCCGCGGGTAGATCTGGTATACCGAGGCTTGGCGCCACCAGTTGGGGTCGGCAGCGAGGTCGGAACCGGACAGGGTTGCCAGCGTGGCGGTGTTGGACAAGGGGATGATCCTTCGGGGCTGGGAGAGGGCTTCTGGTAATTTAGATACAAGCTAAATCTATTGCCTGAACAATTATGTGTCCGTGGACAGAAGAGGTCAAGAAGTGATGCCGCACGCAGCCGCCGCCACCCCGCAGCTGCTGCGCCGCGTCAACGCCCACGCCGTGCTGCGCCATCTCCGGGGCGCCGAGGCCGCGACCGGGACAGAGCTGATGGCGCTGACCGGGCTGACCCGGGCCTCGGTGATCGCCGTCTGCGAGGACCTCATCGGCCGGGGCTGGATCGTGGAGCTGGAGCAGCCCCATGCCAACCCCGACCCCGCCAACCCTGACAAGGCCCGGAAGGGCCGCCCGGCGCGCCGGTTCGCCTTCAACCCGGAGGCCGGCTTCGTGCTGGGCCTCGACATTGGCGCAGCAACCACCACCGCCGCCGTGGCGGACCTCCGCGGCACCGTCATCGGCCGCTCCAGTGAGGGCTTCCGCGCAGCGGACATTCCCGCGCGGGAGCGGATCGCCGTCGTCGATCTCGCCTGCCGCCAGGCTCTGGAGTCGGCAGGGACAGACCCGGGCAGCATCCTAGCCGTGGGCGCCGGGATCGCTGCGCCGGTGGACCGGGACGGCAACGTTCTGGTGACCCAGCGGTTCTGGAGCCTGTTCGACGTCGGGCTCCGCTCCGCGCTGAAGGACCTGCACGGCTGGACGGTGCTCCTGGAAAACGACGCCAACCTGGCCGCCCTCGGTGAGCGCTGGCGCGGGTCCGGCGCGGGTGTGGACGATCTGGTGGTGCTCCTCGCCGGCGAACGCCTCGGCGCCGGGGTCATGGAATCCGGGCGGCTGCTGCACGGCCGCGGCGGGGCGGCCGGCGAAATGGGCTACCTGGACATGGTGGAGGGCGTCGGCTCCAGCGACGGCATCGCTGCCCTGGCGAGGCAATGGTCCGCGGCAGACGGCGGACCGTCGGCCGGCGGTGCCGCCAGCGCCCCCCGCGTGTTCGCGGACGCGGCGCACGGAGATGCGGCGGCGCTGGCGATCCTGGGCCGGATTTCGGAGCGCATGGCGCGCGTCATCGCCTCGATTGCGAGCTTGATCAACCCCGAGCAGGTGGTGATCGGCGGCGCCGTCGCCGAGTCCGCCGGCGTCCTCCTGCCGGAGATCGCGGCACTGCTCCCCCGCTTCACCGCGACGCCGCCGCGGGTGACGGCCTCCCCGCTTGGCGATGCGATCGTGACGGTCGGCGCGGTCCGGCATGCCCTGGACTACGTCGAGGCGAACGCGCTGGAACTCGAACTGACCCGTTGAGGGCTTGTCCTGCGCTGCCAGCCGTTTCTCAAGATTCGGCAACGATTGGATACGCAAGCCCAAAGTTTGGCGCAAGTTTCCCGTTATTGCGGCCTGCCATCCGTAGACTGACCTCACTCTTTGGTCTCTTGCGGCCGTCCAGCTGACTCGTCGGCTGGACGGCCGTCTCATGAAAGATAAACGTGAACTCTTTACGGATGAAGACTGCGCTGTTTGCCGCGCTTGTCCTTGGCTTGGCGACGGTCCCGGCTACCGGCACGGTGCCGGCCCACGCTGAGCAGTCGCCGACGCCCGTCTCGACGGATACCGCAACGGCTTCGGCAGCCCCGGCAACTCCGACCGCAACGCCTACGCCGGCTCCGACGGCTGCCACTGCTGCCCCGGCTCCCAGTGCTGCACCGGCTCCCAGCTCGGTGACGGTCCAGCCGACGCCAAGCCCCTCCGCCACTGCCAAGGACAGCCCGTCGCTCACGACGGTTGAATCGCTCCCGGTGGAAGGTTCCGACGAGCCCTTCATTGCGCACACGTTCGAAAACCCGCCTCCGGTGGGCAAAAAGGGCGCACCGGCCGGCGCCTCCGCGACGGCACGGACCACGGAGTCCTATTCGCTGACCCGCTCCGGCGATATCAAAGTACGCCTGGTCCTGGTCCAGCTGGCCGACAGGAAGGCAACCATCCCGCAAGCCGCCGCACAGGCTGCCATCACCACGAGCAGTAACTACTGGAAGACCATGTCCAACGGCCGGTTGTCGATGACCGTGACAAAGGTGGAGAGCCGCGACAGCAAGGCCACCTCAACGCAGCGCTACCCGGACATGATGAACACCATTGCCGGGGAACTCGGGTGGACGCCCAGCCCCAATACCGCCCTCGTGGTCTTCGTCTCCACGCCCACGCTCTCCGACGGCGCGTATGGCGCCGGCTGGAGTTATCAGGGCACCAGCGGGCGGGTCATCATGCCGCTCCCGGCGACCTTAACCAACAGCGTCCTGACGCACGAATTCGGGCACGTGCTGGGCCTCATGCACGCAAACAGCCTTCAGTGTGGAAGCGGCGCCCAGGACGTCGCCACGAACTCGGACGGGACGTTCGCCGATTCCAGTTGCTACATCCGTGAATACGGCGACAGCCTGGACCTGATGGGCATCTCCCAGCGCAGCCAGCCCGCCATCAGCTCAACGCTTTGGGCCTACGGGGGGTTTGGCCGCGGCGACGAAATCGTTGACGCGGGAAGCCTCAACGGCGCGAAGAAATTCACCCTCAAGGCATGGGCCGGTACCGAGGCAAACCGGGCTGTAAAGTTTACGGATCCCCTCAGCGGCGAAGTCTATTTCCTTGAGCTGCGGCTGCCTGTCAGTTATGACACCACCGAGGCTGTGGATCTGAATAGCGGCGTCAAAATTGTCCAGCAGTTGGGGGCCGGCTCGCTGGTGCTGCTGCCGGATTCCAAACCGTTCTCCGGTTACTACAATCCCCGCCAGACATGGCAAGCGGGAGAAACCTTTACCACCCACGCTGGCACCCGGGTACGTATTGACGGGACCACCTCCAGCTCCGCAAGCGTTACGGTCGAGTCGATACTCGCAATAGCCGGCAAAGCGATCGACTCTGTCGCTCTAGCCACACCCGCGCTGGGAAGCCCGGCATCCTCCGTCGCGTGCGGGCTAAGGTCCGGCGGGTGCTACAGAAGTTTCCAGGGCGGTTCTGTGCACTGGACACCAGGCACCGGCGCAGTCGCCACGGTCGGGGCGATCCGCGCCTCCTGGGCCGCTTTGGGCTACGAAAACGGCAAACTTGGCTACCCCACCGGCAAGGAAACTTGCGGGCTGGTCGGGGGCGGCTGCTACCAGACGTTCCAGGGCGGCACGATCCACTGGTCGTCCGGCACCGGCGCTTTCGCCACCCTCGGCGCGATCCGCACGGCCTGGGGCAGCGTGGGCTACGAGAACGGCAAGCTCCGATACCCCTTGGCCAACGAGGTCTGCGGGCTGCTTAACGGCGGCTGCTACCAGACATTCCAAGGCGGCACCATCCACTGGTCGCCCGCCAGCGGCGCGTTTGCAACCTGGGGTGCCATCCGCGCCACGTGGGCGAGCCTGGGCTACGAAAAGGGAAGGCTCGGCTACCCCACGGGTAAGGAAACTTGCGGGCTGGTGAATGGCGGCTGCTACCAGACGTTCCAAGGCGGCACCATCCACTGGTCATCCGCCACCGGCGCGGTCGCCACGTGGGGCGGCATCCGCGCCACGTGGGCAAGCGTGGGCTACGAAAAAGGCAAACTCGGCTACCCCACCGCCAAGGAAACCTGCGGACTGGTCAACGGCGGCTGCTCCCAGACGTTCCAAGGCGGCACCATCCACTGGTCACCCGCCACCGGCGCCTTCGCCACCTGGGGCGGCATCCGCGGCACGTGGGGAAGCCTGAGTGCCGAAAAGGGCAAACTCGGCTACCCGACCGGCAAGGAAACCTGCGGCCTAATCAACGGCGGCTGCTACCAGACATTCCAAGGCGGCACCATCCACTGGTCGCCCGCTACCCGCGCCTACGCCACCTGGGGCGGCATCCGCGCCACATGGGCAAGCCTGAGCTTCGAAAAGGGCAAACTCGGCTACCCGACCGGCAAGGAAACCTGCGGCCTAATCAACGGCGGCTGCTACCAGAAGTTCCAGGGCGGCACCATCCACTGGTCATCCGCTACCGGCGCTTACGCCACCTGGGGTCCCATTCGCACAACCTGGGGCAGCCTTGGGTACGAAAGGGGACGGCTTGGCTATCCGACCTCAGCGGAGAACTGTGACCCGGTCAACGGGGCATGCAGCCAGCGATTCCAAAACGGCACGATCATGTGGTCTGCGGCGCAGGGCAGCGTGGTACTCCCCTGATGTAGTACTCCCCTGATGTGTGGTTCGCGCCTGTCGCGGGCGTGGGAGGCGGTCCCGGGCTGGGTTGTCCGGGGCCGCTTCCGTTTTAGTGGGCGGTCGGGCATTGGTTTTGCAACGGGTCATCACTCCGGCATGATCATCGTGCGCAGGTCCAGCTGGCGCAGCACACGGTCGGCCACCTCCGGGTCCATGCCCGGCTCGTTCCGGGCGGCCACGACTTCCCGGCGGGCGGCGTCGAGGGCAATGGTCTGGACGGCGATGGCCAGTTCGCGGCCCCGTTGGCGTTTCTCCCCCGCGCTTTCATTCTTCAGGCTGCCATCCAGCAGCTCGGCGTGCAGCCGGGTCATTTTTTCCTTCACCAGCGCCACCTTCTCCGCCGGCAACTCCCGCATGAGCTCGTGGTCTTTGAGTGCCGCGATCGCAGCCTGCTGCGCCCGGCGGGCCAGCACCCGCGCGGCGTCGCGCTCTTCCGAGCCGTCCTCGGAAGCCTTGAGGACCCGCATGAGCCACGGCAGCGTCAGTCCGGGCAGCACCAGGGTGGCCAGCAGGACCGCGCAGGCGATCACCAGCAACTGGCTCCGGGCCGGGAACGGCGTGCCGTCCGCAATCGTCAGCGGAAGGGCCAGCGCCAGCGCCAAGGTGGCCAGGCCCCGCATCCCGCACCAGGTCAGGATCAGCACGTCCTTTGCGGACGTCGGGCGCAGGACGTCCCGTCTGGCGCGCGACAGGCCGGACATCATGGCCAGCCAGGCGAACCGGGCAGCGAACACGAGCACGCAGACCACTGCGGCGCTCCCGACCATGCCAAACACGGCGTTGCCTTCGTCATGGATGACCTGCCGTACTTCCAGCCCCACGAGCCCGAACGCCAGCCCGGTGATCAGCAGTTCCACGACGTCCCAGAACGCCGTCCGGGTGACTCGCTCAGCGGCGTCCTGCGGCCGGGAGTGGCGCTGGATTTCCAGGGCCGTAACGACGACGGCGATCACGCCGGAGGCGTGCACTTCCTCGGCCAGAATGTAGGCGGCGAAGGGCACCACAAGCGTGACGGCGCTGCGGGCCACCATGGAGGCCACCAGACGGGTGATCAGACTCGTAAACCAGCCCATGCCGATCCCCACCAGCACCGCAAGCGCGGCTCCGAGGACGAACTGGGGGACGACGTCGGAGGCGATCTTGGTGCCAGCCACGGCGGCCGCCACGGCCGCCTGGAAGATGACGATGGCGGCGGCGTCGTTGAAGAGTCCCTCGCTCTGCAGAACATTGATGAGGCGCCGCGGCATGTGCACCCGGCTGGCGATCGAGTCCACGGCCACGGGATCCGGCGGGGCCACCATGGCGCCAAGGGCGATCGCAGCTGGAATGCCGATGCCCGGGATCATGAGCCACGCCGCCCCGGCCACCACTGCGGTGGAAACCACCACCAGCGCGACTGCCAGCATGAGCAGGGTGCGCCAGCGGACCCTGAAGACGGCCCATGAGCTGCGCTGGGCCGTTGCGAAAAGCAGCGGCGGAAGGAAGATGGGCAGGATCAGCTCCGGCGGGATCTGCACCTCCGGAAAGCCCGGGATGAACGTCAGGCCCACCGCCAGCAGCAGCATCAGCACGGGGTAGGGCAGCCTGAGCCGGTCCCCCAGGCCCACCGCTGCCACAGTGGCCAGCAGCAGCCCGACGATCAGTGCCAACTGGTCCATGTGCCTGCTCCCCCCGGATGCGGGCCGCGGGCACCCCTTGTGGATGCACGGACGGCCCCTACTACCCTATCGGGAGGAGCGCGGTCGCTATTCCCCGGACCCCAGGGCTGCGGCGAGCGGCAGGGTGCCGTCCCGGAACTCGATGGTGCGCCCGATCGTGGCGGGCAGTCCCAGGACCGCTGCCGCCACCAGCGCGACGTTGGCGCGGGCGGTTTCGGTGCCGCCCGACGTGTCGGCAGGGTCGACGTCGATCATCCCGTTCCCGGGCCCCGACGTCAGCGTGCCCGGTCCCAGAACGGTCCAGTCAAGGCCCGAGCCGCGCAGGTAGGCGTCCGCGGCGGCTTTGGCCTCGGCGTAGGCGAAGAAGCCGTTGTCAGCGGGAACGCCGTGCTGCGGCCCGGCACCGAAGTAGGAGACCATGATGTACCTTCGGACCCCGGCCTCGGCTGCGGCGTCCATGGAGCGGATCGCCGCGTCCCGGTCCACGGCGTAGGTCCGCTCGGGGTTCCCGCCGCCGGCGCCGGCTGACCACACGACGGCGTCGTGGTTCCGGAGCGCATCGGCGATCTGCGCCGTCGACGCGTTCTCCACATCCAGGACCGACGGCGTGGCGCCGGTGGCGGCGACGTCGGCCGCGTGGTCCGGGTTGCGGATCAGGGACGTGACTTCCTGCCCGTCCGCCGCGAGGATTCTGGACAGTTCCAAAGCCACTTTGCCGTGGCCGCCGATGATTGCGATACGCGTCATGGACCCATTCTGTCCCAAGGAACGAAAAACTGCTGCCCACACCGTTGCGCTATCACTTTTGGTCGTTTCGGAGCGTCCATGAGCGCCAAAAGTGATAGCGCAACGGCGTCACCGTCCGCCGGCCACCAGCCCGCGGCGCCTCGCGGGGCCCTTGCCATCCCCCCGGCCGTTCGGGATGATGCCTAGGCGCGGTGCTTTAGCGCCTAAGCCGAAAGGAACGCCGATGCTGGAGGCATTTGGCTGGGGTCTGCTTGCCGGGTCCTCGTACTTCCTGGGCGGACTGCTCGCCCTGCGGTGGCGCGTCGGCAACAGCGTCCTGCTCGGCATCCTGACCGGGATCGGTGCCGGCGCCCTGCTCTCGGCCGTCGCCTACAAGCTCGTCGCCGAGGCCGGCCGGCTGGCCGGCGGAAGCGGTTATGTCGGGGTGGGACTGATCGGCGGGGCCGTGGCGACGGCGTGGGTGGTGACGGGCGCCGTGCGCGGCCGGCGGCTGTCCGCACCTCCTGTCCACGAGCCCAAGTTCCTCGTGATCGGGCTGTCCGTGGTCGCCGAAGCGGTTGTTATCACCGGGGCGCTACTCAGTGGCTACGGCATCAGTGCCGCGGTGCTTGCCGCTGTCTTCCTCTGCGGCGTGCCCGAGGCCATGGCCGACACCGGACCGCTGCGCAAGTCGGGCATGACCACCCGCCACGTCATGTCCGCCTGGCTGGCCATGACGTTCTTGTGCGCCGCGTCGGTGGCCGTCTTCATGGTGCTGCTGCGGGCAGCCCCGCCCGAGGTGGTGGCCTTCGCGCTGGCCTTCGCCGGCGGCGGCATCCTGACGAACGTAACGGTCCGCATGGTGCCGGAGGGGCTCCGGGACGCCGGCGCCGCCACCGGCATCGCGATCGCCGTCGGCTTCGGCCTCTCGTTCGCCCTTGTGGAGATCCTCGGCGGGCACTGAGGCCGCGGCCGCCGTTGCGGGCTGCCATGCGGGGGCTCGTTGTCGCGGCGGAAGTCAACGCCGGCAATTATCCAACAGAACAGAAAACCCCCGGAATCTTGCGGGTTCCGGGGGTCTATCTGTAGCGGTGGGGAGGCTCGATCTCCCGACCTCACGATTATGAGTCGTGCGCTGCTTCCTTATCAAGGCGGGAGTTTTAGGGACAAAAACATCTATAAACCATCTATCCGTCGAGAACTGGGGTTCACGCGGGTACCCCTTCCGAGCTCAACGAAACGAGGTTCAGCAGTCCTTCCACCGCCTGCGCCGATGATTGGAGGTCGTCGTCGTAGACGTGTGCGTAAACGTCCATGGTTGTCACGGCCGATTTGTGCCCTGCGATCTGCTGGACCACTTTTGGGTTGGACCCCCCACTGATGGTCAGGCTAACGGCCGTTCTGCGGAGGTCGTGAAACACGATGTTCGGAAAACCTGAGTCTTCTACTCGGCACCGGTCAATCGCAGGATGAAGGATGCGCCGGGCAAAGTTCGACGACCGCAGCTCCTTGCCGTTGGGCGATGTAAACACTGCTTCGCCAGGCCCCAACCCCTCAATGTGAAGCGCAAGCGACTCGGCCACAGATTCGGGGATCGCTACCGTGCGCGGTCGACGGCCTTTGGTCGTTTCTCGAAGCTGCAGACGACCGTCCACCGGAACCAGAGTGCTCCGCACTACGACCCGAGGCCTGTCATCCAGTGTCAGCGACGATACACGCAGTCCGGCGATCTCCGACCACCGGAGTCCAGTTGTACCTGCGAACAGTATCAATAGCCTGTACGCCTCGTGCGACTGCCCGTTGTACCGGCCACCTCGCGCACACTCTTCCGCCAGGTTTTTCAACTGGCTCGCAGTCAGCGGCGAGGGTTCCCTCGTAGGTTCGGGCTTGGGTATGTTATTGACGGTTGGGTTCCGCGCCACGTTGGCAGCCAGGTACCCCCGATCGACACCATGCTGGAGCATCCGACCCAGCTGACCGTACGAACGGCGGCGAGCGTCGTTGGACTTGAACGATTCCAACCAGCCGTTGACCACCGCCAGCGTAATGTCAGCAAGACGGCGGTGCTCGAAATGTGGCTGGATGTGATTCCGATAAATCCTACGGTAGCCGGCGACAGTCACGGGCGACGCTGGACGCGAACCGTCAGCGCCCGATGTTTCAATGCGCGTGATCCACTCCTCATAGAGGTCGTGAAACTGCATCCTGCCGCCACTGCGGGTATCGATCAAAGTACCCCCCGCCTTGGCGGCCTGCACACTTAGAAAATGCTCTTTAGCTGCGCGGTGGGTCGGGAAGCGCTTGAACACGCGCTTCTTATCTATGTAGTAGTCGACCTGATACTTTCCGTTTTCAAGCTTTTTGATCGCCACGCGAGACGTATCCTTCCCTAGTTGTTGGGGCTGTCGGCCGGCGGTGGATTATCCGACGCCCTGGCAGCCCCATCCGACAAGCGGGCCCTCACGTCCCGTTCGAGGTCCTTGAAGTCTGGTGAGATGTGCGCGTGCCGCCCACGGCCCACTAGGATTCCCTTAGCCCGCGCCCTTTGCAGTCTGGCCGACCAGGTTGGGGCCTTGACACCGGTCCACTCGTTCAGCCGCCGGATGGGTTCAGCCGACGGCCCCGTCACGAGCTCGACGTAGGCGCACGCTACGTGCATGTACTCCGCGTCAGTTTCGATGCGGATCGGAATCGGCAGGAACCTTTCCTGCACCAGACGGACGGATAGCTGTTCGTATGGCGCTCGGAGATGCTGCCGGGCGTGGGCCATCGGAATTGACCGAAGGAGTGGCTTAGTTACACCGTTGTACATCTCCGGCTTGATGTCAGGCCCACCTAACAGGAATTCGCTGAGGGGCTCCTCCGGGCTAATTTCCACCCGGTCTGGCGCCTTGAAGTAGTTCGGCGGGCTTACGGTCCATCCGATTTTCAGCCCGAGCCCGTGCATCCGGTATTCGATCTCAACAGCCGGCAGGCCACGCACCGTCACCTCTCTGGGGCCGGAGTGGAACTCAACGCCGCCGGGAAGATTTGGCTCTTCAGATTCAGTCATGGCATGACCATAGCATAATCCCCATGCCACCATGACTATGCCCGGCACAATTGACATGGCATGCCAACCCGATTACGTTTTCTTCAGCAGCATAATCAAGGTGCCACGCCAACTGGATCAATCGAAGCAGGAGAGCACATGTCCATCACCCTCACCCGCCCCGCCTCGCGCATGACAATCGCCGAGGTGCGTCAGCTAACGGGAAGCATTTACTTAGATCGGAAAGAGACTGCCGTGTACATGGGCGTCAGCGAGAAGTTTCTCGCCACACACTTACGAGACGGGCCCAAGCGGATGCGCGTAGGAAGCAAAGTCCTGTACCGGTTGTCCGATGTCGAAAGCTACATGCGCCAGATGGAGGTCCGATAATGAATCCCTACCGCATCCAATGGATAACTCGAATCCGAGCTGACGGCTACCTGAGTGCCGATGCGAAATCCTTGGCGGAAATTTTGGTCGCTGCAGGGGTCTTTGGCCGAGTCGCTTTGACTAACTGGCGGAAGCTGAATCTTGCCCTGGGGAAGTCGGCCGGCGACACGAAGGTGCTTGATCACATCAAGGAGCTGCAGGCCGCGGGATACCTCGGCCGCTACCAAGGCAACAAGTACAACCAGAGCCGAGGGTGGAGTCTGTACCTCCCCGAAGAGGAATCGAACCTGCTGGAATTCATGGACCAGGCCGCATGACTGCCACAACTGATCTCGACCAAGGGCAATTCCGGGCGTATACCTTGGCTGAGTCATTGACCATGGCGAAACCGACATGGCTGGTTGAGGGGCTGATCTCGGCGTCCATCACCTTGGTGAGCGGAAAGCCGAAGTCAGGCAAGAGTGCGCTCCTTACCGCACTTATTGCCTCTGTCCTTAGCGGCAGCCGGTTCCTCGGCCGGGAGGTGAGCCACGTTGGGCGCGTCATTGTCGCGGGCACCGACGCAGGCGCATTGGATGAGTATCGCGACAGACTCCTGGCGGCCGGGGTGACCGCAGATCTTGCTGGGGAACGCTACCGGTTTGTGCCAGCGGTGCGTCTCGATCATCAATTCTGCAGTGAACTGAGCGAAAAGCTGCGCCCCGGGGCCGGCGATTTGGTGGTCTTTGACCATCTGTCCGACATGACAGGGGACTTTAACTCGCAGGCTGACGTGTCCAATGCCTTCGCGGCCATCCGCGCCGCGTCCGGAGAAGCCGCAGTTGTCGTACTCGCACACTCAAGCACTGCCACTGGACCAAACGGGTTTTCGTCCAAGAAACCGCTCGGCTCCACGGTGATTGCTGCCAAGGCCCGGTGGCTGGTTCATGTTGAGAGACGAGGTGACGACCGTTGCGTTGTGACGACGAGCGGCAATGGGGCGGCGGGCGAGACCCTGAGGCTTGATGTCGGAAACCACGTCAGTGACTTCTCGATAACAGACGTGTTGTCCTCGGAAGCGAAGTCAAGAAAACGACGGGAAGGTAGCAAGAAGACGCTCGATGCTCGGGCCGAGCAGGCCTCGTGGTATGAGGAAAACTGCCGAGGTCTTTCGAACGCTGCAGCCGCCCGCAGGCTGGCTGAAAAGTTTGGGGGCAAACAGGGGACGTGGGAAAACCATCTTTCTCGTCAAGGGTGGCTCCGGCTACTACTCGAGTCACGGTCTCACAGTCTCACGACCTCACCCCCTATTACGTGAATGCTGACGCATCCACTCAACCCCACTAGTTCGTATCGAACTCTCTCCTAGGCGGAAGGGTTCTGTAGCTTCAGCGGAAGAACCCCGGCCTCCGCCCTCAGGGCTGCGGCCAAACCCGCGGAGGCCCCAGCCGCAGCGGGTCTCCGCTGGAGCTTCGACCCACCAGTGGGCCATTTGCTTACGGCAGCATTGGCAATTTTGCTCACCGGCACGCAACAGGGACACGAGAGCCCAGGCAATTACAACCAGCCCCTGGTTCCCATCGAACCCGCACCAAAGGAAGCATCATGTTCAAACTCCAACCCACAGCCAGCTACAACGATGTCGTCATCCCGTCGTCGGTCAGTCCAATCCAGATGGAGCCCGTAGGGCTCCTCCGGCCAGTCAGGCCACTGGCCGGCTATGGTCCGCAGAGGCGGAAGAGCGAAGAAAACCCGAAACGATTTGGCAGGCCCGTACCTGGGACGCAACAAAACGCCACTACACCTCCCTTGGCCTATGCAGGATCTGTGCGTCCCAAGCTGCATGGGGCCACCAGCTAGGATTCACCACGGTGGTTCCGCCCTGCCGATATTGTTTGCCTGTGGTACTTACTTTTCCCGTCAACGAGCCGGGCGAGTGGCGCTCGAACTCTCCTCGTCGCGGGGCTCCCCTCTCGGCCGAGTTGACAGCTCTTCGGCGCTAAACGCGGGGCACGTCCGTTAGGGATGGCGTTGATCGAAACACTTGGATAGGGGCTCGACCAACGGGAGAACCAATCTCGTTTAGGGCCCGCTCGATCCGCGGAACAGGCGCTCTAAAGGGATCTGAAGCCAATCCGCTGACAACGCCAACCGGCAACAGGGCGCACACCGCCAACGGACCCAAAGTATCAGCAGAATTAACTGCACATGCCGCTTAGCGGTGACCATACGGGGCACCAAACAGAGGCGCGGCGTCCATCCACTCGTTCTCACGGGTGCGGTCGTTCACCACGCGGGGCACCCCTGTGGCAAGGGGTGCCCCTATCGGATAGCCGCTCAAGGAATCGGGGATGGACCCGGATCGCGTGCAGCCAACTCTCCGTGATCCACCTCGGGTCATGCGGCGGCGGATTTCGTGAGGGTGTTCAGGACCATCGGCCAAAGCACCGTCGGAAAACGTCGCCGCCCTAGAAGACTACCTTCACGTTGCGAGGAGGAAGCTCCTACGTTTCTTGCCTTCCTTTCGCGCCTCGCGGCGCGCCAGTCTTCGACGGTGCTGTCGCGCTTCGACTGGTTGCAGGAGCCGCAGGCCGGGGTCACGTTGCTGAGGCAATGGGGACCTCCCTTCGAGAGCGGGATGACATGATCCATTTGCATGTCGTAGGTCCGATCTTCACAGTAGGTACAGCGGAAATCCGCGGCCACGAGCACCGCGAACCAGTCTGCGGCGGTGAACTGTTCGTAGCCAGGATTATTGACTTTCCTTGCCCGGCGGTCCCCTTCACGTTTGTTTTTGTTGATCCTGGCACGCACAGGCTCAGTCATCTGGAGATCAATCATCCACGCCTTTACCTGATGCTCGGGTGTGCAAGCCTTCTGATTGGAGCGGCCGCGGGATATGTCGATCCCGCAGCCCTCAAGTACGCAGAAGCGGGGGCCCGCCGACTTGGCGCGCTTGTCCGCGCGAAGGTTGCTGAGATAGTGCTTATTGCACATGCCGGCCCTGAACTGGCCTGAAGGATCCTCGTCGTAGGTGACGCCGCAATCCTCGAAGCTGCAGACCGGAGGATCAACGGTTCCATAGTTCTTCATCCACTCGCGGTGCTTGCGGCACACGCCATCGTAAAGACGTTTTGCGTGGCCGCAACCGTGTACGTCGCATTGTCCTTGTAGGCCAAGCAATGTCCAGAGCTCAGAAAGCCCTGTCCCTACGAGCTTCCCGCTGGTGGGCCACTGTTCGGGGCCGATAGAGGTGGGTGCCGTCAGAGAATCTGTGTCATCCACGAGGGTCGAGTACCACCCGTGGGGCGGAAGATCCCATGAATCCACTGCTTGGGGCCAGTGCGCTGGCCCGGCCCCGGAGGCTCGCTCGCCCATCTTCCGTACCTCGACTTCTCAGGTAGTCATCTGCATGTATCACTAGTAGAGCAGACAGACTTACAATTTTGGTTGGCATTGATTCATGCCCACTCGCCCGCGCCAGTCCTCCGAAGAGCAGACGCTCCGATGGGCTGCTCGCAGGGAGAGCGTGGGGGCGCGCATTAGAGAAATCCGCTTGGCACAGGACTTGTCGCAGGAAGCGCTGGCTCTAGAGTCAGGACTCAGCCGCAACATGATCATCGGGATTGAGTGGGGCCGAAAGAGCGTCGCCTATGAACGGCTATGGGACATCGCGGCAGTCTTGGATGTGCCGATCTCATCACTTTTAGCGGCGCCAGGATCCAAGCCCGTCACAACACCGTATCGAGGCGGCAGCCGGTCAATGGAGCCTAGACCGTAGGCGTGCTGACCTTGGCTTCGGCTTGCCCCCGGAAGGCTTACGACGTTTCTGAGCGGAACGATTTGAACGGCATACAGAGTTTGAAAAATGTCGCCGCCGCCACGGGACCATAGACAGAGGTGGACCCCCGGGCTATCTTGAGCAAATGAGTTGGCCGGGACGTCCTTGGAATTCCATTAGTGACTGTCCAGTTGGCCCGATGATCGGAGCCATTTTCTCAGCGCTGGCCCTATCGCTAGCGATGGTTCTCGTCGGTTGCTCAGCCGGCCCTGGAAGTGTTACCGACCCTGCCACGAGATCAGCAGCGGGACCCACGACTTCCCTCTCAAGCCCTGCTCCGGCACCGAGCCCAACCGAAACGCCCACGTCATCACCCGGATCAGCCGTAGCGCAGGCCTCCCCTCCTGAACGGTTAACCCCAAAAGTTAGTCTCAAGACTTACGCTCACAATCAGGTGTCGTTCAGTTATCCCGCCGATTGGACCGTTGTGCGGGAATCGAGTACTAGTGTCCTGGTCCTCGATGAGCACCAGCAAAGGATCGCATCATTCAATGCCGATATTCCACGTGGCGCCAGCCCTTGCGGCGGAGTGGAGCCTGCTCGAATAATAACTCTAGAGGTAATTCCACTCGATCTACCAGTTTCACCCAGCATTAAGGGCACGGCATACGTGCAGACCCAGTTTGCTTTCACTCTAATTGAAGGCAAAGAGCTTTGGGCAACAATGGCCATAACCGGGTTTCAAAGAAGTGCCGATGGAACCGGTTGTTACATTACAAATGAAGTCCGGGGACCTGAAGATTCCACAGGCGACTACTCATTCGGCGACTGCGTGGTCTTAACTATGGACGGTGCTCGCATGGGTAGAACGGGCGCAGTTGCAACTACGCTTCCAGACTTTCAAAGCGTCGACGAAGCTAGGGAATTTATGAAAACGCCCTTCTATTCAAACTTTAAAAATATGCTCATTTCATTGAGGATTGCAACTCGATAGAACGTAGTTATCATGAATTTATTGCCTTAAACGGCAGCTAATAGGGGCAAGTTCCGAGGCCAACCTTTGTGGAGTCAAATCCCGCAGGCCATAAAGTTGTGGAATCGAAGCACACCTTATCGAACTTGGCGCTTCCCGCGCCTGTCGAGCCTCGAAAAGACGCAGAGCGCAAGTCTGCCCCGTCAAAGTCAGCGCCCGCGATATTTGCTCCGGAAAGATCAGCGCCAATAAAGTTACTTCTACTTAAGTTTGCATTGGTCACATCCGCCCTGCGGAGAATTGCTCCAGTTAGATTTGCACCCGGCAGGTTGGCGTCGATTAGCTTAGAGCCGGTGAGATTAGCGTTCGATAGATTTGCATTAGGAAGATTTGCGCCGGAGAGATCCGCTTCCTTCAGGAGAGTTTTGGACAGGTTCGCTTCAGTCAGGTCGGCGTTCATCATCTTTGAATTGCCTGCATCGGCATTCGGCATGCTGACATGACTCATGAAAGCATCCTCAAGATCTGTGAATACGAGAGTCGACGATGAAAGATCTGCATTTTGAAATTTTGCATTCTTGAGGAATGCATATGACATATCGACCCCGGTTAAAGAGGCTTCTCCAAAATCCGCCCCTTCGAGCTGCAGGCCTGGAAGTTTCTGGTCGGTGAGATCGATGCTGACAAATGAACGGGGTACTAGAAGAGGGGAAGCATGATCACGTACAAATCTCAGATTTTCGCGGCGGTCGGCCAAAGTTGCCGCTACAGCGGCCGCTGCCCTCTCCCTTTCGGCACGGGCGTCATCAACCCAGGCTTGGGATGCAAAGAGCGCTCCAGCAAGCAGACCAGCTACCACAATGTCGCGGAGCCACCACGGAGGGTCGCCCTTCGAGCCCGTTTGGGTAACTTGTCCAGCATGCCGATTTTGTATGCCACGCGAGCGAATCCTACTCGCTCGCCATTTCTGGCTCAGACGATGCACCAATCGCACGTGGCCAGCTTTGCCAGCAGTGGGTGGCCGGCCCACCGAGGCGTCGACCTCCACTGGGCGCCTATGTTTAGGCGAATGCACCATGGGGGAAGCATAGCTGAGCCGGCAGGGGCCATCCCGAATACTGGCGTCCCCAAATGGGCTAGGAAGAAAGCTTCCAGACCCGTTCGCAATAAAGGGCGCTAACCACCACCGGGGATCGGCGTCCCCTCTCGGGAGTCCCTCCCCCGCCCCCTCCTTGGACTACAGCATTGGTTACTTCAGTGGCACTTGGAAGGTCGCTCACCGGTAAAGCGGCCCATCATCGACGGCTACCGGCACACGCTGGCAGGCCTGTCGTCAGCCACGGTTGCGGCCAAATTGGCCGCGCTCTCCAGCTTCTACCGTTACGCGGTATCCGCTGACGTGATCGCGGGCGGTAATCCGGTGGAGTTGGTGAAGCGTCCCAAGGTGGATGCTGACCACTCCAGCACTGAGGGCATGACGAAAGATCAGGCGCGGGCTCTGCTGGCGGCGGCACGGGCTGACGGCCCGCGCTCCCATGCTCTCGTGTCCCTCCTGCTGTTCACCGGGATCCGGCTCAGTGAAGCGCTGAGTGCCAGCACGGCGGACTACGGCCACGACACCGGACACCGGACGCTGAGCATCCGGCGCAAGGGTGGCAAGGATGGCAAGGTGGCCGTGCCGGCCCCGGCTGTGGAAGCGCTGAACACCTACCTCGGAACCACCGGCCGTGAGCTGGTGGCCGGCGCGGCAGGTGCTGTCCTGCCGCTGTTCACCACGGCTACCGGGAAACGGTGGGCGGCGTCGGAGGCATTCCGCACCGTGCAGCGGCTGGCCAAGCGTGCCGGGATGGAGGGCAGGATCAGTCCGCATTCACTCCGTCACACGTTCGCCACGATTGCACTGGATGCAGGGACTACCCTGCATGACCTCCAGGACAGCATGGGTCACGCTGATCCCCGCACCACTCGGCGTTATGATCGGGCGCGGAGCACTCTGGCAAAGGCAGCTGGCTACGACGTGGCGCGGGCCTTGGCCTGACTTCCTTGGGGCGAATGTGGGCGGTGGGAGGTTTCTAAAGCAAATCTAGCGAGGACATCACTCTCGCCCACATAGTTAGGTGCGCGCAGGACTCTTCCGCTCGTCGTACAACCTTCTGAGGTGCGGAGAGTCTTTGAAGGGCCAGCCTGAAATCGCTGGCGTCTCGCTCGAGTTCCTCGATTACCTGAGGGGTCGGCATGTCGAGCCATTTCTCGATCTCGGCTGCCCGTACGCGGACGGAATGCTGCATCAGACCGTGGTAGTCCATGTCACTCGGGGAGAGTCCGGAGCATTCCACGCACTCGCAATCTATAAGCTCAGGAAACTCACGCCAAATAATTTCAGCTATGTCTACGCCTATGTACCTGTGGAGTTTGGGTACGTAGTATCGGGCGGGCGGAGCACCCGACGTGGGCAGTTCGACCCAATCTCTATATTCACCAAAGCCGATGCCATGAGAAGAGCCGGAAAGGCCATGCCGAGAAAACAATACTGAAAGGAACCCGCCGTACAGCGCGAATACACGCTGGTTCCGAGATGCGCATTCCCGCAGTGCAGCACCGTAAGAAACTAGCTCAGATTCGCTACTTACCCTGAATTCATCGAGGCCGCTTATCCAGGCTACGAGTTCGCCGTCGCTATGCTTAGAGGCCAGGCGGCCCCACGTCCTGGCGGAACTGGCGGCGATAACCCGGCGAAGCTTAGACGCAACGCCTTTAGCATGGGCATATTCTACGGAGGCAGTCCATAGGCGGTCGGAAACGTCGGCCCAACCGTCGCCTTCGCTGTCAACCATTGTGTAAGGCGGCAGAACGAACGCGGGGTCCTGTCGGTCCTGAGGGAGGACAGGCTCTTTAAGTCGGGCCGCGTACTTCTCAAATGTCTTGACTTGAACATTCTCGAAGCCCACGTTGAAGTCGATCCAATGTGAGGCAACATTCTTAATCAGTCCATCGTGGAAGTCACGAGGACTTGGGGCAAAACTACGATTTATGAGTTCAGGAGCCCCGAGTACGTCTGCCAGCATGACATGGGACTTCTTCGGCGTACCGAGCCGGTTTTGAAAAAGCGGAAACCGAGGATCAATGACGTATGGATCGTTCGATCGAGCGGAAAGACTGAGAACAAATCCTCGCGTCCCTTCTGCTTGAAACGCGGCGATAGTCCCAGGAACAATAAGCCCGTCAAAGTAATCCGACAGTTCCCGAACGGTCTGTTGGTCAGTGGAACCGTAGCTCAAGTAATGCTGAAACCGACTAAACATGAATGTCCCCACTCTCCATGAGCTTTTGCCGCGCACGTTGGCGAGAATGTCCCCCGCAAACCGCTGATCCTGGGCGCAACAATACCGCTGGTTTCGACTCGCCTACGACGATGACGCCAACACCAAAGCGCTGCGCTTGCTCTAAGTTCGCTTGTCTTGGGTGGTGTCCAATCACAATCCACGATTTGTCGAACGTCTGTCGGTTGTAGACGGCTTGCTCGAGCACTCGTCCGAAGCCGCCCAATTTCAGCTCGAAAGCGGACATAACGCCAGATTTAGTCATCGTCACGAGGTCCACGCGTCGTCCGTTGACAGGCACCTCGCGCATCACAACAGAGTCCGAGCGAACCCACCGGTTGCGCTGCAGCCACTCTACGAGCGGTGGCATCATGCGAGACTCCCCGCTCGTATCGAAAGCCTTGTCGTCGTCAAGGAAAAGCATCATCTCAGCACCACGCCCGCGTCGGCAGCGACTGGTTTCGATTTTTCGATAGCGCCATCAACACGAGCAACAAGGGTTGCGTAGGTTCCCCCGAAAATTAATGAGCCAAGGACTAGCCCGCCAGTGACTTTCAAAAGCAACTGCCACAACCAAGCCTCGGCAAAGAAGAACTGATAGGTGGCTGTCGTAGCACCTAAGGCAATCGTGGCGGACAAAACAAAGTACTTCAATATGCTACAAACCCTTAGTAGCCACCAGAATTCACGTTTAACCTGATGACGTTCTCGAAGAAGTCTAATGCTAACCTTGGCCGGCTTTATCACAGTTGACGGGTCGGCGATCACATCCAAAGGATCGAAATCTACGCCAGTATCGGGCAGAAGGCCATCAATGTGAGACTTGAGTCGCTCAAGAGACGAAAAGGCCTTACCGGTCAATGACTCGTGCGCAATGTCTATGTCAGACCACAACCGTGTGACGGTTTTCCCTCGAAGGTGGATAAGTCCGACCGACAAACCGCAACCCGCAATGAATAACGCAACTCCTATGCCGGTGGTCAGGTCCAGATTTGGCTTGTCCGCTTGTTCGACAACATTTTCGAGCGCCCGCATTATCCGCCGGGACCAAGCACTTGATCTCGAATGAGGGACTTAGTCGTGTACTGTTCGTATCGCGAATACACGTAGCGGATAAGTTGCCGAAGCGGCAGATAAGCAAATCTCTTTTTGAATTCAGAGAGTTCCTTCAGAGATTCTGGCGTGAGCTCTTGCTTCAAAGCCTCGAAGTAACGCCAACCGCGTTCTGTTAGGTGGAAGTCACGCGTGGTGTAGGGGTTGCCGCCAGAACCAGTGCCACCATTGCTGCCGATTAGTTCGCGCTGTTCCCACGAGTCTGACGCATCGGTGGTGAGGGAAGAAGAATCCTCGATCAGTTCTGCAGCTGCAAGAGTGTCGACGGCCTGATAGATCTTCTGTGAGAAGGGGCCAAAATTGTAGGCCTCGAAGTCGGCCTTCTGTTCAAGCCATTTGTGACTCGAGGTTTCACGCTCCAGGAGGAAGATCATTTTTTCGAGCCGTGTGATCCCCTTGATCTCTCCGGCTGGCATCTCTCCTGATGCCGGACTCCCAAGCAAGAGGACGATGGCATCATCGATCTCTATGGGGTTTCCCATGACTATCCCTCCTGGCGCCTACGTAACCGTGAGACTGGCATCTACCCCTGACTTTGGGTTGACTGCGGCTTTCCTGGCAACCCTCACGTTAGCCCTAGCCTAGCGTGTCTCTTTGGGTCTTAGGCGCGTATGCCGGACCACTCGGCGTGGCCCCGGCGAGGGGCTAGCCGTCCGCAGGAAGGCTCGTGAGTTCGAAAGCTAGCCTCGACACGTAGGTGACGAAAAAGTGACGAACATGTCGGGAAAGCATCGAAATAACCGGGAAAGCTTAGGAAGGCCGGCTTGTCAAGGACTAAGCAGAGAACCCCCGGAAATCGTTATTTCCGGGCGTTCTTCTCGAGCTTCCTGCCAGAATCGAACTGGCGACCTTCTCATTACGAGTGAGACGCAGTCAAGTGCAACTTTGCCTGGACCGACCCCCATCCGGTCACGATGAGCGAGGGCGCAGAACATCGTCCTCTCAACGCTTCTAGTCCAATACAGAACGTAGGATTCGAGCAGGCGTGGGCGGGGTCACCATGGGCACCATCGGATACGTCAGGGTGAGCACGGCAGGGCCGTCCGCCGAGCTTCAAACAAGGGCGCTGCGGGAAGCCGGCTGTGACCGGATCTTTACAGACCACGGCGTGAGTGGGACGCGCGGGCCAGTCGGCCCGAGCTCGACAAGATGTTGGACCACCTGCGTAAAAGTGACGAGCTAGTGATCTGGAAGCTAGACCGCGGACGAAAGGCGGGGCGACGGCAGGTTACCCCTGATGATGAAAATGTGGCGAAGGCCAAGGCTTACTTACCAGGCCAAAGGCAACAGCGTGGCAGAGATCCAAAAGCTTGTCGGGGTTTCACGCGCAACCGTGTACCGCTACCTGAGCATAGAGGGGGACGTGACGGCCTGACTAGCCGATGTTGACTTTTCTATGCCGTCGCCTTCATGGCAACTGAACTGACATTGGGCGTCCTGTCGCGGATATCCGTTTCGTCTTTGAGAGGAATTGCGCCGGAAGGATCGAAGTCACCCGACACAGTCACACTCAAGCCGTAAAAACGGACCGGGGAGTCGGGCACTGCAGTCAGCGTCGAAAGATCGAGTTCGCCCTTATGGGGCCAGAGCTGGACAAGTGTCCCTTCCTGCACCCCTGGTAGGTCTGCTGACCAACCAGGATGGAAGCTGATGATCAGCCCCATTTTTTCGAACTCAACGGCAGCTACGTAGCTTGGGAAGGTGCCGTTATCTGCATGAACCTCAGGAATGGGAAATGAAACGTCCCCTATTCCTTCGGCGGAGCGATCGACTTTGTACGCGTAGACGCATAGCCCGTTTGGTGCGGGCAATGCGTGAGTCATCCAGTGGTAGAGGTTCTTATGCTGTCGCGGCCAAGCGATCACACCAACTCCGGTCGATTCACCCATAACTTTGAGTTCAGTCGCTTCAGGATGAACTAGTAGCAGCAACGTCTTTAGCCACCACTCTCCTAGCACCGCTGCTTCGCCTGATGTGAAGTGACGTAGGCTGGCAACACTGTCATAGCCAATGCCGGCCATAGCCTGCTCGAATCTTGTGTTCAGTTTGCCATTACAATCGGCGCAACAAGGCACACAAGTCTCATAAAACTTCTCCAAGCCTACCGTTTTACCAGACGGCCACTTCATGACCACGCCATTTTTTTCTACAGTGTAGACGTCGACCGCATCGGAGTTCTTGGGAATGGTTCGGTCGATGAACCACAAGGGCAACACGTGCTCGCCCTTGTTGCCCGAAACACCATTCTCGCAGAGCACACAATCTCGACCACTCAGGCTCACACAGTTTCCTTACTGTAATGTTCTTGGCCCAATACCGCTACTTGCGAGGGCCCTAGGATTGCACTTCTTGTCTACTCTCGGGCGTCGCATTTGCCCGCCCTGTTCGCAACGGTTACAAGAGGATGGCACCGTCTCGGCCTTTAGGGGACGTGGCCAGCAGGGGCACTCTCAGTTACCCTCAATCCTTCGGTCGTTGCGCGTTTTCATCCGGTGTCGCCAATCCGAGTGTTGCCCGTTGCCGATGGAACTCGACCCAGGAGTCACTCAAAGCCTGGTCTTCCAGCAGTTCACCCAAGGAGCGCTCCGCCTGCCTCGTCAGAACTGCTGCATAGCCGCCGTGAACAGCCACGAATTCATCGACAAGTCTGCCCCATCTCGGCGAATCATGAACTACATCAATCGGTTGTGTACGGTCCAAAACCTCGCCGGTAAGGCAGGAAGTCAACGGCTCGCCGGAAGACAACCGGTCCGGCGAGAAATTGGTCGGTACGGTGTCGTATGGCGTTTCGAAGCGCCCGCTCTACGCGTCGTCTGTCCTGTCGATCATTGCTAGGGTCGGCAATCCATTCAATGACTCCTCCATAACCAAAATCAACGAGCTCGCGGTTGCCTTCTTGCTTGATCCATATGCCTAGATTGCCCGACCTGGCGCCCAACACGCTGTTGCTTGCTACTTCGAAGTGCCGGATGCCCTTGCCCACCTTCGTCGCACTGTTTCGGTGCTCTGAGACAAGCGCTCTAAGGAACGCTTCATCGTCTGGGTCGGAAACTCGTTCCCCCGGAGAATACTTATCCCGAATCCTCTTACACTCAGCCTTGGCTTTGCTCACGGACGGGAAGCTGTACTTGCTGAAGTTAACCGGTCGAGATGGCACGCTGCTCCTCTGACTAATCCTGTGATGTTACCCGAGGGCGAGTGTAGCGCTTCCTTACAACCTCAGGACATCTGCGAAGATGTGAAGTACGAAATCTGGGCGACAACGATGCATAAAGCAGCAGGGGAAATTCGCTATGAGCAACATAGACAACTTGGGCAGGTACGGGGAATTCAGCCGAGACGCGGATAAGTACATCAAGCAGCTTCAATCCGATGCCGTGGATGACGCCGCTCTTAAACAGCATGCCGAAGGCCTTGTCGTTGGTGTAGCGCTTGTGGCCGTGGCCGTGGGCTGTGTTAAGTTCAGCAATTACGTCGTGACCCAGTACAAGTCCAGGTCTGAGGAACGCAAAGTGAGCACAGCGACGGCAAAGGAAAAGTTGAAGGCTGCTTTCAAGAAGATGCAGAACTCAGATGATCCTGACGATGCTGTTGATGAACCCGGTGAAACCGGTGGACAGACGCCTGAGAGTGGCGCCGAGAACTAAAGGTAAAGCCTCGCGTGACAGGGGCATTTCACTTAGCTGGCCTTTCGGTTACCGAACGGGATTCGCCCGTACTTATCCATGAAGGCCAGAATCATGGCCGTTTCCAATCTATCTTCGGTTTTGTCAGGCACGACTTTCCACGCCACTCGTAGGTCACGTGCATCCGCCAATTGCCAGATGCGTTCGCCGCCGCTGTGGCTGTGTGTCTGGCCTCGGTGTCCGGCCTTCTCGTATTCGCTGATGCGACCCCACAAGCCATCAAGCCTCTTGCGCTGGCTGGCCTTACCGATGTAGACCACCGAGGCCCCCGGAACCCACTTGGCAGCCAACTCGGCAACCGGCACGTTTGCCTTCTTGGCTTTGTGCGTGCCGCCGAAGCCTCTGGTCAGGAACGACGGAGGGTCCGTGCTCGGACGAACAACTACATAGACGCCCGGTGACATAGGTATCCCGCCGTCGCCCTGTGAATATTGCTGACGGATGCTGCCGAATGGAACGAATCCATCAAAACCGGCTCCCATCAGCTCCGCCACAGCGAAGTGTCTCAGCTTGGCCAATCTCGCCTCTCCCCCGGTGCCTTTCCTTATTCCAAGATCTCGAGTTCCGGTAGCGCTGCCACGATCCTATTCGTCTCCACCGACACCGTGACAATCCGTTCGATCAGGTCCAGGATGTAGCGGGGGTCGCCGACTTCGCGGCAGTAGTCGTTGGGATCGTTGGTGATCTGGGAGTCCTTGTGGGTGGTGACCTGGTAGCGGTCGATGATCCATTCCAAGGCGGATTTGCCGTTGACCTGGTAGTCGAAGGCCTCGTCCGGGATGCCGGCCAGCGTGATCCGCGAGTTATAAGTAATCCGCGAGTGGTCCTTGCGGGCGCCGAAGGACAACTTGTTCACCCGGTAGAACTCGAAAAGGTCGCCGATAGGTTCGCCCTGCACGATTTCGTCGAGTGCGTATGGCTCGACGGTTTCGTAGTTCAGGTGAAGGTCCGACAGGGCACGTCCGGCTTTGCTGAAGCCCCAGAAGTCTTTGACCTTGGGGATTCGCGGCAGCATCTTCATCAGGTCCGCCCTGTACTGCTCCTTATACGCGGGGCTGTGAAGCAGGCCGTAGACGTAGTAGAAAATGTCTTCTTTGCTGATAGCCGGGTCTTCGTAGAAGCTGCGGTAAGCAGTCAGCGTCGCGTCAGTGATGTTGTCCTTGCGGACATAACCATCGACGACGTCGGAATCGGCCGCAGCGAACAGGTCACCTTGGGCTTCAGCTGAGGCGGGTTCGTAGGTATAGAGGCTGAAGACTTGGTTGCCGCCGTTTGGAGTCAGCGCTGGAACGGTGTCGTTCATCAGGACAGAGAATGTCGCAGCAGAGCCGCCCTGAGGCATGACGATGGCAAGGTTGGGGTGGGAGGCTGTGGGGAACAGCTTGGGCAGCTGGCTCTGGTCGTTGTTCAACTCCTTCGCGAAGTAGATCACCTGGCGCGTGAACGGGCGGTACGCCGAACCCCTCAGTGCTGCAGGCGCGAATTCTAGCGATCGTTTCCGTCGAAGTTCCGTACGAAGCGAACGATCCCAGCTGATTACCAGTGGGTCTTGGTCCACGAACCCGAGCACTCCGGCATCATCTAGGTTGAGCCCGGACTCCTTGTAGCGCGTGACCTCCGAGTTGTATGTGTTCAGCATGCGGCGCACGTTGGCCTCGCCGGCGCTACGGCTGAAGTTGTAGCACCAGGCATCGCGGTTAGTCTTCAATCCCGAGGAGTAGTTTTCGAAGATCCCGGGCGTGCTGGGTTTGCCTTTGGTGGTCTTGTCACCAATGGGCTGGAAGGCGTCGTAGCGCTCGTCGCGGTGGTTGACCCAGTCACCGTGTTCGTTGGGGGTGATAGCTTCCCAGTCGGTGCCTTCGAGGGACTGCTCCATGCTGAGGATGTCGAGCTTCTGTTCGCGGGTGAGGTAATCGCCGATGTCCCGGTACTGGATGTCCGCCGGGCCGGTCTTCGCCGACTTCTTTATCAAAATACAGATAGCCACCTGGGTACGAGAGCCACTGCCGAAGACTTTGCCACCTTCCTTGCGGGATTGCTCACCCGAGGTGCGCTGGTTACCCCGAAGGTTGTAGACAAAGATCCTGCTGAACTCGATGGCGAAGGTTTTGCGGATGCCGTCGGCGGTGTTGCCGTCGATGAAGCTGCCGTTGGAAACGAAGGCGATGACGCCGTCGTTCGTGATGCGATTGGAAGCCCAGCGGATGCCGCGAATGTATGAATCGTAAAGGCTGTTCTTGTTCGTTCCGGTGGAAAGCTTGGCGTAACTCTCGGCGATGGATGCGTCCAGGACCGGATATGCCTGGTTCTGGTTGTTGTCATTCGCGCTCGACTGGCCGGCAGAATACGGCGGGTTCATCACGATGACGCGGATGTCTTGGTTTTTCTGCCGGATGACCCTGGCATGGTTTTCGGGGAAGATTCCCGTGGCCTCCAGTTGGCCATCGCTTTCATTCAGCTGAAAAGTATCCGTCAGGGCGATCCCGTCGAACGGCACGTACCCCGCCTCAGCGCCCGCAGCCGCTGCGACCTCTGAATAGACCGTCTCGACGTTGATGGCGGCGATGTAGTAGCTGAGCAGCACGATCTCGTTCGCAAACATCTCCTGCGTGTACTTGCGGTGCAGGTCCCCAGGTTTGATCAGCCCGATCTGCAGCAGCCTGGTCAGGAAGGTCCCAGTGCCCACAAACGGTTCGAGGATGGAGACGCCCTCGTCGGACAGAGACTTGCCGAACTCCAGGCGCAGCGCCGCGTCAGCAGAACGCAGGATGTAGTCGACAACCGGCACTGGGGTGAACACGATGCCAAGTCGATCTGCCACGCGGGGGAAGGCGTTGCGGAAGAAGTTGTCGTAGAGCTCCACGATGATGGCCTGCTTGGCCGCCG
The DNA here is from genome assembly GCF_900116495.1 of Arthrobacter sp. ov118. GTDB lineage: Bacteria > Actinomycetota > Actinomycetes > Actinomycetales > Micrococcaceae > Arthrobacter. Next base: position 448,398 of record NZ_FPAY01000001.1, read on the forward strand.
CATTGTCGATCTTGGACACTCGCGCCCGGACTGACTCGTAGAACTTTTCCAGGCCTTTGCTTTCCTTCTCAAACACGGCGTTTGAGCCGAGTTTGTCGAGAATGTTCTGCATCGCCCGCGAGACCGGGTTGTGCTCTGTGAAGTTCGAGTCGGCAAACATGGCGTCAAAGACCGGCTTGGTGACCAGGTGCTGGGCGAGCATCTCCACTGCCTGGGCGTCGTCGATCTCCGGGTTCAGGTTCTCCCGCAGGCCGGCGACGAATCCGTCGAAGGCTATCCGGTGGCTCGGATCAGCGTCTTCGAGCAGGTCGTTGATGAGATCGATGTGCTTCTTGGCGATGGAGGCAATGTCTTTGGACCAGTCCTCCCAGTACATGCGGTTGCCGCACTTGTCGACGATCTTCGCGTAGACGGAGTCCTTCCACTCCTCCACCGGGAACGTCAGGGTTTCCTGCGTTCCCGGGCCCACGGGTCCTGGCCCGGGCTCCACGTCCGGATCCGGGGAAGGGGATGGGTCGATAACCGGGTCTTTCTTCTTCGGCGCCAAGTCGATCCTGTCGACGATGATGGACTCGGGCGCCTTGTTGTTCAGCTCGATCTGGTTGATGGACGAGTCCATGCGCTCGTCATGGGCGCGGAGGGCCTGCAGCACCTGCCAAACCACCTTGTAGCGATTGTTGTCCCTCAGTGCCTCTGAGGTCGACATGCCCTCCGGGATGGCGATCGGCAGGATGATGTAGCCGAATTTCTTGACCTCGCCGGTCTCGGCGTCCACGTGGTTGCGCATAACCCTGCCAACGGCCTGGATCACATCGACCATGGAGTTGCGCGGGTTCATGAACAGCACCGCATCCAGCGACGGGACGTCAACACCCTCGGTGAGGCAGCGGGCGTTGGTCAGGATCCGGCACGTCGGCTGCTCCTTCTTCGGCCACGACCCGTTGGCGTTGCGCGGCGCGGTCCGGTCGTCGACCAGGATGACGTCAGCATCCTCCTTCAACCAGTCCAGCCGCTCCCCGCGACGGACGGCATTGAAGCCGCCGTCGATGTGCTTGACCTCTACCCGCAGGTCATCAGTCGGATCGTCGTTGGTCAGGTCAGTGAGGTGCAGGCGGGTGAGGTCTTGGAACTCTGCCTCGATAACCTGTGAGGCCTTGATGGAGCGGTTGAACGCCACTGCCCGGCGCATGGGCTGCCAGTCCTGGCCGAAGCCGTCCTGGAACTCGCCGGCGCGCCTTTTGGCCAATCCGTTCCAGACACCCACGAGCTTGGCAATGTCGTCAATGTTCAGTTCGCTGTTGCTGTCGGCCAACTGGTCCTGGAACGTGGTCCGCACCTGCGTCTCGTCCACGCCCAGCACTAGCACTTTGTAGTCGGTCAGCAGCTTCTGCTCGACGGCCTCACCAAATCCGATCCGGTAGAACACCGGCCCGTAAATGGACTGATCGTCCATGGAGCAGAGGACCGCGTCCTTCTCCCGGGCGGCGTCCTTCGTGTTGTCGTTGAAGATCCGCGGCGTCGCGGTCATGTAGACGCGCTTGGTGCCGGAAATCCAGTGGTTGTCGTGGATCTTCACGAAGTGCGACTCACCGTCACCGGCCAGCGTGGCGCCGGTGGTGCGGTGTGCCTCATCGCAAATGATCAGGTCGAAGTCGGGCAGCCCGGCCTGCTGGGCGGCACGCACGGCGTCAATGGACTGATAGGTCGAGAACACCACCGTCATGCCCTCATCCAAGGTGCGCGAGTTCATGGCCTCAATGAGCCGAGCACCGTCTGTCGTGGCGGGAATCTGCAAGTCGTGGAGCGCGACGTCGGTCAAGTCGGTGTCCTTAACGCGGCCGACCTTATTGTCCGAGCACACCGCGTATGCGTGCATGGGCTGCTCGGTCTCGTCTGACCATTCCTTCAACGACTGGGACATCAGCGCCAAGGACGGCACCATGAACAGGATCCGGGCGTGGCCCAAGTCTTCGGCGATCCGCTCGGCCAGCTTCAAGGACGTGAAGGTCTTTCCGGTGCCGCAGGCCATGATCAGCTTGCCGCGGTCATTGGCCTCGAAACCTTTCAGCGCCGCCTGGACCGCCTTGTGCTGGTGTGGGCGCAGCTGCTTCTTGTCGAACAACTTCGGCGTTGTGGGCGCCATCAGATCGTAGGTCGACCAGTCAATGTTTGAGTGCCGGAAGTCGCTCAAACCGATCCGCTGCACAGGCACGTGCCTGTTTTCGAGCATCTCCAACGCGTTGGTTGACCAGTCACCCTCGGTGGTGTCCACGACGACCGCGTTCGTGAAGGGCTTCTTCGAAGATGCTGACAGGAACGAGTCAATGTCGTGCTTCTGGATCCTGTAGCCAGGCGCGTAAAACTTCACTTGGATGGCAGTCAGTCCACCGTCGGTACGGGCGGCAACCAAGTCGATGCCATTGTCCTTGTTGGTGAAGTTCTCCGGACGGTCCGGCCAGTCGCGCCACAGCCACACGTCTGTGTACTGAGGTGCGTGAACACCGTCGTTCTCCAGATACTGCTCGACCAGCTGTTCGAGGTAGCTGCCTTTCATCCGTTCCGAATCCGCAAGATCGCGGTACGAATCAAGAAGCTGATCAAAAGTAGTCGACACAAAGGCCCCCAGAGACGAGAAAGCATAGGAAGCCGGCCCACGCCGGCGCTTCTGATCATATTGGTATTTGAAGGCTGGACCATGCAGCGATGACGGAGCCCGATCGCCCGGCGTCCGACTTACGGGCCAGTACGACGAGTTTCGCTTCGGTAAGTAAAGGGCGTCCGTTCGCGCCCGCTGACTGTCCATGCGACTCTCGCTCTTCCCCAGCCAGCGCTTGCAATGAGTGCGAGGGCTAGTCGCAGCCGATGGCACTGCCCCACGGCTGCGCAGAGCGCCTGAACAGCCCGCGAGGCTCAACAACCCCGGCGCGTCCAAAGAGGCGCTCAGATCGGACCCTGCGGTAGTCGGTGCAGATCTGTTCACTACTGAGCGGCGACAGTTCATAACATCCAAAAAACATCCACCACCTAGAGAAAGGGGTGGATTTCAGGAGATTCTGAAGGAAGCGCCCGAATCCCCACTTCTACTTGCACACAGAAAAACCCCCGGAATCTCCAAGGATTCCGGGGGTCTTGCCTGTAGCGGTGGGGAGGCTCGATCTCCCGACCTCACGATTATGAGTCGTGCGCTCTAACCAACTGAGCTACACCGCCATAAATGAGGAAAACCTGCGCTCAGCCGGTCAAAAACCGCCTTGACACAGGCCCTCATTCAGAGCCCCCCACCGGAATCGATCCGGTGACCTCGTTCTTACCAAGAACGCGCTCTACCACTGAGCTAGGGGGGCAACGAGTAAATACTCTACCGGAAGATTCGCCCACCAACAAATCGGCACCCGCACGACGGCGGAGCCGCCGAAAGCGGCGGAAATCCGGGCTTTCGGGCCGCCTGGGAAGCCCGAATCGGGCGCCGCGGGGGGCCGTTTGCACGGGGTGTGACGAAGCGAACACAGCGCCGGACCGCTTGAATTCTTAAACAAGAACGGGCCGGCTCAGATGCCGGCCCGTTCTCAGATGGAGTTATCAGATGGAGCTAGTGGTTACCACTTGTTGCGGGGCTTGAAGCCGCCTTCGTGGCGGGGCTTGCGGGTGTCGGCGCCGAAGCTCCGCTCGGAACGCTCGCTGTAGGAGCGGCCGCCGCGGTCCGCGGAAGACCGCTCGCCGTCGTTCTTGCGGAATTCGCGCTTGAAGCCGCCGTTGCCCTTGAAGTTGCCGCTGCCGCCCGAGTAGCCGCCGCGGTCCCCACGGTCCCCACCGCGGGTTCCCTGGTAGGCGCCGCGGTCACCGGAAGGCTTGCGGCCGTTGTCCAGCTCGAGGTGGATCAGCTCGCCGCCGATCCGGGTGCGGGACAAGGCCTTCAGCTGATCGGGGCTCAGGTCGGCCGGGAGCTCCACGAGGGAGTGGTCCGAGCGGATGTCGATGCCGCCGATCTGGGCCGAGGAGATGCCGCCTTCGTTGGCAATGGCGCCGACGATGGAACCCGGCATGACGCGCTGGCGGCGTCCGACGGCGATCCGGTAGGTGGCGTTGCCCTCGGTCAGGGTGCGGGTCGGGCCGCGGGAGCCGAAGCCGTCCTTGGAGCGCTCGCGCTTCTGGAATTCCGGAGCTGCCGGGAGTTCCTTGACCAGCAGCGGCTGTCCGCCCTGGGCCATCACGGCCAGGGCGGCGGCGATCTCAGCGGCGGGCACGTTGTGCTCTTCCTCGTAGGAGGCGATGAGGTCGCGGAAGGCCGCAACGTCCTCGGATTCGAGCGTCTCGGTAATCTTCTCGGCGAACTTGCCGAGGCGCAGGGTGTTGACGGTTTCGGCGGTGGGCAGGTGCATCTGCTCCACCGGCTGGCGGGTGGCCTTCTCGATGGAACGGAGCAGATACTTCTCGCGCGGCGTCATGAACAGGATCGCGTCGCCGGAACGGCCCGCGCGGCCGGTGCGGCCGATGCGGTGCACATAGGACTCGGTGTCGTGCGGGATGTCGTAGTTGACCACGTGGCTGATGCGTTCCACGTCGAGGCCGCGGGCTGCGACGTCGGTGGCCACCAGGATGTCGATGCGGCCTTCCTTCAGCGCATCAACGGTCCGTTCACGCTGCTGCTGCGGGATGTCACCGTTAATGGCTGCTGCCTGGAAACCGCGGGCGCGGAGCTTGTCGGCGAGGTCCTCGGTGGCCATCTTGGTGCGCACGAAGGCGATGACGCCGTCGAACTCTTCCACCTCGAGGATGCGGGTCATCGCGTCGAGCTTGTGCGGGCCCATGACCTGCAGGTAGCGCTGGCGGGTGTTGGCGCCGGTCGTGGTCTTGGACTTGACCTGGACCTCGGCGGGGTTGTTCAGGTACTGCTTGGACATCCGGCGGATCTGGCTCGGCATGGTGGCCGAGAACAGAGCAACCTGGCGACTCTCAGGGGTCTGCTGGAAGATCTGCTCAACGTCTTCGGCGAAGCCCATGCGGAGCATTTCGTCGGCCTCATCCAGCACGAGGTACTGGAGTTCGGAAAGGTCCAGGGACCCCTTGGCAATGTGGTCGATGACGCGGCCGGGGGTACCGACAACAACCTGGGCGCCGCGGCGCAGGCCGGCCAGCTGGGGCCCGTAGGCGGAGCCGCCATAAACTGGGAGGACGGTGAAGTCATCAATGTGCTTGGCGTAGGAGGTGAAGGCCTCGGCAACCTGGAGCGCGAGCTCGCGGGTGGGGGCCAGCACCAGGGCCTGCGTCTTGCGGGACGGGCCGTTGAGGTCGTGGAGCTCGGCCAGGCGGGACAGCGCCGGTACTGCGAATGCTGCAGTCTTACCGGTGCCGGTCTGGGCCAGGCCCACGACGTCGCGGCCTTCGAGCAGCAGCGGGATGGTTGCTGCCTGGATCGGGGACGGCTTCTCGTAGCCGACGTCCTGCAGGGCGGCCAGGACGCGGCCGTCGATGCCGAGGTCGACGAACTTGACGCCCTCATCCTCGGCGTCCTCAGCCTTGGACTCCTCGTTCTTGGACTGGGCAGGCTTCGTGTCAGCCTTGGGGTCGGTGCCAGCGGCCTCGGCGGCAGCCGGGGCCTCGGTGATGGCAGGAGCCTCGGTGAATTCCGGGGCGGAGCCGGCTGCGGGGGCAGCCGCTTCAGAAGTCTCGACGACGGCGGCGGTCTCGGTCGTTTCGGAGCTGTTCTGGTTTTCGGGCATAGGGGATTTCTTCCTCATCCATAGGGGCCAAGCGGCACAACCCGAGGTGAGCGGAGCCGCAGTACGCGTGACACGAGCTGCCGGGCGTACGTTGACCGGCGGGTCACATAGAAGTCCGGCGCTTTCGCAATCCCATGGCAGGACTTCCCGCTGCATCTCTTGGCTGCTATCCCAGCAGTCTGTACAGCGTTTTCTTTTGCCGGCTCTCCCTATGAAAATGCCCGCAACACAATTTGCGGGCCCCAACACTTGCCAGTCCTGCCTCAAGAATTGGGCAGGAATAAGGGATTTCCGGAGTGGGGGATAGTTCAATCATAGGCCATGGATCAGCACGGCGGTAACTGAGGGCCCGACGTCGGCCGGTGAGCTTGCGCACACCGGTGTCCGGAACCTAGACGCCGAGCCGGCGCTGCAGCTTCTCGAAGCGCTCGTGATACTCGGGCTGGAGGCGGATCTCGCCGTCGGCGTCGGCGTCGCGCAGGGCCTCCATGTCCTCCAACGTGGGGTCGCTGAACCACTTGGCGATGGTCACGCCGTGGGCGGGGACAAAAATCCTGTGGATGTGGTTCCCGGCCTCAATGCTTCCCGTCCGGACCACACGGAGGTATGTGCCCACCTTCCCGGCCTCGGTGAACCTCTGGACCCAGTGCGGCTCCCCCATCCGCCGCTGGAACGTGGCGCACGGGACGCGCGGAGACGTGACTTCAACCTCGACGTCCAGTCCGAGCTTCCAGCGTTCGCCGATCACGGCCTCGGAGGCGTCGATCCCGGTGATCCGCAGGTTTTCACCGAAGATGCCCGGCGGCAGCTCCCGGCCGAGCTCGGCAGTCCAGTAATCGGCGTCATCCTGCGAGTACGCGTAGAGGGCCTGGTGCTCGCCGCCGTGGTGGATCCTGCTGGCCTGGATGTCGCCGTGCAACCCCAGTTTATGGACCCGCACCGGACCGTCCACGGCGCGCTTGTCGATCGCGGTGACGCCGACGCTGCCGGGATCCGCGAGCAGCTGGTGGACCCGGCAGACTGCAAGCACAGATGCGGTTTTCATGGCTCCAGTCTAGGCCTGCGGCCCGCCGGGGCGGGAAAGCAAAGCCCCGGCCCATTCCCGGCCATAATTGCTGCCTGCAGCCGGTAGTCCGGTTAGGCTGGCATCAAATTTCAGAACCGCCTTGGCAGGCAGCGGCCGCTGCGCGGATTGCACGGCGGGTCATCGGGCGGAATCAGGGGGGAGCGCATGGATCAGCACGGGCACGAGGGCAAGGAACAGCCCACTAGGGGCGGCGAGCCGAAGCCTCCGCCGTGGCAGGTGCCCAAACCTGAGCTCCGGCCCGAGCTGCAGAACCTTCCCGGTCAACCCGCCCGCGCCGGGGACGGCGAACCCGGCGAACCCGGGGATAGCGCGCCGGGCGCCATTTTTGACCCGTTCGAACGCGAACGGGAGCGAGAGTTGGCCGCTGCGGCCGTGCGGAAGAAGCGCTCGCAACGCCGCACCGTCGTCGTCGGGCTGGGCGTCACGGCGCTCCTGGCCGGCACCATCACGGCCATGGTGGCCAGCAGCAACGAGGAACCCGACTACGCCCAGGTGTGCTTCAACGACGACACCGGCGAGCGCGTCGAGGACACCCGGTGCGATAACAGCAGCACGGACGGGCGCAGCTCCGGCATCTACGCCTGGTACTTCTATTCCCGTGGCGCCAGCGTGCCCGGCGTGGGCCAGAACCGCTCCGGTTACCCCAGCTACACCAGAACCGTCCCCACCGGCGCCCGGACGTCCACGGGGTACAGCGCCAAGGGCGGCACCGTCAGCAGGGGCGGCTTCGGCGGTAGCTCCAAGGGCGGAAGCATAGGAGGCTAGGGATGAAACGACTGCAATCCGAGCCGAGGCCGGACTGGAAAGCGCGGATCGAAGAGCAGGGACTGGTCTTCTCCACCACCACCCTGCCGGACGGGACGAATATCGAGTACTGGCACGAGGCCGCGTATTACGAATTCACGATGGCCGAGGTGGAAACCCTCGAACAAAACGCCGAGGACATGCACCGCATGTGCCTCGAGGCCGCCAGGTTCCTCGCGACCGGCGCGATGGGCACCATCGGGATCGGGCCGCAGGCACTCGAACTGGCGGCCCAATCACTGCAGGCCGGTGACGTGGACGTGTACGGCCGCTTTGACTTCGTCTACGACGGCCAGGGCGGCCCGGCCAAGATGCTCGAGTACAACGCCGACACGCCCACCGGACTCATCGAGGCCGCCGTCGCCCAGTGGTTCTGGCTGCAGGACGTGTTTCCGGACAAGGACCAGTGGAACGGCATCCATGAGGCGCTCATCCGGCAGTGGAAGAAGCTGCAGTACCGCACCGGCATGAGCACCCTCCACGTCGCCCACTCCGAGGCGGAGCAGTCCGGCGAGGATTGGATGACGGCGGCCTACATGCGCGATGTCGCCAGCCAGGCCGGCTGGACCACCATCGGCATCAACATGTCGGACATCGGCTGGGACCCCAACCTCAACCGTTTCGTGGACCTGGACAACTTTCTGATCAGCACCATGTTCAAGCTCTACCCGTGGGAAGTGATGATGAAGGAGCCGTTCGGGCAGCGGCTGCTCCAGCGCGCCCACAATCCGCGCTGGGTCGAGCCTGCCTGGAAGATGCTCCTGTCCAACAAGGCCCTGCTCGCGGCACTGTGGCACCTCTACCCGGACCACCCCAACCTCCTGCCCGCTTACCTGGACGGGCCGGGCCCGCTTGCGGACTGGGTGGCCAAGCCGCTGCACGGGCGGGAAGGGGACAACATCAGGATCCACGCGCCCGGCATCGAGCTTGAACAGCCCGGCGACTACGGCCGGGAAGGCTGGTGCTACCAGCAGTTCCAGGCCCTGCCCGACTTCGACGGCAACCGCCCGGTGCTCGGACTGTGGGTGGTCGACGGCGAATCGGTCGGTTGCGGCATCCGCGAATCCGACGGCCCCGTTACCGACTACTTCTGCCGGTTTGTCCCCAACACGATCGACGCTCCGGCTCCCGAATTCACCACCTCACGTCAGTCCGACTCCGGCAAGGCAGGTATCGCCCTATGAGCGCCCAAACCACGACGGCGGCCGGCAGCCCGGCACCCACTCCGGCCAAGGGGCTGCGGGCCGGAATCCTGGACCTCGGTGATTCCGTCATGCTGGGGCTGGCCTCCACCGCGCCGGTCTACTCCCTCGCGGCGACCCTGGGCCTGATCGTGGCCGTCAACGGCACCTACACTCCCCTGATCCTTGTCCTGGGCTTCGTGCCCGTGCTCTTCATCGCCTACGCCTTCCGCGAATTGAACAGCGCCCTGCCGGACTGCGGGACCACGTTTATCTGGGCCCGCAACGCCTTCGGCCCGTGGGCCGGCTGGCTGGGCGGCTGGGGCGTCGCCCTGGCCGGCGTCGTGGTCCTTGCCAACCTGGCGCAGGTGGCCGGGCAGTACCTGTGGCTGCTGGTCGGGGACGGTTCCCTGGCCCACAACAGTCTGGTCGTCACCGCCACCGGGGTGCTGTTCATCGCCCTGATGACGTTCGTGAACTACCGCGGCATCCGGCTCGGGGAGCACGTCCAGCGCGTCCTGACCTACGTGCAGTACGTCTCGCTCGGCATCTTCGCGGTGGCCCTCGTGTTCCGGATCGCCGGTGGTGTACCCGGCGGGGCCGCGGGCCAGGCCTTCGACGCCGAATGGTTCAACCCCGCCGGCGCGTTCGCCGATCCGGGCGCCGCCGTGCACGGAGCCCTGCTTGCCCTGTTCATCTACTGGGGCTGGGACACCTGCCTTGCGGTGAACGAGGAGACGGAGAACCCGGCCACCACCCCCGGCCGTGGTGCGGTCATTTCGGCGTTCGTGCTGGTGGCCATCTACGTCTCGATGGCCCTGCTGGTGATGATGTACGCCTCGGTGGGCACGGAAGGAATCGGCCTCGGAAACGAGGCGAACCAAGGCGATGTCTTCCTCGCCATGAAGGATACGGTGCTGGGCCCCTGGGGCTGGCTGATCGTCGTCGCGGTGCTGGCCTCCGTGCTGTCCTCGACCCAGACCACCATTCTCCCCACTGCCCGCGGCACCCTGTCTATGGCCGTGCACGGGGCCATCCCGCCGAAGTTCGGCACAGTCCACCCGCGCAACCAGACGCCTGGTTTCTCCACCCAGATCATGGGGGCAGCCGCCATCGGCTACTACGTGCTGATGAGCGTTTTCAGCGAAAACCTGCTGGCGGACTCCATCAGCTCGATCAGCCTTTTCATCGCCTTCTACTACGCCCTGACCGGCTTCGCCTGCGTCTGGTACTTCCGCGCCACCCTTCGCAGTTCGGCCCGCAACTTGTGGTTCCGCGGGATCCTGCCCCTGCTCGGGGCCCTCCTGCTGACCGCGGCCTTCGTCGTCTCGGCGGTGCAGATGTGGGATCCGGGCTACGGCGACACGCAGATCTTCGGCGTCGGCGGCGCGTTCGCCAGCGGGGTGGTGCTGCTGGCGCTGGGCGCGGTGCTGGCCGTCGTCTGCCGGTTCGCGCCGTCAACCCGGGGGTACTTCCTGCAGCAGCCCGCCCCGGCGCACCCCGGCGGAAGCGGCCCGGCGCACCAGAGCCCTGCGCAGCAGCCCGGCCCGGCGCACCCCGGCGGAAGCGGCCATAGGATGCTCCCATGAGCAACGCCGCCGCAGCTTCCGATGTTTCCGATGTCCTCGCAATCGATTCGCTCCTGAGCGCCGGCGAACTGGCCGTGCGCGAGCGGGTTCGCGACTTCACCGACCAGCGGATACGTCCGGGGATCGCTGGCTGGTTCGAGGACGCCGAGTTCCCGCTCGAGCTTGCCCCGGAACTGGGTGAACTCGGCGTGCTGGGCATGCATCTGGAGGGCTACGGCTGCCCCGGCCGGTCCGCCGTCGAATACGGCCTCGCCGCCATGGAGCTCGAGGCCGGGGATTCCGGCATCCGCACGTTTGTCTCCGTGCAGGGCTCCCTCGCCATGACGGCCATCCACAAGTGGGGCTCCGAAGACCAGAAGCAGGAGTGGCTCCCCCGGATGGCCGCCGGCGAGCTGATCGGGGCTTTTGCCCTGACCGAACCCACCGCCGGCTCGGACCCTGCCTCGATGCAGACCTTCGCCCGCCGGGACGGCTCCGGCGAGGACGCCGGCTGGATCCTGGACGGCGCCAAACGCTGGATCGGGCTCGCGTCGGTGGCCGGGGTCCTGGTGGTGTGGGCCAGAACCGACGACGGCGTGCGCGGTTTCCTTGTCCCCGCCGGCACCCCGGGCGTCACCGCGACGCCGATCGGGCAGAAGCTCTCGATGCGCGCCTCCATCCAGTGCGACATCACCTTCGACAGCGTGCGCCTCGGCCCGGAGGCGCTGCTGCCGGCGGCTCAGGGACTGCGGGGCCCCTTCACCTGCCTCAACGAGGCCCGGTACGGCATCGCGTGGGGCGCGATGGGCGCTGCCCGGGATTCCTACGAGGCCGCCCTCGCCTATGCCCAGGAGCGGTTGCAGTTCGGCAAGCCGCTGGCCGGATACCAGCTGACCCAGGAAAAACTGGTGAACATGCTCCTGGAAATCCAGAAGGGTACCCTGCTGGCCTTGCACCTGGGCCGGCTCAAGGACGCCGGTACGCTGCGCCCGGAGCAGATCTCGCTCGGCAAGCTGAATAACGTGCGGGAGGCGCTCGCCATTGCCCGGGAGGCCCGCACGATCCTTGGCGGCAACGGCATCACCTTGGACTATTCCCCGCTGCGGCACGCCGCCAACCTCGAATCCGTCCGCACCTACGAGGGCACCGACGAGGTTCACACCCTAGTCCTGGGCCAGCACATCACGGGACTCCCCGCCTTCCGCTAGCTCTGCCCCGAGATGGCACTTCACGGCAGTGCCGTGAAGACATAGCCGTGAAATGCCATCTCGGCGGGGTACCGGGTAGAAGTTCCGCGGGCTTAGGCGGAGAAGCCGCCGTCGGCCTTGACCAGCTGTCCGGACACCCAGCGGCCCTCGGGCGAAAGCAGGAACGCCGCCGTTCCGGCCACGTCGGCCGGAGTGCCCAGCCGCCCGCCGGGCTGCCGCCTGCCCAGCTCGCTCCGGAGCGTGTCGTCCATCCAGCCCGTGTCGACCGGCCCCGGGTTAAGGACGTTGGCGCTGATGCCCAGCGGGCCGAGCTCCCGCGCCGCCGCGATCACGATCCGGTCCAGCGCGCCCTTCGATGCTCCGTAGGGCACGTTGTAGGCGGTATGGTCACTGGTCAGGGCCACGATGGCCCCGCCGTCGGGACCAGCCTGCCGGGCAAAGGCGGCAATCAGCTGCCAGCTGGCGCGGGTGTTGACCGCGAAGTGCCGGTCGAAGCTCTCCAGGGTGGTGTCCAGGATGCCGGAGTCCACGGATTCGGCATGGCTGAGGACCAGAGCTTGCAGGGTTCCGGCTTCGGCCGCGGCAGCGGCCATCAGCCGGTCCACGGCGTGCGGATCTTCGAAATCTGCCGGCAGTGCCACGACGGCGGCACCGATCGCCTGCAGCTCGGCGGTGAGGCGTTCGACGTCGTCCGGCTGGACGCCCCACGGCATCCGGGCATCGTAGTCCTGCCAGGAGGTCAGTACGAGGTCCCAGCCGTCGGCGGCGAGGCGGCGCGCGATGCCGGCGCCGATTCCGGCGAGCCGGCCGACTCCGGTGACGAGGGCGGTCTTGCGGGGCGAGGAGGAGCTCATGCCGACCAGCCTAGTCTCGGGCGGCAGCGGCTCCGGTGAGCTTTCGGCACGTGCTGTGACGGCATTCGTGCCGTGCGTCTTTCGTACACTGAGCTTCATGACATCCCGTATCAGCGAACTGGTCCTCAACTGCGCCGACCCCGAACGGCTCGCACGGTTCTGGAGTGCGGTCCTGGGCTACGTCGAGCTCGACCGGGAGGATGGGGCGATCGAGATCGGCCCGCCCGACGCCGGGTTCGGCGGCCTCCAGCCCACCATCATCCTGAGCCCCAGCAGCGACCCGCGGACCGGAAAGCTCCCCCTGCATATCGACGTCAACCCCGTCGACCGGGACCAGGATGCCGAGCTGGAACGGTTGCTCGCCCTCGGCGCCCGTCCCGCCGACGTGGGGCAGACCGGCGACGAGCAATGGCACGTCCTGGCCGACCCTGAGGGCAACGAGTTCTGCCTCCTGCGCAAGCGGCTTGAGCCCTAATCAGGGCGCAGCTGAGGAGGCAAGCTCAAGTTCCGGCGCCACGGAGTTGCGCCGCAGGGCGATGAGCCAGCACGCCAGGAGCGCCACGGCGCAGAAGACCCCGGCGCTGGAGGCCGATATCCAGAGGCCGGGCGTCTGGATATCGAGGTTTTCCGCGCCCAGGGCTTTGCCGATGGTCTTCGGCGAGAACAGGAACACCAGGAGTGAAATGCCCAGCGCCCCGCCCATCGTCCAGCGCATCCGGGCGTAGCGGCGCGGAGTTTCCCGCAGGGTCCAGGCGAAGGCCGGAAAAACCGCGGCGACCCAGACCCAGTGGTGGGACCACGACACGGGGCTGACCAGCAGCATGGTGAGCGCCGTCGCCGACACCGCGACGACCCGGGCACCCTGATCGCTGGCGGCCTTGATGACGCTTGCCCCCAGGGCCACCACCATCAGGCTCAGCACCAGCCACGGCACTGTGACGGAGGCTTCCGGGACGCCGAAGTGCAGCAGCGCACCCTTGAGGGACAGGTTGTCCACATAGCCCGCTCCGCCCAGACGGGACGTGTCCGGCAGCATCTCGAACCAAAACTGCACGGACTCGACGGGACGCAGCAGCCAGCCGAGTACCACCGTGGCGGTGAAGCCGGCGGCCATGTTGAGCAGTCCACGCCAGTCCTTGCGGACCAGGTAGTACAGGCCGAACGCCAGGGGCGTGAGTTTGATGCCTGCGGCGACGCCCACCAGGAAGCCGCTGCCCGGGAAGCCGCGGGTCCAGCGCCGGTTGCGGGCCAGCAGATCCGCGGCCATGAGGCCCATGAGTAGGACATTGATCTGGCCGAACATCAGGGTCTCCCGCCACGGGCCGAGATTCAGCACCGCCAGGACCAGCACCGCGGCGGCCCAGCAGTTGCCCGGGGACCGGAAGGTGGCGCGCCAATCGCCTTTGGCGTTCCAGTAGCGGACCGTGCGGACGGCGGCCAGGACCGCCACGATCGCGCCCGTGGCGTTGAACAAGGCCAGGGCGGTCGCTTGGGGCAGCCGGGCCAGCTGGCTGAACAGCACGGCGGCGAAGGGCGGATAGGTGAACTTCAGCGCCGGTCCGCCGGCCCAGTCCACATTTCCCGCGTACAGGCCCGACGGCGCCGCCCCGGCGTCATTGAGGATTTTCCCGGCGTACCAGTAGACGCTGAAGTCCAGGCCCTCTTTGCCCCAGACGCCCAGCGACATCCAGATGAAGTAGCCGACGGCAACGACCACCGCACCGGCGGAGAGCCAGGCTAGCGTTCCCACGGCCGACTTCGGCATGGGCAACTCCGGAACGGGCAACTTCGGAACGCGCCGTTGCGGCACGGGGGCGGTCCCGGCGGTGGTCGGCTGCGCGTGGCTGTCTTCGGAATCGAGCACTGACATGTTTTCCCCGATCGGGCTGCTGGTGTAGACGCTGGCCGCTGGTCGGTTTCGTCCGGGCGGCGAAACGCGCCCTCGCTGTCGGTCAGTCTACAGAACAGCTAAGCCGGAACCGGGACCGTGTCCGTTTCCCGGGCGTGCTTGCGGATGGTTGCGCTGATGACGGCGGCGATCGTGCACATGGCAGCGGCTGCAAACCAGGCGTAGGTGTACTGTCCGGTGGCGTCACGGATGGCGCCGGCAGCCAGGGCGGCGGCCGCCGCACCGAGCTGGTGGGCCGCGAACACCCAGCCGAACACAACGCTGCCGTCGGCGCCGAACACCTGGCGGCAGATGGCGGCGGTCGGCGGCACCGTGGCAACCCAGTCCAGGCCGTAGATGACCACGAACACGATCATGCTGGGCTGAACCGTGGCGCTGAGCAGCAGCGGCAGGACCAGCAGCCCGATCCCGCGGAACTGGTAGTACACGGCCAGCAGGATCCGGGGGTTGAAGCGGTCCGTGAGCCAGCCGGAAGCGATGGTGCCGGCGATGTCGAAGATGCCGACGACGGCGAGCAGGCCTGCCGCGGTGGTCTCCGGCATGCCGTGGTCATGGGCGGAGGGGATGAAGTGGGTGCCGATCAGCCCGTTGGTGGTTGCGCCGCAGATCGCGAACCCGGCCACGAGGGCCCAGAAGGTACGGACCTTGCTGGCGCGTTTGAGCACCTGCAGGGCCCGGACGGCCGCGTTGCGGCGCGGCTCCGCCGAGGCCCGATCCGCCGAGGCCGGTTCCGCGGAGACCGGCTCCGTCGGCGCCGGGTCAGCGGGCCCGGCGACGGCGGCCGGCGTGGCCCCGTACGGCAGCACGCCGACGTCGGCCGGGGAGTTCTTCAGGAACATCAGCACGAGCGGCACCACGGCGAACGCGCCGGCGGCGATGAGGAGCGAGGCCTGCCGCCACCCCGAGTCCTGGGCCAGGACCGCAATGAAGGGCAGGAACACGAGCTGCCCGGCGGCACTGCCGGCGGTGAGGATGCCGATCACCAGGCCGCGGCTCTTGGCGAACCAGGTGTTGGCGATGGTGGCGGCGAAGACCAGGGCCATGGACCCGGTGCCGAGCCCGATCAGCAGCCCCCAGGTCAGCAGGATCTGCCAGGACTGGGTGACGAAGACCGTCAGGGCGCTGCCGGCGCCGATCAGCACGAGGGCCACGGCCGTGACGGCGCGGATGCCGAAGCGTTCCATCAGGGCTGCCGCGAACGGTGCCGTGAGCCCGAAGAGCACGAGGTTGATGCTGACCGCGGCAGAGAGCACGGTGGTGGACCAGCCGAACTCGTCCTGCAGCGGCACCATCAGCACGCCCGGCGCTGCCCGGAACCCGGCGGCGCCGACGAGCGCGAGGAAAGCCACGGCGGCGACAGTCCACGCCGGGTGGATGCGGCGGCGGACCGGTGCGGGGGTCTGCGTGGTTTCGGGGGCGCTCATGCGGCGGTTCCGTTCTGGACAGGGGTCCCGGTGCCGGCCGAGGCCAGGGGCACGGGGTCCGCGGTGCGGGTGAGGCTGTGCCAGCTCGTGTTGGCGGCCGTCAGCGGTTCCCCGCAGGCCGAACACGTATCCGCCGAGGAAGTCCTCTCCCCGCAGCCGCTGTGGATGACGAACATGTGAGCCTGCCCGGAAGGAGCCGGGAGGTGCTTTTCGGCCCAGATGACGACGGCGTTGAGCACCGGGAGCGCGTCTTCGCCCTTGGGGGTGAGGACGTATTCCTGCCGGGTGCGGCCGCCGTCGTCGTAGGGCCGCCGGGTGAGGAGGCCGGCCTCCACGAGCCCGGCGAGCCGCCGGGTGAGGACGGAATCGGCCGCCCCGAGGCGGGCCTTCATGGCCTCGAAGCGGCCGTTGCCGAAGAACACTTCCCGCAGGACCAGCATGCTCCAGGGATCGCCGAGGATGTCGAGGCCGCGGGCCATGCTGCAGGTCCGCTGGGACCAGTCGGATCGAAGTGCCATGCGGCCACCCTAGCTGACTCTCTTAGAGAAAGCTAGGGTGGCCGATTCTGCCGCTAGACGGCGTCTAGCTGCCGGCGTCCAGGGCGGAAAGCGCGGCCTCGAGGTCCGCGATGAGATCCTCGACGTCCTCGATGCCGCACGAGAGCCGGACCAGGTTGACCGGCACGGCCAGTTCGGTGCCCTTGACGGACGCATGCGTCATTTCCGAGGGGTAGTTCATGAGCGATTCGATCCCGCCCAGGGACTCGGCGAGCGTGAACACGGAGGTCGACTCGGCCACCTTGCGCGCCGCGGCCTCGCCGCCCTTGAACTGTACGGAGATCATGCCGCCGAACTTCTTCATCTGCTTTTTGGCCAGCTCATGGCCGGGGTGGGAGGGCAGGCCCGGGTACAGAACGGCCTCCACTTCGGGCCGCTCCAGCAACCACTCGGCCACGGCCTGGGCGTTGTCACTGTGCCGGTCCATGCGCACCCCGAGGGTTTTCAGCCCGCGGGTGGTCAGGAACGCGTCCATCGGCCCGGACACGGCACCGACGGCGAACTGCACAAAGCCGATCTTCTCGGCCAGCTCGGGATCGTTGACCACAATCGCACCGCCCACGACGTCGGAATGCCCGCCGATGTATTTCGTGGTGGAGTGCACCACGACGTCCGCGCCGAAGGCCAGCGGGGTTTGCAAATACGGGGAGGCGAAGGTGTTGTCCACGACAAGGAGGGCGCCGGCGTCGTGTGCCACCTTGGCGAGGGCCTCGATGTCGGTGATCTTCATCATCGGGTTGGACGGGGTCTCCACCCACACGAGGCGGGTCTTCCCGCCGGCTGCGGCGCTGGACGCGCCTCCGGCCGCGACGGCCTTGGCGACGGCGTCGACGTCGGACATGTCCACCGGGGTGTTCCCGATGCCCCACTCCCCCAGGACGCGGCTGATGAGCCGGTACGTTCCGCCGTAGGCGTCATTGCCCAGCACGATGTGGTCGCCGGGCCGGGTGAGGGCGCGGATCATCGAGTCCTCGGCGGCCAGGCCGGAGCCGAAGGAGAACGCCGCGGCCCCGCCCTCCAAGGCGGCGAGCTGCTCCTGCAGCGAGTCACGCGTGGGGTTGGTGCCCCGGCCGTACTCGTACCCGGCACGCAGGCCGCCGATGCCGTCCTGGGCGTAGGTTGAGGAGAAGTGCACGGGCGGCACCACGGCGCCGGTGCGCGGCTCGAAGGCCTGGCCGGCGTGCACGGCGCGGGTGTTAAAGCCGGCGTTCTTCGCGGATGAGCTTTCTGGCTGGGTCATGGGGCTCCTTGAACTGGTCAGTTGCTGAGGTAGGCGAGGAGGTCGTGGCGGGTCAGGATCCCCACCGGGGCACCGACGAACGTCACCATGAGGGTGTCGGCGTCGGAGAGGAGTTCGCGGGCGGTCGAGATCGATTCGAGCGAGCCGATCACGGGCAGCCGGGCCTCCATATGTTCGGAGATCTTGTCCGAGAGCTTGGCCTCGCCCCGGAAGAGCTTGGCCGTGAGCGTGCGCTCGTCCACAGCGCCCAGCACCTCGCCCATGACGACGGGCGGCTCCTGGGACAGGACGGGGATGTGTGAGACGCCGAACTCGTTCATGATGTTGATGACATCGCGGACGGACTCGTTCGGGTGGATGTGGACCAGGTCCGGGAGTTCACCGGTCTTGGCCTTGAGGACCTCGCCCACGGATGCCTCGTCGCCGCTGGCCAGGAAGCCGTAGGAGCGCATCCACTGGTCGTTGAAGATTTTCGCCAGGTAGCCGCGGCCGGAATCCGGCAGGATGACCACCACGACGGCGTCCGCCGGGAGATCCTGGGCGACCTGCAGCGCGGCCACGACGGCCATGCCCGAGGAGCCGCCTACCAGCAGGCCCTCTTCGCGGGCCAGCCGGCGTGTCATCGCGAAGGAATCGGCGTCGCTAACGGCAATGACGTCGTTCGGGACCGACTTGTCGTAGTTCGCAGGCCACATGTCCTCCCCGACGCCCTCGACGAAGTAGGGCCGGCCCGTGCCGCCGGAGTACACAGAGCCGGCGGGATCGGCACCGATGATCTTCACGACGCCGCCCTCGGCCTCGGGCCGTCCGGCGGAGACCTCTTTGAGGTACCGGCCGGTGCCGGTGATGGTGCCGCCGGTACCGGCGCCGATCACGCAGTGCGTGATCCGGCCGTCGGTGTCGTGCCAGATCTCGGGACCGGTGGTTTCGTAGTGGCTCGCCGGGGCGGCCGGGTTGGAGAACTGGTCCGGCTTGAACGCTCCGGGGATTTCGGTCACGAGCCGGTCGGAGACGCCGTAGTAGCTTTGCGGGCTGTCCGGCGGGACGGCGGTGGGCGTGACCACCACTTCGGCGCCATAGGCCTCGAGCACGGCGCGCTTGTCTTCGCCGACCTTGTCCGGCACGACGAAGATGCAGCGGTAGCCCTTCTGCTGGGCCACCAGCGCCAGGCCGACGCCGGTGTTGCCCGACGTCGGCTCCACGATGGTGCCGCCGGGCTGCAGTTTGCCCGTCCGTTCGGCCTCGTCGATCATCTTGGCCGCGATGCGGTCCTTGATCGAACCGCCGGGGTTCAGGTATTCCAGTTTCACCAGGACGGTGGCTGCGATGCCATCGGTCACGTGGTTGAGTTTGACGAGCGGCGTGCGGCCGATGAGGTCCAGAACGGACTGGGCGTACTTCATAGGTACAAAGCTACCGTCTCCGGCGGGCATGCTGCTGGCAGGTGCGCGGCGCCTCACGCGCCGTGCCTTCAGGCGCCGATGTCGTTCGCCGGGTTCGCCGCGGCCGCGCCGCCCTCCGGCGCCGCGTTTTGCCACAGCCCCACGATATTGCCCTCGGTGTCGCGGAAGTAGGCGGCCCAGCCCATGGTGCCCACCTCCTGCCGGGGACTGACTGTGGCGCCGCCAAGGGACTCGATTTTCTCCAGCGCCGCATCGATGTCGTCAACGTCGATGGTGATGACGGGGGAAGTGACAGTGCCTTCCCGGCGGAACATGCCGCCGTTGATCGCTCCCGGTTCCGAGGGCATGCCCGATTCGTCCGTCTGCGTGGTGGTGATCGTGGTGTAGCTCAGCTCCGGCACCGGATTGACCTTCCAGCCGAACGCCGAACTGTAGAACTTCCCCGCGCGGACCTCGTCGTCGGCGGGGATTTCGAAGTGCACAACTCCTCGGGCCATGACGCTCACCTGACATTTCCGGGGTGTGGGACCAATGTGGGACCAAGGGCCGGGGCGCGGGCGGTCCACGCCTCAACCGGATTGTAGCCCCGCCGCGGGCTGCGGGTTAAGGGCCGTCCTGCCCGGTCTTTTCGGCCCGACGCGGCCGCTGTCACGGGGGCGTGGGAACATGTTCGGGTGACCATCGCAGACGTCCCCGCCGGCCTTGCCGCCGCGGCGGACGCCTCCCTGCGGTGGCATCCCGGCGGCCCCTTCGATCTTCTCCAGACCATCGGACCGCTGCTGCGGGGCCAAGGGGACCCGGCAATCCGGACGGCCCCGGACGCCGTGTGGCTGGCGTTCACGACGCCGGCCGGTCCCGCGACGCTGCGCCTGGCAACTACGGGGCCGAGGGCGGATCCGGCGGTTGACGCGCAGGCCTGGGGGCCCGGGGCTGCCGACGCCGCAGGCTCTGTCCCGCGCCTGCTGGGCCGCGACGATGACTGGACAGCCTTCGACGAACCCGCCTTCCACGCCACGCTCCCCCGGATGGTCATCGAAGCCCGGCGACGGAACGTGGCGGTGCGGCTGCCCGCAACCGGCCGGATGATCGACTCGCTCGTGCCGACAATCCTGGAGCAGAAGGTCACCGTGATTGAGGCCCGCCGCGGCTACCGGTACCTGATGTACCGCTTCGGGACGGCTGCGCCGGGCGCCGGGTCGGTGGCTCCGGCCAACCTCCTGCTCCAGCCCACCCCGGCCCAATGGCTCCGCATCCCGTCCTGGGAATGGCACAAGGCCGGAGTGGGACCCCAGCGCTCGGCGACCGTCATGCGCGCGCTGCGCTCCGCCGTCGGCCTCGAACGGCTCGCCGTCCTGCCCGCCGCGGAAGCCGGGGCGAAGCTGCAGACCATCCCGGGGATCGGCGTGTGGACAGCCGCCGAGGTGGTGCAGCGCACGCACGGCTGCCCGGACTCGATCGCGGTGGGCGACTACCACCTTGCGGCCTACGTCGGCGCGGCCCTGACCGGCCGCCGCACGGACGACGCCGGCATGCTCAGGCTGCTGGCCCCGTGGGCGGGTCACCGGCAGCGGGTGGTCCGGATGCTGGGTCTCAGCGGCTTCCGCAAGCCCACCTTCGGCCCGCGGATGACCATCCAGGACCACCGCGGCCACTGAGCCCCGCCAACACACTGCAACGCGGGGTCACCTACGGCCCATTGGAGGCCCACTATTGGGCGCGATGTGACCCCGCGTTGGAACGGCGGGCCAGGAAACGCGGGTCAGGGAACGCGACGAAGAATCGACTTCATGCGGGCGATCAAACCTTCGAAGCGCTCGGCAAGGTCATCGGCGTTGACCTTGAAATAAGCCCACCCGGCACCGCGGAAGGCTTCGTCGCGACGGTTGTCCCGGGACTGTTGTTCCCGCGTGAGGTGATGGGCGCCGTCGTACTGAACAGCGAGCCGAAAGCGCCGGTATCCCAGGTCGGCGGCGGGGGAGCAGTCATCATGCGGATCGAGCCTCAGCTGCAGCTCCGGTTCGGGCAGGCGCGCGTCTATCAGCGCGAGTCGCAAGAATGTTTCCGGGAACGAATCCGCTCCCACGCGCATCTCGTCCAGGGCCAGCCGCGCCTTCTCCACACCTTTCATGTTGGGGTGCTGACGGATGAGCAGCCGCAGGCCCTCCTTGTAGGCGTAGGGCTCGGACCTGTTTTCAAGTCCCGGGCGCGGGATGCGGATCAGCTGGTCGCCCATGGCGATGAGGTAGTTCAGCGGCAGCACGGCGGCCAGATCCAGCCAGGTCCGCGGGGGCGCGGTCACAGGGATGCCGCCGATGTCGGTCAGCTCGCCGGGGATCAGGCGCACGCGGTGGCCGGTGACGCCTGAGCGTCGCACCCGGGGCAGTTCATGCGGCTTGCTGAGATGGATGGTGAGGCACTGGCCCATCCATGGCGGCAGGCCAAGCGGTGTCAGGACGGCGGCGGTTTCGTGGGACACCCAGGCTCCCGGGGTCGCGGCCGCCAGGACCCGGGCCCGTTCGATGACCTCAAGCGGCCGGCCTGCCGGCAGATAGATGAGCCGGCCGCCGTCGGACAGGTTCTTGGCCCGCAGCCGCTTCGGCGGGACAGCGAGCGCTCGGGACTCGTAGACGGTGAACGGCGCCCGGCCAAGTCCTTCCGGGAGTGGCGTGCTGCGGACCATGGGCACCATTGTGACCCCGCGCCTCGGACCGTGCAGGAGTTATCCACAGGAGCCCGGAGTTCCTGCAACGCGGGGTCACTTACGGCCCATTCAGGGGGAATTATTGGGCGCTAAATGACCCCGCGTTGCTGTTCGTGGCCACGCTAGAGCCCGAGTCGGGCCGCTGCCTCCCGGCGCATGTCGACCTTGCGGATCTTGCCGGAGACGGTCATCGGGAAACTCTCCCGGACGTCCACGTACCGCGGAATCTTGTAGTGCGCCAGCTTGCCGCGGCAGAACTCCGCCAGGCTCGCCGCATCCAGCGGCCCGGCCCCGGGTTTCAGAATGATGCAGGCCATCAGTTCCTCGCCATACTTTGCGTCCGGGACGCCGATCACCTGCACGTCCTGGATATCGGGGTGGGTGTAGAGGAACTCCTCGATTTCGCGCGGGTAGACGTTCTCGCCGCCGCGGATCACCATGTCCTTGATCCGGCCCTCGATCACCAGATATCCCTCCTCGTCCATGCGGGCGAGGTCCCCGGTGTGCATCCATCCGTCGGCGTCGATCGCCTCGGCGGTTTTGTCCGGCTGGTCCCAGTACCCGCGCATGACGGCGTAGCCGCGGGTGCACAGTTCGCCGATCGCGCCGCGCTCCAGCACCTCCCCCGTGGCCGGGTCCACCACCCTGCTCTCCAGGTTCGGCATGGTCCGGCCCACGGTCACGGTCCGCTGGGCCATGGTGTCCACGCTGCGCGTCATCGTGGAGACCGGCGAGGTCTCCGTCATGCCGTAGCAAATGGCGACGTCGGACATGTTCATTTCGGTGATGACCCTGTTCATCACCTCGATCGGGCACAGTGATCCGGCCATGACGCCCGTGCGCAGTGTGGAGAGGTCGTAGGAGGCAAAGTCGGGCAGGGCGAGCTCGGCGATGAACATGGTTGGCACCCCGTACAGCGAGGTTCCGCCAAAGTCCTGCACCGCCTCCAGCGCCGCGGCGGGCGTGAACGCCCGGCCCGGGAGGATCGTGGCGGCGCCGTGGCTGAGCGCCGCCAGGTTCCCGATCACCATGCCGAAGCAGTGATAGAAGGGCACCGGGATCACCACCCGGTCGTGTTCCGTGTAGTCCAGCAGCTCCCCGATCGAGTAGCCATTGTTGAGGATGTTGTGGTGCGTCAGCGTGGCGCCCTTCGGGAAGCCCGTGGTGCCGGAGGTGTACTGCAGGTTGATCGGATCATGCGCATCCAGCTCCGCCATGCGCGCCTGCAGGGCAGAATGTCCGACGTCGTCAGCCCGCTTGAGCAGCTCGGCGTACGTGCGCTCCGCCTTACTTTGCGGCTCTCCGGCGGTCAGCCCGTCCGCCCCGGCGTCCGGGAGGAAGACCAGCTCGCGCAGCTCCGGGCAGGACGCCAGGGCCTGCCGGCCCATCGCGGTGTAGTCGCTGTTGCGGTCCGACGGCGCGGTGACCAGCATGCGCATGCCGTTCTGCTTGACCACGAACTCAAGCTCGTGGCTGCGGTAGGCGGGGTTGACGTTGACCAGGATGGCCCCGGCCTTCGCGGTGGCGTACTGCAGGATGGTCCATTCGGCGCAGTTGGGGCTCCAGATGCCGATCCGCTCGCCCTTCGCGACGCCCAAGGCGAGGAGCGCACGCGCCAGGCGGTCAACGTCGTCGTTCAACTTGGAGTAGCTCCACCGCCGGGCCTCTTCGCCGGGCACCGCCGCCGCCTCGATCAGGGCATCGTGGTACGGGAACCGCGCCGCGATCCGTTCGAAGTTCGCGCCGATGGTGTCCTCGAGCAGCGGAACGTCAGTGTCCCCGGCTGTGTAAGCAAGCATGATGTGACGCTACCAACTGGCCGGAGGCAAAAGAAGGGCAAAGCTTGGAAGCCCTATGAAATTTTCCGGTCATCTTCCGACGCCGGCGCGGGCGCCCGGTAGGGTAATTGGCATGAGCGCACCCATTGACCTGCTGGCCACCTTCATCCCCAACGACGGCGAATTCTTCCGCGTGAAGCTCGCCCTGGAGATCGCGATAGACGAGGTGGTCAACGAGCCCGGTTGCATCCGCTACGAACTCACGGAAGCCACCGCGGACAAGCTGGTGCTGACCGAACGGTGGGCAAGCCAGGAGGATCTGGATAAGCACTCCAAGGGCACCGCCCTCCAGGATCTGAACGAATCGCTCAGCGCACTGCTGGCCGAGCCGGTCAAGGTCGAAAAGCCCTAGGCACCCGCGTCTCAGCAACGGCGCAACAAACGCGGGGTCACTCCGCGCCCATCCTTGGAGGATCCATGGGCGCGGAGTGACCCCGCGTTGCCTTTAAGCCGTGGGGGTTCAGGCGCCCGGGATCTGGGTGCCGTCCTGCTTGCCCGCCGCTGCGGCGGCCTCGGCCTGGGAGCGGGCCACGTGGGCGTGGACTTCGTCCATGTCCAGTGCCTTGACGGCGTCGACCACCTGCTCCAGCTGCTGGGCGTTCAGGGCGCCGGGCTGCGAGAACACGAGGACCTTTTCGCGGAAGGCCATGAGCGTGGGGATGGACGTGATGCCAGCCTCCGCAGCGAGCTGTTGCTCGGCTTCGGTGTCCACCTTGGAGAAGACAACGTCCGGGTGTTTCTCTGAGACTGCTGAGTACGTGGGGCCGAACTGCTTGCACGGGCCGCACCATTCGGCCCAGAAATCGACAAGGACGATGTCATTATCCTCGACGGTCGATGCGAACTGTTCACCTGTGATGTCTACGGTAGCCATGAGTCAACGGTACGGGTCCAGTCGTGGAATGTCTCCGGCATTTCGCTGTTGGCACATCCGGGCAGGCGGGCCGATTCCTCAGGTCCAGGCGTGCGGCGCCGGACGCCGGGCACCGGGCAGGGCGTTGGATTCACGCCATTCATGGATCCACCCGGGCAGTTCCAGATCCGCCGGCGGGGCGCCGAATTCGCGGAGGATTTCCGCCTGACTGACGGGCTGGCCCTTGCTGAGGAGCCGGGTGGCGATGTGGGCGCGGGCGTAGACCTCGCCGTCCACCACCATCCTCTGTTCGAAGTAGATGGCTTTTGAATCCAGGCCGATGATCCTGGATTCAATGGTGTACCGCTGCCAGAGTTGCAGCGAACGGCGGAAGGCGATGGTCTCCCCCGCCGCCACCGGGGTCCAGCCCCGGCGGCGCATCTTTTTCCACGCTCCGCTGCGGGCCATGAGGTCGAAGCGGCCAAGGTCCATGAGCGAGAAGTACATGCCGTTGTTCACGTGCATGGCGATGTCGATATCCGTGGGGCAGGACCCGCAGCGGAAGCGAGGAGCTGTCCCAGATACTCAGGGGAGGCCGGCGGGAGGACGTGAACAGCAGCAGGAGGGTCCGGAGCAGAAGGTGCATGCGATCATGTTACCCGCGAGTAACAACGGTGCCAAGGGATATTGACCGCCCGGTGGGTGAGGAACATAATCGGAATCGGTACTAGCTTCTGACACGACTGCGCCGACCACGAGGCCGACGGCAGAGCATTCAAACGGAAAGCGGTCGTCCTTATGAGTACTGCCCATCATCATCCTGTCGCTTCGACTGGCTGGACCGGTTGGGTCCGCTTCGCCGGAGTCATTCTGATCATCAACGGCGTCTTCACCGGCCTCCAGGGTCTCGTGGCGCTCACCGGTCCCGATACGTACTACTTGTCGGCGCCGGGCACGCTGTTCCTCTTCGATGCGAAGGGGTGGGGCTGGTGGAATTTGGCGATCGGGGCCGCGTTGATCCTCACCGGTGTCGCGCTCTTCTCCGGTGCAACGTGGGCTCGGGTCGTTGGTGTCATCGTGGCTGGCGTCAGCGCGGTGGTGCAACTGATGCTCATCCCCGAACAGCCGTGGTGGTCCTTCATTATCATCGCCATGAACGTGCTGATTATCTACGCGATCATCGCCCACGGCGAGGAACTAAGGGCGGAACAAACGCCTCCGGCAAGCACCCCTTAGGACGCCGGTACAGCATCCGCCAGTACAGGATTCTTTCGTCAGTACAGGATCCGTTGAAACAACACGTGGTCCTGCCATGATCCCGCGATCTTGAGGTAGGCCGCGGCCCGGCCGATTTCCTCGAACCTGGTCCGCTTCAGGATCCGCTGTGACGCGGCGTTCTGTGGCAGGGTGGCAGCCTGAAGCCGGTGCAGCCCCAACTCTGTCCGGGCGGCCTCGACGGCGAACTCGACGGCGGCCGAGCCGATCCCCCGCCCGGTCATCTCCTTGTCCACCCAGTAGCCGAGGTGGCCGCTGAGGAACGGGCCTCGGACAATCCCGCTGAGGTTCATCACACCGACCACCCGGGCTCCTTCGACGAGGACCCAGGGCACGTCCGACCCCGCGACGAATAACCCGAGCTTGGATTCGATGCTGGCTGCCTGTCCGTCGACGGTGAAGAATTCATCCGACCGCGTAGGCTCCCAGGGCGCCAGGTGCTCACGGTTCCGCAGATAGGCATCGGCGAGGCGGCCGGCGTCGGACCGGCGCAGCACCCGCATCCGCACAGTACCGGTCAAAGGGACACTGTTCTCGGTCATCCGCAGAATTCTAAAGGATCATCCGGAACGGCGCAGATGTCCTGCTGCCAGGCCGGCAGCGCCGCAATGAACGCGTCCACCCGGGCGTCTCGCCGCGTCAGGTTCTCAGGAGCTGACGTCATCATCGTCCTCGTTCGGATCCGCGCCGAGGAGGGTGACACTGGTCACCCCGGGCACTTCCATGAGGGACGGGACAAGTTCGCGCAGCGGGACAGAACCATGGAAACGGATGTTCATGAGAACGATCGGTTTGTCTTCATCGCCCGATTTCTTGGTGCTGAGGATTGATGAGCTGAAACCCATGCTCGTGGCGAGCTCCAGCACCTGCCGCAGCACACCTTGGTTGTCGGCATAGCCCAGATGCAGGACCCGGTTGGTGTCCGGCGTGGGTATCTTCCGGACCGCGGGAGACACCACATACAAGGTGATCAGGTGGAAGGCAGTCAACGACACTGCAAGGGAAAGCATTCCTGCCCCGCACGCCATGCCGACGGCGGCAGACACCCAGATGCTGGCGGCCGTTGTGAGCCCCCGGACAACGTTCCGCCCCTTAAAGATCACCCCCGCGCCGAGGAACCCGATGCCGCTGACAATCTGGGCCGCGATGCGGGTCGGGTCCAGTGTGCTGCCTGGTTCCTGAACGTAGGAGAAGCCGTACGCAGAGATCAGGGTGAAGGTGCACGATCCCAAGCCAACCAGAACATGGGTGCGGTATCCCGCGCTTTTTTGCCGGACCTGCCGCTCGACGCCGATCAGGGAACACAGGAAGAATGTCGCCAGCAAAAGCAAGACTTCCACCAGTGTGGTCCCGGTGAACAGTCCATATGCGTCGCGCATCCCGCCCTCCGACTCGGCCCGAGTGGCGTCGGCTAACTCTGAAGTGCCCCAACCCCGCGGTGCGCCAACGGCCCTCGAGGTTGATACTACCGCCGCACTATGACGGGGAGTAGGGGCGGTCCTGCTCCGCTCAGGAGGCTTTCCCCTGCACCGGATCGGTGCTTGGATGGAGGCGGCAGTCGTCCGGAGGAGGAAACCATGGAGGATCTCTATGACCTTCAACGCTTTGTCGATGCCCAGGACGGGGGCGGAACCTATGCTCAGGCTCTGGCAGAACTCCGGCAGGGCTCCAAGCGCAGCCACTGGATGTGGTTCGTCTTTCCGCAATTGGCAGGATTAGGGCGGAGCGCGACCTCGCGGAAGTACGCCATCGCCACCCTTGCTGAGGCGGCCGCCTACCTGCGGCATCCGGTCCTCGGCCCGCGCCTGCTGGATTGCACCGCCGCCGTGGCCGCCGTCGAAGGCCAGAGTTCCGAGGACATCTTCGGCGGCATCGACTCGCGGAAGCTGCATTCGTGCATGACGTTGTTCCACCGGGCGGCTCCGCATGAGCCCCTGTTCCAGCGCGTGCTGGAGCAGTACTTCGGCGGATTGCCCGATCAAGTTACCGAGCAACTCCTCGAGCCGGGATCGTAAAAACGGTCCTAAGCACGGTCCTGTGCACTGTTGCCGGGCCCCGTCTGGCCCGTTTCCGGCCTATCCGGTGGCGGCTGTCAGCGCAGTAATCAGGCGTTCCATCCGGGCGACGCCGGCGAACCGGCCGGCGTTGTCCGTCACCAGCAGGGGCTCGAAGCGGCTGGCGGCCGGCCGCGTCATGGACCGCGCCAGGGCGTCCCGGATGGGCGTATCGAGATTGACGCGCATCCCGGCGGTGACCACGCCCAGCGCGGCGTCTTCGGCGTTGAGCACCGCGATCGGCCGCAGGTAGTCCCCCATCAGCACCACCGACTGCAGCGCCGGGTTCTCGGCGAACACGGCGGCGGCGGTTTCGGTGCTCATAGCGGTTGTCGCCGGTTCCAGGACGTCCCTGACGGTCGTGTTGTGTGCCACGGGGGCTTTCGCCGCGAGCCGGTGGGCCACGTCCACGTCGATGCCCGCCCACGGCGCAGCGGGTCGGCCCAGGCAGTAGCCCTGAACCAGGGGGACGCCGAGCGACACGAGCGCATCAAGCTCCTCGACGCGCTCAACACCCTCCGCCAGGATCCAGGCATCGACCCGGCTGGCGAACGCGCCGAGCATGCCGATCAAGGCCCGCTTCGCTTCGTCACGGTCGACATCCTGGATGAGTTCGCGGTCAATCTTGATCAGCGCGGGCCGCAGCGACAACAGGTGCCGCAATCCCGCGTAGCCGGCCCCGGCGTCGTCGACGGCGATCAGGGCGCCGGCGGCGCGCAGCTGGTTCAGGTCCGGCTCCAGGTCCACGTAGGAGTCGATGGGCGTCTGCTCGGTCAGTTCGATGACCAACCCGGCCAGGTTCCCTTCGTTGCGCCAGACGCTCCGGATACTTTCGGTGGGCAGCAGTTCCGGCGAGACGTTGAGCGTCAGGAAGCAGTTGGGCGGAAGTGTGCCGCGTGCGGCCAGCGCGGTCCGGATGGCAGCGGACTCCAGCTCTTCTGCCTTGCCATGCCGCCGCGCGGCGGCGAACCACGCCTCGGGGTTCTTTTCGGCGAAGCCGGGGAACCGTGCCAGCGCTTCGTAACCGACCACGGTGCCACGCGCCGTATCGACGATCGGCTGATACGCCGCGGCCAGTCCTTCACCGCGGCAGGCGGCCGCCAAGAGCTCGTTCCAGTCGGGTGCGGCAACTTCGCCGGCGCCGGGAGGGCGACCGTCTGCCGCAGGACTCAACTAACCGGCACGATGGCTTTGTGCACTGCCTGGACGACATCGGCCGGCAGTTCGACCAGGCCGTGCGTTTCGGCGGCATGGGTTGCTACGTTAACCAGAATCTCGTCGTCGGTGCTGCACACCCAACGGGCCTCGCAACCGGGGACTACATCACCACAGGCGAACGATTTCACTATGCTCCTCAGAACTGACACAAACCGGGATTGACACGAACTGCTCCACCCTACTCCCGCGTAACCCAAAACGTGGCCCAAAACACGCTGCGAGATTCTGGGGCCGAAATTCTTCACTGGGACCGACTAGGACCCACCAGGTCCGACCTGGATTATGACCGGTTGGACTCGGACCCGCTGGACTAGGAACCGCTGGACTAGGACCCGCTAGTCGGGGCCGCTTTGGCCGCAGCTTCAATGCGGCGCCGGTGCGCGGCCCATCCTTCGGCCGTGCGGTCCGAAAGATTCGGATCCCCGGGGCGCATGCCGGCGTTCCCGTCGATGAGTTCGCGCAGAATATCCGCGTGGCCGAGGTGGTGTGCCGTCTCCACGCACATGTGCACGAGGATTTGGTGCAGGGTCACATGCCTGCGCTCCTCCGGCCACCAGGGCACCTCGCCCGGTGCGTCGAGGGCGAGCGCTTCGATGGTGGCGTCGGTGTGGGCGGCCGAAAAGTGGTGCAGTTCCACGATCTGCTCCCGCGTCTCGCCGGGGGCCGCCCACATGTCGGCGTCCGGCTCTGCGTCGTCGGCGAGCCACGGCAGCTCCAGCTCGGACGGGCGGCCGAAGACTTCCCCGAAATACCCCAGTTCCACGCTGGCCACGTGCTTGACCAGGCCCAGCAGGTTCGTTCCGGTCGGCGTGAGGGGCCTCCGCGCGTCGTACTCGCTGACGCCGTCGAGCTTCCCCAACAGGCCCTCCCGCCGGGTGCGCAGGTAGTGGTGCAAGATCGCCTTGTCGTCCATGACGGGCACTATACCCAAACAAAGGAAATGCCTCCGGAACCTATCGGTTCCGGAGGCTTTCCAAGGGTGGCAGATGAGGGATTCGAACCCCCGTAGGCGTTGCCAGCTGATTTACAGTCAGCCCCCTTTGGCCGCTCGGGTAATCTGCCGAACTTCAAAAGAAGATCACTCGCGGTTTCCAGTTTCGGACGGCCTGTTTCCAGTCCGTTCCGCTTCCAGCACCCGCGGGCAAGACAACTTTACAGAACTTCTGCCGAAGAATCGAATCGGCGCTCTGGCGGGCCAAAATGCCCCGAAAGTCAGGCGTCTCCGAGAAGGCGCCCCGCCAGTCTGGCCTCGAACCGCGCTGCCTGCTCCGGAGTGACCTGGTTGAGCTGGACGGCGCGGGCCAGATCGGCGTGGACTCCGTCCATGCGGGCCGACGCATCGGCGGCCGGGCTCAGAATAATGGAGGCCGCGAGCGCGGCGGCGGCAATGGAAGTCGCCCTCACAGCCAGGCTGCCGGCAGCGGCGGCGGTAGTGCGGGTGACGTAGCGGACGGCCTTGCGGTGCATGTTCCTGCCTTTCAGCATTGGTTCCAACTTTTGCAACCTTTCCCGGCCCGGCTTCGTTCCCGCCGTGATTGAGCTATGAGCGGACTGTGAAACCGGAGCGCGCCGGCCGGCCTCCAGATCCGGGGCATCCGTACTAGGCTGGAACGCAGACATCCCGGCCTCACCTTAGGCACCCGGCAACCATCAGGAGGACAGTCATGGCAGGCGAATCCACGTTCGACGTCGTCAGCAAGGTAGACAAGCAGGAAGTCGCCAACGCGCTGAACCAGGCGCAGAAGGAAATCGCCCAGCGCTACGACTTCAAGGGGGTCGGCGCCGAGGTTGATTTCAGCGGCGAGAAGATCCTCATGAAGGCCAACTCCGAAGAGCGGGTGCTGGCAGTGCTCGATGTCCTGCAGTCAAAGCTCATCCGCCGCGGCATCTCGCTGAAGTCCCTCGACACCGGCGAGCCTTTCGCTTCCGGCAAGGAGTTCCGGCTCGAGGCCTCCATCAAGGAAGGCATTGCCCAGGATCTCGCTAAGAAGATCAACAAGCTGATCCGGGACGAGGCCCCCAAGTCAGTAAAGTCGCAGATCCAGGGCGATGAGCTGCGGGTGACGTCCAAGTCCCGCGACGATCTCCAGGAGACCATGGCGCTGCTGAAGAACTTCGAGGAAGCCGACCTGCAGTTCGTCAACTTCCGCAGCTAATCACGGTTCCACCGCATGATTACAGGGGCCTTGCTTCCCCAGTCCGCACAGAGTCCGCAGAATCCCCGAGGACCGCAGCGATCAGCCTTGATCCTGCGGTCCTCGTCTTGTCTTCGGCAGTGGGCCAGAGGTGGGAGTACGTGTTCAAGGTGATCGACGGCGCGGCATGGCCTAGAGCCCGCTGCACGGTAACGACGTCGCACCCATCAGCGATAAGACCGGAGGCGTAGAAGTGCCGGAGATCGTGAAGGGTGAACTCGCCTATGCCGGAGGCCTCGCGGACCTGCCGCCAGCGGTCTGCCGCTGAGTTGCGGTTGAAAATAGGTTCCGCCCAACCCAAACAGCCATCTCTCATCACCGAAGACGCCGACTGTTTGCACATGCAGGGCTAAGACCTGGATCAGTTCATCAGCCACGTAGACCACCCGCTCTGAGCCATGCTTGGGCGGGACTACCTCAGCGTTAGCTTTGGTGCTTCCTTGGATTTGCCGAGAGACGCTGATGGTCCTGCGCAGGAAGTCCACGTCCGCCAACTGCAAACCCGCCGCCTCGCCCAGCCGCAGCCCCGCGAACGCGCAGACGGAGACGAAAGGGGCAAACCAGTCCGGAGCTGCCTCCAGCGTAGCTACGGACCGGGATCCGCCGGCCCCGCTCAAATCCTCGGCGCAGCCATGACCTATAACATCGAGTAGCCTTCCGAACTCGGCATGTACAGAATGGACTCACGGATCCAATCCCTCGCCGAATCGGACGGCTGACGTACGGGCCATACCGCCGCTCGACAGAGAAAGCCCCCGCGGCACAAATAATCAGCCGCGGGGGCATCCGTTAGGAACGTGGGGCCTGCACGATTCGATTACTCCGAATCGCCCTTGGCCTGACGTTCGCGAATGTTCTTCGCGATCTCGTCAATCTTTTCTTTCACGATCTTCCCGGCTTCCGAGAGGCTCTTTTCCGCGCTGGCCAGCGGATCTGCCTGCAAATAGACGTTCTGACCAATGGGCAGATCATACTCATCCTTCAAATGGGTGCCGCCGGCGACCCCAAGGAGAGCTAGATATACCTGCGCCTCAGTTTTTGCAATGCCGGCGATCGTACCGAAAACGACGGTGAATTCATTGGACTGAAAGCTGACCGTCTGGCCGACATGCCGCCGATCAAGCTCACCGGCCGGCACGGCCTTCTCTGACTGACTTCCGATGTAGTTCATAGACTTCTCCAGTTCGTCGAGGACACGTACCAGAGCAGTCTATAAGCGGCTCCGCGGCATTACCGGCGCCACCCAACACGACCCGATCAGTTGAGTCGGAAGGACAGCATGGCGACCTCGTTGAGCGAGCCCCGTTCGAGGAGTTGGAGCCCGGCTATGAGTTCATGCGGACCCCCGTGTGCGGCTGTAACTGCCATCAGGGTGGTTGGAATCGAGGCCACGACAGAGACGCCCAGCGAGGATGATCCGAACCGTAAACTTCCGCAGCTGACCGGAGTCGACAGCCGGTTCCGGCGTCGCGTCGTGGGTTCCCTGCAGGCGGTGCGTCTACTGCAGAGGCCTGCCGGCCATCCGCTCCAGCCGGCCGATCCGTTCGGCCATCGGCGGGTGGGTGGAGAACATCTTGGCCACGCCTCCGCCGCGGAACGGGTTGGCGATCATCATGTGGGAGGCGTTGACCAGCCGCTGGTCCTGCGGCAGTGGCGCCGCTTGCACGCCCTGTTCGATCTTGCGCAGGGCGGAGGCGAGTGCCAGCGGATCTCCGGTGAGCGCGGAGCCGTCTTCGTCGGCGTCGTACTCCCGCGTCCGCGAGATGGCCATCTGGATCAGGGACGCGGCGAAAGGGGCCAGCAGCGCCATCGCGATCGCGGCGAACGGGTTCGCGTTGCGGCGGTCCCCGCCACCGAACAGCAGCATCATCTGGGCCACCGAGGTAATGACGCCGGCGACGGCGGCGGCCACCGACGCCGTCAGGATGTCCCGGTTGTAGACGTGCATCAGTTCATGGCCCAGGACGCCGCGGAGCTCGCGGGCGTCCAGCAGCCTCAGGATGCCCTCGGTGCAGCAGACCGCCGCGGTCTGCGGATTCCGGCCGGTGGCGAAGGCGTTCGGCGCCATGGTGGGCGAGATGTAGATCCGCGGCATCGGCTGGTTGGCCCTGCCGGACAGTTCCCGGACGATCTGGTACAGCTGAGGCGCCTCGGCCTCCGTGACGGGAAAGGCCTGCATGGACCGGATGGCGAGCTTGTCGCTGTTCCAGTACCCGTAGGCGGTGGTGCCCACGCCGATCAGTGCCATGATCCAGATCGGCGCGGCGCTGCGGGTCCCGGCTGCGATGAAGGCCCCCATGCCAAGCAGCACCGCCCAGAGCACTCCGAAAAGGGCCGCAGTCTTCAATCCGTTGTGATGCTGGTGCACGGGTCCTCCTGATGCCTAACTTCAACTACCAAGAAAAACGAACCGCTACGGTACCGGGTTCCGCGCATCGTACTGCAGGAACCCCGACTGCTCCCGGGCTCCCGGCTGCAGGCGGCCGCCCGACTGCAGGTGGGCCACGGTCCAGGCCACGGCAACGCACAGCACGCCGCCGAGCACCAGGACCCAGCCCTCGTTCAAAAGTTTAGTCGCGCCGCCTGCAAGCATGTCCCCGATCCGGGGTCCCCCGGCCACCACCACGACGAATACCCCCTGCAGCCGTCCGCGCAGGTGGTCCGGTGTGGAGGCCTGCAGGATGGTGGTCCGGAAGACGGCGCTCACGGAATCCGCGATTCCAGCCAGCGCGCAGCACACGGCGGCGGGCAGCAGCCACACCGTCACGCCCCCGCTGCCGGATTGGCCTGCGAAGACGACCATCAGGCCGAAGGCTGCAATCGAGGCGCCCCAGCCCATCACCGACCAAACGACGGCGGCGCCCTGCCGGCAAACACCGCCCAGCGGCCCCGAAAACAGCCCGGCCAGGAACGCCCCCACGGCCGTGGAGGCCAGCAGGATGCCGACCGTCGCCTCGCCGCCGCCGATCATCAGCGCACCGATGGCAGGCAGCAGCGCCCGGGGCTGGGCGAAGATCATTGCCACAAGGTCGATCACGAACGTCATCCGGAGGTTGGGCCGGGTGCCAAGGAACCGGAAGCCCTCCAGCACCGATCGCAGTCCGGCCGGCCTGGCGTGTTCGCCGGGCGGCATGGACGGCAGTTTCAGGAGCGCCCAGAATGCAAAGGCGAAACTGACGACGTCGATTGTGTATGTCCAGCCGAAGCCGATCCAGGCCACGAGCACGCCGGCCAGCAGCGGGCCGGCGGTCATGGTCAGTCCGAAGCTCATCATGTTCAGGGCGTTGGCGGCCGGCAGCAGTTCCTTGCGCACCAGGACCGGGATGATGGCGCTGCGGGCCGGCTGGTTGATGGCCTGCGCGCCGCTCTGCACCGCCACCAGCGCATACAGCAACCACACGTTGCCCAGTTGCAGCCAGGCCTGCAGGGCGAGCGCGGCTGTGGTCAGCCAGAGGACGGACGAGGCCAGGAGGGCTACTGTGCGGCGGTCGTGCGCGTCGGCGATGGAGCCGCCCAGGAGGCCGCCGAATACGAGCGGCACGAGGGCAAAGATGCTCAGCAGGCCGACGTAGAGGCTGTCCTGGGTGAGCCGGTACACCTCCAGGCTGACCGCCACCAGGGTCAGCTGGCTGCCGAGTGCGGAGACGGCGGACCCGAGCCACAGGCGACGGAAGGCCGGACTTTCGCGCAGCGGCGTGACGTCCGCCAAAAATTTCCCCACCGTGCAACTCTAGCGGCGGGCAAAGCTAGCGGAGCGCAACGCTAGCGGCGCGCACCTACAGCGGCGGAGCGCGGGGACCCGTGACACGGACGGACTAATTAGCCTCACCTTATTGTGAGACAGTCAAAATAAGTGCTTGAATGAGACCATGACGGATTCCTCGGGCACCCACGACGCATGGGCGGCCGCCCTGCGTGCCCACGGTCGCCGGGTGACCAAACAGCGCCTGGCGGTGCTGGCCGCCGTCGAACATCACCCGCATTCGCCGGCGGAGGCGATCCTTGCCGCCGCCCGGCAGGAATTGCCGGAGCTGACCGCCCAGTCCGTCTACGTGGTCCTGGGTGACCTCACCGATCTGCACATGCTGCGCCGCTTCGAGCCACCGCACTCCCCCGCGCTCTATGAGACCCGGGTGGGAGACAACCACCACCATGCCGTGTGCATCAGTTGCGGCCGCGTGGAGGACGTCGAATGCGCCGTGGGCCACGCGCCCTGCCTCACCCCGCACTGGGACGCCAACGCGAAGCCAATGACCATCCAGATCGCGGACGTGCTGTACCAGGGCATCTGCCAGGACTGCCAGCGCGCCCAACAACTTCCTTCCGAACAAAACTAAGAAACCCAACCAAAGGAGAAAGATGACTGAGAGCATCTCTGCGCCCGCCGTGTCCACCACACAATCCGGCGCGCCCGTCACTTCCGACGCCCACTCGAAGTCCGTCGGCGCCGACGGAGCCATCATCCTCACCGACCACTACCTGGTCGAGAAGCTTGCCCAGTTCAACCGCGAGCGGGTTCCGGAGCGTGTTGTGCACGCCAAAGGCGGCGGCGCTTTCGGCACCTTCAAGGCCTCCGAGGACGTCTCGAAGTACACCAAAGCCGCGTTCCTGCAGCCCGGTGTCGAGACGGACATGCTCATCCGCTTCTCCTCCGTCGCCGGCGAGAACGGCTCGCCCGACACCTGGCGTGACCCGCGCGGCTTCGCAGTGAAGTTCTACACCACCGAGGGCAACTACGACCTCGTGGGCAACAACACCCCCGTCTTCTTCATCCGCGACGGCATCAAGTTCCCGGACTTCATCCACTCGCAGAAGCGCCTCCCGGGCAGCCACCTGCGCGACGCCGACATGCAGTGGGACTTCTGGACCCTCTCCCCCGAGTCCGCCCACCAGGTCACCTGGCTCATGGGCGACCGCGGCCTGCCCGCGTCCTGGCGTGAAATGCAGGGTTACGGCTCGCACACCTACCAGTGGATCAACGCCGAGGGCGAGCGCTTCTGGGTCAAGTACCACTTCAAGTCCAACCAGGGCGTCAAGAACATCACCGGCGACGAGGCCGAGGCCCTGGCCGGCTCGGACGCGGACTTCTACATCCGCGACCTGCAGGAAAACATTGCCGCCGGCAACTTCCCCTCCTGGGACCTGCACGTCCAGGTCATGCCGTACGAGGACGCCAAGACCTACCGCTTCAACCCGTTCGACCTGACCAAGGTCTGGCCGCACGCGGATTACCCGCTGATCAAGGTCGGCACCATGGAACTGAACAAGAACCCGGAGAACTACTTCGCGCAGATCGAGCAGGCCACCTTCGCGCCGTCGAACTTCGTGCCCGGCATCGCCGCGTCGCCGGACAAGATGCTGCAGGCCCGCATCTTCTCCTACGCCGACGCGCACCGCTACCGCGTGGGCACCAACCACGCCCAGATCCCGGTGAACCAGCCGAAGA
The DNA here is from genome assembly GCF_900116495.1 of Arthrobacter sp. ov118. Lineage (GTDB taxonomy): Bacteria > Actinomycetota > Actinomycetes > Actinomycetales > Micrococcaceae > Arthrobacter. The sequence continues at coordinate 484,933 of NZ_FPAY01000001.1, forward strand.
ACCAGGTGAACAACTACAGCCAGGACGGCGCCGGGCGTTACCACTTCAACGCCCCCTCTGTTCCGGTTTACGCGCCGAACTCCGTCGGCGGCCCGGCCGCCGTGGAGCCGCAGAACCCGGCCGGCGGCTGGGAGAACGACGGCGCGCTCACGCACTCCGCGCACTCCCTGCACGCCGAGGACAGCGACTTCGGCCAGGCCGGCACCCTCTACCGCGAGGTCTACAACGAGGGCGAGAAGGCCCGTCTGCTGGAGACCGTCACGGGCGCCGTCAGCGGCGTGAAGAGCCCGGGCATCAAGGAACGCGCCATCCAGTACTGGACCAACGTCGACGCCGAGTTCGGCGCCAAGCTCCGCGCCAACCTGGGCGCAGGGCAGACCGAGTCCGACGCCGAAGCAGCAACGAAGTACTAATTGCTTCAGCCGGTCACGAGACCGGCTAATCGCTTCAACCGGTGAAAAGGAACCCCGCCGCGGCAAAGCCCGCGGCGGGGTTCCTTGCGTCTGCGCCCTTCACCAGGCGTTGTGGTGACGGAAATGACGGGCGGGCGTCCGTCTCCGTCTAGGATCAAACGTGTGAAGCAGGCGTAATAGCGCAGAGCCTAACCGCTGGTCACGGCGACAAAACGGGAGCACCACTGATGGCGGCAAAAGATGAACTAGGGACCGACAGGGATCCGGACGCGCAGGGCGGGGGCGTGCAGTCCGTGGACCGGGCCCTGCAGATCATGGAAATCCTCGCCCGGGACGGGCACGCGGGCGTGAGCGAGATCGCCGAGGAAATGGGCGTGCACAAATCCACCGTCTCCCGGCTGCTCGGCTCCCTGGTCTCCCGGGAGATCGTGCGGCAAAACAGCGACCGCGGAAAATACCAGCTCGGCTTCGGCATCCTGCGCCTGGCCAGTTCCATCCCGGGCCGGCTGAGCCTGGTCCACGAGGCCCGCCCCGTCCTGGAACGCCTCGCGGACGAATACAAGGAAACCGTCAACCTCGCCGTTCTGCGTTCGAACTATGCGGTGAACGTAGACCAGGCCATGGGTCCGTCCACCCTGGCCACCTACGACTGGGTCGGCAGCCTCACGCCCCTGCACGCCACCTCCAGCGGCAAGGTGCTGCTCGCAGCACTCCCGGCCGAGGAACGCGCCGGAATCCTCAAAGCGGTCGGCCTTCCGGCCCGCACCCCGCGCACCATCACGGACCGCGACGCCCTGGAAACCCAGCTCCTCGACGTCTCCCGCGACGGCTACGCCGTGGTCCACGAGGAATTCGAAATCGGGCTCACCGCCATCGCCGTGCCCGTCTACAACCACCTCGGAACCGTCATCGGCGCCGTCAGCATCTCCGGCCCCGCCTTCCGCTTCGACCCGGAAAACACCCCCGGCCTCATCGAATCCCTCCGCGACGCCGGCCTGGGCATCAGCGCCAAAATGGGCTACACGCGCCGATAACCCCGGGCGGGCCGTAACTCCTTTTGGGGAAAATGCTGCCCTCTATCGTCCCCTCCCCGCCGCCGGTGCGCTAGGCCATGATCGGTTGTGCCCACCCGAAAGGGTAGGGGTGGGCGCTTCCTCCACCCTTGGGCGCCGGGCGAGTCATGTTCTTGACAATATGTGTGACGTCGCGCACTCTGTTGCATAAACCGAAACGCGTTGTTTAATGCGGAACACGAAGGATCCAGGTGTTCCGCGCCTCCTGACGAAAAAGGTGCTTCGCGCACACGCCCTGTCCGCTGGGGGCTCACTCCCCGGCGGTGTCGGCCCACACGCGCACCGTGCTTGGTTCCTGCCCCGCGGGGGTAGCCCTAGCTCGCCGTGCCTGAAGCCCCCAAGCATTCAGTAAGGAACCCTTTATGCCAACCAAAGGTGACGTCGCTCCCGATCAGGGCAGCAAAGGCAGACAATCGCCCCGCCGGCTCACGATGTCCGATATTAACGTCGTGGACCGGAAAATGCTCAAGAAGGCCCTTGGCGGCACGATCGTGGGCAACACCATGGAGTGGTACGACGTCGGTGTGTTCGGCTATTTGATCACCACCATGGGCCCCGTCTTCCTCCCGGAAGCGGACAGGACCGTCCAAACCCTGTTCCTACTCGGTACCTTCGCGGCAACCTTCGTCGCGCGCCCCATCGGCGGCATCGTGTTCGGCAGGCTGGGTGACAAGGTCGGGCGGCAGAAAGTGCTCGCGGCGACCCTCATGCTGATGGCGGCCAGCACCTTCGCCGTCGGCCTCCTGCCCGGCTACGCACAGATAGGCGCTTGGGCGGCCGCGCTGCTTGTACTCCTCAAGCTCGTGCAGGGCTTCTCCACTGGCGGCGAGTACGCCGGTGCCACCACGTTCGTGTGCGAGTATGCCCCGGACAAGCGGCGCGGCTTCTTCGCCAGCTTCCTGGACATGGGCTCCTACATCGGGTTTGCCCTGGGTGCCGCCCTGGTGTCCGTCCTGCAGGTCACCCTCGGCCAGGCCGCCATGGAGGAATGGGGCTGGCGGCTGCCGTTTCTGGTCGCCGGACCGCTGGGCCTGGTCGCCATTTACTTCCGGAACAAGATCGAGGAATCGCCCCAGTTCCAGGCAACCCTGGACGCGCAGGAGTCGGCCGCTGTCAAGGCGGCCGCAGCTGAAAAGGCTGCAGCCAAGGGATCGATGGGCATCATCAAGACTTACTGGCGCCCGATCGTGCTGGCCATGATCCTCGCCTGCGCGGCCAACACCGTTGGCTATGTCCTGACGTCCTACATGCCGACATACCTCACCGAATCCAAAGGCTACGATCCCATCCACGGCACGCTGCTGACCCTTCCGGTACTCGTGGTGATGTCCCTGTGCATCCCGCTCACGGGGAAGCTTTCGGACCGCATCGGCCGCCGGCCGGTGCTATGGATCGGCGCCGGGAGCACCGTTCTGTTCGCCATGCCTGCCTTTGTCCTGATTGGAATCGGTGACACCTGGTCCACCTTGGCAGGCCTTGCCCTGGTGGCCTTCCCCGTGACGTTCTATGTGGCCAACCTCGCCTCAGCACTGCCGGCGCTGTTCCCGACTTCGAGCCGCTACAGCAGCATGGGCATCGCCTACAACTTTTCCGTGGCGATCTTCGGCGGTACAACGCCCTTCCTCATCCAGGGCCTCATCAACGTCAGCGGCAACGACATGGCCCCGGCCTATTACCTCATGGCGACCTCGATCATCGGCGCGGCCGCCATCTATTTCCTCCGCGAATCCGCCCGCCGCCCGCTGCCAGGTTCCATGCCGAGTGTGGACACCGTGGCCGAGGCGCAGGAGCTGATCGCCTCCCAGTACGTGAACCCGCCCATCCGTTTGGATGACCTGCCCCGTGAGAAGTCGGGCGCGTCCTCAGCGGCGTGATCCCGGCAGGCCCCCGACCATCTTTGCAGCGGCGCCCATTTCGCACACTTCCGACTTCAGCCTCAACCAACCCAGGAATGGACAAATGATCGGTTCAGAAACTCTCAATGACTACCTCGGCAGGCTTGCATCACGGCAGCCCACCCCCGGCGGCGGCGCGGCCGCCGCTCTCCACGCGGCCCAGGGCGCGGCCCTGGTGGCGATGGTGGCACGCTTCAGCACCGGCGGCAAATATGAGCAGCACGCAGAGACAACGTCCAGGATCATCGGCGCCGCCGACGGCCTCATCGGCGAGACACTAGGGCTGGCCGACGCCGACGAAGCTGCCTTTCAGGCTGTCATCGCCTCTTACAAGTTGTCAGCGGCAAACGACACCGAGCGTGCGGCGCGGGCCGCGGCCATCAACGACGCACTTGCCCAGGCTGCCCAACCGCCGGCCCGGCTGATCCAGCTGTCAGGCGCCATCGTGGATCTTGCAGCCGAACTTCTGGACATTGCGAACCCAAATGTCATCAGCGACATTGCCGCAGCAGCAGACGCGGCCAGGGCCGCGGCGACCACAGCCCGCGTCAACATCGACATCAACGTCACCGCCATCAAGGACGCCCAGGCGCGCGCTGCCCTGGCCGAACAAACTGACGGCCTCGAAGAAAAAGTCGTGCTGGCGGCAGACTCGCTCGCACGCCAGGTACGGGAAAGGATCCTCCGATGACTGCATCCCTGCTCTCCGGCAAGCCCCTGGCCAAACTGATTCAGCAGCAGGTCCAAACCGAAACCAAGGCCCTGGCCGAAGAGGGCTCTTGCCCAACCCTCGCCGTTGTGGTTGCGACGGAGGACAGCTCGACGCACTGGTACGTGCGCTCCATCGAGCGCGCTTCTGAAAACGCCGGCATCAACTGCAGGATCATCGACGTCGGCCACGCCGCGACCGAACAGGTGCTCATTGCCGAGCTGGAGGACCTCAGTTCGCAGCCCTCCGTCCATGGAATCATCCTGCAGACCCCCTTACCCCCCGGAGTCAGAAGCCAGGAACTGGTCAAGCACATCTCTCCGGAGAAGGACATCGACGGGGCAAATCCGATGAGCCTGGGACTTCTCGCCGTGGGACAACGCGCGTTCGCCCCCGCCACGGCGCGCGCCGTCGTGGAGCTGCTGGACCATTTTGAAATCCCGCTAGCGGGCCGCAATGTCGTGGTGGTGGGCCGTTCCACCGTGGTCGGCAAGCCATTGTCCCTGTTGCTGCTGCAAAAGGACGCCACCACCACCGTCTGCCACTCGAAGTCCGGCCCTCTCCGGAAATATACCAGGGCCGCCGACGTCGTTGTTGTTGCGGCGGGCCGCGCCGGGCTGCTCACCGGGACGGATGTTTCGGAACATGCAGTCGTCATCGATGTGGGAACAAACGTCCTTTCCGACGGCTCCCTCGCCGGGGATGTCGATCAAGCCAGCGTCCACGCAGTAGCTGCCGCATTGACACCCGTTCCCGGCGGTGTCGGTTCAGTCACCACTGCCCTCCTTCTGCTCCACACCGCCGAAGCGGCCCGGGAACAGTTGCGGGCCGCCCGGATGCCGGTAGTCACACGGTGACGGAGGTGAAAAGCGGTATACAACCACCTGGGTGCCTTGATCGGAGCCATCAGCATTTCCGGCCCGGCCTTCCGTTTCGATCCGGAAAAGACCCCGGGACTGATCGAAGCCCTCAAAGACACGGGGCTGCAGGCTAGCGCCGGGATGGGCTACACCGGCTGTTAAGGCATCAGCGTCCATGGGGAGGCTAAGGAAGCTGCCGGACGCCAGGACGCACGCCGCACGCCGGCAGCGCTCAGAGGTCCTCTCCGAGCCGGTTGGTGAGGATCCGGTTGGCGTTGACCTGCAGGATGCCCAGCGATTCTTGGATCAGGGGTGAGGCGATGCTGCCCCTGCGCACCGCGGCGACAATGCGGCGCGTGGGTTTCGCCTTGCCGGTGATGCGTAGCCGAACCACGTTTTCGGCGCCATTCAAAGGCGCCAGCCGCGGCAGCAGGCCGACGCCCAGCCCCGCACCCACGAACGCGATGTGGGTTTCCCATTCAACGGCTTCATGGGCAATCCGCGGTGTCACTCCGACTGCCGTGAACGCCGCGGTGAAGAGGGTGTGGTAGGTGGAACCGGCGGCCGCCGTGATCCAGGGTTCCGATGCCAACTCTTCAAGCGTCGCTGTTTGCCGTGATGCCAGCGGATGGTCACCGGGAATGATCACGTCCAGTGGATCGTCGAGCAGGACTCTCTGCTCGAAGCGCGGATCGTCCTCACCATAAGTGTCGGACTGCATGGCGACGATAACTGCCAGGTCGATTCGTTCGGCAATCAACAGGTCGAAGCAGCGGGCGGGATCAGCCTCAAGAACCTGCACCTCCAGCAGGGGGTGTGTCGAGCGCAGGGTGGCGGCCAGCGGTGCGAGCAACTGGGCGGCTGCAGAGGAGAATCCGCCGAGACCAAAGTGGGACTGCACCTGGTCGCCGGCCTCCATGGCTGCGGCGCGCAGGCTCTCCCACTGGGCAATGAGCGGATCCGTGCCCGCCACGAGAAAGCGTCCCGTGGCGGTAAGCCGCAGGCCCCGGCCGTCTTTCGTCAGCAGCTGCATTCCGAGCACGCGCTGGAGCTCCCGCAGTTGCGCGGAGACGGCAGAGGGAGAATAACCCGTGAGCTCCGCGGTGGCGCCTATGGTGCCGCACCGGGCGAATACGCGGAGTGTGATGAGCCTCGCATCAATCATGCACCTATTCTGCACGGTTATCTTCAAAAGTTTGCGCTTTTGTTGCAGCTAATGCGTCCCTAATCTCATCAGTACAAGCTCTTCGATCACGTCGCTAGCACCCATGCATCAGCACCCATGCACCCGTGGTCATCACGCAACACCCACTACCCAGGCCTCCCGGGAGGAAACCCATGACTGCTTCAGTGAACGTGCCCCTCAATTCACGCGGAAAACTCGCTGGATCATTGCCTGCCGAGCAGCTGGCAGAAATTACCGCGTTGTTTGAGTTCCGGCGCACCGGCTACTCCCTCGATGCCCCCTTCTACACCGACCCGACGATATTCAAGATCGACATGGAAGCCATTTTCGGCCAGCACTGGATCTTTGCCGCCAGCACCGCCGAACTTCCGGAGCCGGGCGACTACGTCACCGTCGACTACGGGCCCTACTCCCTGATTGTGCTGCGCAACGACGACGGCGGCGTGAACGTCCTGCACAACGTATGCCGCCACCGCGGCGCCCGCGTTCTCACCGAAGCCGCCGGGTCAACCGGGAACCTGGTTTGCGGCTACCACTCCTGGACCTACTCCCCGGAGGGCAACCTGATCCATGCCTCCGCGCCGGGGGAAACGAAGTTCGACAAGAGCTGCTTCGGCCTCAAGCGCGCCCACGGCCGCGAGGTCGCCGGACTTATCTTCGTCTGCATTGCGGATGAACCGCCGGTGGACTTCGACGAAACCGCAAAGATCTTTGAGCCCTACCTCGCGCCCCACGATCTCTCGAAGACAAAAATCGCCTACCAGCAGAACATCATCGAAGAGGGCAACTGGAAGCTCGTCATGGAGAACAACCGTGAGTGCTACCACTGCGACGGCCACCCTGAGCTCGCCTGCTCCCTCTTTCCCACCTGGGGCCTGACGGAGGGCCTGATCCCGCCCCATCTTGAGGAAGTGTGGAACCGGAACAAGGAGGCCCAGTCCTCGCTCGAGGAGCGGTGCCGCCGCTATGGCCTTCCCTATGAGGTCGTCGAGCAGCTTGACACGCGCATCGCGGGAATCCGCATCTCTCGGGAATCACTCGACGGAGACGGTGAATCGTTCTCGCCCGACGGGCACAGGCTCTCCAAGAAGCTGCTCGGCGACTTGCCCGACTTCCGCCTTGGCCGCTGCTCGATGCACCTGCAGCCCAACAGCTGGTTCCACTTCCTCGGCGACCACGTCATCACGTTCGGCGTCTTCCCCATCAACGAACACCAGAGCCTCGTACGCACCACCTGGCTGGTGGCTGACGACGCCGTGGAAGGCGTCGACTACGACCTGGAGAAACTCACCTACACCTGGAAGCAGACGAACCTGCAGGACAAGGCGTTCGTGGAGCTGTGCCAGCAGGGCGCCGGCAGTCCCGCCTACGAGCCCGGTCCCTACATGAAGAGCGAATACCAGGTCGAGGCATTCATCAACTGGTACGTGCAGCGCGTCCAGGAGCACTTGGCATGATTGAACTCCTCACTGAAACGGCCACCCAGGAACCACAGCGGATTCGCGGTCTTGAAATGCCGTGGAACAGGGTGATGGGCAGCAACGAGGGACCCGCCCGGGCAGCCCGCGCATTGGGGCCCTGGCATCCGCAGGAGTTCATGGCCGAATGCGTCGAGACCGTTCCCGAGGCCGGCGCGATGATGACCTTCGTGTTCCGCCGCTGCGACGGTGCGCCCCTGGCGTTCCGTGCGGGCCAGTACGTGAACGTCGCATTTCCCGTCAATGGCGAGGACCAGGAGCCGGTGGACCGCAGCTACTCGCTGTCCAGTTCGCCTACCGAGCCGTGGACCTTCAGTATTACCGTCAAGTGCGACTCCACGGGGCTGGTCTCGCCATGGGCGCACGCGAACGTCAAACCCGGCACCGTTCTTGAGATGCTGGGACCGGTGGGAGCATTCCACCTGCCCGATGCCGACCGCCGGGCCCGGTACCTCTTGCTTGCCGCCGGCGCAGGCATCACTCCCATCATGTCCATGGTGCGGACCATCCACGCCCTGCCCGGACACGCCGATGTTGTGGTGCTCTATCACGGCTCGGATGCTGGAGGCTTTGCCTTCCACCGGGAACTGGCCTATATCGCCTCCGTGGACTCACGCATCAAGGTCTACTACTCCCTGGGCGACCGCGGTGTACCGGAGGGGTGGGAAGGACTCAGCGGAAGGCTGACGGCGGCCATGCTCGAGGAGGTGGCCCCGGACGCCAACGGCCGCCACGTGTACGCATGTGGTCCTGAGGGTTACCTGAACACCGCCACCGAGCTCCTCAAGAAGGTCGGTGTGGACGACACATCCATCTACATGGAGTTCTTCTCCGGAGACCGCCAGACCCTCCTTGAATACCAGGCGGAGGTGGCTCTCGCGGCCGACTTCGCGGAAGAGATCGCCGAGGAGATCGCCGAATCCGCCGAGGACTACTTTGAAAGCCAGCCCGCTGCGTTCGGCCTCTACGAGCCTGGTTACGACGCCGACGGAACCCTGCAGGCCGCGGGGCTGCCGCTGGAAATCGTCGACCCGAAGGCGCCCGGCTCCGACGCCTCCGCCGAGACCGCGGGCGGGGAGCCGGAAGCCGGTTCACCTGATGCCTCGAGCTTCGACACCGTGGGTACAGGCAGCCTCACCATGTCCTTCACGCGTACCGGCATCAATGTGCGGATCGACCCCAGCGAGCGCATCCTCGAGGTGGCCCAGCGTGCAGGCGTCAGGATTGGCGCGAACTGCAAGGAAGGCATGTGCGGCTCCTGTAAGGTCGTCAAGCTTTCAGGGGAGATCGAGATGAACCACCAGGGCGGGATCCGGGCACGGGAAATCTCTGCAGGCAAGTTCCTGCCCTGCTGCTCCATCGCGCAGACGGACCTGGTGATCGATGCCTAACCCCTGTTCGGGCCCACTGTCAAGGCGCAGCCGAAACCCCTGAAATAGGGCTAAAAAATTCGGAAAAACATTGACAGGTCACTGTGATTCGCGCCACGCTGTTGCTTATTACGAGACGTGTTGATCTTTGCGGAACAACCGGCTCGATCAAAAGCGAAGCCCACTCTGGTTACCGATTGCCAGGAAGCTCAACCTTCCGCCCGGCCGGGGGACGCCGGGGTACAACGCCAGCCCATGAATTCAACCCAAAGGACTTGACATGGCTTTGAACAGCGACATCCGCCCGGATGCCCAACCCCCCCTGGAGCTGGAGGAGCACACACTCGTTCCTGCGCCGCAGAACCTTCCTCCCTCCCACGACTCACACGACGCGGAGGACACCCAGCAGATCCTCCAGGAACTCCGACAGAGCAAGACTGAACGCGCGGTGACGGAACGTCGCAACCGCACGCTTGTGCTGGACAAGTGGACCTTCGGCATCACCGGCGTCATCGCCCTGGCCTTCGTCGCGTGGGGCTTCCTCGGCCGGGACAGCCTGGCCGCGGTCTCCACGGATGTCCTTGGCTGGGTCATGGAATACACTGGCTGGCTCTTCATGGTTCTGGCCTCGCTCTTCGTCGTCTTCGTCCTGTGGCTTGCACTCGGCAAGTTTGGAAACATACCGCTGGGCAAAGACGGGGAGAAGCCTGAGTTCCGGACCATTTCCTGGGTAGCCATGATGTTTGCGGCCGGCATGGGCATCGGGCTCATGTTCTATGGCGTGGCAGAACCGCTGTACCACTACGTCTCGCCGCCGCCCGGGACAGTAGACGGACGGACCCCGGCGGCCATCCAGACCGCCATGGCCACTTCCATCTTCCACTGGACCCTGCACCCCTGGGCCATGTACGCCGTGGTTGGCATTGCCATGGCCTACGGCACTTACCGTCTCGGCCGCAGGCAACTCATATCGGCCGCGTTCACCTCGCTCTTTGGCATCAGGATGGTCGAGGGGCCGGTCGGCAAGTTCATCAATATCCTGGCCATTTTCGCCACCTTGTTCGGCACGGCCGCGTCCCTTGGCCTCGGTGCTCTCCAGATCGGCAGCGGCCTCACCTCCAACGGCTGGGTCGGAGAGATCGGCACGCCCGTGCTTGTGGTGATCGTCGCCATCCTCACCTCCTGCTTTGTGGCCTCTGCAGTTTCCGGCATCAGCCGCGGCATCCAGTGGCTGTCCAACATCAACATGGTCCTGGCCGTCCTCCTCGCCGTCATCGTCTTCGTGGCCGGGCCCACGCTGTTCATCCTTAACCTGATTCCCGCCGCCGTGGGTGACTACGCGCGGGACCTGGCGACAATGTCCTCGCGGACGGAAGCCGTGGGTGACGAGGCATTGCGTACATGGTTGTCGGGCTGGACCATCTTTTACTGGGCCTGGTGGGTGTCCTGGACGCCGTTTGTTGGCATGTTCATCGCCCGTATCAGCCGCGGACGCACCATCCGCCAGTTCGTCACCGGCGTTCTGCTGGTTCCCAGCATTGTCAGCGTGATCTGGTTCGGAATCTTTGGCGGTACCGCTTTCGGCATCCAGCAGCAGGCCGACAAGACGGACAACCCTGCCGATGGGCTCGTCTCCCTGGTCGACGGCGCCCCGTCCATCGACTTTGATGGCGCCCTCTTCGACCTGGTCAAGAATCTCGGCCTGCCGGCCGGGGCCACGGCTGCGGTCATCATCCTGGCCATGGTCCTGGTGGCAATCTTCTTCATCACCGGCGCCGATTCGGCCTCCATCGTCATGGCCTCCCTGAGCTCCAACGGTTCCAACGAACCTCGCCGCGGCCTGGTCATCTTCTGGGGCGTGCTGACCGGCGCAGTTGCAGCAGTCATGCTGATGGCCGGTGGAGATGAGCCGTCCGAAGCGCTGTCCGGGCTGCAGCGCATCACCATCGTTGCTGCCCTGCCCTTTGTGCTGGTCATGCTGCTTCTATGCCTCGCCTTGGCCCGCGACCTGCGACGGGATCCGCTGGCCCTGCGGCGCAGGCTCGCCACAAGCGTCGTCGAGCGGGCCATCCGGACCGGCGTGGACCAGCACGGCGGCGTCCATTTCGACCTTGTGACCAAACATGAATGCGGCCAGCGCTGTTCGGACGACGGCCCCTGCGCCGCTTCGCCCGCTGATACCCAAGTCCCCGCAAAGAACCAGGAGTAGACCATGACCACAGTCCTCGAGGGCCGCCCCACCGGTAACGCGACGGCGGAAGCCGGCGCGGTCCCCAGCGTCCGCAGTACTGGCACCGCACAGTACGTCCTCACCCTTGCGTGCCCGGAGCGCCCCGGAATCGTCCGGGCCATCACCGCATTCCTCGCTGATCGCGGCTTCGACATCGTTGAACACCAGCAGTTCGATGATCACATGAGCGGCAAGCTCTACCTGCGCACGGCCTTCACTCCGGGAGACAAGGAAGTTTCCGCGGAAGGCCTCAGTGCGGAGTTCGCAGCCATTGCCGATGAATTCGACATGGATTTCCGCATCCACGACGGCCGCCCGCAGCGGCTGCTGGTCATGGTGTCGAAGTTCGGCCACTGCCTGAACGATCTCATCTTCCGCTGGCGGGCCGGCAGTCTGGGTGCGGAGATCGCCGTCGTGGTTTCCAACCACGAGGACCTCCGGGCCATGGCCGAGGCGGCCGGCCTCCCGTTCATCCACGTGCCGGTGACGGCCGGCACCAAGCCGGAAGCCGAGGCCCGCCTGCTCGAGCTGGTGGCCGAATACCAGGCCGACCTCGTGGTGCTGGCGCGCTACATGCAGGTGCTGTCCAATGACCTGTGCAGGGAACTTCGCGGCCGGGCCATCAACATCCATCACTCGTTCCTGCCCGGCTTCAAGGGTGCCAAGCCGTACCACCAGGCCTACGACCGCGGAGTAAAGCTGGTCGGCGCCACCGCCCACTATGTCACCGCGGACCTCGACGAGGGACCCATCATCGAGCAGGAGGTCTTCCGGGTGGACCACGCCCTGGACCCGGACGCGCTGGTGACAGTGGGCAGGGACGCGGAGACCCAGGCGCTCTCCCGCGCGGTGAAGTGGCACTGCCAGCACCGCGTCCTGCTCAACAAGACCCGCACCGTCGTATTTCGTTAAATTCCCGCTAGCGCGAACCAGGAGAACCACACACCATGAGCGCATCACCACGCGTCGTCATCATCGGAGCCGGCATCGTCGGCACCAACCTCGCGGATGAACTGTCCAGCAGGGGCTGGAACAACGTCACCGTCGTCGAGCAGGGCCCGCTGGAATTGGCCGGCGGCTCCACCTCGCACGCCCCCGGCCTGGTGTTCCAGAACAATCCGTCCAAGACCATGACGGAATTCGCCACGTACACGGTCAACAAGCTGCTCTCCCTGAGCCAGGACGGCCAGTCCTGCTTCAACCAGGTGGGCGGCCTGGAACTGGCAACCACTGCCGAGCGCCTCGCCGACCTCAAGCGCAAGATGGGCGTGATGAGCTCCTGGGGCGTCGAAAGCCGGATCGTCGACGCCGACGAATGCGAAAAGATCTACCCGCTGCTCAACACTGGCAAGCTCACCGGCGGCCGCGAGGTCCTGGGCGGCCTGCTCATCCCCACCGACGGGCTGGCCCTGGCTGCCCGTGCCGTGCAGTTGCTGATCGAGCGCTCCCGCGAGCGCGGCGTGACCTTCCGCGGCTCCACCACCGTCACCGGCATCTCCCAGTGGGGCGGTCAGGTCACCGGCGTCGAGACCTCCTCCGGCGTGATTCCCGCCGACATCGTGGTCTCGTGCGCAGGCTTCTGGGGCCGTGAGCTCGGGAAGATGATTGGCCTCGAGGTTCCGCTGCTGCCGCTGGCCCACCAGTACGTCAAGTCCACTCCCCTGCCCGAACTCAAGGGCGTGAACGAACTTCCCGACGGCGCCGAGAAGCCTATCCTCCGATACCAGGACAAGGACCTGTACTACCGCGAATGGGGCGAGCGCATCGGCATCGGCAGCTACGCCCACCGCCCGATGCCGGTGGACATGTCCGCCCTGCCGAAGGTGGCCGCTGAGGAGATGTCCGACCACCGCATGCCTTCGCGCCTGGACTTCACCCTGGAAGACTTCGTGCCCGCGTGGGAAGACAGCCAGGACCTGCTGCCGGCACTGCGCAGCGCCGCGATCGAGGACGGCTTCAACGGCATCTTCTCCTTCACGCCCGACGGCGGCCCCCTGATCGGCGAAGCCCCTGACCTCTCCGGCTTCTTCGTTGCCGAGGCCGTGTGGGTGACGCACTCCGCAGGTGTGGCCAAGGCCGTGGCGGAGCTGCTCATCGAGGGCCGTTCCCGCACCGACCTGCATGGCACCGAGCTCACCCGCTTCGAGAAGGTGCAGACGTCCGACGACTACGTCAGCGAGACCTCGCAGCAGAACTTCGTGGAGATCTACGACGTCCTGCACCCTCTGCAGCCCAAGGAGTCCCCGCGGGACCTGCGCGTCAGCCCGTTCAACGTCAGGCAGAAGGAACTCGGCGCCTTCTTCCTCGAGTCCGCCGCCTGGGAGCGCCCGCACTGGTTCGAGGCCAACCGCGCGCTGCTGGACGAACTGCCCGCCGAATGGCAGGCGCCGGAACGCGAGCCCTGGGCGGCCATGTTCTCCTCCCCCATCTCCGCGGCCGAAGCGTGGAAGACGCGTACCGCCGTCGCGCTTTACGACATGACGCCGCTGAAGCGGCTGGCCGTCAACGGACCCGGCGCCCAGGCGCTGCTGCACCGGCTGAGCACCGGCAACATCGCCAAGAAGCCCGGCGCCGTCACCTACTGCCTGCTGCTGGAGCACGACGGCGGCATCCGCAGTGACGTGACCGTCGCCCGGCTCGGGGAGGAGGACTTCCAGCTCGGTGTGAACAGCAACGTGGACTTCGACTACCTGCGCGTTGAGGCCCGGAAGCAGTCGGCCGCCGATCCCGCGCAGTGGGTGCACGTCGCCGACATCACGGGCAGCACCTGCTGCATCGGCCTGTGGGGACCGCTGGCCCGCGAAGTCATCGGCAAGGTCAGCGCTGACGATCTCACCAACGACGGCCTGAAGTACTTCCGCACCAAGGAAATTTCGGTGGGCGGCATCCCCGTCACGGCCATGCGGCTGTCCTACGTGGGTGAACTCGGCTGGGAGCTGTACACCACCGCCGAATACGGACTCAAGCTCTGGGACCTGCTCTTCGAGGCGGGCCAGGAGCACGGCATCATCGCCGCCGGCCGCGGTGCCTTCAACAGCCTGCGCCTGGAGAAGGGCTACCGCCTCTGGGGCACGGACATGACCACCGAGCACCACCCGTACCAGTCCGGCCTCGGCTTCTCGGTGGCCAAGGACAAGGAAGGCTACGTCGGGGCGGGCGCTCTGGTGGCCCGCAAGGAACAGCCCGCCGAGAAGGTACTGCGCTGCCTGACGGTCGACGACGGCACGTCCATCGTGCTGGGCAAGGAACCGGTGTACGTGGGCGGCGAGGCGTCCGGCTACGTCACCAGCGCGGCGTACGGCTATTCGATCCGCAAGCCGATCGCCTACGCCTGGCTGCCCGCAGCCGTTTCCGAGGGCGACGCCGTGGAGATCGAGTACTTCGGCCGCCGGGTGGCCGCCACGGTCACTGCGGAGCCCCTGTTCGACCCGGGCATGGAGCGCCTCCGCGGCTGACCGTCCAGCCACCCGTGACAGAACGGCCCCGCTTCCGAAAGTGAACTGCTCCCCGGAAGTTGGACTGAGAAATTCAGTTCCGACTCCCGGGGAGCAGTTTTATGTGTGCAAGCAGGTCGTTATCGGAGAATCAGCGCGAGACCGCTGTAGCGTGGTTTGAGAAGGGCCTTGCTGACACGGCGACTGCCAGGTTGCTGGGCGTGTCTCGCTGGCCGATCAGAAAACTGTATCGGCGGTGGAGGATTCATGGTCAAGGAGCGCTGGTGACTAAGCCGACGAAACAGTCGTACTCGTTCGACTTCAAGCTCGCGTTGGTGATGCGGTTCATATCGGGCGAGGCCGCGTCAGATCTCGCTGCCGAGGCTGGGTTGTCTTCTCCGGATCTGGTGAAAACGTGGGCTCGCGTGTATCGCCGCGATGGTGCTGACGCGTTGCGCCCGAAGACCAAAGGCAGGCCTCGGAAGCCGGACAGCCCACCTCCTACGGAAACATCAGAGTTAGAGCGGTTGCGGCGGGAGAACGAGCGCTTGCGGGCGGAAGTTGCCTACCTGGGAAAATTGCGGGCCTTGAGGGCTCAAAAACAACGGTGAAGGTCCAGGCCCTCATCGCCCTCAAGGCTGACTTCCCGCTTCCGGTTCTTCTGCAGGTCTCAGGTCTTGCCCGGTCAACGTTTTTCTATCACCAGGCCCGCCTTCAGGCCCCTGACCCGCAAGAGGAACTCAAGTCCTCCATCACGGACATCTTCAAGAAGAACCATGGCCGGTACGGGCACCGCCGCGTGCACAGGGAACTGTTCAACCAGGGCTGGACAATCGCGAAGAAGACCGTGCTGAAGCTGATGCGGGGACTCGGGCTGCTCTGCAAGGTCCGGCGGAGGAAACGCTACAACTCCTACAAAGGCGAGCAAGGCACGACTGCACCGAACCTGCTGAACCGGGAGTTCGACGCCGCTGCCCCGAACCAGAAGTGGGTCACTGACGTGACAGAGTTCAGCGTCGGAGACCGCAAGCTCTACCTCTCCCCGGTCATGGACCTCTTCGACCGGCAGATCATCTCCCACACCATCGGCACATCCCCGAACCTGGCTCTGACCAACACTTCGTTGCGTGAAGCCCTGACCTGTCTGGAGCCCGGTCAGCAGCCGCTCGTGCATTCGGACCAAGGCTTCCAATACCGCCACGGCTCGTGGCGGAGCCTCCTCGAGGGCGCCGGCGCAGTCCAGTCAATGTCCCGCAAGGGCAACTGCTACGACAACGCTGTGATGGAGAATTTCTTTGGCCACCTCAAGGAAGAGCTCTTCCACCACGTCAGGTTCCTCAGCACCGATGCACTCGAAGCAGCGCTGCACGAGTACATCCGTTGGTACAACAACGAAAGGATCTCGACAAAGCTCGAGGGCCTGAGCCCGGTGCAATACCGAACTCAGGCCCTCGCGGCCTAGGCTTTATCTAAACCAGTCCAACTTCCGGGGACCAATTCAAAGGAAGCGGGGCCGTTCTGTTGGGAACGCCTTTAGCGCGCAGCGGCCGCCTCGGGAGTCGCTGCCTCGCCGGCCGCGGCGGACGCTGCCCCGGCGGCGTGCGGCTCGAAGCGGACGAACATGGCCTTGAAGCCGGGCGTGTTGGATACCCGGGCCACGTTTTCCTTGTGGACCAGGGCGTTGGCCTCGGGGAAATACGCCGCGGCGCAGCCCTTGGCCGTCGGGTAGGCCACCAGCCGGAACTTCTCGGCCCGCCGGTCCGCGCCCTGGAAGGTGCTGACCACATCGACCAGATCCCGGTCCTGGTAGCCCTGCTCAGCCAGGTCCTCCGGGTGCACCAGAATGACCCGGCGGCCGTCGGAGATCCCGCGGTACCGGTCATCGAGGCCGTAGAACGTGGTGTTGTACTGGTCGTGGCTGCGCATGGTCTGCAGGACCAGGTGCCCGGCCGGCGGCGTCAGGTACTCGAGGGGGCTGACCGTGAACCGGCCGCGTCCGATGTCCGTCGCAAACGACCGCGTGTCCCGGGGCGGATTGGGCAGCACAAAACCGTTCTTCGTCCGGACCCTGGCGTTGAAGTCCTCGAACCCCGGAAGGACCCGGGCGATGTGGTCCCGGACGACGTCGTAGTCCTCGGCCATGGCCTTCCAGTCCACCGGATGGCCGGGGCCGAACGTGGCTTCGGCCATCCTGGCCACGATGACCGGCTCGGCAAGGAGGTGCTCAGACACCGGCTGCAGCCTGCCCTGGGTCGAGTGGACCACGGACATCGAGTCCTCCACGGACAGGAACTGGGCGCCCTTCGGGTGCTTGTCGTCCTTGTCCGTGCGGCCCAGCGTGGGAAGGATCAGCGAGGTGCGGCCGTGCACCACGTGGGACCGGTTGGGCTTGGTGGAGATGTGCACGGTCAGTCCGATCCGCTGCATCCCGGCTTCGAGGGTCTCCGTGTCCGAGCACGCCAGTGAGAAGTTGCCGCCCATGGACACAAAGACGTCCACCTCGTCGCGCTCGAACGCCTCCATGGATTCGACGGCGTCGTGGCCGTGGTGCCGGGGCGAGGCGATGCCGAACTCGTTGTCCAGCGCCGCCAGCAGCCATTCCTTGGGCTTTTCCCAGATGCCCATGGTCCGGTCGCCCTGGACGTTGGAGTGTCCGCGCACCGGGCAGGCGCCAGCGCCGGGCTTGCCGAAGTTGCCCTGCAGCAGCAGGACGTTGACCATTTCCTTGATGGTGTCCACGGAGTGCGGCTGCTGGGTGACGCCCAGCGCCCAGCAGAAGATGCTGGCCTTGGACGCCAGCAGCATCGCGGCGACGTCCTCGATCTGCTGCCGGGCCAGGCCGGTGGCGCGCTCCGTCTCTTCCCAGTCCAGTTCCCGGCGGGCCTCCCGGTAGGCGGCGAAGCCGTCGGTCTGCGCCTCGATGAAGGCATGGTCGACGACGGTCCCCGGGTTTTGCTCCTCGGCCGCCAGCAGCAGGTGGCCGAGCGCCTGGAACAGGGCCAGGTCGCCGCCCACCTTGATCTGGAGGTACTCGTCGGCCAGCGGCGTGCCGCCGCCCACCACGCCGGAGACTGTTTGCGGGTCGCGGAAGTTGAACAGGCCGGCCTCGGGCAGCGGATTCACCGCCACCACCTTGCCGCCCTTGTCCTTGCACTCCTTCAAAGCGGACAGCATCCGGGGATGGTTGGTGCCGGGGTTCTGCCCCACGACGAAGATCAGTTCTGCGTCGTGGATGTCGTCCAGTGACACCGTGCCCTTGCCGATGCCGATGGTCGGGTTCAACGCGGAACCGGAGGACTCGTGGCACATGTTGGAACAGTCCGGCAGGTTGTTGGTGCCTACGGACCGGGCGAAGAGCTGGTACATGAACGCGGTCTCATTGGCCGTGCGGCCCGAGGTGTAGAAAACGCAGCGGTCGGGCGTGCTCGCCCGGATGTGCTCGCCGATGAGGTCGAAGGCGTCCGCCCAGGAGATCGGCGAGTAGTGTGTCTCCCCCTCCCGGATCACCACCGGTTCGCTGAGCCTGCCCTGGTTGCCCAGCCAGTACTCAGTCTTTTCCGACAGCTCCGCGATGGAATGCTTCGCCCAGAATTCCGCCCCGACCGTCCGAAGGGTGTTCTCCTCGGCCACAGCCTTGGCGCCGTTCTCACAGAACTCGGCGGTCTTGCGTTTCTTGTCCGACTCCGGCCAGGCGCAGCCGGGGCAGTCGAAGCCGCCGCGCTGGTTCAGCCTGAGCAGCGAATGCGCCGTACGGGTGACGCCTGCCTGCGCCACGGCGCGTTCCAGCGCCACCATCACGGCCTTGACGCCGGCGGCTTCGGTCTTCGGCTTGTGGACCGCCAGTTCGTCCTCGTTGATGTCCGCGACAGGGGCGGGCTGTTTCCCGAACTTCATTGTTCCAACTTTCCTAACCGCTAATATCCAGCTTGTTCGATCGCCAAGTATGGCGCGCGCCAGGCTTTCCTGGCGCGCCTTACTTGATGGTTGTTACTTAGGAACCCCGGCTACTGGGACACCTTGGCCAGCGTTTCGCGTTCGGCGGCGATGGTGGTGTTGTCGCCGTGCCCGGTGCGGACCACGGTTTCCGCGGGAAGCGTGAGGAGGCGTTCGCGGATGGAGGTCAGGATGGTCGGGTAGTCACTGTAGGACCGGCCGGTGGCTCCGGGACCGCCGTTGAACAAGGTGTCCCCGGTGAACACGGTTCCCTCCTGCTCGAGGTGGAAGCAGGTGGAGCCGGGTGAGTGGCCGGGGGTGTGGATCGCCCGGAGCGTGGCGCCGCCGACCCGGAACTCGTCCCCGTCGGCGATGTCGGCATCCGGTGTGGCATCCGGGTAGACCTGTTCCCAGAGGATCTGGTCCTCGAGGTTCAGGTGGATCGGGGCGCCGACGGCGTGGGCGACCTCGCGGGCGGCGCCGATGTGGTCGTTGTGCGCGTGGGTGAGCAGAATGGCCAGGACCTTCCTGCCCCGCACGCCGCTGATGATCGCGGCCGCGTCGTGCGGGGAGTCGATGATCACGCATTCCTCGTCATTGCCCACGATCCAGACGTTGTTGTCCACGTCCCAGGTGCCGCCGTCGAGGGAAAACGTGCCCGAGGTGACGAGGTTCTCGATGGTGACGCTCATGCCGGCGTCGCCGCGGACTCGATTTCAACGACGGAGCTGATTTCGACAACTGAACGGAGGACCTTGCCCTCGTGCATCTTCTCGAAGGCCTCCTCGACCTGGTCAATGGAGATGCGTTCGGAGACAAACGCGTCCAGGTCCAGGTTGCCCTGCTTGTAGTGCTGGACCAGCATCGGGAAGTCACGGGAGGGCAGGCAGTCGCCGTACCAGGAGGACTTCAGCGAACCGCCCCGGCCAAATACGTCCAGCAGCGGCAGCTCAAGCTGCATCTCCGGCGTCGGCACACCCACCAGGACCACGCGGCCGGCCAGATCGCGGGCGTAGAAGGCCTGCTTGTACGTCTCGGGCCGGCCGACGGCCTCGATGACGACGTCGGCCCCGTTGCCGCCGGTCAGTTCCCGGATGGCCTCGACCGGGTCGGCGGTGCGGGAGTTCACGCCGTGGGTGGCGCCGAGGGACCTGGCCATCTCGATCTTGTTGTCATCGATGTCCACTGCGATGATCGTCGTGGCGCCGGCGAGCTTGGCCCCGGCGATCGCCGCGATGCCCACCCCGCCGCAGCCGATCACGGCCACCGACTCGCCGCGCTTGACACCGCCGGTGTTGATCGCGGCCCCGATGCCCGCCATCACACCGCAGCCCAGAAGCCCGACGGCGGCCGGGTCGGCGTCCTCGTCGACCTTGGTGCACTGACCGGCAGCGACCAACGTCTTCTCCGCGAACGCGCCGATGCCCAGCGCCGGTGACAGCTCGGTGCCGTCCTCCAGAGTCATTTTCTGGGTGGCGTTGGCGGTGTTGAAGCAGTACTGCGGCTGGCCCTTGGCACACGCCCGGCACTGCCCGCAGACCGCACGCCAGTTCAGGATGACCCGGTCGCCCGGGGCTACCTCCGTAACACCCTCACCCACGGACGAAACCACGCCGGTCGCCTCATGGCCCAGCAGGTAAGGGAACTCATCACCGATGCCGCCCAGCTTGTAATGCAGATCGGTATGACACACCCCGCACGTCAGGATGTCCACCAAAGCTTCCCCTGGCCCCGGATCGGGCACCAGGATCGTCTCCAACGACACCGGAGCGTTCTTCTCCCTGACCACCACTGCCTTGACTTTATGAACCATCAGCTGGTGTTCCTTTCCTGAGCCCGCAGGCTCGTTGGTGACGGCACCTCGGCCAATCTAGCCGACTGGTCGGAGTTCAGAGTCCGCATACGCACATCGGCCCCTCCCGTTCGGGCATGAGGCGTGGACACGGTGGGACATTACTTCCAGCGCAAGTCACTTCAATTGCGTATTACACAACGAGATGCACACAGTGCGTACGAGCAATATGGCAGTCATCACATTTCGTGTCAAGGAATATGAAGTTCCCGGCCTAGCCTGAGGGACCCGACGGGTCGCCCGCGGCGCGGCGTCTTGCCGTTATCCACATGGCCCCACGCGCCCTCGCCACTGTGTATCACTGATACGTAGGATTTGGGCATGACCGCATTTGCAGGCATTCCGGACGACGCCTTCCGGTTCTACTCCGACCTTGAACAGAACAACAACCGGGACTGGTGGCTGGAGCACAAACCCGTCTACGAGGCCGCGGTGAAGGAGCCGCTGACCGGGCTGCTGGCCGAGCTGGAGCCACGGTTCGGCCCGGCCAAGATCTTCCGGCCCAACCGAGACGTCCGTTTCTCGCCGGACAAGTCGCCCTACAAAACCGCGCAGGGGGCCTTCGCGGCGCTGGACGAAGGGGTTGGCTTCTATCTCCAGATCAGCGCCGACGGCCTCCTCATCGGCGGCGGTTGCCACACCCACACTCCCGCCCAGCTGACACGCCTTCGCAGCGCCGTGGACAACCCTGCCAGCGGCGAGGCCCTGCAGAAGATCGTGCGCGAGGTTGAAGCGGCAGGGTTCGCGGTGGAGGGCGAACGACTGAAGTCCGTCCCGCGGGGCTTCGACAAGGACCATCCCAGGGCGGAGCTTCTCAAGTACAAATCCCTCACGGCCGGAGCCAACGTCGGCCGGCCCGGGTGGCTTGCCGGACCCGGAGCGGTAGAGGAGGTGGCAAAGCGCTGGGAGGAATTGCGCCCCCTTGTGGAGTGGGTGGGGCGCTACGCCGCTCCCTGACAGGCAGGTCCCTGACATACATCTTCTCTGATATTCCGCTCAGATGTGCTGGCCGTCCGTGGCGAGCCGCCGGTCGAGGTTGTTGAAGAAGACCAGCATCATCAGCTCAAAGGCCTGGCTGGCTTGCTCGGGCTGGTTATTGACGACGAAGTCGAACTGCAGCCCGTAGAACGCGGCGGTAAAGAGCCGGGCGTCGGTATCGGCAAAGTCCGGCCGGATCCCCTGGAGAACGAGCCAGTCGCGGGACTTCTCATGCAGCATCCTGAAGTGCTCCTGAGCCGTGCCGCGCGGCACCGCCGCCACCACGTCCTGGGCCGTTGCCTCGAATTCCAGCCGGGCCAGGTGCCGGTTGCGCTGCGCCATGGTCCACTGCCAGGACTGGAGGAGGAAGGCGCGCCAGGCGTCCCGATCGATGTCCCTCACGTCAGTGGCCCGGATGCTGTCCAGCCGGGACTCGATGCCGCGGATGATCTCGTTGATCAGCTGTTCGCGGTGGCCAAAGTGGTACACCAGGACGTAGCTGCTGACCCCGAGCCCGTCGGCGAGGCTCCGAAAGGTCAGCTCCGCCAGCGACTTGTCCATGAGGTACTCGAGGATCGCAGACAACAACTCAGATTTGCGTTCAGGTCGTGCTGGGCGGGCCATGTCCCCATCTTAGGGAGCCGGCTGCCCCTTGTGTCGTCCGCTTCCAGGAGGGCCAAACGCCGAAATCGCCGGAACCGTACGAGTTCGCCGGAAGTTTCCGGCGAAGTCGCGCGTTTCCGGCGATTTCGGTAATGCAGGACCGGGCTAGGAGCGGGTGAGCGCGTCCGCGTCAGATTCTGCGTCGGGTGCCGGGGCGGCATTCGACCCAGCGCCGACGGCATTGCTTTGGGCCGGAGCAGGCGCGCCGTTGACCGATGCCTTGGCCGCGGCGAACTTCTCGTTCAGCCGTGAGTGGCGCTGGCCGTAGGCGAAGTAGATCGCGATACCGATTACCAGCCAGATGGCGAAGAAGATCCAGGTTTCAACGGCCAGGTTGGTCATGAGGTAGAGGCACAGGACGGCCGAGACGATCGGGAGCACCTTGCCGAACGGGACGCGGAAGCTCGGCTTCAGGTCCGGGCGCTTCTTGCGCAAGACCAGGATGCCCAGGCTCACCATCACGAACGCGGAGAGCGTGCCGATGTTGATCATTTCTTCCAGCAGGTCCACGTTGGTCAGCCCGGCGACGAGGGCCACGCCGGCGCCGCAGATGATCTGGAGGCGGGCCGGCGTCGCACGTGTGGCGCTGGTCTTGGACAAGGAGCGAGGCAGTAGCCCGTCTCGGCTCATGGCCAGCACAACGCGCGAGAGGCCCATGAGGAGCACCATGATGACGGTGGTGAGGCCCACGAGGGAGCCGAAGGCGATGACCTTGGCGGCGTCGGTGTTGCCGACGGCCTCGAAGGCGGTGGTGAGGGTCGGGCTCTTGGCCTCGGCCAGCTTTGTGTACGACACCATGCCCGTCAGCGCCAGGGACACCAGGATGTAGAGCAAAGTGACGATGGCCAGGCCGCCGAAGATGCCGCGGGGCAGCGTCTTCTGCGGGTTCTTGACCTCCTCGGCGGAGGTGGCGACGACGTCGAAGCCGATAAAGGCGAAGAAGACCAGGGCGGCGCCGGCGAAGATGCCGAGCGTTCCGTACTGGGCCGGGGCCGCGCCGGTGAGGAAGCCGAAGAAGGACTGCTTGAGGACGTCGGCGGCACCGGTGCCACCGGTCGGCTGGGACGCCGGCACGAACGGTGCGTAGTTCTCGAACTTCACATAGGTGAAACCAACGACGATCACGAAGAGCACGACGGCGATCTTGATGAGCGTGAAGATGTTGCCGACCCGGGCGGAGAGCTTGGTCCCGAGGACCAGCAGCACGGTGAAGATCGCGACGATCAGGAAGGCGCCCCAGTAGAGGTCGACCCCACCTAGGGAAATCGACGGCGGGATGTCCACGCCCATGAGCGCGAAGACCTTACTGAGGTAGATGCCCCAGTACTTGGCGATGACAGCGCCAGCCGTGAAGAGTTCCAGGATCAGGTTCCAGCCGATGATCCAGGCGAGGATCTCTCCCATGGTCGCGTAGGTGAAGACGTAGGCGGAACCGGCCACCGGGATGGCCGTGGCAAATTCGGCGTAGCACATGATGGCGAGCGCGCACGTGACGGCCGCGATCGCAAAGGAGATGGTCACGGCGGGGCCGGCGAAGTTCGCTGCAGCCTTGGCGCCGACCGAGAAGATGCCAGCGCCGACGGCAACCGCGACGCCCATAATCATGAGGTCCCACGTGCTGAGCGAGCGCTTCAACTTGCGTCCGGGTTCATCGGCGTCGGACATGGACTGCTCGATGGATTTGGTCCGGAAAAGGTTCATAGGAAAGTCCGCAATCTCGATAACTGGGTTTGGAAACAGACCTATCCATAGTAGTGTCCATCCACTGGACGGCCTGATTTGTCCCACATTGTGAGATGGCGAGTTGGCCAGGGGCTGCTGCGGACGAGGCCCAGGACAGGCCTTGACCTGCCTGAGCCGCGTCTTGAGGTCCGTCAGACGGGCCAGTCCATCAGCGTCGAGCGGATCAGGAAGCGCTTGCCTTCCGGCGCTTCCACCGAGAAACCGCTTCCCCGGCCCGGGACGACGTCCACGGTCAGGTGGGTGTGGCTCCAGTAATTGAACTGCTCCCGCGACATCCAAAATTCCAGCGGCTGCGGTTGCAGCCCGTCAGAGATGTCGAACAGGCCCAGCAGGACGTCGGAATCGCCGGTCAGGAATTCCCCGGCGGGGTAGCACATCGGCGCGGACCCGTCACAGCAGCCGCCGGACTGGTGAAACATCAGGGGCCCGTGCTGCGTCCACAGCTTGCGGAGCAGCCCGGCGGCTTCAAGGGTGAGCGCCACGCGGGAGAAGTCCTCGCCTTCGCGGGTGACGGCGGCGTCGAGCCTGGTGTGGGGCATCAGTGTTTCCTCGGTTCGGCTGCGGGCAGGAACGGCGGGTGGTGCGGGCGGGGCGGATCACCAGAATCCGGCGGATCACTAGAATCCGGCGGATCACTTCAGTCCGCCCCGCCCGGTCAATCCGGCTTAGAAGAAGCCGAGCTTGTTCTCGTTGTAGCTGACCAGAAGGTTCTTGGTCTGCTGGTAGTGGTCCAGCATCATCGCGTGGTTCTCGCGCCCGATGCCGGAGGACTTGTACCCGCCAAACGCGGCCCCTGCCGGGTAGGCGTGGTAGTTGTTGACCCACACCCGCCCGGCCTGGATCTCGCGGCCGGCCCGGTAGGCAACATTTCCGTTGCGGGACCAGACGCCGGCGCCGAGGCCGTACAGGGTGTCGTTGGCGATCCCCATGGCGTCGTTGTAGTCGCTAAAGCGCGTCACGGACACCACGGGCCCGAAGATCTCCTCCTGGAAGATCCGCATCTTGTTGTGGCCTTCGAAGATGGTGGGCTGCACGTAGTAGCCGCCGGCCAGATCCCCGGCGAGCTCGGCGCGGGCGCCGCCGGTCAGGGCCTTGGCGCCTTCCTGCTTTCCGATATCGATGTAGGACAGGATCTTCTCCAGCTGGTCATTGGAGGCCTGGGCGCCGAGCTGCGTCTCGGTGTCCAGCGGGTTGCCCTGGATGATCTTCTGGGTGCGGGCCAGCGCATCGGCCATGAAGGAGTCGTAGATGCCTTCCTGCACCAGGGCGCGGGAGGGGCAGGTGCAGACCTCGCCCTGGTTGAAGGCGAAGAGCGCGAAGCCTTCAAGGGCCTTGTCGTAGAAGGCGTCGTTGTTCTCGGCGACGTCGTTGAAGAAGATGTTCGGGCTCTTGCCGCCGAGTTCCAGGGTGACCGGGATGAGGTTCTGGCTCGCGTACTGGCTGATCAGGCGGCCGGTGGTGGTTTCGCCGGTGAAGGCGATCTTGCGGATCCGGGAGCTGGAGGCCAGCGGCTTGCCGGCCTCTACGCCGAAGCCGTTGACGACGTTGACAACGCCGGCCGGCAGGAGGTCGCTGATCAGTTCCATCAGGACCAGGATCGAGGACGGCGTCTGCTCGGCCGGCTTCAGCACAACGGCGTTGCCGGCGGCGAGGGCGGGGGCGAGCTTCCATACGGCCATGAGGATCGGGAAATTCCACGGAATGATCTGGCCCACGACGCCGAGGGGCTCGTGGTAGTGGTAGGCGGTGGTGTCGTCGTCGAGCTGGGAAAGCCGGCCCTCCTGGGCACGGACGGCGGAGGCAAAGTAGCGGAAGTGGTCGGCGGCGAGCGGAATGTCGGCGTTGAGGGTTTCGCGGATCGGTTTGCCGTTGTCCCAGGTTTCGGCGACGGCAAGCATCTCCGTGTTTGCCTCGATCCGGTCTGCGATCTTGTTCAGGATCGCGGCACGCTCGGCCACGGAGGTCTTGCCCCAGGACGGCGCAGCCTTGTGCGCGGCGTCCAGCGCCAACTCGATGTCCTCGGCCGTGCCGCGGGCGACCTCGCAGAATGCCTTGCCGGTCACCGGGGTGATGTTCTCGAAGTACTGGCCCTTGACCGGGGCCACCCATTCCCCGCCGATCCAGTTTTCATAGCGGTCCTGGAAGGTAACCTTCGAGCCCTCGGTGCCGGGCTGGGCGTAAACAGTCATTGCTAGCTCCTTTGCTGTGCAAGTTCGGGGGCAGCAAGGCGCTTCCGGCCCCCGTTGCACCCAGCGTAGGGAGACAAGGGTTGCAGTCAGGTTGCAACCGTGTGAGCCCTGTCACTGGCAGGCGGCGACACCAAGGCTTAGAGGCCCAGTTCGCGGTCCAGCCGTTCCAGATCGGCGACGACGGCGGTCCGCTTGGGCGAGCGGGGCGGCAGCAGCTTGAGGGCGGCTCTCCGGATCTCGACGTCGTCCCTTGCCTCGGGCAGCTCGGCGTACTTCAGCAGCGATTCCGCGCTGCCGTCGGTCAGCAGTGCTTCGCGCATGAGCGCGGAGACCCTGGCCCGCAGTTCCACAATGCCGGGGGCTTCGGAGCGCGGCAGCACGGCGCCGCGGTAGATTTCAAGCGCTATCCGGTGCGCGCCGCGCTGCAGGCAGTTCAGCACCTGGCCGGCGTCCGGAACAACGTCCAGCGGCAGCCGGTAGGGGCGTGATTCCGGGACGGCGCCGGGACTGAGCTCCAGGAGGACCTTGCGCAGTCGCACCATCTCCGCACGCAAAGTCATGGTCGAGGCGTCCTTGGCGTAGAGGAGGGCGCCCAGCTCGCCGGCGTTCAGCCCTCCGGGGTGGGTGCTGAGCAGGGCCAGAATCTCGCTGTGCCGGGCGGACAAGGCCACGGTGCGGCCGTCGATGCTCAGCAGTGCCTGGTCGCGGCCGAGCAGCTGGAGGCTGTTGCGGTACAGGCTATTCGGCCCCGCCGGTTTCGGTGCGGCCGGGCTCCGCCGCCGGGACGGCGGGGCGTGACGCGCGGCGGCCAATTGCAGCCGTTCCACCCGCAGATGCGCCTGGGCAGCGGCCACCGTGGCTTCAACCAGCGATAACGTGTGGGGGGCGACCGCCGATTCCGTGCCGGTGATGTCCACCACACCCAGCAGGGCGCCGGAATCCGGATCATGGAACGGCACGGCCGTGCAGCTCCACGGATGCACCGACCGCTTGTAGTGTTCCGCGCCGGAGATCTGGATGCCGCGGCCAAGGGCCAGCGCGGTGCCCGGGGCGCTGGTGCCGACTTTCGCTTCGGACCAGTCGGCACCGGGGACGAACATCATGCCTTCGGCCCGGCGCTGCAGGCCGGCGTCGCCTTCCACCCAGAGCAGCCTACCGACCTCGTCCCCCACTGCCACCAGCATCCCGCTGTCGTGGCTGGGCAGGACCAGGAGCTTGTGGATCACTGGCATGATGGCGGCCAGCGGATGCTGGCGGCGGTACTCCTCGAGTTCTTCGCGGTCCATGGCCAGCGGGGCCTCGGGGTGGTCCGGGTTGGCCTGCAGTTCCACCGACCGCTGCCACGATTCCTGGACCAGCCTGCTGAGCCCGGACAGGCGCAGGCTTGCGGGGAAATCAGGTCCGCGCGAGTCCAGTGCCTCGTGCCCGGCGCTGGCATGCCGCTGGCGCAGCGCTGCGGTGACCCCGCCTGATGGCGGTAACAGTGCTGCCGGACGGACCAGATTCGTCATTGAACTCCCACCGGACGGGCTCGACGGCGCGCCGGAGGCCGCCTCGTCCGGCCCAGTGTAGTGCCGCGTGGGACGTTTGGAAACGCGGCGCAGCCAGGGGGTTTGTCATCGCGGCAACTTCCCATCGCGACTTCGTCATGCCGACCTTCACTAAGTTGGCTCGACGAGCAGCTTCCTGATCTCGGCGAGCTTGGCTTCGGACTCCTCGAGGCGCAGGCGGAGTCCTTCGACCGTCGCGGGACTGGCGTCGACCGCCGGCACGGGAGCCTTGGGCGACAGGAAGAAGTTGGCCAGGTAACCGGTGAACGTGCCGAAGATACCGACGCCGACGACGATTATGCCTGCCCCGATGATGCGGCCCGCATCGGTGACCGGATACTGGTCACCGTATCCAACTGTCGAGATAGTGACGATCGTGTACCAGATTGCGTCCGAGGCACTCGTGATGTTGGCCCCTCGGGCGCCCTGCTCGACGCGGAGCATCGTGAGGCTTCCGAATTCCAGGACGAAAATGCCCATGACCAGCAGTACGTACAGCGAACTGCCAGCCCGGTCTTTGATCAGCGCGCGGCCGACCGTGCGGATGCCGACCTCGCGGAGCAGGCGGTATACGCGGATCAGCCGGAAAACGCGCAGGATCTTGAATTGCGCCAAAGGCACGCTGGCCAGCAGGTCGGCCCAGCCGAAGTGCTTGAAGAAATAGGCGGCCGCCGATGGCGCGGTGAAGATCCGGTAGAGGAAGTCGGCAACAAAGATCACGCTGAAAACGGCGTTCATCACCGTAAGCACGGTGTCGAGGGACTGCTCCTGCACCACATACAAGAGCACGAGATTGACGATCGACAGGATCGAAAGGATACCGATGAAGATCTCGTATCCGATGCTCTTCAGTTCACTGCGTTCCTTGATCATGAAAGGATTCTGGCACGTAAGCAGCTGCGAAGCCGATGCTTTTCGCCCGGCAGACAAGCCCTAGCCGCGGGAAATCTCGATCATGTCCTCACGCGGCACAACCTTGATCCGCTCCCGCGCGATCCCGTTGGCGGACTCCGCTGCGGACCACTCCGCACCGAGGGCGAGCTCGTGCGCGTCGAGCTTGATCCACCCTTCCCACGTCGTGTACTCGATGCCCCGCTCCTGGAGCAGGTCGATGATGGCCTGCGGGTCGGGGTTCTGCGCCGGCGGCAGCGTCAGCCGGTCCTCCAGCAGGCAGCCGATGGTCTCCAGAGCGTCGCCCTTGGTGTGGCCGATCAGCCCGACCGGGCCGCGCTTGATCCAGCCCGTGGCGTAGATCCCGGGGACAGGGTTTCCCTCAGCGTCGAGCACGCGGCCGCCCTCGTTGGGGACAATGCCGCGGCGGGCATCGTATTCGAGTTCGTCCAGCGGCGACCCGTGGTAGCCGATCGCCCTGTAGACCGCCTGGACCGGGTAGTCGATGAACTCCCCGGTGCCTTTGACGTTCCCGGTGCCGTCCAGCCGCATGCGTTCGAACTTGATGCCGGCGACTTTGCCGGGATTCTCGGCGTCGTCATGGATCTCGACGGGGCTGTGCAGGAAGTGCAGGTGCAGCCGGCGCGAGGACGGCTCGTCGGCCTCGGCATGCTCCTCGACCAGCCAGTTCGTCAGCGTGTTGACCATGGTCCGGGTCTGGTTGTTGCTGCGGATGGCCTCGTCCGAGGCCTCGTCGAACTCGAAATCCTCCGGATACAGGACGATGTCCACGTCCTTGGCGTGGCTGAGTTCGCGCAGCTCCAGCGGCGTGAACTTCACCTGGGCCGGCCCGCGGCGGCCGAACACGTGGACGTCCGTGACCGGAGAGTCCTTCAGGGCGCGGTAGACGTTGTCGGGGATTTCCGTGACCAGGAGTTCGTCTGCGTGCTTGACGAGCATGCGGGCGACGTCCAGGGCCACGTTGCCGTTGCCGATCACGGCGATATCCTTGGCCTCCAACGGCCAGTCCCGCGCCACGTCCGGGTGCCCGTCGTACCAGGAGACGAAATCGGCGCCGCCGAAGGACCCCTCGAGCCCGATCCCGGGGATGTCCAGGTCCGCGTCCTTGATGGCCCCGGTGGAGAAGATGACGGCGTCGTAGAAGGCCCGGAAGTCGTGCAGGGTCAGGTCGCGGCCGTAAGTGACGTTGCCCAGGAAGCGGATGTCCCCGCGGTCTAGGACCTTGTGCAGTGCGTTGACGATCCCCTTGATCCGCGGATGGTCAGGAGCCACGCCATAGCGGATCAGGCCGTACGGGGCCGGGTAGGCCTCGAAGAGATCGATACTGACCTCGACGTCGCCTTCTTTGACTTCATTGGACTTCGTCAGGATGTCTGCAGCGTAGACGCCGGCCGGCCCCGCGCCGACAATCGCAACACGGAGGGGACGAGGGAATGTGGATTCGGCCGAGTTGGACACCGGGAGCCCTTCTGAGTCTTAGGACAGCGCCAGTAGATACAGCGCACAGGCACCTATTCTAATGTCGCTGGGCCGTGTGGGTCCCGTTGGCAGGAATAGGGTCCGTGCAAGTGGTGTTATTGCTCTTGTGCCTAAACCCGAAGGATCCTTCTCCCCAGCTCCGCCGGCCGCCTTGCGCGCCTCACCCTCTGCAGCGCTGTCGCCAGCGGGACCAAAACGGGTGCCGCCCGCGGGACCGGCACCGGTAGACAAGGAAACGACGGCGGGGATCCTGTTCGGGATCGGCGCCTACGGGCTGTGGGGCCTGCTGCCCCTCTACTTCTTCGTGCTCCATCCGGCGGGGGCGGTGGAAATCGTCGCCAACCGGGTGGTCTTCTCCCTGGTGTTCTGCGTCCTGCTGATTACCGTCACGCGGTCCTGGCGGGTGCTGGCGGCAGCGTTCCGGAACCGCACGGTGATCGGCCCGCTGTCCATCGCCGCGGCGCTGATCGCGGTGAACTGGTTGACCTACACCTACGGCGTCACCACCGGCCAGGCCGTCGAGGCCTCCCTGGGCTACTTCATCAACCCGCTGGTCTCCGTGCTGCTGGGGGTCTTTGTCCTGAAGGAAAAACTGCGTCCGCTGCAGTGGGCCGCCGTCGGCATTGGTTTCATTGCGGTGG
Organism: Arthrobacter sp. ov118; assembly: GCF_900116495.1. Lineage (GTDB taxonomy): Bacteria > Actinomycetota > Actinomycetes > Actinomycetales > Micrococcaceae > Arthrobacter. Next base: position 515,521 of record NZ_FPAY01000001.1, read on the forward strand.
GCGTCCTCACCGTCTCCTACGGCAAACTCCCCTGGATCGCCCTAACGCTGGCGGTGAGCTTCGGCCTGTACGGTTTCGTCAAGAAGCGCGTCGGCCCGCGCGCGGACGCGCTCACCAGCCTGACCGTGGAGACGGTGGTCCTGGCGCCGCTGGCCGGGGCAACCATGATCTTCCTCGCGGTCAGCGGGGCGGCCACGCTGACCACCAACGGCGCCGGACACTTCTGGCTGCTGGCGGCGTCGGGCGTCATCACCGCCGTGCCGCTGCTGTTCTTCGGGGCCTCCGCGCGCCGGCTGCCGATGACCACCATCGGACTGCTGCAGTACTTCGCACCCGTCCTGCAGTTCATTGTGGCGCTCGTGGTGTTCAAGGAAACCATGACGCCGGACCGCTGGATCGGTTTCGGCGTCGTCTGGCTGGCCCTGCTGGTGCTGACCGTGGACATGCTGTGGACCGCCCGGAGAAACTCCGTGACCCGGAAGCTGGCCCGCGCCGGAGTCCATTAGGGTCATTGCGCTAGTGTCATTATGAACGGACACGGCGGGGCGGAATTGAGGGTTTTGGTGTCAGAAAAGGATCTTGGAAGTTCCAACGGGCAGGACATCTCTTCCCTGGGCTTCGACAGCGATGGCATCCTGCGCCTCGAGTGGACCCGGGGCGTCGTCATTGATGCCCCCAGCGCCCAGCTGGCCATGGACCGCGTCAACGAGATGTGCGGCGGCCGGCCCACGCCACTGCTGATCGACATGGCCACGACGGAGTCCGTCAGCCGGGCCGCCAGGGCCGTGTTCGCCAAGCGCTGCGACGCCTCTGCAATCGCGCTCCTCGGGTCGTCCGCCGTCGACCGGGTGCTCGCCAACTTCTTCCTGGGCGTCAATGCGGCACCGGTTCCGACGCGCTTTTTCACCGACGACGAAGAGGCGGTCCGCTGGCTAGCCTCACAGGGCCATGACGGCGCCTGATGATGAACGCCGCCTCGAGGAACTCGTAGACGGCATCGTTGTACTGTCCTCCGGCGATCTGTCCAACCGCCTGCAGGTCTCGCCGGCACGCGACGGCATTGACGCCGTCACGACCGGCATCAACCTGCTCGCCGACGAACTCCAGAGCATGTATGAAGAGCTGGAAGTCCGCGTCGCCCAGCGGACTGCGCTGCTGGAAGCGGCCAAGGCGGAACTCCGGCGCGTGATCAACACCGACGAACTGACCGGGCTGGCCAGCCGCTCACTCCTGCAGGAAAAAGTCGCTGAAGCCGTCGCCGGCGCCCATGGGGGCCGGCAGCCCGCGCTCATACTGCTGGACCTCGATTCATTCCAGCTCATCAATGACAGCCTGGGCCACGCTGCCGGGGACACGGTCCTGCGGGAAGCGGCCCTGCGACTCAGCGCGGCCGGGCCCGGCCACCTGATTGCACGCCTTAGCGGCGACGAGTTCGCTGTCCTCGTTGTGGACCAGGAACCGGATGCGGTGCTGGAGACCGCGGCCCGGCTCGGCGAATCGCTGAAGGACAGGATCGATGCCGGCGGCATCGCGGTCGCCCTCACCGCGGGAACCGGAGTCCGGCTGGGCGAACCCGGGCTGCGTGGCGAGGAGCTCATCCGCGACGCCGACATCGCGATGCACGAGGCCAAAAAGCGCGGCCGGGACACCCTTCGGGTGTTTTCCGGGGCCATGCACGAGGCGGCCAAACAGCGCGTCCACCTGGTGGCCGAGCTCAGGACGGCGCTGGCTGCGAACGAGCTCGAGCTGGAGTACCAGCCCATCATCGATCTGCGCACCGGTAAGATTGCCGGCGCTGAGGCCCTGATCCGCTGGCAGCACCCGGACTTGGGTCTGCTGGCGCCGGCCACGTTCCTCGACGCTGCCGACGAAGCCGGGCTCACCGGCGAAATCGGCCACTGGGTGCTCCGGAACGCCATCGCGCAAACCGGCCGCTGGAAGGCCAATCCCGGGATTCCGGCGGACTTCCGCACGCATATCAATCTTTCACCGGCAGATCTGCACCACGTCGATCTCGCGCCGTTTATCGAAAGCCTGCTGGTCGGGCACGGCGTCGAACCCAGTCATATCTCGATCGAAATCACCGAAACCGCGATCATGCGCGGCGGACCGGAAGTCGCGGCCACCATGCAGTCGCTCAATGACCTCGGTGTCCGGATCGAGATTGACGACTTCGGCACGGGCTATTCGTCCATCAGCTATCTGCGTGCACTGCCCGCAGCGCAGGCGAAGATCGACAAGTCCCTGCTGGACGGGCTGACCACGGACCGGCAGCAGGAGGAGTTCGTGGCGGCCATCCTGCAGTTGATCCATTCGGCCGGACTGGGCGCCGTCGCAGAGGGCATCGAGGACCGCGAGCAAGCGGACAGGCTGCGGCAGCTCGACTGCGAGTTCGGCCAAGGGTACTTCTTCAGCCGGCCGCTGTCCGTTGCCGACATGACGGAACTGCTGGCGGGCAGGGACGCCGCATGAACGGACCCGTTCGGGCTGGGGACACAGTCCGGCTCGTGGCCCGGGTTGCGGCACTGTCGCTGCACCGGCCCCGGCGCCCGGACCGGCGGTGGGACGACTTCTGGCGCGGGGTGTCGCAGGGATCCCTCGCGGAACCGATTATCTGGGACGCCGCCGGTGCCGGGCACGACGAGACCCGGAGTCACCTGCGGGCCATGGCGGACCTGATGGACACCAGCCTTCCCATGGTCGATCTCGGCTGCGGGAACGGCGCCATCTCCCGGCAGCTCACCGGCCTCTTCCCCTCGGTGCTGGGCGTCGACGTCTCCCCCGAGGCCGTGGCCTCAGCGCGATCCGCCCACGCGCGTGTTCCGGGCCTCAGCTTCCGGAGCCTGGATGCCACGCGACCGGCCGCCGCCGCCGGGCTCGCACACGAAATCGGCGACGCCAACGTTTTTGTCCGCGGCGTTTTCCATGTGCTCAGCCGCCGGCGGCAGGCAAGCCTCGCGGGCTCGGTCGAGGCGCTGCTCGGCGCCCGAGGACGGATCTATCTGGTGGAGACGAACGTCCCGGGCGGTGCGCTGAGCTATCTTCGAAGCCTGGGCGCCACAGGCGACCGGATTCCAGGACCGCTCCGCCAGGCCATTTCCGCCCTGCCGAAACCCGGCCACTTCGGCGCCCGGCAACGCTCGCGCGTCTTCCCCGCCAGCCGCTGGACCCTCGTTGCCGAGGGTTCCACCTTCCTCGCAACGGTGCCGATGGAACCCGGCGGACCGCCCGGCAACGTGCCGGCGTACTGGGCGGTCCTGGGCCGCAGGCCGCCGGGAGGGTCCGCCCGGCCCTAAACCTCCGGGAAGCTATCCACCCGCTGGTAGTCGCGCGGGATCACCACCATCGGAACCGGGAGAGCCCGCAGCACCTTGTTGGCGGTACTTCCGATGAAAAGCTTGTACTTCTCCGCCAGGCGAGAGGACCCCACGATCATGACTTCGTCGTCGTCCCACTCCAGGCCCTCGATCGCTTCCTCTATCGTGCGGCCGTGGGCGACTTCGACGGTGACCTGATGGCCCTCGGGCAGACGATGCGCGGCGGCGGTAAGGACGGTGTTGGCGTGGATGTGCGCGGCATTGACGTTCTCGCCGCTCTCGCCCTCGACGTCGAGCTCCACCAGGGAGACGAGCCGAAGCGGCACACCGCGGCGCTCCGCGGATTCGATCGCGACGTCGATGGCCGCCTCTGCTCCGACGCGCTGCCCCACGGCGAGGGTCAGGCGCCTGATGGCTTCGGTCCGGCGGTAGCCGCGCGGCGCCAGTGCCACCGGCACCGTGGCCGCGTGCAGGAGTGCGTTGGCCACGCTGCCCAAGGAGTGTCGCTTGAACAGGCCGTTGCTCGCGGCGCCGACCACGATCAGGCCGGCCCGGTATTCCTGGGCGGCGTCGATCAGCCCGGCAGCGAGTGAGTCGGCCTGGCGGACGTGAAAGTCCGCCTCCAGACCTTCCGGGACCAATGCCAGGCCCTCGCGTTCAGCCGCAAGGACCCGCTGCTCTGATGCGCTCCCCCCGGGGGTGCGCCGGTCCGCTACATAGACAAGGTCGAGATGCGCTCCCTGCGCCCGGGCCATGGCAGAAGCCAGCGCTACGGCGTCCGCGCCGCATTCTGTGGGCGTATAACCGACTACGTATCGCATGTATGAACCCCTTATGGGTTTGTAGCAGCGGCCAGTGTCGCCCGGGGGTACCGGGCGACGTCGGCCGGTCTGCGTTCCTGCAGTGGATAGGAACGACTCTAGTCCAGCCGACCCCCAAAAGGGGGTGACTTATGTCCCTGAGCAGGGCAATCTTCCACTCCAACGCCCAGCGGGCCAGCCAACTCCCCCGCAGCGGCCGGCGATGCTGAGCTCGACGCGACCCCCTCGCAGTAGGGAGAGGGTCGCGTGGCTTCCTTCAGCGGCTCGGGGCCTAGGCGTTCGCCTTGATGGCCGCGGCCAGGACCTCGAGGCCGTCCAGCAGCAGTTCGTCGCTGATCACCAGCGGCGGCAGCAGGCGGATGACGTTGCCGTAGGTGCCGCAGGTGAGGATGATGACGCCCTCCTTGAGGCAGGCCGCCGCGACAGCCTTCGTCAGCTCCGGGTTCGGCTCCTTGGAACCGGCCTGGACGAGTTCGATAGCCAGCATGGCGCCGCGGCCGCGGACGTCACCGATCACAGACTGCTCAGTTGCGAGTTCGCGCAGCTTGCCCAGCGCAATATCCTCGATGTGGCGGGCACGGGCGTTGAGGTCGTACTGCTCCATTGAGCCGATCGATGCCAGGGCGGCGGCGCACGCCACCGGATTGCCGCCGTAGGTGCCGCCGAGGCCGCCCGGGTGGACGGCGTCGAGCAGGTCGGCGCGGCCGGTGATCGCTGAGAGCGGCATGCCGCCGGCGATGCCCTTGGCCATGGTGAGGATGTCCGGCACAACACCTTCGTGGTTCACCGCGAACCATTCGCCCGTGCGGCAGAAGCCGGACTGGACCTCATCGGCGATGAAGACGATGCCCTTTTCCTTGGCCCAGGCCGCCAACGCCGGCAGGAAGCCCTCGGCCGGGACAATGAAGCCGCCTTCACCCTGGATGGGTTCGATGATGATCGCGGCAACCTGCTCCCCGCCGATCTGCTTCTCGATCATGGTGATGGCCCGCTTAGCGGCCTCGGCACCGGTGATCTCCGGGTTTTCCTCGCGGAACGGGTAGCTCATGGGCATGCGGTAGACCTCGGGCGCGAAGGGGCCAAAGTTGGTCTTGTACGGCATGGCCTTGGCGGTCAGCGCCATGGTCAGGTTGGTGCGGCCGTGGTAGGCGTGGTCGAAGGCGACCACGGCGTCCCGGCCGGTGGCGAGGCGGGCCACCTTGACGGCGTTTTCGACGGCTTCGGCGCCGGAGTTGAAGAGCACGGTGCGCTTCTCGTGGTCGCCCGGGGTGAGCCGGTTCAGCTGCTCGGCGACGGCGACGTAGCCTTCGTAGGGCGTGACCATGAAGCAGGTGTGGGTGAAGTGCTCCACGGCTTCCTTCACGGCGCCGACGACGGCGGGGTCAGAGGCGCCGACGCTCGTCACGGCGATGCCGGAGCCGAGGTCGATGAAGGAGTTGCCGTCGACGTCGTGGATGATGCCGCCGTCGGCGTCGGCGACGAAGACCGGAACGCTGGATGCGACGCCGGCGGCGACAACGGCCTTGCGGCGCTCGGTCAGGGCAACGGACTTGGGGCCGGGGAAGTCGGCCTGGACGCGGCGCTTCTGCTCGAGCCGGTAGGTGATGTCATGCGCGGTGGTGGTCATGGGAAGGCCTTTCTAAGCGTGCGGTTGCGGGGCGCGAGCTATGCGTCGGGTGGAGTGGCGCCGCTGAGTCATGCGGTTGCGTTATGCGTCTGCGTTATGCGTCGAGCGCACTCATGACGTGCTTGATGCGGGTGTAGTCCTCGACGCCGTACATGGACAAGTCCTTGCCGTAGCCGGACTGCTTGAAGCCTCCGTGCGGCATTTCGGCGGTGAGCAGGATGTGGGTGTTGATCCAGACGGCGCCGAAGTCGAGGTCCCGGCTCAGGCGCATCGCCGTGCCGTGGTTCGAGGTCCAGACGCTGGAAGCCAAGGCGTAGTCGACGTCGTTGGCCAGTTCCACGGCCTCGTCCTCGGTGCTGAACTTCTGCACCGTGATGACCGGGCCGAAGGTTTCCTTCTGGACGATGTCGTCGCTCTGCTTGGCGCCGGTGACGATGGTGGGCTCGAAGAAGAAGCCCTTCTCCCCCGCGCGGTGCCCGCCCGTCTCGATCTTGCAGTTTGCCGGCAGGTGCTCCACGACGGAGGTCACCGCGTTGAAGTGGTTGATGTTGTTCAGCGGGCCGAAGTAGTTGTCTTCGTCGTTCTGCGAGCCGGTGTGCAGGGTCTTGGTGTGCTCGACCATCGCGGCGACGACGTCGTCGTGCACCGAATCCTGGACCAGGACGCGGGTGATCGCCGTGCAGTCCTGCCCGGCGTTGAAGAAGGCGAACTCGGCGATCGCCGCGGCGCTCTTCTTGATGTCGGCGTCGGCGAACACAATGGCAGGGGCCTTGCCGCCGAGTTCCAGGTGGGCGCGCTTGAGCCCCTTGGCTGCGCCGGAGGCGACGGCAATGCCGGCGCGGACGGACCCGGTGATGGAGACCAGGCCCGGGACCTTGTGCTCCACCATCATGGCGCCGGTCTCGCCGGTGCCGAGGACAACGTTCAGGACGCCGGCCGGGAAGATCTCGCCAGCAAGCCGGGCCAGCACCAGGGTGGATTCGGGGGTGGTGTCCGAGGGCTTGAGGACAACGGTGTTGCCCGCGGCCAGGGCCGGCCCGATCTTCCAGATGGCCATGAGGAACGGGTAGTTCCACGGGGCCACCTGGGCCACGACGCCGATCGGTTCGCGCCGGACGTAGGAAGTGTGCCCTTCGAAGTACTCGCCAGCGGACTTGCCTTCGAGGACGCGGGCGGCACCGGCGAAGAAACGCAGCTGGTCGGCGCCGGCGGCCACTTCCTCGGCGGCGATCAGGGAGCGGACCTGGCCGGTGTTGCGGTGCTGGGCCTCCACGAGCTCGTCGCTGTTGGCCTCAACCGCATCGGCGAGCTTGAGCAGCATCAGCTGTCGCTGACCCGGCGTGGCGTGCTTCCAGGTCTTAAAGGCGTTCTGGGCAGCGGTCATGGCGGCGTCGACGTCGGCCTGCACCGAGATCGGCGACTGGGCCACGACTTCGCCGTTCGTCGGGTTCACAATGGGCAGCAACCCGGTGCCGGCGGGGGTGACGAACTCGCCGTTGATGAAGTTCTGCAAGGTTTGAACCACGGTGTACAACCTCTTTCCTACTGCCAATGACTGCCAACGACGGATGTGTGACTGGTCACGAGCCTATGCCAGGCGCCCGGGCCAGGGAATAGGCACCTGCACACCGGGCCCGCAATACTTTAGTGCGCTTGACCAGCACGCGGTTATCCTGACTTCATGGCCATTTCACTCGCCGCCCTGCTGGGGGTTCCGTCACTAAAACTCGCCAAGGCCGGCCTCGCCGAAACCACCTGGCACGAGGACATCCTTTGGGTAGCCGTCACCGAACAGGAGGATCCACAGCGGTTCCTCAACGGCGGGGAGCTGATCCTGACCACGGGGATGCGGCTCAGGAGCGCCGCGGAGCAGCGCCGCTTCGTCCGCCAGGTCCAGCGGGCCGGCGCGGTGGGGATCGGTTTCGGCGTCGGCCTGAGCCACGACGCCGTGCCGCAGGCCCTCATCGCAGAGGCCAACCGCTGGGGACTGCCGGTGGTGGAGGTGCCCTACGAGACGCCCTTCATCGCCATCGGAAAGCTGGTGGCCGACGCCCAGTCCGCGGACCACTTCGTCAAGCTGGAACGGCTCATCGCCGGGCACCAGATCCTGGCCCGCGCCCTGCTGACCGGCGGCGGCCTCGCCGAACTCCTGAAACACCTGGGTTCGATGCTGCGCACCGAGATTGTCCTGACCCAGTTCACCGCCCAGCTGTACAACAGCGTTCCCGGCCATCCGGCGCCCACGGCCGAGGGCTGGGCGTCCTACCCGATCCCCACGGGCCGCCGCGATGCCTGCACGCTGTGGGTGAAGCAGCCCTTCGAGGACTCGGGCATTGTGGGCTACGCCCAGAACCTGATCAGCGTCGAGCTCAACAACATGGTCAAGCAGCGGCAGGCCCAGCGGGCGCTGGCCGGACAGGTCCTCGACGACGTCATCCACGGGACGCTGGAGACTTCCGAAGCGACGCGCCGCCTGGCCGGCGTCGGCATCAACAGCACCCGCAAGAACGTGGTCCTGCTCGCCGAATCGGCGGCCCACCACAAACAGCTCGGGAGTTCCTCCCTGCCCCAGCCGCTTGAGGCGGCGGTGAGCGCCGTCGTCGGGAAAGACCTCGTGGTGGTCATGCCCGACGACGGCAGCGGCGCCAGCGCCCTCGCCCGCAGTCTCAGCGGCCATCTCGCCGAGGCCGGGATCCATGCCACGATCGGCATCGGGGGGGCCTACACCAAGCCGAACGGCCTGCGCTGGAGCTATTTCGAGGCCCGCGACGCGGTCACCCACGGCCTGCCGGTCAACGAACCCGAACGTCTGAGCCTGACGTCGCTGCTGCTGGCCAGCGAAGACGTTCCGCTCTCGGACATGGCCAACGAATCGTTGAACCCCCTGCGGACCTTTGACGCGACGCATGGGGCCGAACTTATGGCCACGCTGGAAAGCTACCTCAACAACAACGGCTCAGTGGCGGCCGTGGCCGAGGAACTGACTCTCCACCGCAACACCGTCCGTTACCGGTTGGCGCAAATCACGGAACTCACCGGCTACGACCCCGCCCAGACAGCCGACCGGGTGCAGCTCTGGCTCGCCCTGGCGGTGCAGCGGCTCAGCGCCCGCCATCCGAACTGACCGCCGCCCCAAGCAACGCGGGGTCAGATAACGCCCATTCCGGACCCGTTATTGGGCGTCATCTGACCCCGCGTTGCTTTAAGGGCGCGGACATCATGACGAGACGTTCGCCACTAAAGAGTGGGCCCCAGACATCAAACGTCTAACCTTTAGGTATGGCAAGCAGCACGGCGGTTTCCGCCCTCCCCCAGACAGCACCGCCCGGCGCCGCGCGGCCACGCGCCGTGTTCGTCGCCGGCGTCCTGGCCCTCGTGCTGATCGGCCTCAACCTGCGCGCCGGCATCACCGGCGCGGCCGCGCTCTTCCACGACCTGCAGGCAGTCCTGGGCTACGGCCCGCTGATCGCAGCCGTGCTCCCCTCGATCCCCACCCTGTGTTTCGCGGTGGCCGGCGCAGCCACGTCCTGGCTCACCCGGCAGCTGGGCCTGGAAAAAGCCATCCTGCTCTCCCTCGTGATGCTGGCCGCAGGGCTGCTGCTGCGGGGCGTTCCGTCCACCGGAATGCTGCTCGCCGGGACCGTGGCGGGGATGTCCGGGCTGGCCGTCTGCAACGTGGCGATGCCTGCCTTCATCCGGGTCCACTTCGCGGACCGCACGTCGCTCATGACAGCTCTCTACACGGTAACCATGACCACCGGCGCCACCGTCACGGCCGTGCTGATCGTGCCGGTGGCGCAGGCCCTGGGCTCGCCCTCTGCGGGCGTAGGGTCAATCGGCATCCTGGCGCTGTCCGCCTGTCTCGGCTTCCTCCCGATTGTGCTGCATGCCCACCGCAATGCAGCCGCCGGCAAGGCTGCCCGGGTGTCCCCGTGGCCGCTGCTGCGGACCCGGACCGGCGCCCTGATCACCCTCGGCTTCACGGTGCAGGCGCTCCTGGCCTATGCCATCCTCAGCTGGTTTCCCTACATGCTGGTCACGATGGGACTCACCGCCTCCGGAAGCGGGTTGATGTTCGGACTGATGCAGCTCGTCTCCGTCCCGGCCGGCATGGTGCTCGTGGCCATCGGCTCACGTCCGCGGATGCTGCGGACCTCGTTTTACCTGGCCACCGTGACCATGGCGCTTGGCGTCCTGGCGATGCTGGTCCTGCCGGTGGACTGGGCCCCGCTGACCGCGGTGCTGCTGGGCTTCGGGCTCGGCATCTTCCCCCTGGTCATGGTGATGATCAGTCGCAGCGGCCGCACCACGGCCGAGACCACCGCGTTGTCCACTGTGGCCCAGTCCGCCGGGTACCTGCTGGCGACCCTCGGGCCGTTCGGCATGGGTCTGCTGCACAGCGCCACCAACTCCTGGACGCTGCCGTTGGCCCTCCTGTTGGCAGTGGCCGCAGCGCAGATCGCCGTGGGCCACCTGCTGACGGCCCGGCCCGCAGAAGGGAGCCGGCGATGACCCTCACCGCATCGCACCGACCGCCGCTGGCGGAGGAAATCACCGCCAAGCTGCGGGCGATGATCCACTCGGGCGAGTGGGCGCTGCAGCAGCGCATTCCGGCTGAACCGGAGCTCATGGCCGCGTTCGGCGTCTCGCGCGGCACCTTGCGCGAAGCCGTCAAGGCCCTTGCCCACAGCGGCATGCTCGAGGTCCGCCGCGGGGACGGTACCTACGTGCGCGCCACCAGCGAGATCGCCGGGGCCACGCAGCGGATGTATGCGGACCATTCCCAGGAGCACATCCTCGAGGTCCGCGTCGGGCTGGACACCCAGGCCGCCCGGCTCGCCGCCCGACACGCCAGCGCCGACGACGTCGCCGCCATGCGCGGGCTGCTCACCGAACGCCGCGCCGCGTGGCTGGCCGAAGACTACGCCGCCTGGGCCCGGGCCGACTGGGACTTCCACGTAATGGTGGCGCAGGCCTCCACCAACCCGCTGCTGCATGAGCTGTATGTCAGCTTCGGCGCCGTCTTCCATAACGACCTGCTTCGGCAGCAGCGGCGGGGCGGCTTCAACGGCCTCCCCCATGAGGGCCACGACGAACTCGTCGATGCCATTGCCGCCCGGAATGAGGCAGCCGCCGTCGAGAGCGTCACCCGGAACCTGAATTCCTGCGCCGAGTGGCTGCAGGAGTAACTTCTCAGGGTTTTCCCAAGGTGGCGGGAAGATGCTCAGTCCCAGCCGTCCCCTTGCGCCCAGCAGCAGGGCCACGGCAAGTCAGAGGCCCCCGGGCCGGAACCAACGTTCCGGTCCGGGGGCCTTTGCGGTGCTCCCTACGCCATTTCCGGGCCTGGGCTGGCTCCTCAATAGGGACTTAGTGCTGTAGACCCGGCCCTGGCGGGGGTCAATACTGACAGTTGCAGGACGCGAGCGTGCACGCGTTGGCGGGACGTGCCGTTCCGCCCCTGCGGACAAACCTGTCCGGACGAACGCGTGCGGACGAAAGTGCCGGACTCGCCGGATCTCGCAGTGCGGCGTCGGATTCGCCCTAGCAAGGACTTGGCGTGGAGGTCGATGGTGGGCAAGAAGAAGAAAAAGAAGAACACCGGCGACGCGGCGGGGCCGGACGGCCGTGCCGGAACAAAGATGGGCCGCAAAGAGTACGAGGCGCAGATGTCCGACCTGCAAGGCGAACTGGTCGCCCTGCAGGAGTGGGTCAAGTCCACCGGCGCCAAGGTCTGCGTCGTCTTCGAGGGACGCGACACGGCGGGCAAGGGTGGCACGATCAAGCGCATCGTTGAGCGGGTGAGTCCCCGGGTGTTCCGGGTGGTGGCGCTTCCCACCCCGACGGAGCGGGAGAAGTCCCAGATGTACCTCCAGCGGTATATGTCCCACTTTCCGGCCGCTGGCGAGGTGGTTATCTTCGACCGCAGCTGGTACAACCGTGCGGGCGTCGAGCGCGTGATGGGCTTCTGCACACCGGAGCAAACCCAGAAGTTCCTCGACCTGGCACCGCAGGTTGAGAAGGCGATGGTTGACTCCGGCATCATCCTGCTTAAATACTGGCTCGAGGTCAGCCCGGACGAGCAGACCCGGCGACTCAAGAGCCGCATGGACGATCCGCGCAAGACGTGGAAGCTCTCGCCGATGGATCTGTTGTCCTACAGCCGGTGGTACGACTATTCGCGGGCCAGGGACGCCATGTTCGAGGCAACGGACACCGCGTGGGCACCCTGGTACGTGGTGAATAACGACGTCAAGAAGCGTGGCCGGCTCAACATCATCAGCCACCTGCTCAGCCAGGTGCCCTACGAGTCGTTCCCGGGCCTCGACGTCGAACTACCCAAGCGCCAGAAGGCCGGCGACTACCACGAGCCGGCCCTGGCGGTACGGCGCATTCCGACCCCGTTCTGAGCTCCGCGCCCGCCATCAGGAGGAAGCCATGAATGACAAGACCGGAGTAGCACCAGCAGGGGTGGCCCCGGCCGAGGCGGACGCAGCCTGGTACGCGTTCTCCCCTTCGGACGTCGCAGGGCGGCTGGCCGTTGATCCGACCCGCGGGCTGACCACCGCCGAGGCGCAACAGAGGCTGCAGGAGCACGGCCCCAACGCACTGGCCGAGGCCAAGCCGGAACCGGTGTGGGTACGGTTTTTCAAGCACTACCGCGACTACATGCAAATTGTCCTCGTGGGCGCCGCGCTGGTCAGCCTGCTGATCGAGGAGTATGGCACCGCCATAGGGCTCGCGGTGCTGACGCTGTTCAACGCGTGGTTGGGCTATCACCAGGAGGGCAAGGCTCAAGCGGCCGCAGCCTCGCTGGGGGCGATGATGAAGTCGATGGCCAAGGTGCGCCGCGACGGTGACGTTGTGGAACTTGCCGCGGACGAGATCGTGCCCGGGGACATTGTGGTGGTGGACGCCGGCGACCGTGTCCCGGCCGACGGCCGGATCATCATCGCGGCTACCCTTCAGATCGAGGAGGGCGCCCTGACCGGCGAGAGCGTCGCGGTCGAGAAGGACACCGTGCCCATCAGGCGCCACGACGTCGGCATCGGAGACCGCCTGAACATGGCGTTCATGAACACCAACGTCACCCGGGGCCACGGCGAGATCCTGGTCACCACCACCGGCATGGGCTCGGAGGTCGGCCACATCGCCAACATGCTGTCCGGCCAGAAGGTGGAGAAGTCCCCGCTGACCAAGCAGGTGGACCGGCTCACGATTTTCATCATCCTCGCGGCACTGTTCGCCTTCATTGCCATTGTTGTGATGGGCCTGGCCCAGGGCGAGTCCTTCACGGTGCTTTTCGGAATCGGTGTGGCGCTGGCGGTCGGCTCGATCCCGGATGCGCTGCCCGCCGTGGTCACTACGATCCTTTCCGTCGGTTCGGTCAACATGGCCAAGAAGAACGCCATTATGAAGGTCCTGCCCGCCGTCGAAACGCTGGGCTCCACGTCGGCGATCAACTCGGACAAGACGGGCACCCTGACCCTGAACCAAATGACGGTGCGAGAGATCACCACGGTGCAACACCACTACACAGTGGGCGGTGAGGGCTACAGCTTCGAGGGCCAGGTCCAACGGACCACCGGCGACGCCGAGCGGGACCTGGACTACGTGATGTTCTCCTGCGCATTGTGCAACGACTCCGACATCCAGGACGGCGAGGTCGTCGGGGACCCCACGGAGGCCGCGCTGTACGTGCTCGCGCAGAAGGGCGGCGTGGACGTCAGGGAGTTCCGCCGGAACAACCCGCGCGTGGCGTCGGTACCCTTCGACTCCGACTACAAATTCATGGCCACATTCCACCTGATGCCCGGCGCCGACGGCAAACCCGTGGTCCGCGCCTACGTGAAGGGGGCGCCCGATGTCCTCCTCGGCAGGTCATCGTTCGCCCGGATGCCCGGCGGCAGGGCCGAACCGCTCACCGAGGAGATGCGCGCGAAAGTGCTCGCCGAGAACGAGCGCATCGCGGGTCAGGGCAGGCGGGTCCTGGCACTGGCGCAGCGCGAGTTCGATCCGGCGAGGTTCGATCCGTCGGGCGACCTCATGGGGCTCATGCTGGATCTGGAACTTTCGGCACTGATCGGCGAGGTCGACCCGCCGCGCGCCGAGGCGGTGGCCGCGATCGCCAAGGCCAAGCACGCCGGCATCCGGGTCCGGATGATCACCGGTGACCACGCCGTCACCGCGGCCGCGATCGCCGAGGAACTGGGCATCAGGGGCCGCGCGGTGACCGGGGCCGAGTTCGCGGCCATGAGCGATGCCGAGGCCGAGAGCGAGGTGGACGGAATCGGCGTGATCGCCCGGGTGGCCCCCGAGCATAAGGTCAGGCTGGTCCAGGTGCTCAAACGCAAGGGCAACGTCGTCGCCATGACTGGTGACGGCGTGAACGACGCGCCAGCGATCGCGGCGGCAGACATCGGGATCGCGATGGGCATCACGGGCACCGACGTTGCCAAGGGCGCAGCCAAGATGATCCTGGCCGACGACAACTTTGCCACCATCGTGGCCGCCGTTGAAGAGGGCCGGCTGGTGTATGACAACCTGCAGAAGTTCATTCGGATCCAGGTCGCCAACCTGTTCATGTTCATTCTGGCGTTCATCGGGTCATCGGCGTTCGCGATCGCCGGCACGGCCCTTCTCAGCCCGGCCCAGGTGCTCTGGATCCACATGGCGATCGTCGCGCCCATCGGCGCGGTGATGGGGCTGGACCTCGCGACGCCCGGCATCATGGACCGCAAGCCGCGGCCCTTCAACCAGCCGATCATTGTCCGGTCAATGATGGTGCGCCTGTTCATCGTCGGGCTTTTCATGGCGGCGGCGACGCTGATCCTCGTGCAGATCGGCAAGACCACCTTCGGTTCACTCGAGATCGGCCAGACCATGGCCGTCGTGGGTCTGGGGCTGATGAACATCTTTGTCGCGCTCAACCTCCGGTACCCCACGGAGAGCGCCTTCGGGCCGGCCACCTTGTCCAATCCCAAACTGCTCTGGGCGTTCGCCTGGGCCGTCCTTGGCTCGATGCTCATCAGCCAGATGCGGGTGCTGCAGGAGGTGTTCGGCACCCAGCCGCTCACCGGACAGCAGTGGCTGATCTGCCTTGTGCCTGGCGTGGTGCTGCTGCTCCTCGGCGAGCTCTTCAAGATCGTCCTGCGGGCCAGGCGGCAAAGCGGGAGAACCAAAGTCGTGGCCCCGGCCGTTCCCGCGTGAGGCAGCGAAACCCCGGCCGGCTGCAGCCGGCCGGGGTTTCGCTGCCTCCTGCTCCTCGCGGCTTACTCGGTCCGGTTACTTGGTCCGGGCGGGACGGGTGCGGACCAGGGCCGTGACGCCGGCGGCAAGACCCAGCAGTCCGGCCACCAGCCCGATCCAGCCAGCCGCGGAGCCGGCATCACCGGAGTCCGAAGTGCTTTCCGCGGCGGCCGGCGACGCCGGTGCTGCCGCCGCGGCGTGGCCGGTCTCTGCGGCTGTGGTCACGAACGAGGGTGCCGGGTGTCCGGGTTCGGCCTGGCCTTCAGCCGTTTTCTCATCCCATTTCACCACTGTCCCGTCGGTGTACGTCTGGGCCACGGGCAGGACCACGGTGGTCCCGGCATCCGGAAGGACGCCGACGGAGAGAGCGAACGCCTGGTACTCGTTCTGGCCGATCTGGTGTGCCTCGTCGGCCGTCCAGACGACAGAACTGGGCGCCTTGGTGACAGTGGCGCCAGAGACGGTGACGGGCTTGGGCAGATCAGTCGTGGTGACGACGGCTTTCCAGCCCTCGACCGGCTTCACCGACACTGAGGTGAGCGGGGTGTCCGTGGGCAGGGCGACTTCGAGCTTGCTGGTCTTGGCCGTGGGGGATTCGTTGGGCACGTTGAAGGTCAGGTGGGTGTAGCCGCCGGCGGTGGTGTCGTCCGGATCGACGTGGACGTGGGCCGAGGCGGCTGCGGCGCCGACGGCGAGCAGGCCGGCGGTCATCGTGGCGGCTGCGGCAGTCTTGAGGGTACGGCGCAGGGAGGTCTTCATGGCAGGGTGCCTTTCACAAACGGGGCGGGAAACGGCCGGCGCAGTGTCCGGCCTGGAAGCAGGCTGCCGCCCCCACTCCCTGTCCACAGCGTGAACGGCGGGATGGTCTTAGGCGGCGGGAAGGCACTCCGGAGGTCCGCGCCGGGCGGGGAGGCGCCGGCCGGCACGTCCCAGCGGGACGGTTCTGGAGGCCATGCAGGGCCAGGTGGGAGCGGGCACGATCGCGACGGGCTCCGGCGTGCAGATCAGCGGCCAGAACCATGAGGCTATGGCTGCCAGCGCCCGCTCTCCGCGGGCCAGCAACAGGGCAGTGCCGAGGGTTGCCGCCGCATGCGCAGCGAACATGGCGGCGTCCATGCCCGCGGCAGTAGCGGGCATGACGGCGTCGAACACATCCGGCGACAGCGCGGCGGCCGCATGACCGGAATGGACATGCGCCGCGGGTTCCGGGACCGCCACAGGCCGCCCGGCTGAGAGCGCACCGAATGACCAGTGAAGCCAGGCCTGCCCGGCGGTGAGCAGCCCGGTCAGGACAGGAAAGGACAGCCGGAACCGGGTCAGGAACGCCGTCGGGACCATGGCCACGGCACACAGCGCCGTCAGGATCACCGGATGCGGGAGCTGCCCGCCGCCGGCCAAGTGCCCACCCGCGGCCAGCGCCAGAATGACGGATCCGATGAGGCAGGTGCGGAACAGCCGGAAGGAGGCACGCGTCATGCTGGGCGGTCCTTTCCGGGTTCTTGGCTCAAGGTTGGAATCCGCTTAACATCCTACCGATCGGCCGACACGCACCACTCCCCCGACCGGGCATGATGCGACTCGGATGACCACCCCTGAGTAAACTCGGCAACATGGAATTTTCGGCGGCGGAGAACGAGCCCCCGTTTCTGCGGGAAACCGGCCTCGCAGCAGACAGTGGCGGGAAGCCTGCCGGGGAGGCAGCCGTTGACACCGCCGAGGCGGTGTCGAACAACCGCGTGCTCGACGCCGTCGCCCGTGCCGGTTTCGCCGTCATGGCGCTGCTGCATGTGGTGATCGGGGCCATCGCCGTCGCCCTGGTTCTGGGCGCTCCGGGCCAGGCCGACGCCACCGGCGCCATCGAACAGCTCGCCGCCAATCCTTGGGGTCCGGCTGTGATGTGGGCAGCGTTTGTCGGCTGCGCGGGACTCTCCATCTGGCAGCTGTGTGAAGCGACGCTGCGGGCACGCCGGCTCCCCCGCGGCCAACGGCTCGGCAAGCTTATTTCCTCCGGTTTCCTCGGCATCGCGTACGGCAGCATCGGACTCAGCTTTGCCGGCTTCGCGCTCGGCCGGCCCGGCGATTCCGGCGACTCCACACGGGACTTCAGCACCGCCGTCGTGCACAGCCCCTTCGGCGTACCGCTCCTGATCGGTCTTGGCCTGACGATCATCGGCATCGGCATCTACTTCATCGTCAAGGGCTTCGGCAAGAAGTTCAAAGAGGAGCTGCACCATTTCGAGGGGACCAGGCGCGGACGGCTGGTCAGCGCGCTCGGTGTCACCGGCCACGCGGCCAAAGGAGCGGCACTGATCCTCACCGGACTGCTGTTTGTCATCGCCGCGGCCACCAACAACCCGGGCTCCTCCACCGGGCTGGACGGGAGCCTCAAGGCCCTGAGGGACCATCCCTTCGGCCCGTACCTGCTCCTGGCGATCGGCGCAGGCTTCATCGCCTACGGCGTGTTCGCGCTGGTCAGGGCCCGCTTTGGCCGGATGTAGCGCCCCGTAGCTGGACGCTGAGGTTGCGGCCCGACGGCCGCGCGCGTTTTAAGCCCCCAGGGGGACAACGTCCTCGCCCTGGTAGAGCAGGGCCCGGATTTCGGATTCGGCCGAGTCCCGGCGTTTGGGGTCGATGGTCTCCCCGGCGGCGAAATGGTCCAGCAGCCGGGGATCGACGTAGCTCTTGCGGGCGATCGACGGCGTGTTTCCCAAAACCGCGGCGGCATCGACCATGGCGCGGCTCACCGCCCGCTTGCGCTTTGCGGTCTTGGCCTGCGGCCCGCTCTGCGCGAGGCTGACGGCAGCCGCTACGGTTCCCCGCAGGGTGCGGAAGTCCTTGGCCGTGAAATCCTCCCCCGTGCGCTCTTTGACGTACTCGTTGATGTCAGCGCTGGACACCGGGTGCCAGCGGCCCTTGGCTTTGTAGGCCAGCAGCCGGGCGTTGCCGCCGCGCCGCTTGAGCTGGCGCACGACGGCGGCGAGGTCGGCGTCCTCGATCCGTGATTCCCAGGTCTTGCCGCTCTTGGCGGGGAAACTCAGCCGGATCTCGTCCTTGCGCACGCGGACGTGGGCGCACAGCAGGGTGGCGAGGCCGTGGCTGCCGTTCTCGTTCGTGTAGCGCTCGGAACCCACCCGGAGCGAACCGCTGTCCAGCATCCGGAAGGCGGCCGCCAGCACCCGCTCCCGGCTGAGCCCCTCGGAACGCAGGTCCATGGTCACGAGGCGGCGGGCAGTAGGGAGGGTTTCGGCAAGCTGGAGGGCCCGGTCGAACTTGAGCCGGTCCTTCTTCTCGCGCCAGCCCGGATGGTAAATGTACTGGCGGCGGCCCACCGCGTCCAGTCCCGTCGCCTGGATGTGCCCGTTGTCGTACGGGGCAATCCAGACGTCGGTCCAGGCCGGCGGAATGCCGATTTGTTCGAGCCGGTCCCGCACCGGGCCGGGCGGCAGCGTGGACCCGTCCAGGTCCTTGTAGCTAAAGCCGGTGCCGGCGCGAACCCGGCGGTAGCCGCGGCCGGATGCGTTGCTGCGACGGAGCCTCATGACGCTAAGCCTACTGACTACCGCCGGTTTCCGCCCATACACAGCAACGCGGGGTCACTTCGCGCCCCTAAATCCTTGTGGATTGGGCGTGAAGTGACCCCGCGTTGTTTGGTGTTGGGGTTAGAGCTGGGCGGCGACTCCGCCGCGGGAAATGGCCACCATCTCCTCGCGCGGGACCACCTTGACGCGTTCGCGGGCCACCTCAACCCCGTGTGAGGTGCCGGCCGCCGTCGCCGTCTCGCCCAGGGCACGCTCGTGCGCGTCGAGGGCCAGCCAGCCCTCCCAGGTGGTGAACTCCACTCCGCGGCTCTCCAGGAGTTCGACGACGGCCTCCGGGGCCGGCGCCGCGGCCAGCGGCAGGGTCTCGCGGTCCTCGAGCACGTAGGTCACGGTTTCGAGGGCGTCGCCCTTGGTGTGGCCGATCAGGCCCACGGGTCCGCGTTTGATCCAGCCGGTCGCGTAGAGCCCGGGGACGTGGGTGCCGGAGGCATCCAGGACGCGGCCGCCGTCGTTTTGCACAACGCCCTTGCTGTGGTCGAACTCGACGTCGGGCAGGGCGGAGCCGAAGTAGCCGATGGCGCGGTACACGGCCTGGACCGGGTAGTCGACAAACTCGCCGGTCCCCCGGGCGTTGCCGGTGCCGTCCAGTTCGGTGCGCTCAAACTTGATCCCGGCGACGCGGCCGGGGGTCTCGGCGTCGTCGTACACCTCCACGGGGCTGTGCAGGAAGTGCAGGTGCAGCCGGCGGGATGCTGTGAGTTCGGAGAGGTCCTCGGGCTGTTCGGCGATCCAGTTGGTGAGCGTGCCCACCATGGTCTTGGTCTGGTTGTTGCTCTGGATCTGCCGGTCGGATTCGGCGTCGAACTCGAAGTCTTCCGGGTAGAGGATGATGTCGACGTCCTTGGAGTGCGAGAGTTCGCGCAGCTCCAGCGGGGTGAACTTGACCTGGGCCGGTCCGCGGCGGCCGAAGACGTGCACGTCGGTGACCGGAGAGGACTTCAGCCCGGCGTAGACGTTGTCCGGGATTTCCGAGACCAGGAGGTCATCGGCGTGCTTGGAGAGCATGCGGGCCACGTCGAGGGCCACGTTGCCGTTGCCGATCACGGCGATTTCCTTGGCCTCCAGCGGCCAGTCACGCGGTACGTCCGGGTGGCCGTCGTACCAGGAGACGAAGTCAGCGCCGCCGTACGAGCCCTCGAGTTCGATGCCCGGGATGTTCAGGTCCGCGTCCTTGATGGCGCCGGTGGCGAAGATGACGGCGTCGTAGTGGGTGCGCAGGTCCTCGATGGAGAGGTCCGTGCCGTAGTCAACGTTGCCGAAGAACCGGATGTCGCCGCGGTCCAGGACCTTGTGCAGGGCGTTGACGATGCCCTTGATGCGGGGGTGGTCGGGGGCCACGCCGTAGCGGATCAGGCCGTAGGGTGCCGGGTAGCGGTCAAAGAGGTCGATGCTGACGGTGAGTTCACCGCTCTTGACGGCCTCGCTCTTGGTCAGGATGTCCGCGGCGTAGACGCCGGCGGGGCCGGAACCGACGACGGCGACGCGCAACGGGCGGGCAGCGGTTCCTACGGTGGTGCTAGTTGACACGGCTGTGTTCCTTTTTCTTCTGCATCCGTTGCTCCATAAACGCGGTTTTGGGGCTCTTGATAAGGGCCGTTATGGAGCAATCGACGGGTGTTAGGGGGTCAGTACGCGGGTCTTGGCAGTGCGGGGTTTGTTCGGGGCGGTGGTGCTGTAGTCCGCGGTCTTGAAGTGCGACGGCGCGAACGGGCTGACGCGGACCACGTCGCCGATCACGATCACGGCAGGGTTCGCGACGCCGACGGCCTCCGCCTGGTCCGCGATGGTCCCCAGCGTCCCGATGGTTACCCGCTGGTCGGGCAGGTATCCATTCTCTACGATGCCAACCGGCGTGCCCGCTGGCAAACCGGCCTGCGCCAGGGAGGCCGCGGAATCACGGAGCTGGCCCACGCCCATGAGCAGGATCACGGTGTGGTCGGCGCGGGCCGGGACCTCGGAGAGCTCTTCGTGGCCGGTGACCACGCTGAAGCCCTTGGCCAGCCCGCGGTGCGTGACGGGGATGCCGGCCGCGGCCGGGACGGAGGTCGCGGAGGTCACGCCGGGGACCACTTCAACGTCCACGCCGTTGTGACGGCAGAACTCGGCTTCCTCACCGCCGCGGCCCAGGACATACGGGTCACCGCCCTTGAGTCTGACCACGCGGTGGCCCTGACGGGCTTCGTCGACCAGGATCCGGTTGATCTCGGCCTGCGGGACCGGGTGGTGGCCGGGGGTCTTGCCGACCTCGACGACACGGACGTCGGGGGCGAGTTCGCCCAGCAGCTCGCGCGGGCCGAGGCGGTCTGCGACCACGACGTCGGCCTGGCCCAGGAGCCGGCGGCCGCGGACCGTGATGAGCCCGGTGTCGCCGGGCCCGCCGCCGACAAGGGCCACACTGCCGGTGGAAGCCCGGCGCCGGCGCAGCGGGAGGTCTCCGGCGTCCAGGGCGGTGGCGACGGCGTCGCGCAGGGCCATGGCCCGGCGCGGGTCTCCCCCGGCGTTGACAGCGATCTTGACGTCATCGACGACGGCGACGGCGGGCGTCCAGGCTGCGGAGGCTTCGTGGTCGGAGGCGTTGACGCACCAGATGCGTTGCGCCTCGGCGTCGGCGGAGACGCGCGCGTCCACGGCGGGATCGCCGGTGGCGGTCTGGACGAACCAGACGCCGTCGACGTCGGACGGACCGTACCGGCGGGGCTCCCAGCTCAGGAGACCGGCGCCGGCAAGTTCAGCCATTGCAGGTGAGGCATCGGGGGCCACGACGGTGACGCGGGCGCCGGCGTCGAGCAGTCCCTTGGCGCGCCGCGCGGCCACGGGGCCGCCGCCGACCACCAGCACGGGACGGCCGAGGAGGCGCAGCGCCGTGGGGTAAATGTCCTGAATTGCCATGCATCGACGATAGGGCGGCGTCACATTGCGGAACAACGGTACGGAAACACCAGTTCACGCAAGGTAACGCCGCGTCACATAGTTGGGGGCACCGTGCTTACTTCACCGCAATGAGTTCGACCAGTTTGATGTCGGGGTCCTTGGCCAGCAGGGCGGGGCCGTGTTCGCCGAGGGCGGCCGGGATGGCACCGCTGAGGTGGGCCTGCCGGTCCTCCTCGGTGTCAAAGCTGTCGAAAATGCCGAAGGTGTTCTCGCTGACCCGGAAGGCGTACCAGGTCCGGGTCCCCGGCTCGTTGAGCACGATCTCCCGGCCCCCATTGAGGAAGTCCCAGACGTCCTGTTCCTTTCCCGCTTTCGCTTCGACCAGGGCCAGCACGCCAAATTTTGCCGCCACAGCGACCTCCTTGTAATCAGTCGTGGAATCGCGCTTGGAATGGGCCGCAATCCGGCCTCTAGGCGCGAGTGTAGGCCTGTGCCTGAGCCCGGGCAAGGGCCCCGCAACCAAAGCAACGCGGGGTCACTTACGGCCCAAAAACCCGAAGGAATTGGGCGGTAAGTGACCCCGCGTTGCGGTAGATGCGGCGGGTCGGGGGGTGTCGGCTGAGCGGGTTGCCGGGCCTAGCGGGTGCTGCCGGCGAGGAGGCCGCGACGGCGGAGCAACCGCTTTTCGACCGGGGCGAAGACGAGCAGTTCGATCAGGATGCCGACGGCGAGGATCAGCAGGATGGCGCACATGACGATGGTCATGTCGGACAGGACCCGGCCCTGGTCCAGCAGGGAACCGAGGCCAAAGCCGATGGTGCCGCCCACGGCAATGATTTCCGCGGCCATGAGCGACCGCCAGGAGAAAGCCCACCCCTGCTTCAGGCCGCCGAGGTAGCCGGGCAGCGCGGCCGGCAGGATGATTTGCAGGGCGAGCTGGAGCCGGGAGGCGCCCAGGACCTTCCCGACGCTGCGGTACTGCGGCGGGATCTGGTCCACGCCGGAGATCAGCCCGTTGATGATCGAGGGAATGGCACCCATGAACACCACGAAATACACCGTGGCATCAGTGATCCCGAACCACAGAATGGCCGCCGGCACCCACGCCACGGACGGCAGCACCTGCAGCCCGGAAATCAGCGGGCCGAAGGCCCGCCGAAGCGGTGCCACCTGGGCCAGCAGCAGGCCCACGGGGGTGGCGATCACCACGCTGATGAGGAAGCCGACAACTCCGCGCTGCAGCGAGGTCCAGACGGCCTCCTGCAGCTTGCCCTCGCCCCACAGGATGCCGATCTGGCCGAGGACGTCCAGCGGTCCGGGCACGACGTCCCGGCGCTTGAAGCCGAGGGAGACGTAGAGCTGCCACGCAACCAGCAGCACGGCCAGGGCCGCGACCGGCAAGAGGATCCGGCTCCAGTCGATGCCGGCCTTACGCCCGGCATCGGACTGGAGGGAATCGAGCCCGGACTCCAGCTCGCGCAGGTCTTCCTTGCCGCTGGAGGAACGGGTCAGGGCCGCGTGCACTTTGCGGGTCTCGGCCGGGGCTTCCACCACGGGGAGTTGGTTACTTGGCATGGCGGCGGATCTCCTCGCGTAGCCGGGCCGTGATGACGCCGGTGAGCTCGCCGGCCAGGCCGGCGTCGGTGCGGTGTTCTTCGGTGACGTGCCATTCCTGCACCACCCGCCCAGGCCGGGAGGAGAGCAGCAGCACCCGCTGGCCAAGCCGGACGGCCTCGCGGACATTGTGCGTGACAAAGACGATGGTGCGGCCGGTTTCCTTCCAGATGCGTTCGAGCTCGTCGTGGAGCAGGTCGCGCGTGATCGCGTCCAGCGCCGCGAAGGGCTCGTCCATCAGCAGCAGCTGCCGGTCCTGGGCAAGCGAACGGGCCAGGGATACCCGCTGGCGCATCCCGCCGGACAGTTCGTGGGGCCGCTTGTCCCCCGCGCCACCCAGGTGCACCAGCTCCAGCAACTCCGCCGCCTTGACGCGGCGGTCGGCTTTCCCGACGCCGCGCAGTTTCAGGGCCAGTTCGATGTTTTCCCGGGCGGTCAGCCAGGGAAAGAGGGCAGCGTCCTGGAACATGAAGGCAGCACCGTCGCTGGGCACTTCGAGAGCGCCCGACGTCGGGGCCTCCAGCCCCGCCATGATGTTCAGAAGCGTGGACTTGCCGCAGCCGGAGGCACCGAGGAGGGCAACGAACTCGCCCTGCCCGATGGTGGCGTTGACGTCGTCCAGCACCGGGGCGCCGTCGCCGAAGCGCTTGCCCAGGTTTTCCAGTACGACTGGCATGGTCAGGTCCTTACTGTTGTGGCGGAACTGTTGTGACGGATGGCTGGAGGCCCGGAAGCTAGTCCTTGCCAAGCCCTTCGGCGGAGATCTTCGTGTCGGACACACTCTCGCCCAGGACGCTGTTGAGCGCCGTGAGGTCGAAGATGCCGTTGATGTCGGCCTGCTTGGTGGTGCCGGCGTCGACGCCGTCCTGGAGCAGCTTCTTGTACGTCCCGGCGAGCGGGTCGACGGTGAAGTTGATGTTCTTCAGGGAGCGGGCGATCACGTCGGCCGGCAGGGCCTTGCCGGCGGCTGCCTTGAGTGCGTCGTTGAGGACCGTGGCCTTCTCCGCGGCGGGCGCCGCCTTGAGCCAGTCCACGGATTCAACATGGCCCTTCAAGAGTGCCTTGACCGTCTCCGGGTGCTCGGCCGCGAACTTCTTGTTGACGATCAGGACGGTGGTGACGAACTCGCCCTTCTCCCAGAGGTCTTTTTCGTCAACCAGGACCTTCGCTCCGGCCTGCAGGACCAGGCGGGAGGCCCAGGGCTCCGGCAGCCAGGCGCCGTCGAGCTTGCCGTCCTGGAACAGCTTGAGCGTCTGCGCATTTTCGGTGGGGTTGATGGCCACGTCGCCGCTGCCGTCGGTCGAGGTCTTGAAGCCCTGCTTGCCCAGCCATGCGCGCAGGGCCACGTCCTGGGTGCCGCCAAGCTGCGGGGACGCGAGCGTCTTGCCCTTGAGGTCCGCGGCGGAGTTGATGCCGGGCTTGACCACCAGCTGAGCGCCGCCGGCCGCTGCGCCGGCGATGATGTTGATCGACTGGCCGTTGCTCTTGACGTAGGAGTTGATGGCCGGGTTGGGCCCGATGTAGGTGGCGTCGATGGCGCCTGCGTTGAGGGCCTCCACCGCGGCCGGGCCGGCGTTGAAGACCTGCGTGCTGAGCTTGGTCTGGCCCAGTTCCTTGGCGATGAGGCCCTTGCTGACGCCGACCAGGGCCGGCGCGTGCGTGATGTTGCCGAAGTAGCCGAGCTTGAGCTCGGCGGCGGGGCCCGTATTCGCGGCCGCCGGGGCGGGCTCCGGACCGCGGGACAGCGTGGAGGCCACGGCTGCGCCGGCGCCGATCAGGAGCACAAGCCCCGCGATCAGGACGATTTCGAGCGTGCGCTTGCGCTTGGGTTTGGAGTTCTGGCCGGCGACGATCCGCGTGGTGCCGGGCTGCGGCCCGGGCTGCGAACCGGGCTCGGGGTTTTCGGGGGTGCGTGACATGGGGGAAGTCCTGTTCTGGGGGTGAGTTCGGAAGGGCCGGGCGGTATGGTCAGCGCCGGCGACATCGCCCGTGGAGGTTCCTGCGGGGGCGGCTAAAGAACCGTTCCGTTGTCTTCATTCGTTCACCATAGGGAGTGTCATAAACCCGGTTCAACGGTCCGGAAACCGGGGGTCACGCGGGTTCATGCAGCGTCACATTCGTGAAACACGGGGCAAGGCCCTTCCCACCCACACAGGGTTCCGGCAGCCATTGCTGACCAGGCAAGGGACTGCCATTCTTGCTGGACCGGCACCACCGGCCATACCGGCACCACCGGTATGAAGGAAAGGACGAGACGATGCCGCTTTATCTGTCGAAGTTCAGTTACACACCGGAGACCTGGGCCAGGCTGATCAACAGCCCCGAGGACCGCAGAAAGGCCGCGCAGGCGTACATCGAGTCGGCCGGCGGGAAGCTGCACGGCTTCTGGTACGCGTTCGGCTCCCACGACGGCTTCAACTTGTGGGAGGCCCCGGACAACGTGTCCATGGCCGCGGTTGCGCTGGCGATCAGCGGAGGCGGCGCGCTGAGCTCCTTCGAAACGACAGTGCTCCTGACCGTCGAGGAGACAATGGAGGCCCTGCGGCAGGCCGAGCAGATCAAGTACCGGCCTCCCGGCGCTTAATGGTCACGGCACCTAATGGCCACCGCGCTTAGTGGTTGACGGCGCAGCCAACCTGCAGGAAGCCCCCGTCCGGTGGGTTGCGGACCGGGGCTTCCTGCGTCAATCAAAGAACGGCGGATCAGACCGGCAAACTAGATCGAGTAGCGCTCGTCCTCGTGGTCACCGGGGTGGTCCTTGACCAGGCCGGCGGCCAGGGTGTTGCCGTCCAGCGGGTCGATCACGAGGAACGCCCCGGTGCGGCGGTGGTGGAGGTAGTTCTCCAGCGGCAGCGGGGCCGAGAGCCGCAGCTGCGCGTGCCCGATGTCGTTCAGCTCCAGCGTGGTGGTCGGCTCCAGGCCGAAGCTGGCGAGGTCCAGCTTGCCCGTCACATTACGGACCAGGGCCTGGACCGTGCGGGTGCCGTGCTTGACCAG
The DNA here is from genome assembly GCF_900116495.1 of Arthrobacter sp. ov118. GTDB lineage: Bacteria > Actinomycetota > Actinomycetes > Actinomycetales > Micrococcaceae > Arthrobacter. The sequence goes on from NZ_FPAY01000001.1 coordinate 541,613, forward strand.
CACCTTGGCGCCTTCCCGGAGCGGTTTCGGGGACAGCCAGCAGAGAGCGGCATAGAGGTCCGCGCTGCTTTCGCGCACGGTGCCGGCCGCCGCGATCGTGTCGCCGCGGGCGACGTCGAACTCATCGGCCAGGCGCAGCGCCACGGACTGCGGGGCGGCCGCCTCGGCGAGCTCGCGGCCGGCGAAGTCGATTCCCGTGACTGTGGTGGTGCGCGGGGCCTGGCCCGGTGTCAGGACGCTGACCTGGTCACCGAGCTTCACGGAGCCTTCGGTGATCTGGCCGGCATAGGCGCGGTAGTCCCGGTACGCCTCGGGATCGAGGCCGCCGGCGACGGCGTCGGGAGCCAGGGCGCCCTGCGGCCGGATGACCAGCTGGACCGGGAAGCGGAAGCTTTCCAGGTGGCTTTCGAGTTCGTCGGCGGCCGGCAGGGTCTCGAGGACTTCCAGCAGGGCCGGGCCCTCGTACCACGGGGTCCGCGCCGAGCGGTCCACGACGTTGTCGCCGTCGAGTGCGGAAACGGGGATGACGAAAAGATCGGCCACCCCGCCTGTATTTGATTCTTCACGACCCAATCCGAGTTCGCGGCCGACCTGCTGGACGTCCGCCTCGATCCCGCGGAACACGTCCTCGCTGAAGTCCACGAGGTCGATCTTGTTGACGGCCACGATCACGTGCGCCACCCGCAGCAGCTGCAGCACGGACAGGTGCCGGCGGGTCTGCTCCAGGACACCCTTGCGGGCGTCGATGAGCACGACGACGGCGTCCGCGGTGGACGCGCCGGTCACCGTGTTCTTGGTGTACTGCACGTGCCCGGGGCAGTCCGCGAGGATGAAGCTGCGCCGGTCCGTGGCGAAGTAGCGGTAGGCGACGTCGATCGTGATGCCCTGCTCGCGTTCGGCGCGCAGGCCGTCGGTCAGCAGGGCCAGGTCAATCGCTCGCGTGCCGGTGGCCCCTTCCCCGCCGAAGCCGCGGTCGGCGGAGGTCCGGGCGACGGCGTCGAGCTGGTCGGCGAGGATCGCCTTCGAGTCGTGCAGCAGCCGGCCCACGAGGGTGGATTTGCCGTCGTCGACGGAGCCGGCCGTCGCGAAGCGGAACAGGGTCGAAGACAGAAAGCGTGAAGCGAGCGGGGCTTCGTCCAGGAGCGCCGCGGCGCGGGCGGTGTCAATGTCGGTAGTCATTAGAAGTAGCCGTCCTTCTTGCGGTCTTCCATGGCGGCCTCGGAGATGCGGTCATCGGCCCGGGTGGCGCCACGTTCGGTGATGGTGGAGGCGGCAACTTCGATCACGACGTCGCGCACGGTGGCGGCGGCGGATTCCACGGCGCCGGTGCAGGACATGTCCCCCACGGTCCGGTAGCGGACCGTCTTGGTGAGAACTTCCTCGTGTTCGCGCGGCTGGGAGACCTCGCCGACCGCGCGCCACATGCCGTCGCGGGCGAAGACCTCGCGGTCGTGGGCGTAGTACAGGCCCGGCAGCTCGATGTTTTCGCGCTCGATGTAGCGCCAGACGTCCAGCTCGGTCCAGTTGCTGATCGGGAAGGCCCGGACGTGCTGGCCCACGGTGTGCCGGCCGTTGTACAGGTTCCACAGCTCGGGGCGCTGGTTGCGGGGGTCCCATTGGCCGAATTCGTCGCGCAGGCTCAGGATCCGCTCCTTGGCCCGGGCCTTGTCCTCGTCCCGGCGGCCGCCGCCGAAGACGGCGTCGAACTTGTTGCGCTGGATCGCGTCCAGCAGCGGGACCGTCTGCAACGGGTTGCGGGTGCCGTCGGCACGTTCGGCCAGCTCACCGGAATCGATGAATTCCTGGACGGAGCCGACGACGAGCTTGAGGCCCAGCCGCTCCACCGTGCGGTCACGGAAGTCGATGACCTCGGGGAAGTTGTGGCCGGTGTCGACGTGCAGCACCGGGAAGGGCACCTTTCCCGGCCAGAAGGCCTTGGTGGCCAGGTGGAGCATGACCACGGAGTCCTTGCCGCCGGAGAACAGCAGTGCCGGCTTCTCGAACTCGGCAACGACCTCGCGGATGATGTGGATGGCCTCGGACTCGAGGGTGTCCAGGGAGGACAGGCGGGCGGTGGAGGTCGGCGTCTTTGTCGCGTCGGTTTCCAGCACAGACAGCTCCAGGTCCTCGTGGGTGATTTGAGTGCTCATACGTGTAGTCCGCATTCTGTCTTGTCGGTTCCTGCCCAGCGGCCGGCGCGGGGATCGTCGCCGGGCGCCACCTTGCGGGTGCAGGGCTGGCAGCCAATGGACGGGTAGCCCTGGGATAGCAGCGGGTTGACGGGAAGGAGGTTGTCATCGGAGTACTGCACCAGCTGGTCGAAGCTCCAGGCCGCCACGGGGTTCACCTTGACCAGTCCGTTGGCCTCGTCCCAGGTGATGAGCGGGGTGTTGGTGCGGGTGGGCGCCTCGTCGCGGCGGACTCCGGTGAACCAGAGCTCGTAGCCGGCGAGGGTACGCCGCAGGGGCGCCACTTTGCGCAGGGCGCAGCACTGGGCGGCGTCGCGGGCGAAGAGGTCCTTGCCCAGGAGCCGGTCCTGCTGCTCGACGGTGTTCTCCGGCAGGACGTCCACGACGTTGACGCGCAGGTTGGCCGCGACCTCGTCGCGGGTCGCATAGGTTTCCGGGAAGTGGTAGCCGGTCTCCAGGAAGAGAACGTCGACGCCGGGAAGCTGGTCCGCGACGAGCGCCGGCAGGACGGCGTCGGCCATGGAGCAGGCGACGGCGACGGCGGGCAGCTCGAAATTGCGGGCCACCCAGGCGATCACATCGCGGGCCGGGGCGTCCCAGCCGAGCTCGGCGGCACCGGACTCGGCCAAGGCCTTGAGCTCATCGTGCGAGCGGAGCACCGCAGGCGGCTGAACGTCGGTCACTGGAGTGCCTCCTCATCCGCTGCGTGGGCCCATTCGGCGAAGGTCTGGCCTTCGACGCGTTCCGCCACGAACTTGCGCACCACGCGTTCGACGTAGTCCGGCAGGTCCGCCACGTACACCTTCAGACCGCGGACGGTGCGTCCCAGGCCGGCCTCTTCACGGTCCGAGGAAGCCAGCCCGCCGCCAAGGTGGACCTGGAAGCCGGGGGTCGGGTCGCCGTCGGGCGTCGGGAGCATCATGCCCTTGAGGCCGATGTCCGCCGTCTGGATCCGGGCGCAGGAATTGGGGCAGCCGTTGATGTGCAGGGACAGCGCCTGGGGCAGCTGCTTGCTCGCGGCGAGGTCGGCCAGACGGCGCTCCAATTCGGCAACGGCTGTGGCCGCGGTGACCTTGGTTTCGACAATCGCGAGCTTGCAGAACTCGATGCCGGTGCAGGCAATGGTGCCGCGGCGGAACACGGAGGGCCGGGCGGACAGGCCCAGGGCATCGAGCTCGGCTACGAGCGGCTCCACCTGGTCCTTGGCCACGTCGAGGACCACGATCTTCTGGTGCGGGGTGGTGCGCAGGCGCCGGGAGCCGCGGGTCTCCAGGGTGTCCGCGAGCTTGACGAGTTGGCTGCCGGAGAGGCGGCCGGCCAGCGGGGTGGCGCCGATGAAGAACTTGCCGTCCTTTTGTTCATGGATGCCGACGTGGTCGCCGGGCGTGGACGGCTTGGGCGCCGCGGGGCCGTCGGAAAGCTTGAAGCCGAGGTATTCGTCCTCGAGGATCTGGCGGAACTTCTCCGGGCCCCAGTCGGCCAGCAGGAACTTCAGGCGCGCCTTGGTGCGCATGCGGCGGTAGCCGTAGTCGCGGAAGATGCTGGTTACGCCGAGCCAGACCTCCGCGGCTTCCTCGGGCTTGACGAACGCGCCGAGCCGCTTGGCCAGCATAGGGTTGGTGGAGAGTGCCCCGCCCACCCAGAGGTCGTAGCCGGCGCCGAGTTCGGGGTGGACCATGCCCACCAGGCCGAAGTCGTTGATCTCGTGGACCACGTCCTGGCTGGGGTGCCCGGTGATGGCGGTCTTGTATTTCCGGGGCAGGTTGGCCAGCTCCGGGTCACCGATGAAGCGCTCCGAGAGTTCCTGGATCAGCGGCGTGGGGTCGATGATCTCGTCCTTGGCGATGCCCGCAACCGGGGACCCGAGGATCACGCGCGGGACGTCGCCGCAGGCTTCGGTGGTGGACAGCCCCACGGCCTCAAGCCGGCGCCAGATTTCCGGCACGTCTTCGACCCGGATCCAGTGCAGCTGGATGTTCTGGCGGTCGGTGAGGTCGGCGGAGTCGCGGGCGAAGTCCACGGAGATCTGGCCGATGACGCGCAGTTGCTCGGTGGTGAGGGCGCCGCCATCGATCCGGACGCGGAGCATGAAGTACTTGTCTTCGAGTTCGTGCGGCTCCAGCGTGGCCGTCTTGCCGCCGTCGATCCCGGGTTTGCGCTGGGTATACAGGCCCCACCAGCGGAAGCGGCCGTGCAGGTCCGTGCCGTCGATGGAGTCGAAGCCGTGCTTGGCGTAGACGGACTCGATACGCTCGCGGACATTGAGGCCGTTGTCTTCCTGTTTCCAGGTCTCGTTGGCGTTCAGCGGCGCAGTGCCGTCCACTTTCCACTGCCCGTGCGGCTTTGCGGCCGGACGTGAGGTGGGGCGCTTGGCACGGCCGGCGGCAGCCGCGTCCGTGGACGCTCCGGCTAGAGCTGTATCAGTCATGCATCGACTGTAGGGCGGGCCGTAATGCCGTCACAAAGGGTCAGAAACGGGAGGTCACCTAGGGAAATATTTCGTCACGAACCGCCGTAAAACCTTGAACAAGCCCCGCCGCTGTGCATCGGACGGGACGCTACGGCCCGGGCCGGGAGGCCGCCGCGAGGGCCGCATCGTAGCGTTCCAGCGCAATCTCGGCGAGCACCGGCGACGGCAGCAAGGGCTCCGTCACGAGGTCCGCACCGGCCTTGCCGAGCTGGTCGTGGAAGAAGCCGTGGGCCAGCAGGTAGGAGGCAATGACCACGCGGCCGCCGAGGTCCACTGCCCCGGCCGACTCCCCGGCACCGGCCCCACCGGCCGCCTCTTCGCGAAGCATGGCTACGGCCTCCGGGACCGAGGGTTTGGCGGAAGCGCCGTAGGCGGCCACGATCCGGTTGGACCGCAGCGCCCGCAGCTGGTCGGCGAGTTCCTCGACGTTCCGCGACGCATTGGGGTCGGAGGACCCGGCAGCGGCGAGGATGACGGCGTCGTTGTCGCTCACGCCGGCCTCGCGCAGGCGCTGGTCCAGCAGGGCGGCGAGCCGGGGGTCCGGACCCAGCGGCGCGGCGGCACGGGTGTCCGGCCGGCTCTTCACGGCCCGGGCGATGTCCACCTTCACGTGGTAGCCGACGCTGAGCAGCAGCGGCACCACGACGGCGGACTCCCCCGCCGGAAGCCCGGCCACGACGGCCGGCAGCTCCGGTTCCTGCACGTCGACATAGGCCTCGCGGACGTCCAGCCCGGGCCGGAGCGCGGCGATGCCGTCCCGAAGTGCATTGACCTCCGCGGCGCCGAGGGGGCTGGACGTGCCATGGGCGCAGGCGATCAGGATGGGGCTATTCATAGCGGCTAGCGTAACCTTGGAGCCGCCCTATCCGCCCTCTTGCTATCGACCGGGACGCTCCATGACCTTCTCCTTCAGCTTTGTCCTGGTCTGGCTCGAACTCGCCGGAGTCTTCTTCTTCGCGGTCTCCGGATCGCTGCTCGCGGCTCGGAAACAGTTCGACCTCATCGGCTCGCTGCTCCTGGCCTCGGTGGTGAGCCTGGGCGGCGGCGTCATCCGCGACATCATCCTGAACACCGGGCCGCCCGCCGCCTTCACCAACCCCGCCTATCTGGCCCCTCCCGTCCTTGCCGTGGTGCTGGTTTACTTCCTCTTCTCCAGCGTCCAGCGCTTCACCTCGCTGCTGGTGCTCTTCGACGCCGGCGGCCTGGCCTTGTTCTGCATCACCGGAACGCTGAAGGCCCTGTCCGCGGGGATGAATCCGGTGGCTGCCGTGCTGCTGGGAGTTACGACGGCGGTGGGCGGCGGCCTGCTCCGGGACATCACCGCCAATGAGGTGCCGCAGCTTTTCGACCCGCGCGATCTGTACGCCGTTCCGGCGTTCGCCGGGGCGACTGCGACCGTGGTCCTGTCCCTTACGGGGGCCTTCACCGGCGTCTCGGCCTGCGTCGTCGCCGCCGTCGTCTTCGCCCTCCGGATCACCGCCTGGCGGCTGCACTGGCACTTTCCCCTGGCGGTGCGCGGCTGGCACCGGCTGGGCCTGGACGCGGCGGAAAGCGACAGCTGAACTTTGACTAGGATAAGACCATGACTGACATGTTCCTCGAGAAATTCCGCGCGCTTGTCCCGAAGTATCTCGAAGACGAATGGCAGGAAGAGGATGGCCTCGCGGCCGATGAACTCGACGCCGCACTGGCCGAGCACCAGTTCCAGATCCCGCTGGTCCTGCGCGAGTTTTACCTCGCGATCGGCGGCTGCGAGGACCTCATGGAGGCCTACCACTACTTCTGGGACCCCGAAGAGCTCGAAGTCGATGACGAGGGTTTCCTGATGTTCCTCGAGGACGAGGAAGAACAGTTCACCTGGGGATTCCGCGTGGGCGATCTCAGCGTCCCAGATCCGATCGTGTACCGCCGCAATAACGCCCGCGCCCAGTGGAAGAGCGAGGAAGGGACCTTCTCCGAGTTCGTCTTCGACATGTTCGAGTGGGCCTTCAACGACGAGGACGAAGACTAGGCCGGCTGCCGCTCCGCCCCCGGCTTCGCGCTTCCCGCTTCCCGCCGGGTCTCCCCATGTTTGGCCGCCTTCAACTGGTGTCGGGGACGAACCGCCGGCATTCCGCGGCGTGGGAAGTTCATACCCGGGGAAACTCAGCGGATGACGCGACCGCGGAGCACCTGCCACACCTCATCGACGATCTTCTGGGGGTTGTAGACCACGTCCGCATACCCGTAACGGAGCACCGCGTAGCCCCCTAGGGTGCTGGCATTGTTCCGGCCTCGGTCCTTCTTGACCTAGGCACGCTCAAAATGGGTGCTTCCGTCGATCTCCACGATCAGGAATCCTTCCAGCAGGAAGTCCACCAGGCCGATCCCGGGCAGGTCCACCTGCGTCTCGGTGTAGATTCCGTGGTTCCGGAACAGCAACCGGGCAACGACCTCTATTGCCGAGTCCGCCGTACCGTCGATCAACTCCAAGATTCCACGGGCGGCCCCGTTTCGGTTTCCGGGCAGCCGCTGCCTGAGGTAGGGCAGTGTGGTGCGGCCCTGGAGCAAGGCGCTTTCCACCATGACGGCGGCCTCCACAGGTGGCCGGCACCGCAGCGCATGCAGCAGCGTGTCTGTCAATCCGGCCACCGGCCGCGGGAACTCCGGCGGCACTACGCTACCGCGGTGAATGACCGCACCGGCCCCTGCGCCATGCCTGCAAAGAAGATGCAGCCGCTCGGGGGCATGGAGCTGCCAGATCCCATGGTGCGGTGCCGCAGAGGCGCAGCTCAACAGGCCGTTGGCCAGAACCGCGGCAACCAGATCAGGCCGCAGCGCCCGGCAGGGCCACGATGCCGTGGCGTAGCCGCGCCATTTCCCCTGCAGCAACAGCGTTCCTGATGCTCCGCTCAGAGAAGCCTGCCCGCAATAGCGTCCCGGTCCGGGCCACGGAACCGGCGTATGTCAGATAGCTCGTGAGGTCCATGGACCCAGCACAGTCCCGAACTGACCTCACCGACAGCCGTCTGGGCCCCTATGTGGAAACGCAGGCGCTGGGTCTCCCCAGGTTTGGGACTCCCCTGCGGCGTGCCCCAACGGTTTCCGGCGTCGGCGGCTCGAAACCTGGGGAGACTCCGCCCTGGGCGGTAGCGGGTACCTCCCGCGGCGCCCATCAAACCTGCGACAACTAATTTACAAAAAGTGCTGGACAGCATGACAAAACTGTCATAGTCTCTTTCTTGGGTTCACCAAATGCCTCCGGTGGATCTGATGCGAACGGAGAAATGGCCCCGGTTCGGCACAACGGAAGACTCGAACGTTGTGAGGAACCGGGGCCATGCCGTTTAAGCAGCCGGAGCCAGCAGGCGGGGATGCCCACCAGCCGGAGCCAGCAGGCGGGGATGCCCACCAGCGGGAGCCTGCAGGATGCCGGCTAACGGAAGCCGGGGAAGCCTAGCTGCTGCGGTCCACCACCGCGTGCGCGAAGCTGGTCAGCGAGGCCTTGACGACGCCCTCGGGCAGGGGCGCCAGGGCGGCAATTGCCTCGTCGGCCCAGGTGCGTGCCACCACCCACGATTGTGCGGTGACGGGGTGTTCCCGAAGCCCGGCCACGGCAGCCGCCAGGGCCTCATCGGAGCTGAGGTCGCCGTCGATCAGCGTCAGGAGTTCGACGGCGGACTGGTCACCGTCGCGCGCGGCCTTGCGCAGCAGCAGCACGGGCAGGGTGGGGACGCCTTCGCGCAGGTCGGTGCCCGGGGACTTGCCGGACTTGACCTTGATCCCGGTGACGTCGATGACGTCGTCGGCGAGCTGGAAGGCAACCCCCACCTTTTCGCCGTACTCCACCAGCAGGGCCTCGTAGGCCTCGTCGGCACCGGAGAAGATGGCGCCGAACTGCCCGGAGGCCGCCACGAGCGAGCCCGTCTTGTCCGCGATGACGGAGAGGTAGTGCGCCAGCGGGTCCTCGTCCGGACGCGGCCCCACGGTCTCGTGCAGCTGGCCGAGGCAAAGGCGTTCGAAGGTCCGCGCCTGGATGCCCAGGGCCCGGGACCCGAGCTCCGAGACCAGGATGGAGGCGCGCGCAAAGATGAGGTCGCCGGTCAGGACGGCGACGGAGTTGCCCCACACCTCGTGTGCCGTGGGTGCGCCGCGGCGGAACGGTGCAGAGTCCATGACGTCGTCATGGTAGAGCGTGGCGAGGTGCGTCAGTTCAACGACGACGGCGGCCTGCACCACGGCGGGCAGGGAGGCGTCACCGAGGTGGGCGCACAGCAGCGTCAATAGGGGCCGGATCCGCTTGCCGCCGGCTTCCACGAGGTGACGCGACGTTGCGTCAGCCAGCGGATCGGAATTGGCAATGGCTTCGCGCAGCTTCTTCTCGACCCGGGCCAGGTTGGTGGTGATCGCGGGGCCGAGTTCGGGGTCCCCCGCAATGGCTGCGAAGCCTGTCGGCAACTGGAGTCCGGTGGCGATCGCCGTGGTGTTAAGGTCGGGTTCAGAGCTCGGCAGGCCGTGTCCGGCGTGCTCCCAGCTTTGGTCTGCAGAGTTGGTCACGGGTTAACCCTAACTTTTGTTGCGGAAACCGCGGAGTTGGTGCCGGTGTGCGGAGCGCTGTCCGTGGCCGGGTTGGTCTGGTTGGACGTTGCGGGCACCAGGGATTCCAGGACCCGGATGGCCCTGTCCTCGAACCCCTTGGCGGCCGGATCGGTGAGATTGGCCAGCATCCGGACCACGAACCGCATGAGCACCGGGATGGGCATGCCGGTGCGGAGGGCAAGTTTCATTACGGCGGGTTTGCCGATCAGGGCGGCGAATGCCCGGCCCAAGGTGAAGTGTGAGCCCCACTGCTGCTGCACGTAGCCGGCATACCGCGCGAGGTGCGCGTCGGCGGCCCTGGCAGCCTCCGTCCCGGAACCCCAGCCGGCCGAGGCGGACCGGGCGGCGGCGTCGGCAATGAATTCGGCCGCGAAGCGGGCGGACTCCATGGCATAGGAGATGCCCTCGCCGTTGAACGGGGACACCATTCCGCCGGCGTCGCCGAGCAGGAGCAGGCCCGGAGAGTAGTGCGGCGTGCGGTTGAAGCCCATGGGCAGTGCGGCGCCGCGGATTTCCCCCACCTGGTTTTCCGGGGTGAAGCCCCATTCGGCGGGCATGCCGGCGGTCCACTCGCGCAGCACCTGCTTGTAGTCCAGCTTGCCGAAGTCCTTCGAGGAGTTCAGGATGCCCACGCCCACGTTGGAGGTGCCGTCGCCGACGCCGAACACCCAGCCGTAGCCGGGGAGAAGACTGCCGTCACGGCCCAGGGAACCGGCCCGGGCCCCGCGCCAAGCTTGCGAGGTGGGGGAAGCCGGCGAACGAAGCTCGAGCCAGCCTTCCATCCAGTCGTCGTCATGCCGCGGCGAGGTGAAGTAAGTTCGCACGGCCACGCCGAGCGGGCGGTCGTCGCGTTTTCGGATGCCCAGCGAGACGGCGGTGCGGGTCGAGTTGCCGTCCGCGGCGAGGACGACGTCGGCAGTGAAGTCGCGCGTTTCGCCCGTCTTCCGCCCGGCGTCGTCGAGCAATGCGGCGCGGACGCCCGTGACGCGGCCGTCCTCGGCACGCAGGGCTTCGCTGACGCTGTGGCGCTCCAGCACGACGGCGCCCGCCGACTCGGCGTGCCGGGCCAGCTGTTCGTCAAAGCCGAGGCGGGTCCGGATCAGCCCGTACTGCGGGAAGTCGGAGACCTCCGGCCAGGGCAGTTCGATCGTGCGGCCGCCGGCGATCAGGCGCAGGCCCCTGTTCCGCCGCCACCCCTCGGTTTCGGGATGCGGCAGACCGAGCTTTTGGATCTCGCGGACCGCGCGCGGCGTCAGGCCGTCGCCGCAGACCTTCTCGCGCGGAAAGCTGGTCTTCTCCAGCACAGTGACGTCAATGCCGGCCTTGGCAAGGTAGTAGGCGGCGGTGGATCCGGCCGGGCCCGCCCCGACAATCAGTACATTCACAACAGGTATCGGCTAACGCCCGGGCCGGGCGATGTTGCGGCGCAGTTTGGCCACGGGCCCGGTGTGCGCGCCCGCGGCAGGGTCAGCGGCGGCGCCGGAGAGCGGCTTTTGGGCGCGGTGCACGGCGACGATGCCGCCGCTGAGGTTGCGGTAGGTGACGGATTCCCAGCCGGCTTCCTGCAGCCACGCGGCCAGGTGGTCCTGATCCGGCCACGCACGGATGGATTCGGCAAGGTAGACGTAGGCGTCCGGGTTGGAGGAGACCTTGACGGCGATGGCCGGCAGGGCCCGCATGAGGTACTCGGTGTACATGGTGCGCCACAGCGGCACCACGGGCTGGGAGAATTCCGCGATGACCAGCCGGCCGCCGGGCTTGGTGACCCGCAGCATCTCAGCCAGGGCCTTCTTGGGCTCGTTGACATTGCGCAGGCCGAAGGAGATGGTGCTGGCATCGAAGGTGTCGTCGGCGAACGGCAGGCGGGTGGCGTCCCCGGCGATGAAATCAATGTCCGGGCGGCGGCGCTTGCCGACCTTGAGCATGCCAAGGGAGAAATCACAGGCGATGACGTTGATCCCGGCGTCCGCGTAGGGCTCGCTGGACGTGCCGGTGCCGGCGGCGAGGTCCAGCACGCGCTGGCCGGTCGTCACCCCCACGGCGTCGACAACAACCCGGCGCCAGCGGCGGGTCTGCCCCATCGACAGGACATCGTTGACGACGTCGTATTTGGGCGCCACGTCGTCAAACATCGTGGCTACTTCGTCCGGACGCTTATCCAAGGATGCTCGGTTCACCATGCAATTGTCTCAAATGATCGGCGCCCCCACGAACCACGCCCTGAGCAGGGAGTCGGAGCGCCGGTTGTCACCGCCCAGCCCTGAAACCCGGCGGTGAAACGCAGTAGTAGTGTTGTGCCATCATGACGAGCACGTTCCGCACCTTGACAGTCCCCCTCGATGCCGAAACTTTCCCCGGGGGGCTGCCGTCGTTTCTGGTCCGGGACGATGTCCTCTGCTGGACGCGACGCGAGGCCGGGCTGGTGGGCTTCGGTGAGATTGCCCGGTTCACGGCCACGGGCCCCGAAAGGTTTCTGGAAGCAGACATCTGGTGGCGCCACCTGGTCCTGGAAGCGGACATCGAGGATGCCGTGGACTGCCCCGGCACCGGCCCGGTTGCCTTCGGCTCCTTCGCGTTCTCCAAAGTATCCGACCATGAGTCCCGTCTGCTGGTCCCGGAAATCGTCGTGGGGCTCCGTGACGGCCAGGCGTGGCTGACCCAGCTGACGTTCGACGACGGCGAGCTCACCGAGGCCGGCGCCCGCGCCGCGCTGGACCGCTGGCTTAGCAGCGTCAGCGTCGACGGTGGCAGTGCGATCGGCGGCAGTGCCATCAGCGCCGACGCCGATGCCGACGTCGTGGACCCTCCGGCGCCGGGAGCCGCGCAGGCGGGCGCCGCCGTCGTCCGTCCGCTGCCGCTGGCGGCCGGGGCAACGCTGCACACCGGCTCACTCAGCGAGGAAGACTGGATGGCCGCCGTCGCCGCCGGGGTCGACGAGATCCGGACCGGAGCGCTGGAGAAACTGGTGCTGGCGCGGGACATCGTGGCCACCGTGCCCACCGGCGTGAATGCGGCGCAGGTGCTGCGGGAGCTGTCCGCGCGGTACCGCGAATGCTGGACGTACGGCGTGGACGGTCTGGTGGGAGCAACACCGGAGATGCTGATCCAGGTGGAGGGCCGCACCGCCCAGGCCCGCGTCCTGGCCGGCACCCTCGACCGCCGCGACGCCGACGGCATGGCCGGGTCTCCGCTGGAATTCGCCGAACGCGTGCTGGCCGGTTCCGAGAAGCAGCGGCATGAACACGACATCGCCATCCAGTCCCTGACCACGCAGCTGGCCCCGTTTTCCGAGGCCATGAACGCGCACAGCGAGCCGTTCATCCTGGAGTTGCCTAATGTGTGGCACCTGGCCTCGGATGTGAAGGCCGAGCTGGCCGAAGTCGAGGGCCACGTTCCCACGTGCCTGGCCCTGATCAATGCGCTGCACCCGACCGCCGCCGTCTGCGGCACTCCCACCTCCGTGGCGGGCGCCTTGATCCGCAAGCTTGAGCATTTGGACCGCGGCCCGTACGCCGGGCCGGTCGGCTGGCTCGACGCGGCCGGCAACGGCGAGTGGGGCATCGCGCTGCGGGGCGCTGTCATCGAATCCCCGCAGACGGTCCGGCTTTACGCGGGCTGCGGCGTGGTGGATGGCTCTGTGCCAGAGACCGAACTCGCCGAGACGTGGGCGAAGTTCCGTCCCATGCTGGAGGCACTCGGCATCAGCAGCTAGCCTGCTGCCGGGAGCGAGCTTGGCGGCCCGCCGCCGAGAGCGACCCCGGCACGGATCCGGCATCACAGACAGCCGGCGCGCTGGCGGCATTGCAATCGGGTCTGATTTAGTTATCCAATAGTGAAACTTAGTTTTCTGTGACGTACATCTCCTGTTCGGCGCTACACTATAACCGGCCTCGTTACCATCCCTCCGGCAACAAAAGGTAAGAAAATGCAGATCTCCCGTTCGCTCCTGAGCCACCCCGCGCTGAAGACCGCCACGGTCCTCGCCGTGAGCGCATTGGCTTTGTCAGCCTGCACGAACGCCTCCGAGACCGGCACCACCGGCGCGGCTTCCGCGTCCGGCAGTGCCGCGGCCAGCTTTGACCCCAGCAGCGTCCAGAAGGACGATGCGCTGGCGGCCATGGTGCCCGAGGCGGTCAAGTCCAAGGGCACTCTCACCGTAGGCTCGGACACCTCCTACGCGCCCGCAGAATTCCTCGCCACCGACGGCCAGACCCCCGTGGGCTACGACGTCGACATCGCCAAGGCGATCGGCGCCGCCCTGGGCCTGAAGGTCCAGGTCCAGACGTCCGAATTCACCGGCATCCTTCCGGCCCTGGGCCCGAAGTACGACCTCGGCATCTCTTCCTTTACCATCAACCCGGAGCGGCTCGCGGCAGTGAACATGGTGAGCTACTACCAGGCAGGTACCGGCTGGGCCGTGCAGAAGGGCAACCCGAAAAAGGTCTCCCTGGATGACCTCTGCGGCAAGTCCGTCGGTGTGCAGACCGGCACCATCCAGGAGGATCCGGACGTCGCGGACCGCAACAAGAAGTGCACCGCCGAGGGCAAGCAGCCCATCAACGTTGTGACGCTCAAGACCCAGACGGATATCACCACCCGCCTGGTCAACGGCAGCATCGATGCGATGGCAGCCGACTCCCCCATCATCGGCTACGCGCTGACCCAGACCGGTGGCCAGCTCGAAAAGCTCGGCGACGTCTACGACGCAGCGCCCCAGGGCATCGCCGTCGCCAAGTCCGACAAGGCCCTGGCGGACGTTATCCAGAAAACCGTCACCAAGCTGATGGAAGACGGCTCTTACAAGAAGATCCTGGACGGCTGGGGCGCCTCTGACGGTGCCGTCACCAAGTCCGAGGTCAACCCGGCGGTAACGTCTTGAGCCTTCCCACAACCGGTCACGCAACGGGTGGACAGATGGACAGCCGTCAGGGCAGTCACGCCGCGCCGGTACTGAACAAAGCGGTTCCGGTCCGTCACCCGGGCCGCTGGATCAGCGCCGTGGTCATTCTCGGCGCTTTGGCTCTCTTCCTGCAGAGCCTGGTCACGAACCCCAACTTCCGCTGGGACGTCGTCGGCGCCTACATCCTGGACACCAAGGTGGTCCAGGGCGTTGCCTGGACCCTGGTCCTGACGGTTGCCTCCATGGTGCTGGCGATCATCCTGGCCATCCTCCTGGCCTTCATGCGCCAGTCGGAGAACCCTGTGTTCCGGTGGTCCAGCTGGGTCTGGGTCTGGTTCTTCCGCGGGACCCCGGTCTACACCCAGCTGATTTTCTGGGGCCTGATCGCTGTCCTTTACCCCAAAATCAGTGCCGGCGTACCGTTCGGTCCGGAGCTGTTTAGCGTCGACACCAGCACTGTGGTCACCGCCACGGTGGCGGCGATCCTGGGGCTTGGCCTCAATGAGTCTGCGTACCTGGCGGAAATCTTCCGGGCGGGCCTCAGTTCCGTGGACCGCGGCCAGATGGAAGCCGCCGAGGCCCTGGGCATGGGCAAGACCAAGATCATGTGGCGGATCATCCTGCCGCAGGCGATGCGTGTGATCGTGCCGCCCACCGGGAACGAAACGATCGGCATGCTGAAGACCACGTCGCTGGTCCTCGCCGTGCCGTTCACCCTGGACCTGACCTTTGCGACCAACGCCCTGGCGAACCGGACGTACCTGCCGGTGCCCCTGCTGATCGTGGCGGCGATCTGGTACCTCGTTATCACGAGCCTGCTGATGGTGGGCCAGCACTTCATCGAGGCGTACTACGGCAAGGGCGTGGACAACCGGGCTCCCGCAATTAACCCCGCGGCCGCCAAGGCTGCTGCGGCCGGCGCTCCGAGCGCCGACGCCGAGCCGGCCCTCAAAATGGAATTCCCCGGGGAGGACTCAAAATGACCGTCACCACTGAAAAACCGCTGGTGCAGATCGAGGGCCTTCACAAGTACTACGGCGACCACCACGTGCTGCGCGGGATCGACCTGGCGGTCAACCAAGGCGAGGTGTCGGTGGTGATCGGGCCGTCCGGTTCGGGCAAGTCCACCATGCTCCGCTGCGTGAACCTGCTGGAGACCATCAGCGCGGGACGCATTTCCGTGGGCGGCGAGCTGATCGGCTACCGCGAGGTCAAGGGCAGGCTCCACGACCTGAAGGCCAAGGAAATCGCCGCCCAGCGGCGCGAGATCGGCATGGTGTTCCAGCGCTTCAACCTGTTCCCGCACAAGACGGCGCTGCAGAACATCATGGAAGCCCCGGTCCAGGTCAAGGGCCAGTCGAAGGCAGCGGCCCGGAAGCGCGCCCTGGAGCTGCTGGACCGGGTGGGGCTGGGCGACCGGGCCGGGCACTACCCGTCCCAGCTGTCCGGCGGCCAGCAGCAGCGTGTTGCGATTGCACGGGCCCTGGCCATGGACCCGGAGCTCATGCTGTTCGACGAGCCCACGTCCGCACTCGATCCTGAACTCGTGGGCGATGTCCTTAACGTGATGAAGGACCTCGCCAAGTCCGGCATGACGATGATCGTGGTGACCCACGAGATCGGCTTCGCCAGGGAGGTCGGTGACCGCCTGACGTTTATGGACGGCGGCGTCGTTGTGGAGTCGGGCGACCCCCGGGAGGTCCTGGCCAACCCCCAGCACCCCCGCACCAAGGAGTTCCTGAGCCGGGTGCTGTAATTCCGGCATTTCGCGCCGATTTCGGACAGCCGCTACGTGGATCCACGTAGCGGCTGTCCGTTTTCGTAGCGGCTGTCCGAAGGGGTAGCGGAAACGGACCGCTAGGCCTGCGGGAGGCCTTCCACGGCGGTGGCGACTGCGGCGCGGATGGCCCGGTGCAGTTCCCCGAGCCGGTGCCGGTCTGTGCGCACTTCGATGATGCTGCGGCCTTCCACCGGGGCGGACAGCGCGTCGGTGAGTTCCGCGGTCGTCCCGACGCGGCGGTGAGCGATGCCGTAGGCCGCGGCCAGCGCGGCGAGGTCCACTTGCTGCGGGGTGGCGAAGAGGCGTTCGACGGCGTTGCCGTAGCGCCCGGACGCGGCCACTGCGCCGTGCTCCAGGAGCCCGAAGATGGCACCGCCCGCGTCGTTGAGCACCACGATCCGCAGCAGCGGTTCGGCCTCCCCGGCCCCGAGCAGGAGTCCGCCGGCATCATGCAGGAACGTGACGTCCCCCATGAGCACGGTGGTTTCCTGCCGGCCCCCGAGCGCGATGCCCGTGGCGGTGGACGTGGTGCCATCGATCCCGGCGAGGCCGCGGTTCGCAAACATGGTCGCCTGCGGTTCCGCCGGCGGCGCCCCCGCGAGGTCGACGTCGCGGATCCCGTTCGAGGAACCCAGGACCAGCTGCCCGCGGCTGTGCTTCCAGACCTCGGCGCCGGCGGACGGTCCGGTCGCGCCGGAGGTCCCGGCGAGGACCAGGTCGACGGCGTGTTGCGCGGCGGCCCCGGCCAGCAGCCAGGCATCGAGCCACGCGGCGGGCCCGCGGCCGGCGAAGTCGGCCAGATCCGCGAGGGTTTCCAGCGGCAGTTCGGTCCGGCGCCCGGGTTCGTACCAGGCGACCGGCACGGGCTGGTACAGGGCCGAGGGCACATCGGCCCTGGCCAGCAGCTCGGTGACCGGGCGGGACAGGGTCGGCCGGCCGAACAGGACCACACGTTCGATCGGCTGGGCCGCGTCCGGGCCGAAGTGCTCCAGCAACAGCCGGTAGGGTCCTACGGCGTTGGGGCCGAATCTGGCATTGGAGGAGGGCTCGGCCAGCAGCGGCAGGCCGTGCGCGCGGGCGAACGCCTCGGCGACCGGGCCGGCGTCGTGTCCGGCCAGCACCACGGTGCGCCGCTCCGGCAGGGCCGCTGGCGCCGCCGGAAAGTCCAGCGCCAAGGGGTTCCGCGCCACCCGGTACACGCTGCGCCCCGCGGCGGCGGGCAGGCTGTCTGCCGCGGCCGGGACCAGCGGGTCACGGAAGGCCAGGTTGAGCTGGACCGGCCCGGGCGGCGTGTCCACGAAAGCTCCGGTGGCTGCGCTGAGGGCCGTTTCCACGGCGCGCCGCGGATCGCTGCCGGCCGGCACGTCGACGGCGAAGCGGACGTGCTCGCCGAACAGGTCCAGCTGCACGGTGGTCTGGTTGGCCCCGGTCCCCCGCAGTTCCTCCGGCCGGTCCGCGGAAAACACCACCAGCGGCACGGCGGCGTGGTTGGCCTCCATCACGGCCGGCATGAGGTTGCCGACGGCGGTGCCGGACGTGGTGAGGACGGCGGCCGGGGCTCCGGTGGACAGGGCCAGGCCGAGGGCCGTGAAGCCGGCAGAGCGCTCGTCGGTCCGGACCAGCAGCTCCACGCGTCCGGCGGCGTCGGCCTCGGCCAGGGCGTAGACCATGGGCGCCGAGCGCGAGCCCGGGGACACGACGACGTGGCGCACGTCGGCGTCGAGCAGGGTATCGACGGCGATCCGCGCCGCCTCAACCGCGGCCAGGCCCCCCGAGGCGGACGACGCGGCAACCGGTTCGGCCGGGCTCACATGTTCTCCGGCGTCTCGATGCCCAGCAGGTCCAGCCCGAGTGACAGGCGGCGCAGCACGAGCGCGCACAGGGCCAGCCGCGAGTTCCGGACGGATTCCTCTGCTTTGAGCACCGGGCACTGGTCGTAGAAGGTCGTGAACAGCTGTGCGAGCTCGAAAAGGTAGCCGCAGAGCCGGTGCGGCTCGAGCGTGTCCCGCACCTTGTTCAGCGTCGTGGCGAATTCCAGCAGGTGCAGCGCCAGGGCGCGTTCCGCGGGTTCGACCACGGCGATCGCCTTGGCCGGCCCGTCGGCCCCACTTTCCGTGGCGCCGCCGCTGGTGAACCGTTCCAGCACGCCTGCTTTGCGCAGGATGGAGCGGATCCTCGCGGCGGCGTACTGCACGTAGGGCCCGGTGTTGCCGCTGAGGGCGAGCATGCGGTCGAAGTCAAAGACGTACTCGGTGTCGTGGCCGGTGGAAAGGTCGGCATACTTGACGGCGCCGATGCCCACCTGGCGGGCGGTCACGGCGCGTTCCTCGTCGCCGAGTTCGGGACGGCTCGCATCAATGACGGCGCGGGCGCGTTCCACAGCTTCTTCGAGCAGGGCCATGAGCTTCACCGGGGCGCCCGAACGGGACTTGAGGATCTTCCCGTCCTCGCCCAGCACGTTGCCGATCTGCACGTGCACGGCCTCGACCGTGTCCGGCAGCCAGCCGGCGTCGCGGGCGGTGGCCATGACCATCCGCAGGTGGACGTTCTGCGGGGCGCCCACGACGTAGAGGATCCGGTCGGCCTGCAGGTCGCGGACCCGGTAGCGGATGGTGGCCAGGTCGGTGGTGCCGTAGCCGTAGCCGCCGTCGGACTTGCGGATGATGAGCGGCAGTGGCTGCCCGTCGCGGCCGGTGAAACCTTCGGGGAAGGTGCACAGGGCGCCGTCGCTGGTCCGGGCGAGGCCGCGTTCCTCGAGTTCCTGGCACAGTTGTGCCAGATGCGCGTCGTAGGAGCTTTCGCCGGCGATGTGGTCGTCGGTGAGGCTGATGCCCAGCGTGGAGTAGATGGCGTTGAAGTACCGCTTGGACTGGGCAACGAGCCGCTGCCAGACGGCGAAGGTCTCCTGGTCACCGCCCTGCAGGGCCACGACGCGGAGCCGGGCACGGGTGGCGAAGCCGTCCACGTCGGTGGCGGAGGCATCGAACTTGGCCCGGGCGGCCTGGTAGAACGCGCTGGGGTCCTCCACAAGGAGTGCCGCCTCCGGGGAGTCCTCGCCGATCTCGAGCCAGTGCTCGATCAGCATGCCGAAGGGGGTACCCCAGTCGCCGATGTGGTTTTGCCGGATCACGGAGTCGCCGAGGGCTTCGAGCACCTTGACGAGGCTGTCGCCCACCACGGTGGTGCGCAGGTGGCCCACGTGCATTTCCTTGGCGACGTTCGGGGAGGAATAGTCGACGACGACGCGCTGCGGTGTTGCGGCGGCCGGGACGGCAGTGGCGGGGGACGCCGCTTCAGCCGATTCCGAGTTGAGCAGTTCCTCGATCCAGGTGCCGTCGTAGCTCAGGTTGATGAAGCCCGGCCCGGAAATTTCCACGCCGGTGCAGATACCGTCCAGGTCCAGGGCGCCCACGATCTTTGCGGCGGCGTCCCGCGGCGGCAGGCCGGCCTTCTTGGCCAGGGCCATAGCGGCGTTGATCTGGATGTCGGCGAACTGGGAGGGCCTGACCACCGGGTCCGCCTGCCGGAACTCGTCGCCGAACGCGGTGGCAATTGCAGCCTGGACTCTGGGGACAACCAATTCGGCCGGATTATTCACAGTCCCAAATTATCAGTTCGCACCTTCCCCGCCCCAAGAAGCAACGCGGGGTCAGATCGCGCCCATCCGAGGGTCCGGATTGGGCTCAATCTGACCCCGCGTTGCTGGGAGCTTAGGCGTCGGTGCGGAACACCTGGACCACGGACGGGCGCGGGGCGCGGACCTGGCCCGGCCGCGGCGTGGCGCCCGCGGCAACATAGTCCGGGAAGTACGAGTGCTGCTCGGCGAACGTGCCTTCCTCGCCCGGGTGCTGCACGGCAACAAAAACGGTCCGTTCGTCGTCGTGGATGACAGGGCCGCAGGTCTCGGCGTCGCGCGGGACGGCGAGGAACTGCTCCACCTTGCCGCGTTCCGCACCGTCCAGGGTCACTTTGAAGAGCCCGTCGGCGTAGCCGACGGTGGAGGGTGCGCCGTCGGTGGAGATCCAGAGGTTGCCGACGGAGTCGAAGGCGACGTTGTCGGGGCAGGAGATCGGGGAGACCTGGTCTGCCGGGAAGCCCGCGAAGTAGGTCGCCGTGTTCTTCGCCGGATCGCCGCAGACCATCAGCAGATTCCAGCCGAAAGTGGTGGATGCCTGGTCCCCGGTCTCGGTGATTTCCACGATGTGGCCGTCGCGGTTGAGGTTGCGCGGGTTGACCTCCGTGGCGGCCTCCTTGCCCACCTTGCCGCGGTCCGTGTTGTTGGTGCACACGACGTATACCTTGCCCGTGTGCAGGCTGGGCTGGACGTCCTCGCACCGGTCCATCTTGGTCGGGCCGACCTTGTCTGCGGCGAGGCGGGTGTAGACCAGCACTTCGTCCACGGACATCCCGGCCACCTTCGACTGGCCGCCCACGACGAGCGGCAGCCATTCCCCGCTGCCGTCAAAGGCGCCATCGGCCGGGAGCTTGCCCGAGCCGTCGATCTCGGCCGGCGCGGCGTTGCCGGTGAACCTGGCGACGTAGAGGTCGCCCGCCGACAGGAGGGTCAGGTTGTGCTGGCGGTCGCCTTCCCGGTACGTGTCCCTGGAGACGAACTTGTACAGGTAGTCGAAGCGCTCGTCGTCGCCCATGTAGGCCACCACGTGGCCGGACTCGGCGACGATCACGTTGGCGCCCTCGTGCTTGAAGCGGCCCATCGCCGAGTGCTTGCGGGGGGTGGACGAGGGGTCGAACGGGTCGACTTCCACGATCCAGCCGAAGCGGTTGGCCTCGTTCGCGTACCCGGTGTTGCGGGTGTCGAAGCGCGGGTCATCCAGTTCCCACTGCCGCGCCGTCGGCTTGTTGGTCAGGCCGTAGCGCCTGTCGGCGTCGGAGGTCCCGGGCGCGGCGAAGTAGCCGTTGAAGTTTTCCTCGCCCGAGAGGATGGTGCCCCAGGGGGTGGTGCCGCCGGAGCAGTTGCCCAAGGTGCCCTTGATGGCGCGGCCGGACGGATCGGCGATGGTCTTCAGGAGCGCGGATCCTGCGGCGGGACCGTCGAGTTGGTACGTGGTGTCGGTCAGGTAGCGGCGGTTCAGGCCGGCGCCCTTGACGTAGCTCCACGGCTTGTTTTTGTTTTTCCGTTCCAGTTCGACGACGGTGAGTCCGTGCGCGGCACGGCCGATGGCGCGGGTTTCGGCGGGGTCGAAGCCGGCTGGCACCATGATGAGCTCGTTAGTGTACTCGTGGTTCGTGAAGAGCACGGCCCGGCGGTCCTTGGCGCCTTCGATCGGCAGAATGTCTGTGTAGTCGTTGTTGTAACCGAACTGGCGGGCCTGCGCTGCCGCGCTCTGGTGCTCGATGTCGAAGGCCGGCGAGTCGTTGAACAGCGGGTCGCCCCAGCGGATGACCGGCTGCCAGGTGAACCCGGCGGGGACTGTCAGCTTGTCCACGGCGGCGTCCACCGGTGCGATGGCGGTGAACTGCAGTTTCGAAGCGCCAAAGCCGTTCCTGGCGGCGGCGGCGAGGCCGGGACCGCCGTCGGCAACGGCCGTTCCGGTGGACGTCACGGCGTTGCCGAGCACGACGGCGAGCGCGCCGGCGGCGCCGAAACCCAGGGCGGCGCGGCGGGACATTGTGGCGGAGGCGATGTCACGGAAGTAGCTGTTGGTGCTGGTGTTGCAGACCTCGCCCGAGCAGGCGTTGTCGCACTTCAGGGCACACGTGACGGGGCTGCGCTTGCCCTTCGTGTGGCCGAGCATGGGGAGCAGGGAAAACTTGCGTTCGGAGGATACCGACATGGAGAGACCTTCCATGGGAGTGAGATGCTGTCGCGCTCACCCTTCCAGCCGCCGGCTACCGAGAGACGTCTCCTAGATGAAGAGCCGGTGAACGCTTCCCCCTGCTCGGGAATCCCTCCGTCGCCCCGTAAAAGCCCTGTTCAGCCCGCATAAGGGCCGTTATGGAGCAGACGACCCGGCCAGCACGGCGTGTACGCGCCGCAGCCGGTCCAGCCACCAGTGCCGGCGCTCCGGGGATGCCGCGTGTTCGGCCAGGAGTTCTGGTGCCGGGCGGACGTCTCGGAGGGCGATGGCGCCGTCGTCGGGAACCAGGGAATCCTGCGTGACGTCGGCGGCGAGCAGCGACACAGTGCCGAGCCCGCAGGCGTACGGTAGCTCGGGCAGGGCGGCGGCGAGGGCCAGCCCGGCCCGGATCCCCACCGAGGTGTCCAGCGCTGAACTCACGACGGCGGGAAGGCCCGCCTGCGCCACGATGTTCAGGGCGCGCCGCACTCCCCCCAGCGGTGCGGTCTTGACGACGATCAGGTCTGCGGCGCCGGCGCGTGCCACTTTGAGGGGATCATCCTCCTTGCGCACGCTTTCGTCCGCGGCGATCAGCACGGGGACGCCCGAGGCCCGCAGCTGCCGCCGGACTTCGGCCAGGCCCGCGATGTCCGGCGCGGGCTGTTCGGCGTATTCGAGTCCGACGGCGGCGAGCCGGGTCAGTGCCGTGACGGCCTCCGCGACGTCCCAGCCGCCGTTCGCGTCCACCCGGATGGCGGCGTCCGGGAGCACCTCCCGGACGGCGGCCACCCGGGCGGCGTCGTCGTTCAGGCTCTGGCCGCGCTCGGCCACCTTGACCTTGACCGCGTCCACTCGGCCGAAACGGGCCAGGACTTCCGGGACCCGGTCTGCGGGAACGGCAGGCACCGTGGCGTTGACCGGAATGCTGTCCCGCAACGGCGCCGGGAACCCGGACCAGCCGGCCTCGACGGCTGCGGCCAGCCAGCGGGACGCCTCGGCGTCCTCATACTCCGGGAAGGGTCCGAATTCGCCCCAGCCCAGAGGTCCGCGGAGCAGCAGGGCCTCACGCTGCAGGATGCCCCGGAACTTCACCCTCATCGGCAGGCTCACAACATGGGCACCGGCGAGGAGCTCGTCGAGGCCGGGCAGGGCCGCGGCAGGAGGTGTGACCGGGTCCAGTGGGTGCGCGGGGTTACGTGGGTCCAGGGGAAGTGCGGGCATGATGCCACTGTACTGGGAGGCCTCCTGGGAGGCAGTGGCAAGCGTGGAGGGTACTCGCCCTTTCCGGGCTCTACAGTCCTGGCAGCGCGCCGCGTCCATCAGGTGGCGTGCAGGGTTCTGTGCGACCCTTGATGCCATGACTTTTCGGCAGGAACGCACCCCACGGGACCCGTCTGCCCAAGTCCACGAGACTCGGGTCCTCACTACGCCGGTCCCCGAGACTCAGGTTCTCAAAAGGCAGGCCCCCAGCGCACGGGCCAGCGCGGCGCCGGTGCCGCGCGTGGAGTGGTCCCCGGGCAAGGGCACGGCGGCGCTGTTCGCGCTGGCCACGGTCGTGTGCGTCGCCGCGCTCGCCGCCACGTACGTCTTCTTCGTGCGCACCACCACAGGCCAGTTCATTGACGAGTCGGCCCTGGTGGAAGCGGTGGAGCTCAGCGGCACCGCGGGCAAAGCTGCCACCAAGTTGTTGGACTGGCTGCCGGTGCTTTCCGTGGTGATCGCGTCGGTGGTGGTCATCTTCGTCACCATCCTGAGGCGCCGGTGGGCCGCGGCGGGAATCGCGGTGGCGGCCTGCGTGGGCGCCAACCTGGCCACGCAAATCCTGAAGGACCTGCTCCCGGTCCGGCCGTACCGCGGTGTCGAGACTCTCGAGCTGAACTCGCTGCCCTCGGGCCACACCACCATGGCGGCCTCGGCCGCGGCCGCCGTCTTCCTCATGGTTTCGCCGCGCTGGCGGCCGCTGGCCGGTTTTCTGGGCGGCAGCTTCGCCGTTGCCACGGGGGTATCCACCCTGATCAACCAGTGGCACCGGCCAGCCGATGTGGTGGCAGCCTTTCTGGTGGTAGGGGCCTTCATGCTGCCGGCCGGCTGGCTGATCATCCGCAGAGGCAGTCGCTGGAACGTCTGGGCGGGCTACAACGAGCACTGGGCCTCAGCCAGGGTGTGGCTGGTGCTTCCAGTGATGATCGGCCTCGCCGCGGCCGCCGTTGCCGGCTACGCGTTGCTGAGCATCTCCGGCGGCACGGGCCTGGAAGGCAGCAGCACGCACTATTTCTGGGCCGGTACCGCGCTGATCGTCATCGCAGGCTACCTCGCCATGGTCGGCGGCCTGTGGCTGTTCGGGTATGCGGCGCACGACAGGGACGCATAGCAGCAGCGCGGAGGGGCCGTCCACGCAACGGACCCAGCGCACCGTCCGGGAGCACTTTGACACGGACACGCTAGCCTGTCTGGTCAGTAGTTCCGGCGGTGTTTGAGGCGCGGAATGGTCACGGCGAACACGGCGGCTGCGGCGAAACCAATCACACCGGTCGCCGCCACGCCGGCGCCCAGGAACGCGACGGCGGTGACGGCCGAGAGCAGGACCGGCCCACCGGTAGCACCGGCATCGGCCATGAAGCGCCAGATGCCGAGGAACTGGCCGCGGCCGTTGTCCGGCGAGAAGTCAGCGCCGAGCGTCATGTTCAGGCCGGAGCTGATCCCGTTGCCGAAGCCGACCAGGAGCGCCGCCAGCATGAGCGAGACGAAGCCCGTGCTGAGCGGGATCAGCATCATGGCTGTCCCCATGATGAGGGTGGACGGCACAGCCACCCACAGCCGGCCCTTGCGGTCCATCAGTTTTCCCGCCGGGTAGAACACGAGCATGTCAATGGCGCCGGAGATGCCGTAAATGAGGGCGGCCTGGGTGGCGTCCATGCCCAGGTGATCGGCCCACAGCGGGATGACCGCCTGGCGTGAGGCCCGCAGCGCGCTCAGCAGCAGGACCCCCGCGCCGACGGTCAGGAAGACGCCGGCGTGGGAAACCGCGACGCTGCGCAGGGTGGGCTGTTTCGGCGAAACGCCGTCGGGCGGGGCCGGCACCTCAAGATCCGGGATGCTGAGGGATACGGCCGCCGCCGCGGCCATGGCCACGACGCCGACCCAGTAGGCCCCGGTGATGCCGGCAAGCTGCATCACCGCGGCACCGACGAACGGACCGATGAAAATGCCGATCCTGGTGACGCCGCCGAGGGTGGACAGGGCCCGCGCCCGCAGCACGACCGGGACAGCTTCGGTCAGGTATTTCTGCCGGGCCAGGCTGAAAACGCTGGCGGCCATGCCGACGACGACCATCGCCGCCGCCAGCACCCAGATCCCGCCGGGGAAGAGGGGTGCTAGGGCCGCGCCGGCGAGGGCGACGGCGCTCGCGGCCGCAGCCCCCACGATCGCCCAGCGTTCGCCGAATTTTAGGGTGATTATCGACGCCGGCAGGTTGAAGAACCAGGATCCGAGTCCGATCAGCGTGACTATCAGGGCGGCACCGGCCACGGAGGCGCCGAGGTCACGGGCCGACAATGCGACCACGGGCAGGATCGCCCCTTCGCCAAGGCTGAACATGAGGGCCGGTCCGAACGCAGGAACGGCGATGCTGCGGAGGCTGAAGGGGGCGAGGCTTGTTGTGGTCATCCCCTTCATCCTAGGGCCGGCCGGCACTCTGCCCGGAACTGCTACGCGTGCCATCCCCCCCCCGGGGTTACGCGTCGAAGTGGGTGCGGACTTCCTCGTTCGTGAGGTGCAGGAGCACGTCCGCGGCGACGTCCCGCAACTTTTGGTTCCGGTTGCTGGAGACCTTGGTCAGGATGGCCATGGCCTCGTCCTGCGAACACCGGTTTTGCGCCATGATTATGCCGCAGGCCAAATTGATCGACGTGCGGTGCTCCATCGCGGCCTGCAGATCCTCGGCCCGTGATTGCATGGTTCCCATCCGGACGGCGAGGCGAAGGGCCCGGCCGGCCAGGTCAGCGAATCCGGCGGCCTCCGCGATGGCCTCCTCGGTGAACACCCCCGTGTCCGCGGCGAAGAAGTTCAGGGCGGCCGCGGCGTCCTGGCCGATTTCCAGCGGAACCCCCAGCGTGCTGCGGCAGCCGTGGTCCGCGAGTTGCCGCTGGTATTCGGGCCAGCGGGGATCCGCGTCCACGTCCGCCAGGACGACCATTGCTTTGGTCCGCAGCGCCAGGATGCAGGGACCGTCACCAACGCCCTGCTCGATTCGGTCAAGGGTGACCGCGCGGGGGCTGCTGCCCGCAACCGTCATGGTTCGCTTCCGCCGCTGCAGGGTTACCCCGCATTCGATGGCCGCCCCGGTGCTGCGGTTCAGCGTCCACGCCGAAAACTCCGCAAGACGCCCTAGGAAGTCCTCGACGTTGTCTGTCGCCATGAGCAGATCCTGAAGCTGCAAGGCGGCATCGTCCGCGGCATAGTTGTTGACCATGCCTAAATCTAAGGCGGAGTCCCGCGACCGGACAACCCGGACCACCGGCGTTACGCGTTCGGCGCATTCCAGGGCGACGGGCCTTTCGGGAGCGGCGGCATCTTTGACCTAGACGTAGCCGTCCACGATCGCGGCGGCAATTTCCCGGTAGGCGCGCCGCGTTTCGGGCCGGAGCACATCCAGGGTCACAAGGTCGCCGTCGGCCACGCCGCGGTCATGCGGGACCGCGATCAGCTGGCGGCAGATGCCGGACAGGTGTTCCTCGATGGCGTCCTTGTCCACCCGGCTGGAGACCTCATCCTTGTCCGTGATGACCACGATGGCGTTGCTGGCGAGGTCGGCGTAGCCGTGGCTGGCCAGCCAGTGCAGCGTGCTGCGGGCCCGCTTGGCGCCGCTGACGGCGTAGCCTGCCGCGATGATCAGGTTGTCCGCCGACTGCAGGATGCCGCTCATCGCGTTATGCGTGACCCCGGTGCCGCAGTCAATGAGCGCCACCGAGTAGTAGCCGGAGATGAGCTTGCGGATCCTCAGGTACTCCGCGGCCGTCAGGGAGTCTGAAACCTCGGGATCCTGTTCGCCGGCGATGAGGTGCAGTCTGCCGGCATGGTGCATGTACCGGGCCAGGGCAGTGAGGGAATCGATGGATTCGATGTTTTTGAGCAGGTCCGTGATGGTGCGCGGGCTCTGCTGCTGGTAAATCCCCTCGCCGAGGGCACGCTCCACGAGGTCCCCGGAGTCGGGGTTCGCGTCAATCGCGCACGGCGGATCGCCGCGGAATTCGGCCAGGGTGAGGCCGACGCCGACGGTGGTGGAAGTCTTGCCGATCCCTCCCTTGAGGCTCAGGACGGCCGTGTTGTAGCTGCCCTGGAGCTGACGGGAGATCCGCCGTGCCAGCTCGTCTTCTTCGCGCTGCCGGGCGCTCGGGCCAAGGTTCAGGCTGCCGCCGGTCAGGTTGTAAAGGGCGCCGCGGAATCCGCCGATGGGGCGCGGTTTCTGCTCGCGGACGAAGAGCCCAGGGGAACTGATGAAGTCGGGCACGGGCGCCTCGGCGAGAGCCGCCGACCGGCTGGCCGAACGCGTGGAACGGCTCGGCTGTGCAGGCACGGCGGGCGCAGCCCCGGGGGCCGGCGGCGTTCCGACCGGATCCTTGGACGGCTTGGCAGGCTGCGGGCGCGCGGGGGCGTCGGCTGCGGCGGCGGCCTCCGCCCAGGAACTGCTGGGGGCGGTTGGGCGCTGCTCGGCCTGGTCGCTGGAAATGATCGGCATGGTTCCTGTCCAGGCGTCGGAGTCGTCGCCGCGGCGGCGGTCTCGCCGTCGCGGGAGCTGGGCCTGCTCTGCGGCTGCTTGAGCGTCGGCAAGGGCGTCGGCGGTCTTGTTCTCGACCGGTTCTGGCATGTTCGTTCCCCCCGGGGATCACAGCGCAGACCGCTGCAGTGCTCGATTGACATCGTTCAAGGAACAAGTCTAGGGGCAATGATGAGCACCCTTACCATCGGATGCCCAATCCCGCCCCTAGTGGTTCGCCCGCGTTTCCTGCAGGCGTTTGATGAACCAGCGCGACTGCTCGGGCCCGTATGGCAGGATCGGGATCGCCTTGGTTGCGTCATCCGGAGTTTCCCGGGTGGCCTGGGTTGCCTGCCGCACCGCAGTGGTCATGGTGTCCGCCATGGTCTTGACGAACTCGTCCGAGCACGGCTCGCCGTGGCCTGGGATCAGGAATTCGTAGCGGTGCCGCAACGCGGACAGGTGCCGGAGGGCGTCCGCCCAGTCTTCCGGGAAGGAGTCCTCGAAGGAAGGGTGCGAACCCTGTTCCACGAGGTCACCGGCGAAGAGGGTGCTCGCCGTGCCAACAAGGAGATCGCCGTCGGTGTGGCCGTTGCCCAGATAGAACAAGGTGACGGTCTGCCCGCCCAGGTCCACGAGGACCGGCTGGTCCTTCACGATCGCGTTCGGAACCACGAGTTCGACGTCGGAGCCCTGCCCCGCGGCCATCTCAGGCTCATCCGAGGCCACGAGCCGGCGCTGCTCATCGCCGTTCTCCTCAATCTCCGCCGCACAGTTCTCGTGCGCCCAAAATTCCGTAACGCCGTCGGCGGCAAAGACGGCATTGCCGAAGAAGTGGTCGTAGTGGGCATGCGTATTGACGACGACGAGCGGCAGCGCGGTCTTTTCGCGCACCGCGTCCAGGATCTCTCGGCCCTGCCGGGGGCCGCCGCCGGTGTCGATCACCATGGCGCGCTCAGTGCCGACCACCAGGCCCGTGTTGAGCCAAGAACCTTGAGTTGTCAATACGTAGTTGTCCGGACCGACCTCGAGCCAACGTGACATTAAATCTCCGTAATTCCGACGCTTTTCTTGTTCCTTGGTGCGATGTTCAGGCCTCGATTCTATCCACGTCCTGCGGGCGATGCCCGGAGGCGGCGCCGCTGAAAGCCATCGCCGTGCGTCCCCGGACCGTGTAGCGTGTGGGCTACCTTAATTGATCCGCCATGTGCTCCACCGAACGATCGAAAGGTGGCTCCCGTTGGACTCCGGCTCATCTCTGGAGCGGCTGGTGTACTTCAGCGATGCCGTCTTCGCCATCGCCCTGACCCTCTTGGCATTGGACTTGAAGCTGCCCGAGGGTATTCCGGCGGCGGACTTGGATGACGCCCTGCTGGAGGCTTGGCCGCAACTGTTTGCGTATGCGCTCTCATTCCTCATCGTCTCCAGGACGTGGATGTCCCACAGGGCTGACTTCGCAAGGATCCAGCATTTCAGCGTGAACCTGGCCAGGCTGAATCTGGCTCTCCTGTTCTTCATCGCCATGCTTCCCGCGCCCACGTCCATCCTCAGCGACTACGGTGACGACCCCACGCCCTGGCCAAGCGTGCTGTACGCCACCAATATCGCAGCGGTTTACCTCACGATGGCGGCCATCTGGAGCTACGCCGACCGGGCCGGGCTGATGGAGCCGGAGATGGTTCCGCAGGTCCACCGGCCCGTACTCAACGCCCGGATGGTCGGCGCCGCAATCTTCCTGCTCTCGATTCCGGCGGCGTTCGCGCTCAACTCCTATACCCCGCTGCTGTGGCTGCTGCTCCTGCCGGCGCCATGGGTGACGCACCGGGTTTCAGCACTCCGCCACGCGCCGAAAGGGACCGCACAGGGCTGACTGTGCGGTCCCTCCGCGCGGCCCTCCAGCCGGACTCACAGGTCCGCGAGCGCCGTTCCCGGGTTCTCGATCGCGTCGGCGACGTAGCGCAGGAAACCGCCTGCTGTGCCGCCGTCGCATACGCGGTGATCAAAGGTCAGCGTCAGCTCGGTGACCTTGCGGACGGCGAGTTCACCGTTGACCACCCAGGGCTTGTCGATGATCCGTCCGACGCCGAGGATTCCCACCTCTGGGTGGTTGATGATCGCGGCGGAGCCGTCGACACCAAACACGCCGTAGTTGTTCAGTGTGAACGTGCCGCTGCCCAGTTCCGCCGGCGTCGCCTTGCCTTCGCGGACGACGGCGGTGAGGCGCCGGATCTCGGCGTCCAGTTCGCGGGCGCTGAGCTTGTCCGCGTTGCGCACGGACGGAACCATCAGTCCGCGCTCGGTCTGCGCCGCGAACCCGAGGTTGACGCCGTCGAACTCGACGATCTCCTGGGATGCCCCGCCGGTGGTGTCTTCGGTGGTCACGATCCGGGTATTAAGCGCGGGGTACTTCTTCAGCCCGGCGGTCACGAACCGCGCGATGAACGCCAGCAGTCCCGGCGTGTGGTGCGGGTCCTGTTTCTTCAGCGCGGCCCGCATCTCCACGAGGGCCGTGGCGTCCACGTCCACCCACACCGTGGCTTCCGGGATCTCGGACCGGCTGCGCGTCATGTTCGCCGCGACGGCCTTGCGCACGCCGCGGACGGCGGTCCGCCCGGCAATGCCCAGCCCGGTGCGCGCATCGGTGCCGGACGCCGAGGCCGGCGCGGCCGGCTCCACCGCCGGGCGCTCTACCACCGGTGACGGCTTGATGACGGCTTCGACATCGCGCCGCATGATGAGCCCGCTGGCCCCCGACCCTTGGAGTTCCCCCAAATCAACCCCATGATCGCGAGCCATCCGGCGAACCAGCGGAGAAATAACCGCCCCCAGCTTCCCGGGAACCCGGGTCCGCAGCAGCACCAGGTCATCGGCAGCCTTCTCGGCAGCAGACACCCCGCTGACAGACTCAGCCATCGCGGCCCGCTTAGGAGCCCGGGTCCGCCGGGCAACCCCATGCCCGCCCGGAGTCCCATAACCGATCAGGACATTCCCAGACCCAGCCTTCTCCTCCTCACGGTAAACCTCAGCGGCAACAGCGGCCGGCGAGTCAACAGCGGTCCCGGCCGGCGCGGATGATGCCGCCCCGGGAGTGGCATCGGGCCTGACGGAGCCGGCAGCATCGTCCGCAGGACGAATGCTGTCCGGCGAAGGGGCGGGGGCGGCATCATCTGCGGCGGCCCCACCAGCGGAAACACCAGCGGAGACGGCGGTCCCAAGAGGAGTCACCGAGATCAGCGGCTTGCCGACGTCGAGCGTCTGGCCAGGCTCGCCATGCAGCACGGCCACGGTGCCGGCGTACGGGGAGGGCACCTCCACCATGGACTTAGCCGTCTCCACCTCGGCAATCGGCTGGTCCACGCGGATCTCGTCCCCCACCGCCACGAGCCAGCTGACGAGTTCGGCCTCGGTCAGTCCCTCACCGAGGTCCGGCAGGAGGAATACTTTAGGTTCGCTCATGGTCAGTCTTCCCACTGGAGATCGTCAACGGCGTCGAGGATGCGGTCCACGCCGGGCAGGTAGTAGTGCTCAAGCTTCGGCGCCGGGTACGGCACGTCGAAGCCCGTGACGCGGCGGATTGGCGCGGCGAGATGGTGGAAACAACGTTCCTGGACCCGCGCCACGATTTCCGAGGCCACGGAGGCGAAGCCGTGGGCCTCCGCGATGACCACGGCACGGCCGGTCTTGCGCACCGAGGCGCAGACCGTCTCGTCGTCGAACGGCACGATCGAGCGGACGTCGATCACCTCCAGCGAGCGGCCTTCCTCCGCGGCGGCGGCAGCGGCGGCGAGCGCGGTCGGGATGGAGGGCCCGTAGGCGATCAGGGTGGCGTCGGTGCCGGGGCGGGCGACGGCGGCGCGGCCTTCGGAGGACGTGCCCCGCTCGGTGTTGGCGGCGTGCTCGGCGCGCAGCGCTGCCAGGTCCACCTGGTCCTTGGACCAGTACAGCTTCTTGGGCTCCATGAACATGACGGGGTCGTCGGAGTCGATGGCTTCGCGGAGCATCCGGTAGCCGTCGGCGACCGTGGCCGGGGTGAACACCTTCAGGCCCGCGGTGTGCGCGTAGTAGGCCTCGGAGGAGTCGCAGTGGTGCTCCACTCCCCCGATGCCGCCGGCGTACGGGACCCGGATGACCATGGGCAGCTTCACGGCGCCCTTGGTGCGGTTGTGCATCTTCGCGACGTGGC
Organism: Arthrobacter sp. ov118; assembly: GCF_900116495.1. GTDB lineage: Bacteria > Actinomycetota > Actinomycetes > Actinomycetales > Micrococcaceae > Arthrobacter. Next base: position 573,266 of record NZ_FPAY01000001.1, read on the forward strand.
TGACGATTTGTTCGAAGGCCGGGTAGGCGAACGCGTCGAACTGCATCTCGATGACCGGGCGCATCCCGTTCATCGCCATGCCCACGGCCATGCCCACGATCCCGGATTCGGCCAGCGGGGTGTCGAAGCAGCGGGTCTGCCCGAACGTCTCGGTGAGCCCGTCGGTGATGCGGAAGACGCCGCCGAGCATGCCGACGTCCTCGCCGAAGACCAGGACCGACGGGTCCGCGTGCATGGCGTCGGCCATGGCGGTGTTCAGGGCCTTGGCCAGGGTGATGGTCTGCGGGCCGGTCATGTCTGTGTTTTGCGCTGCCGCGCCTGCAGCCTTGGCGGCTGCGCGGGCCGTGGCGGCGCTGACGTTGTTGTTCGCTTCGGAGGACGTGGTGACGGTGGGGCTCATTTCCCGGCCTCCGTTGCGGTGGATGCGGCGTCGCGGGCCAGTTCGTCGGCGAGCATGGCGGACTGCTCCTTCAGTTGCTGGGTGGGCGTCGAGAAGACGTGGTTGAACAGATCCTGCGGGTCCACCGGGACGTCTTCGCCGAGGCCGTCGCGCAGTTGCGTGGCTACGGCCTCGGCCTTCCCGGCGATCCGGTCGGCGGCGTCGTCGTCGAGCAGGCCGCGGCCGGTCAGGTAGGTCTGCGTCCGGCTCAGCGGGTCCTTGGCGACCCATTGGGCGACTTCGCTGTCCTGCCGGTAGCGGGTGGCGTCATCGGCGTTGGTGTGCGCCTGCATCCGGTAGGTGTGGGCCTCCACCAGGAGCGGGCCGGAGCCTTCGCGTGCGAGCTTGACGGCGCGGCCGAGCACGGCGAGCAGCGCGACGACGTCGTTGCCGTCCACGCGTTCACCGGCCATACCGTAACCCACGGCCTTGTGCGCCAGCGAGGGGGCGACCGACTGGTGCGCGAGCGGCACGGAAATGGCGTACTGGTTGTTTTGGACGAAGAAGACCACCGGCAGGTGGAAGACGGCAGCGAAATTGAGGGCTTCATGGAAGTCGCCCTCACTCGTGGCACCGTCGCCGCACATGGCCAGGACCACGGTGTCCTCGCCGCGCAGCTTGGCGGCATGGGCCACGCCGACGCCGTGCAGCAGTTGGGTGGTCAGCGGGGTGCACTGGATGCCGACCTTGTGTTCGGTGGGGTCATAGCCGCCGTGCCAGTCGCCGCGGAACAGCGTCATGGTCTGGACGGGGTCCACACCGCGGGCCATCACGGCCACGGAGTCGCGGTAGGTCGGGAACAGCCAGTCGCCCTCGGCGAGGCACAGCGCCGCGGCGACCTGGCAGGCTTCCTGTCCATGGCTCGAGGGATACACGGCCATCCGGCCCTGGCGGACCAGCGCGGAGTTCTGGTCATTGACGCGGCGTCCGACGACGAGCTGCTCGTAGGCGGCCAGCAGTTCAGCATCGCTGGGGAGGCCGTATTCGTGCCCGGGCTGCGTGCCCTGCTCAGTGTGGGGGTTCAGCGTCCCGTCGGGGCCGACCATCTGGATCGGGTGGCGGGCAGGGAGCATGTAGTCCTCGGCCGTGATGCCGAACTTGCGCACGGCCTCGCTGGCTGGATCTTGCGACCCGGCCTGTTGCCCGGCCGGCTGCGACGCCGTCTCTTTGGCCGCAGGCTCCTGGGCGTCCTTGGTCGCAGGCTCTTGGGCGGTGTGGTCCGCGGAGATCGTCATTGGTCCGTCCTTCTGTTGCCACTAATCTTTCCCAGTATGCCGCCAGCCCATGTTTCGTATCCACCTTTGCCGCGAATCGTGGAGAAGTCCCAAAATTTGCCCTAGTCTGGAAGACAAATCGTAAGTGTGAGCTGGATTACGGGCAGAGGTTGTGGACGAAATGGCAGAGCTTGAGGCGGACCAGGCCGCGGTGCCACTGGACGATGTGGACCGGAACATCATTGCGGAGCTCACCCGGGACGGCAGGATGTCCGTGACGCAGGTGGCGGAGAACGTCCACATTTCGCGTGCCCACGCCTACACCCGGATAGCCCGGCTCACCGGCGAAGGCGTCCTGACCAAGTTCACCGCGCTGGTGGATCCGATCAAGGCCGGCCTGAAGTCCTCCGCCTACGTCACGCTGAAAGTGCGGCAGCATTCGTGGCGGGAGCTGCGCGAACTCCTGCGCGCCATTCCCGAGGTCCACCACATCGCCCTGGTGGGCGGGGACTTCGATGTCATCCTGCTGGTGCGCGCCGTGGACAATATCGACCTTCGCCGGGTGATCTTCGATCAGCTGCAATCCATGCCGGGCGTCCTGGACACCCAGACGTTCCTGGTATTTGAAGACGTCGATACGCGCTAGTTGACGAACTCTTTCATCCAAGCCCGGAGCTCTTCACCGAACTCCACCCGGTCAGCGGCGATCGAAAGGACCGCCTTGAGGTAGCTCAGTTTGTCCCCGGTGTCATACCGGCGGCCCTTGAAGACCACCCCAAACACGCCGCCGCCTTCGCAGTCGGATACGGCGAGGGTCTGCAGCGCATCGGTGAGCTGGATTTCGCCGCCGCGACCGGGCGGGGTGTCCTCCAGGACGTCGAAGATCTCCGGATGCAGGACGTACCGACCGATCACCGCCAGATTGGACGGGGCATCGGCGACGTCGGGTTTCTCCACGAGGCGGTTGATCCGTACGTGGTCTTGGCCAGGCACTGCCGAAATGTCGACACATCCATAGGCGCTGATTTCCGCCGGGTCCACCTCGATCAGCGCGACGACGGAGCCTCCCGTCCTGGCCTGGACCTCGATCATGGCGGTCAGCAGTTCGTCCCGCTCATCGATCAGGTCATCGCCCAGCAGGACGGCGAACGGCTCGTCGCCCACATGCTGGCGGGCGCACAGGACAGCGTGGCCCAGCCCCTTGGGGTCGCCCTGACGCACGTAGTGCAGCGGGCCCAAGCTGGAAGCGTGGCGGACGGCTTCCAGCCGGTCAATGTCGCCTTTAAGTTCGAGAGTCCTCTCCAGCGAGGGCTCCCGGTCGAAGTGGTCCTCCAGGGCACGTTTCTGGCGTCCCGTCACCATCAGCAGATCGGTCAGCCCGGCCCGGACGGCCTCTTCCACCACATATTGGATGGCCGGCTGATCAACCACCGGAAGCATCTCCTTGGGCATGGCCTTCGTCGCCGGCAGGAAGCGCGTTCCCAGTCCTGCGGCGGGTATGACAGCCTTAGTTACAGTTTTCCCCAGAGTCATAACCGAACTTTACAAGCGGCTTCCGGAAATGAGAATGCCTCGGAGTAAAGACAGGTAGTGCTTCAACCCGCGGTCCCCCACCATCTGCAGGCGCTTCCTGTCAGCCCTTGAAAACCGGGCTGCGCTTCTCCTGGAAGGCGCGGAAACCCTCGGCATAGTCCTCGCTCTTGCACAGCCGCGCCTGCTCCGCGTTCTCTTCTTCCATGGCCGCCCACAACCCCAACCGCTGGTCCCGGATGTGCGCCACGAGCTCCTTGCTGGCCCTGAACGCCCCCGTGGCGCCGGTGGCCACCGTGGCCACGATCGACCGGGTGGCCTCGAGCAGGTCCGCGGCGGGCATGGCCCGGCTGAACAGGCCCTGCGCCACGGCATCGGCGCCGCTCATGAGCTCGGCCGTATAGATCAGGTCCAAGGTCCGGTGCATGCCGAGGCGTTCGGTGAAATACCAATGCCCGCCGGAATCGAGAGTGGCGCCGAGCTTCGCGAACGGTGAGCCGAACTTGGCGTTCTCCGCCACGTACACCACGTCCGTGGCCAGCAGCAGGCCGAGCCCGACGCCGAGGCAGGCGCCCTGGGCAGCGGCGAAGGTGGGAGCGGGGAAGGCGCTCATTTTCTTCAGCAGGGGCTGGACGAGACCGCCCAGGTAGGCCTGCGCGTCGTCGCTTTCGGGGGTCACGCCCGCGATGTCGCGGCCGGCGCAGAAGGCGCGCCCCTCGCCGCGCAGCAGCAGGGCCCGCACGTCGCCGCGTTCGGCGGCGTCAGCGGCGTCGTCGTACGCCCGCGAAAGATCCGCCAGAGCCTTCTCGTCGAGGGAGTTCAGCTTGTGCGCTGCGTCGAGCACTATCTCGGCGACGCCGCCGGCGATGGAGAGGGAAATCATGGGGCTCCTTGGTTGGGAAAGGCCTAGACGTCGAAGTCGACCGTGACTTCCGGGGTGGTGGGGTGGGACTGGCAGGTCAGGACATAGCCCTTGTCGAGCTCGTCCTGCTCCAGGGCGTAGTTCTCGTCCATGGTGACCTTGCCGGTGACCACCTTGGCCCGGCACGTGCCGCACACGCCGCCGGCGCAGGCGAACGGCACGTCGGGCCGGACCCGGAGGGCGGCGTTGAGGATGGATTCCCGGGCGTGGGTGGGGCTCGCCACTTCGCCCTGCAGACCGTCCAGTTTGAACGTGATCTTGTAAGTGTCCTGCGACTCGTCGGCGATCACGGGCCGGCCGATGTTGCCCTCGGGACGGTCCGGCTTACCGGAGGTGAACAGTTCGAACCGGACGTGCTCCGGGGCGACGCCGCGCGCGGCAAGGGTGTCCCGGCACAGCTGGACGAGTTCGAACGGGCCGCAGAGGAACCATTCGTCGACGTCGTCAGCGTGGATGGCGGTACCCAGCAGCGCCTGGAGCTTTTCGGCGTCGATCCTGCCGCTGAGCAGCGGCGCGATCCGCTGTTCGCGGGAGAGCACGTGGTGCAGCGCCAGCCGGGACGGGTACTTGTCCTTCAGGTCCGCGAGCTCCTCGAGGAACATCACGTCCATGGCGGCCTTGTTGGCGTAAATGAGGTCAAAGCGGGTCTCCGGGTGGGCCGCCAGCAAGGTGCGCGCGATCGCGATCACGGGGGTGATGCCGGAGCCGGCGGCGATCGCGACGAAGGAACCGGGCTCGCCCGCCAGCTGTTCCGGATCATTCATGGAGGTCATCAGGTTCTGCTCCACGGCCTTGCCGTCGCGGCCGTGCTTGGAGACGAAGGCGCCCATGGGGCTCATGACGTCCAGGACGTCACCCGCTTTGAGTTCGGCGTTGGCCCAGGTGGAGAACTGGCCGCCGAGATCTTTCTTGATGGCCACGCGGATTTCGCTGCTGCCGTCCTCGAAGCTGCGGGGTTCGGCGCAGATGGAGTAGCTGCGGCGGATCTCGTGCGGCTGGCCGTCGGCGTCGGGCAGGGTGGTGCGCAGGGCGACGTACTGGCCCGGCAGGTAGTCGAACTGGCCGGCGAGCGCGGCCGGGACCCCGAACGTCACCTCGATGGCGTCGTCCGTGAGCCGGCGGACCTCATCCACGGTCAGGGGGTGGAAGGAGGCCCGACGGCGGCCGGTGGCGGCAGCCGACTCCGCGGCGGTCTGGCGGACAACAGTCATGGAGGCACCTGTTCCTTACAAAACTTTGAAGTAGTCGAACGGTTCCTTGCAGTCCTGGCACACGTAGAGGGCCTTGCAGGACGTGGAACCGAAGCGGGTCAGTTCTTTGGTGTTCAGCGATGAACACTGGGGGCACTTGACGGCGAGCGAGAGCCGGACGGGACCGGCGTGCCGGACTGCTTTTCCATCAACAGCTGTACGGCCCGACGGCGGGGCGATGCCGTACTGCTCCAGCTTGGCCTTGCCGTCCTCGCTCATCCAGTCGGTGGTCCAGGCCGGGGAGAGGACTAGTTCGACCCTCACGCTCGGGTACCCCGCGCGGTTGAAAGCCGCGGTGAGGTCATCCCGGATGGCGTCCATGGCGGGGCACCCCGAGTACGTCGGGGTGATGGTGACCTGGACGGCGGGAACCATCCCTCCGTCGTCAGTGCTTGGTTCCTTCGAAACCTGGACATCGCGCAGGATGCCGAGGTCCGCAATGGTGAGGACCGGGATTTCGGGATCGCACACCGTGGCAGCCACCGCCCAGGCTTTCTCATGGGCGGTGTTGCCTTTGGCGGCGTTGCGGCGCTCGGCGGTTTCCGGATCGGAGACAAACATTTCCATGGTGCCTACCAACTGGCCCCGGGGTGCTCGCGGGCGAGCACCTGCATCTCGGCGAGGATGTAGCCGAGGTGTTCTGAATGTTTGCCTTCCCGGCCGCCGCCGCGGGCGGCGGGCACCTGCGGAACGTCCAGTTCCGCCTCGGCCAGCACCTCACCGGTGAGCCGGTCGAAGTCCTCGCGCAGGCTCGACGGCAGCGGCGCGGCCCCGGCTGCGCTCAGGCGGCCGGTGAGCTCGTCGTCGCGAAAGAGCTCATCCACGTACGGCCAGATGACCTTGAACGCGCGGATCATCCGCTGGCGCGACTCGTCCGTGCCGAGGGCCAGGCGCAGGACCCACTGGGTGCTGTGGTCCCGGTGGTAGTCCACTTCCTTGACCGCCTTGGCGGCGATGCCGGCCAGGGTGGCGTCGGTCGAGGCGGCCAGCCGGCGGTAAAGCTCAAACTGGTAGTAGCTGACCACGAACTGCCGGGCGATGGTGACGGCGAAGTCCCCGTTGGGCTGTTCGAAGAGCTCCACCGAGCGGAACTCCTGCTCGCCGCGGAAGTAGGCGAGATCGTCTTCGCTGCGCCCGTCCAGTCCGCCAGCGTAGCTGAGGAAGGACCGGGCATGGCCTAGCTGGTCCAGGGCGATGTTGCCCAGGGCGACGTCCTCTTCAAGCTCAGGGGCCCGCGAAATCCAGTGCCCCAGCCGCTGGGCCAAGATCAGGGCGTCGTCGCCGAGCCGCAGGGCGAGCTCCGCAACATCTTCGTCCGGCTTCGCGGTGCCGCGGCTGACGGCCAGCGCAATGTCTTCGGGGCGAAGGGCGTTGCCCGGGGTGATCCGGGTGGCGCTCGCGGTGCCGTCGCCGCTGGCCCCTGCGCCGGACACGCCGACGGAGATGTCGCCGTGGCCGCCGTGCGGGTCTGCCTGCACGTCTGCGCTGGCCGGGGCTGCCGTTTCGGGAGTGCTCACAGGTGCTTCACTCCCTCGCTCTTGGTGTAATACGTGGCGTGGCGGTAGTCCTTGCCCTGGGGCGACTCGAAGAACGAGCCCTTGGCGTCGGGGTCGCTGGAGGCGATGGCGTCCGCGGGAACCACCCAGATGGACACGCCCTCGTTGCGGCGGGTGTACAGGTCCCGGGCGTTGCGCAGCGCCATGGCTGCGTCCGGGGCGTGCAGGGATCCGGCGTGGACGTGGGAGAGGCCGCGGCTGGAACGGACGAACACTTCCCAGATCGGCCAGACGTTGCGGCCCGCAGCTCCGGCCTGGGCTTCGGCTGCTGCCGCCGCGGGGGTGGCAGGTCCAGCGGGGACCTTCGCCGCCTCGTTTGCTATTTCGGCGGCGGAACTGGCCGGAGCTTCGGGGTTGCCGTGTGGGCTCATGCTGCGTATTCCTTCTGCTTGGCTGACTGTTTTGCTAGCTGCTTCCCCGCATACGCGGCGGCTGCTTCGCGGACCCAGGCGCCGTCGTCGTGCGCCTGCCTGCGCCGTTCCAGCCGCTGGGCGTTGCAGGGGCCGCGGCCGGCGAGGACTTCGTGGAATTCGTCCCAGTCCAGCGGCCCGTGCTCCCATTTCTTGGTTTCCTCGTTGAAGCGGATGTCCTTGTCCGGCAGGGTCAGTCCGAGCACCTTGACCTGCTCCATCATCATGCCGACAAAGCGGTTGCGGAGCTCGTCGTTGCTGAAACGTTTGATGTTCCAAGCCATGGACTGCTTGGAGTTGGGCGAATCGTCATCCGGCGGACCGAACATCATCAGGGCCGGGGCGTACCAGCGGTTCACGGCGTCCTGTGCCATCTGCTTCTGTTCGGCCGTGCCGTTGGAGAGTTCCAGGAGGATCTCGAAGCCCTGGCGCTGGTGGAAGGACTCTTCCTTGCAGACTCGCACCATGGCACGGCCGTAGGGGCCGAAGGAGGCCCGGCACAGCGGCACCTGGTTGGCGATCGCGGCGCCGTCGACCATCCAGCCGATGGCGCCCATGTCGGCCCAGGTCCGGGCGGGGTAATTGAAGATGGACGAGTACTTGGCCTTGCCGTCCATCAGGTCCTGCATCATCGCATCCCGCGGCTGGCCGAGGGTCTCTGCGGCGGAGTACAGGTAAAGCCCGTGGCCGGCCTCGTCCTGAACCTTGGCCATCAGGATCGCCTTGCGCTTCAGGCTGGGGGCGCGCGAGATCCAGTTGGCTTCGGGCTGCATGCCGATGATCTCCGAGTGTGCGTGCTGTGAGATCTGGCGCAGGAGGGTCTTGCGGTATGCCGGGGGCATCCAGTCGCGCGGCTCGATCCGGGAGTCTTCCGCCATGACCTTGTCAAAGTATGCCTGGCCTTCAGCATCACGCCGGGCCACATCTTCTGGGCTCTGTTCGTGCCGTGCCGGCGATGGCTCGGCGGGCACTGACTGCAGGGTCTGCGATGCCATGGTTGCTCCTATGCATTTCCGATAAATAATTACCGACCGTTCGTTCAGGATATGCGGGCGGCGGGAGATGCGTCAAGCACCGGACCCACTCCCGCGGCAGCGGCGGCCTCCTGAACACGCCGCCCTGATCACGCCGCGCGCGGCGCTCCGTGTAAAATATGAGGCCGCGCCCCCTCCCAGTCCCCCGCCCTGGCCCCGGCCTTGGTCCCGAGCGGGCCGCTCAGCCCACCCGGCCCGGCCCGTTGCGGATTCTGGCCGTTTGAACCGGATGAATATGCCGGTCGATTCGAAGGAACACATGACTCATCCGATCGACAGCGAAGACATCACCGCCGAAACGCGTTCCCGTGGGCGCCGGCCCGGAAAGAAACGCCGGGGCCGCGGGGTCCTGATCGCCGTCGCCGTGGTGGTGGCGCTTGTCGCGGTGGTGGCAGGCGGCTACCTATTCAACCTCGCCCACACGTTCGACTCCGCCAGCAGCAAGATCGATCAGGCCTTCCCGGAGGAGTCCACCCGCCCGCAGAAAACGGGCACCGCCATCAACATTCTCGTGATGGGCAGCGACAGCCGCGGCGCCACCGAGTCTGACTCCGCGGCCGGGGTGGCCACGGACCAGCGTGCAGACGCGCTGATGCTCATGCATATCCCGGCGGACCGCAAGAACATCTACACCATGTCCATCATGCGCGACCTCTGGGTGGACATCCCGGGGCACGGCGAGTCGAAGATCAACGCGGCCCTGGCCCTGGGCGGCACGCCCCTGATGGTGCAGACCATTGAATCGATCTTCCAGCAGCGCATCGACCACGTGGCGATGATCGACTTCGAGGGATTCAAGGGCCTTACCGATGCGCTGGGCGGCGTAACCGTGAACATCAAGGTGCCGTTCAGCTCCACCGCGCTGCCGGGCCAGTCGTTCGCCCCCGGCCAGCACACCTTCAATGGAACCCAAGCCCTGGCCTTCGTCCGCGAACGGCACGCCTACGCGGACGGCGACTACCAGCGGGTCCGCAACCAGCAGGAGTTCCTGCGGGCCATCATCAAGAAGTCGATCGCGGGCCAAACGCTGAGCAACCCGATCACCATCAACAACATGGTGGGCGCAGTCTCGCCGTTCGTCACCGTCGACAAGTCCCTGGATTCCGGGGCTGTGGCGGGCCTGGCGCTTGAGCTCAAGGACATCCGGGCGCAGAACACCGTCATGTTCACACTGCCCACCGGTGGGATCGGAACGTCCTCGGACGGCCAGTCGATCGTGCTGACCGACCCGAACGCCATCGCGCACATTTCCGATGCGATGACCTCGGACACCCTGGACCAGTACGTCGCGGCGAACAAGTTCGAGAACGGGAACTGATGCCCGCCAGCTGAGCCCCCGGAGAGGCCGTTGGACCCATAGTCGGCGGAGGGCAGCGGTGGTAACGTCCGGTCATGGAGAACGCTCCGGAGCCAGCAGCCGCGGCTTCCGCGGCGTCGCCGTCCACTCCCCCGGCCGCCCAGGGCGGCCGCCGCCACCGTCGGACAATCCTGGTTCTGGCGGTATTGCTCGCACTCGCCGTCGGTGTCGCAGCCTACGTTCTCACCCGCCCCGGCCCCGGAGTCCCCGGGACGGGCGGAGTTGCGATACCGGCTGCCGCGTCCCCGGCACCGGCCAAACCCGCACCGTCGAACCCGCCGAGCCCAACCCCCAAGCCACCCGCCGCCGTCAACATCCTGCTCGTGGGGAGTGACAGCCGGGTGAATGCGCGGGCGGCGGCGGCCACCGGCACCGCCTCGGACCAGCGCGGGGACGCCCTGGTGTTCATCCACCTCCCGGCGGACCGGCAGAGCGCCTACGGCATCTCGATCATGCGCGACCTGTGGGTGGACATCCCCGGCCACGGCAAGGCGAAAATCAACATGGCGCTCGCACTGGGCGGACTGCCCCTGATGACGCAGACTGTCCAGGCCCTGCTCGGCCAGCACATCGACCACGCGGTCATGCTGGACTTCCAGGGGTTCGCGGCTCTGACAGACGCGCTCGGCGGTGTCGACGTCGACATCAAGCAGCCGTTCACCGGCACCGTGGATGACAAGGTGCATTTTGCGGCGGGCGTGCACCGGCTCAACGGAGTGCAGGCCCTGGCCTTTGTCCGCGAGCGCCATGCGTTCACTGACGGCGACTACCAGCGCGTCCGGAACCAGCAGACGTTCCTGAAAGCCGTGATGGCCAAAATGGCCACCGAAGGCAAGCTGGCAGACCCCGCCACCGTCCGGAATCTCATCAGGACCGTGCTGCCGCATGTCACACTGGATGGCAGCTTCACTCCGGCGGCCCTGGCGGACCTCACCTTCAGCCTGCGCAGCACGGCCCCCGGGCGGGGCATGTTCTTCACACTCCCGACCGCCGGTACCGGTTTCAGTGCCGACGGCCAGTCGATCGTGTTGCCCGACAAGTCCGGAATCGCGGCCGTGGCGGCCGCTTTGGCCGCGGGACGCCTCCCGCAATATGCGGCCGCCCACCGCCTCGGTAACTGAGGTCCGGCGGAACTGACGTTCGACGGCACTAACTGAAGGGTGCGCTGTCCGCGCCCTTGCCCTGACCCCTCTGCGGCCCAGGCCCTACGCGGCGAGGCCCAAGGCCTTGGCGCGGGTGCTGATCGGGGTGTCCCTGGCCGGAGCCAGGACGCTGATCTTGCATTCGGACTGGAGCGGATCGATGGCTTGCGGCAGGTGGTGGGAGGCGGAGCACTCCTGCAGCTGCTCCAAAGCCGCCGGCTCTACCCAGGCGTTGCTGACGTCCACCACCAGGCGGAGTCCTTCCTTCAAATGATTGGCTCGCTTTACAACCACATACAGTGCCTGGAGGCTCTTGGCCGTCACATGGCCCTGCGCTGCTACTTCTGCCTGACCACAATCTAGGTCTAACCGGACTAGGACTCGGAGTTTGTCGTTCAAAAGCTTCCCCTGTTCGTGCATTTACTCTGGCCGCGACGCTGCGACCGAGTACTCACTGGCCGCGACGCTGCGACCGGAGATCAGCCTAGGCAGAGAATGTGATGCAGGCAACATTTTGCTTCATATCCGAAAAAGCGGGCGTTATGTTCGGTTTTATCGGGCCGGAACTGTTGATTGCCGGGTCCGGGTTACTGTAATGGCGCTTCGTCGGCGTGGCAGCCAGCATGACTGCGCTCGCCCGGTAGCGAACGCGCCGCGCCGGCGCCGTCTGGCTTTATATATTGGGTCCATGACCCAGACTCCCGTGCAGCCCACCCCGCAGCCTCCCGTCGCCCGGAAGGTTCCCTCCGTGCGCACCCACCACGGCGACATGTTCGAGGACAACTACGAGTGGCTGCGGGACAAGGAATCCGCGGAGGTGGTGGACCTCCTCAAGGCCGAAAACGCCTACCAGGAAGCAATGACGGCGCACCAGAGGCCGCTGCGCGAGGCTATCTTCCAGGAAATTAAGGGCCGCACCCAAGAGACAGACCTCTCCGTCCCCAACCGCAAGGACGGCTGGTGGTACTACACCCGCTCGGTGCAGGGCAAGGAGTACGGCATCCACTGCCGCGTGCGCGGCCAGAACACCGGGGACCGCGTTGCGGACTGGACTCCCCCGGCCGTCGAGGCCGGCGTCGTGATCCCCGGCGAGGAAGTCCTCCTCGACGGCAACCTCGAGGCGGAAGGCAAGCCGTTCTTCGCCGTCGGCGGCGCCGCCACAACCATCGACGGCACCCTCTATGCCTACGCGGTGGACAACGCCGGCGACGAGCGCTTCACGCTGCACATCAAGGATCTGCGCACCGGCGAGTTGCTGCCGGACGTGATCGAGAACGTCTTCTACGGCATCTCCTTTTCCCCCGACGGCAGCCGGATCTTCTACACCGTGGTGGACGAGTCCTGGCGGCCGTACCAGGTGAAGTCGCACGTGCTCGGCACTCCCGTCAGCGCGGACGAGGTCATCTACCAGGAGGACGACGTCGCCATGTGGCTCGGCTTCGAACTCTCGGCCGACCGCCGGCACCTGGTGCTGAGCATCAGCTGTTCCGAGTTCAGCGAAACCCGTCTGCTGCGCTTTTATGACCTGGACGCCGGACTGCGCACCGTGATCTCCCGCGACGAGCGCATCCTGTACGAGGCCGAGCCGTTCCTGCTGGCGGACGCCTCCGGCCGGTACCAGGAGCGGATCCTGCTGACCCACAACAAAGACGCCGTCAATTCCATGGTGTCGCTCGTCGACCCGGACGAACTCGCGAAGCCGCTGGCCGAGCAGCACTGGAGCACCGTCATCGCCCATTCGGACCAGGTCCGGGTCAACGGCGCCGGCGTGACGTCGACGCACGCCGTGGTCTCGGTCCGCAAGGACACCATTGAACGGGTGCATGTCCTGGCCCTGGCCGGGCTAGGCACCGCGGACCAGGGCGCCGCGGTGGAGCCGGCCTTCGACGAGGAGCTGTACACGGCCGGCGTCGCGGGTTCCGACTACGAGGCGCCCGTGATCCGGATGGGCTATACCTCATACTTCACCCCGTCCCGGGTCTACGACTTCGTGCTGCCCACCCCGGAGCTGCCTGCCGGCGAACTCCTGCTGCGCAAGGAGAGCCCGGTGCTGGGAGGCTACTCGCCGTCGGACTACGTCGCCACCCGCGAGTGGGCCACCGCCGCGGACGGGACGAAGATTCCGCTCTCGGTGCTCCGCCACGCGTCGGTCCGGCAGGATTCGACGGCGGCCGGCCTCGTCTACGGCTACGGCTCCTATGAGCTGAGCATGGATCCAGGCTTCGGGATCCCCCGGTTGTCCCTGCTGGACCGGGGCGTGGTGTTCGTGATCGCGCACATCCGCGGCGGCGGCGAGCTGGGCCGGCCCTGGTACGACGACGGCAAGAAGCTGCGCAAGAAGAACACATTCACCGATTTCATCGCCGCCACGGACTGGCTCGCCGGGTCCGGCTGGGTGGACCCGGACCGCATCGCCGCGATGGGCGGTTCCGCGGGCGGCCTGCTGATGGGCGCCGTCGCCAACCTGGCTCCGGAAAAGTACGCCGCGATTGTTGCGGCGGTGCCGTTTGTGGACGCGCTGACCACCATCCTGGACCCCGAACTGCCGCTGTCGGCGCTGGAGTGGGAGGAATGGGGCAACCCGATCACGGACCCGGACGTGTACGCGTACATGAAGTCGTATACGCCGTACGAGAACGTCCGCGCCGTGGCGTACCCGAAGATCGCCGCAGTCACGAGTTTCAACGACACCCGGGTGCTCTACGTGGAACCGGCCAAATGGGTGCAGCGGCTCCGCGAAGTGAACACCGGCAGCGAGCCGATCGTGATGAAGATCGAGATGGAAGGCGGCCACGGGGGCGCCTCGGGCCGGTACGTGCAGTGGCGCGAACGGGCCTGGGACTACGCGTTCGCCGCGGATGCCTTGGGCGCCACGGAGCTGCTGCCGGGGGCCGGGCTGAAGTAAAAGCACCTCCTACCCCCTACCCCCGGCCCGCCATATACAAAAAATTGGTCACCATGCTTACTATTTACTGGCATGTGGCACTCCGAACGTGGAACCTGTCCGCTGGGGGCGGGGCGTCGGAGGGTCCGGACCGGGCACATTGTGCCGGAGATGGAGTTTGTTATGAGCGCTGAGCAGGAACTGACCCCGTTGACCGATGATGAGCTGATGGCGCAGGGCGGAACGGCCCTTCCCGCGAAGGAAGTCGCCTCCGTCCTGGACCTGAATGCGGACCTGAATCTCGGCATCAGTGCCGCGGCGCCGATCGACCTCGGCGTAGCAGCCAATGCCAACGTCGGCGCACCGATTGATGCGGCCGCGTCCGCGAACGTCCTGTCCCTCGGTTCGGAATCCCAGGCGCTCGCGGACCAGGGCACCATCATCAACCAGGGCATCACGGGCGATGCCACGGCTGATTCCACGCAGGACAGCACCCTCGACCAGGCCGCCGGGACCACCGGCTCCGATGGAACCGCCGACGCCGGGGCAGCCACTGCCGGGGACGCCCCCGCCGCATCCACCGCCGGAGCCGCCCTTCCGGGCGACCCCTCGGGCGCTCTGCCGGACGGGACCGTGCCGGACCTGGGCGGCGCCCTGCCGGCGGACGTTCCCACGGCTGCCGGCGCTGCAGGTGCACTCAATGGCAATCTGCTCAACGTCGACGTGAACCTGGACGCCAACGCCGGCATCGCGGCACCGATCAACGGTGCCGTGGCTGCCAACGCCAACGTCGCCGCCCCGATCGACGCGGCCGTCGGTGCCAACATCGGCTCCGTCGACAGCAACGCGTTCGCCGTCGCCCAGCAGGATGCCATCATCAACCAGGACATCCACGGCGACGCCACGGCCTCGGCTGACCAGCAGTCCGACCTGAAGCAGTAGCACCTAGATGAGCACTATGCAGGGAGGGCCGTCCGGGCAGGACGGCCCTCCGGTCCCGTCTGCCACTGGCACCGGAACTGCCGCCGCGCCCGCCGAAGCGGGCGGCGGACTCTCTGCCGGGCAGGGCGCCGGAGCCGCCGGCCCGGCGTCGTCGGTGGCTACCGGCCAGGCGCCGGTCCCGGTGCGGGCCTCCGGCGTCCAGCTGCTCGGCGGGACGAAAGGTTCGGGCTATAAGGAAGCGCCCTCCCTGGTGCGCCGCGCCGACGGCCAGACCATCCAGCTGACCCGCCTGCTGTATCTGGTGCTCGAGGCCATCGATGGCCGCCGGGACCTGGACGAGATCGCCGAGCACGCGAGCAACAAGTTCGGCCGGCTGGTCAGTGCTGACAACGTGCAGACGCTGATCGACTCCCAGCTTCTCCCCCTCGGACTCCTGCGGCTGGCGGACGGTTCCGAACCCGAGGTCAGGAAATCGAACCCGTTGCTGGGCATGCGCTTCCGGTACTCCGTGACGGACCCGGACCGCACCCGGAAGCTCACGGCACCGTTCGCCGTGCTATTCAACCCGTTCATCGTGGTGGCCGTGACCGCGGCTTTCCTCGCCACGTGCTGGTGGGTGCTGATGGTCAAGGGGCTGGCCTCGGCCACGCATGATGCGTTTGCCAACCCCGGCCTGGTGCTCCTGATCCTGGTGGTGACAGTGTTCTCGGCTGGCTTCCATGAGTTCGGCCATGCCGCCGCTGCCCGCCGGGGCGGCGCCATGCCCGGGGCCATGGGAATGGGCTTGTACCTGATGTGGCCGGCCTTCTACACGGACGTGACCGATTCCTACCGATTGGGGCGGGGCGGCCGCCTCCGCACGGACCTTGGCGGGCTGTATTTCAACGCGATCGTGGCCGTCGGGATCATGGGCCTCTGGTGGGCCACCGGGTTCGATGCGCTGCTGCTGGTGGTGGTGACCCAGATTCTGCAGATGGTGCGGCAGCTGATGCCGATGGTCCGCTTCGACGGCTACCACATCCTCGCCGACGCCACCGGGGTCCCGGACCTGTTCCAGCGCATCAAACCCACGCTGCTTGCCCTTGTTCCGTGGCGCAGAACAGATCCCCAAGCCGGGCTCCTCAAGCCCTGGGCGCGGGCCGTCGTCACCATTTGGGTGCTGGTCACCGTTCCCTTGCTCCTTTTCAGCATGGTCACGATGGTGCTGACCCTGCCGCGCATCCTGGGCACCGCCTGGGACAACGGCTGGGAACAGCACGCCATGCTCTCCCACAGCCTCTCGACAGGCAACGTTGCCGACGCAGCCGTCCGGGTCATCGCGATCGCCTGCATTGCCCTGCCTGTTCTGGGTATCTTCTACATCCTGCTGCGGTTAGTCCGACAGTTCGCCACAGGCCTGTGGCAAAAGACCCGCGGGACGGCCTGGCAGCGCGCCACCGCGGTCGCCGCCATCGCGGCGGTCGTGGCCGGCCTCGCGTGGGCGTGGTGGCCCGGCGCTGACACCTACCGTCCCGTCCAGCCCTACGAGCGCGGGACCCTGGCCGATGCCACCGCTGCCGTGTTCCCGGCCGCGGCCGCGGGCCGGCTCGCAGAGGGCCAGTCAGGACGGACCGTTGCCCTGTGGCCGGCAGGCACCCGCAAGCCGACCCGGGACGAACCCCAGCTGAGCATGGTCCTGGCGCCACGGCAGACGGCCCCGGGCACAGCGGTAAGCACCGGCACCGCCGGCACCACTGCGGCGCCGTCGTGGGTGTTCCCCTTTGACAAGCCGGCCCCGCCCGAGGATGACGGCAACCAGTCCCTCGCGGTCAACACCACTGACGGGTCGGTGGTCTACGACGTCGCCTTCGCCCTGGTCTGGGCTGACGACGGCGGCACCGTGGACACCAGGAACGAGGCCTACGCGTTCGCCAACTGCCAGGACTGCGCTGCTGTGGCCGTGGGCTTCCAGGTGGTCCTGATCGTGGGCCAGGCCGATGTGATCGTCCCGGAGAACCTTTCCGCCTCGGCCAACTACAACTGTGTCCGGTGCCTCACCTACGCCCTGGCCAGCCAGCTCGTCCTCACCCTGGACGGGCCCCTGAGCGCAGAGGGCATGTCCAGGCTCGACGCGTTGTGGCAGGAGATTGCCGCCTACGGCCGCGACCTGCGCAACGTCCCGCTCTCAGAGATTCAGGGCCGGCTGAGTGCCTACAAGGAACAGCTCATGGAGATTATCAAGGCCGATCCCAGCGCCACCCCGGCCGGGCCCTCCGACACACCGGCGACCCCGGGCGCAACCACGCAGCCCACATCGGGGAGCACTGCGGCACCATCCCCCGGCGTCCCGGAACAGGGCCCGCCGACCGGTGGAACATCGACGTCGGTCCCTGCTCCGGCTGACACGGCGGCTGAACCGGCCCAGACGGCGCAACCTGCGCCGTCCGGAGGCACGGGCGCAGAAACGGCGACTGCGCCGGCTCCCGCGCCCGGAACGGCGTCGGCCGCCCCGACCGCTGCTGCGCCTCCCGCTCCCTAGGCGCGGCCGGCGGCGGCGACGCTCCATCCCAGTTGCCGGCTGCCGGACCGACTCCGGCCCAGTGGATCCGCGGGGTTCATAGGGTCCGGGGCAGCCCGGGCAGAAGCAACTGGGCGGGAGCGTCGCCCAGGACTTCAAGCCGCCGAGTGTTTCGCGGGTCTAGCGGGCCTTCCACTCTTCCGCGAGGAGGGCGTACACCACTTCCGTGGCCCACTGTCCCTTGTAATGCCACTTGTCCACCTGGCGCGATTCCAGACGCATGCCGAGGCGTTCACAGAGCGCCGCCGAGGCAGTATTCAGGGCATCGAGCTTGGCGTCGATGCGGTGGAAGTGCAGGTCCTCAAACCCGAGCTTGAGCAGTGCTCCGGCGGCCTCGGACGCAATCCCCCGGCCGCGGGCCGCCGGGGCCAGGCTCCAGCCGATCTCGGCCTGCCCGCGGCCCGGCAGCCATTTGAGCACCACCTCACCGAGCAGGCCCGGCGAATCCGCGGCCTCAATGGCCAGCGCCACCCAGTCGCCTTCCTTCTCGAAGACGAAGTTGGCGTACCTGCCCAGGGACTCCATGGACTTGGTGTAGCTCTTCGCCTCCCCCGGCAGGAAACGCGCGGTCTCGGGCAGCGAGTGGTAGGCGTGGAAGGCGTCTAGGTCGGAGGCCTCGAAGCGGCGCAGGACCAGGCGCTCGGTGCGGAGGGGCAGCGGAGGCAGCGGTTTGGGCTCGGTCATGCCCCCAACGCTACCCCGCCAAACTAGCTCGCAGCTGCGGCCGTTCTGGGCCCCTAAAGGGTCAGTTAACGAGCAACCGTCGCGTGGGCGACGACGGCGGCCGTCGCCTCGGCGATCGCGCGCTCCTCGT
This sequence comes from Arthrobacter sp. ov118, assembly GCF_900116495.1. GTDB lineage: Bacteria > Actinomycetota > Actinomycetes > Actinomycetales > Micrococcaceae > Arthrobacter. Next base: position 591,317 of record NZ_FPAY01000001.1, read on the forward strand.
CGGTGGGGACCACGAGCACCGGCAGGGCCGAGGCAGCAGTGGAGATCACGCGCGGGTCCTTGGAGCGCTCACGGTTCAGGCCGGCGTCGAGCTCGACGCCGAGCGCCCCCAGCCGTTCCGCCACGAGAGTGCGGAACTGGTGCGAGTTCTCGCCGATACCGGCCGTGAACACGAGCGCCTTCGCGCCGCCGACGGCCACGTGGTACCCGCCGATGTACTTCGCGAGCCGGTAGGACGCGACGGCCAGGCCCATGGCCGCCCTGGCATCGCCGGCTTCCGCGGCCTCCACCACCGAGCGCATGTCGTTGTTTCCGGCCAGGCCCTTGAGCCCGGACTGCCGGTTCAGCATGGAATCGATGTCTTCCGGGGACCAGCCGGCGCGGCCGAGGAAGACCAGGATTGACGGGTCGAGGTCCCCGGAGCGGGTGCCCATGACGAGTCCCTCAAGCGGCGTGAATCCCATCGAGGTGTCGATGGACTGGCCGCCGCGGATGGCCGTGACGGAGGCGCCGTTGCCCAGGTGGGCGATGACGGCGTCGAACTCCTCCACCGGAACATCCAGCAGCGCCGCCGACCGGTGCGCGACGTACTCATGCGAGGTCCCGTGGAACCCGTAGCGGCGGATCCCGTGGTTCGTGTAGAGCTCGTCGGGCACCGCGTAGCGCCAGGCGTGCTCGGGCAGGGTGCGGTGGAAGGCGGTGTCGAACACGGCGACCTGCGGTAGTTCGGGCCACTTCTTCGAGATCGCCCGGATGCCCAGGACATTGGCGGGGTTGTGCAGCGGAGCGAGCGGGTTCAGCCGTTCGATGGCCCGGGTGATCTCGTTGTTGACCAGCACCGGCTCGGCGAAGCGCTCCCCGCCGTGCACCACGCGGTGTCCGACGGCGTCCAGCGCCCGGTCCCCGAGCGCCTTGTGGATGTCCGCGTCCACAAGTTCGAGCGCCTCCGCGTGGTCCCGCGGGCCCTCGATCTGGCCGTCGCCCTCGCCGCCGGTACCCATCCCGATCTTCTCGACCAGCCCTTCGGCCAACACGCTGCCGGCCTCGACGTCCCGGACCTGGTATTTGAGCGAGGACGAGCCTGAGTTGATGACGAGCACGAGCACGGGGGCCTCCTAAGCCTTGGCTTCGACGGTCTGATCGGTTGCGGGCTGGGTCTGAGCCGGCTGGCTCCCGGCCGACTGGGCCTGGATGGCGGTGATGGCCACAGTGTTCACGATGTCCTCCACCGTGCAGCCGCGGGAGAGGTCGTTGACGGGCTTGCGCAGACCCTGCAGGACGGGCCCGACGGCGACGGCCCCGGAGGACTGCTGCACCGCCTTGTAGGTGTTGTTGCCCGTGTTCAGGTCAGGGAAGATAAACACGGTCGCCTGGCCGGCGACGGACGAGCCGGGCATCTTGGACTCCGCGATGGCGGCGTCCACGGCGGCGTCGTACTGGATAGGCCCTTCCACCGCCAGGTCCGGGCGGCGGGATTTGACCAGCTCGGTGGCCTGCCGCACCTCGTCCACGGCCTCGCCCGCGCCGGAACCGCCGGTGGAGTAGGAGAGCATGGCCACGCGCGGGTCCACGCCGAACTGGGCTGCCGTGCCCGCCGAGGCCAGGGCTATGTCCGCCAGCTGTTCCACGTTCGGGTCCGGGTTCACCGCGCAGTCCCCGTAGACCAGCACGCGGTCCGGCATGAGCATCAGGAACACGGAAGAGACCAGCTTGACGCCCTCGCGCGTCTTCACAAACTCCAGCGCCGGCCGGATGGTGTGCGCGGTGGTGTGCGCGGCGCCGGACACCATCCCGTCCACCACGCCCAGCTGCACCATCATGGTGCCGAAGTAGCTGCCGTCCAGCATGACCTCCATCGCCCGGGCCAGGTCCACGCCCCGGTGCGCGCGCAGTTCGGCGTACTTCTGCGCGAACTGCGGCCGCAGCTCCGACGTGACCGGATCGATGATGGTGATGCCGTTGAGGTCGATGCCTTGGGTGGAGGCCAGCTCCCTGACTTCGGATTCGTTGCCCAGCACCGTAAGGTCGCAGACGTCCCGGCGGTGCAGGATCTCCGCGGCGCGCAGGATCCGGACGTCCGTCCCTTCGGGGAGCACGATGTGCCGGCGCTGGGCGCGGGCCCGTTCGATGAGCTCGTGCAGGAACCGCAAGGGAGTCATCCGCTCCAGCCGCGGCAGGTGCAGGCGTTCCACGAGCTCGGTTTCGTCCACGCGCCTGGCCCACAGCCCCAAGGCTGAGGCCACCTTGCGGCGGTGGCCGGACCAGATTTCGCTGCGGACCTCGGCGACCTGCTTGGCCGTGGTGTAGGTGTCATCCGAACCGGCAAAGACGGGGAACGGCGCCTGTGCCAGCAGCGAGTAGATGTTCGGTTCCGGGGCCAGGCCGCCGGTGAGGATCAGCGCCGAGGGCACCGGGGATTCGGGCGAGAAGGAGGACGCCAGGCACGCCACCATCACGTCCGCACGGTCACCCGGGACGATCACCAGCGCGCCGTCGTCGAGCACGTGCAGGAAGTTGGCCACGTTCATGGCCGCCACCTTGACGGAGTGGACGTCACGTTCCATGTCCGGGCGGCCGGCCACCTGGCGGATGCCCAGGGCGGTGGCCACCTCACCGGTGGTGGGCCTGGCAATGTCCTCCAGCTCCGGGAAGATGTATACGGGCCGGCCCGAGGCGCCGGGCTTCAGGGCCGCCGCAATAGCATCCACGTCCTGCGGGTCTGCGCGGTTCACCATGATGGCGAGCAGGCTGCAGCGCTCCGCGGCGAGTTCCTTCCTGGCGACCTCGACGGCGTCCGCCGCCTCGGCTACCGTGCGGCCTTTCGCCCCCACCACTGCGACCACGGGGGCGGCCAGGTTGTTGGCCAGACGGGCATTGAGGTCGAACTCGACGGCGGCGTCCTGGCCCGTGAGGTCGGTCCCCTCCACAATCACCACATCGCAGTGCCTGGACATCTCGTGGAAGATCTCCACGCAGCGGGCATCGATTTCCGCCCGGTTCCCCTCCGCCAGGAGGCCGCGGACCTCGGCGAACGTCAAGCCGCCGCGGCAGCGGTCGTCGTCGAGGTCGAACCGCGACTTCATGAGGGCAACCATCGGATCGGCCGCGGCATCGGGGCCGTGGACGACGGGCTTGAAGAACCCGATCCGGTCCGCGTGCCGGTGGAGCGTGTCCGCCAGGCCCAGGGCTATGAGGGACTTGCCGGAGCCCGGGGTGGTCGCGCTGACGTAGATTCCTTTGGCCATGTGTCCCAGCATACTTACACCCCTTGACAGCGGGCACCGAAATGGGATTACCTAATGAACATTCGGTAAATAAAGCTGGAGGCAACGACGCATGGCTGAACTGACGATTTCCGGCGACACCCACCCCATCCTGAAAGACGACTATGCCTCCGAATGGATGGGCATCCAGGTGCTGTCAGTGGGCGACGGGCACGCCACGGTCCGGATGACGCTCCGGCAGGAAATGCTCAACGGCTTCGGCATGGCGCACGGCGGCATGGTGTTCGCCTTCGGGGACACGGCCTTCGCCCTCGCCTGCAACCCGGCCGAGCCGGACGCCGACACCATCACGGTTGCCGCCGGCGTCGACATCAACTTCCTCAAGCCGGCCTTCCGCGGCCAGATCCTCACCGCTGTGGCCACGCGCCGCGCCAGCACGGGGCGCAGCGGCCTGTACGACATCCAGATCTACGCCGCCGATCCCGGCACCGCCTCATCCCCGGCGCCGACCCCCTCAACGACAGCGGCGTCCCACACCGGCGCGGCTTCTCAACCCGCCGGCGCGGCCACCGCCGCTGATCCCGCGGTGGATCCAGCATTCCTTCCGGGCGAACTCATCGCCGAGTTCCGCGGCCGCAGCCGCACCATCTCCAAGAAATAGAAGCAGGGAACCACAGATGACCCAAGAAACTGTCGCCGCCGCCACCGACGCCGTCCTGGACCGCGAGGAGACCATTTCCCGCGACGAACTCGAGGCGCTCCAGCTCAGCCGCCTGCAGCATACGGTGGCCTACGCCTACGACCGCGTTCCCCTGTACAAGCGCAAGTTCGACGAGGCCGGCGTGCACCCGACGGACCTGCGTGAGCTCTCCGACCTCGGCAAGTTCCCCTTCACCACGAAGGATGACCTGCGCCTCGAATACCCCTTCGGCATGTTCGCCGTGCCGCAGCACGAGGTCGCCCGGATCCACGCCAGCTCGGGCACCACGGGCCGCGCCACCGTGGTGGGCTACACGAAGAAGGACCTCGCCGACTGGGCCAAGCTCGTGGCCCGTTCGCTGCGGGCCTCCGGCGTCCGGCCGGGCATGAAGGTGCACAACGCCTACGGCTACGGCCTGTTCACGGGCGGCATGGGCGCGCACGCCGGCGCCGAGGCGCTCGGCTGCACGGTCATCCCCATCTCCGGGGGCCAGACCGAGCGCCAGATCACGCTGATCCAGGATTTCAAGCCCGACGCCATCCTGGCCACCCCGACGTACCTGCTCACCATCGCCGACGCCATGATGAAGCAGGGCATCGACCCGGCCTCAACGTCCCTGAAGTACGCGGTCCTGGGCGCCGAGCCGTGGACCGAGGAAATGCGGCACGAGCTCGAGACCACCATGAACATCAAGGCCTGCGACATCTACGGCCTCTCCGAGGTCATGGGCCCGGGCGTGGCCGGCGAAGCCGTGGAAACGCAGGACGGCAGCCACATCTGGGAGGACCATTTCCGGCCCGAGATCATCGACGCCTTCGACCCCACGGTGGTGCTGGGCGACGGCCAGCCCGGCGAGCTGGTCTTCACGTCCCTCACCAAGGAAGCCCTCCCGATCATCCGGTACCGGACCAAGGACCTCAGCCGGCTTCTGCCAGGCACCGCGCGTCCGGCGCACCGGCGGATGGGCCGCATCACAGGGCGCAGCGACGACATGATCATCCTGCGCGGCGTGAACCTGTTCCCTTCGCAGATCGAGGAAATCGCCCTCCGCATCCCCGAACTGAGCCCGCACTTCCAGCTGGAACTCACCCGGCCCGAGGGCCAGCGCATGGACCAGCTCACCGTCCGGATTGAACGCCGCGACGCCGTCACAACCGAGGGCAGCGCAGCCGCCGCCAAGATCCTGCAGCAGCAGATCAAGATCCACGTCGGCTCATCCTGCAGCGTCGACGTCGTCGAGCCCGGTTCGCTGGAGCGTTCGAACGGCAAGCTGCGCCGGATCTACGACATGCGTCCCAAGGGCTGAGTCTGCCCGCTTGTTCAGCCCCCAGGCCGGCCCGGGCGGCGTGTCCTCTTCGGGGCCACGCTGGCCGGGCTGACCGACCGTTCATGAGAAACTAGCGAGTATGTCCAGCACAGCAACCAGCACCAAGCGGGGCCGGCCCGGCTATGACCAGCAGTCGGTCCTGCTGATCGCCGTCGACGTCTTCAACCGCCACGGCTACGACGCCACCTCCATGGGCATCCTCGCGGAGAACCTGGGCATTTCGAAGTCTGCGATCTACCACCACGTGCCGTCCAAGGGCGATTTGCTCAAGCTCGCGCTGGACCACGCGCTCGGCGGCCTTGAGGCCATCCTGGAGCGGCCCGAGGCGCAGACCGGCTCGGCCGACGCGCGGCTGGAGTTTGTGGTCCGCGAGACCATCTCGGTCCTCGTGGAACGGCTGCCGTTCGTCACGCTGCTGCTCAGGCTGCGCGGCAACACCGACATCGAACGCAATGCCCTGGAGCGCCGGCGCACGTTCGACCACAAGGTCGCCGCCCTCATTTCGGACGCCCGCGACGAAGGCTCGCTGCGCCAGGACATCGATCCCCGCACCGTGACCCGCCTGCTGTTCGGCACCATCAACTCGATCGTTGAGTGGTACAAGCCCGGCGGCTCGCTGTCCCCGGAGAAGCTGGCCGACGACGTCATCACCATGGCGTTCCACGGCCTCCACGTTCCGGACTAGCCCTCGCGGTTCCCGGTGTGCGCACCGCCGGAACACGTTGACGCCCGGCGGCCCCGCGGCCACTCTTGGAGCATGGCCACAAGACTCTCCCAGGTGCTCTTCGGAGCGTTCCCGCAGCTGCGCTTCGAACCGACGGCCAAGCGTGTCCGTGCAGCCCTCGCAGGCCACCCCGTGGTGGACACGCAGAATGCCTACTTGATCTGGGAGCCGCGCCGGATCACGCCGGTCTTCGCCGTGCCAGTAAACGAGCTGCGCGCCAAGCTTGTGGCGCCGTCACTGCCCGCCCCGGCTGTCGAGGAATACGCCGCCACCATCCGCCGGGACATCCAGCCGGGATTCGACCCGAGGACAAGTTTCCACAAGCACACGGCACCCGGCGAGGAACTCGACGTCGTGACTCCAGGGGCAGCGGCGCCGCGGGCGGCCTTCCGGCCCGATGATCCGGACCTGGCCGGCTATGTCGTGCTGGAATTCGACAGTTTCGAGTGGCTCGAGGACGACGAGAAAATCATCGGCCACCCCCGGGACCCGTTTCACCGGGTGGACATCCGTGCGTCCTCGGTCCCGGTGGAAGTCGCCGTCGACGGCGTCACGCTGGCCGCCAGCGAGAGCACCCAGCTGCTCTACGAAACGATGCTCCCGGTGCGGTATTACCTTCCGCCCGCCGATGTGCGGCTGGAACTCCTGGAGGAAAGCCCGAAACGCACGGTCTGCCCCTACAAGGGCAGGGCCAGCTACTACACCTACCCCGGTTCCGAGCGTGGCCGGAACGTTGCGTGGACCTACTACGACTCTTTCCGCGACGCCGCCCAGATCCACGGTCTGGTGTGCTTCTTCAACGAACGGGTGGACCTGACGGTGGGCGGCGTGCTCCAGCCCCGGCCTGTGACCCCCTGGTCCAGGGCGGCCGGCTAGGCAGCACGAAGGCAGGCAACGGATTGTAGGGAGCGAGGGCCAGCAACAGAAAGGGCGCCCCGCTGAGCCGGAGCGCCGTGCATCTGCGGTACCTCAGAGCTGGTAGTCAGCAGCCGTGGTGATGTTCTCGTGCACGCAAAGAACGTTGTGCTCCGAGTCCATGAACCAGGCGCACTTCTCGGAATCCGTCGTGCAAATGTGGTTCTCGGTCTTCAGATCGGGGAGATCGTAGTCCTGGAACGCGACGCCCTTGGCTTCCATCTCCCGGACCGTGCGTTCGATCTCGCTGACTTCGAAACTCAGGGCGGTGTGCTCTGAATGCATCCCATCCTTTACAGGCATCAGCTGCAGCATCGGGCCGCCCTCTGAGCCGAACATTTCGCTTCCGTCGTCTGCCACGCCACGGTGCGGGAGCCCCAAAGTGTCCGCGTAGAAATGCCGGGCACGTTCTGCATCATCCACTGGCAGGACTGTTGTGGCTTTGTTGAGTACTAGGGTCATTTCGCCACCTCCTACGATCAAGATTTTACGCCGGAGCTGGATGGAAAGAGCCTGCCGTTTGCGCCCCCCGGAACCGGTCACGACTGCCCCTCCCGGGTTGCCCCTCCCTGGTTGCCCCTCCCTGGTTGCCCCTCCCGGGTTGCGCTATCACTTGTGGCGGTCATTTCGACCATTTGGCAGCCACAAGTGATAGCGCAACGGGCGAGGGAGGGGCGGGAGGGGTTATTTCTCCACGAGGGTCAGGACGTCGTACGTGGCCACGATTTCGTCGTTCTGGTTGGTCAGGACGGCGTCCCAGGCCACCTCGCCGTATTCATCGGTCTCGCGCGGGGTGATCTTTTTGGCCGTCAGCGTGACCCGGATCGAGTCGCCAGCGGCCACGGGGGTGATGAACCGCAGGTTCTCCAGGCCGTAGTTGGCCAGGACGGGGCCCGGCGCGGGCTCCACGAACAGGCCGGCAGCCCAGCTGAGCAGGAGGTAGCCGTGCGCCACGATGCCGGGGAAGAACGGGTTGGCCGCTGCGGCCTCCTGGTTGGTGTGCGCGTAGAAGGTGTCGCCGGTGGAGTTCGCGAACTTGGTGATTTCCTCCAGCGAGACCTCACGCAGCTCCGAGCGGATGGCGTCGCCAATGTGCAGAGTGGCCAGGGATTTCCGGAACGGATGCTGGCCCTCGGTCTCGAGCGTGAAGTTGCGGTCCGCGCCGGTGTGCCAAACGCCCGTGACGGCGGTCAGCATGTTGGGCGAGCCCTGGATGGCGGTGCGCTGCATGTGATGCATCACCGAGCGGATGCCGCCGAGCTCTTCGCCGCCGCCGGCGCGTCCGGGACCGCCGTGGACCAGGTGCGGAACCGGGGAACCGTGGCCGGTGGAGCTGCGGGCATCCTCACGGTTGAGCATGAGCACGCGGCCATGGTGGGCAGCGATGCCGGTGACCAATTGCTGCGCGACGGCGGGGTCGTTGGTGCAGACCGATGCGACGAGCGAGCCGCCGCCGCGGGCGGCGAGCCGGACGGCGTCGGCCAGGTCCGTGTAGCCGATCACCGATGACACCGGGCCGAAGGCCTCAAGTGAGTGGACTTCCTCGGCCTCCGGATCGGCCCAGCTCAGCAGGACCGGGGACATGAAGGCGCCGCCGTCGACGACGCCGATGCTTCCGTCGGCGCTGGTGACCTTCGGCGAATCGAGCGTGCCGTACGCAAGCTCACCGCCGGCGTCGAGCATGGACTGGACCGCGGCGCGCACGTCGGCGAGCTGCTCGAGGGAGGCCAGGGCGCCCATGGTGACGCCCTCCGCGCGGGGGTCACCGAGCACGACGCGTTCGCGGATGCGCTCCCCCACTGCGGTCACGACGTCGGCAACAAGTTCCTGCGGGACGATCGCGCGGCGGATCGAGGTGCATTTTTGTCCGGCCTTGGCCGTCATCTCGGTGACGAGTGACTTAATGAAGGCGTCGAATTCCGGAGTGCCCTTGACGGCGTCCGGGCCCAGGATCGCCGCATTGAGCGAGTCGGTCTCGGAGGTGAAGCGGATGCCGCCCTGAACCACGTTGGGGTGGGACTTGAGCGTGTTGGCGGTTGAGGCCGAGCCCGTGAACGCCACGAGGTCGCGGTAGTCGAGATGATCCAGCAGGGTGCGGGCGGAGCCGGAAACGAGCTGCAGCGAGCCGGTGGGCAGGATGCCGGATTCGTCGATCGCCTTCACCACTGCCGCGGCCACATAGCCTGTCGGGGTGGCGGGCTTGACGATGGTGGGAACGCCGGCGAGAAAGGCCGGGGCGAATTTCTCGAGCATGCCCCAGACCGGGAAGTTGAAGGCGTTGATCTGCACGGCGACGCCCGGGATGCGGGTAAAGATGTGCTCGCCGGCGAATGAGCCGTCCCGGGACAGCACCTCCATGGGCCCGTCCACCACCACCTGGGCGTTGGGCAGTTCCCGGCGCCCCTTGGACCCGAAGGTGAAGAGCACGCCGATCCCGCCGTCGATGTCGATCATGGAATCGATCTTGGTGGCGCCGGTCTGCGCCGAGACCTCATAAAACTCCTCGCGCCGGCCGTTGAGGTACTGCGCCAGCTCCTTGAGTTTAAGGGCCCGCTGGTGGAAGGTCAGCGTGCCAAGTTCCGCCTGGCCGGTGGTGCGGCCGTAGTCCACGACGGCGGCAAGGTCCAGTCCCTCGGTGCTCACCTTGGCCAGGAGTTCGCCGGTGCTGGCATCCAGGACCGGCGCCGCGCCGGCGTCGGCGTCGGGAGTCCACCAGGAGCCCCGGACGAAGCTGGGAACGATCTCTACGGTGTCGAGGGTTGGTGCGGCTGTGGTGGTCATCGTTGACGGGTCCTTCCAACGGGGGCAAGATCAACGGAGCCGGAACATTACTGACCGTCCGTTCGGTAATATCATCTAGAGTACATGAAGGAGGCCGGCCGCACACTAGCCGCGGTCCGCCGACAACAAAGGAGACGTTATGACGCCCGAGGCCGGCAGCACCGAGTTGTGGAAGATCACCCTCGGCGAGCTCGACGAGAAGATGGGCGTGAAGATTGTCGAGGAGTCCGTGGACCGGGTGGTGGCGACCATGCCGGTGGCGGGCAACCGGCAGTCGTTCGGGCTCCTGCACGGCGGCGCCTCGCTGGCCGTGGGCGAGGCGGTGGGCTCCTGGGCGGCCGTGATCCATGCCAGCACGCTGGGCAAGACGGCCGTGGGCGTTGACGTTTCGGCCACGCACCACAGGTCGGCGCGGGAAGGGACCATCACCATCACGGCAACGCCGATCCATCTGGGCGGCACCCTGACCACCCACGAGGTGCTGATCACCAACGACGCCGGCCAGCGGCTTTGCACACTGCGGATCACCAACCTGCTGCTGGACCGCAAGGCGTAACGGGCCGCAAGGCGTGACGTGGCGGGCCCCGGGATCGCCGGTCTCGAGGACAAAGCGGAGCGCGGGTAGGGCCAATAGACCCAATTAACCGGCGGGCGCCGACGGTAGATTGGAAGCGCCGTCGAGTCGCCCACCACCGCCCGCACCATCCTGTCGCCGGAAGGGAACCACCATGCTCTCGGACACCTCTCTGCCCGTCATCAAGGCCACGCTGCCCGTGGTGGGTGAGCACATCGAGGAAATCGCGAAGCGCTTCTACAAACACATGTTCGAGGCGCGGCCGGACCTGCTGGACGGACTCTTCAACCGGGGCAACCAGGCCGACGGCCGCCAGCAGCAGGCCCTGGCGGGATCCATCGCTGCGTTCGCCGGGATGCTGGTGGACAAACCCGACCAGTTGCCGGACCATCTCCTTTCGCGGGTGGCCCACAAACACGTCTCGCTGGGCTTGGCGCCGGACCAGTACCAGGTTGTCCACGACCACTTGATGTGGGCCATTGTGGACGTGCTCGGGGACGCGGTCACGCCCGACGTCGCCGCCGCTTGGGACGAGGTCTACTGGCTGATGGCAAACCTGCTCATCAACAAGGAGCGTGGGCTCTACAACGCCGTGCACCTGGCTCCCGAAACGATCTGGCGGACATGGCGGGTGGCCCAGCGGATCCAGGAGACGGCCGACGTGGTGACGTTCGTTGTTGAACGGACCGACGAACGCGAGGTCAAGCCGTCCCTGCCCGGGCAGTACGTGACCATCAAGATGCGCATGCCCGACGGCGTGCAGCAACCGCGGCAGTACAGCCTGACCAGGGCCGATGACGGACTGCACCGGGAGTTCGCGGTGAAGCGGGTGCACGGGGGGCAGACCCCGGACGGGGAAATGTCCAACCTGCTCCACGACCATATCCGATTGGGCGACGAGGTGGTGCTGTCAGCACCGTTCGGCGACGTGGTCCTCGAGTACACTGACCGGCCCCTGGTCCTGGCCAGCGCGGGCATCGGCATCACGCCGATGGCCGGCATGCTGTCCCACCTGGTGAAATCCGGCTCCCAACGACGCGTGATGCTCCTGCATGCCGACGACAGCCCGGACTCGTTCCCCCTCCGGGCGCAGGTCAGCGAAGACCTCGCGAAACTTGCGGACGGGTCACTGCACCCTTGGTTCCTCAATGCCGACGAGGGCGCAGAGCCGTCCGCATACTCGGGGTTCATGGATGTCAGGGTGCTTGACTACCCCGAGGACGCCGAATACTACCTCTGTGGACCGCTGCCCTTCCTGAAATCAGTCCGGAGCGCCCTCGTGGCTAGCGGCGTACCGGCGAAGGACATCCAGTACGAGGTGTTCGGCCCCGACCTATGGCTGGCGGACTTCGCGTAGGCGCGGGTTCGAAACCATCAAGGTCGCGGAAACCTGCGGGGTCGCCGGGACGTTACGGCGACCCCGCAGCGTTCCGGCGACCCCTGGTCTGTAGCCCACCGCCGCTAGCTGGCTTTCCGGCGCCGGCTGAAGGCCACGCAGGCCGCGCCCAGCAGAAGGGCGCCGGCTCCCAGACCTGCGGCGGACAACAGCCCGCCGGCTCCCGTGCTGGCCAACTGCCCCCCACTGCCCGGAGCCGCCCCGCCCACCTTGACGGAGGTGTCCGACGGCGGGACGGGAGCCGGCGCCGGGCTTGAGGGCTCGTTAGGCGCCGCCCCCGGCCCGCTGGTGGTCGGCTGATTGGCGGCCGGCTGGTTGGCGGCCGGCTGGTTGGCCGTGGGCTGGCTCGGCTCTGTCGGCTCGCTGGGGGCGGGGGTCTTTTCCGGATCACCGGCGGAAGCGGGCGCGGCGTCGATCGTGAAGGCTAGGGCGGTCGGAAGCGAAACGACGTCATCGACGGCCTGGGTCACCGTCAGCCTGTGCGCGCCGACGGCCAGTCCGTCGGGGAATGGGACGCTCCACTGGCCGCCGGAACCAGCCGTGGCGGATCCAATAACTATCCCGTCCACCGAGATGGTCACCGTGGCACCGCCAGCGGCGCTGCCCGAAATCCTCGCGGGCAGGGCGTCCTGACGGAAGTGTATGCCCTCACGGGTGCCTGACACTGCCGGGGCCGGCGGAATGACCGTATAGCGGCCGGTGACCGAAGGGCTGTCCGCCTGCCCCGGGGCGGTCAGTACGGCCGTGACCGAGACGACTCCGAAGGCAGGCTGATCGGCCACCCCGATGCTCCAGCGGCCGTCCGCAGCGACCACTCCGGACCCGGTGAGGTCGCCGGAGAGCCGCACGGTCCGCCCTGGCTCGCCGGTGCCCGCAATCGTTTCGATGGCTGTCAGCGCTGGGCCCTCCAGCGGAGCCGTGATGACAGGAACCGCGAGGCGGGATAGCTCCACGGACATGGCGGTTGCGCCGGAGCGGCTGAATCCGTTCACGGTTTCCGCGGAGAACCTGAACGGCCCTGCCGTCGGCGGTGCGGGGAACGACCAGTTTCCCGATGCGTCGACGGGCACTTCCACCTGGCCGGACTTCTGGCCTTGGACGCTGATGCGGACCTTGGAGTTCGGTGCCACCACGGAAGCCGGCCCGGCGGCCACATGGCCGGTGATGGGCTCACCGGCGCTGACGGTGCCGTTGGCGGGCGAAGTGAGTTCCGGCTTGTTCAGGAACAGCCGCAGTTGGATGCCACCGGGGATCCGGGCGGCCGCGTCCTCGAGAGTCGTCGCGATGGCCCGGGTCTGCACGCCGCCGTCGCTTTCCGCTCCGGTGTGCGTGCCCACGGCGAAGTTTCCGCTGATCCACGGGCCGCCGGAGTCGCCGGGACGGGACTTGACGGTGGTGGAATCAAAGCCGTTCATCGCGCGGAGGTCGTTGTCGTAGTTCGGCGGCAGGGAATTGGGTCCGGGGATGACCCACTTTCCTACTGAGTCCACGGTGCCGCAGGACCAGCCGAGGCTCCGTCCCGAGCGGCATACCGGCTGGCCCGGGAAGGGGGCCACTGTTCCGACGATCTTCACGGACGTAGGCCCCGGATCGGAGGGGTTGTCCCACCTGGTGACGGCGGGCTGGAGGTCCAGGCCGCTCCTGATGCCTTGGAGGACGGCGATGTCCGTGCCGACGTTGGATCCGTCCGCCGCGAGCGTGGAGTTGTCCGGGCCGCCGAACTGGCTGAACCCAAAGGCCCCCAGGGAACCGGTGGCCGCACCCGAACCCGCGCCGCCGGCCGCCGGCGCGCCCGCAGGATTTTCAATCTCGGTGTGCTTCGCGGCGCCGTCGGCGGCGCAGTGTCCGGCCGTCAGCACCAGCGGCTCGCCGGCGGGGCCGAAGGCTCCGAACCCGGCCGAGCAGACGGTCCGGCCGTCAATGATGTACCCCTCGCCGCCAAAGAAGTCCTCTTCCGTGGTGATCCGCGATCCTTGTTCCAGGGCTACGTTGGCGTAGCGGGCCACGAAGTCAGCCGGGGACATCTTCAGCTTGGCGCCCGGCGTTCCCCCCGGCGCAGCGTCCGGACCCGCACCAGAGGGATCAGAGCCAGCACCGGAGACGGGATCGGATTCAGCCGCACTGGATTGGGCGGTGGTGGTGCCGCCCGTACGGATGATGAAGTGGCCGTTGGCGTAGGTTACCGCCTGCAGTCCGGTGGCGCCGACGTCGCGTACATAGGCCTCGAACAGCTGTTGGGTGCTGGAGGCCACGAGCTCCGCGGCCGAGGGTGCCGCGCCCGCGGGGGCCGTGGCTGCAGGGGTGGCTGCGGCCGGGGCGGCAAGCACGAAGGCGGCGGTGCCGGCTTTCAGCCCGGCCTGGTTCTTTTCGTCCGCCGCCTTCTTTTCGTCTATGCGGTTCAGTTCGTCCACGCGTGCCTGCAGTCCGGCACCACTGCCTTCAACGACGATCGTGCCGCCGTCCAACCGGACCCCCACGTAGCCGGGAAGCCCGCGCAGGGAGGGCACGGCGTCGGCAGCCTGCCTGGCCAGGGCACCGGCGGCGTCGAATTCCGCCATGGTCATGCCGAGGTCCCGCCGCACGGCCTCGGCCAGGCCGTCGCCGCTGAGCGTTGCGCCGGGAACTGGGGAGGCCGCTAGGAAGTCGGCCGATGACTGCGAAGGGACCTGCGACGGCGGCTCGGCCGGCGGCGAAGGGACAGTGGACGAGCCGGCCGGCGCACCTGTTCCGGATTCGGCGAACGCCGGCACGGCGGAAAAGGAAGCGGCGAGCGCGAGGGCGAGGGCCGCGGCGGTCCGCACCACCGGCTGGAACTTCGGAGTCTGCACTCCGCTACCCTATCTGCCCACCTTGGCCAGGATCGCCTCCAGCTCCCGGCCCGTGAGCCCGTGGCGGCGCAAAAACTCCGCGGTGTTCAGGGACCGGACGAATTGCAGCAGGCTGGCGCCACGCTCTTCCAGCAGCGGGGACAGGACGTCGTCGGGCAGATAGCGCTCATGAGGGTGCGGGACTGCCGCGCGGCGGTGATGTTCGTTGATGCCCTGCATGGCGCGCTGGTAGCCTTGCACGATTGCCTCGTCGCTGTGCCCGGCGAGGTCCTGGATCATGGCGGCTATCATGCCGCTGCGGTCGCGCCCGGCGGAGCAGTGGATGACCACGCCGCCCTGGGCGGCAGCCAGGGCCTTGAAGACGCCGGCCAGCAGCTCAGGGAACAGTCTGGCGTTGTCGGCATAGGCGGCCGGATGGTTCAGATACGGCACGCACAGCTTGCGGAACTCGGTGTTGGCGGGGTTTTCGGTGGAGGCCAGCACGACGTCGAAGCCAGCCAGCGCGGCCGGCCTCACCGGAGGATCGGTCTCCCGGCGCCGGATCTCGGGTTCGTTGCGGAGATCGACGACGGTGCGGATGCCGGCGTCATGGGCCTGCCGCCAGCCGGCCTCCGTCAGCCATTCCCGGCGTCCCATCCGGTACACGTCGCCGGCGACGTGCCAGGCATTGACTGCGCCGTCCCACGCCACCGCTCCGGGCGCCGGCTTCCGTCTTCCCTTTGGCGCGGCCTCGCCTCCGGGCGTTGCGGGAATGATCACCCTGAAAGCTAAGCACAAGCACCGGCGCTGATCCACGACGGGACTATGGAGGATATGCCCAACGGACCATTGGCATGGTGGGTGCTTCAGCATAGGGTGGCGGTGAACCCGGTAGCCGCCGGGCTCTTTTCGGCTCGCCGGCCGTCGGACTGACACCCCTTCGCGGCAAGTCTTCCAGGCACAGGCGCCGGAATTTGGGTGCCACGGAGGGGCAACACCATGGGAACTCTGACAGTTCGACGCCGGCGAACGTCTCTGGCGGCCGGCCTCGCCACCCTGGCACTGGCGGTAGGTTTGGCGGCAGTGCCGGCGCAGGCCGTGGACAAGACCAAGTACGTCGCGCTGGGGGATTCCTATGCCGCCGGACAGGGCGCGGGGCCATACCTGGATGATTGCTACCGCAGCGAGAACACCTATTCCGAACTGGCCGAGGACACGAGGTCCATCAAACTGGTGGCCAACGCAGCGTGCAGCGGGAAAACGACCCACGACGTCGTGAAAACCCAGCTGAAGCGGCTGAACAAGTCCACTGAGCTCGTCACCATCACTGCTGGCGGCAACAACCTCCGGGTTGGGGCAATCTTCACGGACTGCAGCGCTGCCATGGTGGATCCCTCCGTCGGTCCGCAGTGCAATGCCGCCATCGCCTTCGCGGCGGGCGAGATCGTCAGCAAAAGACTGGCCAGTGACGTGATCACCATGATCCAGAGCGTCAAGTCTGCGGCGCCCCGCGCCAGGATTGTAGTGACCGGCTATCCCTACCTCTACGATCCGGTCGCCCCCGGTCGCACCGATCCGATGTCCCTGTTCATCTACAAAGCCTCGCTTCTGGCTGACGGCCTGAACGCGTCCATCGCCTCTGCTGCCTGGGCCACCGGAGCGGAATACGTCGACGTCAGGGCCGCATTCGCCGGCCACGGCATCAACTCAGCAGCCCCGTGGATCAATCTCGACCTTTCGGCCCTGAGCAGTCCGGATAACTTCCACCCGAACGCCAAGGGCTACGAGGCGTACTTCGCTTCCCTTAGCGAGGCCAAAGCTTACTCGGCTCCCTAAGGCCGATTCGCCAGCCGGGCCTCGAGGCCGTTGCGGACCATGGGCCATTCGTGTTCGAGGATGGAAAACACCACGGTGTCCCTGAGGATCCCGTCGGCCGTGCGGGCGTGGCTGCGCAGCACCCCGTCCTGCTTGGCGCCCAGCCGGGCGATCGCGTCACGGGACTGGTGGTTGAGCCAGTGCGTGCGGAATTCGACGGCGGGGCAGCCGAGGGTCTCGAACGCGTGCCGCAGCAGCAGGAGCTTGGAGTCGGGGTTGGTGCCGCTGCCGTGCGCGGAGGCGGCGTTCCAGGTGGAGCCGATCTCCACCCGGGGCGTGGCGGCGTCGATATTCATGTACGTCGTCATCCCGATCACTGCCCCGGGACCGCCGGTGGCCGGGTCGATCAAACGGGTGGTGAACGCAAGCATGGACCCGCGCTCCTGCAGTGCCAGTCGCCGGTCAATCTCGGCCGCCATCTGATCCGGAGCGGGCACTGAGGTGTACCAGAGCTTCCAGAGTTCGCCGTCGCGCACGGCCTCCACGAGGCCGTCGTGATGGGCACGGCTCAGCGGCTCGAGGATGACAAACTTGCCCCTGAGGGTCACCGGAACGATGCCGGTTTCGATGGAAGTCACCGCACCATCCTAGAGGCCGGCCCCGGACGGCCCGGTGGAGAGATCCCAGGCGGTCCGGTCGGGCGGTCCGGTCAGTCGGTCCAGTCAGTCGGTCCAGTCGAAGAAGCCCTTGCCGGACTTGCGGCCCAGCTCACCGCGGGCCACCTTGTCGCGGAGGATCTGCGGCGGGGCGAAGCGCTCGCCGAGGGTGGACTGCAGGTATTCCGCGATGCCGAGGCGCACGTCCAGGCCCACGATGTCGGTGGTCCGCAGCGGGCCGGTAGGGTGCTTATAGCCCAGGACCATGGCGTTGTCGATGTCTTCGGCGGTGGCCACGCCCTCCTCCACCATGCGCATTGCTTCGAGGGCGATCGCGACGCCAAGCCGGGAGGAGGCAAAGCCGGGAGCGTCGTTGACCACGACGGCGGTCTTGCCGAGGGATTCGACCCAGCCGCGGGCCGCCCGGGCCAGGGTTTCGGAAGTCTGCTCGCCGAGGACCACCTCGATCAGCGTCGACGCGGGCACGGGATTGAAAAAGTGCAGGCCCAGGAAGTTCTGCGGCCGCTTCAGCTCACGGGCCAGGCCGTTGACCGACAGCGACGACGTGTTGGAGGCAAGGCAGGCGTCCTCGCCAAGCCGTTCCTCGATGCCGCGCAGGGCCGTCACCTTCAGGTCCCAGTCTTCCGGCACAGCCTCGACCACCAGCTGCCGGCCGGCAAAGTCGTCGTAGTCCACGGTGACGGCAAGCCGGGAGACCATTTCGTCAAGGTTGCCGTCCACAGCGCCGCGCTCAATGCTCTTGGCGGCGGCGGATTCGACCCGCTCGCGGGCGGCCTCGGCCGAAGCCTCGTCGCGCTCCACGACCAGGACGTCGGCTCCTTTGATCAGGAAGGCGTGGGCAATGCCGGCCCCCATGCGTCCGCCGCCGAGGACCCCCACGAACCGGGGAAGATCACTGCCGGGAAGATGACTGCCGGGAAGCTCTGTCGGGAGTTCGGAGTTGCTCATGTCTACTTCTTCCCGGATTCTTGGACGGACTTCTTGTCGGTGTTCTTGGCGGTTTTCTTGTCCAAGAAGGCCTGCATGCGGTCGAACTTGGCCTGGGACTCGAACAGAATCCCCTGCGCCAGCTGGTCGATGAGCGGATGTGCCTCCGCCGGGGCATGGAACACGGATTTGGTGATCCGCAGGGCGAGCGGGTCCTGGGCCGCGATCCGGTCGGCGAGCCGGTGCGCGGCATCCATGAGCTCGGACGGATCGTGGATTTCGGTGATGAGGTTGACCGCGAGGGCCCGGTCAGCGCGCAGCACGGCGCCGGCCAGGAGTATTTCCTTGGCGACGGGCTCCCCCACGAGTTCCTTGAGGCGCCAACTGGCCCCGGCCGCGGCGAGGATGCCGAGGCCGGTTTCGGGGTTGCCGATCCGGACGGACGGGGTGCCGATGCGGAAGTCGGCGGCGTAAGCGAGTTCGGCGCCGCCGCCCAGGCAGAAACCGTCCAGCGCAGCGATGACGGGCAGGGGCAGCTTGGCGATTCTGACGAAGATGGTGGAGTTGATGCCTTGGAGGGCGTCGTCGCGGCGGCGTTCGCGCAGCTGGGCGATGTCCGCGCCGGAGGCGAAGACGCCGTCGGTGCCGGCGATGATCAGGACCTTGGGGTGCTGTTCGAGGTGGGCGCACACGGCGTGGAGTTCGTCGACCATCTGCTGGTCGATCGCGTTGCGGACTTCGGGCCGGTTGAGCAGCACCACCATCCGGTCCTCACGTTCCTCGACGAGGAGCGTGGCGAACCCGGCGGTCTCGAGGGCCGGTTCCGGCGCCCCCACTACACTCGCTCCAGCAGCATGGCGGTGCCCTGGCCGACGCCGATGCACATGGTCGCGAGGCCGATCCTGGCGTCTTCGCGTTCCATCCGGCCCAGCAGGGTGATGGCGATCCGCGATCCTGACGAGCCGAGCGGATGGCCCAGGGAGATCGCACCGCCGTCGCGGTTGACAATCTCGGGGTCCAGGCCGAGGCGCCGCATGCTGGCCAGGGACTGGGTCGCGAACGCTTCGTTGAGTTCGACGGCGCCCAGGTCACCTACGCTCAGGCCGCTGCGCTTGAGGACCTTCTGCGTGGCCGGGACCGGGCCGATGCCCATGATTTCGGGCTCGCAGCCGGCCGAGGCGCCGTCGATGATGCGGGCGCGCGGGGTGAGTCCAAGCTTCTGGATCGCGGCCTCGGAGGCGACGATGATGGCGGAGGCGCCGTCGTTGAGGGTGGAGGAGTTGCCCGCGGTCACAACAGAGCCGCCCGCGACGACGGGGCGTAGCCCGGCGAGCACGTCCATGGTGGTGCCGGCGCGGGGGCCTTCGTCGGTGTCCACCAGGGTCTCGCCCTTGCGGGAGGTGACGGTCACGGGGACGATCTCGTCGGCGAAGCGGCCGGCGTCGATGGCGGCCAGGGCACGTTCATGGGAGCGGACGGCGAAGGCGTCCGCGTCCTCGCGGGAGATCCCGTCAACCCTCCCCACCTCTTCGGCCGTCTCCGGCATGGAGTAGGTCATCTTGCCGTCGCGGGACAGCTCGCCCTTTTTGAAGAGCGGGTTGGCGAACCGCCAGCCGATGGAGGTGTCGAAGATTTCACCCGGCTTGGCGAAGGCCGTCCGCGGTTTCTCCTGGACCCAGGGCGCCCGGCTCATTGATTCGACGCCGCCGGCGACGACGATGTCGGCAGCGCCGGACTTGATCATCTGGCTGGCCATGATGATGGCGCTGAGCCCGGAGGCACACAGCCGGTTCACCGTGATGCCGGGGATGTGGAGCGGGAGCCCCGCGAGGAGGGTGGCCATGCGCGCGACGTTGCGGTTCTCCTCGCCGGCACCGTTGGCGTTGCCGAGGATCACCTCGTCAATGCTGTCCGGATCGACGCCGGCCCTGGCCACGGCCTCGCGGACCACCAGTGCCGCCAGGTCATCGGGGCGGACGGCAGAGAGTGCGCCGCCGTAGCGGCCGACCGGGGTGCGGGCACCGCCAACAAGAAAAGCCTCGACCATGAGAACACCCTTCAACAAGAAAGCGGGGCCGGCAGCGAAATAATTTACCGACCGTTCGTTCTATAAAGATTACACGGCGATGCAGAAGGGTCAACCGGCCGCCGCCGGGTTACGCGACGACGACGCCCAGATGCGCCGCGAGCAGCGGGGCAAGCAGGCTGAGCTGGTAGTCGTCGATCACGAGGCCTGCCAGGCTGCCCAGGCCGCTGATCGTGCGGAAGTCGGTGCTCCGGAGATCGAAGTCCTTGAGCCGGGCGCCGCTGAAGTCCAGGGTGCCGATGGTGCAGTTCTTGAGTGCGACCCGGGTGGCGATGCAGGAGCCCAGGTCCAGCTCGTTGATGATGCAGTCGCTGATCTGCACGTCGGTGAGCTTGGATCCGCGCAGGTTCACGTAGTCCAGCTTGCCGCCGTCGATCCGCACGGACTGCCAGCCGCTTTCATAGAGTTCCGCCGATCCCCAGCGGGGGTTGCCGATCTCCACGTCCCGCAGGCTGGACCGGGCGGCGGTCAGCACCGGGGCGTAGACCTCCGCCAGGAGGCAGTCACGGAACGTGGCGCCGCGCAGTTGGGTTTCATTGAAGGACACGCCAGCGAATTCGCACTCGGCGAAGACCGTGCCGGCAAGGTCCAGTCCGTCTCCCGACGCGCGGCTGTACCGCACGCCGTCGTACCGAACACCCCGCCGGAAATCCGGCGCCAGATCATCCCGCAGCTCCCCCGGCCGGACCGGCGCGAGGCGCGGGGCGGTGACTCTCGCCTTGCCCGTGGGGGTAGGCCGGACCATTAGAGCTGCCCGGCTTCCCGAATCGAGTCCGCCGGAGCATGGATGTACTGCGTGAGAGTGGTCCTTTGGTCCATGGCTTCGAGCCTAGCCCGTGGATCGGACAAGTTTCATCTGCACGTTTCACCAGAGGCCCGGAGCCCCGGAACACTGCGGAAGACACGCCAGGTGATTTGCCCCTTGAATTAGTAAGCATGCTTTGTGTTATGGTGTTTGGACGTTGAATTTCGACCGGAAACGAAAGGTGGAACACACCATGGGTATCGGAGACAAGATTCAGAACGAAGCAGAGAACCTGGGCGGCAAGGCCAAGGAAGCTGCTGGTAACGCCACGGACAACGACCGGCTTCGGGCCGAGGGCCAGAAGGACCAGGTTGTGGCCGATGCCAAGAAGGTCGGCGAAGACGTCAAGGACACCTTCAAAAAAGACTAGCCATTCGCTGGCAGGCGGCGTCGGACTTTCCTTGGGGGATGTCTGGCGCCGCTTTTTGCTGCCCGGATTAGTGCAGTTTTGGTCCCGTTCTTGTGCCGAGTCCTGCCTGCAAGAAGAATGGCCCCAACAGCCGACCAAGGGGACCGCATGGCACGGACAGGTGCAGACCACGGCAGGGCCGCCGACCGGGAGCCGAGCCAGGATTTCAGCAACGTGGACCTGAGCCAGGCCAGCGCCGCAGCCGGCGGTTCGCCGGTGTTGCGCGGTTATCTGGCAACGCCGGAGGGCGAGGGGCCTTTTCCGGCGGTCCTGATGATCCACGAAGCTTTCGGCCTCGATGGCATCACCGTCCGCCATGCGGATCGGCTAGCGGCGGCCGGATACCTGACGCTGGCCGTTGACCTGTTCAGCGACGGCGGGGCCCGCAGGTGCCTCGTCTCCACCATGCGCTCGCTCTCCGCCGGAGAAGGCCGAGCATTCACAGACCTGGCCACGGCGCGGGCCTGGCTGCTGGACTCCGGCCGGACCACGGGCAGGATCGGTGTGATCGGTTTTTGCATGGGCGGCAGCTTCGCCCTGCTGCTGGCCAATGACGACTTCGATGCTTCGGCGGTGAACTACGGCAGGCTCCCGAAGGATCCCGATGCAGCCTTGGCCGGCGCCTGCCCGATCGTGGCAAATTTCGGCGGCAAGGACCGCACTCTGCCGGGAGCAGCGGCCAAGCTCACCTCAGTGCTCGACCGCCTCCACGTGGAGCACGACATCAAGGAGTTCGAGTCCGCCGGGCACGCGTTCCTCAACGACTCGGAGGTGGGTCCCAGGGCGCTGCGCCCGCTCTTCCGCGTCATGGGCATCAGACCGGATCCGGAGTCGGCCCCGGAGGCCTGGCGGCGGATTGAGGACCACTTCGCCAAGCACCTGTTGCGCCCGAGCACCTGAACATCCACGCACCTGAACCGAAGTAACTCGCAGCAGGAGCCGCTCTGAGCCTCCAGCACAGCCCCTGCCGCGACTTACTTGGGTGAGCGAGCGCCTGACGTGAAAGCATACGGAGCATGGTCCAGAAGATTGCGTACCAGGGTGAGCCCGGCGCCAACTCCAATATTGCGTGCATGCAAATGTTCCCCGACCTGGAGAGCGTTCCCTGCGCCAGCTTCGAGGACGCCTTTGAACTGGTGTCCGGTGGCGCTGCCGACCTCGCCATGATCCCCATCGAGAACTCCATTGCCGGCAGGGTGGCCGACATCCATGTGCTGCTGCCCCAGTCCGGGCTGCAGATTGTGGGCGAGTACTTTCTGCCCATCCACTTCGACCTGCTGGGCATCCCGGGCAGCACCATCGAGGCGGCCACCGAGGTCCACAGCCACCTCCACGCCCTGGGTCAGTGCCGGCGGCTGATCCGCTCCGCCGGCCTGCGCCCCGTGATCGCCGGCGACACCGCCGGGTCCGCCCGCGAGGTGCGCGACTGGAACGATCCCACCAAACTCTCCCTCGCTCCCCCGCTCGCGGCCCAGCTCTACGGTCTGGACGTGCTCGCCTCCGCCGTCGAGGATGATCCCTCCAACACCACACGCTTCGTGGTCCTTGCGCGGGAAAAGCCGCTGCCGGCCCGGGACGTCCTGTCCGGACCGGCAGTGACCAGCTTTGTGTTCCGGGTCCGGAACGTCCCCTCCGCCCTCTATAAGGCGCTGGGAGGCTTTGCCACGAACGGGGTGAACATGACGCGGCTGGAAAGCTACATGGTGGGCAATGAGTTTGCCGCCACCATGTTCATGGCCGACGTCGAGGGCCACCCCGAGGACCTGCCGCTCAGCCTGGCGCTGGAGGAGCTGGAGTTTTTCACCACGGAGGTGCGGATCCTCGGCGTCTACCCTGCGGCGGAATACAGGTCCGCGCAGACGGCCGGCCGCTGACCGTCTGACCGGGGCTAGACCTTGCGAGACGCGCTGCTACTTCGCGCTGTTCTGGAACTCGCGGACGCGCGTACCTGACCGCAGGAGCGGCGCGAAGAACGCGGCGAGCTCCGCCGTCGCCGTCAGGGGCAGCACGTTCGCCACGTACTGGTCCGGACGCACCACCACGACGGCGCCGCCGCGATCGATCCCGCGCAGCTCGAAGATGTCCGCCTTGGGATCGGTGCCGTAGACCTTTTCAAGGTAGGTGAGCTTGAACGGCCCCACCTCGGGCTTGAACACCGCAGGAACGGCACCGATGTCGATGCCGGTGTGGTCCTGCTGGTAGATCACCTTCACGTCGAACCATGCGTCACGGTCGGTCCCCTCAGGGGTGGCGGCGAGCGGCGAGTCCTGCGCGGTGGCCAGCCACGCGGCAAGATCCGTGGTTGGCGAGGGCGCTCCCGGCGCTGCCGCGTCCGCGAAGACGTAGATGCGCCAGCGGCCGTCCGCCGTGGCCTGGTGGCCGAGCTGGAGCGGATTGGTGTCGCAGACCCGCCGTACCGGCGCGGACTTGAAGCGCTTGCCGACCGGGAAACCGGAAGCCAGGTTCTGGTGCGTCGCCTCGGCGACGATCAACGACGGCGAGTACTCGGTCATGAATCCCGCGGGGAACTCGGCGGTGCGCACGTAGAAATCCTCGAGCTCGGAGGGGTTCTCAAACTCTTCGGGCTTCTTCGCCATGAGCGTTGACCACTCCTTGTCGAAGTCGATGAGGTTCTTCGCGACCACCTGGCGCTCGGCGGAGTAGGTGGAGAGCAGGCTCTCCGGACTGCGGCCCTCCAGCACGTGGCCGAGCTTCCAGCCGAGGTTGAAGCCGTCCTGCATGGAGACGTTCATCCCCTGGCCGGCCTTGGCGCTATGCGTGTGGCAAGCGTCGCCGGTAATGAAGACGCGCGGCGTGCGCGTGCCCAGCTCCTCCGGGAGGACGTCGTCAAACCTGTCGGTGAGGCGGTGGCCCACCTCGTACACGCTGTGCCAGGCCACGTTGCGCACATCAAGCGTGTAGGGGTGGAGGATCGCGTTGGCCTTGGCGATGATCTGCTCGATGGACGTGCTGCGCACCGCGCCCTTGTCGTCGGGGTTGACCTCGCCGAGGTCGACGTACATGCGGAAGAGATGCCCGCCCTCGCGCGGGATCAGCAGGATGCTGCCGCCGTCGTGGGACTGGATGGCGCACTTGAGGCGGATGTCGGGGAAGTCCGTGGAGGCGAGCACGTCCATTACGCCCCACGCGTGGTTGGCCTGGTCGCCGGCCATGGTGCAGCCGATCGAGGCACGGACCTTGCTGCGCGCGCCGTCCGCGCCCACGACGTACTTGGCCCGGACGATACGCTCCTGGCCTTCGTCGGGGCCGGCGGTGTGCGCCAGAGTGACAGTGACCGGGTACGCGCCTTCCCCGGTGACCTCGAGGCCGCGGAATTCAAAGCCGTAGTCTGGCGTCATTCGCGCGGGCGAGTTCGCCATGAACTCGCCGAAGTAGTCCAGGACGCGCGCCTGGTTCACGATGAGGTGCGGGAACTCGCTGATCCCCATTTCGTCGTCGACGGCGCGGGCCGCGCGGACGATGCGGGAGGCATCCGCCGGGTCCGGCTTCCAGAAGGCCATCTCGGTGATGTGGTACGCCTCGGCGGTGATCCGCTCGGCGAAGCCGAAGGCCTGAAAGGTCTCGACGCTGCGGGCCTGGATGCCGTCGGCCTGACCGATGGCCAGCCGGCCGGCGCGGCGCTCCACGATCCGCGTGGTGATGCCGGGGAACTGGGACAGCTGGGCCGCGGTGAGCATGCCCGCGGGCCCGGTGCCGACAATGAGCACATCGACCTCGTCGGGCAGCTGGGCGGGGCGATTGACGCCGACGCCGGCCGCCGGCTGGACTCGCGGGTCACCGGATACGTAACCGTGATGGTGGAACTGCACGGGCTTTCCTCACTTCGTTGTGTGGCGGTCTGGCGCCGACGGTGTTCGATAACAGCTGGTGTTCGATAATAGAATTATGCGTTCTATTATTGAATTGCTGCTTCGATCCAAAACTGTACGCCAGGCGTGACCCGGGTTACAAGTGCCTTCGAAAAACCCGGAAAAGCAGGGGTTGACGATCCGCGGCCCACGGGTCATAGTTTTCGTATACGATTTCGTACTCGATGAGGAGTAACTCTTGGAACTGGTCACCGACCGCACCCTGGCCGCGGCCCGCAAGGTCATCGCGGTACACATCAACTACCCCAGCCGCGCCGCCCAGCGGGGCCGCACACCGGCACAGCCGTCCTACTTCCTGAAGCCGTCGTCCTCCCTTGCCCTGAGCGGTTCCACCGTGGAACGCCCGGCCGGCTGCGAACTCCTCGGCTACGAGGGCGAGATCGCCCTGATCATCGGCAAGCCCGCCCGCCGCGTGAGCCTCGAGGACGCCTGGAGCCACGTCGAGTGGGTCACCGCCAGCAACGACCTCGGCGTCTACGACCTCCGCTACGCGGACAAGGGCTCGAACCTCAGGTCAAAGGGCGGCGACGGCTTCACCCCGGTGGGCCCGGGACTGATCGCCGCGGACAGCGTCGACCCGGAAAAGCTGGCCATCCGCACCTGGCACAACGGCGAACTGGTCCAGGACGACACCACCGGCGACCTCCTCTTCCCCTTCGTCCGGCTCGTGGCGGACCTGTCCCAGCTGCTCACCCTCGAAGAAGGCGACATCATCCTGACCGGCACCCCTGCCGGTGCCTCCGTCGCAAACCCGGGCGACGTCGTCGAGGTGGAAGTCAGCGCCGGTTCGTTCAGCACCGGCCGGCTCGCCACCACGGTGACGGAAGGCACCACGCCGTTCGCCGACTTTGGCGCTTTGCCCCAGACCGACGACCTGCAGCTGGAGGAAGCCTACGGCTCCCGCGAAGCTGCCGGGCTTGCGGCCCAGGCACCAGCGGCGCCGGCTGCTGTCCTGACCGCGGAGCTGAAGGCCAAGCTCGAAAGCGTCTGCACGGCCACGCTGTCCTCCCAGCTGCGCAAGCGGGGCCTGAACAACGTTAGCATCGACGGCCTCACCTCCACCCGGCCGGAAAAGCGGATCGTGGGCCTGGCCCGGACGCTGCGCTACGTGCCCAACCGCGAGGACCTGTTCAAGACCCACGGCGGCGGCTTCAACGCGCAGAAGCAGGCGATCGACTCCGTCAACGAGGGCGAGATCCTGGTGATGGAAGCGCGGGGAGAAAAGGGCACCGGCACCATCGGCGACATCCTGGCCCTGCGCGCCCAGGTCCGCGGCGCCGCGGCCATCATCACCGACGGCGGCGTCCGCGACTTCTCCGCCGTCGCGGCGATGGACATGCCCACCTACTACTCGAATCCGCATCCCGCCGTGCTCGGCCGCCGGCACATCCCCTGGGACACGGACATCACCATCGCCTGCGGCGGCGCCACCGTGCAGCCCGGGGACATCATCGTGGCCGACTCCGACGGCATCCTGGTCATCCCGCCGGCGCTCGCCGAAGAACTGGCCGAGGATTCCATCGCCCAGGAACGCGAGGAAACCTTCATCGCCGAAATGGTGCAGCAGGGCCACAGCGTGGACGGCCTCTACCCGCTGGGCGCCGCCTGGCGGACCCGGTACGAGGAATGGGCCGCCGCACGGGAATCAGGGCAGTCCGATGAGTGAGACCGCCGCCCCGCCCGCCAGCAAATCCGAGCAGGCCTATGCGGCCGTCAAGGCCCGGATCGTGGACGGAACCTACTCCCCCGGCTACCGGCTGGTGCTGGCCAAAATCGCGGAGGACCTGGGCGTCAGCGTGGTTCCGGTCCGCGAAGCCATCCGCCGGCTCGAGGCCGAAGGCCTGGTCCAGTTCGAGCGGAACGTCGGCGCCACCGTTTCCGGCATCGACCCCACCGAATACCTCTACACGATGCAGACCCTGAGCATTGTCGAGGGCGCCGCCACGGCCCTCTCCGCGCCGCTGATCGGGGCGGCGGACATCGCCCGGGCGCGCGCCGTGAACGAAGAAATGCGCGAATGCCTGCAGCACTTCGATCCCGTCCGCTTCACCCGGCTCAACCAAGACTTCCACAGCGTCCTGTTCGAGCACTGCCCCAACCCGCACATCCTGGACCTCGTCCACCGGGGCTGGAACCGGCTCGCTTCCCTCCGGTCCTCCACGTTCCGCTTCGTCCCCGGCCGGGCGCACGATTCCGTCGACGAACACGAAGCCCTGCTCCGGCTCATCGAAACCGGCGCCGCCGCCGAGGAAATCGAAAAGGCCGCCCGCCTGCACCGCAGCGCCACCCTGGACGCCTACCTCGCCCAGGCCCCGAAAAGCAACGCGGGGTCACTTAGCGCCCAATAGGGCACCCCCATTGGGCCGTAAGTGACCCCGCGATGGACTAACAGTAAGGAAAAAACAATGACGTTCACTGCCGCAGAAACCAAATCCCACTACGTTCCGCAGGACCTTCCCACCCACATCCAGCACTACATCAACGGCGAGTTTGTTGACTCGGCATCCGGGGCGACCTTCGATGTCCTGGACCCCGTGTCCAACACCAACTACGCCACCGCCGCGGCCGGCCAGAAGGAAGACATCGACCGCGCCGTCGCCGCCGCCCGCGAAGCGTTCGTCAACGGCCCGTGGCCGAAGATGAAGCCCCGCGAGCGCGCCCGCGTCCTGAACAAGATCGCCGACGCCGTCGAGGCCCAGGAGGCGCGGCTCGCCGAACTCGAGACTTTCGACACCGGCCTGCCGATCACCCAGGCCAAGGGCCAGGCGCTGCGGGCGGCGGAGAATTTCCGCTTCTTCGCGGACCTGATCGTGGCCCAGTTCGACGACGCCATGAAGGTCCCCGGCGCGCAGATCAACTACGTGAACCGCAAGCCGATCGGCGTTGCAGGCCTGATTACGCCGTGGAACACCCCGTTCATGCTCGAGTCCTGGAAGCTCGCCCCGGCCCTGGCCACGGGCAACACCGTGGTCCTCAAGCCGGCCGAGTTCACCCCGCTGTCCGCCTCTCTGTGGGCCACCATCTTCAAGGACGCCGGTCTGCCCGACGGCGTGTTCAACCTGGTCAACGGCCTCGGCGAGGAAGCCGGCGACGCGCTCGTCAAGCATCCGGACGTGCCGCTGATCTCCTTCACCGGCGAGACCACCACGGGCCAGACGATCTTCCGCAATGCCGCGGCCAACCTTAAGGGCCTGTCCATGGAACTCGGCGGCAAGTCACCGTGCGTCGTGTTCGCCGACGCCGACCTGGACGCCGCGATCGACTCCGCCCTGTTCGGCGTCTTCTCGCTCAACGGCGAACGCTGCACCGCCGGCTCCCGGATCCTGGTGGAGCGCGCCATCTACGAGGAATTCTGCGACAAGTACGCCGCCCGCGCCAAGAACATCGTGGTCGGGGACCCGCACGACCCCAAGACCCAGGTGGGCGCGCTGGTCCACCCGGAGCACTATGAAAAGGTGGCTTCCTACGTGGAGATCGGCAAGTCCGAAGGCCGGCTGCTGGCCGGCGGCGGCCGCCCGGACCACCTCCCGGAAGGCAACTACATCGCACCCACGGTGTTCGCCGACGTCGCCCCCGACGCGCGGATCTTCCAGGAGGAGATCTTCGGGCCCGTCGTCGCCATCACCCCGTTTGAGAACGACGACGAGGCGCTGGCTTTGGCGAACAACACCAAGTACGGCCTCGCGGCCTACATCTGGACCCAGAACCTGACCCGCGCCCACAACTTCTCGCAGAACGTCGAGGCCGGCATGGTGTGGCTCAACAGCCACAACGTCCGCGACCTCCGCACCCCGTTCGGCGGGGTCAAGGCCTCCGGCCTCGGCCACGAGGGCGGCTACCGTTCCATCGATTTCTACACCGACCAGCAGGCCGTCCACATCACGCTCGGCTCCGTCCACACCCCCAAATTCGGCGCCTAGGCGGCGCAGTAACCCGATGCGCTATCACTTAATGTCCTTCTGAGGCCCTGAAGGCAACCAGAACTGATAACGCAACCGGGGATTGGCCGGCCGCCGTCGAACTTTCCACGACCCCTTTCAAAGAAGAGAGAACACCATGACCAACTTCGTCCCCACCCCCACCGTTCCGGCACCGGACATCGTCCGCTGCGCCTACATGGAAATCGTCGTCACCGACCTCGCCAAGTCCCGCGAGTTCTACGTCGACCTCCTGGGCCTGCACGTCACCGAGGAAGACGAGAACGCCATCTACCTGCGCTCCCTCGAGGAGTTCATCCACCACAACCTGGTGCTCCGCAAGGGCCCGATCGCCGCCGTTGCGGCCTTCGCGTACCGGGTGAAATCCCCCGCCGAAGTGGACGCCGCCGAGGCCTACTACAAGGAACTGGGCTGCCGCACCGAGCGCCGGAAAGAAGGCTTCACCAAGGGCATCGGCGACTCCGTGCGCGTCGAGGACCCGCTGGGCTTCCCCTACGAATTCTTCTACGAGACCGAGCACGTAGAGCGCCTCACCCAGCGCTACGACCTCTACTCCGCCGGTGAACTGGTGCGCCTGGACCACTTCAACCAGGTCACCCCGGACGTTCCCCGCGGCCGGAAGTACCTGGAGGACCTCGGCTTCCGCGTCTCCGAAGACATCCAGGATTCCGACGGCGTCACGTACGCCGCGTGGATGCACCGCAAGCAGACCGTGCACGACACCGCCCTCACCGGCGGCAACGGCCCGCGCATGCACCACGTCGCGTTCGCCACGCACGAGAAGCACAACATCATCCAGATCTGCGACAAGATGGGCGCCCTGCGCATCAGCGACCGGATCGAACGGGGCCCGGGCCGGCACGGGGTCTCCAATGCCTTCTACCTCTACATCCTGGACCCGGACAGCCACCGCATCGAGATCTACACCCAGGACTACTACACCGGCGACCCGGATAACCCGACCATCACCTGGGACGTGCACGACAACCAGCGCCGCGACTGGTGGGGCAACCCCGTGGTCCCGTCCTGGTACACCGAGGCCTCCCTGGTCCTGGACCTCGACGGCAACCCGCAGCCCGTCATCGAACGCACCGACGCCTCCGAAATGGCCGTGACCGTGGGCGCCGACGGGTTCTCCTACACGCGCAAAGACGATTCCGCCGCAGGCACCGACGCGGTGGGCTTCAAGCTCGGGGCGCAGGTCTAACCCGATGCTGGACGCGAAGACAATCGAAGCCATCGCCGACGAACTGGTGGAAGCTGGCCGGAACCGCAAGCCGGTGCCGCGCCTGACGGCCCGCTACCCGGAGATGACCGTGGCGGACTCCTACGCCGTGCAGCAGCTGTGGCGGCGGCGGAACGAGGAAGCCGGACGGACCCTGGTGGGCCGCAAGATCGGGCTCACCTCCAAGGCCATGCAGGCCGCCACGGGCATCACCGAACCGGACTACGGGGCGATCTTCGATGACATGGTGCTGGAAACCGGCTGCTCCGTGCCGTGGGACCGCTACACCCACCCCCGGGTGGAGGTAGAGCTGGCGTTCGTCCTCAAAGACGGGCTCAAAGGCCCCGGCTGCACCATCTTCGACGTCCTCAACGCCACCGACTACGTGGTGCCGGCCCTCGAGATCCTGGACTCCAGGATTGAGATGGAGGGCCGGACCATCGTGGACACCATCGCCGACAACGCCGCCATGGGCGCCATGGTGGTCGGCGGCCGGCCGGTGAAGCCCGACGCCGTCGACCTCCGCTGGGTCTCGGCGATCCTCTACAAGAACCAGACCGTCGAGGAAACCGGTGTGGCGGCCGGCGTCCTGGACCACCCGGCCAACGGCGTGCACTGGCTGGCCAACAAGATCGCCGCGCACGGCGACGCCATGAAAGCCGGGGACATCATCCTGGCCGGCTCCTTCACCCGGCCCCTCTGGGTCTACAAGGGCGACACCGTGCACGCCGACTACGGACCGCTGGGGAGCATCACATGCCGCTTCGAGTAGAAGACACCTTCCGGGACGCCCTGCGCAATGAATCGGGCGCAGCCGGCCGGCCGCTGGCGGGCATGTGGGTCTGCTCCGGCAGCCCGCTGATCGCCGAACTTTGTGCCGGGTCCGGCCTGGACTGGCTCCTGGTGGACGCCGAGCACAGCCCCAACGGCCTCGAATCCATCCTGGCCCAGCTCCAGGCCGTCCACGGCTACCCGGTCCACACCCTGGTCCGGCCGCCGGTGAACGACACCGTGGTGATCAAGCAGTACCTTGACCTGGGCGTGCAGAACCTGCTGGTCCCCATGGTCAACTCCGTGGCCGAGGCGGAGGCCGCTGTGGCGGCCACCCGCTACCCGCCCCAGGGTGTCCGCGGCGTGGGTTCGGCGCTGGCCCGGGCCGCCCGCTGGAACCGCGTCCCCGACTACCTGGCCCGCGCCGCGGAGACCGTCAGCGTCACCGTCCAGATCGAATCTTCGGCCGCCGTTGAGGCTGTGGAGGACATCCTGAAGGTTGACGGCGTCGACGCCATCTTCCTGGGCCCCTCCGACCTCGCCGCCTCGATGGGGCTGCTGGGACAGCAGGAACACCCCGAGGTGCGCGCCGCCGTCGAACACTGCCTCGCCGCCGCGAAAACGGCCGGCAAACCTGCCGGCGTCAACGCCTTCAACCCGGCAACGGCCCGCTCGTACCTGGCCGCCGGTGCCGCGTTTGTGCTGGTGGGCGCCGACGTCGCACTGCTGGCCCGCGGCTCCGAGGCACTCGCCGCGCAATATATCCGGACTGCCGACGGCGGCAGCCCTGCCAGCTACTGAAGATTCGCGGCGTTAAACGCCGGCGGCGGCAACCACCTGCTCGAGTGATTGCCGCCGTCGTCGCGCTGCAGCACGGTGCGGTGCGTGCCGGGACCGGCGGGACCTAGCTGTAGAGCTCGCTCTTGGGCGCGTTGTTCTTGACCTTCTGCCAGCCCAGCCACAGCACGAGGGCGAAGAACGGGATGGTCGCCAGGGTCCACAGGCCCAGGTGGAAGACCTCGCCGGTCTTGCTGGTCATGGTGTCGAAACCGATCAGCACGGTGATGGCCAGCAGCGCGAGAAGTCCGGCCCAGCTGGTCCAGGGCGAGCCCGGCATGGGCAGGCTGGAGACGCGGCCCTTCTGGTGGCGCAGCGCGATCTGGCTGGCGAAGATGGCACCCCAGGTGAAGATCACGCCGATCGAGGCGGTGTTCAGCGCGAGGTCGAAGGCGTGCGATCCGCCCAGCCAGATGTTCAGCATGATGCCCACGAGGTAGAAAGCGGCGATCGCGAGGATGGCGGCGTACGGCACGTGGCGCTTGGACATTTTGGTGAGCCACTGCGGGGCATGTCCGTTGTTGGCCATGGTGCGGAAGACACGGCCGATCGAGTACAGGCCCGAGTTGCAGGAGGACAGCGCCGCGGTGATGACGATCATGTTCATGACATCGCCCACCCAGCCGAGGCCCATCTGGCCGAATACGGTGACGAACGGGGAGACGCCGGCCTTGTACTGGTCCGAGGGCAGCAGCATGGCCAGCAGCAGCACGGAACCGACGTAAAAGACCACGATGCGCAGTACGACGGCGCGGATGGCCTTGGGCACTTCGCGCTTGGCGTTTTCCATTTCACCGGCGGTGATGCCGACGAGCTCGATGCCGTTGTACGCGAAGATCACCGCGTTGAGCACCAGGACCATCACGAGCGCGCCCTTGGGGAACATCCCGCCGTCGTCGGCAAAGAGGTTGGCCACCGAGGCATGGCCGCCGCCCACGTTGGCGTTGGTGACCACCATGAAGGTGCCCACGGCCAGGAAGATCAGGATGGCGCCGACCTTGAGGCAGGAGGCCCAGAATTCAAACTCGCCGAAGGCCTTGACGCTGAGCAGATTCACGGCCACCAGCAGCGCCAATGCTGCAATCGCGGATGCTTCCACCGGCACGTTGGGGAAGAAGAACTGGAAGTAGAGGCCGATTGCGATCAGTTCCGCAATGCCGGTCATGCCCCAGTTGATGAAGTACATCCAGCCGGAGAGGTACGCGCCCTTTTTGCCGAACATTTCGCCGGCGTAGCTGACGAAGGAGCCCGAGGTCTGGCGGTACATGATGAGTTCGCCCAGTGCCCGCATCAGCAGGTAGGCGATGACGCCGGCAATGGCGTAGGAGAAGATCAGTGCCGGTCCGGTGGAGGCCAGGCGTCCGCCGGCCCCCATGAACAGGCCGACGCCGATTGCGCCGCCCATCGAGATCATCGTGACGTGGCGGCCGCTCAGGGTCTTCTTGTAGCCCTCGGCGCTGAGGGTCGAGTCGACGGCGGGTTGCGCCGGCGCGCTCTTGAGTTCTGTGGGGGTAATTGATGGCACAGCTGATTCCTTGTAGGTCGAGGTATGGCCGGGACAAGACCGTGGATTCAAATACACAAAATTCGGGTCTAAGCCTCTTGCGGAGACTAAGACGTGTACCGAAGCTCACAAGTGTCGAAGCTCGCGCGGCTCATCTATCGTACTAGCATTCAGGAGCCCGGCGTGACCCGGGCAACACCCGGGGCCGCCCCCGAACCGCCACAACACATGTCCTTTTGCGCAAAAGCGCAGGTCAGACGGCTATTGCCATTACCCTGAGCACACCGGCGGGATTTTCCGTCCGGTGTGCCTGCAACATCACTGCAGGCCATGGCAGGAACGCCGTGAGTCAGGGGGGACCATGAAACAGAGAGCGCTGCTGCCTGCAGTGTTGCTTGTCGTACTAGCGGGGTGTTCGAGCGGCGGGTCCGGTCCGGCCGGTCCCAGCGAAAGCCGTACCGCAGCAACGCCGGCACCATCAACATCACAGACAGCAGGGTCGCCGGCGCCGGCTACCTCCGAGCCTGGCGATGTTTCCACTTCGCTCAACGCGCCCGACGCGTTGCGGCAGCACGTCTGCACCGCAACAGCCGACGGGTCCTGGTCCTTCAAGGGCACCCTCGTCAACAACACGGATAAGAACAGAGTGTTCACCGTGGCCATCGCGGTCACAGCCGGCCCCACGGTGGCAGGGCACGCCCTCATCACCCAAGCAGTTCCAGCCGGCCGCTCGGCCGACATTGCCGCGCCGAACTTCGCCAAGACCAAGGACGGCGGCGGGACCTGCACGCCAGTCGTCTCCGTAGAGGACGCCCCATGAAAAAGAAGATACTTCTCATCACGGCCGTGATCCTCGGGCTTACTGCAGGGCCACCGGCAGTCGGGCCGGCCTTCGCTGAGGATGCACCGATTGCCCCGCCGGCAACCAGCCTGGCGGCCACACCGACCGAAACGCCGACGCCGACCGAAACGCCGGCGCCGACCGGCTCGGCATCGGCGCCGACCGGCGCCGCATCGGCTCCCGCCGGTCCGGTTCCAGAAAGAACCGCAACTCCCACTGCGACGGCGAAAGCCACCGCGGAGCAGGCAGTGCCCCTTGTCGAACCGACGCAGTCCCCGACGAAAGAGCCGACGCCTCCGCCCGCCGTCGTCCGCGGAGCCATCGAGACGAAGTGGACCGCGCTGAAGGGTGCCGCCGGGGCCCTCGGCGCGCCGACCGCCGGCGAGGTCTGCTCAGTTGGCGTGTGCAGCCAGACGTTCGACGGCGGATCCATTTTCTGGACCAAGGCAACGGGCGCGCACCCGGTCCTGCGGACCGAGGGACACACCGGTCCCCGCTGGCACGCCAAGGGCGGCCTGGCAATTTTCGGCTATCCCGTCACGGATGAGACCGCGGTGTCTGGCGGGACTATCCAGAAGTTCTCCAGCGGCCGCATCCTGGCATGGACAGGCACGCGGTTGCTGGAATTCTCGGCCATTAGCGGCATCGGGAGCCGATGGGTCGCCGCCGGCGGCGAGGCAGTCCTGGGCCTCCCCGTCACCCCCGAGACCTGCGGGCTGAAGGCATCCGGGTGCTTCCAACAGTTCGGCAAAGGCTACATCTACTGGGCGCCGGGAATCGGCGGCCATGTCGTCTGGGGTGGCATTCTGGGCCGCTGGACGGCCGGCGGGGCACAGAACAGTTCGCTGGGCTACCCGCTCACCGAGGAAAGCTGCGGGACCGCCGGCGGCTGTGTGCAGCACTTCCAAGGTGGCAGCATCTTCTATTCGCCCACCACCGGCGCGCACGTGACCCGCGGCGGTATCGGCGACCGGTATTACGCCGCCGGATCGTCGCGAAGCATGCTGGGATACCCGGTCTCAAGTGAGGCCTGCGGGCAACCCGCCCGTGGCTGCGTGCAACGTTTCCAAGGCGGAAGTATTTACTGGTCGCCCACCACGGGGGCATGGATTTCCGGCCGGGGAATCGACAGCAAGTTCGTCTCAGTGGGTGGCCTTGGCGGCTCGCTGGGGTATCCCATCGCGAGCGAGCGTTGTGTTGGCGCCGCCTGTGCGCAGTCCTACCAGCGCGGGGATATCACGTGGTCCAAGACCGCCGGGACGCGAGTATATGGGATGTCTGAATGCCATAAGCTCAACAACGGCCAGGCCAAGTACCCCACGTACGGAGCGAACCGTGTCCTCCTCACGTGGACACCGGATTATGGAATGTCCCATGCGACCAACCTGTACTGCATGAACGTCGCCGGGGCTTACGTGCCGGACTGGCGGACTGACGGCTACGTCGGTGCATCAGGGTTCAAGCGGCCGGGCGTGCCGTCCGGCCCCACCCGGAACCTGTTCTCCCCCACTGGCTCGTTTTCCGTAACGGAAGCCTTCGGCCTGGGCAACCCGGGAACCAAGCTCGCCTACCGCACGCTGAACCCCCGTTCGCGGTGGGGCGGCAACCCCTGGACGCCCACTTACAACAAGTACCACGAGTCTTCCTCCTGGGTCGGCTGGGACGAGAACATGTGGTGGTTCGCGTCCGGGGGCCACTACCGCCAGGGCGTGGTCATCAACTACAACCGGCCCAACATCGTCCAGGACGCGGGCTTCGCCATCTTCCTGCACATGAACAAGGTGCCGACAGCCGGTTGCATCTCGCTCGATGACTGGGCAGTGGTTGACTACATCCGCAAGTCCACCCCGGGCGATCGGATCATCATGGGGACCTACGGGGCACTTTTCCGTTAGCTCTGCACTATTCCGTTAGATCTGCACTGTTCCGTTAGATCTAGAGCGCCACAACCTCAAAGCTAACGCCCGGGCCCTCGGCCCGGGCGTTAGCCATTTCCGCGGGCTCGCGGTGAGAGCGGGCGGCACCACACTTGGGCCCCGCAAAGCCCCGCGCACCGTTCCACTACGCCAAAGCGCCGTCCCGCATGGCGTATCGGAGCCAGTTTCCGGCGCCGGCCCCGCTCCCGGTTTCGCTTCGCTTGGCGCACGCGCTGAACCACTCCCCCAGCGCACGGTCGTGGCTGACCATGACCAGTGTCCCTTCGAAGCCGGAAAGGGCCGCTTCAAGCTGTTCCACCAGTACGGGCGCCAGATGGTTGGTGGGCTCATCCACCAGCATTGTCCCGTAGCCGCCCAGCAGGAGCCGGGCCAGCGCCAGCCTGCGCTGTTGCCCCGCGGAAAGGCTGCCCACCGGTACGTGGAATTCGCTGGTCCGGAACAGCCCCAGGCGCAGCAGCGCCTCGGCGTGCTCATCGATGTTGCCGCCCAGACCCGAGGCGAAAGCGGGCAAGAGCCGCCGGGCCGGGCGCTGCGGGAGTTCCAGCTCCTGCTGCAGGTAGCCGACCCGGCCGTGCCTCGCCACGGTGCCCTTGGCCGGTTCCAGCGTGCCCGCGAGGACGGAGAGCAACGTGGACTTGCCTGCACCGTTGGGGCCTGTGATGAGGATTTTCTGGCCCGCTTCGACCCGGAAGTCCGTGGGTTCGAGGCGGCCGGGCACAGCCACTCCTTTCGCTTCAAGGACGGGGCCGTCCGCAACGTCTGCCCGCAGATCCGTCGCCAGTTTCAGGGGCACCGGGGGACGGTCAATGGGGTTTGCCTCGAGCCGGCGCAGACGCTCCTGGGCATTGCGGACCTTGCTGGTGGCCGCTTTTTGCCACGTGCCGGCCTTGAAGTCGAACCCCATTTTGTCGCCGTCGCGTTGGCGGGCGTAGCCCATCTTCCCCGCAACCGTGTCCGCCTGGAGCTGTTCGGCAGCCATCGCGTCCAGCCACCCGTGGTACTGCTGCGCCCAGCGCTGGCGTTCGGCAGCCTTCTCCCGCAAGTAGCCTTCGTAGCCGTTGCCATACCGGTTGACCGTCCGGCGTTCGGCATCCACCTCAATCACGGTTGAGGCCACTTTGCGCAACAGCATCCGGTCGTGGGAGACCACCACCACGGTTCCGCGGTGCGACGCCAGCCGCGCCTCCAGCCAGGCCGTGCCGGACGCATCAAGGTGGTTGGTGGGTTCGTCCAGGAGCAGGATGTCCGCGGGATCAGCGAGCACGCAGGCCAGTGCCACGCGTTCCTGTTCGCCGCCGGAGAGCGAGCCCAGAGTCCGCATCCGGTCCAGCCCGCCCAGCCCAAGCCTGTCCAGCGCCGCCTCCACCCGGGATTCCGCGGCGTAGCCTTCCCTGAGCTGGTACTGCGTCTGCAGGTTTCCGTAGCGCTCCAGTTCGTCCGCTTCCGCGCCGGCAAGGCCGGCCTCCAGACGGTCCAGCTCCGCCTCCAGCGCGCGGAGCGATTCCAGGGCGGCGTCGATCGCGTTGCTGACGGTGAACTGATCCGGCAGGCCGTGGGTCTGGGCCAGGTAGCCCACGCGGCCGTGGCTGACGGCGGTGCCCTCGTCCGGGGCTTCCAGCCCGGCCAGGATCCGGAGCAGCGTGGATTTGCCCGCCCCGTTTTCGCCGACGATCGCCACATGTTCACCGGCTGTGATGGCAATGTCGACGCCGATAAAGAGTTGGCGGTCCCCGTAGCCGTGGGATACGCCCGAAAGGCGGAGATGTTCGCTCAAGGAGTCCTCGCAAGTAGTTGCCCAGCCTGCCCGGCGGCGGCCTGCGTCCTCAGTATGGCACCGTCAACCAACCGCGGCGCCCTGCCGCCGTCGGCCGGGCTCGGGCGGCGTGACGGCGTCGCCATGCCGCGGCGCTAGGCTGGGGTCATGGGCACAGCTCTCCGCACACCACCCGCGCCGCAGCCGGAGCTGTACCGGTTCTCGCGGCTCGATTTCATCACTGCAGGCCTCTACGTGACCGTGGCCGGGTTCTTCGCCGTGGCCGGCGAACTTTTGGCGCCGCTGCTGCTGCAGGTCTCGCCCAATCCCGCCGTGGCGTCCTATGCCGTGAACCTGGTTTTCTACGCGACCATCGGCTTCCTGGCCGTGGCCGCGGCGCGGCGCGTAGCCGGGCGTGACCTGCGCGTCCTTGCGACGAGGCCGTGGTTCACCGCGCTCATGGTGCCGCTGGCGGTGGTGGCGATGCTCATCCTCACCGCGGTTTTGGTGGCCGTCAGCGGGCCCGTGCAGACCTCCGCCAACCAGGCCGGGCTTCAGGCACTGATGCAGCAGGTCCCGGTCTGGCTCATGGTGCCCCTGCTGGTGATCGTGGGCCCGTTCGTCGAGGAATACATTTTCCGTCACTTGCTGATCGGGAAACTGAGCCGCAGGCTCAACCTGTGGTTCTGCTGCATCGTGTCCGTGCTGCTCTTCGCGGCCCTGCACATCGTAGGCCAGGAGCAAATGACCCTGCAGGTGCTGATGCCGTACCTCGCCATGGGGGCCGTCCTGGTGTTCGTGTACGTCTGGACGGGGAAAAACGTGATGTTCTCCTACTTCGTTCACGCCTCCAAGAATCTCCTGGCCGTCGCCTTCATCTACGCGATTCCGCCGGAAGTCCTCGAACAGCTCCAGCAGGTCCAGGGCTAACCGACGCAACGCGGAGTCACCTAGCGCCCATTCCGAGGCACCGCATGGGCGCTAAGTGACCCCGCGTTGCTTAGAGAGGGCCGGAGATCTGAGGGCTGGGACCTACCGTTGCGGGCCCCGGCGTCGTAGGTTCTTCCCATGACACTGAACATCCAGATCACCGTGGACTGCAGCAAACCGCACGAGCTCGCCGAGTGGTGGGCCGAAACGCTGGACTGGGCCGTGGAGCCGCAGGACGAGAACTTCATCCGCTCCATGATCGAGCAGGGCTACGCCACAGAGGCGGACACGCAAGTCCACCGGGGCAAGCTCGTCTGGCGCGCCGGAGCAGCCATCCGCCCGCCGGACGAAATCGACACCAAGAACCCTCCGCGCCGGCTGCTGTTCCAGACCGTCGCCGACGAAAAGACCACCAAGAACCGTGTCCACTGGGACGTGAGACTGGACGGGCGGGACAAGGATGAGGTCCGCGCGGCCCTGGAAGCACGCGGCGCAACGTTCCTCTGGACGGCCAGCCAGGGGCCGCTCGAATGGCACACCATGGCGGACCCGGAGGGCAACGAGTTCTGCATCAGCTGAGCGGATTACTAGACTCGGAGTGTGAGCAACGAAATCCCCGCCCAGGTATCCGACGTTTTCGACCCGCGGCGCTGGCGCACCGTCACCGGTTTTGACGACTTCCAGGACATGACCTACCACCGGCAGGTGGAGCGGTCCGAGGACGGCTCTGTGGTCCGGGACCTGCCCACCGTGCGCATCGCGTTCAACCGGCCCGAGGTCCGCAACGCCTTCCGCCCCGGCACCGTAGACGAGCTCTACCGCGCCATGGACCACGCCCGGATGACACCGGACGTGGCCACGGTGCTGCTCACGGGAAACGGCCCCTCGCCCAAGGACGGGGGCCATTCGTTTTGCTCCGGCGGGGACCAGCGGATCAGGGGCAGGGACGGGTACCGGTACGTAGTACAGAACACAGCCGACGGCGAGACCCAGGAAACCATCGATCCCGCCCGCGCCGGCCGGCTGCACATCCTGGAAGTCCAGCGGCTCATGCGCACCATGCCCAAGGTGGTGATCGCCGTCGTTAACGGCTGGGCGGCCGGCGGCGGGCACTCCCTGCACGTGGTCTCGGACCTCACCATCGCCTCCCGCCAGCACGGCAAGTTCAAGCAGACCGACGCCACCGTGGGAAGTTTCGACGCCGGCTACGGCTCGGCACTGCTGGCCCGCCAGATCGGCCAGAAATCCGCCCGGGAAATCTTCTTCCTGGCCCGCGAATATTCCGCCGAGGACATGGTCCGGATCGGCGCCGTCAACGAGGCCGTGGACCACGAACGCCTCGAGGAGGTCGCCCTGGAGTACGCCGCCGACATTGCCCGGCAGTCCCCGCAGGCCATCCGCATGCTCAAGTTCGCCTTCAACCTGGCCGATGACGGCCTGGCGGGCCAGCAGGTCTTCGCCGGCGAAGCGACCCGTATGGCATACATGACCGACGAGGCCGTGGAGGGCAAGGAAGCCTTCCTCGAAAAGCGGGACCCCGACTGGTCCAGATTCCCGTACTACTTCTAAGGCGCGCTGTGACAGCCATGAACATCGAGCCGGCCCTCAATGCGCTGGCTGCGGCCCTCCACGGCGAGGGACCCGCCGTCGAACTCTCCGCGGGGCCGGACGGCTCCCCCGCGCTGGCGTTTCCGCCAACGCCGGGCATCGAGGACGCCGCCGTCGTGGTCCGCACGTCAGGGTCCACCGGCGCGCCGAAAGCCACCGTCCTCACCGTCGACGCCCTGGCGGCCTCATCCATGGCGACCGCGTTCGCGCTGAAGGGCGAAGGCCAATGGCTGCTGGCCCTTCCCGTGCAGTACGTGGCCGGTGTCCAGGTGCTGGTGCGCTCGCTCTTTGCCGGCACCCGCCCGTGGGTCATGGACCTGACCGGCGGTTTCACCCCTGAGGCGTTCACGGCCGCGGCGCAGGAGCTCACGGACAAGGTCCGCTTCACCTCGCTGGTGCCCACGCAGCTGCAGCGGCTGCTGGACTCGCCCTCGGCAGAGACGCTGGCCGTGCTGCGGCGCTTCAATGCCGTCCTGCTCGGCGGCGGCCCCGCGTCCCCTGCACTGCTCGGTGCGGCCCGGGACGCCGGCGTGAAAGTGGTGACCACCTACGGTTCCGCCGAGACCTGCGGGGGCTGCGTGTATGACGGCTTCCCGCTCGAGGACGTCCTGGTCCGCGTCGCGGAGGACGGCCGCATCCTGCTGGGCGGGGCCACCGTCGCCGCCGGGTACCTGGAGGCCCCCGGACTTTCGGCAGAGACGTTCGTCGAAGCGGACGGCGTACGCTGGTACCGGACCAACGACCTCGGCGAACTGGATGCCGAGGGCCGGCTCACAGTGCTCGGCCGGGCGGACGACGTCGTCATCACCGGGGGCCTCAAGGTCTCGGCCGGGCACGTCCAGGCGGAGCTGGAAAAGCTCGACGGCGTCCGCGCGGCTTTTGTCGCCGGAGTGCCCTCCGCCGAATGGGGCCACGCCCTGGCCGCCTACGTCGCGGTGGATGACAGTTCCCCGGAAGGGCTGGCGGCGTTCGCCGATCGACGGGGCGAGACCTGGGGACCGGCACTGGGTGCGCTGGCCCCGAAAACGGTCCTGCCCGCCGCGGAACTGCTCATGCTGCCCAACGGCAAACCGGACCGCCTGGGCATGACGGTCCTGCTGGATGCGCTGCATCAGGGAAAATAGACAAGCCGCTTCCGGCCTTTTGGCCGCGCATTTAGCCAACCAACGAGCACACAACGAACCAACGAGGTACTGACCGTGGCCACAGCCGCACAATGGATCCAAGGCGCCCGACTGCGCACCCTGCCCGCCGCGATTGCGCCGGTGCTGATCGGCAGCGCGGCCGCATACGAGATGGATTCGTTCATCCTGCTGAACGCCGTGCTGGCCGCGCTGGTTGCCCTGCTCCTGCAGATCGGTGTCAACTACGCCAACGACTACTCCGACGGCATCCGCGGCACTGACGAGGACCGGGTGGGCCCGCTCCGGCTCGTGGGCTCGGGCGCGGCCAAGCCGGAGCACGTGAAACGGGCCGCATTCGGGGCTTTCGGGCTGGCGATGATGTTCGGGCTGATCCTGGTGATCATTACGCAGGCCTGGTGGCTGATTCTGGTCGGCATCGGCTGCGTGCTGGCCGCCTGGGGCTACACGGGCGGTAAGAACCCGTACGGCTACCTTGGTCTGGGCGACGTCTTCGTGTTTGTCTTCTTCGGGCTCGTGGCAACGCTGGGCACCACGTACACGCAGGCGGGCCAGCTCAGCCTTGCCGCGATCATCGGAGCGATCGGCACGGGTCTGATCGCGTGCGCCCTGCTGATGGCCAACAACGTCCGCGACATCCCGACCGACCGGAGGGCCGGGAAGAAAACCCTGGCAGTGCGGCTCGGCGACAAGCATGCCCGCGAAAGCTATGTGCTGATGCTCGCCGTCGCGATCCTGCTGGTGATCGTGCTGGCCCCGGTGCGGCCGTGGATGCTGATCGTGCTGCTGCTGGTCCCCGCCAGCCTCATGCCGTCCTGGTTGATGATCGCCGGGCGGCGGCGCAAGAGCCTCATCCCGGTCCTCAAGCAGACCGGGCTCATCAACCTCGGCTTCGCCGCACTGTTTTCCCTGGGCCTCGTCCTGAGCCACGGCTTCTAAAGCCCGGGCTTTAAGGGACGGCGTCCCAGGGCGAGGTTGTTGGGCGCACCGGCTCCTAGGAGTCTTTGGGGCGGGTGTCCGTGTGGACTGCGATGTCCGGGTGCTGGTCCACCAGACGGTCTTCGGCGTCGGCGTCGGCCACCTCGCCGGCGCTGCGCAGCGGCTTGGCCTTGCCGGAGAACCGGTGGTGCAGGGTTGCGGTGGCCGCGTCGCGCTGCCTCTGGAAGAACAGGAAACTGATGGCGAAGGACATCATCCCGGCGCACAGGGCGGCCAGGAGCACCCCCAGGTGCAGGTAGAGGAAAAGCGCGAACAAGGGCGCAAACAACGCCAGCCGAATCAGGGAGTATTTGAGAAAAGCCACACTCCAAGTTTAGCCGCCAGGCCGCTCGCCCTGTTCCGGCCGCAAATGCGTTCCGGGCACGGTGACCGGCGCGGTCGGGCCGCCTGACGGCTAGACTGAAGATATGCTCCGCATAGTGGTCCCGATCGTCATCCTGGTCGTCTTCGTCTACGGGCTGGTCGACCTCATACGGACGGATGCACGGCTGACCCGGGGCATCTCCAAGACCGCCTGGGTGTTCGTGCAGGTCCTGCTGCCCTTGGTTGGCGCCGTCCTGTGGTTCCTGATCGGGCGCCCCCGCGCCACGGACGCCGCCCCTGTGGCCTACAGCCACCCCGTCGCGCCCGACGATGACCCCGATTTCCTGCGCAACCTTGAAATCCGCCACCGCAACCAGGCCGAGACGGACAGGCTCAAGAAGCTCAAGGGCGAACTCGAGGCCAAGGAGCGCAAGCCCGACGCCGGCAGCGCGGAACCCGGCGGCCCGGAGGACGCCGGCGACGCCCGCGAACCCGGCGACGCCGGAACCCCAGGCACCGACGAGGTCAAATAGCGGCGCACTCCAAACACCAACGCGGGGTCACTTAGCGCCCATTCCGACGGCCGGAATGGGCGCTAAGTGACCCCACGTTGCTTTAAGTGTGGAGGCTACAGCCCCGAGTAGGAGTGCAGGCCGTTGAAGAACTGGTTCACGATCGTGAAGTTGAAGACCACGCACAGGTAACCCACGATCGACAGCCAGGCGGCGCGGGTTCCGGTCCAGCCGCGGGTGGCGCGGGCGTGCAGGTAGCCGGCGTAGACCACCCAGATCACAAACGTCCAGACTTCCTTCGTGTCCCAGCCCCAGAACCGGCCCCACGCCTTCTCCGCCCAGATGGCGCCGAACATGAGGGTGAACGTCCAGCCGACGAACGCGATCGCGTTGATGCGGTAGGACAGGTTCTCCAGACTCAGGGCGTTGGGGACAAGGCGCATGAACCCGAGCTTGTCCGCCCCGCCGGCGGCGATGGTCTTTTGCCGGTGCGACTGCACGAGCTGCAGCGCTGACATGGCGAACGTCAGCGTGAACAGTGCCGAGGACATCACGGCGATGGACACG
Source organism: Arthrobacter sp. ov118 (assembly GCF_900116495.1). GTDB lineage: Bacteria > Actinomycetota > Actinomycetes > Actinomycetales > Micrococcaceae > Arthrobacter. The sequence goes on from NZ_FPAY01000001.1 coordinate 635,240, forward strand.
TGGATGATCAGCCAGTAGCTCTGCAGGGCCGGCACGAGGTGGCCCACGGGCGTCCAGAAGGCGATGGAGGCCGCCACGAGCATGATGATGGCCAGGCCGATCACGAACGTGCCCAGGAAGCGCAGGTCGCGGCGGATCAGCACGAGCAGGAAGACGGCCACGGCCACGAACGCACCGGTGGTCAGGAATTCATACATGTTGCCCCACGGCACCCGGCCGGCGCCGAGCGCACGGGTGATCACGCCGGCGGCATGGATTGCCGCGCCGAGGACGGTCAGCGCGACGGCTACCCGGGCCGGGGCACGCCGCTCCCCGCCGTAGCGCATGCTGCCGTCCGCGGTCTGGCCCGCCCCTGCCGAGGCGCCGCCGGAGACGGCCGACGTCGGACGCTCGGCGCGGCCCACGGGGCCGCTGAGGTGCGCGTCGGCGCGGTCAACGCCGCGTGCGGAGGCCCCGGCGCCGACCCCTACGGGGGTGCGCACGGGTTCGGTCGCCTGCCCGGAGAGCTCCGCGGCCTTCAGGTCCACCGCGCGCAGCATCTTGCTGCTCTTGGCCAGGTCCCAGGCGAAGGCGATGAACGCCACCGTGTACGTGCCGGCGGCCAGCAGCATGAAGAGCTCGCTGTACTGGCCCATGGTTTCGTTGATGGGGAACATTACTGATCCTTCTTTGACTCGGGAGAGCCTGCTGTGGACTGGATGAAGTCGGCTTCGTGATCTTCCGGGGAGGCCTGCTGATCGCCGGCAGCGTCGGTATCCGCCCGGTCATTATCCCCTGTTCCGCTGGGAGCCGACTGGGAGGGGGAAGCCGACTGGGAGGCAGTGGGCGCCGATTCAGCGGCGTCGGCGGGGTCCAGGTGCCATTCGCTGGCGAGCAGTTTCCGGATGGCTGCGGCTTCCCCTGCCAGGCGGTGGTCTTCGCCGCGGGCCAGGAGGCCGTACTCCACCATGGTGCGGCCGTCCGCGTGTGTGCCCGTGCGGACCCACAGGCGGCGGCGGTTCACGTAGAGCGAGGTGACCAGTCCGGCGACGGCCGTGAGCGCGAAGACCAGGGCGTAGAGCTGGCCTGGGTTGTGGTGGATGTCCACGCCGACATAGCGCTTCACGCCGTCGAAGCTGATGGAGCCCTTGCCGTTCGGCAGCTTGTACGTGCTCCCGGGCGCCAGGGTGATGCCCTTGGTGGCCAGGTTCCGGGCGTTGAGGGGCGTCAGGTTCTTGACGTCGAGTTCGAAGACGTTCTGCGGGGCGCCCGCGTCCAGGCCAAGGTCGCCGTAGTAGGAGTTCAGGCTCAGCTGGGGGTTGATGAGCGCCGGGTCCCCGCTGAAAGACACGCCCTTGTCGGTGACAAAGGCCGTCGGCAGGAAAAACCCGGCGAACGCCAGCTGTTCCGGCTTGGCGTCCGGGACCTTGATGACCACCGAGGAGTAGTAGTTTTCGCCCTGGAGCTTGGCGACCACGGGACCCTGCATGGCGATGTTCCCGGCGGCGTCGCGGACGGTGACCACGGGGGCGTAGCCGTTGCCCGTGAGGTACACACTGGTGCCGCCGAGGCTGAGCGGGTCGTTGACCTTGAGCACTTCCTTCTTGGCCGGCGCGTCCGGGTTTTCCTTTGTGGTCACCTGGGCCGTGAAGTCGATGGGCTGTCCGAACTTTCCCTTGGATTCGCGGTCGAAGGTGATGTCGAACTTATCCAGCTGGACGGAGTACGGCTGCAGCTGGCTGCTCTGGAAGTTGGTGCCGGGCGTGAACTGGTCGTACCCGACGAGGGTGTTGACGAAGGTGTCACCCTCCACCAAGATCCGCTGCCCGCTGTAGCCGAAGAGGCCGCCGATCGCCACGGAGATCAACACCCCGATCAAGGCGGTGTGGAAGACGAGGTTGCCGACTTCCTTCAGCAAGCCGCGCTCGGCCCCCAGGGAGGGCCGGGCGCCGTCGCGGTCCCTGATGTCGACGCGGTAGCCGCGCTTTTTCAGCAGCCCCGCGGCACTGGAGATGGCGGCCGACGCCGGGATCCCGGCGTCGGCCGGAATCACCAGGGTGCCGTATTCCGGCAGCCGGGACAGCCGTGCGGGGGTGCGCGGGGGCTGGGAGCGCATTGCTTTGTAGTGCGCGATGGCGCGCGGGACCACGCAGCCGATCAGCGAGATGAACAGCAGGAGGTAGATCGCGGAAAACCACGCCGAGGAATAGACGTCGTAAAGCTGCAGCGAATCGAGGAGCTTGCCGTAATCCGGGTGGTCCTTGATGTACTGGGTGACAATCGCCGGGTTGGCGGGGCGCTGCGGAAACAGCGAGCCGGGCACGGCGGCAACGGCCAGCAGCAGGAGCAGGAAGAGTGCGGTACGCATGCTGGTCAGCTGCGTCCACGCCCACCGGAGCATGCCCCAGGGACCGAGCGTGGGCAGGACGGCCTCGGACTTCGGGGACTTTTTCTTCAATACGTTCACGCGCTCGCTCATCAGATCGGCAATTTCACATCGGTTTGGAACCAGTACTGCAACTCGGACACCCAGGTGCCCCACACGCCGCTGGCCATCAGGATGCCGAGCAGGACCAGGATGCCGCCGCCGGTGCGCTGGATGGCGAGCCGGTGCTTGCGGAAGAAGGACATCACGCCGATGCCGCGGCGCACGGCCAGGGCGATCAGCAGGAACGGAATGCCCAGCCCCAGGCTATAGACGAAGGCCAGGAACGCGCCCTTGGCCGCGGAGGAGCCGCCGGAGAGGCTGAGCAGCTGGACGGCCGAATAGGTCGGACCGATGCACGGGGCCCAGCCCAGCCCGAAGGTGACGCCCAGCAAGGGTGCGCCCCACAGACCGGCCGGTGGCTTGGCATGGATCTTGGCGTCGCGCTGGAGCCAGCCGAAGCCGCCCATGAACACGACGCCCATGATGATCACGAGGACGCCGAGCAACTGGGTGATCCATCTGTTCTGCGAGCCGGTGATCAGGCTGCCCAGCTGGCCGAACGCCCCGCCGAGCAGCACGAAAATCACGGAGAAGCCGAGGACGAAGAGCCCGATGCCGGCCAGCATGCGTCCGCGCCTTTGCTTCTGCAGGTCGACGCCGGTCAGCCCGGTGACGTAGCCGAGGTATCCGGGCACGAGCGGCAGCACGCAGGGCGAAAGGAAGGAGACGAGGCCGGCCAGGAGAGCGACAGGAATGGCAAGCAGCAGCGATCCGTTCAGGATGGCTTCGGCGAAGGGGCTGTTCACGGCGTGGACCGCGCTACTCGGCCACGGCGGCGGCGATGAGGGACTTGAGCGTGCCCTGCTGGATTTCGCCGAGGACGCGGGACGCGACGCGGCCCTGCTTGTCCAGCACCAGGGTGGTGGGCACGGCGCCGGGCGGCACGAGGCCGGAGACGGCCAGCAGCACGGCGCCGTCCTTGTCGTTAAAGCTCGGATACGTCAGGTTGAAGGTCTTGTCGAACGCGTCGGCCGTGGGCTTCTCGTCGCGCAGGTTAACGCCGAAGAACTGCACGCCCTGGCTCTTGAACTCCCGGTTCAGGGCCTCGAGCGAGGGCGCCTCCACCCGGCAGGGGGCGCAGGCGGCGAACCAGAAGTTCAGCACCGTGACCTTGCCGGGGAAGTCCGCCGACGTAACGGCGGTGCCGTCGAACAGCGTCCCCTTAAGCTGCACGGGACTCTTGCGGTCGGCGACGGCGAACTCGGTTACGGATCCGTCGCCGGCGACGTAGTTCTTGTTGTCCCCTGCCTTGGCTTGTTTAGCGAGGGCATCGTCCTGGGCGCAGCCGGACAAGCCGAACACTGCGGCCAGGGCGGCGCCGCCGGCAGTCAGCGCGCTGCGGCGGGACAGCGGAGTCCCCGCCCGGCGGTTCTGTGCCATCCTCAGGCTCCCGGGGTGCTGGCGGCACCGGGCAGCAGGGCGGCGGCGGGCTCACTGTAGTCGACGCGCACGAGTCCGCCGTCGTCGAACACGAGGGACGTAACGGAGGTCAGCGTGCACTCGCGCTTGCGCGGGTCATGCCACAAGGGGCGGCCTTCGGCGCTGAGCCGGGTGGCCCAAATGGGCAGCTGGTGGCTGACGAGGATTGCTTCGGCCCCGTCGCCGCCCAGCTCAACCGCTTGGCGGCGGGCGTCCTGGACCGCAGCGATGACCCGCGCTGCCTGCTCCTTGTACGGCTCACCCCAGGACGGTCGGAACGGGTTGTACAGCCGGGCCCAGTGCCTGGGCCTGAGCAGCTCGGCCTTGGTGACATGGACGCCCTCAAAGTAATTTTCGGCTTCGATGATGCGCGCATCCGTGGCGATCTCAAGGCCCAGGGCGTCGGCGATGGGCTGGGCCGTCTCCTGCGCCCGGGTCAGCGGGGAGGCGCCGAGGTGAACGATCCGCGCCCCTTGCAGGGCACGTTCGCTGAAGTGTTCCGCCAGCGTGCGGGCCATTTCCCGGCCGAGTTCGGAGAGGTGGAATTCGGGCAGCCTGCCGTACAGGACACCCTCGGGGTTGTGGACCTCGCCGTGGCGGAGCAAATGAACAGTGGCTTGGGGCATGTCTACCAGTTTCTCAAAGATGCCGGTCGATCTGAAATCTTCTACGAAAGGTAGAACTCGGAAGTTTTGAAAGATGTTCCCGGGAGTTGGAATAAAAGATGCAAACGCATGTTTATACTGGATGAAGCAGTTAGTTGAGATTTCAACCAATGAGGCTTCAACTGACGATCAGACAAACAGCCTGACCACCGACTCAAGGAGAATCACCATGGCACTTCCCGCAAACGTCACCACCGGCACCTGGACCCTGGACCCCTCGCACAGCGAAATCGGCTTCACCGTCCGCCACGCAGGCATCAGCAAGGTCCGCGGCCAGTTCACCGATGCCGCAGCCACCCTGGACCTCGCCGAGAACGTCACCGACTCCAAGGTCAATGCCTCGATCAAGACCGCGAGCTTCGACTCCGGCGACGCCAACCGCGACGGCCACGTCCGCGGCGAGGACTTCTTCGATGTCGAGACCTTCCCGGAGATCTCCTTCGTCTCCAGCACCATCGTCCCCAAGGGCGACGCCTACGAACTCCAGGGCGACCTGACCATCAAGGGCATCACCCGCCCGGTGGCCCTCGAAACCGAATTCAACGGCGTGGCCGTCGATCCCTTCGGCAACACCCGCGCCGGCCTCAGCGCCGAAACCACCATCAGCCGCAAGGACTTCGGCCTGACCTGGAACGCAGTCCTCGAAGCCGGCGGCGTGCTCGTCAGCGACAAGGTGGCCATCAACCTGGAACTGGCCTTCATCGCTCCCGCAGCCTAGCCAGCACTGCGGCATAGTCAGCACCATTGAGGCAATCCGGCCGACTCCGGGCAGCCCGTTCCAGCGCCCCGCTTCATCTTCACGATGAGGCGGGGCGCTGTTGTACCCGCCCGTATCTCCCCTCCGGTTTCCCTCATCAGTTTCCGCCGCCGCGGTACGTGCCGACGGTCGCCGGAAGCGGTCCAGGATTCCCTAGATAACGGGGAAACTGCGGTCTACAGTGAGAGCCATGAGCAACCCAGGTGATGTCCCGCCGCAGCCAGGTGCCCAACCGCCGCCTTCGGACGGCGTCCCGGGCGCCGGCCCGCAGCACCCCCCGGTCAACCCGGCGCCGCCTCCCGGATATCACGCGCCACCGCCGGGGTATCAGGAGCCGCCCCCCGGATACCAGGCTCCCCCACCGGGCTACCAGGCGCCTCCGCCCGGATACCAGGCTCCCCCACCGGGCTACCAGGCGCCTCCGCCCGGATACCAGCCACCACCACCGGGCTACCCGGGGCAGCATGCCGCCAGTGGAAACCGCTTTTCAATGCCCACCGACCGCCCGAGAAGCTTCGGCGAAGCACTGCCCGCCGGCGGCCTTTCCGGCATGTTCAACGTCTCTACCATGCCCACCGAGCTGAAGATTTCGTACTGGATCTGGCTCATCGGCGGCTTCCTGGGCCTCCTCGGCGGAATCATCGGCCTGTTCGGGTCCTTTGTCCTCATCGCGTTCGCGCCGCCCCTCGGGCTCCTGGTGCTGGTGCTGGTGCTGGTGGCCCTCGCGCTGGCCACCGCCCAAATTATTCTGGCCATGAAGATGAAGGAAGGCCGGGAATGGGCGCGGCTGGCCCTGACGATTGTTGCCGGCATCTCCCTGCTGCTGACAATCATCAGTTCCAGCGTTGCTGAGGGCAGGACCGGCGGAAATCTACCGGGCTTCATCATCAGTCTGGTGGCAACCGTGCTCATGTGGCTGCCGAACCCGCAGGCCTGGTTCGTCGCCCACCGGGGCCGGGTCTAGGTCTCCCTCTTCACCGCCAGTCAGCCTGATGTTGGCGGCGCCCGGGCGGTCCGTTCCAGTGGCCGCAAGAGGTTTGCGAATACCTCTCCGGAATGATCCGCACGGCGGCCGGCCCGCGGTACGGTGGAGCTAAACCATGCTGGGGGCAGGGCAGGATCGCTGGTCCCGGCGGCCGATTCAGTGATTTACACGCAAAGGACCGCTTCATGAGCAACCCTCCAGCCCAGCCTTCACCTCCCAACGGCTCCGAGCCGGACGGGGAATCCACTCCGGGCTACGGCCAGAACGCCCCGCAGTACGGGCAGAACGCGCCCCAGTATGGCCAAAACGCTCCGCAGTACGGGCAGCAGACGCCCCCGGCCTACGGACAGCAGGGCCCGAACGTTCCGCAGTACGGCCAGCAGGGTCCGAACGCCCCGCAGTACGGGCAGCAGACGCCCCCGGCCTATGGGCAAAACGCGCCCCAGTATGGCCAGAACGCGCCCCAGTACGGCCAGCAGGGTCCGAACGCTCCGCAGTACGGCCAGTCCCCCTACGCGCAGTACCCGTCCGGGCAGCCGCAGGCCCCGGGCCCGGTTCCCCAACTGGTCAATACGTCATTCTGGCTGATCATCGCTGCGGGCGCCCTGTGGGTGATTTCCATGCTGGTGTCCCTGGGAACCCTGGACACTCCCGAGGTCCGTGACTTGTTCGAAAAGCAGATGGCTGCAAGCGGCACGTCGGTGGACTTCGAGTCCATCAAGGGATTCCTGATCGGCACCATCGTAGTCTTCGCCGTGATCAGCGCCGGGCTGTACGCACTCGTCGCGTTCAACGTCCGCAAGGGCAAAAACTGGGCCCGCATCCTCGGCACGGTTTTTGCCGCCCTGTCGATCTTCAACATCGTCCCGCTGAGCCTTGCCACGCTCGCAGCGCTGGTCGGCATCGCGGCCATTGTGTTGCTGTACCTGCCCACCACCTCGCCCTATTTCCAGAAGCGGCAGTCCTTTGCCAACCCCTTCGGGCAGCCCGGAGCGCCGTTCGGAAAGTAGGCACCGTTCGGGAAGCAGCTGGCACGAATAGTGCCACCGGGCGCGGGGACCGGAGGACCTGGCTGAAACTTAGTCGGTGTCTTCCGGGTCCTGCGCCCTTTGTGCATGGTAGGCCAGGATCTGCAGTTCCGTTGCCATGTCGACCTTGCGGAGGTTGACCCCCGGGGGGACTTGCAGCATCACCGGAGCGAAGCTGAGGATACTCCGGACGCCGGCGGCGACCACTCGGTCGCAGACATCCTGGGCAACCGCGGCGGGCAGTGCCAGGACCACCATGTTGGCACCCGTGCGATGCAATACCGGCTCAAGATCGGCGGCGTCGCTGACCCGGAGCCAGCCGACCTCGCTGCCCACCACCATCTGGTCGGCGTCGAAAATTGCCACGATGTCAAAGCCCCGCGACTCGAACCCGCCGTACCGTGCCAGCGCCTTGCCCAGGTTGCCCGCACCGACGATCGCGACCTTCCAGTCATGTGTCAGCCCGAGTGCCGCGGCGATGTTCCGGTTCAGGTACTGGACCTCATACCCCACCCCGCGGGTTCCGTAGGACCCGACATATGAAAGGTCTTTGCGCAGCGTCGAGGAGCTGACCCCGGAGGCCTCAGCCAGCGACTCGGACGAGACCCGGTCCACCCCGTCAGCCAGCAGCGTGGTCAGGGCGCGCAGATAAATGGTCAGCCGGGCCACGGCGGCGGGTGGAATCTGCTTGGCGGCAGTCCCGGCTCCCCCGGGAACAGCCCCGGGAGATGAATCCAGCGAAGTCACTATCTGCTCCATTGAGTCGCGTTGTGCTTCCCACTCTAGAGCCCCCGCGCATCACGCAACAAAGCTGGCTCAGGACGGCCGGCCGAGCACCCGCTGCAGGGTCCTCGTCAGGCGGGCCTCGTCGATCTTCCAGAAATCCCGCTGGATACCGTTCACCAGCACCACCGGGATCTCCTCGGCGAAGCGTTCGCGCAGCCCGGCGTCATCGTCCACGGACTTCTCCGTCCACGCAATGCCGAGCCCGGCGGTGACGCGGCCGACGGCGGCGCGCGCCTCCGCGCACAGGTGACAGTCGGCTTTGGTGATCAGAACGACCTCGGGAAGGGGCGCGGGTGTGGCCATACCTTCACCGTAGCCCGGCGGCCGTCCCGACGTCGACGCGGCACCGACGCGGCAATGGTCCGGGAAGTGCGGGGAATGTCCAGGCGCGCCATGGCGCAGACCTGCCGCCGGGTCGCGCACCTGGCGGGTGGTCCGGGGCCGGTCATTGACTAGACTCGTGGCATGCCCGAGGAGAAATACGTCGCTGTGGCCAGCGAGCCTGCTGCACCGACGCAGCACGGCGAGGCCGCTTTCTTCGACGTCGACAACACCCTCATGAAGGGCGCAAGCCTTTTCCATGTGGCGCGTAAGCTGCACCAGCGCGGTGCGTTCACCCTGGCGCAGGCTGCCGGTTTCGCCTGGAAGCAGCTCATGTTCATACTGCGCGGGGAAAACATCGACGATGTCCATGCCGTCCGCGACTCCGCGCTGAAGCTGGCCGCCGGCATCACGGCCAAGGACATCGAGGCCCTGGGCGAAGAGGTCTATGACGAGATGATCGAGTCGCGGATCTGGCCGGGAGCCAAGGCGCTGGCCGAGCAGCACCTCCGAGTAGGGCGCAAAGTATGGCTCGTTACGGCGACGCCGGTCGAAGTGGCTACCGTCATTGCCAGCCGACTGGGCCTGACCGGGGCGCTGGGCACTGTGGGCGAGATCCTGGACGGCTCGTACACGGGACAGCTCGTGGGGGAAATCCTCCACGGCCCCGCCAAGGCCGTGGCCGTCCGGCGGATCGCCGAGGACGAGGGCCTGGACCTTGGCCGCTGCTGGGCCTACAGCGATTCCCACAACGACATCCCGCTGCTGAGCATGGTGGGCCACCCCGTTGCCATCAATCCCGATTCCAAGCTGCGCCGCTATGCCCGCGAGCACAACTGGCCGGTCTACGATTTCCGCGCCGGCCGGCGCGCCGCCACCTTGGGGTTCAAGGCCGCCACGGTCGGCGGGGCCATTTACGGCCTGTGGCGGGGCTTCTCCCGTTTCCGCGGCCCCGGCCGCTAAGCTCCCCGGGACGCCGCCAACTAAACCGCTACGGTTTCGGACGCGCGCGGCGTGGATCCGGGCCGCCCCAGTCCAATTCCGCCGCCCCAGTCCGGTTCCGCCGCCCCAGTCCGGTTCCGCCGCCCCTGTCCGGTTCCGCCGCCCCAGTCCGGTTCCGCCGCCCCAGTCCGGTTCCGCTGCAGAATCGCATGGCCGGAAGGGGCAAGAAAATGCCCGCCGCCTGGAAGGGCAACGGGCATTTCATGCAGAGCGAAGTATTGCTACTTCTTATTGCGGCGCTGGTGGCGCGTCTTGCGAAGCAGCTTGCGGTGCTTCTTCTTGGCCATACGCTTGCGACGCTTCTTAATAACTGAACCCACGAAAGTTCCTTACCGGCTAGATGCAGTACCTGCCTGTTGGGAAGGGTCCGCGGGCTAAGCAGCAGACTAAACAACTGACAGGTTCTTACAATGACGTAAAACGTTCCTTAACAGGGTACCGCCTCTCCGGGGCACCCACGACCGCGGGCCGCCTGCGCGGCCCGCAGCACGCGGTTCACACCCGAATAGGTGCCGCTGCTGGTCAGCCAGTCCCGGCGTGGCCGTCGGTGCGGTCGACGACCGCACCCTTGAGGTACTGTTCGACGGCGTTTTCCGGGACGCGGTAGGAGCGGCCGAACCGGACAGCCGGCATCTCCCCCGAATGCACGAGTCGGTACACGGTCATCTTGGACACCCGCATGAGTTCCGCGACTTCGGCCACGGTCAAAAAACGGGCCTTGGAGAAGTTGGCCTCCGTAGACATTTCCCTATTCCTTTGCTCAAGCTCACGGCAGCCCCATCTGATGACATGGCGGTGTGCCGATGCTGAGCCATGCAACAACCATGTGTTAGCAACTCTAGTTGCTCGTGGTGCCAATGTGAAAGGCTTCCGCAGGAATACCCACGCACTTTCCGCAGGAATGCGGAAAGTCTCGCCAACACCGGCACCGCCCGGCTCCAATTCGGGCCCGGGCTTCTCCAACCGGCGGGGGCCAGTCCTCAGGCGCGGGTCCGGCGCGTCCGGGCCGACGCCGCCAGCTGGCCGAGCACCGACGCTGTCACGTCCCAGTCCATGCAGGCATCGGTGACGCTCTGGCCGTAGACCAGCTCGTCCCGTGCAACTCCGTCCGCGCCCGGGGTGTTGACGTCCAGGTTCTGCGCTCCTCCCACCAGGAAGCTCTCGAGCATGACGCCGGCGATCGCCCCGGCCGCAGCTCCGGCGTCTTCCAGCTGGGAGCCGATTTCCAGCGCGACCTCGGCCTGGCGGTGGTGGTTCTTGCCGCTGTTGGCGTGGCTGGCATCGACGATCAGCCGGGGGTTCAACTGCCTCGCTGCGAGGTTGGCGGAGGCGGCTTCAACGTCGGCGGCGGAGTAATTCGGTCCCTTGCGTCCGCCGCGGAGGATGATGTGGGTGTCTGGGTTGCCCGCGGTGGCCACCAGGGCTGCCCGGCCGGCGTCGTCGATTCCGAGGAACGCCTGGGCGGACGCGGCTGCGCTGCACGCGTCGAGTGCCACCTGGAGGTCGCCGTCGGTCCCGTTCTTGAAGCCGATAGGCATCGAGAGCCCGGACGCCAGCTGCCGGTGGATCTGGCTCTCCGTGGTGCGGGCACCGATCGCGCCCCAGGCGACGAGGTCCGCGACGTACTGCGGGCTGATTGGCTCGAGGAATTCGGTGGCGGTGGGCAGGCCGAGCGCCGTGACCTGGCGAAGGAATGCCCGGGCCGCGCGCAGGCCTGCGGGGATGTCGTGGCTGCCGTCCAGCCGCGGGTCGTTGATCAACCCCTTCCAGCCGACGGTGGTGCGCGGCTTCTCGAAGTAGGTGCGCATGACAATCAGCAGGTCTTCGCGGTGTTTCTCGGCCTGGCTCACCAGCCGCCGGGCGTACTCGAGGCCGGCCCTGGGGTCGTGGATGGAGCAGGGACCCACGATCACGAGGAGCCGGTCGTCGACGCCGTCCATGATGGCGCGGACCTCGTCCCGGCCGCGCCCCACGACCTCGGCCATGCGGGCTTCCAGCGGCATTTCCGCCATCAGTTCCTGCGGGGTGGGCAGCGGCGTGAACTCGCTGACGCGCAGGTTCGAGGTGGGGTGCTGGGTGTCGGCGGCTGCTTCGATGCTCATGTTCGGGTCCTGTTCCGGATGCGGAGCGGGCCCTGATCAGAACCCGCCGGAGAAATGGCGAAGGGCAGAGAATGATCTCTGCCCTGTTGGCTCTGAAGGAAAATTGGATGCGTGTCAGTTAGACGCGGGCCCCTCCAGAGCCAACGAAAAATACGCATACCAACGGTTAGTCATAGCCACGACCATAGCCCCGGGCCGCGCCGGGGGGCAAACATCCGGCGTAACATTTCACCGGCACCCGGCCGAAGCTCTGTGCCGCAGCCCCGGGCGATTAGCGGCAGCAACGCCTCCCCTGTCCCGTTCTACCCCCGGTTGACCGTCCGGCGCCCCGCTTGCCGGGGCTCCAAACATGACCGCTAGAGTGTTCTGGAGCACACGCCGATCCTGCAGAACCGGAGGCACCAATGACGCAGACCGTCCCGCCAGGCAACCCCGAGGCACCAACCACTCCCGCGGACACAGCCCCGGCCCCTGGAACCTTGGCATCCGGGCAGGACACCCGCTCGGGCGCCCACGGACTCCCTGCCGCACTGAAGCGCCGCGTGCCCAAGTACGCCGACCTCGCGCCACTCATGCAATTCAAGAAGCCGGAGTTCAGCCGGGCCGCCAAGCTCCGGCGTGCCAGCACCATTTGGGACCTCCGTGACATGGCCAAGCGCCGCACGCCCCAGGCACCCTTCGACTACACCGACGGAGCGGCCGAGGCCGAAATCACCCTCCGCCGCGCCCGCCAGGCCTTCCTGGACATCGAGTTCCGTCCCGGGATCCTGCGTGATGTCTCCAGCATCGACCTCAGCACCGACATTCTCGGCAAGCCGTCCCGGCTGCCGGTGGGCATTGCGCCCACGGGATTCACACGGATGATGCAATCCGAAGGCGAATACGCCGGATCCCAGGCCGCAGAGGCCGCCGGCATTCCGTACACCCTCTCCACCATGGGGACGGCGTCCATCGAGGACGTGGCCGCGGCGGCGCCGGCCGGCCGCAACTGGTTCCAGCTCTACCTCTGGACCGACCGGGACCGGTCGCTGGAACTGATCCAACGAGCCGCTCAAGCGGGCAACGACACCCTCATGGTCACGGTGGACACCGCCGTCGCCGGCGCGCGACTCCGTGATGTCCGCAACGGCATGACCATCCCGCCCGCCCTGACCCTCAAGACCGTCGTGGATGCGTCGTACCGGCCCGCCTGGTGGTTCAACTTCCTGACCCACGAGCCGCTGACCTTCGCGTCACTGTCCCGGTACACGGGCACGGTGGCGGACCTCATCAACTCCATGTTTGACCCCACCCTGACTTTCGAGGACCTCGACTGGCTGCGTGAGACCTGGGAGGGCAAGCTCGTGGTCAAGGGCATCCAGACGGTCGAGGACGCCCGCAAGGTGGTGGACCACGGCGCGGACGGGATCGTGCTGTCCAACCACGGCGGACGCCAGCTCGACCGCGCCCCCATTCCCTTCCACCTGCTCCCCGAGGTCTCCGCGGCGCTCAAGGCCGAGGGCAGCGGCGCGGCGGTCATCCTGGACACCGGCATCATGAGCGGCGCCGATATCATCGCCGCCCTCGCCCTGGGCGCCGACTTCACGCTGATCGGCCGCGCCTACCTGTACGGTCTCATGGCAGGCGGCCGGGCAGGCGTCGACCGCGCCCTCCAGATCCTGGAGAAAGACATGCAGCGCACCATGGCGCTGCTGGGTGTCGACCGGGTCGCGGACCTCACCCCGGAGCATGTGCGGCTCCTGCAGGGCTAGCCCGTCCGCGCCCAAGTAACTCTCACACCCCACGAACTCGCAGCAGGGCCCTTTCCGGGCGCCCGGAACGGGCCCTGCTGCGAGTAAGTTGGGTTATTTCCTGCGGCCGAACTTCGGCAAATTGGCGAGGAGGTCCGCGGCCTTGGTGGCAGCGCGGCCCACCGTCCGCCCGATCTGCTGGGGCATCTTGTCCTCGCCCGCCGTTCCCACCGGGATAACGACGGCGGGACTCAGGGGGCTGCCGGCGGGGCGCGCCGCCAGCGCCGCGGCCGGCTGTGCTGCGGCGGGCTGGGTGGCCGCCTGTGCTGCGGCGGCTTGGGCCGTGGCGGTCTGTGCCGTGGCAGTTTGTGCTGTGGCAGCTTGCGGGGCGGGTTGCGGGATGGCCGCCGCGGCCAGCCCGTCCAAAACAGTGGCGGGGCCGGCTTCCGCATGGGAGGCCGGTGCGGCGTTGGCTGCCGCCCCTGGGACGCCGTCGAAGGACTGCAGCCAACTGGCGATGCCGGCGAGGGGTTTGGGATTGAGCGCGTAGTAGCGCTTTTGGCCCTGGGCGCGCATGCTTACCAGGTCCGCTTCCCGGAGGACTTTCAGATGTTTGGAAATGGTGGGCTGGCTTGCCTCAAGCTCCTGGACCAGTTCCCCCACAGCCTTGTCGCCCTTGCGGAGGGCCACCAGAATGTCGCGCCTGGTTGCCTCAGCAATGACGGCAAATACGTCGTCTGTCACCATGCCCTCCACACTAGCGACATATACGCCAGATGGCATCCACAAATTGCCGGGCCGGTCCGCGGCCTCCCGGCTGGACCCGGACTAGTCGAACCAGGGATCCAGCCCGTGCAGAGGAAACACCTCTTTACGGGTGGCCATGATGGCCCGGTCCACGGCGTCGTTGGGATCGAAACCCACCTCCCAGGACCGCCACCAGAGGTCGACGTCGTCACTCATCGCTTCGGGGGGCTCCACGCCGTACTTGGCCCCGTACTTGTCCCGGACGTAGCGGCGCCAGTCCTCGGGGACCGGGGTGCGCAGGGGCACGGGACGGCCGGCGGCGATGGCGATGAGGTGGCTCCAGGACCGCGGCACCACGCTGACTACGTTGTAGCCACCGCCGCCGGTGGAGACCCACCGGTTGTCGCAGTAACGCGCGGCGAGATTGCCGATGGCGGCGGCGGCCTCTCGCTGGCCGTCCACGCTGACGTTCAGATGGCTCAGCGGGTCATGACGGTGCGAGTCGCACCCGTGCTGGCTGACGATCACTTCCGGTTCATACGCGCCAATGAGTTGCGGCACGACGGCGTGGAAGGCCCGGAGCCAGCCGGCGTCGGCGGTGCCTGCCGGCAGCGCGACGTTCACGGCGCTGCCCTGGGCTTCGGGGCCGCCGATCTCATTGGCAAATCCGGTGCCCGGGAAGAGCGTCAGCCCGGACTCATGCAGCGAAATGGTCAGGACCCGCGGATCGTCCCAGAAGATGCTTTGGGTGCCGTCGCCGTGGTGCGCATCGATGTCCACATAGGCGACGCGCCGGATGCCGCCGTCGAGCAGCCGCTGGATGGCGAGGGCGGCGTCGTTGTAAACACAAAAACCGCTCGCGCGGTCCCGCGAGGCGTGGTGCAGCCCGCCGCCGAAGTTCACGGCCCGCACGGCGCTGCCGTCCAGAATGGCAGCGGCCGCCAGCAGGGAGCCGCCGGCCAGCCGGGCGCTCGCCTCGTGCATCCCGGCGAAGGCCGGGTCGTCCTCGGTTCCGAGGCCCCTGGCTTCATCAGGGGTGTCCGGATTCTCGCTCACGCGCCGCACGGCGGCAACAAACTCCGCACTGTGGACCGCGCACAGCTCCTCATCACTGGCGACGTCCGGCGCTGCCACGGTGACGTGGTCCAGATCCAGCAGACCCAGGCTTCCCGCCAGCCTGACCGTCAGGTCCATGCGCTCGGGCGCCATCGGGTGGCCGGGACCAAAGTTGTACGCGGTCATGGCAGGAGACCACACCACCGTCGTCGGCAGCGCGGTCTGAGTGAGTCCCGGCAGGAATGTCATCAATGACAGGCTACCCGAGCACCCCGGCGGCTTCCTCCGGGCGCAGGAGTGCTGGCGGCCATGACGCGGCGTTTAGTGGTTTACTACTGAGGGAAGCAGTTTCAACCGAGGAAAAACATGACGCAAAGCCAGTCGCGGTCCACGAGCCCGGCCAACTGGCAGCCAGGCCTGCGGGAGCGGGACGGCCTGTGGATCTTCACACGCCTGCGCGACTTCATTGACGGCATCGCCAACAGCTCGCCGGCACGCCTGGCGCTCACGGCCTTCGCCGTCGTGATCCTTGTCTTCACCGCTTTGTTGTCCTTGCCCGTGGCCTCCGCAACGGGACAGCCCACACCCCTGGACGAGGCCCTCTTCACGGCGGTGTCCGCCGTCTGCGTCACGGGTCTGACCGTGGTCTCCACGGCCGTGCACTGGTCCTTCTTCGGCCAGCTGGTGATTCTGGTGGGTATTTTCGTGGGCGGCCTGGGCACTCTGACGCTCGCGTCGCTGCTGGCTCTCATGGTCAGTAAGAGGCTCGGCGTCCGCGGCAAGCTGATCGCCCAGGAGGCCATGAACGCCGGCCGGCTCGGCGAAGTCGGTACGCTGCTGCGGATCGTGATCGTAACCTCCGTGGTGATCGAGAGTGTCTTGGCGTTGGTTCTCATCCCCCGTTTCCTGGTCCTCGGCGAAAGTTTCCCGCAGGCCGTGTGGCACGGAGTCTTCTACTCAATTTCGTCCTTTAACAACGCCGGATTCACGCCGCATTCGGACGGCATCGTCCCGTACGAGACCGATCTGTGGATCCTCGTCCCGCTCATGCTAGGTGTGTTCCTGGGCAGTCTGGGCTTCCCCGTGGTCATGGTGCTGCAGCAGAACGGGCTGCGGTGGAAGAAATGGAACCTGCACACCAAGCTCACCATCCAGGTGTCTTTCATTCTCCTGGCCGCCGGGACCGTGCTCTGGGGGTTCCTGGAGTGGGACAACCTGCGGACCATCGGGGGCATGGACCTCGGGGATAAGATCACGCACTCGCTGTTTGCCTCCGTCATGCTGCGTTCTGGCGGCTTCAACTTGGTCGATCAGAACTACATGGAATCCTCCACCATGCTGCTCTCCGATGCCCTCATGTTCGCCGGCGGCGGCTCGGCATCCACGGCCGGCGGCATCAAGGTCACCACCATCGCCGTGATGTTCCTGGCGATCACCGCCGAGGCCCGCGGCGACGCCGACGTGAAGATCTACGGCCGGACCATCCCGGAGGGCACCATGCGCGTGGCCATTTCGGTGATCGTCGCGGGCGCGACGCTCGTCTCGGTCTCGGCCCTCCTGCTCCTGAACATCAGCGGCGCCTCCCTGGACCGGGTCCTGTTTGAAACCATTTCCGCCTTCGCCACGGTGGGCCTGAGCACCAATCTCAGTGCCGAACTGCCGCCGTCGGGGGTTTACGTCCTCGCCGCGCTCATGTTTGCCGGGCGCGTCGGGACAGTCACCCTTGCGGCCGGACTGGCCCTGCGCCAGCGCAGCCAGCTGTACCACTACCCGGAAGAGAGACCGATCATTGGCTAGTTCCTCAGGCGCCGTCAACCGCCCCGCCCACAACGCCCCGGTGCTGGTGATCGGGCTGGGCCGTTTTGGCGCATCCACCGCAGAGCAGCTGGTCAAGCAGGGCCGGGAGGTGCTCGCCATTGAGCGCGACCGCACCCTGGTCCAGAAGTGGGCGAGCGTCCTGACGCACGTCGTGGAAGCGGATGCCACCAACATCGACGCGCTCCGCCAGCTCGGCGCCCAGGAATTTAGTTCCGCCGTCGTGGGTGTGGGGACCTCGATCGAATCCTCGGTGCTGATCACCGTGAACCTCGTGGACCTCGGCATCGAACACCTCTGGGTCAAGGCCATCACCCCTTCGCATGGCAAAATCCTGACCCGGATTGGCGCGAACCACGTCATCTACCCGGAGGCTGATGCCGGCGTCCGCGCGGCGCACCTGGTCTCCGGCCGCATGCTGGACTTTATCGAGTTCGACGACGACTTCGCGATCGTCAAGATGTATCCGCCGCGCGAAACCGTGGGCTTCACCCTTGATGAGTCCAAGGTCCGGTCCAAGTACGGCGTCACGATTGTTGGCGTGAAGTCTCCGGGCGAAGACTTCACCTACGCGCGGCCGGAAACCAAGGTCTCCTCCAGGGACATGCTCATTGTTTCGGGCCACGTCGACCTGCTGGAACGGTTCGCCGCACGCCCCTAGCCGCAAACGTGGCCACCCCGACGCCGCGGGCAGCCGGCGCCGGCTGCCCGAGCTGGTTTAGGCGAGCTGCCCGGTGATTTCCGCGGCGCGGGCGGCGGCCGCCCGGGCGCCGTCCGCGATGATGGCCGGCATGCCCCGCTCGTCGAACGTGGCGATGGCCCTTTCCGTGGTGCCGTTCGGGCTGGTGACCGCCTTGCGCAGCGCACCGGGCTCCGCGCCCGGCTCGGCCAGCATGAAGCCCGCACCCGCGACGGTTTCCCGGGCCAGCAGCAGCGACAGCTCAGGGTCCAGGCCCAGCTCCACCCCGGCCGCCGCCATGGCCTCAGCCAGGTAGAAGGCGTAGGCCGGGCCCGAGCCGCTGATCGCCGAAAGGGCGTCCACCTGCTCTTCGGGTATCTCCACCACCGTTCCGGCGGCCGCGAGGATGTCCTTCGCGCGCTGGAGCTGCTCCGGGGAGCAGTTCGTCCCGGCCGAGACGGAGACGACGCCGCGGCCCAGTTTGGCGGGCGTGTTGGGCATGGTCCGGATGACGGGCTGGCCGGCCGGCAGTGCTGCCTCCAGCTGCTGCAGGGACACGGCGGCGGCAACGCTGATGACGATCGTGTGCGGGGAGAGGGAGCCGCTGATTTCCCGTGCCAGATCCGCGATGCCGACCGGCTTGACGCCGAGGATCACGACGCCGGAGCCCGTGGCGGCCTCCTTGTTGTTCTCTGGTTCTTCTTCGCCGGCGATGGCGGTGATCCCGTGGTAGCGTTCCGCGAGTTCTGCGGCGCGCTCGGCCCGGCGCACGGTAGCGACAATGTCGGCCGGGTCGACGCCGCCATCAATCAGCCCGCCCATGATTGCCTCGTTCATTGACCCACAGCCCAGGAATGCGATTCGGTTGCTCATGTCCCCATCATTGCAGTCCGGTGCGATTCCCAGCCAGCTCACACCTTCGCCGCAGTCATTGCACAACTTCGGGCCCTAACGTAGTAAGTACCTCATTGAGGGTGCGAGTGATGCAGCAGGCATGCGGATGCCTGCGCGGCGCCGGTGGTTTGTAGCGGGTTTGTCCATTTTCCTGCAGCAGGCCGCCGGCGCCTTTGCCGTTTAACCCCCTGCGGTTCAACCCCTTGTCGCGACGGACTTACCGCGCCGCGTTTTAGCGGCCTTCCCCGGACCTCCGCAGACGGCCGTCGGGCTTGCCAGCGAACTCACAGCCAATTCCCGCTGTCCGCCCATCTACGGACACTAACTTAGGAGGTGCCTCTACAGGTGCGAGTGATGATAGCCGGCTCCGCCGGAGCCGGCTATGCGCCGGGCGTTTGCAGCAGAGTTCCCCCAAGTTCTGCTCCAGGCGTCCGGCGTAATTCGTTTAAGGGACCCAGGCAGCCGCAGGCCTGACATGGGTCAACTGGGGCTATTTGGACTGACGCCAACTCCAGCACCCACCTGAATCATCGTCTGCGCGTCAGCGCGGGCCGCACATCAGTAACCTCGCCCTCTGCAGGCAGTGCCGTGTCGATGGAATTCCCTGACGAGATCTGCCGCTTGACCTGCTCAAGCTCTTCCTTGAGCAGGTCAACAGTGGCGCGGTATTTTTCGAAGTCCGCCGTTCGGCGCCTGGCCACGGCGTAACTGATGCCGGCGGCGAGAAGGGCAAGCGGGAACGACACCAGCAGGGCCCAGCCGGACGCGGCAAGGAAGTCCAGCGCCACGGGAAGTGCCTGCTTGAAGGCCAGGAACTCGTTCACCCCGCCGACCACTGCGTTCAGCGCGGAGTCTAGGGGGCCCAGAAACTGCCCCACGACAGGTGTCCCGGAAAACGACGGAGCGGTCAGCGGCGGCTCTCCCCCTGCAGACCAGCGCGAGTCACCGAAATGGTTCAGGACGTAAATCCCGGCACCCGCGTTGAGGGCCGCGAAGAGCAGGACGGAACCAAGCGCCGTCCAATAAATCCTGCGCGGACGCCAGAGTCCCGCCACCAGCGCGAAGACTGTGGCCGCGACCCAAGAAAAGATGCTGAGCTGGTCGCGGCTCATGCCGCCGAGTAAATCCAAGGAATTCCCGCCTTTACAGTTGGAGTCAATGCTTGTTCCGGTCCCAGGCGAGCCTATCCCGCGGGCCAGAAATGCTTGACACATTTAGGAAGCAGAGTTGCAGGCAGCAGGCGGGTCTTGTCGCTCACCGGCTCCGGCCCTGCAGCGCCCGGTGCTCCGCAGCCTCCCTTCCAGGAACCGGCGTTCGGCTTCCGTCCCGGCCAACCCGAGCGCCCGCCTGTAGGCGTCGGCAGCCTCGGGAAGGCGGCCGAGGCGAACCAGGAAGTCCGCACGGATCGCGTGGAAGAGGTAGTAGTTGTCCAGCGCAAGGTCCTCTGTGGCTGCCAAGGCGGCAACGGGGCCGCGCACTTCAGCCAGCGCGACGGCGCGGTTGAGCGCCACCACCGGCCCGGGCGCTACGGCCAGAAGCTGGTCATATAACTGCACGATCTGCGCCCAGTCAGTGTCCCCGGCGGTCGCAGCGTCGCTGTGGACAGCATTGATCGCTGCCTGGATCTGGTACGGACCCGGACGGTTACGCCGCAGGCATTGCCGCACCAGCTCCTGGCCCTCGGCGGCCAGGGCGCCGTCCCAGCGTCCGCGGTCCTGGACCGCCAGCAGCACGAGGCCGCCGTCGGGGGCGAAGCGCGCGCCCCGGCGGGACTCGATGAGCAGCAACAGCGCCAGCAGCCCCGTGGCCTCCGGCTCGTCGGGCATCAGGGATGCCAACAGCCTGCCAAGCCGGATGGCTTCCACGCAGAGTTCCGCACGTGCCGGGCTGTCCGCGGCGCCAGGGGTGGCGCCAGGGTTGTAGCCTTCATTGAAGATGAGGTAAACGACCGCCAGTACCGCTTGCAGCCGTTCAGGCAGTTCGGCGCCCTGCGGGACACGGTACGGGATCTTGGCATCGCGGATCTTTGCCTTGGCGCGGACCAGCCGCTGCGCCATGGTTGGCTCGGGCACCAGAAAGGCCCGGGCGATCTCCGCCGTCGTCAATCCGCCCAGAAGCCGCAGCGTGAGCGCCACCTGGGCGGATCTGGCGAGGGCGGGATGGCAGCAGGTGAAAATCAGCCGCAGTGTGTCGTCTTCCACCTCGTCCCTGCCTGCCTGTTCCGCCAGGACCTGCTCTTCCGCAGCCGGCGCCGGTGCGCCGCCGGACCGCGCCGCCGCGAGCAAGGCCGCCTGCGCCTGTTTGTCCTCGCGCGCCGTCTCCCGCCGCAGCCGGTCAATCGCCCGGCGCCGCGCCGTTGTGATAATCCAGCCGGCCGGGCTGGGCGGGACTCCTGCCGAGGGCCAGTGCTGGACAGCCGCCGCAAACGCGTCCTGCACGGCGTCCTCGGCAATGTCGATGTTCCCGAAGGTGCGGGTCAGGACGGCCACGGCGCGGCCGTATTCGTGCCGGAACACCCGGGCAATTTCCGCCTCGCCCGCACTTGCATCTGCACTCGGATTGCTCACTTCGCCCCGCCGCGGCTAGTGCTGGAAGGGACGCACTTCAACGGGAAGGGTGGTGGCGCCGGCGAGCTTGCGCGCCCAGCCGATGGCCTCGTCCAGATCCTCGGCTTCGATGACGGTGAAGCCCCCAAGGTGCTCTTTGCCTTCGGTGAACGGACCGTCCGTGATGAGGATTTCACCCTCATTCGGGCGCAGGACTGTGGCGGACTCTGCGGGGTGGAGTCCCGCGGCGAACACCCAGGCCCCGGCCTCCCGCATCTCACGGTTCAGGGCAGCCAGGTCACGCATGATGGGCTCGAGGAACTCAGGGTCCGGAGCGGGGCCGTCGGGCTGGTAAATGCTGAGCAGGTACTGCGACATCTCGGTGCCTCCTTGTTGGCTCGGCCGGCGGAGTGCCGGCCTCTCAGCTAATACACGAACAGGATCCGTGCGGATCGACACCGGATCGACGCTGCGGATCGGCACTCCTGGGACCGGGCGGCGGGGCCGGGACGGGCCGGCTCAGGAGTCCAGCTGCCCGGCAGGTTCGCGCGCCACATGCGGTGCCGGCTGCAGCGGCCCCTCAAAGACCAGCTGGTCCAGCCGGCGCAGAATGAGTCCCTCGCGGAGCGCCCACGGACAGATTTCCATGGTGGTGAACCCGAATAATTCCAGGGCCGCTTCCGCGACCAGGGCGCCGGCGAGGACCTGGCGTGCGCGGGCCTCGGAGACACCGGGCAGGTGGAGCCTGTCCTCCACCTCCATGGCCGAGATGCGCTGCGTCCAGAGCCCCAGGTCCAGGGACAGCAGTTCCCGCTTGACGTAGGGCCCGGCGGCGCTGGGCGCGGCCCCGGCGATCCTGGCGAGGGACCGGAAGGTCTTGGATGTGCCCGCCACGAGGTTGGGCCGACCCAGCTTTTCGAATTTGCGGACGGCGGGTTTGAGTGTGGAGCGGATGTAGCGGCGCAGCTCCTTGATGCTCTTGGCCGAGGGCGGGTCCTCGGGGAGCCAGTCACGCGTGAGCCGGCTGGCACCAAGCGGCACGGACATCGCCAGTTCGGGCAGTTCATCCTGTCCGAGGGCCATTTCGAACGAGCCGCCGCCGATGTCCAGGTTCAGGATGGGCCCGGCGCCCCAGCCGTACCAGCGCCGGACCGCAAAGAACGTCATGGACGCCTCTTCGCTGCCGGTGAGCTCACGGAGGGTGATGGTGGTTTCGTGCTTGACGCGGGCCAGGACCTCGGGGCCGTTGGTGGCCTCGCGGATGGCCGAGGTGCAGAACGCGAGGAGGTCGTCGGCTTTATGTTTGGCCGCGAATTCCCACGCTTCGAGGACGAATTCGACGAGTTCGTGCTGTCCGGCGTCGTTGATGTTGCCGTCGTCATCGAGGAACTGCACCAGCGACAGCGGCCGTTTGTGCGAGGCGAACGGCACCGGCCGGGCGCCGGGATGGGCGTCCACCAGCAGGAGGTGGACGGTGTTGGACCCGATGTCGAGGACGCCTAGACGCATGCTGCCATTATTGCCGGGCGGAAGCGGCTGGTCGAACTGTTCGCGTCGTTACTGTTCCCGGCCCTACTCTTCCCCGTCCGCGGGCTCGTCGGAGGGCTTGAAGTCGCGGCGGATGTTGGCCACGCCCTCGGGGTCGATTTCAAAGCCGAAGGCGGCCCCGGGGTTGATCACCATGCCGAGCTCGTCGCCGAGGTTGCCCAGGATCGCGGCGCCCTGTGTGCCCAGAACGTTGGGGGCGGCGTCGAGATACTGCCCGGGGACGCGGCTCGGGTGCGAGAAAACGGCCAGGACGGGCTTGCCCGACGAGTTCGCGAGGACCAGCGGCTCCACCTGGGAGTCGGGGCCTTCGAGGGCGTCGGAGCTGAGCACGTAGACCTCGTTGTTGAGGAAGGCCAGGATCACGTCCACCGGGTTGGCGTCCGGCTGCTCCCCCCGGGCAAGCTGCTCTTCGAGCTCGTTCAGCGGCTGGTTGTCCAGGTGTGCGGGCTGTTCAGTCATGTTCCTACTCGATCACGTCCGCGGCCGCTCCGCAATTCGCATTTCCGCTCCCGTCCGGCGGCCCCTACTTCTTGGCGGCGGCCTTCCGGGCCGGGGCCTTGCGCGTGGCCGTCCGCTTGACCGGGCCCTTGGCCCGCTTTTCGGCCAGAAGTTCGACGGCGCGGTCCCGGGTCAGCTCCTCGATCGCTGTGCTGCGCGGCACGGTGATGTTGGTGACGCCGTCGGTGATGTACGGGCCGAAGCGGCCTTCCTTCACCACAATGTTCTTCTCCGAGACCGGGTCCGGGCCGAACTCCGCCAGCGGCGGCACGGCGGCACGGGCGCCGCGCTGTTTGGGCTGCGAGTAGATCTCCAGCGCCTCCTCGAGCGTGATCGTGAAGATCTCCTCTTCGGAGCCGATCGAGCGGGAGTCCGTACCCTTTTTCAGGTACGGGCCGAACCGGCCGTTTTGCACAGTGATCGGGTTGCCCTCGGCGTCCTGGCCGAGCACGCGGGGCAGGCTCATGAGTTGCAGCGCCTCGTCCAGGGTGACCGTTTCCACGCTCATGGAGGCGAAGAGCGACCCCGTGCGCGGCTTGGCCTTCACGGGCTTCTTCGGCGGCTTCGGTTTGCCGTTCTTGTAGTACTCCACGGGCTGGCTGGCCAGCTGTTCCTCGGTCATCTCCGGGATGATCTCGGTGACGTAGGCGCCGTAGCGGCCGTTCTTGGCCACGATCGTGTGGCCCGTGTGCGGGTCCGTGCCGAGGACACGTTCTTCCGGGGCGGCGGTCTCCATGAGTTCAACGGCTTTGGCCGCGGTGAGCTCATCCGGTGCAAGGTCCTCGGGGACGTTGGCGCGGGCGGCCTCGACGACTTCCCCGGTTTTGGGATCGACCGTGGGCACGGAGCTTTCCAGGTACGGGCCGAACTTGCCCACCCGCAGCGTGATCCCGTCCGTGATCGGCACGGAGTTGATTTCCCGGGCATCGATCTCACCAAGGTTGTTCACGATGCTCAGCAGGCCGGGGTCGGCGTCTTCGCCGAAATAGAAGTGCTTGAGCCAGGCCGGCCCGGCGGCCTCGCCGTTGGCGATCTTGTCCAGGTCCGCTTCCATGTCGGCCGTGAACTCGTAGTCGACGTAGTCCCGGAAATGCTGTTCGAGGAGCCGGACCACGGAGAACGCAATCCAGCTCGGGACCAGCGCGGAGCCCTGCTTCCGGACGTAGCCACGGTCCTGGATCGTGGAGATGGTGGAGGCGTAGGTCGACGGGCGGCCGATGCCCTTCTTTTCCAGCTCTGCCGTCAGGGAGGCTTCCGTGTAGCGCGGCGGCGGCGAGGTCTCGTGTCCGACGGCGACGATGTCCGAGGCGGTCAGCGAGTCGTCCTTGGCCACGTTGGGCAGGCGGCGGGCCTCGTCGGTGTCGTCATCGCCGCGGCTTTCGTCCTTGCCCTCTTCATACGCGGCCAGGAAGCCCGGGAAGGTGATGACAGTTCCGGAGGCCGAGAACTCGGCATCGCGGCCGGCGGCGGCGCCACCCACGGTCACGGCGCCCAGGCGGATGGTGGCGGTGGAGCCCTTGGCGTCAGCCATCTGCGAGGCGACGGTACGCTTCCAGATCAGCTCGTAGAGCCGGAATTCGTCACCGGAGAGCTGCTTGGCGACCTGCGCCGGGGTGCGGAAGGAGTCGCCGGCGGGACGGATGGCCTCGTGGGCTTCCTGGGCATTGGCGGCCTTGCTGCTGTAGACCCTCGGGGACTGGGGAACGTATTCCGTGCCGTACAGTTCGGAGGCCTGGCGCCGGGCCGCGGTAACGGCCTCGTCGCTCAGTGCGGACGAGTCCGTACGCATATAAGTGATGTAGCCGTTTTCGTAGAGCCGCTGGGCCACCTGCATGGTGCTCTTGGAGGAGAAGCGCAGTTTGCGGCCGGCCTCCTGCTGCAGCGTGGAGGTGGTGAACGGCGCCGCCGGACGGCGGGTGTACGGCTTGGTGTCGACCGAGCGGACACGGAAGTCCGCGGTCTGCAGGCCGGCTGCCAGGGCGGCGGCCAGTTCCTCGTTGAGGTGGACGACGTTGCGGGCGGTGAGTTCGCCGTCGTCGTTGAAGTCGCGGCCGCTGGCCACCTTCGCGCCGTCCACAGCGGCGAGCTTGGCTTTGAAGGAGCCGGACTCGGCACCGAACTGGCCGGTCAGGTCCCAGTAGGAGGCTGCCTTGAACGCCATGCGCTCACGCTCCCGGTCCACCACCATGCGGGTCACCACGGACTGCACACGGCCCGCCGACAGTCCGCGGGCCACCTTGCGCCAGAGCACCGGGGAGATTTCGTAGCCATACAACCGGTCCAGGACGCGCCGGGTCTCCTGCGCGTCCACCAGGTCCTGGTCAACATCGCGCAGGTTGTCCATGGCGCGGTGGATGGCTTCCTTGGTGATTTCGCCGAAGGTCATCCGGTAGACCGGCACCTTGGGCTTAAGGACTTCCAGCAGGTGCCACGCGATGGCCTCGCCCTCGCGGTCCCCATCGGTTGCGAGATAGAGCGCGTCGGCGTCTTTGAGCTGTGCCTTGAGCTCGCCGACCTTTTTCTTCTTGTCCGCAGACACCACGTAGTACGGCTTGAAGTCGTTTTCAATGTCGACGGCGAACTTGCCCAGCGGGGTCTTCTTCAGTTCCGCGGGCAGCTCGGAGGGCTGGGGGAGGTCGCGGATGTGACCGATGGAGGCCTCAACGATGAAGCCCTCGCCCAGGTACTTGGCGATGGTCTTGCTCTTGGCAGGAGACTCCACAATCACGAGTTTCTTGCCGGTCTTGGCCTTGCTTGGCACGGTGCTCCTACAGAAAAAGGTGGCTCGGGCAGATGCGCCCATACCCGCCTAGTTCACCATATTTTGCCGAATCGCGCGCATCCGGCCGGAAATAGTCGCCCTCCGGAAGGGAATTCCCGCCGGAAAAGTGCAGCTTGTCCGGGGCACTTGGAGCGGCTGCCGGACATCGGCTCGGTTCCGCGCCGGAAGCGTGCTCAGGCCTTTGCCGGGGCCTTGGTGGAGGTCCCGGCGGGGGCCTTTGCCGGGGCCTTGGTGGAGGCCGCTGTGGGGGCCTTTTCGGAGGGCGCACCCCGGTCGTCCGGAATCATCGACCACATGGTGGCCATGCGCTCAGCGCCCTCGGGCACGTGGTCCGGGTCCTGAAGTTCGTAGTCCCGCAGGAGGTCGAAAACGCGCCGCGTCAGTTCGGCCCGCTGCTCCGGGGTCAAGTACAACAGGTTGCTGGCCAGCACCACGGAGGAGGGGCCTTCGGCGGTGTCGCCGGCCTCGCGCCGTTCATTGCGGGCCTTAGCGTACGCCAGGGCCCGGCGGCGGTAGGCGTCGAGTTCGAGGTCCAGAACGGCAATCTCAGGGCCGGCCACTCCCCCGAGCGAGTGGATGGTGAAGTCCGTGCCGGCGGCCTTCCAACGTCGTTCCCGGGCGTCGCCGGCGGTGGCAGCGGGAACTACGATGCCCCACTTCTGTAGGGCCCGCAGGTGGTAGCTCATGGCGCTGGGCGTCAGGCCGGTCTGAGCGGCAAGCTCGGTGGCTGTCCGGCTCGCTTGGGTGGAATACAGTTCAGAAATGACCTCCAGCCGGGCAGCGTGGGCCAGTGCCCGGATCGCCTTCGGGTCGGTGATCTCCACTTGCTTCTCCGGACGGTGCCGGCGCTTGGCGGTCGGGGCTGCGGGCTCCGCCGTCGGGGTTTCTGCGTTCACTCCTCCAGTGTATCCATCCGCCAAACTATGAAAGAAATGCTTGACATCTATTCCCGGGCGGGGCTAGCTTGCCATTTATGAAACAGACACTTCATAACATGCCGGCCCCGGCAGTGCTGCGGCCCCTCTGGCGCAACCGCGACTTCCTAGTTGCCGGCACCGCCCGGTTCGTTGCGACGGCGGGGACGGGCGCCGTCGTCGTCAGCGTGATGCTGCACCTGCGGAACGCGGCAGCCGCCGGCGGGACCCCCGTCGCCGGTCCCTGGCTCGTGGCCGGCTACCTGCTGTGCTCGGCGCTGCCGCTGGTGGTGCTGGCCCCGTGGGCCGGCCGGCTCGCCGACACACGGGATTCCCGCACCCTGGCGACGGCGACCTCCGCGGTCAGCGCCGCCGCGGTCGCCGTCATGGGCCTGGGCATGGAGTATCTGGACAATCACCTGCCCGTGCTGTTCGCCATGACCTTCCTGCTCGACGCGGCCCAGGCTGTGGCCGGTCCGACCTGGCAGGCCCTGTTGCCCCGCATCGTCGGCGAGGAGCGCACGCCGCGGGCGATGGGGACCATGCAGGCGACCATCATGATTGCGGGCATGGTCGGGCCCGCCGCGGGCGGCCTGCTCAGCGGCTGGGGCGGAGCCGGTCTGGTGTTTGCCGTGGCGAGCGGCTGCTACCTCGCCCTGGGGCTGGGTGCCCTGCTGATCCGGACCCGCCGCGGCACGGCAGTCGAGCGGGCCGGCCAGGTGAAACCCGCGCTGCTCGACGGGCTGCGCCTGATCCGCCGGGACAGCCTGGTCTGGGCCTTGGTGCTCGGCGCGATGTTCTTCATCATTGTTGGCGAGGCCACAAATGTTCTTGAGGTGTTCCTGGCCCGCGACGACCTTGGCGCCACCGAAATGCAGTACGGGCTGCTGACCGCAGCGTTCGGCCTCGGCATGGCGGCGGGGGCGTCGATGGCCGGCAGCATCAAGGCGCAGGCGGTGCGGTTGCGC
Source organism: Arthrobacter sp. ov118 (assembly GCF_900116495.1). Classification (GTDB taxonomy): domain Bacteria; phylum Actinomycetota; class Actinomycetes; order Actinomycetales; family Micrococcaceae; genus Arthrobacter. Next base: position 662,949 of record NZ_FPAY01000001.1, read on the forward strand.
GTGCTGCTGTGCTCCATGATCGTGGCCTCGGTGATGCTGATCATCATGGGGACCGTCCCCACCGTGGAGCTGCTCTTCGTGGCCTACACGGTGATGGGAACGGCCTGCGGCGTCCTGAACGCCTGCTTCGGGGCGATCGCGATCCTGCGGATTCCGGAAAGTGGACGGGGCCAGGCCATGGCCATCGTCGGCGGGCTGACGCGCGCCGTGTCCATTGGCGCGCTGGCTCTGGGCGGCCTCTTGGGCGCACTCCTGCCGGTGCGCGCCAGCTTTTGGCTCACCGGGGCAGCCAGCGTGCTGGTAGCCCTGGCCCTTGCGGCCTACGTTCTGCCCCGCTTCGGCCGGGAGGACACCGGCGCCGGCGCTGCGGCGGCCCTCGGCTCAGGCGGGCAGCAGGAAGCCGTCGCGGACCAGGTTCCCCACTTCGGCCAGCAGGCCGGCGCGGAACTGGGCGCCGTCAAACCCCTCGTAGCCGCCCAGCAGGGCCTCGAGGGCGCCGATGATCTGCCCGACGGACAGGTCGCCGTCGCACGCTGAAACGAAGCCCGCCAGCTCGGTGCTGAGCAGGTTGGTACGGCGTAGACCGGCGCCCTGCCGCAGCAGGATGACGCCGGGGTGCTCGGCGCCCGGGCGCTGGTGGCGCTCTTCCGTGACGTCCTCCGCGACCAGCAAGTGGGCGGCGGCCAGATCATGGGCGGCCAGCCAATCGGCCCGTTCGACGGCGGCGCCCAGGTGCGGTCCGACCGGCTGCTCGATGGGGTACGTGATCTCCTCGAAACGGGAAAGCACCTGCCCCGCACCCTCGGCCGGCCGGCGCAGCCAGATCATGCCGAAACCGATCCCGGCCACGTCGCGCGCCGCGAAGTCATCGAGGTAGGCCGCGTACGAGTCCTGGTAGAGCTTGCGGTCGCGGTTCTCGGAGGCGTCCTGCAGCCAGGTCTCGGCATACTGCTCCGGCCCCACCTGCTCGCGCTGGATGAACCAGACGTCGGCGGCCGGGCGGGCCCAGCTTCGGGGCCGTTCGTCCCAGCCGGCGCCCGCAGTGATCTCCCAGTTGCCGAGAAGCTGGGCCGTTCCCTCCGGAGCTAGGACGGAGGGAAGGTCGCGGACCAGCGACGCGACGATGTCGTCCCCCGGCAGACCGCCGTCGCGGTAGGTGAACTGGTCCGTGGCGGTCTCGCCGGGGCTGCGGGGAGTGATGACGAACGGCGGGTTGGACACCACCAGCTCGAATTTCTCTCCCGCGACGGGCTCCAGCAAGGATCCGAGCCTCAGGCTCACCCGGGCGTCAAGGTCGGCCGGGTCCACGTGCAGCTCGGCGGCGTTGAGCAGCAGGTTGAAGCGGGTGAAGGCCAGTGCTCGTTCGGAGATGTCCGTAGCGGTCACGTGCTCGGCATGGTGCAGCAGGTGGAAGGTCTGGATGCCGCAGCCCGTGCCGAGGTCGAGGGCCTTGGCCACGTGCCGGCGGGCGGTGACCTGGACCAGGGTGGTGGAGGCCTGCCCGATCCCCAGGACGTGGTCGTGGCGGAGGACGCCGGCGCGCTGGTGGGCCGCGAGGTCGCTGGCCACCCAGAGGTCGGCCCCGCCGCCCGCAACCCCGTCGTCTCCCTGGGTGGCGTCCCAGCCATACGGCCTCAGATCCACCTTCGCCTGGACCAGGTCCGCGTCCGACGGCTCCACGAGCCCGAGTTCCATGAGTCCTTCCGTGCCGATACCGGGCAGGGCGGCGTCGAGTGTCTCCGCGCGCTGCGGCTCGGCCAGGAGCCACAGACGCACGACGGCGGCGAGCGCCGCCGTCGCCGGCTCACCCGCGGCACGGCGGGTGACGATCAGCGCCGGGATGAGCTGGTCCCGGCTGAGGGCCTCATGTGCCGCTTCGCCGAGCAGCTCCGCAACGCCGTCCACGGTGTAGCCAACCGCCCGCAGGGCGCCGGCCAGTGCCCCGAGGAGCCCGGGCAGGTCAGTCCGCGGGGCCTCCGGAGTGTTGCCGGCCGTGAACGGCGCCTTGATTGAGGGGGCCTGCGTGGCGGGGCTTTGCGCTGAGGAAGTCACCGGACAAGTTTAGTCCGGGGCCAGCGTAGGCCCGCGTCAGCGCGGCTCCGGTTAGAGCTGATCCTCCGCATAGATCCGCAGTGCGTCCCGGACGAAGGCTGCGCCCTCGGCGCCGCCGTAATTGGCGGCGAACCGGGGATCAGCCAGATACATCTCACCGAGGCCGGTCACGTACGCCTTGATGTCCGGCGCGCTGTCCGCGCCGGCGTCGGTGCCGGTGGCTGTGCTGATGTCTGTGCTGGTGTCTGCGACGGGTGCCGCCGGGGTCCCGGGGATGGCCCTCAACCATTCGACGTGGCGACGGGCCAGCTCCTGCGCCTGCGCACTGCCGGCCGGGACTCCGGACTGTGCCGCCGCCGTCCAGTCTGCGCCAAGCTGCCGGGACCGCTCCGCCCGGGCAGCCTTCTCCTCGTTCCCCATGCCGCGCCACCAGGCGTCCCCGGCCGCATAGGCGTCCTTGCCCCACCGCTGCTGGACTTCCTCCCGGTATTTGGTGTGGTCAAAGCCGTCGAACATTTTCTCCGCCATGATATTTCCTCCCTCTTGCAATGCCTTAATGGTGTGCCGGACCGCAGTGATCTGCCTGCCCAGCCTGTCCCGTTCCTGCTGCAGCCATTCCAGATGCAGGCCCAGGGCTTCCCCTGCATCCGCCTCGTTGCCCAGCACGTCCGCGATCGCCGGCAGCCCAAGCCCCAAGTCGCGCAGGAGCAGGATCCGTTGCAGACGCACCAGCGCATCCTGGCCGTAGTACCGGTAGCCGTTGTTGCCGGTACGGCTGGGCTTGAGCAGGCCGATGTCGTCGTAGTGGCGCAAGGTCCGGCTCGTGGTGCCGGCCAAGGTGGCAATCTGTTGCACGGACCAGTCCATCGCTCCGCCTTCCGTCCCGTCCGGCCACCGGCTGTGGCGCTCCTCCCGGCGCCGGGCTGCCGGTGCCGCTACTCTGTGCCGCTAGTCTGTGCCGCCGACCGACCGCTGCCGGCCCGTGGCTTTGACTCTAAACTCTGACGTTGCGTCAACGTCAAGGGTGCGGGGAAAAGGCCGGCCGGGACCGCCGGGCGGGAGGTGGCCTAAGCAAAACGGTAGGTTGGAGACATGGTTTTCCCCTCCTCCCCTACCCCGGCCCCGCGCCAAGGCAAGGCCCCACGGCTCCGGCTGATTCTTACGGGGGCGGCGGCCGCCGTCGTCGGTCTAACCGCGGCGTCATGTTCCCCGGCCCCTTCAGTTGAGAACGCCGATGTCCCGGCGTGGAAGGCTACCGCCCTGCCCACTGCCACCGGGATTGTGCTGGAGGACGCGGGCAAGATCCTCAACCGGGACGCGATCGTCCGGGCCGCTCCCACCGTGCCCGCCGGCACCTACACCCTGACCATGAGCTGCGACGGCGGCGGAAAGGCTTTCTTCACCGTCAGCCAGGGCGCCAAACAGCTGGCCGAAGCAGGTGCCGCTTGCAACGGCAGCCGCGAAACCGCCCACATCAAAGTACCCGCCACGGGCGAGGTCAAGGTCAGCACTTCCAGCGTGGATGCGCCGCTTCTCTACGCGTACCATCTCGCTGCTGCCGGGTAGGCCCCCTTACCGTCCCGGACCCTGCGTCCGGATCGTCGGGCAGGACCGCGGCAACCGCGGACTTTCGGATCGTCGGGCAGGACTGCGGCAGCCGCGGACCTTGCAGCCTCTGGCGCAGGACACCTGACGGCCTTAATCTCAGGGTATGACACCAGCGCCGGCGAGCCCGATGCCGCGACGACGCACTCCGGCTGCCGCCGCGGTGCTTGCAGTTGCGCTGATCCTCGGGACTGCCCTCTCCGGCTGCGAGTACGAATACGGCGCTGACCACTGGGACGATGAGTCGCCCACCGTTGCCGCCTCGCCCACCGGGGGCGCCCTGCCGCAGGATCCCCATTTGAACGAGCCGGTATCGGGTGAAGAACTGGACGACTGGGCCGACGATGTGCTGCCCGACGACGAAGGGCACGTGCTGCACAAAAGCTTCGGCTCCGTAAATGCCGGTGAGACCCACGCCGACTCGACCACCCAGCTGCCTGTCGGCACCTATTCCCTGACGCTGGCGTGCAGGAGCCGGGGGCGGGTGTCCTTCACCGTCCGTGACGCAAAAGAGCCGCTGGTAGACCTGAGCCTGCGCTGCGGGACATCACGGGTCAGCGTTGTCCAGCTATCCGCGCCCACTGTGCTGTCCATCCAGGTCGGCGGACGCGCCGGGGCCAACTTCGCCTATCAAGTGAACCGGATCTGACGGCGCGCCCCGGTCAGGCGGCGCAGCCGTCCGGGCACCGCAGGGTTTCCGGGCTGGCGGCGCACCCGGCGCAATAGAGCGTGAGCGTCCGGCAGCTCGGATTGGAGCAGTTTTCGAACTTGCTCGTAGGGGCGGAGCAGCGGACGCATTCGCCAATCGTCTTGGCGTCCTCGCTGAACTCCAGATGCATCCGCTTGTCGAACACGTAGAGGGAACCTTCCCACAAACCCTGGTCCTTGAAGGTCTCCCCATAGCGGACAATGCCGCCGTCGAGCTGGTAGACCTCTTTGAACCCGCGGTTCACCATGAGGCTCGACAACACCTCGCAACGGATGCCCCCGGTGCAATAGGTGACAACAGGCTTGTCCTTGAGGGCATCGTATTTGCCCGAGTCAAGCTCCTTGATGAAGTCATGGGTGGTGGCGACATCGGGGACCACGGCGTCCTTGAACTTGCCGATCTGGGCCTCGAAGCCGTTGCGTCCGTCGAAGAACACGACGTCGTCGCCTTCCTCTTTCTTGGCAGCAATGAGCGCGTGGAGTTCCTCGGGTTTCAGGTGCGTGCCGCCGCCGACTACCCCGCCGGCGTCGACCTTGAGTTCGCCCGGCGCGCCGAAGGATACGATCTCGTCCCGCACCTTGACGCTGAGCCGCGGGAAGTCTGCCGCACCGCCGTCGGACCATTTCACGTCAATGCTGTGGAAGCCTTTGTACTCTCGCGTGGTCTTGACGTATTGCTTCACGGCGTTGAGTTCGCCGCCCACCGTGGCGTTGATGCCGTCCTTGGAGATGATGATGCGGCCGGTCAGGCCGAGCTTTTCGCACAGCGCGCGCTGCCAGAGCCGGACGGCGTCCGGGTCAGCGAGGGGGGTAAATCCGTAAAAGAGCACAATCCTGTTCAAAGCCACACTTTTAAGGGTACCGGCTGGGCAGAGGGGCGCAGAGACAGTCACAATTGGATAAGCAAGCGCTCTTCCCGGGGCCGCCCCCTGTTGCTGGCGGCACGGCTGGAATACGCTCATCACATGAGTCTTGACGCCATGGTTGAAGACACCACGCACCTGCTCGACATCTGGGTTGCCGGATGGGCTGGCTGTCGCGGATATGAGACGCGCAAAGTCGGACGGTTCCCCGCGGCCCTTCGCGCGGACACCACCGGCGAATGGGAATATTTCGCCTACGACCCGTCCGAGCCGGAGTTCGCCGAGCTGGCAGCACAGACGGCCGAAGTGCCAGCCAGGGTCCTCACGGTCCTCACCAACGACGTGGCCCGCTACACGTTTTTGGGCCAGCAGAACGGCCTCCACGCCACGTCGGCTTCCCAGACCATGATGATCGTGGACATGGAGACCCAGGATTCGGAAGACCCCTGGCTCTCCGACGACGACCTCAGGCTGGAGACGTCCCGGACCGATGGCGTCCACCACGCTGTGGTCCGCGCAGGTGAAGAGACCGCCGCGAGCGGGCGGGTGTTTGTCGTGGGGCGTACCGCGATCTTTGACAACATCGTGACGTCGCCGACCTACCAGCGGCGCGGGCTGGGCAGCTTCATCATGAAGGCCCTGGCGGCGCAGGCCTTCGAACACGACGTCGACTCCGGACTGCTGCTCGCCTCGTTGGACGGTCAAAAGCTCTATTCGCACCTCGGCTGGCGCACGGTCTGCCACGTGCTGATGCTCTCGACGTCGGACGAGGGAGCGGATCTGTCCGTCGGCTGAGACTCAACTGCTCAACGGGCAGCCTGCGCTCTGGCGTCCTGGTGCCGCCGTTTTCACGTCCGTGCGGCCCCGCCGCAAGAGGGCCGGCAACAGCGGGCTTCCGTGCCTCTAGTTGCGGCCGACCGCGCGATTTGAGGCCGGATGAAAGAATGTATGGGTGAACCCGCATGAGTCCCTGATTCCGCTGCTGGGCCGAGGCCCGGACCCGGAACAGCTGCGTCATGTGCGAATAATCCCCGCGCGCCGGGCCGTAAATTCGCCGTGGCCAGAGTGGGTCCACCCCGATCTCGTGAACGCATACGGTTCCCTGGGCATCCACGAGCCCTACCGTCACCAGGTCCAGGCCGCCGAACTGGCCCACACCGGAAAGCACGTGGTCGTTGCCACCGGCACGGCCTCCGGCAAGTCCTTGGCGTATCAGCTGCCCTCCCTGGACGCGATCCACCGTTCCGAGCTTAGGGTCCTGGCCCATCCGGGCAAGATCCACGACGACGGCGCCGTGACGCTCTACCTGTCGCCCACCAAGGCCCTGGCCGCCGACCAGCTGGCAGCGATCCGCGCCCTGAAGCTGCCCACCGTCCGCGCCGAAACTTACGACGGCGACACCGATCCGGCTTCCCGGCGCTGGATCCGCGACCACGCGAACTTCATCCTCGCCAATCCCGACATGCTGCACTTCGGGATTCTCCCCAACCACGCCTGGTGGGCCAAATTCTTCAGGCGCCTGCGCTATGTGATTGTGGACGAGGCCCACAGCTACCGCGGCGTGTTCGGATCCCACGTGGCAAACCTCATGCGCCGGCTGCGCCGCATCTGTGCCTACTACAGCCCCGGCGGTTCGCATCCCGGCCCCGTGTTCATCGCGGCGTCCGCCACATCCTCCGAACCCGGGACGTCCTTCGGCAGGCTCATCGGCGCACCGGTCCGTGCTGTCACCGAAGACAGTTCCCCCCACGGATCCACCACCGTGGCTTTCTGGGAGCCGGCCCTGACCGAAGTCCGCGGCGAAAACGGTGCCAAGGAGCGCCGCACCGCCGTTGCGGAGACCGCGGATCTGCTGGCCAACCTGGTGTCCTCCCAGACCCGGACCATTGCCTTCATCAAATCCCGACGCGGGGCCGAGACCATTTCCTCGATCACCAAGCGGCTCCTCGACGAGGTGGACCCCAGCCTGCCCCAACGAGTGGCCGCCTACCGCTCAGGCTATCTGCCCGAAGAGCGCCGGGCGCTGGAAAAGTCGCTGCGCTCCGGTGAGCTGCTGGGCGTCTCCAGCACATCCGCTCTGGAACTGGGCATCGACATTTCCGGTCTCGACGCCGTGCTGGTCGCCGGCTGGCCAGGCACCCGCGCGTCGATGTTCCAGCAAATCGGCCGTGCTGGCAGGGCCGGCCAAGACGCGATTGCGGCCTTCGTGGCCAGCGACGACCCGCTGGACACATATCTGGTGAACCACCCCGAGGCGATTTTCGACGTCTCGGTGGAAGCCACCGTCTTCGATCCCTCTAATCCCTATGTCCTGGGCCCGCATCTCTGCGCCGCCGCCGCGGAACTTCCCCTGGGGTTCTCCGAACTGGGGCTCTTCGGAGCCACGTCCGAAAAGCTGCTGGACCGGCTGGTCGCGCAGGGCTACCTTCGCAAACGACCGGCCGGATGGTTTTGGACCCACCCGCAGAGCGCCGCCGGAATGGTCAACCTGCGGGCCGACGGCGGGGGCCCGGTGAGCATCGTCGATGCCGACACGGGCTCCCTGCTCGGCACGATGGATTCACCGCAGACCCATTACCAGGCCCACACAGGCGCCGTGTATGTCCACCAGGGTGACAGCTATGTCGTGGAGGACCTCAATGAGGGCGACCACTGTGTGATGGTCCGCCGGGCGAACCCCGACTACTACACGACCGCCCGCGACATAACCCAGATCGAGGTCCTGGAAACGGAGCGCACCACCGAGTGGGGCGGCGTGGCCGTGCATTTCGGTGATGTGAAAGTGACAACCCAGGTGGTCTCCTTTCAACGCAAGGCACTGATTTCTAATGAGATCCTCGGCGAGGAACCCTTGGAACTGGGCGCCAGGGACCTGTTTACCAAGGCAGTCTGGTTTGTCGTGGACAACCGCTCTCTGACGGGCGCGGGACTGATCGAGGCGCAGTTCCCCGGCGCCCTGCACGCTGCCGAACATGCGGCCATCGGTCTCCTGCCGCTGGTGGCGTCCAGCGACCGCTGGGATATCGGCGGGGTGTCGACGGCCATTCACGCCGACACCGGAGTGCCCACCATCTTCGTCTACGACGGCCATCCCGGCGGGGCCGGCTTCGCCGAACGCGGCTACGAGAAGGCCCGGGTGTGGCTGACCGCCACGCGGAACGCCATCAAGGCCTGCGAGTGCGAATCCGGCTGCCCGTCCTGTGTCCAGTCACCCAAGTGCGGCAACAAAAACAACCCGCTCGACAAGGACGCTGCCGTCACACTGATCGACGTACTGCTCAAGGACGCCACCGAATTCATGAACACAGACAACCCCGACACCGCGGCCGGGGCCGGGACCTTGGGAGGAAACCCCGCCGAACCGCTCCGCACCTAGAGGCACCCTAACGCTGCAGGTGGCAGGGCCATGGCTCGCCAGGGGCGGCGGCGTGTGTTGTGGTCAGCCAGGGGGCGGGACAGCGTTCGGGCCCGGGGGGACAGCGGGCGGGACGGCGGCCGGGCCCGGGCGCGGGTCAGCGGCCGGACCCCGGGGGACAGCGGCCGGGCCCGACGGCGGCCCCGCTCTGGCCAGCCCCCTGGCTACCCCAAGGAGCGGTCCGGCGTTGAGCTCGACGCGGACCTGGACTGACGCGTCAGGAGCCTGGGAACAGCCGCGGACCGCCGCGTTGTTCTTCAGCGCAACGGCGCGGGCCACGGCGCATGGGTCGCCGGGCGTGATTCCCCGGGCGGCGTCCGCGGCAGCAAGCGCCGCGAGGTCTGCAGCCGCCGCCGCCCGGGACGCCGCGACGGCTGACTGGGCCAGCAGCAGCAACAAAGCCGCGCCCATAATGACGACCAATGCCACTCCCAGGGCCAGGACCGTCCCGGCTCCCCGCTCCTGAGACCGGCACCCCCGGTCACGGCGGCGATGCCGGTGCCGCGGCCCGGTTTCCCGCCCATCGGCCAGCGGCGTCATGCGCGCTGCCCCGGGAAGCGGGAGACCTCATCCGGCGCGGACGGACGCACCGCGCCGGATGCTTCAGCACGGGTCCAGGCACTGGCGCTAAGAGTCCAGGGAATGAGCGACCCGACAGGCCCGGGGACGCGGCCGGACACGGTGACACCCAGCCATTCGCCGTCAAGGGCGACGGTCGACCCCGCCGTTTCGCCGGCGAGCCGGCGAACTATCGCTCCTACCTCGCCGGCCGGGGCTCCCCTAGCCAATGCACGTGCACCGCCCCGGGCGGCTTCCTCGATGCGGATTTGGGTGACGCCGGCGGCCGACCCTGCGAGCAGTAGCGCGAGCAAAAGGACGACGGAGGGCAAAGCCACGGCAAACTCCGCAGTCACCGCACCCCGGCAAGCCGGGGTGGGCGAGGCTCCCCGCCCACCGCGGTTCGCCTTGGCATGCTTCAGCCCGTTCATGGCAATGCGAGCGCCGTCCGAATGAGATTCAGGAGGAATCCGCGGACTTCATCGCTGCGCATGATGAACACGAGGACGCCCGCGAACCCCACGGCGGCGAGAGTTGCGATGGCATATTCCGCGGTGGCCATTCCCGCCTGTGCCGAGCGCGGCCTTGTGCGTCCGCGCCGCTGCACAGGGCTAACCGAGCTGGCGCCAGGATAGATCTCGCTCACTTCTGCGACGCCTCCTTCCCCGGAGACTTCGCGCTTCACACCGGGGGTTTCCTGATTCATTGACATCTGGTTTTCCTTCCACGGGATGCCGGCAGGATCGCCGGCTAATCCGACTCTCCCGGCCCGGGCCCTGGGCGGTAAGTCCCGACGTCCGCCAAGTGGAAAACTTGCTCGCGGTCAGCTCAGCGCACTGGGTTGTGGAGGAGAAGTCACGGGCCCTCCGCCGGACGGCCCGTCGACGGCCCGCAGCCAGCCCGGAGCATCAGCCCGGGAGCAGCCCCAGGAGCACCGGCACGACGCCCAGGCAGACGAACGCAGGCAGGGAGCACAGGCCCAGCGGCACGACGAGCTGCACTCCGAGGGCCGCCGCCCGCTGCTCGGCGGCTCTGTTCCGTTCACGGCGGAGCCGGGCCGCTTGGGCGTGGAGGAGCGCCGCGGACGGGGCGCCGGTGAGCGCGGCGAAGGTGAGGGCGTCGCGCAGGGCGAGGACCTGGGACGCCTGGGCACCGGAGCTGCGCCACGCCGTCTCCCAATCCGCGCCGATCGCGAGTGCTGAGGCAACCGGCCGAAGCTGCCGTCCAAGTTCCGGCGGCACCAGGTCAGCCATGAGTTCCAAGGACCGGCCCAACCCGGCCCCGGCGTCGAGCATGGCTCCGATCAGCTCCAGCATCATGGCGGTGTCGCACAGACCAGCGAACCCGGGGTGTCCGCGCCGGCCGGCGGCTGGGGCTGCCCGCCGCGCGGTCTCGTCTGCGGCGGACAGGAATTGACGGCGGAGCCTCCCACGGACGTGACCGCGGCGCGCGAGGACCACGACTGCTGCGCCGGCAAGGCTCGTCGCCACCACGGCTCCGGCCAGTTCCGGTCTCACGGCGGCCGGGGAGTCACGGATGTATCCCCGCCGCCGCCCGGACGAGCCTGGAGGACCACACCCGGCCGGCCGCGGTGAGCACTACCCCTGCGGCCAGCGCCAAGACACCCCACGGCTTTCCCAGGAGCGTCGCCACCGGGTCCACGCCCAGCACGAGGCCGAGGCCCAGACCCGACAGCGGCAGCCAGGTCAACAAACGGACGGATGCGCGCGGCCCCGCCAAGGCTGTCTGCCGGGCAGCCTCGGCGTCGTCCTCTGCCTCAAGGTGCGCGGCGAAGCGCGCCAGGACGTCGGCCAGCGGGCAACCGCTGGCCTCCGCGGTGTCGAAGCACGCGGCAAGCTCGCCCCATACCCGCCCGTCACGGCCGGAACGGGCGCTTGCGGGCGCATGTGGGGCGGCGGCGCCGGGCCGGTGCCCGGTTGTCCCCCCGGTCAGGGCGTGGCGGATCGCCGCGGCCACCGAAGACCCGCGCAGGGCGGCCGCACGTGCGGCCGCCAGAATCGGCAAGGACTCCGCTCCGAGAACGGGCCCGGCCAGCCTGTGGGTCCCGTCACGGCCCGTTATGCGGGCATCCCCGTGGACCGCGTCCTGCGCGGCCTCCCCGCCGTAGAGCACCCACAGCTCGTCCCAGAGACGGGCAGGTGCCCGCCCTCCCTTCAAGAGCGCGGCCAATTGCTGGACCACGACGGTCATGGGGACCGTCCCCGGCCCGGCGGATCGTCCACCGAGCCAACGGCCCAGACCTGAGATGACCCTCCAGGCACGGTTTTCCGGGACGGCGCCGCGGCCAGTCTCGCGAGGGCGGGACCGCAGGTGCCCATGGCGTGCAGGACCCGGCATTCCCGCGCCGGGCAAAACCCTCCGGATGCGACGGTCTGCGGCGCCTCTGGAGGGAATGGCCAGCCAGATGGCCAGGGCCAGAGCCATGATCAGGACGGCGGTCATCGCGCTGCCCAGAACTCCGGGGGCTCGCTTCCGGGAACCGGCGGACGCGCACTGGACCGGTCCGCCCCAGACCCGAGGGTGGTTCCGTCCGCCGTTCCGGGAGCCAGCCCGAGCCGGGCCGCCAGCTGGGGCCACGCCGGTCCGAATCCGACCCGGTCCTTGAGTACTTCCAGCGCGACGGTGACACCCAGTCCCGACTCCCCCGCCTCCATGATTCCGATGCTCGCCACCTGGCGGCCGGTGGCGGTCCGCTCCACATGGACCACGGCCTCCACCGCGCTGGACACCTGCAGGCGGACGGCGTCCTGGCTCATGCCGGCGAGCGCTCCGAGCGCTGCTAGCCGGGCCGGCACGGCCGCCGCCGCATTCGCATGAATGGTCCCGCCGCCTCCCGTGTGCCCGGTATTCATGGCTTGGAGCAACTCCCGGACCTCAGGGCCGCGGCATTCGCCCACGACCAGCCGGTCCGGCCGCATCCTGAGGGCCTGACGAACCAGTTCACCGAGGTCCACGGCGCCGCCGCCTTCCAGGTTCCCGTGCCGGGATTCCAGTGACACGACGTGCGGGTGGACCGGATTCAGTTCAGCGGCGTCCTCAATCAGGACGAGCCTCTCTCCCGGGTGGCATAACCCCAGCAAGGTCGCCAGCAGCGTGGTCTTCCCCGATCCGGTGGCACCGCTGATGAGGAAGCTCAATCGGCGCCCCACCATGCGTTCGAGCACTGGCTGGACCAGGCCGCCGGCGCTCCCGGCACCAAACATCCCATCGCGCCGCAGCTCGGACATGGAGAACACCGTGGCCCGGCGGATCCGCACGCTCAAGAGGGTCCCGGCCGTGGAAATCGGCGGGAGGACCGCGTGCACCCGGTAGCCGCCGTCGAGCCTGACGTCCACACACGGCGAACCGTCGTCCAGGCGCCGGCCCCCGGCCGCCACCAGTCTCGCCGCGAGGGCGCGGACCTGCGGCTCCCCGGCAAAGACCACCGGCGCCCGTTCCAGACCGTTGCCGCGGTCCAGCCACACGGTGTCCGGCCCGTTGACGAAGATGTCCGTCACCGCGGGATCCCGGGTGAGCGGTTGCAGGGGACCCAGTCCGTTCAGTTCGGCGGAGATGCTCTCCGCTGCGGCCAGGGCACCGCCCGTGCCAAGCAGCCGACCGCTTGCCTGAACGGCCGCCGCCACGCGTGCCGGGGTGACGGGAGCGGAATCGGCCAGGACGGACTCGCGTACGGATTCCAGCAACGTCTGGTCGACGAATCCCGGCATCCGGCGGCGGCCCGAAGCGCGCCGGGCGGACCGTTCCGGTTCCGCGGGCTCGCCGGGCGCATGGGCACTCACCAGTCGTCGCCCCCGTCCAGGTCAAGGAACACCTCGGCGAAACGCCGGGCAGCGCGCTGCCGGCCGGCTTCCAGAAGACGGCCGAGTTCGGTTGCCGCGGGCAGACCCTTGATTTCCGGCATGATTGCGTACAGGGGAAGCCCCACGGACTCCGCGATCAGAGGCCCATCCAGGGCGGCACCGGGACTGGCCCGGACCACCAGGACGGTTTCCACCGGCGGGAGCTCCTGCAGCAGCCGGGCCGCGGCGACGGCCGCCCGCAGCCTGGCCGGCACAACGACGACGATCCGGTCGCATTCCCAGGCGAAAGACCGCAAGGCCTCCCGTCCCCGGCCGATGTCCACCACGGCCAGCTCGCAGCCTCGCCGGGCGGCATCGAGGACGCCCGCCACGGTGGTCGCGTCCACGCCCCCGGCCGGTTCCCTCGTGCCCGGCCAGGATAGGAACGAGAATCCGCCGGCCGTCGGCAGGGCATCGTCGAGCTGTGCCGGGTCGATGCTGCCGCTCACGCCGGCCAGATCCGGCCAGCGGAGCCCGGGGACATCCTCGGCGGCCAACGCCAGTTCCAGACCGCCACCGCCCGCGTCGCCGTCGATCAGGAGCACCCGGGCGCCGAGGCCGGCAGCAGCCTGGGCGATCCAGATGGCGGCCGTCGTGGCTCCGGCACCACCGCAGCCGCCGGTGACCCCCAGAACGAGCCCGCCAGGCTCCGGCGCCCGCGACCGGTTCAGGTATTCCGCCAGCCACGCGGCGGCGTCTGGCAGTACCGCGACGCGTTCGGCCCCGATGGACGCGGCCAGGTGCCACAGCCCGTCCCCGTCGCCCTGGAGGCCGACCAACACAGCCGGCGCCCTCCTGCGCAGTGGCAGCTCGCGGATGTCGCTGCCAACCAGCACGGCGGCGGCGTCGTCCCAGAACGGTGCTGCGTCGGTAACGTCCCGCACTGTCCGCAGTTGGCCCCCGGCTGCGGCGACGATCCGTTCGACCTCGTTGCGCAGCGTCTCGCCACCGGTGACGAGCAGGGTTTCCGCGGAGTCCCCGGGAATCCATGGGCCCGGATCCCGAGGTGACGAAGTCCGCGGGGACGAATCCCGCCGGGACGAATTCCGCGGAGACAAATTCCGCGCGGACAAATTCCCGGGACCGGTGTGCTGATGCCTGTTCATGCTGCCACTGTGCCTGTCCCGCCCGAGCCAACGGAACCGTCGTCGTCGGCTATGTGGACAAGCCGGACGGGTTCGCCAGCCCGCCGGAGCTAAACAGGCACGGAGCACGCGCCGGGCAGGGCAGAATTGAGCCTATGTACCTGCTGCTCGCCGCCCACGCCGACGGCGCGGCCCTCCAGGAACTCACGACGGACGGCGCTCCGGCTCCGTCCAATCCGGAACCCCGGGTGGTCAGCAGCGGCGAACTCGCCGTCGTCGTCCGCGGCCTCGAGGAACGCCGCCCGCGCTGGATCTGGCACCGCACCCAGGACTGGTATCCCCCGCTGCTGCGCGCCGGGGTGGAGCTCGAGCGCTGCTACGACCTCAGCCTGTGCGCTTCGATCCTGGCGCACTCCGAGTTCACCGCCCACACCGGCTATGCCCAGGCGGCCGAGAAGCTAACGCAGGACGACGAACTGCCCCAGCCGCCACGGGCCCTGCAGCCCCCTGCCCCGCCGCCCGAGCAGGGTGCGCTCTTCGACGCCCCCGACCCCGGCCCGCGTTCCGGCCAGTCACTGGAGGAACTTCGCACCGAGTACGCCGCCCAGCAGGAGGCGCTTCGCCAGGCGGGCACGGCCCCCGCTGCCGACGACCGCCGGCGCCAACGGCTCCAGCTGCTGCTTGCGGCCGAATCGGCGGCAGCCATGATCGCCGCCGAAATGCAGCATGCCGGCGTCCCGTGGCGTAAGGAACTGCACGAACGGATTCTCGCGGAGCAGCTGGGCCCCCGGCCGGCTCCGGGCCAGCGGCCGGCCAAACTCGAAGCGCTTACAGCGGAGCTGAGGCTGCTGCTGCAGTCGCCGTCGCTGAACCCGGACTCCCCGCAGGAACTGATGCGTGCCCTGCACCGCAACGGCATCGAGGTGAGGTCCACCCGGCAGTGGGAGTTGAAGGAATCAAACCACCCCGCGATCGTGCCGTTGCTGGCCTACAAGAAACTGGCCCGTCTGCACGCGGCCAACGGGTGGGCGTGGCTTGACACGTGGGTGGAGAACGGCAGGTTCCGGCCCGAGTACGTGGTGGGTGGTGTGGTGTCAGGTCGGTGGGCTTCGCGCGGCGGCGGGGCACTGCAAATCCCCCGTCAGGTCCGCGGCGCCGTCCACGCCGATCCCGGCCACAAACTTGTGGTCGCCGACGCGTCGCAATTGGAACCGCGGGTGCTCGTGGCCCTCGCGCAGGACTCCAAGATGGCCGAGGCCGCCCGGGACAAGGACCTCTACGCCGGTATCGCCGCGCAGGGCTTCGGCGGCGACCGGGCAAAAGCAAAGGTGGCACTCCTCGGCGCAATCTACGGGGCCACCACGGGCGAGTCCGGGCGGCTGATGCCCCAGCTCGCCCGGACGTATCCGCGCGCGGTCGGCTTCGTCGAGCAGGCCGCCCGCGACGGCGAGGCCGGGCTGACCGTCACCTCTCGCCTTGGCCGCAGCAGCCCGCCGCCGTCGGACCGCTGGCTCCGCAGCCAGCACTCCACCACCGCCGAAGAACAGCGCCGGGCCGACTCGATCGCCCGTTCGCGGGGCCGCTTCACCCGGAACTTCGTGGTGCAGGGCTCGGCCGCCGACTGGGCGGCCTGCTGGCTCGCGGAACTGCGACGGCGGTTGCGCGCCATGCGGGCGCACGGCAGGGACGCCGGTGAACCGGTGTTCTTCCTGCACGACGAAGTGATGGTCCACTGCCCTGAACACGCCGTCGCGGACTGTATCCGGGCAATCGAGGACTCCGCAAATGCTGCGAAGGAACTCCTGTTTGGCCGCATTCCGGTGGAATTTCCGGTGAGCGTGGCTGTAGTGGACTCGTACGACGCCGCCAAGTGAGCGGCCTCGGTCACCGGCTGTAACGTACCCGTCGGTAGCGTTGTGTGGGCTCCATCACCCGGCTAGGCTCGAAAAAGTCCGGCACATTGCCATTGTTTCCGCCGGGCATTGCAACGACGCAAGGAATTGGGGAGGCACCCGTTTGTCAGGCACGTTTGAGATCGCCCAAGCTGGAGATAAAGCTTACTTTTTCAGGCTGACAGCGCCGGATGGAACGGTAGTCGCCGTTTCCCCGCTGTTCAGCACCATCAAAGGCGCAGCAGCGGGCATCACCGCAGTGCGCGAGAACGCCGCGACCGGCCTGGTAGTGGATAGTTCCGCAGCCTACTAGCTCGTGGCCGTCAGGCCCGGCCGCAGAGTCGCCGGCCTGACGGCCAGCGGCGCCGGGACCAGCTAGCGGATCGGCCGGCAGGTCGCCGCCGGCCGGTCCCCGCACTAAACCTCACACGTCAACACCGTACAGCCGGGTGCGGTCCCACGAAACGGCCCAGCCGAGCTGTTCGAAAAGTTGGTTCAAAATCATCCCGGTGAACCCCCACACCACCACACCGTTGACTGTGAACGCGGGGCTTTGGAACGTGTGGCCCGCCCGGCTGACCGTCGCCATCACCCGGTTGTCCGGGTCCAGCAGGTCCCGGACCGGCACCCGGAAGACTTGCGCGGATTCGCCGTAATCCACCACCCGGACCGGCGACTGGGCGGCCCACCAGGCCAGGACCGGGGTGACCAGGAAATTTCCCCGGGGCAAGGCCAGCTCAGGCATGGTCCCGAGAACGTCCACGCCCGCAGGGTTCAGTCCGGTCTCCTCCTCGGCCTCGCGAAGGGCCGCGGCGATGGCCGACTCCCCCGGGTCGATGCCGCCGCCGGGAAAGGCCACTTGGCCGGGATGGTCGTCCAGGGTTTGGGCCCGCTGCAGCAGCAGGACGTCCAGATCGGCGGGCGCCAGCAACTTGTCGGACGCCGCGGGGACGTTGTCCAGCGCGCCAAAGAGCATCAGCACGGCGGCCTTGCGGACCCGCTCGCCGGGCTCGACGGCGAGTTCCCGCCAGCGCGGGTCCGGAGCCGGCGCGGTGCCCGCCTGCACCGCGGCAACGAGGTCGACGAGGTCCTGGCGTGCGGTCACTGCGGCTTCCTCTGCGATTCCATCCGGATCTCGGCGGCACGGTGCGTCTCGGCCAGCAACCGGGCGAGCAGCGCCTCCTGCCCCGGCGCGAGTTCGTACTTCAGCAATTTCGCGGCCTTCTCCGGGTCGGTCTCGCCGGCGCCGTAACTGGGGCACCAGTTCGCGACGGCACAGGCACCGCACGCCGGCTTCCGTGCATGGCAGACGCGGCGGCCGTGGAAGACGACGCGGTGCGAGAGCATGGTCCAGTCCTTCGGCTCGAACAGCTCGGCGACGTCGGACTCGATCCGGACCGGATCATCCGATGCCGTCCAGCCAAGGCGCCGGGCCAACCGGCCGAAGTGGGTGTCAACGGTGATGCCCGGGATGCCGAAGGCATTGCCCAGCACCACGTTGGCAGTTTTCCGCCCGACCCCGGGCAGCGTCACCAGGTCCTCCAGTCGTCCCGGCACCTCGCCGTCGTACTCGTCCACGAGCCGGTTGCACAGCGCCAGGAGGTTTCTGGACTTGGCGCGAAAGAAACCTGTGGGCTTGATGATGGTTTCCAGGTCCGCCGGTTCGGCCTCGGCCATCCGCCGCGCGTCGGGATAGCGCGAGAACAGCAGGGGCGTGATCTGGTTGACCAGCACGTCGGTGGTCTGTGCGGACAGGACGGTCGCCACCACGAGCTCGAACGGGTTGCGGAAATCGAGTTCCGCGTGGGCATAGGGGTACTGCTCCGCGAGAGCCCGGTTGATCCGGCGGGCGCGGCGCTTGAGCCCCAGCAGAGACTCCCCTGAGGCCCGGGGGGCACCGCGCCTGGTGCTGCCGGTGTCCGAGGTCACGGGTGGACTAACCGCGTTCGATGTTGCGGAGGTCCCGCAGCACGCCGAGCCGCCCGTCCGTGTGCTGGACCAGGAACTCACCGCCGCGGTCCTCGAGGGCAAGGACCCAGCCGCCCGGTTCAATGACGAACGCCGGTGCGCCGGTCCGTTCGTCGACGGCGGTGCGGGGCTGGGCGACGGCGAACCAGAAGGCCTCGTGCACGGGGTGGACATCGTCCTCCGCGGCCCTGCTGGCGGGGTCGACAGTGGCGCCGATGGGCTCTTCCGGCTGAATTTGCTCCTGCGGCCGGACCTGGGGGTTGACCGTGGTGGGGGCACTGCCGGCTTGGGTCTGTTCCGCTGCCGGAACGCGGGCCGCCTGCGTCTGTTCCGCGGCCGGGGCCTGTTCCGCGGCCGGGGCCTGTTGGGCGGCCGGGGCGGCCGCCGCAGCGGCGGCACCAGCAGCGACGCCGGCGGCCTGGGTGTGTGCGGCGGACGGGCTGGCGGCGGACGGGCTGGCGGCGGATGGGCTGGCGGCGGATGCGGCCGGGGCCGGGCTTGCAGCCGCCGTCGACGCGGACTGGCCAGTTGAGGCGGCGCTGGCCGTGCCGGCACTCGGGACCACGCCGGAGACCTGAGTTTCCGGCGCAGCCACGACGGTGGCCGGCGCGATCGCCGTCGCACCCGCCGATGACCCGGTCGACGCCACCGCCGGTGAAGTTGCTGCTGATGCTGCGGCTGGTGCCGCCGTCTGCCCGCCGGTGGCGGGGTTGGTGGCCTGGCCTGCAACCGGCCCGGAGGCCGCCGCCGCGGATTTGCCGGCCGCGGTCGACTTCGCCGCCTTGGGTTCCTTCGCCGGCTTGGCGGCACGGGGCTTTTGCACCGGGACAGCGGCTTCACGCGCCGCGACGTGGGCCGGGGTTTCCTCGCGGCCCAGGAAGTCACCGGCGAAGAACGGGATCCAGCGGGCCAGCACTGTGGCTGCGAAAAGGCCCAAGGCACCCAGGAGGGCGATGAGCATGCTCGGCTCGAAGGCACCGGCCACGGCGAGGAAGAAGAAGGCGAGGGTGAACGATGCTACGACGGAGGCGAACTGGTCGATCGACAGGGATCCGATCCGGATCCTCGTTGCCGGGCTGAGGCGCCGGGCCAGGAACAAGGCGGTGACAATGAGCGGTAGCACGATTCCCAGGCCCAGGAAGAACAGGCTGCCCAGGTTCCACAGGTTGTAGCCGAAGCCGAACATCGGGATCAGGGAGGCGATGAACAAGAGCAGCGTGGAGCCAAAGACGGTGAGATCCCGGCTGGTGAAGGGACCCAGGACAGCTTCATTCTTCGCGGTTTTCTTGTCCACGGTGAAGCGCGGCGCATCCCCGAAGCCGGCGGGCCCGGGCTGTGCCGTTGCGCCCTGGCTCTGGGCGGGCGCCCGGAGCTGGCCGTTGTCTTTCTCATTCATTCCGTATCTCCTTAGCATGGCGGCACTCTGGACAGCGCCCCCTAACGGCAGACGAGCACAGGACCGCCAAGGGTCTGCTCGCCTCCATCGGATGTCACAACTTCATCTCAGCCTAGCCAAGTGAATGGCCGATCACTAGCTGACAAGCCGTGGCCGGCCAGAGCAGAATTCTCAGGTATTTCATGGTTCCGGGGGCCCGGGCAGGAGCCTGCTCGGGGACGGTGAAGCGGCGGTGAAGCGGCGGCGCGGCCGTCGTGCAGCGGGCGGTGCGGCCGTCGTGCAGCGGGCGGTGTTGGCGGGCGACCCCCGCGGGCGAAGAAGCCCCCCGGCGCTCAAGAGGCACCGGTCACGGCGCTGTTTGTGCCGCTCGCGGCGCTGTTTGTGACGGGGCGCACGTTTAGTCGCACCCACGTATTAGTGTTTATCGAGGAACAGCTCTTGCGGTGCCGCCGTGATCTGCCGCCGCCCGACGCCGCGACTGCGGCCCGGTGCGGAGACGACACGAACGTCCGCGCAGCACGGATCGATGAATGATGAGGTTCACCATGTCCCAGCAGACACCCGGCCCCACCGCCACGCAGTCATCCCACGGCGACGCCTTCGAAAACCTGTCCCATGAGAACCGCCGCTTCGCGCCGTCGGAGGAGTTCGCGGCGAATGCCGTGGTCACTGGCGGTGATTACAAAGAGGCCGACGCCGACCGTCCCGCCTTCTGGGCAAAGCAGGCCCGCGAAATGCTGAGCTGGAGCAAGGACTTCACCCAGGCGCTGGACTGGTCCAACCCGCCGTTCGCCAAGTGGTTTGTCGGCGGCGAGGTCAATGCCGCATACAACGCCCTGGACCGCCACGTCGCGGCCGGCAACGGGGACCGGGTGGCCATCTACTTCGAGGGCGAGCCCGGCGACACCCGCACCTACACTTACGCCCAGCTGACCGAGGAAGTGAAGAAGGCCGCCAACGCCTTCGAATCCCTCGGCGTGGCCAAGGGTGACCGCGTCGCGGTCTACCTGCCCATGATTCCCGAGGCCGTCATCACCCTGCTGGCCTGCGCCCGGATCGGCGCCGTGCACTCGGTGGTCTTCGGCGGCTTCTCCGCCGACGCCCTGCGGTCCCGGATCGATGACGCCGAGGCCAAGCTGGTGGTCACCGCGGACGGCACTTACCGCAGGGGCAAGCCCAGCGCCCTGAAGTCCGCGGTCGACGAGGCGCTGTCCGCGCGGGGCGACGGCGACGGCGACGGGCACACGGTCCAGAACGTCGTCGTGGTCAAGCGCAACGGCCAGGACGTGGACTGGCACGAGGGCCGGGACCACTGGTGGGCGGACACCGTCGGCGCCGCGTCGGCCGAGCACACCGCCGTCGGGCACGACTCCGAACACCCGCTGTTCATCCTTTACACCTCCGGCACCACGGGAAAGCCCAAGGGGATCCTGCACACCACCGGCGGCTACCTCACCCAGACCGCCTACACGCACAAAGCCGTCTTCGACCTGCACCCGGAAACGGATGTCTACTGGTGCACGGCCGACATCGGATGGGTCACCGGACACTCCTACGTCGCCTACGCCCCTCTCATCAACGGCGCCACCCAGGTCATGTACGAAGGCACCCCGGACTCCCCGCACCAGGGACGCTGGTGGGAGATCGTGGAGAAATACAAGGTGTCCATCCTCTACACCGCCCCGACGGCCATCCGCACCTTCATGAAGTGGGGCAAGGACATCCCCGCCAAGTACGACCTCTCCTCGATCCGGGTCCTGGGCTCGGTGGGTGAGCCGATTAACCCGGAAGCCTGGATGTGGTACCGCGACGTCATCGGCGCCAACGCCGGCAAGAACGGCGAGAAAAAGGATAACCCCGCCCCGATTGTGGACACGTGGTGGCAGACCGAGACCGGGGCGCAGATGATCGCGCCGCTGCCCGGCGTCACGGCCACCAAGCCCGGCTCCGCCCAGGTGCCCCTGCCCGGCATCGCCGTGGACGTCGTGGACGAGCTCGGCGAGTCCGTGCCGAACGGACACGGCGGCTTCCTGGTGATCCGCGAGCCGTGGCCGGCCATGCTCCGCGGGATCTGGGGCGACCCGGAACGGTTCAAGGAGACGTACTGGTCCCGCTTCGAGACCATGTACTTCGCCGGCGACGGCGCCAAGAAGGATGAGGACGGCGATGTCTGGCTGCTGGGCCGCGTCGATGACGTCATGAACGTCTCCGGCCACCGCCTCTCCACCACGGAAATCGAGTCAGCCCTCGTTTCCCACCCGGCGGTCGCCGAAGCCGCCGTCGTGGGCGCCGCGGACGAGACCACCGGCCAGGCCGTCGTGGCCTTCGTGATCCTGCGTGGCGACGCCGTGGACTCCGGCGACGCGATCGTCCAGGAGCTGCGCAACCATGTCGGCAAGGAGATCGGCCCCATCGCCAAGCCCAAAACCATCCTGGTGGTCCCTGAATTGCCCAAGACCCGGTCGGGCAAGATCATGCGGCGCCTCCTCAAGGACGTCGCGGAAGGCCGCGACCCCGGGGACGCCACCACCCTGGCGGACAACACCGTCATGTCGCAGATCGCACGCTCCCTTAAAAAATAGCCAGCGGAAATAGCCGGCCGAAGTAGCCGCATCGTTCGGCATAGTTCGGGCCACCGGTCGCAGGGGCCAACGGCGGCGCCGCCCCACCGGTGGGCGCGGCGCCGCCGTCGTGGGGCCTGCCTGTCAGCGTTGCCCGGGCGGGCACAATCGGCAGTAACGAACGGCGCGTGCGGGCCCGCAGCGCGATAGATTTGCAGACATGACTGAAGCCACCCCCGCCACCGCTGCCGGCCGCGGCACCCTCCTGGTTCTCAACGGACCCAATCTGAACCTGCTCGGCACCCGCGAGCCCGAGAAGTACGGGACGGCCACCCTGGCCGACGTCGAACAACTCGCCAAGGACGCCGGCGCGGCGCACGGGCTGGACGTCGAATGCTTCCAGTCCAACCATGAGGGAGCCCTCGTGGACGCCATCCACGCTGCGCGCGGGAAAGCCGTGGGGATCGTGCTCAACGCCGGCGCCTACACCCACACGTCCGTGGCCATCCGGGATGCCATTTCCGCCGTCGCCCTGCCGACGGTCGAGGTGCACATCACGAATGTCCACGCCCGCGAGCCCTTCAGGCATCATTCCTACCTGTCGGACATCAGCGAGGCCGTGATCGCGGGCGCCGGGATTCTGGGCTACCGCTTCGCGGTGGAATACCTCGCCGGGCTGCAGGCGGACAAGGACTGAGCATGTCCCCCGCTGGACCCGCGGCGTCCGGGGAATCCGCCACCGCGCAGTGGTACCGGCACTTTGGCACAGTCGATGCGCCGGCTTCCTCCCCGTGCTACGCCGAGTGGGCCGTGGGCATCGCCGGTGACGCCGAACTGATCCGGCGGATCGATCTGTGGCCGCACAACAAACGCCAGCCGCTGCTGATCCTCGCCGCGGCCCGGTTCCTCGGCGCGCAGATCAGCCCGTTCCGTGACTTCCGACGCTTTCTGGATGACCACTGGGCCAAGGTCTCGGAAATCGTGCTTTCGCGGGCCACCCAGACCAACGAGGCCGGCCGCTGCGCCACACTGTTGCCGTCCCTCGCCCAGATCGCGGCCGCCGAGGGCAGGCCGCTGGCCCTCATCGAGGTCGGCGCCTCCGCCGGACTGGCGCTGTACCCCGACTGCTACGGGTACGAGTTCGTCGCCGCCCTGCCCGATGCGGGGAACGCCGACAAAGGGCGCGGCGGGGGCGCTGGCGGCGGGTGGGACGCCCGTGGGGGCGCCGCCGCGGACGCCCCGGGCGCCCGGACGACGCGGCTGGATCCCCACGGCGCCCCGCCCGGCACGTTCCCGGTACTGCGCTGCGTCACGTCGGGCCCGGTGCCGCTGCCGGCGGAGCTTCCCCGGGTGGTGTGGCGGGCCGGGATCGACCTGAACCCCCTGGACGTGCGCAACCCGGACGACGTTGCCTGGCTGGAAGCCCTCGTGTGGCCCGAGCAGGAGTTCCGTCGGGAGCGGCTGCGCCAGGCGATCGCGATCGCGCGGGAACGGCCGCCGCTGCTGGTGACCGGCGACCTCAACGAACAGCTCATTGCCCTCGCCGATCAGGCACCGGCCGACGCCGCCCTGGTGGTCTTCCATAGCGCCGTGATGGCTTACCTCGATGCCGGCGGCCGCTCCCGGTTCCGCCGCACCATGGCGGACCTCGCGGCGGAGCGGGGCTGCCACTGGCTCTCGAACGAAGGCCACACGGTGCTCGCCCAGGCCGACGGGTCGACTGTGGTCCCGGAAATGGACGACGCACGGCTCCGCGGCCGGTTCCTGCTGCTGCACGACGGTGAGCCGGCGGCCATCACCGGCCCGCACGGCCAGAGCCTGGAGTGGCTCTAGCCTGCCTGCGGGTGCCCGGCTATTTCTTGACGCATTGTCCTGACGAGACCGCGCTCCCCAGGCCCGGGGCCTGGGTGGCGACCGGGCCCAGATCGGCCATGGTAATGGCGAAGCCGAGCGAGGATTCGGCGGTGGCTTTGGCGAAGACAACGCCTGCCACCTGTCCGTCCATGGTCAGGAGCGGGCCTCCGGAGTTGCCAGGCTGCACGTCGCCGGCCAACCGGTACACGTCTTCGGGTGCCGCGTTGTTGCCGTAGATGTCAGGCACCAGCACCGTGGTGATGTCCTGGACGGTGGCCGGCTTGGACTGGAACGGGCCGCCATGCGGATAGCCGGCGAAGGCCGCGGCGCTGCCGGAAGGGAGGTTGGCGGCGAGCGGCAAGGGGTCCGAGCGCAGGCCATCCACCGCCACGACGGCGAGGTCGTGCCGGGGATCAAAGTACACGACACTTCCGGGCAGGGCCCGCCCGCCCGGCGACTCCACCACCGGCTCGTCGACTCCGGCGACCACATGGGCGTTGGTCACGACGCGCCCGGGGGCAACCACAAAACCCGTTCCGGTCTGGTTCTGCCCGCACTGGTAGGCGGTTCCGGCAATCTTGAGTACCGACGCGGACGCTTTGTTCAGCGCCGGGGTGTCCGTACTGGTGTCCGGCACGGCGACGGGCTGGCCCTGGCCGAAGCCGTCGAACAGGGTGGGTATGCCGTCGCCGATAACGGCGGACCGCAACTGGGCCATCGATGCCTTGACGGGTGTGGGGGTCACGCCGTCGATGAACCGGATGACTCTGGACTCGGCGATCTGCTGGGACACAAACGGCACACCCAGCGCACCGATGCTGAAGGCCAGCATCGACATCACGAGTGCCGACACCACCACGTTCACGCCTCCGCCCACGAGGCGGTCGGCCGCCCGCAGGGGGCTGAACGGCATCACGCTGCGGATGCGCCGCCCGATCATGGTGCCCAGCCCGTTCCCCACGATCATCAGCACGACGGCGACGGCAATGATCGCCGTCAGACGCCAGCCGCTGTCTTCCACGAGCCCGCTGACGATGGGAACGGACACGAAGGCGGCGACGGCGCCTGCCGCGAATCCCGCGATGCCTCCGAGCGTCACCAGGAAGCCGCTGCGAAGTCCATGGATCAGGTAGGACAAGAGGGCCACAACCAACACCAAGTCCAAAATGGTCAGGCCAAACACCGGGGCTCCTAACAGACAGTTCAGCAACGATTCTAGCGGTGTAAGCTGAACGTTTGCCGACCGGCCGCAAGTCTGCACGGCCTGCCGGGACCGGCGGGGACTTCCCGGGCCGTGCGCTTTCAAGCCCTTCGGGCGTTTCAGTGCCAACTACGTCACAGAAGCGCCAAAATTCTGAAAGAATGGCTGAAGCGCCCCAGCCGACACAGCTAGTCAGGAGATTTCATGGATATCGAGGTATTGCGCCGCGCACCCCTTTTCGCCACGCTCGACGACGAGGCGTTCCGTCTGCTGACGGACGAGCTCACCGAGGTGGACCTTTCACGCGGTGCCTCGGTATTCCGGGAAGGCGACCAGGGCGACCAGCTCTATTTCATCGTCTCCGGCAAAGTGAAGCTCGGCCGCACCTCGCCGGACGGGCGCGAATCGCTGCTGGCCATCCTCGGCCCGGGCGAACTGTTCGGTGAAATGGCCCTCTTCGACCCGAGCCCGCGGACGGCCACGGCGACCGCCGTTTCCGAGACGCGTCTGGCAGGCCTGAAGAACGAGAGCCTCAACGCGCTCCTGCGCACCCGTCCCGAGGTTTCAGCGCAGCTGCTGCAGGCCCTGGCACGCCGCCTGCGCCGCACCAACGACTCCCTCTCCGACCTCGTCTTCTCCGACGTGCCGGGCCGTGTGGCCAAGGCCCTGCTGGATCTGGCCGACCGCTTCGGCCGCCCCGCGACCGACGGCGTACTGGTCGCACACGAACTCACCCAGGAGGAGCTCGCCCAGCTGGTTGGCGCTTCCCGCGAAACGGTCAACAAGGCCCTCGCAGAATTCGTGCAGCGCGGCTGGCTGCGCCTGGAAGCCCGCGCCGTCGTCATCCTGGACATGCAGCGCCTGCGCCAGCGCTCCCGCTAGAAAACTCCAGCAACATCAGAAGGCCGGCCCCGGACACGGGACCGGCCTTCTGCCGTTTGCCACGCCAAGGGACATGTCCAGTCCCGGCGGCGTGGACTGGACATAACGGCATCATGTCCAAAGTTCAGGAGCCAACGGAGGACATGTCCCCGACCGGGAAGCGGCAAAGGATGACATGCTCTTTCTTCGGGCTGCGGCGGGACATGCCCCGCAGTCCGGCCCAGCACCGGACCTGTCCTTTCCCGGCTCCAACACGGCCAGGACATGTCCCCTCCCGGCGCAGCACCGAACCTGTCCATTCTCAGGTCCAACACGGCCAGGACATGTCCATTCCCGGCAGTGCCGACCGGACATAACGGCATCATGTCCACCGGTCAGGGCCAGCACAGGACATGTCCCGGACCGGGAAGCGGCAAAGGATGACATGCTCTTTCTTCGGGCTACGGCGGGACATGCCCATGTGGTCCGGCCCAGCACCGGACATGTCCATTTGCGGCTCCAACACGGCCGGACATGTCCCCTCCCGGCGGCGTGCAATGGGCATAAAGCCAATATGTCCACCGGCCAGAGCCAGCAGAGGACATGTCCCCGGAGGGAGGGGAGGGCCTAGCGCTCCCGCTGCGGGTCGCCCGCGACCGTCTTGGCGGCCTCGACTTCGAGCATGAGCCGGCCGTTTTCCTCGACGAGCTTGGGCTGGTACACGTGGGCCTTGCGCTTGTAGCTGAGGTAGGCGATGCAGCCGTTGGCCTTGGCCATCTTCTCGAGCATGATCTCCGAGCCGGGCACCAGGAGCTCGCCCAGGGTCCGGCCCACGGTGTTCTCCTGGCCCACCTCGTCACCCAGCACGGTGCTGTCCCGCTCGCTCACCACCTTGCGGACGCACACCCAGCGGCCCCACACGCCCTTACTGGCCAGCAGCGAGGGCTGCTGGTTCATGGGCAGGGTGGCGGCGAAATAGCGGGTGTTGAACCGGCGGTGGGCAAAATCGGGGCTGAGCCAGTTGACCAGCGGTTTGAGCAGGTCGGTGCGCACGGAAAGCCCGCGCTTGGCCAGCACCTCGGTGAGGGACTTTTCCTGGTCGGCCACTGCTTCGCGGGCGCGCATCCACTCGGAACTGGAGGTCGACTCCACCGTCGTGGACAGGTCCGGGCCCGCCAGCAGGATGCCGGTCTCCTCAAACAGCTCGCGGATGGCGCCGACAACGTGCCGGCGCGCCAGCCCGACGTCGTCCGTCCCCATTTGTTCGGCCCAGTACTGCGGCGAAGGGCCCAGCCAGCCGACGGCGTCGTCGTCGGAGGCTTCCAGCGATCCGCCGGGAAAAGCGAGGACACCCAGCGGGGAGGCCCCCGTCCGGTACCCGAGCCAGGTCTCCAGGCCCGTGGGCGAGTCCCGCAGGAGAATTACCGAGGAGGCGAAGCGCGGCGCGCGGGGCGTGCGTTCACCGTGTTCAAGCCAGCTGCGTGCTGCTCCTTCGAGATCGGGGGGCAGAACGAACAGGCGGCGTGCTAACTGAGGCAACGAAGTGACCGGCCTTCTAGGCGAATTCGGCGATCAGTTCGACTTCAACGGGAGAGTCGAGCGGCAGGACGGATACTCCGACGGCGGAGCGTGCGTGCTGGCCGGCGTCGCCGAGGACCTGGCCCAGCAGCTCCGAGGCGCCGTTGATGACGCCAGGCTGGCCGGTGAAAGAGGGATCGGAGGAAACGAACCCGACCACCTTGACGATGCGCGTGATGCGGTCGAGGTCCCCGATCACGCTCTTGACGGCGGCCAGGGCGTTCACGGCGCAGACGGCGGCGTACGCCTTCGCGGCTTCCGGGGACACCGTGGACTCGTCTGAGGCGCCTTCCGCACCCGTGGACACCTTGCCGGTGGCCTCGAGCTTGCCGCTGATGAAGGGCAGCTGCCCGGAGGTGTAGACGTGGTTGCCGGAAATGACTGCCGGCACGTAGGCCGCCACGGGGGCAGCGACCTCCGGGAGCGTCAGGCCCAGCTCCGCGAGGCGCTGTTCGACGGCGGACGACGCGCCCGCGCCGCCGGTGTTGTTCGCTGCGCCGGTGGTCTTGCCGGTGGTCGTGCCGGCGGTGTCGACGGAGCCGTTTTCCGGGCTCGCCGGCGCGGACGGTACTGCTTCTGAGGGTGTGCTCATGGCTACTGCTTCTCCCGCTTCAGGTAGGCAACCAGGCCGTTTCCGTCGGGGCCCGGAACAACCTGGACAAGCTCCCATCCGTCCTCGCCCCACTGGTCCAGGATCTGCTTTGTGGCATGGATGATGAGCGGAATCGTGGCGTACTCCCATTTGGTCATGACCTAAAGCCTAATCGTTGCCGGTAAAGTGGAAAACATGGCGACTGGTAAGAACCCTTTATTCGACACGGCCACCACCCTCGGAAAGATCCTTCTTTTCCTGGGCGTGAGCGCCATTTGTGGCGTCCTGGTGGCGGGACTTCTGGTCCCTGCGGCGGCCGTATCGGGCAGCACGGCAAGCGGTTCCATCCAGTTTTTTGACACCCTGCCCGCGGAGCTGAAGGTCGACCCGCCGAGCCAGTCGACCACCATTCTGGCGTCGGACGGCAGCGTCATCGCCAACCTTTACGCGGAAAACCGCACCCGCGTCTCGCTGGACCAGATGTCCCCGTACATCAAGGACGCGGTCATCGCCATCGAGGACAGCCGGTTCTACGAGCACGGCGGCGTGGACACCACCGGCATCCTGCGCGCCCTCGTCAGCACCGCCCGCGGCAACAAGCAGGGCGCATCGACGATTACGCAGCAGTACGTCAACAACGTCATCAACTCCTCGCTGGAGGCTGAAGGCAAGGGCGACGAGGTCCTGCTCAACGGCGTCAACAAGGGCGTCGGGGACAAGCTCCGTGAGATGAAGCTGGCCATCGCGCTGGAGAAGAAGTTCAGTAAGGAGCAGATCCTCGAGGGCTACCTGAACATCGTCTTCTTCAACCGGGACGCCTACGGCATCGAAGCCGCGTCCAAGTTCTTCTTCAGCACCACGGCCAAGGACCTGACCCTGCCGCAGGCGGCGCTGCTGGCCGGCGTCGTGAACAGCCCGTCCTACTATGACCCCATCACCAACCCGGAGAACGCCAAGGTCCGCCGCGACCTCGTCCTCAAGGCGATGCTGACCCAGGGCAAGATCAAGCAGGCCGACTACGACGCCGCCGTCGCGACGCCGGTGAAAACCAAGGTCACCCAGCCCCGGCAGGGCTGCCCGTACTCGCAGACGGCGCCGTACTTCTGCGACTACGTGCTGCACCTGCTGCTGAACAACCCGGCCTACGGCGCCGACGCCGCCGAGCGCGAGCGCAAGATTTTCCGCGGCGGCCTGACCATCAAGACCACCCTGGATCCGAAGGCCCAGGCCGTGGCCCAGGCCCAGGTTGACGCGTCAGCCGGTGCGAACCCGGACAAGTGGGGCGCCGCGCTGGTGTCCGTGCAGCCGGGCACCGGCAAAATTATCTCTATGGCCCAAAACACCGTCTGGTTCCCCGCGGACGGCAAGTTCGACCAGACCCAGAACTTCAATGTGGACGTCCAAGACGCCAAGGGCAATGACCTCAACGGCCTGGGCGGCTTCCAGCCCGGCTCCACGATGAAGCCTTTCACCTTTGCGGAGTGGCTCAATGAGGGCAACTCCATGAGCACGCTGCTCAACGGCGCCGTGCGCCGCTACTCCCCGGGCTTCCCGTGGAAGAACACCTGCCCGGAACCGACGACCGACTCGTACGACAGCACCGTGGCCGGCAGCCACGACCTGCAGAACGCCGACGAGGAGCACTACAAGTACATGTCGGTCCTTGACGGCCTGGCGAACTCCATCAACACCATCACGTTCGCCACCGCGGCGCGGGTGGACCTCTGCGGGATCCAGAAGATCGTGGACGCCGTCGGCATCCACGGCGGCCTGCCGGGCAAGGACAACCCGAACCCCCAGGTGGTCATGACACGGCTGTCCAACCTCATTGGAGCCACCCAGACGGCGCCGCTGACCATGGCCAGCGCGTTCGCCACCTTCGCCAACAACGGCAAATACTGCGAACCGATCGCCATTGCTTCAGTGACGGACACGACCGGCGCCAAGCTTCCGGCCCAGACAACGAACTGCCGGGATGCGGTCACGCCCGAGGTCGCACACGGCGTCGCGTACGCCATGCAGGAGGTGCTCAACCGCGGCTCGGGCTCGTTGATCAGGCCCCGGATTTCGACCCGGACCGCCTTCCCCATCGCGGCCAAAACCGGAACTAACGACAACAACAGCTCCACCTGGGTGGCCGGCTACACCAGTGGCCTGGCGACGGCCACGTGGTTTGGTGATCCCCTGGGCGACCAGCAGCGGGCCGGGCAGAATGTCACGATCAACGGCAACTTCTACAAGGGCATTGACGGCTACATGATCGCCGGTCCGCAGTTCTCGAACTACATGGCCCAGGTGGCGCCGGCCTACGGCACCGATACGTTTCCGGAGCCTCCGTCGAGCATGCTGAACGCACCCGCGCCGGTTGCGCCGCCGCGCGCGTACACCCCGACGACCCGGAGCACCTCGCCCGCATCCGACCGGAACACGGAACCGAGCTCCGAACCGTCACCGGCTCCATCGCCGTCCAAGTCCAGCAAGAAGTAACCGATGACCTGGAGGCATGACCTGGCAAGCCGCGTCCGAAGCATCGGACGCGGCTTTGCCGTGACCGCCGCGGTCGGATCGGCGGCAGGAGCGGCCGCCACCGCCTACGGGCTGTGGGAGAAGAACCAGTTCGTGCTCAGGGAAGAGACCCTTCCCGTCCTGCCGGCCGGGTACGGCCCGTTCCGGGTGCTTCATCTCTCCGACATCCACTTCGTGCCGGGCCAGCGGCGGAAGGCAGAGTGGCTGTCGTCCCTGGCTGATCTGAGGCCGGACCTCGTGGTGAACACGGGCGACAACCTCAGCCATGCCAACGGCGTGGCACCGCTCGTGGCGGCCCTGCGGCCCCTGTTCGAATTCCCGGGCGTGTTCGTTCCCGGATCCAACGACTACTTCGGCCCGCGCCTGAAGAACCCCGCCTCGTATTTGCGCGGGCCCTCCGGCCTGCGCGAGGATGCGCAAGTACTTGATTGGCCGCGGCTGCGGTCCGAGTTCGGCATGTCCGGCTGGGTGGACCTGACCAACCGCTGCCAGTCACTGGCGCTCAAGGGCATGCGCTTCGACTTCTCCGGCGTCGACGATCCCCACCTGCGCCTCGAACGCTACGCCGGCTGGCCGCGCGGCACCAGGGGCCGCGACGCCGATCCCCACCTGCGCATCGGGGTGGCGCACGCGCCCTACCAGCGCGTCCTCGACCACTTCACCGAGGACGGGGCGCACCTCGTCCTGGCCGGCCACACCCACGGCGGGCAGATCTGCATTCCGGGATACGGGGCACTTGTCACCAACTGCGACCTTCCCAGCTGGCGGGCCCGGGGCCTGAACATGTGGGAAAGCAACGGGCGCACGACGGCGGTGAACGTCTCCGGCGGCATCGGCACCTCCCGCTTCGCCCCGGTCCGCATCGCCTGCCGGCCCGAAGCGGTGCTGCTCACGCTGACCGCCCCCGCCTAGACCTGCCGGGGCCTCTCGCCGGCCCGAGGGATGGACATGTCCCGCCGCGGTTGAGCAAGGACACGCAAGGACCGGACATGTCCTCCGGCGGCGCTCCTGCCCCGCGGGACATGCCCTCCCTTGGCCGTGACCGATGGACATACAGGCACCATGTCCACCGCACCCAGCAAACACCGGACACGTCCCGCGGGTAGAGAGCAACGGATGGACATGTCCTTCGGCAGATCATGGGACGTCATAGAGCTGGTGAATCCGGTCACCTCATGGCCTAGGGTAGTTGCTACAGGAAACTACCCTCAACGGTGCTATCGATGCACGGCGTCTTAAGAAGCAGGCATGGCCAAGCAGAGCTCATTCTTCTCCTCCATCAGCCGTCTCTATCCGCACGTCAGGCCGATCCTGCCCCGGCTGGTCATGGGCCTGCTCTGCGCGCTGCTGGCAAGCGTGATGGCCCTGGCCATCCCCCAGGTGCTGCGCGTGCTAGTCAACGAATCCCTGGCCCCGGGCGGCAGCCCGGACGCCGTCTGGGGCGCCTCGCTCGTGGTGTTGGGCCTGGGCATAGCCGAGGCCGGGCTCGTGGCCCTCCGCCGACAGTTCGTCATCAACCCCGCCACCACTGTGGAGACCCGGATGCGCGTCTCCCTTTACGGGCACCTGCAGGACCTCACGGTGTCCTTCCATGACCGCTGGGGCTCCGGGCAGCTGCTCTCCCGGGCCATGACTGACCTGAACTTCCTGCGCCGCTGGATGGCCTTCGGCGCCATCATGCTGGTGGTCACCACCCTCACGGTGGTGATCGGCGTGGCGGTGATGTTCTCGATGAGCTGGCAGCTGGCGCTGATTTTCCTGGCCGCCGCCGTGCCGATCATGGTCTACGGGTTCCGCTTCCGCACCCGGTTCAGCAAGGTGGCCCGCCGCAGCCAGGACCAGGCCGGCGACCTCGCCACCACGGTCGAGGAGTCCGTCCATGGCATCCGCGTCCTCAAGGCCTTCGGCCGCAGCCGCGAGGCGCTGGAGAACTTCAATGAACAGGCCGAGGAACTGCGGCAGACGGAGATTGCCAAGGCCAAGCACCTGGCCACCTTCAGCCTGGTGGTCACGCTCCTGCCCGAGCTCGCCCTCGGCGCCGGACTCGTCGTCGGCATCCTGCTGGTCTCCTCCGGCCAGCTCTCCATCGGGTCCCTCGTGGCTTTCTTCGCCACCGCCGCGGTGGTGGCCGCGCCGGTCGAGTTCTGCGGCATGCTGCTGGCCATGGCCCTCACGGCGAAGTCGGCGGTGGACCGGCACTTCGAAGTGATGGACGCGGAAAACACGATCACCGGCCCGGACCGGCCGCGCCGGCCCGCCGAACTCAAGGGTGCCCTGAGCTTCCGCAATGCCACATTCGCATTCGAGGACGCCCCGGACAAACCGATCCTCAAAGACATCACCCTGGACATCCGGCCGGGCGAAACCATGGCCCTGATCGGCATCACCGGCAGCGGCAAGAGCGCCCTGCTCCAGCTCGTCCCGCGCCTCTACGACGTCACCGGCGGTTCCATTCTGATCGACGGCGTGGACGTGCGCGAGTTCGACGTCGAGGACCTGCGCACCCTGGTCGCGGTGGCGTTCGAAGACACCACCTTGTTCTCCAGCTCCGTCCGGGACAACGTCCTGCTCGGCACGGCCGGGCAGGACAAAGACCGCGACGCGGCCCTGGAGGAGGCGCTCGACGTCGCCCAGGCCCACTTCGCCTATTCCCTGCCGGACGGGGTTGACACGCTGATCGGCGAGGAGGGCCTCAGCCTCTCCGGCGGCCAGCGCCAGCGCATCGCGCTGGCCCGTGCCATCGCCGCGAAACCGGCCGTGCTGGTCCTGGACGACCCGCTCTCGGCCCTGGACGTGAACACCGAGGAGCTCGTCGAAGGCAGGCTCCGCCACGTCCTCGCGGACACCACCACACTGATCGTGGCCCACCGCCCCTCCACCGTCGCCCTTGCCGACCGCGTGGCCCTGCTCGAGGAGGGCCGGATCACCGCCGTCGGCACCCACGCGGAGCTGCTCGCCAAGAACAGCCACTACCGCTACGTGATCGCCAGCCTGGACCCGGAACCGCGGGACCTGGATTCAGAACTGTCCGCCCTCGAGGACCACTCCGAGGAGATCTCCCGATGAGCAGCGCAACCTTCGGCACCGCGAACGAGGACAACGCGCACCTCAGCAGGAACGAGAGCAAAGCCGTCCGGCGCCGCTCCCTGGCCCTCCTGGGTTCCCTGATCCGTCCCGTGCGGGCTCGTTTCTGGCTCACCATCGGCGCCGTCGTCCTGTCCCAGGCAGCCCGTGCGGCCGGGCCTGCCCTGATAGCGTTCGGGATCGACCGCGCCCTTCCGGCCCTACAAGGCGGCGACAGCCTGCCGCTGGTCTTTGCCGGGATCGCCTACCTTGCCGCGGCCGCCGCCGCAGCCGGACTGACCGCCCTGTACGTTGCGTCGACGGCCCGGCTCAGCCAGGCGATGCTGCTGGACCTGCGCGTCCGGGTCTTCCGGCACACGCAGCGGCTGAGCCTGGAATTCCACGAAAAATACACCTCCGGCCGCATCATCGCCCGTCAGACCTCGGACCTGGATGCCCTGCGCGAACTCCTGGATTCAGGCGTCAGCTCGCTGGCCTCGGGCATGCTGTTCATGGCGTTTACGGCCATCACCATATTCGCCCTGGACTGGCGCAGCGGCCTGCTGGTTTTGGCCGCCGGTGTGCCGATGTACTTCCTGGCCCGCTGGTACCAGAAGCACTCACAGATCGCCTTCCGCGAATCCCGGGTGGTCTCGGCCCGGCTGATCGTGCACTTCGTGGAGACCATGACCGGGATCCGGGCCGTGAAGACCTTCCGCAAGGAACGCCAGAATGCCGAGCGCTTCGCCGAAGTCTCCGAGGACTACCGGCGCGCCACCGTCCGCTCCATCAACCTCAACGGCATCTTCCAGCCCGGGCTTGTCCTGGTCGGCAACGTGTGCGTCGCCGTCGTACTGCTCACGGGCGGCTTCCGCGTCCTTGGCGGCGAGCTTGCCGTCGGTGTGCTCCTGGCCCTGATCCTGTCCACCAAGCGCTTCTTCCAGCCGGTGGACCAGATGGCCATGTTCTACAACTCGTTCCAAAGCGCCCAGGCCGCCCTGGAGAAGGTCTCGGGTCTGCTCGAGGAGATCCCCACCGTCCGCCCGCCCAAGGCGCCCGTGCCCTTGCAGGACGCCAGGGGCAGCATCGACTTCGACGGCGTCGAGTTCCGTTACGGGGACGGCCCCGTCATCATCCCGCGGCTGGACCTGCACATCCCGGCCGGCCAGACCGTCGCGCTCGTCGGGCAGACGGGGGCCGGCAAATCGACCCTCGCGAAGCTGATCGCCCGCTTCTACGACGTCTCGGCCGGGTCTGTGACGCTCGACGGCGTGGACCTGCGCCTGCTGGGCACCGACGATCTGCGCCGGAACGTGGTGATGGTCACCCAGGAGGCGTTCCTGTTCAGCGGGTCCGTGGCGGACAACATTGCCCTCGGCCGCCCCGAAGCCTCCCGCGCGGAGATTGAGGACGCTGCCCGGGCCGTCGGGGCGCACGCTTTCATCAGCGAACTTCCGGACGGCTACGACACGGACGTCAACAAGCGCGGCGGCCGGGTGTCCGCAGGACAGCGCCAGCTGATTAGCTTCGCCCGGGCGTTCCTGGCCCGCCCGGCCGTCCTGATCCTGGACGAGGCAACGTCTTCACTGGACATCCCGTCAGAGCGCATGGTCCAGCAGGGCCTTGCGGGGCTTTTGCGGGGCAGCCGGGGGGCCAGCGCTGACGGAACCTCCGGCGCGGGGCGGACCGCGCTCATCATCGCTCACCGGCTCTCGACCGTGGAAACGGCCGACCGGGTCCTGGTGGTGCATGACGGGCGCGTCGTCGAAGACGGCACCCCGCAGCAGCTGATCGGCGACGGCGGCGCCTTCGCCCGGCTCCATGGCGCTTGGAAAGACTCGCTGGTCTGATCTGCTGGGCCGGCCCGCTCCCGGGAACCCGCACGACGGCGCCCGGCGCCCCCGCAGGAACGGAACCCGTGCCACCGTGAGACCGGGACCCGTGCCATCGTAGGACCACCGCCGTTGGACCGGCACCGCCGCCGCCAATGCCCGCCGCCGCCCCGGCCGACTCCGGGCACCGATTTCACATCGCGGCCCGGATCGGATACTCTTGTGAAGTTGCTTTTGAAGCAGCGGATCGGGATGTGGCGCAGCTTGGTAGCGCGCGTCGTTCGGGACGACGAGGTCGCAGGTTCAAATCCTGTCATCCCGACCACATAAAAAGAGGGCCTTCCACGCGGGGGGTCCTCTTTTTTTGCTTGCGTAGGCCTGTTAACGCGCCCCGGGGACTGCGAGCTTCGCGGGCGCAAAACTGCCCCGGGAGGAGACCTCCCGGGGCAGTGAAGGCAGGCGCAGGGCCGGCTGTTGCATCGGGGCTGTTACATGGGATCGGGCCAGTTGCCGACGTTCGTGGACTGCATCATGGGGTCGGGCCAGTTGCCCACCGCCTGGGGCGCCCGCATCGGATCGGGCCAGTTACCGACGGCGGCAACGTTCGAGACATCGGTCAGTGAGGCGGCGGACAGTACGGCCGGGGCCGCGGCGGTGAATGCCAGGGCACCCGCCAAGGCGGCGCCTGCTGCAATCTTCTTCAACATAGAGTTCCTCAATTTGCGTTGGGGTCCTTAACCAAGTCAGCACTACCCTTGTTGACACACATTGTAAAATGGTTTCTACAGAGACTGTCAAGCATTTAGTATAAAGAATGTCCGGAATTAGGAGGTATCCGTGGGGAACGGATTTGGGGAGAAGCTCCGTGCGGAACGGCTCGAACGGGGCCTGACGCAAGCGGAGCTGGGCCGCGACCTCTACTCCCCCAGCTACATTTCTCTACTGGAAACTGGACGCCGCGAGCCGACTGCCGATGTCATCGAAGAGCTCGCCCACCGGCTCGAACTGGCCCCCAAAGCGCTCGAGGCCTGGAGCCAGCCGGTGTCCGTCAGCGACGCCGAATATGTGCTCGCCGGACTGTATGCCCGGCAGGCCTGGGACCTGCGGGACTACCCCGTGGCTGCCACGCACGCCGCCGCCGCCGCCAAGATCGCCCTGGAGGCCAAGAACACCAGCGCATGGTGGAACATGACCTACATGCAGGCCGAATGCCTGATCAAGCAGGGCCTCTGGCAGGAGTGCAAGGACGTCGTGCAGAATCTCCTGGAGCACCCCATGGCCGCGGAATCGGCCGGACTGGGCGTCCGCGCCGAGCAGATGCTCGCCGCGGCCTCGCAGGGGCAGGGCCAGCTGACTGCCGCCGTCGAGCATGCCCAGGAAGCCGTGCGCCTGTGTGCCTCGCTGCCCAAGGGCTCCACGATGATGATCGGCGCCTACCGGGCGCTCATCGGCGCCCTGGCCGAGAGCGGCCGGCTGGATGAGGCCTGGGAGTACTGCCAGGCGATGAACGAACAGATGGACGACCATTCAATGTCCCAGCTCGCCGGCGAGGTGGCCTGGGTGATCGGCAACGTGGCCTTCATGCGCCACGACTACGCCGAGGGAATCAAGTACCACGAGCGGGCAGGCCGTCTGCTGTCCCCGGCGAACGACATCGACCTTTGGGCCCGGTTCAACAAGGCCTCCGCCGCGGTTCGCCTGTCCTCGGGAATTGTCGAGCCCGAAACCCTGTCCTCGATCGAACGCGCCGAACTGGCCCTGTCGATCGTGGGTGGCAACAAGACGGACCAGCTGGAAGTGGCTTTCATCCGGGCCCGCTGGCTTTATCTCACCGGCGACATCGTGGCCGCCGTCCAGAAGCTGCGCGAAATCCATGCAGAGCGCGAGTCGCTGGCCCGCCACACGGCGGGAGAAGTCTCACTGCTGCTCGGGAAGGCCCTCAAAGCCGCCGGTGAGTCCGCCGAGGCGCTGGTCTACCTCGAGGAAGCCCAGAAGGAGTTCAGCGCGGCGGGAGCCTCGGACCGGGTCCAGCAGGCCCTGGACGCCGTGCTGGAGATCCGTCTGGCCCAGCGGCGGGCCGAGGCCTCTTCCGCTGAAGCCTAGCCTGGCCGCAGCGCAGCCCTGCCGCCGGACCCGAGTAAGGGCCCGGCGGGATGGCGCGTGACCAGCTACGCGAACGCCCGGCCGGTGAGCTTTTCGTAGGCCTCCACGTAGCGGCTGCGCGTGCGCGCCACGACGTCGGCCGGGAGCGCCGGCGGCGGCGTGTCGGCGGCCCTGTCCCAGCCGGACGCGGCCGAGGTCAGCCAGTCGCGCACATACTGCTTGTCGTAGGACGGCTGCGCCTGCCCGGGACGGTACGTGGCCGCATCCCAGAAGCGTGAGGAATCCGGGGTCAGCACCTCGTCGCCCAGGGTGATCACGCCGGTCGCCGCGTCGACGCCGAACTCCACCTTGGTGTCGGCCAGGATGATGCCGCGGTCGCGCGCGATTGCCTCCGCCTTGGTGTAGATATCCAGGGTCAGCGCGCGCAGCCTGGCCGCGGTGTCCTCGCCCACCAGGCCAACGACGGCGTCGTAGGTGATGTTCTCGTCATGCTCGCCCACTTCTGCCTTCGCCGACGGCGTGAAGATCGCTTCCGCCAGCCGCGACCCGTCGACCAGGCCGGCGGGCAGCGGGATGCTGCACACGGTGCCGGACTCCCGGTATTCCAGCAGCCCGGAGCCGGTGAGGTAGCCGCGGGCGATGCATTCAACCGGGAACATGTCCAGTTTTTTGCAGATCATCGCCCGGCCTTCGACGGCGGCGGGAACACCGCCGTCGACCGTGGACGCGAGGACGTGGTGCGCGACGCCGAGCTGTTCGAACCACCACAGGCTCAGCTGTGTCAGAATGCGGCCCTTGTCCGGGATCTCGCTGGCCAGCACGTGGTCGTAGGCGCTGATGCGGTCACTGGCCACCACCAGGACGCAGTCCTGGCCGAAGCGTTCCGGGATGACAGCGTCCGCGGGGACGTAAAGGTCGCGGACCTTGCCGGAGTAGACGTGCTGCCAGCCCGGCAGGTCCAGCGTGGCGGTGTCGAGTCCGCCCTTGGGGTTGCTGGCGGGGGTGGCGGTGCCAGGCGCCGGGGTACTGGGCGTCGGGGCTGCGGAATCCGTCACGGTCATGCCTTCGCTTTCGACCCGGCCGGCGCGCCCGGCGCCGCCACCTTGATCTGTCCGCGGGCCGCCTTGCGGCCGATGTCCGTGCGGAACTGGCTGCCGTCGAGCTGCACCAGTTCCACACCGTCGTACGCCCGCTCCCGAGCCTCCACGAGGTCGGTGCCCAGCGCCACAACTGCCAGGACCCGACCGCCGGCCGAGACCACGTGGCCGTCGCCGTCGAGCTTCGTGCCGGCGTGGATGACGTGGACGCCGTCCAGCGCGTCCACCTTCTTCAGGCCGCGGATCCGGTCGCCCGTCCGCGGGGCGCCGGGGTAGTTTTCCGCCGCCACCACGACGGCCACGGCGCTGTCCTTGGACCAGCGCAGCGGCTGCACCTTATCCAGTTCGCCCTTCGCGGCGGCCATGAGCAGCCCGCCGAGAGGCGTCTGGAGCCGGGCGAGGACGGCCTGGGTTTCGGGGTCGCCGAACCGGACGTTGAATTCAATGACCCGCGTGCCGCGGGACGTCAGGGCCAGGCCGACGAAGAGGACGCCGACGAACGGCGTGCCGCGGTGCGCCATCTGGTTCACGGTGGGCTGGGCGACGCGGTCGAGCACTTCCTGCACGAGACCCTCGGGGGCCCAGTCCAGGGGCGTGTAGGCACCCATGCCGCCGGTGTTGGGGCCTTCGTCGTTGTCGAAAATGCGCTTGAAATCCTGCGCCGGGGACAGCGCCACGGTGTTGCGGCCGTCGCAGACGACGAACACGGAGACCTCGGGTCCGTCCAGGAACTCCTCAATCACCACCGTGCCGCCGGCGTCGAAGCAGCTCTGCGCGTGGGCCAGGGCCTCGTCGCGGTCGTTGGTCACCACGACGCCCTTGCCGGCGGCGAGGCCATCGTCCTTGACGACGTAGGGGGCGCCGAAAACGTCCAGGGCGTCGGCGGCTTCCTCGGCGTTGGCGGCCACGCGTGCCATCGCGGTGGGCACGCCGGCCTCGGCCATGACTTCCTTGGCGAAGGCCTTGGACGCTTCCAGCTGGGCTGCGTCCTTGCTTGGCCCGAAGACCGGGATGCCCGCGGCACGGACGGCGTCGGAGACACCTGCAGCCAGCGGCGCCTCGGGCCCGACCACCACCAGGTCCACACTGAGCTTGGCGGCGAGCGCGGCGACGGCGTCGGTATCGTTCGCGTCGATTGCGTGCGTGGGGACGAGCTTGCTGATGCCGGCGTTGCCAGGGGCCGCGTGGACCTCGGAAACGTTGGGGTCTGCAAGCAAGGACCGGACAATGGCGTGTTCGCGGCCGCCGGGGCCGATGACAAGTACCTTCACAGTCTCCAAGGGTACGTTGTGCACCCCGCAGGCTCCTAAGCTGTGTCGGCCGCCTGACATGCCCAGTTGGCGGGACATGTCCACCCGCAGACCTCGGCCACTGGGCATGATGCCCATATGTCCACTCCCGAATGCCAGGGCTGGACATGTCCGCCCGCAGACCATCGAATGGCTCCTCGTGCCACGCCAAGAGCGGCCGTTCTCCCGCACATGACGAGCCCCAGCTTCGGCCACTGGGCATGATGCTCATATGTCCACTCCCAAATGCCAGGGCTGGACATGTCCCTTGGACCCCGGAGCATGTCCAGGCCTCCAGCCTGCATGGAGCGTCCATCCGCCGGCCGGCTGCCGCAGGACATGTCCATTCGGGCCAGGGCCCAGCTGCCAGCCAGCTACGAGACGGCCCTCAGGCCACGGGGCTGTCCAGCATCTGCCCGGCATGCCAGCCGTCAGGCCGCTGCACGCCCATGAATCGCCCCGGACATGCCCTATCCCGGCCTCGGCCACTGGACATGATGCCCATATGTCCACTCGCGAATGCCAGGGCTGGACATGTCCCTTGCACCCCAGGGACTTGCCCGCTCCCGACGGCGGGGATTGGACATGTCCTTTCGGTCCAGGAGCATGCCCACTCGGGAAGGCCAGGGCTGGACATGTCCCCTGGGCGCAGGAACATGTCCGCTCGCGGTTGCCGGGGCTGGACATGTCCCCCTGCATGTCCCGGTGCCGGACAATCCGCGGTGCGTGCCGCTACGAATGGCCTGCATGAACAAGCCCAGTATGAAGCCCAGCAAGCGGTCCGGCGGCGGCACCGCCCTGGCCGCGGTGGCCGGTGTGGCCGCGGCCGCCGTCGTCCTGTCCGTCGCGGAACTGATCGGCGCGTTCTTCACCAACCGGGCAACGCCCCTGGTTGCGCTGGGCTCGACGTTCATCGACTTCACGCCGCCGTGGATGAAGGATTTTGCCATTGCCACGTTCGGCACCAACGACAAGGCGGCGCTCTTCGTCGGGATGGCCGTCACGATTCTGCTCCTCGCGTGCGTGCTCGGCATCGTGGCGTACCGGAAGTGGGCGCTCGGTGTGGCCGGGGTGGTGCTGATGGGCGCCGTCATCGTGGCCAGCGTGGTGACGCGGGCCAGCGTCAAGCCCGTCGATGCCATTCCCTCCCTCATCGGCACCGCGGCGGGCCTGGTGGTGTTGCGGCTTCTGATC
Source organism: Arthrobacter sp. ov118 (assembly GCF_900116495.1). Lineage (GTDB taxonomy): Bacteria > Actinomycetota > Actinomycetes > Actinomycetales > Micrococcaceae > Arthrobacter. The sequence continues at coordinate 704,102 of NZ_FPAY01000001.1, forward strand.
TCCCGGCTGTGGCGAAGGCGGGAATGGCCGGACCAGCCGGCCGACGTCGCCGCGAAGGAGCCTGACCGCCCCGCGACCACCCGCCGCTCGTTTTTCGCCGCCGCCGGCATCACCGCGGCCGCCTCGGCCGCTGCCGCCACCGGCGGGCGTCTTCTGAGCGCTGCCCGCAGCAACGTGGCCGCGGCCCGCGAATCACTGCAGCTGCCCGCCCCCGCGAGGTCCGCCCGCGCGGTCCCGGCCGGTGTCCAGTCCAAGGCCCCGGGCGTCACGCCGTGGCTGACCCCGAACGAAGACTTCTACCGGATCGATACCGCCCTGAGCGTGCCGGAAATCAACGCCCAGGACTGGGAACTGCGCATCCACGGCCTCGTGGAACAGGAAGTCCGGCTCACCTTCCAAGACCTCCTCGACGCCCCGCTCATCGAATCCCATGTCTCCCTGACCTGTGTGTCCAACCCGGTCGGCGGCAACCTCGCCGGCAACGCCAGGTGGCTGGGCATGCCCCTCCGCGACGCCCTGAAGCTGGCCCGCCCCACGGCTGGTGCCGACATGGTGCTGTCCACCTCGGTAGACGGCTTCAGCGCCTCCACCCCGCTGGAGGTCCTCCAGGACGACCGCGATGCGATGCTGGCGATCGGCATGAACGGCGAGGCCCTGCCGCTGGAGCATGGCTACCCGGTGCGGATGGTGGTTCCCGGGCTGTACGGCTTCGTCTCCGCCACCAAATGGGTGGTGGATCTCGAGGTGACCCGGTTTGCCGACAGCAAGGCGTACTGGACCCAGCGCGGCTGGTCCGAACACGGTCCCATCAAGACCATGGCACGGGTGGAGGTGCCTAAATCGTTCGCCAAAGTGCCCGCCGGGAAGGTCGCCATCGGCGGCACCGCCTGGGCTCAGACCCGCGGCATCACCAAGGTCGAGGTCCAGATCGACGGCGGCCCCTGGACCGAGGCGGTCCTCTCCGATGAGGCCTCCGTCATCACGTGGCGGCAGTGGTCCCTCGACTGGGACGCCACGCCCGGGCCGCATTACATCAAGGCCCGAGCCACGGACGGCAGGGGCGAGCTCCAGACCGAGAAGCGGGCGGATCCGGTGCCGGACGGCGCCTCGGGCTGGCAGTCGGTCATGGTGACCGTGGAATAACCGGGGTATCAGCACCCGGCACCATAGACTTGCTGCATGGCTTTAAACCCGCACGCAACCTTCACAGCCGACTCCGCCGTCGAACTGGCCGTCATCGAACGCAGCGGCTTCGTGGAGTCCCGCCACATCGGCTCGGCCGTTGTGTTGGCCGCGGACGGAACCGTGGTGGTTGAACTCGGCGATGTCACCGCCCCCATCTTTGCCCGGTCCACACTCAAGCCTTTCCAGGCGCTCGCCTCGATGCAGTCCGGTGTTCCCCTCCGGGGCGCCCAGGTGGCCATCGCCTGCGGCAGCCACGTCGGATCCCTTGACCACATGGATGTGGTGGAGGGCATGCTGAAGGCGGCCGGGGCCAAGGAAGATCAGCTGCAGTGTCCGGCGGACTGGCCCCAGGATGAGACCGCCCGGAACTGGCTCGTCCAGACCGAACGCGGCAGGTCCAAACTGGCCTTCAACTGCTCCGGAAAGCACGCCGCGTTCCTCTGGGCGTGCACGGAGAACGGCTGGGACAAGAACAGCTACCTGGAACCCAACCACCCGCTGCAGCAGCGCATCCGCTCCGTGATCGAGGAGTATTGCGGCGAACACATCACCCACCTCGGCATCGACGGCTGCGGCGCTCCGGTTGCCGCCGTGTCCCTGATCGGCCTGGCCCGCGCCTATTCGAAGCTGGCCAAGGCACCCGGGGACAAGAACTCCAACGCGCGCGCCGCCACGATCACGACGTCCATGCTGGACTACCCGTGGGCCGTCCAGGGCCGCGGGCAGGCCAACACGATCGTCATGGACGAACTCGGCATCCTGGCCAAGATCGGCGCCGAGGGCGTGCTGGTGATGGCCACCCGCCAGGGCGTCTCCGTTGCCATCAAGATGCTCGACGGCAACATCCGTGCCACCACCCTGGTGGGGCTGACCCTCCTCGCCGCCTCAGGCGCCGTCGAAATCCCTGAAGTGTCCAGCGTGCTGGACAAGGTGGTGGACCCCGTCCTGGGCGGCGGCCGTCCCGTCGGCAAGATCCGGCTCGGCCGCGCCGTCGCGGCCCTGCTGGACTAGGGCCTCAACGTGGCCGTCTCGCGCCGCCGAATCGCTGTGGACGAGGGCCGCGCGGCTCTCGCCGCATGGCAGGACGCCAACCCGGCAGGACCGGGCTCTTCGACACCGGGCACCGGGGGAACCGGCGCCGTTGCGCGCAACACGATTGCGACGGCGGTGCGCTATTCTCTGGAGGAAGTCACCGCCAGGGCGCCGGGGAACTCGGTGGAGGTCCGCGTCCCGCCGTTCGGCGTCACGCAGTGCGTGGAGGGCCCGCGGCACACGCGCGGGACTCCCCCCAACGTCATCGAGTGCGACGCCGCCACCTGGCTGGCGATGGTCAGCGGACAGCTGAGCTGGGCAGACGCCGTCGCGGCCGGCAAAGTTGCCGCCTCGGGACTCCGCGCGGACCTGTCGGGCCTCCTGCCCCTCTAGCGCCCCTCCCCCTTTAGCGGCCGTGTCCTTTAAGGCTCCTGCCCCCTCCAGCTGGCCGTGCGCCTCAGCCGCGCCCGATGAACGGCATGCCGGCAGCCGTGACCACGAGGGATCCCACACTGGCCGACGCCGGCATCCCTGCCATGAGCAGCACGGCCCGGGCGGCGTCCTGCACCGGAAATGTCGGCTCGGCTTTCCGGCTCCCGTCGGCCTGGACCGCTCCGGAGCCGACGCCGATCTCGTCCATGAGATCCGTGGCCGCATTGCCGATGTCGATTTGTCCGCACGTGATGCCGAACCCGCGCCCGTCGAGTTCAATGCTTTTGGTCAGCCCGGTGATCGCGTGCTTGGTCACCGTGTAGGCGACGGTCCGCGGCCGGGGTGAATGGGCCGCGATGGAGCCGTTGTTGATGATCCGTCCGCCCTGGGGCGACTGCGCCTTCATGGCCCGGACGGCCGCCGCGGCGCAGAGGACGGATCCTGTGAGGTTCACCGCCACCGTCGCATCCCAGTCCGCCACCGAGATTTCGTCCACCGACGCCGCGGGGCCGAACACGCCGGCGTTGTTGAACAGCACATCCACCCGTTCCCACTGCTCCAGCGCCGCGGCGAAGAGCCGCTCGACGTCGGCCGGGACGGTGACGTCGCACGGAACGGCGAGCGCCTGCCGGTGGCCGGCCGCGGTCTCGCGCAGTGGCTCTTCCCGCCGGCCCGCCAGTACAACGCGGTAACCCTCTGCCAGCATGAGCCGGGCCACCGCCCGGCCGATGCCGGACCCGGCCCCGGTAATGACCGCGACCCTTCCCGGGGTGTGATGCTGGCTCATGTGTCCTCCTCGACGGTTGCTCGGCTGCCCGGCCAGCGTACCGCCGGGGCGGCCTGTGGCGGCAGTGTGTCGCGCCGGGGGTGGCGCGACAGGCGTTTCTGGTCCTATCGACCCTAGGGCTGGCAGCCGCGGGGTCAGTACATTAAGGCATGGCAACCTCCTCCACCGGAGATGTCCTCCTTGCCTATCTTGAACAACAGCTCGGCGAGTTGCTCCGGCACGGCCCCGGCGCCCGGGCAGGACAGCCCGAACCCATCCACCAGATGCGCGTCGCTGCCCGGCGGCTCCGGTCCCTGCTGGCCACGGGACGGACCCTGTTTGCCGAGGGCGCCTCTGAGGACATCCGCAGCGAGCTCCAGTGGATCTCCGGGGTGCTGGGCGCGGCCAGGGATCCGACGGTGGTACAAGACCGGCTCAGGGCGTTGCTCGCCGACGAGCTCCCGGAGCTGGTCGGCGGTCCGGCGGCGGACCGGATCAACGAGGCCCTGGATGCCTCGGCCGCAGCCGGGTTGAAGGGCCTGGTCGCGGCACTCGACGGCGAACGGTACGCCCTCCTGCTCGGCCGCCTTTCGGAATTTGTCACCGCCGCCCCGCGGACCGCCAAGGCAGCCCGCGGACCCCGCGAGACCGTCCGGAAGCTCGTGGCCAAGGATGAAGCCCGGCTGAGGCGCACGGTGAACGGGCTGGCCCCCCGTGCGGAAGGAACAGCCGGCCCTGCACCCGGCTCCGGCACGGGGGGCGGGCCTGGCTGCAGGGACGCGGGCCTGCACGAGGTCCGGAAGGCGGCCAAACGACTGCGCTATGCCGCCGAATTCGCCGTGGCCGTGACCGAGAACGGGGATGCGAAGCGGCTCTCCCGATTGGCGGCGGCGGCGCGCAGCATTCAAACCGCGCTGGGCCTGCATCAGGACACCGTGATGGCCAGGGCCCTGCTGGCCGAGCTCGGCACCCGATCGCCGTCCACCGGCGAGAGCGGGTTCAGCTACGGCCGGCTGCATGCCAGGGAGGAGAGCCTGGCGGCCGCCGCGGACGCGGAGTTCCTCAGCAGCTGGCGAAAGTTTCCCGGTAACCCGTAGCAGGAGCCGACCGCCCCGCCGCCAGCCACCGGGGCCCCGCTTCAGCCACCGCAGCTACAGGCGGGCGTTGAGTTTCCCGATGGCACTGTTCCCCAGATTCTCAAGCAGCGCCCGCGGACTTGCGTAGATCTCCACAGCGCCGGCATCCCGCAGTTCGGCTTCGCTGGTGCCGCCGCAGGTCAATCCGATGGTCGGAATTTGCAGCTTCCCGGCAGCGTAGATGTCCCAGACGGCGTCACCCACATAGACCGAGTCCGAGGCCTGCACGCCCAGGGCTTCCAGGGCCGCGACGAGGATATCGGGGGCGGGCTTGCTCTCCTTCGCGTCGCTGGAACTCGTGGCCGCGTCGATAAAGGCGTCCGCACCGATCGTGGACCGCAGGGCCTCAAGGTCGCGCTCCCTGGCCGACGAAGCCAGCGCGACCGCGAGACCGCTTTCGTGGCACTGCGCGAGGAGGTCTTTGGCGCCGTCCAAAGGACGCAGGGCGGGCCAGAAGGTGGAGAAAACTGCCGCGTGGGAGGTCATGATCGTGCTGTCCTCCGAGGCATCCCGGTCGGAGGGAAGCAGCCTGTCAAGGATCCTGTCCCCGCCCATCCCCACCGACCGGTGGATGCTGGCCATCGGCACGTCGTAGCCCGCCTGCCGGAAGGCCTGCCACCAGGCCAGGGTGTGGAGATAGGAGGAGTCGACCAAAGTTCCGTCGACGTCGAACAGCACCGCGGCTCTGCGGCCGCCGCCTGTCCTCGGGTCAGTGGTGTGCATGCGTCCGCCTTCCCGCAGCCTGCAGCCCGCCGCCCGGTCCCCCGCCGTTCAGCGAGGTACTGATCAGTGACGTACTGTTCACTGAGGTACTGGTCCGTGACGTACCGCTCAGTGACGTACCGCTCAGCGTGGTGCTGCGTTTCGCCCCCTCCGCAGTCCGTCGGGCGCTCCGGGTCGGGGTGCCGATCACCGCCGGCGGGCCATCCGTGCTGCGGTCCCGGATCAAGCCCGTCCCGGCAATCTCGCGGGCCTGCGCCACACCGGCGGCAGCGGCCTGCTTGGTGGGGAACGTGACGGAGACAGCCATCAGGCTTCCTGCTCCGTCCACCATCCGGATGCGGTACCCGCCGTCGGGCGCATTCACGAGCTCGAAATATCCGGCCATCACACACTCCTTAATATCCATCCCCACACTGGGACAACATTAGTAAGTATACTTACTGGCACATCCGGGCTTTACCGTCACCCCATCGTGCAGCCTGCGGGCCTGCCGCGCACCTAGCCCTGGAGCAGGCTAGCCCTGGATCACGGAGAGGACATTTCCGGCCGGGTCCTTGAACCAGGCGATCCGGGGACCCTCGCCCACCATGATCCCCCTGGCATCGGTCGGCAGCTCCGGATCGTCGTAGATCTTGGTTTTCACGCCGAGCCCGTTGAGTTCATCCACGGCCTGCTCGATATCCTCCACCACGAAGTTCAGCACTGTGAACGACGCCGGTTCATGGTTGTCCTTTGGATAGATCATCACCCTGGGTCCCGCCGGCAGCCGGACGTTGAGGACGCCCATCGCATTTTCCTCCGCCGCCAACCCGAGGGTGTCCCCGTAGAACTGCTTGGCCTTGGCCAGGTCATCAACACTGAAGCTCGAAAACGTGTCCTTCGTCGTGAACATGGCGCTCTCCTTTGAGGTCGTTGCCGGGTTGATACGCCAAAGGGTGCCACAAGCAGGCGGCGCTGGCTACTGAGCGGCGCAACAGATCCCGCGGCCGGATTAAGCCGCCAAAATCAGCCGCCGGAGCGCATCGGGGCATCGCTGCGGCGGACGCCGTCGTCGTGGAGTTCCAGCGCGCTCATTACGAGGGCGAAATGGCTGAAGGCCTGCGGAGTGTTGCCCAGCTGCCGGCCCGCATCGACGGCCCACTCCTCGCTGAGGAGCCCGACGTCGTTGCTCAGCGCCAGCAGGCGCTCGAACAGCTCCCGGGCCTCGTGCCGGCGGCCGGCCCCGATCAGTGCCTGAACCAGCCAGAAGGAGCACGCCAGGAAGACCCCCTCCTCGCCGGGAAGCCCGTCGTCGCTCTCGGCCGGAAGATAGCGGAGGAGGAAACCGTCGCGGGTCAGTTCCCGCTGGACGGCGTCGATGGTTCCGATGATGCGCGGATCATCCGGTGGCAGGAACCCCACCCGCGGCAGCAGCAGCAGGCTCGCGTCCAGCTCGGGCCGGCCGTAAGACTGCACGAACGTGTTGCGTTCGGCGTCGAACCCGTTGGCCATGACCTCGGCGTGGATGGTGTCGCGCATCTCCTCCCAACGGTCCGCCGGGCCAGTCAGACCGAAGTCGCGGACCCCTTTGACCATGCGGTCGGCCGCCACCCAGGCCATCACCTTGGAGTGGGTGAAGTGGCGCTGCGGTCCGCGTATTTCCCACAATCCGTTGTCAGGAAGGCGCCAGGCCGTCTCGAGGTGTTCCATCACCGCCACCTGCACGTCCCAGGCGTCGTCGGTGTGCATCAGGATGGAGTTCCGGGTCAGGGAGAGACAATCGAGCACCTCCCCCCAGACATCGAGCTGAAGCTGCCCGGCCGCCCCGTTCCCGATCCGCACCGGGACGGAATTTTCATAGCCCTTAAGCCAGGGCAGCTCCAGTTCCGGCAGCCGGCGTTCGCCGTGGAGTCCGTACATGATCTGCAGATCCGCAGGATCTCCGGCGACGGCGCGGAGCAGCCAGTCGCGCCACGCAGCGGCCTCCTCCGTGTAGCCGGCGGCCAACAGGGCCTGCAGGGTTAGGGTGGCGTCGCGAAGCCAGCAGAAACGGTAATCCCAGTTCCGCGTGCCGCCGATCTCCTCCGGCAGGGACGTCGTCACGGCCGCCACGATTCCCCCGGTGGGGGCAAAGGTCAACGCCTTCAGGGTGATCAGCGAGCGCTGCACCGCGGCGCGGTGCGGCCCGGTGATCGTGCACTTCGCGGACCAGTCCTGCCAGAACTCCTGCGTGGACGCCAGGACGGCTTCCGGGTCCACCGAGCGCGGCCGGGCCAGGTGGCTAGGGCTCCAGGTCAGCACGAAGGGCACGCGTTCCCCGGCCGTGATCGTGAAGTCGCTGATGGTGTGCATCCGTTCGCCGCGCAGGGGCGCCGGAGTGACCAGGTAGGCGGAGTCGGGACCGGCGACCGCGTGGATCCCGTGCTCGTCGTGGCGGACCCAGGGGACTATGTGGCCGTAGTCGAACCGCAGCGCCAGTTCGCCGCGCATCCGCACCTTGCCGTGCACACCGACGACGATCCGCACGATGTCCGCCACTTCGTCGCGCGGTGGCATGAAGTCGATGATCCTGACTTTGCCCTCGGGAGTCTCCCATTCGGTTTCCAGGACCAGGGTGCCTTTGCGGTAGCGGCGCCGCGTGCATTCGCCGCCGGCTTCCGGCGCCAGCAGCCAGCGGCCGGCCGCCGGGGTGTCCAGGAGGGCGCTGAAGCAGGCCGGCGAGTCGAAGCGTGGCAGGCACAGCCAGTCGATGGAGCCTTCAGTGCTGATCAGGGCCGCCGTGTGCAGGTCCCCCACCATTGCGTAATCCTCGATGCGTGCCATGAGACCTAGACTGCCACACGCCTATGCCCGGGACTAGGATCCAAGGAGGCCGGAAACCGACCCCGGCAGCCCGCGCCTGGGACCGGAGCGGAGGCCATGCCGGGGCGTGAGAATTCGGGGCGCCCCCGGATCAACCGGGCGCAGGGACGGAGGTTGGTACACGGTGACACTGCAGATCGGGACGTCCGGCTGGAGCTACGACCACTGGGAACACGTGCTCTACCCGTCGGGACTGCCGGCGCGGGACCGGCTGGCACACTACGCGGCGCGCTTTACGACGGTGGAACTGAACGCCAGCTTCTACCGCTGGCCGCGGGACGTCTCCTTCGCCAGCTGGCGCCGCCGCTTGCCGGAAGGTTTCCTCCTGTCAGTAAAGGCTCCGCGCGGCCTCACGCACGGCAAGAAGCTCTACTCCCCCGAAGTGTGGGTGGAGCGGATCATCCGCTGCTGGCACGAACTCGGCGACAAGCGGGCGGTGCTGCTGGTCCAGCTGCCGCCGAATTTCGCGCGTGACGACGCCCGGCTGGATTATTTCCTCGCCGCCCTGCCGGAATGGATCCGGGTCAGCGTCGAGTTCCGCCACCCGAGCTGGGACCATCCTGAGGTGTATGCCCTCCTGGAACGCCACGGGGCCGCGTATTGCGTGATGAGCGGCGCCGGACTCCCCTGCATCCTCCGCGCCACTGCACCGTTCGTTTACGTCCGGATGCACGGACCGGACCACCAGCACCTCTACGGCGGTTCATATTCGGACGACGATCTGCGGTGGTGGGCGGGCCGGATCTGTGAATGGCAGGCGGCCGGACGGGACGTCTTTGTGTATTTCAACAACGACGGCGAAGGCAACGCCGTCCGTAACGCCCTCACGCTGCGGGGGCTGCTGGGCGTCTGAACCGGCCGTTCCTCCCGACGCAGTCCGTTCGAACAGCTGGCAGCTGTGGGAGAGTGGAGGCATGGAATTGGCGCCGCAGGACTCACAACAGCAGCGACTGGTCACCGGGACCAAGGTCTTCCGGGCCGCCCACTGGGTTTCGGACACCTTTAACGGGCTGCGGCTGAAGACGGCCAGGCGCTGGCACTTCGCTCCGCAGACCATCGCCTACCAGGGCTACGGCTCCACAAGCTGGGTGCGCGTGCTCGGGAGGGTAGTGCTCACCAGCAAGCCGACCCCCGGCAGCGCGGCGGAGCGGGCGGCGAGGAACGGCACCCAGAACGTCCGGGGCTGGCGGGCGTTCACGAGCGTGCCGATCCAGTACACGGAAGTCGAGGTTGAAATCGGCGGCGTCACTGCCCGGGTGCATGCGGACCGCGGCGGTCTCGTGGACACGGTGGTCCAGGTGTCACTGACCCCCGGCTGGCATATGGCGGTACTGCGGGCTGAAGGAACAGAACCGGTCGAAGCCAGGATTTTCGTCATCTCCCCGGACACTCGGCTCGGTATCGTCTCGGACATTGACGACACCATCATGGTCACGGCCCTCCCCCGGCCGTTCCTGGCACTGTGGAACACGTTCGTCCTGAACGAACGCGCCCGGATGGCGACGCCCGGCATGGCCGTGCTGATGGACCGGCTCAAGGTGGAGTACCCGGAAGCGCCGGTGATCTACTTGTCCACCGGGCCGTGGAACGCGGCGCCCACCCTCGCCCGCTTCATCGCCCGGAACCTTTACCCCTCGGGCGCGCTGCTGCTCACGGACTGGGGCCTGACCCACGACCGCTGGTTCCGCAGCGGCCAGGAGCACAAACGGCGGAACCTGGACCTGCTCGCCCAGGAATTCCCGAACATGCGCTGGCTGCTGTTCGGCGACAACGGCCAGCACGACGAGGAGATTTACTCCGGCTTCGCGCAGGAGCACCCCGACCGGGTGGCCGCGATCGGCATCCGGCAACTCTCAGTCAGCGAGGCCGTCCTCGCCGGCGGCCATTCCGACACCGGAGACCACTCGGAGTCGTCCGTCCCGTGGATCTACGCCCCCGACGGCGCCGGACTCGTCAAAGGCCTGCAGGACCTAAGCCTGCTCTAGCGGCCTGCCGCGCGTTTGATTGTCTGGGAAGCCAGCTAATTGCCCGGGGTCAGCCCGCGGGGATCGGCGGTACGACGGCGGCGCTTACCGTTGGTTGTTCGACGTCGGCGGTCACAGGTTGCCGACCGGCGTCGGCGGCCTCGTGGCCGACGTCGGCGCCCGCCGTGTTCCGGGCGGCGAGCACTTCCTGCAGCCAGTAGTAGGAGGCCTTCGGCGTGCGCACCCGGGTATCGAAATCGACGTGCACCAGGCCGAAGGGCTGCTTGTAGCCTGCGGACCACTCGAAGTTGTCCATGAAGGACCACACGTAGTAGCCGCGCAGGTCCACGGCCTCGGCGGCACCGCCGGCGCGGGTCGCTTCGAGGGCGGTGCGGATGTGGTCTGCCAGGTAGCGCAGGCGGCGTTCATCCGGAACGATCCGCCGGCCGGTCGCGGCATCCCGGACCACGATGTCCTCAAAGCTGGCCCCGCCCTCGGTGATGTAGACCGGCGGCAGGTCCGGGTAGCGCTCGGCCATCTCGGCCAGGGCCACCGACAGGTATTCCGGCTTGATCGGCCAGCCGTAGGCGGTGGTCTCGGTATCGGGAAATGACGCGACGTGGAAGGCCCCGGGGGCCCCGCTGAGGTCCTCCCCCATGGCCTCTGCCATGCCCGGCGGCATGGCGCCGTCGCCGGGCCCCGCTCCGACGCGGGTGGGCATGTAGTAGTTCATGCCGTAAAAATCCAGGGGCTGGGAGATCAGGTCCATGTCTTCGCTGGACGGGTTAAAGGACGAGGAAAAGAACGTGGCCGCCCGAATGACGTCGGGGTACTGGCCCAGAAGCACGGGATCCGCGTAGAGCCTGTTCTGTGCCACGTCCATGATTCCGGCGCTGACCTTGTCCAGCGGGTTCACGGTGGCCGGGACCATCGGCGAGTAAACATTGGTCATGCCGATCTCGCCGCGCACTTTGGCCGCGCGCATTGCCTGGAGCGCCAGGCCGTGGCCCAGCAGTTGGTGGTGCACGCTGGGCAGCGCCTTGAGCATGAGCGCTTCGCCGGGCGCATGCATGCCCAGGGCGTAGCCGTTGGTGGTGACGGTGGCGGGCTCGTTGATGGTCACCCAGCGGGTAACGCGGTCTCCGAATGCGGCCGCAGCGATGGCGGCGAACTCCCCCAGCCGGTAGGCCGTATCCCGGTTCATCCAGCCGCCGGCCTCCTCCAGCGGCAACGGCGTGTCCCAGTGATAGAGGGTGGCCATCGGCGATATGCCGTTGGCGAGCAACAGGTCGATCAGCCGGTCATAGAAATCCAGTCCGGCCGGGTTCACGGGGCCCGTGCCGCCGGGCTGAATGCGGGGCCAGGACAGCGAGAACCGGTACGAATCGATCCCCAGCTCCTTCATCAGGGCCACGTCCTCGGGCATCCGGTGGTAGTGGTCACAGGAGATGGCAGGGCTATGGTCCTCCACGATCGTCCCCGGCTTCGCGGCGAAGGCGTCCCATCCCGAGGGGCCGCGGCCATCTTCGTCGAGCGCACCCTCGATCTGGAACGCCGCCGTCGCCACCCCCAAGGTGAAGCCGGGCGGTAGAAGGGCAGCCAATTCCTGGGCGGAAGCGTTCATCAAGGACCTCTGTCTAGTTTCGCTGGTGGTTGACTGATCTTAGGCCTCCCCCGGAACAGGCGCCACGACCCCCAGGCCTGGCCACAACCGTGCCGCCGGCATCGCTGCCCTTGGCGCCCATTTCTTGATCGGCACGGGCAGCTGGCTTAGAAACCCGAAGCTTCGGGCCCGAAGAGGAAGTCCTTGCCATGGGCCACTGCCTTTTTGAAAGCGTCGTTCCGTAGTGCCACGAGCTGTTCAGCCCCGCTGGCCGACGGTTCCAGATACTCCGTGAAGCCCGGACGCAGTATCCAGATGTCTCCGGCCGGCGGCAGGTAGAAGATGCCGAAGGAGCGGTGCTCGCTGTCATCGTCGGTCCAGATGGGAACCACCGCCAGCGCGGCGCCTGTGTCGATGTTGATCCACTGCGCACGGGGAACCGGCGCCTCCTGCGCCTCCGGGTCCAGGAACGGTGCCGTACCTTCGCCCCAGCGTTCCTCAAACCGTTCATGGAAGGCCGGCATCAGGTGTGAATCATAGCGGCGCCATGCACTCATGGCCCATCTCCTTCATCTTGATCTGTCGGGCGGCTGATTTTCAGGACACTGTCTCTCGGGTCAGTGCTCTCACGGGCGCCTCTCCCACCGCACGGGAGAGACCCGAAGCAGTGGACCGCGGTGCCTGATGATGCGCACGGGGATTTCCTGGGGACCTTGCGGCGCTGGTGGCGCCTTGCCCATAGCTGCCTGTTCCGCACGGTCATAGTCAGCCCTGGTTCGCGGATTCCTAAGCACAGCAAACGCGGCCAAAAGACCGCGGGCATCCTCACTGCCGGAGCCGCCGGACGGGCCGACGTCGGGATGCCGTTGCCGTATTTGTGCACGGAAGGCGCGGCTGATTTCCTGCTGGCTCGCGCCGGGCAAGATGTGCAGCGCGGCGTAGTACCCGCGGGAGTCGGGATGCGGTGGCGGAAGGTGCTGGGCTGCGGGGCCGGTCGACGTCGCGGCCCCCGGATTGAGTTGGCCAGGATTGGGCTGGTCCGGGTTGAGTTCCATGGTCCACCTCCGTGCTGCCCGGGAAATCCATCGGCGAGCCGGACAGAACGGCCGGCCGGCCGGGGCCGCACCGGGCAGGGCTGCCCTGCACCGGCGTGGGCCCCGGCCCCGCGTCCCTGCGGCTACTTGGCGATCTCGTGCATCTTCTCTTGCGGACGGGTGATTTCGATCTTCCGCGGCTTGGCCTGCTCGGCAACGGGGATGCGGATCGTCAGGACGCCGTCTGCATAGTTCGCCTTGACGTGCTCGGTATCCAGCGTGTCGCCGAGGATCAGCTGGCGGCTGAAGACGCCGCGCGGGCGCTCTGACACTGTCAGCTCGACATTGGGTTGCGTCGTGTCCCGGCGTTCCGCCCGGACGGTGAGAACGTTGCGCTCGATGTCGAGTCCGATTGAGTCGACTTCGACGCCGGGCAGATCGAACGCGACGACGAATTCGCCGTCTTCCTGCCACGCGTCCATGGGCATCGCCGCGGGCCGCGCCGTGGTCCCGAACACCTGCTGGGCGAGCCGGTCAAAGTCACGGAACGGGTCCGTACGCATCAACATCATTTCCCACTCCTTCACTGTGAGTTTGCCTACTTTTTCTCTCCGATCCACCGCGCTCTTTCTATGGTGGTGGATATAGATTTTTTATAGCACTGGTGACACACTGATGCAAGGGCATTATTCAACTCGGTTGGAGGGAAGACATGGCAAACCGCGAGGCGGGCGCGGCCGTGTACGCGATCTCCGTCGTGGCCGAGCTGGTGGGCACCGGGCAGCAGAACATCCGGCTGTACGAGCGGCGCGGACTACTCACCCCGGAGCGCACCGCGGGCGGCACGCGGCAGTACAGCGAGGGCGACCTCGAGGTGCTGCGCCGGATCGGCAAGCTCCTCGACGAGGGCCTGAACCTGGCCGGCGTCGCTAAAGTGCTGGAGCTCGAGGCGGCGAACGCGAGGCTGGCGGCAGAACTCCGGAGGCTCCGCTCGCGCTGAAACGGCGAATTCGCCGGAAACTGTCGAGGTCGCCGTTCAGCAACAGCGATTTCGACGGTTTCCGGCGAATTCGGCGGTGGGGCGGGCGGCGGCCGCTACTCCCGGGACTTCTCCGCCGTCGAGAGCGTCCCGGTGACCTGCTCGCCCGGAATCCTGGCGGTGCGCCACGTGTCCACTGCGATAGTGGCGCCGAGCACCACAAGCGAGATCGCCAAAGCGCTGAGGGCATCCGTCATCCAGTGGTAGCCAAGATAGAGCCGGCTGACCCCGGCGAAGAAGATGCCAATCCCAGCCACGATGAAGGCGACGACGGCGGCCCCCGGGTTCTTCCGGCGCGAAAAGACCAGGTACGTGGTGACCAGCAGGAAGTCGCACGCCCCCAGGACGTGACCCGACGGGAAGGAGAACGTGGTGTCTGCCCCGAACAGCATCAGGTTTATGGGAGGCCGGTGGCGCTCCACAATGTGGCCGATCAGCTGCGCCAGGATCACGCCGGTCAGCATGGCGGCGGCAAGGAGCATCGGACGCCAGGCGTGTTTGGCGGCGATGCCCCAGGCCACTGTCACGATCAGGACGATTATGGGTAGGCCGATGGGTCCGAAGACGATCGCGAGGATGATCATGATTGTGGTGGTGGGTTCCCCGCGCAGGGTCAGGAGCCAGGTCCGTACGGGCTCGTCAGCCGAGGAGAGGCCGTCGTGCTGCACTACACTCGCCAGAATCACGCAGAACATCACGACCCCAACGACCACCAGCGCCACGGCGATGCGGTAGAGATTCCTGCGGGCGTCCGCGCTCATGAACCGTTCTTCCACCACGAACTTCTCGTGGAACACTCGCCACCGGCCCTGCGACTTCCCCGTTTGCTCCTGTGCCATGATCCCGTTTCCGCCTCTACAGTTCTGGACATCCTCTGCTGAAGATTATCCCGCTTTGGCCGCTCCGGGGCCCTTGGGGTGCCCGGCGACCACAGTGAAGCATAGAGCCGCAGGTCAGTGCGGTGAGCGGCGTTGCGGCGCAGTTTCCGGACTGAAAGCGCTTCCGGTGGTGATTTGACGCCCCTATAAATATGACGTTAGTGTCGCTTCGACTATTGGGGCCGACAACAAGTACTCCAAGAAAGATCGTGCAATGACAACAACCATCGAGACCATCGAGATCCAAGTCGACAGCCGACGCGTGCTGGACGAGCGGCTAGAAGAGGCCGTGCGCGGACTCCAGGAGGTCGCCATGGTCGCCGGAACCCACGGCATCCTGCTCACCCGGCACAAGCCCGGGCACTACACGGCAGCATTGTCCGACCAGGTTCCTTTCGGCATGACCCGGGAACTCGTCCACTAACAGGATGAGGCGCCCACGGGATCCTGAGGATCCGGGGTACACAAGACCAGGTCCCGGGTGGCTGAGCATAGACTCGCCGCCCGGGACCTTTTTTGCACCACAACGCGGGGTCATTTAGCGCCCAATGAGGGCCGCGAAGGGACGCCACGTGACCCCGCCTTGCTTGGTTAGCGGGAAGTCCCTAGCTCACCCGTTGGGCCCGGTCACCCGTCATGGCCGGATCAGCAGTCATGGCCGGGTCCCCCGTCATGGCCGGGTCACCCATCATGGCCGGGTCACCAGTCATGGACGGTGCCGTCGACGAGGCGGTTGTAGGGCAGGTAGGCCTGCTGGTAGGGGAACGCGGCGGCGGCTTCCTCGTTGAACTCGACGCCGATGCCGGGCTTGTCGCCCGGGTGCAGGTACCCGTCGGTGAACGTCATGGACTGCTCGAAGACCTCGTTGGTCTTGTCCGAGTGCTGCATGTATTCCTGGATGCCGTAGTTGTGGATCGCCAGGCCCACGTGCAGCTGCGCGGCGAACCCGACCGGGGAGATGTCGGTGGGGCCGTGGAAGCCGGACTTGATCTGGTACTGCGCGGCGAAGTCCATCACCTTCTTCAGCGGGCTGATCCCGCCGAAGTGCGTGGACGCGGCCCGGACGTAGTCGATCAGCTGTTCCTTGATGATGGTCTGGAAGTCGTACACGGTGTTAAAGATCTCGCCGATGGCCAGCGGCGTGGTGGTGTGCGAACGGACCAGCCGCAGCGCCTCCTGGTTCTCGGCCGGGGTGCAGTCCTCGAGCCAGAACAGGTCGTAGGGCTCCAGCGCCTTGCCCAGCTTCGCGGCCTGGATCGGGGTCATCCGGTGGTGCCCGTCGTGCAGCAGCGGCAGTTCCGGGCCGAACTCGTTCCGGACCGCCTCGAACACGGTGGGCAGGTGGCGCAGGTAGGCGCGGGTGTCCCAGTCCTCCTCCTGCGGGAACGCCCCGCGCCCGGCGGGCTCGTAGTCGTACCGCTCCCCGGAGGCCTGGGCCTGTGCGGCGACGCCGTACACGGCCTTGATCCCGGGGACCGCGGTCTGGATCCGGATCGACTTGTAGCCCAGCTCCAGGTGCTCCCGGACCGAATCGAACAGCGACGGGAGGTCCGCGCCGGACGCGTGCCCGTACGCGCGCAGCCCGTTCCGGGACGCCCCGCCGAGCAGCTGGTAGACCGGCATCCCGGCCAGCTTGCCCTTGATGTCCCACAGCGCCATGTCCACCGCGGCGATCGCGGCCATCGTCACCGGCCCGCGCCGCCAGTACGAGGACCGGTACAGGAACTGCCAGGTGTCCTCGATCCGGTGCGGATCCTTGCCGATCAGCAGCTGCGCGACGTGCTCCTTCAGGTACGCGGCCACGGCCAGCTCGCGGCCGTTCAGCGTCGCGTCGCCGATCCCGGTCACGCCGTCCTCCGTGGTGATCCGCAAGGTCACGAAGTTCCGGGAGGGGCTGGTCACGAAGACTTCAGCGGCAATGATTTTCACAACAGGTCCTTCTCTGGGTTGTCGGGGGCTTTCCACGGCGGGATTAAGCACGGGGGGATCTCAACAGGGGGATTGAAGACGGCCGGGCAGGGTGTATGGACGGGGTGTGTGCGGGGCTATGCGCGCTGCTCAGCGCTGGGTGGTTCCGCTCGACGTGGTGCCGAGGAGTGCCAGCTCCGCACGGCCGGGCAGGCCCTCCCAGTCCCCCGCGGTGCTGACGGCGAAGGCTCCCGCCAGGGCGCCGCGCTGCAGGCGGCCGGCGACGTCTTCGCCGTCGAGCAGTGCCGAAAGGTAGCCGGCGGTGAAGGCGTCCCCGGCGCCCACGGTATCGATGCTGGTCACCGGCACGGCGGGTTGATCCCAGCGGCCGCGAGCGGTGTGGGCGGCGGCGCCGGCAGCTCCGCGCTTGACCACAACTTCACGGACCCCTCGGCCAAGGAGCTCCGCCGCCATGGCCTCCTCGCTGTCGGCGAGGCCAGCCGCAGTGGCGCCGGCCTCCGCCGCCTTTGTGCCGGCGGCCCGGACGGGGTCGGATGCCACGAGATCGAGCTCGTCGTCCGAGGCGATCACGATGCTGGCGTGCCGGGCCAGCGGCGCCAGCACGGCACGTGCTTGTTCACGGGACCAGAGCTTGCCGCGGTAGTTGACGTCCAGGGAGACTTCCATTCCTTCTGCGGCGGCCCGCTCTGCCGCATACTCCACGGCCTTTTGGGCGTCCGGGCTGAGGGCGGCAGTGATTCCGGTCAGGTGCAGGATCCGGGCCCCGGCCGTCAAGGCGCGGTCCAGGTCCTCCCGGTTGAGGGTGGACCCGGCGGATCCGGCGCGGTAGTAGAAGGCCCGGGTGACGTCGGCCGTGCGTTGCTCGAGGAACATCACTCCGGTGTTCCGGGCGGCGTCAATCCGGTGCCGCAGCCCGATCCCCTCGGCGCGCAGCTGCCGCAGGATGAACTCGCCATGTGGATCGGCGCCGACCACCCCGGCCCAGGTAACGCTGTGCCCGAGCCGGGCGACCCCCACCGCCACGTTCGATTCGGCCCCGGCCACGTGCATGCCCAGACTGCCTCCGGCCGACAGCGGACCTGCGGACCGCAAAGAGACCATGGACTCTCCGAGGGTCAGAAGGTCAACGGCCCGGGGGGCCGAAGCGGGACTGGCGGCGGCCGTCACAGCGATATCTCCGCGCCGGCCCTCCGGCCGAACTCGGCGGCCAGGCCGACGAAGCCGCGGGCCCGCTCGCGCATCGCGGCGAGGTCGCCGCCGGAGCCCGCGTCGCCGAACAGCGGCCCGCCGAGCCCGACGGCAATGGCACCGGCTTCCCAGTAGCCCGTTGCCTCCCCGAGCCCGACGCCGCCGACGGCGATGAACGGGATCCCGGGGAAGGGATCACGCAGTGCCTTGAGGTAACCCGGTCCGCCGGCCGAGGCGGGGAACAACTTGACGGCGGTGGCGCCGCGGTTCATGGCTTCGTGGGCCTCGCTGGGCGTGAATGCCCCGGCGAGCACGGGGATGCCCCTCCGGGCCGATTCGGCGATCGACTCCGCCAGCGATGGTGTCACGATGAATTGGCCGCCGGCCTCGGCGACGTCGTCGACATCCTGTACGGTCAGGACCGTCCCCGCGCCCACGAAGCAGCCGGCGGGGGCCCCTGCGCGGACCTCACGGATCGCCTCGAGGGCATCCGGGGTGGTCAGCGCGATTTCGACGAAGCGGAAGCCCTCCGCCATCGCCGCAAGCCCCGCCTTGGCGGCGGCTGCGCCGTCTGTGCCTCGCACGATTGCCACCAGCCGGGTCTCACAGATCCCGGCCAGCAGGAGTTCGGGGGTCAGGGTGTCTGCCATGTCAGGGTTCTCCTTGGTCGAGACGATCTGGTCCGGGTTCATGTTGCGGGCGCTCACCACTCGGCGAAGGCGCCGTCGGGGTGCCGCCAGACCGGACCCCGCCAGGCATGCCCGCGCTTATCCGCAGCGCGGACCGCGGCCTCATCGATCTCAATGCCGAGGCCTGGTCCGGTGAGCCTTTCGATGTGCCCGTTCACGAACTTCAGTGGGGACTTGTCCACCACATAGTCCAGGACTTCTGCACCCTGGTTGTAGTGGATCCCGATGCTCTGCTCCTGGATCAGGAAGTTCGGTGTCGCGAAGCCCACCTGGAGGCAGGCGGCCAGGGCCAGCGGGCCCAGGGGGCAGTGCGGGGCGAGCTGGACCTCGTAGATTTCGGCCAGTGAGGCGATCTTGCGGACCTCGGTGATCCCGCCGGCGTGGGAGAGGTCCGGCTGGGCCACGGCGATGCCTGCCTGAAGGGCGGGCAGGAATTCCTGGCGGCTGTAGAGCCGCTCCCCGGTGGAGACCGGCGTCGTCGTGGACGAGGTCAGTTCCCGCAACAGATGGGTGTTCTCCGGCACCACCGGTTCTTCCAGGAAGAAGGGCCGGAACGGTTCCAGCAGCGGCGCAACACGCCGGGCGTTGGCGAGGCTGAACCGGCCGTGGAAGTCGACGGCGACGTCGCGGTGGTCCCCGAGGACCTCGCGGGCGGCAGCCACCCGGCGGACGACGCCGTCGAGCTCCGCCACGGAGGCGACCGGACTCATCCGGCCGCTGGCGTTCATCTTGACGGCGGTCAGCCCGACTTCCAGCTGGGCGCTGATCTGGTCGGCCACCTCGTTGGGCTCGTCCCCGCCCACCCAGCCGTACATGCGGATCCGGTCCCGGACATGGCCGCCCAGGAGCTGGTGGACCGGGGTGTTGAAGTGCTTGCCGGCGATGTCCCACAGGGCCTGGTCCAGCCCGGAGACGGCGCTGGCGAGGATCGGCCCGCCACGGTAGAACGAACCCTTGGTCATGACCTGCCAGTGGTCCTCGATCCGGAGCGCGTCTTGGCCGATCAGCAGCTCGGAGAGCTGCTCGACGGCGGTGCGGACCGTTTCGCTGCGGCCTTCGCAGCTCGCCTCGCCCCAGCCGATGATCCCGCTGTCCGTCTCGATCCGGACGAAGAGCCAGCGCGGCGCGACGAGGAAGGTTTCAATCCTGCTGATGAGTGTCATGTGCTGCCTAGCCCTTGGTGGCACCGGCAGTGAGGCCGGAGACGATGTACTTTTGCGTGAAGAGCGCAATGATCATGATCGGGATGGTGACCACCGTTGCGGCCGCCATGAGCCCGCCCCAGTCGATGCTCGCGTAGGAGACGAAGTCGAAGATGGCGACCGGCAGTGTCTTGGTCTTGGAGCCGGATAGGACCAGGGCGAACATGAAGTTGTTCCACGAGAAGATAAAGGACAGGATGCCGGCCGTGGCGATGCCGGAGACCGCCAACGGCAGCGTGATACGGCGGAAGGCGCCGATCGGGGTGAGCCCGTCCACCTGGGCCGATTCCTCCAGCTCCAGGGGCAGTGAGTCAAAATAGCTCATCATGATGTAGACGATCAGCGGCAGTGAGACGAACATGTGGCTGAGGATCAGCACCTCGAAGCCGCCCACCATCTTCAGGTTGGAGAAGACGTAGTACCAGGGCACCAGCAGCGAGACGCCCGGGATAACGCGGGCCATCAGGACCACGAGGGCGGAGCGGTGCATCGTGAAGCGGCTCATCGCGTACGCCGCAGGGACGCCGAGGACCAGCGAGAGGACCGTGGAAACGAACGCCACCCAGAAGCTGTTGAAGATGAAGACGAAGTAGTTGTTGCGCTGGAGCACGTTGGCGTAGTTCTCGCCCGTGGGAGTGAAGAGGAACGACTTGCCGGTGTCATAGATATCCACGTTGGTCTTGAAAGAGGCGAGCAGCATCCAGAACAGCGGGGCGATCAGGAACAGCACCACGGCCACCAGTGCGGCGACGCGGAAGACCTTGTAGGCGCGGGTGCCGAGGGGTTTCCGCCGGCGCCTGGCCTGCTGGGGCTCGGCGGCGGAGGTGCGGGTTTCGGTGTTTCCAGTGTCTTCGGTCAGGACGGTCATTTGCTTACCGCTTTCTTGCGCATGGTCAGCAGCCACATGGTGCCGATGATGATCATGAAGAACAGGATCAGCACCGCGGAGGACAGCCCGTACTGGTTGTAGTCAAAGCTCAGGCCGTAGGCGTAGACGTTGAGCGTCTCCACCTCGTGGAACGAGCCGCCGCCCTTGCCCTTCGTGGCGTAGAGGATGTCGAAGGTCTTCAGGGCGTCGATGCCCCGGAGCAGGATGGCGACGATCACGGTCGGCATCATGAGCGGAAGCGTGATGAAGAAGAAGCGCTGGAAGGCGTTGGCGCCGTCCATGCGGGCTGCCTCATCGGGTTCTTCGGACAGGGAGGTCAGGCCGGCGAGCAGGATCAGCACCACCATGGGGGTCCACTGCCAGACGTCCATGAAGATCGTGGTGCCCAGCGCCGTGTCCTGGCCCGAGAGCCACGGTTGCGGCGGGATGCCGACCATACCGAGGAGCTGGTTGATGAAGCCGATGTTGGGATCGAAGATGAGCCGCCACATCATGCCGACGGCCACCGGGGTGGCAACGAGCGGCAGCAGGATGGCCACGCGGACCCACTTTTCGCCGCGGAACGGGCGCCACAAGAGCAGGGCGATGCCCATGCCGAGTACCACTTCACAGGCCAGCGCGACGCCGGTGAAGGACAGCGTGCGCCCGACGGCAGGCCAGAAGCGCTCGACGTCGGAGAGGACCGTGAGGTAGTTCTGCACGCCGACGAACTCGGAGGCGGCGCGGACGGAGCCCTGCGAGTCGGTCAGGCTCAGGTACACGGTCCAGGCCAGCGGAAAAACGATCAGAACACCGACGAAAATCATGGCAGGGGCCGCGAAGAGCCATTTGCGGTGCCGGTTGGCCCAGGCGGAGAAGCCCGGACGCGCACCGGGAGTGCGGCCTGCGCGTCGCGAGTGCGCGCTGCGGGGAGGGGTCAGTACAGACATGGTTCACCTAAGGAGTTGGGGGTGAAGAGGTAAGGCTGCGGCACCGGGACGGCCGCGCTGCGGCCGTCCCGGTGCGGGATTGCTACTTCTTTTCGCCGTCCAGGAACGTCTGGAAGGCGCTGTTGGCCGTGTCAGCCGCGGCCGAAGCATCGCCGCCGGTGATGCTGGCAACGATCGGGCCGCCGACGATCTCGCGGGCCTTGCCCACCGTGATGACCTCAGGACGGTCGTGGCCCACGCCGGCCTTGGCACTGGCCGCGATGGCCGCCGCCAGGTCCTTCGGGTAGGTGGAGGTTCCGGCCGGGTCGGCCCAGACCGAGGCGCGCGGACCGGGGACGCCGGCCTTCTGCGCTTCCAGGGTGCGTTCCTTGCTGGTGGCCCACTGGATAAACTTCCAGGCGTTGTCCTGGTTGCTGGAGGCCTGGTTAACGGCCAGACCCCACGACGGGATGTTGTACGGCTTGGACCCCGCCGGGCCGGCCGGCAGCTCGGCGAAGCCGACAGTGTCAGCGACCTTGGACTTGGCCGGGTCGGTGGCGTTCTTGTAGAGCGAGTCGGCCTCGGTGTAGAAGGCGGCCTTGCCCTGGGTGAAGATGGCCATCGCCTCGGGCCAGCTCATGTCGGTGCTGACATTCTTGGGGCCGTAGTTCTTGATCAGGCCGCCGTAAAACGCGTAGGCCTTCTTCGCGGCGTCGCTGTTGACCGCGGACTTGCCGCTGGCATCGGTGAAGTCGCCGCCGAAGCTGTACAGGAAGCTGGAGAACTGGGTTACCGCAGCGGACTTGCCGGTCCGTGCCACGAAGCCGGCGGTATCCGGGTTGGAAGCGGCAATCTTCTTAGCGGCGGCCTCGAGCTCTTCCATGGTCTTGGGAACCTGGACGCCCACGGCCTGCAGCAGGTCCTTGCGGTAGTAAAGGACTTCGCGTTCGGTGATGATCGGGACGCCGACGACCTTTCCGTCAACCGTGGTGGCCTTGACGGGGCCTTCCTGGTAGTCCTTCCAGTCCCAGTTCGCGTCCTGGGAAACCTTGGACGTCAGATCGGCGAGGTAGCCGTTCTTGGCGAAGGCTTTGCCCTCCTGGAGCGGGCGGTACATCATGACATCGATTTCGTCGCTGCCCGCGTTGAGCTTGACGTTGTACTGGTCCGAGAGCTGGTCCTCGCCGAGCTGGGTGAGCTCGACCTTGAGGCCGCTGGCCTTCTCGAATTCCGGGATTGCCGCCTTGATTCCCTCGGTCCACACATGGTTGGCGAGGGTGACGCGAACGGTTCCGCCCGCCTTGGCGTCGCTGCCGCCTCCACCGCAGGCGGTAAGCCCCAGCGACAGGGCCGCGGCAACCGCCGCATACTTCACAATTGAACGCCGCTTCATTACGACTCCCTTGCTATTTCGGGCCAGAGACACTGTCCGGCCAACTGCACATGCATCTTTACATCTGCTCAGGAAGCGATCATAAGGAAATAAAACATACTTAAACAAGCCCTGCGGACGCATCGGTATGATTTATTCATGAAACCCCCGAAGCCGGAGTCATCAGCGGACCTGCATTCCGTGTTGGTCGAGAACTTGGGGCTCGCTATCGCCGAAGGGAACCTGGCGCCGCACTCGATCCTTCGGCTGGACGAGCTGGAGGCTCAGCACAGCGTGTCCCGCTCGGTGGTGCGGGAGGCCACGCGGGTGCTCTCCTCCAAGGGGATGCTGGAGTCGCGGCGCCGGCTGGGGACCGTGGTCCAGCCGGAGGACTCGTGGAACCTCTACGACCCCCAGGTGATCCGCTGGCGGCTCGCATCCTCCAGGCGGCTGGAGCAGCTGCGGGCGCTAAATGAACTCCGCGGCGCAATCGAGCCCCAGGCCGCCCGGCTCGCCGCGGAGCGCGCGTCCTGGGACGCCGGCAGCGACCTCGTCGCCCTGGCGGCCCGGCTGTGGGCCGCCGGCCAGCGCGGGGACCGGGACGAG
Source organism: Arthrobacter sp. ov118 (assembly GCF_900116495.1). GTDB lineage: Bacteria > Actinomycetota > Actinomycetes > Actinomycetales > Micrococcaceae > Arthrobacter. The sequence continues at coordinate 727,518 of NZ_FPAY01000001.1, forward strand.
TTCCTCAGACTGGATATCGAGTTCCATGCCGCGGTCCTCGACGCTTCCGGAAACGCCATGTTTTCCCAGTTGAACAACCTGGTCAGCGAGGTGCTGATCGGGCGCACTCAGCACGGTCTCACGCCGCATTTGCCCCACCACGAGGCCCTGCAGCTGCATGTGAATGTGGCCAGCGCCATTCAGCGCGGCGAGGCGGATGCGGCGCACGCGGCCATGAGCAGGATCGTGGAGCAGTCGACGGAGGAAATGGGCGACATCTGGTCCAGCAACCACGTGGACGGCCCGACGCCCAAGACGGAAGGCGGAGTCACTTAGCGCCCAATGAGGGCCCTCGAAGGGGCGCTAAGTGACCCCGCGTTGCTTGGGTCAGCGGCCGCCCTCGAGCTTGCGGCTGCGCTGCTCCTGGGCCATCGGCCCGTACGGATAGACGCCGAGGCGGGGCTGGCTGACCTCGGTCAGCCAGTCGGTCTCCTCCGCGGTGAGCCGGAGGTCCGCTGCCGCGAGGTTGTCGGCGAGCTGTTCGACGGTCCGGGCGCCGAGGATCACCGAGGTGACCGCCGGCCGGTCCGCCAGCCAGGCCAGCGCCACCTGGGACGGGCTCACGCCGTGCCGCCCGGCCGTTGCCTCCACCTCATCGATCACGTCCCAGGTGCGCGGGTCGGCATTCCGGGCTTCCCACGCCTCCATCCCGCGTTTGGGATTTTCGCCCAGACGGGTGGCGCCGGCGGGCGCCTGGTCGCGCTTATACTTGCCCGAGAGCCAGCCGCCGCCCAGCGGCGACCACGGCAGCAAGCCGATGCCGGCGTCGAGCGAGGCGGGCACGATCTCGGACTCGATCTCGCGGACCAGCAGGCTGTACTGCGGCTGCAGCGTCACCGGCGCACTCCAGCCGTGGGCCTTGGCCACATGGACCGCCTTGGTCAGCTGCCAGCCCAGGAAGTTGGAGAAGCCGTAGTAGGCGATTTTGCCGCTGGTCACGGCGTCGTGCAGGAACCTCAGGGTCTCCTCCAAGGGAGTGATCGGATCCCACGCGTGCAACTGGTAGAGGTCGATCTGTTCCACGCCCAGCCGGCGCAGCGATTCATCCAGTGCCCGCACCAGGTGGCGCCGGGAGGTGCCGACGTCGTTGGGGGCCTGGCCCATCGGAAAGCGGCCCTTGGTGGCCACGACGGCCCTGTCCCGGAGCTCCGACCGGTCGGCAAGCCACCTGCCGATGATCTCCTCCGATACCCCGGTGCTGTAGACGTCCGCGGTGTCAATGAAGTTGCCGCCCGCCGCGAAGTAGTCATCCAGAATCGCGCGGGACTGCTCCTCGGTGGCCTCGGCGCCAAAAGTCATGGTGCCCAGCGCGTAGTTGGAGACGACGGCGCCGCTGCTGCCCAGGGTGCGGTATTGCATGGAACTCCTCAGTGGTGGTTGTGGCTGCTTCAGTCTTCGGTGGGGGTGGTCCGGTTCGAGTGGTAGTTGCGCCAACTGTGCTCGGGCGCGTAGCCGAGGAGGCGTTTGGCTTTGTCAATCGAGAGCATAGTCTCATGCTCGCCAAGCTCCTTGACCACTTTGACGCCGGGGAAGACCTCGGCTGCCAAGTCTGCGCTGGAACGGCTCATCACGGTGTCCGCGTTGGCGATGACGAACGCCTCGAAGCCGGGTTGGCCGTGCTCCAGTGCGCGGGCCACGGCTTGGGCGCCATCGCGCCCGTCGATGTAGCCCCACAGGTTCCACTTGCGCAGCCTCGGGTCGTGGTCGAAGGAGGGAAACTCCTCATAGTCCTCCGGGTCCATCACGTTGGAGAACCGCAGGCCCGTGATGCTGAGTTCCGGGTCCCATCGGGTCAGCTGGATGGCCATCTGCTCCTCGAGGTGTTTGACCAGGGAGTAGGTGCTCTCCGGCCGCGCCGGGTATTCCTCGTCTACGGGGATGTAGGGAGGATCGACGTCGAACGGCAGCCCCAGCACGGTCTCGCTGGAGGCATAGACAATTTTCTTGATCCCGGCCCGACGTGCGGCCTGGAACACGTTGTAGGTGGCCTGCATGTTGTTCTCGAACGTGGCGGCATCGGGGGCAAGCCCCGGGGCAGGAATCGCGGCCAGATGGACGACAGCGTCAAAGCCCGCGTGGCGGTCCTCGAGGCCCAGAAAGATATCCAGGACCTGGCCGTAGTTACGCAGGTCCACTTCCGCGAACCCGGGGCCGCGCGCACCCACCCGGTCCAGGTTGGTCACCTCGTGGCCGTCCTCCCGCAACCGCCGGACGACGCTCCGCCCCAGCTTTCCGCTTCCTCCGGTAACAGCAACTCTCATCAGGAACTCCTCGGGTGGCATGTGTGCTGGTCGTCAATGTCGGGCGCCGGATCGGACGGACAGGCCCGGCAGTGACCGTTCCACCCTAAGGCGAGCCGGGCACGGTGCCCAGCCCCGCGGCCGCCGCCGTGCCGCCCGCATGACCTTCGACCCTAGGCAGTCCCGGGGCCGGTGGGCAGTCTGGGGTCATGGACGGTGATCAGCGCTCCCACGTCATGGGCTCGGTGAGCGCGGCGTGCGCCGGCCACGCCGACTGCCCGGTGCTCGTGGTCGGCCAGGACGCAGCCGGCCGCCGGGACAGCCGGACCACGGGATGACCGACGCCGGGTCCGCGCCGTCACCGCGTCCGGCCACGCGGGCTGTCGCAGCGCTCGCTGCGGCGGCGGCCGGCGCCGCTTACGTCCTGGCCGTCCGGCCGCGGCTGCTGCGCTGGGGAGCCACCACCCAGGAGGCCGCCGGCCCGCTCCCCGGGGACGAGATCGTACCCGCCCCGCGCATGCAAAGCACCCGCGCCGTCACCATTAAGGCCCCGGTGTCTGGCGTGTGGCCGTGGCTTGTCCAGTTGGGTGCCGGGCGTGGTGGCATGTACTCCTACGACTGGCTTGAGAACGCCGTGGGCCTGGGCATCCACAGCACTGACAGGATCCTTCCGGCACTGCAGCAGCTCAAGGTCGGCGACATCGTCCCGCTCTCCCCCGACGGCGGACTGGAGGTCAGGGCCCTCGAGTCGGGGTCCTTGCTGGCTCTGGGCGGTACCCTCGATTTGCGCACGGGACGGATGTCGCCGGCGGGGGCGCCTCCGGCAGGGCCCAGACTGGACGTCGGTTGGACGTTCGTGTTGCGGCCGGCAGGCCCCCGCGCCACCAGGCTCGTGTCCCGAACCCGGTACGACTATTCGCCGGTGGCCGCCGGGATGGCCTTCCGTGCACTGCTGGAACCGGTGCAGTTCCTGATGGAGCGGCGCATGCTCCTGGGCATCCGGTCCCGGGCCCAAAACCAATGGCGGCCGCAGGGGCGCCGGAGCTAGGCATCCGGAGCTAGGCATCCGCCGCCCGGAGGGCAGGCAGGCCCTTACTGCTTTCGCTGCTCTGGCTGTTCCGGCTGTTCCGGCGCCAGCAGGTAATCGACAAACCAGTCCCTGGCAAGGATGGCCGCCGCGGCCAGGGTCCCAGGTTCTTCAAACAAGTGCGTCGCACCCTGCACGACGGCGAGCTGGTTGGGGCAGCGCATCATGGCCTTCGCCCTGCGGTTGAGCTCCAGGACCTCCCGGTCCAGGCTTCCCACAATCAGAAGCGTGGGCGCAGTGACGGCGGACAACCGCGGTCCCGCCAGATCGGGGCGGCCGCCGCGCGACACCACAGCGGCGGTCCGCGCCGACGGCTCGGACGCCGCCCACAGCGCGGCCCCGGCGCCCGTGCTCGCACCAAAGTAACCCACGGCGGAGGACGCCATTTCCGTCCGCGTGCCCAGCCAGTCCGTGGCCGAGGAGAGCCTGCGCGCCAGGAGCTCGATGTCAAAGACGTTGGCGCGGTTTCGTTCCTCCGCGGGCGTCAGCAGGTCCAGCAGCAGCGTACCGAGACCCGCCTGCTGCAGGACCCCGGCCACGTAACGGTTCCGGGGGCTGTGGCGGCTGCTGCCGCTGCCGTGGGCGAACAGCACCACGGCCCGGGCCGGCACCGGCAGATGGAGTTGGGCCTGGAGCCGCACGCCGCGGGACGGGATGTCCACTTCCTCGTCAACGTCAGCGGCGGTTACCGCGCGGGCCGCGGACGAGGTCGGGGACGGTGGCAAAACTGTCTGCACGCGTTTGGCTGCAAGATCGAGCAGGCGCACCACCTCGTCGTCGTCAGTCGGCGAGAAGTCCCGGTAGTGGTAACCGACGGCGGTGAACTGGCGCGGTGTCGCCAGGCAGACCACTTCATCGGGTTCGCTCAGGTCGGCAAGGGTCTCCGCCGGGGCAACCGGAACAGCCAGGATCACCCGCGCCGCGCCCTGTTTGCGGGCGATGCGGCAGGCCACCCGGGCAGTGGAGCCGGTGGCGATCCCGTCGTCGACGATCACCGCAATGCGTCCCGTCAGATCGAGCCGGGTGCGGCCCTTCCGGAACAGGACCACCCGGTTTTCCAGCACGGAACGCTCGTACTCTGCCACGGCCAGCAGCTCTTCACCGCTGACGCGCGAATGGGCCAGGACCTGCTCGTCCAAGACCTTGACGCCGCCTTCCCCGACCGCCCCCATGGCGAGCTCGGGCTGGTACGGAAGCCCGAGCTTGCGCACCACAATCACGTCCAAGGGAGCGTCCAGTGCTGCAGCGACTTCAAAGGCCACGGGGACACCGCCGCGCGGGAGGCCCAGGACCACTATGTCCTGCCCCCGCAGTTCCGCGAGGCGCCTGCCGAGCTGCCTTCCGGCGTCGACCCTGTCCTTAAAAATGCTCATGGGTTATGGCTTTCCAGTCGAAAAGTCGGCCATCGGACCATCAGTCCTGCGCACGTGAGACTCGTGCGTTCCCAGAGGCTCCGCGAGCCCGAAAGGACCTGGTGGGCCGCTCCCTTCTACTATCCGCCCGGTGCCTGCGACCTGTGAGGGACTTTGTGCCTGATTATGCTGCAGCGCGCCGGGCTGGCAGGTTAAGTACCCCGCGGAAGCCCCCGGAGCGGATGTTGTATATACTCTCTCGGTACGGTTTTGCAGCAAGCCGTTGGATTGTTCTTCGATCCGGCTGGCCGCTGCCGTACCGCCAATTTCCGCGGGTGGGAGCACCGCCGGGTCGTCTTGACCTGAGCGAAACGGCACAACAGATCAGTGGGTAACGAGTCACCGGCATATTCGATAAACCAGCACCTGCAGGAAGTGGTGCTCAGCAGTTCCGACGTCGAGGAGTTCCTCGGCGAGCTCGCCCGGGTGTCGGCGCGAAGCCTGTCCGAGCCTGGCGACGAGATCCTGTGCGGCATCACGCTCCTGCGGCAGAGGAAGGCAGCAACCGTCGCCAGCAGCAGCCCCGCGGCACAGGCCATGGACGAACTCCAGTACTCGTTCGGCGACGGGCCCTGCATGACGGCCTCGCGGGAGCAGGAATGGGTCTACGTTGAAGACCTTGAAAGCGACGGCCGCTGGCCGCAATACGCCGCAGCGGTCCGCGGGCACGGCTTCCGGTCCATCCTGGCGCTGCCGTTCCTGCTGGGAACCGACACACCGGAAAGCGACGCGCGCGCCGCGTTGAACCTGTATTCGCACAGGCCGGGCCGGTTCGATGACCGTGCCACAGAGCTGGCGCGGGACTTCGTCCACCAGACGTCCATGGCCCTGCGGCTGGCGGTCCATTTCGCGCAGAGCAGTGAGACGGCCGCCCACCTTAAGGCCACCCTGGAAACACGGACCGGGATCGACGTTGCCGTGGGCATCATCATGGCGCAGAACCGCTGCAGCCAGGACGAGGCGTTCGAGCTTTTGAAGTCGGCATCCAGCGCCCGGAACATCAAGCTCCACGTCGTCGCGGCAGGGATCGTCGAATCGCTCGGTCAGGGACCCGCCCGGACCCACTTCGACGATTAACTACGGCGCCTAGATTCCGGGCCTACCTTGACCCCGTCCCGCACCGCCGGGGGGCTCAGCCGGGCGGTCCTACGCGACCTCGGGGCCGACATTCACCAGCCAGTCCACGCCGAACTTGTCCTTGCACATGCCGAAGATGTCGCCCCAGGGCGCCCTCTCCAGCGGCATGGCGACGGTGCCGCCGTCGGCGAGCTTTTCGAAGTAGCCGCGGAGCTCAGCTTCATCGGACCCGCTCAGGGAGACGGAGAAGTTATTGCCGGGGGTGAAGTCCATGCTGTTGGGTGTATCCGCGCCCATGAGCACCATGCCGCCGTCGGTCCTGAGCTGGGCATGCATGATCTTGTCCTGCTCCGCAGGGTCTTCACTGGCGTGGTACTCGGCGAAAGTGCTCATGTTCAGCTCCCCGCCGAACACGGAGTGGTAGAACGTCATGGCGTCCTTGGCATTGTCGCGGAAGCCGAGGTAGGGATTGAGCGTAGTCATGCGGGACTCCTTGTTGCTGGCGTCGGCCGGAACGGCAGCGACGGCGGTGCACGTTGACACGGCATATCCTGCCCCAAAACAGACTGGGTGGGTAGGCTGCCCGCCGAAAACGCGGCGACGGCGGCCGGCGGCGGTGTGCACCGCCGCCGGCCGCCGCCATGCGGACGCGAACGCCGTTAGGGCGTCTGGCCCGCGTGCTCGCCCTCGGCGATCTCCTCAATGACCTTGGCGTTAAAGGCCGGGAGGTCGTCCGGGTTACGGCTCGTCACCAGGCCCTGGTCCACTACGCATTCCTCGTCGGTCCAGTTCGCGCCGGCGTTCGTGAGGTCCGTCCGGAGCGTGTGGTACGAGGTAAGGTTTCTGCCGCGGACCACGTCGGTATCGATGAGCATCCACGGGCCGTGACAGATCGAGGCGACCGGCTTGTGCTGCTCGAAGAACGCCCGAGTGAACGCCTGGGCGTCCTTGTCCACCCGCAGGTGGTCGGCGTTGACAACGCCGCCCGGGATTACCAGGGCATGGAAGTCGCCGGCGTCGGCCTGCGCCACGGGGAGGTCGACGGCGAACGTCTCACCTTTCTCGGTGCCGTTGTAGCCCTGGACCTTGCCGCTCGCCGGCGAAACGAGCGTCGGTTCGCCGCCCGCTTCCTTCACGGCGTTCCACGGGCTGGTCAATTCCACTTGCTCCACGCCGTCGGTCAACAGGAATGCGACCTTCTTGCCTGCAATTGATTGCTCTGCCATGCGTCCTCCTTGCGTCGAAGGCGCAGACCCGCGGAGCGTTCAGCGCATCGCGGGGCCGCGCGCAGACTGGAATGCCTAACAAGTACCACTCTAGGAATCCACAAAATAATAAGCAAGCTGATAATAGTTGCGCTGTGGGTGCGGACGCCTGTGCCGGACCGGGCCGGCACAGGACTGGCCGCATACCGGCCCCTGGCTGGAAGAATAGGGGGATGGAAGTCGCTCTGGGGTTGCTGGCGCTCGTCGCGGTGGTGTGTGCCGTCAGCGCACTGGGCCACAAGATCAATGTCTCCGTTCCCCTGCTGCTGGTGCTGGCCGGCGTCGTGTGTTCCTTCCTCCCGTTCGTCCCCACGATCGAATTGAACCCTGAAGTCGTCCTGGTTGGCCTGCTGCCGCCGCTGCTCTACGCAGCGGCCCTGCAGACTTCGCTGTTCGATTTCCGTTCCAATCGGCGCGCCATAGGCCTGCTTTCGGTGGGCTACGTCATTTTCGGCACCGTTGGCATCGGCTTTGTGGTCTTCTGGCTATTTCCCGAGATCCCACTGCCAGCGGCGATGGCCTTGGGCGCCGTCGTCGCCCCGCCGGACGCCGTCGCGGCAACCGCCATTGCACGAAAAGTGGGCATGCCGCGCAGGATTGTCACCATCCTGGAGGGTGAATCCCTCGTCAATGACGCAACGGCGCTGGTCTGCCTGCGGGCCGCTATCGCCGCCATCGCCGGAACGGTCTCCGCCGCGGCCATCGCGGGCGGTTTCCTCCTCGCGGCCGGCGGAGGCCTGGTTGTGGGCATTGCCGCGGCGTTCGTGCTCACGGCATTGCGCAAACGGATCCGCAACGTGGCCATCAACACTTCAACCTCCCTGATCGCGCCGCTCGTGGCCTACCTCCCCGCGGAAGCAATCCACGCCTCCGGTGTCCTGGCGGTGGTAGTCACCGGCCTCATCATGGGCACCAAGGCACCGTCGATGCCCAACGGTGCGGCGCGGCTGAGCCAGCGCAGCAACTGGCACACAGTCCAGTTCCTGCTGGAGAATTCCGTCTTCCTCCTGATCGGGCTGCAGGTCCGGACCATCATCGAAGGCGTCCAGGACGACTCGCTGGCGCCGGAACGGATCTGGCTCGGCTGCGCCGTGGTGCTCCTGGCCGTGCTGGTCCTGCGGCCGGTCTGGGTCTTCCCCGCAACCTACCTGCCCCGGCTCATCCCTGCCATCCGGCGCAAGGATCCCGCGCCGCCCTGGCAATATGCCGCCATCGTCTCCTGGGCGGGCATGCGCGGCGTGGTGACACTCGCCGCGGTGCTGGTCCTTCCGGCCGGGCTGGAGCACCGGTCCGTCCTCATCCTGATGGCTCTGGTGGTGGTGGGCGGCACCCTGGCACTGCAGGGCTTCACGCTCCCGGCCCTGGTCCGGCTGCTGCGCCTCAGGGGACCGGACTCGCGTGAAGACGCACTGAATCAGGCTTCGCTGATGCAACTGGCCACGGCGGCTGGTGTGCAGCGGCTCCAGGAACTGCGCTCTGATTCCGACCCGCCGGAAGTCGTGGCCATGCTGAAGCGGCGCACGCAGGAGCGCGGACTGGCAGCGTGGGAGCGGCTGGGCCGTCCGTCGGCGGAGGCCGCCACGCCCAGCCAGCGCTACGCCCAGCTGCGGCTGGCGATGCTGGATGCCGAGCGCGCCAAGGTCCTCGAGCTTCGGCGCGGCGGCGAGTACGCGCACGAAGTCCTGGTGGAGGTCCTGGACCGTTTGGACGTCGAGGAGTCCATGCTGGACACCTCACTGGAGGAACCGGACGCTGCCGGTAGCGGCGGCGGCGAGGGGATCGCCCGACCCGGCGGGGTTTGCCCCCATCTCGAGTCCGCCCCGGATCCGGCGGTTCCGCCTGATCCCTTCTGCGCGGCGTGCGAGCGGGACGGGACGACGCCGGTGCACCTGCGGATGTGCGTGGAGTGCGGCAACGTGGCCTGCTGCGATTCCTCGCCGGGAACCCATGCCTACAAGCACTTCCAGGCCAGCGGCCACCCGGTGATGCGCAGCGCCGAGCCGGACGAGGACTGGCGCTGGTGCTACGCGGACGAGCTCCTTGGCTAAAGGGGCTCCTCGGCCGGCCGCGGCACGCTACTGTTCACGGGCCTTTCCTCTCCGTAGGCTGGAAAGGGGCTTGGTACCGCGAGGGACCTGGACCCAGCCGCCGTCGGACGAGAAGAGGACACCGTGGACAACCAAGACATCCTGGAGCGCATCAAGGCACTGGTGGAGGAAGAACACGGCCTCCGCGAAGGCTCACCCCGGCCAGGCGGTGCCGGGACCGGCGGCCCGGACGTCCTCCGGCTGCAGCAGCTCGAGGAGCAGCTTGATCAGTGCTGGGACCTGCTCCGCCAGCGGCGCGCCAAGAAGGACTACGGTGAGAACCCCGACGAGGCCGAAGTGCGGCCGGTCGGAGAGGTCGAAGGCTACCAAAGCTAGCCTTCGCCCTGACGTGGTGCCACGACCTAAGCGGATGATTTGAGCGGAGGACCTGAGGGGCAGGACGCCCATGAAGATCGCGATGCTGGGCGACGTCATGCTGGGCCGGCTGGTGAACAGCCACCTGGCCACGGCCCACCCCGCCTATCCGTGGGGTGACACCCTGGAGCTCCTCGGGCAGGCGGACGTGCGCTTCGCGAACCTCGAGTGCGTCCTGGCCTCGGGCGGAGAGCCGGAGCCCGGCAAGATCTTCCATTTCCGCTCGGACCTGAAGAACGTGGCCAGCCTCCTCGCCGCCGGGGTCGACGTCGTCTCCCTCGCCAATAATCACGTCCTGGATTACGGCACAGCGGCGTTCCGGGAGATGCTCCCGGCGCTTGACGGCCATGGCATCCTGCACGCCGGGGCCGGCCCTGACCTGAACGCGGCGCGCCGCCCAATGGTGCGGCGGGTGGGTGCCGCCGCCGTCGGCTTCATTGCGTTCACGGACAACCAGCCCGACTGGGAGGCGGCCGACACGGTTCCCGGGGTCCATTACGTTCCCGTGGAGGGTGGCGATCGGCGTAGGGCGGCGCTCCTGGACCTCGTCCGCCGGACCAAGGCACGCGTCCAGTTCCTCATCGTGTCGGCCCATTGGGGAGGCAACTGGGGCTCCGAGGCCCCGGCCCGCCACCAGGACCTCGCGCGGGATCTCATCGAGGCCGGAGCCGACGTCGTGTTCGGCCACTCCCCGCACATCTTCCGCGGAGTGGGGATCCACCGGAACCGTCCGGTCATCTACAGTGCCGGGGACTTCGTTGATGACTACGCGGTGGACCCCGTCGAACGCAATGACCAGTCGTTCCTTTTCATGCTCGACGTCGAAGACGGCGAGCCGCGCACGCTGCGGCTGTATCCCACCGTCATCGCCGACTTTCAGGCCCGCCTGGCCCAACGGCCGGCGTTCGAGATTGCCGCCCGCATGCAGCGGCTGAGCAGGCAATTGGGCACGCCAAGTGACTGGAATGCGTCCAGCCGGTGCTTGGACATCCCCCTCCACCGGCCCCGCACTCCACTGTGACGCTTCAGTGGCGCTGCAGTGACGTCGCGGCTAAAATCAGGCCTCCGGCGCCTCTAGCTGACGGTTCCCAGGCGGCGTATTCTGAGCAAAAATCCTGAGATTTTGATAGCTGGACGGCAATGGCAGCGAAGAAGCGCTTGGAATCCCGAATGGCCGCAAACCTGGGCAGCCTGATCGGATTCGTGGTGTTGAGCGCACTGTGCGGCCTCCTGGCCGCCGCGCTTGTGGTTCCCGGGGTAGCCGCCGCCGGCGTTTCCGTCAGCAGGTCGATTACCTTCTTCAACAACCTTCCGTCCGACTTTTCGGTTGAGCCGCCGTCGCTGTCCACACGAGTAATGACCGCGGACGGCCGGCAAATCGCCACGTTTTACACCGAGAACCGAGCCAAGGTGCGGCTCGATCAGATGTCCCCGTTCATCAAGGACGCGATTGTTTCAATCGAGGACAACCGTTTCTACGAGCACGCCGGCGTGGATCTCCGCGGGATTATGCGGGCATTGACGCACAACCTGACCCAGAGCGACGGCCGGCAGGGTGCCTCGACGCTGACCCAGCAGTACGTCGCCAACGTTCTCAATGAGGAGAAGATGTCGCAGGATGGCGATCTGGTGCCCTTCACCGCGGAGAAGAACTTCGGTGACAAGCTGCGGGAGATGAAACTCGCCATTGAGCTGGAGAAGCGCTACACCAAGGACCAGATCCTCGAAGGCTATCTCAACATCGTGTTCTTCAACCGGGACGCCTATGGCATTGAAGCCGCTGCCCGGCACTTCTTCAGCACCTCCGCCAAGAACCTGACGCTGCCGCAGGCGGCGCTGCTCGCCGGGCTGGTCAACGGTCCCAGCATCTACGATCCCGTCCTGCAGCCGGAGAACGCGGTCGCGCGGCGCAACCAGGTGCTGGACAGCATGCTCCAGGAGGGCAAGATCACCCCCGCACAGCACGACGCCGCGGCAGCCACTGGCCTGAATCTGTCCATCAGCCCGGGAAAGCAGGGTTGCGCGGCCGCGGACATGGCCCCGTACTTTTGCGACTACATCTCCCATCTGATCCTTAACAACCCCGCGTACGGCGCGGACGCCGCCAGCCGGGAGAGGAAGCTGTACCGCGGCGGCCTGACCATCACCACCACCCTGGACAGCCGGCTGCAGGTTGTCGCCCAGGCCCAAGTGGACGCTACCGCCGGGGCCAACCCGGACAAGTGGGGCGCGTCCCTGGTGTCCATCCAGCCGGGCACCGGCAGGATTCTGGCCATGGCGCAAAATACCGTGTTCGTTCCCCAGAAAGGAAAATTCAACACCCAGTTGAACTTCAACGTCGACGCCAAGGACGCCGGCGGCCACGACCTGAACGGCGCCGGCGGATTCCAGCCGGGATCGACGATGAAGCCCTTCACGTTCGCCGAGTGGCTCAATGAGGGCAAACCCTTGAACGCGGACGTGGACGCGTCCCGGCGGACGTATCCGCTGGGATTCCCGTGGAAATCCAGCTGCGGCAAAGTGCTCGGCGCCTACAGCACGCAGCAGAAGAACGCCGGACTAGGCGCCGCGGATGACCTCCAGAACAACGACGCCGGCTACTACCGCCGCATGCCCGTCAACTACGGACTGTACAACTCCATTAACACGGCAACCTTCGCCGAAGCCGCCCAGCTGGACTTTTGCGGAATCCAAAAAGTGGTCAATGCCGTGGGACTTCACAGCGGCCTGGACAATGCTCCGGTGAACATGCACCAGCTCGGCAATCTGCTCGGTGCCATCGGGGTTGCCCCGCTGGTCCTAGCCAACGGCTTCGCCACCTTCGCCAACGACGGCACCTACTGCGAACCCATCGCCATCCTGGGCGTGACGGATCCGACCGGGAAGAAGCTTCCGGCGCAGGCCAAAGACTGCCGCGGCGCCATCAAGCCCGAAGTCGCCCGGGGGGTGAACGCCGTGCTGCAGGACGTGCTGAAACGCGGGTCGGGCGTATACATCAATCCCAAGGTCCAAAGCCGTTTCCCCGTTGCCGCCAAGACAGGGACTTCAAACACCAACGGCTCCACCTGGGTTGTCGGCTACACGACCGGAATCGCGACGGCTTCCTACTTCGGTGACACGCTCGAAGGCCAGAAGCGCTCCGGCCAGAACGTCACCATCAACGGCAAGTTCTATAAGGCCGTTGATGGTTACATGCTGGCCGGACCGCAGTGGGCGAAGTACATGATGCAAGCGGCGGGACACTATCCGGCTGCTCGCTTCGCCCCGCCCCCGAAGACCATGAGCAAGGAGTCAGGCCGGTCCCGGCCACCCTCCCGCTGACACCTGTACCCGAAGGACGCCCTGGCGGAGACACCCCGGAAACCCGGTATTGGGGTCAGCTCTGGCGCCTCACCGTCCGCCCGCACGGGCTTTTCCGCGCCCGGCCCGCCGTTGCACAGGTGGCGGCGCGGTCAACGCGCATTCTTGCGGCGCGGCCCGCCTGCCCAAGAGATCCCGTTTACATTCTCGAAACATGCCGGTCATCCGATCTTCACGCGCGGTGGCTTCCTGTAACGTGCCCGCAACTTTTCTCAGCATCGCCGGAAACATGGCACCGCGAGGATTAAATCCGGATCGGGGGGCCGGCGGCGACGTGTCCCGGTACGGAAAACTGACGAGAAGGGACGCCGGTGGAACTGACTGCTGGAAGCGTCTGGATGATAGTGTCGGCGGCGCTCGTTCTGCTGATGACCCCGGCATTGGGCCTCTTTTATGGCGGCATGACCCGGGCCAAAGCCTCGCTGAACATGATGATGATGAGCTTCATCTCCATCGGCCTAGTCGGCGTCGTGTGGGTCCTCTGGGGCTACTCGATGAGCACCGGCCAGGGCGTGCTGGGCGTGTTTGGCAACCCGTTCACCAACTTCGGACTCAGCAACCTGATCGGCTCGCCGGACCTCATTAAGGCCGGTTACAGCGCTACCTTCGCCATCCTCACTGTGGCCCTGATCAGCGGCGCCATCGCGGACCGGGCGAAATTCACCTCCTGGGCGGTCTTCGTCCCCGCCTGGATCACCCTCGTCTACTGCCCGCTTGCCTTCATGGTCTGGGGCGGCGGCCTCATGAGTGCCGGCGGTGCCGTCAGCTCCATCTTCGGCCAGGTCATCGACTTCGCCGGGGGCACCGTGGTGGAAATCGCGTCCGGAACCGCGGCACTGGTGCTGGTCCTGATCCTGGGCAACCGGCATGGCTTCGGCAAGGACCCCGGCCATCGTCCGCACAATATCCCTTTCATCATGCTCGGCGCGGGCATCCTCTGGTTCGGCTGGTTCGGTTTCAACGCCGGGGCCGCCACCACGGTGGAGCAGGCCGGCCTGATCTGGGTGAACACCCTGGCGGCTCCTGCCGCGGCTATCATCAGCTGGCTGGTCATGGAAAAGGTCCGCCACGGCCACCCCACCTCCCTGGGTGCCGCGTCCGGCGCCGTCGCCGGCCTCGTGGCGATCACGCCGTCGTGCGCCAACATCAGCCCTCTCGCCGCCCTGAGCCTGGGCCTGGTGGCCGGCGCCGCCTGCGCTGTGTTCGTGGACCTGAAGGTCAAGTTCGGCTTCGACGACTCGCTCGACGTCGTCGGCGTCCACCTCGGCGCCGGCCTGATCGGCACCCTAGCGCTTGGCTTCATTGCCCTCCCGGTGGACGGTGCCGGCGGCGGCCTGTTCTACGGCGGCGGGCTCCACCAGCTGATCGCGCAGACCGTGGCGGTGCTCATCACGGTGGCGGTGTCCGGCCTCGGCACGGCGGTGCTCGGGCTCACCATCCACAAGACACTCGGGTTCCGCGTCAGCCATGAAGACGAACTCGCCGGAGTCGACCTGTCCCAGCACGCCGAGACCGCTTATGCCTTTGCCGAACTCGGTCTGAGCCGGTTCAACCCGTTCGGCCACCAGGTCCGCGTTGCGCACGCCGCACACGAAGCGACGGCTGTCCGCGCTGCTGCCGGTGCAGCGGAGGACGCGCCCGTTCCCGCACCCGACAGGCAAGACAGCCTCGTCTGACGCAGCCGCCGCGGCCGAATGCAACGGCGGCAAGTTTCTCCAAAGGTCTCGTGTGTTAGGTGGCCGGAGGCCTAAGATGTTGGGCGGGGGGCACTCGAATTAGCGAAGTCGCTTAATGGGAGGCCACGATGTTCAGCCAAGCCAGCCGCAAGGCATCAAAACCGCAGCTAACATCGGTGGCGCCGGTCCCGCGCAGCCACCGCCGAAGCGGCCTCCCCAGACCTGACATGCTCCGGTTCCGGCCCGCCCTGGCTGCACTTGGGGCCTTTGCGCTGATCGTCGGCGGCGGCCTGGTAACGGCCGCTCCCTCCGCCGCGGCCGTCGCGGCGCAAAACTACATTGTGGTGCTCAAGGACGCGGTCGTGGACCCCGCAGCGGCAGCGGCCGCGCAGCAGCACGCCTACGGATTCACGGCGTCGAAGGTCTACCGCAACGCCGTGAACGGCTACTCAGCCACCCTGACGGCAGCCCAGGCGCAACGCCTAAAGGCCGACCCCAACGTCGACTTCGTCACCGCGGGCCGAACCTTCCAGCAACCGCGGGATCTTGGCGCCGCGGCCAGCCAGCAGACGCCGTTGTGGCGGGCACGGATCGCCGGAACGAGCTCGAACGTCCGCAAGGCCCTCGACAAAGGGCCGGAGCGGATCAATGTGAACGTCGCAGTGATCGACAGCGGCATCGACGCCACCCATCCGGACCTGAACGTCAAGGGCGGCGTTGACTGCCAGTCCGGCTCGCCCGTGGACGTCACGCCCGTTGACGTTTTAGGGCACGGGACCTTTGTGGCCGGCGTGATCGGCGCCCGCAACAACGGCTTGGGTGTTGTGGGCACCGCCCCGGGGACGCCGCTATGGTCCGTCCGCGTGGTTGACGACGCCGGCCTCATCTCCGAGAAAAGTCTGATCTGCGCGATCGACTGGGTCACCTCGACAAACAAGGACGACGACGACGACAATGACATCGCCGTGGCCAACATCAGCATCGCCGGCGGCGGCACCGATACACCTAATTGCGGCAAGGGCACAGACGCGATGCACTACGCCATCTGCCGCTCGGTCCGGGCCGGCGTCACCTACGCTGTCGCGGCCGGCAACGCTGGCGAGGACTTCGCCAACACCGTGCCCGCCACTTACGACCAGGTGCTGACCGCCACCGCAATGGGCGACTTTGACGGAAAGGCCGGCGGACTGGCGGCCCCTGACTGCGGTACTCAGGACTTCTCGAAGTATGGCCAAAAGGATGACGAGCCGGCGTTCTTCTCCAACTTCGCCACCACGCACGACGACAAAGCGCACACCGTGTCCGGCCCCGGAGTGTGCATGGTTTCCACCGTGCCTGGCGGCTACGGCGTCAACCATGGCACCAGCTTCGCCAGCCCGGCCGTGGCAGGATCCGTGGCCTTGTGCATCAGCCAGGAAGCCTGCACGGGTTCGGCGAAGGACATCATGGAGGAGTACCTGCACCTGACGTCCGGGTACTCAAAGCGGCACCACAACTACGGTTTCGCCGGCGATCCCATCCATCCGATCGCGTTGCGGTACTACGGCTACCTGACTGAGACGGTGAGCTTCTGACCGTCCGACCGTGAAGCCGGCTCTCCCCCGGCGACGGTTTCCAGCTGGCGCCGGCTGAGCTCATCTTCGAGCCAACCGGCGCCGGTGCGCGTATCATGACGGCCATGACCAAGGCAGCGGTTGAGGTCACGGGACCCGCCGAGGCGGTGCCGTACTCGGCACTGGATACGGTGTTCTTGGTGGTGGGCGGCGTTTCGGCCGTGTGGCTGACCTCGCTGCTGCTGCAGCTGAGCTTTCAATGGGGCTGGGCCCAGGTCTGGTTCCTCTTCATCTTCTGGGGCCTGCTCGCCTATCTGGTACTCCCCCGGCTGCACCGGATCCTGACCCGGCTTTATGTTCCGAACTACTTCATCGGCCGGGCCCGCACCAGCGACGGGTTGTTGGGCGACCCGGTCAATGTGGCCCTGTTGGGTTCTGAGCCGCAGATTCACGGCGTCATGCAGTCCGCAGAATGGACGCTGGCTGATGACGTGACGCTGGCAAGCAGCCGGCGAATCATTTCCTCCACTCTCCTGCGCCGCAGCTACCTCCAGGCTCCGGTGAGTCCCTTGTTCCTGTTCGGCCGCCAGCAGGACTTTGCCTACCAGCAGGAAGTCGACGGCACCCCGGGCAAGCGGCACCACGTCCGCTTCTGGCGCTGCCCGCCCGGCTGGCTGCTCCCCGGCGGAGTGGCCGTCGACTGGCTAGCCGCCGGCACATATGACCGCAGCGTCGGGCTGTCCCTGTTTACGCTGCAGATCACGCACAAAATCGACGAGCACACTGACGCCGAACGGGACCACGTCGTCGGAGCCATCGTCCAGGCCGACCCCTCGGCCGAGCTCCGCGTGATCCAAGACTTTTCGACCGGATATCACTCGCGCAACGGCGGCGGCGACACCATCATCACCGATGGTGACCTCCCGATCGTCGATCTCAGGAAGACTGCCGCGCCGTCGGCCCAAGCCGCCGGGCTGCCGAGCAACAGCCGGAACAAGCGTCCGGCGGCCACGGTGGTCGGGGCTCTCTTCGTCGGGGCACGCGGCGTGGCGGCTGCCCTGCTGGCCCTGTCCATGTCGCTCTTTCCGGAGGAGCATATGAGCTCGCTGCTGCCACCCGGAACCGGTCCTTTCCTAACGGACGCCCAGCGCGACTTGGGCCTCACCGTCGCCACGGTGGCGGTTGTGGTGTTTGCCCTCGTCGAGGTCCTGCTGTCCTGGTTCGTCTTCCTCGGACGGAACTGGGCCCGGACAGTGGCCATGTCACTCAGTACGGTGGCCATCGGCATGCAGGCGTTCGATGTCTTGAACGGCGGTCCGGACATCAGCCTGCGGTCCAATCTTCCCGGCCTGGCCCTGGACATCCTGCTGATTCTGGCGCTCTCCAGCAAACGGGCCCGCGACTACGCGCTGCGCCCCCACAAGGAAGCCAAGCGGGATTCCGGCCGACCCGGGGGCCGGTCACAGTACTGAACTGCACGGCCCGGGACAGACCTTGACAGCCGCGAAGGAACGGGCGCTAGATAAAAAGGGCGCTAGGCAAAATGGGCGGGATAAGAGGTAGCCGGCGGCGGGCTGTTCACTGCACGATCCAGCACAATTTTTCTGCACGACTTTTTGGCACGACTTTCTTGGCAGACTTTCTTGGCAGAGGAGCGGACATGAGCAACGACTCACATTCGACGGAGCGCACCCACAGCGAAACCCCGGCCGAAGGTGATCCAACCGCTGCACCCTTTGACGACCGGGCCCACTCCCAAGACCCCGCAGAAGGTCCGGACACCGACGAGGAACCAGCCAAATAGGCGAGTTCGCCGGAAACCTGCCCACTCGCCGGAAACTTCCGGCGAGTTGGCAGGTTTCCGGCGATTTCGGCCGCGCGGGGGCCTTTAGCCGCGTCCCCCGTCGCCGGGCGCGTCCTTCCCGGACCAGGCGCTGACCAGCAGCCACACCGACCACACGAGGATGAGGACAATTCCCGCCAGCGTGGGAATGGTGTTCGCCGTGGAGAAGCCTTCAGCCCCGACGATCCAGCCCTGCGCGACGTAGGCCAGCCCGGACAGCGCCATCAGGTAGCCGATCGGCCGGGAGACCCGGCCCGCCCCGACAACCACGGCACCGGTCAGGAGCAGGGCCGCGCCCAGCACGAAGCTCTGGTAGCTGCGCATCCCCCATTCAAGCCACCGGATGCCCTCGGCGGTCGCAAACCGGGCGGTTTTCTCCGGTTCCGTGGCCACGACCCACGCGTCCACGGCGTGCTTGAGGGCAACGCCGTCGACGGCCTGAAGCGCGGCGTAGAGTGCCAGCGCGGTGACCGCCGCCGCCGCGCCCAACCGGGCCGTCCAGGCCAGGGCTCCCTCCGGTGCTTTCAGGACCACCAGCAGGACCAGCAGTCCGGCGATCAGCAGCGCCATGCCGGCGAACTGGGCCAGGTGGACCGCCGTCCAGATGCCGCTGCCGGCGTACTCCAGGAACGTCGCCGGGTGGTCGTTCGCGTTGGCCGTATCGGCGTGGAACAGCCCGGCGACGAGGGAAACGACGAAACCGGCAAACGCCAACGTGGCGGCGAGGCGCAACCCCGACCGGACCGGCGTCCGGCGCGCCGGTTCCGCTGCCGCCACCTGCGGCGGGCCTTGACTGTCTGCTCCGAATTTCTTCATGGGCATCCCCTGCTTAGGTGGAGCGGCTAGTAGTCGATGCGCCTGGCGGACGGCGCCTAGCTCGAGCCCTTCCAGAGCCGCCGCCACCAGGACCGCTGTGGTCCCGGCTCCGGCGGGGCGGCGGCACTCGCGGCGGCAGCCCGGCGTCCCCGCCAGCGCTCCAGTTCGACGTCGACGTCGCGCGTCTTGGTGATCACGGGCGGCCCGCCCTGAAGCTGCCGCCGGGCATCGATGACCCTGGCGTTGAAGTCCTCCACGATCTCACGGACCTGCTTTTCGCCGAACTGGGCATCCAGCCGGGCGTCGAGTTCGGCGTCCTCGGTGCGGAGCAGGATCGCCTTCGGGCCGAGGCCCGAGATGTTCTCCCGCTGGATCAGGCCCTTGACCCACCAGTCCGGGTCATACGCCTCCCCCAAGCCAGGGATGGGCTTGCCGGCGTATTTGAGGTTGTCGAATTTGCCCTGTGCCATGGCGTCGCGGATCAAGTACTCGGCTTTGGCGGCGTCGTCGATCTTGGCGCGCTTTTGCCGCACCTCGTCCTCGGCCGCGTTGAGCTCTTCGTTCTCCTGGGCGGTGCTGCCGGAGGTGCGCACGGCGCGGAGTTCGGCGGCGCGCTCCACCCTGCGCTGGAACGCGCTGCTGGAACCGCCTGCGTTGCGGGCCTCGCCTGTCCCGTTGTTCATCTGGCTCCCCCCTCCTCGTCTGCCGGAATCACGGATCTGTCTTCCAGTATGGGGAACCGCTTTTCGGCAGGAAAGCCCCTCCCGGTCCTTGTGAGGTGGCAGAGACATGACGCTAATACCGTCTTAACCTCGCGTTAACCCCGGCGTGCAACACTGGAGGGACCAGACGAACCTCTTTCACCTTGCCATTCCCAGACCAGCAAACCTCCGAGGAGTCGCAGCCGTGAACAACCAAGAGCACAGTGCAACCCGAACCCCGCAGCCCTACAGCAACGAAGAAGCGCCGCCGGACATGAGCAGCACGCACGTCCGCGAGGATGTGGCGAAGGCGGGCCGTTGCGCCAACGTCCATCTTGCTACCGGGCGGACGTGCACCTTGCCCAAGCGTCACCCGGGCTCGTGCAACTTCGTCGGCCCCGAGGACGCGGAGAGCGTCGCAGTCAAGTAGGAATTAGATAACCGATGACCAGCCGCACTCCGGCTGGTCGATAGGCTCCGACCGCGGCTTGATCAGGCGTGCCCGCGCGCCCTCTCCCTGCTCATGAACGGCGCAGGACACCGGGCCCGTCCCGCAGTTTTGTGTGAGCATTCCATCAGTCCCGGATGCAAGGCCTCCCCCCGTTGTTAGGCTCTTTTTCACGTTGTGCAAAAGATCTAGCTGAGGGAGATCACGTGCAAAGCGACGACCTGCGCGTGCGCGCCACAGAAGTGGTGCGCACCGGAGAACCGGCAGCCGGAGAAGCAGTAACTGCCGTAACCATGCCCACAGGAACTTTGCCGGCACCGCTCGGCGCCACGGCTCTGACCCGTGCCGGCATCGCCGGCTGGGCCGCCAGACTCGGCGCTCCCGGCCCGGAGGCCCCCCGGTCGCGGCGGCTGGCCCATGCGGGCGGTGTCGCGGCCATCACAGCGCTCGTCCTGTATCTGGTGTGGCGTGTCATGTTCACCATGCCGTCCGGGGAATGGAACCTGACCGTGGCCTGGATCCTCGTGACCTTCGAGGCCCTCCCGCTCGCAGGGCTCATCCTGAAGGCCGTGTCCGTCTGGAACATCGACAGCTACCCGCCCGCGCCCGTCACCGAGGCACCCAACGGCATGCGGGTGGCGGTCCTGATCCCCACGTACAACGAGCCCATCGAAGTCCTGACACCCACCGTCGCGGCGGCGTGCGGACTCGCCCCGGATCATGAAACGTGGGTCCTCGACGACGGCGACCGGCCCTGGGTCGAGGAAATGTGCGCCGCGTACGGGGCCCGGTACGTCCGGCGCGACGTTCACGACCACGCCAAGGCCGGCAACATGAACCATGCCCTTGCCCTGATGGCCGCGGAAAAGGCCGCAGGCGGCCCGGGCATCGACATTATTGCCGTGCTGGACTGCGACCACGTGCCACTACCAACGTTCCTGACCGCTACTCTCGGCTGGTTCGAGGACCCCGACGTCGCGCTGATCCAGTGCCCGCAGTCCTTCTACAACGGCGGCGCGTTCGACGACGACGGCATCACCGGCGAGCAGGGCACCTTCTTCAACGTTCTGATGGCCTCGCGCAACGTTCCCGGCGCCGGCCCGTTCTGGTGCGGGTCGACGTCGTTGTTGCGGGTGAGCGCCCTGCAGGAGGTGGGCGGCGTGGCGACGGAGACCATCACCGAGGACATGCACACCACGCTCAAGCTCATCCGGCGCGGCTGGCGGACGGTCTACCACCACCAGAGCCTCGCCGTCGGGCTGGCACCGGCGACGCCGGACCAGTACCTGCTGCAGCGCCGGCGCTGGGGCATGGGTGCGATGCAGATCCTCGTCCACGAGAAGCTGTGGGCGGCGAAGGGCTGGCTGTCCTGGCGGAACTACCACGAGTACCTCAACGGCACGTTGTGGTGGCTGGAGGGCATCGCCACGCTCGTGGCCTTCCTGATTCCGGTGGTGATCATGCTCTCCGGGGCGCAAACGTCCACTGCCGGGCCGATCCTGTTCACCGGCGTCTTCCTGGTAATGTTCAGCGTCCGGCTCTGGGGTTCGAAACAGCTCATGCGCAACGAGATCCATTGGCCTACGGCCTTCGCCCTGCGCATCTTCCGCGTCCCGGTGGGCCTGGCGTGCCTGTGGTGGCTCGTGACCCGGAACGTCCTGGAGTTTCAGGTCACGCCGAAGGGCGCCGCCGACAACCGGCTCCGCGGCCGGACTCCGCGCATCCTGATCGTGATGGTTGTCCTGATCAGCGGCGTCATCCTGTACGCGGCGGCCGGGCTGGCCGGGCTGGTGCCCTGGCGCACTTCCCCCGGGTCCACGGTTTCTTCGGGAGTGTGGCTGGTCCTGGCCGCCGTGGTCCTGGTCCTGGGCACGCGGCGGATCCGGGCCGCCGAATTCGCCACGTCCCGCCGCAACGCGTACCGCATCGAAGTGGCCGCTCCGGTGGAGAGCGACGGCGTCCGCGGCGAACTGCTGGACATCTCCGTCGGCGGCGCCGCCGTGCGGTTCCCGCACGGTACGCTGCCGCCGTCGGGCCTGGTCGCGCTTCGGCTCCCGGAAACAGCGCCGGTCCAGCTGCAGGTGATCAGGACCATCGAGCAGCCGGACGGGACCCAGATCGCGTCCCTGCGGGCGGCTGACGACGACTGGGCGGTCTACCGGGCCCTCTCGTTGTGGATCTTCCACACGCCCGCAGGGGCGTTGCCCGGTTTCCCCGCCGGCGTGCCGGCGGCGGCGTCGCTGCGCGGCCGCTGACGGGGTCACCGGCTAACCCCGGATGCTGAGGTAGATGCCTGTATGGTCCAGGTCTCCGAGTCCCGCCGAGATCATCGCCTGGAACGCCGTCAGCAGGCTCCCGGCCACGGGCAACGTCAGGCCTGCCTCCGCTGCGACCTCGGAGATGAAGCCGAGGTCCTTCAGCTGGTTCTTGGCGGAACCGCCGCCCTCGAAGTCGGCATCGATCCAGCGCTGGCCCTTTTGCCGGAGCACCTCCGAGTTCGCGAGCCCGCCCGCAAGGATGGACTGCACCAGTTCAAGATCCAGCCCGGAGGCTTCGGCCAGGGCCATGGCCTCCGACAGGGCGGTCACGGTTGCGGCAACGACGATCTGGTTGCAGGCCTTGACGGTCGAACCCGCGCCGGTGTCACCGAACCAGGCGACCGTGGAACTGTACAGCCGGAAGAGCGGCGTGAGCTGATCCACGACGTCGCGGGGTCCGCCGACCATCGTGCTGAGCCTGCCCTCTTCGGCGCCGATTGTCCCGCCGCTGAGCGGCGCGTCGATCACGGTGATGCCGTGCGTCTGCAGGCAGTCGGCCGCGAAGGCCGCCACCGCCACGGGCGACACCGTGCCGTGGATGACCAGCACGGGGCTGACGATCCCGGCGGCCTTCCACCCGGCCAGGAGTCCGCCTGTCCCGTGCAGCAGCCGTTCCACGTCGGGAAGGTCCGGCAGCACGGTCAGAACCACCTCGCTGGCTGCGTCCGCCGGGGACGCAGCCACCCTGCCCCCACCAATTGCGTGGGCCTTCGCCGCCGTGCGGTTCCACAGGACCAGCGGCACCTCCGCGGCGAGAATGTTTCGGGCGATTGGAGCGCCCATGGGCCCCGTTCCCAGCAAGGCCACTGACGTGGGCAGTCCAGTGGATTCAACGTCCATTGTTTGGCGTCTCCTGGCTTAGAAGGGAATCAGTCCGGCGAGGGCCGGGAGGAAGGTGCTGAACCAGGGAACCGCGGCCAGCACGAGGAGCCCGATGAACACGGCGATCAGGTACGGCCAGAAGTGTTTGAGGCTGTTTTCCACCGTTTCGCGGGCCGTGGCGCAGGCGACATAGAAGCCGACGCCGGCCGGCGGGGCGAACGAACCGATTCCCATGGCGATGATGAGCACCATGGCGTACTGCACGGGATTGACGCCGAAGTCGGTGGCGATCGGCAGCAGCAGCGGGGCAAAGATGAGGACAGCCGGCAGCCCCTCCAGCAACTGGCCCATGATGATGAGCAGGACGATCGTGAAGAACATGAACAGCACGGGGGAATCCCCGAGTCCGGACATCAGGTCGTGGATCTGCTGCGAGACGCCGGCGAGGGCGAGGGTCTGGGCCAGCGGCGAGGCCGCGGCGATGATGAAGAGCACCATGCCCGCCGTCGTCGTCGTTTCCCGCAGGGTGTCCCCGAGCAGGCGCTTGCTGCCACGGCGGTACGCTGCGGCCAGGATGAACGCGTAAGCGACGGCGACCGAGGAGACTTCCGTCGGCGTTGCGAAGCCGCTCATGATGCCTACCACCATGCCCACGGGCAGGAGCAGGGTGGGCATGGCGAAGAACGTGGCCGAACCGCGGGTACGCCAGCTCGCCTTGGGGCTGGCGACGCCGCCCTGCTTGCGGGCCCGGAAGAAGACGAGCGCCATGACCACCAGCGCAAGGAACGCCGCGGGAACGAATCCGGCCAGGAAGAGCGTGGTGGTGGAAATCGTCGTGATGGAGCCGAGGATCAGCAGCACGATGCTCGGCGGGATGGTTTCGCCCATGATGGCCGATGCCGACAAGACCGCCACCACCTCGCCGCGCGGGTATTTGCGCTCCTCGAGCATGCCGCGCATGGTGGTGCCGACGGCCGCGACGTCAGCGACCTTGGACCCGGAGATGCCGGAGAAGATGTACATGGTGACGACGACAACCTGCAGCAGGCCGCCGCGCAGGTGGCCGATCAGGGCGTCGACGAGCTTGGCCAGGGGCAGGGTCAGGCCGGCGGAGTTCATGACCGTGCCGGCGAGGATGAAGAACGGGATGGCCAGGAGCACGAACCCCTTGGCGCCCGAGGCCATACCGATCGGGATGGCACTGACGTCGGAAATGCCGCCGAGGTACAGGTAGATTCCCGAAGCCAAGGCCAGGACAAAGGCGATGGGGAGGCCGAGGAAAAGCAGCAGGAACAGCACCGCGAGCACCACGCCCAGGAGGACGTTCGGCGACGCGTAGTAGAACAGGGGCGGTGCCAGCACGACGACGGCGACCATCGCCGCGGCGATGCCGGCGGCGGCCAGGACCGGCCGGCGGTCCTGCCGCCGGAGCTTGACGAGGGCGAACCACGCGATGAGCACCATGCCGATAGAGAAGGGCATCGAAACCCAGAAGACGGGCAGCTGCAGGATCGGGGTCTTTTCTTCGATCTGCTGGGCCAGGGTGGGCACGAAGAGGGCGAACGCACCTGCGCTCATGACGAAGACGAGCCAGTCGACCAAGGCGGCCAGGTACGGCTTCCAGGTTGCGGGCAGGCGCATGATGAGGGCCTGCACCGACATGTGGGCACCCTTGGGGTATGCGATCGCTCCGCCGATGAAGGCAATGATCAGGAGTGCAATTTCGGACACTTCCTGGGTCCAGAGCACTGAATCACCGGTGACGACCCGTACCGCGATGTTCAGCAGGATGACGACGAGTTCGGCGAGGATCGCCGCGCCCACGGTCCATTCAAGGGCCTTGTCGAGCCACGCGGCGCCGCTCCAGCCCGGCGGGACGTGACCGTGGTGCAGGATCTCTTCCGCGTCGGACGGAATGACCTCCTCGAGTTCCTCGGGAGCGAGGGTGCGTTTCATGTTCTTCCAGACTGTCGACGTTGAGAGCGGGATGTTGGTGGGAGGGCCGGGGCCCCGCTGGCACCCCGGCCCCGGTGGGATTACTTGGAGGCGGTGAAAGCAACGGCCTCGTCGAAGAATTCCTTGCCGATCAGCTCGGAGAACTGCGGGTAAAGGCTCTTGGAGGTGGCCTTGAACTCTTCAAGGCCGGCGGCGCTGAGCTCGTTGACCTTCATGCCCTTGGCTGTGAGTTCGTCCAGCTGCTTCTTGGACTGCTCTTCGTCGTAGGCGGTCTTGAACGTCGCCGTTTCGGTCGAGGCGTCGGTGAGGGCCTTCTTCTGGGCGTCCGACAGACCGCCCCACTTCTTCGATGACAGGGCGAGGACCCAGGCGTCGTTGATGTGGTTGGTCAGCGACACGTACTTCTGCACCTCGGAGAACTTATTGGTCCACGGCACCTCGATCGGGTTTTCCTGGCCGTTGATCGTTCCCGTCTGCAGCCCCGTGAAGACCTCGGAGAAGGCCATGGTGGTGGGGCTTGCACCCAGCTTCCCGAAGAAGTCGGTCCAGAGTGGATTGCCGGGAACCCGGATCTTCAGTCCCTTCAGGTCCGCCGGCTTCTCGATGGGACGCACCGAGTTGGTGATCTCGCGGCCGGTCCGGGTAAGGAAGGACAATGCCACCGTATCCTTGGCTGCGAGCTTGTCCTTCAACACCTGGCCCGGCTTCCCCGCCAGGAACGCCGCTTCCTCGGTGGTGTCCTTGAAGAGGTAGGGAATGCTGATGCCGTTCATTTCCGGCACCACGGAGGCGTAAACGGAAGTCGAGAGGATGAGGGCGTCGAGTGAGCCGCCCTGCAGGCGCGTGACGGCGGCGTTCTGGTCGCCGCTAAAGCTCGTGCCGTTCGGAACCACCGTGACGATGACCGATCCGTTGGACGTCTTCTTGACCTCGTCGGCGAAGTGCTGGGCGGAAACGCCGACTGACGAGGTGAGCGGATCCGGGATGGACAGCTGGATTTTTGCCGGTGCGCCGCCGGACGCGCCGGGCACTCCGGAGGCGCAGCCGGCCAGGAGCGAGGCGGCCAGGGTGCAGGCCAGCATTCCGGTGAGGGCGC
This sequence comes from Arthrobacter sp. ov118, assembly GCF_900116495.1. GTDB lineage: Bacteria > Actinomycetota > Actinomycetes > Actinomycetales > Micrococcaceae > Arthrobacter. Next base: position 753,689 of record NZ_FPAY01000001.1, read on the forward strand.
GGGTCTTGGATTTCATGTGATGCCTTTCTTCATTGGAAGGAGTCTGGTTCCGGAGGCGTGAAGTTCATTGCCGCGCCCGGGTAAGTGTGCGAAGAGCGTCAGGCAGTGAGAGCGGATTCCGCGACGAGCGCTTCGGTTTCGCGTCGGAGCTCAAGGGCCTGGGACAGGGAGTCATCAATGATGACATCGTCCCAGCCAACAATGTCGCCCTTGGCTACATCGTTACGCAGTTCCACGTGGTGGGCGAGCGCCACCGGTAGGGCGCCGGTTGCGACGGAGTGCCTGGCCGAAACCAGCTTGCCCCAGACCGTGTACCCGCCCTCGCCGTCGAGGAATTCACCGGCTTTGAGGTCCTTCTTCGCGGTCGCGACGACGTCACCAAAGAACCCGACGGGCGAACCCGTGGAGATCCCCCGAAGTACCGCGTTGGCGATGGACATGTTCAGCTCCAAGCCCACGTAGTGGTACGGGCGGTACAGGGCTGCATACTGGCCGCTGGGGTCCGGGTGCCACGGGTACTCATTGAAGCAGCCGGAAACGTAGTCGTTCGTGGCCTTGACGACGACGAACACGCCTTCCTGGGTGTTGTGAGGGATCCAGGTGCCGTCGCGGTTGACGCTGGACATGACGTCGACGCTGCCTTCGTGGGCGAGGGCTCCCCCGACGTCGGCCGGGCGGCAGATCGTGGCGATTTCTTCGACGTCGCCGGGGGTGAAGCTCAGCCCGTTGTCAGAGGGCACCAGTCCCGCGCCGTTTGCGACGGCGGCCATCTCGATGGAAGCCTTGGTGCCGTCACGGAACGAGGTGTGCATGTTGGGGTTCAGCTGGCCGGAGTCGGTGAGCTCCTTGGAGAATTCCCAGTTCTCCCAAACGTTGTCCGGGTTCATCTCGTGGTAGTGCTCAAGGTACTTGGCACCCTTGCCGGCACAGACGACGTCGAAGCCGCTGGTGCGGGCCCAGTCGACGAGTTCCATGATGAGGGCCGGCTGGTCGCCGTAGGCCATCGAGTAGACCACACCGGCGGCTTCCGCACGCCTGGCCAGGGCGGGCCCTGCCAAGGCGTCGGCTTCGACGGTGACCATGATGATGTGCTTCTTAGTTTCAATGGCACGCAGAGCGTGCTTCACACCGACGATGGGGTTGCCGGTGGCTTCTACGATGACGTCGATGTCGACATCAAAGAGCTCGTCCGCGTTGGCCACGATTGTCGTGGAGCGGTCCCGGAGGGCGGTGGCGATGTCCGGCGCGATCTGGTTTTTGGGCCAGCCGACGAGATCGAAGGCGCCTTCTGCGCGCTTGACGTTGATGTCCGCGATGGCCACGACATGGATGCCCGGGATGTTGTTGGCCTGGGCCAGGTACATGGTGCCGTAACGGCCGGCTCCGATGAGGCCAACGCGGATGGGGCGGCCTTCCTGTTCACGGTCGCTGAGGAGTTTGTGAAGGTTCACTGGAGTCTCTCTGATAGGTGTGCGATACGAAGAGACGCCCGCCCGCTGCAGCGGATGGCACAACTTCTTTGTCGCGGTGCGGCTGAAAAATTACCCGGAGTGGAACCGGTTCCACTTTTGTACCACCCGGTGCTAAGCTGTGTCAACGACTCCGACACATGGTCTTCCGCCCGCTCACGGCGGCTAGCACGGAGGCGCTGTGTCCCACTAGTGCTAGTGATTTCCTCAAGGAGGAGCGGTGAAGAAGGCCCCAACCATTCGCGATGTCGCGGCGGCTGCGGGAGTCTCGGTCTCCGTGGTCTCCCGAGTCCTGAATCCGGACTCCGGGCCCGTCGCATCGGCGAAACGGCAGGAAGTCCTCAGGGTCATTGATGAGCTGGGCTACCGTCCACGGGCGGCGGCCCGCGAGCTCAGCGCAGGCCATGCACTGACCATCGGACTGGTGGTCACGGACCTCTCCAACCCGTTCTTCGCACGCCTGGCTGACCGCATCGTGTGGGAGGCACGGAGCCACGGGGTCCAGGTGGTCCTGATGACCACCCAGGAGGACCCGCACCTGGAAGCCGAATCGCTGGATACGCTGCTGGACCGGTCCGTCAGCGGGGTCATCGCCACCCCCACGGGCGGGAACATTGAGAAGTGGGCGCGCCTGCAGGACCTCGGCGTGAACGTGGTGTTTGTTGACCGCACCATCGAGGAACTCGGCGATGCCGACGTCGTCAGCATTGAAAACTTCGATTCCGCCCGGCGCTCCACGGAGTACCTGATCGGTTTGGGCCACACCCGGGTGGCCCTGGTTACCGGACCGCGGAGCACGTCCACGGGCCGAGCCAGGATCAGCGGCTACACCGCGGCACACCAGAGCGAGTCCCTGCCGATTGACCACCAACTGATCCGCGATGTGCCTTTCCGCGGGGACGCCGGCGGCGACGCCGTCGGCTCCCTGCTCGCACTGCCGCAGCCACCGACGGCCCTGATCGTGGCCAACACTGCCCAAGTGCAGAGTTCGGTCCGACGGCTGGTCCAGAAGGGTGTCAGGATTCCGGACGACCTCTCCGTGATCGTCTTCGATGACAATCCGTGGACAGAGCTCATGTCACCGCCGCTTAGCGTGATCCGCCAGCCGCTGGACATGCTCGCCGTCCATGCGCTGGAACTGGTGCTCGGGCGGATGCAGGGCAAGTTTCCCGAAGGCCCGCGACTCATCGAGGTCAAGGCCGACTTCCTGCCCCGCAACAGCTGCGCCCCGCTCGCTCTTGCCCACACCACTACCCACTAAGGAAAAACCATGCCCGTCGTCGTCACCGCCATGTTCACCCCCAAAGAGGGATCCTTCGACGAGGTCGTCGCGGCCCTCTCCCCGGCCATTGCCGAGGTCCACGAGGAACCGGGCTGCCTCCTCTACGCCATCCACGAGACCCCCGAGGGGCAGATCCTCATGATCGAGAAGTGGGAGTCCGCAGAACTGCTCGACGCCCATGGCGCAGGCGAACCGGTCAAGCGGCTCAACGCCTCCCTGGAGGGGCTGCTCCAGCGCCCGGTCGAAGTGGCGCGCCACGAGCCGATCCTCGCCGGGACCCCGGACCAGGGCGCCCTCTAGCCACGTTCCACACGACGACGACGGCGGCGGCCTCCCGCCGTCGTCGTCGCGTTCTGCTTAAAGTGACACAATTTTCTGCGGGGCGCTTCACGCAATTTTCGAGGCGCTTCGCGAGCGGTCAGGAACCTTCCTCGGGCCTGCCCGCGTCCTCGGCCTCACTGCCTTGAACATCCTCTTCCGGCTCGAAACTGGATTTTCCAGGAGTCGACGTCGCCCAGACGCCGTCCTTCGATTTAGGTATCGTGCTGCCGCTTCCCGGTGTGCCGCGCTCGGGGTCCTGCCCTGCCGGATCCGCTTGGTCCTTGCCCATGGCCGTACCTTTCCTCCGTCCGATGGCAGTCAGTGTACGCCCGCAGCCCGCATCGCGCCCGCGCGTCATTTACACTGTCCGGCGACGGGGCTACATTGGTGGTCCCGGTCCATGGAGTCACCGGCCGGCGAGAACCATCCCACACATTCAGCACACAGCGACGAGGCTGCGCGGCGGGTGCAGCCGGCAAGGATGAGACCATGAGCCCCACACCAAAGCAGCCGATCACCGATGACAGCATCAAGGTACGCCAGCTCAGCCACTACCAGTTCAGCTGGATTGCCGGAGACGCAGGCAACCCTGGAACGTGGACGCTGCAACTCGTTCTGGACGAAGGCGCGTGGGAGGAAGTCCTCACTATCGACGCCGACGACGCGGACAACCTGCAGGATCTCCTGTCCACCGCGGACACCGTCTTCTACGACGTCAGCCGGCAAACCCTGATGTTCGGGACTACCCCCGTCGGCCACGCCTGACCGGCTCCGGCACCGCAGCCTCGCCGGAGATCTGGCACCCCCCTAGCCCAAACCCGGCACAGCCGATATAGTAAGCATGCTGACGAATTGAGCTTTCGTCGCAACCGGTCCTACTTTTGAAGGAGAAGTTGTGAGTACAAAGGTGGAAAAGCGCGTTCTCGTTAATGTTCCCGTGAGCGTGGCCTACAACCAATGGACGCAGTTTGAGGATTTTCCCCGGTTCATGGGAGGCGTGAAGAGCGTGACCCAGCTCAGCGATAATCGGCTGGAGTGGGTCGCCGAAATTGCCGGCGTGCGCCGGCGCTGGGAAGCGAAGATTTTGGAGCAGGTCCCGGACCGCAAGGTGTCCTGGGCGGCCACCGAGGGCGCAACCAATGCGGGCTCGGTGGAGTTTGAGGATCTCGGCGGCGGCCAAACGTCCGTGCTGCTGGTCCTCGAGTACGAACCTGAAGGCATCGTGGAGACCATCGGCGACAAACTCAACGTGGTGGAGAAACAGGCCGAGGGTGACCTCGAGCGGTTCAAGGCTTTCATCGAGGACGAGGGTTACGCGACCGGAGCCTGGCGCGGGACCGTGAGCGAGGGCGCTCCAACGGGAACCCCCGGCGTGGAGGACGCCGCTGCTTCCCGTGGTGACAAGGGCAAGGCCGGGGTATCCGGTAAAGTCGCCGCCGGCGTCGGCCTAGCTGCCGCCGCGGCAGTCGGAGGAGCCGCAGCCGCTGCAAGCAAGGGCAAGAGCGAGGACACGGCAACCACCGACCTGCCGGGACCCACCACCGGAACGCCGGTGCCGGTCCAGCCGGTGACCACAGAGCCGATGGTCCCCAGGGGTTCCGAACCCTTCGACCAGACCAACGGCCTGGTCGACACCGAGGGCGACACCGACGGCCTGGCCGCCAACGACACCCGGAGCGCGGCCGAGCGGGAGGCTGACGAAGCCCGCGGTGAGGGCGGACTGCCGCCTATCCCGCCGACGGCGCCGGGCGTCCACTAGGACCAGGCACCGACCTGAGCCGGACAGCCCGAGGGCACCCGGCCGGCAGCAAGGAGCCCCTGACTTTACGTCGGGGGCTTCCTTGCTGCGCGCCCCGCGTGTGCCACTTCGGCCGCAGCCACCTCGGCCGGGGTTTACGTCGGCTGCGGTTTACGTCGGCTGAGGTTTACGTCGGCTGAGGTTCCGTGTTCGACGCGCCGGGCGCGGCGTTGGCCAGATCAGCCCGGGCCCGCTGCCGGCGGCTGGCCAGCAGGAACGGCACCGCGGCCAGCTCAATCACGCCGCTGATCGCGAGCGAGGCGGCGTAGCCGTAAAGGTCGGCTGCCCGGCCGAGCAGGGGCTGCACCACCACGCCGCCACTGGACCCCATGAGCGAGTCGAAGCTGAGCACGGTTGCCCGCTGCTTGGAGGCGATCATGTCATTCAGGTAAGCCTGCCGCACCGGCATAGCCGCCGAGTAGACCAGCGCCCAGAGCGCCAGCAGCACCAGCGCCACCCAGAACCCCCGCGTAATCCCGAGCAGCACCAGGATGGATGCGCTCAGCATGCTGCAGGCGATCATCACGGTGGTGCGTTTGCGGACTAGGCCGCGGACGTGCGGTGCCAGCCAGCCGCCCAACACCTGCGCTCCGGCGACGATCGCCGCCGCGAGGCCTGCCACAGAATAGGCGCGGGGGTCGCCGAAGAGCTCGAGCAGGTACGGCTGCAGGGCATAAAACACGTAGATCGCGACGCCGGCGCTGAACGGCGCGGCCAGCATCACGTAACGGACCGGCGGGTTCTTCAGGCCGTTCTCAATCGACGCCGATAGTACGGCGCGGGTTGCCCGGAGGGGGTGGGCCGAGCGTTCGGGGGTGAAGCCTACGTCGTGCATAAGCCCAAAGGCCACGATGAACATGGCCACCAACACACCCACCCGCAGCAAGAACGGCACGCCGAGGTTGGTCGCCTGGGCGATCACGCCGCCGGCCACCGAGCCGGCCAGCATCGCGACGCCGGACACCATCTGCCCGCGCCCGAGCACCGACTCGAGCCCGCCCTCATACCCCGAGAAGGTCAATGCGTCGACCAGCCAGGCCTCCACCGCACCGGAAAAGAAGGTGAAGCCGAGGCCGAGCAGCACGGACACAACAGCCCAGGACCAGAACGGGGCGGAAAGCTGCCAGAGCAGGTAGTAGAGATAGGTCGCCCCGGCCAGTGTCACGGTGCCCAGCAGGAACGAAACCCGGCGCCCCCAACCGTCGGCAACCACTCCGGTGGGCACCTCGAACAGCACCATGCCGGCGGTAAAGAAGGCGTTCGCGGCAAAGGCCTCGAGGTTGCTCAGGCCCGCATCCAACAGGAAGAGCGTGTTGATGCCCCAGATGAACGAGGCCGCAAGGGTATTGCCCAGCGTCAACGTCAGATAGATGCGCTGAATCTTCCGGGCGGCGGCGTTCATCGGTTCGCCGTCCCCGCCGGAGCGAAGGGGCCGCACGAGTCCATTCTCGCCCCGTCGGTGCGCGTGTGCCAGAGCAGGCCTCTGCCCCTGGTTGCCCTATCAGTCCTGGTCGTCATCCGGCCCTGATAACCGCCATTAGTGATAGCGCAACGGGTGATTGGCTGCGGCGGCTACTCCCCGGTTTCTCCGTCCAGGGCTTCGCGCAGGAGATCGGCATGACCGTTGTGCCGGGCGTACTCCTCGATCATGTGGCACAGGATCCAGCGCAGGCTCGGTGCAGTGCCATCGGGCCAGGCACCCCGGGCCAGCTGGTCCAGGCCGCCGCTGGCCAGGGCCTCCGCGACCCGGCCCCGGGACCGGTCGACGGCGTCTTCCCACAGGGTGCGCAGCTGTTCAGGGGTGTCGTGGGCGGCGGAATGCCACTCCCACTCCGGATCGGCCTTCCAGTCCACCGCGTCGAACGGCGGCTCGCGGTGCAGGCCGTGCAGGGCCCGGGAGAACCATTCGCTCTCCACATAGGCCAGATGCTTGAGCAGTCCGCCCAGTGTCATGGTTGACGCCGCGGCAGTGGCCGCGAGGGCTGCCGCATCCAGTCCGGCACACTTCCACGCCAGGGTAGAGCGCTGGTAGTCCAGGAAGCCCAAGAGGGTTGCGGTTTCGTCGGCAGCGATGGGCGGCTCCGTGCGTCCCTGATCGTCCACAGTTGTCATGCGCGTGAGTCTACCCACGCGGCTGCTGGTCGGAGTAGACCCCGCTGCCCCTCCGCCGACGTCGCCGGAAACCTGCCGAGGCCGCCGGAAACTTCCGGCGAATGGGCACGTTTCCGGCGATTTCGACGACCGCGCGCGGGACGGGCCGCGCTCACGCCGCCGACGCCGCGCGGGCCGCTGCGGTTCGCCCGGCCGGATGGATCCGTTCGGTCAACACCGCGCGCCGGTGGATGACGAATTCGGCCACCGCCACGTTGATCACCCAGGCTGAGCCCAGGAGGATCGCCCGGGTCAGCTCGTCGGGCGGCCCCACCAACAGCATCCAGGGCAGGCTCACCAGCGCCTGCGTTCCCGCTGCCACGCCGATCGCGTAGCCGCGGGTCATCCATGCGCTGTGTCGCACGAAGTCCCGCCGCACGATCGTGACGACGCCCAGGATCAGGCTCGCCAGCATCGCCGAACCGAAGACCATCCGCAGGACGAACAGCACCGGCCCGTCACCGGCAGGGAGCGGGTAGAAGGCCGCCATCCACAAACCGGACAGTGCGGCGAGCAGGCCGGCGGGCACCAGGACACGTCCGGCAATGCGGTGCCAGCCGCGCCGGCCGCGCAGGGAGGGCACGAACTGGAACGCCCCGAGCAGGCAGTAGATGGTGACGCTGACAATGTGCGTCACCACGGGGACAGGCGAGGCGAAGAACCGTGCGTTCTGCGGCGTGACGGCGGCGCCGCCGGTCAGTTCGGTCATCCGCGCCGCGCCCGCAATCACCGGGATGAGGCTGAGGAGGATCAAGCCTGCGGGCACGGGCCACTGGGCCCGGCGACGGCGGCGCGGTGCGGAAACGGTGCTGGTGGCTGTTGTCACGGCATGGTCCTCGTCTGATCTCCGGAAATGCCCGGGATGCCTGGTGTACGGCGTACACCGTTGTCCCTAAGCTAGGTGTACGGCGTACACTTGTCAATAGGTAGATGCTAGGGAAGGGCGGCCGGATGACCCAGCAGGCGCAGCGCGCGCGCAGGACTCCCCTGAGCCGGGACCGCGTGCTGGATGCCGCCGTCGCACTCGCCGATGAGGTGGGCATCGAGGCGCTCAGCATGCGCCGGCTGGCACATGAGCTCGGTGTTGTGCCGATGGCGCTCTACAAGCACGTCGCCAACAAGGAAGAACTCCTCGACGGCATGGTAGACGCCCTGGTCAGCGAAATCGCTCCCCCTGTCAGCGGCGCCGGCTGGAAAGATGCCGTACGGCTTAGGGTGCTTTCGGCACGTAGGGCCCTACTGCGGCACCCGTGGGCCCGGCAGGTACTGGAAACACGAACCAACAAGACGCCGGCGGTCCTTGGATACATGGATTCCTTCATCGGGATGTTCCTGGCGGGAGGGTTTTCCGTCGACCTGACGCACCATGTCATGCACGCCCTCGGCAGCCGCATGTGGGGGTTCACCCAGGAACTTTTCGACGACCCCGCCGGCGGGTCGCCGGCGCCCCAGCCGGTCCCGCCTCCGGAGGCCCAGGCGGTCATGTTCAAGGAGATGGCGGAGCGGTACCCGAACATTCTGCAGGTGGCCATGGCCTCGGCCCACGACGATGATTCGGTGGTCGGACAGGGCTGCGACGACCAGTTCGAGTTCGAATTCGCCTTGGACCTGCTGCTGGACGGCTTCGAGGGGCTTCATACGGGAAACTGGAGCTCCCGGAACGGCCGGCACCAGGCGAAACGGTGAAGAGTGCGCTACTCCTCGAGAAACCGCAGCAGGTAGGGAAGCGCATGACGCATCGCCCGCATATCCCCGGCGCTCGAGGCCAGTTCGCCGAGGTAATCGCCGTGGCCGCCCGGCACAATCAGAAGGCGCGCGCCGGGGATGGCCCGGAACATCCGTACTGAGTGTTCGGGACTCACCACATCGCTGTCCGCGCTCAACACCAGCGTGGGGGTGTCGATCCTCCCGAGGTCCTCGTCCGACCAGCCGGGGAAGCCCAGAATCCGCTGGCGATCAAGCTCGAACAGCCGCTCAAGGTGCCCCGGATCCGGGTTGAGCCGGCGGTCGGCGGCCTTGTAAGCGTCTGGCATGTCCTCAAGGGTGGCCTTCGCCATGCCTTCCCAGAATTCCTCGGTGACGGCGTCACGGGCGAAGAAGGTCGAGGCGGCGATGAGGTGCCGGACGGCGGCCGGGTACTGCATGGCCAGGGCGAGGGCGGTGTGGCCGCCCGCACTAAACCCAAGGACATCGACGGACGCCACATTCAGTTCTTCCAGCACGGCCATGACGTCCTGTGCCGAGCTTTCGGCGGTGAGCGGACGGCTGGTTGCTGCGGTGCGCCCGTGGCCCTCCTCGTCGACGGCGATCACCTGGCGGCTTTCGGCCAACAGGAGCGGGATGAGTCCGGCGAAGTTCGTCTCGATGGTCGACCCACCGCCCGGGATCAGCAGCAGCGGCGCCTGGTCGGCCAGCGCGTGGCCGTGGACCTCGTAGTACATCCGAAGGTCGCCGTTCGATGCGTAGCCGTGGGTGAACGTCACACGGCATCTTAACGCCGGCACGGGCCGGGCGGCTAGGGTCTTCCGGACACTGTGAATGCGAGCGGACGACGGCGGGAGCCTCCCGCCGTCGTCCGCGTGTCTTGCAATTCAGGTGTTTTGCAATCAGGTGCCGTGCAGCTCAGGCGCTGACGGATTCGGCGAGGATCGCGTCGACCTGGCCAAGCGCCCCGTTCATGCCCTCTTCCATGCCCATGGCGATGATCTTTTCCATCTGCTCTTCAGCCTCGAAGGTGGACAGGACAGTCATCCGGGTGCGGTCGCCGATCGGCTCCAAGGTCACCAGGCCGTGAATGGTGCCCATGTCGGCCACGGGTTCGCCATTGTCGTCCGCGAAGCCGTCGTCGAACTCCAACCGGCGCGGAGCGTCAATAGCGACGAAACGCCACCAGCCGCGGGCCTTCTCCCCCTCCGGGCCGGTCATGAAGTAGCTGGCCTCGCCGCCGGGGACAAACTCGTGCTTCTCGAAGGTGGCCGGCCAGGTGGGCGGGCCCCACCAGCGTTCGAGCTGGCGGGGGTCTTCCCAGATCTGCCAGACGCGCTCCACGCCGGCATCGAACTCGGCAACCACGGTGAGGCTCAGCGCCTCAAGGTCCTTGACTGAACTAACAACCGTCATGACAAATCCTTCCTATCCTTCGACTTTCCGGTTTCCGTCTTGCTGGTTTTCGTGTGTCCGGCCCGGTCCCGCGGGGGCCGTTTCGGCGAGCAGGTCAGCGATCCGGTCGGCACGCTGCCGCCAAATGATCTCGTACTCATCGAGCAGCCGGCGGGCTTTCTGCAGCCCGTCGTGGTTGGCCCGCACAATCTGCTCCCTTCCCCGCTTCTCCTTTGCCACAAGGGAAGCGCGTTCCAGGACCGCCACATGCTTTTGGACGGCCGCGAAACTCATGGTGTAGAGGGCGGCGAGACCGGAGACCGAGTACTCCCCCACCGTCACCCGCCGCACGATGTCCCGGCGGGTCGTATCGGCGAACGCCTGAAACAGGCGGTCGATCTCTTCGTCACGGAGCTGCGTTCCAAGCTGATCTACAACCATTTGGTTGTAGAATAGTCCGGCGATTCGATGGTGTCAACGGGTGTTTGAGGACCGTGCCCGCCGAGGTCGCCGGAATCTCGCAAGGTCGCCGGAAGGTTACGGCGAGCCCGCAGGTGTCCGGCGACTTCGCGCGCCGCAGAGGATAGTTTTAGGGGATGACGGCAAGCTACAGGTACGACGTCGAGATCCTCCATCTGCTCATCTCCCCGGCGCACGCGTACTTCGGCCGCGCCCGCGATGGTGCAGCCGACGTGCCCACCACCGACGCGGACCGGGTTGAGCTGGTTGCCGGGAAGGGCATTGTCGGCGACCGGTTCTTCGGCAAGGCCGCGCACATGGACGCCGCCGTCACCCTCCTATCGATCGAGGCCCTCGAAGCGATGGCCGCCGAGTTGGGAGTCGCGCCTTTTGACCCGCTCCTGACCCGGCGCAACATTGTCATCAGGGGCGCGCACCTGGCCCCGCTCCTCGGCCAGGAATTTGGGCTGGAATCGGGAGGGGAACGGGCGCGGCTCCGGGCCGGGCGGCCGGCCCACCCCTGCGCCTGGATGGACCGGATGCTCGCCCCTGGAGCGCATACCGCCATGCGCGGGCGGGGAGGCGTGCGCTGCCAGCCGCTTTCGGACGGCATTTTGAGCCGTGGGCCGGCAGTGCTGGTCAGCCCGGTCCCGCTGGATCCCGGCCAGGCCGGCAACCCTAGCCACCTGCGGCCGTCGCGATTGCCCTAGGAGGCGCCGGAAGCGCGCTATGCCCGCTCGGCGATCGCCTTCACGCTCTTCACGAGACTGTCCCACATGCCCTTCGAGTGTTCGGCTTCGTCAGCGCTTGCGTTGTTGTCCTGCGAGAGCATCAGTTGCGTGGCCCCGGACTGGTCCTCGAGCGTCCAGGTGAGCGTGTGGTAGTTCTCGGGCGCATCCTCCTGGCCGCTGAGCGGGCTGAAGTGCGTGACAACGAGCCGCCGTCCGGGTTCAAACTCAAGGACGCTGCCCCTGTCCTCGTACTGCTTGCCGTCCCAAACACCCCGCCACAAGATCGGGCTGCCGACCGTCCAGTCCGTCGCGACATCTGTCCCGAACATGAACTCCTTGATGGCACCGGGGTCGGTCAGCACGGACCATACGCGGCTTGGCGGCGCCTCGATGGTGATGGTGGACGTCGCCACGTATTTTCCGGCCATAGCTCTCCCCTGCCCTCCGCGGTCTCTGTGCGGGTGCTCTTCGACTCACTCAGCTCAGGCTGCATCCGGCACCGACACTACTCCGCCGACCGGACGCCCGTAAGCCCCGACGCCCGGCAGCCCCATCCGTGTGGGGAAGCACTGCCTAGGCCGGGTAGATGTTGATGGCGGTCGCCTTGATAACGAAGTACACGGTCATCCCCGGGGCGAGGCCGAGATCGGCTGATGCCGCCGGGGTGATGTCCGCGGAGAGGCCCCCGGCGTGGACACGGATCTGGTCCCCGTGCGGTTCGAGATCCGTGATGGTCACCTGGAAGGAATTGCGCGGACTGCCGTGCTCTTCGGTGAGGAACACAGACACTGCCGACGGCGGAAAGACCGCGACGCCGTCCTGCCCGGGGCCGAGGGTGTCCTCATGATGGCCGGCGACGACCATCCCATCGGCGGTGGTGATGCCGGCGTCAGCGACGGTGCCGGCGACAAGGTTCAGGCCCGCCAGGCCCGCCGCGAACCGGCTGCGCGGCCTTTCGAGGACGTCGCGGGTGGGTCCTGCTTCGCTGATCCGGCCGTCCTCGAGGACGATCACCCGGTCCGCGAGCATGAGGGCGTCCAGAATGTCGTGCGTGATGATGATGGCCCTGCGGCCAGCGAGGACGCGTTTGAGGAGCCGGCGAAGCAACGGGGCCGCGTGGATGTCGAGGGCGGCCATCGGTTCGTCGAGCAGCAGCAGGTCGGGGTCGGCGGCGAGGGCCCGGGCGACGGCCACGCGCTGCGCCTGGCCGCCGGAGAGCTGTCCCGGACGGCGCGAGGCAAGGTCACCGGCGTCGACCTCGGTCAGCCAGTGCATTGCCGTTTCCCGGGCGGCGGTGCTGGACGCGCCCGCACTGCGGGGTCCGAACGCGACGTTGTCCACGGCACTGAGGTGCGGAAAGAGGAGCGCCTCCTGGGCCAGGAGTGCCGTGCCCCTGGTGTGCGGGGCACTCCAGAGGCTCTTGTCGGCGGCCAGATCGAACAGGACCTTGTCTCCGAGTTGTGCCGTGCCCGTGTCGGGGCGCAGCAGCCCGGCGATGATGGCGAAAAGCGTCGATTTGCCGGCGCCGTTGGGGCCGAGAATGGCGACTGTCTCGACCGGCCCGAGGCTGAGGGAGACGTCGAATCCGCGGGCTGCAAGGGTCGCGTCCAGGTGAAAGGTCACTGCGCTGCCCTTTCCGGCGCGGCGCTGCCGGGGCGCCGGTAAGAGAGCCCGACGACGGCCACCGCCACGGCGACCAGCAGAAGGGAGAGCGCGACGGCGGCGTCGGCGTCGGTTTCGCGTTGCAGGTAAATCTCGAGCGGGAGGGTGCGGGTCACGCCTTGCAGGCTGCCGGCGAAGGTCAGGGTGGCGCCGAATTCGCCCAGGCTGCGTGCGAAGGACAGGACGGCGCCGGAAGCCAGGCCGGGCAGGACCAGCGGGATGGTCACGCGGCGCAGCACGGTGCCCGGCCGTGCCCCGAGCGTGGCGGCCACCGCCTCGTATTTATTGCCGGCAGTGCGCAGGGCGCCCTCAAGGCTGACGACCAGGAACGGCAGGGCGACGAAGGTCTGGGCGAGGACGACGGCGGCGGTGGAGAAAGCGATCTGGATTCCGGCCAGTTCGAGGCTCCGGCCCAGCAGGCCCTGCCGTCCGAAGGTGTAGAGCAGGGCGATGCCGCCCACCACGGGAGGCAGGACCAGGGGCAGCAGGACAAAGGCCCGCAGCAGCCGCTGGCCGGGGAACGGGCTCCGGGCAAGAACCAGGGCCAGCGGCACGCCGAGGAGGATGCAGAGTGCGGTGCTGGCTGCCGAGGTGCGCAGGCTCAGTCCGAGGGCCGTGAGTGAGGGGTCGGAGGTGATCAGCGGAATGAACTCCGGCCAGTTGACCTTGGCCACCATGGCCACCAGCGGCAGCAGGACGAAGAGCGCTCCTGCCGCCGCGATGGCGTAAATCCAGGCCGGGATGCCGGTGTAGCCGGTGCCGCTGCGTCGGTTCATGCCGTCCTTACGGGGTGCCGAAGCCGGCGTCGTTCAGGACTTTCTTGCCCTCGCTGTCGGTGACGGCGGCGATGAAGGCTTGGGCCAGATCCTTGTTCTTGCTCGTGCCCACGGTGGCGATCGGGTAGGTGTTCACGGCTTTGTCCGACTCGGCGAAGGGGATGCCTTTTACCCTGTCGCCGGCGGTCTTGACGTCGGTGACGTAGACGAGCCCGGCGTCGGCTTCGCCCGAGGTGACCTTGCCCAAGACATCGGTGACGGAGGACTCCTCGCTGACCGGCGCCAAGGTGGTGCCTGTGGCTTTTTCGACGGTGTCGGTCGCGGCGCCGCAGGGAACCTGCGGTGCGCAGACCACCACCTTCACGCCCGGCTTGGCGAGGTCGGCAAAGGAGTGGATCGACGCCGGGTTGGTCGGCAGGACAGCGATCTCCAGGACGTTCGTGGCGAAGTTGCGGGGGGTCCCGTCAACCAGTTTCGCATCGGCGAGCTTGGCCATGTTCTTGGTGTCGGCGGAGGCGAAGACGTCGGCCGGGGCGCCCTGGGTGATCTGGGTGACCAGGTCCGAGGACCCGGCGAAGTTCAGCGTGATCTTGGTTCCGGGGTTATTGGCCTCGAAGTCGCCGGCGAGCTCGGTGAAGGTTGCCTTCAGCGATGCCGCGGCGAAAACTGTGATGTTGCCGGTCGGTTTGGCGGTCCCGTCGGCACCGGCAGCGGAGCTTTCTGCGGTGGAGCTAGCCGAGGCGCCGGATGAGCCGGCGGCGCAAGCGGCCACGCCGACAATCAGTGCGCCGGCAGCCAGCAGAGCGGCGACGTGCCTGCGGCCGACGGTCATATGACGGCCTTTCCCTGCGGTGTTTCGATGATGACCGTGGTGGCTTTGACCACTGCGGTGGCGACGGATCCGAGCTCCAAGCCCAGCTCGCGGACCGCCTCGCTGCTCATGAGGGACACCACCCGGAAGGGCCCGCACTGCAGCTCCACCTGCGCCATGACTTTGTCCGCGGTGATGTCCGTGACAAGACCGACGAACCGGTTGCGGGCCGAACGGCCTACCCGGGTGGGGTCCTCGGGCAGCTGGGCTTGGTCCCGGGCGAGGCGGGCGAGCTCCAGCCCGTCCACGGCAAGCCGCCCGGAGTCATCCTTGACCGGGGTCAGCATCCCGTTCTCGGTCCAGCGCCGGACGGTGTCATCGCTGACCCCGAGGAAGCGCGCTGCTTCTGATACGCGAATTTTCGGCATAAGCCCATGATCCACTATTTGCGGAAAATATGAGGAGTTGAATCCGCAAATCCGGAACTAAGCCCTCCGCCGCACCGCCCGGACTTTCGCCGAGCCGCGGTTTACGCGAGCACCTTGTCGAGTTTCGTGAACGAGGTGCCCCAGCCCTCGCGGGTCATCTCCACCCATTCGGTGCTGTCGAACGGGCCTTGAGTCAGGTGCAGCCGGGTCCGGCCGCCCAGGTCCTCAAACTCAAGCCGCATTTCGAGCTGGAGGGTGACACCGGCGTCGGGCTCCGCCCTCTGGGCGGCCACCAGCAGCGACGGCGGGTCGTAAACGGAAATCACCGCATCGACCGGCGACTCCTTGGCCACGCCGTCCTCCTCGTAAACCATGACCAGCTGCCAAGCGCCGCCGACGCGGGGCTCGACGACGATCCGGTCCCGCGGCGAGTCCACTCCCACCGGGCCAAACCAGGCGGCGAGCTGGTCAGGATCGGTGAAGGCCTTGAAGACCAGTTCGCGGGGAGCATCGAAGTCCCTGGTCATGGTGAGGGTGTGGGACTTACGGGTGTTCTGCTCTGCGTTCATTGCCTGGCTCCTGATTCTTGGGAAATTGCTGGATCTTTCGCAGATGCGCATCGAGACGGCTGAAGCTGGCGTCCCAGAAGCGCCGGTACTCTTCCATGTATTCGGCAACCTCGCGCAGCGGCGCGGCTTCGAGCTTCGAGGAGCGCCACTGCGCATTCCGGCTCCGGGTGATCAGCCCTGCGGCTTCCAGGACCTTGAGGTGGCGCGAAACCGCCGGGAGGCTGATGTCGAACGGCTCGGCCAGCTGGTTCACGGTGGCTTCGCCCTCCGCCAGCCGGGTCAGGATAGCCCTGCGGGTGGGGTCGGCAAGCGCCGAGAAGATCAGGCTGAGCCGGTCGGTGGCCATCGGGATGTTCACTCCATTTAACGCACTTGCTAATTAACTAATACGTTAAATATGGACCTGCGAAGGTTTTGCGTCAAGAGGTATCCAGACAAAGCCGGGAGCAGGCAGGAGCCGGTGAGGACCGGTCCTGCCTGCTCCCCCAGCTGCGCTGGATCTGACCCTAAGCGAAACGTCCCGGCCGGAAGGTGGCCAGCATCGGGTGCTTCTGGCCAGTCATGATCTCGCCCGCGAGAAGTTCGCCGGCGATGAGGCCGAGGGTGGCCCCCGAGTGGGTGAACGCGACGAAGCAGCCAGGCACCTGGTCGAGTTCACCGAGGACGGGCTCGCCGTCGCCCGGGATGGGCTTGTAGCCGATTTTCCAGGAGGCGGGCTTGAGTTCGGGGTTGCCGGCGAGGAGCTTGGAAGCCTCATCGGCGAGTTCCTGGACCACCTCATCGGGGATGCTGAAGGAGCCGTCGGCGTGTTCCGTGATGTCTTCTTCGTACCAGTCGTGGTCCAGGGCAAAGGTGCTCCCGGGGTTGGGCCGGACGGCGGCGCGGGGCGTGTTCATGACGGCCTTCACCTTGTGGTCCACAGGCTTGGTCAGCACGAGCATGGAGACCGGGGAGCCGTTGGGGATTTCGACGCCGAGGGGCGCGACGACGGCCGGCGTTGCGGCACCGCACGCCACGAGCACGGCGTCCGCCTCATAGGTCCCGCCCGCGGTGGTCTCGACGCCGGTGGTCCGGCCGGCGTCGACCGTGACGGATACTTTGCCGGCGTTGAGGACCAGTTCGCCGCCCCGGGCGTGGAATTCCTCCATCAGGAAGTCCACGAGGTCGGGCAGGCTGACCCAGCCCTCGCCGGGGTTGAAGATGGCGTTGTCCGGAACGGCGCTTGCATCGATGCCCGGGGTGGCGGACGAAATCTGTTCGGGTGCCAGGAGTTTGGAGTCATAGCCAATGGATTTCTCGTAGGCGTGGCGAGCTTCTGTGACGGCCCGCTGCCCGGCGGCGTTCCACATGAGGCCGCCGCCGAACTGCAGCCAGTCCCGGCCCGGGTCGGCGGCGAAGAGGGTGCGGTAGCGGTCCACGCCGGCGACGCGCAGCTGGTGGTACGGGGTGGAGCGTTCGCCGGCGGAGTTCAGCCACGACAGCGAACGGCCGCTGGCTTCGCTGGCGAGGCCACGTTCGGTCAGAAGGATCACGGAGGCGCCTTCGCGGAGCAGGTGGACGGCGGTGGAGACGCCGATGATGCCGCCGCCGATGATGGCGACGCGTTTGGCTGGAGCAGTGGAGGACATGGTTCTCCCTTTCTAAGTGTTCGCGGCTGTGTTTGGTGCTGGCTCGTCTGGCAGCCGGCCGGTTAGGCGAGGGCGTGGATTCTTTCGATGATTTTCAGGACTTCGAGAGGCTCGGCGGGGTTGACGGGCAAGGGCCCGTGGCCATGGAGGGCGGCGGCCAGTTCGGTGTAGAACCGTGGATAGGCTCCCCGGGCGGCAGGAACGGGGGTGGCGGATTCGCCGACCCCCAGGACCCCCCAAGAGTCCTGGGCGTCGATACCGTAGGCCGGATCCGTCGGCGTCATGCCGGCGGCGAGCGCGGGTTCCTGGCTGTCCAGACCCCACTTGGTGTAGCCGGCCCGGGAGCCCAGGACGTGGAAGCGTGGGCCTGCCTGGGCGGCCATCCCGTTCATCCACAGCCTGGAGCGGACCCCGGAGTCATGGAGCAGGGACACGAAGGCCTCGGTGTCGGCGCCGTCCGGGTCGGGGCCGTGGTTGGCGGTCTCCCCGTAACTTTCCGCTGCCGGGCCAAAGAGCTGGATGGCCTGGTCGATCAGGTGGGCGCCGAGGTCGTGGAGGATGCCGCCGCCTTCGGCCAGGGTGGCTGAGTCCCGCCAGTTCCCGAAGCCTTCAGGCCGCCACCATTCAAAGCGGGATTCGAAGGTCCGGACCTCCCCGAGCGCCCCTTCCGCCAGGAGTTCCTTGAGCGTCAGGAAGTCAGCGTCCCACCGGCGGTTCTGAAAGACCGTGAGCTGCACGCCGGCGTCGGAAGCCCTGGTGATGAGTTCTTCACCGTGCGCCGCCGTGGTGACGAACGGCTTGTCGACCACCACATGAAGGCCGTGCGCTACGGCCGTTGCGGCGAGGTCGAAGTGGGTCAGCGGCGGGGTGCCGAGGATGACGAGGTCCAGGTCCCCGGCGAGGGCGAACAAGGCCTCCGGCGTCGGAACGATCCGGGCGTGCGGGTAGAGCCTTGCCGCCTCCGCGGCGCGCTCCGGGTCGGCCGTGACAATAACGTCGAGGGAATATGCGGGATCGGCCGCGATCAGTGGTGCGTGGAAGACCTTGCCCGAGATCCCGAAGCCGACGATGGCGGTGCGGATGGGTGCCGCTGCGTCCTGGCCCATCAGAGCACTTCCGAGAGGAAACGCTGGAGGCGTTTGCTTTGGGGGTTGTCGAAGAGGTCAGCGGGCGTGCCGGCCTCGACCACCTCGCCTTCATCCATAAAGACAACCTGGTCGGCGACCTTGCGGGCAAAGCCCATCTCGTGGGTGACCACCACCATGGTCATGCCGCGCTTGGCAAGGCCCGCCATGAGGTTCAGCACGCCCTTGACCAGCTCCGGGTCCAGGGCGCTGGTGGCCTCGTCAAAGAGCATGACCTCCGGTTCCATGGCCAGGGCGCGGGCGATGGCGACGCGCTGCTGCTGTCCGCCGGAGAGGTCGCGGGGGCGGTGGTCCGCGCGTTCGGCGAGGCCCACCTCGGCGAGGCGGCGACGGGCGCGTTCCCTGGCTTCGGCCTTGGGCATCCCCTTGACGCTCCACAGGGCCAGGGCGACGTTCTCGAGGGCGGTATGGTCCGGGAAGAGGTTGAAGTGCTGGAAGACCATGCCGATGCGGGCCCGCAGGATGTCCGGCTTGACCGCCAGGGCGCTCTCACCGGCCAGGAGCACGTCACCGCTCTTTGGTTCGTGCAGACGGTTGACGCCGCGCAGTAGCGTGGACTTGCCCGAACCGGAGGGCCCGATGATGCAGGTGGTGGTGCCAGGGGCGACGGTCAGGCTGACGTTGCGGAGCACCTCGATGTCCCCGTAGGCCATGGTGAGGTTCTGCAGCTCCAGGCTCGAGCCGTGGAACGTCTCGATGTCCGGGGCGGTGCTGGTGCTGGCGCTGTTGCTTGCGAGGCTCATGTGTTGCTCCCGGTGATCAGCGGCGATGCCGCGTCGAGTTCTGTGACTTCCTTCAGCCCGCTGGTCGGCGCGCTGGGCCGACGGCGGCCCGTGCGGAAGCGGTTGTCGAAGTAGTTGACCAGGTGGGTCAGGGGCACCGTGATGACCAGGTAGAAGATGCCGGCCATGACCAGCGGTGAGAGGTTGCCTGACAGGACGGCGGCGTCCTGGCCGACGCGGAACAGTTCCCGTTCGGTGACCAGCAGGCCCAGGAAGTAGACCAGCGAGGAGTCCTTGACGATGGCGATGAACTGGTTCACCAGGGCCGGCAGAACCCGGCGGATGCCCTGCGGGACCACCACGAGGGCCATGGATTTGGCGTAGCTCATGCCCAGGGCACGGCATGCCTCGCCTTGGCCCTTGTCGACGCTCTGGATGCCGGCGCGGAAGATTTCGCCGATGTAGGCGCTGGCGATCAAGCTCAGCGCGATGATTCCGAGCGGGTACGGGGAGGGGCCGAAGATCGACTGGCTAAAGCGGGCGAAGCCCTGGCCGATCAGCAGGATGGTCAGGATGGCCGGAAGGCCGCGGAAGAGGTCGGTGTAGATCCGGGCCGGAACCCGCAGCCATTTGGAGGGCGAGATGCCCATGACTGCGATGATCATGCCCAGGGCGACGCCGATGATGGTGGCGGCGATGGAGATGATGAGGGTGTTCAGGAGCCCGACGCCAAGGAGTTGGGGCAGAACTTCGGCCATAGCTTTGAAATCGAAAAATGTACGGATGATGGTGCTGAACCAGTCCATGGTTGCTCTCAGACGTAGGTAGCTTGTGGATCCCGGGCGGACCGCCGATGGTGGTCCGCCCGGTCAGGTGGCAGCCGGGCTAGATGCCGGACGTGCGTGCTTTGCGGTGCGTAGCGGGACGTTTACTTGCTGGCAGACGGGCTGGGGGCCGGGCTTGCCGTCTGCTCCGCCTTGGGCAGGTACTGTTCCGGCATCGGGGAACCCGGGAACCACTTCTGGTACAGCTTCTTCCAGGTGCCGTCCTCCATTGCGGCGGCCAGGCCCTTGTTCAGGGCATCCTTGAAGGCGGTCTTGCCCTTCGCGACGGCGAAGCCGGCAGGAGCGTCAAAGGATGGGATGTCGGCGGCGCTGACCAGCCCGTACTGCGTCTCGTAGGACTTGGCGGCCTCGTAGTCCAGGAAGTGGGCGTCCACGGCACCGCTGTTGACCGCCGAGATCGCGGTGTTGTTGTCCGGGAAGCGGACCAGGTTCGCCGAGGTGAAGTTCTTGACCGCGTAGGCTTCCTGCAGGGTCCCCTGGACCACGCCTAGCCGCTTGCCGGACAAGCCGTTTGTATCCTTGATGCCCGAGTCCTTGGTGGTGATGACCGTCAGGTAGCCGGCCAGGTAACCGTCGGAGAAGTCAACCGTTTCCTTGCGCTTGTCCGTGATGCCGATGGCGGCCACGCCGACGTCGAACTGGCCGTTGGAGACGGCGGCGAGCAGTCCGGAGAAGTCCTGGCCGGTGAAGACCACATTGTCCACCCCGGCGCGGTGGGCCACGTCCTTGAACAGTTCGACGTCAAAACCGGTGAAGTTACCCTGCGCGTCGGTGAATGTATAGGGCTTCGAGTCGCCCAGGCTCGCCACCCGGATGGTGCCCGGCTGGATCAGGCCATACGGGTTCTCTGCGGTCGATGTCGCCGCAGGAGACGAACCGCCACAGCCCGACAGTGCCAGGAGTGTTGCGACAGCGGCCGCAACGATCGCCCCGGGGCGAAAAATCGATCGTTTAGTCACTTCATTGTTCCAATCGTGGAAGTTAGGCGGCCTTCGGCCCTGTGTTCTGAATCCCTTGCTGAGTCCGGTCTCAACGCTTACGATTGAGACCGGACTCACATCGGGGTTGCTAAAAAATGTAACCCACACCACAACGGCCGTCAAGGCCCTTTCGAAAGGCCGCACATGAGCAGTAACGGTTCGAGGCGGCGGGACATCACAGTTGCGGATGTCGCGAAGGCCGCCCAGGTGTCCAAAGCCCAGGCTGCCCGCGCGCTGGGAAATTACGGTGCCGTCAGCGAGGAAGTCCGGGAGCGAGTTCTAGCGGCGGCAGAGGAACTGTCCTACCGCCCGAACGAGCTCGCCCGCAGCATGAACACGGGCAAATCACACACCATCGGGGTGGTGGTCGGTGACATTGAAAACCCCCACTTCGGCCTGGCCACCAGGGGCATCACCGACACGGCCAAGAAGAGCGGCTTCAACGTCATCCTGGTCAACACCGACGAGGACACGGCAGCCGAAGTGGACGCCGTTCGGGTGCTGCTGGACAAGCGGGTGGACGGCCTGATCGTGGCACCGGCGTCCTCGGTGGAAACACAACATTTGCAACGCGTCCATGAATCCGGCCGCCCCCTGGTGCTCCTGGACCGAAACGCCGGGCAGATGGAGGCGGAGACTATGGCCGTGAGCATGGCCGCCATTTCCCACGAGTCCACCCGGTATCTTCTCCAGTCCGGACACCGCCGGATCGCCTTTATCTCAACACTCAGGACGGAATCTCCCTACCGCGCCGGAATGCTGCTCGATTCGTCTCAAATCGCAGAACGCCTCGACGGCATGCAGCAGGCCTTCCAGGAGCAGGAGCATTCCTTTCCCGAGGACCTCGTACGGTTGAACGCCGGCGACGCCGAATCCATCCGCCGCATTACCCGCGATGTGCTCCTCATGCCGGACCCTGCCACCGCCATCGTCGCTTCCGACGGGCTCATCGCCCTCAGCATCGTGGAGGCGATCCAAGAACTGGGGCTCGCCATTCCGGCGGATGTCTCGTTCCTCATGTACGACGACTTCGCCTGGACGCGCCTGACCACCCCGCCGCTGACAGTTATTGCACAGCCCGTCTACAACATGGGCGTGGCGGCAGCGAAGGCACTGATCCGCCAAATCGACGGCCTGCCGCCCTTGACCCCCGCCCCCAAGTTCACGGCGACACTGGTCCGCCGGGGATCGGTCGGGACGCTGCGGACGGCAGAGACCCGCAGCTAGCACCCGCCGGACGGGCCGCGGCGGCCCGTCCGGCTGGATCCGGGCCTGGACCGGTCCGGCCGCCGTTTACTTGCTCGTGGTCGGAGCCGGCGCGGCGGCCTGCTCGGCTTTGGGCAGGTACTGTTCCGGCATCGGGGATCCCGGGAACCACTTCTGGTAGAGCTTCTTCCAGGTGCCGTCTTCCATTGCGGCGGCGAGGCCCTTGTCCATTGCTTCCTTCAGGGCGGTCTTGCCCTTCGCCACGGCGAAGCCTGCTGGGGCGTCGAAGGACGGGATGTCCGCGGCGCTGACCAGGCCATGCTGCTTCTCGTAGGTCTTGGCGCTTTCATAGTCGAGGAAGTGGGCGTCCACGGAGCCGCTGTTGACGGCGGAGATGGCGGAATTGTTGTCCGGGAAGCGCACCAGGTTGGCGGACGTGAAGTTCTTCGCGGCATAGGCTTCCTGCAGCGTTCCCTGGACCACGCCCAGGCGCTTGCCGGCAAGGCCGTTGGCGTCCTTAATGCCTGAGGTCTTGCTGGTGATCACCGTCAGGTAGCCGGCCAGGTACCCATTGGAGAAGTCGACCGTCTCCTTGCGCTTGTCCGTAATACCGATCGCGGCCACGCCGGCGTCGAACTGGCCGTTGGCCACGGCGGGAAGAATCGCCGAGAAGTCCTGGCCGGTGAAGACCACATTATCCACGCCGGCCCGGTGGGCCACATCCTCGAACAGTTCCACGTCGAAGCCGGTGAAGCTACCCTGGCCATCCGCGAAGGTGTACGGCTTGAGGTCGCCAACACTCGCGACCCGCATGGTCCCCGGTTCGATCAGCCCGTACGGATTTTTCTCCGATGAGGACGAAGGAGCTCCGCCGCAGGCAGCTACAAGAGTGGCGACCAGCGCCGCTGAGGCCACGGCCATACCGAGGCGGACTTTTCCTGAATGACGTTTGCGCATCGTGTTCCTATCCTAAAAAGTGCCTACGCCTGACAGTCCGCTGCTGATCGCGGAACTGAGAGCGTTATCAGATAGACGTAAGCTACCGGCGCGGCGCGGCGCACGTCAAGAGTTACGCGGATCACTATTGTCCGGCCGCTGAAGCGCGGATATTCGCGGGTTTCCGCAAGGTGGGCCTGTCTGTGGTTCCGCTGCCAAAAAACCAGGAGTCGACAACCTGCGAACGTTCTCATACTCTGTTCTCGGGACCTACTTGGGAGGCACTGATGATTTCGATCGTGACAGCCAGGGACAACGTCGTTGACTGCTACTTGGATGAAGGGCAAGTTTTCGCCGGGGGCAATGCCCTAAACGTCGCGGTGTTCGCACGGCGAGCCGGGGCAAGAACGGCCTACGCCGGCACCGTGGGAACTGACGACGCCGGCGCCCTTATCCTGAGCAGCCTGGCTCGGGAGGGCGTGTCGACGGATTATGTGCAGGTCCGGCCCGGTAGCACCGCGTATTGCGTGATCGGCCATAACAACGGGGACAGGGTGTTTCAGGACGTCGGCCTCGGCGTCTCACGGGCTTGCTTCGAGGGCGGTCTCCTTTCACCGGCCTCCGGTTTTGATGCCGTCCACCTCAGCGAGTCCAGTTCTCTTGAGGAGTTGGCGGCCGACCTCTCCGCTGTATCGCGGCTGTCCTTCGACTTTTCAACGAACAGAGATGCCGGCCTGCTCCGCATGGTTGCACCGCACTGCTTCCTCGCTTCCTTCTCAGGAGGAGACCTCCCTGCCGCCGATGGAATCGAACGGGCCCGGCAGGCCACCGCTCTGGGTGCAACCTGGGCGCTGGTGACGCGTGGAGCAGCAGGCGCTGTGCTGCTGGGAACCGACCGGAGCTACCAGGTTGCAGCGGCCGAAACGACCCTCGTGGACACGCTGGGCGCCGGCGACACATTCATTGGGACCCTTCTGGTCGGGCTCCTGGAGGGGAGAACCCCGCCTGAAGCCATGACCACGGCCGCCGAAGCTTCGGCTTTGACCTGCCGCAGGCTCGGGGCCTTCGGAAACGGCGGACCCCTCACGGCCATGCCCGGCCGGCACAGCACCACGCCGCGGCGGCGCTGAACGCTCCAAACCACCACAAACCACCAAATTTCGGAAAACCCGAAAGCCAAACAACAGGAGAAATATCTTGACCGACGGAACGTATCTCGGACCCGGCCCGGTAGCCCAGATCCCGGAGGACGTGGTGTCCTCACAGGAACACGCACTTCAGCTCTGGCCGCAGATCGATAACCACATAGCAGGACTTGACCATCCCATCCATGAGGTCTTCCTGGTCGGCGCCGGAGGGTCATTTCTGGCCATGGTTCCCGCCCAATACGTCCTGGACCTCCACTCCAACGTTCCGCTGCACACCTACAACTCGGACGAGTTCTACTACCGCTCCCCCCCAAGGGTCGGGAAGCATTCCCTAGTGGTGGTGCTCTCGGGCACCGGCAACACCCCCGAAACCATCCGGGCAGGTCAGTGGGCCCAAGAGCGCGGAGCCGCCGTCGTTGCCGTGACGTTGAAGGCGGACGGACCGCTCGCCCAGAGCCTTTCGACTTCGTTCGTCGCCACAACCGGCCAGGGCAGCCAGATTGTCCTGCAGCTGGTTGCACTGGCGGTCCTGAAACGGCAGGGCCTCGACGTGTCCCTGATGAGCAGCGCGCTTTCCGCCACCCCCAAGGCTCTGTACGAGGCGCTGGAAAGCTTTGAACCGCAGGCGGCGGCCATCGCCTCGGCCATGAAAGACGTCCCCGTCACCAACGTCCTCGCGTCCGGTCCCCTGCAGGGAGCCGCGGAAACGTTTACCATGTGCTACTTGCAGGAAATGCAGTGGATGCACGCGGCAACCATCAACGCTGATGAATTCTTTCAAGGACCGTTCGAAGTCATCGACAAGACCACCAAATCGATCGTGTTCCTCGGAGAGGACAACACCCGCCCCATGGGTGAAAGGGTCCGCACGTTCCTCGACACGTACAGCGGCGAAACCTTCTACATCGACGGAAGGCAGTTTGGACTGCCAGGCGTGGCGGAGTCGGAACGCAGCTACGTGCTGCCTCTTGTCTTCCACGCCCTCGTTGCACGCCTTGCAGCGCACTACGCGGCGGTGAGGGGTTACGCCCTGGAAGGGCGCCGTTACATGTGGCAGGTAAGCTACTGAGCTGGGCTTCCGGGCCGCGGCACCGCGGCCCGGAACAAGACCAGCCACGGAAAGACTCCCATGCAGCCAACCCCTAAGATCACCATCACGCAGGTCGCAGCTGAAGCCGGTGTCAGCACGGCTACGGCAGGCCGGGTCCTCGGCGGTTACGGCTACGCAAGCGGCGACGTCGCCGCCAAGGTCCAGGCAGCAGCCCGGAAACTGGGCTACAAACCGAACACGCTGGCCCGCAGTCTGGTGACCGGCCGCAGCCAAACCATCGGCGTCGTCGCCGCTGACATCGACAACGCCTTCTACGCCAGGGTCCTGCGCGGAATCGGCGACGTGGCAAGGTCACAGGGATTCGGCGTCATCCTGACCAACAGTGATGAGAACCTTGAACGCGAACAGGAAGCCGTCCAACTCCTGCTCGAAAAGCGCGTCGACGGCCTCATACTCGCCCCCTGCGAGGTTCAGGGGTCCGCCCATCTCCACAGTCTCATAGCCGGCGGATGCCCCATGGTCCAGATCGACCGGGCAGCCTACGACCTGGCAGCGGACTCAGTGACGGTAGACAACCGCGGGGCCGCCCGGGAGGCAGTCGATCACCTACTGAAGGCAGGACACCGACGCATCGGCATCATCGCCGAGCTCGAACGGCTCGAAACCGGCAGCCTTGAGAAGTTTGTGCGCCAAGGCGCCTACGACCCGATGAAGGGTGAAACCCTTTATCCGAGCTGGCAGCGGTTGCTCGGATACCTCGACGCGCACCGGCACGCCGGCATCCAAGTTGACCTACACCTGATCCGCCGCGCCGGCGCATACTCCTCAGAGGCAGCACGCCAGGAGACCGTCCAGCTGCTCCAAGGCCCCGACCGGCCGACCGCCGTTTTCGCCGCTGACGGAACCATGGCACACGGAGTCATGCAGGCCCTCGCGGACCTCCACGTCCAAGTCCCCCAGCAACTTTCCATCGTGTGCTTTGACGACCTCGACTGGATGCAATTCATGCAGCCAGCCATCACGTCCGTTCACCAGCCTGTGCACCGCATCGGATCAATGGCTGCCGAGCTACTCCTGGCAAGGATCGCCGGCGACGCCTCCGTACCAAAGCACAATGTCCTGGAAGCAAGGCTAAACATCCGCGACTCCGTCGGGCCTCCAGCCTGAGATTCGGCAGCAGCTAGTTCCTTCCACCGACCAGACGACCCCACCCCTGTGATGAGACTCACGCGCCATTTTCGACATCTGGCTTGAGCCTCGCGCGCGGCGTTGTGCACTATGGAAAGGCAAGGCCGGGAACCCGTTTCCCGGCTGACGCAGCCCGACGTTCCCGCCGACGCTACATGCTCGCAACGAAGGTCAGGCACCCATCCTGGTGGACGCAATGAGGCCAAACCGGTGAGCTCGCAGAGCTGCCCAAGGTCGCAGGCGTTCCTGGTTTGGACCCACGACGGCTCCGCATCGGTGCGGCAGCCGGACACCCGGATCACGAATGGAAGCACTGAACAATGACGTTTGAATCTGCCACCTCTGAAACCCACAAGCTCTGGGACCGTGCCACCATGCACCACGAGCTGGACGCGCTGGTCCACGACCTCTCCGAGCGCCACAACACCGCCAAGAGCAACATCGCGGTCCACGCCAGCGGTCCGAACACCTTCACGTTCAGCCTGAACCA
This sequence comes from Arthrobacter sp. ov118, assembly GCF_900116495.1. Lineage (GTDB taxonomy): Bacteria > Actinomycetota > Actinomycetes > Actinomycetales > Micrococcaceae > Arthrobacter. Next base: position 780,584 of record NZ_FPAY01000001.1, read on the forward strand.
CGGAGCCTGAAGCCTATATTCCGGCAGTAGCAACGCAAACGACGACGGCGGGAGCCACCTCCCGCCGTCGTCGTTTGTATAGGCCCCACCTTCGAAAACCCATCAAACTTCTTTGATCCACCAATCCTGATTGATAGAATTGTTGCGTGAGCTACACCACATCCCCGGAGGTTCGGGCGAGTGCGCCGGGTTTCCTGCGTCTCGCTGGACACCCGGTACGGTGGCAGTTGCTGGGTGAGCTGGCGCGCAGCGACCGGCAGGTGCGTGAGCTAGCGGCACTAGTGGGTCAGCGGCAGAGCCTGACGTCCTATCATCTCGCCCAACTGCGGGACGGCGGGCTGGTGACCATGCGGCGCAGCTCGGCTGACGGACGTGACACATACTGCAGCCTCAACCTGGCGGTGTATCGCGAACGGCTTGCCGAATCCGGCGCCGCGCTTCACGCCGGGCTGCGGCTAGTCCCGGCCGAGCCGGCACCGCCGACCGGCACTCTTGGCGAACCGCCCCGTCAAGCACCCGCACGGTCACCCGTTCGGGTGCTGTTCCTCTGCACGGGCAACAGCGCCCGGTCCCAGATGGCCGAAGCGATCCTGGGGCGCCTCGGCGGCTCGCGGGTAGAAGCCGCCAGTGCCGGCAGTCGCCCCAAAGACCTGCACCCCAACGCCGTACGAGTGATGCGTGAGCGTGGCATGGACATCAGCAACGCCCGTTCAAAGCATCTGAGCGAGTTCGCCGATCAGCGGTTCGACTATGTGATCAGCCTTTGCGACCGCGTACGGGAGGTGTGCCCGGACTTCCCTGGTGCACCCACGATGGTGCATTGGAGCATCGCTGACCCGGCAGTTGAAGCAGCGGATCAGGACAGTTACCAGCCCTTTGTCCGCACAGCAGATGAACTGAACACGCGGATCCAGTTCCTGCTTTACGCCATCGAGCACGCCCAAACGATTTCGGGAAGGAGCTAGACATGCCTAACGATCTTACGGAGATGGTCAGCGTCCGATACATGGTGGACGACGTCGACGCGGCGATCGACTTTTACACAAGACACCTCGGATTCACCCTCAGAATGAGCGCCGCGCCGGCATTCGCCGACGTCGCCCGCGGCCAGCTGAGGCTCCTCCTGAGCGGGCCAAAAAGCTCGGCAGGCCGGCCAATGCCGGACGGCACCGTACCCGCACCGGGAGGATGGAACCGGATCCACCTCATCGTGAGCGATATCGCCGCCGACGTGCAACGACTGCGCGATGAAGGCCTCACGTTCCGAAACGACATTGTCACCGGTCCCGGCGGACAACAGATCCTGCTGGAAGATCCGTCCGGCAACGTAGTCGAGTTATTCCAACCCGCCGGCCAATAGCGCGCGGTTTAACACAAAAAGGACGACGGCGCCTGGCTATGTTGCGGCTTCTGCCTCCGCCATTTTGATCATGCGGAGTTCGTCCGCCACGGCGCGGGACGGCCAATGATTCTTCGCCAGTTCCCTTACCAGGCTTTGATCGGCCGCCGGGAAGAACTTCTCGAGCAGCCCTGCCACATGGAGCAGGGCGATCAGGGCTTTGGTCCGCGGATCGGAGATTCCGGAATCGAACGGCGCTGAGTCCGGCTCCGCGGCATCGGAGGGTGGACGACTGAGTGCGGCTTGGATCTTTTGCAGGAGCGCGGTTTCCGGGACGTAATCCTTTTCCGGGTACCGCGTGGTTTTGAACAGGCCAAGGTGTCTCTCCCCGACGTGATCGACGATGCCCAGCGAAGCCATGCCCTCATAGATGCGGTGCACCTCGGCGCGGCTCTCCAGCATCGAAACCCACCGCTTGGGCGTGTGAGGCCGTGATTTTCCCCGGATGAGGTCCAGCTGGTGCTGGAAGTCCGACTGCGGGGCGGTCCCGGTGGCCCTCACGTACTTCCCCTGCAGTCCGATGGCACCCAGCAGGTTCAGCTCGGCCAGGATGGCCCCGGCCACAGCGGGCCTGAGCACGGACTGCGCCACAACAGGCTCGCCGTCCTCGTCGTTCGTCGCCAGAAGGAGCAGAGCCTGCGGAAGGTTCAGCGCCTCGGCCTTCGGTGTTTCAGCATCCATAGGATCATGGTCGCGCAGCCGGCCGGTCACCACAACGGCAATTCGAACAGGCCCGGAAACTACCTGTCCTGTTGAGGAGACCGAGAATTTACGCCTCCGAAATGCAACCCCTACCCGCAAAGAAAATTGCAGAGTATATTTGTTGCAATCACCCTTGCAGAGTGATCCAGGTAACAGAAGGGTCTGCGCTTGAATACCAACGACGTCGATCTAGGCGCCCCCGCGGCGGGCGCCAACGGCGCCGGGAACGTCTCCCATGCGTGGCTCGGGGACGCGCTTCCGGACGTTCCGCTGTCCAAGGCCCAGTCCCGGGTTGTCGATGTGATCGGCCGCAATCCGCAACTGTCCTCGTACGCCGACATCGCCGAGATTGCCCAGCGCGCCGACGTCAACAACTCCACGGTTGTCCGTGCAGCCCAGCATCTGGGTTACCGCGGCTGGCCCGACCTCCAGCGGGAATTGCGCTCCCGGTACCTCGTCATGATCTCCACCGAGGACACCCTGACCGAGCACGGCGAACACCGCAGCCCCCTACACGACGCGCTCAACCACGACATCGAGAATCTGCGCCTGACCCTGGACTCCAACACAGCCGATGACGCCGAGGCGGCGATCGCAGCCATGGCGGCCGCCAAGTCCATCACCGTCCTCGGACTCGGCTCCTTCGCCGGCCCCGCCAGCGTGATGGCCCACCTGGGCTCCACCATGGGATACCCCATCACCCTGGAGAACCGCGGCGGCGTCCACCTCGCTTCCAGCACCAACACCCTCGGCCACGGAGACGTCCTGGTGGTCATCAACATGTGGCGCTCCGTCCGGCAGATCATTGTCGCCGCCGAGGCCGCCAAGCAGGCAGGCGCCACGGTGATCGCCATCAGCGACATGCGCCGCGGCCGCCTTGCCGCCGCAGCCGACCACCTCCTGGTGGTGGCCTCGGAAGGAATCTCCTTCTTCCAGTCCGTCACGGCAGCCAACTCCCTGGTCTACGGGCTGCTCGCTGGGATGGAGGCGGCACACCCCGAACGCAGCCGCGCCGCGATCCGCCGCACCCAACAGCTGTGGAAAGACCTGGACATCTACCTCGACTGACCCCAGCACCCCATCCCCCACCCGCATACCTTTCCAGGAGCAGCTTCATGAATACCAGCACCAACCGCCGCATAGCCGTCGTAGGCCTCGGCGCCATGGGCGGAGCGATGGCAGCCACCCTTCACCGGGCCGGCTGGGATGTCACCGGTTTCGACCCCTCCGAAGCAGCCCGGGCCGCCGCCGCCGACACGGGAATTGCCACCACTGCCGCCCTCGGCGATCTCGCCGGAACTCCTTACGCTGTCCTCTCCCTGCCCGATGCCAGCATTGTCGAGACCACGGTGCCGCAGCTCCTGGCGGAACCGGGCACCGTCGCGATCATTGACACCACCACCTCCGAACCGGCAACGAGCAAGCAGATGGCCGACCTCGCCGAAGCGCAAGGCGCCGCCTTCGTGGACGCGCCGGTCTCCGGCGGCCGCGACGGGGCGGCATCGGGATCCCTGAGTGCCTTCGTCGGCGCAACCGCCGTGGCGCTTTCCGCGGCGGAGCCGGTTCTGCTCGCGCTCACCGGCGGCAAGTACAGCCACATCGGCGGCCCCGGCAGCGGCAACGTGGTCAAGCTCCTCAACAACGTCCTTGCCGCGGCCAACCTGGTCTCCGTGGGCGAGGCACTGGGCGTCGCGCAGGCCTACGGCATTGATCCGGCCAAGGCCGCCGCCAGCATCAGCGAAGCCTCCGGAGGAAGCTTTGTCTCCGCGAACATGTACCCCAACTGGGTGCTCACCGGCACCCACGATTCCGGGTTTTCGCTCGGCCTCATGGCCCGGGATGCCGCCCTCGCCGTGGACGTCGCCGTGCAAATCGGCGAAAGCCCAACCCTGCTGGCAGCTGTTGCGGGCCGGTGGCAGGACGCCTTGGCCCTCCTTGGGCCGCGTGCGGACTTTACCGAAATCGCCCGGACCGTCGCGCCCGCCATCACGCCCGCCGGGGCACCCAGGACGAACGGTCCCGTAGACGGCACCACCGCCGTCGCCTAAGCCCCCAGCCGCAAAGGAACGCCACATTGAGCATCACCACAGCACCAACTTCGTCCTCAGCCGCCACCGCCCGGGCAATCCTGGACGCGGCCTTCCCGGCCGGCCTCGGCGCCTTCCTCGACGGCAAGACGGTTGCCGGCAGCGGAGTGGGCATCACGCTCACTGCCGCAGCCACCGGCGAACCGTTTGCCAGCTACGCCGACCCCGGCGCCGAGGGCGCCAACGCCATCCTGGAAAGCTCCACGGCGGGCGCGGCCGCCTGGGGCGGAATGAATGGATTCGAACGGGCAGCAATCCTGCGCAACGTCAGCCGCGTCGTGGAAGCACACGCGGAGGAACTGGCCATCCTCGAATCCGCCACCACCGGAAAGCCCATCCGCGACGCCCGCGTCGAAGCCGCGAAAGTGGCCGAAATGTTCGGCTACTACGCGGGCTGGGCGGACAAGCTCACGGGGCAGACCATTCCCGTTCCCGGCCAGTGGCACACATACACCGAGCGCGTCCCGTGGGGCGTCGTGGTCGCCATCACCCCCTGGAACGCGCCGCTGTTCACGGCCGGCTGGAACTCCGCCGCACCGCTGGCGGCCGGCAATGCCGTGATCATCAAGCCCAGCGAATTCACCCCGGCCTCGTCCGTCCGGCTGGCGCAGCTGGCCCACGAAGCGGGACTGCCGGCCGGCGTGTTCAACGTGGCGGTAGGACTGGGCCAGACCGTAGGCTCCGCGCTCACCAGCGACCGGCGCGTCGGCAAAGTCAGCTTCATCGGCTCCGTCCCCACCGGACGCCGGGTGGCCGTCGCCGCCGCGCAGGCCGGGATTCCCGCCCTGCTGGAACTCGGCGGCAAGAGCGCCAACATCGTCTTCGCCGACGCCGACCTGGACCGTGCTGCCGACGGTGCGGTCTCGGCGATCTTCTCCGGCGCGGGGCAGTCCTGCGTCGCCGGGTCCCGGCTCCTGGTGGAGCGCAGCGTGCACGCACAGTTTGTGGAGCTGGTCGCCGACAAGGCCGCGCGGCTACGGGTCGGCGACCCACTGAGCGCAGACACCGAGGTGGGCCCGATCATCACCGCCCAGCAGTTCGCCACCGTCATCTCCCTCATCGAGGCAGGACTGAACGACGGCGGACGCCGGGTCACCGGAGCGACGCTTCCGGAGGCACTCGCCGGGTCCCCGCTGGCCGGCGGCCACTGGGTCATGCCGACCCTGCTCGACGGGGTGACGCCCTCGAACCGCCTCGAAACCACCGAGGTTTTCGGTCCCGTGGTGGGCGCGGATGCGTTCGACACGGAGGCGGAGGCCATCGCCCGTGCCAACAACACCAACTTCGGCCTGGCCGGGGCCGTGTGGACCTCCGACGTCTCCCGCGCGCTCCACATTGCCCGCGAGGTGAAGGCCGGCACCTTCTGGATCAACTCCTACAAGACCATCCACGTGGCTGTTCCGTTCGGCGGCTTCGGCGATTCCGGCCACGGCCGTTCCTCCGGTCCCGGCGTCCTGGACGAGTACACCCAGACGAAGGCCATCTGGGTGCCCACGCGCGCGGCCGGGTCCCCCTTCCCGTCCTTGTCCTACTAAGCGTCCTACTAGAGCAGGCAGATACTCATGGAACTGACAGAAACCACCGCCGCGATGGCAACCCTCCGCGCTGCCCTTGCCGACGGCGTCGAAGACTGGAAGCCACAGGTCCTGGCCATGGCGCAGGCAATTCACGCCAACAAGGAGGTTTCCTTCGAGGAGGTCCGCTCGGCCGAAGCGGCCGCGGCACTGCTGGCCGACGGCGGCTTCGAGGTTTTAGGCGGCACCGGCGGCCTCCCCACGGCGTTCACCGCGAGCGCCGGCAGCGGCGACCTCACGGTCGCATTGTGCGTGGAATACGATGCGCTCCCCAACATCGGGCACGCCTGCGGGCACAATCTGATCGCGGGCGCCTCTGTGGCCGCCGCCCTTGCCCTGCAGCCCTTCGTGGACCAGCTGGGCATCACGCTGAAGGCGATCGGAACGCCGGCCGAGGAGCACGGCGGCGGCAAGGCCCTTTTGCTGGAACGCGGAGCGTTCGACGGCGTCGGCCTGGCCCTGATGGTCCATCCCGTCCAAGACGGCGTCACGTACAATCCGGCCGGCACCAGCGCCCAGGCCGTGGGCCGGTTCAAGGCGACGTTTATCGGAAAGGCAGCCCACGCGGCGGCGGCTCCGCATCAAGGCGTGAACGCCGCGGACGCCGCCGTGCTGAGCCAGGTCGCCGTCGGGCTGCTGCGCCAGCACATCCCCGGCGACCACCGCATCGCCCTGTACATCGCCGAAGCCGGACACGTCACCAACATCATTCCTGAACGGGCGGTGGTCCAGTTTGAGTGCCGGGCGTTCACTCTGCCCGAATACGAGGCGCTGCTTGCGCGCGTCCGCCGCTGCTTCGAAGGAGCAGCCCTGGCCACCGGAACAACGTTGACCATCGAGACAACAGAACCCCTCTACGAACCCCTGCTCCAGGACGACGCCCTGGCGGCGCATTGGACCGAGGCCATGGCTTCGTTCGGCAAAGACACCTCGCCGTCGGCCGGACTCAGCGGAGGCTCGACCGACATGGGCAACATTTCCCAGGTCATCCCCTCCCTGCATCCGTGGCTGAGCATTCCGGGCGCGGACGTGCCGATCCACTCCCACGCGTTCGCAGCCCTTGCCGACTCCCCCGCGGCGTACGGGGTGATGTTCGAGGCCGCCACCGCACTGGCCTGGACCGTTGCCGCCGCGGCCTCCACCCGAACCGAAAGAGCGCGCTTCACCAAAGCGGCCTACCGCCGTCGTACTTTCACCCAGGAAGGCACCTCATGAGTACCAGCACCCATACCCCCCGGATAGACAAAGCTGGTGCCCGGCTGACGCTTCCGGTCGCAGCTTTGGCCTTTGTGATTGCCGTCGCCGTCCAGTTCATCGGCCAGGCCAAGATTGACCTCGGAATCGGCACGATCGTCATCTTTCCCATGGTCTGGGGCCTTATTCTGGGGCTCTTGGTCTCCATCCAGAAGTTCAAACCGCTGGGCCTGGATCTGCAACGGATCGCGGCGGCTCTGGTCGGTGTGGCCGTCCTGCTCCTGGTGGCCAGGCTGGCGTTCAACATCGGCCCCAGCCTCCCCAGCCTGATCAAGGCCGGGCCCGCGCTGCTTCTGCAGGAAGTGGGCCACCTGCTGGGCACCATCGCACTGGCCCTCCCCCTGGCCGTCCTGCTCCGGATGGGAAAGGCAACGGTGGGGGCCACGTTCTCCCTGGACCGGGAGCCGTCCTTCGCCATGGTCTCAGAAAAGTACGGCCCCGATTCGGACCAGTACCGGGGCGTGCTGGCCATGTACGTTTTCGGAACCCTCTTCGGGGCAGTGTTCATCACGCTGCTCACCTCACTCGTGGCCAACTGGAAGATCTTTGACCCCCTGGCCCTGGCGATGGGCGCCGGCGTGGGGTCCGGCTCTATGATGGCGGCGTCCTCAGCCAGCATCATCGCGGCCTACCCCGGGGACCAGGAAGCCATCCTGGGCATGGCGGCCGTGTCCAACCTGATCACCACCATCCTGGGCGTTTACGTCGGCATCTACCTCGCTCTGCCGCTGGCCGACCGCTTTTACCGGATCCTCACCCGCAAGCAGACCCGCGAGGCTGTAGCCGTCGGAGCCGGGGCCACCGCGGAGCACGGCCGGGCCGCCACCGACCCGGAAACCCCGCGGGAAATTGAGCGGGAAGAGGCCCAGGCAGAAGAAAACCGGCGTTTCCGTGAACGGGTCGCCGAATCCTCGGCAGTGATCAAGCTCCCGCTGTGGCTGTCCCTGTCCGTCCTGACGGTCCTCGGCATCGGCACAGCCTCGGTGGCTGCCAAGGGATTCAGCCTGTCGATCGTGGCCGGGTACGGAATCATGCTCGCCCTGGTCCTGGTCAGCATCGCGCTGGCGAAGCTCACGAAGAAGATTTCGGCGATCGTCTACATCACGACCATCGGCGCCTACATCTCCAGTCCCTGGTTCTTTGGCGCCGAGGCACTCACGGGCATCATCAAGTCCGTGGACTTCCTGTCAATAGCCACCGTCATGCTGACGCTCGCGGGCCTGTCGCTGGGCAAGGACATTCCGCTGCTGAAGAACATCGGCTGGAAGATCATTCCCGTGGGCCTGCTCGCTATCACCGCATCCTTCCTGCTCTCCACCGTGATCGCGGAGTTCGCGTTGGGGTTCTGGCACTAACATGCACCATCGCCCCTGCCGCGGCAGTGGGGACGGACGACGGCGGGACTTTCCCGCCGTCGTCCGCTTGCGTTGGGGCACATTACAGAGCCGTGTTCGGGCCCGATCGCGCAGGCTGTGACCGCGCTGCCCCATCACGGCGGGCCTACGTCACACGCTGGCTCATTGTCCGCGCGCCGGGCGTGCGCTTTCAACCCCCTGCCGGCGGCCGAGGACCGCCCCGAGGGCGATCATGCCAAGGCCGAGGACCAGATGCAGCCAGTTGTCTGCGTTGTTTACCGGGACGAAGTTGGCCGACGAGTCGTGGTCGATGAAGAGGCCGTAGAGCCACAGCACGAGGTAGATCACGCCTCCCACGATCAGGTAGTTACGCGCCTGGCCAGGGGTCCGAGCGAGTAACAGACCGGCGACACCGAAGAGCAGATGGACGATATTGTGCAAGATGGAGACTTGGAAGACTCCCAGCAACAGCGCTTCTGAACCATGGCCGGCCATACCGAGCGCCCCGTAATTGGCTGTGATGCCCGGGATGAACCCGAGAACACCGACCACCAGGAAGACTGCTCCGACCGCTTGCGCTGCCTTTTGGACAGCGGCCCTATTTGCCGCTGAACGGCCTGTCGTCGTCATGATAAGTTCCATTTCCGTGAGCGGGCAGCCAAGGAGGTCTCAAGCGATGCCCGAAAATGTCCTTGGCAGAGCCGGCGTTTGCCCGGCCTGACCACATACTAAGCCTGCTTACTAGTTATTTCTAGGGCCTCAGCACCCCGGATTTCCTCGCCTCTGCCCGACGTCGCCGGCAGGGACCGCGAATCCTTAGCCTGCCGCGGTTTCCTGGTGGCTGTATGCTGCGGCCGCCAGGTGGTGACCAGGGCCAAGGCGAGCAGCAGTTCGGCGATGTCTCCGCCGTAGTACATCAGGTCGGCCGCGCCACGGAGCTCGGCAGCGGGTACGGGCACGTGGACGAAAACGCCCGCGTAGAGTAGCTGGGCGAGCAGCGCATGCCCGGCGATGGCGACGCCGAGGATCACCAACCGCGCCGGAACCGAGGGGCGGTGCGGGGCAGGGTCCGGGCCGGCGATGGAGCAGGCGAACAAGTAACCGGCAGCAAAGAAGTGCAGGTGCACTAGGTGATGGAGTGCCTCGTTCTCAATGGCCATGGTGTAGAGCGGTGTGAAATACAGCAGGCCGAGTCCCCCGAGGCTCAGTAGTAACGCGGTCACCGGGTGCGAGAGCACCAGTGATGGGCCCGAGTGCAGCACCCGGCCGATGATCCGGCCGTGGCGCCGCGGCAGGGAACGAAGCGCGAGGGTCACCGGCGCGCCGAGCACCAGGCCAAGAGGGGCATACATGCCAATCAGCAGGTGCTGGTACATGTGGCCCCGGAAGTCTCCGGGCGGCAGCGGGGAGAGCCCCGGCATCAGGGCAAGGACCAGCAGCCCGGCCCCGGTGAGAAAGCTTGCGGTGCGCCAGTTGCTCCATCCGCGGGGTTTCCTTCTTTGCCGGGCTGCGGGCACGAGGTAGCAGAGGGCGAGGATCACCAGGCCGGCGGCGGGCAGGATGGTTTCCGGCCCAATGCCGGTTTGGAGGGCCATTTCGTGGACGGGTTTCACCGCAGTTCCGCAGAGCCGGAGGGGATCTGGGTTTCCACTGGTCGGCCGGAGCGCTGCAGGGCCCAGCCGCCAAGGATAAGAAGGGCCCCGAAAACCAGGAATGAGATGTCGGCCAGGGTTTGGTTCGGCCCGCTGATGACGTGGTGGATGCCCAGGATGTGGTGGTCGATGATGCCTTCGACGACGTTGAACAGTCCCCATCCGGCCAAAATCCAGCCCCACAGCACCCGCGAGGCCCAGACCCGACCGCGGGAGTGGGTAACCCGGGAGTATAGGATCCCGAGCCCGGCCAGCACGGCCAGCCAGGTGACCAGATGGAAGAGCCCGTCCCAGAGGGTGTTGACCTGCAGTCCGTGGACGGTGGTGGGTGAGTAGTCGCCGATATTGATGTTTGCCGTGGCCGCACTGGTGAGCATGTGGTGCCACTGCAGGATCTGATGCAGCAGGATCCCGTCGGCGAACCCTCCCAGTCCGATGCCCAGCAGGATCCCGGGCAGAGCTATCCCCTGCGGATTCCCGGTGCGGGCCCCGCCCTCCGCCCTGGTCCTGTTCATCATGCCTGCTTTCTCAGTTGGCCCGGGGTAGCCTCAGAACGCCGGGCCGCCGGGTTCCGTGAGCGGGTGCTCGCGTTCGAGCTGGGCGACCTTAGGATCGTTTTCGTCGGCGCCGTAGTCCGAGCGGCGGGTGATGTCCTTTCCATCGGAGAACTTCAGCGCGCGGAAGAGCAGGGACAGGCCGGCGGCAACGACGAGGTTTATCGCAAAGGCCACCACAGCGATGTAGACCTGTCCGTCGGTGCCGGGAATCGGTGCGATCGAGCCGCCAAAGTTGGCCTTGGTGACGGGGTTGACCACGTTGTAGGCGGCGATGGTGCCGTAGACGATGCCGGCCAGCCAGCCGCCGAACAGGGCCCACCGGTGGAACCAGCGGGTGTAGAGCCCCGCCACGATCGCCGGGAAGGTCTGCAGGATCCAGATGCCGCCGAGCAGCTGCATGTTGATAGCTGCCGACTGGTCCATGCCGATGACGAAGACCAGCGCACCGAACTTCACCACCAGGGAAGCGATCTTGGAGACTTTGGCTTCCTGCCGTGGTGTGGCGTCCGGCCGCATCAGATCGCGGTAGATGTTGCGCGTGAACAGGTTCGCCGCGGCGATGGACATGATCGCGGCCGGGACCAGGGCACCGATGGCGATGGCGGCCAGGGCGATGCCGGCAAACCAGGACGGGAAGTTGTCGAGGAACAGCTGGGGCACCACCAGCTGCGGGTTGACGGTGCCGTTCAGGTCGATGGGCTTCGTGCCGGCAAAGATGGCCACGTAGCCCAGGAGCGCCAGGAACCCCAGCATCAGCGAGTACAGCGGCAGTACCGCCGCATTCTTGCGGATCGTGTTCCTGCTCTTGGTGGCAAGGACGCCGGTGATCGAGTGCGGGTACATGAACAGGGCCAACGCCGAGCCCAGGGCCAGGGTCCAATAGGCGGAGTAACTGGCGGCGCCAGGAATGAAGACTCCAACGGGTTTGCCGGTGGCCGGGTTGGTCGCACCGAGTTTCGTCTCGGCGGAATCGAAAATGGTGCCCCAGCCCCCGAACTTGATGGGCAGGTAGATGACCGCGACGAGCACTGCCAGGTAGATCAGCAGATCCTTCACCACGGCGATCAGGGCAGGAGCCCGCAGGCCGGACGTGTACGTATAGGCGGCCAAAACGACGAAGGCGATAATCAGCGGCAGGTCCGTCAACAGCACGTTTTCCGCGCTGCCCAGGCCCAGCACCGTAAGCACGGCCCTGATGCCAACCAGCTGCAGCGCAATGTAGGGCATGGTCGCGACGATGCCGGTGACGGCGACGGCGAGGGTAAGCGCCCTGCTGCCGTAGCGGCCGCCCACGAAATCCGCGGGCGTGACGAATCCATGCCGGTGCGAGACGGACCACAGCCGGCTCATCAGGAGGAACACGATCGGGTACAGCACGATCGTGTATGGCACCGCGAAGAAACCGCTCACCGCCCCGGTGGCCCACATCGCGGCCGGAACGGCGACGAAGGTGTAGGCCGTATAGAGGTCGCCGCCGAGCAGGAACCAGGTCACCCAGGTTCCGAATCCGCGGCCCCCGAGGCCCCACTCGTCCAGGCTGTGCAGGCCTGTGGCCTCTCCCCGGCGCCACCGCGCTGCCACGAACCCCAGGACTGCCACCAGGACGAAGAGAAGGATCACAATGGCGAGGGCAACGCCATTGATGGGCCGGTCCGGAGCGGCCAACGGCACTGCCGCCGCGCTCATCGCTCCTCCCCGGCATCGGTCGTGTCCCGCACGGCTCGGCGGCGGCGGCGATCCTCCTTGCTGACCAGCCAGTAGGAAATCGCCACCAGGGCCGACGTCAGCGGAATCCACGTCATCTGGTACCAGTAGAAGAAGGGCATCCCGGCCAGGCTCGGTTCGGCGACCGAATAGGCGGGTACGAACAACGGAACGACGACGGCGATGGTCAGCAGGATGCCGGTGATGACGTAAGGACCGGGTCTCGCTGGCCCGCGCGTTGGCATATCGTGCGTTGGCATATCAGGACTGGACATCTCAGGACTGGACATCGACGCCTCCTCATCGAGACGGCCCCGGTGCGGGAACGCTTCCCGGGACATGCCGGCGGCCTGTGGACCGCGTGTCGCAGCGGTCCTAACCAACAGGATAGACACTGGATTTAGTGTCCAACAGGGCAAACGCTGCCCGCTTCACAACCACATGCAGTTGCGGCCAGGCAGCCGCCGCCCGGAGAATGGAGCCATGACCGCTGTGACCCTGTTGGCCTTCGCCGGGCTGTGCCTGCTGCTCTCCATCACCCCCGGCCCGGATACCTTCCTGGTGCTGCGGATCTCGCTGCAGAGTGCCGCGGCCGGGCTGGCCGCCGCGCTCGGCTCGGCGCTGGCGTCCATGGTCTGGGCCGCGCTGGTGGGCGTGGGGCTCGCCGCCATCCTGGAGGACTCCGCGGAAGTGTTCCGCTGGCTAAAGATCGCCGGCGGGCTGTACCTGCTGTACTTGGGAATCTCCTCGCTGATCCGGGCACGCCGCACCAAAACCTCGGCAGCGGCCGGACAGTTTCCCCGCCGAAGCTACAGCCGGAAGGCGGGGTTCGGCGCCGGCGCGCTCTCCACACTGCTCAACCCCAAGGTCGGCCTGTTCTACCTCGCCGTCGTGCCCCAGTTCATTCCACATGGCGGCAACACACTGGACACCGCCATGGTGCTGGGCGTGATCGAAAGCGTCATCGGCTTCCTTTACTTGGCGGCCGTCTCCATTGCCGCGGCAAAGGCCATGGCCTGGCTCCAGCGTCCCCGCGTCAGCAGCTGGCTCGAACGCGGCAGCAGCGGCATCATCGCCGCACTCGGCCTCGGCGTCCTGGCTTCGGGCACCAACGCCTGACCAGCGGCTCGGGCACCGGCAAGTTTCTGTCGGGAAGCTTGAGGGCGCGCATTTGTATTCCCGTACCACCTGAACTGGCGGAATTTAGTTTGTCGGGCTTGATGAGTCCCTTGAATTGTGAAGTGGACCCTGCCCGCCAGCATCGCCATGATCGGCGCCAGTAAGAACCTCAACAACGGCGAGCTGGCCGGTGGTGTCAGGAATACCAGGGAATTGTACGTGCGGGGCATCAACAGTCGGCGCAGGCGGCTGGCTCACTGAACGCATGCGAAGAAGCGCAATGGCGGAAATGAGGAACCACGCGATATTTGTGGCCACTGATGGCCATGCTTGGTGGAATGCGCCATTGACGATAAAGGCACAAGCGCCGAGGAGGTTTGCCGTCTGGAAACCCCTGCCGGCCTTTAACCAATTCATGGAGACAGCAAGATACGCACTGAGTATCGCAGCGGCACCCGCCCAGCCAGCAATTTCCCACAGCAGTTCCATGGCGTTCCTTCAGGTGTTGCCCGCCCGTCAGCGTCAGGCGGTAGGTGCTGATGTCGCTGGGCTCCTGGGGTTCGGCTCAAGCTTGGCAGCCGAGCGCAGCTGCATAAATTGTACGCGTGTACGTGCCGTCGGAGGTCAGCCGCAGAGCTCACAAAGAGGACCTCCGGTATCGGTAGGGTCTGAATCCCGTTTCGATACCGGAGGTCCCGGTGATCATGCCCCGGAGCGTCGGCGCGGGGGCATTCCTATCGAAGTACCACAGTGCGGTTTCCCTGCAGGATGACCCTGCCCTCACAGTGCCAGCGGACGGCGTTGGAGAGCGCCTTGCATTCGGTATCGCGTCCGGCAGCCACCAGGTCTTCGGGGCCGTAGGTGTGGTCCACTTCCACCACCTGCTGGGCGATGATCGGTCCCTCGTCCAGCTCCGCGTTGACGTAGTGGGCCGTGGCGCCGACGGTCTTGACGCCGCGGGCGTAGGCCTGGTGGTACGGCTTGGCGCCCTTGAAGCTGGGCAGGAAGGAGTGGTGGATGTTGATGGCCCGGCCGTCCAGCTTGCGGGTCAACTCGTCGCTGAGCACCTGCATGTAGCGTGCCAGCACCACGAGCTCCACGTCGAGTTCGTCCACGAGCTCCAGGAGCCTGGCTTCGGCCGCCGGCTTGGTTTCCGGTGTCACCGGGATGTGATGGAACGGGATGCCGTGCCATTCCACCAGTGTCTGGTGGTCCGTGTGGTTGGACACCACGGCAACCACGTCCATGGGCAGTTCGCCGATCCGGGCCCGGAACAGCAGGTCGTTGAGGCAGTGGCCGAACTTGGACACCATGATCAGCACCTTGCGCTTGGCCCCGTTGGGTTCCAGCTGCCACCGCATGCCGAACTTGTCAGCGACCGGCGCGAAGGCCGCCCGCAGCGAGTCGGCCGTGGTCTCGTCGCCTTCGGAGGCGAAGTGCACGCGCATGAAGAAGTGCCCTTCGGAGCGTTCACCGAACTGCTTGTTGTCGATGATGTCGCAGCCGTGCTCGAACAGGAAGCTGGAGACGGCGTACACGATCCCGGGCGATTCGGGGCAGTCCAGGGTCAGGACATGTTCCACGGTGGTGGCCTGCTTTGGGTCAGGAAGATAGGTCTGGGTGGTGGTCATGGCTCAGCACTCGATCACATTCACGGCGAGGCCGCCTCGGGACGTTTCCTTGTACTTGGTTTTCATGTCAGCTCCTGTGTCACGCATGGTTTTGATGGCCTTGTCGAGGGAGACCTTGTGGCTGCCGTCCCCGTGGAGGGCCAGCCTGGCCGCGTTGATAGCCTTCACGCTGGCTATGGCGTTGCGCTCGATACAGGGGATCTGCACGAGTCCGCCCACGGGATCGCAAGTGAGCCCGAGGTTGTGTTCGATGCCCACTTCAGCGGCGTTCTCCACCTGGCCCGGCGTTCCGCCGAGGACCTCGCAAAGCCCTGCGGCGGCCATCGAGCAGGCCGAACCCACCTCGCCCTGGCACCCCACTTCCGCACCCGAGATGGAGGCGTTCGTCTTGAACAGAATTCCGACGGCGGCCGCCGCCAGGAGGAAGCGGACCACGCCGTCGTCGTCGGCTCCCGGCACGAACTTGACGTAATAGTGCAGGACCGCCGGCACGATGCCGGCCGCTCCGTTGGTGGGCGCGGTGACGATGCGCCCGCCGGCGGCGTTCTCTTCGTTGACGGCCAGGGCGAACAGGTTCACCCATTCCATCGCCAGCAGTGGGTCGGCGGGCACCTGGACGAGGGAGGGCGTGCCTGCCGCGGCTTCGGCAGTGGCGGCCGAAGCCGTCAGCGTCCGGAACAGTGCCGGGGCGCGGCGCGTCACGTTCAGCCCGCCGGGCAAGATGCCCTCCGCGGTGCAGCCGTTCTGCACGCATTCGCGCATCACGGACCAGAGATCCAGGAGTTTCGCGCGGAGCTCGGCCTCGGTGCGCCACGTCAGTTCGTTGGCCAGCATGACGTCGGAGATGGACATGTCCTCCCGGCGGCAGATCTCCAGCAGTTCATCGGCGGTGCTGAAGGGGTAGGGCAGCACGGTGTCATCCGCCACCACCCTGTCCGCGCCCTCCGCGTCGCCGTCCACCACGAAGCCGCCTCCGATGGAGTAGTAGCTCCGCTCCCGCAGCACTGCCCCGGTGTGGTCCAGTGCGCGGAAGGTCATGCCGTTGGGGTGGGCGGGAAGGGATTTGCGGCGGTGCAGCAGCACGTCCTCGTCCCAGTTGAAATCAACCCGGTGGGTCCCGCCGATGTGCAGCTCGGCATCCAGCGCCGCGGCCGCCACCTGGTCGTCGGCGGTGAAGGTGTTCACCGTTTCCGGTTCAAGGCCCTGCAGTCCGAGGACCACCGCCTTGTCGGACCCGTGGCCCCGGCCGGTGGCGCCGAGGGAACCGAAGAGCTCTGACTGCACCCGGACGGTGGAGCTGAGCTGCCCGTCGCCCTTTAGTCCGTCGGCGAACAGCTTAGCCGCCCGCATCGGGCCCACGGTGTGCGAGGACGAGGGCCCGATGCCTACGGAAAACAGGTCCAGGACGCTGAGCGCCATTAGGGGACCTCGGCTGAGGCGTACTCCCGCATGGCGTCCAGGAGCCACCGGCCCAGGAAGTCGGCAAAGGACGCCCTCGGGAGGACCCGGAAGCTTTCCTCGCCGGTCTTCCAAAGAATGGCCGGGATGTTGCCGATCATCGTGGAGAAGGCCGTTCCGGCTTTGAACTCGCGCGGGTGCAGATCCAGCGAGCAGCCTTTTTCCAGCACCGCCCGGGCCCGCGGGCCGGTGAGCTCGAAGGTGGTGCGGTTGGCGGACAGGTCCACCACCTGGCCTTCGCCATCTGCCAGGGCGGACTGCAGGGCCTGGATCAGGGCGCCGCCCAGGGACTCGTGCGCTTCCGCGGGGGCCACGACGAGGAACTCGGCGGGACCCAGCCACAGGACGGAGGTCTCACCGCTGCCGCGGATCTCACCGGATGCCGCCGGAAGCCCTCCGGTAACGGACGCGAGCCGGTCCGCCGTTTCGGTGCCGGCGGCCGCCCGGACGCCCAGCAGGGTGAGGTAGGGCAGCTCGGCGAGTTCCACGGTGCCCGCCAGGGAGCCCGCTGCGAAGGCTTCCAACAGGTGCGACGCCGGGCTGGTGCGCACGGCGAGGTCCTTTTCTGCGTGGTTCCTTGCGGAGGTGTGGGATGTTGCTGTTTCAGCCATCTTTGCGGGTCCCTTCGGGGTCAAAAAGCACGGTTTCTGCGACAACAACGTCCACCAGCTGGTCGCCGGCGGCTGCCACCAGGGTTTCGCCGATGCGGTTGCGGCCGTTCTTGATCAGGGCCAGGCCGAACGACCTGCCCAGCGCTGCGCTGTGGTAGCTGGAGGTGACGAAGCCTTCCATCGGCACCGGTCCGTAGGCCGGGTTGGCGGAGCGGCCCTTTTCCACGAGCTGGGTTCCCTCGGGGAGCCGCAGCGTGCCGTCCACGGGAAGGACGCTGACCAGGTGCTTGCGGTCCTCGCGCTGCCCGTCCACACGGGAGTAGGAGCGCTTGCCGATGAAGTCCTTGACCTTTGAGACAACCCATTCCATCCCGGCGTCCTGTGGGGTGACGGTTCCGTCCGTGTCCTGCCCGACGATGGGGTAGCCCTTTTCGGCGCGCAGCACGTGCATGGTTTCGGTGCCGTAGGGGGTGATGTTGAATTCAGCCCCGGCCGCTGCCACGGCTTCCCAGGTGTTCAGGCCGTACCAGGTCGGGATGTTGATTTCGTAGGCGAGTTCGCCGGAGAAGGAGATCCTGCAGATGCGGGCCCGCACTCCGGAGGCGAGGGTGGTTTCGCGGAAGGTCATGAACGGGAACGCTTCGGCCTCCAGCCCGCCGTCGGCGGCCAGTTCCGGGGCCACCTTGGCGATCACCGCGCGGGATTTGGGCCCGACGACGGCAATGGTGGACCACTGTTCGGTCACCGACGTGCAGTGCACGTCCAGTTCCGGCCATTCGGTCTGCAGCCATTCCTCCAGCCAGTCCAGGACCTTGGCGGCACCGCCGGTGGTGGTGGTCATGAAGTACCGGTCCTCGTCCAGGCGCAGGGTCACGCCGTCGTCGAAGATCATGCCGTCCGCCATGCACATCACGCCGTACCGGGCAGAACCGGGCGCCAGCTTCTTGAACGCGTTGGTGTAGATGCGGTTGAGGAACTCCCCCGCGTCCTTGCCCCGGATCTCGATCTTGCCCAGGGTGGTGGCGTCCATGAAGCCGACGGATTCCCGGACGGCGGCGCATTCGCGGAGCACCGCTGCGTCCATGTCCTCGCCGTTCTGCGGGTAGTACCAGGGCCGCTTCCACTGCCCCACGTCCTCGAACAGTGCCCCCTGCGCCACGTGCCACGGCTGGATCGACGTGACGCGGGCGGGGTCGAACAGTTCGCCGCGCTGGCGTCCGGCCAGGGCCGCAAAGGCCACGGGGGTGAACGGCGCCCGGTAGGTGGTGGTGCCGATGTCGCCGATGCCCCGGGACGCCTCCCCCGCCTGCCGGAGGGCGGCGGCGATGACGCCGATCGCGTTGACGCCGGAGGTCTTGCCCTGGTCGTTGGCGGTGCTGATGGAGGTGTAGCGCTTGATGTGCTCCACGGACCGCATCCCGGCCCCGGTGGAGCGCAGCACGTCGGCGACGGACTGGTCCCGCTGGAAGTCTACAAAGTGGTGGTGCCAGTCATCGGGCGTGCCGCTCTGGCCGGGAACCAGCCACAGCTGGCGGGTGGGGCCGGATGCTTTCGGCTCGCCGATTACGGAGGGGACGACGTCGGAGGTGAAGCCGGCCGCGATGGCCGCGGTGGCGCCTGCAGAGATGCCTTCGGCGAGGCAGTCCTCGAGTTCGAAGCTGCCGCGGCCGGAGCCGATGATCTGTTGGTCGCGGACCACGGTGCTCGGCACGAAGGCCGCCAGGTCCTCGTCCCAGCGCAGCTTTCCCTGCCGCTGCGAGTGCAGGTGCACCAGCGGGCTCCAGCCGCCGGCGACCGCCAGCAGGTCGCAGGCGATCTCTTCGACGCCGGAGGTGAGTTCGCCGTCGTTGTTGATGCTGCGGACGGTCACGCCGTCGAGGCGGCCTGCGCTCTCGGAAGCGGAGGACGTGTTGGCCACGGCGCTGCCGATCAGCACGCGGGTGCCGGCTTCGACGGCGGCGGCAGCCACCGGGGTGAGGCCCGGACGGGCGTCGACGACGGCCGCGACCTTGATGCCGGCGGCCCGGAGGTCGGAGGCCAGGGCGTAGGCGGAGTCGTTGGTGGTGCTGATGACCACGCGCTGCCCGGGGGCGACGGCGTAGCGGTTGAGGTAGGTGCGGACGGCCGAGGCGAGCATAATGCCGGGGCGGTCGTTGTTTTCGAACACCAGGGGCCGTTCGTGGGCGCCGGGAGCGAGGACCACCTGCTTGGCACGCACGTGCCAGATCCGCTGGCGGGACACTCCGGAGGCTGCCGGGCCGGGCAGGTGGTCGGTGCGGTTCTGCACGGCAATGACGTAGTTGGAGTCGTAGGCGCTGAAGGCCGTGGTGCGGTTCAGGACGGTGCATTCGGCCCCGGAGACGAGTTCGCTCTCAACGTCCGCCACCCACTCCAGGGCCGGCTTGCCCTCGATGGTCTCGGCCAGGCCGGGAGCGGTGGAACCGGACAGGAGCGTCCCGCCCAGTTCGGGCTGGTCGTCCATCAGGATCACGCGGGCACCGGTGCGCACGGCTTCGCGGGCTGCGGCCAGGCCGGCGGGGCCGCCGCCGATCACCAGGACGTCCGTGTGGACATATTTCTTGTCGTACTCGGCGCGGTCGTCCTCCGGGTCCAGCCGGCCCAGGCCGTTCAGCAGGTCGGCGGCCAGGCCGTCCACCAGGGTGACGGTGGTGGCCGGGAGCATGGATTCGGCCACGTGGCCCGGGAACCGAGGTTCGATCCGGACCAGCGCGTTGGGTTCCTCCACGCCGGCGGCCAGGATGCCGCGGGGCCGGTCCTCGTACAGCGAGTTGCCGGCGGCGACCCGGCCGTGGGCGATCAGGGCGGAGGCGAGGGTGTCGCCGGGGTGGCCGGTGAATTCCTCGCCGTCCACGCTGAAGCGCCAGGTGATGCTACGGTCGATGCGTCCGCCGGTGCTGAGGCGGTGCTGCTGGGTGGTCATTGAACGGCGCCTTCCGGTGATGCAGAGGTGGTGGTGGCGGAATCGGGGCGCGGTGCGCCTGTGGGGTAAACGGCCTGGATGTCATAGCTGACGGTGTCCCGGAGCATGTTGAACCACTGCCGGCAGCCGGTGCTGTGCACCCACCGTTCGGCGAAGGCGCCCTTAGGGTTGTCCCGGTAGAACAGGAGTTCGGCCCATTCACGGTCGTTCAGCGCGGCGGGGTCTTTGGGGTAAGGCACGTGGGCCTGGCCGCCGTAGTGGAATTCGGTTTCGTCCCGCGGGCCGCAGTTGGGGCACGGTATGAGGAGCATCTGCGTCTTCTTTCTGGTGGACGGCGGCTAGTGGGCCACGGCGGCGGCGCCGTGTTCGTCGATCAGGGCGCCGGTTTCGAAGCGTTCCAGCGCGAACGGCTTGTTCAGCTTGTGCGGGGCGCCGGTGGCGATGGTGTGGGCAAACGTCAGGCCGGCGGCGGGAGTGCCCTTGAACCCGCCGGTACCCCAGCCGCAGTTGACGAACATGTTCTCCACCGGGGTGGTGCCCACGATCGGGGAGGCGTCCAGCGTGGTGTCGACGATCCCGCCCCAGGTCCGGAGCACGTGCGCCCGGGCGAAAATGGGGAAGAGTTCGACGGCGGCGGCCATCTGCTGCTCGATGACGTGGAAGGATCCGCGCTGGCCGTAGCCGTTGTAGGAGTCAACGCCGGCGCCCATGACCAGTTCGCCCTTGTGGGCCTGGGAGACGTAGACGTGGACGTGGTTGGACATGACGACGGTCGGGTGGACCGGCTCGTGCAGTTCGGAGACCAGCGCCTGCAGGGGGTGGGACTGGATGGGGAGGCGGAAGCCCGCCATTTCGGCCAGGACCGAGCTGTGGCCGGCGGCGCACAGGCCCACCTTTTCGGTGTTGATGGTGCCCCGGTTGGTCTTGACGCCCACCACGCGGTTGCCGTCTTTGAGGAAGCCGGTGACTTCACAGTTCTGGATGATGTCGACGCCCAACTCATCGCACTTGCGGGCGAAGGCCCAGGCAACGTGGTCGTGCTTGGCGATGCCTGCCCTTGGCTGGTACGTGGCGCCCATGACGGGGTAGCGGATGTTGTCGCTGATGTTCAGGATGGGGCACAGTTCCTTGACCTGCTCCGGGTCCAGCCATTCCGCGTCGACGCCGTTGAGCTTGTTGGCGCCCACCCGCCGCATGCTTTCGCGCACATCGCCGAGGGTGTGGGCCAGGTTCATGACGCCGCGCTGGCTGAAGAGGAAATCGTATTCGAGCTCCTCCGGCAGGATTTCCCACAGTTTGAGGGAGTGCTCGTAGATCGCCGCGCTCTCGTCCCAGAGGTAGTTGGAGCGGATGATCGTGGTGTTCCGGGCCATGTTGCCGCCGGCCAGCCAGCCCTTTTCCAGGACGGCGATGTTGGTCATGCCGTGGTTCTTCGCCAGGAAGTACGCGGTGGCCAGGCCGTGTCCGCCGCCGCCGACAATGACGGCGTCATAGGAGGACTTGGGTTCCGGGTTCCGCCAGAGGAAGTCCGGGTGTTCCGGAAGTTGCTGGGTGCTCACTGGGCGGCTCCAATCAGGTCTGCCTCGGCGCCGGCCAGTGCGGCGTCGGCGGTCAGGTGCGGGTAAAGGGGGAATTGTTCGGCAAGGGCGGTGACCCGGGCGCGGAGTTCGACGGCGGTATCCATATCGAGGGTGCCGGTGCCGTTTGTGCCGGTTCCCGCGGCGGCGATCAGCGCCGTCGCGATGATGTCCGCGACTTCGGTGAAGGCAGCGGCGCCGAAGCCGCGGGTGGCCAGCGCCGGCGTGCCGATCCGGAGTCCGGAGGAGACCATCGGCGGGCGCGGGTCGAACGGAACGGCGTTGCGGTTCACCGTGATGCCGATCCGGTGCAGGGCATCCTCGGCCTGCTGGCCGTCCAGTTCGGAGTTCCGCAGGTCCACCAGGACCAGGTGGACATCGGTGCCGCCGTTGACTACCGAAATTCCGGCGGCCTCGACGTCGGGCTGGAGGAAGCGTTCGGCCAGCAGCTTCGCGCCCTGCAGGACCCGCTCCTGGCGTTCCTTGAACTCCGGGGATCCGGCCAGCTTGAAGGCCACGGCCTTGGCGGCGATGACGTGCTCCAGCGGTCCGCCCTGCTGGCCCGGGAAGACGGCGCTGTTGATCTTCTTGGCGTACTCCTCCTTGGCGAGGATCACGCCGCCGCGGGGTCCGCCGAGGGTCTTGTGCGTGGTGGTGGTGACGACGTCCGCGTAGGGGACCGGGTTAGGGTGGAGCCCGGCGGCGACGAGGCCGGCGAAGTGCGCCATGTCCACCATCAGGTAGGCGCCCACGAGGTCGGCGATGCGGCGGAATTCGGCGAAGTCCAATTGGCGGGAGTAGGCGGACCAGCCGGCCACGATGAGCTTGGGGCGGTGTTCCAGGGCCAGGGCTTCCACCTCGGCCATATCCACCCGGAGGTCGGATTCCCGCACGTGGTACGGAACCACGTTGTAGAGCTTGCCTGAAAAATTGATCTTCATACCGTGGGTCAGGTGCCCGCCGTGTGCCAGGGAAAGCCCCATGATGGTGTCACCCGGCTGTAGCAGCGCGAACATCGCTGCCGCGTTGGCCTGGGCGCCGGAGTGCGGCTGCACGTTGGCGAATTCGGCGCCGAACAGGGCCTTCACCCGGTCAATGGCCAACTGCTCGATGACGTCAACGTGCTCGCAGCCGCCGTAGTAGCGCTTGCCCGGGTAGCCTTCGGCGTATTTGTTGGTCAGAACCGAGCCTTGCGCCTCCATCACCGCTGCCGGAGCGAAGTTCTCCGAGGCGATCATTTCGAGCGTGGACTGCTGGCGCTCCAGTTCCTGCGCCACGGCAGCAGCAACATCGGCATCCACGCTGGCAAGAGAGGCATTGAGTGCGTCCGGCATATTTCTCCTTAGGTGCTTTCCAGTGCTGACCAACAACTGACCATCAACTGATCTCTAACTGATATATTAGAACTCACGTAATAGTATGTTCTAGATCACTTGGCAGTCAATAGGAGAGTGAAAGCCTCAATGAGCCTGACGCTAGCGAACCAACTGGCAGGCGGCGGGGAACTTTCGCTCGCCGAACAGGCCTACCAGCACCTCCGGGACCGGCTGATCATGCTGGAAATCCGGCCAGGAGAGGCCATCAACGACGGCAAGCTCGCCGCCGAACTCGGCATCGGCCGCACACCGGTGCGCGAAGCCCTGAAGCGTCTGGAAAGCGACCACCTGGTGGTCTCGTACCCGCGCCGGGGAACATTTGCCACCGTCGTGGACATCACCGCGCTGGCGGATGTTTCTGAAATCCGGGAGTCCCTGGAGCCCCTCGCGGCCAGGCGCGCCGCGAAGCTCGCCACGCCTGCGATGCGTGCTGAGCTGCGGAGCACGGCCGCCGCCATTGCCGGCATCGACCCCGCAGGAAACCCCTATGACCTCATGCGGTACGACATCAAAGTCCACCGCCTCATCTACCGGGCAGCGGCGAATCCGCACCTCGAGGACGTCCTGATCCGCTACGACAACCTGGCCACCCGGATCTGGTGCATGGTGCTGGAGAAGGTTCCCTCCGTCGTCGAACACATCGCCGAGCACGTGAACCTGCTGGAGACCATCGCCGACGGGGATTCGGACCGCGCCGGCACGCTGGCTCTTGAACACGTGACCAGCTTCGAGCAGGCCATCCGCAGCGTCCTCTGATCATGACGATTGCAAAGTCTGTGCTGCTGTTTGCCCTGGCCGCCGCCGCCGAGATCGGCGGCGCCTGGCTGGTGTGGCAGGCCGTTCGGGAGGACCGCGGCTGGTGGTGGGCGGGCTCGGCATCATTGCCCTGGGGCTGTGCGGTTTCGTTGCAACCCTGCAGCCCGACGCGCACTTCGGAAGGATCCTGGCCGCTTATGGCGGCGTTTTCGTCGCGGGGTCCCTGGCGTGGGGGATGGTCTTCGACGGGTTCCGGCCCGACCGCTGGGACGTCATCGGATCGCTGGTCTGTGTGGCGGGGTGGCCGTGATCATGTTCGCTCCCCGCGGGCCCGCGGCCTAAGACGCAGTCGGCGAAGTTGCTAGCCAGTACCCTGCGCGGCCCGCGGGTAGGCGCCCATCAGTGCTGCCGACACCACCCAGATCAGGCCTATCGCCCCCACGGTGACCGCGCCGCCGAATCCTGTGGCTGAAGCGGCCAGCGCTGCACCCCCTGCAGAGGCGCTGGCACGGAAGCCTGCGCTCACAGTGAAGATCTGCGACTTCAGGTGTACCGGGCTGTGCCAGTTGCGCAGGTAGAGCATCGCAGCCGCAGTGGGAGCCGTGAAGATGCCGGAGAGACCTATGGTGATGACGGTCCACGTGGTCCCAAGATCGAACGCTGCCGCGATGGTCAGCAGTCCTGTCGCGAGGAAACCGGCCATCATGGCGGATTGCGGGCGGCGACGCGTGGGCCGGACCGTCTCATAGAGGGCGCCCAGCAGACTGCCGACGGCAAAGGACGTCACCACGGCGGCGCCGTCGCTCGGTGATCCGATCCTCTCGATGGAGAGCGCAACCGCGGCGATCGCCAGACCGCCTTGGCCAAGCTGGGTCAGGGTGGAGGAAGCGGTGACCACCGCCAATGGCCGGTGACTGAAGATTCTGTGCAACCCTGATTTGATGGCCTGCCACGGCGATCCTCCCGCCCCTGCGTGGGGACGAAGTCCGACGGCGGGAACGGCTACGGCGCCCAAGGCGGCCGCCGCCGCCAAGACCCAGAGCGCGGTCCCGGCCGGCAGGAACACCGAGATGACGGCCACGAGTGCCGGGCCGGCGACGGCTGAGACGTTGTAGCAGAGGGCGTCGTAGGCGAAGGCCCGGCGCCCATCAGGAATCGCACCGGCCACAAAGCTGGACAGCCCGCCCATGTAAAAGGGAGCCACCGCCCCGGCCGCGGCCAGAACGGCGACCGCGACCGGCACCGGTATCTGGCCGAGGAAGGCGGTCACGGCAAAGGCTACGGCCGTAATTATCCCGGCCGCGGCCACCAGCAGGGCGGGCCGGCGCGCACGGTCCAGCGCTGCCCCCACCAGAGGGGCGGCGAGGACACTCGGGCCGAGCGATGCCGCAACCAGAAGGCCCCCGACGGCCACATCGCCCAGCCGCTCCACTGTCAAAAGGGGAAGCGCCACAGCCGCGCCGGCGCTTGCCATTCTTGGCGGCAATGACGCGGCAAGATAACGGAGGACGGTCATCTTTTTCTACTATTCCTTCCGGCCTTTAAAGCATTTGCCTCATGTACGGCCGTCGCGCTGCCTAGTTCTTCGCCGGATGTGACGTCATGTACTCACGCAGGCCGGGGATCGCGAAATCCACGAGTCCGTATCCGGCGGGCTCAATGAGGCCGGCGTCGATCAGGCGCGTGCGGTAGTTACCGACGGCATTCGGCCGCATTCCGGTACGTCTGCCGATGTCCGTGGTGGAGGACGCCCCGGGGTCTTCTGACATCGCCTGGAGGAAATCCCTGTCTCTTCCCGACGCTGTTGAAAGCGCTGCTTCGATGACTACCCGTTCGTTTCGGCGGCGGGCTGCCGCCACCGCCCGGGCGGTGGCGGCAGAATCCAGCCCTTGCGGAGCGCTTTCTGCTTCCTGCCACAGGAAGTAGCCGACCAGCTGGATCAGGAACGGGTAGCCCCCGGTGGCCTCGGCGGCGGCCTTGGCCAGTTCCGCGGTTAAGGTCATGCCGGCGCCAGCAAAGGTTTCAGTGAAGGAGCGCTCCACCTCGGTGATTGAGGCGGCATGCAAATCGATGCGGTCGGCACGCCGAAGAAAGGTGGCCACGCCCTCGTTGAGCAGGTCTGAGACCGCCGCGGGCAACCCGGCGAAGATGAGGCCGACGGGTAGGCCCTCGCGGATAAAGTGCTGGACGTCGGCCGCGAGCTGAGACAGCTCTGCCCGGTCTGCTGCGTGGATTTCATCCACGGTGATGATCAGCCCTGTCCCCCGCTGTGCCAGCAGGCGGAGCAGGGCGACGCCGCGCGCCCGCCAGTCAACCTGCTCTTCTGGCGCGAGTTGGGTTGTGACGGAAAAACCGGCCACCGACACGGCCGTCACCCGGCGGCCCGTCGGGCCGTCCCCCAGATCGTTCGTGATCCTGCGCATCGACTCGCCGATGCGGCCCACAAATCCCCCGGTTGCTGTCTCGGAAACCACCGCCCAGCCGTTGTTCAGTGCCAGGTCCTCGGCGGCGCCGAGCATGACGGTCTTGCCGATGCCCCTGGCTCCGGTGAAAATGGTGAGAAGCCCCGGCGCCCCCGAGCCGATGCGCAGACCATAGGCGAACTCGTCGAGCACTCCCCCGCGGCCGACCAGGTCCGGAGGCGTCGCTCCCGCGGTCGGTCGAAAAGGGTTCTCCACGGCCGCTCCTGTGAATGTCTATGAATCTTGTGAATCTTGTGTATCCAGCCTAGCGGAGAACCCAGACGTTTTGGATAACTCTGCGAGCGCGAGGTCCGACAGCTAAGTGTGTCTAGCCGCCGTCGATCGTCAGTTCCATGCATGGAATCCGTGCTTTTCTTCTCTGTGGTGCGCAAACGTGTCTGTCACCAGGTGGAGGCCACGGTGCGCGTGAAAATCCAGCCGTCATCATGGCGCTCGAACCGGCTGCGCAGCTGCAACCGCCAGGTGCCATGGCTGCCCCAGATTGTCGCGTCGGTGAGCGTGCGGGCGGTGAGAACCGGCACGCTGCCGTCGTGTCCGACCGCTACCTCGACGGTGTCCATGGAGTGGTACTGCATGCGGTCGGTCTCGATGTCGCGAAGCCAGTCAGCTTTCGGCTGGATGTAGCCGGTCATATGGGTCAGCGTGTAGCCGTCGGCGAGGATGCCCTCGAGTTCTGCTGCGTCTTTAAGCACCATCGCCTCAGACATCCGGGCATGGAGCGCTTTGACAGCCGCGGTGGTCGCGTCTCGGTCTTCCGGGACCCGTGCCCCTGTACTCGACAAAGCGATTCTCCTTATCTGGGGGTTGCTGCCGCGACCGTAGCGAGGTCGCGGCGGAAGGTTTCGGGTTCATTGTCGAACGGGAGGTCGACGTCGTCTTCGGCGGCATCGAGGGATCCGCTTAAGTCTGGTGCGAGTGAAGCGAAGACCGTGGTGAGGTCGTCCTGCTCGGTGCCACGATCGGCGATAAGTTCGAAGGTTTTGTGGTTGGCGGCGTCGATGTGAAGGCTGTCGATGAGTACGCGCGCTATTTGGTCTCGGGCGATGACGCCGTCGGCGGGTGAGCCGGACTGTCGTCTGTCGCCCTGAAGCATGACGACCTTGCGCTGGTCGGGTTGGTTGTAGTCGAACCAGCCTGGGCGCACGATCGTGTACGGGTCGCCGCTGGCGCGCACCAGCCGCTCGCTGCGGAGCTTCCACTGGGCGTAGGCGACCCCGGGCCGGGTAGTGCCGATAGCGGTCATGAGTGCGATGTGCACCCGGCGGCCGCGCAGCACACGGAGGACGTTCGCGACACCGGCGTAGTCGTTATCCCGCACGTCGCGTTCGCTTGTAGTGGTTCCGTGGGTGAACACGATCGCGTCCACCCCGTCGATGGCCGGGCCGAGCGTCTCGGGACGGGTCAGGTCACCGGCGACGAGGGCTACACCGTCCGGCAGCATCCGTGCCGCGCGGGCAAGATCCCTCACGAGCGCCCGTACGGCATAACCCTGCCGCAGCGCCTCCACCACCGCGAGGCGTCCGGTGCTGCCGGTTGCGCCGACGACGAGTACGGTGCCGGGTTTCTTGAGGTTCTGTGCCATGGTGCTTTCCTTCCGTCGGTTTGCTCTCGGGCGGAGTCCGGAAGAGGCCGAGCCCGATAGCGGGGATGACCCCGTTGTTACGTGTGATTCTGTCGTTACGGGCGGACGAGCACTTTGAGTGCCTTGCGTTCGGCCATGGCCCGGTAGCCGGCCGGGACGTCGTCCATGCCGATGGTGCGGTCGAAGACTTTGCCGGGGTCGATGGTTCCGTCGAGCACGAGCGGCAGCAGCTCCTCGATATACGCGCGTGCCGGTGCGACCCCGCCCGTGAGCGTGATGTTGCGCATGAACTCGGGGAAGCCGAGCGGCACCTCAGAGAACTGGGGAGCTCCGACGCGGCTGACGACGCCGCCGTCACGGACCACACCGATCGCCATCTCGATCGCCGCCCTCAGGCCCACGGCCTCAAGCACGACGTGAGTTCCGTCGCCGTTCGTGAGCTCCCTGACTTTGGCGATGCCCTCGGCTCCGCGCTCGGCGACAACGTCAGTGGCACCGAATTCACGGCCCAAGTCCGTCCGGGCCTCGTGGCGGCCCATGAGGATGATGCGCGAGGCGCCCATGAGCTTGGCGGAGATGACTGCGGAGAGGCCGACTGCGCCGTCGCCGATCACGGTGACCGTCTGGCCGGGCTGGATGTTGGCCTTCTTGGCTGCGTGGTATCCGGTCGACATGACATCGGAAAGGCTCAACAGCGACGGGATGAGCTTCTCATCGAAGCCGGCGGGAACAACGACGAGAGTACCTGACGCCTGCGGCACGCGGGCGAATTCGCCTTGGCCGCCGTCGTCATGGCCGCCCCAGTGTCCGCCGTGGCGGCAGGAGGTCTGCAGGCCTTCCTTGCAGAAGTCGCAGGTGCCGTCGGACGCGACGAACGGAGCAATGACAAAGTCACCCACGGCCAGGCCGGTCACCTCGGAACCGAGTCCTTCGACGATGCCGACGAACTCGTGGCCCATGCGGGAGCCTTCAGTCGTCTCGGGCTTGGAGGCGTAGGGCCAAAGGTCGCTGCCACAGATGCAACCGGCGACGATGCGCACGATCGCGTCAGTCGGCTCCTGGATTGTGGGGTTGGGAACGGTTTCGACACGCACGTCGCCGGCGCCGTACATCAGTGTTGCTCGCATGCTGGAGGTCCTTACTAAGTTGTCGGTCAGTGTCGGCTACCAGTCCATCGACGGACTGTTGGTCAGTTCTTCTCCCTGACGGGAATCTCGGCGGTGTCCCGCTGGGTCGCCGCCCAGCTCGCAAGCACTTTCAGCGCGTCCTCGGACGGTGTGCCGGGCTCGGCGGTATACACGTTGACGCGCAGTCCCGGGTCGCCCGGCAGCTCCAGCGCTTCGAAGCTCAGGTCCAGGTCTCCGACGATCGGATGGTGGAGGCGTTTGCGGCCGGTGCGGTGGTGCTTTACGTCGTGCCGGGCCCAGCGGGTGCGGAATTCCTCGCTTCGGGTTGAGAGCTCACCGACCAGGTCCGTGAGGTCCTTGTCGTACGGGTTTTGCCCGGCAGTGGAGCGCAGGACCGCGACGACGTCGTCCGCGGCGCGTTCCCAATCGGCGAAGAATTCCCGCGCTTTCGGGTTCAGGAAGGTGAAGCGTGCGCTGTTTGGCGGGGTGGTTGCTTCTGCCATCATGTCCAGATAAAGGGCACGGCCCAGTTCGTTGGCGGCCAGGACATCCCCGCGGTCGTTGCGCACCCAGGCCGGGGCGGCCGTGATCGCGTCGATGACGCGCTGCACACTCGGCCGCACCGTCTGCGGGCTGCGTTTGCGCCGCACGCGAGGGGACACAGTGGCGGCACGGGCGAGGTCGAAGAGGTGGGCCGTTTCGGCGTCGTCAAGCTGCAGCGCTCGCCCGAGCGCCTCAAGGACGCTGTCCGAGGCGCCGGAAAGATTCCCCCGTTCGAGGCGTATGTAGTAGTCGATGCTCATCCCGGCGAGCATGGCCACTTCCTCCCGGCGCAGCCCAGTGACGCGCCGGTTGCCGCCGTACGCGGGCAGCCCGGCCTCCTCGGGCGTAATTCTTGCGCGGCGGGAGGTCAGGAACTTCCGAACGTCGTCGCTGTGTGTCATGGCGTCAACGCTACGCGGCGGCTGATGGCCGAGGGAGGGTCTGGCGTTACCCGGAACGTCCGTGACTCCCGGGCCCTAAGGAATCACGGTTGCATTGAAAGCATGAAACCTGCACCGACAACTGCTGCCCGCCCGGCGGCCATCCTTGCGATCATCCTCGTCAGCTACTTCATGATTCTGCTGGATAACTCGGTGATCTTCACCGCGCTGCCCAGCCTCCAGGCCGATCTGCAGTTGACCGCCGGGGAGCTCTCATGGATTCAGGACGCATACACACTTGTCTTTGGTGGCCTGCTCCTCCTAGGCGCCCGTGCAGGCGATCTGCTGGGCCGGCGACGTGTCTTCGTCTTCGGGCTGGTGATGTTTTCGCTTGCGTCGCTGCTGATCGGCCTGGCACCGGAGGGGTGGTGGGCCATTGCGGGCCGGGCGATACAGGGCGTCGGGGCCGCGATCGTTGCACCGGCCTCACTGTCCTTGCTTACGGCGAGCTTCCCGGAAGGGCGTGAGCGCACCCGGGCCGTGGCCTTGTACGGTGCGACAGCAGGGATTGGTGCCAGCCTCGGGCTGGTCATCGGCGGTGCGTTGGCCCACTGGATTTCCTGGCGCGCCGGCTTCTTCGTCAACGTGCCCATCGGCGCAGCGATGATTGCGCTCGCTCCGCGGTTCCTCCCGGAGACAGGCCGGGCCCGCGGCCGCTTCGACATGCTCGGCGCGCTCAGCGCGACCCTCGGCGTCGGTGCGCTCGTCTTCGGCATCATCAACACCGCCGACGCCGGCTGGACCGCGCCGGTCACCGTCGCGGCCGTGAGCGCCGGCGTCGTGCTCTTGATCATGTTTGTGCTGATCGAACGGAGGGCGGCCCAGCCCATCATGCCGCTGCGGCTGTTTGCCAGCCGCCGCCGCACCGGCGCCTACGTCGCACGCTTCCTGTATCTCGGCGCGATGATCGGATTCTTCTTCTTCACCACCCAGTACCTGCAGGAAGTGCTCGGCTTCGACCCCCTGCAGGCCGGTGTCGGGTTCCTGCCGATGACCGCGGTCAACTTCGCCGTCGCCATGGGCATCCCGCGGCTAGCACGCCGGCTGCCGGGCTCAATTCCGCTCCTGGCCGGGATCCTGCTCACCCTCGCCGGGATGTTCTGGCTCAGCCGGGCCGGCGTCGACTCCGGCTACTGGACGGGGCTCGCGCTGCCGATGGTCCTCATCGGTGCGGGCCAGGGCCTGGCCTTCGCGCCGCTGACCTCGTTCGGCATCGTCGGTGCCCCGTCCTCTGACGCGGGGGCAGCCTCGGGCCTGGTGAACACCTTCCATCAGATCGGCACCTGCCTGGGACTCGGCGTCGCGGTCGCCGCCGCGGCCACTGTTCCCGCCGGGGGTCCTGCCGCCGCGCACCTGTCCGCGCAGGTCAGCGTCGCGCTCACCACGGGCAGCATCCTACTGCTCCTTGCCCTGGCCGTCGCCGCGGTCCTCATCCTGCCCGCAGACCTCGCGGCACGGCGAACCAGGACACCACGGACGGCCCTGCCCGCACGCGAGGCCGAACCCGCCCGCTGAAACTGCCGGGTATCCGGGTCCTCCCTCTGTTCCCCTTCGACCCAGTTCAACAACACAAAGCAAAGGAAAGTTCGAGATGAAAACACGCAAGCTCGGCGACGGCCTCCAGACATCGGCCATTGGCCTTGGCTGCATGGGCCTGAGCTTCGGCCTCGGCCCCGCTACCGACCGGACGGAAGCAATTGCCGTGATCCGGTCCGCCGCCGAACGCGGCGTCACCCTGTTCGACACCGCTGAAGGATACGGCCCCTACGTCAACGAAGAACTCGTCGGCGAGGCGCTGCAGCCCATCCGCGACGACGTCCTGGTGGCCACGAAGTTCGGGTTCGACATCAACGGCAACGGCGAAACAGTCGGCCTCAACAGCCGGCCCGGGCACATCCGCGAAGTCGTCGACGCCTCACTGCGCCGGCTGCGAACCGACCACATCGACGTGCTGTACCAGCACAGAGTCGACCCCAACGTCCCGATGGAGGACGTCGCCGGCGCCGTCAAGGAACTCATTGCGGAAGGTAAAGTGCGTCACTTCGGACTGTCGGAAGCGAGCGAAACAAGCATCCGCCGGGCCCACGCCGTCCAGCCGGTCGCCGTCATCCAGGACCACTACTCGCTGTGGATGCGGGAGCCTGAAACCAAGAAGTTCGGGGTCTGCGAGGAGCTCGGGATCGGACTGGTCGCCTGGGGTCCGCTCGGACAGGGATTCCTCACCGGGGGCATCACCCGGGACATGAGGTTCGACAACCCGGATGACCTCCGTGCCGACTTCCCGCGCTTTACCCCGGAGGCGCTGGAGGCGAACTTCGCCCTCGTCGACTTCCTCAAGCGTTTCGGCGCCGAGAAGGATGCTTCCCCGGCGCAGATCGCACTCGCCTGGCTGCTGGCCCAGAAGCCGTGGGTCGTACCGATCCCCGGCGGGACCCGGATCGCGCACCTGGAGGATAACCTTCCGGCGGCCGACCTCGAACTCACCGCAGACGACCTCCGGCGAATCGACGAAGCCTTTGCCGCCCTCGATCTGGTCGGTGCACCGCTCTCGGCCGGCCTCGACGCCGCGATCGACCGCGACCAGTAAGCCCGGCTGCGTCAGCAAAGCACGCCCTG
Source organism: Arthrobacter sp. ov118 (assembly GCF_900116495.1). Lineage (GTDB taxonomy): Bacteria > Actinomycetota > Actinomycetes > Actinomycetales > Micrococcaceae > Arthrobacter. The sequence continues at coordinate 813,128 of NZ_FPAY01000001.1, forward strand.
CCAAGGGGGCAGTGCCCCTCGCGGGGCCTGCCCCTTGGCCGCTGAACCTCTGAACCGCCCAGCCGCTCCGAAAGGGGTACTGACGTGCCCTCCCACAATCCCAGCCATATGAATACCGTGAAAGGCATGGTCATGGAACTTACTCTCAACAACGGTGTCACGATGCCCGCCCTCGGGCTCGGTGTCTTCCAAAGCCCGCCGGAGCAGACGACGGCGGCGGTCGAGGCCGCGCTGGCGGCCGGCTACCGGCACATCGACACCGCCGCCGCGTACGGCAACGAGCGGGAGGTCGGCGAAGGTGTGCGGAGGTCCGGTCTGGACCGTTCGGACGTTTTCATCGAAACCAAGGTGTGGGTCAGCGACTACGGCTATGACGAAACCCAGCACGCTTGGGAGAAGGCGGCAGGCAAGCTCGGCGTCGACTACCTCGACCTGCTCATCCTGCACCAGCCGGCACCCGACCGTTTCGAGCAGACCATCGCCGCGTACAAGGCGCTGGAGACCCTGCTCGCCGACGGGCGTGTGCGGGCGATCGGCGTCAGTAACTTCATGCCGCACCACCTGGAGCAGCTGCTCGCCGCGACCGACGTCGTCCCGGCCGTGAACCAGATCGAGCTGCACCCCTTCTTCACCCAGCCGGCCGTCCAGGCTGCCAACGCCGAGAACGGCATCCTCACCCAGGCATGGTCGCCAATCGGCGGCATCACCTTCTATCCCGGCTGGGGCGAGGACCGCAGGAACGTGATGGAAGACCCCACCATCGCCGCCATCGCGCAGGCCTACGGCAAGAGCCCCGCCCAGGTCATGCTCCGCTGGCACCTGCAGCAGGGCCGCTCGGCCATCCCGAAATCGACGAACCCGGCACGCATCGCCGAGAACTTCGACGTCTTCGACTTCGCACTCAGTGCCGACGAACTCGCCGGCATTGACGCGCTCGACACCGGCGTGCGCAACGGCCCGGACCCGGACGAGGCCCGCCTGGAGCGCTTCTCGATGGTCATCCCCGAAGCCTAAGACTCAAGAGGAGGAACCAGCATGGAATACCGCTCCCTCGGCCGCACCGGCGTAACAGTCAGTCCCCTGTGCCTCGGCGCGATGATGTTCGGCCCCTGGGGCAACGACGACCGCGAGGACGCCACCCGCATCATCCACCGCGCCCTCGACGCCGGCATCAACTTCGTCGACACCGCCGACGTCTACTCGGGCGGCGTGTCCGAGGAGATCGTCGGGATGGCGCTGGAGGGCCGCCGCGACGACGTGTTCCTCGCCACGAAGTTCTTCATGCCCATGAATGAGGACGACCCGAACCAGCGCGGCGGATCCCGCCGCTGGATCATGCGCGAGGTCGAGAACTCCCTGCGCCGCTTGAACACCGACTACATCGACCTCTACCAGGTCCACCGGCCCAGCCCCGACACCGACGTGGAGGAGACCCTCGGCGCCCTCACCGACCTCGTCCGCCAGGGGAAGGTGCGGTACATCGGTTCCTCGTCGTACTCCGGATCGCAGATCGTCGAAGCCCAGTGGGCATCCCGGGACCGCCACTTGGAGCGGTTCGTCACCGAGCAGCCGCCGTACTCGATCCTGGTCCGCGGGATCGAGGAAGACGTCCTCCCGGCGGTGCAACGCCACGGGATGGGCACCCTCACCTACAGCCCGCTCGGCGGCGGCTGGCTCTCCGGGCGCTGGCGGAAAGACGCAGCGTCCGCTCCGGCCTCAAGCGCCCGCCCGAGCGCCCGGTTCGACATGACCAGCCCGGCCAACCAACGCAAGCTCGACATCGTGGAGGAACTCGCGCAGCTCGCCGAACAGGCAGGACTGAGCCTCATCGAGCTGGCGATCGCCTTCGTGATCAACCATCCCGGCGTCACGGCGGCGATCGTGGGACCCCGCACAATAGAGCAGCTGGAGACCTATCTGCCGGCGGCCGACATCACCTTATCCACCGATGTCCTGGACCGCATCGACCAGCTCGTCGCGCCCGGCGTGACGGTAAACCCCGACGACAACAGCTACGGCGCCCACGAACTCACGCCCCACGCACGACGGCGGCCGCGGCCCTGACCTGGGCGGTGCAGGACCGCAGCCCGTACGGCCCGTCAGCGAAGGCTAGTCTCCTCTCGCCTTCCTGGTCGCGGCGTCATTGGCCTTCTGGAGCGCTTCTACGAGTTCGTCCTTGTCCATCTTGGAGCGGCCCCTGATGTTCATTTCCTGCGCGCGCTTATAGAGATGAGCCTTCGACGCTTTGGCATCTACGCCTCCCGCAGTGGGTTGGGATGAATCACGGCCCTCCGCCGCACGCTCATCAGAAGGCCCCCGTTCCTCCTTCGGCTCCCAGTGATCGCCCACCTTTTCATAGCTGTGTTTCAGCGACGCGTAGGCTGTACGGGCGGCCCGGCTTTCATCGTCGGCGTAGGACTCGAGAGCCGAATCGTAGGTCTTAGCGAAGGTGTCCTGGGCTTTTTGCTCCGAGCGCTGCAGAGTCGATGGAAGCTCGTCCCGGCGGGCATGGCCGCCCTTGCCAGTCTTAGGCACGGCACCCATCCTCCCTCGTTTGCAGGCTGGTCATTTCAGAACCAGTTTAGTCGCGGATACAAAGTTCGGGACGCATCCGGTGGAGAATGCCTTCATGACCAACGACGATCTTCGGCCTGTCTACTTCCTTTCGGACAGCACCGGCATCACCGCAGAAACCCTCGGCAACACCTTGCTGACCCAGTTTCCCGCGAATAAGTTTGACCGCATCACAGTCCCCTTCGTCACCACAGCCGAACAGGCCAGAACCGTGGTCGGCACTATCGACAAGCTCGCCGCCACGGGCCTGCAGCCGATCGTCTTTTCCACTGCGGTCAGCAGCGACATCCGCCAGGTCCTGGCGACGTGCAAGGGAATCATCGTGGACCTCATCGGGACGCATGTGGGACAGCTGGAGCAAGCCCTCGGCTCCCAGGCCAGCGGCGAACCCGGCAGGGCCCATGGCTTGGGCAACGCGGAGCGGTATCAATCCCGGATGGCCGCCGTCGAATACGCCATGGAGCACGACGACGGCCAGAGCCTGCGTGCGCTCGAAAAGGCCCAGGTCATCCTGGTGGCGCCGTCTCGCTGCGGCAAAACGCCCACCACCATGTACCTGGCACTGCAACACGGCATCTTCGCCGCGAACTTTCCGCTGGTCGACGAAGACTTCGGACGGGAAGGGCTCCCCAAGCCCCTGAGACCCTTCGTTTCGAAGTGTTTCGGCCTCTCCTCCAACCCCCTGCGCCTGAGCCAGATCCGCACCGAGCGGCGCCGCGGCTCATCCTATGCCTCGCTGCGGCAGTGCGGGTTCGAGCTCCGCAGCGCCGAGCAGTTGTACGTCTCCCATAGGATTCCGTACCTGAATTCGGCCACCGTCTCGGTGGAAGAAATGGCGGCCACCATCCTGCAGCGGATGAACCTCAAACATTAGGGAAAAGTTTCACAAAGCCGGTGTGGCGCACGTCATATGGAAACAGCACCGCAGACCTGTCACTGTGGACGGGACCCGCGCCCTGCAACCGGCCATCGCCGCGAACGGGGCGGCGCAATTGCATGCCATCATCTGCAAAGGAGCAGCAAGTATGACGACAGACATCCTGTGGTTCTCAGAACTCGGACTCAAGGACCTGGACCGGGTGGGCGGAAAGAATGCCTCCCTCGGCGAAATGGTGCAGAATCTGACCTCCGCCGGGGTCCAGGTCCCGGACGGCTTCGCCACCACCGCGGATGCCTACCGCAACTTCCTGGCAGATTCCGGCCTGGACCAGAAGATCGCGGACCGGCTGGCCGGCCTGGACACTGATGATGTGACGGCCCTGGCCTCGGCCGGGCAGGAGATCCGGGCACTGGTGCGCGAGACGCCCTTCCTGCCGGCCTTTGAAGCGCAGATCCGGGACGCCTACCAGCAATTGGTGGACAAGCACGGTGGCTCTGAGGACCTGTCCTGGGCGGTCCGTTCCAGCGCTACGGCGGAAGACCTTCCCGATGCATCGTTTGCCGGGCAGCAGGAGACATTCCTGAACGTCCGCGGAATTGAGAACATCCTGCTCGCCATCAAGGATGTGTTCGCGTCCCTCTACAACGACCGGGCGATCGCCTACCGCGTGCACCACAAATTCGAACACGCCGAGGTGGCACTCTCGGCCGGCATTCAGCGCATGGTGCGCTCCGACGTCGGGGCCTCCGGCGTCATGTTCACCATGGACACGGAGTCCGGGTTCCAGGACGCCGTGTTCGTCACGTCCTCCTACGGCCTCGGCGAGGCCGTCGTGCAAGGCGCGGTCAACCCGGATGAATTCTACGTCTACAAGCCCGCGCTGCAGGCCGGCCGTCCCGCCATCCTCAAGCGCGGACTGGGCGAGAAGGCACTCCAGATGACCTACACGGCCAGCCGCGAGATCGGCCGCACCATCGACTTCGTCCCGGTTGAGGCCTCGTTGCGGAACCGCTTCAGCCTCAGCGACGAGGACGTCGAACAGCTTGCCCGGCATGCTGTCGCCATCGAGAACCACTACGGCCGCCCGATGGATATCGAATGGGGCAAGGACGGGATCGACGGCGGCCTGTACATCCTGCAGGCGCGCCCGGAGACCGTGCAGTCCCGCCGTGCCTCTGGGAGCCTGAGCCGTTTCCGTCTGAACGGGACGGCCCCGGTGCTGGTCGAGGGCCGTGCCATCGGGCAGCGCATCGGCGCCGGCAGAGTCCGCATCCTCACCGCGATCGACCAGATGGCCGGGTTCAAGACCGGCGATGTCCTCGTCGCCGACATGACCGACCCGGACTGGGAACCGATCATGAAGCGTGCCTCCGCCATCGTGACCAACCGCGGCGGACGGACCTGCCACGCGGCGATCATTGCCCGGGAACTGGGGATCCCCGCCGTCGTCGGCACCGGCGACGCCACGGAGGCGCTCTCCGACGGCCTCGAAGTGACAGTCTCCTGCGCCGACGGCGAGACCGGCCTGATCTACGAAGGGCTCCTGGATTTCAGCATCGAGGAAACCGAGGTCACCCAGCTGCCTGAGGCCCCGGTCAAGGTCATGATGAATGTCGGCACCCCGGAGCAGGCGTTCACCTTCGCGCAGCTGCCCAACCACGGCGTGGGCCTGGCCCGGCTCGAATTCATCATCAACCGCCAGATCGGCATCCACCCCAAGGCACTGCTGAACCTGGACGATCAGCCGGCGGACGTCGCCGCGGAAATCCGGGAGCGGATCGCCGCGTACGACAGCCCGCGCGACTACTACATCAAGCGCCTAGCGGAAGGCGTGTCCACCATCGCGGCGGCCTACGCGCCCGAGCCGGTGATTGTGCGCATGTCCGACTTCAAGTCCAACGAGTACGCCAACCTGATTGGCGGACCGGCCTACGAGCCGCACGAAGAAAACCCGATGATCGGCTTCCGCGGCGCCTCACGGTATCTGGAGCCGTCCTTCCGGGACTGCTTCGACCTCGAGTGCGAGGCCCTGTCCTTCGTCCGCAACGAGATGGGGCTGACCAACGTCAAGCTGATGATCCCGTTCGTGCGAACCCTGGACGAGGCCCGCGGCGTCATCGACCTGTTGGCGGAGAACGGCCTCACCCGCGGCGAGAACGGCCTCGAGGTGATCATGATGTGCGAGATTCCGTCCAACGCCCTGCTCGCCGACGAGTTCCTGGACTACTTCGACGGCTTCTCCATCGGCTCCAATGACATGACCCAGCTGACCCTGGGCCTGGACCGGGATTCCGCGATCGTGTCGGGCAGCTTCGATGAACGCGACCCCGCCGTCAAGAAGCTCCTGAGCATGGCCATCAAGGCGTGCAAGGCGCGTGGCAAGTATGTGGGCATCTGCGGCCAGGGTCCCAGCGACCACACGGACTTCGCCGAGTGGCTGGTCGAAGAAGGCATCGATTCCGTCTCCTTGAACCCCGACACCGTGGTGGACACCTGGCTCCGGCTCGCCGGCACGACCGTCGACGCAGGGGTCGGCGCCGCGGCGAACTGACCAAGTGGAGGATCGCCATCGGCGGTCCTCCACTTTTACAACCTTGCGCTTTACTTGGGCGGGATTTCCTGGATCACCCAGCGGTTGCCGTCCGGGTCACTGAAGTACGCGAAGGCAAAGCCGCCGAGGTCCTGGACCTCGCTGACGGGCGCGCCTCGCCGGAGCAGCTCGCCCCGCACGGCAGCCATGTCCGGGACGACCAGCTGGAGGCCTTCCAGGCTGCCGGGGACCATGCTGGTCATCCCGGTTCCGATGACAATGGAGGCTGATGAACCAGGCGGGGTGAGCTGGACCACCCGCATGCCGGGGATGTGCTCGACGTCGTGATCCAGCACGAAGCCGAGGTTGTCAGTGTAGAAGGCCTTGGCCCGGTCCACGTCGGAGACTGGTATTTGGACGACCTCGAGGCGGAGTTCCATGCCGCTACCCTACGGCACAAACTGGGCACCGGTCCTCAGCCGTGAGGAGTATGTTGTGGGCATGGGAAAAGCTTCATCGGATCGGCGCGATGTAGTCACGGATCGGCTCCTGGGTGCTGCGGAGTTCACTCACGCTCATTGGTTTTTCGGCAACCTCTATGAGGCCCTGGTCAGGATCCCGGATCGGGTTGCGGCCTCGGAGGCGAGCGCCGAGCTGCCCCGCTCACCCTTCGGAGCCGGCAGTCCCGGCCGGTACTACGCGCCCGTTGCCCCGCTCAATGTCCCGCTCGCGTGCGCAGCACTCGTGGCAGGCTGGAACCGTCCGGGCAGCCGGCCCTGGCTGATAGTCGCGGCCGCCAGCTCTGCCGTCGGCGGAGCGGCCACCGCCTACCTGCTGCGGTCCGTCAACCCCAAACTGTTCTTCAGCCCGCAACCACTAAGTGCGGCACGCCGAAAGCCGTTGTTGACCAAGTGGTACCGTGTCCACGCGATCAGGCTGGCCGCCAGCGCGATTGCACTGGCCGCCGTCGACCGCGCCCGGATCGGACACCTCGCTGACCAGCAACGCGGGGTCAGATAACGCCCAAAAATCGGGGTTGATTGGGCCGGAAGTGACCCCGCGTTGCACTGGTCAGTTCTTGCTCGTCCCTCGGTCACCCCAGCAGGCTGCTGGAAGCAAAACCCCATGGCCGGATGGCCGATTGGTTCTTTTGTCGGCCCGTACAGCTACACTGAAAACATCGAACATATATTCGAATAAAGGTGTGTTGTGGGCGTTATTATCGGTCCCCGCGTGATAGATGCGGGCAGCTCGTTGTTGTCGGTGCTGATCTCTCCGGTCCCCGTCGCGGCCGGGTATCCGTCCCCGGCGCAGGACTACTTTGACGGGCGGATCGACCTCAACGAGCACCTGATCAAGGACATCACGTCGACCTACGTCGTGAGGGTGTCCGGGGAATCGATGGAAGGCGCGGGGATCAGCGACGGTGACGAGCTGATCGTGAACCGGGCACTGGAACCCAAGGACGGATCCGTGGTTGTCGCGGTCCTGGACGGCGAGCTGACCATCAAGCGGCTGCGCATCACGGGAGCCGGCGTCGTGCTGCAGGCCGACAACCCGGCGTACCCGGACATCCGGGTCCCGTCACTGTCGGACCTGGTCATCTGGGGCGTCGCGACCCGCTGTCTGCACCATGTCTGAGGAAAGCAATGTCTGAGGAAAGCAATGTCTGAGGACCGCCATGTCTAAGCCCGCCCTGATGCGGCACATGCCGCAGATCGCGCACGTGGATGTGAACTGCTTCTATGCCTCGGCCGAGCGGGCCTTCAACCCGTCCCTGGAGGGCCGGCCCGTCGTCGTCCTGTCCAACAACGACGGCTGCGCCGTTACCCGCTCTCCGGAAGCCAAAGCCCTCGGCATCCCGATGGGCGAGCCGTGGTTCAAACTCGCCCCGCGGGCCAAGGAGTGGGGCCTCGTGGCCCGCTCCAGCAACTACGAGCTCTACGGGGACATCAGCGCCCGCGTGATGGAGTTGCTGGGCCGCTACTCGGCCTGGCTGGAGGTGTACAGCATCGACGAGGCCTTCCTCGGCGTCAAAGGCACCCCGGAGGAGCTGCTGGCCCTGGGCCGGACCATCAAGACCACGGTCCGGCGGAACGTCGGGGTTCCGGTCTGTGTAGGCATCGCCGGGACCAAGACCCTGGCGAAGCTGGCCAACAAGTGGGCCAAAAACAATCCGGCCTTCGGCGGGGTCTGCCACTGGGACTCCGTGCCCGCCACAGACAGGGAGGCCCTGATGCGCCGCCTGCCGGTGATCGAGATCTGGGGCGTCGCGACCCGGCTGACCAAACGGCTCAACGTTCTGGGCATCCGGTCCATCCTCGACCTGCAGGGGGCAGATCCAGTCATGATCCGGGACCGCTTCTCCGTGGTGATGATGCGCACAGTCCTGGAACTGCAGGGCACCGCGTGCATCCCTATGGAAGAAGAACGCATCGGCCGGGACCAGCTCATATTCTCCCGGTCCTTCGCCACCCCCATCACCACCGCGGCAGGGATGCAGCAGGTCCTGTCCGTCTACGGCCAGCAGGCCTCGGCGCGGCTGGCCAAACACGGCCTCCAGGCCAAGGTCCTCACCGCGTTTGCCGCCACGTCCCACTACAACCCGAAAGACACCTCCTACCCCTCGGTGTGTGTGGCGCTGCCCATGCCCACCGCGGATCCTGTCCTGCTGACCAGGGCCGCGCACGCCCTCCTCCCCCATATCCACGAAGGCATCAGGTACGCCAAGGCCGGCATCATGGTCACCGACCTCCGGCCTACAAGCAACCAGGCACCCCTCGCCACGTTCGAAAACCAGCACGAGGAGCGCCGTATCGGCACCCTCCTGGAGGACGTCACCCGCCGCTACGGACGCGGTTCCATCGGCCTGGGCCACGCCGGCATAAAAACCGGCCTGGACTGGACCATGAAACGCGACATGCTCTCCCCCCGCTACACCACGCACTGGGACGAACTCCCCCTCGTCAAAGCCGCCTAACCAACCAGCACCACCGCATCACGAAAGTACAGGCACACATGACCACCACTGCCGAAGCCCCCGCACAGACCCACCACCTCCAGGTCCGGACCGACCCGGCAGGAAAGCCCCTCGCCATCCGGCACGACGGACAGATCTGGCTTGTCGACCCCAGTACAGAGGCCCAGCACTGGTTCGGCGGGGACGTCTCGCCGGACAGTGGACGGACGGCACCTGCGGGGAGCGGCGACCCGGTCAGCATCGAATACTGGAGGATACAGGTCCGCCTCGGAGCCTCGGACTCCGCGCTACAGACGTTCGAGCTGCGCCGGGACCCGCGGGCCGAACAGTGGATGCTGGAGTCGATCACCAGCAGTTAGCGCCACCCTTGCGCGGCATGGTTTTCCCGGAACCGGACCGCCTCCGAACCTGGCTGGGCTAATTTCTGCCGGCGCCACCGGGTCAGCGAGCGCCGAACGCGTGCCGGGTATCCTTGCATGATGGGTCCCCTTCGGTATTCCATCAACGTCACGTTGGACGGGTGCTGCGATCACCGTGCAGGGGTCGCGGACGAAGATTTGCATCGTCACGCGGTCGAGAACCTCGAGCGGGCCGATGCTCTGATCTTCGGCCGGATAACCTACGAAATGATGCAGGCGGCGTGGCGGCCGCCGATGCGGACGGGTGAGAGGCCTGACTGGATGGAACCCTTCGCCCGGACCATCGACGCGGCAAAGAAGTACGTCGTGTCGAGCACCTTGGACCGGGTCGATTGGAACGCGGAACTCGTGCGCGGGGACCTGGGGAAGGCCGTTCAGCAGCTCAAGCGGGAGTCGGGTAAGGGACTGCTGGTGGGAGGGTTGCAGCTGCCCCTTGCATTGGCGGAGCTGGGTTTGATCGATGAGTACGAGTTCGTGGTGCAGCCCAGGCTGGTGGGCCACGGGCCAACGCTGTTCGCGGGGCTATCGAAACTTATTGACCTGAAGCTCGTGAGCCGTCTGGAGTTCGAGTCGGGGGCGGTGGCGATGCGGTATGAGCCGAGAAAGTAGCCATCGGTGCGGCGCATCGGTCCAGTCAGTCGCGAAGCGGCGACCCGACCACGTTGAACCGAAACCCACCGAACGTGCCGGACAGTAGCGGGCGTGCCACCGTGATGGATGCCTGGACCTCCGGCAACGCGAGGGAAGACCTATGGGCCTCCTCGCTCGCCCACAGCTCCACTACAAAGACGGTGTCCGGGTCGTCGTCGTTCACTCCAACCTCGTAGGCGAGGCAGCCGATCTGCCGGAGCGTCTCGCTGCGTTCAGTCAGGTGGCGCACCAACTCGTCGCGCTTACCGGAGACCGCGCCGAGCGTTCCCACATTCGCAAAGGTCATAGCCGTCTATACCCCTTGATAACGTCTGGTGTCAGTCCAGGCAGAGGCAGAACGGATGCCCGGCCGGGTCGAGGAACACCCGGAATGACGTTCCCGGCTGGTGTTCGTGCTTGGTCGCACCGAGCTCGAGCACCGCAGCCTCGGCGGCGTCGAGGTCGTCCACCACGACATCGAGGTGCATCTGCTGCGGTACGTCTTGGCCAGGCCATTGCGGCGGCGTATAGGACTCGACTTTCTGGAAGCTCAGCGAATCGCCGTGCTCGGCGCGGACGGAACACCAGTCGTCGTCTAGCTCGATCTTCCAATCGAGCAGGGTGCCGTAGAACTCGGCCAGGGTCTTGGGGTCAGGACAGTCGAGTACGACGACCGGGAAGCGTGCGATAGCCATGGCCAACACTCTAAGACCGTTCCCCGCGAATCGCACCCGGTTCGTTGGACAAAGTTGGCGAACGCTAGGACTCCCTGCTCACCCGGCGGTTCCGTCCCTGGTAGAGGCGGCGGTAGCTGGAGGGCGTGGTGTTTAGTTCGCGCATGAAGTGGAGCCGGAAATTTGCTGACGTTCCCAAGCCCGTCCTGGCCGCGACTGCCTGCACGGTCAGATCGGTTGTCTCCAGCAGCCGGCACGCCTCGGCAATGCGCTGGCTGGTCAGCCAACGCAGGGGCGTCGTTCCCGCCTCTGCCAGGAATTTGCGCGCGAAGCTGCTCGGCGCCCACCCGGCATGGACGGCCATGTCGACGATGGTCAGCGGCTCCGCCAGGCGCTGCCTGGCCCAGGCGCACGTTTCGGCGAAGTGCGTCAGCGGCGCGGCGACGGGGCGTTCAATGAACTGTGCCTGCCCGCCCTCACGGTGAGGAGCCACGACCATCCGCCGGGCAATACGGTTCGCTGCCTCGGTGCCGTAATCCCTGCGGACCAGGTGCAGGCACAGGTCGATTCCGGCCGCGACGCCGGCGCTGGTGCTGACGCCGCCCTCGTCTATGTACAGCACCCCGGCGTCGACGGCGATCGCAGGGTGCAGGGTTTGCAGACGCTGGGCGCTCCGCCAGTGTGTTGTGGCGCGCTTGCCGTCGAGGAGGCCGGCGGCGGCCAGAGCGAAAGCCCCGGTGCAGACGGACACCACCCGGGCTCCGTTTCCCGCCGCCTCACGAAGCGCTTCGCAGACGCTGGCCGGCGGGTCGGTGAGCGGACTGAACCCGGGCACAACGATGGTGTCCGCTGACCTGAGGGCGTCAAGCCCCGCCGCGGCGTGAATGGCGTACCCGGACGTCGTCGGGACCAGACCGGGCTCGGCTGCGCACACTTGGAAGGTATACAGCTGCCGCTCGTCCTCGTGGCCGAATACCTGCGCGGGAATGGCGAGGTCAAAGGCGACGACGTCCGGCAGAGCCAAGGCAACGACACGGTGCATGAGGCCACTGTACCCACGCTGCGCCTGACGAGATCACTGCCTGCAGAATCCTTTTCATAGTGGTCGTTTTTGCCACTCCCCGCTGCTGCTGCGTCCTGACAGTCTTAGCTCCATGATCAGCTTTCGACCTTCACCGCCTGCTTCTTTCCGGCCAGCCACGCGCCGCGGGGCCAAGGGTCTGGCCCGGCTGATGCACGCCGTGTTGGCTGCTGCCCTCGCCGGCGCCACATTCGTCGGAGTTCTGGGTGCCGGGGCCGCCGCAGTGGGGCGTGACAGCGGCCTGGAGCGCAGGCTGGCCGTTGCCGAGGGCACACGGGGCAACGCCCCCGGGCCGGCCGCCGGCACCGGAACCATCCGGGTCGCATTCGTGCTGGGCGGCAGCGGGACCGAAGCAGCTGACGTGCTTGCACCCTATGACGTCTTCGCCAGGTCCCCGAAGTTCACTGTCACAACCGTCGCGGCCGACCGCTCACCCGTTCGACTCGCGGGAGCTCCCGCCGTGGTTCCGGCGACGACGTTCGCTGACATCGATGACGGCAGGGCGCCGGCACCGGACCTGCTGGTGGTGCCAGCCGTGGAGGATCCAAAAGGCGCCAGCGAGGCAGCCACGCGGTCCTGGATTGCCCGCCAATCGACCCGCGGCATCCGCATCCTCGGGGTCTGCGCCGGCTCCATGCTGCTCGCGGAGGCCGGCGTTCTCGACGGGCACCGCGCCACGTCCCACTGGTCGCGCATCAGCTCATTGCGCCAGAGCCGGCCCGCCGTGCAGTGGGTCACCGGCCAGCGTTTCGTCCAGGACGGACGCATCATGACGACGGCGGGCGTCACCTCCGGGATCCCTGGTGCCCTGCAGCTGGTGCACGATCTCGCCGGGGAATCCGAGGCTGCACGGGTGGGCGCAGAGGTCGGATACCCGGGCTGGTCAATGTCCACGGGCACGGCGATCGCCGACCAGGCTTTCAACGTCGGCGACGCTCCCGTTGCCCTGAACGCGGCCCTCCCCTGGTTGCGGCCGACGGTAGGGATCGGGCTGACGGACGGCATCAGCGAGCTCGACGCCGTCGCCGCGTTCGAGGTGTACACCGTCTCAGGCGCTGCCCGTACGGTCGCCCTCGCCGCGGCCCCCACTGTCACCACCAAGCACGGCCTGGTCCTGCTCACGACGCCCTTCGCATCAAAAGGGCTGCATTTGGACCGGCTGATCCTTCCGGGGGCCGCTGCCCACGACACCCGCCTCCTGTCCTGGGCCGGGAGCCGGCAGCTTGCCACCACTGTGCTGCCCCAACCGAGAGGCCCGCGGGGTGCCTTCGACGCCGCCCTCGAAGAGCTGTCCCGCCGGACCGGGAACACCACAGCCATGACGACCGCGAAATTTATCGACTATCCCACGGCCCAGTTGCACCTGGACGGAACCAGCACCGACACCCGCTCCACGTGGCTGTTTGTCATGACAGTCGTCCTCGCTGCGGGCGCCGGCGCGCTGCCCACCGTTCTCCGGCGCGCCGCCGTCGTTCGTTCAGCCCGAAAGGCACGCACAACAGAGCCGGCACATACTGCAGGAAAGGACCGGTCATGACCGCCACCGCATCAGCCCCGGCCAAAGCACCCCACCGCCCGTTTCGCAGGTTGGGTGTGGCGGCGGCCGTCGTGGCAGGCCTCCTCCTCACCTCCGTGGCCGCGAACCTCGCCTTGGAACAGGCGGAGCGGTCCGCGGCCGTTCCCTACGGGCAAAGGGTGCAGACCAGCCCCGGCGCCCTTAACGTGGTCAGAACACCGGGCAACGGCAGGGCCAGGCAGTCCATCGTGCTGCTCAGCGGCCTGGGAACGCCGGCGCCGGCTCTGGACTTTGCCCCGCTGATCCGGGAGCTCGCAAACTACGACGTCGTCGTCGTCGAAGGGTTCGGCTACGGGTACAGCGACCAGCCCCCGGTCGAGCGCACTGTCGAGAACATCACCGCCGAATTGCATGAGGCGCTGGCGAAACTGGACGTGCCCAGGCCCTATGTTCTAGCTGGCCATTCCATCGCGGGTTTCTACACGCTCGCCTTTGCCAACCGGTACCGGAACGACGTCTCGGCCGTCATCGGCATCGACCCCACCGTGCCCACCACCCAAACGATTCACGCAGACCAGACCACCGTGCCCGCCGACGGCATCAACTGGCAACGTCTGATCGCTACGAGTGGGCTGCTCCGCTGGGCCACCATGCTCGTGCCCAGCCTGGTGGAACCGGACGGCACCGCCTACACACCTCGTGAACGGGACCAGATGCGCCGCATGACCAACTGGAATTTCGGCAACCCTTCCGTTCTCGACGAAACCAACCGGATCGCGGACAACGCCCGCAAGGTGCAAACCCTGCGCTACCCGGAAGATCTGCCCGTGCTCACCTTCCTCGCCTCGGCGAAGGAGAGCCCTCCGGACCCGGCACGTCACGAGACCCTGCTGCACAACGTCCGCCACCACGAGATATTGACGCTCCCCGGCGGGCACTACTTGCACTGGACCCATGCCCCCGCCATGGCCACCAAAATCAAAGCCTTCCTGAACACGAATACACCCTGAAAGCACCGAACAGGCCCGCCGGCCCTCGCGAAGTCCAGGCACTGGAAGGCAGCCGGTGATAAAGCTGCCGAGGAGCTGCCCTTGCAATGGCGAGCTGGGGTGACTGCCGGCCTTAGTGGGGTGAAAGGCTTAATTGCTTGGCGTGGAAGTCAAAGTGGAGAGTGGGGTAGGCGTAAACGTCGGCGAGTGTCATGGACTGCGTGAAGAACGGGTCCCAGCGCGTCGGGAAGGCCATAGTGAGTGCCAGTGACGTTTCAGATTCACGCTGGAGGTGCCGGGCTAGTGTGGCGGTGACGCGTTCGAGTTTTCGCAGCATGCGGTTGCGGTCGAAGACTCGTGAGGCAGCCCGAGACCCCCAGTAATTAACTACGTCAAAGGGCAGTGTGCAGGAGTTCAGCAGCCCGGCAAAACCCTTCCCGACAGAGGGCGGCAGGCGGCCGAAGGTTCGCACCAGTGGCAGCAGGGCCAGGACGACCATGTACCCGAAAACCATGTGGAAGAGGAGTTCCTCGTTGGTCCAGCGGGTTCCTGTGCTGCGCCGTCGCAGCTCCTCATCGCTCGTCTGGGCGAGCGTGCCGGCAAGGGTTGAGCAAGCGCGTTTGTATCCCCTGCTGACCTCTTCACGGCTGGCGTCCATCACGTTTAACCCCAGCTGGAGTTCATGTCCGGGCGGATTCGGCTGCGCGGCCGTGCCGCAGCCCTGTCGGCAGGCCGAGGCTGATGGGCGCGCATTCCGGTATGTCGCAGGAGGACTCCGCAGTCTCGTCACCCGATCCGGGTATAGCGGTGGAGCAGACCCCCGTTTCGGGCAGTTGGAGTTCGACGGCGTGAGCGGCAGCGGTGTCTCCGGCCAAGGCGGCGGCAATGGAGCGGACCTGCTCGTACCCTGTGGCCAACAGGAAGGTCGGGGCGCGTCCGTAGGATTTCATTCCGGCCAGGTAGAAGTCCTTCTCGGGCTGGGCCAAGACTTTCACTCCATGGGGCGGGACTGTCCCGCAACTGTGAAAGTCCGGGTCAATGAGTGGTCCGAGGGCACGGGGCGCATCGACCGCCGGATCCAGGTCCAGCCTGAGCTCGCTGAGGATGCCCAAATCGGGGCGGAATCCCGTCGCAGAAATGACCCTGTCGACGTTCAAGGCGCGGCCATCCTGCGCGTGCAAGCGAAGGGAAGAGCCGCCCGTAAGTTCAACGTGCTCGGTGCGGAAGCTTGTCAGGAGCTGAACGCTTCCAGTCTCGACGGCGGTGCGCAGCCTGGTGCCGAGCTGTCCGCGGGCAGGGAACTTGTCGGCGTCCCCGCCGCCGTAGGCCCGGTCCGGGCTGGCCGCGCGGATGGCCCAAAGGACTTCGGTTTCCGGCCTGGTACGCGCAAGGCGGGCGAGGTCGAGGACCATGTTCGCGGCTGAGTGGCCGGAGCCGATGACCAGGGTGCGGCAGCCGGCGAATCCGTCCCGCTCGACGTCAGGCAGCGGGCCCGTGACTAGCCCGGCAGCACGGGCCAGCGCTTCGCCCGCGACGGGAAGCCCGGAGGAGCCCAGTGGGGCCGGTGTGGACCAGGTGCCGGAGGCGTCGATGACGGCCCGGGCCAGGACCTCGACGACGTCGCCCTGCGGGTCCTGGATGCGGAGCACGAAGGGGGCGTTTTCCCGCCCGAGGCTGCGGCCCTTGTCCATGCCCTCCCGGGTCACGGCGGTGACCCGGGAGCGGGTGCGGATCCGGTCCTTGAGTTCGGGTGTCGCGGCCAGCGGTTCGAGGTATTCCGCCACGATCTGGTTCCCATAGGGCAGAGCGGTTGGGCGGGGCGCCTCCCAGCCGTTGCGTTCAAGCAGCCGCACGGCGGCGGCGTCGAGGTTGTACTGCCAGGTGGAGAACAACCGGATGTGGCCCCATTCCCGGATGGCAGCGCCCACGGTTGGACCTGCCTCCAGGACGAGCGGCTCGAGTCCGCGTTCCAGAAGGTGCGCGGCTGCCGCCAGGCCAACCGGGCCTGCGCCGATCACGGCAACGGGCAGGGAATCCAATCCGGTCATCAGTTCCTCATTTCATGCGTCGTTCGGCTTTCGTGTGCCGCGGTGTCGGCCTGCCCGTTCTGTGGCGGGCAGGCCGGATATGGTCGGGCGGGTCAGCAGCAGTCCTGTCCGTCGTCGCAGCAGTCGTCGTCGCAGCAGCCGGTGCTCATCAAGTCACCCCCTCCCAGCCTTGTGGTGGGGTTCGTTACGTCGCTGCGGGGATCAGAGAGGCGATCAGGGCCTCCACGCGGCTTTTGATTTCATCCCGGATGGGCCGGACGGAGTCGACGCCCTTCCCGGCAGGGTCTTCCAGGACCCAGTCCTCGTAGCGCTTGCCCGGAAAGTACGGGCATTCGTCGCCGCAGCCCATGGTGATCACGACGTCGGAGTCCTTGACCGCCGCGGTGGTGAGGACCTTCGGAATCTCGGCCGACATGTCGATGCCCACTTCGGCCATGGCTTCCACGGCGGCGGGATTAACCTTCACGGCCGGCTGGGATCCGGCGGAACGGACCTCGACGGCGCCCCGGGACAGGGTGGTGAGGAAGGCTGCGGCCATCTGGGAGCGGCCGGCGTTGTGGACGCAGACGAACAGGACGGAGGGCTTCTCGCTCATGAGAGAACCTTTCGATCAGTCAGGACAGCGGCGGAATCAGCGGCCGTCGGATACAGGAAACGGACGAGGAAGTACCCGGCGGCACCGCCGAGGAGCTGGGCCAGAATGAAGGCGGGTGCGGAGGACGGGGCGATGCCGGCGAAAGTGTCGGTGATGGTCCGGGCTATCGTCACGGCGGGATTGGCGAAGCTCGTGGAGCTGGTGAACCAGTACGCGGCGGTGATGTAGCCGCCGACGGCGACGGCCACCCGGTCGGCCCGGCCCGAACGGACCGCGCCGAAGACGACCAGCAGCAGCCCGACGGTAGCGACGACCTCCCCCAGCCAGATCCCAGCACCTGCGCGTTCTTGGGAGGAAGCGGCCACCGGGGCGAGGCCGAACATCAGGTTCGCCAGGACACTGCCGGTAAGTCCGCCGAGGACCTGCGCGACGACCAGCCCCAGAACGGTCCTGGTGTCGACCAGCCCCAAGGCCCTCTCCACGAGCGTGACCACGGGATTGAACGATGCCGAGATCGGCTGCAGCGCCGCGATCAGCGCCACCAGCGCGGCACCTGTGGCGATGCTGTTCTGCAGAAGCTGCAGGCCGACGTCGCTCGGGGAAAGGCGCGAGGCCATCACGCCGGAACCCACCACCGCCATCACCAGGAATGCGCTGCCGGCGAACTCCGCCGTTGCCTTGCGGGCCAGTACGCTCATCAGGCCTGTCCGCCGATCAGTGACGCCAGATCTTCCAGGGCCTCGGCCCGGACCCGGTAATAGACCCACACACCCCGCTTCTCACGGTCCAAAAGCCCCGCCTCATGCAGGATTTTCAAATGGTGGCTGATGGTCGGCTGGGACAACTGGAAGGCGTCGTTAAGATCGCAGACGCAGGCCTCCCCACCCTCATGGGACGCCACCAGGGACACCAACCTCAGGCGCACCGGATCCGCTAACGCCTTCAGCAGCGGCACGATCCCTTCGGCCGCGGCCTCGGACAGAGGCTCCCGCGACAGCGGCGCGCAGCAGGTAACGGCCTGGGCCGAGTGAAACTCCAAATTCATAGACACACGTAAATATTTACATCCATCTATGTTTAAGGCAAGGACGGCGTGCTCACGCTTCCGGCGCGTGACCCCAGCCAGGCGCAGGCGGCCACTACGATGGCCGCGGTGCCCGTCTGAAGCGTGGGCGTGATGACCGGACCCCGGTCGGCGGCACCGTCACTTGCCCCCATTTCCGTGCCTCCTCTGTCTTTATTCCCTTTGTTCCTGCGCGGCATGGATTGCGGCCAAGGCGGTGGTGATTTCCGTTTCGGCCGCCGCCTTGTCGATACCTAGGCCGGCGAGCACCCCGGCACCGGCTTCAAGCTCCAGCAGCGCAAGCAGGATGTGCTCGGTTCCGATGTAGTTGTGGCCCAGCCGCAAGGCCTGCCGGAAGGTCAGTTCCAGTGCCTTCCTCGCCTGCGCATCGTACGGGATGAGTTCTGGCACCTGGTCAGCCGCGGGCGGCAGGGACGCGGTGGCGGCCTGCCGCACGGCCTCCGGGGAAATTCCCTGCGCGCTCATGGCCCGCGCCCCCAGGCCGTGCGGCTCGGCCAGCAGCCCGAGCAACAGGTGTGCGGGGCCGATCTCATCATTGCCCGCGGCACGGGCTTCGTTCTGGGCAGCAACCACCACGTTCCTGGCCCGCGGCGTGAACCTGCTGAACCCCTGGCGGGGATCCAGATCCAGCGGTTCAGCGGAGCCCTTTGGCACGAAGCGTTTCTGGGCCGCCTGCTTGCTGACCCCCATGCTCCTGCCGATCTCCGACCAGGAAGCACCGGAGCGCCGGGCCTGGTCCACGAAATGACCGATCAGGTGGTCGGCCACGTCACCCAGATGATCCGCGGCAATCACCGCGTCTGTGAGCTGTTCGAGGGCATCGGGATGCACCTTCTTTATGGCCTCGATGAGGTCGTCGAGACGGACCGGATTCGTCATCCGAAGAGGATCGCTCATGCGTCAACCTTAAGTTGCCAAGAGGCGCCCGTCAACCCTTGATTGACGCTCGACGCAGAGCCGTGTGCCGGGCGCCAAAAGCATCCCGCGACACCTCAAGCCACATGAACCTGCGTTGCAGTTCATGGCGCTGGGTTGCCTGTCAAGCGCCCTGCATGGCGCCATATGTAGCGCCGTTTCCTCCTGTTGAGCGTCCGTTGCGCAGTGCTGGCCAAGACCGTGAAAGCCGTGTTTAGGTGATTCAACGGTCAAGGCCGGGCCGCAGCAAAACATGGACTCACCACGAACAGGAGGACCCGATGCCGCAGACATCCCACAGCACGCAAGGCACCCACACCTCAGGTTCGCTCTGTTGCCGCCGGCACCGAATGTGCACGCCGAAGGAGCACGCCGCGCGGCGTGGCCGGCGTTGATTTCCCCGCCGACCACCAAGCACCACCGCTAGCCCCCTGCTGTTCCGCCACCGCCAAGCGCCACCGCGAGACCGCTAAACCCGCCGACTACTGACAGCCACCCCCTCAGCCAGGCGGCTGCAATATCCCCCTTGCCCCGTGCCCGGGCGCTCTCCCGGGCCGGCTCCGCTGTGCCCGCCTGTCCCGAATCTCGCGCTTCACCTTCCTGAAAGGCCGCAATGTTCTTCACGTCTTCCACCCCTGCCCCACCAACGGAGGGATCCTCCACTTTGGCCGGTCGCGCTGGCACCCGCACAATCACCCAGCGCGCAGTCACCCGACGCCGGACCCTGGGCACCCTCCTGGCCCTGCCCGCACTGGCCGTGCTGACCGCCTGCGGCGGGACTGCCACCGCCGGCAGCCAGCAAGTCAGCCAGGCCGCACTGGCACCGCTCGCCACCACTGTCCCCGCCGGGATCACCATCAAAGTGGGCGACCCCAGCATCCGCGTGGCCCTCGAACTGTCGGGCCTGATCAAGGAGCTGGACGGCATCAACGTGGAGTTCGCCAACATCTCCGGCGGCCCGCAGACCACCGAGGCCTTCCGCGCCAAGGCGCTGGACGTCGGCTCCGTGGCAGACATCCCGCCGATCCACGCCACCTGGACCGGCCTGAACGTGCGGATCATCGCCACCGCCTACCGGCAGGACGCGGTAAACCACCCGCTGTACGAACTCGGCGTCGCCCCCGGCTCCGGCATCAACTCCCTGGCGGACCTGCGCGGCAAGAAGGTGGCCTACAGCCCCGGCCAGGCCCAGGGCGCCCTGGTCCTGCGCATCCTGGCAAAAGCCGGACTCAAGCAGGAGGACGTAAAGCTGGTGGAACTGCCCAGCACCGGCGACACCTATTCCACGGCACTGTCCAGCAAGCAGGTGGACGCCGCACCGCTGGGCGGCGTCCAGATCAAGCGTTACCTCGCCAAATACAAGAACGACGGCGCGGCCACCCTGCGCCATGGGCTACGGGACGATCCGAGCCTCCTGTACTCCCCAACCGAGGTCCTCGCCGATCCTGCCCGAGCCGCCGCCCTGGCGAAGTACGTCGGGGTGTGGGGCAAGGCGCAGCGCTGGATCGAAGACCACCCGAAGGAATGGCTGGAGGGCTACTACATTAAGGACCAGGGCCTGTCCCGCGAGGACGGGCAGTACCTGATCGACGCCGCCGGCAAGAGGGACCTGCCCACATCCTGGGCGGAGGGCATCGCCCGCCACCAGCAGACCATCGACCTGCTGTCCCGGGAACAGAAAAAGCCCCAGCTTAAGGCTGCGGACCTCTACGACACCCGGTACGAGGCCATCGCCGGCTCCGCCTTCGCCGCGGCCGCCAAGGGAGGCGCCGCGTGAGCGCCGCCACCGTACTGGAACGTCCCGCCGTCGCACCCCACCAGCACCCGGACCTCGCGGACCGGGAGGACGTCCGGCCCGCCGGAAGGAGGCTGGGACCGGGACCACGACGGCGGCTCGCCTGGCTGCTGGGCCCCTCGGCTTTGCTGCTGCTCTGGACCGTTTCTTCGGGTACCGGGCTCCTGGACCCCCGGGTCCTCTCCGAACCCTGGACCGTGGTGGTCACTGCCGGTGAACTGATCGCCGACGGCCGGCTGCAGGAAAACCTCGCCGTCTCGGCCCAGAGGGCCCTGCTCGGCCTGATCTTCGGAACCGTCGTCGGCGCCGTGCTGGCGCTTGTCGCCGGGCTGAGCCGGGTCGGGGAAGCGCTGATCGACGGACCAGTGCAGATCAAACGCGCCATTCCCGGCCTCGCCCTGATCCCGCTCCTCATCCTGTGGTTCGGCATCGACGAGACCATGAAGGTCCTCACCATCACCTTGGGCGTCTTCGTCCCCGTCTACCTGCAGACCTATGCGGGGCTGCGCGGCATCGACCTGCGCTACGTCGAACTGGCCCAGACCGTGCGCCTCAGCCGGGCAAGCTTCATCCGCCGGGTGGTTCTGCCGGGCGCCCTTCCCGGATTCTTCCTCGGCCTTCGCTTCGCGGTCACCGGCGCGTGGGTGTCCCTGGTGGTCGTGGAGCAGATCAACGCCACCAGCGGGATCGGCTACATGATGGAGCTCGCCCGCACCTATGGCCAAACCAACATCATCGTCCTCGGACTGGCCGTCTACGGCATTCTCGGCCTCCTCTCCGACGGCACCGTCCGCCTCATCGAACGAAAGGCCCTCTCATGGCAGCGAACACTGGCGGGCTGACCGCCGTCGCCCCTTCCGCCGTCGAACGTCCCTCCGCCGCCCGGCTCGCCGTGGCAGCCAACACAGGCGCCCGTCCCGCCCTGGCGGCGAACGCGGCCGTGTCCGTGCGCGGCCTGATCCGCGGCTTTGGGCCCAAAGGCGTGCTGAACGGCGTGGACCTGGACATCGCCCCCGGCGAATTCGTGGCCCTCCTCGGCCCCAGCGGCTGCGGCAAAAGCACCCTGCTGCGTGCCCTCGCCGGCCTGGACCGCGACGTGCGCGGCAGCGGCGTCATTCGCGTCCCGGACCGCGTTTCGGTGGTGTTCCAGGATTCACGGCTGCTGCCCTGGGACACGGTGCTGGGCAACGTCACCCTGGGCCTTCGGGAGCACGCCGAGACCCGGGCATGCAGGGCCCTCGCCGAGGTGGGGCTCGCCGGCCGCGAAAAATCGTGGCCGCACCAGCTGTCCGGCGGCGAGCAGCAGCGCGTGGCGCTGGCCCGGTCGCTGGTCCGTGAACCGCAGCTGCTGCTGGCGGACGAACCGTTCGGCGCCCTCGACGCCCTGACCCGGATCAGGATGCACGGGCTGCTCCGGGACCTGGTGACCGCGCACCGCCCGGCGGTCCTGCTGGTCACCCACGACGTGGACGAGGCCATCGCCCTGGCCGACCGGATCGTGGTCCTTGACCACGGCCGCACCGCCACTGTCCGACCCGTGGCACCGCAGGTCGGTTCCGCTGCCGATGCCGCCGGCCACGAAGCGCTGCGCCGCGACCTCCTCACCGCCCTCGGCGTCCACACCAGCGTCGGCACCGCCATCGAATCCGCCGCCGGAGCAGCCGAAGCGGCCGCCCGCCCAGCCGCCGCGGGCGCCCGCTGACCCGAAACGCCCCACCCTGACCAGCAAGGAGCACTCCATGACTTCCCACAACCCGGCCCCGCAGCGGCGCCAACTCCACCTCAACGCCTTCCTGATGAGCACCGGGCACCACGAGTCGTCCTGGCGGCTGCCCGAGAGCGACCCGCAGGCCAACACCGACGTGGAACACTACAAGCAGCTGGCCCGCACCGCCGAGCGCGGCAAGCTGGACTCCATCTTCTTCGCCGACTCCCCCGTCCTGTTCGGCGAGGTGGGCCGCCGCCCCGCCGGCAAGCTGGAACCCACCGTGCTGCTGACGGCTATCGCCGGCACCACCGACCGCATCGGACTGATCGCCACCGCCTCCACCACCTACAACGAGCCGTTCAACCTGGCCCGCCGCTTCGCCTCGGTGGACTGGGTCAGCGGCGGCCGTGCGGGCTGGAACGTGGTCACCACCGCCGGCCCGGACGCTGCCCGGAACTTCGGGGTGGACGACCAGCCGACGCACGCCGTCCGGTACGAGCGTGCCGCGGAATTCCTCGAGGTGGCACGGAAGCTCTGGGACAGCTGGGAGGACGATGCCGTCGTCGCCGACAAAGCTGAAGGCATCTGGGCTGACGGCGGGAAGATCCGCGTCATCGACCACGAGGGCAAACACTTCAGGGTCCGCGGCCCGCTCAACGTCCAGCGCCCACCCCAGGGGCACCCGCTGATCGTCCAGGCCGGTTCGTCCGAGGACGGCAAGGACCTCGCGGCACGGTACGCGGACGCCGTCTTCACGGCCCACCAGACCCTCGCGGACGCGCAGGACTTCTACCGGGATCTGAAGGCCCGCACGGCCGCCGCCGGCCGCGACCCGGAAACCCTCAAGATCCTTCCCGGGATCGTGCCCGTCATCGGCGCCAGCGAGGAGGAGGCGCTGGAGCTCGAACGCGAGCTGGACCGGCTGATCAAGCCGGAGTACGCCCGGATCCAGCTGGCCAAGACCCTGCGCGTCAACCCGCAGGACCTGCCCCTGGACCGCCAGCTGCCGGACGACCTGCCCAGCGAGGACCAGATCGAGGGCGCCAAGAGCCGCTACACCCTGATCGTGCAGCTGGCCTGCCGGGAGCAGCTCACGGTCCGGCAGCTGATCGGACGCCTGGGCGGCGGACGCGGGCACCGTACCTTCACCGGAACCCCGGTGCAGGTCGCGGACGCCATCCAGGAATGGTTCGACGGCGGCGCGGCGGACGGTTTCAACATCATGCCGCCCGTGCTGCCCTCGGGACTGGACGCGTTCGTGGACCAGGTGGTGCCCGTCCTCCAGGAACGCGGCCTGTTCCGCACCGAGTACACGGCCCGGACGCTGCGCGGGCACTACGGTCTGGAGCGCCCTGCCAACCGCTACGCCGGCGCCGCACCAGAGCTGGCCTCTATCGGGGCGGCGCTGTAATGGCCCGGCAGCTGAAACTCAACCTGTTCATCTACCCCGGCGGCCACCACGAGGCCGCCTGGCGGCACCCGAAGTCCCAGCCCGAGCGGCTCCTGGACATCCGGTTCTACCAGGAACTGGCCCAGCGCGCGGAGCAGGCAAAGCTGGACGCCGTGTTCTACGCCGATGGCCCGGCGCTGGAAAGCAACGTCCAGTACGCCACCCGGTTCCGGATCGAGCCGTTCACCTGGCTGTCCGCGATCGCCGTCGCAACTGAACGGATCGGCCTGATCGGCACGGCCAGCACCACGTACCTGGAGCCGTACAACGCGGCCCGGCTGTTCGCCTCGCTGGACCACCTCAGCGGCGGCCGCGCGGGCTGGAACATCGTCACCACCGGCGCCGAACGCGCCGCGCAGAACTTTGGCCTGGACCAGCACCCCCCGCACGCGGAGCGGTATGCCCGTGCCGATGAATTCGTGCGCGTGGTGGGCAAGCTCTGGGACAGCTGGGAGGACGCGGCGGTGGTGGCCGACGCCGGCACGGGAGTTTTCGCCGACACCTCACGGATTCATCCCATTGAGCATGAGGGCGAATACTTCCGCGTCGCGGGGCCGCTGAACACGCCGCGGTCCCCGCAGGGACGGCCGGTGCATGTGCAGGCGGGGTCCTCCGCCGACGGGAAGGCTTTCGCGGCGCAGCATGCGGAGGCGGTGTTCACGGCGCACCAGACCCTGGACAGTGCCCAGGCGTTTTATGCCGACATCAAGGCTCAGGCGTCGGCGCTGGACCGCGATCCGGATCAGCTCCTGGTGCTGCCGGGCATCAGCCCGTACCTCGGTTCCACCGAGGCCGAGGCCCGGGCGCTCAAGCAGGAATTCGACGAGCTGACTCAGCCGGAGTACGGGCTGGGCATCCTGCGCAAGCTGCTCGGCGTCGACCTTGAGGGGGTGTTGCTGGACGAGACCTTCCCGGCGGAACTCCTCGCCGCGGCGGGGCGGGAGGGCAGCCGCAGCCAGCTGCTTCTGGACGTCATCCGCCGCGAAAACCTGACCGTACGCCAGGTGCTGCACCGCTTCGCCGGGGCCCGCGGCCACTACGTCTTCGCGGGAACCCCGGTGCAGATGGCAGACGAGATCCAGCGCTGGTTCGAAGGCGGCGCCGCTGACGGGTTCAACATCATGCCCCCTTGGCTGCCCGGGGGTTTTGAGGCCTTCGCCGACGAGGTGGTTCCCATTCTGCAGTCCCGCGGTCTCTTCCGCACCGAGTACACCGGCCGGACCCTGCGCGAGCACTTCGGCCTCGACCGTCCTGAAAGCCAGTACCGTCCCGCCAGCCGGCACAGCCAGCAACTACTAGGAGCACACGCATGACCGAGTACCGCCCCCTGGGGTCCACCGCCTCAAGGTCAGCCCGCTGACGCTGGTTCCGCACCAACCACCGGGGCCTCGCCGCCGCCCGCGGCCTGTTCAGGCACCCAGTAGACGGCGTTCGTGGGCGAATGCCACCAACTGGAGACGGGTGCGGAGTTCCAGTTTGTCCAGGACGTTGCGCAGATGAGTTTTGATCGTGGCTTCAGAAACAAACAGACTCTCAGCCATTTCACCATTGCTGAGACCTTTGGCCGCGAGTAGGAAGACGTCCCGCTCCCTCACGGACAGCACGGCAAGTACGGACAAGTCCGGACCGGTAGCAGGAACGCTTCGGGCAGCATGCTCGAAGAGAGAGTGAATGGATCCTGGGGCGATGACGGCGTAGCCGGAGTGGACGGTCCGGATCGCGGCCAGCAGGAATTCCGGTTCCGCGCTCTTGAGCAGATACCCGCTCGCCCCGGCTTGCACGGCCTGGACGACGGCCTGGTCCCTGTTGAACGTGGTCAGCGCGATGATCTTTGGCTTGTCGGCGCCTGCAGCCGCGGCGTGCTGCACGATCCGCCGGGTGGCTTCGACGCCATCCATGATCGGCATCCGCAAGTCCATCAGCATGACGTCCGGGCGCCGTTCGGTTGCCAGGGTCACCGCGCCTTCCCCGTCACCGGCCTCCCCCGAGAGTTCCAAGTCCCCCTGGCTCTCTATCAGCATGCGGATACCCGCCCGGAACAAGGGTTGGTCGTCCACCAGGGCCACGGTGATGCGCGCCCCGGCATCAGCCACGGCCGTGGGCTTCCTGCGCGACCCCTGCCGGCCCGGAAATGCCTGGTCCGGCCAGCGCCGGCCGGACTGCCCCGCCGGCGATTTCATCGAAAGCATCCCCTGCGTCCGCGCCGGCTGGATCGTCCGCCGCTCTCGCTTCCCGGGTTCCGTAGGGGATGAAGACCGTCACCCGGAAGTGCTCGCCGTCCGGTCCGGCCGTCAGCCAGCCGCCGGCCAGATGCGCGCGTTCGCGCATGCCGGGAAGTCCCCTCCCGACCCGCGGCCCGGCCGGATCCGCAGCGTCTTCTGGGACGGCTGGTTCGACGGCCGAGGCCACGTGCAGTGTCAGGCCCGGCCCGCTCCAGTCAAAGTGGAGCCGCACATCCGTGCCGCGCCCGCCATGTTTGAGGGCATTGGTCAGGCACTCCTGAACGATCCGGAAGACTGCTAACTCCTGTCCCGTGGAGAGCTTCACGGGCGTCCCGGATTCGGTCGGGTGGATCTTCAAACTGCCGCGCTGCATGCCTTCGATTAGTGCCGGGATGTCGCTCAGCCGCGGCTGGGGCGTCACCATGCCGTCGTCGCGGACTCCCTCGATCACGCGTTGGGCGTCCACCAGGGCGCTGCGGGCGGATCGAGCAATGGTGTCCAGCGCGCTAAGGACGGCCCTGGGCTGGTCCTTGCTCAGGTAGCGGGTTCCGTCGGCCTGTGCGGCGATGACCGCGAGGGAATGGGCGAGGACGTCGTGCAGATCCCGGGCGATACGTGTCCGTTCCTGCTCCACGATCAGGTCGACCTCGGCTTCCTTCAGGCTGCTCTGCGCCAGCTCACGCGCACGGAACAGGCTGCCCCGTTCCTGGTACAGGGCCAGCAGAAGACCGACGGCGGCGCAGGCCCCGGCGATTAGCAGGAGGAGCGCGAACAGCTGCCAGCCATAGTCCTGCAGCATCCACCGGTCGCCGGCGTACGCAGGGGGGTACCATCCGACACCGTCGCCATATCTCCACGAGAGCATCAGGAACGCCATGACGGCGGCGGCGGCCACGTTCGCGCCGGCAGCGATGTACCGCAGCCGCTGCGGGGCTGTCCACAATATGAAGCCCAGAGCGATAAAGGAGCCCAGGTAGATGGCCCAGTGGTTGGAAGCCATCGGCGGCAGGGTATGGCTTAACTGTCCGGCAAGGAGAGCAACCGTGCACCCAAGGGAGACCAGGGGTTTCCAGGAGGCAGTGGCAATCGCCAATGTCATCAGCACCAGCGCCCAGTTCCCTGACCAGGTCAGCCAGGATCCTCCCATTCTGCCGGCCTCGGCCACACACCACAGGGAGAAGAAGATGACGGCCGCCGCGGGGGCGCCCCAACGCCGCGCAAAATTCGTAACTGGTTCCATGCCAGTCACCATATCCACGGCAATCACACCGTTCTCGCCATATTGCTGAGATCTCAACCTAAAAGCCAGCTGATTCATTCTTTGAGCCAGCTTTTGGGCAGTTTCCCGGACCCGAACCTCTGGATCAGCCTCGCGGATTGGCCTGCGCCGCGGCGGGGACCTGTTTGATGTTCCTTGCGGCGGGCATGCCGATCACGGCGACGACGGTGAGCGCGGCGACGACCGTGACGGCCAGGAACACGGAAGCGGAGGCCGCGACGACCGTGTGGGGGTCGGTCTCGCCGTGCGGGGTTCCGGCGTAGACGGCGTTCGCTATCGCCCCGAAAACGGCGACGCCGATGGAGCTGCCGATTGACCGCGCGAAGAGGTTGGTGCCGGTGACCACGCCGCGTTCGTTCCATTCGACGCTGGTTTGGGCGGCGATGAGCGTGGGGGTCGCGACGAGCCCGAGTCCGAGCCCGACGATGAAGCAACTGCCGGCGGTCAACAGGACGTTGGGGGTGGTGGCGGTGAAGGCAAGGACTGCTGTGCCGATGACGGTGATCGTGATGCCGATCAGGGCGGTGTTCCGGAATCCGATCCGAAGGTACAGGCGGCCCGATTGGGACGCGCTGATCGGCCAGCCGATGGTCAGTGCCGCCAGCGCGAGTCCGGCCAGGATCGGGGAGGTGGAAAGGGCTCCTTCGAGGAACGTGGGAACGTAGGAAGTGAGGCCAAGCATGACCGCTCCCACGCCGAAAGAGATCAGGGCCGTCGTCGCCAGCAGCCGCCGGGACACGACCCACGGCGGCAGGACCGGCTCCGCCGCCCTGCGCTCGCCGAGGATGAACGCGGCGAACAAGACGGCGCCGCCGGCGAACACCGCGATGCTGATGGCGGAGTTCCAAGCCCAGGCCTGGCCGCCTTCAAGGGCGCCGAGAATGAGCAGGGTCAGCGCGGCGGTGAGCAGTCCGGCCCCCAAATAATCGACCCGGTGCTTCACACGCTCGACATTTTCGTGGAACGACCGGACCAGCATCCACCCTGCCACCAGGCACAGCGGGATGTTCACCAGGAAGATGCCACGCCAGATCCCGAGTGCGGCAAACACTCCGCCGAGCGTCGGGCCCACCACCGAAGAAACGGCCCACACGCTCGCCAGGTAGCCCTGCACTTTGGCCCGCTCCGCCAGCGTGTAGATATCGCCCGCGATGGTGATGGCCATCGGCTGGACCGCCCCCGCCCCCAGCCCCTGCACCACGCGGAAGGCGATGAGGACCGGCATGCTCCAGGCCACCCCACACAGGATCGAGCCGAGCAGGAACAACCCGATTCCGATCAGCATGATCGGCTTGCGGCCGATGGTGTCGGAGAGCTTCGCGTAGACAGGGACTGACACGGCCTGCGCCAGCAGGTAGGCGGAGAAAAGCCACGGGAACGACGTGAACCCGCCGATGTCATGCACGATCGAAGGCACCGCTGTGGCCACAATCGTCGCATCGATCGCCACCAGCCCGGTGGAGAGCATCAGGGCAATGAGGACAGGTCCGCGTTGGGAGCGGAAACCTACCCCCTCGGCATGCGTTGTCGTCACGTACATCCACTCCCCTCGGCGCCCGAAGCGCGTTGCATGAACCCGTTCCCACTGGGCAGTTCCGAACGCATAACTGCGTCATTCACCGAATTAGTCCCGGACGTCCGCCGCTGGCGGCCCGGGCCTTGTGGCGCCGGTATTCGCGCCACGTCAGCCACACGATGAAGATATCGAACGCAGTCAGCAGTGCCAGACCCCAGGAGAAGGAGACCAAGATCTTATAGACCTGGTAGATGATGAAGACCAGAAGAAAGGCGATCATCCAAGGATAGGCCCACAGCCTGTCCTGCAGGACCGCCCACACCAGGACAACTTTGACCAGTCCGTGGAGTAGCAGATAGACGGCTCCGAACAACGATGCTGAGGCAGAGAGGTTGCTGGTTGACCGCACCAGGGCGTGGGCAACCAGGTCGTGGGGATCCTCGGAGAGTTCGTGCTGGGTCAGAACCCGGGCCATGGCACCGATCTGCTGCGGAGACACCAGGAGCAGCAGAACTCCGCCCACCAGTTCCAATACGCCGTCCAGGCCCTTGAAGATCAGAATGACCCGGAACGTCCGGTCCAAGAGTGCCCACTCTCCAGCGCTCGATCGCCTGCCGAAACTGCGAGGCCGTGCTGGAAGACTACGCCGGGCTCGTCCACCTGGCCATGTGCCTGGCAAGGCCCGGCTCTTGCCACGGACCGTGGCACGGTGCAAAGCTTTCGTCCACTGGCCACGCGGACACCGCGGAGAACCAGCGACCTGTTCCTGAACGGCCCGTGCCGGGTGCTGAGACCTAGGAGTTGCAATGAAGCTAGATTCTGTCGTCAAAGCCGTCGAGCAGTTCGATTTACTCGACGGTGTGGCGTCTTCCCTCGCGAAGGCCGTGGGCAAGGCGGTCAGCCCGCGGCCGGTCCGGAATCTTCTGAGCGGTACTTACATCGGGCACCCGCTGCATCCGGTGCTCACCGATCTGCCCATCGGCGCCTGGAGCATGGCCGCTCTTCTGGATCTGGCCGGTGGCCGGGCTTCCGAACCCGCGGCCGACGCCCTTGTCGTCGTCGGCATCGCCACAGCTGTTCCAACAGCTGCAGCCGGCCTCAACGACTGGTCGGACACAACGGGGAAGTCGAGGCGGACCGGAGTGATCCACGCTTTGGCCAACAGTACTGCCCTTTGCTTCTACGTTTCATCCGCCATTGCCCGCAGGAACGGCCACCGCGGGCTTGGAAAAACGCTCGGCCTGGCCGGCTTCGGCTTGATGTCCGTTGGCGGTTTCCTGGGCGGGCACCTGACCTATGCCGACGCGGTGAATGTGAACAAGACGGCGGACCGCACCGGGCCCTCCAAATGGACGGCGGTGCTCGATGAGGACGGGATGTCCGACGGCGATCGCCGCACCGTGGAGGTCGGCGGCGTCTCGCTCCTGCTGCACCGCTCCGAGGGAACGATCCACGCACTCGATGCCGTGTGCAGCCACATGGGCGGACCCTTGGAGGAGGGAAAGATCGAGAACGGCTGCGTCATTTGCCCGTGGCACGGCAGCACCTTCAGACTCGCCGACGGCACGATCGTCCGCGGACCGGCCACCCGCCCCCAGCCCGCCTACGAAACGCGGATAAACGACGGCCGGATCGAAGTCCGCCGGGCCGGCTGAGACAGCCGGTCCGGCCGTCCCCGACGGGCGCCGCGGCCTGGACACATGCGTGAGGTTCCAGGCCGTCGACCCTTGCTGGGCGTGTCCCTATTGACGGGCCGCACGCCAGGTGGGTGTGCTTACAGCATCTGCCGATGAGTTCCAGCCCGTCCCGGGTCTTCCGGCACATCCACCATCCGCGCGAACTTTGGGGGCACGTTTGAAGCTCTTGCTTACGTCAGGCGGCGTGACGAACCCGAGCATCCACTCGGCGCTCGTGCAGCTTCTCGACAAGCCGATCGCCGAGTGCTACGCCCTGGTCGTCCCGACAGCGCAGTGGGGTCACCCGATGTGCGGACCGGCATCGGTGCGGGGCCTCCTGGCCGCCGAGCCCGACTTCCGGCACTTCTCCGGCCTGGGCTGGGCGTCGCTCGGCGTCCTCGAACTCACCGCGCTGCCCACCATCGGCGCGGAGCGATGGGTCCCCTGGCTTCGGGAGGCCGACGTGCTCCTGGTCGACGGCGGCGACGCCACGTACCTGTGCCACTGGATGCGGGAGTCCGGGCTGGCCGACCTGCTGCCGTCACTGCCCGACACAGTGTGGGTGGGAGTGAGTGCCGGAAGCATGGTGATGACGCCCCGGATCGGGGAGTACTTCGTCGAGTGGCCATCCGCGCCGGACGATCGCACCCTGGGGGTGGTGGACTTTTCGATCTTCCCGCACTTGGACACTTTCCCGACCAACACCCTGGCCCACGCAGAGCGGTGGGCCGCCGACATCGGCGTCCCGGCCTACGCCATCGACGAACAGACAGCTATCAAGGTCGTCGACGGCTCCATCGAGGTGGTTTCCGAAGGACAATGGACGAAGTTCGGGTGATACCGCCCAGCATTCGTGACGTCGCGTCGTTGGACGTACCTGAACGTGACACTCACAGCGAACCGGCTCGACGCTAAGTTCGTCCCGGCCAAGGGCTACAGCTACACCGACGCGTTCAGCCCGGCTGCCTCCCGGGCCAGTTCAGTAATCCTATTCCAGTCCCCGCTTTTGACGGCCGCCGCGGGGGTCAGCCAGCTGCCGCCGACGCAGGACACGTTGGGGAGCTTGAGGTAGTCCGGCGCGGTGGCCAGACTGATGCCGCCCGTGGGGCAAAACTGCACGTGCGGGATGGGCGCACCGATGGCCGCCAGATAGTTGGGGCCGCCGGCGGGGCCCGCGGGGAAGAACTTCATGGTGTCCAGGCCGCTTTCCAGGACGGTCATGACCTCGCCCACGGTGGCCACGCCGGGAAGTACCGGGACGTCGAATGTGAGCATCTGCGTGAGCAGGGCCGGGGTGACCCCGGGGCTGACCAGGAATTGGGCACCCGCGGAGACGGCGTCGGCGGCCTGTCCGGGCGTAAGGATGGTGCCGGCACCAACCAGGATGTCCGGCACCTCGTCGGCGATCAGCTTCAATGACGTGAGTGCTGATTCGGTCCGCAGCGTGAGTTCGATGATTTTCACGCCGCCGGCGGCCAAGGCCCGGGCGAGCGGAACCGCGTCCTGGGGGTCGTCGATGGTGACCACCGGGATGACCGGGGAAATGCTCAGGACTTTTGAGGCGTCAGCCATGGTTGATCTCGTTTCCCAGGCCATCGGGCCCGTCGGTTTCCAAGGTGCGGTACCAGTGCAGCACCAGTTCGGTGAACGCCGCGTGCTGCGCCAAGTCCTGGCCAAAGATGGGATGGAAGCCCAGCAGGGCGGGGACCACGGTGGCCGCCGTGCGGGTGGCGGGCAGGACGGCGTGAAGCTGCGTAGCCAGCGGATCGTTCAGGTCTGCCACCGGGGAGGTGGCCACATGGTGCATCCAGGCGGCGACTGCCAGGGCGGCCCACCGGGGCTCGCGCCCGGCGTCGAGCGTGCCGCGGATGGTGGGGAGCAGGCGCAGCCCGAGCTTCTGAGAGCCGTCGCTTCCCACCTTGGCGGTGGTGTGGCCCAGGGCAGGGTTCGCGAAACGGCTGAGCACTTGGGAGCAGTACTGTTCACCGTCCAGCTCCGGCGGCAGGGTGATGGTGGGCAGCGCTTCCTCAACCATCATGCGCCGGCAAGCGGTGAGGAAAGCGGTCTGGCCCACGGCGTCGCTGATGGTCTCCTTGCCCGCGGCGAGGCCGAGGTAGGCCAGCATGGAGTGGCTGGCGTTGAGCAGGCGCAGCTTGGCGGCCTCCCAGGCGGCGACGTCGGAGCTGAACAGGGCGCCGGCGTCCTCCCAGCGCGGGCGTCCGGCGGCGAAGTTGTCCTCGATGACCCATTGCTTGAACGGCTCGGCCACCACCGCCGCTTCATCGCGAAGGCCCAGTTCACGCTCGACGTCGTCCAAGTCGGCCGGCGTCGTGGCGGGCACCATCCGGTCCACCATGGTGCTGGGGAACGTGACGTTCTGCTCCAGCCAGGCCAGCAGCGGTCCGCTTTCGGCTGTAGGCAGGGCGGCGGCGAACGCACGGACCATGGTGCCGGTCAGCTCGCCGTTGCCCGGCAGGTTGTCGCACGACACGACCGTGACGGGCCCGGCCCCGGTGCGCGCACGCTGCTGAAGGCCACGGATAATCTGGCCGACGGCGGTGTGCGGGGCCCTGCCGGCAAGGTCGGCCTGCACCTCAGCGTCGGCCAGGTTGAGGCTGCCGGTGCTCGGATCGAACCGGTACCCCTTTTCGGTGATGGTGAGCGTGACAATCCGTGTTGATGCCGCGGCGATCCGGTCCGCCACTTCTTGCGGCTTGTCCCGGCCGGAGAGGGCCTCGACGATGCTCGAGACGACGCGCAGCGGGGCAGCACCGGCGCCCCGCTCTGCCACGGTGAACAGCCCGTCCTGGGGCGAGAGCTGCCGGGCCACGGTGTCTGAACGCTGCGTGACGCCAACGATTCCCCAGTCGAAGTCGCCGGAGGCAAGCATGGCTTCTTCGGTGAACACCGCGGTGTGGGCGCGGGCGAAAGCGCCCAGGCCCAGGTGGACGATTCCGGGCTGCAGCTTGTCCCGCTGGATTGCGGTTTGGTGGCCGCTGGCGGCCAGCGTTGAAGGGGTCAGGCGTGTGATGACACGGCTCCTTCCACGGAGGCGCCGGCGGTCGCGGCGTGGGCACGGGTCTGCTCGAACGTGGGGATGAAACCCGTTCCGCCCTTGCCGCCCACCACCAGTGAGGATGCCGCGGCGCCGTAGCGGGCCGCTGCCGGAAGGCTGTCGCCCAAAACGAGACGGGCGGTCAGGGTGCCGACGAAGGCGTCGCCTGCGCCGGTCTGGTCCACCACGGAGGGGGCCGGGATTGCCGGGACCCACAGTGAGTTCTGGTCCCAGTCGAGCTGGATCCCCTCGGCGCCGCAGGTGACGGCCACGTTCTCCGTGCCATGGGCCCGCAGCTTGGCGGCCGCTTCCTGCGGCGAGGAAGTGCCCAGGAGCACGCTGGTTTCGCCGGGAAACGACGGCGTCACCAGGAACGCTTGGGACGCGAGTTCGGTGAGCGCCGCCGTCGCGTCTTCCGGTGTGGTGAGCCGTGGCCGGAAGTTGGGGTCGAACACGAAGCGCTGCGCGAGGGAGGCGGCTTTCACGACGGCGGCGCGGGACGTCGTCGAAATGGCGCAGGCGATGCCGCCGGCGATCACGGCCCCGGCCGCCTCGAAAACGGCCGGCTCGACGTCGTCCGGGCCGACTGTCGATCCGACGCTGCCGCTGCGGGCGTAGGAGAACTCGCGCTGCCCGGCCGGGTCGCAGTGCACCAGATAGACGCCCTGCTGCCCGGAACGGAACGTCAGCAGGTCGGTGGAGATGCCCAGTTCGGCGATCCTGGCGGCGATGGCCTGGCCCAGGTCGTCGTCCGTCAGGACGGAGAGCAGCCCCACCCTGGCGCCGGCGGCAGCTGCCGCTGCCGCCACGTTGAGCGCGTCGCCGGAGATGCCCAGCTGCGCTGGAACCCCGTGGCCGAAAGGCAGGTCGGTGGCGACTTCGACGAGGATCTCCCCCATTACGACGACGTCGAAGGGCTTCTGCTCTTGCATCGCATTCTCTTGGGCCGCGGCGTTCACCAGTCGTGCACCGATCCGTCGAGCCGCCGGTTGACGGGCAGGTACTTCGGGTCGAACGGGTATGCGGCGGCAGCTTCTTCGTTGAATTCAACGCCGATGCCGGGAGCGTCGCCGGGGTGCATGTAGCCGTCGTTGAAGGTGTAGGAGGTCTTGAACACCTCGCCCGCCGGATCCCGGTGCCCCATGTATTCCTGGATGCCGAAGTTCGGGATGCTCATGTCCACGTGCAGAGCGGCGGCGAAGGAAACCGGCGAGAGGTCGCCCGCGCCGTGGGAGCCGGAGCGCACGCCGTAGAGGTCCGCGAGAGAGAAGATGCGGCGCAGGTGGGTGATGCCGCCGGCGTGCGAGACGGAGGTGCGGATGTAGTCGATCAGCCGCTCGGTGATGAGCTGCTGGCAGTCCCAGATCGAGTTGAACACCTCGCCCACCGCAATGGGGGTGGTGGTGTGCTGGCGGATCAGCCGGAACGCAGACTGGTCCTCGGCCGGCGTGGGGTCCTCGATCCAGAACGGCCGGTACGTTTCCAGCGACGCGCCCAGCCGTCCGGCCTCGATCGGGGTCAGCCGGTGGTGCACGTCGTGCAGGACATGGACGCCGTAGCCGAACTGCTCCCGCACATGGGCCATCATCTTCGGTGCGAAGTCCAGGTAGGCGGTGGTCTCCCACGTGTCTTCCTGCGGGACGTTGCCGCTGGCCGGCTCGTAGAGCTTCCCGTCCACGGGGGCGATGCCGTAGGTCTTGTCCAGCCCCGGAACGGCCGCCTGGGCACGGATCGCCTTGTAGCCGAGGTCCAGGTGATGCTGGAAGTCCTCACTCAGGTCCTCCAGGGTGGAACCGCTGGCGTGGCCGTAGACCATGACGCCCTCGCGCGCCGCTCCACCGAGGAGTTCGTAGACGGGCATGCCGGCGGCCTTGCCCTTGATGTCCCAGAGCGCGACGTCGATGGCCGCGATCGCCGTCATGGTCACCGGTCCGCGGCGCCAGTAGGCACCCTTGTAGAAGTACTGCCAGGCGTCCTCGATGCGGCGGGCGTCGCGGCCGATCAGCAGAGGGCACAGGTGGTCGGCCAGGTAGGAGGCTACTGCCAGCTCGCGCCCGTTAAGGGTGGCGTCGCCGACGCCGGTGATGCCGTCCGCGGTTTCAATTACGAGCGTGACGTAGTTCCGTCCGGGTGACGAAACCACTACCCGTGCGTCGGTGATCTTCACTGGTGGTCCTTTTACTTCAGGGTGAGGTGGGAATTATTCGAGTAGTCGGGTCAGGAGAGGCGGAGCATGACCTTGCTGCTTCCGGAGGCCGGGTCTACCGCGACGCGCATGGCCTCTTCGGCGTCGTCGATGCCGAACTTATGCGTGATGACCGGGGAGACATCGAGCCCTTCGGCCATCGCCCGGAGGGCGTCCGTGATCTCATCCACGAACCGGTACGAGCCGATCCAGGTGATCTCCCGGGTGACCAGGTCACCCAAGGCGGCCGGGGCCGGGGCGCCAGGCAGGTTGCCCACCTGGACAAGAGTTCCGCCGCGGGCAGTGGCTTTCAGAACGCCGCCCAGGACGGCCGGGATCCCGGTGGCCTCAAACACCAGTTCCATGTCCTCCGGCAGTGCCCCGCCGTTTCCGACGTTCAGGACCTCGTCGGCACCCATGGCCTTGGCAATCCGCAGCGAGTCGTCGTTGATGTCCGCGGCGATGACGGTCCTGGCACCGGCATGCTTCGCCGCAGCGATCACGAGCGAGCCGATCGGTCCGGCTCCGTTGACCAGAATGTCGCGGCCGGCGAGCGAACCCGCCCGGCCCACGGCGTGGAGAGCGACGGCGAGAGGTTCCGCGAGCGCCCCGCGGAGGGTGTCCACCCCGTCCGGCAGCGGACGGATCTGGGATGCCTTGGCAAGCTTCCGCTCGCTGAATCCGCCGTCGGTGTGCGGGTCGAACGCCGCCGAACCGAAGTAGCGGATCCGGGGATAGAGGTTCGTCCTGCCGTGGAGGCGTTCCGGCATGATGCCGTCCCCCACCAGTTCGGCGGGATGCACCGTGACGGGCTGGCCGACCTCGAGGTTTTCGACGCCATCGCCCAGCTGGGCGATCCGGCCGGCCACCTCGTGGCCGAGGACCAGCGGCGACTTCAGCGCCGCCGTCCCCGAGGCTCCGTGGCGCCAGTACGAAAGGTCGGATCCGCAGATGCCGCCCCATTCGACGTCGAGCACTACCTCGCCAGGTCCGGCGACAGGCTCAGGCCGCTCGTCCACGCGCAGATCGTTGGCTCCGTGGACAACGACGGCTTTCATACTGCGTCTTCCAGGCGGACCAGGTCGCGGCCGCGGACCTCGGGCCCGACGGCGGCGGAGATCAGGGTGATCAGGGAGTAGCCGATGAGCATCGCTGCGAGCGGCCACCAGTGTCCGGTGACGGCGGTGAGCGTCGCGGCGAGCAGCGGGCCGATGGCGGTGGCGAGAATGCCGCCGATTTCCTTGGCGAGGGCCAGTTGCGTGAAGCGGGTGCGGGCTCCGAAGAACTCGGCCATGGTGACGCTTTCCATGGAGAACAGGCTCAGGACGCCGAGGTTCAGGCCGATGACCATGGCGATGGTGATCACTGCCGGGTTGCCGCTGGTGATCATCAGCATCATCGGGATGGCGTACACAGCCGTCAGGGCGCTGAGCGTCAGATACAGCGGCCGGCGGCCGAACCGGTCACCCAGCAAGCCAACGAGCGGGATGGTGACGAAGCCAACGAGCGAGCCATACAAGATCGCATTGGTGCCCACGCCCTTATCGGTGAGCAGGACGGTGGCGAGGTAACCGACCAGGAAGGTCTGCACCAGACCTGAGTTGCCGGCCTGGCCGAAGCGCAGGCCCAGGGCGATCAGGAAGGACTTGCCTTTGCGCTGGTGCAGGGCGGCTTCGATGGTGCTGGTTCCGGCCAGTTCGGGAGCCGCTGCCGCCGAGCGCTTGGCGACCTCGTCCTTGGACAGGGCCACGCCGTCAACGACGTCGGCGCGCTGCTCGAACACGGGGCTTTCCTTGAGGGAGCGACGGATCCAGAGGGCGAAGAGCATGATCACGAAGCTGGCCAGGAACGGAATGCGCCAGCCCCAGCTCAACAGCTGTTCCTGGGACAGTGAGCTCACTAGGATGACCCACAACGCCGACGCGGCGAGGGTGCCAGAGTTGGTGCCCAGGCAGACCAGTGAGGAGATGAGGCCGCGGCGGCGTGCCGAGGCAAATTCGGCAAGCATCACGGTGGCACCGGCGATTTCGGCGCCGGCGCCGAAGCCCTGGACGAGGCGGAGCGCCACCAGCAGGATGGGGGCCCAGATGCCCACCATGGCGTAGGTGGGAAGAACGCCGATCAGGGTGGTGGAGGCCCCCATCAGGGCGATGGTGATGTACAGAACCTTCTTGCGGCCGATCCGGTCCCCCATGCGGCCGAAGTAGATGGCGCCGAAGAGGCGGGCCACATAGCCCACGCCGTACGTGGCCATGGCGGCGATAAGACCGATCACGGGGCTGACGTCCGGGAAGAAGATCTTGTTGAAGACAATGGCCGCGGCCAGGGAGTAGAGCTGGAAGTCCATGAATTCCATGGCGGTGCCCAGCCAGCCGGAGACGGCCACCTTGGCGAGGTCGCGGGTGTTCCGGGACTCCACCTGGGTGGTGGGCGGCGCAATGCTTTCGGTCATCAGTTGCTCCTTTGCAGGCGATGCTTTCGAACGGGAAGGGTAGAGCATTGGGATAACGGCGGGTAGCTGGCAGCTGGGGGCTGGTTTCCTGCGCTTGTTGGCTGATGCAGGGCCAGCGGCCATAAAGTGACCGGCAGCACTTCAATTTCTACTACCATACAAGCACTACCATTCTAGTGTGTCAACAACGCTAGAATGAGATATGCCCACGGACAAAAGAAGCGCAGCCCCCCGGCTCTCGGTGCGGGATCAGACGCTCGAGACGCTTCGCCGCCGCATCATCTCACTGCAGCTGCCCCCGGGCGAGCCGCTCTCCGAGAACGAGCTGGCGCAGGAACTCGGCGTCAGCCGGACCCCGGTCCGCGAAAGCCTCATCCTGCTCCGCGAGGAAGGGCTGGTCCAGGTCTTTCCGCAGATAGGGTCATTCGTCTCCCTGGTGGATCTGGGGCGTGTCTCGGAGGCCCAGTTCGTCCGGGAAGCCATTGAATGCGCTTCGCTGCGGGACCTTGCCGTTGACGGTGCGGGCATTGCGGGCCTGCGGGACATTCTGCGGGCACAGGCTGACGCCGAGTCAAGCGGTGATGTGGAGGAATTCTTCCGGCTGGACGAAGACTTCCACCGTGAACTTCTGCGGCTGGCCGGCCACGAATCTGCCTGGGCTGCCGTCAACTCCGCCAAGGCCCACCTGGACCGGGCCCGCCGGATGAGCCTGCTGGAGACCAGGCCGGTGTCCACCCTGATCGAGCAGCACACCGCCGTAGTCGATGCGTTGGAGGCCCGGGATCTCGCGGAGGCGGACAGCTCCCTGCGGCTCCACCTGCGCGGCGTCTTCGATGACGTCAAGCGGATCCAGGCGTCCTCGCCCGACCTTTTTTCGGACGGCACCGCACGCAGGCCGGTCCGGCGGAACGTCGCACGGCTGGCCTAGTCGCACGCCTAGGGATGATGTCCGAAACGGCCGGGCGGAGTCTGACCTGCCGGAGGGCCTAGGCCCGACTACCGCTGCCCGTTACCCTGATCAAAGCATCTGCACTGCGATCAAGGAGTGAATATGTCAGGAAGCAATCCGGACCCGGAAGACGACAAGATCACTGGCCTGGAGCCGGGTGGCGGAGTGCCGCCGGGCGAGACCCCTCCGGGCGAAGCCTCGACGGCCGGGCCGCAGGGTCATGAGGAGCAGGGCCCGAAGAAAGGCACCCAGATCCTTTGGATGGCTGGCATCGCACTAGTAGTCCTGCTGTCGCTGCTGTACTTCATCGGTTACATCGTGGGAATCCTCGATTAGGCGTGGCTGAGACCGAAGACTCTTGACTCACTCCCCCTCCCGGGGGCACCCTGCAGGGGTCCAGCAAAGTTCCACCGACGAAGGACACCGCCATGCCCTCGGCACACCAGGAAAACTTCGGCGCCGACCTCTCCATGGTCGCTGAACTCGCTGCGCAGCTCCGGGTGGACTCCATCCGGTCCAGCACGTCCGCCGGATCCGGGCACCCGACGTCGAGCATGTCTGCCGCGGATCTTCTGGCCGTCCTCATCAGCCGTCATCTGCGCTATGACTGGGACAAGCCGGACCTGGACGCCAACGACCACCTGATCTTCTCGAAAGGCCATGCCTCTCCCCTGCTGTACTCCGTCTTCAAGGCCGTCGGCGTCGTCTCTGATGACGAGCTCATGACCGGTTACCGCCGCTTCGGCCAGCGCCTGCAAGGCCATCCGACGCCGGCACTGCCCTGGGTAGATTTCGCTACGGGTTCGCTGGGGCAGGGACTTCCCGACGGCGTAGGCGTCGCCCTCGCCGGGAAATACCTTGACCGGCTCCCCTACCGGGTGTGGGTGCTGTGTGGCGACAGCGAAATGGCGGAAGGCTCCATTTGGGAAGCCTTGGACAAGGCCTCCCATTACGGCCTCACAAACTTAATCACCGTCGTCGACGTAAACCGGCTGGGACAGCGGGGCCCAACCGAACTCGGCTGGGACATGGAGTCATACGCTCGGCGGGTCCAAGCCTTCGGCGCCCAGGCCGTAATCATCGATGGCCACGATCTCAGCACGATTGACGAGGCCTTCTCCACCGCGGCGGGAGCACCCGAAGGCAAGCCCGTGGTCATCCTCGCCAAGACCATCAAGGCCAAAGGCTTCGCCGAGATCGAAGACAGCCCGGACTGGCATGGAAAACCCCTCCCGCCCGACATGGCCGAGAAGGCTATTGCAGAACTCGGCGGTCAAAGAATGCTGACCTTGCGGGGCCCTCTTCCAGAAGAGGGGTCAAAAGCAGGCATCGACGCTCCCGGCACAACCCTTCCAAGCTATAAAACGGGCGAAAAGGTCGCCACGCGCAAAGCCTACGGCGACGCTTTGGCAGCACTCGGGGCGAACGATCCCACCGTTGTTGCCTTGGACGGCGAGGTCAGCAATTCGACCCATTCCGACGAATTCGCGAAAGCATTCCCCGACCGGTTCTTCGAAATGTACATCGCCGAGCAGCAGCTCATCGCCGCCGCAACAGGACTCAGCACCAGGGGATATAAAGCCTTCGCCTCCACCTTTGCGGCATTTCTCACCCGCGCCTACGACTTCATCCGCATGGGTTCCATCTCCGGCGCCGATCTTCGTCTCTGCGGCTCTCACTCCGGCGTCGAGATTGGCGCCGATGGTCCATCCCAGATGGCGCTGGAGGACCTGGCGATGTTCCGGGCCGTGCATGGTTCGACTGTCCTCTACCCTGCCGACGCCACCAGCACAGCTGCCCTTGTGCAAGGCATGGCGGAAACCTCCGGCATCAGCTATCTCCGAACCACCCGCGGCGCCTATCCCGTTCTGTACGGCGCTGCCGAGCAGTTCCCGGTCGGCGGCTCCAAGCTCCTGAGGTCCTCCGACAACGACGACGTCACCCTCATCGGGGCGGGGATCACCCTTCATGAAGCGCTCAAGGCGGCAGACATCCTCCGTTCTGGAGGAATCCAGGCGCGGGTCATCGACTGCTACTCCATCAAGCCAATCGACGTAGAAACGCTGCTCACCGCCGCCGGCGAGACACAGGGCCGCGTCATCATCGCCGAAGACCACCACCCGGAGGGCGGCCTGGGATCAGCGGTCAAGGATGCATTGCTGATGGCACCACCGAGTGATTTGTCCATTGCGCACCTGGCCGTCCGTGGCATGCCCGGTTCCGGAACCGGGCAGGAGCTCCTCGCCTGGGCAGGCATCGACGCCGAACATATCGCCGAGGCGGCCCGGCGCCTGGTTGAGGCAGGGACCCTCATAGGCACTGATGGCTTTGCTCTTCCTGGCCAATTGTCCTAGGACAACCGGATTCCAAGCTGTCAGCCCGCGGCCTTACCCTCGCGGGCCACCTCCTCCAGAATCTTGGCCGTCGGCGATGCCGACATCAACTGCCCTATCACCTCCGGTCTATCCCACACCTGGCTGCGCAGCCGTTCTAGAAAGGCGGTCGCCGCGTCCTTGGTGTCGAAATCAAGGTGCACGGCCACACTGTTCTGGTCGTCAGTATCCTGGAACACCCGGACAGACCGGGCGCCCGAGGCGGCGCGGCCTGCCGGATCGGTGTCGAAGACTTTCTTCCATTCCCCATAGTCCCGCACGGGATAGCTGATCTGCAGGGTGAACATCGTTGTTCCCTTCCCTCGTGGTGTGTGCAGGACCACCATAGGCCGTCCGGCGTCATCCCGGTAGGGCTCTATCGTGGCCGCGGTTGGCCGGCGGGATCGCCTTCGCCGCGGCACTTCTAGGCGAACGAGCTGAACCGTAGTTTGTGGAGCGTGTCCGGTATACCGGACAAAAACTGGCGCGCACGGCCTTTCCTGTGATCTGCGTCATGCTCTGATGGAAGCGGCCCCACGGGGAGACACTTTTTAGTTCCGATAGAAGGAATACGCAATGCAGGCGAAAACAGCATCGGGGACGGGCGGGCCGCGCGTGGAGCGCCGCTCCATTGACTTCATTCCCGAACGGGAACGGCACGGTTCCCCCTTCCACCAGTTCACGCTTTGGTTTGGTGCGAACATGCAGATCACCGCGATCGTGGACGGCGCATTGGCGGTGCTCTTCGGCGCCGACGCGCTCTGGGCCATCCTGGGCCTGTTCATCGGCAACTTGCTAGGTGGTGCAGTAATGGCACTGCACGCCGCCCAGGGGCCGCGCCTGGGTCTTCCGCAAATGATCTCCAGCAGGGCTCAGTTCGGCATCCTCGGAGCCGTTATTCCGCTGATCTTGGTGATCATCATGTATCTCGGCTTCGCCGCCACGGGCACCGTTCTCGCCGGCCAGGCCGTCGATCAGATCCTGCACACCGGAACGCCCGCCGTGGGGATGGTCATCTTCGGTGCACTGACGGTGCTCGTCGCAACCCTGGGTTACAAGTACATCCACCTCCTGGGCCGCATTTCGACCATCGTGGGCGTTGTGGGCTTCACTTACCTGGGCATCCGGCTCTTCGCGAGCTACGACATCGGCGCGGTACTCGGCGACGCTCAGTTCGAGTTCCCCACGTTCCTGCTGGCCATCTCGCTGGGCGCCGGCTGGCAGCTGACCTTCGGACCGTACGTTGCGGACTACTCCCGTTACCTGCCGGCGAAGACCAGCATGGCGAGCACTTTCCGCTCCTCCTATCTGGGAACGGTCCTCGGCTCACAGTGGTCAATGACTCTTGGTGCCCTGTTCGCTGCGCTCGCACTGCCCAAGGGAGCACGGTTCCTGGACGGCCAGGTCGCCTTCCTCGGCAACCTCAGCGGCGGCGGTCTGATCGCCGTCGTCATCTATCTCGTCATTGTGGTCGGTAAACTGACCGTCAACACCCTGAACGCCTACGGCGGCTACATGACCATGCTGACGTCCATCACCGCCTTCACCCGGAAATCCACTGTGGCGACCTGGACCAGGTTCGCCTACGTGGTCGGCTTCATCGGGGTGTCGGTTGTCATCGCAGTGCTGGCCTCGCCCGACTTCATCTCCAACTTCAAGAACTTCGTGCTGCTGCTGCTGATGGTGTTCATCCCGTGGAGCTCCATCAATCTTGTCGACTACTACCTCATCTCCAAGGAAAAGGTCGATATCCCTGCCCTCTACGATCTGGACGGGCGCTACGGACGCTGGAATGTCACTGCACTTGCCACCTACGCACTCGGCATTGTGGTCCAGATTCCGTTCCTCGCCCAGACGCTCTACACCGGGCCGATGACCGAGCTGCTCGGCGGCGCGGACATTTCCTGGCTGGTCGGGCTTGTCCTGACTGCTCTGGTCTACTACCCGCTGGCCAAACGGACCTCCAATCCCCCGGCGCAGATGATCTACCCCCGGGACGAGGAAGCAGCGCAGACGCCGGTGCGGCCGGAGACCGAGGTCGTCTTCTGAAACTTCAGCCTCTCGTAGGGCACTTCTAACAAGCCCGGAGACGGTCCAGCCGCAGAAGCCGTGCACCTGGACGGTCTCCGCTCGCGAGGGCCTCAATTCACGACACGGGCTCAGTCAG
Source organism: Arthrobacter sp. ov118 (assembly GCF_900116495.1). Classification (GTDB taxonomy): domain Bacteria; phylum Actinomycetota; class Actinomycetes; order Actinomycetales; family Micrococcaceae; genus Arthrobacter. The sequence continues at coordinate 856,869 of NZ_FPAY01000001.1, forward strand.
GCAAGAAGGGCCCCACTTTCGTAGACTCAGTGGAGACTCGGCATGTCTCCCCTATGGAGACGAGCCCGCCACAGGAAGAGCCATCGATGAAGATTATCGTCCTTGTCAAGGAGGTCCCCGACACGTACGGGGACCGAAAACTGAACCTCGAAACAGGCCTTGCCGATCGAGAAGCCAGCGAGGCAGTCCTTGATGAGATCGGTGAGCGGGCCTTGGAGCTGGCACTGAAGTACGCTCACGCTAACGAGGGCACTGAGGTCGCAATCCTCTCCCTCGCTCCCGCGGGCGCAACGGCGACGATACGCAAGGGGCTTGCGATGGGCGCGGGAAGCGCGATCCATGTCTCTGACGAAGCGCTCCTGGGTGCGGATCTTGGACTGACCGCTGAAACCCTCGCCGCAGCGATCCGTCGCGTTGAGTTTGACCTGGTGATCACCGGCAATGTCTCCACCGATGGATCCGGCGGCATGATTCCCGCGATGCTTGCAGAATTGCTTGACGTGCCGCATGCTACCGGCCTCAGCGCCGTAGAGATCAGCGACGGCGCGGTGTCTGGCACCAGGGGCGTTGAATCCGGCGTGCAGAAGGTAACAGCGAACCTGCCCGCGGTGATCTCCATTACCGAGGCGCTTCCCGGGCCGCGCTTCCCAAACTTCAAGGGAATCATGGCCGCGAAGAAGAAACCCCTTGAGGTCCTTACCCTCGCGGACCTCGGGGTCACGGCAGACAACCCGGACGCGGCGCGTTCGATCATGCTGACCGTTGCGGAGAAGCCGCCGCGCGCGGCGGGCGTAAAGATCATTGACGAGGGCGACGCCGGCGAGAAGCTCGCTGAGTTCCTTATAGAAAACCGACTGGCGTAAGGAGTAACGACATGACTGAATTCGCTCGTGACGCAATCCTCGTCGTCGTGGAGACCCTGGCTTCCGGTGAGCTCGAGAAAGCGGCACCCGGGCTTGTCGGCGCTGCTGCTGCGGTTGGCACGCCAATTGCTTTGGTGCTTGCCTCACCCGGCGCCGGGAGCGCCGCCGCCGCGGAGGCCGCGCTCCTTGGTGCCGCGCACGTACTGATCGCCGAGACCCCGGATCCTTCCGCGCTCGGAGTGCCGAGCGTTGACGCGCTTGCCGCCGCTGCGGAGCAGGTGCAGCCAGACGCGGTCCTGATTTCGCATTCTGTGGATGGGCGCGACGTTGCGGGCCGTTACGCTGCCCGTTCGCGTGCAGCGATTTGTGCCGATGCAATCGGTGTGTCACGCGATGACGAGGGCGTCGTGGCACACCACTCCGTTTACGGCGGTGCTTACAATGTGACGTCAACAGCCACGTTTGGGCCACCGGTAATTACGATTCGCCAGGGCTCCATCGACGCGCGTGCCACGGCTCGGCCGCAGGTGTCGGAGACCTTGGCAGTGACGCGCTCCCAGAAGCCCGCCGCGCGGATCGACTCGTTCGAGGAGGCTGTTGCCGCTAACTCGCGGCCGGAGCTGCGTGGTGCCGCGAAGGTTGTCGCGGGTGGTCGCGGGCTTGGGTCGGAGGAACAGTTCGCCCTCGTCGGACAGCTCGCCGATACACTCGGGGCTGCCGTTGGCGCTTCGCGTGCGGCCGTGGATGCCGGCTTCATCCCGCCGTCGCATCAGGTCGGCCAGACCGGCGTTTCTGTGTCTTCACAGTTATATATCGCGCTGGGCATTTCCGGCGCGATTCAGCACCGGGCTGGCATGCAGACCGCCAAGACCATCGTGGCCATCAACAAGGATTCAGACGCGCCGATCTTCGAGATCGCCGACTTTGGTGTGGTCGGAGACGTCTTCAAGGTTGTACCCCAGCTGATTAGCGCACTTGAGGCCCGGAAGAAGTAGTGATGGCAGCTCAGTCTCGGTCTATCCGGCGGGGCCTGCCGCGCGTCGAAGGTGGTGACCCCTGGCCTCCAGCAGGCCTGGCGCCCGCACGCATTGTCACGGCAGGAACGGCAGCCCCGTCGGTGTCCGTTTCCGGAGCTGGATCAGTCACCGCCGCGCCAGCGGACGCCGTGCCCTCCGCCCCCGCTGCTGCCCAGGAAACGGCACAGGGCGGCACGGCGTTGTCCGCTCCTGCCCCTGCAGTGAGGACGGCCGCCGCGGCCGCTCGGCAGCTTCGCCGCGGCCTGCCGCGTGTGCCGGGCGGCGAGCCTTGGCCGCCAAAGGGCGAGGCTCCGGTATCAGTGGCGGCCCTGTCCCGGTCTCCTGCCGCACCCGCCGCGCCAGCGCTGGCCGCAGATGCTGCTTCTCAAGAAGCGCCGGCAGCGACGTCGCCCGCAGCTGCTCCGGCCACCGCACACGCCGCACCCGCCACGCTGACGACGGGAGCCACCTCCCTTCGACGCGGGCTTCCCCGTGTCCCCGGTGGTGAACCGTGGCCGCCGGCTGGGCTTGCTCCGGTGGCCGCTGCTGCTCCGGTCGTGCAGGCAGCGCCCGAACGCATTGTCCAGGCCCATGCCCCGTCCACCAGCGTGGTGGAGTCCGTTGCGGAGGCGGAGCCGTCGGCGACCGCGAGTGCACTCACGGTCACAGCTGCCCCAACATCGGCGGCGCCGTCCGTCCCCGCTGAAAAGCCCGTGACCCCAAAGGCCGAGGCAAGGCTCTACGGTTCGCGCACCCGGGGCCAGTGGATCAAACTCATCGTGCTCCTCGCGGCCGGCGCCGTGGCAGCCGCCGCGATTCTCGTGCTCGCCGCACGCGGTGTGACCACGCTGCCGGGCGTGCCGGAGTTCCTCGCGAGGTACCCGGGCGCTTATGACCTGCCCGATGCAACTGAGCCCGGCTTCCCGTGGTGGGCGCAGTGGACGCACTTTTTGAACATCTTCCTGATGGTGCTCATCATTCGCTCCGGCTACCAGGTGCGCACAGAGCAGAAGCCGCCGGCGTTCTGGACGCCGAAGCGCGGTGGCAAGAAGATCAGCATCAACCTGTGGCTGCACCAGTCGCTCGACATTTTGTGGCTGGTCAACGGCCTCATCTTTGTGGTGCTGCTGTTTGCCTCCGGCCGCTGGATGCGAATCGTCCCGACCAGCTGGGAGGCGTTCCCGAACGCGCTCTCCGCGCTCCTGCAGTACATGACACTCGACTGGCCCGTTGAGACAGGCTGGGTGAACTACAACAGCCTGCAGCAGCTCATGTACTTCCTCGTGGTGTTCATCGCTGCCCCGCTCGCGGCGATCACGGGTGTGCGCATGAGCGAGTTTTGGCCGAAGGACGCGAAGAGGCTGAACAAGATCTACCCGGTGGAGGTTGCGCGCGCGATTCACTTCCCGACGATGCTGTTCTTCGTGCTGTTCATTCTCATCCACGTGTTCTTGGTGTTCGCGACCGGTGCGCTGCGCAACCTGAACCACATGTTCGGCGGCACTGACGCGGTGAACTGGGTTGGGTTCTGGCTCTTCGCGGCCGCAATCGCCATCACCGCGGCCGGGTGGTACGCCGCCCGCCCGCTCATACTCGCGCCGATCGCGAAGCTGTTCGGTCAGGTGAGCACCCGCTAGGCTTCACCGCCTACACAGGGAGGATCACGGGGAGCAGATGAACTCGTAGAGCTGTCCGGCAATCTGGTAACGTTATCTATTCGTAACATTCCCCTGATTGAAATGCGTGTGTATATGCCTGTAGATTCCGCTGCCGACGACAAGCCGAAACAGTTCCTCGGATTAAGTGGCACCCAGACTATAGGTTCGGCTTTGGCCGCGGTGACCTCTGCCTTGGTGGGGTCCTTTCTGGGCGTTGCCGGGACGCTTATCGGCGCCGCACTCGGCTCTGTCGTTGCCACGGTGGGCGCCGCTCTCTATGCCCGAACACTCAGTTCGGCCGCCACTGTGGCAATGAAGAAAATCCCCCAGCGAGGCAGGGGCGGCCTGCCCGCTGACGACGGACAGGTGCTGGCCGCCAGCGCCCCGGCCGAGAGCGAACCTCGAGCCAAACGGGTCAGGAGGCAGTTCACCCGCAAGACCTGGATCAGGGTCGGGGCGGTCAGTGCTGCCGCATTCGTTATCGCGATGGTCGGTGTCACGGCGGTCGAATTCGGAACCAATCAACCCATCTCCAGCCTTGTCTCGTCGACGTCGGGCATCGACGGCGGTGCGGCCGAGCACACCACCACGCTGGGCAAAGCACTGAGCGGCAGTCCGACTGCCTCTGTCAAGACAGACGAAGCGGCAAAGAACCTCGAGCAACCGCCTGGGCAAACCCCGGAAGGCGCTCACACAGAAGGTGGTCTGACTACGGACAATAGCCCCAGTAGCGGGGACAGCGGCCCGGCCGGAACTGAAGCGCCGGGAGCCGACCAATCAACCGCCACCACGCCGGCGGACATCGCCCCCGAAACCGAACAGAGCCCGGAGCCTGTCCCCGAAACGGCACAGACCTCGGAGCCGGAGACCTCCTCGGATCCGGGATCGACCGAGCAGCCCGCACCGTGATGGCGAAGATGAGTTACCGAACGCCGAACCGACGGTATCCAACGACGGCGTCACATGCCACCCGAGCATGTGACGCCGTCGGGCGCCGGACCTAGCGAGCCGTGGCGTCCACGCTGGTGTTGGCCACCGCGTTGGTGTTGGCAACGGAGTGCGGGACCGCCACCAGGGCAACCACGGCGAGAGCGCCGGCTGCTGCGAAGATGTAGAACCCCCACGGGTAAGCGATACCGGCTGCGACCAGCCCGCCTGTCACGGCAGGTCCTGCAATTGCGCCCACGCGCCCGACACCGGCAGCGAATCCGAGTGCCGTTGCGCGCAGGCGGGCCGGGAACAACTGGCTGACCCAGGCGTAAACGAGTACTTGGGAACTGAAGACAAACACTCCCGTGACAAAGACGAGGGCGTTTAGCAGGACCGCGTTGTCAACCTTGACGCTCAAGAGGGCGAGGCAAACCGCCGAAAGACCAAACCAAAGCAACACGATGGGTTTGGTCCCGTGCCTGTCCGCCAAGACGCCAGCGACAATGAGGCCGGCAACGGCGCCAAGATTCAAGACCAGGAGCAGCGAGAGCCCTGCACTGACGGGATATCCGGCCGAAGCCATAAGCTGCGGAAGCCAGGTATTCAAACCGTATACCAGCAGCAGCCCCATGAATGACGCCGCAGCGATCGCCGTGGCGACCAGAGGGTAGGGCTTCTTGACCAGATCCCGGAAACCGGTCTGTTCCTCCGCCCTGGCAGTCCTGGCAGCCGGCAAGGTCTCCGGCAGTTTGAACCACAGGAACGGCAGGAGGACTAAACCTGAAACGCCTCCCACCAGGAACATGATGCGCCAGTCTGGAATGACTATCAATGCAAGGAAGGCCGTCGCCACCGCCCCCGCATGGTACCCGGTCATCGTGCGGGTGGTTGACTTGCCGGCTGAACCTGCCGGGGCATAGTCGTTCATGTAGGCAAGGGCGGCCGGCAGGCAAGCCCCAAGCCCGACCCCGGCCAAGAGCCGGAAAGCACCAAAGACGGCCACGTTAGGAGCCCACATCACCGCGAGGGTGAAAATCGAGAACCAGAGAACGCATGCAACCAGCAGGTTCCGGCGACCGAGACGGTCTGAGAGCGGGGCAATAAAGAGCGCCCCCAAACCGACTCCTACAAGCGAGATTGTTGCGACGAATGTAGCGCCTACTGCGTCAAAGCCAAGTTCACCCGTCTTGATCAGAGTGGGAATGACGGTGCCTAGCACCACGAGGTCAAAGCCGTCCAGGACCATTGCCAGCCAGCAAAGCCACACAGGCCATCGTGACGGGAGGGCGGAGGGAGAAGTTGTCATGGAATCCTCATTGATTAGGGAAAAAATGGAAGCGGCAGCCGCTTGAGAGTCCTGTCACAGGCAGACGTGACCTACGGCATGCTTTACCGCCAACCAGAGTACATTGACGTTCATTGGACGTACAAATGTTCGTTATACGAACAATTTAGGCGCTGCTCATTGGTTGTCGGCTGTGGCGAAGCTGCGGCGTCCGTTTGCGGTCGCGGTAGGCCTGGGATTTCGGGTCCTAGCGAAGTCGGCAGATGGCGATGAGATAAATGATCCTGTGGCCTGTCGATTCCCTCCCCGCTGGAGGCGCATGCGGGGGACTTGCCGGAGGAGACCGGGATCGGCGCCACCCGGCAGAGGGGGCTGACCGGGCCGACCTGGGGTAGCGCGAGGGTGTTTGGCGCTACGGCGAAGACCAGCTGGGTCAGGTGCTTATCCAACGCGTTGATCTGAGCGGACAGGTCAAAGACGCGGCGGCCGAGCGCGCGAAGTGCGTATTTCACGGCTTGCTCGGGTTCATGAATACGACTCAAGCCCGGGGGCAGATTGCGGGCTTGTGCTGCTTTGCCCTGCAGTGTTTTGGCGTCCAGCTTGGTTCTGCGGTCACCGGGTGCGGTGAGTAGGACGTATCGCAGCAAATACAGGCCACTACGACGCCCGGCAAAAGTCTTAGCGTCGGATATTCCACTTTTTTACAAGAGTCCCTGGATAGTGCTTGCCGGAGCATACGTCCGCTCCGGCAAGCACTATCCGTGAAAGTTAGTTTTCGAGATCGTCGGGGTCGAACTCGCTCAGCGGAGACCCGCCGAAGTTCGACTCGTCGTCGCTGCCGTCCGCTTCCTCACCTGTTGGCACTTCCCCGAAGTCCACGTCGGCAGCTGCCTCATCGATGGTCGGCACGTCCGTCGTTCCGTACGTTTCATCGCGCAGGCTCTGTTCACTAAGGAAGTCCTCTTCCTCTCCGGAAACGGCCTCCTCTTGCAGCAACGGATCCTCCTGCCACCGGTCCGGGTTGTTTTCAGCGGCCCCGGGATAGCTATCCGGCTCTCCCGAAACAGGGTCGAGCTCCAAGGATGAAGCTGCGCCTGGGGTCTCGTCCAGCAGGATGTCGTCGTCCTGGACAACCTCAAGTTCTTCGTCCGGAAAATTCTCTTCGCTCATGGTCACGCCTTTCTGATGATCAGCTCTGCCAACTCACCAAGCATATGGATGAAAACCACAGCCCGCACACCTCGCAGGAATACAGCATGCCGGTCCCCAGCTTGTTAGCAATGTCAACGTGGCCGGGACAGAAGTAGGGCGCACGATTGCGGACGTTATTTGATTGCCAAGGCGACCATCTGGCCCCTCCGTAGGCATAGGCTAATAAAGAACGTCCCAACCACGCCGGGGAGCTCGTCATGGACACTGAAACCGCCGATGTCATCGACCATGATGTCACCACCATCACCTGCGTATGCGGCAACACTGTCGGCCAAAACGGATTGATTCAGTGCAACTCACAAGGCATTCCCGTTCACAGCGGAGGGAACACCCCTATCCCCGCCGGGCTGGCCAAATGGCCGGAGGATGAGGACCTCCACACCCTATGTCCGTCATGCGGCCGCGTGTATCGTGACACGATCATCGAAGAGACAGGGACCGCACCCGTTGCTTTCCGGGTCGACGTCACCGCTGGCCGAATTGCAGAGGCAATCCGAGTCCATTGGGGTCTCAACACCTAGGGCCGGCCCTCATATGCCTGGTTCTTCTTCCTCCGCCAGCCTGATCATGCGCAGTTCGTCCTCCACCGCGTGGGAAGGCCAATAGTCCTTTGCCAGCTCGCTTGCCCGAATTTTGTCTGCCGCCGGCACGAGCTTGCTGAGCAGCCCGGCAGCCTGAAGCAGGGCGATCAGCGCTGTGGTCCTGCCATCAGGCGTCCCGGCATCGGTCCCCGTCGAATCAGGCGTCCCGGCATCGGATGGGGCTGCGCTGAGGGCGGCTTGGATCTTTTTCAGGAGCGCCGCCGCCGGAGCGTGGTCCTTCTCCGGGTACCGCACGGTCCGGAACAGACCCAGGTGTCTTTCGCCGACATGTTCCACGATGCCCAGTGCCGCCAACCCCTCATAGACACGCTGCACCTCGGCGCGGCCCTCCAGCATGGAGACCCACCGCTTGGGAGTGTGGGGCCGAGATTTGCCACGGATGAGCTCGAGCTCGTGCTGGAAATCCGTCTGCGGGGCGGTTCCGGTAGCCCTGACGCGCTTGCCCTGCAGCCCGATTGCACCGATCAGGTCCAGCTCGGCCAATATTGCCCCTGCCAAAGTGGTCCTGAGTGCGTACATCGGCACCTCGGGTGTGCCGTCTTGGTCGTTCGTTGCGAGAAGGAGGAAGGCCTGGGGAAGGTTCAGCTCCGCCACCATCGGCATTTCAGCGTTCATACGAACATGGTGTCGCGGTTGAGCAGTCGCCACAATGAGGTTCTACAAGCGTCCATGTCCGCGTCTACGTGGCCCTGCCGCTGGCGAACCGCTTCCAAAAGCTTGTGGCCCGAGTGAGCGGACGACGGCGGGACCTCCCGCCGTCGTCCGCTCACATCGTGGTTTTTAGGCCCAGCGGAGGACGAGCGGATCATGCCGTTTCGCCAGTTCGACGAGTTGCGAACGCGTGTCGGGGTGGAGTTCCCCTATCGGCGCCCTAGTCTTGTCGCTGCCGATGATGTTGCCCTCCTTCATCAGCACTTTTGTCGCCCGGAGCCCGCACTGGCGGTTTTCGAAGTGGATGAACGGGAGCAGTTCTTCCCACTGTCGGACTGCTTTGTCTCGTTCGCCGGAGTGGAAATCCCTGACAATCTGGCCTAGCTCATCCGGAACCATGCAGCTGCTCATCGTCCCTTGGGCTCCGGCCTCCAGGTCGGGGATGAGGGTGATCGCTTCCTCGCCGTCGAAAGGGCCGGGCAGGTCATTACCCGTTGCCGCTATAAGAGCACGCAGCTTGTCCGCTGCCTGTGCTGTTTCTATCTTGGCGTACTTGATCTGGGGTATCTCCCGGGCCAGGCGTGCCAGCAGCGGTACGGATAGCGCCGTGGGGCTCATCGGTGCATCCTGAATCATGATGTCGATTTCCACGCCATCCGACACGCGCCGAAAGTATTCCAGAACCGCCTCGTCGTCGACCTTCATGGTGGCACCGAAGAAGGGCGGCATGAGCATGACCAGCGAGGCGCCCAATTCTTGGGCACGGAGGCTTCGGTCACGGGCGATACGGGAACTGAAATGGCTGGTCGTGACGCATACCGGGAGTCTGCCGGCGGCCTGTTCCAGGGTCGCCGTCAGGACGAGCTCGCGCTCTTCGTCCGTCAGGGAAAACTGTTCGGAGTAGTTGGCGAGAATGCAGACGGCGTCGGAGCCGCCGTCCACCAGGTAGTCCACCACCCGGCGCTGGCCTTCGAGGTCCAGTTCCTCCTCGTCAGTGAATATGGTGGGCGCTACTGGCATTACGCCCTTGATGACGCTCATAGTGTGGTGTTTTCCTTGCTCTTAAGTGTCATGTCAGGACTTGGCCAGCGCGGGCGCCAGCTCCGTCTCGTAGTCTTCGGCGTCAACGTCGCGGCCGTGCGGATCCCATTTGTTGACGAGGATGACCACGATGGCAATTGCCGGGACGACGGCGAGGACGAGCAGCGCCCGGGTGCCCCACGCCGCGGTGGCGAGCGGCCAGAATACGAGTCCGGCAACGGCTCCGAGGCGGATACCGATCTGCGTGAAGCCGGTTCCGGCGCCACGCAACGACGTCGGGTAGGACATCGTGGCCATCGTCATGCCTTGGGCGCCGGGTCCGGCAGCGTGGCAGAAGATGAGCAGGCCAATGACGATCGCACCGACCCAGGACCAGATTCCCTCGACGTTGCTCAGGTTGCCGGCGATGACCATGCAAAGGAAGGTGCCGCAGAATCCGTACAGCGACAGTTTGCGGGGTCCGATCTTGCCGGACAGCTTGGCTCCCAGGAAGCCACCGGTCACACCGAAGCAAAGGTTGAGGATGAGGGACGAAATGATGTTCGTCATGACGTTCTGGGTGTGCAGCATGGCCAGCACAATCTGCCCGACGAAGAAGCCCACGGCGTAGTACTCCATGGCCTGGCCCGCGTTGATGACACCGGCGAGGACCGTGCGCGCGCGGTACTTCCTGCTGACGAGCTTGCCCCACGCCTCGGTCAGCGTCATTTTGAACTGATTGCGCTCGGCGCGGGGGTCCACGGCGTCCGGAGCAACTTCGGCGTCCACGCCGTAGGTTTTCTTGAGGATCTTTGCGGCCTCGTGGAGGCCGAGGTTCTGCGCGGCCCAGGAGGGCGATTCCGCCATGTACTTCTGGCGGAAAATCATGATCAGGATGGCTGGTACGGCGCCGAAGCCGACGACGATCCGCCACATGTGGTTTTCGCCCCAGTTCATGGACTGGAACAGGAAGTACACGGGGATCAGCAACGCAAAGGTCGAGGCGACAGCCACGTACCACATGGGCTGCCACAGGGAGACCGTGCCGCCCTTCTTCTTGTTCGACGCGTATTCCGCGAGGAAGCTGAAGGCCACCGGGAAGTCGACCCCGATGCCCACGCCCATGATGAAGCGGGCGATGATGAGGGTCCAGACGTCCGGGGCCAGGGCGCAGGCGATGGCGGCCACGACGAAGAACACCATGTCAGCCATGAAGACCTTGAACCGGCCGAGCCTGTCAACAAAGTATCCGCCGACGACGGATCCGAGCAGCGCACCCACCATGATCGATGCGGAGACGACGGCGAGCATGCCGGGGGTCAGCTGGAAGTCCTTGGCGATGTAGGGCATGCCGAACGCGAGGGACGTGAAGTCGTAAGCGTCCAGGAAGATGCCGCCCAGCGCGATCAGGGTGATGGCGAAGGACTTACCTGTGCGCAGTTGACCGCTGTTGATCAGTGCTGTCACATCTTGGGCGGAGCGCAGGATGACTTTTTTACCCGCCTGTACGGGAGAAACCGGACCGTCTGTCATTGACGTATTCCTTTCGTGGACACACTGCTTTGTGTGTTCTAAATTTCGAACGTTGATCGAAGTGACGGCTAAACCGCAGCCCGGGTCATAGTGACTGGGATCACCTGGAAGTCTAAGGATGTTGACCGAAGTCCGTCAAGGAGCCGGAAAAGCGCCGGAAAAACTAGGGCAACTTAACCAAGGACCTCAGCCCTGTTGCCACTTGCGCGGTTCCAGCTTTAGGACGCTAAACTAAATTTCGAACAACGAAGGAGTTGCACCGAATGGACGATCGTCAAATACCCAAATGGTCTGAACTGCGCGAGCTACTGCAGTTCCGCAAGCTGGAACTGGACCCGGTCGAGCGCAGGCTCGCCCAGGCCTTCACGATTGCTGACCTCCGCGACGGTGCCAGAAAAACCACGCCGCGCGCCGTTTTCAACTACACGGACGGAGCGGCCGAAGAGGAGATCACGATCGCCCGCTGCCGCCAGGCTTTCCGGGATATCGAGTTCGTGCCCTCGGTTCTTCGCGACGTATCGAGCCCTGATCCGACAACCGAGATTTTCGCCCGACAGTTGGCCTTCCCGCTGGTACTCGCGCCGACGGGTTACACCCGCATGATGCACAATGACGGCGAGAAGGCCGTGGCCAGGGTGGCTGCCCGGTACAACGTGCCGTACACCCTGTCCACCGTGGGGACCACAACCGTGGAGGACCTTGCAGAAGCCGCACCCGACGGGAACAACTGGTTTCAGCTCTATGTGGCAAAAGACCGGGCGAAAACAGTTGAACTTATCGATCGGGTCATCACAAGCGGCTACAAGGTGCTCATGGTGACCGTTGACACCCAAGTCGGCGGCTCACGGGTGCGGGAACTCCGCGATGGACTCACCATTCCGCCGGCACTTTCCGTCAAAACCTTTGCCGACATGGCTACCCACCCCAGCTGGTGGTTCGACAAGCTGACCACCCCGCCGATCGAGTTTGCATCGCTCCGCGGCTTTTCTGGCAACTCTGCGGAAGTCGCGGATCAGATCTTCGACCCGGGACTCACCTTTGAGGACATCGCGTGGCTTCGCACAGTGTGGCCCCACAAACTCCTGGTCAAAGGCATCCAGAGCGTGGCCGACGCCGAGCGTGTCGTGGAGCTCGGCTGCGACGGCGTCGTGCTCTCCAACCACGGGGGCCGTCAGCTGGACCGCTCACCGACGGTACTGCGGATTCTTCCCGTCGTCCGCGAGCGCCTCGGCTCCGATCCTGTCGTGCTGATCGACAGCGGCGTGATGTCCGGAAGCGACATCCTGGCGGCCGTCGGCCTGGGCGCCGACGCGGCAATGGTCGGCCGGGCGTACCTGTACGGCCTGATGGCCGGAGGCGAACGAGGAGTGTCCCGCGCCCTGGAGATCCTTCGCGGCCAGTACGTCAGGTCCATGCAGTTGCTGGGTGTAAAGACGACCGCTGGCGTGACCCGGGAACATGTCTCGTTTGTGGACTAACGCCGGTGCCGCGCACCGGCGTCGCGGTCCCGGCCCATCCAGGTCAAGGGTAACCAAGCTCCGCGCTGAGCTGTTCCGCGCCCTCCGAGGCAAAAGCGGCCCACTCTGCGGGGGAACGCTGGTTCCAGCGCATATCGGGGACCGAGATGCTGAGTGCGGCCACCACCGCTCCGGTGTGGTCCCGGATGGGAGCGGCAACACACGAGACGTCCGGGTTGGACTCGCCCGCTTCGAAGGCCACGCCGCTGGCACGGATCTGGTCGAGCTGGTTCGCCAGCACATGCGGTTCCGTAATGCTGCGGGGAGTGAGCTTGGCCAGCCCCTTCCGCAAGAGTCGGCTGCGTTCGGCCTCCGGCAGATGCGCCAGGAGTGCTTTGCCCACGGCGGTGCAACTGGCCGGAACCCGCCCGCCCATCCGGGAAACCATCCGGACGGACTGGGTGCTGTCGACTTTGCAGACGTAGACGACGTCGGGTCCTTCAAGAATTCCGACATGCACTGTTTCGTCGCACTGCCGGGCGACCGACTCCGCAACGCGCAGGCCAACGGAATGCAGGTCAAGCCGCTCGGCGAAGGCGTTGCCCAGCCGGAACACGCTGAGCCCCAGGTGGTAGGTGGCGGTTGTGTCGTCCCGTCGGAGGTACCTGCGCTCGGCCAGCGTAGTGAGGAGCTCGTGGACCGTGGTCCGCGGAAGGCCTGTCCGCTGGACGACTTCCGGAGCCGTCAACCCATGGCGGGCATCCAGAAAAAGTTCCAGAACATCGAGACTCCGAAGGACAGCGGGAGTCAGACGTGCCACAGCAAAACCCTCTTTCTAGGCTCGGGATCTTCCAGGGCCGAGAATCCATTCTACAACTCAAGTTCGAAATTTCGCACAATGAACGAAAGCCGCCGTTCAACCGTTCATGCAGCAGCGTGGCGCCCGGCGCAGAGCAGTCAACCTACGGGCCACAGGCCCCCGGAAGGAACAGAGCCATGATCACAACACCCGAGCAGGCCAACGACCAGATCGTCGCCGCTCACAATGCCTATAAGCAGGCCAAGGAGATCTCTCCGCGGCAGCGCGCGGACTGGTTGGCGGAAATTGCCTCGGCCTTGGAGGCCAACGCCGACGAGCTGGTCGCCTTGGGTCAACAGGAAACGCATCTTGACGAGGGCCGGCTCCGCTTCGAGCTACGGCGGTCCGTTTTCCAGCTTCGGTTGTTTATGGATGAAATTGTCCACGGGGAACACCTGGACGCGACCATCGACCACGCCGATCCGTCCTGGGGCATGGGCCCGAGGCCCGATATCCGGCGCTTCTCCGTACCGCTCGGCGTCGTGGGCGTTTTTGGTGCCTCCAACTTCCCTTTTGCCTTCAGTGTGATGGGCGGGGACAGCGCTTCGGCGCTTGCGGCCGGATGTGCAGTGGTGCACAAGATCCATGAGGGGCACCTGCAGTTGGCTGTCCGGACCGGGGCGGTCGTTGAGGAAGCCCTCAAGAAGGCCGGGGCGCCGGCCGGGCTTTTCTCGACCGTCGTGGGCCGCCAGGCGGCGGAAGCGCTGGTTGACCATCCGCTGGTGAAGGCCATCGGATTTACAGGCTCAACAGCTGGCGGCCGTGCGCTTTTCGACCGGGCCTCCCGGCGTCCCACTCCCATTCCCTTCTACGGCGAACTGGGCAGCATCAATCCGGTCTTTGTCACCCAGGCGGCGTGGAGCGCAAGGCGTGAGCAGATCCTGACGGGCTACGTGGCATCGTTCACCATGGGCATGGGCCAGTTCTGCACCAAGCCCGGCCTGCTGTTTGCCCCGATCGAGGACGCCGACGACATCGCGGAAGTCCTCCACCGGGAGCTCAGCAGCAAGCAGGTCAGCCCCCTGCTCAGCCCGAAGCTGCGGGAGGGGTTCGACAAGGCGCTGAACGCCGTGCGCTCGACGCCGGGCGTTGACGTGCTGGTCGCCGGGGATGACTCTGAGGCGCCCCGGCCCACTGTGCTTGTGACCTCTGCGGAGGAAGTCCGGCAACGGCCCGATATTTTGGAGCAGGAGATGTTCGGCCCCGCGACACTGGTCATCCGCTACGCCCCCGGCACTGATCTGGCGGAGCTTGCCGCCTTGTTGGACGGGCAGCTGACGGCCACCGTCCAGGCGGAACCCGAAGAGGACGTCAAGGCGTTGCTTGCTGTGCTGCGGGAACGGTCCGGGCGCTTGCTCTGGAACGCCTGGCCCACCGGGGTGACGGTGTCGTACGCGCAGCACCACGGCGGCCCCTACCCCGCGACCACGGCCACCACAACATCGGTCGGCACGGCAGCGATCAGCCGGTTCATGCGTCCCGTCGCGTACGACTCCTTCCCGCCCTCGCAGTTGCCCGAACCGTTGCGGGACGACAACCCCTGGTGGATCCGCCGGCGGGTTGACGGCGTCTGGGAGTCCGCGGCTGCAGGGGAGGCAAGCAAATGAGCCACGCATTGGCGCAGCAGATCCTTCCCGTTGACGCGGAGGCTGCGATCCTCATCGGCCGGGTGTGGGACCCGGCCACTCAGGGCCCGCGGGTGGTTCATGTCCGGGGTGAAGAAGTTTTCGATCTGACGCCCGAAGTCCGTACCGTCGCTGAACTCATGGAACATGAGAACCCTGCGGACACTGTGCTCCGCGAAATGGGCACTCCGCGCTGGAAACTGGCCGAAGTCATCGAGGCGTCGGTCCAGCAGGACCGCACCAGGCCCCATTGGCTGGCCCCGATCGATCTTCAGGTGATCAAGGCCTGCGGAGTGACGTTTGTTGAGAGCATGATCGAAAGGGTCATCGAAGAGCGGTGCGGCGGTGATTTCAACCGGGCCGCAGAAGTCCGCAAAACTGTCGCCGACGTCCTCGGCGGCAGCTTGAGCTCCCTCCGACCCGGATCCCAGCAGGCACAGGAGGCCAAGAAAGTACTGACGGCCCAGGGGATGTGGTCACAGTACCTGGAAGTCGGGCTCGGCCCGGACCCTGAGGTGTTCACAAAAGCCCCGGTCCTCTCCTCCGTTGGGTACGGAACCGGCATAGGCATTCCCAGCTTTTCCTCCTGGAACAATCCGGAGCCAGAGCTGGTGCTTATCCTCGACTCCGCCGGCCGGGCCAGGGGCGCAACCCTGGGGAACGACGTGAACCTCCGGGACGTGGAGGGGCGCAGCGCCCTGCTGCTCGGCATGGCCAAGGACAACAATGCCTCCTGCGCCATCGGCCCTCTGATCCGGCTCTTCCACGACGGCTTCACGCTGGACTCGCTCCGGACGGAAGAGATCACGCTCACGGTGGAAGGAGAGGACGGTTACCGGCTGGAAGGCAGGAACAGTCTTGCCCGCATCAGCCGCCCCTTCGAGGAACTGATCCACGCGGCGCATGGCAGGCACCATCAGTACCCCGACGGGTTCGCGCTCTTCACAGGAACACTGTTCGCCCCCACCCAGGACCGCGATACTGAAGGCCTGGGATTCACTCACAAGGACGGTGACCTTGTCACGATCAGCAGCCCCCTGCTCGGTTCGCTCATCAACCGGACACAGAAGACCGAGGATATGGAGCCATGGACCTTCGGGATCACGGCCCTGTTCACCTACCTCGCCAGCCTGAATCCCGAGATCGCGCCACTACAGCTGAACTAGAAGCGGCGTGCTGAAAGGCAACATCCTGCCGACGCGGACGCGGTACGCACGTTGCGTCCGCTGACTGAACCGACCAGAGAGAAGATAACTGTGCCTTCCATCATTTCCATCCAAACCCAGGACGTGCGCTTCCCCACGTCCCTCGAGCTCGATGGCTCTGACGCCGTCAACGTTGACCCGGACTACTCAGCCGCGTACGTCGTCATCCGCACTGATGCGGGCGACGAGGGCCACGGCTTCATCTTCAGCTGCGGCCGCGGCAACGAGATCCTCACTCATGCGATCGACGCCTACGCCAAGCTCCTGCTCGGCCGCGATATCAACGAACTCATCTATGACCTCGGCGGGGCATCCAAGCGCCTCATCCATGATTCTCAGTTGCGCTGGTTGGGCCCGGAAAAGGGTGTGACCCAGATGGCCTGCGGTGCGCTCGTCAGTGCACTCTGGGACATTCGCGCCCGGCGCGAAAACAAGCCCCTATGGCTCCTGCTCAGTGAGATGCCCGCCGAGGAAATCGTCGACGTCGTTGACTTCACCCACATCCGGGATGCCTTGAGCCCGGAGCAGGCACTCGACATCCTGCGCGCCGGCGAGGACGGCAAGGCCGCCCGCATCGCGGCCCTCAAAGCGGACGGGTTTCCGGCGTACACGACATCGCCCGGCTGGCTAGGCTACAGCGACGAGAAGCTGGTCCGGCTGAGTAAGGAAGCGGTCGCCGACGGGTTCTCCATGATCAAGCTCAAGGTGGGCGGTGACATCATGGATGACCGCCGCCGGCTGGCCTTGGCACGGCAGGCAGTCGGCAATCTTCCCATCGCTATCGACGCCAACCAGCGCTGGGAAGTCTCCGAAGCCATCGAATGGGTCAACCAGCTCGCCGAGTTCAACCCTTACTGGATCGAGGAGCCCACCAGCACCGATGACATCCTGGGTCACGCCGCGATCCGCACGGGCGTTGCCCCTGTGCGCGTCGCCACCGGGGAGGCCGTCGCGAGCCGCATTGTCTTCAAGCAGCTGCTGCAGGCCGGCGCCATTGACGTGCTCCAGCTGGACTCCACCCGCGTGGGCGGCGTGAACGAAAACATTGCCAACCTCCTGCTCGCCGCCCGCTTCAACGTGCCGGTCTGCCCGCACGCCGGCGGGGTGGGACTGTGCGAGCTCGTTCAGCACTTCTCCTTCTTCGACTACGCGGCCGTCAGCGGCAGCCAGGACGGGCGCATGATCGAATACGTGGACCACCTCCACGAGCACTTCATCGAGCCGGTCCGCATCGTCAACGGCCGCTACGCCGCACCGCAGCTGCCGGGCACGGGTGCCGAAATGCTGAGCGCTTCCCGCTCGCGGTGGGAATTTCCCGGCGGTGCCGGCTGGCTAGATGTCGGTGACCGCGCCGCCGTCACGGGCGCATCCGTGCCTGCAACAGGAACGGTCCGATGACAACTTAATAAATAATCTCAAGTCGTGTGTCGACGTCGCCTACACGGCGATCGACGGGGGCGCTTCAGGACGGCCGCCCCTCTGAAGGACCGCCCGCCCTCTTCAAATCTGTTCGCCTCCAGAAGGAATCTGACCGATGAAGTTTGCCCAGACTGGCGCCCCAGGCGCCGAACAACCCGTCGTTATCCACAAGGAGCGGCACTATTCACTCCGCGGCCTCACCTCGTCCATTGATGGAACCTTTCTTTCCGACGGCGGACCCGCCGCCGCCGCGGCGGCCCTTGAAGCAGGGACGCTCCCGAAAATCAGCTCCCAAGATGTGCGCTACGGCGCTCCCATAGCAAGGCCGTCCGCTGTTATTTGTGTAGGCCTGAACTACGCTGCCCACGCCGCAGAGTCGGGCGCCGAACCTCCGGAACACCCAGTCATCTTTCTGAAGACGCCCAATACCGTCGGAGGGCCGGATGATTCGGTGAGTATCCCCCGCAGATCGACCAGGACCGACTGGGAAGTGGAGCTCGGGGTCGTCATCGGAAAACGCGCCTCATACCTGGAGTCGAAGGAAACCGCCCGCGATCACATTGGCGGCTTTGTGGTGGTCGATGACCTCTCCGAGCGCGACTTCCAATTGAACTTCTCCGGCGGCCAGTGGTCCAAGGGGAAAAGCTCACCCGGGTTCTGCCCCACGGGCCCCTTTCTGATCACACCGGATGAGGTCGACGCCGGCAACCTGCGACTTCGCAGCTGGGTGAACGGCGAACCGCGCCAAGACTCATCCACAGCGGACATGATCTTCGATGTGGAAACCATCGTATGGAATCTGAGCCAGTACATGGTGCTCGAGCCCGGCGATCTCATCTGCACCGGAACGCCCGAAGGGGTCGCACTGTCCGGGCGCTTCCCCTACCTGAAAGCCGGCGACGTTGTGGAAATCGAGATCGAGGGACTGGGCCGCCAGCGCCATGAATTCATAGCCTGAATAGGGAGGTCCTCCGCCTACACCACGCCGGCGATGGCCTAAGTCTCAAGGAGCGCACCTCAACCTCAGTTGCCGGGGTCAATGCGGTTGCTGGCCCGCAGGTAGTTTTGCCTGATGACGGGGTGGAAGTCCGGGGCGGGTGCGGCGTCCACCGCGACCGGCCAATCCGGGCGGCTGCCGTGGTGGGCCCACGCCGCCTGAACAGCGGCACCACTGGCCACGTACTCGCCCGGGCTGGGGACTATTACCGGCAGATCGAAGACTTGGGCCGCGATGGCCTGGACCGCCGGGTTCTGCACGGCACCACCGATCAGGAGGAGGCGTGTTGCGGCGCCGCCTTGCGCCCGCAGGGCTTCCAGGCCGCCGGACAGGCCGCACAGCATCCCTTCGATGGCTGCCCGGGCAAGGTTGCTCCGGGTGCTGGAGGCAATGCTGAGCCCGTGGAAGCTGGCTTTGGCGTGGGGCAGGTTGGGCGTGCGCTCACCTTCGAAATACGGCACCAGCACGACGCCCCCGGCGCCGGGTTCGGCGCCCAGGGCAAGACGGGAGAGTTCATCGAAGTCCACACCCAGGATGCCGGCGACGGAGCTGAGCACCCGTGCGGCATTGAGCGTGACGGCGATGGGCAGGTACTCGCCGCTGGCGTCAGCGAATCCCGCCACCGTTCCGCTGGGATCGGCGACGGCACGGGACGCCACCGCGAACACCGTGCCGCTGGTGCCCACGGACACCACCACGTCACCGGGCTGCGCCCCCAGTCCCAGGGCGGCGGCCGCATTGTCTCCGGCGCCGGCGCCGAGCAGGATCCCGCTTCCGGATTCGGCCGGCCCAGTTCCAGCAAGGCCAGGCAGTTCGGCCGGGGAACCGAAGCAGTCCGGGTGGATTCCTCCGGCGGCGTCGCCGGGGCCCAGAACGCGCGGCAGAATCACGCTTCCGGAGTCTCCCGGGCGGCCATTCCCGGTAGCTTCCCGGGCGTCCTTGCCGAAGGCCAGCTTGAACAGTCCGAGATCGTACTCCCCGGCCGAGGGGCTCCAATAGCCCGTTCCGCTGGCGTCCGACCGGTCCGTCGTGAGCTGTTCCAGGTCCGGACCCAGCGGGCTGGAGGCTGCCGGGCCGTAACCGCGGAGCCGCCAGGTCAGCCAGTCATGGGGCAGCGCGACGGCCGCCACCCGATCCGCCAGCTCCGGCTCGTGGTCCCGGACCCAGCGGACCTTCGTGATGGTGAAAGAGGCCACCGGGACCAGGCCGGTCCTTCGGACAAAGTCCTCCGCGCCCACTTCGTCGGTCAGTGCGGCGGCAGCCCCCGCCGATCGGGTGTCATTCCACAGCAGCGCCGGCCGCACCACGTTCCCGGCGTGATCGAGCAGCACCATGCCGTGCTGCTGGCCCGCCACCGAGAGCGCGCTGACGTCCGCCAGCCCGCCGGCGTCGTCGAACGCTTCGGACAAAGCCCGCCACCAGTGGTCGGGGTGGACTTCCGTACCATCCGGGTGGGCGGCGCGGCCCTCGCGGACCAGCGTGCCGTTACCCGCGTCCAGGACCACCACCTTGCAGCTTTGGGTGGAGGAGTCGACGCCGGCGACGAGTGTCATGGGAGCAGCCGTCACGGGATCAGCGGGCGCCGAGCAGGTGCTCGATGAAGAGCTGCTGCAGCTTCACGAAGCCGAAGCCCTTGCCGCCGAAGTAGGCGTCGGCGTTGAAGTCCTCGTAGGAGGAGCGGTCGGCGCGGAGCTGCTCGTAGCCTTCGCCCGGGTTGAGCGTGGGTTCGTTGATTTCCGCGACGCGCGAGGCCTGCAGCGCCGCCTGGACCTCGGGGTCGGCGCGGAAGGCCTTGGCGCGTTCCTTGAGCAGCAGATAGGTCTGCATGTTGGCGGCGGCGGAGTCCCACACGCCATTGATGTCCTCGGTGCGGCTGGGCTTGTAATCGAAGTGGCGCGGGCCGTCGTAGGCCGGGCCACCGTCGGGGCCGCCGTTTTCGAGCAGGTCCACCAGGGAGAACGCGTTCTGCAGGTCGCCGTGGCCGAACACCAGGTCCTGGTCGAACTTGATGCTGCGCTGGCCGTTGAGGTCGATATGGAAGAGCTTGCCCTGGTAGAGCGCCTGGGCGATCCCGTGGGTGAAGTTCAGTCCGGCCATCTGCTCGTGCCCGGTTTCGGGGTTGATGCCCACCAGTTCGGGGCGCTCGAGCGTTTCGATGAACGCCAGGGCGTGGCCCAGGGTGGGAAGGAGAATGTCACCGCGCGGTTCATTCGGCTTGGGCTCGATGGCGAACCGGATGTTGTAGCCCTTGTCCGTGACGTAGTCGCCCAGCAGGTTCACGGCTTCGCGGTAGCGTTCCAGGGCGCCGCGGATGTCCTTCGCGGCGTCGTATTCGCTGCCTTCGCGGCCGCCCCACATCACGAAGGTTTCGGCACCGAGCTCGGCGGCGAGGTCGATGTTGTCCAGGACCTTGCGCAGGGCGAAGCGCCGGACGCCGCGGTCGTTGCTGGTGAAGCCGCCGTCCTTGAAGACGGGGTGGCTGAACAGGTTGGTGGTGACCATCGGGACGATCATTCCGGTGGACTTCAGCGCGCCGGTCAACCGGCCGATTTCGCGCTGGCGGTCAGCGGCCGAGCAGCCGAAGGGAAAGAGGTCGTTGTCGTGGAAGGTGATGCCGTAGGCGCCGAGGTCGCTGAGCCGGTTGACGGCCTCGACCGTGTCCAGCGGCGGGCGGGTGGCGGAGCCGAATTGGTCCTGGGCCTCCCAGCCGACCGTCCAGAGACCGAAGGAAAACTTGTCGTCACGGGTGGGCTGAATCGTCATTGAATCTCCGAAGGTAGGTGCGGCTGCTGCTGTGCGGCGGCGGTGAGGTTAGGCACAATTGTTCTAGACACAAACATATTGCGAATTTCGGTGGTGTCAACCCCGCAAGTGCGGAAATGGCGCCTCAGGACGCTAGCGCCCTAGAGGAGCGGATGTTAAGTTGTGCATAACAGCAATCTGGGTGGCAGATCAAGCAATCAGGCCCCTGAGGAAGGATTCAACCGGATGGGAAATTCCACAACTGCTTTCCTGGACTGCACGGCGGCCGGCCGCTGATATTGTCACGATGATGCCTCCACGTACTCTTGCTTCTGCGGCGAGGGAGCCGGATCCGTCTCGCCGCAACAATTTGTCCCTGCTGACCTCCCTAGTCCATCACCACGGCGTCCTCAGCCGTGCCCAACTGACCCGGCACACGGGACTGAACCGTTCCACCGTCGGGACGTTGATCGGACAGCTCGTTGCCTTGGGCCTGGTCTATGAATCGGCGCCCGCCGGTGAGGGGCAGGTCGGCAGGCCCAGTCCGAACGTCCATCCGAGCCCGTCGGTCGCGGCGTTGGCGGTCAACCCGGAGATCGACGCCGTCACAATCGGCCTGGTCAGTCTCGGGGGCAAGGTGCAAAAGAAAATCCGCTTCGACACCGAACGGATACCGAGCGCCCGGGAAGCGGTGAATATCGCAGCGGCTGTTATCGCCGGGATGCGTTCCGAGTTGGATGCGTCCTACCGAATCACGGGCATTGGCATGGCCGTGCCCGGCCTGGTCAACCGCGACGACGGCGTGGTCCGGCACGCTCCGCATCTGGGCTGGCGGAACGAGCCAGTCGCCCGGATGCTGAGCGAAGCCGCCGGCTATCCGTGCCAGGCCGCGAATGACGCCTCCCTTGGCGCCGAAGCTGAGCTGCTTTTCGGCGCAGGCGCCGGGCAGGGGAACCTGATCTACCTCAACGGCGGCGCCAGCGGCATCGGCGGCGGAATCATCTCCGACGGGCAACTGCTCAGGGGTGCCTCCGGCTACGCCGGGGAGCTTGGCCACACCTTTGTCCGCTCCGGAGGAAAGACGTGCCACTGCGGCGCCACCGGCTGCCTGGAAACCGAAGTCTCCCAGTCCCGCCTCCTCGAGCTGGCCGGCCTGACCCGCGGCGACACCGCTGACCTCGAAAAAGCGCTGGCAACCAGCAGCAGTGCGGAAGTGAACGACGAAGTGGCACGCCAGCTCATGTTCCTGGACATCGCCCTGCGCAATGCCGTGAACATCTTCAACCCCGAGGCAATCGTCCTGGACGGCTTCCTGGGAACCCTGTACGCGCTCGCCCCGGAGTCGCTGGACCGAGTGCTGCTGTCCCAGGCAATGGACGGCCCCGCCGGCCAGGTCAAGATATACCGTGCAGCGCTCGGTTCGGACCTGATGATGATCGGGGCCGCCGAGCTGGCCTTCACCCCGTTCCTGGCCGACCCCGCAGGCCTCGGCACCACCACCCGCACTGCGCCCGCGGCGGGCTAGGCACCCGGCACAGGTTCAGAAGCCGGAGCCAGCGGGTACGGCATTGGGCGGCGACCGGCCACGAAGGCCAGCTATCCGCCATACAAATAGGTGGCATCAGAAACCACCCCTTCACCGAATACCTTTTCTGCCTCAGTCTGGTTACTAGACCTGCAGCGACCCTCTCAAAGCAATCAGTACCCAGAAGGAATTCAACGTGGAAACTCCCCTCTCCCATCTTGCCCACCTCGAAATCACCACCCCGGACATCGAAGCCTCGGCACGGTTCTACGAGGAAAAGTTCGGCATGCGCATCATCGACCGGGTGGATGGCAACGTTTACCTGCGCTGCTGGGGCGACTACTACCGCTACAGCCTGGTCATCACCGAAGGGCCGGAAGCGTCCCTGGGCCGGATGGCCTGGCGCACCAACTCCCAGGCCGCCCTGGAAGCCGCCGCCCAGCGCATCGAAGCAACCGGAGTCCAGGGCACCTGGACGCCCGGCGGCCACGGCTACGGCAAGGCCTACGAATTCACCGGCCCCTACGGCCACCACATGCGCCTCTTCTATGACGTGGAGAAGTTCGTGGCCGAGCCCGGCTTCGAGTCCACCTACCCGGACCGTCCGGAACGCCGCAGCAGCCACGCCGCTGCACCCCGTTTCCTGGACCACGTCACCGTGGCCTCCTCCGATGTCCGCGGCTTCGCCAAGTGGTACAACGAAGCCCTGGGCTTCCGCGTCATGGCATTCGTGGACCTGGACGAAGCACCCATCACCGTCTTCTCCGTCCTCACCACCAACGAAAAGTCCCACGACCTCGGCGTGGTCCTGGACACCTCCAGCCGCGCCGGCCGCGTGAACCACATCGCCTTCTCGGTGGACGCCACCGAGGACCTGCTGCGCACCGCGGACGTCATGATGGAGAATGGCACCCCGATGGAATACGGCCCCTCCATCCACGGCGTGGGCGAGCAGAACTTCCTGTACTTCCGCGATCCTTCCGGCCTGCGCGTCGAGCTCAACTCCGGCGGCTACCGCAACTACGTCCCGGACTGGGAAGCCGACACCTGGAAGCCGTCCGAAGGCTCGAACAACTTCTACAAGAACGGCGCCATGCCGCACTCCATGACCGAATCCTTCCCTCCCGCCGAAGGCTTCACCGCCACGGAAGAAGGCGCCTCCCCGGAAATGAAGGAAGCGCTCCTGAACCCCTACGCCAAGCAGGGACGGGGCTGAAGCCGCCATGCCGGAACCTACCTACTCCCTCATCCGGTTCCAGGAACCCGGTGACAGCAAGGCCCGCGCGGGCCTGCTGGTCGGAGACCGCGTCCTGCCATTGGACGGGGACATCAACTCCCTGATCGAACACTGGGATACCACCGAGGGGCAGTTGGACACCCTGGCTGCCTCGGCAGGCGAGGACACCGGCCTGGCGCTCGCCGACGTCGAGGTCCTTGCCCCGGTGGAGCCTGTCCAGGTCCTGCAGACCGGCGCGAACTACCGCAAGCACGTGATCGACCTCGCAGCAGCACACCGCGAACCCGGCCAGGACGAAGCCGAAGTCCGGGATCGGACCGCAGCGATGATGGACAAGCGTGCAGGCCAGGGTACACCGTACTTCTTCATCGGGCTCCCGACGGCGATCGCCTCCGCCACGGACGACCTCACCCTGCCCTCCTACAGCAAGTCCCACGACTGGGAGCTGGAACTGGCCGCGGTGATCGGCAGGACGGCGTTCCGGGTCACCCCCGAGGAAGCCTTGGACTACGTCTTCGGCTACACCATGGTCAACGACATCACCACCCGTGAATACGTGTTCCGCAAGGACATGCCGGCGATCGGTTCGGACTGGTACCGCGCCAAGAACGCCCCCGGCTTCCTGCCCACCGGTCCCCTGCTGGTGCCCGCCAAGTTCTTCGGCGACCCGCAGGACGTCCAGGTGACGCTGAAGCTCAACGGCAAGGCCATGCAGGACGAGTCCACCTCAGACATGATCTTCGGTGTCGCCAAGCTGGTCAGCGAGGCCTCCCAGATCATGCCGCTGCGCCCCGGCGACCTGGTCCTGACCGGAAGCCCCGCCGGCAACGGCCAGCACTGGGGACGGCTGCTCCAGGACGGCGACGTCATGGAAGGCACCATCACGGGCCTCGGCACCCAGCTGATCCGCTGCACAGACGAAGTTCAACCCGAAGGAAGCCAGCCGTGACCACCCAGGACACTGCACCAATCACCACCGGCACCGGGGAATCAGCCAGCAGCGATTCTCCGGTGATCCGGCGTGAGGACCCGCTCGGCAGTATCCGGGCCATGGCCGAAGCCCACAACAACTGGGGCCGCTGGGGCCAGGACGACGTACTTGGGACCCTGAACTTCATCGACGCCGCCAAGCGCATCGAAGCTGCGGCCTTGGTCAAGACGGGCGAGGCGTTCTCGCTGTCCCAGCCGTTCGACACCAACGGACCGCAGAAGGGCTGGCGGCGACGCACCAACCCTGTCCACACCATGACCGACACCGGCGTGGATGCCGAACGGGGCAACCAGGGCTTCCCGCACGGCTTCGGCGGCGCGGACGACGTCATTGCCATGCCGCTGCAGTGCTCCACGCAGTGGGACGGGCTGGGCCACATCTTCGACCAGGGCAAGGCCTGGAACGGCCGCGCTGCCGGGGACGTGGTCACCTCCGAAGGCGACCTGGTGACCGGCATCGAGACTGCTGCGGCCAAGATCGTCACCCGCGGCGTCCTGCTGGACGTCGGCCGCGCCATCGGCCCCGAGCTGGGTAGGACCGACGGCGAGCTTCCGGACGGCTTCGCCATCACCCCCGAGCACCTCCAACGGACCATCGAACTGCAGGGCCCCAGCTCCAACGTGGGCCGCGGCGACATCGTCGTGATCCGCACCGGACAGCACGCCAGGGTTCGCCGCGAGGGCTGGGGCGACTACGCCGGCGGCTCAGCCCCGGGGCTGTCCTTCAGCACCGCACCGTGGCTGCACAGCAGCGAAATTGCCGGGATCGCCACCGACACCTGGGGCTTCGAAGTCCGGCCCAACGAGTTCGACGGCGCCTTCCAGCCCCTCCACCAGATCGCCATCCCCAACCTGGGGCTGTTCCTCGGCGAAATGTGGGACCCGGACGGCCTGGCGGAAGCCTGCGCAGCAGACGGCAGGTACGACTTCCTGCTCACCGCCGCGCCGCTTCCCATCACCGGCGCCGTCGGATCGCCCGTCAACCCGATCGCCGTCCGGTAACTTGCAAGTCAACAGCAACGAAAACCACCAGCAGTAACGCCGTCAATACAAAGGAGTCAGCGATGGCAGCAGTACAGAACGTCGGAATCGTCGGGGCGGGAGCCGCGGGACTGACCGCAGCCATCCTGCTGGCCGACGCCGGAATCCAGGTGGAAATCCTGGAGAAGGCGGACGCCCCGCAGACTCTCGGATCGGGGATCACTTTGCAGGGGAACGCCCTGCGGATTTTCCGCCAGCTCGGCGTCTGGGAGCAGATCGAGGCGAAGGGCTACCCGTTCAGCACCCTCGGCCTGCGCGCCCCGAATCCCGATGGCACCGTCATTGCCGTCCTCGAGGACATCCGGACCGGCGGCGAGGACCTGCCGGCCACCCTGGGCATGTACCGCCCCGACCTCACGGCCATCCTCCGCGAGCGTGCCGAGCAGGCCGGTGCCCGGATCAGTTACGGAAAGTCGGTCACCGGGATAACGGACGACGGCGGGTCCGTCACCGTGAGCACCGCCGACGGCGGCACCGCCACCTACGACCTCCTGATCGGTGCCGACGGCCTGCACTCCGCCGTCCGCAAGGCAATCGGCTTCGACGTCGAACCCCAGCCCACCGGTATGGGCATCTGGCGTGCCTTCGTGGAGCGGCCCGAGGAGGTGGTCCGCACGGACCTGACCTACGGCGGCCCCTGCTTTATCGCCGGCTACTGCCCCACCGGGCCCGACACCATCTACGCCTACCTGGTGGAGAAGGCGCAGGAACGCAGGCACGAGGACGGCCCCCGCATCATGGCCGAACTTGCCGCAGCGTACGGCGGCCCGTGGAACGAGATCCGCTCGAACCTGGACCAGAGTGCCCGCATCAACTACACGTGGTTCACCACGCACCTCGTGGACGGCCCGTGGAACCGCGGCCGCACCGTGATCATCGGCGACGCCGCCCACAGCTGCCCGCCCACGGTGGCCCAGGGTGCGGCTATGGCCCTGGAGGACGCGGCCGTGCTGGCTGAACTGCTGATCAATGCTGACGACGTCACCGAGACCCTGTGGAAGGAGTTCACCGACCGCCGGCTGGACCGGGCAAAGGCAGTGGTGAACGCCTCCGTCCAGCTCGGCCAGTGGATGCTCGACGGCGTCCGCGACGCCGATGTGCCGGGCCTGATGCACTCGCTTTCCACGATGCTGAAGGAGCCCGCATGAGCACCCACCGTTCAGAACAATCCCCCACCGTGGACGTCCACGCCCACGTCCTGCTTCCGGCCCTGCAGCAATTGGTGGCCGAAGCTGATCCCGAGGGGTTCGGCGCCCAACAGGCCCTGGAAGTCCGGCGCAACGGACCGGAATCCATGGCCGCTTCGGGCAAGATGATCAAGGAGCGCTGGCCGCAGCTGACGGACCTGGACCGCCGTCTGGCGGACATGGACGCCCAAGGTGTGGACGTCCAGCTGGTCTCGCCGTCGCCGTCGCACTTCTACTACTTCGCGGGTGTTGACCTGGCACTGCAGGTGGCCCGGTCCGCCAACCAGGCCGTGCGGGAGTTCGTTGACCGCGCCCCGGAACGGCTCAACGGCCTGGGCCTGGTCCCGCTGCAGCACCCCGCCCTGATGGTGGAAGCCCTGGAGCACGCTGTGTTGGACTGCGGCCTGCTCGGCGTGGAAATCGGCTCGTTCGCCGCCACTCCCGCCGACCCGGAGCGCAGCACCGTTGAGCTCTCCGACCCCAGGCTGGAACAATTCTGGAGCCGGGCCGAGGAACTGGGTGCCCTGGTGTTCCTGCACCCGTTCGGCTGCTCGCTGGATGAACGGCTGGACAGGTTCTACCTCGCCAACACCGTCTCGCAGCCCGCGGAAAACGCCGTGGCCCTGTCGCACCTGATCTTCAGCGGCGTCCTGGACCGGCACCCGGACCTGTTGGTCCTCGCCGCCCACGGCGGCGGCTACCTTCCCACCAGCCTTGGCCGCTCCGACCACGCCTGGAAGGTCCGGCCGGAGGCCCACGGCTGCGCCCAGCCGCCGTCGTCGTATTTGAAGAAGCTGTACTTCGATTCGCTGGTCCACAACCCGGCTGAACTGCGGGCCCTCGTGGCCGCCGCGGGCCCGGAGCAGGTCCTGCTGGGCTCGGACTACCCGTTCGACATGGGCTCCGACCACCCCGCGGCCGAGATGATCGAGGCGCGGCTTCCGGCGGAGGACGAAGCCAGGGTGCTGGCCGGCAACGCCGCTGCTCTGGGCATCACCCCCGCTTCCGTCCCCGCCGCCCGCCGCACAGCCTAAGGAAGTTTTTATGGTCAAGATTGCACGCTGGAACCACGACGGCGGGACGCAGTCCGGCTTCGTCGACGGCGGAACCTGCTACGCCCTCCCCGCAGGCCAGACCGTCCAGACGCTCTTGGACGCCGGACTCGAAGAAACGCTGGATGTTGCCCGGCAGACCATCGGTTCGGGCGCTGCTGTTCCGCTGGCGGACGTGCAGCTGCTCGCCCCACTGGTCCCCGCCAGCATCCGGGACTTTGTGGCCTTCGAGGAACACGTTGAAGGGGTGCGGAAGAGCATCGACGGCGTGGCCGGCGTGGTGCCCGAATGGTACGAGGCACCCACCTTTTACTTCACGAACCCGCACACGGTCACCGGTACGGGCGAAGTGATCGGGATCCCGGCGGGCTGTGACGACCTGGACTTTGAGACGGAGGTGGCCGCCGTCGTCGGACGCGTCCCCGGAAGCGACGGCCGGAACCTGACCGCCGCGGAGGCGCACGCGCACATATTCGGTTACACGGTGCTCAACGACTGGTCGGCGCGGGACCTGCAGCGCCGGGAGATGAAAGTCAGTCTGGGGCCGTGCAAGGGCAAGGACTTCGCCAACACGCTGGGTCCCTGGATTGTCACCGCTGACGAATTCGAGGACCTGCACGACGCCGAGGGATTCCTGCCGATCTCCATGGCCGTGGAAGTCAACGACGAAGCCATCGGGCAGGACCTGCTCTCCAACATGGGCTGGCCCTTCGCCGAACTCGTCGCCTATGCCTCGCAGGACTCAGTGGTGCGGCCCGGCGATGTGCTGGGCTCCGGCACGTGCGGCAGCGGCTGCCTCGCGGAGCTCTGGGGACGGAATGGCGCGAAGACTCCCCCGCCGCTGAAAACGGGCGACGTGGTCCGCATGACGGTGGAAGGCATCGGGACTATCGAGAATCCGGTGGGTGCCCGGCGCGAGGCCGCGACCCGGGTCCCCGCCCGGCCCCGTCCGCGCAACCGGGTTGCCGCCGCGGTTCCGTCCGGGACTTAGGGTGGTCTCCCTTCAGCTCGAGGGCCGGACTGTGGTGGTCACCGGCGCTGGCCAGGGCCAGGGCGCTGCCGAAGCGCGCATGCTGGTGGAGTGCGGGGCGCGGGTCATCGCCACAGACCTCGCGGCGGACATGCCGGCTGAGCTGGCCGTCGTGTCATCGTCTTCGGCCGGTGCGCTGGTGTACCGGCAACTGGACGTCGCTGATCCCTCCGGCTGGTCCGAACTCGCTTCCTGGATCGAGTCCCGTGGCTGGCGGGTGGACGGGCTGGTCAACAATGCAGGCATCACCCAGCGGAGCCGGTTGCTGGATGCCTCCGTGGCTGACCTGCACAAGGTCTACGAGGTGAATGTCGCCGGAAGCCTGCTGGGGATCCAGGCGCTCTCACCCCTGCTGGGCAGTGCCGCATCCATCGTCAATGTCGGTTCCGTCGCAGGCCTGACCGCGCACTATCCGGTGGCCTACACCGCCAGCAAGTGGGCGCTGCGCGGGCTCTCGCAGGTGGCTGCCCTGGAGCTCGGCCCGCGCGGGATCCGCGTGAATACTGTCCACCCGGGCTTCATCGAAACCCCCATGACGGCCAGCGCCAAGCCCGAATTCAGGCAAGCCACGTTGGCCGAGACCCCGCTGGGCCGGACAGGACGCGTGGAGGAGGTGGCCGGCGTCGTACTCTTCCTGCTCAGCCCGCTCTCGTCGTTTGTGACCGGCGCTGAGATCCCGGTGGACGGCGGCCAGTCAGGCCACGGCGGAGCAAAGTCTGTCTCCGACGCCATGCGCTGATTGGTGCACGACTCCAGCTAGCCCGGCAGCACCGCCGACCAGCCGCCGTCGACCATCAGGTTGGCGCCCGTCACGTAGGACGCTTCGTCGGAGGCAAGGAATAGCGCGCACCGGGCCACTTCTTGCGGCGTGCCGATCCGGCCCAGCGGGATGCTGCCGGCGATGGACCGCATGGGGTGGTCGGCGGCCAGGAGGTTGCCTTCGGTGGCGGCGGTGCGGATCATTCCGGGGCTGACAGTATTAACGCGCAGTCCGTGCGGGGCCCCTTCGGCCGCGAGTTGCCTGGTCATGGCCACCACGGCTCCCTTCGTGGCAGTGTGGGCCAGCCGGCCGTTGGTCATGGAACCGGTGACTCCTGCCGTGGATCCCACCAGCACGATGGCCGCGTTCTGCACCCGGATCAGTTGTGGCCAGAAGTATTTGACCGGCAGGAACACCACATCCATCTCGTGTTCAACATTCCACTTCCAGTCGGCAAACGTGAGCTGCTCCACCGGGGCGAAGCGGGTGACCGCCGCGTTGGCATAGAGGATGTGGACCTGGCCGTGGTTGGCCGCTACGTCCTGGGCCCATGCCGCCACAGCGGTCTCATCCGTGAGGTCAACGCGGCTGCTGCTCATCCGGCCCCCGGCTGCGGTGACCTTCTCGACGGTGGCCGCGGCGCCGTCGTCGTCCATGTCGCAGCCGACCACTGATGCCCCTGCCTCAGCGAAGGCGATCGCCGCCGCCCTGCCTTGGCCGCTGGCCGTTCCGGTGATGACGGCGGTTTTGCCGGCGAGGCGCTGGCTGGAGACAGGCATGGGGGATCCTTTTCGAAAGTGCGTTTCCTCGACTTTCGCAGGGATGGTCCGGATGGGGAATGGCGCTTTGGCTCTAGGTGGTATCCGCCGCATGGATAGTTACGGGGTGGGCGGTGACGGGGAAAATTTCGTGCAGCCGCGAACAGGCCCGCTGGACCACGGAACGCAGCCAGACGCTGGCAGGGTCCTCCGCCTGGGACGGGTGCCAGTACATCGCTTCCACGAGGGACGCTTCAGCGCCTTCGGAGAACGCTAGCACAACGATGTCCGCGCCGCGCTGGGCCCGCGCTGCCAGCATCCCGGGGACGAGCGCCACGAGGTCTGTCCCTTCCACCAGGAGCGGCAGGGACAGGAACCCGGCCACCACGGCCGCCACGCGGCGCTGAATACCCCGCGACTCGAACAGCTTGTCCGCCGGGGTGCTGATGCCCTCGCCGAAATAGCCGACGGCGTGGGGAACAGTGGCCAGGTCCTGCACAGTGAGCCGGGGTTGCTGGAGCAGGGGATTTCCGGCGTCAGCCACAGCAACGAAGCTGTCCCGGAACAGCTGCTTGCTGGCTCCCTGCATCTGGTACCCCTTGGGGCCGACGAGCAGGTCGATTTTTGAGTAGTCAGCCATCTGGCCCTGGATCCCGGAGCCGGCGGTGGGGACGAAGTCCACGGACACGCCGGGGGCCTCCTCGCGCAGGATCCCCCGCAGCGGCCCCACGATCAGCGCCGCAGCGTAATCCGAGGCGGCGATAATGAACTCCCGCTCGCTCGTGGCGGCGTCGAAGCCGGACCGCACGCGCGTGGCCCGCTGGATGTGAAGCATGGCTTCATCCACCAGCGGGACCAGCGACTGCGCAAAGGGCGTGAGGTCATAGGTGCGGCCGTTCCGTACCAGGAGTTCGTCGTCGAAATGGCGCCGGAGCCTGGCCATGGCGGCGCTGGTGGCCGGCTGGCTGAGCTGCAGCCTTTCAGCTGCCCGGGAAACGTTCCGCAGTTCCAGCAGGACCTGCAGCTGGGGCAGCAGGTTGAGGTCCAGATTCTTCATACCCACAGGTTATCCGTGTCCCGCGTTCGGCCCTTCCAATGGCTGGCGGCTAGTGGCTGACCGGCACCATCCGCGGTCCGCGGACCAGGACGGCGAGCAGTGCCACCGCGCATGCGATTCCCAAGGCACCGAGGGCAAAACCGAGACTGCCCAGTGCCGCCGCAGCCGCTCCCACGACAATTGGGGTCAGGAACTGGCCTATGAACAGCGTCCCGGTCCAGATGCCTGTGCCGCGTCCGCGCTGCTGGAATTCAAGGCCATTCACGGCCCACGTCAGCAGTGTCGGCAGCAGTACGCCGGTTCCTGCACTGGCAATGACCGCCCCCGCAATCGCCAGCGGCACACTGCCCGCCACGGCGACGAGGGAGAGCCCGACGGCGGCCAGCCCGAAGGCGAGGGCCAGCAGGTTTTTCGTGCCCAGCTTCGCCAGAAAGCGGAAGGAGATGGCGCCCGCTGCTGTGGCGAGGGACGCGATGGCTGCGGCGAGACCTATGAGTGCAGCGTCCGCGACGCCCAGACCGGTGATGACGTACGGCAGATGCACGATGAGGGCGTAGAACACTATTCCGCCGAACAGCGTCACTGCGGCCGGGGCGCCGATTTGCCGCCACGGCACCGGGGTGCGGACCGCCGTCGTGCGCTGGGATTTTGCCGGTTCCCACAGTTTGAAGACCATGGGGACAACGATCACGGCACTGGCCGCGTAGAGCCAGAACGGCGTCCGCCAACTGATGCTGCCCAACGCACCGCCGAGGGCAAAGAATGCGGTGGCTGCGAGCGCGCTCACCATGGTTTGAAGGCCCAGATACTTGTTCCGCTGTTCGCCCTTGTAATAGTCCGTGAGGAGGGTGGTGCAGCAGGTCATGATCGCGGCTTCGGCGATGCCCACGCCGACGCGGGACAAAGCGATGGTTTCGAGGCTGTCCAGCCAGAGCGGTGCCGTCCCGAAGGCGGCGTAGGCCAGCATGGCGAAGACCAGGAGCTGCTTCCGGCCCACCCGGTCGGCAACGTAGCCGGCCAGCGGTGAGAAAAGCGCCACGAACAGGGCCGGCAGCGTCAGGGTGAGCGGCACCAGGATGGCCACCCCGGGCGTGGCTGCAAACGCCTGGCTCAGGGTGGGAAGGATGGGTGCCAGAAGCACAGCGCCCAGCACCGGCATACAGCTGCCGGCGAC
The DNA here is from genome assembly GCF_900116495.1 of Arthrobacter sp. ov118. Lineage (GTDB taxonomy): Bacteria > Actinomycetota > Actinomycetes > Actinomycetales > Micrococcaceae > Arthrobacter. Next base: position 889,754 of record NZ_FPAY01000001.1, read on the forward strand.
AAGGAGGGCAGCCTGGAGCCGCCCGGCCGTCCGCGTCGCCGCGGGGCCGGGCTCCCCTTTCCCGGTCTGAGTATTCGCAAGTTGAATATTCTCCATTGAATCTTCCTTAGCCTCTTGATGGTCACGGAGGAAACGGTGCCGCTGCGGCACCGAAAGTGACTTCCCCACTGTGACAACCCGCGGGGTATCGGGGAATCAGGCATTTGGAATAGGTGGTATCCACGGGACGGATGACTGGACGCTACTGCTCCTCAGTGCCCGGCCGCCGGGCAGAAGACCCTGGCAGAAGACCCTGGGCAGCTCAGAATCCAAGCTCTTGCGCAACCTTCCGGGCGCCACGCACGGCGATGGCAACACTCATCAGCGTGGGATTCATGGCCGTCGCCGTCGGAATGAGCGCATTGCCGCCCACCACCAGGTTCTCGTAACCCCACACGCGTGACCACGGATCCGCCACCGAACTGCCGTCGTCGGTTTCGCCCATGCGCATGGTGCCCTGGTAGTGCAGGCTCGAGCCGTTCGGCATGAGGCGGGGCTCGGCCACGAAGGCGCCAAGTGCCTTGCCGGCACGCCGCAGCCGCTCGGTGGCCTCTGCAATTTCCGCATTTTCCCGCTCAGTGAGCGCGTATTCGATGCTCATGTTCGGGAATCCGCGGTAATCCGGTTCGTTGTCGTCGAAAGTGACGGCATCCTCGTAGCGGGGGTGCTTGCGCATGCCGTAGCCCATGTTGACGTAGCCCCAGCGGTTCTCGGAGTACGGGGTTCCCGGCTCCATCGGGAACGGCGTGGTCTCGGTGTACATGACCTGGACGGAGAAGGGGTGCTCCGGCTCTGAGAACGGGATGCGGTTCACTGCCGCGACGGGGTCTGCCGGGTTCAGTGCGCGCCGGGCCAGTTCGGCATTAAGGTCCTCTTCGGTGGCGTACCGTCCCATCCTTTCGGCGTCCAGCGCCACCGTGGAGATGACCACGGGATGCTCAGTCAGGTAGTGACCCAGCGCCTTCGGCCGCACGCCGGATGCCCAGAGGAGCTGCGGGGAGCGGAAGGCATCCCCGGCCACCACAACGATGTCCGCTGCCACGAATGACTTCTCCCCGGTGCGGAGGTCCTCGACGGTGACACCGGTGACCCGGTGTCCGTCCAGTTCCACGCGGCGGACCAGGGTGAGGTCACGGAGTTCGAACTGCTTCGAGAGCGTGCTGTCCTTGTCGACCAGCGGTCCGAGGACGACGTCGGCCCCGGCCCAGCGCACGGACCCGTCGGGTTGCGGGTCCCCGGCGACCGGAAGGGTGCTCACGCCGTAGCCGTCCGGCAGCTCCGCGCCGAACTCTTCATCGAGGAGGGTCCGAATGGCCTCACCAACGGCGGAGTCGGCGAAGGCTGCGCTGTGGACATGCAGCAGCTGCTTCGCGTCCTCAATCAGCCCGTCCCATTCGTCGTCCGCGATGAAGGGGATCTTTTCGCTGAAGGCGGGCGACGGCGTCGCGCAGGTCCAGTGCGCACCCTGGCCACCCACGTTGGTGGCCGCAGCCGCGGCCGGGAAGGATGACGCGTGGGCGGAACCTGCGCCGCCGAAGTCCAGGAGGTGGGTGCCCTGGCGGGCGGTGAACATGCCCTCGGTGACGGTCCCGGCCGGGATGCCGAGTGACTCCCGGTAGGCGCCGGCCTGCGGCCCCTGCGACATTTCGCGCGCACGTGCCTTCTCGGTCGGGTCGGGAATATTGCGGACGCTTTCGCCGGGAACCTCGCTAAGCTGCGGTCCGGCTTCGAACATCACCACCCGGGCGTTCGGGACCTGCTCGAGGAGCACCCGCGCATAGGTGGAGCCGATGGGCCCGCTGCCGACGATGGCGATAGTTGGGTTGGACATGATGTCTCCTTTGAAATCAGGCCGAAAGGGATTCGGAAGTTGTTTGGGGAGCGGGAACGGGTTCGTCAGAGAGGCGCCCGTGCGGAAGCAGAACCGCCGCCACGATGCCCACGGCGTACGTGGCCGCCAAGGCAATAAAGATGGGGGTGAAGACTGAGCCGTAGATCTGAGCCACGCTGGCCTGGACTGCCGGCGCGGCCCCGTGGACCAGTTGCGGGGTCAGGGTGGAAGCGTCCAGGCCTGCCGGCAAAAGGGCCGCCACGCCGTAGCCGATCACCCCGCCGATAATCGCCGTCGCCACTGTTGACCCCACCTGCCGCACCAGGTTGATGGTCGCGGTGATGGTGCCGGTCTGGCTGGCCGGAGCAGCTCCCTGGACCACTGCGACGATCAGGCTCATGAACGCGCCGGTGCCCATCCCAACAGCAGCCATAACGATCATGGGAACCCACAGCGGAAGCCCGGCAGGCAGCACCGCCATCACAAAGAGCCCGGCGGCCCCCAACGATGTTCCGAGGATGGGGAAGATCCGGTACCGCCCCGTCCGGCTGGCCAGCCATCCGGTGAGCAGGTTGCTGGTCAGCATGCCGAACACGGTTGCGATGGGCACGAGCCCGGACACGGTGGCGGTGGTCCGGTACGCCATCTGGAAGTACGTGGGCAAATAGGCGGTGATGGAGAAGAGGCCGACGCCGATAATCGCCGAGAGTGCGGTGCCTGCCGCGATGGTCCGGTTGGCGAAGAAATGCAGCGGGACGAGGGGTTCGGGTGCGCGGCGCTCAACAAAGTAGAAGGCAACAAAGCCCAGAACGCTGACCGCGAGCGCGGCAGCGGTGGCAGGGCCCGCGCTCCGTTCGGCGGCCCAGGTGACGGCGAGGACAAGGGCCACCAGTGCAGCGGTAAAAACAGCCGCCCCGGCAACGTCGAAGTGGCGGGGCATGGGGCCTGGCTCCAGGTGGGGAACGGCAACCAGGGCAAGGGCCAGGGCTGCAGCGCCCACCGGGATGTTGATCCAGAAAACCCACTGCCAGCCCCAGTAATCGGTGATGGCGCCGCCGAGAACGGGGCCAACCAGGACGGCGATGGGGAAAGCTGCGCCAATGATGGCCATGTAGCGCGGACGTTCCCGCTGCGAGGTGACCCTGGCAATGATGGTCTGCGACATCAGCTGCAGGCCCGCGGAGCTCATCCCCTGCAGGACGCGCGCGGCGATAAGCCATGCCATGTCCTGGGAGAAGCCGCAGGCCAGGGAGGCGGCCAGGAACACCACCAGCGAACCGAGGAAGATCCGGCGGGCGCCCAGGACATCACCTAGTTTGCCGAGCACCGGCAGCAGCACTGTGCTCGCGAGGGTGTATCCCACAACAACCCAGCTCATGAGCTTCAGCGCGCCCAGCTCACCCGCTACCGTGGCCAGGGATGTGGACACCACGGTGTGGTCCAGGGCGCCGAGGAAGGAAACCGTGAGCAGGGAGATAACAAGGAGACGGAGTCTCAAAGGTGAAAGTGGCATAGTGATCTACCCGAACGATCGGGCCGTCGACGCGACGTGTTGTGCCTCCGGCGCACCATCACGACGGAGAACGGGTTCGGAAGGAACCCCGGCGCCGTTACTCATACTACCCCACTTTAGTTGGAAAACAACAAAAGAAAGCGTGGATTAGACGTCCGTGGCGGCCAGCCCCTTTGCGGCAAGCAAGGCGCGCGTGAGGGACATGTCCTCGAGCAGCTCATCCAGTTCCGTTCCGGGCCGGCCCGAAGAACGTGCCTCGATGGCCCGGCGCAGCGCCAGGCGGGCTGATGATTCATAGCGCTCCGGAGCCCTGAGTGTCCCGTGCTCAGTTGATGTCTCCAGCCGCGTCAGCCCGGCCGGCTGGTCCACGGTGACTTCGGTTCGCACCTCGCCGAGGGCCAGCACCTGAAGCAGTCCGTCGGCGTGGTGGCCCGCTGCCGCCGTCGCCCCTAGGGTGACCGGTATTGCCCCGCCCGCGGATCCCCCTGAATCCAGCAGAGCAATCCTTGCTTGCGCGGTGGCACTGCACACCTGGACCGTCAACGGGCCCTGGACCAGGGACCGCGCCCAGCCAAAGCCGTCGCGGATGACCGCCGCAAGGCCTGCCGCGGGGGCAGCACACTCGACGGTGACGATCCGGGCCGGCCTGCCTCGTCTGGCCCGGACCGCGTCGGCAACAACATCGGGGCGCAGGCGCGGGCGCTCAACGATGACTGGGATGTCGCCGGGCCATGGGCAGGCTCCGATTCCTTTCTGCGGGAGCACAGCAGGGTCCGCAAGCACCACTGCCGCCGCTCCCCCGGCCCGGGCGGCCAGCATGCCCTGCCACCAATCGCCGGATCCGGGCACCACAGCCACCGCCCCACTGACGTCTCCGGTGAGTGCAGCACTGACGGGAAGCTCGGCGACAGCCGCGATATAGGAAGGTAACGCGGTGAAGACGCCGTGCCCTAGATTTGCTGCACTCATGGCGACACCCCTTCAAGAACCTTTGCTGCGGCAGCATCGGCCAGGTCGATGGCAAAGTGCGAGTCAGCCAGCAGTTCGTCGTACTCCACAGGGGCCCCGCCTTCAAGGAGTGAGGCAAGCAGGCGCCACTGCGCCACATAGCCGTCTTCCGGATCCCGCCGGTACTCCGTCCACTGCCCGTCCATGCTGCGCACTCGGGTGACCGCGCTTCCGGCGTGGACAAAGGCGGGCGGGAAATTCACCTCGATGCGGTCGTGGGAGGTGGCGATACTCATCCTCCAGAGGGCATCCGGCCCTTCCGGAAGCATGGTCAGCGCCAACTGGACCAGGATTCCGCCGGCCCGATACCCCACAAGGTAGCCCATCGGCGGAGCGACCCGCGCGTAGACAACCTCATCGACGCCTGGCGCGATGTCCCTCAAGGCCGGAAGATCATGGATCGCAAGACCGGTCAGCAACTGCCGCAGGACTCCGGCGGCAACTGCAGGAGTGCCGAGGTCCGGGCGTCCCCGCCGGGCGGCCTGGAAAGGGCCGCCCTCGGCGACCAGCCGGTGGTACCTGTCATTGGGCGGGAGCGCCAGCGTCACGGAGATCGCCTGCACCCGGCCGGCGAGGGCCACAAGATGATGCTTCGCCCGCCCCCACGCGGCATCAAACAGGTGGTTCGTCCCCACCAGAAGAACCGTTCCTGCAACCCGGCAGGCAGAGATGACTTCGTCGGCTTCCTCCCTGCTGGTGGCCAACGGCTTCTCGCAAAAGATGGCAGGCTTCCCCGCGGCTACAGCCGCCAGGATTTGGCGGGCATGTTCAGCGGGCGGGCTACATATGGCCACCACCTGGACAGCCGGGTCGGCCAGCAGGTCCGTCTCCCCCACCGACCACCGGGCATCAAGCCTTGCGGCCAGGCCCCCGGCGCGCCCGCTTCCCCCATCGGCAATGTGCACCACCCTGAACAGCTCCGCCAGCCGGCCCAGCACCGGCAGATGCAGGGCCGCGACGCCCGGCCCGGCTCCAAGAACTCCTACCTTCCAAGGCATCGTCGCCCCTCCCCCTTTTGTCCTTATTATTCATAAGTACGGAAATATCTGGCTATAGTCGCGTTCAACCCCACCTTAGTCCCCTCCCGTGTGTGAGAATTGTGATCATGACGACAGAGTCCACACTCCGCTTTGGAGCACAAACGGATGAAGTGACGAGCCTGCTGAGGATCGTCAACCTGGTGCGAACAGGCGAGGCAACAACGCGCCCTGAAATCGGCAAGGTCACCGGGCTGGGCAGGGGCGTTGTCAGCCAGCGTGTGGATCAGGCCATTCAGATCGGCTTCCTCGGGGATGGAGAATTCGGCGCCTCCTCCGGGGGCCGCGCACCCCGGACCCTGCGCTTTCGCGCGGAGCAGGGACGGATCGTTATATGTGCCCTCGGAGCCGCTCATATAAGGGTTGGCGTAACTGCCCTCGACGGCGACATCCTGGAACACACGCACCGCACCTGGGATATCGCCAAGGGCCCGGAGAAGACCATTGACGCAGTGATGGCCCTCGTTGACGACGTGCTGAAAAAGGATCACCAAGTGCCCATCTGGGGTGTGGTGGTAGGCCTCCCCGGCCCGGTCGACTTCGCCACGGGACAACCCGTGGCACCTCCGATCATGCCCGGATGGAATGGCTTCGATGTCCGCACGCCCTTCGAGGACCGCTTCAACGCACCGGTGTGGGTGGATAACGACGTCAACCTGCTTGCCCTGGGTGAGCGCGCCCGCCGCCGCGAATCCCTTGCGAACCTCATCTATTGCAAGATCGGTTCGGGAATCGGCGCCGGCCTGCTGTCCCAGGGCAGGATCCACCGCGGTGCCAACGGCGCCGCCGGCGACATCGGCCACGTCCGGGTTTCCGACTCCGATGCCCAGTGCCGCTGCGGCAAGATCGGCTGTCTCGAAGCGGTGGCCAGCGGCTGGGCCCTGGTCAGGGACGCTGAACAGGCTGTCACGGAAGGCGCCAACAGCTCCCTGGCTCCGCTAGTGAAAAAGGGGACCCTGACCCTCGAGGAGATCACCCTCGCAGCCCAGGCGGGGGACGCGCTGGCCATCACGTTGATTCAAAAGTCGGCCCGGGTAGCTGGCGAGACCATTTCAGCCCTGGTGAATATGTTCAACCCTGGAATCATCGTCATCGGCGGGGCCATGGGATCGGCCGGCGAGGTGTTCCTGGCCGAAGTGCGCCAGCGGGTCTATGAACTGTCCCTGCCGCTCGCCACCCGCGACCTCACCATCACCTTGTCCGTAAATGATGAGCGCGAACCCCTGCGCGGAGGAGCTGAGCTGGCGCGCGAGCAGCTGTTCGATGTCACTTTCCCGCGCTGGTTTGCTGACGGCCGGCCCTCACCGGAACGGTCCGCTGTTCCCGCTTAGAGCCACCGTGCGGCCTGGGCACACTCGCTAGGCCACATCGCGGGAGACGCTGGGCACCGGTGCCCTGTCCAACTCCAGCCGGGCCTCCAGATGGAACGGCAGCACCAGCGGCGAACCGGGACGCGCCTGAAGGTAGGGCACCAGCAGCTGGAAGTCGACGGCGACGGCGTGCGCCCCGCGGGAAAGCTCGCGCCGGCCGGCCACCACCAGCCTGTCCTGCACGAACCACCACCCGGACTCCGCCTGCAACGCATCCGCCCGCACGCGCCGGGCCCCCAGCGCCACTGCCAACTCCCCTGGTGCCACCGGAACGCCGTCGACCTCAACTGCTAACTCGGCCACGCTGGAAAGCGGCATCGAGCGGATCCATGGCAGGCCGAGCCGGAGTTCAAAGCCTCCCGGCGTGGCCGTCAGCGCATCTGCACGCAAACCCGTTTGCAACATCGCTTCCATCCTTTATCCTAAAACTGACATAAGTTTGTCATTAAGAAGCATAAATGGGAAGGCAAGCTATGGCCCCCGTAATTCCAAACAACTGGACCCTCTGCGCCAGCTCCTTCAACTGGACTCCGGAGATCACGGCAGCCCGGCGGACGACCCCGGACATCGTGACTGGCATCGCGGATTCCGTGACGAAGACAATAGAGCTCGAACCTGGACTGCTGTGGCGGTCCTTCCCCGCTCCCCAGGACGCCGAGGTAGATGAACTGCGGGATTCGCTGGCGGCAAGAGGGGGATGCGTCAGCATCGTTGGCGCCAGCCTCGACGACTTCACGTCGCCAACCGACCGCCGCTCGTTGCAGGAGCGCCTGGACTTCCTGGTCCCCCAACTCGGCGCCGCCCGCCGGGTGGGTGCCCGCGGGATCCGGTTGCCGATCGGACAGGCGGGCCCGGAACTGCTCACGCTGCTGCAGCCGTTGCTGCATGAGTACGATCTGGTGCTGTACGAAGAAATCCAAGGGCAGCAGACTCCCAACAACCCTTCGGTGGCACCGGCCCTGGATGCGATCGCCGGGCTGGCTGATGACCACGTGCGGGTACTCGTTGACATCAGCATGCTCATGCCGGTCCTTCCCGTCACCTACCTTGATGAGCTGCGGCAGGGCGGCGTTCCTTCCGACCTTCTGGCGCGCCTGGAGAATGACTGGCGTGATCCCGCCACCGTCGATGCCGTCACCGCCCTGCTCCGCGCAGGGAAGGTTCCGCTTCGCATCCACACGCTCTTTATGAACCTGCTCATCCGCTTCGGCCGCAGCGACGCCGCCGACCTGCAGGGCATCCTCCCCCTGGTGGGCGCCTTCCACCTGAAATTCTGGGACCTGGACGACGACGGCGGGCGGGTCACGCAGCCGCTGCGGAACCTTGGCAGCCTGCTGGGCAGGACCGGCTTCACGGGCACGCTGACCAGCGAGTGGGGCGGCCACGAATGGCTGCAGGACGACCCAACGGAGATGACGCGGAGGCACCTGGCCCTGGCGGGGACAGCCCTGGCCGAGGCAGCATCGGCGGAGTCGGCACCCGCGGCCCGGGCTGCGCTCTGACCGGATACAAAAAAGCTCACCGGATACAAAAAGCTGACCGGATACAAAAAGCTCACGGCACAGCAAAGGCCGGCCCCGCGGGGCCGGCCTTTCCTGTCTGCGAATTACTTCGTGCTGAAAGCAGCGTCGAAAGCCGCTGCCGAGGGCTCATAGCTGGAAAGCCTTCGCACAAACGCCAGCGCCTCGGGGGCACCGTCCAGCCGGTCCATGCCGGCATCCTCCCACTCCACGGACAGCGGCCCGCGGTAGTCGATGGCGTTCAGCATCCGGAACGCGTCCTCCCACGGCACGTCGCCGTGGCCGGTGGAGATGAAGTCCCAGCCGCGGCGCGGATCAGCCCAGGGCAGGTGGGAGGAGAGCCGGCCGTTGCGGCCGTTGCCCAGCCGCTTCTTGGTGTCCTTGCAGTGCACGTGGTAGATCCGGTCCTTGAAGTCCCACAGGAACCCCACCGGGTCGATGTCCTGCCACACCATGTGGCTCGGGTCCCAGTTCAGCCCGAACGCCTCACGGTGCCCGATCGCCTCCAGGGCTCGCTGAGTCGTCCAGTAGTCGTAGGCGATCTCTGACGGGTGCACCTCATGGGCAAACCGGACGCCCACCTCGTCAAAGACATCGAGGATGGGGTTCCACCGGTCGGCAAAGTCCTGGTAGCCGGCGTCGACCATCTTCTCGGAGGCAGGCGGGAACATCGCCACGTACTTCCAGATGGACGATCCCGTAAAGCCGGTCACCGTTTTCACGCCCAGCTTTGCGGCGAGCCGCGCGGTGTTCTTCAGTTCCTCGGCCGCGCGACGGCGGACCCCTTCAGGATCGCCGTCGCCCCACACGACGTCCGGCAGGATGCCGCGGTGCCGTTCATCGATGGGGTCGTCACAGACAGCCTGGCCCTTGAGGTGGTTGGAGATGGTCCACACTTTGAGGCCGTGCCGTTTAAGAATGTCCAGCTTGCCCTGCACATAGGCGTCGTCGTCCCAGCGCCAGGGATCCAGGTGGTCACCCCAGCAGGCGATCTCCAGCCCGTCGTAGCCCCACTCGCCGGCGAGCCGGGCCACCTCCTCGAACGGCAGGTCGGCCCACTGGCCGGTGAACAAGGTAATTGGTCGTGCCACGTACTTCCCCTCCTCAACTGGCCGGCACGGGGACGCCGGAAGCGACGCGTGTCCAGGCGGAATCATTTTCGGAACTGCGCTCGACGGCGTCGAGCACCCGCTGCACCCTCAGCCCGTCAGCGAACGACGGATGCGGGACGGCGCCGCCCACAATGCCCTCCACGAGGTCCTTGACCTGGTGGGAGAACCCGTGCTCGTAACCGAGCATGTGGCCCGCGGGCCACCACGCCGAAACATAGGGATGTTCCGCTTCCGTGACCAGGATTTTCCTGAAGCCCTGGCGGTCCGCCGGTGCCGTACGGTCGTAGAACTGGACGCTGTTGAGGTCCTCCAAGTCGAAGGCCAGGGCGCCCTTGTCCCCGGAAACCTCGATCTGCAGCGCGTTCTTCCGGCCGGTGGCAAAGCGTGAGGCCTCGAACGACGCCAGCGCCCCGGATTCGAAGCGGCCCGTGAAGATCGCGATATCGTCCACGGTCACCTGGCCGTAGCCGGTACCGGCAGCGCCCGAGAGCCCGGTGCCGGAAGGTCCAGTGCCTGAAGTGGAGCCCTTCAAAAGAGGCCGCTCCTTCACGATGGTGTCGATGACGCCGGACACCTTCGCCAGGTTCAGGCCGGTGACGAACTGGGCCAGGTCGATGGCGTGGGCGCCGATGTCCCCCAGCGCCCCGGAACCGGCGTGTTCCTTCTGCAGGCGCCATGCCAGCGGCATCTCCGGGTCCACGAGCCAGTCCTGCCGGTAGGAGGCGCGCACGTGGTTGATCGTGCCCACGGCGCCTTCGGCGATGAGGTTGCGGAGGAACGTGACGGCCGGAACACGGCGGTAGGTGAAGCCCACCATGGCTTGGATGCCCCGGGCAGCGGCCCGTTCGGCAGCCTCGGCCATCGCTTCGGCTTCCGCCACCGTATTGGCCAGCGGTTTCTCGCACAGCACGTGCTTCCCGGCCTCAAGTGCCGCGATCGCAATTTCGGCGTGGGAGTCGCCTGGAGTGACGATGTCGACGACGTCGATATCGTCCCGGGCGATCACCTCCCGCCAGTCTGTGGCTGACTCGGCCCAGTCCCACTTGTCCGCAGCGGCAGCCACCGCCTCAGCGTTGCGGCCCACAACAACCGCCATTTCCGGCTCGGCAGGCAGGTCGAATACCCGCGGCGCCGTCCGCCAGCCCTGGGAGTGGGCAGCACCCATGAAGCCATAGCCGATCATGGCTACGCGCAAGGCTTTCATGCGAGCACCACCTTGCGCTCAACCGCCACCCGGTTGCCGACGTAGCGCATGGGCGCGATCTGCATGTAGAGCAGGCGCAGGGTGAGGATGACTTCGACGTCGATCTCCTCGCCGGCGTCGGGGACGCGGTCCAGCGGGATGATCACGTCTGGCTTGTCAGCGACGAACCACAGGGTTTCCCATTGCTCCGGTAGTTCAGCTATGGAGTAGGACTTTCCCTGCAGTTCGAAGCGGAGGGACTCTTTGGGAATCTCCACGCCGTTGACGGTCGCAACGACGTCGTCAACGGCGGACAGCCAGAGGCTGCGGTACCAGGGCAGCTGCACCGACACGGCAATGCCCTCGGGGTGCCTGCGGACGTCGGTGTCCTGGAACAGGGAATTGTGAGTTGCCATGGCTTTCCTTACTTAACAGTCTCGACCAGGGTCGCGTGGGATTCGGGTGCATTGGGATCAACAGCCTCTTCGATGGCCTGCCGCATCAGCGTGTGCTGCTTCTTGACGAGGTCGATCGGATCGGATTCGCCCAGGTCTGCGAACGCGTGACCCTCCCACTCGCTGGACAGGTAGCCTTGGTAGCCGCCCTTGACGAACTGGCGCACAATGCGGGGAATGTCCATCGCGGGTTCGTTGCCGTGTTCGTCGATGTCGTAGAACTTTGCGTGGACATGGAAGATCTGCGGCATGATGTCCAGCCACTCCTCCGGCGGAACCAGTCCATGCATGTTGAAGGCCAGCCGGGTGAACGGGCCCAGGCGGGCAGGATCGAAGTTGTTGGCACTCAGGTAGTCCTCGAACTCCTGGTTGCGCTCATGCATCGGTGACGGTTTGCGCCAGACCTCCTGCATGACGGCGAAGTGCTCCTCGGGCAGCCCCATTTGCGTCAACGTGCGGAAGAGGGTCGGGGACAGGCTGTGCATCGTGGAGCTGAAGTCTGCGGTGAAGCCGAGCCGGTCGCTTCCCAGTTCCTCGTACATCTCGCGGATCTGCAGGATCTTGGGATCGTTCGGGCCCTGCGGCGCGTGAATTTCGTAGCCGAGCTTCTGGTCGTACTTCTCGGCCAGGGGCAGCAGCCGGCGGAGCAATTCCTTGCCCGCGGAGCGGATCACCACGCGGTGGAAACCAAGCTTGTTAGCCGTGCGCAGCTGCGCGGCGAAGAAGTCGTACTCCTCGTCGGGTGTCATGTCCCGGTCCTTGCGGCGGCCCATGTCCAGGTTGGTGCCCACTGCGCTGGGGGTCAGGCCGTAGCGGTCCATGCTGTCGCGCCACAGGCGGACAAAGTCGTCGTCGACGTCGGGGTAGGTGCGCAGCATCTGGGCGATGTTGAACTCCACCCCCGGGCCGAGGCCTTCATCTGCAACAGCCTTGATCAGCGTCTCAGGGGTGTAGAGTCCGGCGGCGAACTCGGAGGTGAGCGAATAGAGGGTAATACCAAGCTCGATGCCCGAGCCTGCGATGCCTTCTGACATATCTTCTGTTTCCTTCGTTGTCAGCCGCGGACGGGCTGGGCGAGATGGCTGTTAAGGACGCGGCGGGCCTCTGTTGCGTCAGTGATCATGGCCGAACCGGCATTGGCCGCGGCAGAACGCTGGACGGCCTGCTCGCCGCGGATGATGTCGAACGGGTCCTGCCAGTTGTTCCAGTGCCAGCCTTCGTATTCGCTGGAGATAGCGCCGGAGTAGCCGTTCTCAACCAGTTGCCGGACAAGGCTCCGGACCGGCACCGAGGGCTCTTCGCCGGTCTCGTCGATGCCGAAGAACTTGCCGTGCACGTGGCGGACCCAGGGCATGATCTCCAGCCAGGTTTCCAGCGGTGCAGGACCGAAGAGCCCCGTTCCGTTGATGGCGAAGTCAATGCCAAGATCGGGCCGGCCGTTGCGGGCCGCCAGGCCGATGAAGGCACCGAAGCGCTCACCGTGGACCTTTTGCGTATTTGGCGGTCCTTCGGCGTAGAAACCGTTCCACAGGTCAACCACCTGTCCGAGCAGTTCCTCCGAAGCTCCACGCCGGCGGTAGGCCTCCAGCAGGGAGGGCGCAAAGCCGGTAACGGTGGCACCCCAGTCGGCGGTGAAGCCGAGCAAGGGGGAATTGAGTTTCTCGTAGCGGTCGCGCAGGGCCAGGACACGTTCGTGGGCGCCGTGCTGGTCAGCATGGACTTCGAGGGCCAGGGTGACGCCATACTTCTCGGCCACGGGCAGCAGGCTTTCCATGGCGTCGGGAGTCAGCGAGATCTGCACGCGGGCGATCGGGAAGCCGAGCCTGGCGGCTACTTCGATCTGCTTGCGCATGTATTCGACCAGCTCGTCGTGGTTCATGAGCCGGTCGCGGCGGATGCCGGTATCAACGTTGACTGCGAGGGAGGTGGGGACCAGGTCAACCTCGGCGACAAGATCACGGAACTGGCCAACGAAGTTGTCATCGATCCGGTCCGGGAAGCCGCGCAGGCTGGAGAATCCGATGACTTCCAGCCCCGGGCCAAAGCCTTCGTCCGCCACCTTGCGGATGAGGCCATCGAGGTCATACTGCCGGCCGTGGAAGGCCCGGGTGAAGCTGTAAAGGGTGACGCCCTGGATCGGCGTGCCGAGGCTGGTCATCGCTGTGCCACCTTCATGGTCTTGGTGTCGTGTTCTTCAATGTGCAGCACGCCGTGGTCGGTGATGATGTACGGGATGTAGAGCTTGAGGTCTACCCGGACCGCGTGCTCTGCCTGCTGGTCCGCGAGGGGAAGGTCTCCGGACAGGACGGCGGAGTCCAGGGGGAACCACCATTCGCCGGTCTCGTCCACGAGTTCGTCAAAGCTGAACGTACGGTTGTTCATGGTCCAGCGCAGTGAGTCCTGGGGGGCGCTGACACCGTCCACAGTCAATGCAGCTCCAGCGATGCAGGAACCCGGAAGGGCCCGGTACCAGGGGATGCGGACTTCGACGGCGGTACGGCCGTCCTGGGTGCTAAGTGTTCCCTGCTCGATTATGCGGTCGGCGATCATCGAGACCTCCTTGTCTGCGGCATGCCTTGCCGGTGATTGAACGAAATAGCGGCATCACGCCACTTCTTCATTATTTAGCCAGTCTATTGTCTGATTTAGACGTAAGTAAAGCGCTGGTGAGTTCTTCTGTGATTTTCCGGGCCCCGCGCACGGCGAGGGCAACGGCCGTCAGCGTCGGGTTGCATGCCGTGGCGGTGGGAATGACGCCGTTGCCGGCCACGAAGAGGCCGGGGACCTGCCACACCTGGCTGTCGGGCGAACACACGCTCTCGCCGTCGTCCGCTGCACCCATCCTGGTTGTGCCCTGGTAGTGAAGCGATGCACCGGGCGGCATAACGAACGGACGCTCGTCGAGTGGTTCGCCTACAGCCTTGCCCAGGCGGACGATTTCCTGCTTGGCGCGGTCCAGTACCTCATGGTCCCGCCCTGTGAGGCGGTAGTGGATGCGCATGGCGGGCATCCCGTAGGAGTCGCGGGTGCCGTCGTCGAATGCCACCCGGTCCTCTCGCTGCAGGTCCTTGGCGCAGAACAGGCCAAGTCCCACGATGGAGCCCGGGACAACGGGGTCATCATTGGCCAGGGGAACCGGGGACGCATCCAGCTGCATGATCTGGCCGTGGAAGGGCGCCTCGTCCGTGTAGGGAACCCAGGCAACTCCGCTCTGCTCGCTGAGAGCGCCGTGTGCGGCTGCCCGGCCCTGCGGAGCTGTGACATCGCGCAGCCTGCTCGCGAACACCACCTGTGCCTGGTCGTTGAGGTAGCGGCCCAAGGCGTCGGGCCGGATCCCGGAAGCCCACAGCAGCTGCGGCGTGCGCAGGGCATCCGCGCCCACCACAACGTAACGGGCGCTCACCTGGTGGGTTTCGCCGCTGCGGCGGTCCTGGACTTCGATGCCGGCAGCAATGCCGTCCTCCACCAGCACGCGCGTCACCAGCGACTCATCATAAAGTTCGAACTGCGGGTTTTCCCGGGTCACCTCCCCCATAACGACGTCGGAACCTGACCAGACCAGGCCGCCGTCCTCCCGCCGGTGCACAGCAAGGGGCATGGGCTGGACGCGGTAGGCCTGCTTTGGGCCTTTGTCCACCACCGCCGCGAGGCGCTCCCGGACGAGGTCAGAGAAGGGGGCGCCGTCGAAGGCGCGGGTGGTCACCCCCAGCAGTCGCTCGGCGTCGTCAAGAAGCTCTTCAATGTCCGGCAGGAACGCAATACGCTCCTGGCCGCCCGGGCGCGGACAGGCAGCGGTCCAGTGGGCGGCCATGCCGCCGACGTTGCTGGACATGGCCGCAACGGGCATCCCGTCCTCGCCGGGGAAAGCGTAGCCGTCCTGCAGCAGGTAGGTTCCGGGCCTGGCCCTGCGCTCCCCGCTTTTGACGGCGCCGGGTGAGCTCACCGTTTCGGCACCTGCGCCGGGACCTTCCGATGCCCGCTGCGCGAGGCTGCGGCGTTCGGGATCCGCAATGTTTTTGACGTGCGCCCCGGGTGGATTGCTGACCGTGGGGCCTACCTCGAACATGGCGATGGTGGCGCCAGGGGCTTCCTCACTGAGGATCCGCGCGTACGCCGATGCCGTGGGGCCGCTGCCGACGATGGCGACGTCGACGCGGGCCGGGTACAGGTTGCTGCTCACCGTCCCGCCACCAGTTCCTGGATGCGCCGGACGGATTTTGCCGAGTCGATGGTCGGGTAGTACTCGAGCCCGATGGGGCCGGCGTAGCCGCTGTTCTGCAGGTCGGTGAGCCGGGCGTGCCAGTCGATGGAACCGGAACCGGGCTCCCCGCGCCCCGGGGCATCGGCGATCTGCATGTACTTAATGAGGTCGCCGGCATTGGTGAGCTCGGCCGCCACATCCTCGCCCTCAACGGTGGAGTGGTAGAGGTCGTAGAGGACACCGAAGTTGGGCGAGTTGACGCCCTTGGCGATGTAGACGGCTTCCGAGGTCCGGTCCAGCAGGGCACCGGGGTGGTCAACCCTGACGTTGACCGGTTCGAGGACCAGGGTGATGCCGGAACCCTCGATGTGCGCTGTGCCCTTGGTAAAGATCTCGATCAGCTCGTCCAGCTGGTCCTGCCGCTTGCGGCCGCCGAAGCCCGTGCCGCTGCCCACCACCATCCGGGGGCAGCCGAGCTGCTGGGCCACTTCGACGCCCGCATCCAGTCCGGTGTAGAAAGCATCGTGGTTGCGGGGCGGGATCATGAACTGCATGCGCGGTTCCGCCAATTGGGCGGTGAGCTGGACGCCGGTTTCCTCGAGGGCTTCCTTGAGCGCCGGGATGTCCTTGCCGGTGGGACCCCACATTTCGACGGCGTCGAAGCCGGCGGCGGCAGCGGCACGGACGCGGTCGGCGGCGCTGGCGCCTGCTTCTGAGAACAAGAGGTCGATGTTGGGCGCAAGCTGGTACATGCGTGTCTCCTGGGTAGTTGAGAGTGTTGAGTTAAAACTTGGGGTGGCGGCAGGCAGGTCCGCCGGTTCTTGGATGTGCGGGACCGGCACGCGGCGTTCAAAACGCCGCGCGCTGGTCAACCGGTGCGGGTCAGCCCTTCAGGCCGCCGGAGAATCCCTGGATGAAGCGCTTCTGCGCGAACAGGAACAGGGCAAGGATGGGGATCATGGACACGATGACAATGGCGAAGATCGAGTTCCACTGCGAGACCAGGGAGCCGATGTAGTAGTACATGGCCACGGGCAGCGTCTGGTTGGCGGAGCCGCCCAGGAAGATCAGCGACGTGAAGAAGTCGTTCCACACGATGAGCCCGGCGAAGATGGTGACCGTTCCCGTGGCTGGGGCCATCATGGGGAACACCACCTTGGAGAAAATCTGGGATTTGCTGGCGCCGTCGATGGTGGCCGCTTCTTCGTAGTCCGTGCCGAGGCCGCGGAAGAAGTTTGCGTAGAGGAAGATCGACAACGGCAGGAGCATGCCCGTGTAGAGGATGATCAGGCCCCACGCCGATCCGGTGAGCCCCATGGAGCGTGCACCCATGTAGAGGGGCACAGCCCCGAGCTGGCCGGGGAGGATGATGGCGATCAGGAAGAGGTAGTACGCGCCCTTGCTCCAGCGGCGGGTGCTGCGGGTGATGACGTATCCGGTGATGGAACCGAGTGCGATGAGCCCCACGATGCTGCCCGCGGTGATGATGGCGCTGTTGACCAGGCCCATCACCACGTTGGAGTTGCCGGTGGCCGTGAGGACGTCGACAAAGTTGCTGAAGTCGGGGCTTGTTGGCGGAGCCAGGGCCGAGGTGGTGAACAACTCGGTGTCCGGCTTCAGGGCAGTTGTCACCAGGAAGTAGAACGGCGTGAGGAACAGCAGGGCGAGCGCCCACAGGCCGACTTCGCGGAGCAGGGTGAGTTTGGTGTAGCGGAACATGGCTTAGTCCTCAGGGTTCGAACGCGTCAGCCGCTGCTGGAGAACGGCGAAGATCAGGATGATGGCGGCGAGCACCAGGGCCAGGGCGGCACCGCCCCCGAAGTTCCCGAGCGCAAAGGCCTGCTTGTAAACCTGTGTGGCCAGCGTTTCCGTCGCTCCGGCCGGCCCGCCGCCGGTGAGGGCCATGATGGGATCGAAGACGCGCAGCCCCTGGACGATTCCCAGCGTGGTGGCGATGGCGACGGCGGGGCGGATGGCGGGCAGGGTAACGTTGCGGAACCGCTGCCACAGGTTGGCGCCGTCAATGGCGGCCGCCTCTTCCACTTCCACGGGGACGCCGGCCAGGCCGGCCATAAAAATCACCATGGCGAAGCCGGTGGAAGACCAGACCAGCACCACCAGGACGGTCCAGATGGCCCACTGCGGGTCTGCCAGCCACGGCTTGGCTTGGTCGCCGGCGCCTATTGCCGCAAGGAAGGCATTGAGCGGACCGTCGAAGTCGAAGATGTATTTCCAGATGTAGGCCGTGGCTAGCGGGCTGAGCACCACCGGCATGAAGAAGAGGGTCCGGAGGATGTAGCGCGTCTTGAGGACGCGGTTCAGGCCCAGCGCAATGACTAACCCGGCGATGTTGCCCAGGAGAACCGAGCCAAAGGCCAGAAAGAGGGTGTTGGAGAGGGCTCCGAGTTTCGTGGGGTCCTTGAAGATGGCCTCAAAGTTTGCCAAGCCCGTGATTTTGAAGGAGCCGATGCCCGTCCAGTTGGTAAAGGCGAAGAATCCGCCGATACCGGTTGCCACGTAGTGGATGGCAAACACCAGGGCGATCCCGGGCAGTGCCCACCACCAGTGCCCGAACTGCATGGGCCCCCGCCGGGGACGGGTGTTCTCACCCGCCCCCGGCGTTCGCTTGCCTCGCCGGGGTGCTTCAGCTGCTTCGCTTTTCGGTTGCATCGTCGCAGTCATTGGTAATCCTTGCTTGTCCCTTTGAGTCGTCGGAGCTTGGAGATGTGAAACTGTTACTGTCCCCAGGCTGCGTCCATGGCCTGCAGTACCTGGTCAGGGCTCTTCTGGCCGGTGATGATGCCCTGGACACCCGTGGCCAGCGCGTCGTAGACGGCGGAATTCGGCCACTGGATGTTGGGCAGCGGGCCGTACTTGCCGTCCTTGATCAGGGCGCCGACGTTCTTATAGGCGCCGCCGTCGAAATCGTACGTGTCGAGTCCGCTGACCGGCAGGGCGCCGTCGATTTCCGCGAAGGCCTTGGTCTGCTCAGGCTGGGCGGCCCAGTCGAGGAAGGCCTTGGCAGCGTCCTTGTTCTTGGAGGCCGCGTTGATGGAGAAGGCATAGTTTGCGCTGGCGAAGAGGTAGCTCTTGCCTGAGCCCTGTTCCGCCGGGAGCGGCCGTACGGCGAATTGGGAGCCCCCAGCGGCGGACTGCAGTTGCTTCCAGCTTGGGGCCGGGATGAAGCCGCTCACGGACGTTCCGCTGGCAAGCCCCTTGGTGATGGCGTCGAAACCGCCGCCGGCAGCACCTTTCTGGAAGCAGCCCGCGTCCTTCAAGGTATTGACTGCTTCGAGGGCTGACTTCCAACCGTCCGAGCCGGCGAAGGTGGTCTCCTTGGCGGCGCGCTTATCGTTCCATTTCGGGTCTTCCGCGTAGACGCGTGAGGCTGCCAGGGACATCGCCATCAGCCCTGTGTTGGGAGGGGCTGCTCCGGCGAGAGCGAAGAGGGATTTACCGGAGGACTCCAGAGCCTTGCACTGCTGCTGGAGGGAGGAGAAGTCGGCAGGGAAGCCACCGGCTGCAGCTGCAGCGGTCTCATTACTCACCAAGGCAGAGATCGTGATTTCCGTGGCCTGGCCGTACACTTTGCCGTCGGATCCAAAGGTGCTGGTGCTTCCTTCTGGAACCAGCTTCTTGGCGGCATCGTCCAGCGGCTCGAGGAAGCCGGCCTGGGCGAGCGGCAGGATGCTGCGGCCGGTGCCGGAACCGGGTGAGGTAACCACGACGTCTGAGGCGTTACCGGCCTGGAGCTGTGTGCGCAGGGTTTGGTCGTAGGAGTCGTTCGGCTGAGGATTGAAGGTGATTTTCACGTTCGGGTGTGACTTCATGTAATTTTCTGCCAACACCTGGAAGGGGCTCTCCATGGTGTTGGATGTCGCGAAGGACAACGAAAATTCCTGGGAACCACCCGAAGAGGAGCTGCTGCCGGTGGAGGCCGAGCAACCGGTGAGGATGAGTGCTGCGACGGTGGGGACGGCGAGGGCGCCGACCTTCAGGCCCGAATAGCGACGGTGCTGTGTCATGTCCAGCCTTTCTGACTTCATTGTCCAAAATCCGGGTGTCGTGACCCCGGTCACTCACAAGTATGCAGGAGATGTGCCGAAAAGACACATAAGTCTTTGCTATGACGGACATAAGTCCAACGGGGGTCCGCGGAAGGCCTATTCAGGTGTCTGATGACTTCGGCTAAGTTATCGATACCGCTGATAAACTCACTTGAACCGGTTCCACTCCCAAAGGATCCCTGCGCCGTGACGAAACATGTCCTGCTTTCCCGGCTCGACCTCAACCTGCTGATCTCGCTGGATGCCCTTATTACCGAGCGAAGCGTTACTAGGGCGGCTGAGCGGCTCCACCTAAGCCAGCCGGCGCTGAGCGCCTCGCTCGCCCGGCTCCGATCCCACTTTGGGGACCCGATTCTGGCCCGCCGCGGTAATGCTTACGAGCTCACCCCCTTCGCCCTCCGGCTCGCGGAGCACACCACCACCGCGTTGGAGGCGGCGCGCCGCGTCTTCGAAAGCCAGGCCAGCTGGGAGCCCACCGAATCCGAGCGCGAGTTCTCCATCTACGGCTCGGATTACGGCTTCACCACCATTGGCCGGGTTGCTTCCGAGCTTGCAGCCGAGCGCGCCCCGGGGGTCCGGTTCCGGTTTATGCTTCACAATCCGATGGTGGTGGAGGATGCAGCCAACCGCCTTCGATCGGTGGACGGCATGGTGATTCCCCATGGATTCCTCACCGGGCTCCCCTACCTGGACCTGTGGAGGGACGGGTGGGTGGCCGTGGTCTCCACGTCCAATGAAGCCGTCGGCGAGCAAATCACCATGGAGAACATCGCTGAACTTCCCTGGGTGATGACGTATCAGACCCGCTCAGCCTCAACGTCGGCAGAACGGCAGATCCAGCAACTGGGCATTGAGCCACGCGTGGACGTGGTTGTGGAAAGTTTCCAGTCCCTGCCGCACTTTGTGGTGGGAACCAACCGGATCGCGCTCATCCAGGCGGCGCTGGCGCCGTTCGCCCTGCGCGTGGGCGGGGTTCGGATCCTGCCGCTGCCCTTCGATGCCACGCCGCTGGTTAATGCGTTGTGGTGGCACCCCGTGCACAACCGCGACTCCGAGCATGAGTGGATGCGGGGCCTCTTCAAAGAGGCTGCTGACATCGTGGCAGCCGCCGCAACCAAGGAAGCCCCTTAAACGCCTCGATGCCCGCCCCTTTACGGACGGGCATCGAGTTCTATGGGACTTCGGTTTTGCGGGTCAGGCTGGTGCCAGCGCCGTCCGCATGCTCTTGCGGATGAGGTCGTGCTGCTTACGCACCAACAGCAGCGGATCCACCTCACCGAGCTCGGCGAAGGCATGGCCTTCCCACTCGCTGGACCAGTAGCCGCGGTAGCCGCCTTCGACGAAGACGCGGACGAGTTCTGGATAATCGATCGCCGGCTCGTTGCCCTGGTCGTCGATATCGTAGAACTTCGCATGGACGTGCATGATTTGCGGCATGATGTCAGCCCACTCCTTCGGGCTGACATGGCCGTGCATATTAAAGGCCAGGTGCGCGAAGGACCCAAGCCGGGCAGGATCGAAGTCGCGTCCCCGCAGGTACGCAATGAACTCCTCCTGCCGCACCCGCATCGGGGCCTCAGTAGCCCAGATAGCCTGCAGCCTTTCGACAGCTTTATCGTCCAGCCCGGCACGGCGAACCGCGCGCAGGAGCGTGGGAGACATGCTGTGCATGGTTGAGGAGAAGTCAGCCACGAAGCCCAACAGCGGTGAGTCAAGCTCGGCGTAGACGTCGCGGACCTTCATGATCTCGGGCGAGTTGGGCCCCAGCGGCGCATGGATCTCGTAGGCAAGTTTGAGTTCGAGGTCCTCGGCGAGCGGCAGCAGCCGGCGAAGCAGCTCCGGCTTCGCGCTCTGGATGCGGACCAGCGGGAAACCGAGCTTCTTGGCGCCGTGGAAGAGTGTCTGCGTGAACTCATACTCCTCATCCGGGGTCATGTCGCGGTCACGGCGGCGTCCCATGTCCAAGTTGGCGCCGAAGGAGCTGGCGGTGAAGCCGTGCTTGTCGAAGGCCTCCTGCCACGAGCGCACGAAGTCGTCAGTCACGTTGGGATAGGTCGGCAGGACCTGCGATGCCACAATCTCGATCCCGGGGCCGATGCCGAGCTCGGCCACGCGGTTCAGCAGGCCGTCGAAGTCGTACCAGCCGGCCCGGAATTCGGCACTTGCCGAGTACAGGGTGAGTCCCAGCGAGAACGGATCGTCCCCCGCCTTCGGCGGGGGCGGCGTGACCGCCGTCGTCAGTTCCGGTGCCGCCGAGGCCCTGTCCGTGACGGTCAGCTCCAGTGCCTGGTCCACGAAGTTGGGGACGTACATGCCGGGGCCGCCGTCCTGGCCGGGGGCAATCTGCATGTACGGCAGGCGCAGCTCACCGATGAGCCGGATGGTGTGCTGCTCGCCCAAGGCAACTGGGCTCTCCGTTTTGGCGATGAGCAAGGGATGTTCCTGGAGGCACCAGAGCGTTTCGCTTTGAGCGGGCAGGTCCGGGAGCGCATAGCGGACACCGCCCAGTTCCAGGGACAAGTTCTCGGCGGGGATGTCCTGGCCGTCGACGGTGAGCCGCAGGC
Source organism: Arthrobacter sp. ov118 (assembly GCF_900116495.1). Taxonomy (GTDB): domain Bacteria; phylum Actinomycetota; class Actinomycetes; order Actinomycetales; family Micrococcaceae; genus Arthrobacter. The sequence goes on from NZ_FPAY01000001.1 coordinate 911,654, forward strand.
TGGAGACCGAGGAGAGCCACAGGCTCCGGTACCACGGCAGGGTCAGGGCCAGGGCGAGGCCGTCGGGGTGGGTGCGGAGGCTTGCATCGTCAAGAAGTCCGTTTGGCATGGTTGTTCTCTTTACTGGGAAGTGGGATGGGTCAGGTCAGTTCGCCGGTGATGCGGCGGATCAGGGCGTGTTGGCGCCGCACTTGCTCAATGGCGCGCCATGGCGTGCGTTCGCCTTCGTATTCGCTGGAGAGATAGCCGGTGTAGCCGGAGTTCTTGAGGGCCTTGAGGACGGGCAGCCAGGGAATCTGCTGGTCTTCCAGCTGCTCGTTGATGTCGTGGAACTTCGCCTGGACGAACACCACGTACTGGGCGATTTCGGCGAAGTCGGCCGGGTCGACGCCGATGCCGTCAAGGAAGGCGGGCCGGGTCTCGCGGGTCTCACCTTCGCGCAGCGGGATGGGCCGGTCCTGGAAGATTCCGGTGTCGATGAGCAGGCCGAAGTTCTTGGTTCCGGTCCGTTCGATGAGTCCGATGTAGTCCTCGACGACGGGGTGCTTGATGGGCGTCGGCGAATGGATTTCGGGGCAGATGATGATCCCCAGCTCGTGCGCCAGGTCAAGGGAGCGTTCCACGGACTCGGTCCAGATGGGGTCCGGGACCAGGTCGCTGGACACGACGCCGATCTTGGGGCGCACGAAGCCGAAACCCAGTTGGTTGGCAAGCCGCAGGTCCCGCTGCAGGGCCGCCGCACCCTCCGCGACGGTCATGGTGCGGCCCGGGTGAAGCCGGGTGTCGATCCAGGAACCGTAGTTCGTCGGCTCCAGCGAATACTTCTCCAGCAGGCCGAACCAGTTATCGATCCAGGCCGGGGACGGTTCCGGATAGTTGGGGACGTGGCCCTCGCCGAGGATCTCGACGCCGGTGGCGCCCACGTCAGCGACGGCGGCCAGCGCCGTCTCAAGGCCCAACACCGTGCCGTAATCGCCCATGAAGCTGTAGAGGGAAACGCCGTAGCGGAAGGTACCTTCGCCGCCTTCCGGCGCGAGCGTGACTTTGCGGCTGGTCCGGTGAGTGGTGGGCTGGTGCTCGACCGGTATGTAGGACATGCGCAGCCGCAGCTCGATGGAGAGCTCGTGGACGCCCTGCGGGAGGCCGCCCTTGAGGGGAACGGTGACCACTGCCGCTTCCTCAAGGGGCCAGCGCACGCCATCACTTTCCCAGAGCTGCTGCAGGGTGTAGGTCCGCCCGCCGAACGTCCACAGCGGAACGTCAGGTCCGACGTCGACCATGTCGCCAACGCGAACGGCGATGCCATCGATGAGGGACGCGGCCATGCCCCGGTAGGAAGGCATCCGGACCCGGAACTGAAAGCCGGTTACACGTCCGCCATCCGTTACGTTGCGGAAGCCGACGGACTGGATGAGGTCTCTTTCGAGAAGCATCATTGCTCACTCTCTCTAGGTGCGGATTCCAGAGTAGCAACCATTTAGGCGGTTTTGTACATAAGTTGGTAGATAACCTGCAGAACAAACCGGGCGGCAGCCGGCGGGCCCCCAGGCTCTTTCCGGGAGGGGCCCGGCGGCAGTGGGCCGCCGTCCGGCGACCTAGTCCGACGACCGGTGAAGGACAAAGATGCCGCCGTACGCGGGCTGGTCCGGCCTCTGCCGATCACTGTCCATGTATTCGCTCAGCACAGCGTAGACGCGTGTGATGAGGTCCTTGGCGTCCGCCTCGGAGAGGTGAAGTACGAAGCGCGAGAGGCTGGCCAGCGCATCCGGGCCTGCTTCCGCCAGCTCTTCCCGGAACGCCTCGAGCGGGGCCAGCGGACCGGCCGGACCGGCTTCACGCAGAGCGGTGTCCAGGTTCCAGGACCGGCCGGTAGAACGGTACGGCTTCTCCAGCGCGCCACGCGCTCCCGTGCGGACGTCGGCGGCTTCGAGGAATCCGGTCGCGAGCAATTGCCGCACGTGATAGAGCATGGTCCCCGGGTCCTGGCCCAGCCGATCGGCGAGCTGCTTGTTCGTCAGTTCGTGGAGTCCGCACAGGCGCAGGATCCTCAAGCGCAGCGGATGGGCCAGCGCCCTGATTTCGCGGGCGTTTGCGGCGGGCTTCCTGTCGTCCGGGGCCGACTCTTCTGCGTCCGTCATGCGACCATCCTACGAACTGATGTACTGGATTCGACCCCCTTGAATTTTCTCAATCAATAGGTAACTGTTCTCCTATGACTGGTCACGCTACACAGGTGGAAGAACAGGCACGTGTGCCGCTCGGTTCCTCCTACTGGAAGCTGTGGACCTCATCCGGGCTGTCCAACCTCGCGGACGGCGTCTTCAAAATCGCGCTGCCGCTGCTGGCCATCCAGTTCACGCAGTCCCCCACCCTGGTGGCTGGGCTGACCGTCACAGCAACGCTGCCCTGGCTTCTCCTCGCCCTGACCGCCGGAGCGTTGGCCGACCGGCTGGACCGGCGCAAGCTCATGTTGTGGGCCAACCTCGGCCGGGCGCTCCTGCCCGCCGTGCTGGTCGGACTCATCCTGATGGACTTCGGCTCCATTTGGGCTCTCTACGTTGTCGCATTGATGGTCGGTGTGGCTGAAACGCTCTACGACACTTCGGCGCAGTCGATCATGCCCCAGGTAGTGCACCGGGACCAACTGTCGCGCGCCAACGGCCGGCTCTACGCCGTCGAACTCACCAGCAACCAGTTCGTGGGCCCCCCGCTGGGCGGGCTGCTGGTGGCCCTCGGCGTCGTTGCGGGCTTTGGCGTGCCGGCGGCACTGTGGCTCGCCGCCGTCGGTGTCCTGCTCCTGGTCCCGGGGACTTTCCGCGCAGAGCGGGAGCAGAAGTCGACACTGCGGTCCGACATTGGTGAGGGTTTGCGGTTCCTCTGGAACCAGAAGATCCTCCGCACGCTCGCGGTGATGACCGGAGTTTTCAACTTCGCATCCAGTGCGGCATTCGCGGTCCTGGTGCTGTTTGCCGTGGGCCCGGCCTCAGAAATGAAACTGTCCGAGGTGGGGTTCGGCCTGCTCCTGACGGCATCCGCTCTCGGCTCCTTGGTTGGCTCGTTCATCTCCGAACGGGTAGAGGCCAGGCTGGGCCGGTCGAACTCGCTGACGCTCACGGTCTTCGGGTGTGCGCTATTCATAGGTGCGCCCGCCCTGACCAGCAACCCCTATGTTCTTGGCCCGATCCTCTTTATGGGCGGCATTCTGATCGTGCTCTGGAACGTCATCACCGTGTCCTTGCGCCAACGCATTACGCCCAACGGATTGCTGGGCAGACTCAACAGCGCCTACCGCCTGCTGGCTTGGGGCACCATGCCGCTCGGGGCAGCAGCGGGCGGCCTGCTGGCCCAATGGCTGGGCCTGCAGGCCATGTTCGGCATCATGGGGATGCTGACCCTGGCGCTACTCGGGATGATGCCCATCCTCACGGACAAGGCAATCGCCGAGGCCGACGCCGCATTTTAGGTTCCGCGTTCCTTTTCATCAAGAGGACGAAACCAGGTACTTCAATTCGCAACACGGGCGGTCCCTTCCGCTTTGCCGGCACTGACCTGCGGCACTCGGTGGTACGCCGGCCGTTCGCGTCAGGTGGCTCCGCGTTGCCGGGCCAGCTCGACTGCTGTCGCGATGCTGCCGTTGTAGGGCATGCCGTGTCCCGGCAGGGCGATTTCGGCGCCCGTGACGGCGAGCATGCCGAGGGACTCCAGGGCAGTGTGGGTGTTGGCCGTCGCCGCGGCTGACACAATCTGGGGGCCGCGGGCTCCCGTGTAGGGGTCCAGGGTAACTAGGGCGTCTCCCGTGATCACCGTGCCGCGGTCGCCGAAGTGCAGGGCACAGTGTCCATCTGTGTGGCCGGGGGTGTGCAGCGGCTCGGGGTGCCCGGGGAAGGCCCGGGCGGATTCGGTGTCGAGCGTGCGCAGATCGCTAACGCCGGTGACGTTCAGCGCCCCGGCCAGACTCATTCGGGTCAGGATCGGGATGCAGCGCGGGTACCTGACCGGGTAGAGCAGGCGGTTTTTTTCGTGCTTGTACCTGTAGGGATGGGCGGCAATGTAGGCATCCCCGGGGTGGATGAACACCGGCACGTCCAGGTCGTGCTGCAGCCTGGCGGCGAACCCGAGATGGTCGAAGTGCCCGTGGGTCAGGACCAGGGCGGAGATATCGCGGGGCGAGCGGCCGAGTTCCCGCAGTGCCGCCACCACCAGTTTCCACATGGCCGGAAGACCCGCATCCACCAACAGGACGTTCGCCCCATCCTGGACGATGTAGCAGTTGACTGCGGCATGTTCGATGAGGTGGATCTGGTCGGCGACATTGGGACGGAACATGCAAATCTCCTCCTAGGAATCATTCGGCCGTGTTTGCCTAACTGCACCTTGTCCCTAATCGCTACCCGTGGCAACGGGGGCAACGACTCTCCCCTAAGTTTTCGCGAAACATCGCCCAAGGATGTCAGCGGCCACCCTTCCCGGACCTTTTGCCATGAGGCAAATATCCTGCTACGCGGAAGTTTTTTATGAGTCGACACGGGCTCTCACGTTGAGTTATCTGCGCTGCTACTTTGGGTAGCAGCGCCTGCTGCACCGGCCGCCGAAGGCCGGCCTGAGCTAAGGAGAATGGATCCCGTGACACAGGTACCCAGCCACGATGAACTCCCTTTGCCCGATTACGACCATCTTCCCGCCGCGACGTTGCCTTCGCGGATTTCAGGGCTGAATGAAGCTGACCTGGAGCAGGTGCTGGCCTACGAGCGTGCCCACGCAAATCGGCTTCCCATCGTCCAGATTCTTGAGCAGCGGCTGACGGCCCTGCAGAACGGGGCCGAGCCGAGCGGGACCGCCCTCCCCAGCACGCCGGAAGTGACCCAGTCGCAGCAGGCGCCAACGGTAACACCAGCGACGTCGGGGCCGCCTATAAATCCGCCATCCCAGGGCGATCCCACCAACCCGGCGCAACCGCGGTAAGGACTCAACCGGACAGCATATATAGCTGTTGTAGATACTGCACTCTAAGTGCACTATGATGCACTTATGGATGTGGCTACAACGAGCTTGGCGCTGGCAATCGGCGCCCGGGTTAAGCAGGAGCGGCAGTCGCGGGGCTGGACGCTTGATCAGCTGGCGGAGGCTGCAGGGGTAAGCCGCAGGATGATCGTCAACGTGGAGCAGGGTGCCGCGAATCCCAGTGTGGGAACCCTGCTGAGGATCAGCGACGCGCTCGGTGTGGGGCTTCCGGCGTTGGTCGAGCCACCTCGGCAGAAGCCGGTGAAGGTCACCCGCAGTGGTGAGGGGGCTGCGTTGTGGAGCGGTGAATCCGGGGGGCGCGGCGTGTTGGTGGCCGGCACCGAGCCGCCGGACGTGGTTGAACTGTGGGACTGGACGCTGGGTCCCGGTGACCGTCACGCGAGCGAGGCCCACACATCGGGCACCAAAGAACTCCTGCAGGTCCAGCAGGGCACGGTCATGGTGGAGGCCGCAGGCCGATCGTTCACCCTCCAAGCAGGGGACGCGTTGACGTTCCCGGGCGACGTGGCACACTCCTACTCCAATCCGGGCACGGAGCCGGCGAGGTTCTCCCTGGCCGTCTTCGAACCGGGCGTAGGGACAGGACACCGGCCGGAGGCCTCCGGTGCCTGAGTCGGGCATGCTTCACGAATTTCTCGACGGCGGCCGGGTTGACGCCGCCGTGTTCGCGCTCCGGCCCGACTACCGGGCCTTGCTACTGGCCGTGGACGGACTCGTCCCGGGCCCAAGCGAGCAGACCAGTGAGGAGCTGCTCCGTGCGGCGGAGACCGCAGCCGAGGATCTGATCGACCGGCTGACCGGGCTCGGTCCCGACGTCCGGGTCGCCCGCCGCCTTATAGCCGCCACCACAATCATCGATGAAGGACATTGACATGCTCATCCACACCCGGCTACGCGCGTTCGGTGACCGGCAGACCCGAAAGGGCCAGCCGTGAGCAAACGTGTCCTGAACAATGTTCCCGTGCCGCCGTGGGGGCTGGCCGTGGCAGCCATGCTATCCGTCCAGCTGAGCTCGGCCCTGTCAGTAGATCTGATTGCAACGGTGGGTCCGGCCGGAACCGCCTGGCTCAGACTCAGTATGGGGGCACTTATCTTCCTGGCCATCGCGCGGCCCCCATTGCGCACGCTACGCCGCCACGACGTCCCCGTGCTCCTGGGGTTGGGCGTTGCCACCGGACTGATGACCATCGCTTTCCTCGCCTCCATCGAACGTATCCCTCTCGGCACAGCCGTCGCGATCGAGTTCCTCGGTCCGCTGACCGTCGCCGCGGTACGCAGCCACAGCGGGCGGGCGCTCATCTGGCCAGCACTGGCGCTGCTCGGAATCGTCCTGCTGACCGAACCCTGGGCTGGAGAGATCAACCTCGCCGGTATCGGCTTCGCAGGGCTCGCGGCCATCGGGTGGGCCGCCTACATCGTGCTCACCCAACGGATCGGTGACCACTTCACGGGCATCGGCGCACTTTCACTCACCGTTCCCGTCGCCGCTGCCACGGCAGCGGTCGTCGGCATCCCGCAGTCCGCCGGACACCTCAACCTCGGTATCCTCGCCGCCGCCTTCGGACTGGCCGTCCTGATGCCGGTGCTGCCGTTCGCGCTCGAGATGCTCGCCTTGCGCCGGATGACGCCTACCGCATTCGGTACCCTAATGGCCCTCGAACCGGCCATGGGCGTTCTCCTCGGGCTGCTCGTGCTGCACCAGCAACCCTCAATCACCCAATTCGGCGGCATCACGCTCGTCGTCCTCGCCGGCGCCGCCGCGCAACGCGGTGGCCGACGGCAACCGCGCTCCCACCAACACACCAGCACCGACCCCGACCTCATCGGCCAGGGGCTGAAGTAGGCGAGAGTCCTTCAGCTAGGCTGGCCCGCCGGACTGTCCCTGCGCGAGGATCTCCTTCCTATCGATGCCCCCCGCAGCCCGGCCCCTCCGGGCAGCGGCAGGCACCTCAGACTTTGCTTCCCTGTGATTCGAACAAAGGAGTTATACCCATGTTTACCGGCTTGAGTGCCTTCCCCCTGACCCCTCTGGCACATGATGCTATCGACGAGCATGCCTTCGTTCGCCTGATCGAACGGCTCTCGGAGGCCGAGGTTGACTCCATCACCGCGCTCGGATCCACCGGCTCCTACGCGTACCTGAGCAGCGAGGAACGAAGCCGCGTCGCCCGTCTTGCCGTTGGGCACGCCGGCGGGAGACCCGTGTTCGTTGGTGTCGGTGCGTTGCGGACCTCGGAGGTCCTCGCGAACGCTGAAAAGGCAGAACAGGCAGGGGCTTCCGGGCTCCTGCTGGCTCCGATGACCTATCAGCCCCTCACCGAAGATGATGTGTTCGAACTCTTCCGGACCGTCACCGCGAACTCGTCGCTGCCCGTCATCGTCTATGACAACCCGGGCACCACCCACTTCACCTTCACGACCGAACTCTACGGACGCATCGCGGAACTGCCCGGAATCGCTTCCATCAAAATCCCCGGTGTACCGTCCGATCCGGAACAAGCACAGGCGCGGGTGCAGGAAATCCGGGCGGCCGTCCCTGCTCATGTCACTATCGGCGTTTCCGGCGATGCCAGGGCCGCCGCCGGACTGGCCGCCGGGTGCGATGCCTGGTACTCGGTCATCGGCGGCATCTTGCCCGCCCTGGCGATGCGGATCACCCGGGCCGCCCAGGAAGGGCGGATCTCCGACGCGTCCGCCGAGTCCGAACGGCTTGCACCGTTGTGGCAGTCGTTTGCCGAGTCTGGCGGGAGTATCCGGGTTGTTGCGGCAATAGCGGAACAGTTGGGACTGGCATCACCATCGTGCCTGCCTCTTCCCATCCAAGGATTGACCGAGAAGCAGCGTGCCCATGTTGGCAGGATTGTCGATGAGCTCGGGCTCAACCCGTAGCGCCGGCCTCGGCGTTCCCTGCAGGGAGGACCGCCGGGCCGGGGCGCTGGCCCGCTACGTCTTCGCCGCGACCCTGGTTCGCAGCGCAGACGGGGGCGCAGTGGTCGCCATTGTGCTGCTCGCCCACGCCTGCGGGATGCCGGGCTGGCTGGCCGGGCTCCTCGGAGCATCAATCACCGCACCCCACCTGCTCGGCCCGTTCATCGCACGACGCCTCGACACAGCACGTGACGGACGAAGGGTCATCGCGTGCTCCGCCGTCCTCCACGGCGTGCTGCTCGGTGCTGCCGCCCTGCTCCTGCCCGTCGCCTGGGCGGTCTGGCCAGCCATGCTGCTCTTTGCCTCGGGCATCTTCGGGCCGATGCTCACCGGTGGGATCAGCAGCCGCCTGCCCTCTATCGCCGGCCCCGGGCAGCGCAGCCAACGCAGAGCACAAAGCTGGGACGTCGCAATCTACGGGCTCAGCGGCACCCTCGGCCCGGCAGCAGTGGCATGGATCGCGGCAGCATCCGACGCACTCACCGCGACACTGGTTCTGGCCGGAGCCGCCGTCGTTGGTGCGGGAGCCGTCCTCGCACTGCCCAGGCAAGAGCCACTCGACGAGGCAGTCGACGTACCATCACCGGGACGAACACTGAGCATCATCTGGGAACGCGGTCCGCTTCGCCGTACACTCGGGCTCACCGTGACCGTCGCATTCTCGGTCGCCGCGTTACCGATCTATGCCGTTGCCACAGCTCCTGCGTTCGGCGGGACCGCAGCCGCCGGAACACTGGTCGCAGCCTACGGGATAGGGAATCTTCTCGGATCGGCAGGGCTGATGGTCCGGCCCCTTCGCCGCGACGCAGACCCACTCATGAGCTCCCTCGCAGCACTCGTCGCGGCAACGCTGATACTGGTGATGCTTACCCCGACACTCCTCACATCCCTCATGGCCTTCGGCCTGGCAGGGATCGCGAACGCAATGTTCTTCGCGGCAACACTCGCCGCGCGAAGTGAATACGCACCCGTCGAAGCGCGCGGCCAAATCTTCATCTGGGTAGGCGCACTAAAGATCGCCGCAGGATCAGCCGGAACAGCTGCCGCGGGCGCAACCATCGCACAAACCGCCTGGGCACCGCTCCTGCTGGCCACAGCCCTCACAGCAATTGCCGCGGGCGCAAGCATCATCGAGCGATCCCGCCCACGCTCGTCCAGGCGCTAGCCCGCCTGATTTCAACAAACACCCTTCCCCCGGCCAGCAGCACCGCGGCGAGTGCACCAGAAGCACGGCAAAAGCGCCGCGGGCTTAAGTGGCCGATGGGGAGGGCTTCTCTGGGTTCCTCCCGCCGACGTAGAATCGTGCTGGACAAGGAGCGCCGGCCGGCGCAGCGCCACGGCGAATCCAAGGAGGATCCCTATGGGCCATGCAACGACCAGCCCTGAGGCTGCCGCCGCCGCACAGACCCTGTTCCGGGTCGCCCTCGGAGGCGTGCTCATCGCTCACGGATCCCAGAAACTCTTCGGGTGGTTCGGCGGAGGAGGAATCGAAGGCACCAGCAAGGGCATGCACGCTATGGGCTTTCGCCCAGCAAAACCCAGTGCCATCCTCGCAGGCGTGGGTGAAGCAGGAGCCGGAGTTGCCCTGGCTCTGGGACTGGCCACTCCGGCCGCGGGCGCCGCCGCTGCCACCACGATGGGCGTCGCGGCTAGCGTCCATGCCCCTAACGGCTTCTTCGCCACAGAGGGCGGCCTTGAGTACCCCGCAGTGCTGGGCCTGGCGGCAGCATCGTTCAGTATCGGAGGGCCCGGACCCTTCTCCCTTGACTCGCTCACCGGTCATATCCTGGACCGGCCCTGGATGCGGGCGGCTGCCTTAGCCGTGATACCGGCAGCCATCGGGATCCAGATCTACCGCCGGCGTACAGCCCTGGCCAACGACACGGTGGCGCCGGATTCCGGAACCCCGGTGGAAGAAGGCTCAGCCCATCCCGACACGCCTTAGGCACCCATGCAGTGGCCAACCACGCCACTGATTCAGCAGTGTCCTAGGGGGAATCTGCCGCGCGGGGTCAGCGCCAGCCGAGCTGCGGCGCCACATACTTCAGGATCGACTCGATGACGTGGGCGTTGTAGTCGACACCGAGCTGGTTCGGGACCGTGAGCAGTAGGGTGTCTGCCGTGGCGATCGCCTCGTCCTCGGCCAGCTTCGCGGCCAGCTCGTCCGGCGCACCCGCGTAGGAACGGCCAAAGATCGCGCGCGTTTTCTCGTCGATGTTGCCCACCTGGTCAGAGCTGTAGCGGTCGCGGCCGAGGTATTGCCAGTCACGCTCGTCCGTCAGTGCGAAGATGCTGCGGCTGACCGAGACGCGCGGCTCCCGCTCGTGCCCCGCCTCCTTCCAGGCCTGCCGGTAGAGCTCGATCTGCTCGGCCTGCTGGACGTGGAAGGGCTTGCCGCTCTCGTCATCCTTGAGCGTGGAGCTCTGCAGGTTCATGCCGAGCTTCGCCGCCCAGATGGCCGTGGCGTTCGAGCCGGAACCCCACCAGATGCGCTCGCGCAGGCCCTCCGAGTGCGGCTCCACGCGCAACAGGCCCGGAGGGTTCGGGAACATCGGGCGGGGGCTCGGCGCCGCGAAGCCCTCGCCAGTGAGCACCTCGAGCAGACGCTCGGTGTGCCTGCGGCCCATGTCGGCCTCCGACTCGCCCTCGGCGGGGGCGAAGCCGAAGTGACGCCACCCGTCGATGACCTGCTCGGGTGAACCCCTACTGATGCCCAGCTGCAGCCGGCCGCCCGAGATCAGGTCGGCCGCACCGGCGTCCTCCGCCATGTAGAGCGGGTTCTCGTAGTGCATGTCGGGGTTGGTGCACTGGGTTTCACTGGACAACTGTAGCGGCCCCACCTACGTGCTCTGGAGCTTGGCCGACCGGCTGCTCGTGCGCCGAACCGCCCTGTACACAACCGGAAACCCACGCCCCTTGAAAACGCTCCCTGATGGCCTACGAGCACTGAACCGAATAGGACTTAACTATCCAGAGGAGATTCAGATTGATGCAGCCGAGCAAAGGGCGATTTTGATATCTTTGCGGCGAGGGTGGCGGTGGGGCGCGCGATGGCGTTGCGAACCTGCTCGGTCGGGCAAGGAAAGCCGTTAAGGTCATCTATTAGGGACGCCTCGAATGGGATCGCCTTCTGGAGTAGGTCACGGACCCTCTGAACGCTCGAATTGGCACCTTGGAGCATGGAGAAATCGCTCGACTCGTCAACCAGAGAGAGGTTCGCCAGATTGAATTGGTAAACGCAGATGAGAGCGTAAAGGTAATTATCGACTAGTCGATATTCCAAGGTGTCCTCGGGATGCGTTGACCACTGCCGATGGTAGTTGCGGAGTTTCTCCTCGGCGGGAGCCCAACTATGGAACGCCGCCGCGCAGATGTGGAAGGGCAACCGACCGTTCGGCCCGATTTGGCGCGAGTCCAGGAGGCTAAGCGAACTATCGTTCGTGATCCGGTATCTATCAAGTTCCGAAGGGATTGCCGGATTAGCTATTTCAGGGGGCGCGTCCGCAACGGCACTTCGCAAGCGTGAGTTGAAGTCCGTGCCCCAGGGAATCACTATTGTTCGCCAAGATCGGTCCTGGACAAGAAAGCTCGACGTGGTCATGACGTTAGCTTACGGGTTCGGCTCAATTCCGGTAGTTCGTGGTCCGGAGAATGGAAGCGGCGTTGTTGACGCGAGGATATCCAGGACTGATTTTAGTAACGCTTTGCCCACTTGCCGCGGACTGCGCCGCCCAGAGAAGGCACGCCTCCGGTACACCCTTCGACCGATTCATGCGTCGAATCGATCACCAATAGCGCTGCATTTGATACACCTTGGAAATACCGATCCGCTTAGTAACGTAGCGTAACTTCAGCACGAGCGCCCCGCCACCTTGGGAGGTGGCGGGGCGCTCGTGCTTTTTACTTGGACGGCGCGGCGCCGAGGCCAATGCCGCTCGGACCCGATATCGGTCTGGTTCTTACGCCCTCGCCGCCTGATCAGGCCCCGGCCTGCGCTTCCAAGTCAATGAGCTGCCGACGAGGTCCGGCTCCACCGATAAGCCGGCGCACCTCGTCCCTGGTGGCGCGGGCTTGGGCCACTGCCCTAGCGCATGTCGATCACGCCGGTACCGATCTCGATGCGGCTTGTCCGTGCCCCGATCGCAGCGAGCAGCGGGAACGGGGAGGCGTATTGCTGCGCGAAGTGGTGCACGCGGAAGTAGGCGCCGTTCGCCCCCAGCTCCTCGGCCGCGACCGCGACCGCGAGGTCGATCGCCTGCAACAGCGCGTCCGACGCGCTGCGCGTGCCGGACTCCGGGTGGTCGGTCCAATGGCCGAAGGACAGGAATCCGATGTTTTTCACACCACAAACCAACATGGTGGCGGGGGTTCTTATTCCAGCGGGGCCTCAGCCTCGCACCCATCGCGGCCCGGGCCGCCCCCGCTAGGGCCGGAGATGCGGCCCGCCCGCCGCCTCCCTTAAAAGAACGACTCCATCGCGGCCTTGATCGCGCACGCGCCGACCCTGCCCATCGATTCCGGGAGCCCGCGGGTGAACAAGAAAGTCACACCCAAAGCAACATTTCTTGCCTGTTGCCTTGCAGGCATCACAGGTTGCATACTAAGCAAAGTAATTTGGATCACTTAAGAGAACCCGCCGGTCCAGCCGACGATCGTCGTTCGGCCGGCAAGGCATTCCAGACTGGAAGTGGAGAACTTTGAGCCTGCAATTAACACCGGAAGAAGTCACTTCTGCGGCGGAGCGGATCGTAGCGGCCTATTCCGCCATGGATGAGGGCGCATATTTCGCCGCTTTTGATCCACAGGCCACCTTCATCTTCCATGGGTCCCCTGAACGGCTCACCTGCCGGGAAGACTACGAAGGGCAGTGGCGCATCTGGGTGTCCGAAGGATGGAAGGTGATCGGCTGCCACAGCAGCGACCCCTCCATCCAAATCTATGGCCCAACCGCGGTTTTTTCCCACAGCGTGACAACCACCACCGAAGAGCAGGGTCAGCAGGCAACCACCAAGGAACGGGAAACGATCGTGTTCACCCGGGCCGGCTCCGACGGGATCCTAGCCGTGCACGAGCACCTCTCACTCAATACTTTCTGACCACGGAGTCAAGCAATGACGACAGAAGCATCCGACCGGCCCAAGGCACGGCCTGGCGCACCCTTGATCGAGATCCGATCGATCGACTGGGTTCCCGACAACGAACGGCACGGCAAGCTATGGCACCAGACGCCGCTGTGGTTTCTGGGCAACTTCCAATACTTCTCCATCCCCATCGGTTTCATCGGTCCCTCGATGGGCCTCTCCATGGGGTGGACGGTCGTCGCGAGCATCCTTGGCATCGCGGTCGGAACGGTGTTTATGGCCTTCCACGCCTCCCAAGGACCCACCATGGGCCTTCCGCAAATGATCCAGTCGCGGGCCCAGTTCGGTTATAGGGGCGTGGTGATTCCCTTGTTTGCCACTTTGTTCACCTATGTGGCTTTCAACGTCGTTGACACGGTGCTCCTCAGCGAGGGCTTAAACAGCGCCTTCGGCTGGAACCCTGCCATCATCGCCGTCGTCGCGGCCCTCGGTGCGGCAGCGCTGGCGATCTTCGGCCACGACTGGGTCCACAAGGCCTTCCGCGTGCTGCTCTACGTCTCCCTGCCGCTCATGCTGATCCTGACCATCGGAGTCATCACCGGCAACGCCGGCGGAGCCGAAAGCACCACTGTGTATGGCTTCAACTGGGGTGCGTTCATGGCGCAGTTTGCCGCGGCGGCGGCATACAACATCACGTACGCACCTTACGTTTCCGACTATTCCCGCTACCTGCCGGCCAAGACGAGAAGCCGGTCCGTCATCGCCGCTGTCTTCTTCGGGGCATCCTCCTCTGCGATCTGGCTGATCATCCTCGGCGCCTGGCTGGCGATCCGGCTCGGTGCCACCGACGGCCTCGCCGGGCTCCAGCTGGCCGGGAACACCGTTTTCATCCACCTCGGCGACGCCACCGCGCTGCTTTCGGCCCTTGCCCTGGCCGCCACCATGGGGATGAACGCCTACGGCGGGATGCTCACCGTGCTGACCACAATCGATTCCATCCGTCCCATCAAACCGACCCGCAAAGCCCGGATCATCACCATTCTCATCCTGACGGCGGTGTGGTACCTCATCGCCAGCACGATCACCTCCGGCGCCGTCGCCACAGTCTTTTCCGCCCTGACCTTGATGCTGTACGTTCTGGTGCCGTGGACGGCGACGAACCTGGTCGACTACTTCCTGGTCCGCAAGGGCCACTACGCCATCACCGACCTGTTCACCCCCAAAGGCATCTACGGAGTCTGGGCCTGGCGTGGCCTGCTCGCCTTCGCCATCGGCCTCCTCGCCGAAATCCCCTTCATGGTGCTGCCCCAGATCGGTCCCTGGAGTTACACCGGGCCAATCGCCGGTGCCCTTGGCGGGGTCGACATCGCCTGGCTCGTCGGACTTCTAGTCACCTCGGTGGTCTACTTCCTGTTCAGCCGGTCGCTGGACCTGACCGACGAGCGCGCCGCCGTGGCCCGCAGCGAGCAACAACTCGGCCACGGAGCGGCAGCAGCGACGATCGGGCACTAGTAACGGCAACAGCACACTCCTGACAGACACGAAGGAAGTCTTGGAACCATGACAACCACCTCTGCGCCCGTTACGTCGGACGCTGTCATCTTCCGAAGCAACGCCGGACTGGGCGTCGAGCCCATCCACGTAGCACCGCCCGGGCGCGGCCAGATCAGGGTCGACGTCCGGGCCACCGGCGTCTGCCACTCCGACCTGCACATCGTCAACGGCGACTGGCCCGCCAACAAGCCACTTGTCCTGGGCCACGAAGCTGCCGGAGTGGTCACGGACACCGGACCGGAAGTGGACGGGCTGGCCGTGGGCGACCATGTCGTGCTGTCCTGGTTCGCCCCATGCGGGCGCTGCCTCAACTGCGCGGCCGGGCGGGCCTGGCTGTGTACCGGGACCAAGGCGTTGGAGAACACCCTGCCCGACGGGTCGACCGCCTATACCGACGCCGAAGGGCACGGGCTCTGGCCGTATCTGGGGCTGGGGACCTTCACCAAGAGCGTCATCGTCCCGGAAACCGCAGCGATTGCCGTCCCCCAAGAGCTGCCCTTCGAGGTCGGAGCACTCCTGGGCTGCTCCGTCACCACAGGGGTGGGGGCCGTGGTGAATACGGCCAGGGTGCCCCTCGGATCCTCAGCTGTCGTCATCGGCTGCGGCGGCGTCGGGTTGTCCATCATCATGGGCCTGAAGCTCATTGGCGCCAACCCCATCATCGCCGTCGACCTCTCCGCCGATAAGCTCGCCAAAGCGGCCAGCCTCGGTGCCACCTCCACGCTCCGCGGCGACCAGGTTGATGTGACCTCCTACCTGCAAGAACACTTCGGAGGGGTCGACTTCGCCTTCGAGGCCATCGGCCGTGTGTCCACCATTGAGAGCATGCCGTCCATGCTGGCTGCCGGGGGCACCGCAGTTCTGGTCGGCATGACCGCCGCCGGATCCCGCGCATCCATCGACCCGTTCGATCTGGCAGACCAGGGCAAAAGCATTCTGGGCTGTAACTACGGCTCCAGCGTTGCCAAAATCGACATCCCCAAACTCGCCAACCTCTACCTCGCCGGCCGGCTGCCGTTGGATGGGCTCATCGGCCGGATCCGGCCCCTCGACGAGGCCGCAGCGGCCCTGGAAGATCTGCGCCAAGGCAAGGGTCTGCGCTCAATTCTCATCCCGTCCTGATGACGAAGCGAATTCTCTCCCGGATCACCGCACGATCTCGTATGGGTGGCAACCGCGAACGATGCAGCATCTCCTGACTCGGGCCTGATCAGAACCGAGGAACCGTAAACCTCAAGCGGACGACGGCGGGACTTCCCGCGGCGTCCGCATGCATTTTGGTGAGGTGCTTTACAGCGCGGACCAGCCGCCGTCGGAGGCGAGGATGGCGCCGTTGATGTTGGTGCCGTCGTCGCTGAGCAGGAAGGTGATGGAGGCGGCGAGCTGCGCGGCGGTGGCGGGGGTGGGGACGGCGGCCTGCATCAGCGGGCCGAGGCGTTCGGCGGCGAGCTGGGACCCCCAGGTGGCCACGATGTTGATGATCTCCCGTTGATCTGACTCCCTCCATACCCTTGAAATGACGACCAAAATAGCCCATCATTTCGCCTCATGGTGGAACCACCTACCGATCAGCACGCAAAGCGAGGAAAACGGTGAAGCAGTGTCCTATCTCCGGCGACGGCGTCGCGGCCTGCCAACGCAGTTTAGATCCGTGCGATTCCCCCGGGACTCTTACGATCAACCAGTTACTACTTGAGAGCCGCATCGGGCTCCAGCGTGTTCACGCTTCGGAGCTTGAGCGGGAGATGGCAGCGGGCGCCCTTGTTGTCGACACACGCCCGGTCGATCAGCGAGACCGCGACGGTGATCTTCCGGGAGCCGTCGTCATTGACCGAAACGTTCTCGAGTGGCGGCTCGATCCTTCCAGCCCCCACCGGCTCCCGATCGCTGACGACCCCGCTCGGCAGATCGTGGTCGTCTGCAATGAGGGCTACAGCTCCAGCCTCGCTGCACACACCCTGCAACGGCTGGGGCTGACCCGTGCGACCGACCTTATCGGCGGTTTCCAAGCCTGGGCAGCACTGCGCAAGCCGTCCGACTAAATAACCTGCCTGCGCTAGCGTCATCAATGATACGAAATCCAGGATGACACCATCGACCTGCGTGTTACCGAGGGCTAGTGAACGCCGTCCGGAGCAGGTCCTCTTGCCTCTACATTTGGTCCTTCGATGATGTTCACAGGGATTGCTTCTGGCTCTAGGCTTGGACAACGAGCGAACCGAAGGAGACCCATGTCTACCCCCAGTGATGAGCAGAACACCGGCGGCGGGGAAATCATCATCCCCGAGGAAGACGCACTACCCACGCCGACCCGCACCGGCCACGGGAAAATGCCCGAGGACATCGATGACGACGTCTATGAGAAGGCCGCAGAGCAGGAACGTGTTGCCTCGGGTCTTACCGACTACGCCCCGAGCGACATTCCGCCGGCCACTGACCCGCTTCCGCCGGAAGCCTCCGAGGCAGCTGATCTCGCCCAGCGCGGACTACTGGAAGACTCAGAAGATACGGAATAGGTTCCTACCGGCCCCTTCACCGCGGCCCTTGGCGTAGCACGCGTGATCTGGAAGGGTGGAGGAATGACCTTCTACATCGAATACAGCGTCCCCACGGAAGGACAAGAGGGAGCGGAGATCCCTGTCAGTGACCAGGAATCCGGGTACACGGTTCCATTAACCGAAACAGATGCTCCTGTAGTTCGGGTAAACCAGCTTCCGGCCAGAAGTTCCGTGACCGGAGCGGACCTGGACGGAGCCAAGACCGCTGCCGAATTGGTCCTCAGTCACAGCAAGGCCAAAGAGGCCAAGTTGTTCGAAGACGAAGAGGGCCGTCTGGAGTCCGGCAGTGGCAAGCTCACCTCTGTCTTCAACGAGGGCGAAGGATGGACGGATGTCTGACCGGGCGGCTTCCTAGCGCTTGGGCATTGAAATGATCCGGTTGAAAACCCCAGGCAGCGCTCCGCCGCGGGCCCCGTGGGGCGGCAAAAGCCCTGGCAGTGTCTGTCAGACACCCCCCACTTGTTCGACGGTCGCGGACCAGCTGTCGAGCAGGCGCAGGGCGTCCTCGGCGGCTGAGCCGGGTACGGCACTGTAGACGAGGTCTGGCTCGACCCGATCACGCTGCCCCACGAACCCGACCAGACGATGATCGCCGCGAACGTCCGGTTCGCCCCCGCGCCTTACAACGGCCGCTAACCAGCCCGAACCGCGGTATCCGCACCCCGCGCCAGAAGTCGGCCACGAAGCAAGTGGCGGCGTGACCCTGGTCATTGCTTCCACAGAACAGCAGCAAGCTAGAAGATCTGCCTGTGCACGCCGGCCGCGTCACCCCAGAACACGTTGCCCGCGGAGGTGACGGACACCCCGAGAGCGTCGGATCCGATGACGCTCGAAAAGTTCCCGCTGGGGAGGACGAAATGGAGGAAACAGGACGATGAACCGCACTGGCTCCACGCCTGCGCACCGCCCGCGGTAAACCCGTTGCTCGATATCGAGGTGGGCGGAAGGCCGGCGCTGGACGGGAGCGTGGTGATGGTGGAACCAACCTTCAGCTTGACTGCCCCGCCCTGCTCGCCCCAATAAACGCCGTTCGACACCACATGCAGCGCCGTCACCCGGCTCGCCGCCGTGACGATGGTTCGCAACGAGGGAGTGGTGATGGCTGTGCCGGCGGTCGGTACGAACCGGATGTCATTCACCGATGCATAGATCAGGTTTGCGCCCTGCAAAGCCACACCGGCGGTCGGCGTGTTTGGCTGGCTCGGGTCCAGCACGGTGATGGCACCACCGCCGATCGGCATCTTACGCACCGAGGAGACATCCTGCCAGTAGAGGTTGACCCCGTCGGTAACGAGGTTGCGGTGGTTGTTGAAGACGTCGATGTTCGTCAGCGTGGCCAGAACCGTCGCGGCTCCTCCGGCCAGGGGGATGCGCTCGATCGTGACGGTGGCGCCCCCATGTGTCGCGAAGAAATAGCCGAAGAAGGCGCCGCCCACCTGTGCGAACACGATGTCGCCGAACCTCGCGCCCAGCTCGGCGTGAAGCAGGATCTCCTGCCCGGGGACCGCGCTCTGAGCCATCCTCCACACGGTGCCGAAATTAGCGTCGTGGGAGGTGAAGTAGAGGTTGCCGGTCGACAGGATGAGCCCGTCAGGCTGCCGGTACGAGACCAGTCCAGTGGTCAACGCCGCGGTCGTCGGACCACTTTCAGTCCCTTCATGGCTAACTGCGCCAACCTCCTGGGAAGAATTGGTGTGATCAGGGTTCGTCATGCTGTCCTCCTTGCAGTGTTGACGGAATTGCCGAACGCCTGATGACGCCCACTCCTCCGGCCGCTGCCGGCTTCCGGAATGCTGCGCTGACCGGACCCGTAGCCGGGGGCAAACATGCCGACGTCCGCCGCCGGCCAGCAGACCGAAGATTCTTGAATCAGCATGGCCTGCAAGCGTTACAACGGCGTTATCAACGGTGTGCATGCCCGGTCCCGCGGTGCCTGTGCCACGGACCGACTCCTCTTCAACTTCCGGGCCATCGTCGCGGAATTCGAGGCCGACCTGATCCGCACGGACCCGGGAGGGCATGGCGGTCGCCAAGGCAAAGTGCCCGCTTCCGTGGGAAGCACGGTTCACCATTTTCGCGCCTGCTCCGCGGACAAGGGTTGTGTCGCCGACCTCCAGCAACCGGTGACCCGGGGCAAGGCCAACATCGCCCGCGAACGCCCTCCGCCCCTTGTTGCCCCATGGATCGCCTGCTCGCGGATCCCTCAACGGAGCAGCGCCGTTAGACCTCCGCCACCGGAGCGCGAACTGCGCCGCATACAGCGCCACGTACGCCTCGCCGGCGGCCTGGGGCCTGGGGCCCGTTCATCACGGCCGAGTTTTTGGTCAGGCCGACGACGGCGTGCTTGGACGCGGTGTAGGCGGCGCCGGCGGCGCACCCGCGACACCTTCCGGGCACTCCCCTGCCGCGAAACCTCCATACAAATGCTGAGCTCCCCGATTCGCGTCGCTGAGCGGCCCCCGAGATGCCGCCGGCGTCGCTGCTGCCGGCTTGAAAGCAGACACGGCCCTCGATTCCACTGAGGCCCTCTTGACGCCCTCCCCTCCCCATGAAACGATGGTGAGCAGTTGTGATACCGGTATCAATAAGTATCGGTTCCGGCTCTCCCACCGACGAAAGGACCGCTCGTGCTTGGCTTCAAAGAAGAGGAATTCCTCGCCCAGACCCGCAGCGCACTGGCGCTGCAGGGACAGATTGAACAGTTCGTCGGCTCCGTCCAGGAACGGGGCTTCGAGAATCTCTTCCTGATCGGGGCCGGTGGCACCTATGCGGCCATGCTCCCCTACGAGCACTTCATCCGCTCGCGCTCCACGCTGCCCGTCCGCGCGGCCATCGGCAAGGAACTCATGCTGACGGCGGACCCTGCTTTCGGACCCGGTACCGTCGCCGTTTTCGCTTCCGTTTCCGGAACGACGGAGGACATCATCGAGGCCATTGACTTCGCCAAGGCCAAAGGCGCCTACACGGTAGGCTTCACGGGATTCGCGGACAGCCCCTTTGCCAAGGCACTGGACACCGTCATGGTCACCGAACCCAAGACCTGGCCGTTCGATATCCCCCTGCTGCTCTTGAGCACCCGTCTGCTCGCCGCGCGCGGCGAGTTTGACGGCTATGAAGAGCTTGCGGCGGAGTTGCAGACCATCCCCGAAACCCTCGTTGACGTGGCCCGCCAGGCCGAGCCGGCCGCGGAGGCTTTTGCCGAACGGAACAAGGACGTCGACTACCATTTCCTCGTCGGCGCCGGGAACCTCTGGGGCTTCACTTACCTTTACTCCATGTGCATCCTCGAAGAGATGCAATGGCTCCGGACGACGCGCGTCCACGGTGCCGAATTTTTCCACGGCTCCCTGGAACTCATCGAGGAAGATACGAGCCTCATGCTTTTCCTCGGCGAGGACGAAAGCCGGCCGCTCATGGAACGCGTGGTCAAGTTTGCTGAGAACTACAACAAGAACACCACCCTGTTCGACACCAAGGATTACGAACTGGCCGGGATCAGCCCCCGGTTCCGTGGCCTGGTGGCACCCCTGGTCATGGACACCGTGGTTGACCGGATCAGCAAGCACCTCGAGAGGGTCCGAAACCACCCGCTGGACCTGCGCCGCTACTACCGCGTCGTTGAATACTGACAGAGACCCTTTGCCGCACCCCGGCTCCGGGGCATGGCCACCAGCACTGCGGGCCCGGACGCGCCGGGCCCGCAGCGTCGAGACAGGAAGAGCATGAAAGTAATCGGCTTCGGGGACAATATTGTGGACCGCTTTCTGGACCGCAAAATGATCTACCCCGGTGGCAACTGCGTCAACTTTGCAGTCATGGCGCGCCGCCGCGGCGTCGAATCCGCCTACCTTGGCGTCTTCGGTTCCGATCCGCTGGGTGACTTTGTCCGTGCCGCCTTACAGGACGAGGGGGTAGACGTCAGCCGCTGTGTTATCCGTGAAGGCCCCAACGGCGTCACCGAAATCAAGGTCGTTGACGGCGACCGGATATTTCTGGGCTGGAACGAGGGAGGCGTCACCATGAGTCAGCCATTCGTGCTGGAGCGGGAACACCTCGACTATCTGGCGACGGCAGACCTGGTGCACTCAAGCGTCTATTCCGCGTCCGAACCGCAGCTTCCGGCGGTCCGGACGGTCGGCACCCTGGTCAGCTTTGACTACTCCTCCGAACCGGAACGGCGTACCGACGACTATTTGCAGCGAACGGCGCCGTTCGTCGACCTTGCCCTGCTCTCCCTCGGGGGTCAGCCCCTGGATGCTGCCGAAAGGGACCTGCGGCGGGTAGTTGCAGCAGGCGCCTCCTTGGCCGTCGGGACGAGGGGGGCGGCCGGGGCCTTGCTGTTCGACGGCAACAACTTCCTTTCCCAAGGGGCCGCCGCCGTAGACGCACGGCGGTTCGCCGACACGATGGGATGCGGTGATGCCTTCTTGGCCGGGCTCGTCGTGAGCCTTCTCAACGCCGGCTGGACGCGGCACTTCCGGCCATCCAGCGGCAATCTGCGGGAGGCGCTGGCCTTCGCAGCCGTCACTGCCGCAGAGCAGTGCTATGTGGAGGGCGCCTTCGGATACGGAATCCCGGTCGCTGCACCAACTAGGATCTGATGCAGGAATAAACCAATGAGCCGGAACCGCAGCCGCGGATTCCATGAAACGAAGGGACCCGGATGTCGTCGGACCATCAGCACCATGCGGCTGCTCCGACCATCACAGAAGTTGCCGCTGCTGCCGGAGTCGGCAGGGCCACGGTCGCCCGCACCCTGGGAAACTACGGCTCAGTCAGTGATGCCACCCGCGCCAAGGTGATGCGCGCCGCGGAGCGGTTGGGCTACCAACCCAACACCTTGGCGCGGAGCATGACGACGGGCATCACCAAGACCCTCGGAATCGTCCTGGCGGACGTCGCCAACCCGTTCTTCTCCGGCGTCCTCAAAGGCATTTCGGACACAGCCAAGCTGGCCGGCTACGATGCCATCATCCTGAGCACCGACGAGAAACTGGAGCTGGAGCGGGACGCCATCGGGGTCCTGCTGGCCAAACAGGTTGACGGCCTGGTGGTGGCTTCGGCCGCGGGTCGGGGCGACGACGTCTCGCACCTTGCCAACGCCATGGAGCGTGGGATTCCGGTAGTACTGATCGACCGCCTGGTGGACAGCCTGGACACCGATTCGGTGGTGATCGACAACCGTGAAGCGGCCCGATCCGCCGTCGGTTCCCTGATCCGGAACGGCCACCGGAGAATCGCCTTTGCCTGGGGACCGGTGACCCTCAGCCCGGCAACGGACCTGGAGCAGATGCACCGCATCCTCGATGAGGCCCTCTGGAGCGACGGGGAACGCCTGCGCGGCTACCTCGATGCCCTGGACGAAGCCGGGATACCTTTCGACACCGCCCTGGTGACCCACGTCCTGAAAAACGAAGGACAAGCTACCCGGGCTGTCAGCGGCATGCTGGCACTCGCGGATCCGCCCACCGCGATCTTCACCACCGAGACGGAGGCCACCGTGGGCGCCCTTCATGCGTTGCGGGCTCGAAACCTGCGGCTGCTGAAGGATATCTCGCTCATTGGCTTCGACGACAGCCCGTGGGCTGCCGTCATGGAACCCCCGCTGACCATGATCCAGCAGCCCATGCGGGAGCTGGGAACGGTCGCTGCCCGCCAACTCATCGCCCGCATCGACGGCGATACCTCTGCCCCGTCGAAGCATGTCCTGCCCTCTACCCTGATCGCACGCTCATCGGACGGGCCAGTGCCGGGCATACGCGGCAAATAGAAATTCCCTGGTAATTCCTGTTTGAACCCTTCCCCATCACACCAAACCATGATTCACTGTGGTACCGGTATCACTAATCTCAACATCTTCGGCAGCGGAGGCTGGCGGCCTATCCAACGGAGGATCGGCGCGCCACTCCAAATCGTGAAGCCTCGGCTCATCGGCCCCTGAGCGAAAGTAGAAAATGATGCGCAAAAGCACCCAATTGATGACGGCAATATTGGCAGGGGCCGCCCTGGCGCTTGCCGGTTGCGCGGACGGCGGGAGCCAGACCGCCGCTCCCCTCGACCTCGCCAAGGCCCCGGAGTATTCGGGCACCCTGAGCATCCTGACCAAGTTTGGCGGCGATCCCCTCGAGCCGTACTTCGAGGATCTGGCCGCCGGGTACAAGAAGCTTCACCCGGACGTGTCCTTCGAGCTCATTCAGGAGACAGACCAGAGCATCAAGGACAAAACCAAGACTCTCACCGCGTCACAGGCCCTGCCGGACATCTACTTCACCTGGGCGGGCAACTGGGCCAACAACTTCATCGACGGCGGGCTTGCTGCCGATCTCACCCCCGCCATAGCACCCGGCACCGAGTGGGGGAACAACTTCGGGGAATCGGCACTCAAGGCCTTCGAAAAAGACGGTAAATACTTTGCCGTCCCGCTGTACAACAACGGCAAATTCATGGGTTACAACCAAAGGATCTTCAAAGAACTGGGCCTCACGCCGCCGACGACCTTCGAGGAACTCATGTCCTCCTGCTCCGTCCTCAAGGCCGCCGGCTACGAGCCCATCGCGTTTGGAAACAAGGACGGCTGGCCGGCACTGCATTACCTTCAGCAACTGTTCGCCTACGAAGTGCCGGCCCAGGTGTTGGAGGCCGACTTCAACCCGGGAACGGCGAAATTGGAGGACGCGGGCTACCTCAAAGCGATGAAGCAATTCACCGCCCTGGTCAACGCCTGCACCGGCAGCGGCAAGGATTCCAACGGTGTCCTGTACACCACCGCTCAGCAGGCCCTGGCCCAAGGCAAGGCCGGAATGTACTACCAGGAGATCCTCGAGTTCGACACCACGTCATCGGACAAATCCCCGTTGAGGAAGGACGGTCTCGGAATATTCAAACTCCCCGCCGCCTCGGACGCGAAGGGCGACACCAAAGCCATTGAAGGTTCTCCCGAGGGCTACATCATCAATGCCAAGTCCAGGAACGCCGCCCTCGCTGCAGACTTCATGAAGTTCGCCACCAGCACCCTCAATGCCGCGAAGCTCTCGGCCCCGCCGTACGGCCAGCCCAGCGCAGTCAAGGGCGCCGTCTCAGAACAGAACTCCACAAGCCCCGTGATCGAGGGCATCAACCAGGTGAACGAGGCGTCGAACGCCATCATCTGGCTGGACTCGGTGACGGTTCCCGAGGTCGCAGACGCCTGGCTGGCCGGCGGAGAAGCCCTGATCGCCGGAACACAAAGCCCCGAACAGGTTCTCGCCTCGGTCCGTTCCGCCTCCAGCGCAGCCAGATAGCGGGCAACGCCATGACGATTTCCAATACCGCACGGAGACCGGCAGTCCCGCACTCGGTGCCTAAGTCCGCCGGCCGCCCGGCGCAAGAACCCACGAAAAAGGCGTCGTCGCGTCGTTGGCGCAACCTTGTCTGGGTGCTTCCCGCCGCCTCGCTGTTGTGCATCTTCGCCTACCTGCCTCTCATGCAGAACCTCGGTTTCAGCATGCTCAAGTGGGACATCTACAGCGGACGGCAGACCTTTGTGGGTGCAGACAACTACATCAAGATGTTCAATGACCCCATTTTTTGGAGGTCACTGCTCAACAACACCCTGTACGCCGGAATCTCAATCGTGTTCCAGGTGTTCGGAGCCCTCATCCTCGCCGCGATGGTCGAAGGGCTGCGCAGCGAACGGTGGCGCGGGATCCTGCGTGCCATCTACTTCGTCCCTTCCGCGATATCGCTCACCGTCGCGGGCCTTCTGTTCTACTTCATCTACGAGCCGCGAATGGGCATCCTGAATGCGGCACTCGAGTTCGTGGGCCTGGGCAACATCACCCAGGCGTGGCTGGGCCAGGAAAACACCGCGATCTTCGGCATAGTCGCCATGAGCCAGTGGCAGGGTTTTGGCTACTGCACATTGCTGTTTGCCGTCGCTTTGCAGCGGATCCCCAGCGAACTGTACGAGGCAGCCTCGATCGACGGCGTCGGCCCTTTTCGGCGGTTCTTTTCCATTTCCCTGCCGCTGGTAAGGGAAATGAGCAGCCTCATGATGATCGTCACGGTGTCAGGGGCATTCCAAGTGTTCAACGAAGTCATGGTGATGACGACCGGCGGTCCGAACAATTCCAGCCAGGTCCTGGGTACCTGGCTCTACCGAAGCGGTTTTGTCCGCAACGATTTCGGCTACGCAGCCGCCATTGCCACCGCCGTTTTCATCATCACACTGGTGCTCGCAGTGCTTCAGCTCCGGTTATCCAAGCACAGGAGAGTCCAGTGGTAACGCGCACGTCCGTACTCGTCGTTGTTGGCCGGGTGTTCGTCCGGGCCTTCCTGTTGGCCCTCGCCGTAGTCGTCATCTATCCGTTGCTGTGGATGCTGCTGAACGGGGTGAAGTCCAACGCGGAACTGTTCGCCAACCCGTTCGCATTCCCGGTCGCCTGGCGCTGGGAAAACTACGCCACCGCCTGGAACCGCGGAGTGGGGGACTATCTCACGACGAGCGTTCTAGTCACCGTAACGTCCACTGTCGCCACGGTGTTCATCAGCGCCTGGGCGGCCTACGGATTAACGAAGGTCAACATCCCCTTCAGCCGCACCGTGCTGATCCTTATCCTGGGCGGACTGATGCTTGCGCCCACCGTGGCCCTCATTCCGCTGGTGAAGATGTTCCAGACGATGGGCCTCTACAACAGCTTTTGGGCGCTCCTGATCCTTTACACCGCGTTCCGTGTTCCTTTTACAACTTTCCTGATCCGGGCCTACATGATGGACCTGCCCGCTGAAGTGGATGAAGCAGCCGCGGTGGACGGAGCCTCGAAATCGCGGGCCTTCTGGCAGATCATCCTGCCGATGTGCCGCCCGATCATTGTTTCCACGGTTCTGCTGAATATTCTCTTCACCTGGAACGAATACCTTTTCGCGATGATCTTCACAAGTGGCGGTGCCCTGCAGACCCTGCCCGTAGGGCTCACCAATCTCATGTCCAAACACGGCACGGATTATCCCGTGGTCTTCGCGGGCATGGCGATCGCTGCGCTTCCGGTCATTGTGATCTTCTTTGCCGGCCAGCGGTACTTCATCCGCGGTCTGGCCGACGGTGTCGGGAAGTAACCGTGCCCAGCACCAGCCCCTGTCCGAATAACGTACCTGGCCTGCCGCTAACAGAGCACGTGTAACCCTTCGGACGATGAGGCGCTCCTCCTGTCGCACCATGGATCGTCTAAATTGCGGAACCCGTCCGTAGGTTTCCGCCCGGCGGACGACGGCGGGGCCTCCCGCCGTCGTCCGCTTGCGTTTGGTCCGATCCCCTACAGTGCCGACCAGCCGCCGTCGGAGGCGAGGATGGCGCCGTTGACGTTGGTGCCGTCGTCGCTGAGCAGGAAGGTGATGGAGCGGCGAGCTGCGCCGCGGTGGCGGGTGTGGGGACGGTGGCCTGCATCAGCGGGCCGAGGCGTTCGGCCGCGAGCTGTGGGATCCCCGGGTGGCCACGATGTTGGCGATGATGGGGCCGGGGGCCACGGCGTCGAAGCGCAGGCCCTTCGGCCCGTACATCACGGCCGAGTTTTTGGTCAGGCCGACGACGGCGTGCTTGGAGTCTAAATCGCATCTCCCGTTGATCTGACTCCCTCCCTACCCTTGAAATGACGACCAAAATAGCCCATCATTTCGCCTCATGGTGGAACCACCTACCGATCAGCAGGCAAAGCGAGGAAAACGGTGAAGCAGTGTCCCATCTCCGGCGACGGCGTCGCGGCCTGCCAAGGCAGTTTAGATCCGTGCGATTCCCCCGGGACTCTTACGATCAACCAGTTACTACTTGAGAGCCGCATCGGGCTCCAGCGTGTTCACGCTTCGGAGCTTGAGCGGGAGATGGCAGCGGGCGCCCTTGTTGTCGACACACGCCCGGTCGATCAGCGAGACCGCGACGGTGATCTTCCGGGAGCCGTCGTCATTGACCGAAACGTTCTCGAGTGGCGGCTCGATCCTTCCAGCCCCCACCGGCTCCCGGTCGCTGACGACCCCGCTCGGCAGATCGTGGTCGTCTGCAATGAGGGCTACAGCTCCAGCCTCGCTGCACACACCCTGCAACGGCTGGGGCTGACCCGCGCGACCGACCTTATCGGCGGTTTCCAAGCCTGGGCAGCACTGCAAAAGCCGTCCGACTAAATAACCTGCCTGCGCTAGCGTCATCAATGATACGAAATCCACGATGACACCATCGACCTGCGTGTTACCGAGGGCTCGGATACACGAAGATTGGCGTTGCAGGTGCGCTTCAGCGCGCACGCGGGCATCAACGCCGACGAGAAGTAGGTTCCCTCGCCCCGCCGCGGTGGACGTCACCCCACCAGCGAATCCACTGGTGACACCGACCGATTAGATCCCAGGCTGCACTCACCCCACGGCGAGCCCCGCGGTGACTCTCAGGTCAGGTCGGCTCGGGGCCTGGGCGACGTTGCGTCCGGCGATGCGTCCGGAAACCATGGCCCAGCCGATGTGCAGCCCGTGGTTGAGCAGTTGGAGGCCGCCCTGTCCGGTTGACCCGGCGGCCCACAAGCCGGGAATGGCTTCGCCTTCGGCCGTGGTCACCCGGAGTTCGGTATCGACGGCCAGTCCGCCATCGGCCAGGGTGATGTAGGCGTTCATCGGGCCGAGTGCGTAGAACGGCCCCTCGGTTACGCCCTGTCCAAGGTGCTGGCGGTCGAAGTCGCCGTCCTTGCCGGCCGCGACTTTTGCATTCCATTCCTCAACGCTCGCCGTCAGCATCGCGGGATCGAGGCCGGTGCTCGCGGCCAGTTCCTCGATGGTGCCGGCCCGGTGGTAGACGTCCGGACGGTACCGTTTGTAGTCGTCAACGTAGGCGTAGGCCACGCCGGGGAACGTGGAGACCGGGTTGGGC
The DNA here is from genome assembly GCF_900116495.1 of Arthrobacter sp. ov118. Taxonomy (GTDB): domain Bacteria; phylum Actinomycetota; class Actinomycetes; order Actinomycetales; family Micrococcaceae; genus Arthrobacter. Next base: position 939,679 of record NZ_FPAY01000001.1, read on the forward strand.
CAGGCCGAGAACTTCGTGGCCACCCGTTCGTCGAAGATCATGTAGGCGGTGTTTTTGCCATCGGCAGCGGTGGCCCGCGCCATGGCCTTGTCCGAGTCCTCGTTGGCGATGCGCTTGCCGCCGTGGCCCACCAGGATTGCCCCGGCACGGTACATGGTGTTGTTGGGGCCAACCCAGCTGGTCAATGCGCCGCGGATGACGTAGGCCAGGATTTTCCGCGGCAGTCGCTCGACCACCAGGCGCATGGCCTTGGAAATGAGGGGATGGGACGGCAGCATCTTGATCGGGTCCACCCGGATGGAGGGGGCAAAGCGAAGCCCCTCATACAGGCGGTCCATCTGGATCATGACCCCGCCGGCCTCGGTTCCCAGCTTGAAACCGTCGCCGGTGTTGTTGGGGTTGACCGCCGGGATCTTGGCCGCAGCCTCCCCCACGTACTTGGCCTTCATTTCAGTGGACGCCGAGTAGTCACCGGTGGCCAGGATGACGCCCCGGCGGCCGAAGTACTCCCTGCCGTTGGCCCGCGCGCCGATGATCTCGCCCTCGGCATTTCGCAGCAGCTCCTCCACGCGCATGGAGGTGTGGATGACGACGCCGCGCTTCCTGCACTCGCGCAGCAGCGCCTCGGCATAGGCTCCGGAGTTCGGCAGGACGTTGTGCATGCGCGGCTTCTCATAGGGCGGTTCGGGGGTGGGGCCGAGGAACTGCACGCCGATGCTGCCGAGCCACTCCACCGTGGGGCCCGCGTTCTCGGCGAGGATCCGGCGCAGTTCCTTGTTTTCGCGCTGCTCGAACTCGCCGTTGGCCACCTTCATGTCCTCGACGAACAGCTCGATGCTGTCATTGACCCCGGCGCGGTACTGGTAGGCCGTGTTGGCGGCGGTGAAGGAGCCCACGGACATCGCCGTGCTGCCGCCCACGTTCGGGCACTTTTCCAGCACAATTACCGTGGCACCGCTGGTGGCCGCCGAGATCGCGGCACTCATGCCGGACCCTCCGCCGCCGATCACCAGGACGTCTGCTGTTGAACTCACCGCTGTTGAACTCACTGTGCATTCCTTTCACTACCGGGCTGGTAGGCGACGACGACGCCGCTTTCGTTCCGTACGAATGCGGCCGCCCGATCGGCCGCCGAGGTCCCGGCCCAGCGGCCGGTGATGTATCCGGGGGCCAGGCCGCCGGCGTAGCCGTAGTTAGACAGCCCGCCAATATCGGCGCCCGCGGCGAACAGCCCGGGCACCGCCACGCCGTCGTCGTCCAGAGCCTCGCCGCGCGCATTGGTGCGGATCCCGCCGAAGGTGAAGGTGATGGACGGCTGGACCATGAGCGCGTAGAAGGGGCCATCTTGCGGCGCCCGCGCGGAGGCGGAGACCGGGACGCCATCGGCGGTGCCGCCGCCGTGGCCCGCAAGTTCCGCGTAGCGGTCCAGGGTGTGCGCGAGCTGACCGCGGTCCACGCCCCAGCCAGCGACCATGTCCACCAATTCCGGCAGGGTCTTCGCGACGGCGTGCTGCCCGCCGGCTTCGATCGCTATGCCGAGGCGGTCGATGCTGCCCAGGCCCGGGAACGGTTCCTCAAGCACCTCCGTGCTCCGCACGAACTCGTCGAAGATGAGGATTCCGCGCGCTTGCGGCTGGAAGGTGACGGCCTGGTTGAGCAGTTCGTCACCGTCGGTCTCGTCCGCAAAGCGTCTGCCCTGCAGGTTCACCAGCACCGTTGAGCCTGAGTAGTACTGCGAATAGGGCAAGTAATGTGCGGTCTCGAAATTGCGGACCGGATACGGCAGCAGGTGCCCGTAGAAGGTACTCATCGCCGTCGTCCCCCCGCTTCCTGCCTCGCGCGCGAGGCGCAGCCCGTCGCCGACGCTGCCGGGGTTGGAGCGCAGCACCAGACGGTCCGCGTTGGGGCCGATGGACCGCGTCAGTTCGGCGCGATCGCCCTGGAACCCGCCGCTGGCCAGCACGACGGCGCCGGCCTCGTAGCGGACGCGGCGGCCGTCCGCGGTGCGCACCAGGACCCCGGTAACGGTGCCGCCGTTCCGCGTGAGTTCCGTGACGACGGCTCCCGCTGTGGTCTCTCCCCCGGCCGCGAGCACCTGGTCGCGGCACCAGGCCAGGATGCCGTGGATGTCGGTGGAGTAGCCGATGCCGAAGGTCATGACGTCCCGCTTCGGCTCCTCGGCAACCCAAACGCCGGCGGCCCGCAGCTCCGCGAGCGCTTCCGCATAGTCGCCCACCAGGCGGCTGCCGAGCTCCACGTTTCCCAGCGGAATCCGCCTCCGGTAGGCGTCCACGCTGGGCGCCGTCCAGAACATGCCCGCCGACAACGCGGCCGAACCGCCGAACGCCGCCTGCTTCTCTAGGAGCGCCACCTTGGCTCCCCGTCGGGCGGCGGTCATGGCCGCGGCCGAACCGCTGACGCCGGATCCGACCACCACCACGTCCACCCGACGGAACTCGTCGACTCCATGCAGCCCGCCCAGGCCATGGTGCGGTGCCGGAACACTGTCCTGCTGCTTGGTGGCCGTGCTCATTGCGCCACGCTCGGTGCCAGCTTGGCGGCGGCGTGCTCGGCGGCGATGCGGCCGAAGACGGCGCCTTTGCCCAGCGAGGTGCCGGTCATATAGGCGGCGCCGTGGAATCCGCCGGTGAGCTCGCCGATCGCGTACAGGCCGCGGATCACTTCGCCGTCGACGTCCACCACCTCCGCGTGGGGATTGATGGTCAGGCCACAGTAGGTGGTGGTCATCAGGGCCTTGGCCGGGTAGGCGTAGAACGGTCGCTGGTCCAGCGGCAGGAGTTCGCCGACGCCGTTGCACAGGTTAGTGCGGCCCACTTCGTCGCTATCGCGGCCGGCCAATGAGGCGTTGTAGCGGGTCACGGTCGCCGCCAGGGCGTCGGCGTCGATGCCGGCGGCCTCGGCCAGTTCCGCCAGGCTGTCCGCCTTGAAGAGGTGGCCGAGGTCCTCGATCATGCCGATGTCGTTCAGCGGGATGCCGGGGTGCGATTTCGCCCGGACCTTGGCATCGAAAATCTCGAATCCCAGTCCTTCGGGCTGCTTGAGGACCTCGCGGCCCAAGGTCTTGTAGGACTTGGACTCGTCCACGAAGCGCCGGCCTTCCTTGTTCACGATGATCGCGCCCATGTAATACGCGGTGAGCAGTTCGTGGAAATCCTCGCCGGTTTCCGGGTGGGAGCCGTAGGTGGCGGTGATATAGGACATGTCCGCCACGCCTGCGCCCAGTTTCCAGGCCATTTTCAGACCATCACCGGTGTTGCCCACCCCGCCGTACGGGATGGCCGCGAGCTGTTCCGGGGCAAAGGTCCGCAGCAGCTCGGTGCTGCGGCTGAAGCCGCCGGTCGCCAGGATCACGCCGGCCCGTGCGTTGAACAGGGATTCGGCGCCGCCGGACTCGACGACGACGCCGGTCACCGCGGCGTCGGTGCTGCGCACGAGCCGGACCGCGCGGTGTCCCAGCAGGGTTTCGCCGCCGTTTTCGGTGAAGGTCCGGTGCAGATTGGCGAGCAGTTCCGTGATGACAGTGTTGTGGCTGCGTGGCGCGGACTGTCCGGAGCTAATTTCCAGGGCCCGGAAGTGCGCGCCGTGGTCCTTGAGCCAGTGGTAGGTCTCGACCTGGCGTTCCAGGTACGTGTCCAGCAGTGCACGGTCGTTGACGCCGCCGCCGGTGGAGAGCATGTCCTGCAGGAACAGTTCTGCGGAGTCCTCCACTCCTTCGGCCGCCTGTTCTTCAGTTCCGGAGAAAGCGAAGAATCCGCCGCTCATGGCCGAGGAGCCGCCGAGTTTGCCGGTCTTTTCCAGGAGCGCCACCTTGAGGCCGGCTTGTGCCGCGCTGGTGGCCGCCGACTGTCCCGCGATGCCGGATCCGAGGACCACTACATCGTAGTCGTATTGGGGGATGGTCATGGTGCTGTCCCTTTCAGGGGTTTCTGTCATTGGTTCTACCGCGTCACCAGGGGGCGGCGGGGCGTTTTAGCAGGTGAGGAAGCCGCCGTTGACGTCCAGGCTGATGCCGGTGATGTAGGTGGACTGGTTGCCGGTCAGGAAGGCCACGGCGTCGGCGATCTCCTCCGGCGTCGCGAAGCGCTTCATGGGGACCTGGCCGAGGAGCCTGGCGTCCTGGGGTACGTCGCCCATCATGGGTGTCTGCACGAATCCCGGCGCCACGCCGTTGACCCGGATTTTGAGGTCGGCCAGTTCGTGGGCAAGGCTGGCCGTCAGGTTCTGCAGCGCCGCCTTCGATGCCCCGTAGACCACGGAACTGGGCAGGAACGGGCCGAAGCCCGCGTCCGGGCCTCCGCCCGTTCCGGTCTTGGCCGTGATGGACAGCAGGTTTACGATGCTGGCGGAACCGTCCGTGGGCATGTGCCCATAGACCTCGCGGACCAGGAAGAACGGCGCCGCGACGTTAACCGCCATGACGGTGTTCCACTCCTCGTCGCTGAGCTCGAAGAAGCGGATCTTGTCACCGTTGCGCTTGGGTGAAATGCCGACCGCGTTGACCACCACCCCTACCGGGCCGGTCTCGGCCGCGACGGCGGCCAGCTCCTTGTTGGTGTCTCCGTCGGCCAGGTTGCCGGCAAAGCCGCGGTGTTCGGCCCAGCCCACGTCAGGGAGCGCTGCCGCCGTCCGGTCCGCAGCCTCCTTGTCTAGGTCGGCGACGACGACGGCATAACCTTCCGCGGCGAGGCGGCGGCTGATCGCCTGGCCAATGCCGCCGGCACCGCCGGTCACGATCGCCGTCTGCAGCAGTACCGGCCGCTTGAGCGTTCCCGCATCGAGTGTGGCTGTGGGATTACTGGTCATGGCCGGGCTCCTGGTTCCGGCTGAACGCCGTGTGGGGGTCGGTGATGGCGACGGGCAGGGTGCGGATCGGCGAGAAGGACGTCGGGTACATGATCCGGTTCTCCATCGTCATGATCATCGGCCGGATGATGGCCAGACATTCCTGCCACTGGTCGCTCTTGGCGAGCTCGGCGCGGCGGGTCCGGCGGTCCTCAAGGTCCTCGTAGGCCCAGAAGTGGTTGAGCTCGTTTTGCCGCCCGAATTCGGTGACGAAGTAGCCCAGGAAGCCGCCCAGGATTGGTTTCTGCGCGGGCAGGCCGATGCTTTCGTAGGCTTCGAGGTACTCGTTGAGCCGGGCGCCGGTGTGCAGGACGTAGGTGCGCTGTTCGACAATCACGGGGTCACGGTGCCTCTCCGGCGGCGGAGCCGACCAGCCCCGAGGCGGGCGCCGTCGTCGTCGTTTCCTCAGCGGGAACGTAGCGACCGAAGCGGTGCTGGCCGCCCTCGAGGGTCTTCCCGTCGTTCATCAGCACTAGGTTGATCAGCGCGGCGGCGATGATCACGATCCAGGCAACGGTGATGGAGACGGTACTACCGCCGCTGATGCTCATCAGCCAGGAGGCGAGGAACGGTGCGGGAGCGGCGAAGATCAGGTTGGATCCGGTGAGGGCGAGTGCTGATCCCGTGTACCGCATGTGGGTGGGGAACGCTTCGGCGAAGAGTGCGCCCTGGCCGGCGTTTCCGAACTGCGCGGTCACCAGGGAGAACGCCACCATGCCGAGCGTCAGCGGGAAGCTGCCCAGGTTCACCACCGGGAAGAACAGGACTGCGGCGAGCAAGGTGCCTGCCGATCCGATCGCCAGGATCCGACGGCGGCCGTAGACGTCCGCGAGCCGGCCGCCCCACCAGATGGCGATCACGGAGAGGAAGTTGGAGATCATGATGATCGTGAACGTCTGGCTCTGCGAGAAGCCGTGGGTGGTGAGGTAGCTGATGCCGAACACGGAGACGATATAGAAGGTCACGACGATCGGGGCGTAGGCGAGGATGAGCCGCAGGATGGTGACGCCGTGGGTCTTGATCACGGTGGCCGGGTTGGTCGATTCCTGGGCGATCTCCTGCATGCCTTCCTTGAACACCGGCGTCTCTTCAACCTTGAGCCGGATGTAGATGCCCACGGCCACCAGGAAGATGCTGAGCAGGAACGGCACCCGCCAGCCCCAGGAGAGGAATGCTTCCGGGCTCAGCACGCCGGAAAGGACGGCCAGCATCAGGTTGGCTGCCACCTGGCTGATGGGCGAACCCATCGCCATCAGCGCGCCGTAGAAGGAACGGCGGTCCGCGGGTGCGTGTTCCATGGTCATCAACTGGGCCCCCGTGGCCTCGCCACCCAGCGCGATGCCCTGGATGAAGCGCATGAGAACCAGCAGGGCCGGGGCGGCGATGCCGATCGCCGACTGCGGCGGAAGCAGGCCGATGACCATGGACGCGACGCCCATCATGATGAAGGTGGTGAGCAGGATCCTGCGGCGTCCCAGGCGGTCCCCCAGATGGCCGAACACGATTCCGCCGAGCGGGCGGGCCACGAAGCCGACGCCGAAGGTTGCGAAGGATGCCAGCAGCGCGATCGCGGGATTCATGTCGTTGAAGAACAGCTTGGGGAAGACGGTTGCGGCCATGGCGCCGTAGACGGCGAAGTCGAACCATTCAAGGGCGGACCCGAAGGTGCCGCTGAGGACGGCGCGCTTGGCCTGCGGGGAGGCGGGCGTTGCGGGCTTGAGCGAGCGTTTTACGGCTCGTGACGGCTGGGACAGACTCATCAAGACTCCTTTGTCGGGTGAGCAGTGCGGCGCCGGTGGCGCCTTTTGTTTGGGGGGCGTTCAGTTGGGGAGTTCCGCGGGCGTTCAGCTCGGGGAGTGAACGACGCGCGGTCCCCGGCTTTCGCGGGGTTCGATGCGTAGGTTGTGATGTGAGGCTAGCTACCCCTATGCGCGAGACGCAATGGCTGTTAGCCTAAATTGCGTGATACGCAAAGATGAAGCACCGCGGGTTGAATCCGCCCACCGGGCGCTGGTGTTGCTCAAGCACATGGCGGTGCAGGGTTCAATCAGCGTGACCGAGGCTTCCAGCATCCTCGAGGTCAACCCATCGACGGCCCAGCGTCTGCTGGTGACACTGGTGGGAGACGGCTTCGCCGAGCAGGCCGCCCAGCGGCGGTATGTCCCGGGCCCCGAGTACCGGCGGGCGGCCAGTGGCAACGCCCCGCCGGCGCTGCGCGTGCGCGTGCGCCCATACCTGGAGCGGCTCTTCGCCCGGGTGGGCGAGACCAGCCACCTTGCAACGCTGATCGGCACGGACATCCACCACCTGGACGGCATCGAGGCAACCACCCACGCTCTGCGCTTTGGCCTCCGCACCGGCGTGGTTTTGCCGGCCCATGTGACCTCGGCCGGCAAGGCGATCCTGGCGGACCTGCCCCGGGAGGACATCGAAAGGCGCTACCGCGTCCTCGACGACTCGGCGGCCGCGGTCAACGCCGGCATCGATTTCCCCAAGCTGTACCGGGACGTGGACCAGACGCGCCGGCAGCAGATCGGGATGAACTTCGAAGAGAGCGAGGAGGGCGTGGCGGCCATGGCCGTATCCCTGGGCCTAGTAGATGGCCAACACGCGGCTTTGAGCATCGCCATGCCAATCGGCCGCTTCGCCCGCCAGGACGCCAAACGCCTGTCCGCCCAATTGCTCGAAACGGCCGCTGAATTCAAGAAGCAGGAGTTGGAGGGCGTGGGCCTGGGTTAGACGGGCTGCCGGCTTGCCTCCAGGGCATCCTGCACTTCACCGAAGTCGAGCCTTCCTTCCGCCGTCCGGCCGAGACTGCCCCGACTCCCTTGAACATGTCGATCGGCACATGCCGGGCGGCCAACGCCCGGATGCCGGACCCTACCCGAAGAGTACGCAGAGCAAGCGGACGACGGCGGGACCTCCCGCCGTCGTCCGCTTGCGTTTGGCGCAGTGCTTACAGTGCGGACCAGCCGCCGTCGGAGGCGAGGATGGCGCCGTTGATGTTGGTGCCGTCGTCGCTGAGCAGGAACGTGATGGAAGCGGCGAGCTGCGCTGCGGTGGCGGGCGTGGGGACGGTGGCCTGCATCAGCGGGCCGAGGCGTTCGGCCGCGAGCTGGGATCCCCAGATAGCCACGATATTGGTGATGGTGGGGCCGGGGGCCACGGCGTTGAAGCGCAGGCCCCTGGGCCCGTACATCACGGCCGAGTTCTTGGTCAGGCCGACGACGGCGTGCTTGGACGCGGTGTAGGCGGCGCCGGCGGCGGACCCGCGCAGCCCTGCCTCGGAGGCGACGTTGACCACGGAGCCGGTGCCGGTGTCCAGCATCAGCGGCACCACGGCACGGGTCAGGCGCATGAGGGCGGTGACGTTGATCCGGAAGACGCGGTCCCAGAGCTCGTCGTCCACCTCGTGGATCGGGGCGAAGTTGTCCATGATGCCGGCCACGTTCGCCAGTGCGTCCACCCCTCCGCCGGCCGCAGCGACGACGGCGGCGACGGTCTCCTCGGTGGAGATGTCGCCGGCCACGGGGACCAGGTCCAGCCCGGCGTTCTCCGCCACGAGGTCATCGAGGCGTTCCTTGCTGATGTCGGCGGCGATGACCCGGCCGCCTTCCCTGGCGATGCGCAGGGCGGTGGCCTGGCCGATGCCGGAGGCGGCGCCGGTGACGATGACGGTCTTGCCGGCGAACCGGCCGTTGGTGGCGGCTTCCTGCCATGAAGCTCCGTTGCCCATGATGTCCTCCCAGACGTTGCTGACGGTGATGCCGTCCACCTTATGACACTCCGTGTCATTATGTAAGGGTGAATACTGGTGGGATGCCTTCGGATGCCCTACAGCCCGCCGTTCCGCGCCCCGCCGGGCGCCCGGTGACGATTGATCCCGACGCCGTGGCCGCCATCGCATTGCGGCTGTTCGCCGAGCGCGGCTACGAGCAGACCTCCATGGAGGACATCGCACGGGCGGCGGGCATCGGGCGCAAGAGCCTGTACCGCTACTTCTCCAGCAAGGCCGAGCTCGTCTGGGGCGGCATGGAGCCGGTGGTCGAGGCCTCCGGCCGGGTGCTGGATGCAGCCCGCTTTGGCGCTCCCGACGGCGACGTCCTGGCGGGGCTGCGCGAGGCGACGGTCGCCGGGGTTGCGGTTCTGCCGGACCTCGCGGTCACGCGCGGCCGGCTAAGGCTGATCGCAGAACACCCCGAGCTGGCCAGCCGGAGCTACGAGTCCCTGGCACCGCAGCGCGAGCGGACGCGGGCCTATCTGGTGTCGGCCGGCGTCCGCGAGCACGTTGCCGGGTATCTGTGCGCCGCGTTGATCGGCGCGACGTTCGAGGCCTGGCTGCAGTGGGCCGCCGGGACGGACCCGGATCCGGTGCCGTATCTGGTGGCGGCCGTTGGGGTGCTGCGGGTGTCTGCCTCCTAGCGTACGGAAAATCAAGGCGCCGCGTCGACCAGGCAAGCATCCAAGAAAGTAGGAAACAGCCGATATTGGACCTTATGTTAATTTGTCGTTATGTTAGAACAAACGCTGTCTAAGCCAGATTTACCAGACGCCTTTCCTTGTCCATACGAACTTGACACCAGGAACCGCCCCGTTACTCGGCATTGCATGTCCGGTTAGAGAGCGTCTGCAGCCAGGAGTAAGTCCTCGATAACTCCATCACGGGCGCCGGCACGTACCCGGAGGGTAGCGCGGTAGCTGGGCCGATAATCATCGCCGGTTGTGGGCTCGGAATCATCCCATTCATAGAGCACGCATCGGAGAGTGTTCGTCAGGCGTCCGATCAGGGCCGCAAGGGGGAACGGGCAGCGCAGAAGGAGGTGGATTTCGGCGTTTCCATTCTTGTTCGAGAGCTCCCTGACGTGAGCGGTGACTTCTGCTGCAATACGGCCGGCAGTTGCCGGATCTAGAAGTTCACCGTTGGTACTCGTGAGATGGATCCACGACTTTAGGGTTCCATCGTGGTCTTCAATGAATTTCTCGAACGCTGCGTTGCTTCTTTGGTTCAAGAGATCGACATACGCTGCAACGGCTGGCCGTCCGGGTTTGCTTGCCGATGCATTCGAGGCTGAATCGCTGATATTCACGAGCGGGGTGGTGCTGAATTGGGCTTCGCCATCACTGGCCCAAATATTCCCCTGCTGATCGAAGACTTCCATATGGCCGATGCGGGACGAAGGCAGCGCTGCACCGATGGCGAAAGCAACCGATAGATGGCCGCCACCCTGAACTTGTACACGGCGGGCGCCGGTTCGGGTGACGCCGTCTGGGAGGAAGGCGATCGTGTCTTTCAGGTCAATTAGACCTTCCCGGCTGGGAAGACGCTCATGATCAGATGGCCGGACGCGGATATCCAACTGGCTTCCTGTGCGGTCATACACCTGGGCCGCATTGCGGGTCTGGAGTGACAGGCTGAAAGTTCCGTCGTTCAAGGCAACGATTTCCCGGTGGTTGGCCAGGCGGTGCCACAGCATCTTTTGAACCACAGTCCGTAGCCCGTCGCGCTGCGTGGGGTGCTGGTCGACACCGCTCAAGGTCTCTTCGGCCATGCCGAGCAATCGCTCGGGTGCCGAGTAGTCGATTTTCCCGGGTTCTCGTTCCACGGCATTGGCAATGCCCAAGGCGAAGCTCGGATGTGCTTTATGTGAGTCGAACAGCAGCGGCGCTTCGACGCGTTTGACGACCTTGCTCTTTGCTACGTCGAGTGTTGTGACCAGCACACCTCCGGAGATACCGTCTCCGATTGCTTGCCGTAGGCGTTCTTCCGTGTCCCCAGGAGGGAGGTCATCTTTATCCCGCCAAACGGGTATCCCCCCAGCCCGCAATAGCCAAGCCAGTTGCGCGCAGATTTCCGTTCCATCTGATTGCCGGTATGAAATGAATATGGGGTCTGCCGGGTCATGAGTGGCAATGATGTCGGTCAAGTTATTTCCTATCGTTCGGCTATGGACTTGCGCGGGTGGCCCACGTGATCATCAGCGACGGCCACTGGTACGGGAAGGGCAGTTTCCTGGTCAACAACCCAAGCAGCTGCAGTGATTTCTCCCGTTGGAGTAAGCACGACGATGATGGTCAGGAATCGTTTGAAGCTCAGCTCGGGATCATGCAGGTGCCGGGCGTAGGCTTCCAGGTCATAGTTGCTCGGGGTGAGATCGCCTGATGGGTGCGTGTGCCATTCACCAATCCATTGGCTTTGGTCCTCTTTCCATGCCAGCTCGGCAAGCTGTTGGGCATGGTTCAAGTCGCGAAGGAAGCGGTTGGATTCAAGACGGGCTTTCGGGCCCGGGCCACCAGCGTGACGGATGACAACCTCCTGACCATCGTCCGTGCCGAGCAGAATACCTCCGGTTTCCAACCCGTCGCGGGAACGGATGGCCTCCTCCCCGATCAGGGCCAGCGCCTCTATGAGGATCCAAATGTTGGGCTGTTGAACCGAGTTGCTCAAGCCGCACCACAGGATGGGCAGTTCTCCCTAGGCTCCGGGATGGACGCCCAGCTGATCCCAGCCGCGGCTTTGGCGTCAAACGGCGGAAAAAGGTCGCCGCCAGGCCTTAGACCGATTACAGCGTGTTCGCCAGGGAGGGCCTGCGTGTGGTCTCCATACAGAGACTCAAGCAACGTTGCCACGGCCGCTTTGGCTGCAAGCGTGCCCATAAGGCGCAAATCGGGAGGCACAGCGGTCATGGGCTGGTGCACCCGACCCGTGCCATAGTCCAGTTCTTGATCGGCTTCAGCGTCCATGGCACCAGAGGCATCGAGGTGCGCTCTGAAGCACAGAAGACATCCAAACCGGGGCGTAGGACGAAGTCGCAGTAGTTCGCCGATGGACCCATTGTCGAGGACGCATGCCAGGATGGCCGGCTGCCCAGCCTGGCGGGCGAGGTGGCTGACTACCCGGCGGGGAGCTATCCCATCGGCAGCACAAATCACCAGATTTACATCCTCCATCAATGGGCGCACCAAGTGAGCTTGGCTGACGACGTCAATGGGAAGTGCTTCTACGTTTTGCAACGGCCATTGGGACTTCAGATGGTCTCTTAGGGCGTGAACTTTGCGTCTACCGACGCTTTCGGGCCCCAGGGTGTGTCGGAGCATGTTGTGCCACAGGAATCGATCAGGATCGATGAGGAGGACACGGCCTACCCCGTAGCCTGCTAGGGCCTCCGCGGTTGCGCTGCCAATGCTGCCGCACCCAACGACCATGACGGAGGTGGCCGCCAGCTGCTCAATCGGCCATTGACCGGCAAGCTGCAGTAGACCCACAACCTTTGGCTCAACTTCTATGCGAATGGGACTGACACCGCCCCGTTCCACGTTCCACCCGGCGAATTCGTGAACCCCTGCCTGGACGGCCTCGGGGGAAAGATCCGGATCGTGGGTGATCAGCAGGCCGGAATGTTTGCCAGGATCGGAAACGCCCGGAACCATGTCCCGAAACGCGTCGTAGTCCAGTGTCCGGCTGGTCCGACTGATGACGTACCGGTGGAGAACGTTGATTTCGCTCTGCGGTTTCCTCATCCACTGTCCGGTGCAGCGTTCACCATCCCACTTCAGCGCTCGATACTCCGACGGGATATCCACCGGAAGTGTTGTCCCTGCGGAAGAAGTAATTGCGTTAATGACGTACATGCCCTCGGCAGGAACAAAGCGCATCCGAATCCGACCGGACGTGCCCTTTGCGTTGGCGATCTTGGCTGCTGCGTCCTGTGTGAGGACTATGAATGGGTCAGTTGGTGACAATGGAGCCTCCGATTCCCGGAGATTCCGGAACCTCGTGGCCGCCGCGCATGCATTCGGCCACAAGGTGATCGAAGGACGGGTCCGTCACGATTCCCCGCACTGACATTTCTTGGATCGCGCCGCGTTTCATCAAGGCATATTCGATGTGCCAGCCTGCGGCTTTGGCAAGCAGTTCAGTGATGCTGGCTTCGGGATGCCAACCACCGTCGCTTTGGAGCAGGCATAGCGAGCCGCCCGGCGCCACATGCCATGCCGCTTGTGTCTCTTCGTGGGGCGTCGGTTCAACACTGACGGGGAATATGGTCGGTGGGACCATGGGGTGCGCAGCGGAGTACATGACCGCGACCGTTAGCCCGTTGGTTCCGACCAGCTCCTTCAAGCCCTCCGGCGCGGGCCTGTCGAACGGCCATAGTGGCAGCTCCCCGATCCACCCGCCGTGAATATGCTCCCCACCGCCCGATGGATCCGGTTCCTGGTATAGCAAATGGGGTGCGAACTCGGAAACTTCCTTGCGGTCGCGTTGCAGCCTCGCGGGTTCGGCGTCTTGCCAAAAGATCGAGTCCACGGATTGAGGCTTGGTCATCCTTGCGGGGTGTCCTTCACTGTCCGGGGCAGGGCGAGAGCAACGGCTGGAAGCGGGTTTCCGGTAGCAGGAGGCTTGGCGAAGTCGTCTCCGAAGACTTCGCCCCAGTATTGAATGGCGGCGGCGGTGTTGTTGTTGTTTTGTGCCTGGAACGCGCGGATTGCTGCATCCCGTGCTGCACGCAGGGAGTCAGCAAGGCCCTCGTAGTCAAGATCCGACTGGATAGGACCGCAGATCCCAGCCGGGTCAACGACTTCGTTGCCGCCCTCAATGGCGTATAGGGCACTGACGAAGAACTGCTTGATGGCAACTGGTCGGATGTGGTTTGTAGGAAGGAAGTGAAGGGCTAGTACCTCCATGACCAGTGATTTGATCTTGATGTCCTGCTCGGATGCCCACCATTTGAGCATCCGGACAGTGCCGGCGTAGCTGCTCCACTCTGCGTGCTTGTCCGCTACGGCTTTGATGAGATATTCCGGGTCGCAGGGAACCCAGTCTTTTGAAGCTGCTTCCGGGATGAGCAGCATGCCATTACGACGGAGAGCTGGCATCGCGTCGACAGTGAATGCGTTTGGGTCATCGGGGTCGTCCAGGAAGCATTTGACTGCGTGGTTACGCCACTTGGCGAGGCGTACCGCCTTGTCGAAGGTTCCGTTGGTGGCGCCGAGGAGAGAGTTGACGCGGCTCCGAGTGTGATGGAGGGCGTCTTCGGCCGAGGAACCTGGCCCGCCCCAGTCTGGATGCTTTGCGCCGTCGTAGACAATTACTACATCCACGTCGTGGATTGGGTCCTTGTGAGTGCCTCGTGCCAGCGAACCTGACGAGATGACTTCGTCCACGTCGCTTTCCAGGATGAAAGCGTCCTTGAACAAGTCCCGCCGTGAGCGGGCCTCCTTTACTTGCTGGACGTCAGCGTTGACGATGCCCTGAAATTCGTTGAAGGCGTCCGTTACGCTCACTTTAGTCCCCGTTTCGTTCGTAACACTACATGTAGTGCCAATTGAAGAGATTGCTACTAGATATAGTATTACATGAGTGTCCTTTAATCGGGCTAATTAACCCAAAATCTTCATGGGAGTTGATGAATTGTGCCCAAGTTTGCGTTTAGGCTGATCGCCTAGTCGCGCCCGGACGTTCCAGGTATCGGTTCGTGAATTTGCACGGCAAGCATGACAGCCGCCTGTGACATCAAAGGAGGGTGGCGGTCTATGTTGGGCCTATTGGCTCCGACGGCAGGACCACCGGCTCGGACCTGACCCTGTCGAGCTCGATGCCGAAACCCAGATTCACCGCAACGCCTAGCCCTGAGAAAACTCCTCGTCCGGGGCAAAACGGGAGTCCACGCAGCTACTTCCACTCCCAGGCCTAAAACGCCGATAACCGGCGTTATGTAAAGCTGAAGTGATCGTGCTCGGCAAGGGCGGGCACCTTGGTCTGGCAAACTGACCTGATGAACTTGAATCCGGATACCTGGGGAACTGTTGCTGACTGGGTTGGCGGCACCGGGACAACGCTTGCTTTCCTTGCCACAGCGGCCGTCTTTTACCGGGACTCGAAAGTGCGCAGGGAAGCTCAGGCACGCAAGATCGCCTATTACTTCAGTGAGGTAGATCGAGCGCCTGAAGACGTTCGAGGCAAATACACGAAGTGGTGGATTCATGAGGTCCACAATCTAAGTGATGAGCCGATCTACAGGGTTCAGCACCATGAGATTCATGGTGATATTCGCTGGCCGGTGCAGGTCCGCTTCCGCGAAGTATTGCTTCCCGGTCAGAGCTTCACGATGCAAGAGGGATATTATCCTTCCAAAAGCCGCCGCGAGGTTCATTTCTTCGACAACTCTGGTAGGCCGTGGATTCGGACGCTCAGGGGGGACCTGAAGGAGTTACGCCGACTCAAGGAGTGGTGGCGCGAAGTCAAACCGCTTAGGCCAGGTATTCGGGCCAACATGCGGATAGAACATGAGCTCCTCGAGCAGGATTACCTGAAGTTTCTGCAGGAGCACCCAGAGGATCGGCGAGAGCAGTAGAGGAGCGTTGAGATTAGGCCTCAGCCGGATAAGTGCAGCTCCCGCTTGAAGCTGAAAGGGGTTCCCGCCCGACGGGTCCCCCGCCTAGGACCTCTCGCGGCATCCCTGCGGGCCCTCTGAAACCAGTTGCACGAGCGCTGACAGCGAATATCATGAAAGCTCGAGCAGGGAAGGGGTGGAAGAGGCCTTGGCAGCACCTGTTGGGAAACTCAAGTATGAATTTTTCCCGTTTCACTCTGTGTAGCAATAAACCTCCGTAGCTCTCGCGGAGTTCCATAGGGCTCCGGCATTCTTGAGATGCCGTAACGTACGGATTGCACTTTGCCGCCAAAGTTTTGTTGACGCTGGAGTCAGAGCTCCCCCCTGACGGAATGGCTCTCGATGACCGCAACCAACGATGCGGAATCCGGCGTAAGGGACCTCATTGCAACATCCAACAACCTGCGCCCCCGGATTCCATAGATTTTCGAAATTACGCCCTGAAGCTCACTCTGAAAGTCACTCCCCTCCACGTAGTGCAATGTATCGCTGTTGTCCGCACCACGAGATGAAACCCTGCGATCACTAGCACGAGAGCGACTAAAGTGAGCCTTCACGTCCGGACTTACAAATTCCGTCGTAACTATGACGGATTGTTCAGCGCTTAAAAGTCCCATTTTAGCGCCGAACGAATAAGCATTCCCAACGCTGAATTCCTTGTCCTTCAGTTCGAAGATAGTAAGCTCTCCCCCAACCAGTGCGATGCAATCAATTTCGTCCGCACCGATAACGCATTCCAGGAGGATATCTTCTCGTGGTACGCCCAGGGTGATCAACTCCTCGCGTACGAGGACGCTTAGCCATCTACTCTTATCCAAGAGAATAACAGCAAGGTCGGTCAGGATGAGTAAATCCTCGGGTATTTCCTCATTGATTGGCTTACCGCAAGCACATCTAAGGCCTTCTTGGGCCAATTTGTCTAGCGAAGTTCTGTCGATTACGCGCACGATTTGAGATTGTGTGCCACTGCAGACAACCACAACTTCCTTGGTTACCACTCCCTCGGATAGCAGTTGATTCATCAAATCTTTCCGCCGATCATCCTCACTGACATACTTGCTCAGTTCTTTCCCAAGAAGCCCCCCTCTCGAGCTCTTGATGTTGATCGCGAGCTTCCTTACGTCAGGATCTGAAAGAGCCCGCGATACAGTGATTGCTTCATCCGATTGCGGAAGATCCTCACTCACGGCCTCCGCCTTCAGCTCCTTAAAGCGATCATTTGTGTAGCGGAAAGTTGAGATGCTTGACCCTAGGGCGGTCTCAAATTTTCCGGCGACGGCGTCAAGCAGGCCGGCGGCGTCTTGATCCGCTATTGTCGCCAGGGTGAAACTGAGCATCCCTTCACTCGGGTCATTCGAATTGTCGGTTCGTTCCAGAGCGACAGACAATCTACGAACGTCCGGAGATTCCGTTGCGGTGACGATCAAGTAGCCACTCTCGATCACAAAGACTTCTGCAAAAGCCGCTGCACCGAGGCCAAACAGCGAGGTCTCAGCAGTTGATGCACCCCATTTCAGGGACGCTGTAGGAACATGCAATTTTTGGGCTACAAGCGATTGGACCGGACTTAACAAAGGGTCCAGCTCCTCACGGAGATTACTCAGCACTTCTTCGAACTTGGCCTTGTCATTCGAGGGAAAGCGGCCCCGGCGCATCATTAGCATCATAGATCCATTATGTCGGACATTATTCCCCAGCCTCTCCATATCGTAGGCCATGGACTACCCGCTGCCACTCGCGGAAGATCTCGAGCAGCCTTTATGGGTGGCGGAAGTAAGAGCACGCCACCCCGTACCTTTGCATCCTTGTAGCCGCTTCTACCCCCGCACGGCCGATAGCCGTGCATATGTCGTAAAGAGCTGATCCCGACTGCAGTGGAGTACCACTCTGCAGGGCGGGAGAGTGCTGATAGCGGATATTATGTAAACCTTCACGCGATGGGACGCCCGTGCCGTCGCACCACGGATCGTCTACTCGCGGGTTCCGTCTAGCGGCCAAGTTGAGCGCCCCTAAACCTCCGCCACAGGCGCCGCGAACTGCGCCGCGTATAGCGCCGCATAAGCACCGTCGGCCGCCAACAAGGAAGTGTGCGTCCCCTGCTCCACGATCTGGCCGGCCTCCATCACCAGGATGAGGTCGGCGTCGCGGATGGTGGAGAGCCGGTGGGCAATGACAAACGAAGTCCGGTCCGAGCGCAGGGCGCTCATCGCCTTCTGCACCAGCACCTCGGTGCGGGTGTCCACCGAACTCGTCGCCTCGTCCAGGATCAGCACCGACGGCCGGGCCAGGAACGCCCTCGCAATCGTCAGCAGCTGCTTCTCACCGGCCGAGACGTTGGAGCCCTCGTCCTCCAGCACCGTGTCGTAGCCCTCCGGCAGGGACCGGACAAAGCGGTCCACGTACGTCGCCCGCGCGGCCTCCAGGATCTCGTCCTCCGACGCGGCAGGCCGGCCGTAGGCGATGTTGTCCCGGATGGTGCCGCCGAACAGCCACGTATCCTGCAGCACCATGCCCATCCGCGAGCGCAGCTCGTTGCGGGTCATCGCGGTGACGTCCACGCCGTCGAGCGTGATCCGCCCGGCATCGAGCTCGTAGAAGCGCATCATCAAGTTCACCAGGGTGGTCTTGCCCGCGCCGGTGTGCCCCACAATGGCGACGGTCTGGCCGGGCTCGGCCACGAGATTGAGCGAAGTGATCAGCGGCTTGTCCGGGGAGTAGGAGAAAGAGACGTCCTCGAACACCAGCCGCCCCCGGCCCCCGTCGGGCGCCACCGAAGGAGAAGGATCCGCGGTCTGCTCGTCCGTGTCCAGCAGCTCAAACACCCGTTCCGCAGACGCCACGCCGGACTGCAGCAGGTTCGCCATGGAGCCCAGCTGGGCCAGCGGCTGGGTGAACTGCCGGGAGTACTGGATGAACGCCTGCACATCTCCCAGCTGCATCGCCCCGGAGGCCACCTGCAGGCCGCCCACCACGGCGATCCCCACGTAGACCAGGTTCCCGATGAACGTCATGGCCGGCATGATCAGCCCGGAAATGAACTGCGCGCCGAAGCTGGCCTGGTACAGCTCCACGTTCTTCTGCCAGAACCGTTCCTCCACCTCGCGCTGCCGGCCGAACACCTTCACCAGCGCGTGCCCGGTGTAGGTCTCCTCGATCTGCCCGTTCAGTTCGCCGGTGTGCTTCCACTGCGCCACGAACAGCTTCTGCGAGCGCTTGGCGATCACCGCCGTCGTCACCAGCGTCAGCGGAATGGTCACCAGCGCGATGACCGCCAGCGTGGGCGAGAGCAGGATCATCATCACGAGCACCCCGGCCACAGTCAGCACCGACGTGACGGCCTGGCTGATGGACTGCTGCAGGCTCTGGGAGATGTTGTCGACGTCGTTGGTCACCCGGCTGAGCACCTCACCGCGCTGCACGGAATCGAAGTAGCGCAACGGCAGCCGGTTGATTTTCGCCTCGATCCGCTGGCGCAGCCGGAACATCGTGCGCTGCACGACGCCGTTGAGCAGGTACGCCTGCATCCAGGCGAACGCCGAGGCCAGCACATACAGCGCCAGCGCCCACAGCAGCACGGAGGCCAGCGCTGCGAAGTCGATCCCGGTGCCCGGCGTCAGCGTCATGGCGCTGAGCATGTCCGCCTTCTGGTTCTCACCGGCGGCGCGCAGCTGGGCGATCAGCTGGTCCTGGCTCACCCCGGCGGGCAGCTGCTTGGACACGACGCCGGCGAAGATCAGGTTGGTGCCCTCCCCCAGCAGCCGGGGCCCGATCACCGAGAACGTCACGCTCACGACGGCGAGCATCAGGACCAGCGTCAGCCACAGCCGTTCGGGCCGCAGCTCCCCCAGCAGCCGCCGGGCGGACGGGCCGAAGTTCATCGCCTTCTCCGCCGGGATGTTCATCCCGGCAAACGGGCCGCCGCGGCCGGGTCCGCCCGCGGGGCGGGGAATCCGCAGCGGGGCCTGCGCGCTGCCCTGCGCGGGGGGCGCCCCGGCGGGAGCGGAGGGAGCGGGAGTAGCGGCGGGGGCCGGGGTCGGCGCCTTGTCGGTGCGGCTCATGCTGCCTCCTCCGCCGCGAGCTGGGAGTTCACAATCTCCTGGTACGTCTCGGAAGTCTCCAGCAGGTCCTCGTGCGTGCCGTGCGCGACGATGCTGCCGCGGTCCAGCACCAGGATCTGGTCCGCGTCCACGATGCTGGAGACCCGCTGGGCGATGATCACCAGGGTGGCCCCGGACGTGTGCCGTTTGAGCGCCTGGCGCAGCCGGGCGTCCGTGGCGGTGTCCAGCGAGGAGAAGGAGTCGTCAAAGATGTAGAGCTCGGGCCGCTTCACCAGCGCCCGGGCGATCGCGAGCCGCTGCCGCTGCCCGCCGGAGACGTTGGTGCCGCCCTGCGAGATCGGCGCATCCAGCCCGCCCTCCATCTCCTGCACAAAGTCGTGCGCCTGCGCAATGCTGAGGGCCTGCCAGAGCTCGGCCTCGGTGGCGTCCGGTTTGCCGTAGAGCAGGTTGCTGCGCACCGTGCCGGAGAACAGGTAGGGCTTTTGCGGGACCAGGCCGATGTGCCCCCACAGCAGGTCCGGGTGCAGCTCGCGCACGTCCACACCGTCGATCCGCACCGCACCGGACGTCGCATCAAAGAGCCGCGGCATCAGGTTCACCAGGGTGGTCTTGCCCGCACCGGTGCTGCCGATGATCGCCGTCGTCTGCCCTGCCCGGGCGGTGAAGCTCACGTGCGAGAGCACCGGCTGCTCGGCCCCCGGGTAGGCGAATCCGACGTCGTCCATCTCCAGCTCGCCCCGGGCTGCCCGGCCGGCCGCGCGCGAAACCGGGTGCAGCGGCGGCCGGACACTGGATTCAGTCCCCAGCACCTGGCCGATCCGGTCCGCCGAAACCGCCGCGCGCGGGATCATGATCGCCATGAAGGTGGCCATCATGACGGACATCAGGATCTGCATAAGGTAGCTCAGGAACGCGATCATGGTGCCCACCTGCATGGAGCCGTCCTCGATCCGGAACGCGCCGAACCAGATCACGGCCGTGCTGGAGACGTTCAGCACCAGCATCACCGTGGGAAACGCCAGCGCCATCAGCCGGCCTGCCCGCAGCGCGGTGTCCGTGACATCCGCATTGGCACGGATGAAGCGGGCGGTCTCCACGTCCTCCCGGACGAAGGCCCGCACCACCCGGATGCCCGTGAGCTGTTCGCGCAGCACCCGATTGACGGTGTCGATCCGGGTCTGCATGAGCCGGAACAGCGGCACCATCCGGCTGACGATTATCCCGACCCCGGCCAGCAGCACGGGCACGCTGACCGCAATCAGCCAGGACAGCTGCAGGTCCTGCCGGGTGGCCATGACCACCCCGCCGATGCAGAGCATGGGGGCGGTGACCATCAGCGTGGCGGACATCAGGACCAGCTGCTGGACCTGCTGGACGTCGTTGGTGGAGCGGGTGATGAGGCTGGGCGGGCCGAACCGGGTGACCTCCTGCTCGGAAAACTCAGCCACCCTGCCGAAAATCGCACCCCGGACGTCCCGGCCCAGGCCCATCGCGGCTTTCGCGCCGAAGTATACGGCGGCGATGGTGCAGGCGATCTGCAGCAGCGTGACCATCAGCATCACCCCGCCGATGCGCAGGATGTAGTCCGTGTCCCCGCGCGCCACGCCCTGGTCGATGATGTCCGCGTTGAGGGTGGGCAGATACAGCGAGGAAATGGAGGCTGCCAGCTGGAAGACGACGACGGCGAGCAGCAGCCGCCGCTGCGGCCGCAGGTATTCGACGAGCAGTTTCCAGAGCATCCGGTCTCCACTTCACAGTGTTGGCTCACGGCGTTGGTTCACGGTGTTCGCAGTGATTCGAACGTCAGTTTAGACCCGCATCCCGGGAGTGGACTGGGTTCCTCTCACGGCGAATCGGCGCGTCGGATCGGGTGCGCGTCGCGGAGACGGTTTGCTTGCCGGGCAGTTTGCTTGCCGGGTGGTTTGCTTGCCGGGCAGTCCGGCCGGGTGTAGCTTGAGGCGGATGCTGAGCATTGGCTCGATCGTGATCCGCGTGGAGAACCTGGAACGCCAGATGAGTTTCTGGCAGGCTGCCCTGAGCTATGAGCCGCGGTACGCGCCCGACGGCGACTTTGTGATCCTCCAGCCGCCGGGCGGTGCCGGGACGTGCGTCTCGTTGGACCGCGTCCCCGCGCCCGTCCAAATCCCGCCGCGGATTCATCTGGACCTTTATACGGAGCAGCAGGAAGCGGAAGTTCAACGACTCCTGGCCTTGGGCGCCACCCGGGTTGAGTGGAGCAAACGGCCGGCGGACGCGGACTACGTGATCCTGGCCGACCCGGAGGGCAACCGGTTCTGCGTGGTGGACACGGCCGCGCCGGGCACTTCCTCCGATCAAAGCACATAGGCTCTCCGCCTGGCCGCTCTGCGGAGCGACCAGACGGAGAGGCGACACTGTCTGCGTTTTGGGCCCAGTGCAGTGGGGCCAAAACAGTGGGATTAGTGCAGTGGGGCGGCGCGCGTTGCGAATAGGCGATGATCCCGGTGATCATCATTCGCCGCCCCACTGCGGTCTTGTGCCGGCGGACTATATGTGTCCGGGCCGTCTTCCTTGGCGTCTCAACCGTCGTAGCTAGGCGGTCATGCCGCGGCGGGACCGGCTACATGATGCCGGTGGGTACCAGCAGTATCCAGGCGAGAGCCGGGGCCACCAGGACCACGCCTCCGGCGTACATCATGAGCTGCTTGTAGACGCGCTGCCGGTCGTTCTCGCGGGCGTTGGCGACCACCAGCGCGCCGTCGGTGGAGAAGGGGGAGACGTCCACGACCGTGGCGGCGATGGCCAGTGCGGCCACGGTTCCGGAGGCGCTGAGCGAACTGCTGGCCAGGAGCGGCCCGGCCAGGGGGATGAACGCGGTCAGCAAGGCGGTGGAGGAGGCGAAGGCCGAGCCGACACCGATGACGTAGCAGAGGACCAGTGCGACCAGCAGCGGTGCGCCGAGTGCCAGGGCTTGCTCGGCGAGGGTGTCGATGACGCCTACGTGCTGGAGCAGGGAGACGTAGGTGATCATGCCGGCCACGAGCAGGACCGTGGACCAGGAGACACCGCCGATGAATGTTTGGTGTTCCTTAATGTTGACCAGGGCCAGCAGGAGGCCGGCGGAGAGGGCGACGAAGCCGATCGGCATGTGGAAGCCCAGGGTGCACACCAGCATCACCGCGATCAGTGCCAGGGTGAGGATCTGCTGGCCGTGAGGGCGGCTGGTCCGGGCGGTGTCGACGTCGGCGTGCTGGCCGCCTTCGCCGTCGCGCAGCTTGCCCAGGAGCGCGAACAGGACGATGGTGAGCGCGGAGAGGATGAGATTGATGGCGAAGCTGGCGATAAAGAGCGCGCCCTGGGAGACGGGAAATCCGTTCTTGAGGGAGATGTCGTGTACCAGCACGCCGGCCACGGACAGCGGGGAAAAACCGCCGGCGTGGGCGCCGTTGATGATGAACGCGCCCATCAGCACGGGATGGATCCGGGACTCGTAGGCGAACCCGATGGCCGCCGGTGCCAGCAACGCGACCGCGGCCGGCGAGAAGGTGCCAAGGGACGTGAGAGCAGCGGCGATCAGAAAGAACACCCAGGGCAGCAGCATCGTCTTGCCCCTGACGAGGCGCACGCAGCTCTGGACAATGATGTCGATGGTGCCGTTCCTCTGGGCCATGCTGAAGAAGTACGTGACTCCGATGATCGTCAAGACGATGCTCGCCGGGAATTCCTCAAGGATCTGCTTGTCCGTCATTCCAAGCATGAAGTAGCCGACGCCGAAGGATGCGACCAGCCCCATGACGCCGATGTTCAGCGGCCATTTCGTGGCAACGACGAACATTACGACGAGGACGACGAGCGGGATGATCTGGACGGCGGTCATGGAGTGCTCCGGTTCCGCGGTGGCTGAAGGGTTGAAGATGTCACCCCCCAGCACGAGGGCAATCATAGCCAGGATCGCGAAACCGGCGGCCACCGCCACCAGTAGGATACGGCGGCGCCGGGATGGACGCGGGGCGCCGCTGCCCCGGGTCTCGGCCGCAGCGACGGTGGTGCGGTGCTCTGTCTGGGTCATGATGATCTCCTCAGCGAGTGGCTCCCGCGAGGGAAGCAGCGACGGCGCTGCCGGGGACCTCGGGGAGATGGATGATGGTTGTGGCAATGGTGCGGGCCGTGCGGTCGACGCCAACGAGGACCGTCCCGTCGTGCTCCTCGCTCCACGTCTCGATCACCCCCGCGGGGGTGCGGAGCCGCAGCGTGCTCCCTAGGGTGTCGCCCGTGATGGTGTGCATCACGGTGCCGGCGGTGCGGGCGGCCAGGGTCAGGGCGATGCTGCCGGTGATGGCCAGGGCGGGGTGGGGCTTTCCCATGGAGAGCATCATGACGTTGGCGTCGGCGCCGGGGTCGGTCAGGGCAGGCGCGGCGACGATGGCGAGCTTCGGGATGGCCCGGGCCGCTTCGGTTGCCGTGGGGACCAGCCCCATCCGCACCGCTGCCTGCCTCCGGATCTGCTCCAGGGTATCCAGCTGCAACTCCACCCCGGCGCGCCAGCTGTCGTACCTGGCCGGGTCTAGGCCCAGCTCCTCGGCGCAGACCATCACTACGGGCGCTCCGGCGTCGACCATCGACACGGTCCAACGGGTTCCGCCCGCGGTGATCGTGTCAGTGGCCGCACCGGTGGGCAGCAGCGCACCTGTGGTCTTGCCGGCCGGGTCCTGGAAGCCGAGGCCCACCCCGTAGCCGGGAAAGGGCACGCCGGGCATCTGGGCCTCCGGCACCGATGCCAGGGCGCCGGCCGGGGTGGGCACCCGCTGGACGATGATTTGGTTGGTGTTCGTGTTGCGGGTGACGATCCGGGTGACGTCTCCGGTGGGGATCACCCACCCCTTCTCGATGGCGTAAAGTCCCACCACAGCGGAACCGTTCCCGCAATTGCTGCCCCAGTCCACCGCGGCCTCTTCGATGCCCACCTGGGCGAAGGTGTATTCAACGTCGACGTCGTCACTGACGGGCCGGTGCAGGATCACGGCCTTGCTGGTTGTTGAGGTCGCCCCGCCGACGCCGTCGATCTGGCGGGGGTCCGGGCTGCCGAACAGCCGCGGCAGCAGCACATCGAGGCTGGTGCCGCCTTCCTGAAGATGCTCCGCATCGAACACCCAGCATTTACTGGTGCCTCCGCGCATCCATCGGGCTTCGATCTCCATGGTGTTTCCCGCTTCTCCTCGTGCCTCAGATTTGAATGAGGACCTAAAACGAGATTGAGCCAGATCACATATTTAGACAATGTTGGATTTTCGAAGGGGGATGTAGAATTACTTAATTCATTTAGGGAAGACCGGTTATTTTCCGTCTATCCGACCTCCCTTGACCGGATCAGTCCCCTATCTCCTGAGCGGATACCACGTCCTGACAGAGAATGAACCAATTGCGGGAGAGGGTGAAGCGTTGCTTAAAGACGAAGACCAGGAATTGTTCGATATAAGGCGGCTCGCGCTACTGCTGGAAGTGGTGGAGCAGGGCTCCATCACCGCCGCGGCCGAGCTGATGATGTACACGCCCTCGGCCGTCTCCCAGCAGCTGCGCAAGCTCGAACAAGAAGTGGGGCAGCCCCTCCTCACCCGCCGCTCCCGCGGGGTAGTGCCCACCGAGGCCGGACAGGTGCTGGCCGGCCACGCCCGCAAGATTGTCTGGCAGATGCAGGCAGCCCGGTCCGACCTCGGCCAGATTGCCGGCCTCAAACGCGGTTCCCTGACCGTGGGCACCTTCCCAACGCTGGCAGGATCGTTCCTGCCCATCGTCATCCGGACCTTTAAGAAGCGCTATCCGGCCATCAATCTTTCTTTGCGCAGCGCCCGCTTCGATGAACTCGTGGCAGATCTGCAGTCCGGGGTCACCGGGCTCTGCCTGCTCTGGGACTACCCCTGGAATCCCTTCCGGGACGATTCCATCCGCGTAACAGAGGTCTTCCGGGAGAGCACTGTGATCCTGGTGGCCCGCAGCCACCCACTCGCCGACCGGGAGCAGGTACGCATGGAGGACCTGCGCAACGAGTCCTGGATTGTGCGCGCCGAGGCCCACCCCGTGGTGGAAGTTTTGCAGCGTTCCGCCCACGACACCGGATTCGAACCGGAGATTGCCTTCCTGGCCAACGATTACCAGGAGGCCCAGGCCATGGTCAGCGTGGGGATGGGCGTGGCCATGGTGCCCAAGACCGCGGTGGCACTTCAGCATCCCGACGTGAAGGTGCTGAGCTTGGGTTCCGCCGCCCCGCTGCGGCGTATTCTGTTGGCGCAGCGCGAGGACAAGGTCTACGCCCCGGCCGAGGTGGCCTTCCACTCCACCCTGCTGGAAATCGCCCGCGAACGAGCCGGCGACTATCTCTAGGCCACAAGGCCATAACGGCATGGGGCGGAAGGCAGTCGGTTCTGTCAAGTGCAGGCGCCCCGGCCACGCCGCCCTCGGCTAAACCTCCCTATCGACCGGCGTGCATGCCTTCTTGTCTTCCGCTGAGGGTGGAGAAATCACCCACAGCAACCTCACCTCGGAATCACTGTTGTTCACGATCCGGTGGGGTACCGATGAGAGGTGTTCCATGGAATCGTCCTCGTTGAGCTCGTAAACCTCGGTGCCGACCTCGAGCGTTGCAATCCCGCTCTGGACAAGACAGAACTCCTGCGAGTCACCGTGAACCACCTGCGTGGGGGACGACGCGCCGCCTGGCTGCAGCACCATTACATAGATTTCAAAGTTCGATGTGGCCCGGCGAGTGAGAAGGTACTCGTAATGCAAGGGACTGTTGATGACTTTGCGTCGTTCGGCGGCGCGCAGGGGCACGTGCAGCGATGAATCGTCACTCATCAACTGACTCACAGTCATGCCGAGGCTGGCCGCGATACTCACGAGCGTGTCGATGCGCGGATTCACCACGCCACGTTCGATCTGGCTGATCGAACTCGCACTGAAGTTGCACATGGCTGCCAGCTTGCGGACAGACAGCCCTCTGCTCGCACGGGCTTGTTGCACCCTGATCCCGACATCCGTGGCGGGTCCCTGAACCGTTGCCCGCGGTGCATCGGAGGGCTTGCTTCCATTGGACATCAAAGGCCTGCTTTCGCGACCACCTTGCGAAGAGGCGATCCGCGCCGAGTGAAGCGGGCAGGGTCGAATGCCCTGTTCGCGTGTGTATTCCCATTCTCTACGATGCCGGCCACCATTACCCCGGTGGCCGCCCCAAGGGTTAGACCAATCATGTTGTGGCCGGTAGCTGCGATGATCCGTTCGCTGCCAGGCAATGCTCCAATGAGCGGCAACCCGTCCGGTGTCATCGGTCTTGGGGCAACCCATTCGTCGGTCACTCCATTTTCCCAGTCGACCCCACGGAGGAAGGGTGAAGCGCCGCGCTTCATGATGTCGAGGCGCGATCGGTTCAGGGTGTCGTAGGACCCATCGAACTCGACGGTCCCGACGATCCGCAATTTGTCCCCGATCGGGGTTCCAGCCACATGGGAGCGCCCAAATTGGAGGTTGTGCACCGGAAGTACCGGCGGACGGACCGAAAAACTGTAGCCTTTCCCGGGAACCACCATGCCGTTGAACCCGAGTCGGCGCAACAGATCGTTGGACCAGGCGCCAGCGGCCAGAATGGCCGTTTCCGCCTCGAAAACGCCGTACGGTGTGGTGACAGCCACCCCATGCGGACGCTCCTCAACAGAGAAGACAGTGTGGTCGGGGACGAAATTAACCCCGCGCTCCGACAACGAATCGATCATTTTGTCCACTAGCGCTGACGGATCCAGCCACCGGTCTCCATGTTGGCGGAAGCCGAACTTCGCAGCTGTTCCCAAAGCCGGCTCGATGGCCAGAAGGTCACTTTGACCGAGGATTTCTCCAGGGACCGATGTCAGGCCGCGTTTGGCCGTTTCCACCGAAGCCTCGTGGGCGGCCTGTGCAGAGTGGTGTGTTTCGAAGACGGACAGGTAGCCATGGCTATCCAGCGGGACGCCGACTCCTTCTTCCTCCAAAGCATCAAACAGTTGGTGGGTGTGGCTGTTCATCCCATCAATCGAATCCAGGGACTTCTGGAATCGGGCCTGGGTCGAATTGCGGGCGAAGCGCATCAAATAGGAAGCGATGGCCGGCAAATGTGACGGCGGGATATAGAGCGGGCTGGCGGGATCGACCCAGGATGCCACTCCTTCACGGAGCGTCCCGGGCGACGCCATTGGCTGGCTTCGGGAGGGGCATACCCAGCCGCCATTGCCGCGGGCGGCACCGCTGCCGATGGCTGAACGGTCAAGGACGGTAACGCGGTGGCCGTCCTTGACCAAGTAGTGAGCGCAGAAAAGCCCGATCAAGCCCCCGCCGATGATGATGATGTCTTTGTTGTTTTTCATAGGTGCCTCGCCAGGAAGTTTCGTGTGCGCTCGTGCGTCGGGTGGTCGATGACCTGGGATGGGGGTCCTTCTTCTACGATCACCCCGTCCGCCATGAAGATCACCCGGTCGGCCACGTCGCGGGCAAAGCCGATCTCGTGGGTGACCACGATCATGGTCATTCCGTTCGCCGCCAGTTCCTTGATGACGTTGAGGACTTCGCCGACAAGTTCCGGGTCCAGCGCCGAAGTGGGCTCGTCGAAGAGCATGACCTTGGGCTTCATGGCCAGCGCGCGCGCGATCGCCACGCGCTGTTGCTGCCCTCCGGAAAGTTGCTTCGGGTACGCATCTTCCTTGTCTTGCAGGCCTACGAGCTTGAGGAGGCGCCTCGCGTCCGCCTTCGCTTCCCGGGCTGGAACCCCGCGGGCCTTGATGGGAGCAAGGGTGATGTTGTCCAGGACCTTCATATTCGGATACAGGTTGAACTGTTGGAAGACCATGCCGGTTTCCATGCGTTGCTTGGCTAATGGCTTGGCTTGAAGTTCCCGCAGCCTGCCGTCGGGAAGTTGCTCGTAGCCGATGAATTGGCCGTCGACGTCGACCCTTCCCGCGTCAATCGTCTCAAGCCCGTTGAGGCAGCGGAGAAAGGTGCTCTTGCCTGAACCGGATGGGCCCAGGATGCAGACGACTTCGCCTTCGTGCACCGTCATGTTCACGCCCCGCAGAACAAGGTTTCCGCCGAAGCGCTTGCAGACCTGCTGTGCGTCGACGATGACCGTCTTTTCGGGCGTTCCGGCCGCGGACTCCGTAGCCGCCGTTGTGGGGAGGTTAGAAGAACTCATTTGGTCAGCGTCCAATCGATCGGGCTGATCTTCCGGTCAAGCCGCAGCGTCTGCCTCCAGAACGCCAGCACATCCGACGTGCGGCGGGTACGATCGCCCGCCGCGAGCCGATCTTCAATGACCGATTGGATTGCAGTGGCCAAAGTCGTGGCCACCAGGTACCAAATGGACGCAACGATGAGGAGCTCGATTGTGAGGAAGTTCTGTGAATAGATGTGCTGGGCCGAGGTCAACAGCTCTTGGGTCGCGATGACGCTGACCAGTGACGTGGTCTTGAGCATCCCGATGAATTGGTTGCCCGTCGGCGGGACGATCGCACGGAGCGCCTGGGGCAGAACCACATAGCGCATGGTCTGTGCCCGGGTCAGTCCCGAAGCCGCGGTCGCTTCGGATTGCCCTTCGTCCACAGAGCCAATACCCGCCCGAACAATCTCCGCCATGTAGGCAGCCTCGTTCAGCCCCAGGCCGAGTACAGCTGCAATAAACGGGGTGATGAGCTGATTGGTCGGGGTGGCCCCGATGTTAGGGAACACCAGCGATAGGTTGAACCAGAAGATGATTTGAACGAGCACCGGCGTTCCGCGGAAGAAGAGCACATAACACCAGCTGATCGACTGCAGTACCGGGTTCCGGGACAGCTTCATGATGGCCAGCAGTACGCCGCCGATGATGCCGACCACCATGCAGACTACGGTCAGCACCAGGGTGAGCCCGAGCCCAGCGAGGATCTGGCCGTTGGCCACGTAATTCCAGACTTCGCTCCACTGGATGTTGGGCGAAGCCGCGAACTCGTAGATCAGGTAGGCCGAGAAACCGAGTGCCAGAGCTCCCACCGCCCAGCGGCTCGGCCGCCGGGCGGGAAGGGCATTGATCAGTGGCGGGGGCGTCATTACTTGGCGCCGCCTGCGTTCACGGTTGCCTGCGCAATGGCGTAGTCCTGCACACCGTACTTCTCAAGGATCTCCTTGTACTTTCCGTCCTTAATCATGGCGTTGAGCTGTTCGGAAATTGCATCGCGCAGTGGGGTATTGGCCTTGCTGAGGCCAACCCCGTAAATGGCAACAGGACCCACGGTGCCGAGCGCGACCTTGTACGCCTTGCCGCCCTCTGTGGTTTTCGCTTGGTAGACGGCGCTTGGACCGTCCAGGATCTGCCCATCGCTCCGTCCGGAGCTCAGTGCGACCAGGCCCGCTGCACCGTTGGGGAACTCGTTGATCTTTACAGCAGGCTTGCCGGCAGCCTCACAGTCGGTCGAGAAGCGTTGCGCGATGGTGATGGCCACCGAGCCGGACGTGCCACCTATTGACTTGCCGCAAAGGGCCAACGGATCTGCGACGCCACTGTCGCTTGCCTTGACGACGACGGCTGAGCGGACTGAGAGGTAGTCGACGAAATCGAGCTGTTTCTGGCGGTCTTTGAAATCGCCGATGGATGCTGCCACGATATCGTAGCGGTTTGCTTTTGCCGCCGGAATGAGCCCGTCCCAAGCCGTGGACTGGATATCGAGTTTCAAGTGCAGCCGCTTGGCGACTTCGGTCATGAGATCGATATCCACCCCGGTAGGCGTCTTACCGTCCGCCTCGTAGTATTCCATGGGCGCGTCCGGAAGCGAGGTCCCCAACGTGAGGACACCTTCCTGGATGGTCATTTTGCTGGCTGCGCTGTTGGGGCTGGCGGCGGTGCTCGCTGAGGAACACGACGTTAGCGCCAGGACGGCGGCGCAGGCGGCGGCTGAGATCGCACCGGCGGATCGGAATGACGGCTTCAACTGGCAACTCCCTTGTTGGTTGAGTGAACAAGATCACATTACGTGATGTGTATTTCTCTGTACAGAGTGTGCAGAGAAATAGTTGCCCTGTCTTTTTCTTTAGCGGTCTTCGCCGATATCTCACTACTCCAAGGCCAAGGTGGCCACAGACTCCACACCCTCAACCGTTCAGCACCACGTTCGCCGGCGGCTCGCCTGCCAGCATGAGCTCGATCTGGCGCTGGAGCAGCCGGCCCATCCGGGGACGCATCGCAGAACTCGCCCCGCCCACGTGCGGGCTGATGAGAA
Organism: Arthrobacter sp. ov118; assembly: GCF_900116495.1. GTDB lineage: Bacteria > Actinomycetota > Actinomycetes > Actinomycetales > Micrococcaceae > Arthrobacter. The sequence continues at coordinate 970,234 of NZ_FPAY01000001.1, forward strand.
CGCCAGGGGTCCGCCACAGCGGGTGGTCCTGCGGCAGGGGTTCGGGGTCGGTGACGTCCAGCGCGGCGCGGATTCGGCCGGAGGCGGTGTGCCGGACCAGGGCGTCCGTGTCTGCCACCGGGCCGCGGGCTATGTTCACCAGCAGGGCGCCATCCGGCATGGCCGCGAGGAAAGCGTCGTCCACCAGGTGCCGGGTGGAGTCGTTCAGGGGAACGCCGACCACCACGATTTCGTGCTCCGGCAGCAGCGCAGGCAGCTCCGCAATGCCGTGGACATGTCCCCGCTCGTCTGTCCGCTCCTTGCTCGCCACCCGGGTCACGCTAACCTCGAACGGAAGAAGCCGGTCCTCGATCGCCTTGCCCACTCCGCCGTAGCCGACAATCAGCACGCGGCGGTCGGCGAGGCTGGCGGTGGGTCGTGTCTCCCACCGGCCCTCCTGCTGGTTCTGGATGATGCGCGGGAACTCGCGCTGGCTGGCCAGGATCAGGGCCAGGGTGAGCTCCGCCGTCGAGGTCTCGTGGACACCCGCCGCGTTGGCGAAAACCCGGCCCGCCGGCAGGCAGTCCGCCACGCCGTCGTACCCGATCGACTGGCTCTGCACCAGCGCCGTCTCCACCCCTTCCAGGCCCCGCAGGACCTGCGGGCCCTGCATGTAGGGCGGCACCACGATGTCGATGTGCGGCTGCGGCGGCGCACCAGCGAAGTCCCATTCAAGGATGGTGACGTCCGGATGCGGCTGAAGGTGTTCACGCAAGGACGCGTCCGGCAGGCTGACAGTGATTTTTCGGGTCATGAATGCCAGCGTAGTAGAGGCACGGGGCGTGCCGGAGCCGGTTCCGGCACCTGGACAGGGGAACTGGACAGGGGAACCGGAGAGGGGAACCGGAGAGGGGAACGGAGGGGAATCCGGCCGACTTCCGCGGCGCCCCGCGCGGTCCGTGGACTTCGCCACCGGCCGCACCTAACGTCGGAGTCACCACCCATTCGTAACGTCGGAAGGCCCACGCACATGACGAAACCGGGCACCCGGCCGGCCGCGCCGCACAACCGCAGGAATCTGGTGCTCGTCTGGGCCGCCCTCGCACTGGTGCTGGCCGCCGTCGTAGTCTTCGGCGTCCTCCGCAGCGCGTCGTCGCCGGAACGGGCCTTCATGGACGTGAGCCTCAGGCAGAGCCAACCGCAGTCCGCCCCGGCCGCAGCCAGCCAGCCGGTCGCCCCCGCCGTCGACCTCCCCGCCGAGGTCCAGCGGATCATCGGCGAACACCCCGATCACAGGATCGGAGTCACTGTACTGAACACCCGCGACGGACGGCTGCAGAGCTACGGCGACGTGACCCCGTACACGGCCGCGAGCACGGCCAAGGTCCTGACCGCCGCCGCCTATTACCACCTCGTGGAAACCGGTGAGAAGTCGCTGGAGGCACCGCTGGGCGCGTTCGATGCCGCGTTCCAGCTCAAGGCCATGATCAACACCAGCAGCGATGACTCGTGGCTGCTGCTGATGCACGACATCGGCTATCCGCGCCTGACCGACTACGCCGCTACCCTCGGCATCACCTACGATCCCAAGCAAAACCTTCTGGCCCCGCCGGACATGGCCCGGCTCCTCGAGCAGCTTTCCACCGGCAAGCTGCTGGACTCCGGGCACACTGCGGAGCTGCTGGGCTACATGCAGCACACCAATGACGAAGACCTCATCCCGGCGGCACTCTCCCCGGACATCACCGTCCATCACAAGTACGGCGTGGTGGAAGGTTACGTCCACGACGCCGCGCTGCTCAGTTCCGGGGACCGCTCCTACGCGGTGGTCATCTACACTTGGGGCCCGAACGACGCGGACAGCGCGAACCGTCTGGAACTCATCCACGAGCTGACCCGTCAGGTCACGGGGGCCCTGTTCGGGCAGCCGTAGCGGGCGGCGGTCGCGGGCTGTGAACAGCCTGAAAATCAACCGTTCAAAGGTGGCGCACGTTCCCTGACAGGGGCAGGATAGGAATCGGGATACCGCCCGCCGATTTTCGCGGGCCCACACCACGGGGTCCGCAGCTGCCGGGGAATTGGGGCCGATCGGGGCTGCTGGAGCCTCGGCGTCCCACCCGGCTCATGTACCGGAGATGCCCCACCGCTGGGCTTTCCAGGGAGTTACCTTGATCCGCATCCTCATCGCAGAAGACGAAGAACGCATTTCCCGCTTCATCGAAAAGGGTTTGCGCGCCGCCGGCTTCGCCCCCACCGTGGTCGCCGACGGCGTCGCCGCCGTGGACTACGCCTCCAGCGGCGAATTCGATCTCCTGCTCCTCGACGTCGGACTCCCCCGCCTTGACGGCTTCGCCGTGCTGGCCGCCCTGCGCCACGGCCAGGTGGGCATCCCTGTCATCTTCCTCACCGCTCGCGCCTCCTCCACGGACACCGTCGCGGCGCTGGAAGGCGGTGCCGACGACTACATCGTCAAGCCGTTCCGTTTCGAGGAACTCGTGGCCCGCATCCGGGCCCGGGTCCGCAAAGGGGACACCGGCGATGTGCTCGCCGGCAGCGTCATGCGCTATGGTCCCCTGGAGCTGAACCTGCTCACCCGCACCGTCAGTGTGGACGGCCGGATGGTGGAGCTTTCCGCCCGCGAATTCGCCCTGGTGGAAATGTTCCTGCTGCATCCCGGGCAGGTCCTGAGCCGCCAGCAGCTGCTCAGCCACGTCTGGGGCTACGACTTCGACGGCACGTCCAACGTGGTGGACGTGTACGTGCGCCAATTGCGGTTAAAGATCGGCGCGGACCGCATCCTCACCACGCGCGGCGCGGGCTACCGCCTCGGCTAGGCGGCACGCCGGCCGGCGTCACCAAGACATAGAGCCCGCAAAACACGGTCCCGCAAAGTAAACAGCCCTCCGCCGGAAAGGAGACATGGTGCCCACTTCGGATGAACGACCCGGCGGGGAAGGCCAGTCGGCTCCGGCTGGAGCCTCCGCAACGGCGGGGATTCAGGATGCGACCGGCTGGGGTGCGAAAATCCACTCGGTGCGTTTCCGGGTGGTGGCCGCCATGCTGGTGATGATGCTCGCCGGGCTCGTCACCGCGGGGCTGGTCACCTTCGGGGTCCAGTTCCAGGAGTCCGATGCCAGGGTTGACCAGGCGATCCTGGACAAGGCCAAAGCGGTGGTCAAGCTCGTGCAGACCACCAAGAGGACATCCGGGGACTCCGCCAACAAGACCGCCAGCAGTGCCCTCCACGAGGCGGCGGAAGACATCGAGCCCCGCAACAACGAGGTCATAGCCGGAATTGTTGACGGGCGCGTGGCATGGACCGTCGAAGGCAACCGGCACAGGACGCTCCTGAACGACGGAATGCTCGCCGACGCCGCCGGGCTGCGGAATCCGGCCGGCGCGGCTTTCGCCGAGCTCGACGCCGACGGCAGCCCGCTGCGAACCGTCGTGGTGCCAATGAAGGGCGCCACCGTCGCCAACGGGACATTCCTCCTGGTCGGCAGGGACGCGGGCGATCAGCGCGAGCACAACATCAGCTCCGTGCGGACGTATTCCCTGGTGGCTCTCGGCACGCTCTTGGCCGCCGCGGTGATTGGCGGCATTGTTGCCGGGCGGCTGCTCAATCCGCTCCGCCGGCTGCGCGAGGCTTCCAGTGCGGTTAGCCAGGAGGACCTCACACAGCGCGTGAAGGTGCGCAAGGGCGAGGACGACGTCACCCTGCTCGCCAAGACCTTCAACACCATGCTCGAACGGCTGGATGAGGGCGCCCAACAGCAACAGCAGTTCCTCGACGACGCCGGCCATGAGCTGAGGACTCCACTGACCATCCTCCGCGGGCACCTCGAACTGGAGACGGTCGATGACCCGGAGGATGTCATTGCCACGCGGGAGGTGCTGCTGGACGAGGTGGACCGGATGCAGCGCCTTGTGGACGACCTCCTGTTGCTGGCCAACTCCGGCGACCCCGGCTTCATCCGGCGCGAGCCCGTCCGGATTCCAGAGCTTTTGGACCAGGTGATGGAGAAAGTGCACGTCCTGGCCGATCGCCACTGGAAGATCGATGAAAAAGCCGACTTCGTGGTGGATGCCGACCCGCAGCGTCTCACCCAGGCCCTGGTCCAGCTCGCCGCGAACGCGGTCAAGTACACCGAGCCGTCCTCCACGATCGCGCTGGGTTCCAGGATCGAAGGTCCGACGGCGGCCGACGGCACCCCGCTGCCGGCGTCGGACACGCTCCTGCTGTGGGTGCGCGACGACGGCATCGGCATCGCGGCCGAGGACCAGCAACGCATTTTCGAACGGTTCGGCCGGGCGCACCCCGGCCGTGGCGAGGAGGGTTCAGGACTGGGCCTGGCAATCGTCGCGGCCATCGCCCAGGCGCACGGCGGCATGGCCACCGTGGACTCGGCCTACGGCCACGGCGCCACCTTCCTGATCCGGATCCCCCTGCAGTCCGCCGGCGTCCGCGTCTGACCCCCCCGTCTGGTCTTCACCTGGCTTCGAGGGGCTGAGCCGCGTCTGAACGTTTGCTGTGTCTTGGATGAGAAATCCTTAATCTTCCCCTCATCCCATCCTCACTCTTGGGGAGCAGGCTGATTAATATCATCAGTCAGCGCCGGCACCGGAAACAATGCGATCGCATCTGTCTCCGGACCACCGGGGGTGCCGGGGAGGATTTGCTGTGGAGCCAATGCGGATCGTGCTGTATTCCCATGATTCAGTAGGGCTGGGACATGTGCGCCGGAACTTGGCGCTGGCCCATGCCCTGAGCAACCAGCTGCCGGGGCTTGTGGACCGCCCCGTCACCGGGCTCCTCATCACGGGCACAGCCCTGGCTCCTGCGTTCCGGCTGCCCGAGGGATGGGACTGGGTGCTGCTCCCCGGCGTGGCGAAGAGCGCCGATGGTTATCTGCCCCGCAATTTGACGTTGTCCATGCGGGAGTTCGTGTCTCTTCGGGCTCGGCTGCTGCAGGCCACGCTGGCCGGCTTCCGCCCTCATCTGGTGATCGTGGACCGCCACGCCACGGGCGTGCACGGCGAACTCGAAACGGCCTTGCGGCGAGCCCGCTCCGCCGGGCCTGTTCGGGTGGTGCTCGGCCTCCGCGAGGTCCTGGATTCCCCTGCCGCGGCCCTTACCGAATGGGCGCGGGTGGGTGGCCCCCGGGTGGTCAAGTCCCTGTTCGATGCCATATGGGTGTACGGCGATCCCGCCGTCTACGATCCCGTGGCCGCCGGTGAAATACCGTTCGCACTCCGCAAGCTCATCCGCTACACGGGCTACCTCGCCGAGGGCCGGCTCTCGGCCTCCGGGACCAGCTGCATGCCCGGCCCCTACTGCCTGACCACTGTCGGCGGTGGCTCGGACGGCTATGCCCTGGCGAGCGTCGCCGTCGCCGCGCGGATCCCGGACGGGCTGGGGCATCTGGTGGTCGCCGGACCGCAGATGCCCGCCGGGCAGCTCGAGGACCTCCGGCGTCGGGCCCGACCGGGCGTCAAGGTAGTGGCCGCGGTGGACGACATCGTGTTCCACCTCCGGCACGCCGGCGCCGTTGTCTCCATGGGCGGCTACAACACGGTGTGCGAGATCTTGGGCACCCATATCCCCGCGCTGATTGTGCCCCGCACGCAGTCGCGGGCCGAGCAGCGGATCCGGGCAGCCTCCCTGGCGGAGGCGGGGTACCTGGAGCAGCACGACGTCGGCACGCTGACGCCGGAGTTCCTGGCGGACTGGCTGGCCTCGCGTTTCGGCACCACTGTGGACCGCCGTCGCGCAGTGCTGGACGGGCTGGTCCGCGTTCCGCAACTGGCCGCCGAGCTGCTGCAGCCGCTGGTCAATGCCGACCGGTCCGGTGCCGATCAGTCCGGCACTCGGTCCGGCACTCGTCGTGAGCGCGCGGCAACAGCACGGACCAAAGAAGGTGCCAGCCGTGTCGCCGTCTGAACCGGGGACCGCTTACGTCCTGAAGATGTACCCGCGTTTCTCCGAGACGTTCATTGTCTCGGAGATCCTTGCCCGCGAGGCGGCGGGCGACCGGATCGAGATTTTCTCCCTCCTGCCGACGGACGACGCCCGGTTCCACCCCGAGCTCGCCCGGGTCCAGGCACCGGTGACCTACATTGACCGCCCCATCAAGACGGTGGCCCTGTGGGAGTCACTCCGGTTGGCCGAGGAGGCGGGGCTCACGGCCGCCCTTGGCCTGAATTTCGCCGAACTCGCCGCCGCCACGGCGGACGAAGCCGTCCAGGCCATCAACCTGGCCACCGCCTTGCAGGGCCGCAGCATCCGGCACATGCACGTCCACTTCGCCTCGGGCGCCACGACGGTCGCCCGGCTGGCGTCCTTCATCACCGGCATCCCCTTCTCGTTTACGGCCCACGCGGTGGATATCTTCCATGAATCTGTCCAAGACGATGATCTGCGGCTCAAGCTCGAGCAGGCCCACCACGCCGTGACCATCAGCCAGTACAACATGCGCTACCTGCGCCGCCGCTTCCCGGGCTCGACGTCCCGGCTCCACCTGGTGCGCAACGGCCTGGAGCTGGAGCGCTTCCCTTACCGGGAGCCCCACCCGCTCGGACCTACCCTGCGGATCGCGGCCATCGGTCGCCTGGTGGAAAAGAAAGGCTTCCAGCATCTGCTGCCCGCGGCCGCCGAACTGCTGGATCAGGGGGTCAAACTGGACCTCCGAATCGCCGGGACCGGGATCATGGCCGAGGAGCTGGAGGCCAGCATCGATCAGCTAAGGATCGGCGGGTACGTCCGCCTCCTCGGTCCCCAGACCCAGGACCAGGTCCACGAACTGCTCCAATCCGCCGATGTTTTTGTGGCGCCCTGCGTGGTGGGCGCCGACGGCAACGCGGACGGCATGCCCACGGTCCTGCTTGAGGCCATGGCCACCGGCGTCCCCTGCGTCAGCACGTCCGTCACCGGGATCCCCGAGGTGGTCCGGAACGGCTCCACCGGGGTCCTGGTCCGGCCCGGCAACTCGCACGCCCTCGCGCGTGGTATCCGCACGCTCGGCTCCGCCGCCACAGACCGGCTTGCCGTATCCCGCAAGGCCCGCGCCGTGATTGAGGAGGACTACGACGTCCACCGCCAGGCCGAACTCCTGAGATCCCTCTCCCGTTCGGAAAGGAGAGTCGCATGACACGCGTGGCCTACCTTTGCGCCGACCCCGGCGTGCCCGTTTTCGGTACCAAAGGCTCCTCGGTGCACGTCCAGGAAATCGTCCGGGCGTGGCGCGAGACCGGCGCCGTCGTCACGGTCTACTGCACCAAGCTCGGCACCGACCGGCCCAGCGATCTTGCCGATCTCGACGTCGTCGAAGTCAATCCGGAATCCGTCCCCGGCCCCGCGCGGGAACGGGCGGTCCAGGACGCCGCGCTGGGCCTGGCAGACGAGGTCCTGCGCAACGGCTGCGGGCTGTTCTACGAGCGCTATTCGCTGTTCAGCCCGGCCCTGTCCGTGGTGGCCCGGATCCTGGACGTGCCGTCGGTGCTCGAGGTAAATGCTCCGCTCATCGAAGAGCAACAGCGGTACCGCCAGTTGCTGGATGTGAAGAAGGCTGAGACGGTGTTCCGCCGCAACGCCGCCACGGCCGACGTCGTGGCCTGCGTCTCCGATCCCGTGGTGCGCTGGGTGCGGGCGCGGGTGCCGACGGCCAGGACCGTGCTGGCACAGAACGGCGTGAACGTCGACCGGATCCCGGGCCGCCGTCCCGGCCGCCGGAATCCGGACCACCTCACGGTCGGGTTTGTCGGAACCTTAAAGCCCTGGCACGGTGTCCCCGCCCTGCTGCACGGTGTGGCCCTCGCCAACCAGCAGACCGCTGACCCGAGCCTGCGCTGGCAAGTCCAGGTGGTGGGTGACGGCCCCGGCCGGAGGGACCTCGAACGCCTCGCCGAGTCCCTCGGCGTGCCAACGGTGTTCACAGGTGCCGTTGCGCCGGCCGCCGTGCCCGGCCTCCTGGCAGAATTCGACGCCGCCGCCGCCCCCTATCCCCCCGACGCACCCGGCCAGGACGATTACTTCTCGCCGCTGAAGGTCTTTGAGTACATGGCGGCCGCGCTGCCCGTGATCGCGAGCGCCGTGGGCCAGATCCCGTCCATCATCCAGGACGGGCGCACGGGGATCCTCGTCCCGCCCGGGGAGCCGGCCGCACTCGCGAATGCCCTCATCCGGCTCGGCGAAGACCCGAACCTGCGGGAGAGGCTCGGGCTGGAGGCCCGCAGCGACGCCGTGCAGCGATTCAGCTGGAGCGGTGTGCTGTCTCGGATCACCGAGGCGCTACCGCCTGCACGCAGGCTGGCACGGCAATGACCACCACTGCCAGGCATTCGCGCCCCCGTAGCTGGCGAACACTGTGGGGAAGGATCAGCACCACTGCACCGGCCGAACCCACCCCGATGCGACGGACCTTGCGGTGCATCCGCCCGCATCTGCGCGGGCACAGGCTGCTCATCACCTGGGGATTCATTGCCATGGCCGTGGAAATCCTCTTCCGGCTTCTTGAACCGTGGCCGGTGAAGATCGTCCTCGACTCCGTCTCACACTCACTCGGCGCCAATCTGCGCAAGTCCCCGTTCAGCGTGGAGGCAAGCGCCGAGGTGCTGCTTCTCTGCGCCGGCGCGGTGATTGTCATCAGCCTGGTCCGGGCCGTGGCAAGCTACCTGTCCTCGATCTCGTTTGCCCTCGTGGGTACCCGCGTTTCCTCCGAATTGCGCGCCCGGACCTTCCGCCACCTCCAGAGCCTGTCGATGCGCCACCACAGCCGCGCCTCCACCGGCGACACGGTCCAACGGCTCGTCGGGGACGTATCCCGGCTGCAGGACGTGGCAGTCACAGCAGGGCTCCCTCTCATCGGCAATATCGTGTCGCTGGTCGCAATGATGATCATCATGCTCTGGCTCGATCCTTTTATCGCCCTGGTGACATTCCTGTCCATCGGGATATTCATTGTGTTGTCCCGTAAGAGCTCGGGATCGATTACCACCGCGGCCCGCAAATCACGCAAGGGCGAAAGCGCCCTTGCCACCACAGCCGCACAGACCCTGGGAGCAATGCGCGAAGTCCAGGCGTACGGACTCGAAGACACCCTCAGCTCGGGCTTCGGCAAGAGCAACCAGGCAGCCCTTGGCTCCGGGGTGGCCACGCTGCGGCTGTCCGCCAGCCTGCAACGGAAAACCGACGTCCTGACCGGAATCGCGACGGGGGTTGTCTTGGCTGCCGGTGGATGGAGGGTGATGCAACATGCGATGACCCCCGGAGATCTGACCGTTTTCCTGTTTTACCTGAAAACCGGGATGAGGCCGCTCAAGGACGTTGCCAGGTACACCAGCCGTATCGCCCGCGCGACGGCCTCCGGGGAACGGGTGGCGGACCTGCTCGAGGCCCAGAGTGATGTTCCCGAGTCACCGCACGCCGTCGCGCTTAAGAGCCCGCACCCGGACATCGTGTTCGACAACGTCTGGGCCGGCCACTTCGACGGGGCTTCGGTGCTCAAGGGGATCACCCTGACCATACCGGCGGCCCAGCACTGCGCCGTGCTGGGGCCCTCCGGTGCCGGGAAGTCCACGCTGGCAAGCATGATCCTTCGGATGGTGGACCCCTGGGAGGGGAGTGTCAGTCTCGGAGGGGAGGACGTGCGGGGCCTGACCATCGCTTCCGTGCGTGCCCACGTCTCAATCCTGCTCCAGGACTCCGTGCTGTTCGGAACATCGGTCCGGGAAAACATCAGGTTCGGCCGCCTCGATGCCACCGATGAGGAGATTGAAGCCGTGGCGGCCCTTGCCCAGGCCGACGGTTTCATCCGGGCATTGCCCCAGGGCTACGAAACCGTCCTCGGCGAGGCGGCCAACGATCTTTCCGGGGGCCAGCGTCAACGGCTGGCCGTCGCCCGCGCCATGCTCCGGAAGGCCCCGATCGTGATCCTGGACGAGGCGACGGCCGGGCTTGATCCGGCATCCCGCGATTCGGTCCTCAGCGCCCTGGAAACACTCACCGAGGGCCGGACATCCATCACGATTACCCACGATGTCAACTCGGCCCAATCGTGCGACCGGGTGATCTGGCTTGAAGACGGCGAAATCCTCGAAGATGGGGTGCCGCAGTCATTGCTGGCCGACCCGGGCTCCCGCTTTGCCAACTGGGTCCATCGGCAGCAGAGCGGGGAACCGGGCGAACTGTTCAAGGTGCCGACATGAGCACCGCCCCGCAGGCGCGCCGAGCCTTGGAGCTGATCGCATGAAGTGGCGCCCGCCGGTCCCGCGGTCCGCCGTCGACTCTTCCGGCCAAAGTTGGCATATCCACCGGGCGTGGCCTGACAGAACGGTCGGCGACTACGTCCTGGAGGTCGTGGCGCCGGGGCAGGCCGGCGTCCGGGGAGGCGTGCTACGTGGCGGAGCGTTCGAGCTGTTGTCCGAGGACGATCCGGGGCTACCGTCCCTGCGGGCCGAGGCCCGGCGCGGGGAACTGGTGTCCTACCGGCCGCACATGCGCGCCGTCGTCCGGACCGATGCTGGCTACATCAAGGTCTTCCCGCCCGGCGGGGCAATCGTGCCCGCGGAACGCTGCGCGCAGACCGAGCTCCTCCTGGCCCCCGGGACCTTCACCGCACCCAGGGTCCTGCGGAACTCTCCGGACGTTATCGTCTTTAGCGCCGTTCCCGGCCGGCCCCTGGGAGATTTGGGCGACGAAACCGCGGGTCTCAGCGACGAAGGCTTCGACCGACTGTGGGAGAGATGGCAGCACGCCTGGACCGCCCAAGTGGGTAGCTCCACCGGGCACGCAGCCCTGGCCGCGTTGCCCGTCCGCTCCCCGGAAGTGGAGGTCGCCGATCTGCAGCGCTGGGTGAACCGCTGGCTGCGGCACCACAAGGACATCCCGGAAGCCGCACCCCAAGGCGCCGCCCTGAGTGCCCGGGCCGACGAGGTGACCCGGAACCTGCTTCGGACGGCACCGGATCCGCTGGTCTGGGCGCACGGGGACCTCCACGACAAGCAAATTCTCGCCGTCGGCGGTCCCTCGCCGCTGGCCTTGCTGGATTTCGACGACACCGCCCAGGCCGAGGCCGCCCTGGATCTGGCCAACCTGGACGTTCATTTGGAGCTGCGTGCCCGCGTACACAGCATTTCGCTGGACCGGTATCTGGCGGCCCACACGCGGATCCTGGCCGCCGCGGAAGAGCTGCATGTCAGCCCGGCCCGGTTCCATGCTTATTCCGACGGCTCCTGGCTGCGGCTGGCCTGTTCCCCGTTGCGCCAGCGCTCGGCCATGGCCCTGGCTGTGCTCGGCGAACGTGCCGCGCACATTCCGTTCGTGTCCGGCTCTGAGTCCGGCTTCGTGTCCGGCTTCGCAAGCGAGGCTACGGAACCCGGGGGCCGCTGACATGGGCCGAATCCGGCAACACTCGGGGCGGGGGTAGCGGCGCACCGCGCAACTGTTGAGGCGCTACCCCCGCGCCCGGCCGCCGTCGTACTGGAAAACCTGCAACGCAGTGTGGATCTTTGGCTGAGGAAATAGCTCAGCCCAGAGCAGTGCCTGCCAGCGCTCCGGCCCGGGACGGTCCGGGAACACCCTGCCGCCAGTGGTCGTTACGTCCCTACGTGGGACCTGATCCGGGACGCACGCACCGGCTTCACCCCGAACTGATCCGCCCGTACCGAGAGGAACGCTTCATGGCTTACATCAAGGTTGGAACTGAGAACAGCACGGACGTCGAGCTCTACTACGAGGATCACGGGTCCGGTCAGCCGGTAGTCCTGATCCACGGCTACCCGCTGGACGGATCCTCCTGGGAGAAGCAGACCACGGCACTTCTGTCCGCCGGCTACCGGGTGATCACGTACGACCGCCGCGGCTTCGGACAGTCCAGCAAGCCCACCGACGGCTACGACTACGAGACGTTCACGGCGGACCTGAACGCCATCCTGACCTCACTGAACCTCAACGACGCCGTCTTGGTGGGCTTCTCAATGGGCACCGGCGAGGTGGGCCGGTACCTCGCAACCTACGGTTCGGCCCGGGTGGCGAAAGCTGTGTTCCTCGCCTCGGTCCAGCCCTACGTCCTGCAGGCCGATGACAATCCAGGCGGCGTCCCGCAGTCGGTGTTCGACGGGCTGACAGAGGCCGTGACCGGGGACCGGTACGCCTTCTTCACGGAATTCTTCAAGAATTTCTACAACAGCGAGACCTTCCTTGGCACCCCTCGGCTTAGCGAGGGATACATGCGCGCCAGCTGGAACATCGCCACCGCGGGCGGGGCCACGGCGTCGGCGGCAGCGCAGCTCACCTGGCTCACGGACTTCCGCACCGACATCCCCAAGATCGATGTCCCGTCCCTGATTGTGCACGGCACGGCGGACAACATCCTGCCGATCGACGTCACAGGACGCCAGTTTGCTAAGGCGCTGCCGAGCGCCGAGTACGTGGAGCTCGACGGCGCCCCGCACGGCCTGCTGTGGACGCACGCCGCCGAAGTCAACGAGGTTCTGCTGCGGTTCCTTTCCCAGTAAAGGACCTGCCCGGTTCCGGATTCCCGCGCCGCTTCCGGATTTCCCCGCCGGTTCCGGATTCCCGCCCGCTTCCGATTCCCGCCCCGCTTCCGGATTCGCGGCGGCTTCCGATTCCCGCGCCGGTTCCGGATTTCCGCGCCGGTTTCGGACGGATGCGCCCCGGATCCACGGTGCGCATGTCCGATTCCGCCGCGGTTTTCCATCTGCGTAGCGGATCTCCGCCCTTCCCGGACACCCGTTGACACGCCCCACCCCGTACGGTTCAATTTTTTGCATATGCTGAAATAACAGTTCCACGATACGAATAACCGGTTCGTATAGCCCTACACCGTGGATGCCAGCATTGACTCAGAGGATCTGGCACATGTTGTTGGAAGACTTTAACGCGGCAGGACGCGCGGAGGCCGCGGCTGCCCTGCGCCCCTGCCTGGACATCGAACGGTGGATTGCGGAGATCGTCGACTCCCGGCCCTTTGGCAACCGCGGAAGCCTCCGGGAAGCGGCTGTCCGCGCGGCGGATCCCTTCACTGGCGAGGAGGTGGAGGCCGCTCTGGCCCATCATCCCCGCATCGGCGAACGCGCCGCAGGAAACAGCACGGAGGCCCGGCTCTCCCAGTCGGAGCAGGCAACCCTTGGCGCTTCGGACCCTGCCGTCGCGGCAGCCATCGCCGAGGGAAACCGCGCCTACGAGGAGAAGTTCGGCCAGGTGTTCCTCATCCGCGCAGCCGGCCGCAGCCGGGAGGAGATCCTGGCCGCCCTCAACGCCAGGCTCGCCCACACTTCCGAAGAGGAACAACCAATCATCGGCCAGCAGCTGCGCGAAATCGCGGTACTCCGACTCGAAGGACTAATCGGCCCATGAGCACTTCCCACGTCACCACCCATGTCCTGGACACCGGCTCCGGCAAGCCCGCCGCCGGCGTCGCCGTCACCCTGGAAATGCTCGACGGCGACCGCTGGGTCAGGATCGCGACCGGCGCCACGGATGATGACGGGCGCATCAAGTCGCTGGGCCCGGACAAGCTGGCTTCCGGCACGTACCGGCTGGGCTTCGACACCGGAGCCTATTACGGGGCAACCAAGACCGAAACCTTTTTCCCTGAAGTCACGCTCACGTTCGCGGTAGACGATTCCCAGGCCCACTACCACGTGCCGCTCCTGCTGAGCCCGTTCGCGTACTCCACCTACCGCGGCAGCTAAGGCGGCGACTCGAAACCGGAGCGTTAGGGTGGGCACATGAGCGAGGGCGGACCACCACGCACGACGGCGGTGCTGCTTGCCGCCGGCGCCGGGACGCGGCTGGGACTCGGGCCCAAGGCGCTGCTCCCGTTCCGCGGCCGCACCCTGGTCGAAGTGCTCGCCGACGTGCTGCTCGCGGGCGGCTGCCGGGAAGTTGTGACGGTGCTTGGCGCGGAAGCGGAACGGGTCCGCGCCGCCACCGACCTCAGCCGGCACCGGGTCATCGAAAATCCGCACTGGGCCTCCGGGATGGGCAGTTCGTTCCGGGCCGGTGTTGCTGCGGCGGACCCGGAGGACCACGTGCTGATCGCGCTTGTGGACCAGCCCGGGCTGACACCGGAGGCCGTTGCCCGGCTGCTGGCATCGCACCGGCCGGGCCGGGTGACGGCGGCTGCCTACCGCGGCGCAGAGGGGAAGCTGCAGCGCGGACATCCGTTGCTGCTGGACTCCAGCCTCCGCGCCGCGGCAGCAGCCACGGCAACGGGCGACGCCGGAGCGCGGGTGTTCCTGCAGGCCCGCCCGGAGCTGGTTGACCTGGTGGACTGCAGCGACCTCTCCGGAGGCGAAGACCTCGACACCCCGGACCAACTCCACCTCCTCGACTAAAAGCAACGCGGGGTCACTTACGGCCCAATAAACTCCAATTATTGGGCGCTACGTGACCCCGCGTTGCTTTAGGAGGAACGGACCAGCAACTCCTGCAGGCCACGCTTGAAGCCGGACCGGCCGCCGTGGGCGGGATGCCTGATCTTCGGCGCGTCCAGGCCGCTCCGCTGCAGGCTGCGGTGCGCCACGTTGCCCACCGCCACCACGGATTCGATGGGAAACAGCTCTGTCAGCGCCTGCCAAAACGGAGTTCCGAGAGCTGCTTCGGCGGATGTCGGGGTGCGGTTGGACATCGGCCGTCCCGGCACATGGGTATGCCACGGGCAGGCGCTCCACAGCAGGGGGAGGAATTCCAGCTCGGCCAGCACTTCCCACATCACCGTGGCTGTCGGCTCGGACGCGACCCCCGCAGCCTCAGCCGGCAACACATACCCCTTCCCCGGCCCGAAAAGTCCGAACTCGTTGGCCGGGCCTTCGAAAATGGTGCGGTTGGTGAACGGAACCCCGGTGATCCTCATGCCCCTGAACCCGGGGGCTTCACCTACCAGGAGCACTTGCGGGGAGCGGTCCAGCATTTCCTGCAGATAGATTTCCAGGTTCCGCCGGCGCTGCGCGTTCCCCGGGACGGCATGGCTGAAGAAGTTGTTGCACTTGGGCCCGGTTTCCACCGAAGCGAGCCGGTCTATGAAGGCATGGATGGAGGATGAAGTCACGCGACGCCCGTTTCCTTGGCAGCTCATACGGCAACCAGAATATCCGGGCCGCCCCGCCCCTTAGCATTGGGGCATGACGGACATGACGGACATGACCATCTTTACGATCGGGCACTCCACTCATCCCATAGACGAATTCATCGGCATCCTGAAGGCCCATGGCATCAAGAAGCTGATCGATGTGCGCACGGTCCCGAAGTCGCGGCACAACCCGCAGTTCAACGGGGATGCGCTGGCGGCGAGCCTGCGTGCCAGCGGGATCACCTACCGGCGGATGGAATCCCTCGGCGGCCTGCGGCATGCCGGAAAGGACAGCCCCAACGGTGCCTGGCGGAACGCGTCGTTCCGGGGGTATGCGGACTATATGCAGACCGAGGAATTCTCAGCCGCCATCGGCCAGCTGATGGAACGTGGACGGACCAACAATTCCGCGATCATGTGCGCGGAAGCCGTCCCGTGGCGCTGTCACCGCTCGCTGATCGGCGACGCGCTCCTGGCCCGGAACGTCGAGGTGCTGGACATCATGACGGAAAAGTCCGCCAGACTCCATACCCAGACCTCCTTCGCCCGCGTTGAGGGAGAACGGGTCTGGTATCCGGAAGACTAGGCGGCCGCGGCCAGCATCAGGGCTGCTACCAGCGGGGGTGGATCGACTCGCGGAAGTAGCGGTCGTAGATTTCCCGCACGCCGACGTCGAACGTTGCGTCAATGCCGCTGACGGCCGCCGCGGCGGCGTTGGAGCGCGCCTGGTCCGCGTTCCGCGCGCCGGGTATCACCGTGCTGACCCCGTCCTGCGCCGCGATCCAGGCGATGGCCGCCTGGGCGGTGCTGACGCCGTCGGGCACCAGCTCCTCGAATTCGGCCACCGCTTTGAGGCCCTGGCCGAAGTCGACGCCGGAGAACGTCTCCCCGACGTCGAACGCTGATCCGGTGCGGTTGAAGTTCCGGTGGTCGTTCTCTGCGAAGGACGTGTCCTTCGTGTACTTGCCGGAGAGCAGCCCGGAGGCGAGCGGAACGCGGGCAATGATGCCCACCCCGGCAGCCTCTGCCGCCGGCAGCACCTCGTCCAGGGGCTTGAGCCGGAAGGCGTTGAGGATGATCTGCACGGTGGCCGTTCCCTCGTGCCGCATGGCTTCGAGGGCTTCGTCGGTCCGTTCCACGCTGACGCCGTAGTGGCGGATGGCCTCCTCGGCCACGAGTGTATCCAGCGCGTCGTAGACTTCGGCGTTGCTGTACACGGCGGAGGGCGGGCAGTGCAGCTGGACCAGATCCAGCTGGTCCACACCCAGGTTCCGCCGGGAGCGGTCCGTCCATTCGCGGAAGTTGGCGAGGCTGTAGTTCTCCGGCCGCTGCTCCGCCCGGCGGCCCATCTTGGTGGCCACCGTAATGTCCAGGCCGGGGTTGTCCGCCAGGAACGCCCCGATGGCCTGCTCGCTGCGGCCGTCGCCATAAACGTCCGCGGTGTCGAAGAACGTGACACCCGCTTCCACGGAGGCCGCCAGAATGGCCTGCGCCTGCGCGGGGTCCACGTTGCCCCAGTCCGCGCCGAGCTGCCACGTCCCCAAGCCCACGATGGAGACGTTCCGTCCGGTCTTGCCCAACATCCGCTTTTCCATCATCCGACTATAAGACCTTCCAACCGCAACGCGGGGTCAGATACGGCCCAATAAGCCCCAATTATTGGGCGCTAGGTGACCCCGCGTTGCTTTAGGCCCAGGTAGATCCTGTCCCGGGTGATGGGCAGCCGGGAGAACCTCACTCCGGTGGCGTTCCGGATGGCATTGGCGAGCGCGGGCGCCACCGGGTTGAACGGGCTTTCGCTCATGGATTTTGCCCCGAGCGGGCCGAGTTTGTCACTGGTGTCGGCGAAGTACACCTCGCTGCGCGGCACGTCCGCGAAGGTGGGGATGTGGTACTGCCGCAGGATGTCCGTGGTGACCCGGCCGGCGTCGTCCACCCTGACCTCCTCGTACAGCGCGGCGCCCAGGGCCTGCGCGATGCCGCCTTCGATCTGGCCGCGGCACTGGCGCGGGTTGACCACGACGCCGGCGTCGGCCGCCTGGACGCTTTGCAGGATCCGCAACTCCCCGGTGCCGGTGTTGACGGCCACGCGGAACCCCTGGACATTGAACGCGACCGAACGCGGTGTGCCGCCCCAATGCCCCTCGGCGGCGAGTTCGACGCCGGCCTGCCGGGCGGCGTCGTACAGTTCCGCCAGCGGCACCCGGGTTCCCTCGCAGATGACCGCGTCATCCTCCAGCACGCAGGCGGAGGCCTGGGTTTGGCCGATGCCGGCGGCGAAGGCGCGGATCCGGACGGCCAGGTCGGTGGCGGCGGCCAGGGTCGCTTTGCCGGCCACCACCGTGCCGGAAGATCCGAACGCGCCGGAATCGTGGACCACAAGGTCAGTGTCCGATTGCCGGACCGTGATCCGGCCCGCCGTGGTGGACAGCGCGGTGGCCGCGAGCTGGGCGTGGACGGTGGTGGTGCCGTTGCCGAATTCGGCCGTCCCGACGTCGGCGGCGTACGTCCCGTCCGGCAGGAGCCGGAGCCAGGAGTGGGCGAAGTGGCCGCGTGGCGGGACGGTGTCGATCATGGACAGGGCCGTGCCCTCACCGATGACCCATCCCGGGCCCAGGCTGTCGAGGCCGGCCGCGCGGCCGCGTTCCAGGCCGCGGGCCAGTGCATCTTCCACCAGCCTGGTGCACTGGTCCAGGCCGTAGCTGCCGTAGTGGACGTCCTCCTGGGGCTCGTCCCGGGTGGACAGCATGCTGTCGCCCTCGCGGACCATGTTGCGCCGGCGGAACTCCAAGGGGTCCATGCCGATGCCGGCCGCGAGCTCGTCGAGGCCGGATTCGATGGCGAAGATCATCTGGCTCAGGCCGTAGCCGCGGAAGGCACCGGACGGCACGGTGTTGGTGTACACGGCGTGGGCGTCCACCTTCTTGTTCTCGCACCGGTACACCCCCAGCGACTCGCCACAGCCGTGGAACATGACCCCGGGCGCATGGTTGCCATAGGCGCCGGTGTTGGTGAGCACCTCCAGCTGGAGTGCGGTCAGCCGGCCGTCGCGGCTGGCGCCGGCCTTGAGATGGATGGTGAACGGGTGCCGTGTGGTGGCGGCAGTGAACTGTTCGGTCCGGGTGAATTCAAGCTGCACGGGGCGGTTGAGCTTCAGGGCGGCCAGCGCCACGACATCCTCGGTCAGCACCTCCTGCTTGCCGCCAAACCCGCCGCCTACGCGGCCGGCGACCACATGGATCTGCTCTTCCGGCAGGCCGAAGACCCGGCCCAGGGTGCGCCGCACCAGGAACGGGACCTGGCTGGACGTGCGGATCTGCAGCCGCCCGTCAGTGTCGAAGGAGGCGATGGACCCATGGGTTTCCAGCGCGGCGTGCTGCACGCGTTGGGTCCGGTAGGTGTGCTCGTGGATGAAGTCCGCCGCGGCGAAGCCGGCCGCCACATCGCCGAGTTCGGAATGCAGTTCCGCCACGACGTTCCGCTCCGGCCGGCTGATGCGGGCTGTGGCGGCGTCCTTGTCCCCGTGGAGGGCAGGGGCGCCGGGCAGCATGGCGTTCTCCGGGGTGAAGACGGCGTCCAGCAGTTCGTAGTCGACTCGCAACGCCCGCACGCCGGCTTCCGCCGCGGCCACGGTATCGGCGACGACGGCGGCGACCCGCTGGCCGGTGAACCGCACGACGTCGTCAAACACCCGGGTGTCATCCGGGTCGTCGGTGTGGAGTTCGTGCTGCGCCGTGGAGAACAGCTGCGCCGGGGAGTCCTCGTGGGTGAAGACCGCCTCGACGCCGAGAACCGCCAGCGCGGCTGCCGCGTCGATCGAGCGGATCCGGGCGTGGGCGTGCGGGGAGCGCAGGAGCTTCATGTGCAGCAGCCCGGGGAGTTCGTCGGCCGGGACGTCCAGGGTGTAGCGGACCCGGCCCGTGACGACGGCGAGGCTGGCAGGTGCCGGGACGTCGTCGCCGAGCTGGCCGGGGCGCGGACCGGGCTGGCCAACGCCCGCGATCCCGGATTCCGCCCCCGCGGGGTCCGGGTGTCCTTCCTGGCCGCAAACGGCGTCCGCGATCGCCGTGTACCCCGTGCACCGGCACAGGTTGCCCTTGAGGTTGCGGGGCAGGTTTGCCCGCTGCTCATCATCGAAGGTCGCGGCCGTCATTACCATCCCTGCGGTGCAGAACCCGCATTGGAAACCCTGCCGGTCCAGGAACTGTTGCTGCATCGGGTGAAGCGCGGCGCCTCCGGCGGTGCCGGCCAGCCCCTCCACGGTGGTGACTTCCCGGCCCTCGGCGCGGACGGCGGGATAGATGCAGCTGTGCACCGGCACGCCGTCGACGTGCACCGTGCACGCGCCGCAGTCGCCGGCGTCGCAGCCCTTCTTCACGCCAAGGTTCCCCTGCTCGCGCAAGTACGTCCGCAGGCACTGGCCTGGACGCGGTGCGGCCTGCGCCGGGACGCCGTTGATCTCCATTGCGCCGTTAATCTCGATTGCGCCGTTAATCTCGATTGGCATTCAGGCCCTTTCCGTCGGGGATTCGGCGTACGGGGCCGGCGGCCAGGCACCCGGCGGCCAGAAGTCGCCGGACACTGGTGCCGGGCCTGAGCCTGCCGGGGCCGTGAGTTCGGCCCGGATTTCCTGGGCCAGCCGGTACGTCATGTCCTTGCGCCAGGCGGGCAGGCCGTGGACGTCGTCGTGGTAAAGCTGATCGGGGATGGCCGCGTCCAGTGCCTGAGCGAGGGCGTCGGCGGGCGCCTCCGGGGAGGTCAACAGGTGCAGCTGCACGGGGCGCTTGGTGGCGGCGGTGATGGTCAGGACCAGGCGGGCGTCGGCGTCGAGCCTTCCGATCAGTAGCACCGCGGACCTGCCCAGGTGGCTCAGCGACAACCTGCGGAAGGCCACCCGGGAGGAGAGCGCCGACGCCGGCAGGCTCACGCTGCGCAGGAGCTCACCGGGAACGAGGCAGTTGGTCCCGTCCCCCGTGACGAGATCCAGCACAGGAAGCGTGCGGCTGGCACCGCCGGGTCCCAGTATGGTGGCCGTGCCGTCGAGCGCGGCGCAGAGCGAGATCATGGGGCCGGCCGGCAGGGAGGTGCACAGGTTCCCGCCCACCGTGGACATGTTCCAGACTTTGAAGGAGGCCACGAAGGAGTCGCAGCAGGGGCGGATGAGGTCCAGCCCGGGCCAGTCGCCCGCCCGGTCCCGGGCGGCCTCCGAGTCCGGGAACGCGTACAGCTGCGCGACGGTGCAGGTAGCCGCGAGTTCGATGCCCGCGGCTGAGACCGCTAGGGGTGTCCAGTCCGTGGAGCCGAGGTCCAGAAGACGCCGGAGCGGTTCCTTTCCAAACGCGGCGCCTCCATAAGAGAAAAGCACGGTGCCCCCGGCGAGCCAGGCGTCGCCGTCGCGCCACTCGGCCGGGTCAGCGGTGCGGACCACCTCTTCAACGGTGTTCAGGTCCAAGGGGCCTCCTGACGTACCGGCGCGCCGGCATAGTGGTGGATGGGGCCAGTGGCATCCTTCAGGGACACGCTGCCCTGCGCCAGCCCGGCGGTCTTGCTCCGGGTGGCCACCAGCTCCGCAATGATGGACACCGCAACCTCTTCCGGGGTGACGGCGCCGAGATCCAGCCCGATGGGCGAGTGCAGCCGGGCCAGGTCCTCGTCAGCAACGCCGGCGCGGCGCAGTGCCTCGAGCCGCCCACGATGACTGCTCCGTGACCCCATGGCACCGACGTAGGCCACGTCCAGGCTAAGCGCGGACTGCAGCAGCGGCACATCAAACTTCGGATCATGCGTGAGCAGGCAGATAGCCGTTCTGCTGTCGAGGCGGCCGGCCTGCGCCTCCTCCGCCAGATACCGGTGCGGCCAGGCCGCCACTACCTCGTCCGCGGCGCTGAACCTGTCCTGCCGCGCAAACGCCGGGCGGGCATCGCACAAAGTCACGCGGAAGCCCAGCAGTTTCGCGGCCGGAACGAGTGCCGCACCAAAGTCGTTGGCGCCGAAGACCAGCAGGCGCGCCGCGGGCAGCCGGCTCTCGACCAGCAGGGTTACGGGCTCCGGCAGGCAGTCTTCGCGGGCGAGCCGGACCAGTCCGGTGCGGCCCTGCCTCAGCAGCGGCTCCACCTGGGCTGCCGCCGCCAGCATCAGCGTGCCCGCATCGGCGGGACCGCCGTGGGCCAGGAGCACGGCCAATTCAGCCGACCGCAGTACCTGGAAGGTCGCCGGGTCAGGAACCACGACGGCGCCGCTCCCCCCGGCATCCACCCTGCGGATCAGCGCCGCCCCGCGGCCCGGATGTCCGGTCAGGCCGTGCAGGCTGTCCAGCCGCAGCCGGTTGGGCTCCGGCCCCAGGGGCTCGATGTGGATTTCCAGGCCGCCGCCGCAGGTCAATCCGGCGGCAAACGCGTCCTCGGCGCTGTAGCCGAAGAACTCCCGCCGCGTGCCGCCGTCGCGCATTGCCTCCAGTGCCACCTCCACGACTGTGCCTTCCACGCAACCGCCGGACAGGCTGCCCAGCACCTCGCCGGTCTCGGCGACCAACATGGACGTGCCCACGGGTCTGGGCACCGATCCGTCAGCGCCGACCACGGTGGCCACCGCGCAGCGCTGCCCGGAGGCGGCCGGCCGCCAGGTGCCGAGGAGCGGGAGCAGATCCAACATGGCCGCTGTTCCCGGAGCTAGTACTTGGTCCGGGACTCGAGCGAGTTCCAGGCGTTGAAAGGATCCAGGACGGCGAGGGCTTCGGGCCCGGTCAGCTCCAGCCTGCCCACCGGCATGAGCGCCTCGCGCTGGTCATTTTCGAAGTATCCGTAGAAAACGGCGTCATCGAACCCTGCGGAGGCGGCGTCATGCCGGTCCGCGGCGAACACCACGCGCGCCACCCGTGCCCACAGCGCGGACGCCAGGCACATGGGGCACGGCTCGCAGCTGGCGTAGAGCGTGGCGCCGCTGAGATCGAAGGTGCCCAGTTCGCTGCACGCCCGCCGGATGGCCGTGACCTCGGCGTGCGCGGTGGGATCGTTGGTGGCGGTGACGCGGTTGACGCCGTCGAACGCTTGCCCGTCCGCAGTGACCAGCACTGCGCCGAACGGGCCTCCGCCATTCGAGACGTTGGCCGTGGCCAGCTCAATGGACCGCGCCAGGTACTTCTTGGCTGTGTCGGTTGTAGGCATACTGCGACTCCCTTGCTGCGGAAGCCGGTTCACCGTGACGGGAACGCCAGGGCGGATGCAACGATGACCAGACTTCAGCATGTGCCTTGAAGGTGCGCCTGGTGGACAGCCTCCCCGGGGTCGGGCTGCCCGCCGCTGGCAAGATCGACAGTAGCACCGGGACGTCCGGCCGGCGCTTGAATTTCGGTGGAAGCCTGGTTTCGTTGTGTGAAATCTCTGTGTCCGGGTCTTCACGCTCTGGTGCCCCAACCGCTTGCCCGCCGCCGAACGGGCGGCAGGGCGCGGAACCGGCGGTGAAGTGTCCGCGGCTGCCGCTACGGCCACGAACCCTTTTTTCAAAAAGTGATGTACACCACCGGCGGGGCAGGCTACGCTTAAGCCCAATTCGTGGCGCAGGTCACGTAACCTGGGAGCAGCAGGCAGGGTCGTAATGAGCTGACATCAACTGATGTCGGCTCTTTTTTGTGGGCCGACGGAACAAGAAATGCGCGGGAAACCAGCGCTTAATTTCTATGTGGGACTTTGGTGCCACATACCTGAAGTTGGGAACCAGAGCATGAGCAACAAGATCGTCCTCGGCCACAACCAGTACGGCAAAGCGGAAGTCCGGGTCGTCAAGATCACCAGGGACACCGACCGCCATGAGATTGAAGATCTGAACGTCACCTCGCAGCTGCGCGGGGACTTTGCAGCCGCCCACCTCGACGGCGACAACAGCCATGTGGTGGCCACGGACACCCAGAAGAACACCATCTACGCCTTGGCCCGGGAGGGCATCGGCTCCCCCGAGGCCTTCCTGCTGCGACTCGGCAAGCACTTCACCTCGAGCTTCGACTGGGTCAGCGGCGGCCGCTGGGCGGCCGAGGCCTACAAATGGGACCGGATCCAGGCCCACGGCGCCGGGCATGACCACTCCTTTGTCCGCAACGGCCAGGAAGTCCGCACCGCCGTCCTGGTCCGCGACGGCGGCACCGAGCACCTCATCGCCGGGCTCAAGGACCTCACGGTGCTGAAGTCGACCCAGTCCGGCTTCAGCGGCTTCCCGCGGGACAAGTACACCACCCTCCCGGAAACCGACGAGCGCATCCTCGCCACCGACGTATCCGCCCGCTGGCGCTTCAAGACCGGCACCGATTTCGGCACGCTCGACTTCAACAAAAGCTACGACGACGTCAAGAGCCTGTTGCTGGAAGGCTTCAGCGAAAACTACTCCCACGCCCTGCAGCAGACCCTTTTCGACATGGGCGCCAAGGTCCTGGAAGCCCACACTGAAATCGACGAGATCAAGTTCTCCATGCCCAACAAGCACCACTTCCTCGTTGACCTCTCGCCGTTTGGCCTCGACAACCCCAACGAGGTCTTCTTCGCCGCCGACCGCCCCTACGGCCTGATCGAGGCCACCGTCCAGCGCGACGACGCCGCTCCCGCTGAAATCGCTTGGAACGGGATCGCCGGTTTCTGCTAGGACTCCCGCCTCACCGGGCCTCATGAAGCCTCTCGAATTGTTAGCCAGACACCGTTAGCCGGACACCGTCGTCCGCCATGAACCCAGAAGGTCTGCTATGAAAACGAACAAGTTACCGGCCACCGCGGCTGCGGGCGCCAGCATCCAGCCCTCGGGCCGCCCCGAGGACCACCGCCTCTCCATCGGAAGCAGCTTCGCGTACGGCTTCCAGCATGTCCTGACCATGTACGGCGGCATCATCGCCGTGCCCCTGATCGTCGGCCAGGCCGCCGGCCTGGCTCCTGCCGACATCGGCATCCTTATTGCCGCGGCCCTCTTCATGGGCGGCCTCGCCACCCTGCTCCAGACTCTCGGCCTGCCGTTCTTTGGCTCGCAGCTCCCCCTGGTCCAGGGCGTCTCCTTCGCCAGCGTTGCCACCATGGTGGCCATCGTCACCGGCGGAGGCGGGCTTCCGGCCGTCTTCGGCGCCGTTATTGCCTCTGCCGCCATCGGGTTGCTGATCGCCCCGGTGTTCTCCAAGATCGTCCGGTTCTTCCCGCCGGTGGTCACGGGCACCGTCATCACTACCATCGGACTCACGCTCATGCCGGTGGCAGCCAACTGGGCGATGGGCGGCAACAAGTCCTCCCCCAATTACGGCAGCGTGGCGAACATTGGACTGGCGGCCGTCACCCTGGCCCTTGTCCTGTTGCTGAGCAAGGTGGGCAGTGCCACCATTTCCCGCCTGTCAATCCTGCTGGCCATGGTGGCCGGAACGGGGATCGCCGTCGTGACCGGTATGGCGGACTTTTCGAAGGTCGGCGACGGCCCGATCGTCGCCTTCCCCGCACCGTTCCACCTCGGTGCCCCCACCTTCGAGGCCGCCGCCATCATCTCCATGGTGATCGTGGTTCTGGTGATCCTGACCGAGACCATGGCCGACATCCTGGCCGTCGGCGAGATCGTGGGCACCCGGGTCGACTCGAAGCGGATCGCCGCGGGCCTGCGGGCCGATATGGTTTCCAGCATGGCCGCGCCGGTGTTCGGCTCCTTCACGCAGAGCGCCTTCGCCCAGAACGTCGGCCTGGTGGCCGTCACCAAAATCACGAGCCGCTATGTGGTGGCAGCCGGCGGTGTGATCCTGGTGCTGCTGGGCCTGTTGCCGGTGCTCGGCCGCGTGGTCGCTGCGGTTCCCACCGCCGTCCTGGGCGGCGCGGGAATCGTGCTCTTCGGCACCGTGGCCGCGAGCGGCATTCGCACCCTGGCCAAGGTGGAGTACCGGAACAACATGAACCTGATCATCGTCGCTGCCTCCCTCGGTTTCGGCATGATCCCAATTGCCGCCCCCACGTTCTACGACAAGTTCCCCAGCTGGTTCGGAACGATTTTCCACTCCGGCATCAGCTCCGCGGCCGTGATGGCCATCTTGCTGAACCTGCTCTTCAATCACCTGAAGAAGGGCAACTCGGAGAACCAGTCGGTCTTTGTGGCCGGAACGGGCAGGGTCATCCGCGAGGAAGACCTGCGGTGCCTGGCCGAGGGAGACCGCTACGAGAACGGCAAACTCATCGACTGCGACGGCAAGGAAGTGCCGGTGGAAGCGACGAGGGCCGCGGCGGACGAACACCACGAAGCGACGAGGGTCGCGACGGATGAACACTAGGAACTGACGAACACGAGGAACCGAGCATTGCCTCCGGTCACAGACGCTGTTGGGGCCCACCGCCGTGGGCCTCAACAGCCATGCATAAACGCCGTCCCAAGAGTGGCGGCCGGACGTCTCCGGAGCCAGGCAGCTGGGCCGCTTCCGGACTCACGCTCAGACTCTCTTCAGTTCCTCCGAGATCACCTGGGCCGCCTCCCGCAGCAGGGGCACGGCCTTGTCCGCGAAGGCCTGGTCCACCCGGGAGACGGGCCCGGAGACGGAGATGGCGGCCGGCGTCGGGGCATCGGGGATGGCCATCGCGAAGCAGCGCACACCCACCTCCTGCTCTTCCTCGTCAACGGAGTAGCCGCGCTGGCGGATGAGCCTCAGGTCTTCCAGCAGCGTATCGACGTCGCCGATGCTCTTCGGCGTGGGCGTCGGCATCCCCTGGCGTGCCACGATTCCGCGGACCTCGTCATCGCCGAGCTGGGCCAGGATCGCCTTGCCCATGCCGGTGGCGTGCATGTAGCCGCGCTTGCCCACCTCGGTGAACATGCGCATCGAGTGCAGCGATGGCACCTGGGCGACGTAGATGACCATGTCGGAGTCCAGGACGCCCATGTTGGCCGTTTCGCCCAGCCGGTCCACAAGCGATTTGAGCTGGGGCCTGGCCAGCGAGCCGAGCTGCTTGTTGGCCGCCTCGCCCAGGCGGATCAGCCGGGGCCCCAGCGCATAGCGCCGGTTGGGGAGCTGCCGGATGTACCCCAGGGACACGAGAGTGCGCAGGAGCCGGTGAATGGTGGGAAGGGGCAGGTCAGTGGCGTTGGACAGCTCGCTGAGGGTGACTTCCCCGCCTGCGTCGGTAATCAGTTCCAGAAGTTCAAAGACGCGCTCAACGGACTGCACGCCTCCCGAGGGCTTTTCAGCCATAGCCATTCTCTCCTGCGCAGGTCGGCATCGACATTTCTTATCCACATCGTGAAAGTGCAGATGGAAATCCAAGATACAGCACTCCATCGGGCATTACGGGAGCCGTCAAGGGTTGTTTTTCCATCAGACAGATAATAATATCCATAATACGAGAATATTTTTGGAAGTGAAAGAAGCCCCCACGGGCCATACGAGGAGGACTCAATGGCGAACCCCAGCCCCGGAAATTCGATCACCCTGCGCGTGGAGGCCCCATCCAGCGTCACCGCTACCGCCGAGTTGGCTGCAGCAGTCGGCGCCGCCGGAGCTGCCATCACCGCACTGGACGTTACGGAGTCCCATCACGCAACCCTCGTCGTCGACGTCACCTGTAACACCACGGACGACGAGCACGCCGTGCGCGTCAAGGACGCCCTGAACGCGCTCGACGGCGTCACGGTGCAGCACGTCTCGGACCGCACGTTCCTGATGCATCTGGGCGGCAAACTCGAGGTGGTGCCGAAGGTGGCGCTGCGCAACCGCGACGACCTCTCCCGCGCGTACACTCCCGGCGTCGCCCGCGTCTGCCTGGCCATCGCCGAAGATCCCTCCGCCGCCAGGAACCTGACCATCAAGCGCAACACGATCGCCGTCGTCACAGATGGCTCCGCAGTCCTGGGCCTGGGCAACATCGGCCCGGCCGCCGCACTGCCGGTCATGGAAGGCAAGGCCGCACTCTTTAAGCAGTTCGCCAACGTGGACGCCTGGCCGGTCTGCCTGGACACCCAGGACACCGAGGAGATCATCAAGATCGTCAAGGCCATCGCGCCTGTCTACGGCGGCGTGAACCTGGAAGACATCGCGGCCCCTCGCTGCTTCGAGATCGAGAACCGGCTCCGCGCGGAACTCGACATCCCGGTCTTCCACGACGACCAGCACGGCACCGCGATCGTCACGCTGGCCGCCCTGGTCAACGCCCTGCGCGTCGTGGACAAGCAACTCTCCGAGGTCATGATCGTGGTCTCCGGCGTCGGTGCCGCAGGTTCTGCCATCATCCAGCTGCTCAAGGCGCAGGGGGCACGCAACATCATTGCCGCGGGCCGTTCCGGAGCGATCCACTTCGATGAACAGTACGACGACGAGCACCGCACCTGGATCGCCGAGAACACCAATGAACGGGGCTTCTCCGGCACCCTGCACGAGGCACTCGCCGGCGCGGACGTCTTCATCGGCGTCAGCGCCCCGCACGTGATCGGCGAAGAACAGGTTGCATCGATGGCGGACAAGGCCATTGTGTTTGCCATGGCCAATCCCACTCCGGAAATCGACCCCGTGATCGCGGCCCGGCACGCCGCCGTCGTCGCGACCGGCCGCAGCGACTTCCCCAACCAGATCAACAACGTGCTGGCCTTCCCTGGCTTCTTCCGCGGGCTCCTGGACGCCGGCGTGTCCGACATAACGCCGGCGATGCTGGTGGCCGCCGCCGACGCCATCGCGAACCGGGTGGCCGACGATGAACTGAACGCCAGCTACATCATCCCCAGCGTGTTCGACCCCGAAGTTGCCGGCGACGTCGCCGCCGCGGTGGCCGCCGCGGCGCGGAACAGCGCCGCCCCAGCCCACTCGCGAGTCCACGCGCGCGCCCACGCGTGACCGGCAACCTTACTCAAGCCCAGGAAGGACCAGAAATGGCTCTCACCGTCACCGATCCACAGCCCGTCGAGCGGGCCGGGGAAATACTGACCCCGGAAGCGCTCGCCTTCGTCGAAGAACTGCACCTCCGCTTTGCCGGGACCCGGGCCGAGCTGCTCAAGGCACGCGCCCTCAAGCGCGAGCACGTTGCCCGGACCGGCCGCCTGGACTTCCTGCCGGAGACCAAAGAGATCCGCGACGCCGACTGGAGCGTGGCGCCGGCGCCCGCGGCCCTGCAGGACCGCCGGGTCGAGATGACCGGGCCGGCCGCCCCGGCCAAGATGGCCATCAACGCGCTGAACTCCGGCGCGAAGGTGTGGCTCGCCGACCTCGAGGACGCCAGCACTCCCACCTGGTCCAACGTGGTCGAATCGATCCTCAACCTCCGCGACGCCGCAGACGGAACCTTGAAGTACACCTCGCCCGAAGGCAAGGAATACGCGCTGCGCACCGACGCTCCGCTCGCCGTCGTGGTGGCCCGGCCCCGCGGCTGGCACATGGGCGAACGGCACCTGCTGATCGGCGGGGAACACACCATCGGCGCCCTGGTGGACTTCGGCCTGCATTTCTTCCACACCGCCCGGCGGCTCCTAGCCAACGGTCAGGGACCCTACTACTACCTGCCCAAAATGGAGAGCCACCTCGAGGCACGGCTGTGGAACGAGATCTTCGTCTTCGCCCAGGACTACATCGGCATCCCGCAGGGCACCATCCGAGCCACCGTCCTGATCGAGACCATCCCGGCAGCCTTCGAGATGGACGAGATCCTCTACGAACTCCGCGACCACGCCTCAGGCCTGAACGCCGGCCGCTGGGACTACCTGTTCAGCATCATCAAGTACTTCCGCGACGCCGGTGAAAGCTTCGTCCTGCCCGACCGTGCTTCGGTCGCCATGACGGCGCCGTTCATGCGCGCCTACACCGAGCTCCTGGTCAAGACCTGCCACCGCCGCGGCGCCTTTGCCATGGGCGGGATGGCAGCGGTGATCCCCAACCGGCGCGAACCGGAGGTGACCGCCCAGGCCTTCGAGAAAGTGCGGGCGGACAAGACGCGCGAGGCCGGCGACGGCTTCGACGGCTCCTGGGTGGCGCACCCGGACCTGGTGCCGGTCTGCCAGGAGGTGTTCGACTCCGTCCTGGGCGAGCGGCCCAACCAGCTGGACAAGCAGCGGCCCGAGGTCACCGTCACCGCCGACCAGCTGCTGGACATCCGTTCCGCCCAGGGCCAGGTGACTGAGGCAGGCCTGCGGCTGAACCTCTACGTGGCCGTGGCCTACACCGCGGTCTGGATCTCCGGCAACGGCGCGGTGGCCATCCACAACCTGATGGAGGACGCTGCAACGGCGGAAATCTCGCGATCCCAAGTCTGGCAGCAGATCCGCAACAGTGTGGTGCTTGCCGACACCGGCCGGACGGTCACCCGCGAGCTCGTCTCGGCGATCCTCGCCGAGGAAACCGAGGAACTGCGCGGCGAGGTGGGCGAGGAAGCGTTCGCCCGGCACTACCAGCCCGCCAGCCGCCTGATCGGTGACATCTGCCTGTCCGAGGACTACACGGATTTCCTCACCACCCCGGCGTACGAGCTGGTGGGCTAAGGCATGGCAGCCGCCTCCACCGGCGCCGGGCCACAGGCACCGAGCCTGAGACAGGGCCAGCCAAGGAGCCAGAGCCCGGGGACGCCGGCCCTTTCCGGGGCCGACCTCGCCCGGATCGATGCGCAGCTGGCCGACAGCGACCGGCTGCTGGAGCGCAACTACCCGGGCGATGACGGCTCCCGCCAGCCGGTGCACACGGTCTACGTTCCGGCCGACCGTTTCACCCCGGAGTTCGCTGCGGACTGGGGCGCCGAGGCCCTGGCGGCGGCGGACGCCCGCGGCGGGATCGAGAGCCTGTGCGCGCTGCAGGGCCAGGGCACCGAACTGGCCGCCGCGGTCGCGCCTCGGGTCCGGGCCAAGCTGGCACGCGAGCCCATCGAGGACCTCCGCCTGGACTTTGAGGACGGGTTCGGGGACCGGGGCGACGACGCCGAGGACGCCGCCGCTGTTGCCGCGGCGTCCGCCGTGGCCGCCGCCGTCGCCGCCGGCACCGCGCCGCCGTTCATTGGCATCCGCTTCAAGTGCTTCGAAGCCGCCACCCGCGCCAGGGGCCTGCGGACCCTGGACCTGTTCGTGTCGCAGCTGGCCGCGGCCAGTGACCTCCCGGACGGCCTCATCCTCACCCTGCCCAAGGTCACCACCGTGGCGCAGGTAGAGGCCATGGACTTCGCCGTGTCCCGCCTCGAGGAAGTCCACTCCCTGCCCGCGGGCAGGCTCCGCTTCGAGGTCCAGGTAGAGACCCCGCAGCTCATCCTGGGTCCGGACGGCACCTCGCCCGTGGCGCGCCTGCCGCACGCGGTGCCGGGCCGGATCAGCGGGCTGCATTACGGGACCTACGATTACTCGGCGTCGCTGCAGATTTCCGCCGAATACCAGTCTATGGAGCATCCCGTGGCGGACTTCGCGAAGGAAGTCATGCAGCTGGCTGCGGCGGGCACCGGCATCCGGCTCTCCGACGGCTCCACCAACATCCTCCCGGTGGGCGACAACGTGGAACAGGCCTGGCAGCTCCACGGCCGGCTGGTCCGCCGTTCCCTGGAACGCGGCTACTACCAGGGCTGGGACCTGCATCCGGCCCAGCTGCCCAGCCGGTTCGCCGCGACCTATGCCTTCTACCGGCAAGGGCTCCCCGCCGCCGCGTCCCGGCTCCGCAACTACGTGGAACAGACCGGCGGCAGCGTTCTGGACGAACCAGCCACGGCCCGCGCCCTGGCAGCCTTCGTGCTGCGCGGCGTCCAATGCGGTGCCGTCGGTGCCGACGAAGTCCTGGCGCTGGCCGGCGTCGGGCTCCCCCAACTCACCGCACTGGCCCATCCGCGGCTGGCCGCCTCCCCCACCCCTGAGCAAGCCTCCTGAACACAAAGGAACGCACGCATGAGCAACTACTTCTACCCCGAGGGCGGGCTTCCGCCGCAGACCCAGATCCTCTCGGACCGCGCCGTGGTCAAGGAGGCCTACACGGTCATCCCCAAGGGCGTGCTGCGGGACATCGTCACGAGCAACCTGCCGGGCTGGACCAACACCCGCTCCTGGATCCTCGCACGGCCCATCGCCGGTTTTGCCACGACCTTCTCGCAGCTGATCGTCGAGGTGGGCCCGGGCGGCGGCTCGGCAAAACCCGAGCCGGAGGCCGGCGTCGAAGGCGTCATTTTCCTGACCAAGGGCGCGCTGGCGCTGACCCTCGACGGGGAAATCCACCAGCTCGGAGAGGGCGGTTACGCCTACCTCGCCGCGGGGGCCCAGTGGTCCGTGGCGAACGAGTCCGGGGAGATCGCCAGTTTCCAGTGGATCCGGAAGGCATATGAGCCCCTCGAGGGCTACACGGCGAAATCCTTCGTGACCCGCGACCAGGACGTCGAACCGCGGCCGATGCCGGGCACCGACGGGGCCTGGGCCACCACCCGCTTCGTGGATCCGGACGACCTCTCCCACGACATGCACGTCAACATCGTCACCTTCAAGCCGGGGGCCTCCATACCCTTTGCTGAAACCCACGTCATGGAGCACGGCCTCTTCGTGCTCGAAGGCAAGGCGGTGTACCGGCTCAATGACGACTGGGTGGAGGTGGAGGCCGGCGACTTCATGTGGCTGCGCGCCTTCTGCCCCCAGGCCTGCTACGCCGGCGGCCCGGGCAACTTCCGCTACCTGCTGTACAAGGACGTCAACCGTCAGATCCGCCTGACCTGAGTCAGAACGGCGGTTCTTAGGCGGCCGTGGATGAGGCCCCGTCGGGGAAAGGGTCCACAGGTAGTGGTGGGCCAGGGCTGTCGGGGCCGTCCGCCCAGTCCGGGGATTCCCAGTCCGGGGGCTCCCAGTCCTGTTGTTCGCTGGGGTAGTACCGTCCCGAGGGCGAGATCCAGCCGGGTGGTTTGTCCCGGGTCGCCTCAACCGGATTCCAGCGTGTGGCGTGTTTGAGCCGGTGGTGCTTGGGGCACGGCTGGCCAAGGTTGGTGATGCCGGTGCCGCCTCCGTCGGACCAGGCCAGGAGGTGGTCCGCCTCGTTGTCCAGGGAGTGGTTGTTGCAGCCGGGGAAAGGACAGCGTCCGTCCCTCAGCCGCAGCCATTGGCGCATCGCTTTGGGAATCCTGTAGCTGGTCCGCCCGATCTCCAAGGGCGCGCCGCTACGCGGATCAGTCAATACCCGCAGGAAGGACGACGCACCGTCGCCGACAAGCCGGCGGGCCACGCTCGCCGGGACGGGCCCGTACCCGTCCAGCACAGCCGGTTCCTCACCGGCGCCCAGGAGCGATAGCACTGGAACGGTGACCAGCACCTGCGCCGTCGGCGACGGGGTTCCTTCCGCCACACCGCGCAGCAACCAGTCAGCGGTGATATCCGCGCGCAGCTGCGTCAGGGTCCGGCATTCGTCGGGGCCCTGCAGGGCCCGTGCCGCTTCAGTGGCCCGGGACCAGATACCACCCGCCGCCTCCGCGGGCAGATAAGAGGAGAGCCAGGCCATCCCGTCCCGGTCCGGGACGTACTCCAGCCGACGGTCCAAGGCACTCCGGGGGCGTCGTGCCTCGAGGCTGACCGGGTGGTGCCGTTCCCGCCAACTGCGCGCCTTCGCCCGCAATCGGGACGGCACAAGCTCGCCGGCAGGGCAGCCGCGCGCGGCCTGCGGAGCGTCCGGATCCAGGAAATGGCTCTCCAGGGCTGCGGCGGCCGCAGGCTCCAGTCCGGACGTTTCGTCGCACATCACCCGCGCGTGCTGCCAGGACACCGTGCCTGCCTGCAACGCGGCCAGGGTCCGCCGCAGCACCGTAGTCAGGGCGGCGGATGCAGCCAGGAGCGCCCGCGCCGTTCCTTCACTCACTGTCAGGGCGCAGGCAACCTCAGCTCTCACGGCCATCTCCTGGGCGGTGCGCTCCTGCGGGGACACGGCCGGTGCCGCCATGGCTTCGGCAGCGCCGGCGTATCCGGCGCTGAAGTGGACTTTCAAAGCGGCAAGCCGGGCCTCCATCTTGCCAACCTCAGCGATGCCGTCCAGGCAAGCCTCCGCCCGGCCCCACAGCGGGTCAGCACCCGCCGTGGCTGCTGCGTTCCCGGCATGTCGGCCGGCAAGAGCAGCCAACGCAGACAGGGAGGTCTGCATGGCCTCCACCGTCTCGACAACTGCCCTGTCATCCATACCCACAGTCTGCTGAGGGGGTGTGACAATAACGCGCGGTGCTGAGCCACGTGAAACTTAGTAGACGGTTCC
Organism: Arthrobacter sp. ov118; assembly: GCF_900116495.1. Lineage (GTDB taxonomy): Bacteria > Actinomycetota > Actinomycetes > Actinomycetales > Micrococcaceae > Arthrobacter. Next base: position 1,003,453 of record NZ_FPAY01000001.1, read on the forward strand.
CTCAAGCAGTTCCGCGAGCCGAGCCGCCGCGCGACGCAACTCGGGGATGCCCGCCTTCAGACCGTCCTCCGTGGCCGCTTCCACCGGACTGGTCAGGGCGATGGACTCACTCGGCAGTCCGGACCTGTTGATGGCGATCGCGACCGAAAGCACTCCAGTGGCGCGTTCGTCGGCCGAGTAGGCGTAGTCCGTTCCGGGTTCGGGAAGACGGGCCTTGAGCTCGGCCAGGCTGAAGGTTGGCGGTTCGTGTCCGGCCGCCACCGCGGCCTGCGCCACTTCCTGCAGATGGCTGTCCGGGGCCCCCGCAAGCAGGATCTTGCCGGCAGCGCCGACCGTAAGCGGAAGCCGCTTGCCCAGAGGCATGTCGTACCGGAGCGGGGCGTCGCCGTCGACGCGTGCCACCAGGATGCGCTCGAAACCGAGGCGGGTGTACAGAGAGGCGGTCATTCCCGTCTGCGCGGCGACCTGTTGCAGCACCGGACGGGACGAGGTCACCAGGGGATCGTTCTCCAGGTAGCTCCGCGCTGCGGGAAGCACGGCTGGCCCAATCCGGTATGTCTTGTCGATCTGGCTGACCATGCCGAAGTCCTGCAGGACCCGCAGGATCCGCAGAGTCGTCGGCAAACTCATGCCACAGGTCCTCGCCAGATCGCTCAACCGCTGGGGCCGGTCGGCCCGCTGCAGCTCGGCAAAAACCTCCATCGCCCGCGAGAGCGAGCGCATGTTCGAAGGCTTGGCGCCGTCTTCCGCTGCAGCGCCGGACTGAGTGCTAGTGACCGTCATTCTTTCATTCTATGTAACTTCCACCCACCGCGGCCGCGCTTGACAGTGCCTGTGGGCCGTGTCACTATTTCTTCTGACGTAAGAGACTTTCATTCTATGAAAGCATTTGGAAGGTAATTTTGATGACAACGGAGTCGACCTTGACCCAAGCCCCGGTCCGGGGAAGGCCAGCGCGCAGCGTTCTGGCCGGCATCGGCGCCTTCGGTGCCTTGGGCGTCTATGTACTCATTAGCTCTGTGGAACTCGGCCTTTGGACCTCCCTTGGTCCGGGACCCGGACTGTTCCCTTTCGCCATGGGCGCGGTGCTCGCCGCGATGTCCGTGCTGTGGCTGCTGCAGGAGCTCAAGAAGCCGAGCGCCGCGGCGGAAAGCGCCGACGGCGGCCTGGTGGTCGCCGTCGTCGTCAGCCTTCTGGTGCTGGCCGCGGTGCTGGACCTGCTCGGCTTCCAGCTAAGTATGTTCCTCTTCCTGATCTACCACCTGAGAATCCGGGGTAAGCGGACCTGGATCTCATCGCTGATCATCGCCTTGGCCGGAAGCGTCGGCGCGTTCTATGCCTTCAACTACGGACTGAACGTGGCCCTCCCCGTCTCAGCCATTCCCGCGCTGAACCTGATCGGACTTTAGTCATGGACACCCTCAATGAACTGCTGAACGGCTTCGCGGCCGCCCTGACCTGGCAAAACCTGCTATTCGCGTTCCTCGGCTGCCTGCTGGGCACCATCATCGGCGTGCTCCCGGGAGTCGGCCCCGTGGCCGGCGTCGCCCTGCTCATCCCCCTCACGCTGAACCTGGACCCGGCCGGCTCCATCATCATGCTGTGCGCGATTTTCTACGGCACGCAGTATGGCGGCACCATCACAAGCGTCCTCCTGAACACGCCGGGCGAGGCGTCGTCGGCGATCACCACTATCGACGGCTATGCGATGACCAAGCTCGGCCGCGCCGGCTCGGCGCTGACCATCGCCGCGGTGGGATCCTTTGTCGGCGGAACCATCGCCACCATCGGCCTTGTCGCCGCCGCCAAACCGCTGGGCGAACTTGGCCTTCTCGTCGGCCCGCCGGAGTTTTTCGCACTCATGGTCGTCGGGATCTCACTGCTGGTGGCGCTGGCCGGAAAATCCATGGTCAAAGCCCTCATCTCCGGCGCCTTGGGCCTGCTGATCTCCATGGTCGGCATCGATCCGGTCGCCGGCGCACCCCGCTTCACCTTCGGCATGGACCGGCTCCTGGACGGCGTCAGCTTCGTAGCCGTGATCGTCGGTGTCTTCGGGCTCTCGGAGATCCTGTCCCATCGCAAAGGCGCGGACGCACCGCTGGTTCACGCGCCCGGCTTCCGTTCCCTCCTGCCCACCGGCAAGGAATGGCGGCGCAGCGCCCCTGCCATGGCCCGCGGCACGGGAGTCGGCTTCGGACTCGGCCTGGTTCCGGGGATGACCGGATCCGTATCGTCCCTGCTGTCCTACGTGGCCGAAAAGAAGTTTTCCCGCCACCGCCACGAACTCGGCAAGGGTGCCGTTGAAGGCGTAGCCGGACCGGAAACAGCGAACAACGCGCACGCCAACGCCGCGTTGATCCCCCTGTTCACCCTCGGAATCCCGGCCTCCCCCACCATCGCCGTGCTCATGGGGGCCTTCCTCCAGCAGGGCCTCACGCCCGGTCCCAGCCTCTTCACTGAACACTCCGACATTGCCTGGGCCATCATCGCCAGCCTGTTCATTGGCAACGTCCTGCTGCTTCTGCTCAACGTGCCCCTGGTCGGTCTCTGGACCTCCATCCTGCGGGTCCCGGCGCCGATCCTGACGGCACTGATCCTGCTCTTCATGGTCATCGGCGCCTACACGATCAACTTCAGCGTCTTTGATGTCTTTGTCATGATCGGTTTCGGCCTGCTGGGCCTGGCCCTCAGGCACTTGGAGATCCCGCTGGCCCCCATGGTCCTCACCCTCGTGCTCGGCCCACTGATGGAACGCTCTCTGCGCGAATCCCTCGAAATCTCCCAGGGAGACTTCAGCGTTTTTATCAACCGTCCCATCTCCGCCGTGCTCATCGCACTGGGACTGCTGATCATCTGCAGCCCGCTGCTGAAGCTCCGCAAGCCCAAGGCCCTCACCGAAGACCCGGAAGCCTAAGCCCCCCGACCCCATCAAACCGTGCCCTCCACGGGCACGGACCACTTCAAAGGAGAAGAACTTGTCACGCAAGAAGATAACCACAGCCATCGCTGCAGCTGCCCTGATCGCCCTCACCGGTTGCGGCGCCAACGCCAGCGCCAACAGTGCAGCCTCCGGGGACGACTTCCCCAAGAAGGGCAAGTCCATTGACCTCATCGTTGCCTTTTCTTCCGGCGGCGCCGTGGACACGGCCGCCCGCCTCGTCCAGCCCGTCTTGGAGAAGGAACTCGGCACCAACGTCGAGGTCATCAACAAGCCAGGCGCCGGGGGCCAGATCGGCTACACCCAACTGACCAGCGCCAAGCCGGATGGCTACACCATCGGCGCAACCGGCTCCCCGTCCGTCGTCGTGTCCCCGCTGGACCCGGCCCGAGGCGCCAAGTACACCCGAGCCAGTTTCCAGCCGCTGGGCCGGCAGGTCATTGACCCTGCAGTCATCGCCGTCCAGCCGGACAGCCCCTACAAGACCCTGAAGGAACTGCTTGACGCGGCCAAGGCCCAGCCGAAGTCACTCACCGCCAGCACCACCGGGCTGCAGACCGGGGAACACTTCGCCCTGGCCCAGATCCAGGAAACCACCGGCGCCGAATTCGCACCTGTGCACTTTTCCGAAGGAGCGTCGCAGGCCACCACGGCCTTCCTCGGCAAGCACGTCAACGTCCTCGTGGCCAACGTCAGTGACGTGACCGACCTGACCAAGCAGAACAAGGCGCGCGTCCTTGGCATCATGACCACGGAGCGGTCACCGTCGCTGCCGGACGTGCCCACTTTCAAGGAATCCGGGTACGACGTCGAAGCCGGCACCGTCCGCGGCTACTCGGCACCCGCCGGCCTGCCGGATGCCGTCGCCAAGAAGCTTGAGGCTGCCCTGCAGAAAGCCATCGAAGACCCGGAAGTGGTCAAGAAGATGAACGCGCTCGGCCTGCAGACCAGCTACCTCTCCGGCAAGGACTACGAGACGTTCTGGGCCGGACAGGAGGAGGACTTCAAGAAGGTCCTGCCCCTGGTTCAGAAAAAGTGATTAGTCCAGAAAAAGTGACTGGTCCATAAAAAGTGACCACCCAGACGAAAAACTGACCCGGAACGCAGCCTGACCCGCCCCGTTCCGCCCCGACACCACTAGGGAAAACACCGCCATGACAACCCCCGCCGCCCTTCAGGACGCTGCCACGTCCTTCACCCGCCCGGATCCTGAGCTGATCGACAGGCTGGCCAAGCTGCCCGCTGCCAACATCGGCGATGCCGTGGACCGGCTCGGAGTCGCCGACTCCGCGATCCAAGCGATCTGGCCCGGCGCGAAAATCGCCGGACCCGCCTTTACGGTCTGGACCCGCGCAGGCGACAACCAGGGCATCCACCGCGCCCTGGAGCTCGCTCAGCCCGGGGACGTGATCGTCGTCTCCGGCGGCGGTGACGAGTCCCGCGCCCTCCTGGGCGAGCTGATCGGCGAGCGCGCCATCAACCTCGGCATCGCCGGATTCGCCCTTGACGGTGCGGCACGCGATGCCGAGGCCCTCGGTGAAATCGGCATGCCGGTCTTCGCCCGGGCCATCACGCCCGCCGGCCCCTATAAGAACGGGCCCCACCGGCTCGGCGGTCCCGTGGCCTTCGGCGGCGTACCCGTCCTGCCCGGCGACATCATCATCGGCGACTCCGACGGCGTCGTGGTCATCCCCCGGGAGCAGGCGGCGGCCGTGGCGGAAGCGGCGGAAGCCGTGTTCGCCGACGAAACCAACCGCCGCGCGTCGATCATCGCCGCCCGCGGCCAGTAAGCGCCTCGGCCACTAAGCCAGCAAGAAGGAAAGAAAGCTCATGACAAACTGCACCATCATCGGCCTGGGCGAAGCAGGAGCAGCCTACGCCGAAGCACTGGCGGCCGCCGGCCACCGGGTCACGGGGTTTGACCCGGTGGCCCCCGCCACCCCGCCGGGAACAATCCGGGCAGCGACCGCCGCTGAAGCCTGCCAGGACGCCGAAATCGTCCTGGTGCTCACCGGCGCGGCCGCTGCCCGCAGCGTCGCGAAGGACTGCCTGCCGGCGCTCCCGGCAGGCAGCACCTACGCGGATTTCACCTCGTCCTCCCCCGCGGTCATGCAGGAACTCGGCCGGCATCCCGGCCAGGCGCTCTTCGCCGACGTCGCGATCCTCGGGCCCGTCGCCGCGCTCGGCGTCAAGACTCCCCTCATGGTCAGCGGCCCGGGATCGGCTGCCGTCGCGGAGCTGTTGACGCCGCTGGGGGCCGAGGTTGAGATTGCCGACGGCGGCCCGGGGGCGGCCATGTCCCACAAGCTGCTGCGCAGCGTCCTGATGAAAGGCCTCGCCTCGGTGGTGGTCGAAGCCGTCACCGCCGGCCGGGCTGCAGGGCTCGAGGAATGGATCCGGGAGCAAATCGCCCGCCAGCTCGCCGGCGACGGCCAGGCCGTCATCGACAGGCTCCTCACCGGAACGTCCAAGCACGCCGTCCGACGGTCCCGGGAAATGCAGGACACGGCAAACTACCTTGCCGAGCTCGGCGTCCCCGCAGAAATGACGACCGCCTCAGCTGCAGCGCTGACACGCATCGCAACAGCACCGGCCCCCGAGGCTGCCCTGCGCTGAACGCGCATAAGGCAGAATCGATGAATAGGGAATCAACGATGAACCCTGAAGCACACCAAAACCCCGAAGGAGCAGCCCGATGATCGGCATCTGGGCCCTGGGAGCCTATCTGGCCGTCATCCTGCTGTGGACCACCGTCATCAAACGCAGCGTCGGCGAAGCGATGCTCCTCGGATTCCTCGCTGTCCTTCCCTTCACCGGGACCGCCGCCGGCCAGACCGGCTGGAACGCCCTCTACGCGGCCGTAACCGATGAGATCGTCTATGCCACGATGGCGTTCGTCTTCATGGGTTATCTGCTGGAGCGGACCGGGGTGCTGGACCGGCTCATCGAACTGTTGAACTCCCTGATCGGTGGGATGAAGGGTGGTCCTGCCTGGGTCTCCACCATCGCATCGGCCGGGTTGGGCGGCGTGGTCCACAACCAGGCGGCGATCGCTGCCACCGTGGGTTCGGTGACCATCCCGTGGATGGAAAAGTCCCGTCTCGATAAGCCGTCCGCGGCAACGCTCGTGGCAGGCAATGCGGGAATGGGCATTACGTTCCCGTTCAGCGCGTCCATGTTCGTCCTGGTCGGATCCGCCACCGTCGGGCCGCTGCTTCAGGTCAACGATCTTGTCATTCCGCTCCTGGTCGGCGGGCTCTGGTGCTTCCTGCACCGCATGATCGTCACCTATGTGCTGATCCGCCAGTCCGACATGGCACCCGTCGATGCGGCCGACCGAACACCCGTCCGGCGGGCGTTCGCCCAGGGCTGGGCCACCCTGCTCCTGTTCATCGTTGTGGCCATCCCGCTGATCATTACCTCCGGGGCCATCGCCGACTTCCTGTCCGGCTGGACGGGCTCCGACGTGACCAAGTCCATCAGCATCATCGTCTGGATCCCTGTGGTCCTCATCATCACCGGCCTCATCCTGGGCCGGCGCCGGCTGCCGCGCGGCAGGAAGGCCTGCTGGGACTTCCTGCAGCAGTCCGCACCGCGTTTCGGCGTCGTCGGTGTCACGGTGGTCTTCGCCTTCGCCGGCGCCAACGCCCTGGCCGCCACCGGACTGCCCAAGCAAATGACGGCACTGCTGAACCAGTTCAACCTGCCGCTGTGGCTGCTGGCCATCCTGATCGGGCTGATTGTCATCGCGGTGGCCGCGCCCCTCTCCGCGACGGCGACGATGGCCGCCGTCGGAACCGTAGGTGTTGCCACCCTAGTCGCCGCCGGTGTGCCGGCCACCACCGCGGCGGTCGCCGTACTGGTGTTCTCCTCCTGCGAGGCGGCCGTCCCGCCCGGCGGCGCACCGTTGTACGTCGCCTGCGGGATCGCGGATGTGGACCCGATCAAGACTTTCGCCCGCCTGTTCGCACTCTACGCCCTGCCGCTGCTGGCCATCGGGGTGCTGATCGCCGTCGGCGTTCTCCCCGTCTAAGGAACAGAAATAATGCAGAAGTTTCGACACATCATCAACGCTGTCTTCGTCGTCAGCCTGGCGGCGCTCCTCCTCGCGGGAATCGTCTTCGTTGCGGGACAGGCGCTGGCCCTGCTCACCGGGCAGGGCGGCTGGCTGGCAATCCTCAACGACGCCGTCAAGGGTCCGGCGTGCATCGCCGCCTCCGTCTGCGCCATCGCCGGGTTCCTGCTCAGCTACAGTGCGGAAGAAAAGAAGGCAGAAAAAAAGCTACGGAACCAGCCGCAGCAGGAAGCACGGCTGCCATGACGGCCCCCGACTCCAGCACCGACGCCGGGGACACGACCTACCCCTCCCACCAGGATCTGCTGGAACGCGCCGGCCGACTCGCCGGCACCTCGTGGGGCCTGTTTCCCGACGCCGAGCGCGGCACCCCGTCCTTCATCCAGCCCCGGACAGTCAAGGAGGCCGCCAGTTGCATCAGAACCGGAACCGTCTTCGGCCTGGACTATCCTGCCGACGCTTTCGACCCCGGCATGTCCCTGAAACGGCGGGCACCCCGGCACACCATCTACTCGGCACACCCCGCCCACCGGGATGACTACCTCGACGGGTACTACCTTCAGGGATCCACCCAGATCGACGGCCTCCGGCACCGCCGGGCCGACGACATCGGCTTCTACAACGGCACCCCGGACGAGGAGATACGCGAAGGAACAGCCGCCCTCGGAATCCAGGCCTGGGCTGAACAACCCATCGCCGGCCGGGGCGTGCTGGTGGACATCGACGGCTACTGCAGAGACCTGGGCACACCCATCGACCACGCCGGCGGACAGCCCCTCGGCCTCGGGCTCATCCAGGCCGCCGCCCGCGCGCAATCCCTCACCTTCCAGCCGGGCGACATCCTGATGCTGCACACAGGCTGGTGCGAATGGTTCCTTGCTCTCCCGCCCGAGGACAAGAACACCCTCCGTGACAGCCGCCGGGCCACCGGCATCGAACAATCAGCAGAGTTCGTCGCCTGGGCCTGGGACAGCCAGCTCGCCGTCCTCGCCGCGGACAACTTTGCCGTCGAATGCCTCCCGCCGGTTCCGGCCAGCCCCTACCGCGTCACGGCACCGAACGACCACGGCATGATGCACCAGCAGTTCCTCGCCAAGCTCGGCCTGCCCCTGGGCGAACTCTGGAACCTCGGCCCGCTCAGCCGGCACATGAAGGCCGCCGGCAGCTGGGACGCACTTGTCACCATCAAACCGCTGAACATCACGGGGGCAACCGGGTCACCGGCGAACGCCACGGCCATAACCTAGCTCGGGATCACGGTGGGAACCACCCGCCGAACTCAGCCTTCCAGGACTTGCAGGATCCCGAACTCGCCCACCGAGAACATCCGCGGATTGTCGTCGGAATTGCTCAGCATGGCCGTGGACAGGACCAGAGCCCAGCCACGGGCCCTCGTCCAGGTGTCCCGGTCAACTGAGGAGCCAAAGGCGTCGAGAAAGCGTTGGCGGGCGCCGGCGTCGAACATCAACCATCCCACGGCGAGATCCACCGCCGGGTCCCCTGCCCCGACATCGCCGAAATCGATCACGCCGGCCAGTGAACCGTCGGTCTCCAGCAGAATGTTGCCCGGGTGCAGGTCGCCGTGGAGCATCATCGCCGGGCCCTTCCATGCTCCGGCGGCACGGGCCCGCACCCACAGGGCTCCCAGCTCCGCTGCCCGGGGGTAGCGTTCCCTGTCCTCAAGCCTTTCCCGTACGGCCGCATCGCGGTCCCCCAGCGGCACACCGCGGAAAGGATTCACCGGGACTCCTGCGTCGGCGGGCACGTGGAGGGACAGAAGAAAGGCGGCAAGGCCTTCGGCGGCCGGCCCGCGGTCCGCTGGCCCGACGTCGGCTGCCGGGGCACCGGGAACCCACCGCACGATGCTCCACGGCCAGGGAAACTCCGGCGACGGCCGGCCGGCGTGGACGGGGACCGGCACCGGGACCGGCGACCGCTCGGCGACGCCGGGAAGGTACCGCTGCTCATGCAGGATCAGCGGTACGGCCTCGGCACGGCGGGGCAGCCGGACGGCCAGATCATCCCCAAGCCGGAAGGTCCCGTTGTCCCAGCCATTGGCAACCCGCACCAGCGCGCGGCCGGCGAGGTCGGGCCGTTGGTCCCGGAGGAGGGAACGGACGACGGCGGCGCTTACCTCCACGGTGGCTGGTGGCATTCCTGCCAATCGGGCTCCGCCTTCCTTCTCGATTACACATGCTGCATCCACGGTTACATCGACGGTGCGAGTCTGACTGTACGCCCGCGGCGCGCACGGGCCGCGACGGCGGCGAGCCACATCAACGCGACGATGGGCATCGAGAGCGCCCGATGCTGTCGGCGAGAGGGTTGACTGCCGCCCAGCCCGCCCCTAGACTTTTCATAAAGCAAGATATTGTTTCCACAATACGAAATATTTGATTGAAAATGCGGTTCTGTAAGTGGAAATGCCGGTTCAACTGCCGACTCAAAGTGCCCGCAGAAGTGACTTCCACTGCAGCCCCGGGAAACAATGTCGAGAAGCCGTCCGCCAGGACCCGCCGGAGCCGCTCCGGCGCACAGCCCAAAGGAATCACAATGACGTACTCCGTGAACTGCTCCATCCTCCTGACGGAGCTTCCCCTGCTGGACCGCCCGGCCGCGGCGAAGGCTGCCGGTTTTGACGCCGTCGAGTTCTGGTGGCCGTTTGAATCCTCCGTCCCCGCCGACGCAGAGATCAACCGCTTTGAGAACGCCATCACCGACGCCGGCGTGCAGCTCACGGGCCTGAACTTCAATGCCGGCGACATGCCTGGCGGAGACCGGGGCCTCGTGTCCTGGATGGGCCGCGGCTCCGAATTCCAGGACAACGTCGACGTCGTCGCCGGGATCGGCGGGCGCCTCGGCTGTACCGCCTTCAACGCCCTCTACGGCAACCGCCAGGAGGGGCACTCCCCGGAGGCGCAGGACGAACTGGCCGTCACCAACCTGGCGGCCGCAGCGGCCGCCGTCGCCCGGATCGGCGGGACGGTGCTGCTGGAGCCGGTCAGCGGCGCACCCCGCTACCCTCTGCTGACCGCGGCGGCCGCGCTCGGCGTCATCGCCCGGGTCAAGGACCAAACCGGCGCTGACAACCTCAGGCTCCTCGCCGACTTCTACCACCTGTCAGTCAACGGCGAGGACGTCGGCGCCGTCATCGAACACCACGCCAAGGACTTCGGCCACATCCAGATCGCCGACAGCCCGGGCCGCGGCGCCCCCGGAACCGGGAACCTGCCGCTCGGCGAATGGATCACCCGCAGCCGCGAACTCGGCTATGCGGGCTACATCGGCCTCGAATACAAGGAACCCGCCGAGACCGCCTTCACCTGGGCAATCCGCCAGGACGTCGCCGGTTAATCCCCACCCGCTCCCTGGCGGCGTGGGCCACCGGCCGCCACACCAGACTTTCAGTAAGGAAGAACAGATGAGCAACGTTGCAGTGATCGGACTCGGCATCATGGGCCTGCCCATGGCCATCAACCTCGTCAAGGCCGGCCACACGGTCACCGGCTTCAACCGCAGCCAGGACAAGGTGGACAAGTTGGCTTCGGAAGGCGGCCGGGGTGCCGCCAGCATCGGTGAGGCCGTCAAGGATGCCGACGTCGTCATCACCATGGTGCCGGATTCCCCCGACGTCGAAGCCGTCGTCACCGGCCCCGACGGCGTCTTCGCCAACTCCCGCAAGGGCACCTTGTGGATCGACGCGTCCAGCATCCGCCCCGACGTCGCCAAACGCCTGGCCGACGAGGCCCGGGCCGCCGGGATCCGTCCCCTCGACGCACCGGTTTCCGGCGGCGAACAGGGCGCCATCGACGCCGCCCTCTCCATCATGGTCGGCGGCGAGGCAGCCGACTTCGAGGCAGCCCGGGACGTCCTGGACGCCGTCGGCAGGACCATTGTCCACGTCGGTCCCTCCGGTTCCGGCCAGACGGTGAAGGCGGCGAACCAGCTGATCGTGGCCGTCAACATCGAGGTCCTTGGCGAGGCGATCGCATTCCTCGAGGCCTACGGCGTGGACACCGACGCCGCACTCAAGGTCCTCGGCGGCGGCCTGGCCGGATCCAAGGTGCTGGACCAGAAGGGCCAGAAGATGCTGGACCGCAACTTCGACCCCGGCTTCCGCCTGGCCCTGCACCACAAGGACCTCGGCATCGTCACGGCCGCCGCCCGGGAGGCCAACGTGGCCGTCCCCCTCGGCGCCGTCGTCGCGCAGCTCGTCGCCGCCACCGTCAACCAGGGCGACGGCGGACTGGACCACTCCGGGCTCTTCAAGCAGGTCCTCCAGCTCAGCGGCCGCAACTAGCCGCACCGCCGGCCACCTCCCCGGCCGGCCACCTCCGCCTCACTGCCACTTCCCGGCCCCGCCGCGGGGCACATTTGACACGAAATGTCGGCCCGCCGTCGGCGTTTCCCGTCCCCCAGGCCGTCAATATACCTCCGACGGCATAGGGCTTCCTTCAGCACACCCAAAATTGGCCCGCAGGGGCAATCCCCGCAGGGACATTTCAGACTTTCAAGGAGCACACCATGACCAAGATGCGCACCGTAGACGTTGCCGTCGCCATTCTGGAAAAGGAGGGTGCCACCGAGGCGTTCGGCCTCCCCGGCGCGGCGATCAACCCGTTCTATTCGGCCATGCGGGCCCACGGCGGCATCCGCCACACCCTGGCCCGCCACGTCGAGGGCGCCAGCCACATGGCTGACGGGTACTCCCGGTCCGGCGATGGCAAGATCGGCATCTGCATCGGCACCTCGGGTCCCGCGGGCACCGACATGATCACCGGGCTGTATGCGGCCTGGGCCGACTCCATCCCGATGCTCTGCATCACCGGCCAGGCGCCGGTGGCGAAGCTCCACAAGGAAGATTTCCAGGCCGTGGACATCGAATCCATCGCCAAGCCCGTCACCAAGATGGCCATGACCGTCCTGGAACCCGGCCAGGTCCCCGGCGCCTTCCAGAAGGCCTTCCAGCTGATGCGCTCCGGCCGGCCGGGCCCGGTCCTGCTGGACCTGCCCATCGACGTGCAGCTGGCCGAAATCGAGTTCGACATCGACGCCTATGAGCCGCTCCCCGTGGAGAAGCCGCGGGCCAGCCGCAAGCAGCTCGAAAAAGCACTGGGCCTGCTCACCGCGGCCCGCCGCCCGCTGATCGTCGCCGGCGGCGGGGTCATCAACGCCGGAGCGTCCGGACAGCTGGTGGAACTGGCCGAACTGCTGGGCGTTCCGGTGATCCCCACCCTGATGGGCTGGGGTGCGATCCCGGATGACCACGAGCTCATGGCCGGCATGGTGGGCCTGCAGACCAGCCACCGCTACGGCAACGAGACCTTCCTGCACAGCGACTTCGTGATCGGGATTGGCAACCGCTGGGCCAACCGCCACACCGGCGGCCTGGAGACCTATACGGCCGGCCGCAAGTTCGTCCACATCGACATCGAGCCCACCCAGATTGGCCGCGTATTCTCCCCGGACCTGGGCATCGCGTCCGACGCCGGAGCCGCCCTCGCCGGGCTGGTCGGCCTCGCCCTGGAGCGCAAGGCCGCCGGCACCCTGCCGGACTACAGCACCTGGGTTGCCGAGTGCGCTAACCGCAAGGCCACCCTCCACCGCAAGACGCACTTCGAGAACATCCCGATCAAACCGCAGCGCGTCTACGAGGAGATGAACCGGTCCTTCGGCCCCGAAACCACCTACGTCTCCACGATCGGCCTGTCCCAGATCGCCGGCGCCCAGATGCTGCATGTCTTTGGTCCGCGCAAGTGGATCAACGCGGGCCAGGCCGGACCGCTTGGCTGGACCGCGCCGGCCGCCCTGGGCGTGGTGCGCGGCAAGCCGGACGAGACCGTGGTGGCGCTCTCCGGCGACTACGATTTCCAGTTCATGATCGAGGAGCTGGCCGTGGGCGCACAGTTCAACCTGCCGTACATCCACGTGGTGGTCAACAACTCCTACCTCGGGCTGATTCGCCAGTCCCAGCGCGGCTTTTCCATGGAACAGAACGTGTCCCTGGCTTTCGAGAACATCAACTCACCCGCCGTGGACGGAAGCCTGGCCAGCGGCTACGGTGTGGACCACGTCAAGGTTGCCGAGGGACTGGGCTGCAAGGCCGTCCGCGTCGAGGACCCCAACGAGCTCGGCGCCGGCCTCGACCAGGCCAAAGCCCTAGCCAGCGAGTTCAGGGTCCCCGTCGTGGTGGAAGTCATCCTGGAGAAGGTCACGAACATCGCCATGGGCACGGAGATTAACGCGATCAACGAGTACGAGCCCCTGGCCGAGTCCGCCGAGGACGCCCCGACCGCCATCCTGGCCCTGCAGGCCTGAGATGCGGGTAGTCATTGCGCCGGACAAGTTCAAAGGCTCGCTCACGGCACCGGGCGTTGCCCGGCACCTTGAAGCGGGGCTCCACGCGGCGGCCCGCGGCGGCGGACAGATCAGTAACCTTGAGGTGCTCCGGATACCAGTTGCCGACGGCGGCGAGGGCACCCTCGATGCCGCCGTCGGCTCCGGCTTCACCCGCCGCAGCGCCCTCGTCAACGGACCCACTGGTGTGCCGGTCCGCGCGGAATACGCCGTCCGCGGACATGTTGCCGTGATCGAGATGGCCGCCGCCTCCGGGCTCGCCGTCCTGCCCGGCGGCAGCGCCGGCGGCAGCGTTGGGGGCGCCGCCGGCAGTGTTGGGGGCGCCGCCGGCGCACCGGATTCGGCGAGCGCCAGAGGCGCGAGCAGCCTGGGCACCGGCCAGCTGATCCGAGCCGCACTCGACGCCGGGTGCCGGCAAATCATCCTCGGCGTCGGCGGCAGCGCCAATACCGACGGCGGCGCCGGCGTCCTGCAAGGTCTGGGCGCGAGGCTGCTCGACGCCGACGGCCGTGAGCTGCCGCTTGGCGGGGCGGTCCTCGCCCGGCTGGCCTGGATCGACTTCTCCGGGTTCGACCCCCGCCTGGAGGGGGCCCGCTTCGTCCTCGCCAGCGACGTCGATAACCCGTTGCTCGGCCCGTCCGGTGCCGCCCGCATCTTCGGCCCGCAAAAGGGCGCCACCCCCGCCGACGTGCAGCTCCTCGACGAGGCTCTGGCCCACTTCGTGCAGGTCCTGGCCGCCGAGATCGGTCCCCGGGCTCTGCGGGCCGCCGATGCTCCGGGCGCAGGGGCAGCCGGCGGCGTCGGCTACGCCGCCATCGCGGCACTGGCCGCGACCCGCCGGCCGGGCATCGACGTCGTCCTTGAATTTAGCAGGCTGGCCGCGCAACTGGCCGGCGCGGACCTGGTGATCACCGGCGAAGGCAGCCTCGACGAACAAAGCCTGCTCGGCAAGACGCCCATGGGCGTCGCGCGGGCGGCGGAGCGGGCAGGGGTTCCGGTGGTGGCCGTCTGCGGCCGCACCACGCTGACGCCCGAACAGCAGAAGATTTCCGGATTTCGGCGGGTCTACCCGTTGACCTCGCTGGAGGCCAGAGTAGAAATGTGCATAACCGAAGCAGGTCCCCTGCTTGAACAATTGGGTCAGCAAATCGGCGCGGAACTGCCGGACCTGGTTCCGGGCACCGTCCAAATATGCACCGTCCAAACGGGCACCGTCGAAACAGGCACCGTCCAAACGGGCACCGCGCCAGCGGAAAGTGTCCCCACAAAGGAGTCCCTGAATGTCTGAAGACAGCTTTGACCTCGTCATCCGGGGCAAGCGCATTCTCACGAGCGCCGGCATCGCGGCCCGTGAAGTCGGTGTGCGCGGCGGCGTGATCGTCGCCATCGAGCCGCTCGGCATAGGACTTTCCGGTGCCGAGGTCATTGATCTCGCCGACGACGAAACGCTTCTCCCGGGGCTGGTGGACACGCACGTGCACGTCAACGAGCCCGGCCGCACCGAGTGGGAGGGCTTCGCGTCGGCCACCCGGGCGGCCGCGGCCGGCGGAGTAACCACCATCATTGACATGCCGCTGAACTCCATCCCGCCCACCACCACCGTGGAAGGGCTCAAGCTCAAGCGCGAGGTGGCCGAGGACCAGGCGTTCGTGGACGTCGGGTTCTGGGGCGGCGCCGTGCCCGGGAACAAGGCGGAGCTGCGCGGCCTGCACGACGAGGGGGTATTCGGTTTCAAGTGTTTCCTGCTGCACTCCGGTGTGGACGAGTTCCCGCACCTGGAAGCGGACGAGATGGAAGAGGACATGGCCGAGCTCAAGTCCTTTGACTCCCTCATGATCGTCCACGCCGAGGACGCCCACGCGATCGACCACGCACCCCACCCCGGCGGCGACCACTACGCCACCTTCCTGGCCTCCCGCCCCCGCGGCGCCGAGAACAAGGCCATCGCCGAGGTGATCGAACGCGCCCGCTGGACCGGCGCGCGTGCGCACATCCTGCACCTGTCGTCGTCGGACGCGTTGCCCATGATCGCCAGCGCCAAGCGCGACGGCGTCCACCTCACCGTGGAGACCTGCCCGCATTACCTCACCCTGACGGCAGAGGAAATCCCCGACGGCGCCACCGCCTACAAGTGCTGCCCGCCGATCCGCGAGGCCGCCAACCGCGAACTGCTCTGGGCCGGCCTACTGGACGGCACCATCGACTGCATCGTCTCGGACCACTCCCCGTCCACCCTTGACCTGAAAGACCTGGAAAACGGGGACTTCGCTGTGGCCTGGGGCGGCGTCTCCTCGCTGCAGCTGGGCCTGTCGCTGATCTGGACTGAGGCCCGGCACCGCGGAATCCCGCTGGAGCAGGTGGTGTCCTGGATGGCCGAGAAACCGGCCGCCCTGGCACGCCTGGCCAACAAGGGCCGGCTCGCGCCCGGGTACGACGCCGACTTTGCGGTCTTCGCGCCGGACGAGGCCTACGTCGTGGATGTCTCCAAGCTCAAGCACAAGAACCCCGTCACCCCCTATGACGGCAAGGCGCTGTCCGGCGTCGTCCGGCAGACCTACCTCCGCGGCACCATGGTCGACGGCCGGACGCCGACCGGCAAGCTGATCCGCCGCGGCGGCGTATGAGCCAGGCGGTCACGGCCGGGCCGGGATCCACCGTTCACGGAAGACCCAGCGCGGGCCTTGCACGGACTTAACACGACCTAGCTAAAACAAGGCGTCAGTCACCGTTTTCGTGATCTGGTGGATTACCTCGGTGCGTTCGGGATCATCGCTGAGGCCTTGGCCCTTGGTATAGATCACCAGGGCATAGGCCCTGTCACCTTGGGCGAGGATGCCGACGTCGTGCAGTTCAGGGCCCAGCAGCCCGTACTTATGAAAGACCGTGATCCCTTCCGGCACAGCGGCGGGAATGAGCGTCTCGTAGTTGGTGTCCTGCATGTAGGACAGCAGCTGGGCGGTGTCCTCGGCGTTCAGGAGTGTTCCGGAGTAGACCCCGGCCAGGACGGTGGCCATCTCGGCGGGGGTCAGCGTGTTGGTTTCCGGGTCGTAGTCCACGCCGATCGATGCCGCGTACTGGGTCAGTTCCGCGTGGCCCACCGCGTTCATGATCAGCGACCACGAGTCGTTGTCGCTTTGCTGGATCATTTCGCGGAGTTGGAACCCGGACGTGTAAGCCCCCATCGGGTCATCGAGGGTGGCGGCGCCGGTTTCCACCAGGTGGTAGTAGGCTGCGGCGGCCAGGACTTTGGCGGTGCTGGCCGCTACGAATGCATCCCGGACCCCATACTCGTGGACATCGTTCGCGGAGCCGGCGCCGGAGGACACGTCCATCAGTGCCACACCGATCTGGTACTGGCTGTTGGCCTCGAGAACGGCGTTGATTTTCGAGTCCAGCGCCTCGTCGATGCCCGCAACCGGTGCGGTCGCCGGGGCCGACGCATTGGGGCCGGCTGACGCCGAGGCGCTGCCGCCCGCCCCGGGAACGCCTGCGATGAAACCGGTGGCCGCCATCGTCGTTCGTGCCTCCGCGGTCGAGAAAAAGCCGGCCGCCAGCGCGACGGCGAGCGCTGCGGCGCAGGCGGTCCCAACCAGGAGGCGCGGCCGCCCGGCCAGCCAACCGGGCCTGCTGCCCTCAGTTCCGCTGCCTGCGGTGCGCCGGGATCCGGCTGCTCGTTGCGGTGGCGTGTGCTGTTCCATAGTGGTTCCACTTTAGCCACGGCAGCTATGTCTGAGCTTTGAAAAGGCTGTCAGCGCGGGACGGCCGGCACTGTGTGGACGCGTAACCGCCTTCGTCGCCATCGAGGACATGCGGGCCGCCGACCGTCTGGCCAGCGGCTTTATCGTGAACGGCGGGCGTTCCCCAAGCCGAACCGGGATGGCCTCCTTGAGGGCCCCCGGCGGCGGAATACAGTCTGTGACGCCGGTGTTGTGCACCACAGACCCGTTCCCCTCTGCCTGAAGGATCACCCCATGAAAGCCAATCACACCGTCAAGCTCCAGCCCGGCACGCCGGCCCCGGAATTCACCCTGCCCGACGCTGCAGGCAAGCCCGTGTCCCTGGCCGACTACCGCGGCAAGAACGTCATTGTCTACTTCTACCCGCAGGCCGCGACCCCGGGCTGCACCACCGAGGCCTGCGACTTCCGCGACAACCTGTCGTCCCTGCAGGGTTCAGGCTACGAAGTCTTGGGCATCTCCCCCGACGCCCCCGAGGCCCTGGCCCACTTCACCGGCGACTTCGCCCTGACCTTCCCGCTCCTGGCCGACGAGGACCACGCGGTTGCCCTCGCCTACGGCGCCTGGGGCGAGAAGCTGGTCCAGGGCGAGATCACTGAGGGCATCGTCCGCTCCACTGTGGTGCTGGACCCCGAGGGCAAGGTGAAGCTGGCGCAGTACCAGGTCAAGGCCCAAGGCCACGTCGCCGCACTGAAGGAAGAGCTCGGCGTCTAGTTCCCCGGGCGCGGCTTCGGTCCGTTGTCGGGTTGTCGGAGCGCGGCTCCCGTTGCCCGCGGACGGTTGCCGGACCCCGGCTACGGTTGCCGGTCCGCGGCTCCCGTTGTCCGCGTTTCCGGTTTTCGCTGCCGTTTAGGACCACAGCGACGGATTCGGATGCATGCGGCGCGGATCCGCGCCGCGCTTGTCTGATAGCCAAGCGCCCGTCCGGAAACGGCGCGGAATAGTTCTCCACATCCGCCCCGCCGACGGTTGTCCGGGCCAAACGTTTCGGACCACGATCGGGGCATGGACCTACCGCCACTGATTCTGAGCAGCGATCTCGCCCGACTCGGCCACGACGCGCGGGGCCTTGCGCGCCAGGCCATCTCCGGGCAGCTCCGGCGCATCAGGCAGGGCGTGTACGTTCGGAGGCAGGAGTGGGAAGCTCTTTGGCGGGGGGCAGGTATCCGGTCCTCATCAGGGCGGCGGCCTCCACGCTGAGGAGCCGCACTGTGTTCTGCCGCCAATCCTCGGCCGCGCTGTGGGACATGCCGCTGCTGGGCCACCACCATGTAGTGCACGCCTGTACTTCCGACGACGGCGGCGGACGCTCGCGTGCCGGCGTCCGCCGCCATTTCGTCGAATTGGACTCGGCGCGGATCGAGGAACGTCAGGGGCCCCTGGTCACGGACCCCGTCCGGACAGCCTTGGACTTGGCAGCTTTCGAGTCGTTCGAGCAGGGCGTCACGGTGTTCGACCACGTGCTCCGGCCGCAGGCTGACAACCTTGCACCGCTCAGACTTGCACCGCCCAGCCGTGCACCGCTCAGCCTTGCACCGCTCAGCCGCGAGGAACTCGACGCCGGCATCGATGGCAACTACACAAAAGCCGCGGCCCGGCGCATCCGGACCGCCCTGGCCTTCGCCAATCCGTCGTCCGGCTCCCCGGGCGAATCGGTGAGCCGCGCCCTGATGCACCGGCTCGGCTTTCGGGCTCCCCTCCTTCAGGTCGAAATCCGCGACGCCCGCGGGCTGGTGGCCTTCACAGACTTTGAGTGGCCAGACGAGCTGCTTTGCGGAGAATTCGACGGCCTCGTGAAGTACCGCAAGCCGGAGTATCTGCAGGGCCGGACGCCAGCTGAAGCCCTGATCGACGAAAAACGCCGGGAGGACCGGATCAGAGCCACGGGCCGACGCGTGATCCGTTGGACCTGGTCGGAGCTGTCCAGTCCGGAAACATTTGGCGCATTCCTGGCGGCGGCTGGCGTTCCCCGGCAACCGCTCCGGTCCTGCCGGCGCTGACCCCGCGGCGCGTCCGGTAAAGCGCTACGCCCCCGGGAAACCGCTACGTTTTAGGCGAATCGCTACGCTTCCGGGAAACCGCCACGGAATCGGACATCCGCTATGCGGATCCCCGGCGCGCCCGTCCCTTAGCGGCGCCGCCGTCCGAAACCGCCGCGAAACCAGGCAGCCGTCCCCTTCCCCGGCACGAGAACCCCGCAGCCACTCGCTGATCCCGTTACGCCCCCGGGAAACCGCTACGGAATCGGACATCCGCCCAGCGGATCCCCGGTGCGCCCGTCTCATAGCGGCGCCGATGTCCGAACCCGGCGCGGCCGTCCGAATCCGGCGCCGCCGTCCGAAACCGCCGCGGCTGCGGTATCTGCGGGATAACCGCCCGGCAGCCTACGGCTTCGTTCCGGCCACCACCGTGGCTGTGGACCTCAGCCGGATCGCGCCGTCGTGCTCGTAGCGGCTCAGCAGCTGGAAGACGTCCGACCGGATCAGGGCACGCGATTCCTCATCGGCTTTGGCAAGGCCCATCGCCATGGTGGTCGCCATGTCCGTCATGGACTCCCAGTAGCTCTCGGGGGATTCGTGCACCAAGTCGGTGTTGACCTTGTACTCCGCCACGTCGGAGAGCCCGGCGTCCTTGAACATGCGGGTCATGAAGCCGGTGGGTGCACAGCGGAACAGTCCCGGAACCCCTCCGGGCGGAAAGGGCAACTCATGGTGCCGGGCGATCGTGCCGAGGATCAGGCTGGCCCACGGGTTCTCGGCGGCCCGGCCCCAAACGACCGCACCAACCCGACCGCCGGACTTGGCGGTCCGGACCATCTCACCCATGGCCGCAGACATCACCGGAAAGTACATGAAACCGAAGCGGCAGTACACGGCGTCGAAGGTGTTATCACCGAAGGGCATCGCGGCGGCATCGCAAACCTCAAAGTCCACATTTGTCAGGCCACGGGCCGCTGTCTTCTCCCGGGCCACGCGCAGCATCCCGGCCGAGATGTCGGCAAGGACCACCCGACCGTCCGGCACCTGCTCAGCAGCGCTAAGTCCGGGTTCCCCGGAGCCTGCCGCGACATCCAGCACCCAGGCGTCGGGACGCAGCCGCAGTTCCCGGAGCAGGGCCGCACCGAAGGGGGCGTGCCAGCCGCGCAGTTCAGCGTCCCATTTCTTCCAGCCCGCCGAGAACTCGTCCCAGATCAAACGTTGCTCTTCTCGAATGCGGCCGGCCGAGGCTAACATGGCGGTTCCTTAGCTCGTCTGCACCTAGCCCTCCCCCACACCTAGTTTGCCCCGGGAACCAGTCCCCGGCAATGAGTCCAAGGGCAGTAGGCTTAACGGCATGTCTCCCCACGAAACACCCGGCTCCGCAGGCACCGACCCCCAGCGGGAACCAGCCCCCGGCACCGCCCCGGAGCGGCGCGAGGTCACCGTCCGCCGGGCACCGAAGTATGTGCCTTTCCTGATCCTGGGCGGGCTCGTGGGCGTGGGCGTCGCCGCCGTCATCGCCTACACCCTCCCCGGCGACGCCAGCTACGACAGCAGCTCAGTCTTCGGCTTCTTCATGGTTCTTTGCGCGGCCGGCGGCGTCATCCTCGGTGCCGTCGCGGCCCTGGTGCTGGATCGGCTGAGTGTCCGCCGGGCGGAACGCGCCGTCGTCGAGTCCGTGGGGGACTCCGCGCCTGACACGCCGGAAGCCGACGGCGGGAATCGCGCCTGAGCTGGCCGGCAGGTCATAATCCGGCCGCCGGAAAAGTCTTAGCGCACATCGTGAGATAATCGACCAGTGGCACGCGGCGATGGAAAACTTTCTCATGATCTTCTCCCAGGCGAAAAAGGCCCCCAGGACGCATGCGGCGTCTTCGGGGTTTGGGCACCCGGTGAAGAAGTAGCAAAACTTACCTATTACGGGCTGTATGCACTGCAGCACCGCGGTCAGGAGTCGGCTGGCATTGCAACCAGCGACGGCAAGCGGATCAACGTCTACAAGGACATGGGCCTCGTATCCCAGGTCTTCGACGAGGCGACGCTGAACACCCTGACCGGGCACCTGGCCGTCGGCCACTGCCGCTATTCCACTACGGGTGCGAGCCACTGGGCCAATGCCCAGCCCACCCTGGGCGCGACGGCCACGGGCACCGTGGCGCTGGCCCACAACGGCAACCTGACGAACACGGCCGAACTCAAGGCCATGATTACCGACCGCACCGGCGGAAACCTCAGCGGCGAAATGAAGCAGGGCAACACCTCGGACACCGCCCTGGTCACGGCGCTCCTGGAGGGCGAAGCGGGCAAGTCCCTCGAGCAGACCGCCATGGAACTCCTGCCCAAGATCAAGGGCGGCTTCTGCTTCGTCTTCATGGATGAGGGCACCCTCTACGCGGCCCGCGACACCTACGGCATCCGCCCACTGTGCCTCGGCCGGCTGGAGCGCGGCTGGGTGGTCGCCTCCGAACAGTCCGCCCTGGCCACGGTCGGCGCGAGCTTCATCCGCGAAATCGAACCCGGCGAATTCATCGCGATCGACGAGGACGGCGTCCGAGCCCAGCGCTTCGCCGAGGCGACACCCGCAGGCTGCGTCTTCGAGTACGTTTACCTCGCCCGCCCGGACGCCGCCATCGCCGGCCGTTCAGTCTACGAATCCCGCGTGGAGATGGGCCGCCAGCTGGCCCGCGAGAACACCCAGGAAGCGGACATCGTCATTCCGGTCCCGGAATCCGGCACGCCCGCCGCCGTCGGCTACGCCGAGGAATCCGGCATCCCGTTCGCGCACGGCTTCGTCAAAAACGCCTACGTGGGCCGCACCTTCATCCAGCCCTCGCAGACCCTGCGCCAGCTCGGCATCCGGCTGAAGCTCAACGCCTTGGAATCCGTGATCCGCGGCAAGCGCGTAGTGGTGGTGGACGACTCAATCGTCCGCGGCAACACCCAGCGTGCCATCGTCCGGATGCTCCGGGAGGCCGGGGCCGCCTCCGTGCACGTCAAGATTTCCTCGCCACCGGTGCAGTGGCCGTGTTTTTACGGCATCGACTTCGCCTCCCGCGCGGAACTGATCGCGAACGGCGCCACGATTGACGAGATCTCCCAGGCGATCGGTGCCGACTCACTGGCCTATATCTCCGAGGACGGCATGATCGCCGCCACCCGCCAGCCGCGCGAACGCCTCTGCACCGCCTGCTTCACCGGCAAATACCCGATCGAGCTGCCCGGCTCCGACAAGCTCGGCAAGAACTTGCTCGAGCGCACGGACCTCGGCGGTCTTCCGGCCTCCGGCGCGGCTGTGCCCGGCGCGGCTCCGGCCGCTGCGGCACCGTCCGACGCCGACCCCGGCACCGCGATCCCCGCCGGCGAGGATCCGGCCGAGAAAGCCGGCGCCACGGGCTGCGATCCGGGGCCGGACTCGGAATTCGAAGAACTGCTCACCGATGCCGACCGCGTCACCACAGCCGACAAGAAAGAGCCAGTATGACTTCCGCCTCCCCGGCCGCTGACATGAACGCCGCCCAGAACTCCGGCATCACCTACGCCTCCGCCGGCGTCGACGTCGAGGCGGGAGACCGCGCCGTCGAGCTCATGAAGGATGCCGTCAAGGCAACCCACAACGCCTCGGTGATCGGCGGCGTCGGCGGATTCGCCGGCCTCTACGACGTCTCCAAGCTGCTGACCTACAAGCGGCCCCTCCTGGCCACATCCACCGACGGCGTCGGCACCAAGGTGGCCATCGCCCAGGCTATGGACATCCACGACACCATCGGCTACGACCTCGTCGGCATGGTGGTGGACGACATCGTGGTGGTGGGCGCCGAGCCGCTCTACATGACCGACTACATCGCCTGCGGCAAGGTGGTGCCCGAGCGCATCGCCGACATCGTCCGCGGCATCGCGGCCGCCTGCTCGGTCGCCGGCACTGCCTTGGTGGGCGGCGAAACTGCCGAGCACCCCGGCCTGCTGGGCGAGCACGAGTACGACGTCGCCGGTGCCGCCACCGGCGTTGTCGAGGCCTCCGAACTGCTCGGCCCGGACCGTGTCCGCGCCGGCGACGTCGTGATCGGCATGGCCTCGTCCGGTCTGCACTCCAACGGCTACTCCCTGGTCCGCCGCGTCATCAACCACGCAGGCTGGGCCCTGGACCGCCAGGTCTCCGAACTGGGCCGCACGCTGGGCGAGGAACTCCTCGAACCGACCCGCGTCTACGCCGCGGACTGCCTGGACCTCGCCCGCACCTTCCCGGTCAACGCCGGTCCCGGCGGCAAGGCCGTCCACGGCTTCAGCCACGTCACCGGCGGCGGGCTCGCCGCCAACCTCGCCCGGGTCCTCCCGCAGGGCCTGCTGGCCACCGTTGACCGTGCCACGTGGGAACTGCCGGCCATCTTCAAGCTGGTCTCCGAGCTCGGCAACGTCCCCCTCGCCGACCTCGAGCGCACCCTGAATTTGGGCGTGGGCATGGTCGCCATTGTGTCCCCGGAAGCCGCCGACGCCGCGGTCAACCGGCTCAACGACTGCGGCCTGCCGTCCTGGATCATGGGCACCGTCGAGGAGAACTCGGATTCGATCGTGAAGACGGGCCCCGATTACGTCCAGGGCGCCAAGGGCGTCGACGGCGGCGCTGTCCGCCTGGTCAACGATTACGCCTAAACGGACCGAGGTCTCCCGCGAGCGCCGAGCTTGCGAGGCGAGGGGCCGGTGGGGCCCACGCGATCTGTTTTTAGACCTCCAGCAGGTTGAAAACGCCGCCCTGCGGGTCCTGGAGGGTGGCGATGCTGCCGGCTTCCTCGCCCTCCTCCGGTTCAATCAGCACGACGCCGCCCGCAGCTACTGCGGCCTGCACCGCCTCCGCGACGTCGGACACACCGAAATACACCTGCCACCCGGGCTGGAGGGTGTCCTGCGCATCGCCGGGCACGCGTGCGATCCCGGCCACTTCCGTACCGTCCACCATGAGCGTGGTGTAGGTGCCGCCGTCGTCTTGGGGGTATTCGGTCACCTCGTGGCCGAAGATCTGCTGGAAGAACCCGACGGCCGCCTGCGGGTCCGGGGTCAGCAGTTCGGCCCAAGTCAAGGCGCCCGTCTCCTGGCTCCGGGCGGCACCGAAATGGCTGCCCGCCTGCCAGGCGCCGGTGGTTCCGCCGCCGGGCGGGGCGAAAAAGACCATGACGCCGGTGTCACCGATCTCCTCGGGGCCGAATTCCAGCTGGCCGGAGGAATGGGCCAGTTCGGCAGCCAGGTCCCGGGCGTCGTCGACCGCGAAATACACGTTCCACCGGCCCGGTTCTCCCGCGGATTCCTGCTGGGTGTTTTGCGGGGCGAGCACCGTCACCAACGCGTCACCGAGGAAGGCTTGCGCGTAACTGCGTCCGTCCGGGGTGGGCAGGTCTTCATACCGCCAGCCGAAAACCGCCGCGTAGAAGGCCTTGGCCGCCTCCACGTCCCTGGTCTGCAGGTCCGTCCAGCAGAGCTCACCCTCGGCGAATCCCGTGCGTATGGTCATGGCAGTCCTTCCGGTGCAATGGGGTCGTGTCCGGGAGAATCCGGCACGATCAACCTAGTCCGCGGCACCGTGAGTGACAACCGCGGTGCCTACTACGCAGTGCCAACCGCGCGGTGACCGGGCAGTGCCAACCGCGGGGTGCCTACTACGCAGTGCCAACCGCGCAGTGCCAAGCGTCTTGTGCCAACCACGCCGCGCCTACCGCGTTGCACAAGAAAGGCCGCCGGACACGCCTGAGACAGGTGTGGCCGACGGCCTGAAATTCATGAACTGGCACCGCAGTGCCGGAAGGATCCCATCGGGCATTTCCACCACTGGATGATGCCCCCGCGGGACAAGGCTGCCGGGACGAAGCGCCGACTAACCTATACGACGGGAATCTACCTCGTCGTCGTCGTCCAAATCGTCCGCGTACTTATCCACGTACGCCGAATAATCCGGTTCGACCGGGTCATCCGCGAAGTGGTTCGTGGCACGACTTCCCGGACCCGTGAGCTCGCGCTGAAGGGCCGAATAGTCAGTGTTCGGGGAGTAGTACTTAATGTCCCGAGCCTGCTTGGTAGCTTTTGCCTTTTGACGGCCGCGCCCCATGGCGTGACCCCCTTTTGTACTTGGACCGGAGGTGGTCACCTTTGGCGATCGGTGAGGCCCCGGAATGTTTGGTCAATTTGTCGTACACCTAGATTACATGCTTTCGGCGTCGACTGCTTGCCGCCCCGCTCCCCTGTGGACAGTGTGGCGCCTCCGCCAGCTGCGGTCGCGGGCCCGGGCGTATGCGCCACGCCGTACATCTTCGATAGAGTTTCGTGATGTGCGCCCAGAAAAGGGCCACGACGCCGGGCCTCCAGCCCGGGCAAGAGACGCACGGAAGTGGTGAATTTCTCATTGAGCGAAGAGAATCCAAGGCCCGCCGGGGCAATCCCGCCGCCGCCTTCGAGACCGCCGACGTCCGCCCTGCCCGTTATCGAAATCGATGCGGAACAGCGTGCAAAATATTCGACGCTCCCCCCGGACGGACCCGCCGAGCCTTCCGGGGCGGCCGGGGTGCCTGACGCGCCTCCAGCGGGGAAACCCGCTGCCAGGGCCCCTGGGGCCGCCTTCGCCGGCGCCATCACCGCGCTCTCGGACCGGGTCCGTCCCCTGGCCCGTCGGGTCCGTCCCCTGGCCCGTCGGGTCCGTCCCCTGGCCCGTCGGGTCCGCCGCCACGGGCCCAAGCGGCTCGGCGCGGCCGCGGCTGTGCTCGCTGTCCTCGGGCTTCTGGTCTGGTGGGCTGTGGCATCATTCGCCGGCGGCGCCCAGACCTCCGCGGACAACAGCCCGGCCGCCGCAGCGGCGCCGGCTTCGGCCCCGGCCAGCCGCGGGACCTTGCCGCTGGAAGGCGTCACCCCCATGGATTTCCAGCTGCGGGACTGCTTCAAGGACTTTGATCCCGATGCGCAGCAGTCCACCGTTGTCGACTGCGCCACCGCCCACTCGGCGCAGCTGGTCGCCGTGGAGAAGTACGCGGCCGGGGACTCCTACCCCGGCCGGGAAGCGCTCAAGCAAAAGGCGCGTGATGTCTGCAGGGCGGCGCCCCTGACGGACAAGACCGGTGACGCGCTGAGCTACAAGCTGGCCTACCCCAGCTCCAGCAGCTGGAACAAGGGCGACCGCCGGGTCGACTGCTACGTCGTGACAGATGCAGGAAACGTGCTCACGAAATCCCTGCTCCCTTAACCCTGCCCCGTCATACAGCACTGGCAGCCGGGACGATCCCGGCTGCCAGTGGCGCTTAAGTTACTCTTCCGGCCGCGCGCGGCGGCTCCCGACGGCTTTCCAGCCCACGGGGCCCCCGCCCCCTACTCCTTGCGCCGGACCGAGAGCCCGCCGCCGGTGGACAGGCCGGCGGGCGCGCCGGCGGACGCGCCGTCGTCGGGCCAGTCCGCGGTTTCCCGCCCGCCCATGGTGAGTTCCATCAGATCAGGCGCGGTGTCCACCACAACCGTGTCACCATCCGAGATCTCGCCGGCCAGGATGGCCTTGGCCAGCCGGTCGCCGATCTCGCGTTGCACCAGTCGGCGCAGCGGCCGGGCGCCGTACGCGGGGTCGAAGCCGGTGACCGCAAGCCAGGCGCGGGCGCCGTCGGTAACTTCCAAATTCAGCCTGCGGCCCTTGAGACGCTCGCCCAACTCCTTGACCTGGAGTTCCACGATCTGGGAAAGCTCCTCCACGTTCAGCGGGTCGAACAGCACCACCTCGTCCAGCCGGTTCAGGAACTCCGGCTTGAAGGACGCGTGCACGGTGGCCATGACGGCATTCCGCTTGGCCTCGGCGTCGAGGTTGGGGTCCACAAGGAACTGGCTGCCGAGGTTCGAGGTGAGCACCAGGATCACGTTGCGGAAGTCGACGGTGCGGCCCTGGCCGTCGGTGAGCCGGCCGTCGTCGAGTACCTGCAGGAGGATGTCGAAGACCTCCGGGTGGGCCTTTTCCACCTCGTCGAGCAGCAGCACCGAGTACGGGCGCCGCCGGACGGCCTCGGTCAGCTGGCCGCCTTCCTCGTAGCCGACGTACCCGGGAGGGGCGCCGACGAGCCGGGCCACGGAGTGCTTCTCCGAGTATTCGGACATGTCGATCCGCACCATCGCGCGCTCGTCGTCGAAGAGGAAATCGGCGAGGGACTTGGCGAGCTCGGTCTTGCCCACACCGGTGGGGCCGAGGAAGAGGAAGGAGCCGGTGGGCCGATTGGGATCGCTGATTCCCGCACGGGCGCGGCGCACGGCGTCGGAGACTACGGCGACGGCCTTCTTCTGGCCGATCAGCCGTTCGCCCAGGACGTGTTCCATGTTCAGCAGCTTCTGGCTCTCGCCCTGCAGCATGCGCCCGGCCGGGATGCCGGTCCAGGCCGAAATCACCTCGGCGATGTCATCGGCGGTGACTTCGTCGGCGACCATCTGCGCGGACTTGTCGGGCACAGCGGCTTCGGCCGCGGCTGCGGCGTTCAGCTCCCGTTCCAGGGCAGGGATCTCACCGTAGAGGACCCTCGATGCCGTCTCGAGGTCCCCCTCGCGCTGGGCCTTGTCGGCGGCGGAGCGGAGCTCGTCGAGCTTTGCCCGCAGGTCCCCCACGCGGTTCAGGCCAGCCTTCTCGGCCTCCCAGCGGGCATTGAGGGCCGCGAGCTCTTCCTTCTTGTCCGCCATGTCCGCGCGCAGGGCCGCCAGGCGCTCCACGGAGGCGGGATCGGTCTCGCCGGCCAGGGCCAGTTCTTCCATGGTCAGCCGGTCCACCTGGCGGCGCAGCTGATCGATCTCCTCCGGGGCGGAATCGATTTCCATGCGCAGCCGTGATGCGGCCTCGTCCACGAGGTCGATCGCCTTGTCCGGCAGCTGCCGCCCGGAGATGTACCGGTTCGAGAGCGTAGCGGCCGCGACGAGGGCGGAGTCGGCGATGGAGACCTTGTGGTGGGCCTCGTAGCGCTCCTTGAGCCCGCGCAGGATGCCGATGGTGTCCTCAACGCTCGGCTCGCCCACAAAAACCTGCTGGAACCGGCGCTCCAGAGCGGGGTCCTTTTCGATGTTCTCGCGGTACTCATCCAGCGTGGTGGCACCGATCAGCCGCAGCTCACCGCGGGCCAGCATGGGCTTGAGCATGTTGCCGGCATCCATGGAGCTGTCGCCGGAGGCGCCGGCGCCCACCACCGTGTGGAGTTCGTCGATGAACGTGACGATCTGCCCCTCGGACCCCTTGATTTCCTCCAGGACCGCCTTTAGCCGTTCCTCAAATTCGCCGCGGTACTTGGCTCCGGCCACCATGGAGGCCAGGTCGAGCGCGATCAGGGTTTTGCCGCGCAGGCTTTCGGGCACGTCGCCTTCCACGATCCGCTGGGCGAGACCTTCGACGACGGCGGTCTTGCCGACGCCGGGCTCGCCGATGATCACCGGGTTGTTCTTGGTGCGGCGGCTCAGCACCTGGATGATGCGGCGGATCTCGGCGTCGCGGCCGATCACCGGGTCAAGCTTGCCCGAGCGGGCAATTGCGGTGAGGTCCGTGCCGTACTTTTCCAGCGCCTGGAAGGAGTTTTCGGGGTCGGCGTTGTCCACTTTGCGGTCGCCGCGGACGCCGGGCAGGGCGGCCAGCAGCGCCTCGTGCGAGGCGCCGGCCTCGCGCAGGAGCTTCCCGACGCCGTCGCTCCCGGCCGCCAGGCCCAGCAGCAGGTGTTCTGTGGAGACAAAGCTGTCCCCGAGCCGCTCGGCCTCGTTCTGGGCGTTCTGGATCGCCTGCAGCCCGGTGCGGGACAGCTGCGCCTGCTGCACAGAACTGCCGGAGGTGGAGGGCAGCGCCTTGATGGCTGTGCTGGCCTGGACGCTGACGGTGTCCGGGTCGGCGCCGGTGGCGCGGAGCAGCGCGACGGCGACGCCCTCCCGCTGGTCCATGAGCGCCTTGAGCAGGTGGGCGGGTTCTAGCTGCGGGTTTCCCGCTGTCGAGGCGTTCATGGCTGCCGCAGCGAGAGCTTCCTGGCTCTTGGTGGTGAATTTGGCGTCCAAAGGGGGCTCCTTCCGGAATGGTCCTGGCTTCAAAGTTGAGTCTACATGGCTCAACTTTAGAATGGGGGACGTTGGCTCCATGTTTGCCGACAGCGAAACCCCTGTCTAGGGGCACGGCGTTCCCGCCGCCGGGTGCCGCGCCGGGCCGGTGGACGAGGCAGGGACCCGCGTCGGGGCGCGGGCCGCCGGGTGCTGCGCCGACCCCAACCCCGGACATGCCCCCGCCCGGGTCCGACTCCGGACATGCCCTCACCCGAGCCCGAGGAGTGGACATGCTCCTGTTATGTCCACCCCTGGTGTCAAAAGCTGGACATGTCCCCCCATTCGGTCGCCAAGAATGAACATGCCCCAGGGCAGGGCGCCGAAAAATGAGCATGCCCCGCCGCCTATCTACGAAGAATGAGCATGTCCGCCGCGGAACCCCGGAAACGCGCATATCCAACCGCGCGGAAACCAAAAGAAGATCACGCCCCGGGACCACCGCCGCGTAGCCCGCGTGAAACACTTAACGTTGCTTAACGATCAGGGGGCTCCCTACTGTAACTGAGGTCACAGCAACAGGAACCGACGCGAAGGAGGGCCGGACATGCAGGAACACGCCGCAGGCATCACCGTGAAAGGCCCCGTCCCGCCGGTGTCCGCCGCCGCAGTGGCCAGGGCCGCCGGGGTTTCCTCGGCTGCCGTCTCCTACGTCCTCAACGGCAAGGGCGGCGTCTCGCCGGAAACCCGCCGCCACATTATCCACGTCGCGAACGAGCTCGGCTTCAGGCCCCGTAAGCCCTCGCAGTCAACTGATCCGCAGCGGACCCGGGTCATCGGGCTGATCCTCCCGAACATCATCAATCCGATGTTTCCGCGGTGGGCACAGGGTGTCATCACGGCCGCGGCAGAGTCCGGCTACGAAGTGTTCGTCGCCACCACCCAGGACGATCCGTACGTGCTAGCCCAGGTCACCTCGACGCTCGCGCACCGCAACGTGGATGGCATCATCCTTGCCGCCTCGCTCCGGGACGATGCCACCGCGCTCCGCACCCTCAGGGCGGCCCGGATCCCCTATGTGTGCCTGTCCCGCCGGGCAGACTTCCTCGACTCGGACTTCGTCGGGATCGACGACGACGCGGCCGCCACCACGCTGATGCAGCACATGCTCAGCCACGGCTTCACCGAAATCGCGACGGTAATCGGCCCCCGCTTTTCCACGGCTTCCCTGGCCCGCGAGCAAGCGTTTGTCCGCACCGCCGCCGCGGCGGGCATCACGATTAGTGGCGACCGGAAGATCAGCACCAGGGTCAACAACGAGGGCGGCCGGCTGGCAGCGGAACGTCTGTTCTCCGCCGGAACTCCGCCCCAGGCCGTGGTGTGCGGCAGCGACGAACTTGCCATCGGCGTCATGGAATACGCCCTCTCCCGCGGCCTGCGCATCCCCGACGACGTCGCCGTCGCCGGCTGTGACGGTCTGCCCCACAGCCGCTCCGGGCTGATCAACCTAACCAGCATTGTCCAGCCGCAGCAGGAAATGGCCAACGAGGCGTTCGCCATGCTGCTCAAACGCATCGATTCCCCGTCCGCCACCTACACCTCAAAAGTGTGCCAGCACCGCCTGCATATCGGGCGGACGTGCGGCTGCACGCCGCCGGACATCTGAAGCCGGAGGCACCCTCCCGCCGGCCCGTCCATCTGTGGTCGGCTCTACACGTTCACGAATCCCTACCGACAGAAGCGCCGCGCGCCCGCCGCGGCTGCATAGCCCCCGTTTGCCCAACCGCACACCCGATCTGGCCCGACTTTTCCCCGCCCACCTACCCAAGGACCCCGACCCATGTCAGTTGTATCCGCACCAACGAAGATGCGCACACCGCAGGAAATAAACGGCGTGATCCTCCGCCGCGTCATGCCGCTGCTGATCGGCGCCTACATCATGGCCTTCCTGGACCGCACCAACATCGGCATGGCCAAGGACAGGCTGGAGATCGACCTCGGCATCTCGGCCACCGCCTACGGCATTGGCGCCGGGCTGTTTTTCCTGACCTACGCCCTGTCCGAAATCCCGTCCAACCTGATCATGCACAAGGTGGGCGCCCGCTTCTGGATCATGCGGATCATGATTACCTGGGGCATCATTTCCGCCGGCATGGCCTTCGTCCAGGGCGAATGGTCTTTCTACATCATGCGGATGCTGCTCGGCGTCGCCGAGGCGGGACTCTTCCCGGGCGTCATGTACTTCCTTACGCAGTGGTTCGTGGTGCAGGACCGCGCCAAGGCCAACGGAATGTTCCTGCTCGGCGTCTCCATCGCGAACATTGTCGGCGCCCCGCTGGGCGGCCTGCTCCTGACCCTGGACGGGCTTGGCGGCCTGCACGGCTGGCAGTGGATGTTCCTCGTCGAAGGCCTCCCGGCGTGCTTGCTCGCTTACGTCGTATGGAAGAAGCTCCCGGACCGCCCCAGCCAGGCAAGCTTCCTCACGGCCGAGGAAGCCGCCGATCTCGAGGCCCGAATCGCCGCCGAGGAAACCGCCGGCGCCGAGGCCTCGGGCAACCACCGGCTGCGCGATGTCCTGAAGGACAAGCAGATCCTCCTCGTCGTCGGCGTCTACTTCACGCATCAGATCGCCGTCTACGCGCTGTCGTATTTCCTGCCCTCCATCATTGGCACTTACGGCAAGCTCAACCCGCTGCAGATCGGCCTACTGACAGCCATCCCCTGGATCTTCTCCGCCGCCGGGGCCCTCCTGGTCCCGCGCTTCGCCACCGACGGCCGCCGTTCCCGGGTGCTGGTGACCGGCACCATGTCCGGCATCGTCGCCGGCTTCGCCCTCGGTGCCGTCGGCGGTCCGCTGCTCGGCATGATCGGCTTCTGCCTGGCTGCCTTCAATTTCTTCGCCCTGCAGCCGATCCTCTTCACCTACCCCGCCACCCGCCTCAGCGGCGCCGCCCTCGCCGGCGGCATCGCATTCGTCAACACCATCGGCCTCTGCGGCGGCTTCCTTGGGCCCTATGTCATGGGGTTCATGCAGGACGCCACCGGCTCCAAGCTTTCCGGCCTGTGGTTCATCGTGGGCATGTGCATCATCGGCGCGCTGCTGTCCCTGCTGCTCAAGCGCGGCGCCGAGAAGCCCGCGGCCGTCCCGGCGGCCCACTGACCCACTACTCTCTCCGCCGGGTCCGGACGCGCCGCGCGTCCGGACCCGGCCAGCAAGCCCTCTCACGCAAGGAATACTCATGGATTTCACCGCCAAGCGCGTTCTGGTTACCGCCGGAGCCAACGGCATCGGCCTGGCCATCGCCAACAAGTTCCAGGAACTCGGCGCCGCCGTCTTCGTCACCGACATTGACCCCGACGCCGTCGACAAGGCCCGCGTCAACGGTCTCTTGGCAGCGGTAAGCGATGTCTCGGACGAGGACCAGGTCCGCGGGCTCATGACCGCCGTCAGGGAGGAGTTGGGCGGCCTGGACGTCTTGGTCAACAACGCCGGGATCGCGGGGCCCACGGGCCCCCTAGAAACCCTGGATGCCGCGGCGTGGAAGGCGACCTTCGACGTCAATATCCATGGCCAGTTCTTCTGCATCAAGCATGCCCTGCCCTTGCTGCGTGAAGGGACCAGCGCCTCGATCGTGAACCTGTCCTCGGCCGCAGGGCGGCTGGGCATGGCTGGCCGCAGCGCCTATTCGGCGTCGAAGTGGGCCGTCGTGGGGCTGACCAAGACGCTCGCGATCGAACTCGGCCCGGACGGCATCCGCGTCAACGCCATCTGCCCCGGCGCCGTCAACGGCCCCCGCATCGACGCCGTCATCGCCGCCAAAGCCCAGATGCTGGACCGGCCGGCGGACGAGGTGTCCGCGCTGTACCACAACCAGTCCTCACTGGGCCGGCTGATCGAGGCCGAGGACATCGCCAACATGGCAGCGTTCGTGGCCAGCGACCTGGCCCGCAACGTCAACGGCCAGGCCCTCGCCGTCGACGGCAACACCGAAAAGCTCTACTGACCTGACCCGCGGATCTGGTCCGTCCACGATCCGCCGCCCCACAATCCGCCCACCAAGGAGACATTCCCATGGCTGCTGCCCGCAAGGTCATCATCACCAGCGCCGTTACCGGCGCCATCCACACCCCGTCCATGTCCCCGCACCTGCCGGTCTCGCCCGAGGAGATTGCCGACGCCGCGATCGGCGCCGCCGAGGCCGGCGCCGCGATTGTGCACATGCACGCCCGCGACCCGAAGGACGGCCGCCCCTCCCAGGACCCGGAGCACTTCGCCCCGATCCTGGACAAGCTCAAGCGGAACACCGACGCCGTCATCAACATCACCACGGGCGGCTCACCGCACATGAGCGTCGAGGAGCGGATGCAGCCGGCGGCGCTGTTCAAGCCCGAGCTCGCCTCGCTGAACATGGGCTCGATGAACTTCGGGCTGTACCCGATGCTGGACCGCTTCACGGAGTTTGGCCACGCCTGGGAGCGCGAAGGGCTCGAAAAGAGCCGCGACCTTGTTTTCAAAAACACCTTCCAGGACATCGAGACCATCCTGGGCATCGGCAGCGAGAACGGCACGCGCTTCGAGTTCGAGTGCTACGACATTTCGCACTTGAACAACCTCGCGCACTTCCACGGCCGCGGACTGGCCAGGGGCCCGCTGTTCGTCCAGTCGGTCTTCGGCCTGCTCGGCGGCATCGGCGCGCACCCCGAGGACCTCATGCACATGCGCCGCACCGCGGACCGGCTGCTGGGCGGGGACTACGAATGGTCCATCCTGGGCGCCGGCAGGAACCAGATGCCGCTCGCCACCATCGGCGCAGCCATGGGCTCGCACGTCCGGGTGGGACTGGAGGATTCCCTGTGGATCGGGCCGGGACAGCTCGCCGCGTCCAACGCCGAACAGGTCACCCGGATCCGCACCATCCTGGAAGCCCTCAACTTTGAGGTCGCCACTCCCGACGAGGCCCGCGAAATGCTGCAGCTCAAGGGCCGGGACAAGGTGGGTTTCTGAGCGAATGAGCATTCTCGTGGCCCCGGACAGCTTCAAGGGCACCTTCACCGCGCCCGAGGTCGCGGCACACATTGCCGCAGGCATCCGCTCTGCCGGCGGCGCCGCCGTCGAACTGCCCGTGGCCGACGGCGGCGAGGGCACCTTCGATGTCTTGGCAGGAGGCCTGGATGCCAGGCCGGTGAAGGTCGGCA
Source organism: Arthrobacter sp. ov118 (assembly GCF_900116495.1). Taxonomy (GTDB): domain Bacteria; phylum Actinomycetota; class Actinomycetes; order Actinomycetales; family Micrococcaceae; genus Arthrobacter. The sequence goes on from NZ_FPAY01000001.1 coordinate 1,037,734, forward strand.
CTGTGGGTCCGTGGGGTGACGCGGTCGACGCCGCCATCGCCCTGACCGACGACGGCGCGGCGGTCGTCGAGCTAGCCTTCGCCAGCGGACTCAACCTGCCGGCCTCCGGGGACCGGGATCCGGTAGCGGCGAGCACCTACGGGACTGGCGTGCTCATTGCGGAAGCCGTCCGGCTCGGCGCCCGCCGGCTGCTGGTCGCGGCCGGCGGGTCCGCCACGACCGACGGTGGCGCCGGCGCCATTGCGGCGATCGAGGAGCGCGGCGGCCTCGGCGGTGCGGAGCTCGTGATTTTGAGCGACGTCACGACACGTTTTTCCGACGCCGCACGCGTTTTTGCACCGCAAAAGGGCGCAGACCCGGCCGTGGTGGCGGACCTCACCCGGCGGCTCGAACTGCAGGCCGGGAGATTTGCCGCCGATTACGGCCGCGATCCCCGCCTGGTGGATCGGACCGGCGCGGCGGGCGGCTTCTCCGGCGGCATGTGGGCACGTTACGGCGCCAGCTTGGTCTCGGGCGCGGACTACGTGCTGGATTTGTTGGGCTTCGACGCCAAACTTGCCGCAAGCAGCTCGGTTGTGGTCGGCGAGGGCCGGCTCGATTCCCAGACGGGCCAAGGGAAGATCATCGCCGCCATCTTGGCCCGTGCCGGCACCAAACCGGTGTACGCAGTGGTAGGTTCGGTGGAACAGGACCTTGGCGACGGCTCGGATAGTTTTGCCGGCATCATCGTGGCCGGAAATCCAGCAGCCATGCATGCGGCGGGCGTCGAACTGACCCGGGCGAACTGGGCAACTTCCCCTGTCTTTCCCGCCCACGCTGATTCACCCGCTTGACAGTCTTCCGGACCTGCCCTGCCCTGACCCCCGCCAGCGGATGCCCTGCCCTGACCCGCACCAGTGGACGTGTCCCCCGCCACGAGAACCAACCACCGGACATGCTCCGGCCCGAGAACCAGCCACCGGACATGCTCCGGCCCGAGAAGCAACCACCGGACATGCTCCGGCCCGAGAAGCAACCACCGGACATGTGCCTCGCCGCGGGATCTGACTGCGCGGCATGCCCTCCGCTGGTCCGAACCAGTGGACATAATCCACTCGTGGCCATTCCCTGGCCCGAAGACTGGACATGTCCCCGCTGCCAGTTGCTACCGCGGGTACATCTCCGCTCTTGGGCCGCGCAGCTGGACATGTCCCGGAGCAGGATGGGTGACTGGGCGCGGTCGAGGAAGATGTGCTTGCCTAGGAGCGGCGTGGCGCGTCCGGATAGCGACGAGGCTTGCATAAGAGCGGTCTGGCGGGCCCGCGTGGCGAAGCTCAGGCGGTCGATGATCAAGCTGGAAAGGGGCGGTGCGACGGCCGGCTCCCCCAAGGAACCGGCCACCGAACCATCACTCCACCTGCACAGCTTGTCACGCGTTTGACAAAATTGTCACATGGCGCGCCGAGGCGCACCGAGGGGCATCGGTATTGTGGACTCCATGAACGAGACGGCCGCATCGCAGAATCCCGAACACAGGAGTGTTTTCCTCGACAAGGAGCACCCGGCTGCTTGGCGCGCACTCAACGGGCGGGGCCTGAAAGCCAAGGAAATCGCTGCCGACGCGGGCCTGGACGGGACGCTAATCGAGTTGCTCAACGTCCGTATTTCACAGATCAACGGCTGCGCCTACTGCCTTGACGTTCATGTGGGCGACGCGGTCACGAACGGCGAGTCGGCCCAGCGCCTGGCTGTCCTCGCCGCCTGGCGCGACACCACCCTGTTCTCCGAGAAGGAACGCGCAGCCCTCACCCTGGCCGAGGCCATCACCACCATCTCCGACGTGCACGCCCGGGACCATGAAGGCGCCCAGGCCCGGAGGCACCTGACAGCCGAGGAATTCTCCGCGGTCAGCTGGCTCGCTATTACGATGAACGCCTTCAACCGGGTCTCCATCGTCAGCCAACACCCGGTCCGCGCCGCCCACGACTGACCCGCGCATCGGCTAGGCCGCCCGCCGCCAGCCGCGCATCGGCAAGCCGCCCCTCGCCGTCGTGTTGTACCTCCGCCGCCACCAAGGACGATCGGCTGTAGCCTCCGATCGCGCACGGTCGTAGGCTGTGGGGGTGGGGCGGAGCCGTGGTCACCAAGGAGCACTGCAATGAAGTGGGTCAGGCCGGGTCACCCGGAATACGACGAAACCCGAAAACTCTTCAATGCGATGATCGACCGGCACCCGGCCGTCATCGCCCAGTGTGGGGACCCGGCCGGGGTGGCCGAAGCTTTGGCCTACGCGCGGACACATGGCCTTGATGTTGCCGTCCGGGCGGGCGGCCATTCCGTGGCCGGAATGTCCACCAACGAAGGCGGCCTGGTGGTGGACGTCCGCCCCATGAAATCGATCACTGTGGATCGGGACCGGCAGACGGTCACCGTCGGGGCCGGCGTGACGTGGGGCGAGTTTGACCGCGCCACGCAGGAGTACGGTCTGGCGATGACCGGCGGCAGGGCCTCCACCACCGGCGTGGCCGGCTTCACCTTGGGCGGCGGCTCGGGCTGGCTGGAGCGCGCCTACGGATTCGCGTGCGACAACATGCTCGCCGTCAACCTGGTGACCGCGGCCGGCGAGCGCGTCACGGCGAGCGCACAGGAGAATCCAGAACTTTTCTGGGCCCTGCACGGGGGCGGCGGCAACTTCGGCGTAGCCACAGACTTCACCTTCCGACTGCATAAGCTTGGACCCCAGGTCCAGGCCGGCCTCATGCTCTGGCCGGGCGCCGGGGCGGCCGATCTCGCCCGCAGCTACCGTGAGATCATGCTCACCGCGCCCGACGCCGTCGGCACCGCGCTGATCTACCTCACCGCCCCGCCGGAACCGTTTGTTCCCGTCGAGTTGGTGGGCCAGCTCGCCGTCGGGCTCGCGTTCGTGCACGCGGGCGACCCGGCCGACGGAGCCGAACACGCGGCTCCTTTCCGGGCACTCGGTCCGGCCGTGGACCTCGTTGGGGAAATGAACTACGCCGATTTCCAGTGCATGGTCGACGCTCCACCCGACCTGTATAACTACTGGAGCGCCGACTACCACGACGAGCTGACGGATGACGCCGTGGACGTGATTGTCGATTCGGCGAAAAATCTTCCGGGGCCGCATTCCCAACAGCTCCTTGTCCGCTGGGGCGGGGCGGTGGCGGGTCCCGCAGCCGCCGAAACGCCCCTGACCAACCGGGGCGCCGGCTGGGTGAGCCACCCGGTCGGGCTGGAGGAGACGCGCGAGGGCGGCCAGCAGGCAAAAGCATGGGTGAAGCGGTTCCGGGGGGACATCGCCCCGCATGCCACCGGCGGTGTCTGGCTGAACTTCGTCGGCGACGAGGGCCAGGACCGTGTGCGTGCCGCTTTCGGCGAGGAAAACTACTCCCGTCTGGCCCAGGTGAAACGGGAGTTCGATCCCGAGAACGTCTTCCGCGGCAACCAGAACATCCACCCAGCCGTCACGGTGTAGATCCGCGACGGCCCCGGGTGAGGGCGGCCCGCGTATCCCGGGCCGGCCTACTCTGTCGCCGCGTGAATCCGGCAGGACGGCCCGGAGGTCGTCCCGCCGCCGGATTCCGCGATGCTTCCCATCAGGGTCCGGTTTCCGCGACCGGCGCTAGACTGCCTCCATGGCCGTCTACGTTGATCCGCCGCTCTGGCCTGCCCACGGAACCCACTTCTCCCACCTTGTCTCGGACACCTCACTGGAGGAGCTGCACGCCTTCGCCGCGGACGCCGGCATCCCGGGACGTGCGTTCGACGGCGACCACTACGACGTCGCCGAGGACCGGTACCAGGCCCTGGTGGCGGCCGGGGCCATCCCCGTGGAGGGCCGGGTCCTGGTCCGCAAGCTGATCGCCAGCGGGCTGCGGATCCCGGCCCGCCAGCGGGGTAAGGCCCTCCGGGTCCCGCTGCTGAACCGCTGGAACGCGGTGCTGCCGGGCCACGACGCCCTCTTCCTGGATCTGTTGGACCGCTGGGGCGAGGAGCACCGGAAATACCATGACCGGACCCACCTGCTGGCCGTGCTGGAGGCCTTGGACGTGCTGTGCCACCCGGCCGATCCACCCCGGGCCGTGGCGCTGGCGGCCTGGTTCCACGACGCCGTTTACCGCGGCGTCGCCGGCCAGGATGAGGAGGAATCGGCGCAGCTGGCCGAAGTCCGGCTCCGCCAGGCCGGCCTCCCGGCCGACGAGGTGAACGAGGTAGTACGCCTGGTGCTGCTGACGGCGGACCACCGCCCGGAGCCGGGGGACGACGCCGGCGCCCTCCTCAGCGATGCCGACCTCTCCGTCCTAGGCGGGGAACCGGCCGCCTACGCCCGTTATCTGACCGACGTCAGGGAAGATTTTGCCCACATTGGCGACGCCGACTTCGCCGCCGGCCGCGCCGCCGTCGTCCGCCAACTGCTGGAGCTTGATCCGCTCTTCCACACCGACCGCGGCCGCGCACTGTGGCTGGAGGCCGCGCACCGGAACCTGCACCGCGAACTGGCGTGAAATGCGGCCGGGCGCGCCGGGTTGGACACAGGGCAGAACACCCGAGGTTGGCACCCAGCGTTGACGTTCAGGCGGCGACGCTGAGGTGGTTCGCCAGCCGGTCGAACGACTCCCGCCACCCTTCGCCGTGCCGGTCGCGGCTGGCCGCTGAGTCGAACGGGCCCTGGGTGAAGGTCATCTGGGTTCCGCCGTCGACCTCCTCCAACCGGATGGTCACTTCGGTCTCGAAGCCCCGGGTGCCGTCCGGCTTGTCCCAGGCATGGGTGAACACGAACAGGTGCGGCGGCTCGACGTCGGTGCGCACCCCGCTCCACCAGAATTCCTCTCCGGTACCTTCCTGAATCATGCAGGCCCGGTACAGGCCGCCGACCTCAAGGTCCGCATCGATGCTCTCCCGCGGGACGTGGAAGCCTCTCGGGCCCCACCACTGAGGAGCCTGGTCCGGATCCGTCAGCGCGGTCCAGACGACCCCGATCGGGGCCCTGAACTCGCGGACAATAACCAGCATGAGGTCCGAGCCTTCGGACGCCAGTTCGCCCATGATCCTCTCCTCGGTTTTCTAGGACTGACAGCGGAGGTGCCCTTGGGACCCCGCCGGCCGCGCTGCCGCTTCCGGGCTAGCGACCACCGGGATTGTAGGTCGTCACATAGGCCGAATGGCTCGGGACGATCTGTTTTCCCAGCGGCATGAGCGAGACCGGGATCAGCTTCAGATTGGCGACGGCCAGCGGTATGCCGACGATCGTGATGGCCATGGCGAAGGCCGTGAGTACATGCCCGATCGCGATCCAGATGCCTGCCACGACCAGCCAAATGACGTTGCCCAGCAGGACGAACATGCCGTCTCCGCCGGGCTTGTCCACCACCATTCGGCCGAACGGCCACAACGCATAGGAGGCGATGCGGAACGCGGCCAGCCCCCACGGAATGGTGACGATCAGCATGCAGCAGACGACGCCGGCAACGAAGTATCCGAGTGCCAGCAAAAGGCCGCCAAAGACCAGCCAGATGATGTTCAGGAGTGTCTTCATAGGTCCATTGTCGCCTTCGGGAGTGACATTTGGTCTTCTAGGTGTCGGCCTGCTTGACCATGGCGGCCTCAACGCTGATCTTGACCTTGTCGCTGACCAGGACGCCGCCGGCTTCGAGGGCGGCATTCCAGGTCAGACCGAATTCCTTCCGGCTGATGTCGGCCTCGGCGCTGAAGCCGGCCCGGGTGGCGCCGAAGGGGTCCACTGCGACGCCGGTGTACTCCACTTCAAGCTCCACGGGCTTGGTGACGTCCCGGATCGTGAGGTCACCGGTCAGCACGTAGTCCTCCCCCTCGCCGCGGATGCCGGTGGCGCGGAACGTCATCTCCGGGTATTTTTCGACGTCGAAGAAGTCGGCACCGCGGACGTGGCCATCGCGGTTGGCGTCCCCTGAATCGAAGCTGGCGGTCTTGACGGTGGCGTGGAGGCTGGCGTCCGCGAGGGAATTGTGCACCCGGGCCTCGGCGGTGGCTTCGTTGAACCGGCCGCGGACTTTGCTAATGCCCGCATGGCGGACGCTGAACCCAATTTCGCTGTGGGACATGTCCAGCGTCCACACTCCGGGGGTCAAACCTTCGGGCAGAGTCACAACAGTCTCCTTTGAGCGGGGCGGGCCTGTCCCGCCAGGCCGATCGGGGTATTAGCCCCTCCCTGCATGTTAACGAGGAAGCCACGTCCCGGGCTAGGTCCTTCCGGCCTACGACGCCCGGGCATTGGGGATTACGGCGTTCCGATACCTGCTCCGGCGATCCGAGGCTCACGCATTCTCTGGCTATCGCTCCACCGCCCGGTTACTCTGGCCTATAAATGCCGGGCAACCAGCGTAAATGCCGGGCAAACCAGCGAATTTTTCGGCACTGTCTTTCAGAATTATTTCGCACACAGTCCTGTCCAATCTAGTGATGTGGGGAATCGTGGCCGGGTCTCTGGGGAAACGTGGCAAGGCGGGTCTAGTCGCTTGCCTGCTTGGCCTGTGCCTGCTGCTCTCCGGGTGCCAGCCCGAGCCGCCGGAACCCGCCCCGAGCCCCAGTCCGGGCACGCCGTCGTCGAGTTCCGCACCGAGCCCTCGTCCGAGCCCGGGCACACCGTCGGGGTCCGGACCGCCGCCCGGTGAAGCCGTGCACTTCACCGCCCAGGGGGACATCGGCGTCAGCACGGGCGCCAAAAAGGTGCTCGACGTCGTTGCCGGGCTCAATCCGCAACTGAACCTCGCGCTCGGCGACCTTACGTATAAAGCCGGGATTGAACAGCAGTTCTGCGACATGGTCACCTCCCGACTCGGCGCCGACTTTCCGTACCAGCTGGTGACCGGAAACCACGAGAGCGACGGCAGCGAGGGTGACATTGAGAAATTTGTCCAGTGCCTGCCCAACCGGCTGCCCGGTCTTCAAGGCGAGTACGGCGTCCAGTGGCGCGTGGATGTCCCCGAGCAAAACCCTGTGGTCCGCTTCATTCTGGTTTCTCCCGGCATCGATTTCCGGGACGGTGAACCGCTGGACTATTCGAGGGGCAGCGAACGCTGGCGCTGGACTGCGGACGCCATCGACGAGGCCAAATCGCAGAACATCCCGTGGACAGTGGTCGGCATGCACACCCCCTGCCTGAGCGTGGGCAACTACGATTGCCAGGCGGGGCAGGAATTCACGAACATGCTGATCGAAAAGAATGTGGACCTTGTCCTGTCCGGCCACGACCACATTTATCAGCGGACCCACCAACTGGCCCAGGGCGGGGGCTGCGCGGAACTGGTTCCCGCCAGCTTCACGGCCGGATGCCTGGCCGATACCGACGGCTCCATGGCCCAGGGGTCGGGGACGGTTTTCGCCACGGTCGGGGTCGGCGGCGTCGGACTCTACAACGTGAAATCCGATGACCCGGAAATGCACTATTTCGCGAGTACGTCCGGAAAGAACCAAAATCCTGCCCTCGGCACGCTGGATGTCAGGGCCACGGCGGATGAACTGGCCGCCCGCTTCGTTCCGGCAGAGGGCTACACGTTCTCGGATTCCTTCACCCTGCGCCGCAGGTAGGGCACCGCAGCGCCAGCAGCCAGGTCAGGGCCGGCTCACGGCCCTGACCGGCCACAAGGGTCTCAAGCCGGCACCCAGATGCTGATCCAGTCAAGGGAGACATGGCCCTGCGCCGTCGGGGCCGGGCAGCCCGTGAGGCAGGATTCGGTCTGCAGGATCAGGTGCATGGGCACCGTGGGGGCCTTGTTGCTGACCCCCAGGGAACGGCCATCCAGGAAGAACTCGACCCGGCCTGGGGTCCATTCCATCGTGGCCACATGCCACGTTGTTACGAACTGGTCCGAATCCAGCTTCTCGAAGGCGTCCCGGCCGTTCCGGTCGTAATGGACAGCGCCGTAAATGATCTTGGCCAGATCCCCTTCGGGGTAATCAACCTCGCCGTCCCGTGGCCAGACCCCGCTGTCCGGCCACAAGAGCCAGGCTGTCTTGAACCCGGGCAATGCGTCGGCCCGGTATCTGACCGAGTACCGGCCGTAGAGCAGACTGTTGGCCCGCGGCGGGTTGGAGGCCGTGTTGGGGATCTTGGGCATCGGTGCCGCGCCCATCGTGATCCCGTTTTCCGAGTGCAGGTACCAGTCAAGCGTGCCGTTGCGGACGCTGAGAACTTTTGACGGGTAATAGCCGGTCTTTCCATCATTTTTCTGCCCGGCGGTGTCCGGTGTCCCGTCCTTGTAGCCGGCACTCCACCGTGCCCTGTAAAGCGGGCCGGGGAACCCGCCCAGCGGGACGTCACCCGCGGAGAAATCCTCGACAAACACGTGCTTCCAGCCGGGCAGATCACCGGTCATGGTCACGTCGGTGGTCCGGGGCGGAATCAGTGCCGCGACGGCTCCCGCCTGAGGCGCTGGCCGGCGGAGCGGGGCCGGGGCCGGCTGCGTCGCGGCACCGGCCTCCGACGTCGGCGCCCCCGGCCGGGAGCTGGCGGCTTGGGAAGCAGGGGTCGGGGCAGCTGACGGTTCGGCCGGCAACGCCGAAGCGGACGTGAACATCGGCCGCTCCCCTTCGGGGGCGGCATCCGCGCCGCAGCCCGCCAGGACCAGTACCAGGACTGCTGACGGAACAAGAACGAACCGCAAAGAGCGGGGACACCGGCGGCTTATCGGCACGCGCCCCCCGTGAACGGGTGTCCGCATGCGGCCAGTCTCGCACGGCAGCAAACGGCCCATCAACCGTCTTCCGAGGATTTTAGTTGATTCATCAAGTTAATCCAAGGTTAATGCAAGGTGCCCTCACCAGACTTTAACCCTGGGGTAATCAGGAAATTGTCGACAACTGTTCAGCGTGAGCAATGGGTCGAGTTCCCGGTCGGAGGGACCGGGGAGCGCTGCAGTTGTGGCGAGCAGATACGTCATTGAGTGGTGAGGCCAGTGTCCATCCCGAATCTCAAGCCGAACGTGCGCCCCCAAACGACGCCCCCACCGGCAAATCCCTCCGTCAGCGTGGTGATTCCCACCCTGAACGAGGCAATGAACCTGCCGTGGGTACTGCGGCGCATGCCCTCATATGTGGATGAGGTGGTAATCGTCGACGGCCGCTCCCTGGACGCGACAGTCGACGTCGCCCGGGCCTTGCGCCTGGACGTCGTGGTCGTGGCAGAACCTCGGCCCGGCAAAGGAAACGCAGTGCGGGCCGGCTTTGCCGCCGCCTCTGGCGACATCATCGTCATGCTGGACGGCGACGGCAGCATGGACCCGCAGGAGATCGGCTGGCTGGTGACTCCGCTCCAGCACGAATACGACTTCGTCAAAGGCTCACGCTATGTGACTGGTGGCGGCTCTGATGATCTCACCTGGCTCCGCAGCGCGGGAAACAAGATGCTCACCGTGCTCGCCAATGCCGTCCTGCACAGCGACTATTCGGACCTCTGCTACGGCTACATCGCCCTCCGCCGCGAATGCGTTGGGATCCTGGAGCTGGAGTCGGACGGCTTCGAGATCGAAACGGAACTGATCGTACGGGCCTCCAGGGCGGGCCTGCGCATCGCCGAGGTTCCCAGCCACGAATTGTCCCGCATCTCCGGCCTGTCGAACCTGCACACCTTCCGGGACGGCTGGCGGGTTCTGCGCACGCTTGCCCGCGAACGCGTGAGCTGGGAGGCCCCAACGGCCGGGGCCCGTCCCGAGGCCCTACGAAGAGTCAAGTACAAGTACCCCAACGCCGTGTTCCCGCACGTTCCCACCGATCCCAGCAGCGTCCTGGGCGTAAGGGCAGGTGAATAAGATGTCAGAGCACTCCAGCCTGCCGGCGGTGTCGGTGGTTATTTGCTCCTACTCGGAGGACCGGTGGGACATGCTGATGGGCGCCTTGGATTCGGTCCGTACCCAGACCGTTCCGCCCAAGCAGACGATCGTCGTCGTCGACTACAACGTGGACCTGTACAAACGGCTGATCTTCACCGTCCCGGACGCGGTGATTGTTGAGAACGCCGGGCCCAAGGGCCTCTCCGGCGCCCGGAACACCGGAACCGCCGTCGCCAAGGCTGAGATTGTGGCGTTCCTGGACGACGACGCGGAGGCCGCACCTGACTGGCTCGAGCGGCTCGCGGTCCTGTACGACGATCCCGACGTTCTGGCGGTGGGCGGCCTTGTGGAACCGCTGTGGGAAGCCGGGCGGCCTGGTTACTTCGCCAAAGAGCTCGACTGGATTGTGGGCTGCACGTACCGGGGGATGCCTAAGGTCGCCGCCGAGGTCCGCAATGTCATTGGCGCGAATATGTCCTTCCGTGCCGATGTGCTGGACCGTGTCGGCGGCTTCAACACCTCCCTGGGACGCCAGAATGCGGTGCCGCTCGGTTGCGAGGAGACCGAACTCTGCATCCGCGCCGTCATCGGAGCGCCCGGCTCCCGGGTGGTCTATGAGCCAGCTGCCGTGGTGCACCACAACGTTTCGGCCGAGCGGGGCACGTTGCGGTACATGCTTGCCCGCTCCTGGGCCGAAGGAATCTCCAAAGCGCAGGTCAGCCGCGTGGTCGGGCACAAACGGGCATTGGGCCCTGAACGGCGCTACGTCCGGCAGATCCTGCCCCGGGCCGTGTTTGCCGGAGTCCGCGGCTGGCTTGGCGGCGAGGACCGGGCCGGACTCGGCCGGGCGGCAACCATCATCGCTGTGCTCGCGGCCACGGCGACCGGCTATGTGCGCGGCCGCCGCCTGCCCGCCGCGCCCGTGTCGGTGAAGCCGGACCCGGTCTCGCCGGAAGAGCCCTGGAGGGAAGTCCAGTGAATCGGGTCGGCGCCGTCGCCCCCGCGCGCCGCCCGACACAGCCTCTGCACCTTGAACCACCCGACCGCGGATACCCAAACCCAGAAAGCTTGGATGATGAGCCAGTCTGAACGCGACGTGAAACAGCCGATTAGCGCATCTGTCGGAGCCTCCTTCGACGTACATGGGATCGTGGGCATCGAGGTGGAGGCCGGCACGCCCGGTGAACCGCAGCTGCGGGATATGCTCGCCCCTTTCCTGGGGCGTTCCCGCGCGCCACGGCGGATAACCATCGGCGGCAAGATATCGCTGATTTCCAGCCAGTCGCACGCGGAGGATGCCTACCGATTCACGGGGGACTCCCTGTACATCCCGACGGACCGCGTCCAGATTATCGAGACACCGGACGGGTACCGGATCGAAGGCCCCGGTGAGCTCCTGACCTCGGTGATCCCGATGCTGGACCGTTTGTGCGTCCAAGAGGAGACGGCGATGATCCATGCCGCGGTGGTGGACTTCCGCGGCTCCGGCGTTCTCTTGCCGGCCTGGGGCGGAGTCGGAAAAACGAGCACGGTGGCCAAGCTCGTCGCCATGGGCGACGTGCGGTTCATGGCAGACGACTGGGCCTTTATGGGCGCCGGCGGGATGCTCATGGGCTACGCCAAACCGATGTTCATCAAGCCCCACCACCGCGCCATCTACCCGGACATGTTCCATGGCGCGCGCAAACCGCTGGCCCCCGGGTGGCTGACAACTCCCGTGGCGCATCTGGCCACGGCCGTCCATCCGGTCATTGTCCGCTATCCGAAGACGGCCGCCTTCACCCGGCGGTGGTCGCCAGAACACCGCATGGTGCAGCCGGAACAAATCTTCGGGGCGCAGCGGATTTCGTCCGCGGCGCCGGCCCAGCTGGCCATTTTCCTGGAGCGCTTTGACGGTGCCGACGCGCGGCTGGAAGCACGAAGCGCGGAGTGGATGACGTCCCGGATCGTCGGCAACTTCCATTCGGAACTGCCCATGGTCTCGCGGCGGCTCGTCGAGGCCCTCGGCGCCACCAGCCTTGTCCCCCTGGAGGACCACTTCGGCCAAAAATCAGCGGTGGTGCGCCGGGCTCTGGAGGACGTTCCCTGTTGGCTGTTGCGGCTGCCCGCCGCCTGGTCCGCGGACCAGGCCTCTGACTTCATCGCGAACCTGGTCCGCTCAAAACTGGATGAGTGAGGCGAGCCCAAGTGAGCGATCTGAACGTGTCGGTTGTCGTCCCTGCACGCAATGCCGCGGCATGGCTGGGCGAGTGCCTCCAGTCAATCCGCGATCAGCACCCGCACGAAATGATCGTTGTCGACGGCTGTTCGACCGATGACAGCGTTGCCATCGCCCGCGAATGCGGGGCGACCGTCGTCTCCGACGAGGGCCGCGGCCTGCCGGCGGCACGGATGCTCGGCGCCCGAAGTGCCACCGGCGACGTGGTCGCCCTCATCGACGCCGACGTCGTCCTTCCGCCGGAAAGCCTCCGGGGTCTACTGGCGGAATTCGAGTCCGGCGGCTACGACGGCCTGCAGTTCGGGCTGGCCAGCGAAGCCGACGGTCCCGGGTATTGGGGTGCGGCACTGGCTTGGCACCACAACCACAGCCGGGTACGCCGCTGGTTCGGCGTCAGCGCCACACTGATGCGCCGCGACGTGCTCCTCGCCGTCGGGTTCGACGACGACTTCCGTTCCGGGGAAGATGTGGAGCTGAGAATCCGGCTGGAACAGGCAGGGTACCGGCTCGGGGTGTCGGACTCGGTGGTAGTGAGGCACCGGTTCAAGGACACGTTCGACTACGCCCGCGACCAGTGGCTCCAGGACGGGGCCGGATCGGCCAGGACCGTCCGCAAACATCCGGGCCGCGCCGGCTGGATGGCCGCGCTGCCCCTGCTGGCCACCGTGCGGGGGGTGGGCATGTCCCTATTTCGGGCGCCCCGCTTCCTGCCATATTGGGTGGGTTTTTTGCTTTACAACTACCGCGCGATGTTCGGCGAACTCCTGCGGCCGGCCCACAAACCCATGTCGGTCGGCGGCAACGCGGCCTGGCTGGCCGCAGCGAGGATCGCGCCGATGGTGACGGGTTTCCTGTTCTGGGCGCTCGCCGCCCTTGTGCTGCCGCCGGAGCAAATAGGTCTCGGCTCGGCGGTAGTTGCTGCCGCACTCCTGAGCGTGCAGCTGGGGATGTTCGGCGTCGGGCCCGCCACGCTGACGCTTCTTCCCGCCGAAGCCGACGGCGGCCGCCGCCTGATCGCCACGAGCCTGCTTACCGTCGCGACGTTCTCCCTGCTGGGCGCGGGCCTGCTGGTCCTCATCACGGGCTTGCTCGGCACAGGTGTGGGCGAGGCGTGGAACGACCCCGTGGTCACGGTCTTGTTCCTTGCCACGGTGCTCTTGGCTGCCAGCGCCTACCAACTCGATCATGTGGGCGTGGCGCAGGAACGTGCCGACCGCACCCTGGTCAGGAGCCTGGCGCAAAGCCTCGTGCAGCTCGCCTTCCTGGCCGCGGCGTTTGCCGTCGGAAGCCGTGATTTGGCGGTGATTGTGGCCGCCGTCGCGGCCGGGGCGCTGGCCAGCGTCCTCGTGGGCCTGCGCCAGCTCAGCCGGGCCCAGGTATCTCCGGACTGGCGGCATGGCCTCCGCGTCCGGCCGGCCCTGAGCCTCTTAAAGCCTGGGCTTCCCAATCATGCCCTCATGCTCGCCGACCGCGCGCCCGGCTACCTGCTGCCGCTCATCGTTGCCGCCACCCTGGGCCCCTCGTCCACTGCGGCGTGGTACGTGGTGTGGATGATGGCCTCGGCAGTGTTTTTCGTGCCGCAGTCCGCCGGGTTTACGCTGCAAACAGCCCTCGCGGAAACGCGCGCGCGGCCGGGCCTGGTCTCGTCCGCGCTCCGGGCCAGCCTCTTGTTGACTCTTGGCGCCGGGCTGATCCTGATGTTTGCAGGACCCGCGCTGCTGGGCTTCCTCGGACCGCAGTATGCGTCCGCGTGGGTCCTTCTTCCCGTACTCGTTCCGGCACTGCTCCTGAGCTGCGTGACGCAGGTTTACTACGGGCTGTGCCGGGCCCAAGGGCGACTCTTCGAATCCACCGTAGTCGCCGTCCTGGCCGCCATCCTGGTCGTGGCACCCGCCGCGGCCGTGGCCCAGCAATATGGCCTCACCGGGGTCTCCGTGCTCTGGGCCGTTGCCCAGGCCACGGCCTCGTTTATCGCCGCTCGGCGTCTGGTCATCCTGACCCGAGTGAAACCCGCCCCCACCGAAGGCGAGATTCCTTCAGCGGCGCGCCACCAGCCGACCTGAATCGAGAGATCATGACACGCGAAACGGCAACAAGCCTCCCCGTGCACACCGCACACCGCCATGATGCGCGGGTACCGTACGGCCGCGCCAAGCCGCCCACCCACCGCAACCTCGGCCTGACGCCTTCGTGGCACGTTGGCGCGCTCGCCGCCGCAGCCGCGATTGCCCTCGTCCTCGGCGTCTGGAGCATGACGCAAGTAGACCCCCTCCAAATCGGCGGTGCCGGCCTCATCGGCGTCCTTCCGCCGGCCTATTTTGTTGCCCTCGCGCTAAGCCTCGCGGGATTCGTGGCCTCGTTGGCCCTCCGCCGCCTCGTTCCCGCTCTCCTGACCTGGCAGCTTCTGGTAACGATGGTTGTCCTCAATGGTGCTGACCCCGTCATCCATGGCCTCCCCCGGCTTGAAGCGAGCTTCCGTCACCTGGGCATTGCCGACAACATCGCCCAGACAGGCCAGCTGGATCCGACCGTGGACGCGTACTTCAACTGGCCCGGATTCTTCGACCTGTTGGGAATGCTCTCGGGAGCGACGGGAGCCAAGGACCTCATGGGCATCGCGACGTGGGCGCCGGTGGGAATCAACATCCTCCTGCTGGCACCGCTGCTGGCCCTGGCGCGGAGACTGACGGCAAATCCGCGCCACGCCTGGGCGGCTGTCTGGATCTTCTATCTGGCCAGCTGGATTGGGCAGGACTATCTGGCGCCACAGGCCTATTCATTCGTCCTCCTGCTGACCCTAGTTGCCTGCCTACTGAGTGTCTTTGGCGGATGGGCCTGGCCCACGGAGCGCAGCGGGTTCTCCCGCTGGCTTGCCAGGAACGTCAGCAGGCTCGACGGCGCTGTTCCCCGCCAAGGCGTCCTGGAGCCGCCCCGCACGGACGCGGCAGTGCTGGTTGTGGTCTGCGCGCTGATCGTGCTGACCATGACCGTTTCACACCAGCTCAGCCCCTTTGCCTTGATCCCGATCTTGGCGGCGCTGCTCCTGACCGGCCGTCTCCGGTTGCGCTTCCTCCCGGTTCTGGCCGTGATCCTGCCCGTAGCGTGGCTGCTCTTTGCAGCGTCAACCTTCCTGCAGGGGCATTTCGGTCAACTGTTAAGTTCGCTCGGTGACATCGGCGCCAATAGCTTCGGTGCCCTGAACACCAGGGTCTCAGGCAGCGATGCCCATATGTTCGTCGTCTATACGCGCATTGCCGAAGTCGCGCTCGTCTGGATTCTCGCCGCCATCGGCGCGGTCGTGGGCTACCGGCGGAAAACTCCATGGCTCGCGGCCGCGGCCGCAGCATTCGCCCCGCTGCTTCTGATTCCCCTTCAGTCGTACGGCGGGGAACTGCTTCTGCGCCTGTACCTGTTCAGCCTGCCGTTCGCCGTTTGCTTGGTGGTGCTGCCGCTGACGTCGGACAAGGCCGCCGGGCTGAGCCTGCGGCGGTCCCTTGGCCTGCTGCTGATGGGGGCGGTGCTGGCCACGGGAACGGTCGTCTCCCGCTATGGAAATGACGGTATGGAGAGCTTCAACGACGATGAGATCGCTGTCGTCAACCACCTCTATTCGACTGCGCCCGCCGGCGCCATCCTCATCGAGGCTGTCCACAACACTCCGTGGAGATTCCAGCACTATGCGGATTATGACTATCGGACGCTCATTGCTGCCGAGCCCCTTCCCGGCGCCGCGCCAATCAGCTGTGACTCGGCCAACCAGATCGCCCACAGGGCGGGTGCGTACCTCATCATCACCGAAAGCCAGCTGGAGGCAGCCGAACTTCGTGGCTCGACTCCGGCCGGCGACCTACAACGTTTTACCGCCTCGTGCGCTACCAGTCCGGGCTGGACGAAGGTTTTTGAAAACGCAGGCGGCGTGATTTTCCACATCGAAGGAGTCAGTAATGGCAACTGAACGCAGCTATGTAAGCTATGCAACGGCGGCCCTGGCCGTAGCCGCTATACCGCTCTCGTTCGTCGGCCCGGAAGGCCTGCGCCTGGCGGTAGTAGGCCTGTTGATGCTGGCCGGGCCGGGAACAGCTCTGGTCCTGCTCCTCCACTTCAACCCCTCGCGCTCAACTCAGGCCACTGGCGCGCTCCCCCTCAGCATCGCGATTGCAGTCGCCTTCAGCCTCGCGATGTCCACGCTCGTGGCGACGGCGATGATCTATGCGCGGCTCTGGTCGCCTCCGGTCAGCGTCTGCATCCTTTCGATCATGACACTCGGGTTCCTGGCCCTTGACATCAAGAGGCCAAAGCATGTCCTGGTGCGTGCGAAATGATCATCTTCCTGATTGGCCTGGCCACCGTGTCAGCACTGGTGAGCTGCGATGTGTTGCGCGTTTTGCAGCCGGACAAGTCTCTCCCCCGGGCCCTGGTGGGCATCACTGCAGCCCTGCTGGCAGTAGTCGGCATCTCGGCGGTCGTACAGCTGGTACAGCTGGCGCAGCTGGTGTGACGGATTCCAGCACGCTTCGTGCCGCGGCACGAGTCCTCATGAACAAGTCGAACCACGCACGGAAAGTTTCTTCGATGAAAAGACTCAAAGCACTCAGCACGGTGGGGACGCTCGGACTGCTCGTAGCCGGTTCCCTTGTTTTCGGATCTGCCCCGGCGGCTACCGCCGCAACCTGCGCTCCAGCACCAACAAACACCTTTCCTGGTACCACCCTTCTCGCGACAGGCTTTGAGGCCGGAGGCTGGTGCGGCCTCACTCCCACCGTGTCGGGAACCGGCACGGCAACCCTTTCAAGCTCCCAGCACCACGCCGGGAGCAAGTCAGCCAAGCTGCATGTCACCACGGATTCCGGTTCCCTTGCGAACCTGTCTACGACCTTCGCGTCGGGAACCAAGACCTTGTATGCGGACGGCTGGTTCAACATCACCGTGGCCGGCGTCTCCGGCAATGACGTGCCGTACTTCCGCTTTTTCTCCGGTTCCACCCGCATCGCCGACATCTACCGCTACAACAGCAACGGGCAGTTGTGGCTCCGGGTGACCGCCCCGAATGGCACCTTTGTCTACACGAAGCTGATCGCTGGCAGCATCACCCTGAACGCCTGGCACCGTGTGGCCATGCGGGTGACAGCCAACGGCAGCTCATCAACAATCCAGGTATGGTTCGACAACGTGCGGCGGTACAGCAGCACCAGCGTCAGTATGCTGGGCAGCAGCCTGAGCAAGGTTCAGCTCGGGGCCGAGCACAACCGTCAAAAGGGCGACGAATACATCGACGATGTCATCATCAAACGCCCCTAGATATTGACTCGACGAGGGCGTACCCGGGCCGGCGGGAGCAGCGCTTGAGTCCATCCGTCAGGAGAGCGGCAGCAGGGCGCCAGCCCGGGCTGCCGCTCTCGTCCTGCGCGATAGGCGGCATCCGGACAGGCTCAGGCCGCTGACTTGGCGGCCCGGACGAAGTCCCCAATCTTGGCCAGGTCCTTGACGCC
Source organism: Arthrobacter sp. ov118 (assembly GCF_900116495.1). GTDB lineage: Bacteria > Actinomycetota > Actinomycetes > Actinomycetales > Micrococcaceae > Arthrobacter. Next base: position 1,055,247 of record NZ_FPAY01000001.1, read on the forward strand.
GCGCGCCGACTCGACGCCGGAGGAGACGTCTACGCCCCACGCCCGGGCCTCCGCAGCGGCCCGTGCCACATTGGCGGGTTCCAGGCCGCCAGCGAGGAGCCACTTCCTGCCGGCGAGCGCCTTGGCCCGGACGGAGCCGTAGTCCCAGGCTTCACCGGAGCCGGGGACGGCGGCGTCGATCAGGAGCAGCTCCTCACCCCAGGGCTCGAAGGCCTCCGGGTCGGCACCGATGGTGACGGCCCGGATCAGCTTCATCCCGGCGCCGTGCACCGTCCGGACATCATCCGGTGAGCGGTCCCCGTGGAGCTGGACCCAGGCCAGGCCCGCCTCCCGGGTGCGGGCGACGGCGTCGGCGGCCGGTTCGTGCCGGAACACTCCCACCGCGGCCAGCCCCGGCGGGACGTGGAAGAGCAGTCCCCTGGCCTGGTCCGGCGTGACCTCCCGGGGGCTGCGGGTCAGGACAAAGCCGACCGCGTCCGCGCCGGCCTCGGCCGCGGAGCGGACCGACTCCGGGGTGCTGAGACCGCAGACCTTGACGAACATTCGGGCTCCTTCTGGACGTTTCCTCCCTCTGACGTTAGCAAGGCCGGACCGCCGCTGCCGACTTTGCGTCCGCGCCGGCAGCAAACGGCAGCACCTGGAGGGCTGCCGGCAAGCCGATAGGCTGGGGCCATGGAGATCATCCGCTATGCCGAGCTCAAAGCACAACCCTGGCGCAACGGCGGCGGGGTGACCCGCGAACTGGCACGTCATCCCCGGACCCCGTCGGTGCAGAACAGCGCGGATGACACCCAGTGGGACTGGCGGGTCAGCATAGCCGAGGTGACCAAGGCAGGGGCGTTCTCGGCCTTCGCCGGGATGGACCGCGTGCTGACCGTGATCGACGGTGAGTTGCTGCTCCTGAGCGTGGACGGCTCCGAGCACCCGCTCGAGAGGTACCGCCCGTTCCGGTTCTCCGGCGACGCGGACTCGGCCGGAGCACTGCCCACAGGCGACATCCGGGACTTGAATGTCATCACCCGCAACGACTCCTTCAAGGGCTACACCTCCATTGTCGAGCTGTCCAAGAAGCGCGCCCACCCGGTGTTCGAGGGCCAGTTCGGCATCCTGCTGCAGGGCCAGGCGACCGTCAGCCCCGGTACCTCAAGTGTCGAGACCTCAAGTGTCGAACTGAACCGTTATGACGCCGTCGTTGGCGCTGACAGCGCGCCGGAAATCCTGGGCCGCGGCTTCCTGGCGGTCGTCACCATCGATCCTGCGGAGCAGGGTACGTCCTAGCGCCGGCCCGCCTTCACGCGGGCCTGGCTGACGCGGGCCTGGCTGACGCGGGCTTGGCTGACGCGGACCGAGTCGCCTGAGAGCCGTTGCGCGACCCAGATTGGCACGATTGAGACCACGATCAGCACGACGGCCACTACGTTGACCACGGGTGCCTGGTTCGGGCGGAACTCGTGCAGCTTCCAGATGGCTACGCGGCCCGCGCAGGCTTCATCGCCAACAGCGGGCTGCTCGGACCCGAGCACGTTCACCGTCTGGAGCCACGCCCGTCGGGCTCTAACTCCCGGCTTGCTAAAATGGGGCTCCAAGGCCCCTTTCCCGGCGCCTCCGGACGACGGTTCAGTACCCGGCACGCGACAAGACTGGCCACAGGAGCTGTCATGGCGTGGCTGATACTCATTCTTTCCGGGGCGCTCGAGGCTGTCTGGGCCGCCGCCCTGCACCGCGCTGCGCAGGCCACGGGCCGCCGCCGGCTGCTCCCCGGCCTGGTCTTCCTCGTCTCGGTCCTCGCCAGCACCGGCGGCCTCGCCGTCGCCATGCAGTCCATCCCTGCCGGCACCGCGTACGCCGTCTGGGTGGGCGTGGGCGTTGTACTGACCTCCGCCTACGCAATCATCACCAGGGTGGAACGCGCGACGGCGGCACGCATCGCGTTGCTCGGCGGCATAGCCGCGAGCGTGGTCGGCCTGAAGCTGGTGGCGTGATGGTGGCAGCGAACCCCCGCCGGAAACACCACCCGGCGCCGGCCCTCGTCTGGACGATCCTGCTCGCTTCCGCCGTGCTGGAGGCGGTCTGGGCCACGGCCCTGAGCCTGTCCGACGGGTTCACCCGCCCGTTGCCCACGCTCGTATTCGCGGCCGCGGCCACGCTCAGCATGGTGGGCCTTGGCGTGGCCGTGAAGCGCATCCCGCTCGGCACCGCCTACGCCGTCTGGGTGGGAATCGGCGCGGCGCTGACGGTCGGCTGGGCGATGGCCACGGGCGTCGAACCGGCCAGCCCGCTCAAGCTGCTGTTCATCGCCGGGATTGTCGGCTGCGCGGCGGGCCTGAAGCTCCTGCCGGCTGGGGATACTGCCGGTACACCGACGCTCCCGCCCGGTTAGTCCGGGGCCCGAGCCGCGAGCCGCCGGCAACACGCCGTGCCCAGCGCCGGGGCCGGGAAGCAAACGGGCAGGAGGGCAGGAATAGCCGCCCACGCGCCGGGGTTCTTGGCAGGGACGGAACTAGTCCGTAACTTCCCAGCGAATGGAGACCCACATGACGGCAGCACCAGTCCAGCTCGGCGACGGCCTCACGGTCAGCCCCCTCGGATTCGGCGGCATGGCCCTGACGCCGGTCTACGGGGACGTGGACCCGGCCGAGGCCCTGAGGACCCTGCACCACGCTGTCGACGCCGGCGTGACGTTTTTGGACACGGCGGACATCTATGGCGGCGGCAGCAACGAGGAGCTGATCGCGCGGCTGCTCAACGAGCGGCGGGACGAGGTCCAGCTGGCCACCAAGTTCGGCCTGGTGGGGACCCCGTCGGCGGGCTACACGGATATCCGTGGGGACGCGGCGTATGTGAAACAGGCGGTGGACCGCAGCCTGCAGCGGCTCGGCACCGACACCATTGACCTGTACTACCTGCACCGCCGTGACCTCCGCGTTCCGATTGTGGAAACCGTGGAGGCCATGGCGGAGCTGGTGCAGGCCGGCAAGGTGCGGCATCTGGGCCTGTCCGAAGTGACGGCGGAGGAGCTGCGCGAGGCCAGCACCGTCCACCCCATCGCCGCAGTCCAGAGCGAGTGGTCCATCTGGAGCCGGGACGTGGAACGCAACGTTGTTCCTGCCGCGGCCGGCCTGGGCGTCGGATTCGTGCCCTATTCCCCGCTGGGCCGGGGATTCCTCACCGGCACCGTGGACGTCTCGACGCTGGGCAGCAACGACTTCCGCCGCAACATCCCGCGCTTTGCCGAGAATGCCGCAGCGGCCAACCAGGGGGTCGTGGCCGCCGTGGGGGCCGTTGCCGCCGAGCTCACCGCCGCCGGGAACCCCGCGACACCCGCCCAGGTGGCGCTGGCCTGGCTCCTCGTCCAGGGCGCCCGGCTCGGGCTGCCGGTGGTCCCCATCCCCGGTACCCGCAAGGCGGACCGGATCGATGAGAACCTCGGCGCCCTGACCCTCAACCTGACGCCTGCGCAGCTCGGGGCGCTCGACGCCGCCGCGGACGCCGTCGTCGGTTCCCGTTCCGCAGACCCCAACTGGGTCTCGCAGGGCCGGGAATAGCGGGTCCTAGACTGAAGCCCATGGACTCACTTATTCACTCGCTACGTGACATCACCATCCGCAGGATCTCGGTCAGCGAGATGGACAACAACGTGTACCTGCTGACGGCAAAGGCCTCCGGCGCGCAACTGCTCATCGATGCTGCCGATGATCTAGCCGCCATTCAGGCGCTGCTCGCGGACGCCGCCGCGGACACTGACGCGACGCCGAAGCTGGCGCTGATCGCCACCACCCACCAGCACTGGGATCACGTCCGTGCGCTCCCGGGACTGGTGGAGGCAACCGGCGCGAAGACGGCGGCGGGCACGGAGGATGCCCCCGAACTGCCGGTGAAGGTCGACGTGCTGCTGGATCACGGGGACGTCGGGAACTTCGACGGCTTCGACGTGACCGCGGTCCATTTGCGCGGGCATACGCCGGGTTCGGTGGCCCTGGTGTACCAGGACCCGGACGGCCCGGCCCACATCTTTTCCGGCGACTCGCTGTTTCCCGGCGGCGTGGGCAGCACCCAGAAGGATCCGGAACGGTTTGCCCGGCTGATCACCGATGTGAGCGAGCGGCTGTTCGATGTCTACCCGGATGACACCGTGGTCCATCCGGGCCACGGCAAGCCCACCACGCTGGGCGCCGAGCGCCCGCACCTGGACGAGTGGCGCGCCCGGGGCTGGTGAGTTCCGGTTTTTCGCGGCGTTTTCGGACAGCCGCCGCGCTTTCGGACGGCCGCCGCGGGGATCCCCGCAGCGGCCGTCCGTTTGCGTAGCGCCAGCTACTTTGAGTAGCGGAAAACCGGAGCCTTAGCGGCCGCGGCGTTCGTTTGAGGCCGGAGCCGACGCGCGGCGGGGGCCGCTGCGGGCCGGGCGGGCGTCGCCGGAGCGGCCGTTGCCGCCGCCGGCGTAAGAACCGCCCGAGGTGCCGCCGGTGTTGGAGGACCAGACCGGCGCATTTGCTCCGGTCTTGCCGCCGCCGGACTTGGCGCCGGCCGCAGCGCGCTGGCCTGTGGCCGGACGGCCGTTGCGCTGGCCGCCGGTCGAGCCCCCGGTGCGGGGTGCGCCGGTGCGGGGAGCCCCAGAGCGTGCCGCGCCGCTGCGGGGAGCCGAAGCGCCCCTGGCGTCGGCGCGCCCCTCGGCGGCGCGTCCGTCCGACCCACGGCCGGCCGCGGCACGGCCGCCGGCGGCGGGAACATCGTTGTGGTGCGCGTAGGCGGTGGCACGGCCGCGGCCGCGCGCATTCCGGCGCTCGGCGCGCTCGGCGTCAGCCCGGTCCTGGTTCTTCTCCGCGACGCGCTCCGCGGCGTTGCGGGCTGCAGCCTGGCCTTCATAGGCCACCGCCCGGCGCTCGGCGCGCGGTAGATCGGTGCGGGGGGCCTCGGCGGAAACGCGACCGCGTCCGCCGCGTCCGCCGCGGCCGCCGGCCGTGGGTGAGGCCTGGCGGCGGGCACGCTTGCGTTCGGCATTCGCGCCGGTCGAGGTGCCGCCGCCGTGCTGCGCGGCCTTGGCGGCCAGCAGTGCAGCACGGGTGCGCGGATCGATTTTCTCGGCCATTTCGCCGACCAGTTCAGCAACCAGGGGCGAGTTGGCGGTGACGCGCTCGAAGTTGACCTCGACGCCGGCGGCCTTCATCAGCTTCTTGACGTCGGACTGCTGCTCGGGCAGGGTCAGCGTGACCACGGTGCCGTCGGAACCGGCGCGGGCCGTACGGCCTGAGCGGTGCAGGTACGCCTTGTGCTCCGTGGGCGGATCCACGTGGATGACCAGTTCGACGTCGTCGACGTGGACGCCGCGGGCCGCGACGTCGGTGGCGACCAGGACGCGGACGTCGCCGGAGGAGAACTCGGCGAGGTTGCGGTCACGGGCGTTCTGCGAGAGGTTGCCGTGGAGATCGACGGCGGGGATGCCGGCGTCGGTCAGGGTCTTGGCCAGCTTCCGGGCATGGTGCTTGGTGCGCATGAAGAGCACACGGCGGCCGGCACCGGAGGCGAGCTCCACGATCAGCTGCTTCTTGACCGTCTGGTCATTGACCACCAGCACGTGGTGTTCCATGGTGGTCACCGCGGCCTGCGGGTCGTCCACGGAGTGGGTCAGCGGGTTGGACAGGTAGCGCTGGACGATCTTGTCCACGCCGTTGTCCAGGGTGGCGGAGAACAGCAGTCGCTGGCCCTGGGTGGGGGTCATGTCCATGAGCTTCTTGACCACCGGCAGGAAGCCAAGGTCAGCCATGTGGTCGGCCTCGTCCAGGACGGTGATCTCGACTGCTTCGAGGGTCAGGATGCGCTGGCGGATCAGGTCCTCCAGGCGGCCCGGGCAGGCGATGACGATGTCGACGCCGGCGCGCAGCGCCTTTTCCTGACGGGCCTGCGAGATGCCGCCGTAGATGACCGTGGTGGTCAGGCCCGCGGCCTTGGCCAGTGGTTCGATCGTGGCATTGATCTGGGTGGCGAGCTCGCGGGTGGGGGCGAGCACCAGGCCCATGGGGCGGCCGGGCTTGCGGAAGTAGCCGGCCTCGCGCTCAGCGAGTCGGGCCACGAGCGGGATGGCGAAGGCGATGGTCTTGCCGGAGCCGGTGCGGCCGCGGCCCAGGACGTCGCGTCCGGCGAGGGTGTCCGGCAGGGTCTTGACCTGGATGGGGAACGGCTCAACAATTCCCTGCGCGGTGAGGGTGTCGGCGAGGGCCTTGGGCGTGCCGAGGGCAGCAAAAGTAGTCATAAAGTTCAAAGGTCTTTCAGGCGGCATCCATGCGGATATCGGCCCCCGGTGCCGGTTGGCCCAGGGGTTCGCCGAAGAAAAGTCAGGTGGTCAACCGGGCTGCTGCCAAACCTCAGCAGGCAGCCGCCGGGACCAAATGGAACGCGTTCATCGACGCAGGATGTGCCTCTCACATGAAAAAACCCACTTCCCGCGGATGGTTTCCCGAAGGATTCCGGCAGGTCATCCGGTTGAGGGACCGAATCAGTCAGCCAAAGCTGACCGCCCGAACCTGCTCGACCGAATATAAGTGGGCATCACTGCACATCAAGTGTGACCACTCTACCATCTCCCGGGACACAGCCCCGATTCGAGCGCCCCTTCGGCGCCCGCCGGCACGACTCCTAGCCCGAGAGGCTGGGGGCCTGAAACAGCGGCATGTGTGGCGACTGGGACGGCGTGCGGGCGGGCGCGCGGGTCGCCGCCCGGGGCGTGCCCGGCTCCGCTGCCCGCAGGATGACGAGCGCCTCGGCGTCGATCAGGCGCCGCGTTCCGGTCCTGGAATCCAGGATCCAGAACAGATCCATGGCCGCAACCGTCTGGGTTACCGTGCCCCGGTGAAAGAGCTTGCCGTTGTGCCAGGCCTCGACCTGGTCCCCCACGTTCAGTTCACTTGAGCTGCGGATGTGCCGTGTCTCTTCAACGTCCATGATCATTGCCTTCCCCCGTGGTTCAACGCCTTGTGCCTAGCATTCACGGCGCAGGTTTCGGAATGGTTTCCAGAGCGTGATTTCCATGTATCTATGCGCTGGCGCGGTCCGCTTGAGCAACCGGGTCAATGCAGTGCATTTCCTTCGTTGACCGCCGTTGGGTCCCGGGGGACCATGGTGGCGGGGTCAACGAGAGGAGACGGGGGGCACGATGTCGAGAACAGCCGCCGCTGGCTTATTTCGGCTCATCCAGCTGGCGTTGCTGCCCCTGGGGGTGGCCGGATATGTCGCGGCTGTCCCGCGGCTGCTCACCTACAGCCGGCGTACGGGCGCCTCGGCCACGGCCCTTGCCTCCCTCTACACGCGCTACATGCAGCACCGGCTGGAGACCAGGCCTGATGAGCCTGCGGCCCGGCTCATGGCGGTCATGCCGAACGTGTCCATGGCAGCGTTCCGACTGGAAACCGCACCCACACTCGTGGGCAACCTGCTCACCGGCTACGTTCCCAGGGTCTACCGCTATCCGTACCAGGGACCGGCGCCAATGGTCCATCAGTCGACGGCCCGGACCAGCTTCTACGATGCCGCCGTCCGGCGGTACCTCCCCGGCGCCGACCAGTTCGTGGTGCTCGGGGCCGGATTCGACACCCGCGCGTTCAGGTTGCCGCCGGAGTGCAGGGTGCGCTGCTTCGAAGTCGACATGCCCCGGACCCAGGCCTACAAGCTCAGGATGCTTGGGAAAGCAGGCTTGTCGACCGGACTGGCCACCTACGTGCCCGCCGACTTCGAAATCGAGGACTGGATGGCGAAGCTCGTGGCGTCCGGCTTCGACCCCACCCGGCCCGCACTCTTTATCTGGGAAGCTGTGACCATGTATCTGGACCGCGGCTCGGTGGAGGCGACGTTGCGCAGGATCGCCGCAGCCGCCCCCGGCAGCGCCGTGGCCTTTGACTATTTCTCCAAGGAAATCCTCACTTCCCGATCGCCCTACATGCGCTACGCCCGGGCCGCGACCCGGTTTGTCCGCGAACCGCTGACCTTTGGCATCGACAACGCGCCGCCGGCCAGGAAAAGCGCGGCCGACTTTGTAGGGTCCTTCGGGCTGGTCCTCGAGGAGCACAGGAACTTCGGCCGCGAGACCCGACGGCGGACCGCGCCGGCCGGATTCGTCACCGCCGTCGTGACCGCCGCGGTCACGAACCCGGCGGAGCAACGCAACGAGGGGAAACCATGACACAACACAGCCACGACCACGACCATGACCACGCGGCCAGCGATCATGACGCCGGTGAGACCGCGAAGCCCGGCAGCGCAGCCCAAATGTGGGATGAAAAGTACAGCAGCCGCACCAAAATGTGGAGCGGGCAGCCAAACCCGCAGCTCGTCGCGGAGGCGGCGCAGCTGCCTCCCGGCGAGGCTTTGGACCTCGGCTGCGGCGAAGGCGCGGACGCCATATGGCTTGCCGCCCGCGGCTGGGCCGTGACAGCCCTGGACGTCTCCGCCGTCGCGCTTGAACGCGCGGCCGCCCACGCCGCGGAACAGGGCCAGGCCGCCACTATCGAGTGGGTGCAGCAGGACCTTGCCACGTGGGTCCCGGACCGTCAGTTCGACCTGGTCACGGCCCAGTTTCTGCATTCCACCCTGATGCCGTGGCAGCAGGCGCTGCAGCTCGCCGCCGCCGCGGTGCGCACCGGCGGCACCCTGCTGATCGTCGGCCACCACCCTGACGGCCTGCCGCCGTGGGGGGCGCACCATAACCATGAGAAGTTCTTCACGGCCGAGGACCTGGCCGGTGAACTGCGGATCGAAGAGCCCGTCTGGCGCCTTGAGGTGCTCGACAGCCGGCATCGCAGCGTCATCGGCCCCGACGGCGAGGCGGCATCCATCACCGACGCGGTGCTGCGGGCCACACGCCTGTCCGCCGGGTAGCCGGCAGTGAACCACCATTGCGGGCCATCTCCTCCCGGCTCCACTCCAAATCGCCAGTGGCACCAGTGCCAAGTGTGGCTGGACTCTGCCCATACGCCCGGCGAAACCACAGCCGACACCCGCGACACCATCAGGGAAAATATGTGACAAAAGACAGCGGACGACAACTGCGGCTAAGATGTTCGACAGTTGTCGAACATCCCCTCGATCGGGAGGTTCGCGGAAGCGCGGCGTCGGCGGGCCAACCGGACGGCCCGGCCGGCGTCGCTTTTCCTTAGGGCCCGCGCTGGACGCGGGTCCCGAACCCGTTCCCGCCCCGTGCGGGAGCGCCCTGACTGACGGGAGCACGACGGCACCTTGCCGACCGGCAGGCCGAGTTCGTGGCTTGCCCCGGCATCAGCGGCCGTGAAATACCGGCCCTAATCTGGATCTGCCCGCAAAACTGTTATCTCCGTCACACCCTGACGGTTACGCGGACGGCATCGCGGTACCCCCGACCGTTGCGCCCGCCTGTGACAAGGAAGAAGCTCATGCCTGAACGCACCACCGCGGCCACTCCGGCCATTTCAGAAGTCTCCGCCGGCACTGACCCCGGCGCCGGGAACCGCGAACCCCATCTGGCCCGCGCCCTCGGCAACCGTCACATCCAGTTGCTCGCCATCGGCGGGGCCATTGGCACCGGCCTGTTCATGGGCTCCGGCAAGACCATCTCCCTCGCCGGCCCCTCCGTCATCTTCGTCTACATGATCATCGGCTTCATGCTGTTCTTCGTCATGCGGGCCATGGGCGAGATCCTGCTCTCGAACTTGTCCTACAAGTCCTTCAGCGACTTCGCCGGCGACCTGCTGGGCCCCTGGGCCGGATTCTTCACCGGCTGGTCCTACTGGTTCTTCTGGGTCGTCACCGGAGTCGCGGACATCGTCGCCATCGCCGGGTACGTGGACAAGCTCGCTCCCGGAACCCCGCTGTGGATCCCTGCGCTGATTACGCCCGTGGTCCTGGTGCTGCTGAACCTGCCCACCGTGAAGGCCTTCGGTGAAGCGGAGTTCTGGTTCGCCATCATCAAGGTGGTAGCCATCGTTGCCCTGATCATCACGGGCGCGGTAATGATCGCCACACACTTCACGTCGCCTTCCGGCGCGGAAGCAAACCTCGCCAACATGTGGAACGACGGCGGCATGTTCCCGCACGGCATGTTCGGCTTCATCCTCGGCTTCCAGATCGCCATCTTCGCCTTCGCCGGCATCGAACTGGTCGGCACCGCCGCCGCCGAGACCAAGGATCCGGAAAAGAACCTCCCGCGTGCCATCAACTCCATCCCGGTCCGCGTCCTGCTCTTCTACGTCGGCGCCCTGGTGGTCATCATGGCCGTCAACCCGTGGCGCACCATCGATCCGGCCAGCAGCCCGTTCATCGGCATGTTTACCCTTGCCGGGTTGGGGATCGCCGCAGTAGTCATCAACCTCGTGGTGCTGACTTCGGCCGCCTCCAGCGCCAACTCCGGGATCTACTCCACCTCCCGCATGGTGTACGGCCTCGCCCAGGACGGGAACGCACCGAAGGCGTTCGCCAAGCTGAGCGTCCGCAAGGTCCCGCAGAACGCACTGCTGTTCTCCTGCATCTTCCTGCTGGCCGGGCTTGTCCTGCTGTACGCCGGCGACTCCGTGATCGGCGCCTTCACGATCGTCACCTCCGTGGCCTCCGTGCTGACGATGTTTGTGTGGTCCATGATCCTGATCAGCTACATCGCGTTCCGCCGCCGGCGGCCGGCCCTGCACGCGGCCTCGGCCTTCAAGATGCCCGGCTCCGCCTTCATGCCGTACGTGGTGCTCGCGTTCTTCGTCTTCATGCTCGTGGCGCTGGCCCAGGCCGATGACACCCGCCTGGCACTCGTTGTGGCCCCGGTGTGGTTCCTGCTGCTGGGCGCAGCCTGGCACTTCAACCGGCAGACACCGTTGCAGCAGGCGCGGATTGTCGAGTGGAAGGCCATCCGCTCGCAGGAGGAAGTCCGCGCGGGCGTCTGACGCCCTCCCTTCCTGCGACGTTTGCCTGAGGAGCCCCGGCCGGTTTTCCGGCCGGGGCTTCTGCGCGCCAGCGGACTGTCGCCTACCTCCTGCGCGCCTACCCTCCTGCGCGCCTACCCTCCTGCGCGCCTTCGGCCGGTCGCCTACGGCCGGTCGCTTACGTTCGCGCCCGGTGCCGCGGCCGTTCCTAGGGCTGTGTCCGGTCCGCGGCCTGCGGGGCAGCAGCGCCGCGCGGCGCAGAGCCGACGCGCGGTGCCACGGCGACGGCGGCGACGCCGATTGCCGCCGTCAGCGCGAACACCCCCGCAAACGAGGCCGCCGTCGTCGTTGCAGCGGCGAAGACGATCGCCGTGGCTGCAAGGGCCAGCGCGCCGCCCAGGGAGTCGGAGATCGACATGGCCGAACTGTTGAAGCCCTCGGTGTCCTTGGTGGACAGGGCCAGGGTCATGACGCTCAGCCGCGGATACATCAGCCCCATGCCGCCCCCGGCGAAAATCCAGCCCATGATCGCCACCCCCGCCGGCCAGGCCAAGATGGTTGTCGCGAGGACCAAGACGATGGCGCCGAGCACCAGCGCCGAGCCGATCCGCACCGCCCTTGGGTGCTCCAGCCGCGGCCCGAGCCGGCCTTGGATGCCCGATGCCGCAGCCCAGGCGAGGGCGCCGCCGGTCAGCGTCAGGCCGGCGAGCGTCGGGGCGAAGGCGTAGCGTTCCACGAGCAGGTAGGGCAGATAGACCTCGGCGCCGAAAAAGGCGGCGGCCACGAGCCCACGGGTGAGGATGACGCTCGGCAGGCCGCGCCGGGCGGTCAAGGTTCCGCGCGGCGTGAGGGGACGTACGGCCAGGAGCGCGAGACCGACCGCCGCCGCGGCGAACGCGCCGCTGGCCCACGGGACTTCGGCGGCCGGGACCTGGGCGGAGAGATTCAGCCCCAGCACCGCGACGGCGGCCAGCGCGGCCCACGCCAGCCGGGCCGCACCGCCCGCCGACCAGGCGGGGCCGGCGGTTTCTGGTGCCGCGCCTCCCGCGGTCCCACGCGCACGGGGAGCCGGGTCCGCGGCCCCCTCTGGGGAGGTCCCGGGGAATGCGGCGGCTGGTTTGGGCGTTGCGCGCAGTCCGCGAAGCGCCGGGACGGTCATGAGCAGGGCAGGAACCACGAGGCCTACGACGCCGAGGAAGACCCAGTGCCAGCTGGCCAATTGCGCCACCATGCCGGCAGCGAATGGGCCCACGAGCGAGGGAATGACCCACGCGGCGGAAAAAGCGGCGAAGATCTTCGCATGCAGGACCGGCGGGTAGACCCTGGCGATCACGACATACAGGGCCACTGTCAGCGCGCCCCCGCCGAGTCCCTGCACGAGCCGTCCGGACACCAGGACCGGCATGGTCGCGGCAGTTCCGGCGATGAGCAGGCCCAGGACGAACATGGCCACGGCGGCGAGGAGCGGGCCCACGGGACCCCGCCGGTCGGACCAGTTCCCCGCGGCCACCATGCCGATCACCCCGGTGGCGAGCGGCCCGGCAAAGGCGAGCGCGTAGAGGCTTGCGCCGTCCAGCTCCCGGCTGACCAGCGGCATGATGGTGGTCACGGCCAGGGACTCGAAGGCCGCCAGGAACACCAGGGCGCAGGCACCGAGCGTCACCAGCAGGTAGCTGCGGTGAAAGATGCCGGCCGGTTCCGGGACGGATTCCGGGCGGGCAGGCGGGTCGGTCTGGGGCACGGGCGGAGCCTGATCAGTCGTCGTGGTTGAAGCCTAGGGGGAAGCATCCCACAGCAGGCGGCCACTGCGCACCATGGCCAGCCCGGGCTGTTCAGCCGTCCGCCTCGAGCCCCTGGGCCGGAACCACGACGGCGCCACTGGCGCGCGAGTCTGGGTTCAGCATCCAGCCCACGCGCTTCACCGTGCTCAGCATGACGACGCTCTCCACCAGGACTATTCCGGGCACCTTCTGCTGCAGTGCCACTTCGATGCTCATGACGTCCGCGAGGGACTGCAGCCACATGATGATCACGAAGTTGGTGGGCCCCGTGGTGGAGGCGCTGAGCCGGACATTCCGCATGGTTTTCAACTCGGCCGCCGCGGCCTCGTGCTGGCCGGCGGGGACGTTGACGAACCATTGGCAGGTCACCGGAAAGGCCGAAAACTTCTGGGCAACCTCGCACCGGAAGGACAGGATCCCGCTGGCGAGCACCCGGTTGAGCTGCCGCTGGACGGTGGCGGGGTGCCTGCCGAGCCCGCGGGCGATGTCCGCCGCCGTGGCCCGTCCGTCCTTGGCCAGGAATGGCAGCAGCGCCAGATGGCTCTCCGGTAACGCTTCCCGGGCGGCTGCGTGAGCGACCCCCGTGGCCTCCGGCCGGGCCAATGCCTCGACGGCGGCCCGCTGTGCGCGGCTCAGCACGTTCAGCCGCCAGGCACCGCCGCTTGCATGCAGCCTGGTGCACAAAGCGGTCTGATACTTGAGGAGGCCCTCGATTTCCTTCAGCCGCGAAATGACCTTCGTGCTGAAATCGTCCAGGGAGGGCGTGATGACGGTCAGCATGAGGTCCCGGTTGCTGGCCGCCTCCTCCACCGTGACGATCTCCGGCATCTCGGCGAGCCTGGCGGTGACTTCCTCGCGCCGGTTCATTTCACAATCCACGGCGACGAACGCCAGGCACATCTGGTGCGGGTCGCCGATCAGGTGGGCCGTGATCCAGGAAACGCCCGAAGCTTGCAGCCGTTCCCAGCGGGCCGCGAGCGTGGTGGCGTGAACGCCCAGCACCTGGGCCGCATCCGCCCAGCTCAAGCGCGGGGCAACCTGCAGGACGTTGATCAGGGCGAGATCGTCCTCACTGAGTTCCATCACTTCTCCTTCACCGTGCATGAAACCAGCGTCTTGACGGGATAGGTGCATTTTTCCAGACGTTTGCGCGCATGTGAACCATGTCACTTCAGAATAGACGCAGGTCCTTGCCGACCAAACCAGCCACATCGAGAACCCAGCAATTTCGACCAATGAGGAGATTACGTGCCGATCACCGCAGATGCCCGGGAAATGCAGGCGGACCTTGCCCGGTTCCGCCACGAGCTGCACCGCGAACCCGAGATCGGCCTCACGCTGCCCCGCACCCAGGAGAAGGTGCTGAAGGCCCTGGACGGGCTCCCCTACGAGATCACCCTGGGCCGGGACACGACGTCGGTTACGGCGGTTCTTCGGGGCCAGGCACCGGGGAACGGCGCGGACGGCCGTCCGGCCGTGCTCCTGCGCGCGGACATGGACGCCCTGCCGGTGCAGGAGAAGACAGGCGTGGACTACACGTCCAGGATCGACGGCACCATGCACGCCTGCGGCCACGACCTCCACACTTCCATGCTCGCCGGGGCCGCCACGCTCCTGGCCGAACGCCAGCACCGGCTGGCCGGCGACGTCGTCCTGATGTTCCAGCCCGGCGAGGAAGGTTTCGACGGTGCCAGCCACATGATCCGTGAAGGCGTGCTGGAGGCCGCCGGCCGGCGCGTGGACGCCGCCTACGGCATGCACGTGTTCTCCGCCCTCGAACCGCACGGCACGTTCTGCACCAAGCCCGGGGTCATGCTGAGCTCCTCCGACGGCCTGGTGGTCACCGTGCTCGGCGCCGGCGGGCACGGTTCGGCTCCGCATTCGGCCAAGGACCCCGTGACGGCGGCGGCGGAAATGGTCACGGCGCTGCAGGTCATGGTCACCCGCCAGTTCAACATGTTCGATCCCGTCGTCCTCTCCGTCGGTGTCCTCCAGGCCGGCACCAAGCGCAACATCATCCCGGAAACGGCACGCATCGAGGCCACCATCAGGACCTTCTCCGAGGCATCCCGGCAGAAAATGATGGACGCCGTCCCGCGGCTGCTGAAAGGCATCGCCGCGGCGCACGGCCTCGACGTCGACGTCGACTACCAGCAGGAGTATCCGCTCACCATCACGGACGAGGACGAGACGCACACCGCGGAGAATGTCATTGCGGGTCTGTTCGGCGATTCTCGGCTCTCCCGCTGGGCCACCCCCCTGAGCGGCTCGGAAGACTTCTCGAGGGTGCTCGCCGAGGTCCCCGGCACGTTCATCGGGCTCAGCGCTGTCCCCCGGGATGCCGACCACGCCGCCTCGCCGTTCAACCACTCCCCCTACGCCACGTTCGACGACGGCGTGCTGGCTGACGGCGCCGCGCTCTACGCGGAACTCGCCGTTTCAAGGCTCGCCGCGCTTGCGGCAGCGCCCGCTGCCGACGCGGCCACCGCTGTTGCCGCCGCCCCGGCCCTTTCCTAGCCCTATCCTCCCGCCCTGTCCTTCCCGCCCTGCCCTCCCTTGGAGAAGACCATGACAACCACCGCGTCCACACTGCCGGCAACCCGGACCTCTACCCGCAAGACCCTCATCGGCACCGGCATCGGCAACGCCGTGGAATGGTACGACTGGGCCATCTACGCGACGTTCACGCCGTTCATTGCGAGCCAGCTCTTCAGCAAGTCGGACCCTGCGTCCGCGGTGCTGTCCACGCTGGCGATTTTCGCCGTCGGCTTCGTGGCCCGTCCCTTCGGCGGCTTCCTGTTCGGTTGGATCGGTGACCGGATCGGCCGCAAGGCTTCCATGACGCTGGCCGTGGGGCTCGCGTCGCTGGGCAGCCTGCTGATCGGCGTCGCGCCGACCTTCGCCGCCGTGGGCGCCCTGGCCTCCCTGGTTCTGCTCGTGGCCCGCCTGATCCAGGGCCTGGCGCACGGCGGTGAGCTGCCGTCGTCGCAAACGTACCTGTCCGAGATGGCGCCAAAGGAACACCGCGGCTTCTGGGCCACCCTGATCTACACCTCCGGCACTGTGGGCATCCTCTTTGGAACCCTTCTGGGCGCGGTGCTTAACATGGCCCTGAGCACCGAGGCCATGAACGCCTGGGGCTG
Organism: Arthrobacter sp. ov118; assembly: GCF_900116495.1. Classification (GTDB taxonomy): domain Bacteria; phylum Actinomycetota; class Actinomycetes; order Actinomycetales; family Micrococcaceae; genus Arthrobacter. The sequence goes on from NZ_FPAY01000001.1 coordinate 1,071,039, forward strand.
GCGCATTCCGTTCCTGATCGGCGCGGCCATGGGTCTCTACGCGCTGATCATGCGGTCCCGGCTGCACGAAACGGACGTTTTCGAGGGGGAAGCCGCGGCGCAGAAGCGCGCACCGATCTGGCCGCAGATCGTTCGCCACCGCAAGCAGGCCCTCCAGGTGATCGGCCTGACGGTCGGCCTGACCGTGATCTACTACATCTGGGGTGTCGTCGCCCCCAGCTACGCCACCACGGCCCTGAAGATTGACCGCGGCGAGGCCCTGTGGGCCGGCGTCATCGGCAACATCGTATTCATCGCGGCGCTGCCGTTCTGGGGCAAGCTGTCCGACCGGATCGGCCGCAAGAAGGTCCTGTGGGCCGGTGCGGTCGGCGCAGGCATCATGCACTTTCCGATGACCTGGTTGCTGAAGGACGCTGCCTGGCAGCTCGCCGTCAGCATGTCCGTCATGCTGATCTTCATCGCCGCCAGCGCGGCGATCGTCCCCGCCGTCTACGCCGAGCTGTTCCCCACGAGCATCCGCACCGTGGGCGTGGGCGTGCCTTATTCCATCTGCGTGGCTCTTTTCGGCGGAACCGCGCCCTACCTCCAGCAGTGGCTCGGCACCACCGTTCAGATGCCGCAGCTGTTCAACGTGTACGCCGTGCTTCTCCTCGCCGTCTCCGCGGTCTTCGTCTTCACCATTCCGGAAACCAAGGGCAAGGACCTGGCGCACTAACCAACCGCCTTCCCAACTAGCTAGCAGCAGGGGCCGTTCTGAGCGTTCAGAACGGCCCCTGCTGCAAGTTACTTGGGTGCTCAGCCGACCCCTCGGAGCCGAATCGACCGCGAAGACGCACCGCAAACTCAACTATTCTGGAAGGGATGAGCGAATCCCCAGAATCCCCCGCCACGCCGGCGACCCCGGAATCCCCCGCCACGGAACAGACCCAGCCGCCGCGCCCCGTGACGCCGGGCAGCCAGGCCTCGTTCGGCACGTATGGAGGCCGCCCGGTGAGTTTCGTCCGCCGCGGCACACGCTTGCAGGGCCGCCGCCAGGCGGCCTGGGAGGAGCACGCCGAGCGCTGGGCGGTCGAGGTTCCCCGCCATGTCGCCAACACTTCCGTGCACCCGGACTACGTCTTCGACGCCGAGGCCGAATTCGGCCGGAAGGCTCCGTTGATCGTGGAGATCGGCTCGGGGCTGGGCGATGCGGTGTGCCACGCCGCCGAGGAAAATCCTGACAAGGACTTCCTGGCCGTGGAGGTTTACACCCCGGGCCTGGCCAACACGCTGATCAAGATCAACAGCCGCAAGCTCCGCAACGTCCGGGTGGTGGAGGCGAACGCCCCGGAGGTCCTGGCAACGATGCTCCCCGCCGGCTCCGTCACGGAACTGTGGGTGTTCTTCCCGGATCCGTGGCACAAGTCCCGCCACCACAAGCGCCGCCTCATCCAGCCCGCCTTTGCAGAACTCGCCGCCCGGGCCATCAAGCCCGGCGGCACGTTCCGGATCGCGACCGACTGGTCCAACTACGCCGTCCATGTCCGCGAGGTCATGGCCGGTTCGGCGGAATTCGAGAACTTGCACGAGGGCGAACGTGCCGGCACCGAAAGCCCCCTGACCCAGGTGTGGGAATCCGGCGTCGAGTCCCGCGTGGGCGGAGCGCCCGTCAAGGAGGGCCGGGCGCCGGTCAGCACCGAACACACCGGGCCCAACGAAGGCATCGACGGAACCGGCGGCTGGGCGCCGCGGTTCGAGGGCCGGATTCTGACGAGTTTCGAGAACAAGGCGCACGAGGCCGGACGCCTGATCTTCGACCTCAGCTACCGCCGGCTGTAGGCACCCCCGGGGTTTCGAGGACATCTGTTCCTGAACGGCTCGACGTGACACGATAACGGAACGGAGAACCCTGGGGTAGCACGAAGGAAACGATCATCAAACGGGAAATGAAGGAAGCGGCGGACGCCGCCGAGAACGTCACCAATTCGAAGCCGCTCGAAATGGTGGCGCGGGCCGGGTTTGCCGTGTCAGGGCTCTTGCACTTACTCATCGGGGTGATCGCGATCCGGATCGCCATGGGCGGCAAGGGCCAGGCCGACGTGAGCGGCGCGGTGGAGGAGCTCGCCAAGCAGCCGGCCGGGCCGCTGCTGCTCTGGACCGCGTTTGCCGCCTGCGTGGCGTTGGCCATCTGGCAGGCCAGCGACGCCATTTTCGACTTCGAGCACCTGCCGACCAAGAAAAAGGTCGGCAAGAAGCTAAAGGCAGGTCTGCAGGCCGTGGTGTACTCCGCATTCGCCTTGACCCTGGCCGCGGTAGCCACCGGGGCGGGTGCCGACCAGCGCGAGTCAACAAGCGATTTCACCGTGCGCCTCATGAAGGCGCCGGGCGGCGTGGCGCTGCTGGTGGTCATTGGCGCCGCGATCGCCGTCACGGGGATCGTCTACGGGATCCGCGGCATCAAAAAATCCTTCCTCAAGTACCTGCGCACGCCTTCCCGGCCGCAGGCCCGCACCGCGTTGACCGTCGTCGGCGTCGTGGGGTACGTCGCCAAGGGCTTCGCCCTGCTGCTGGTGGGCCTGCTCATCATCATTGCCACGGTGACGGCACACCCCGAGCAATCCACCGGGCTCGACGGCAGCCTGAAGGCCCTGCGGCAGCAGCCGATGGGCCCGTACCTGCTGGCAGCCGTGGGTGCCGGCCTGATCTGCTATGGCATCTACATGGTGGTGCGGGCCCGGCTCGCGAAGATGTAGCTCGGCGCCGGGGCCACCGCCGTGCCGCCCCCAACAGGCGCTAGCCCTGCGGCACGGCGATGACGGCCACGGTGTGCTGCTCCGCGTTGCGCATCTCAACGCTGGCGATCCTGGCCAGTTGCACCGGCGTCGCCCCGGTGATCCGGACCCTGCCCGAGGGCGTGGCCGACCACGCGCAGGCGCGGTCCTCGCCGCCGTCGCGGTCTTTGACCCACAGGGAGAGGATCCCGTCCGCAGGCAGGCTCCGGCCGTCCACCGCGAGCTCGGTGCCCCAGGTTTTCTTCACGAAGCCCACCGTGACCTGCAGCCCGCTGCTCGCCGCCACGGAATAGCTCGCGTCCGGTTTGGCCGGCTGGAACAGCCACGATCCCGCCAGGATCCCCAGCGCCAGGCACGCGGCTGCCGCGGCGCCCACGGCCGCTGTCCACCGCCGTCGCACTTTCCGCCGCCGGGCGGCCAGCTCGTCAAGAAGCCGGCGTGGGGCGGGGACCGGTTCCGGCGGAAGGAGTTCCCGTTCCCGGACGGCCGCGGCCGCCGCGGTGAGCGCGACGGCGTCGGGCACGGGGACCGCGTCCAGCAGCGCGGGGATGCTGGCGAGTTCGTCGAGTTCCCGGCGGCAGTCCGCGCACACGGTCAGGTGCTGTTCGAAGGCTGCGGCCTCAGCCGGCAGCAGGCCACCGAGCAGATAAGCGCCCAGAAGTTGATGCAGTTCGGTCCCGTTCACCGCTGCACCCCCATTTCGTCAAGGATTGTCCGTAGGGCCCGCACGGCATAAAAAGCCCTTGACTTCACTGTGCCGGCGGGGATTTGCAAATGGACTGATGCCTCCTGGACGGTGTGTCGGCGGTAGTGGAGCGCCACGAGGACCTCGCGGTGCTCGGCGCTGAGCCGGAGCAGCGCTTCCTCCATGAGGACCTTGTTGAGCAGGTCATCGATGCGCCCTGCGGCGTCTGCCGGGTCCGGGACGTCGCGTTCGCCGGCTTCCTGCGGGCGCCGCTGCGCCTTGCGGTAGTTGTCGATCATGACGTTGCGGGCCGTCCGGAACAGGTAGCTGCGCAGGCTGCCCGTAATCTGCGGCGCCTGCTGCCAAACCCGCAGGACTGTCTCCTGGACGACGTCGTCGGCGAGTTGCGGGTCCCCCCGGGAGGCGCTGAGGACGAAGCGCTTCAAGGCCGCCCCGTGGTCGCGGTAGATCGCAGCCACGACGTCTTCGTCCAGCGGCATTTCCCACCTCCCGGGAGTTGTTGTCCTGCCCCTGTATGACGTACAGGCGGACCCAATAGTTCACTGTGCTCCAGGACAGCCCCGACACGAACATGTCCGCTCTGCCATGAACCATTCCGCGCTCCTTGGCGTCGTATCTCGTAGCGCCGGCCTCCGAGTTGGGCTGGCTCGAGTCTAGGAGCAGCACATGAAGAAGCATCTCAGCATTGGCTTGTCCGCGTTCGCTCTGGCCGCCCTCCTGTCCGGCTGCGGCGGCGGAACGACCACGACGCCGACGTCGGCGGCACCGGCCACCTCCGCGCCCGCAGAGACCGCCACGAGCGCGCCGGCCAGTTCCGCGCCGTCGTCCATGTCCGCCGCGGTGCTCTCAGTGGCCGAGTCCAAGGCGGGCCAGATCGTGGTGGCCGACCAGGGACTGAGCGTCTATTTCTTCACCAAGAACACGAAGGATTCCGGGAACAGCGTCTGCACCGGCGCGTGCCTGACGTCGTGGCCCCCTGTCACGTCGACGACGGTGACTCCCACAGTTAACGGCGTCACCGGCAAGGTCGGAACCATTCCCACGGCCGACGGAAAGATGCAGGTGACCATCAACGGGATGCCGATCTACTACTTCTCCAAGGACCAGGCCGCGGGGGACATCAACGGCCAGGGCGTCGGCGGGGTCTGGTACCTCGTGTCACCAACGGGCGAGATGATCAAGTCCACGCCGAGCAGCAGCAGCGGCTACTAGGGCCCAGTTGAACGGCAGGCGATGTTTGAGGGGACGTTCCCGGGTACCGCGAAGTTCAGGAGCCCCGGCAGGCTCGCTAAGATGGATCAGATGACCACCTGCCGAAAGTAGCGCGCACATGCCATCCCATCCGGACGAGAGTGCGGCGCTGGCAATCCAGACCCCCGCGATCAACGACCGCTCCCTCGCGGCCGGGCTCGCCTACGCCATGGGGAGCCGCGTTTCCGGGATCTCCTTCGATGCCGCCACCGGGCTGCTGCTGGGTAAAGTGCGCGGCGGCCCGGACGTGCCCTATTCCACGACGGCGAAGCTGGTCCGGAAGTCGGGCGGCTGGAGCTGCACCGTGGGCGTCTGCAGCTGCCCGGTGCGCAAGGACTGCAAGCACGTCGCGGCCCTGCTCTTCGCGGCCGAGGACAACCCGGCCACCCGGCTCCAGCTGTTGGCCCCCGCCGAGTCCACGCGGTTGTCCCGCCAGAGCGCGCCGCCGGAGCTGGCCGACTGGGAGCAGGCGCTCAGCCCGCTGATCGCCCGCCCCGGCATCACCCCCTCCGCCAACGGCACCCCGCTGGCGCTCCAGTTCGAGGTTGAGGAACCCGCCCCGCACTTTTCCTACACGGGCCGCCGCGATCCGCTCCGCAGCGTCCGCCAGCTCAAGGCACGGCCCGTGATCATGGGGGCCAAGGGCAAGTGGATCCGCGGCGACGTCTCTTGGAGCACGCTGAGCTACCTGAACTACCGGCGCGAATGCAATGAGGCGCATGTGGAGTGGATGCAGGAATTCCTCGCCTCGCACACCGCTGTGGCGAACCGGCAGCACGCCGGCACCGCAATGTGGCTTGGCCTGAACACCTATGCGGGTAAGAACCTGTGGAGCCTGCTGGCCCAGGCCAGGAAGATCGGCGTCGCCCTGGTGCACAGCCAGGGCACGGAACCGGTGCGGCTCGCGGAGGAGCCGGCCGCCGTCGGACTGAACCTGGCACGGTTTGGCACCGGCGGCGACGACGGCGGGCTGGCGCTGGCGCCCACCATCACGGTCGAAGGAGAGGTGGTGGATCCGGCGTCGGTCGGGACCATCGGCCGCCCGGCGCACGGGATCTTCCTGACCTCCGACGGCGAGGCCCTGCCGGGAATCGCCCCGGTCGGCCCCGTCATCACCCTTGCACCGCTGGAAACCGGTCTCAGCGAGGAGTTACTGACCTTCGTCACGGGCGGGACCACGCTGCACATCCCCGCCCGGGACGAAGGCCGCTTCCTGACCGGTTTCTACCCCAAGCTCAAGCAGACCGCCCGGGTGACGGCGTCGGACGAGTCCGTGGAGCTGCCAGCGCTGGCCGTCCCCACCTTGTCCCTGCTGGCCAATTACGGTGCGGACCACCGGGTCCGGCTGCATTGGGAATGGCACTACACGTCCGGGAATCTCGTCACGGCGCAGCCGCTGTGGCGGCATCCGGGCGATCACGGCTACCGGGACGACCTCGCCGAAGCCCGCATCCTTGAGGCGGTCGGCCAGCCCTGGAACGTGGTGCCGGCCCTGGGCGAATCCGCCACCGGCGGCTGGGGAACCCCGCGCCTCGCGGCCACGGCCGAACTGGCCGGACTGGACACGCTGGCCTTCACCGAGGACGTGCTTCCCCGGCTCCGCGAACTCCCCGACGTCTCGGTGGACACCTCCGGTGAGATCGCGGACTACCGCGAAGCCGAAGAAGCGCCCGTGGTGGCGATCTCCACGAAGGCTACGGACAGCCGTGACTGGTTCGACCTCGGCATCGTCATCACCCTGGAGGGCCAGCCCGTTTCCTTCGCCGCGCTGTTTTCCGCCCTCGCGGCCGGCCAGACCCGCATGCTGCTGCCCAGCGGAGCGTACTTCTCGCTGGACCTGCCGGAACTGCACCAGCTCCGGGCGCTGATCGACGAGGCCCGCTCCCTGCAGGACAACCCGGGAGACAAGGACGCGCCGCTGCAGATCAGCCGTTTCCAGGCCGGATTGTGGGACGAGCTCGCACACCTGGGGATCGTCGACGAGCAGGCGTCCGCCTGGCGCGCATCTGTTGGCGGCCTCCTGGAAGGTGACATTCAGGGTCTTCCCCTGCCCGGGACGCTCAACGCCGAGCTGCGCCCGTACCAGCTGGAGGGCTTCAACTGGCTGAGCTTCCTGTACCGTCATGGGCTCGGCGGCGTGCTGGCCGACGACATGGGCCTGGGCAAAACCGTGCAGGCGCTGGCCTTGATGTGCGCGGCGAAGGTCGCGGCAGTCGAGGGGTCTGCCGCTGCAGCGGCTGCCGGCTCCCGGCCAGGCGGGGAGCCCGACGCCGGGTTGGCCCCTTTCCTCGTCGTCGCCCCCACCAGCGTGGTGGGCAACTGGGAGGCCGAGGCGGCCCGGTTCGCCCCTGGCCTGACGGTGCGCGCCATCGGCGAAACCTTCGCCAAGAGCGGCTCGGACCCGGCCGAGGCGATGGCCGGCGCGGACATCATCATCACCTCCTACGCCCTGTTCCGGATCGACTACGAGGCCTACGCCTCCCGGAGCTGGGCGGGCCTGGTCCTGGATGAAGCCCAGTTCGTCAAGAACCACCAGTCCAAGGCCTACCAGTGCGCGCGCAAACTGCCGGCCGCCTTCAAACTCGCCATCACGGGCACCCCGTTGGAGAACAACCTGATGGAGTTCTGGGCGCTGACCTCGATTGTGGCCCCCGGGCTCTTTTCCAGCCCCAAACGGTTCGCCGAGTACTACCAGAAACCGGTGGAGAAGAACGGCGACAAGGCGCAGCTGGACAAGCTCCGGCGCCGTGTCCGGCCGCTCATGATGCGGCGCACCAAGGAGCAGGTCATCAAGGACCTGCCGCCCAAGCAGGAGCAGATCCTGGAAGTGGTGCTGAATCCGCGGCACCAGAAGGTCTACCAGACTCACCTGCAGCGGGAGCGGCAAAAGATCCTGGGCCTGATTGACGACGTCAACAAGAACCGGTTCACCATTTTCCAGTCGCTGACCCTGCTCCGGCAGCTCAGCCTGGATCCCTCACTGATCGATCCCTCGCTCTCGGCGGTACGTTCCAGCAAGCTCGACGTCCTGTTCGAACAGCTCGAGGACCTGGTGGCGGAAGGCCACCGGGCGTTGATCTTCAGCCAGTTCACCGGTTTCCTGGGCAAGGTGCGTGAGCGGCTGGTTCAGGAAGACATCGAGTTCTGCTACCTCGACGGCAGCACACGCAATCGCTCCGACGTCGTCAATGAGTTCAAGAACGGCGCGGCACCGGTGTTCCTCATCAGCCTCAAGGCCGGCGGCTTCGGCCTGAACCTGACCGAAGCCGACTACGTGTTCCTGCTCGACCCGTGGTGGAACCCGGCCTCGGAGGCCCAGGCCGTGGACCGGACCCACAGGATCGGGCAGGCCCGGAATGTCATGGTCTACCGGCTCGTCGCCAAGGACACCATCGAGGAGAAGGTCATGGCGCTCAAGGCAAAGAAATCCCAGCTCTTCGCCGACGTCATGGAAGGCGACGCGCTCACCGGCGGCGCACTGACCGCGGACGACCTCGCGGGGCTGTTCACGGACTGAGGAGGGCGGGACCCTTGCGCTTGTTCCCGCTGCCTGCGTGGCGACGCTCCTCCCCAGTTACTCAGCGCAGTCCCCCGCGCCTACGCCTGGAAACCGCGGGATTCCGCGGAATCCTGCGTGTGCGCAGAGGTGCGGCCGGAAGAAACTGGGCAGGAGCGTCAGCACGCCCTCGGCAGGGGTGCCCGGAGCCGAGCCAGGACCGTCGCGGCGAGCATCGCCGTCGTCACTTCCACCGCAATGATGACCAGCAGCGCTCCGGCACCCGAGGACGCCGCGCCGGCCGATGCGGGAGCCGCCGCGGCAGCGGCAGGGTGGATGTGGCCCGATGCCCCGGTCCCGGCACCAAGCAGCAGGACCGCGTGCACCCCGGTCATCGCCAGCGCCGAGGCCATGACCTGGCGCAGCGGCCGCGCCCGGGGCCGGCGCCAGATGTGCACGGCGCATGGCAGGCACACCGCCACCATGGCGAGCATGAGCACGTTCAGCCACGTCCCATGCTGGTTTCCGGCGACGAGCCAGAGGTGCGCGATACATGATGCCGCCGTCACGGCGGCGCAGGTCCGGGGATGCAGGACGGGGCCGCGTGCGCGGCCCCGTCCCGCCATACCAACCGCCATGACAGTCACCGCGTCCGGTTAGCCGTGGCAGTGGCCGCCGGGCGCCTGCGCGGAGGCCGGCACATCCAGCACAGGGCTGCGGTCAAAGAACCCCTCCGGCCGGAGCTTGAAGCCGACCGTGTCCACCGGCATGATAGGCCAGTCCTCGGGCCGCGGGAAGTGCGTGAGGCCGAAGGTGTGCCAGAGAACGATGTCCTGGCCGTCCAGGTCCCGGTCCTGGGCCACATAAGCCGGCAACCCCGCTCCCCCGGCGTGCTGGTTGACGAAGTCTCCCGTGGGGTACCGCTCGTCTTCGGCGAAGCGGGTCACCCACAGGTCCTTGGTTGCAAACGCGGCCCGGCGGGCAATGGAGGACTCCGGGTCCGCCAGGAGTGTGGGCTGGTTGTGGGCGTGCAGCTTGTAGCCCACCGGCTCCTCCAGGCGGTTGCGGGATTCGGGGTTGGAGATGATCCAGGTCCTGCCGCTGCGGGCATCGGCTTCCCGGACCGCCTCGGATTCCCGGGACAGCACGGTGCGCTTGCGGGAGAAGGCGTTGCCGCGCTCGTTGCCGTCGCCCATCGGCTGCCGGACCACGTCTTCTTCCTCCACCCGGTTGGTGAGGCCATCTATCGCCATGTCCAGGCGGGCGCTGAACAGGTGCTGGTGGTATGGGGCGCCCAGGCCCGGAGCGAGCTGGGAGATGTTGGCGGATCCGCCCTCCGGGTAGGCGGAGGTGAAGACGACGCCGGTGGCCTTGGCTTCGAACTCGATGGTGCCGTCCAAGTAGAGGTACCAGTAGAAGCCGTAGTCGTAGTTGCCGATGGTGGTGAAGAAGGAGATCACCAGGCGGCGGTTGCGGCGGGTGTAGTTGATCCCGGTCCAGAGGTCGCTGTGCTTGGCCAGGATCCCCCAGTCTTCCTCGTGCATGCAGATGCCGTTGCGGATTTCGCGGGGGTTGCCGAAGGCGTCGCTGATCACGGGGCTGAGGTAGGTGATTTCACCGAGGCAGTCGCAGCCGAGTTCCAGCGAGTTGGCGTACTGGCCCACGAGGTATTCGCCGGTGTCGAAGTAGTTCTGCCAGGACCGGATAGGCGACGGATCGCCGTACGGGACCACCATTTCGGCGATGGACGCCCGGTTGATGACGGGCCGCAGGCGGTCGCCGTCCTGAAAGGCCAGGTTGTGCAGCACCACGCCTTCGCGGACGTCGAAGCCGACGTCGAGGCTCCACTTTTCCCACTCAATGTGGTTCCCGCCGCTGACGGTGAAGCTGGGCCCGTCCGGCTGGGTGATGTTGATGGGCTTCTGCGTGGTCCGCAGCGGGCCGGTGAGTTCAGGATCGGTGTAATTGCCGTGCTCGGCGGGCACCGGAAAGACCGCGGTATCGAGGACCTGTGTCACTTCCTTGCTAACCACATCCACATAGGCCACCAGTCCGTCGACGGGGTGCGCCCAGGCACTGTCCTCCGGGAAGTCCTGCACAAAGGCCAGCCCGCGGAGGATCCGGCGGCCCTTCTCCTCCGCGTATTCGAAGACGCCCGCTGACAGCGGGGCGACGCGGACCTTGCCTACGTCCAAGCCCCGGTCGGCCAGGGCCTTGAGCCACCGGTCGTCCGTGGCCAGGAGCTGTTCGACGACTTCGAACTCCTCCTCAAGGACCGGCAGCTCACCGGTGACCGCAGTGTCCAGCTCGACGGCGGAGATCACCGCGCCGCTGGAGACCGAGACGGTCACGTCCGTGGGTCGTCCGCCGGACACATCGTGGAGGAAGACCCGGAACCTGCGGTCCTCGCTTCCCGCCGGCGCGTTCCTGGCCGGGTCCACAAGGCCTAGGTAGGCGATGCGCCTGGTCTCGCCCAGCAGGCCCGCGGTGCGCAGGATGCCTTGGACTGCCGTGATTTCCGCTTCCGTGGCCAGGCTGTACGGAGAAAACGGGGCGCGGGTGTCGGTTTGTGCGGGCATTATTGCTGCCTTCGCTCGGGGACCCTGGCGGGCCGGGAATTTATTTTCTATAGTTGTAGAGAATACGCGTTTGTAAGATGTGTCACAAGAGCCTGAGCAAAAAATTCTGGGGGAGCTGCCTGTGCCAAAGATCGTCGACCACGACCAACGCCGTCTTGAGCTCGTCGACGCCACCTGGCGGATCATCGCCCGGCTCGGCATAGAAAGTGCCACCATGCGGGAAATAGCCCTTGAGGCCGGCTTCGCCAACGGTGCTCTCAAGCCGTACTTCCCGACTAAGGATGACCTGCTGACCTTTGCCTTCGGCCATGTCTTCAACCGGACCAACGAACGCATCGCGGAGGTCACCGGCGGGCTGGCCGGACTCCCGGCCCTGCGGGCCTTTTGCGTCGAGGTCCTGCCCCTTGATGAGGAGCGGATCAACGAGGCCCGGATTGTCATCCCGTTCTGGCAAAAGGCCATCAACGATCCTCACAAGGCCCGCATCCACCGCGAATCGATGCAGCAGTGGCTGGCGGCGATCCGGCGGCACCTGGCTGAGGCGAGGCACGCCGGTGCCGTGACGACCGCCGTCGACGACGCTGCGCTGGCCGGGCAGCTGCTCAACCTCCTCCTTGGCGCGCAGATCGCGGCGGCACTCGCCCCGGAGGGCCAGGTGGAGCTTGGGCTGAAGGAGCAGCTGGAAGGATTCCTGACCCTGGTGGCCGGCTAGGCGAGAGCCTTGGTGGCACCCCTTCCTTACCGGGGCGCTGCATGGAATTGTTGCAGCATGCAGACGGTGTACGAGACTGCCGGCGGTGCCGACTTTTTCCTGCTGCTGGCCAACGCATGGCACGCCAGGGCAACGACGGACGCGGTGGTCAGTCATGCGTTCAGCCACGGGTTCCACCCCGAGCACCAGCGCCGGCTCGCCGCCTATTGGGCGGAGGCGCTAGGTGGGCCGCCGACCTATTCGGCCTCTTACGGCGACGAGACAACAGTGGTGCGAATGCACAGCGGCAACGGGCCGCACGAGGAAATGGACCGCCGGGCGATCGCCTGCTTCGATCAGGCACTAACGGACGTCGGAGTCGCCGACGACAGCCGGCTCCGGAAGGTGTTGCACGACTACTTCGCCTGGACGACCACCGTCACGATGTCCCGGTACAGCCGCTCCGCGCAGGACGTTCCGGAAGGGCTGCCCCTCCAAAAGTGGTCCTGGGACGGGCCTGTCGACGGCCCCTGAGCCTCACGTGCCCTGCGGTCCGCCGATGCCCTCCCGATGCACCTCTCGGCTGCCTCTCTCGACCGCGGCCCTGCTGACCGGTAGTGTTCCCCCATCTGTTCCGGACACTTCTTGGAGGCAACGGTGCTTAAAGGAATCAGCAGGATGACAGGTGCCCTGGCGGGTCTGGTGCTCTCACTCGGCATGATCGCACCGCCGATGACGGCAGTGGCCGCCCAGGGCTACGATCTCGATACCGCCTCGAGCCTTCAGGTGGTGGTCAACAAGCACCGGCAGCTGAGCCCGACCGGGTATGTGCCGGGGCCGCTGGTTGCGGTCCAGGGGGAACGCTTGCGGTTGCAGGCCGCGGATGCCTACAAGCAGTTTGCCAAAGCAGCCAAGGCGGCCGGCGTCAACGTCCTGCCGATCAGCGGCTACCGCTCGTTCAGCCAACAGACCAGCCTCTATGACAGTTACGTGCGCCAGTACGGGCAGGCGACGGCGGACACCCTGGCCGCCAGGCCCGGCTACAGCGAACACCAGACCGGCCTGGCGATGGACATCGGCAATGCCAGCGGAACCTGTGCCCTGCAGGCCTGCTTCGCAAACACCCCCGCGGGGAAGTGGGCGGCAGCACACGGCTGGGAGTACGGATTCGTCATCCGATACCCTGCCGGAGCCGAAGCCACCACCGGCTACACCTACGAGCCGTGGCATCTGCGTTATGTCGGACAAGCCATCGCCCTGGATATGCATCGCACCGGCGTTGCCACCCTTGAGGATTACTTCGGCCTCGAAAAAGCCCCGGATTATCTCCGATGACCAGAAATCTTTTTTCGCCCATTGTCGAAAAAAGATGACATCGGCGTCCCGCGCCGCTACTCTGAAAGCACTGTGTCCCATGCCACAGTGCTTGAATTCGGACAGTGCCCGTAATAGGGCAGTCCCAGAACTACGACGGCGTCAGGATCCTCTATGACCGCAGTTGCAGCCCGCCCATCCCTCAGTCCGGCCGGACAGGAGGTCCGCACCAGCACGGCGGACTCCTTCGACCACTGGAAGCACCTCGTGGCGGAGTCCTTCGTCCCCCTGGCCGCCTCGAGCGCCGATGTGGAGAACTTCCGTGGCCGCATGCGGGCCCGCCGGCTCGACCGCGTGGCGGTCGTCGAGGTCTCCTCAACGAGCCATGAGGTCCACCGCACGCCGGCGCTGATTGCGCAGTCCAACCAGCGCTACTTCAAGCTCAATCTCCAGCTTCAGGGCACCGGGCTCCTCATCCAGGACAACCGCGAAGCCCTCCTGCGCCCGGGTGATCTCGCCATTTACGACACCAGCCGCCCCTACACGCTCGCCTTCGAGGGCGACGCGCGGCTCATGGTGATGATGTTTCCCTGGGATGCACTGTCCCTGCCGCCGGAGTGCATCGCGCAGCTTTCGGCCATGCGGATGTCCGCCGGCGGCGGCCTCGCCGCGATCGTCGGGCCGTTCATCGCCCACCTCGCGGAGAACCTGGACGCGCTCAGCGGCCCCAGCGGATCCCGCCTCGCCACCAATGCCCTGGATCTTGTGTCCACGATGCTGCATTCGGAACTGGACATGTCTCCGGACCGGATGCGCCCGCAGGCCCTCCTGGCGGCATCCGTCCGCGAATATATCGACGCCAACCTGGCCGATCCGCTGCTCTCGCCGGCTTCCATCGCGGCGGCCCATTTCATCTCCACGCGGCACCTGCACAACGTCTTCCATGAATCCGGCACCACCGTCGCGAGCTGGATCCGGACCCAGCGGCTGGAAGGCGCGCGCCGCGAACTGCGCGATCCGCTGCTGGCAACCATGTCGGTGGCGGCCGTGGCCGGGCGCTGGGGCTTTGTGGACGCGGCGCACTTCAGCCGCTCCTTCCGTGATGCCTTCGGCGAATCCCCCACTGACTGGCGGCGCGGCGCCTGAGCGTGCTTGGCTTGATGCCGATTGCGCACCGCGTCGGCGGTGTGCGATCATTCCCGTAATCGTGATCCATCGGCAGGAGGTGAGACCCATGTACGCAGTATCCGCAATGGGTGCTCCCCCGCAGTCCGCGATCGCGCGACTGAAGTAGTCGCAACCGGGAGCGCCCGCCAGGCAATTCGCGAAAGGCGACTCCCATGAACACAACACCTTCTTCAAGCCTGCGCTTCACCTCGACGACGGCCTCCGACCGGCCGAGGCCCGACCAGGATCAGCCACAGGTCGACGCCACAAAGCAGGAACGCGCCGCGGGCGAGCGAGCGTTGGTCCTCGGTGGCGGCGGATCGACAGGCAACGCGTGGCTGATCGGCGTCATCGCCGGCCTGTTCGACGCGGGGCTGGACGTGACCACAGCCGACCTGACCATCGGGACGTCGGCCGGCTCGACGGCCGCGGCCCAGATAGCTGGCGCGACCCCGACGGAGCTCCTTGCCGCCATCCTTGCCGCGGCGCCCCAGCAACGGACCGGTCCGGTCGGATCCGACCGGGAACGCGTTCCGATCAGGCCGGCCGCGGACCACATGGAGAGAACGGGCAAGATCATCGCCGCCGCTGAGGATGCGGCTGACATGCGCCGCCGAATGGGCGCGGCGGCACTCGACATGGATGCGGCGTCGGACGGTTCCGGGCAAACGCGGTGGCGCGCCACCGTCGCCGCGCGGCTGCCCAGCCAGCGCTGGCCGCAGCGAACGGTGCTCGTCACGGCGGTCGATGCCCATACCGGTGAACCGGTCGTGTTCGACCGCCACGGCGGAGTCGACCTGGTGGACGCCGTCGCCGCGAGTTGTGCCAGTGGCTTCGCCTACAGGATCGGGGACAACCGGTACATCGACGGCGGCTACCGACGCAACGAGAATGCCGATCTGGCAGCCGGATACGGGCGGGTGCTGGTGCTGTCGCCATTCGGCGGCAGAACACGGACGCCGTTGGAGTGGGGCATGCAACTTGCAGCACAGGCCGACGAGCTACGTGCACGCGGCAGCAGAGTCGAAACGATCTTTCCGGATAGCGGCTCCGAGCAAATGTTCGGCGCCAATGCGATGGATCTGTCGCTGCGTCCGCCCGCCGCGCGGGCTGGCTACAACCAAGGCAGAGCCCTTGCCGGGCAGCTCACCGAATTCTGGCGCTGACGCTCTGGAAATCAGCCGACTCCCTGGTTGGCCGAGGTTGCCCTCGTCAGCTGGCCGGGTCGTACCCGAACTGCCGGACCTCTTGCGAGCAGCGGCAGGCGACGGCGATTTTCGCGGCCCACTCGAGTGCCGCCTCCCGCGAGGGCAGCTCGAGAATGGTGTAGCCGCCGTTGGGCACCTTGTGGCCTGGGTACGTGCCCTCGGTGACGGTGCCGTCACCGGCCACGAGCACCGGGTCTACGTCCTCATCGATCCCGCCGCCGAAGACGTACACGCCCGCCGCCTTGGCCTCGTCGATAACGGCATGCGAGGCTTCGACCACCGCCTCGAAGTCCTCCTCGGGGAACACCATGGCCTCGCTGGGAAACGAGATAAGGTACTTCGTCATTCGAGGACTCCTCTGCTCCGCCGGCGCCATCCGTCGGATCTTCTCTTGCGGCACCGCTCTGGTGCCCAGCCCGATTATGGCCCCGACGCCCGGCAGGTGGTCAAGGTAGAGCGGGAACTGCAGCGGCGGCGGCCCGACGTTCCACAGCAATCTCCACCAGCACCCCCGCCGCGAACAGGAGGGGAACGGCGACCAGCAGGGCCACGGCGGTTTCGGCGCTGCCGCCGATCAGTGCGGTGAAGTTGCTGACCACGAGGTACAGGACCCAGCCCAGGAGTACGGTGGCCAGGACCGGCGCCACCGCCGTCTGCCAGATCTGGCCTGGCACCCTGTCCCTGCGGAAAAAGGCGACGACGGCCAGCGACGAGAGCATGTACAGCACCAGGAGCGCCGCCACGGCCAGTCCGCTGAACCAGGAAAAGAGGGTCAGGACGGGGTCCATGGACAGCAGGGCGAACGGTGCCACGAGCAGGAAGGCGATCACGGTTTGGACCCGTGCGGCGACGGCGGGGGCGCGGTGCCGGTTGGTCCGGGCCAGGGCGCCGGGCATCGAGCCGCGCAGTGCCAGCGAATGGAGGTAGCGGTTGATGCCGTTGTGGAAGGCGATAATGCCGGCCAGCAGGGACGTTACGAGCAGGATGCCGGTGACCGTGCCGGCCCAGGGCCCGAACAGCTCCACCATCGGTGTCAAAACGAAGGAGGTGGAGTCGCCGGATTCCAGGGCCGCGACCGCGGCATCCGAGACCCGCGAGGGGCCGTAGTAGCTGACCAGCATCCAGGAAATGAAGGAGAAGAACACCGCAATCACCCCGACGGAGAGATACGTGGCGCGGGCCACCGTGCGGTGGGCGTCCTTGGCCTCGGCCGAATAGATGGCCGTGGATTCGAAGCCGAACATGGAGGCTACGGCGAACATGATGGCCACACCCGGGGCGCCGGTGGCGATCGCTTGGGGCGAGAAGGATGCCGCCAGGCTGAGCCCCTCCGGCCCTCCACCGTGCAGCAGCACGGTGAACCCGAACATGAGCAGGATCGCGACTTCGAGGCCCACGAGCAACGCCAGAACCCGAGCCCCAAGTTCGATGTTGAGCGATCCCAACACCTGGACGCCGGCCATGGTGACCGCGGCCAGCAGCCACCACGGCACCACGATCCCCGCGGAGCCGAGGACGCCGGAGAAGGCGGCGCCGTACAGCCCGTACATCGCGGCCTGGACCGTGCTGTAGGCAAGGAGCGCGAGCCATGCTGCTCCAGCTCCGGTTTTGCGTCCGAAGGCGGCGGTTACATAGGCATAGAAGGCGCCGTTGGCCTGAATCTTGCGGCTCATCGCGACGAATCCGACGGCGAAGATCACGATGACGATGCCCACCACCAGATAGGCTCCGGGAGCGCCGGGGCCGTTGCCGAGCGCGGCGGCCAGCGGTGACGCACCGACGATTCCGGTCAGCGGCGCCTGGGCGGACAAGACAAAGAAGAGAATGCCCATGACTCCGACGCTGCCGGCACGCAGTGCGGTGGAGTGCTCCTTGCGGGGACTGGCTTCTGCTGTCTCTGCTGTCCTGGACTCGGAATTTGAAATACTCATCGGATCCTTCTTAACGGTCATGAGCGGGGGGAGGTGTAACCCAGCTTGGCAGGTGACCCCCGTCACCTCCTTGTCGATCAGCGATGGGTTGTTGTTCCTCAGCGCAACGGCAACCAGGACCCTCGCAGTCGTTCGCGGCAGGTCAACTGGAGTTCGCGCAAAGACAAGACCGGGTGTCCGGCGCCGGAGGACACTCGAGATGACAGTTCGGCCGCTCTGAAACCATCCTGCGCCGTACCACCCCATTTCTCAATCAGTCCGTTCCTCAACTACTCGATGTGGAGTGCCCCCATGGAAACTTACGACGCCCTGCTTGCCAGCATTGCTGCAGTCCCCGGCCAGGAGAGCCGGACCATCCTCGACCCGGCCACCGGGATGCCGGTCGGCGAGGCCCCCGTGCACACCGTGGAAGACCTGGAGCACGCGGTCGCCGCCGCCGCAGCCGCGCAGCCGGCGTGGGCCGCGTTGGGCCATGACGCCCGGTCCGCCGCGCTGCTCAAGGCCGCCGACGCCGTCGAACGCTCCGCCGAGGAACTGGCCCGGCTGCTCTCCCGCGAGCAGGGCAAGCCGCTCAACGGCCCCAACGCCCGCTTCGAAGTCGGCGCTTGCGCCGCCTGGCTCCGCGCCACCGCCACCACCGAACTCAAACCCGAAACCGTGGTGGACGACGGCGAAACATACGCCCAGCTGCACTACAAGCCCATCGGCGTCGTCGGCGCGATCGGCCCCTGGAACTGGCCCATGATGATCACCATCTGGCAGATCGCCCCGGCTCTGCGGATGGGCAACACCGCCGTGGTCAAGCCCTCAAAGATGACCCCGCTCTCCGTCCTGGCCCTAATCAAGGTCCTCAACGAGGAACTCCCCGACGGCGTCCTCCACGTGGTCTCCGGGGACCGCGAGGTCGGTGCCCGGCTGGCCGAACACCCCGCCGTCGGCAAGGTTATGTTCACCGGCTCCACCGCCGCCGGCAAGTCGATCATCAGGTCCTCCGCGGACACGGTCAAGCGCCTCACCCTGGAACTCGGTGGCAACGACGCCGGCATCGTCCTGCCCGACGCCGACCCCAAGGCCATCGCCCAGGACCTGTTCTGGGGCGCGTTCATCAACACCGGCCAGACCTGCGCCGCGCTCAAACGCCTCTACGTCCACGACGACATCTACGACGCCGTCTGCGAGGAACTCACCAACGTCGCCAAAGCCATGCCCATGGGCGTGGGGCTGGACGAAAACAATGTCCTGGGCCCGCTGCAAAACAAGGCCCAGTACGACATCGTCGCCCAGCTCGTCGAGGCCGCCCGCGACTCCGGCGCCCGGATCCTGCTCGGCGGCAACCCGGACCCCGGCCAGCCCGGCTACTTCTACCCCACCACCCTCGTGGCCGACATCGACAACAACAACCCCCTGGTCGCCGAGGAACAGTTTGGCCCGGCTCTGCCGATCATCCGCTACAGCACCATCGACGAGGCCATCGGATACGCCAACGCCCTCGATGTGGGACTGGGCGCCTCCGTCTGGTCCCCGGACCTGGCCGCGGCCCGCGAAGTGGCCGCCCGGATCGAGGCGGGCACCGTCTGGATCAACAAGCACGGCGCCGTGGACCCCCGCGTCCCCTTCGGCGGAGCCAAGAAGTCCGGCTACGGCCTCGAATTCGGCGTCGAAGGCCTCAAAGCCCTCGGCGTCCCCCAGATCATCAACGGCTAAGACTGTTTTTATTCGGGGCTGTAAAGCCCGCGGTGGCGGGCACCGGTTCGTGGCGCAGGTAACTGCGCCGGAACCGGCCGCTTCCGGCGGTCAGGGCACGCAGCTCCACCGCGTATTTGAGCAGTTCCTGGTCCGGGACTTCGGCGCTGATCTCGGTGCCGTCAGCCCCGGCGGAGGCCGTTCCGGTCAACCGCGCTCGGCGGGAGGACAAATCGCTCATCACGGCGCCCACGTGGTCCTCCGAGACGCTGATGGTCACCGCCGAGACCGGTTCCAGGAGCTGGATGCGGGTGGCCGCCGCGGCTTCCCGCAGGGCCAGTGCGCCCGCGGCCTGGAAGGCGGCATCCGAGGAATCCACGCTGTGGGTTTTGCCGCCGATCAGCGTGACCTTGATGTCCACCACCGGAAATCCGGCGGCCACGCCTTTCTGCATCTGGGCCCGCACGCCTTTTTCCACCGAGACAATGAACGGCCCGGGGATCACCCCGCCCACCGTCTTGTCGGCGAACTCGAACCCGGCACCGCGGCTGAGGGGCTCGACCTCGATGTCGCAGACGGCGTACTGGCCGTGGCCGCCGGATTGTTTGACGTACCGCCCGTGCCCGGCGGCCGGCGCGGCGAAGGTTTCCCGGAGCGGGGTGACCACGGGGACGGTCTGCAGGTTCACGCCCTGGTCCCGCAGCCTGCCCAAAACGACGTCGGCGTGCGCCTCGCCCATGCACCACAGGATCAGCTGGTGGGTTTCCGAGTTACGCTCCACCCGCAGCGTCGGGTCCCCGGCAGTGACCTTGCCCAGGTTTCTGGCCAGGGCGTCCTCGTCTCCGTGCGTGGCCGCTTCGATGGCAACCGGCATGAGCGGATCCGGCATGTCCCAAGGGGCCACCAGCAGCGGCAGCTCCTTGGCCGAAATCGTGTCGCCGGTTTCGGCGCTGCCCAGTTTTGTCAGGGCGCAGATGTCCCCGGCAACGCAGAACGGCACCGGCCGCAGCCCGGAGCCCAGCGGCGAATATAGGTGCGTGATCCGCTCGTCGCTGTCGTGGTCCTCATGGCCGCGGTCCGCCATTCCGCGGCCACCCACATGGATGGCGGCGTCCTCCCGCACAACGCCGGAAAAGACGCGCACCAGGCAGACGCGCCCAAGGAACGGATCGATCGTCGTGCGTACCACCTCGCCCAGCAGCGGCCCGTCGGGGTCGCAGAGCAGCGGCCCGACGGCGACTCCCGCCAGGTCCGTCGCCGCGGGGACGCCATGCTCCGCGGGTGTGGGAAACGCACGCACCAGGACGTCCAGCAGTTCCGCCAGACCCAGCCCGGACTCCGCTGACGTCGGGAGCACCGGGTGAAAGGTCCCTCGGGCGACGGCCGTCTCCAGATCGGCGATCAGGACCCCGGCATCGATCTCCTCACCGGCGAGGTAGCGGTCCATGAGCGACTCGTCCTCGCTCTCGGCAATGATCCCTTCGATCAGCGCGCCCCGCGCGGACTCCGCTGCGGCGAGTTCGACATCGTCTGCGGCGCGCGTGACAGGCTCCTGTCCTTCCGGCCCCTGCACCGAAACCGTTCCGGCCAGCAGCCCCAGCAGGCCGGTGGCGCCGCCGTCTGCGCTGGCCGGAAGGTAGAGCGGCAGAATGGAGTCGCCGAACGCGAGCCGGCAGCGGGCGACGGCGGCATCGAAATCCGCGCGCGGGTGGTCCAGCCGGCTGATGACCACGGCCCTCGGCATCCCGAGCCGCTGGCATTCGCTCCACAGCGCCGTGGTGGCGGTGTCCACGTCGTCAGTGGCTGACACGACAAACAGCACGGCATCCGCCGCACGCAGCCCCGCACGCAACTCGCCGATGAAATCCGTATAGCCCGGAGTGTCCAGCAGGTTCACCTTGATCTCGCCCACCATCACGGGCACTACCGACAGCGCCACGGAACGCTGCTGGGCAATGGCGGAGGGGTCCGAGTCGCTCACCGTGGTGCCTTCGGCGATCGAACCTTTGCGCGTGATGGCCCCGGTGGCGGCCAGCAGGGCCTCGGTGAGCATCGTTTTTCCGGAACCGGAGTGCCCCACGAGTGCCACGTTGCGGATCTTGTCCGGCTGCTCCGGCGGGGCGGCGCCGTTGGCTTCAGCCCGCCGGAGGTCAGATGTGCCCCGGACCGGACTCCTCGACGGAGTCTTGGCGCCTTTCGACGGCATGGAAACCTCCCGGCATCGGATCCACTCGTGCCCTGCAGGACCTTGTTGTTAAGGATTGGACACCCTGGGACGCCCGGACAGCAAGCGCTTTTTCAGGCCGTGGCAGGAGCGCCGAGGGATCCGAACACCACCCGGCTGCGCAGCCAGCGCCCGAAGGCCTTGCCTTTGCCCTTCCACCAGCTGTCTTCGTCGGCGTCGTGGTGCCACCGGAAGATCACGGCAACCAGGACGAAAACCCCTCCGGCGACGTCCGGCCAGGAACCGGAGGCTGCATCGATGAGCACGCTGAACGCCATTGCCAGGATGGACGGCCACGCAAGGGTCCGGAACACGGTGTTGGCCAGATACCGGCGGTGGGACCGCGGCACAGAAACCGCCCGGACAAAGTCAAAGCAGAGGCACACGACGACGAGGGCTTGGCCCAGGGACATCAGGATGTTTCCAGGCAGGGAGCCGCCAAACGTCGCGACCGCCTGGAGTCCCGGGCTCACAGCGCGCCCGCGGGCGGATCAAACCCTGCTGGTCCGAACTCGGCTGAATCATGCATGCTTGCCCCCCGGCGTCTACGCTCCGCTGGCCCTGTGCCGCCGCCCCGGGAGGAACAGCGGCCGCGACGGACCAGACTTTCTGACACTCCAATTCAACCCGCGCTCCGGGCAGGAAGTCACGGATATCAGGTACCCGACTATCAGATGGCGGACTACCTGCTGGCCGTCCGGGGTACTTACTCCAACACGGCCGGCTACTTGTCCCGTTGCCGCCGCAAGTAATTTACCCGGCGGCAAGTAGTCCCGGCGCAAAAAACGGGTGCAACTACGCGTTGCCTCGTCCGCCCTGCGCCGAAACGATTGGGCCATCGATTCAGCGCGGCAGCCGCAGGATTGGGGGCATGCGGCTTCGGTCTGATGACTCCTGTCCGGGCGCCACCCACACAAGGAGTCTCACAAAATGCGCAAGCTCACCAAGAAGAGCAAGGTCATCGGCGTTGCAGCCTCAGTCGCCCTCGTGGCCGTCGGCGGCGGCACTGCCTACGCGTACTGGACCACCACGGGCAGCGGCGCCGGCACCGCTGCCAACTCCACAGGCGGCGGCACCGTGACTCTGCATGCCAGCTTCGACTCCGGCCTGGCACCGGGCAACTCAGTGCCCGTGACGTACACGGCCGACAACAGCACCAACACCGGAACGGTCGTCGGTGCCCTCACCGCAGGCGTGACCACGAGCGCGGCCGGATGCCTGCCGGCGTGGTTCTCGGTCAGCGCCGACACAACGAACTCCCCCGTCGCGGCGAACAGCACAGGCACCGAGGTGGGGTCGGGAACACTGACGTTCCTCAATGACGACGCCAACCAGGATGCCTGCAAGTCGGCCGTCGTCACGGTCACTGTCGGCAGCGAGTAGAGGGCGTCCCCGGCGGGCCGGACACCCGGCCCGCCGGGCCGGCCTTCGGGCCACTTCGCAACAACGCCTCAGCTACCGCCGACACCCACGATCCGCACCACGGGGCAGGGTCGAAGGAGGATAGGGAATGCAGCATCTAGCGCAGTTCTTCCGGCTCGTCAGGGAGCATGCGGGCCTCACCGGCCGTGTCCTCGTCATTGGCCTGCTGGCCATCTTCCTGCCCGCGGGCACGCTCTACGCCGCCGGGCAGCAGACGGCCCCGCAAAAGCCGGGAATCCTGGTGCAGGTCACGCCGTCCAGCAGGAACGTGGACCAGGGCCACGCGACGAGCTATTCCGCAAGCGTCAGCTCCACGGGCGGGTTTGCCGGCATGGTGTCGCTGGCGGTGGCCGGCCTTCCGGCCGGGGCAGCGCCCAGCTTCTCGCCGTCGACCGTCAAGCTGACGGCCGGAGGCACGGCCCAGCTCAGCATGAGCATATCCACGGCATCCAGCACTGCCGCCGGGGACTACGATCTGACCCTGACGGGCCAGAGCGGCGCGGTCCAGTCGGTTGCCGTTAAAACCCAACTGCGGGTCAAGGCGCCTTTGCGCGTGTTCGGA
This sequence comes from Arthrobacter sp. ov118, assembly GCF_900116495.1. Taxonomy (GTDB): domain Bacteria; phylum Actinomycetota; class Actinomycetes; order Actinomycetales; family Micrococcaceae; genus Arthrobacter. The sequence goes on from NZ_FPAY01000001.1 coordinate 1,094,044, forward strand.
CTCTCCGGCGACGTGTCGGGCCTGCTCGCGCCGGGCACCAGCCGGCCCCTGGACCTCGGATTCAACAACCCGGACAAAGGCATCGACGTCGGGAATGTGACCGTATCGATCACGGGTGTGATCCGCTCGGCGAAGGCGATCGCGGCCAATCTGCCCTGCACGTCACAGGATTATGCCGTGGTGCAGTACAGCGGGCGCTATCCCGTAGCGGTTCCGTCCGGCGGCAGCTCGCTCTCACAACTTGGCGTTCCGTCTGCCCAATGGCCGCGGATCGCAATGCTGGACACTCCCCGCCTCCAGGACGGCTGCAAGGGCGCAGTCCTCCAGTTGGCCTACTCGGGATCAGGGCAGGGAAACTGACATGCAATCCGCACGATCCATGCTGCGCGGCACCAGAGTCGCTGGCACTGCCTCCGCGGCTACGGCCGCGCTCTTGCTGCTCGCCGGCGGCGGCACCGCGTACGCCTATTGGGCCACCACCGGCGCGGGTTCCGGCGCCGCAACCGCCGCCGCGATGCAGGCCGTCACCGTCGACGCGTTGGTGGCAGGCGACGCGAACCGGACCAGCCTGGCTCCAGGAGGCACCGCAGACGTCATCCTCCGAACCAGCAATCCCAACGCGTTCGCCGTTCAGCTCTACTCGGTGTCCTCCAACGGGACGGTCAGCGCCGATACGGCCCATGCCGGATGCACCACCACCGGGGTGTCCTTCACGGCTCCTGCTGCGCCGCTCGCTCCTGCCGTCACGATCCCGGCGCATTCTTCCCTGCTGGTCACATTGCCGGGCGCGGCGAGCATGTCCGCGCAGTCACAATCGGCCTGCCAGGGTGCGACCTTCAAAGTTCCCGTCACCGTGGAGGCCCGACGATGAGCCGTCGCAACACCCGCCAGGCACGCTCACGCTTCCGGAGCCGCGTTGCCGTCATCGTTGCCGGCGCTGCCCTCCTGTCGTGGGCCGGTCCGGGGGCCAACGCCTTCTGGTCGGCGGTCTCGGACGGTGGTTCCGCGTCGGCCGCCGCCGATGCGCTGGCCGCCGGCGCAACGCCGTCGGCCGCAGTGTCCGCGGGAAATGTAACGCTGGCATGGAAGGCCGCCGCCACCCTCGCCGGCCGCCCCGTCAGCGGCTACGCGGTGGCGCGCTACGCCTCCGCGTCGGGCGGCACCAAGATTGCCGCCGGGGGAACCTGCACAGGCACCGTCACCACGGGGCTGGGCTGCACCGACCAAGACGTCCCGACCGGCACGTGGTACTACACTGTCACACCGGTACTTGGGCAGTGGCAAGGATCCGAGAGCGTCCGGAGCGCGGGCGCCGCCGTGGACACCAGCCCGCCGATCGCCCCCACCGTGACGGCCCCCACCTACGTTAACTCCAGCACCGTCACCTCCGTGCCGGTCACTGGCACCACCGAACCCGGGGCCTCCATCGCCCTAACCGTCACGGACGCTGGATCTGCGCCGCCCGCCGCCGCTACGGTGACCGCGGACAGCTCCGGGGTTTGGGCCGCCGCCGTTAACCTGTCATCTCTCGGCGACGGAACGGTCACCTACCGTGCGGTCGCTACGGACACCGCCGGCAACCAAGGCAATCCCGCGACACCGGGCACAACCACCTCCGTCAAGGACGTTGCGGCCCCAACGGTGCAACAGCTGGAGCTGGCTGACGGGACAAGGGACAACGGCAAGATAGAGCCCAAGGACAAGGTCACAGTCACCTTCTCCGAAGCCCTAGACGCTTCAACAATCTGCAGCGGCTGGACTGCCGGTGCCAGCGGCACACTGAACGGGGACAACCAGGTCACCGTCAGCATCAGCTCCGGCAATGTCCTTAGCGTCGCCGTAAACAGCTCTGCCTGCCCGACGTCGAGAATAGGCACCGTGGCGCTGGGGGCCAATTACTACGGCTCGGGAACGCTCACTTACAAGGGCGTGGGTCTGAACGCCTCGGTTGTCAGCTGGGATGCCAGCAAGTCGACGCTCACCATCACGCTGGGGGCCCTGGCCACGGGGAGCCCTGCGAACGGAACGACCAAGGCCGCTGTGCCGTCATACACGCCCGCAACCGGGATGGGGGACGCCGCGGGCAACGCCCTTTCCGTCACGCCGGTACAGGGCAAGAGTTCGTCCTTCTAGCGGCCGGCGCGAGTGCCCGGGTCCCCCAGGGGTCCCGGGCACTCATTCCGTTAAATCAGGTTCAGTCTTAGGGTTCCCGAGACGCCCGAGCACCAGCGGCATGTCCCCAGGCCATGTTCCACGAAACGTGATGGTTGACACAGTCGAAACCGCTATGTCATGGTTATTGCATCAGATGGTCAGACCAACTAACCAGCAGCGGAATATTGAAGCTCGGCAACACTACGAGGAAGTAGCACCATGAATCTCTACTCGCTCATGCAAAAGCGAACTGCGACGGAAGGACCCATCCGCGTCGGCGTGATCGGCGCCGGGAAGTTCGCGTCCATGTTCCTGACGCAGGCGCTCAACACCGAGGGAATCCACGTCGTCGGCGTCGCCGACATCGACGTTCCGAAAGCCCGCGGGGCCCTTCAGCGCACGGGCTGGCCGACCGAACGGTATGCGGCCAAGAACTTCAGCGAAGCGCTCAGCAACGGCACGACCTTCGTCACGGAAAGCTCGGCCGACCTGATCCAGCTTCCCCAGATTGAAGTCATCCTCGAAGTCACCGGCAACCCGATTGTCGGCACCGCCCATGCCGTCCAGAGCATTGACAACGGCAAGCACATCATCATGGTCAACGTCGAGGCAGACTGCATGGTGGGCCCCATCCTCCAGCGCCGCGCGGAAGCCGCCGGCGTGGTCTACTCGATGGCCTACGGCGACCAGCCGGCACTGATCTGCGAAATGGTCGACTGGTGCCGCACCGTCGGATTCGACATCGTCGCCGCCGGCAAGGGCACCAAGTACCTCCCCGAATACAACTACTCCACGCCGGACACCGTGTGGAACTACTACGGCTTCAGCGACGAGCAACTGGCGTCCGGTGACTTCAACCCCAAGATGTTCAACTCATTCCTGGACGGCACCAAGTCGGCCATCGAAATGGCAGCCGTCGCCAACGGCACCGGGCTCACTCCGCAGGACGAGGGGCTCTTCTTCCCGCCGGCCGGCGTGGACGACCTGCCGAACGTGTACCGCGAGAAATCCGTCGGCGGCATCCTCACCCGGCGCGGGACAGTGGAGATCGCCTCCAGCCTGAACCGGGACGGCACCGAGGTCGAACGCGACCTGCGCTGGGGCGTCTACGTCACCTTTGAGGCCAGGACCGACTACGCGGTGCAGTGCTTCGCCGAGTACGGCGTGAAGACCGATTCGACCGGCCGCTACGGCTCGCTGTACCGGCCGTACCACATGATCGGACTCGAGCTGGGTGTCAGCATCGCCTCAGCAGTACTGCGCGGCGAGGCAACCGGCTCGCCCACCGGCTTCCGAGGTGACGTCACGACCACCGCAAAGAAGGACCTCAAGGCGGGCGAAATCCTGGACGGCGAGGGCGGCTACACGGCGTTCGGCAAGCTGGCACCTGCGCGGATCTCGCTGGAGCGCAACGCACTGCCGCTGGGACTCGCGCACGGCATGAAACTCAAGCGCGACGTGCCGAAGGATGGCACCGTCACGTGGGACGACGTCGACGCCGACGAGACGCTGCTGGCAGTCCAGATCCGGCGGCAGCTGGAGCAGGAATTCAGGGCCGAGCTGCTCCAGCACGCATAGGTCAGACCGTCAGGCCGCGACTACGATGGGAGTGCCGCCAGCGGTTGGCCGGCGGCACGGCAATCAACAAGGTGGTCGAAAATGACAGCAGAAGCATGGGAACCCGTCCAACGGGTCCGCACCTACGAACAGGTCATGTCCCAGATCGAGGACAGGATCCTCGACGGCCGGCTCAAGGCAGGCGACAAGCTGCCCAGTGAAAGGGAGCTCGCCGTACTACTGGGCGTTTCCCGGCCGTCACTCCGGGAGTCGCTCAGGGTCCTGGAAGCCTTGGGCATCGTGGACATCCGTCCCGGCGGCGGGGCTGAAGGAGGGGCGGTCCTGGTCGGCGAGCCGGGATCCGCCTTCGTCAACCTGCTCAAGCTGCAGCTCGCTCTGGGCCAATTCGACCAGAACGACGTCCTGGAAACCCGGATCGCCTTGGAGACCTGGTGCTGCGAGGAAGCCGCGGTCCGGGCCAGCGAACAGGACCACCGCGACCTCGAACTGATCCTGGATGAAATGGATGACCCGGACATTTCAACCGCCGAGTTCAACCGCCTGGATGCCGCGTTCCACGTCCGCATCGCGGAATCAACCGGCAACGCACTGTCCTCCCACTTGATGGGGTCGCTCCGGACCGCCATCAACCGCCAGATGATCGAAGCCTATGCGCGGCTGGAGGACTGGAAGAAGACCGCCAAGGTGGTCCGGAGCGAACACCGCGACATTCTCGATGCCATCCGGCGGCGGGACGCGGATGCAGCCAGGCACGCTGTGGGCGACCACATCCGCAGTTTTTACAACATTGGAAACGTCAAGGGCCTGAACCACCCGAATTGACGCCGCAGACGGCGTCACTGGTGCAGGACCGCGGCACCCGGGACCGGGGAAAATACCCCCGTCCCATATCGAAGGAGATATGGACGCTGATGAGTACGCTCACACAAGCACAAAGCCGCCAGGCTGAACACGGTTCACCGGAAAAGCTCAAGGTTGCGATCGGCAGTGCCGTCGGCACAACGATCGAAAACTACGACTTCCTGGCCTACGGCACAGCCGCTGCACTGTATTTCGGCAGCGCGTTTTTCCCCGGCCAGGACCCCCTGGCCGCCACCCTGCTCGCGTTCGCCACCCTGGCCGTGGGATTTGCGATGCGGCCGCTGGGCGGGCTCATCGGCGGCTACCTCGGGGACAAGTACGGCCGCAAACCGGTCCTCGTCGGTGCGCTCCTGGTCATGGGCGGCGCCACCTTCCTGATCGGTGTCCTGCCCACCTACCAGCAGGTGGGCGTCCTGGCTCCGATCCTGCTCGTTGCCATCCGCATCATCCAGGGCCTGGCCTTCGGCGCGGAGTGGGGCGGCGCCATCATGATGACCTTTGAGCACGCACCCTGGCGCCAGCGCGGCCGCTACACCGGCATCCCCCAGGCCGGCGTCCCGCTCGGACTGTTGCTCGCCAACCTTGTCTTCCTTGCCACCACCGGCTGGAACAATGAATGGTCCTGGCGGGTACCGTTCCTGGCCAGCTCCCTCCTTATCATTGCCGGCATCATCATCCGCCTCAAGGTCAGCGAATCGCCCGAGTTCGAGGAGACCAAGGCCAAGGGCGAGCTCGTCAAGAACCCCCTGCTGACCGTGATCAGGGATGACTGGCGCAACATCCTGCGCGTCATCGGCCTGCGTCTTGCCGAATCAGGCGGCTTCTACGTGATCGTCACCTACCTGCTCTCCTACATCACCAGCAACAAGATCGCCGACCGCCAGACCGGCCTGACCGGTCTCGTCCTCGCCGCGGCGCTGGGCGTCGTCACCACCATCCTTTGGGGCCGGTTCACTGACAAGGTCGGCCGCCGCAAGGTGTATATCGCGGGCTCGGCCGGGATCATCCTGTTCGGCGTTCCGTTGTTCCTCCTGGTCAACACGGGCGTCCCCTTCCTGATCGTCCTCGTGTACATCATCGGACTGCCGATCCTCCACGACATGCTTGCAGGGGCCCAGGGCGCCTGGTTCTCCGAGTTGTTCCACGCCAACACCCGGACCTCGGGCGCCTCGATCGGCTACCAGTTCTCTGCCGCCATCTCCGGCTTCATCCCCCTGATCGCCGCAGCCACGGCAGCGGCTTGGGGCTGGGGCGGGGTGTCCATCGTCTACATGGGCTGCGGCGCGATCGGCCTCATCGCCGCCCTGGCCACCCGCGAAACGTGGGGCCGGCGTGAACGCGACGGCGTCGACCAGCTCATCGCCTCGAGTAAATACTCGAGTAAATAAGGGACCAGCAAATACGGACCGCCACATAGGGCCCCAGTCAGGCCCATGGGGCAGCCCCACTGCCTACTCAATAACAGGTGTGCCCGGGACCACGGTCCCGGGCACACCTGTTTGTCTTGGTCGATCCTGCGTCGTCTTAGTCGATTCCGCGCGGCCGCCACACCACCACGGCCTGGGACCTCGCCTGGGGACGCTTCCCGCGGGCCAGGCTGACGACGTCGCCGGCCGTTCCGGCGGCGAAGATCCGCGCATCGGTTGCCTGGCGGCGCCGGCCCAGTTCCTCGGTCAGCTCACTGACCCGGCGCTGCAGGCCGGCCACCTGGTTCTCCAGCTGCAGGATCCGCTTGATGCCTTCCAACGAGACGCCCTCGTGGGAGAGCCGCTGGACTTCGCGGAGCATGTTCACGTCCCGCTGCGAGTAGCGCCGCGACTTGCCCGGCGCGCGGCTGGGCGAGACGATGCCCAGCCGGTCGTACTGGCGCAGCGTCTGCGGGTGCATGTCCGCCAGCTCGGCCGCAACGGAGATGACGAAGATCGGCTGATCGAAGTCAATGGCCATGGCTGGACCCCGTTCCTAGAGCCGGGCCTTGGCTGCCAGGCCGGAGCGGACGTCCTCGCCCATCGTGGCTGCGGCGAACGCCTTCACGGCTTCCTCCGCTTCCTTGTTCAGCCGCCGCGGGACGGCGACGTCGATCGTCACGAGCAGGTCGCCGGTGGCCTTGGCGTGCTTGATCCCCCTGCCCTTGACGCGCAGCGTGCGCCCAGACGGCGTGCCCGCAGGCACCCTGACTTTGACCGTGTCGCCGTCGATCGTCGGAACCTCGATGTCCGCGCCCAGGGCCGCCTCCGGGAAGGAGACCGGCACGTGGATGCGGAGGTTGTCGCCGTCGCGGACGTAGAACTCGTGCGGCTTCACCGAGACGGTGACCATGAGGTCTCCGTTACCCGCCGGAGCGTACTGGCCCTTGCCGCGGACGCGGACCTTCTGCCCGTCCTTGATGCCGGCCGGGATGCGGACGTCGATGACCTCGCCGTCCGGTTCCCGCAGGCCGATCGTAGTGCCGCGGATGGACCCGGCAAACGAGATCGAGGTGGACGCGGTGCGGTCCGCGCCCTTCTGCGGAGCCCGCTGGAAGGACTGGCCCCCACCGAATCCGCCGCCGCCGAAGAGATCCGCGAACTCGGGCGGAATGCCGCCCGCGGTGCTGTAGCCGCCGGAGTGGCGTCCCCCGCCGCCGGTAAAGAGCCCGCCGAAGAGGTCTTCGAAGCCTGCCCCGCCGGCAGCCCCGCCGGTTCCGCCGGGCGCGAAGCGTGCGCCGCCACCCATGGCACGGATGGCGTCATACTGCTGGCGCTCATCGGGATCGGAGAGCACCGAATACGCCTCGGAGATGTCCTTGAACATTTTCTCAGAGCCTGTATTACCCGCGTTCCTGTCCGGGTGGTGCTGCCGGGCAAGCTTCCGGTAAGCCTTCTTAATGTCGGCGTCGGAAGCGTCCTTGGCGACACCAAGGATCTTATAGAAGTCCTTATCCACCCAGTCCTGGCTAGCCAATGGCGTTTCCTCTCTAGTTCTGTGTTGCGTTGGAGCTCCGCTGGATAGGGGGCCGTGCCCGCTTCGCGGTGCCCGCCACGCCGCGGCCCCCTATCCAGCTGCGCTGCGCTCATCTCACCTTAGGCGAGACAACCGCCAGAGCGGAGCGAGACAAGGGGCCCGGGAGTGGCATCGGGCCTATCGAAGCGTGGCGGCTTAGGTCCGCAGGACCAAAGCCGCCACGCGTAGGGGCGGGGCCCCTTGTCTCGCTTCGCGACGGTGACTACGCCGGAACCGCCACGATCACCTGGGCCGCGCGGAGAACGCGGTCGCCGGACTTGTAGCCCGAGCGCAGGACCTGGCTGACGGTGTCGAACTCGACGTCCGTGCCGGGCTGCTGGATCAGGGCCTCGTGGATCGTGGGATCGAACTCCACGCCGGTCTCCTCAATGCGCACCAGTCCGTACGTCTTCAGCGCAGTCTCCAGCTTGGCGGCAATCGCGGCGAACGGGCCGTCCGCGAGGTCGCCATGCTGGCGGGCGGCGTCGACGTCGTCCAGTACCGGCAGCAGGGCGTTCAAGACGCCGATGACGGCCATCTCGCCCGCCACGGCACGGTCGCGCTCGACCCGCTTGCGGTAGTTGACGTACTCGGCCTGCAGCCGGCGAAGGTCATCGCGGAGCTCGTCCGCCTCAGCGGCACCCGCACCCTGCGCCACCGATTCCGCGGCGGGCACCTCAACGCTGTTGAGGATGTCCTCCGCCTGGGACAGGGCGTCCCCGGAATCGGCCTGGTCGGGGTGGCGGGCCTGGCCGGTCTTCGGATCAACCTTGCGGTTGTCGTGGATCACCGGCTTCTGCGCCTCGTTCTCCCGCTGTTCAGCGTCGCGCCGGCTCTCGGAAGAACCGTGCTCTTCTTCGTTACCGTGGTGCGGCATGATTACTTCTTCTCGTCTTCGTCAACGATTTCGGCGTCGACGATGTCCTCGTCGGAGCCCGCTGCCTGCTCGCCCGCGGGGGCACCCTCAGCGCCGGTGGCACCGTCGGGGGATCCGGCGTGGGCGTAGATGGCTTCGCCGAGCTTGGTCTGGGACGTCTGCAGCTTCTCAAACGCGGACTTCACGGCGGCGTCATCCGTGCCTTCCAGCGCGGACTTGAGCGCGTCGACGTCGGCCTTGACCTCGGTCTTGACCTCTTCCGGCAGCTTGTCGGCGTTGTCGGCGATCAGCTTGTCCACGGAGTAGGCCAGCTGTTCGGCGGAGTTGCGGGTGTCGGCGGCCTCGCGGCGTGCCTTGTCCTCGGCGGCGTGCTCTTCGGCGTCGCGGACCATGCGGTCGATGTCTTCCTTCGACAGCGCGGTGCCGCCGGTGATGGTCATGGACTGTTCCTTGCCGGTGCCCTTGTCCTTCGCCGAAACGTGCACGATGCCGTTGGCGTCGATGTCGAAGGTGACCTCAACCTGCGGCACACCGCGGGGGGCCGGCGCGATACCGGTCAGTTCGAACGTGCCCAGCGGCTTGTTGTCGCGGGTGAACTCGCGCTCGCCCTGGAAGACCTGGATGGCCACGGACGGCTGGTTGTCATCCGCCGTGGTGAAGGTCTCGCTCCGCTTGGTGGGGATGGCCGTGTTGCGCTCGATCAGGTGCGTCATGATGCCGCCCTTGGTTTCGATGCCAAGGGAAAGCGGGGTGACGTCGATCAGGAGCACGTCCTTGCGCTCACCCTTGAGGACACCGGCCTGCAGGGCAGCACCGACGGCGACGACCTCGTCCGGGTTTACGCCCTTGTTCGGCTCCTTGCCGCCGGCCAGTTCCTTGACGAGTTCATAGACGGCCGGCATGCGGGTGGAACCGCCGACGAGCACGATGTGGTCTATCTCGGAAAGCTTGATGCCGGCTTCCTTGATGACGTCCTGGAACGGCTTCTTGGTGCGGTCCAGCAGGTCTTTGGTGAGGTCCTGGAACTTGGCGCGGGTCAGCTGCTCGTCCAGGTGGACCGGGCCGTCGGGGGTGACGGACAGGTACTGGAGGGAGACGTTGGTGCTGGAGGAGGAGGAGAGTTCCTTCTTGGCCTGCTCCGAGGCTTCACGCAGACGCTGCAGGGCGATCTTGTCCTTGGAGAGGTCGATGCCCTTGACCTTGAGCTGGTTCAGCAGGTAGTCGACGACACGCTGGTCCCAGTCGTCGCCGCCGAGGTGGTTGTCACCGGCGGTGGCGCGGACCTGGATGGTGGAGAAGTTGTCTTCGTCCTTACCAACCTCCAGGAGGGAGACGTCGAAGGTTCCGCCGCCGAGGTCGAAGACCAGAATGAGCTCGTCTTCCTTGCCCTTGTCCAGGCCGTAGGCCAGTGCAGCCGCGGTGGGCTCGTTGACGATGCGCAGGACGTTCAGGCCGGCGATTTCACCGGCCTCCTTGGTGGCCTGGCGCTGGGCGTCGTTGAAGTAAGCCGGGACGGTGACAACGGCGTCGGTGACCTTTTCGCCCAAGTAGGACTCGGCGTCGTTCTTCAGCTTCATGAGGATACGGGCGGAGATTTCCTGCGCCGTGTACTTTTTGTCGTCAATGGCGACGGTCCAGTCGGTGCCCATGTGGCGCTTGACCGACGCGATGGTGCGGTCAATGTTGTTGACGGCCTGGCGCTTGGCGATTTCGCCGACCAGGACTTCGCCGGCCTTGGAGAAGGCAACAACCGACGGCGTGGTGCGGCCACCCTCGGCGTTGGCAATGACGGTGGGCTCGCCACCTTCGAGAACGGAGACAACGGAGTTGGTGGTTCCGAGGTCAATACCTACTGCACGTGACATGGATTGCTTCCTTACTTTCCTTGGAATCTTGCGGAGATGGCCGCGGACCACAATGGGCCCGACCGTATTGAGCGATCTGGACTCAACTTTACTCAGGCCCGGCTTTAAGTCAATCCAAAGTTGAGCGACATTCACTCAACTTTGGATTGCCCGCGGTCCGCAGCCGTTCATCTCCACCCGAATCTCCCGGATTTCAGCCTTTCCCGCGCTCCCCTTGGCAGCGTTTCGCCCTGCGCGAACCACTGATGGGCGCCTTGGCTGCCGCCTACCCCTCGTCCCGCGCGACGTCTTCGGCGGACTTGTCAGCTGCCGGCCGGCTGCCCCGCTCACCGCTGGCCGTTCCGGCGGCCCCGTAATCACCCTCGGGATACTCCCCCTCAGGCCTGCCGGCCGGCTGACCGCCTGACCGCTCGGCGTCTGCCGTTCCGGCGGCCCCGTAGTCACCCTCGGGATACTCCCCCTCCTCGGCGACGGCTTCGGTCCCGTCGGCGACCGTGTCACCCGACAGCCCGGCATCGCCATAATCACCTTCGGGATAATCGCCTTCCACCTCGCCGACGACATCCGCTCCGGCGACGCCGGCGTCGCCGTAGTCACCCGCCGTATACCCGCCTTCGACTGCCGTGGGCGGGACTTCGCCCGCCGCGCCCGCGGAGCCGTAATCACCTTCGACGTACTGCCCCTCGGCCGCGGGGGCCTCGACCTCGCCCTGGGCCGCGGGCCGCCCGTCGAGATTGTTGGACGCTGCCGGTTCGGACGCTGCTTGTTCGGAAGCCGCCTTTTCGAACAGGGTCCGGTCACGCGGGCCCTCTGCGGCGATGTTCTTTTCAGGCACATTCTCTTCAGACATGATGGACCCTCCTGGACGCATCGGGTGCGCCCGTGCGGGCGCAGGGGCAGTCTATCGAGCGCCAGCGCGGGGCAACAGAGGGCGCCCGTTCAGGCGGCAGCGCCCGGCGCCGGCAGCCCGGCGACGTCGGCGAGCACCGCGAGATGGTGGGCGAAGAGCTCCTCCCGGGCGGTGAAAGTGCCCTCGCCGTACTGGCCGAAGACTTCAAAACTGACGGCACCGAAGAGCGACGTCCAGGCCAGCGCACCGCGGGCCAGGAGCTCATCCGGCATGGCCAAACCGGACTCCGCCCGGATGGCCGCCAGATCCCCGGCCAGACCGGCCGGCACGGCAGGGCTCCCCGGGCCGGGCGCAGCAAGCCGCCCGGCCCGGAAGGCGCCGTCGAGGATGCCGATGAGGGCAAAGATCACCCGGGTCCCGGGACCGGTGGTCCGCTCGGCGGGCGCCTGGTAGCCGGGGACCGGGCTGCCGAAGAGCAGGGCGTAGCGGGCAGGTTCGCGCAAGGCCCAGTCCCGCACCGCGCGGCCTAGGGCCCCGAACTGGCCGCCGAAGTCGCCTTCCGGCACGGCCGCAACGGCGGCATCCACCGCATCGCCAAGCTCGTTGTAGGCCTCTATTAGAAGCAGGGTCAAAAGCTCCTCCCGGCTCTCCACATAGCGGTAGACCGCAGAGGATACGACGCCCAGATCCCTGGCAACGGCGCGCAGGGACAGTGCCGCGGCCCCATGCAACGCCAGATGCTCCCGGCCCAGCCGGATGATGTCGGCCACGGTCCGGGCACGGGCACGTTCCCGCGGGGTGCGGGGACCCGGCGCGGCGGGAGCTGGCCCCCCGGTGGATTGAACGGCTGGCTCAACAGCCGGCTCAACGGCTCGTTCACCCTTGTCCTCTGGCATGTGTCCAGCATTCCACAAACAAGAGCACCGTCAACAAGTGTGAGCACCGCTCTTGACTTATCCCGACCAGGAGCGCATTCTGAATTCAGAGAGCACTGCTCTCGCAACTTCAAAGGAGTTCGGAATGTCCCAGTCAGAAGCTGCCGGGCGCGGATCGGCCCGGCTCTATGTCGTCACAGGCGCGGGCCCCGTGGGTTGGACGGTCGCGGAACAGCTCGCCGCGGCCGGCCACCACGTGCGGGTGTTGACCAGGTCCGGCAGCGGGCCGGCCCACCCTTCAGTGGAGAAATTGTCCGTCGACGTTTCGGACCCCGCCCGCCTCGGCGGGGCCATCGACGGTGCCGCGGCCGTCTTCCACTGCGTCCACGGCTCCCGGTATGAGGCGAAGGCCTGGGAAAAGGAGCTCCCGGGGGCCGAGCAGACCGTCCTCGCCGCGGCGGGCGAGGCGGACGCCGTCGTCGTGTTTCCGGAAAGCCTGTACTCCTACAGCGCACCTGAGCATGTCATGGCGGAGGAAAGTCCGCGGCAGGCGCAGGGCGGCAAGCGTGGCATCCGGACCTCGCTGCTCGCGGCACGCGCGGCCGCGGCCACGCCCACGGTGAGCGTGGTGGCCGGCGATTTCTTCGGGCCGCGGGTCCGCAACGCTCACGCCGGGGAACGCATGGTCCGTCCCGTTCTGGCTGGCCGGTCAATGCTGGTGATCGGGCGGGTGGACCAGCCACATTCCTTCACCTACGTTCCGGACCTTGCGCGCGCGATGATTGCGGCGGCGGACAGGCCGCCGCTGTGGAACCGGGTGTGGCATGCACCCACGGGACCGGCGCTGACCCAGCGGGAGATGGCGGGGGCCTTCGCCACGGCGGCGGGCGTGCGCGCGCCGCGTGTCACCGCCCTACCCGGCTGGGCGCTGAAGGCGATGGGCGGGTTTTCCCCTGGCGTGCGGGAACTGGCGGAGACGCTGTACCAGTTCCAGCGCCCGTTCGTGATGGACTCGGCGGCGAGCCAGGCCGCCCTGGGCCTGGCTCCGACCCCGCTGCACGTTGCGGCCGCCGCCACCGTCTCCTGGTGGCGGGACCAGGAACGGGTGACGGCGGCCTGACTTCCAAACCAGTCGAGGGCGGCGCTGTGTGGATAAATTCGGTGATTGACTGGGGCGATGACTGAGGCAGTGAGTTTTTGGGGAATGAGCATTGCAGACTGGGTTTCATTGGCACCTGCCGCGATTGCGATCTACGCGGTATACAGCGCATGGCGGGCGCAGCCGGCCTGGTTGATGTTCCGAAGGCGCCACGCCGCCATGAAGAGCGTTGGCATCAGCCGGCGCGACTCGAAGACCAGGGTCAAGAACATCATCCAAGGCGCCCCGAACGCCCCGTCCGACGAACTCAACTGGCTTGCGGCAGGCTACCCCGTCAGCGCCGGCGGTGTCGCCCGCGGCCACGACGATCCCATGCCGCTTACATTTGCAGCCACGGCCGCGGAGTTGGTCAGCCTGTCGGAAGCGTATTCCCGCTACGCGGCGGATCTGCGCCGCGGTTCCTTCTTGGGTACGACCTCCGCTCCGGTCGTCGAACGGGAAACCGCCATGGCGGCCAAGACCTCAAGAGTCCTGGCCGAGGCCGCGGCGGGCGGCGGCCACGGGGGAGAACGGCCCAGCCGCCACCTCAGAATCGAATCGCCGCTCCTCGAGCGCGAACTCGACCTTTGGCAGATACCCGACGCCGCTTCGGGCACCCTAGCCTATGACACCTTCGTCAGCTACCGTCGGCACCGGTACAGCCCCGATTTCGACGACGAACGGAGCACCACAGCCGTCCTGCCTGCATCACTGGAAATGCCGGGGCTGGAGACAAAGAATATGGATGCCTCGGACGCGGAGAAACAGTTCCTCCGGAACAAACTCGACTCGCAGCACGCGTTCGACGGCGTCCTCCCCCGCCTCGTAGGCTGGCGAACGGAGCGGGACAACGGCAACGGCCGGCTCAGGCTCCATTTGGCCATGGCCGAGACCACATACGGGGCCGTGCTGCTGGACCACTACCCGGACGCACTCGGAGGCACTGTCCGCAACGTGACCGGCATGAGGGCCAAACTCCTCACTTTGTCCGCAATCGTGGTTTCCTCTGACCGCAAGTTATTGTTCGCTGGCCGGTCGCGGCACGCCGGGTCACATCCGGATAAGTTCGGCCCTGCGGTAAACGGCAACCTCGAACTCCGCCCCCGCAAGGGAATCCTTCCGGACGGCGATGAGTTCGGCCTTCCCGATCCGCGCCGGGCGCTGGCACGGGAAGCTGCAGAAGAGCTCGGCCTGGTGATGGATCCCCACCGAATCCAGATGCTCGGCATGGGGCGGTTCAGTGTCGGGGACAAGGAACGCGGCACGCACGTTCTGCTCGCCCTCGCCCAGCCGGACCTCACGGCCGAGGACATTACCGCCGGAATCCGGGATGCGGATCCGATGGAAGGCCGTTGGGAGCTTGGCAGTGAATTCCTCGCCGCACCGCTGCCGCGGGCCGGGGAGGACGTTGACCCGATCCTGTCCTGGCTCCTGCATGATCCCAGGCTCACGCCCCACGCGGTTCTCACCGGCATCGCTGCCGTGGCCCGGTTCTTCCCCATCACTCCCGAACAGCTACATCGGTTGTCGGCCGCGCCGAGAGACCCAGGTTTTTCACCGGAGTCCTTGCAGCTTGACTACTGAAGGTGGCAGCGCCTGCGAAGCGGCTGCCGCCACTGTCGCCTGGTGGGGGACCAGGAACGGGTGACGGCGGCCGGGTTCGCGGGTTCCGGCTAGCGAATTCCCGCCTCGGCGGATTCCGGTTCCGGCTCGGCTGGCAGCTCCCGGGCCGCGGCATCAGCTCCGGGCCGGCCGAGCTTCCCCGGCCACCAGATCCGCGGGCCAATGTCGTAGGCCAGGGCCGGGACCAACAGGGAACGGACCAGGACGGTGTCCAGCAGCACGCCGAAGGCGACAATGAAGGCCAGTTGCACCAGGAACATGATCGGGATGACGCTCAACGCGGCGAAAGTTGCGGCCAGCACCACACCGGCGGAAGTGATCACGCCGCCCGTGACGCTAATGCCGCGGAGGACGCCGGCCCGGGTGCCGTGCTTGAGGGATTCCTCCCGCACCCTACTCATGAGGAAGATGTTGTAGTCCACGCCCAGGGCCACGAGGAAGACGAAGCCGAAGAGCGGAACGGTGGCGTCTGCCCCCGGGAATCCCAGGATGTGGTTGAACACGACGGCGGAGACTCCCATCGCGGCGCCATAGGACAGCACCACCGAGGCGACCAGCAGGACCGGTGCCAGCACGGAGCGCAGCAGCAGCGTCAGGATCACAAGGATGACCGCGAGCACCACCGGGATGATGGTGACGAGGTCGCGCTGGGCGGTGGTGTTGGTGTCCAACGCCGTCGCGGTCACGCCGCCCACGAGGGCGCCGGCGTCGATCTTCTTGAGTTCCCGGCGGAGGTTTACCACCGAATTCTCGGCCTCCTGCGAATCCGCCGCGTAGTTGAGGGTCGCGCTGATCAGGACCTTCCCGTCCCGGACCGCCGGATCCGTCGGAGTGCCCGGCCCGGCCGGGGCGCCCGGGGCTCCGGTCATGATGGGGACGCCGCCTTCGGCCAACAGATAGGCGTCCCCGACGCCGTCGCTTGCCTTGGTCTTATCCAGCACTTCCGGGGCTTTCGCTTCGTCGGCGACGATCACTGCGGGGCTGCCGGATCCGGCGTCGAAGTGCCGACCCAGGGCGTCCTGACCATCGACGGCGTTGGAGGCGGCGAGGATGACGTCGGTTTGGGCCACGCCGTTGGCTTTGAGTTGGAGGATACCGGCGCCCGCCACGAGGAGCAGCAGGACCGAGGTCATCCAAACCGTTCGGGGCCGGCGCGAAACGAGCGAACCGGTGGCCCGCCACAGTCCCTTCTGGCCCTCGAGCCCGGTCACCAGTTCCGGGTCCCGCTCCGTCGCCGGGAGCAGTTTGGGCCGGAACGGCCAGAACGCTGCCCGGCCCAGCAGCGCCATGAGGGCGGGCAGCAGAGTCAGGGCCGCGAAGAGTGCGCAGAGGATGCCTGCCGCCGCTACCGGCCCGAGCGCCTTGTTGGAGTTGAGGTCGGAAAACAGCAGGCAGAGCAGGGCGATGATCACGGTGGCGCCGGAGGCCAGGATCGGTTCCCACGCAGCCTTCCATGCCGTGAGCGCGGCGGCCGTGCGGTTGACGGTGTGGGTCAGGGCTTCCCGGAACCGGGCCACATACAGCAGCGCGTAATCGGTGGCCGCGCCGATCACCAGGATGGACAGGATGCCTTGGCTTTGGCCGTTCAGCTGGATCCAGCCGGCCTTGGCCATGCCGAACACCAGCAGGATGGCGGCGCAGAGCGCGAAGACGGAGGTGAACAGGACCATGATGGGCAGCAGCAGCGAGCGGTAGACGATCAGCAGAATCAGGAAGACTGCTCCGAGGGCCACGAGCAGGAGGACGCCGTCAATGCCGGCAAAGGCACTGACGAGGTCCGCGGTGAGACCGGCGGGGCCGGTGACGAACGTGCGCATTCCCGCCGGGGCGGACGCCTGGACTTCGTCCCGCAGTTCCTTGACCACAGTTTTCACTTCGCCCGAGGAAGCGACGGGCACCACGAACTGTACGGCTTGGGCGTCTTCTGACGGGATTGGGCCGATGACCGTGCTGCCGACCTGCAGGGCTTCCAGCTTGCCCTTGAGCGCCGCGGCCTCGCCGAGCTGGGCAGGAGTGAAGGCGGCATCGCTCTCGATCACGATGACGGCGGGGATTTCCTTGGAGTCCCGGAACTTGGCCTGCCAGTCCTGAGCCTCGGTGGCTTCGGCCCCGGCCGGCAGGAAGGATGCCTGGTCGTTGGACGAAACCTCACTGAGCCGGCCGAAGGTGGGGCCGCCGACGCCGGCAATGGCCAGCCAGGCCACGACCAGTACAGCGGGAACCAGCCAGCGTAGCCAGAACGGAGTGCGGGGTGTTCGGTTTCTGCCCCGCTTTCGGTTTTCTGCGCCGCTTTCGGACGACCGCGCTGCTGATCCGGGGTGCGGAGGGCCGATTTCGCCGCGGATTTCCGAATGCGAGGGGGGCGTGGAGTTGTTCATGGGTCCTTCCGGGGAGGCGCTGCGGCGGGACAGGTATGCAGCTCCATAGTAGACTATCTCCATCATGGAGATAAGTCTTAGCCGCGCCTGAATGGGGAGAACGGCCGTGGAAGGACAGTCGGCGCCCGGCCGCCGCAGTAAGGTTCGGGCGCAGTCCCGGGCCGCAGTAAGGTCCGGGCTGCAGTAAAATCCGGAGGGCGCCCTCGTTGACGCCGACCGGCGGCACTCAGAGCGCTGCGGCGCCAAGGACGCCTTATCAAGAGACGCCCCGTATGAATGGACGCCATCACTAGGGACAAGGGAGGTCAGCCGTGTCAGCCGAAGTCCCGGGACCCTCCGAAGCGGCTGGTCCGCCGCCGCTCGTCCGGCTCCTGCAGGAATTCACCCTCGAAGCGAACCGCTATGTGGATACCGCCGGCGGCCGCAACGACATGCACCGCACGGATCTCAACGCTCTGGCCGTCATCATGCGGCACACCGCGCGGAACCAGGTCGTCACGCCGGGGCTGCTCAGGAAAGAGCTGAACCTCAGCTCACCGGCCACCACCGCCCTGATCGACCGGCTCCACAGTTCCGGCCACGTGGTCCGCGAGCGTGAGGGCGCGGACCGTCGGCAAGTGCAGCTGCGCATGACCCCCAAGGCCTACCGGGACGGCGGCGCCATGTTCCTTCCACTGGCCCGCCATATGGGCGCGGCGATGGAGAACTTCACGCCGGAGGAACTGGAGATCGTCACCCGCTTCATGAGTTCCATGATCGAGGCCACCGTACTGGCCGGCGAGGAAGCGGCACGCGGCCCCGAACCGGACCAGCACCCCGGCTGATCGGCAAGTTCTGCCGATCAGCCGCAGTGCCTCACGGATGCGCTGCGGCCGGCGGCTGGCCCGCCGGCACCGGCAGCACAGCTGCAGGCATCGCATCAGGCACCGGCTCCGGCGTCGTCTCCGGCGTGGGGATCCCGACAGAACGCCTGCCAAAGCTCATTCCGACGCCGACGGCGGCGGCTGCCAGCACCAGCGGGACCACCAGCGCCCAGCCGCTAAAGAGCAGGACAACCACCATGACAGCGGCCGCCACGATCACGCCATACCAAGCGGCGGTCCGCGGTTGCAGCAGCCGGATGCCGGCGGCGAGGCCAAACGCGGTGACGGCCGTGAAGCACGCAGAGGCGGCCCCAATCTGGAACTGCATGTCGGCGAGTCCGGCAACGGCCGCGGCGAAGGACAGCAGCGTCAGGACCGCCAGCGCTGCCAGGCTTCCGGTCGGAACCTGTCCGCGGCCGCCTCCGCGGGCTAGAGCCTGCGGCAGCACGCCGTCGGACGCCAATGTGGACCCTAGCCGGCTGGCGCCGGCCACGAAGGTGTTGATGGGGCCGAAGGTCAGCACGGCGGCGGCGACGGCGGTGAGTGGGTCCGCCAGTGAGCCCAACCCCGTCTCCAGCAATTCGGCGATCGGCACCGCAGTGCCGGGAAGCTGCGGACCGAGCACGGCTACCGAGGCGGCGACGACGCCGATGTATACCGTGCCCACCACAACCAGTGTGAGCCAGGTGGCCCGCCGCAGGTCGCGACCGGGGTTCTGGAACTCCCCGGCCAGGTGGGACACGGCTTCCCACCCGGCGAAGCAGAAGAACAGCAGGCTCGCGGCGCCGCCCACCGCCCAGTAACCGTGCGGAGCAAAAGGCTGGAAATTCTCCGCCTTCGCATGCGGCGCCGCGAGCGCGACAGCGAGCGCGAGCAGTCCCACCAGCAGCACCATGAGCGCCAGTTGAATGCGGCTGGACATCCTGATGCCGACGGCGTTGCTCGCGAATGCGGCCAGCAGGATCGCTGCCGCCGCGAGGACCGCAGTCTCCCGTCCGCCGCCGAGGGCATGGGCGATGTAGTTGCCGCCGATTACGGCCGTTGCCGGCGCTCCGAACGGGATCGAAAAGTAGAAGAGGTATCCGGCCACGGCCGAGGCGCGACGCCCGAAGGCGCGTTTGACGAAATGGGCGATCCCGCCGGAATCGGGCTGCTGGCGGCTCATCTCGGCGAAGCTGAAGGCGACGGGAGCGCAGAACACCAGCAGGAGTGCCCACGCCAGGAGCGATGCCGGACCGGCTTCCTTGGCCGCGATGGCGGGAAGCACCAGGACTCCCGAGCCCAGGATCGTCCCGACGTAGATGCCGGTGGCCCGGAACAGGCCCAGTCCCTTGCCGCCACCGCCGCTGCCTGCACTGCTGCTGTTGATGTTTTCCACCCCTCTATTCATCCGCAGACCCTCCGGCGCCGGAAGCGGCAAAACTGACGGCGGGCCGCAAAAAACTGCCTGCCGGGGCCGCGGGAGGGTAGCGTTCCATTATGAGTGCGCAGCAGCCTGACGATGTGTACACGCACGGCCACCACGAGTCGGTGGTCCGTGCCCACGCCTCCCGCACGGCGGAAAACTCCGCGGCGTTTGTGATCCCGTATCTCACGCCCGGGGTGTCCGTCCTCGACGTCGGCTGCGGGCCCGGCAGCATCACGTGCGACTTCGCGACGCTGGTGGCGCCCGGTACCGTCACGGGCCTGGACCGCTCCCCCGACGTCGTCGCCCAGGCCACGGCCCTCGCCGCGGAGCGCGGCGTCGGCAACGTCGGCTTCGCCACCGGCAACGTTTACGACCTCGACTTCCCGGATGAGACGTTCGACGTCGTCCACGCCCACCAGGTCCTCCAGCACCTTACGGATCCGGTCGCGGCCCTGCGGGAGATGCGCCGGGTGGCCAAGGCCGGCGGGATCGTTGCCGTGCGCGACGCCGATTTCCACGGCATGAGCTGGTACCCGGCCATTCCTGAGCTCGACGACTGGATGGAGTTGTACCAGCGGATTGCGCGCCGGAACGGTGCCGAACCCGACGCCGGCCGCCGGCTCGTGTCCTGGGCGCAGGCCGCCGGGTTCACAGACGTGGCGCCGTCGAGCAGCAACTGGCTCTACGCCACCGGGCAGCAGCGGCGGTGGCAGGCCCGGGTGTGGGGCGAGCGGGTGCTGCATTCGTCCTTCGCCGACCAGGCCCTCGAGTACGGCTTTGCCGGCGAGGCGGACCTGACCCGGATTTCCGCTGGCTGGCACCGCTGGGGCTCCACCGACGACGGCTGGTTCCTGATCCCCAACGGCGAGGTGATCGCCCGGGCATAGGGCGCCGCCCACGGTCACAGCAGCGGCACAGCCTCCCGAAAGTGCTGCCATAACTCCGCGCCTGAGGCTGGGTACAGGCCGAATCCTCGGCCGGCCCGGGACTCCGGGCCCCAGCAAAGGAGTAACGCAATGGCAAAGATCAATAAAGCCACCGCGGGCATCATGCTCGCGGCGGTTATCAGCGGCGGCGCCGTGGGAGCGGCGGCCATCCCGGCCATGGCCGCCGACACCACGGGCAGCTCGACGGCGGCCACCACGGATGGCTACGGAAACGGCTACGGCACGACCGGCGGCGGCACCGGCGGACGGCACCAGGCCAACGGCAAGACCGAGGAGGCCCTCACCGGCGACACCGCCACCAAGGTGGAGGCAGCCGTCAAGGCAGCCCAGCCGGACGCGACGATCGAAAGAATGGAAACCGACGCCGACGGCGCCGTGTACGAAGCCCACATCACCAAGGCCGACGGCACCCACGCCACCGTCCTGCTTGATGCAAACTTCACCATCACCGAAACCCAGGACCAGGGCCAAGGTGGCGGCCGGGGCCGCGGCGGGCCGAACGACGGCGACGCCGACGACGCCGCTGCGAGCGGCTCCACCTCCAATGGCTAAGCCTTGACCAGAAAGGTCTGGGCTGTTCCGGATGGCGGCACAGCCCTCCGGAACAGCCCTTAGGGGCGTCCCGCCGTCGTCCGCTGCGGTCTTGAACAGTTGCCGTCAGCCATTCCCTCGCCCGGCATCTGCCGATAGGGTGCACTAAAGATTCACCGGAAGGAGAACCCATGCGCAAAGTGACAGCCGGCCTCTTCTGCTCCGTGGACGGGGTGGTGGAGGACCCGTTCCTCTGGCAGTTCGACAGCTTCGACGACGAGCTCGGGGCTGGGATGGGCGAGATGATGGGCCGGATAGACACCGGGCTCCTGGGCCGCGTCGGGTACCAGCAGTGGGCGGAGTACTGGCCCAAGGCCGAAAGCGACGCCGACTTCGCCGGGTTCATCAACCCGCTGCCGAAATTTGTGGCGTCCCGGACCCTGGGTCCGGAGCTGGAGTGGGAGAATTCGCGCCTGATCGAAGGTCCGCTGGAGGACTTCGTGGCGGACTTGAAGAACAGCGACGGCGGCGAGATCGGCATCTTCAGCAGCATCTCGCTGGTCCGCCAACTGCTGTTCGCCGGCCTGCTCGACACCCTGATGCTGATCGTTCATCCGGTGGTCGCGGGAAGCGGCCGGCGGCTGTTCAGCGACGGCGATCCCCTGACCCGGCTGGAGCTGCAGTCATCCCAGCAGACCAGCAAGGGAAACATGATCCTCAGCTACGGCCTCCGCGGCGACTGACCCGCCGCGGGCCCAGCTGAGCCGGCCAGCAGAGCCACCGTCGCGCCTGGACAGCGCGGCCGGCGGCCCCCGGGCCCGTAAACTTGGCGGGTGCAACCCTCACTTTGGCTGGCCCTGGCCGGCGCCGGCGTCCTGATCAGCTTCACCCCCGGCGCTGGCGCCATTAACACCATGAGCAACTCCCTGAACTCGGGATTCCGCCGTTCCATCTGGGGCATCCTGGGCCAGCAGGCCGCGCTGGTGGTGCACATCCTGGTCGTGGCCCTCGGCGTCGGCGTGCTCGTGGCAAGCTCGCCGGTCGCCTTCAACGTAATCCGCTACGCGGGAGCCGCCTACCTGGTCTATCTGGGCGTCCGGCAGTTCCTGCACAAACCGGACCTGGACCAGGAGAAGGCCGCCGCCCTGCGCAACGAGCCCGCGTTCTCGATGTTCCGCCGCGGCTTGTGGGTGAATCTGCTCAACCCCAAAGCCGTGGTCTTCTTCCTGGCCTTCATGCCCCAGTTCATCCGCCCGGAGCAGCCGCTGCTGCCACAGTACGCAGTTCTATCCGCCACCGTAATCGTGATTGACATCCTGGTGATGTGGTTCTTCTTCGCGGCGGCGGCCAGGTCTTTCCAGCGCTTCACCCACGACGCGCACGGCCAAAAGGTCCTGAACCGGACTTTCGGGGGTCTGTTCGTCGGCGTCGGCGTCCTGCTGGCCGCGATCCACTAACGACGCCGGCGCGCCCGGGCCGGGCACAATCCTTCCGACGGACCGCCGGATCGGATCAGCGGGAGGAGCCTACCGAGAGAGCCCGCGCCGTGCCCGCCAGCTCGGGAGCTTCCCGGGCAACTACTTGGCCGACGAAGGCGGTGGCCGCCTCGGCGAGCCCGTCATAGAGGCGAACCATCAGATCTCTGGCCTCGTTCCGCGGCCACGCTTCCGGCAGGAGCTCGGCAGGCAGGTCCGGGTCGCTCCACGGAAACGCCCGCCACGCGTCCATCAGCTCGGTCCTGACCCGGAAGGCTTCCTCCGGGCTGACCGTTCCGGCGTCGAGGCGTTGGGCCCACGGCGTGAATTTTTCGCTGAAGGGCCGGTATTGCTCCTTGAACTCCTGCGGCGACCAGGCCTCCACGAGCCGCTTGCCACGGAGGCTGGATTCCGCGGTGCGGAAAATGACGTAGTCGTCCACACCGTACCCCTGGCAGGTTTTCTCCAGCTCCTCGGAGTGGTCGCGCGGGGAGACCCACAGCGCCCCGAACAGCGGCGCGAATCCGCGCCAACGCAAGCGTGAGCGGAACATCTCCCGGACATCCCGCGACGTCTCCGGAATGGAAAAAGCGATGACGGTCCAGCTGCCGTCCCACTGGCGGGACTGTTCACCGAACACGGAGACCTGCTCCAGGCCGTGGCGCAGCCGGTTCCGCGCGCCCGGGGTAATGCGGTAACGCGAGGTCCGCCCGGCACTGGACTGCTCCAGAACACCCCGGGACGCGAGGCGGCTCAGCGCAGTCGCCGTCGCCGACGCCGTGATCCCCAGGCCAGCAGCCAGGGCCGCGATGAGCCGGGACGGCAGCCATTCCTCGCTATTGAACCAATAGTCCACCACCAGGGTGACCAGCTGGTGCTGGGTGGATGGCCCCTTCAAAGGCCGGGGAAAGTCGATGGCCAGGTCCGGGTCCAGGCCGGGCACGGAGGCGGGTCGCTCGCTCATCACGCCTCCATCATGCCAGCCGCAACCATCCCTGATTTCATTTTGCACTTGGATTGACGGACGCTGCAAGAAGTGCATACCATTGCGTCGGGAGTGACGGAGGCCACAGCCGAGCCCGCCACTCTGCTCAGCATGCGAGCCACAGGTCTTTTACCGCCCCACCCTTTCCCCTGTTTCACTTCCCGCCCACCTAGGAGATCCGCAATGACCGCTGGTCCCATCGATCCGCCGACGCCGTTGACGCCGTCCGCGGAACAGGCCCGCCCCGATTCCCGCGACGGAACCAAGCATGCCCGCCGTGCCGCCGCCGCCAGCTTCATCGGCAGCACCCTGGAGTACTACGACTTCTTTATCTACGGTTCGGCGTCCGCACTGATCTTCAACAAGATCTTCTTCCCCGGCATCGATCCCGCCCTCGGCACCATCCTGTCCATGGCCACCATCGGCATCGGCTACGTCGTCCGGCCCCTCGCGGCCAGCGTCATCGGCCACTACGGGGACCGCATTGGGCGGCGCCAGATGCTCGTGCTGACGCTCGTCGTTATGGGCGTGGCCACCTTCCTCATCGGCTGCCTGCCGCCGGCCGCCGCCATCGGCGCCGCCGCCCCGGTCCTCCTGGTGGTCCTGCGCGCGCTTCAGGGTGCCTCCGCGGCCGGTGAGTCCGTCGGTGCCGTGACCATGACCATGGAACATGCCCCCAGCAATAAACGGGCCTTCTACAGCAGCTGGGTCAACACCGGCGCCGTGGCAGGGATCATGCTGGCTTCCCTGGCCTTCCTCGCAGTGTCTCTCCTCCCGCAGGAAGACCTGCTCAGCTGGGGATGGCGGCTGCCGTTCCTCGCCAGCATTCTGGTGGTCGCCGTCGGCCTCTACATCCGCCTCCGGCTGCCCGAATCCGAGGTCTTCGAAGCCGCGAAAGAGACCGAGACCGACAACGAGCTCCCGCTCAAAGTCGTCCTCCGCGATCAC
Organism: Arthrobacter sp. ov118; assembly: GCF_900116495.1. Taxonomy (GTDB): domain Bacteria; phylum Actinomycetota; class Actinomycetes; order Actinomycetales; family Micrococcaceae; genus Arthrobacter. The sequence continues at coordinate 1,118,382 of NZ_FPAY01000001.1, forward strand.
TGGCGCACCATTTTGAAAGTCATCTTCTTCGGGCTCTGGAGCGTGGTGTCCTCGGTCTTCGCGGCCTTCGGCCTGGCCTACGCAACCGGCAAGTTCGGCATTCCGTCGGCCGCCATGCTTGGTGTCACGATTGTCACCGCCGCCCTCGGCATCATCGCCCAGCCCTACGCCGGCATCCTGGCCGACCGGATCGGCCGCAAGCCGGTCTTCATCACCGGCAACATCATCTGTGCCGTGGCCGCCTTCGTCTACTTCTGGTCCATCAGCACCGGGTCCATACCGCTGATCTTTGCCAGCGGCATCCTGTTCATGACCGTCGGATACGGCATGGTGAACCCGCTGGGGCCGGCCATGACGGCCGAAATGTTCCCCACCCGCGTCCGGTACACCGGGGCAGCCACCGCATCCCAGCTCGGCCTCGTCGTGACGGGCTTCGCGCCGGCGATCGCCGCCGCCATCGTCCAGCCCGGACCCACCGGCTGGATTCCGGTGGCAGGCTTCACGGCCGCCTGCTGCCTGGTCTCCGCGGCAGTCACCGCGATCTGGGTCAAGGAAACTTACAACGTATCCACCGAAGCCCTGGGAACCAGGCCTACCGCGGCCAAGGCATCAGCCGGCACTCCCGCCTAGAAACCGGCAGTCAAAACCGACAGCCAGAACGTACAGCCGCCGGGAGGGGCCGGGCACGCCCGGCCCCTCCCGCATATCTTCCCCGCTGCCCCATCCACGTTAGGACCCCCTCCGTGACACCCCGCCCCGTGCTCGTTGACCACGACGTTGAAACCCCGCTGCCGGACGGCACCATCCTCCGCTCCACCGTGTACCGCCCGGCGGACGGGGAACCGTGCCCGGTACTGCTGACCAGGACGCCTTACGGCCGGGACCTGGCGGTCAATTCCGCCTACTTCAATCCCACAACGGTCGCGGCGGCGGGCTACGTGGTGATCCTGCAGGACTGCCGAGGGCGCTTTGGTTCCGACGGGGTCTTCGACCCGTCGGTCAATGAGGCGTCCGACGGCGCCAGCACGGTGGAGTGGGCGGCGCGGTTGCCGTACTCCAACGGCCTGGTTGGCATGTGGGGGCGGTCCTACTTCGCCGAGACCCAGTGGCGGGCGGCCTCGGCCAAGCCGGCCGGGCTGGCGGCGTTGTCCCTGGGCATCTCGGCCGGGGCCAACGCAAACAACGGGTCCCTCTACCGCGGCGGGGCCTTCGAGCTCGGCAGCCGCCTCAGCTGGGGCCACGCCTCCATCTCCGCCAACGAAACCGCCCGGGAATTCCCCGACGATCCCGAACTGCGGGCCAAGGAACTGCAGTCGTGGCTGGACCTTGACCGTTCCTTCTCCGACGCCACGGCCTTCGGAATGCTGCCCCTCGGGGACCTGGCGCCGCGGCTCGGCACCTTCATGAACCGACATGTCCTGCCCTCGGCCGGAGAATCCCCGGGGAGCAGCTTCACGCAGGTCTGGGACGGCGCGTCTGCGTCACCGGTGGACATGCCCACCCTGCACATCGGCGGCTGGTTCGACATCTTCGCCCCGAGCACACTGGCGCAGTACCGGATGCAGCTCGAGCACAACCGCGCCAACCCCACAACCGCGCCCCGGCTCATCATCGGGCCGTGGACCCACACCAATCTCTCCGGCGCCTACCCGGATATCAGCTTCGGCCTCAATGCGGCCGCCGGCGTCATGAACGGCCTCGGTGACCTCTCCGCGCTCCAGACCGCCTGGTTCGATGCCGTCCTCAAGGGCGAGCAGGACCGGCTCGGGCAGGTGCCGCCGGTCCTGCTGTACTTCATGGGCGAAAACCAGTGGCGCGGCTTCGATGAACTCCCAGCCCCCGCCGGCCGCCGTTCGTGGTTCCTGGGCTCTGGCGGATCGCTGGAGGACGCACCCGGAATACCGGGTGCGGAAAGCTACTTCTACGATCCCCTCGATCCCGTGCCGACGGCGGGCGGCGCCACCATGATCCATGGCGCGTTCCCCGCCGGACCGGCAGACCAGCGGTCCGTCGAGGCCCGCGACGACGTCCTGACCTTCACCACGGAGCCGTTCGAGGCGCCGGTGACCATCTTCGGCGATGTCAGCGCCACCTTCTTCGCCGCGTCCTCTGCCGTTGACACCGATTTTGTCGTGCGCCTCTGCCGGGTCACCCCGGACGGCACGTCCCTGGGCCTGGCCGACGGGATCGTCCGTGCCTCCTGGCGCGAGAGCTATGCCCACACCGGGCTGTACGAGCCCGACCACGCCCCCTCCCCCATCGAACCCGGGCAGGCGTACGAATACACCGTGAGTCTCTGGCAGACTGCCTTCACGTTTGCGCCCGGCGAGCGCCTCCGGGTGCAGGTCACCTCCAGCTGCCATCCACGCTGGGACCGTAACCTGAACACCGGCAAGCTCGCGTTTGACTCGGCCGAGGCGCTTGTGGCGCGGCAGTCCGTCCTGTTCGGCCAGGACCACCCGAGCCGGCTGACGGTCGGCATCCTGTGACAGCGGCACTTGCGGTCCCGCCCGGGCTCAGCTTCCTGGCGGAGCTGTCCGTGACGGTCGGCGAGCCGATCGACGTCGGCCCGACCCCGGAGGGGCATCGGCGCCTCATCCCCATCACCGGTGGCACCCTCCGGGGTCCGGCCCTCAACGGACGGGTCCTGCCCGGCGGTGCCGACTGCCAGCTCCTCCGCGGCCCTACCCTTACGGAACTGGACGCCAGATACGTCCTGGAAACCGACGCCGGGCACCGGATCTTCGTCCACAACACAGCCCTGCGGCACGGTTCCTCCCGGGACATCGAACTGCTCAACAGCGGCGCCGCCGTCGATCCTTCGAAGATCTATTTCCGCTGCTGGCCGCGGCTCACCACTGCCGCCCCGGAGCTGGACTGGCTGAATACACGCCTCACCCTCGGGACGGGCGTGCGCGAGCCCGGCCGGGTGGTCATCTGCATCTTCACGGTCCACTGACGGCACGTGCGGTTCAGACGGCTATCCTCGCGATGCAGCAAGGAAGCCGGTCATGGATGTGATGCGCATTCGGCGCGAATACGCCGGTCCAGGAAACACGTGCCCTGCCGGACCATGGGGATGGCCACGTTCAGGCTGCCGGTGCGGGCGTCGAAGTCCCGGTGCTGGTAGCCGTTGCGGGCATTCCTGCGGGCCTCGGAGCAGACACCGTATTCGGCGCCGCAGACGGCGTCGGCTTCAGCGCGCCCATCAGCGAGTTGATGAAGGTGGTCAGGATGGATCACATCAGATCCGGAGATGCCTGCTCGAGCTGTTCTGACAGAAAACGGGCCGGATCAATAACATGGAGTGCGGCCACCGCGTGAGCTCGATACGAACTTTGGTAGGTCGTTTCAAGAAGCACGCGGTGGCCGCCTCACGTCCGGGGGCAACACGTCCGGGAGCCGGGCCGTTACACCACGCTAATGGGCATTACCGATTCCGTCTCGGCGGATTCCAGCGGCGGAGGTGGTGTGGTTGCGGCTGCATGCCCGGCGAGGACACCCGTCTGGTGCCGAAGCTTCAGTCGGTACATCAGGACACCGGTGAGGGTGACGGCAGCGACGAAGAGAACCCCGCCCCACTGCAGGTACCACTCGAACGGTGGTACCGAGTTGTAGATTTCCGGGCGGGGCCAGATCAGGTTCAGTGTCATGGCACCACCCCAGAGGACGGCGAGGATGTTCACCGGCAAGCCCCACCTGCCGAGGGTGAAGCCCGGCTCGGAGCCGCCGTCGACAAGCGGCCATTTCTTCAGGAACCTATTCCGCAGCATGGGAACCGTGACCAGCAGGTAGGACAGGTAGATCAGGACGATGCTGATGCTGGACAGGATGGTGAAAATCGCCGGCTGCATCACGTTGACCAGCAGCGGGATGACGGCCATGACGCCGATCACGATCGCCGCGACGGTGGGGGTCTTGCGGACCGGGTCCACCTTGCTCAACTGACGGCTAAAAGGCAGGTTGTTGTCCCGAGCCATGGCGAACATCATGCGGATGGCGGCGGCGTGAACGGCCAGCGTGCAGACCGCCACGGCCACGACGATGCACACGAGGAAGGCCTTGCCAAAAGGTCCGCCCAGGACGGAGAGGACGATGTGCTGCAGGCCGCCGTCGGCAGCAGAGACCTTAGGGTCGGTGAGGTCCGGTGCGGCCAGGATGCCGAAGAGCAGGATCAGCCCGCCCAGCAGGAAGGATGCGGTGACGGCGCGGATAATTGCTTTGGGGGCAGTGCGTTTGGGGTCCTTCGTTTCCTCGCCGAGGGAGCTCGCGGTGTCGAAGCCGTACATGACGTAGCCGGAGGCCATCGCACCGATGAGGAACACCCCGAAGAAGCCCAGGTCATGGTCTTCGCCGAATCCTGCAGTGTCGAAGAAGACCTCGGGCCCCCGCACCACGTGCCAGCCCAGCGCGAGGATGAGAAGCACCGCCGCGGTCAGCTCGACGAACACGCCGATGCTGTTGATCCTGGTCATGAGCTTTACGCCGAACGCATTGATGAGGGTGGAGATGGTGATCATGATGGTGGCCAGCACCACGCCGTTCATGGCGAAGTCATACGGGCCGGTACCATCGCCGACAAACTGGAAGCCGGACCAGAGCTGCGGCAGGGTGATCTGCAGGGCCAATGCCACGGACCCCAGCGCCATGATGGAGGACAGCAGCAGCAGCCAGCCCGACAGCCAGGCCGACGTCCCGGACGCGAGCCGCTTCGCCCAGTTATAAACCGAGCCGGCCACGGGGTAGCGGCCGGCCAGCTCGGCAAAGCACAGTGCCACCATCAGCTGGCCGACGAAAACGATGGGCCAGGACCAGGCGTACGCCGGGCCGGCCATGGAAAAACCAAAATAGAACAGTTGAAAAACACCGGTGAGGATGGAGATGTAGCTGACGCCTGCGGCGAAGCTGGCGAACTTGCCGATGCTTCGGTCCAGGGTCTGGGCATAGCCGAACTCGTCCATGCCGCTTGAATCAGTACTCTTGCTGGGTTCCAACATACGAACTCCTAAGTCAGAAAAGCACGATGGTGATGCCCCGCGGCCGCCTTTGGACGCGGGCGATATCAGCGGCCCGGCACCGCTCTGCGGGCGCCCGGCCGTTCCCCCAAATGCTGTTGCCTAGCCGGCAGCCTCCACCCCGGCTTCATCGGCAGATGAGCCAAACCAGCCGCTTGGCGCGGGCTGGATGTTCTGCCAGATGTGTTTTGCCTCGCGGTACTCGTCAAGGCCCGCGCGGCCGAGCTCACGGCCGATCCCCGATTTCCCGAAACCACCCCATTCCGCCTGGGGGACGTACGGGTGGTAGTCGTTGATCCACACTGTTCCGTGCCGGAGGGCGGCCGCGACCCGCTGCGCTTTCGACGCGTCCGATGTCCACACCGCGCCGGCCAGCCCGTACTCCGTATCATTCGCGATGGCGATGGCCTCCGCCTCGGTACCGAAGGTCTCGATGGTCAGTACCGGCCCGAACGACTCCTCCCGCAGCACGCTCATGCCGGAGCGGCAGTTGCCGAGCACTGTCGGCGGGTAGAAAAAGCCCTCCGCGAGCTGGCCCTCGTCGGGGATATAGCCGCCACACAACAGCTCGGCGCCCTCCGCGAGACCGGCCTGCACGTAGGCGTGGACTTGGTCCCGATGCTTGGCGGAAATGAGTGGCCCGGTCTCGGCGTCGGGGTCGAACGGCCCGCCCATCCGGATCTTTTTCGCCCGTTCCACGATCTCGGCCACAAAGCGATCTGCAATCGGCTGCTCGACGACGAGCCGCGCCCCTGCCGAGCAGACCTGCCCGGAGTGCAGGAATACGGCAGTCAGGGCGTTGTCGACGGCGGCGTCCCAGTCCGCGTCCGCGAAAACGACGTTCGGGTTCTTCCCGCCGAGTTCGAAGGCGACGCTCTTCACTGTCTCCGCGGCTGCCGCCATGATCGTCTGGCCTGTGGCCAGGCTTCCGGTCAGGGAGACGAGGTCGACGCGCGGGTCGGAGCTGAGCGGGCCGCCCACCTTCGAGCCGGGTCCGGTGACGAGATTGGCGACACCGGCAGGGACGCCTGCCTCTTTGAGGGTTTCCATGAGCAGGATCGAAGTGGACGGTGTGAGCTCGCTGGGCTTTAGCACGAATGAGTTTCCGGCGACGAGTGCCGGCGCCACCTTCCATGCAGCCTGGAGCAGCGGGTAGTTCCACGGTGCAATGAGGGCACAGACCCCGAGCGGTTCGTAGACCACGCGGCTGATCGCGTTCGCCCGCCCGGTATCGATCACCCTGCCGGCATCCAGGCCCGCGATCTTTCCGTAGTACCGGAAACAGGCGGCAATGTCGTCCATGTCGTACTCGGCCTCGACCAGGCGCTTCCCCGTGTCGAGGGCCTCCGCCCGGGCGTAGGTTGCCTTGTCCCGCTCAAGCAGGTCGGCCACGCGAAGCAGCACGGTACCCCGCTCGATATCTGTGAGCCTGCGCCACGGGCCGCTATCGAACGTTGCCCGTGCACTGGCGATCGCCCGCTCGGCATCCTCTACGGTGGACGACGCGACAACTGCCACTTCGCGCCCGTCTGCCGGGCAGCGCACGGATGTGGTGCCGCCGTCGGACGCCTGCTGCCAGGCTCCGCCGATGTAAAGGCCCTTGATGGGATCCCCTGATTTCCCGGCCTGATGGACTTGCTCAGCCGTGGCAGTCATTGTTTCTCCTTCTTGTGTGTGCATCCATCAGTCCTAGCCCCTGGCCGCGGTGGCGGCGTTGCCGTCCCGTTCCAGCGGGCTCACACCGTGCCGGTAGAACTCCGCGTGCTGGGGTGCCAGCGGGGCCTTGCCGACGATGAGGTCGGCAGCCTTTTCGGCCAGCATCATCACGGGGGCGTAGATGTTGCCGTTGGTCACGTAGGGCATGGCGGAGGCGTCCACCACGCGGAGGCCGCTGGTGCCGTGCACGGTCATGTCCAGCGGGTTCACCACCGCCATGGGATCGGAGTCCGGGCCCATCTTCGCCGTGCAGGACGGGTGCAGGGCAGTTTCGGCGTCGCGGGCAACCCAGTCAAGGATCTCGGCGTCGGTCTGCACGGCCCGGCCGGGGGAAAGCTCGCCGCCGTTGAAGGGCAGCATGGCGGACTGGCCGAGGATGTCACGGGCAACGTGGATCGCCTCCACCCATTCGCGGCGGTCCTGATCCGTAGAGAGGTAGTTGAAGACCATGGACGGATGCACCGTGGGATCCGTGGACTTGATCTTGAGCGTGCCGCGGGCGTCGGAGTACATGGGCCCGATGTGCACCTGGTAGCCGTGCTTCGCGTCCGCCTTCTGGCCGTCGTAGCGGACGGCCACCGGGAGGAAGTGGAACATCAGGTTCGGGTACGCGACGTCCTCGTTGGAGCGGACAAAGCCGCCGCCCTCGAAGTGGTTGGTGGCGGCCGGGCCCTTCCGGCCCAGCAGCCACTGGAGCCCGATCAGCGGGTAGCGCCACAGGTCCAGGGCTGGCTGCATGGAGACTGGCTGGGTGCAGGCGTGCTGGATGTAGACCTCAAGGTGGTCCTGGAGGTTCTCGCCGACGCCGGGCAGGTTGACCACGGAGTTGATGCCGAGGGAGTTCAAGTGCGCTGCGTTGCCGACCCCGGAGAGCTGGAGCAGTTGCGGGGTGTTGATGGCGCCGCCCGCCAGGATCACTTCTCCGGCGTTCACCTGGTGGGTCTTGCCGTTGCGGCGGTAGGTGACGCCCGTTGCCACGTTGCCCTTGAAGTTGACCTTGGTCACCAGGGCCCGGGTCAGGACCGTCAGGTTGCTGCGGCCGAAGTTGGGCCGCAGGTAGGCGCGGGACGCCGACAGGCGCTGGCCCTTGTGGACGTTGCGGTCGAAGGCTGCGAAACCCTCCTGGCGGTAGCCGTTGACGTCGTCGGTCAACGGGTAGCCGGCTTCTTGGGCTGCCGCGAAGAACGCCTGGAACAGTGGGTTCGTGGCTGGCCCGCGTTCCAGTACGAGCGGGCCGGAGTGCCCGCGGAGCTCATCGTCCGGATCGGCGGCCAGCGCGTTTTCCATGCGGTTGAAGTACGGCAGGCAGTGGGCGAAGTCCCACGTTTCCATGCCGGAGTCGGCACCCCAGCGCTCGTAGTCGAGGGGGTTTCCGCGCTGGAAGATCATGCCGTTGATGGAGCTGGAGCCCCCCAGGACCTTGCCCCTGGCATGAGCCACGCGGCGGCCGCCCATATGCGGCTCGGGGTCCGACTCGTAGCGCCAGTCGTACAAAGGGTTTCCGCTCGGGAAGGTGAGCGCCGCGGGCATCTGGATGAAGAGGTCCCAGGGGTAGTCGCTGCGTCCTGCCTCTAGGACCAGGACGCTGCTTTGGCCTCCGTCGCTCAAACGGTTGGCAAGCACGGAACCCGCGCTTCCGCCGCCGACGATCACGTAGTCGTAGTTGGTTGTTGTCATGCAAACTCTCCTTTTGCCTGGTGCAGATCTTCCGCCAAGGGCCGGTGATTCTGCTTCAGGAAACTGGCGGTACACCGTGGCGCGCCAGGGAAACCGCAAGACGTCACTTGTGTGGTGTAGGTCATACCGATGAACAGTAAGGTACATTGAACAAGTGTTCAATAGTGCTGCTGGACAACTGTTCAGAAAAGTTTGTTTTGTTACGTGCAAGGGCCGCGGCGGCTCGGTACGCGGCAGGGACTGGCGGCCCTGCGGCGGCTGAGCTTGGAGAGTACTAGCGTCGTTGGATAAGGCAGTTGTGCCTGCACGGAATTCTTGGGCAATTCCCGCTAGGCGGCGAAGGCGATCTCCTCGGTGCGGGCGATGCTCCTCTTGATGGATGCCTCGTCCACCCCGAGGAGAGCGGTCAGCCACATCCCGTTCTGCACGACGACGATGTCAGCCGCCCGCTCCCTGCATTGAGCGCCCGAAAGCTCCGGTTTGGCGTTGCCGATCAGCGCGGCGAGGCCATCGAGGTAGCGATCGAACGCTGCCGCGTTGATCAGCCCAAAGTCTTCATGGGCCTGTGCGAGTGCCCACAGATGGAGACGCAGTGACAGATATCGGGTGGTGAGGAGCTCCGGGCCTGCAACGCGGCGAAGGGCTTTCTGCAGCTGTTCGTCAGGGGGCAGTTCCGGGTCAGGGGCGACCAGCCTGACGTCGTGATCGTCGATGCTGTGCAGCGCCGCACGGATCAAGCTCATCTTGTCCTCGAAGTAGTAGTTCACCAGCCCGAGTGCGACGCCGGCTTCCCGGGCCACCGCGCGCATATTGACACCCGAGATGCCGTGGAGCGACAGCAGGTCCAACGCCGCTTCGAGAATGCGCGCCTGCCTGTCGATCTGTTCGCCCTGTTGGCCCGACTTCGTGGTGTTTGTACTCACTTGGCCAGAGTATGGCCAAAGTCGTGATGGTGCATCCCACACGGTCGGGAACCCGCCATAAGCTGCTTTCTTTTGCGTTCCTCCTTCGGGGGCAGCGACCTGTCAGGCGGTGAACAGCACCAGGGGAAGCTTGCCGGCCGCCCTGGGCGCGGATATCGGCCGGAACGCATTCTGGTAGGAAGTAGGCTTCTCGAACCTGTCCAACTTCAACCGGCACTTCCTTAGCAACGCAGGGGAAACTCCACTGCAGTACCGGCAGCGCGTCCACAGCTGATCACACCGCCATTCCAAGCCGCGAGCCAGCTCTGCGATTCGCAACAAAAGCCGGAGGCCGCGTCGCCGCGGCCTCCGGCCCGTGTGTTAGCTGTCTAGACGTGCCCCGGGGCCGGCTTCCTCAGATCCGCCTTCCGGATCTTGCCACTGGCGGTCCTGGGCATTTCGGCCACGAAGACCACCGATTTGGGGATCTTGTACCGCGCGAGCCTGCCCTCAAGGTGGGCGCGCAGCTGCTCCTCGGTGAGCCGGGCGCCTTCCCGCAGCAGCACCACGGCCCGCGGCACCTCGCCCCACTTCTCGTCCGGCACCCCGATCACCGCGACACTGCCCACGGCGTCGAGTTCGGCGATTGCCTGCTCCACCTCGGCCGGGTAGATGTTCTCCCCGCCCGAAATGATCATGTCCTTGAGCCGGTCGGAGATAAAGACGAACCCTTCAGGATCCTTGTAGCCCATGTCACCGGACTTGAACCAGCCGTCAGCGGTGTAGGAGTCCGCCGAGGCTTCGGGCCGGTTCCAATACTGGTGGATGACATTGGGGCCCTTGATCTGGATCTCGCCCACCGTTCCGGGGGCAGTGGGACCGGCCGCCGGGTCCATGGGATCAGCCACCCGGACGTCGGTGAAGAAGTGCGGCAGCCCGGAGGACCCGGCCTTGTCCCGGGACCGGGCAGCCGGAAGCGTTGTGGCGCCGGGGGCCGTCTCGGTCATGCCGTACCCGTTGGAAAACCGCAGCCCGCGCCGCTCGTACGCTTCCAGGACCCGCAGCGGCACAGCGGACCCGCCGCACGTCAGCTTGTTCAGCGAACTGAGATCGGTGGAGTCCCAGTCCGGATGCTCGCACAGCATCTGGTAGGTGGTGGGCACCCCGCTGATGGTCGTCGCGCGGTGCCGCCCGATCAGCTCCAGCGTCCGGCGGGGATCGAACTTGGCTTCCAGGACCACAGTGCCGCCCTTCAGGAGCGTGGGCAGGACGCCCATGTCCAGGGAGGCGACGTGGAACATTGGCGAGATCATCAGGGCCACATCGGTGGAGGCGAAGTCGAAGTCCACCAGCACGTTGACACAGTTCCACGTGATGTTGCCGTGCGTCAGGAGCGCCCCCTTGGGGTTTCCGGTGGTTCCGGAGGTGTAGAGGATCATTGCGGCGTCGTCAAGGCCCACGGGCTCGTCCGGCGGCAGCACCGCACCGGAGGCGATCACCGCCTCAAACTCCTCCACCGCCGGTCCCCCGTCCGCACCGCCGCTGGCACCGCCGCCCGTATGGCCGCCGGCGGGCACTGTTTTTCCGGGCACTGTCATGTCGGGCGCTGTTGGATCGTCGACGACGATCCGCCCACCCACAGCCGTCCCCGCCGAGCCGCGTTCGGCCAGCTCCGCGAGCGCTGCCGAGTGGACCAGCAGGACAGCGCCGCTGTCCCGAAGCTGGAACTGGATTTCGGGCGGAGCCAGCCGGGTGTTCAGCGGCACGAAGACCGCCCCGGCCAGGCCGGCGGCGAACAGGGTCTCCAGGAAGGAGGGATCGTTTTCGCCAAGGTAGGCCACGCGGTCGCCCTTGGCCACGCCGCGGTCCCGGAGGGCGTTGGCGAGCCGGGTGGAACGGTCCGCGAGCTGGGCGTAGCTGAGTTCCCGTTCCCCGGCGATGACGGCGGTCTTGGTGCCCGACTTCGGGCGGCGCCGTTGCAACCACGAGCCGATGCCAAAATTCTCCACGGCAGATCCTTTCTATTTAGACGGTAATGCCTGCAGGCCGGGTCAGGAACCGACGGTTTGCAGATCGTTGTTCTTAGGCTCGCGCGTGAGCAGGATGAAGACGATCGACACGACGGACATGACGGCCAGGTACAGGACCACGGCGGAGGTGTCCTGTCCGGAATCCTTGAAGATCTGTGCCACGATGCCCGGCGTGAATCCCGCCCCGAGGAGGGTGGCGAGCTGGTAGCCCAGCGAAGCGCCGGTGTAGCGCGAAGTGGTGCCGAACTGCTCGGACACGAAGGCTGCCAGCGGACCGAACAGGGTGGAGTGGATCATGAGGCCGACGGCGAAGGCCACAAAGATTAGCCCGATGTTGTTCGAGGACAGGAGCTGGAACATCGGCGTCAGGTAAATGATGAACAGGACCAGGCCGCCAATCATCACCGGCCGCCGGCCCAGCTTGTCGGAGAGTCTGCCGCCCATGACCACGAAGGCGATGGACACGAAGGAGGCCGCCGCGAAGGCGTAGAGCACGCCCTGCCGATCAGCTCCCTTGGAGACGGCATAGGTTACGGAGAACGTCGCCAGTACCACCTGCAGCGCGAAGCCCGCGGCGCCGGCCAGCATGGTGAAGATGAGGGTTTTGGGGCGGCGCATGACCTGCAGGAGGGGAATCTCGCGGCGCGCTGCCACATTCGTCTGTCCCGCTTGGCGCCGTTCGGTTTGCTGTTGTTCAGCTTTCTCCTGTTCCAGGGCTGCTTTGAAGATGGGGCTTTCGGCGACCTTGAGCCTGACAAACATGCCGACGCCCAGCAGGACGAAGGACAGCAGGAACGGCACGCGCCAGCCCCAGGCAAGAAATTGCTCGTTGGGCAGGGCCGCGAAGGCACCCATGACGAGGGTGCCCAGCACCGCGCCGGTGGGGGCGCCAGCGTTGACGAACGAGGCGGCGAAGCCGCGCTTGCCGGACTCCGAGTGTTCCAGCGCCATGAGGGCGGCGCCGCCCCACTCCCCGCCCACGGCGATGCCCTGGCAGACCCGGAGGATCACCAGCAACACGGCACCCCAGGCCCCGGCCACCGCGGCGCCGGGCACCACCCCGATCAGCGTGGAGGCGATGCCCATGACCAGCATCGAAACGATGAGCATGTTCTTGCGCCCGAGCCTGTCACCGAAGTGGCCGAAGATGATGCCGCCGAGCGGCCGCGCTACATAGCCGGCAGCGAACGTCCCGTAGGCGGCCACGACGCCCACCCACTCGTCCATGCCGGAGAAGAACACCTTGGGAAAGACCACGGCAGCGGCCGTGGCGTAGAGCAGGAAGTCGTAATACTCGATGGTGCTGCCGAGGTAGCTGGAGGCGATGACGGTCCGTGCTTCACGGCGACGCGTGCCCGCGTCCATGGCCTGCAACTGCGAAATCTGGGACATCATTGTTCCTTTTGGGCAGAGGTAAGTGGCAGAGAAAGAGCGGGCTGGGGGCTGCCGACAAAGCGGCCCGGGCCGGTCTCCTTGTAGAAGCGGGCTACTTGTAAAAGCGGGCGAGGAATTCGGCCACGACGGCGGGGCGCTCCTGGCCTTCGATCTCGATGGTGTTGGCCACCTTGATCTGGGCACCGCCCTTGACCTCGGTGACCTCGGCGATGGTGGCGCGCATCCGGATGCGCGAACCCACCTTGACCGGGGAGGTGAAGCGGACCTTGTCCAGGCCGTAGTTGACCTTGGTGGTGACGCCGTCGACGTCGAACAGCTCGCCCCAAAACGGAATGATGAGCGAGAGGGTGAGGAAGCCGTGGGCGATCGGGGCGCCGAAGGGGCCGTCCTTGGCGCGTTCCGGGTCCACGTGGATCCACTGGTCATCGCCCGTGGCGTCGGCGAATTTGTTGATCTGTTCCTGCGTGATTTCGCGGTAGTCGGTGGCGCCGAGGTCGGTGCCGGCGAGGGTGAGCAGTTTGTCGAAGTCGACAACGAGGTTGGGCATTTTGGCTCCTGTTGGTGGTTTTTTGGGTTGTGGAAGAAGTACGACGGTGGGATCAGGATCAGCGGGTAAAGGCGCTTTCCCCGGTGAGTGCGCGTCCGACGATGAGGGCGTTGATTTCGTGGGTTCCTTCGTAGGAGTAGACGGCCTCGGCGTCGGCGTGGAACCGGGCGACGTCCGCCGCGAGCGTAATGCCGTTCCCGCCGACCACCTCCCGGGCCAGGGCCACGGTCTCGCGCATCAGCAGCGACGTCTGCATTTTTGCCAGGGCGGAGTCCTGGTCGCGGTAGATGCCCCTGTCCTGCTGTGCGGTCAGGCGGACCACGAGGGACAGGGAGGACGTGACGTTGCCGAGCATCCGGGCGAGCTTTTCCTGGACCAGCTGGAAGGAGCCCAGCGGGCGGCCGAACTGCTGCCGTTGCGTGACGTAGCGGAGGGCCGCCTCGAAGGCTCCGGCCTGGAGGCCGGTGGCGATCCAGGCGACATCGGAGCGCATGGCCCGCAGCATCGCGGCGACGTCCCGGAATGAGTTCACGTTGTGCAGCCTCCGCGACTCCGGGACGCGGACGCCGTCGAGGGTGATGTGGGCGTTCTGCATCATCCGCAAGGCCGTCTTGCCGTAGATCTTCTCCAGGGTCACACCGGCCGCCTCGCGGTCCACCAGGAAGGCCTTGACCTGGCCGTCGGCCACATCACGGGCAAACACGGCCAGCACGTCGGCCGTGGCGGCGCCGCCGATCCAGCGCTTGGACCCGTCGAGAATCCAGTAGTCGCCGCCGCCGTCGCGGACCCGCCCCGCCGTTGTGGACAGCCCACCGGCGATGTCAGAGCCGGACTCCGGTTCGGTCAGCGAGAAGACGCCCTTGAGCGAGAAATCAATGACTTTCGGCATCCATTCGGCCTGCTGCTCCGCGGAGGCACCGACCCGGATGGCCGTGCGGAACAGCCCGGCCTGGGCCGTGTACCAGGTGGCCAGCGAGGCATCGGTGCGGGCGAGTTCGAAGATCCGGAAGCCCTGGTAGATGCCCCGGGCGGGGCTGCGGTCTGCACCCCGGGCGCTGGTCAGTTCGGCCGGCTCCATCAAGTCCAGGTCAATCAGGGGCCGAGCCAACTGGTCCGGGAACTCGCCGCGCTCCCAGTAGTCGGCCAGGAGCGGGCGGGCCTGTTCGTCGAGGAACTTCCGCAGCCGCGCCAGCACCCGCCGTTCCCCGTCGGTGAGAAGGGATTCGGCGTCGTAGTAGTCGCAGACGCTGTAGAGGCGCTTCCGTGCTGTTTTCTGGGGCGCGGTTTCCACGCTCATCTCAGCCACCCAACCCGAGCAGGCGCACGGCATTGTCCTTGAGGATCTTGGGCCGGACCTCGTCCTTGAGCGGGAGGTCCGCGAAGGCGCCCAGCCACTTCTGCGGGGTGATCAGTGGGAAGTCGGTGCCGAACAGCACCTTGTCCTGCAGCACGGAGTTGGCCATCCGGACCAGGGACTCCGGGAAGTACTTCGGGGACCAGCCGGAGAGGTCGATGAACACGTTGGACTTGTGGGTGGCGATAGAGTTGGCCTCGTCCTGCCAGGGCACCGAGGGGTGGGCCATGATGATCTGCAGTTCCGGAAAGTCCGCCGCGACGGCGTCGAGCAGGAGCGGGTTGGAGTAGGCCAGCTTGATGCCGTACCCGCCCGGGAGACCGGCGCCCATGCCGTTCTGGCCGGTGTGGAAGATGGCCGGCAGTCCCAGTTCCTGGAGGGTTTCCCACAGCGGGTAGAACCGCTCGTTGGACGGGTCGAATCCCTGCAGGCTGGGGTGGAACTTGAACCCACGGGCGCCGAGGTCGATTGCCTGGTGCTTGGCGCCCTGGAGGGCTTCAGCACCGGTGCGGGGGTCGACGCTGCCGAAGGGGATGAGGACATCGTTGTTGCGGGCGGCGCCGGCGATGAGGTCGGGGATGCTGTTGGGTTCGTGTTTGAGCTGGGTCCGGGCGTCCACGGTGAAGACGACGGCGGCCATGTTCAGTCCGCGGTAGATCTCCGCGATGCGGTCCAGGGAGGGGGTCCGGTCCTCGGCCTTGAAGTACTTGGCCGAGGCCTCGGTCAGGGCCGGCGGCAGGGATTCGTGGCCGTGGCCGTCCACCTCGAGGTGCACGTGCATGTCGATCGCATCAAGCTGCGAGGCATCGACGCCGAGTTCGTAGCGGCTGGCGGCCATGGTCAGCGGGCCTCGGCCGGCACTTCGGGCTGTGCTGGTTCGGGCTGTGTCGGCTGCAGTTCCGCCGGCAGCGGCAGGAACTCCTCGCCGACGCCCTGCAGCTTGTCGCCGAAGAGCGCGCCAAAGTTCTCGACGAGATCCTGGTAGCCCCAGCCGCCCGCACGGTACTCGGTGGCGGCCGCCTCGGGATGGGTCCAGAGCTGCAGCCGGTCGCCGCCGGCGCCGATCGCCTGGCCGGTGACGCCGGCAGCGGCGTCGGAGGCGAGGAAGGCGACGAGCCCGGCGACGTCGTCGGCCGTTCCGAAACCGAGGTCGTGGCGGAAGAAGGTGGGCATGGCCTCACCGCGCTCGTCCGCCTCGACGGCCTTCTGGAAGTACGGGACGGTTTTGGTCATGGCCGTCGCGGCGACCGGTATGACGGCGTTGGCGGTGACGCCTGCCTTCTTCATCTCCAGCGCCCAGGTGCGGACCATGCCCACTATTCCGGCCTTGGCGGCGGCGTAGTTGGTCTGGCCGAAGTTGCCGCGCTGGCCGGTCGGGGAGCCAATGGTGATGATGCGGCCGGAGATGCCGTGCTCCTTGAAGTAGCCGAAGGCCTCCCGGACGCAGGTGAAGGTGCCGCGCAGGTGGACGTTAATGACGGCGTCGAAGTCCTCGTCCGTCATCTTCAGCAGGCTCTTGTCCCGCAGGATGCCGGCGTTCGTGACCAGAATGTCCAGCCGGCCGAATTCCTGGACGGCTGCCTGTACTAGTTGCCGGGCGACCTCTGAGCTGCCCACCGGGGCGACGACGGCGGCAGCGCGGCCGCCGTCGGACTCGATGGTCCGGACCGCCTCGCCGGCAACCTCGGCGTCGACGTCATTGATGATGACGGCGGCGCCCTGACGGGCCAGTTCGCGGGCGTAGGCGAGGCCCAGGCCCCGGCCGCTTCCGGTGACGATTGCTACTTTGCCTGACAAGCTCATCGCTGCTCCTTCGCTAGCTGCCTTGTGCATCCTGGCCGGCGGCGTGGGATGCTGTTCTGTATCCATGAAAATATGGATAGTTGAAAAAGTCAACGATTTATTTTTGGGACTATTGGAGTTGGCATGGCGACCGAAGTGGTGGAGCAACTGGATAACGCACCGGCCGAGAAGCTCATGGCGGCGACGATCAGCCAGGACGCGGGCTTCCTGCTGGCCAAACTGCATGCGGCGGGCTCGGTCCTGAACAACCGCGCGCTGGCCGAATTCGAGCTCAAGGAGCGCTCGTACTCGGTCCTTGCCCTGGCCAACAGCGAACTGGAGCCGACGCAGCGCGAGATGGCGGAGTTCCTCAGCCTGGATCCCAGCCAGATCGTCTCCATCATCGATGAACTGGAAAAGCGGGGGCTGGTCATGCGGGCCCCCGGCAAACAGGACCGGCGGGCCAAGATCGTCTCCGCGACGGCGGAGGGGTCCGCCCTGTTCCGGCAGGCAGAGGCAGCAGCACGCGCGGCAGAGACTGCAGCCCTCACCGGCCTCAGCGGCACCGAAATCGCGGCGCTCAAGGGCCTGCTCCGCAAAGCGCTGTGGGGTCCGGCGGCCTGATCGCGGCACGCCCCACGGACTACCCTAGGGACGGGAGGAGCCATGGCCGTTCGGAGCGCAGGCATTTTGCTGTACAGGCTGGGCCACGAAGTTTGGCCGGGGACCGCGTCCGGGCCGGACAGCGCCTCCCCGGTGGAGGTCTGGATCGCCCACATGGGCGGACCGTTCTGGGCCCGCAAGGAGGCGCACGCCTGGTCCATCCCCAAGGGTGAATACGCCCCCGGCGAGGACCCGCTGACGGCTGCGCACCGTGAGTTCGCGGAGGAGATCGGCACTCCGGCGCCGGCCGCCGACTACCACCCGCTCGGCAACTTCCGGCAGCCCTCCGGCAAGGTCATCACGGTCTTCACCGCCGAAGCGGACTTTCAGCCCGAACACGTCGTAAGCAACACTTTCACCCTGGAGTGGCCGAAAGGCTCCGGCACCATCAGCAGCTTCCCGGAGATCGACCGCGCGGAATGGACCACGGAGCCCGACGCCCGGTCCAGGCTCGTGAAGGGCCAGCTGCCCATCCTGGACGCACTGCTCCAGCACCTCCGGAACGGTAGCGGCTGAGGAAGGAGCATGACAAAAAATGGGTGAGTAATTGACAAATTTTGTAACACTTCGAGGGAGCAGCTAGCCAAGAAGGTAGGACATCGTTCATGCTGAGCTATGAACTCAATGTCGAGCCAGTACCGGATCATCGCGGTCTGCACCGGAAACATCTGCCGGTCGCCGATGGCCGAACTCATGCTGGCGGAGGCATTCCGGGCCAAGCGCCTCACCGGCGCCGTGGTGGATTCCGCCGGCACCACAGCTTATGAGGCCGGCCGGCCCATCGATCCCCGGGCCGCACGCAAACTCGCAGCCCACAGCATCGCCTCCGACCGTCACGTGGCGCGCGAATGGCGCCCCGAATGGTTCGGCAGCCGCGAGCTCATCTTGGCGCTCGATGTCGACCACTACGGCTGGCTCCGGCAGGCGGCCCCGGACCGCGCATCGCTCGCCAAGATCCGCATGCTCCGCAGCTTCGACCCCGCCGTCGCGGACAAGGATGCCCTGGAACAGGGCATCGAGGACCCCTGGTACGGCGGCCACACCGACTTCGACACCACCTGGGACCTTATCCAGGCCTCAGTACCGGGAATCATGGAGCACGTGCGCGCCCAGCTTCAGGGGCAGGACGGCCAGCACCACAGCAACAATCAACACAACGCAGGGCAGCGGGTACGCTCTATTTCATGAGCCCCGCACCCGTCATTATCGCCATCGACGGGCGGTCCGGCTCCGGCAAGACCACCCTTGCCATCGAGTTGGCGGCACGGCTCCGCGAGCACCACAAGGTCTCGCTTTTCCACCTTGAGGACATCTACCCGGGCTGGAACGGGCTGGCGGCCGGCATCGAACGCTACGTCACCACCGTGCTCTCGCCCCTGCGGCGCGGGGAGACCGCGGAATGGGTCAGCTGGGACTGGGAGCGGCATTACGACGGCGGGTCCCGCACCACCCGCCCGGCCGAAATCATCCTGGTGGAGGGCGTCGGCGCCGGCGCAGCAGCGGCGCTCCCCCTGCTGGACGCCGTGATCTGGGCGGACTCCTCCGACTCCGACCGCCGGACCCGCGCGCTGGCCCGGGACGGCGACACGTACGAACCCTTCTGGGACCAGTGGGCGGCCCAGGAAGCGGAGTGGCTCGCGGCCGACGACGTCCCCGCCCGCGCCGATGTGCACGTGTCCAACCGAGCGGACGGTGCGGCCCCCGACGACGTCCTGCAAGCCCTTGAGTATCTTCCTGCCATCGCCCCCACCCTGCTGCCCGAACTTGCCGGCCGCGGCGGCCTGGCGCTCCGGGCCGAACGGATCGACGCCCACCCCGAGGCCGCGCGGCTGTTTACGGCGCTCTTCGGCGGCTCCACGAACGCCGTGTGGCTCGACTCCTCGCTGGACCCCGCAGGGCTGGCGCCGGAGGCTGCACAACGCAGCCGCTTCAGCATCCTGGCCGACGACGGCGGCCGCTTCGGCCAGGCGGTCCGGCACAGTTCCGGAGTCACCCGCGTCGACACGGGACAGGCCACGGTCACCACCGATGGCTCGTTCTTCCGCTGGCTCGACTCCGTCTGGGGCCTTCCGGCGTTCCGCGCCCCCGAGGCTTACCCGTGTGAGTTCACGCTGGGCTGGCTCGGATACCTGGGGTACGAGCTCAAGCGCGAAACCGGCGGCACTGACGTCGCGGCCGCCACCCCGGACGCCTGCCTGATCTTCGCCGGCCGCGCTGTGGTCCTGGACCATGCCGAGGGTTCGGCCTGGCTGCTGGCCCTGGACGCGCCCGACGCCGACGGCTGGCTCGCCGCGGCCCGCACCGCTGTGGAGGCCGCGTCAGCCGCATCCGGCGCGGCCGACCAAGCCGGGGCCCCCGCAGTCCAGGCACCCGCGTTCACGGCCAGGGACGCGGAAGCCGGCTACAAGGCAAAGATCGCCGAGGCCCAGCGTGAGATCGCCGAAGGCAACACGTACGAGGTCTGCCTGACCACCGCCCTCACCGCCGCCATTCCCGCCGGCCGGGACGGCCTGGATCCGTGGCAGACGTACCTGGAGCTGCGGCGCCGGAACCCGGCGCCCTTCGCCAGCTATCTGCGGTTCGGCGGGCTCACGGTAGCGAGCACGTCCCCGGAGCGTTTCCTGCAGATCGCGGCCGACGGCGCCATGCGGGCGGAGCCGATCAAGGGCACCCGCCGCCGGGACGAGGACCCGTCCACGGACACGGCCCTGCGCCAGGAGCTGGAGTCCTCGGGCAAGGACCGCGCCGAGAATATCATGATCGTGGATCTGCTGCGCAACGACCTCAGCCACTTCGCCGTACCGGGGTCGGTGTCCGTGAGCCGGCTGTGCGCGATCGAAAGCTACGCCACGGTGCACCAGATGGTGAGCACCATCGACGCGCGGCTTCGGCCCGGCATGCCCCGGGCCGAGGCGGTGGCCGCCTGTTTTCCGGCCGGCTCCATGACCGGCGCACCCAAGGTCAGCACCATGGCCATCCTGGACCGGCTGGAGGCCGCGCCCCGCGGCGTCTACTCCGGCGCGATCGGCTACTTCTCCCTCAACGGGGCCGCCGATCTTGCCGTGGCCATCCGGACCCTGGTGATTTCCGGCCCCGGCGACGGAACGGCCGAACTGAGCCTCGGCGTCGGCGGCGCCGTCACCGCCGACTCGACCCTCCAGGAGGAGTACGAGGAAATCCGGGCCAAGGCGTTCGGCGTGCTTTCGGCGCTCGGCGCCGGATTTCCGGAAGGCTGAGTTTCCGGAAGGCTGAGTTTCCCGAAGGCTGCCGAAGGTCATTCCCGCCGGAGGTCCGGCTACTGGAGCACGGCCGAAAGCCTGGCCACGTTGTCCACGTATTTGTTCGTCATGGGCCGTTCCATCCAGTCATCCAACAAAAGTTCGTGCGAGATGCTGCGGTAGGTGTCCTCCACGGCACGGATCCGCTGGACAATGTCCTCTCCGAGGAGCATCACGGACACCTCGAGGTTCAGCGAGAAGGAGCGCATGTCCATGTTGCTGGAGCCCAGGACGGCAACCTCGTTGTCAATGGTGAAGTGCTTGGCGTGCAGCACGAACGGGGCCTTGTAGAGGTATATCCGCACGCCGGCCTCGAGCAGGGCCTGGTAGTACGACTGCTGGGCGTGGTGGACGAGGAACTGGTCACCCTTTTCCGAGACGAAGAGTTCCACCTCGACGCCCCGCTGCGCCGCCGTTGTCACCGCATAAAGTAGCGAGTCATCAGGAACGAAGTAGGGGCTGCAGAGCGAAATCTTGTGCTGCGCCGAGTAGATAAGGGTGTTGAAGAGCCGCAGGTTGTTCTCGGTGATGAACCCGGGGCCGCTCGGAACCACCTGTGCCGTCACGTTGCCGGGGTGGGGTTCCGGCTGGTGTTCCAGCTGATCCTCAATGGATTCGTCGGTTTCGCTCAACCAGTCGGTCGCGAAGACCACGTTCAGGGTGGTGACAATCGGCCCGCGCAGGCAGGCCATGAGCTCCACCCATTCGCGGCCCACCTTGCGGTGCTTGGGATTGTTGTAGGAGGGCTCGATCAGGTTCTGGGATCCGGTGAAGGCGATTTCGCCGTCGATCACCATGATCTTGCGGTGGTTGCGAAGATCCGGCCGGCGCCACTGGCCGGTCACCGGGCTCAGCGGCAGCATAGGCCGCCAGCGGATCTTGCTGGCGTTCAGCCTCTTCTTCAGGCGGCGGTAGCCCTTGATTCGGAGCGTGCCGAGGTGGTCAAAGAGGACGCGGACCTCGACGCCGCGCTCCGCGGCTTCCTCGAGTGCGGTCAGCAGGTCGTCCGTGACATGGTCCGAGCTCATAATGTAAAACTCGGCGTTGACAAACCATTTGGCGCCGCGGACAGCCTCGGCCATTGCCTTGATGGAGTTGGGGTAGCCGGGCAGCAGCTCAACGCTGTTGCCGTCCACCATCGGCAGCGATCCCAGCGTCTTGTTCAGTTCGGAGGCGGATGCCACCCATTCAGGTCCGTCGTAGCGGCTTTCGACAGTCAGCAGTTCCGACGTCCCCGCCCGGATCCGGTTGTTGACCGCCTCCTGCTGGGCCCGGCGGCGTCGGGAGAGCCGGAAGTTGCCGAACAACAGGAACAAAAGAAGGCCCACGGTGGGCACAATGAAGATGCACAGCAGCCAGGCCATCGCGGTGGTGGGCCGCCGGTTTCCGGGGATGATGCCCAGGACCAGGACCCGGATGGCGAAATCGGCCAGGGTCAGGATCAGAACCGCCCAGGACGGTAAAGTCTCCGCCAGCGGAAATTGCCACAGCACAGGCGAACCCCTCACGCTTTAGGCCCGCGGAAGAGTTCCGGAACGGGCAACGAGCAAATCCTATCCCGGGACCGCCGGGACTAAGCTGGTGCCATGACCTCTCCCGCCCCTGTCCCTGCGCCCGCTACCGTGCTGGTCTTCCTGGACCCGGCGTTCGACGGCGGCCGCGTTGCCGACGCGTCGAAGCCTCAGCTGATGGCCACGGACCTGGGTGCCACCCGCGGCGACGGCGTCTTCGAATCGCTGCTGGCCGTGGGCGGCCGGCCCCGCAAGATCCAGGCGCACCTGACCCGGCTGGCCGGCTCGGCCCGCCTGCTGGAACTGGACATCCCCGCGGAGGATGCCTGGCGCCGCGCGGTGGACACCGCCATCGCCGAGTACCGGCGCCAGACTCCCGCCGCGGCTGTGCCGAGCAGCCCGGCAGAGGACGAGGTCGTGGTGAAGCTGATTGTCACCCGCGGGCCGGAGGGCGCGGCCGCCCCCACCTGCTGGGTACAGGCCTCCGCCCCCGCAGCCGCGGGCCGCCGGCAGCGCGACACGGGAATCGACGTTCTCCTGCTGGACCGCGGCTACGACAGCGAGGTCGGCGAGCGCGCCCCCTGGCTCCTGCTCGGCGCCAAGACCCTCTCCTACGCCGTAAACATGGCAGCGCTGCGCTACGCCCATCAGCACGGCGCAGACGACGTCATCTTCACCTCGGCGGACGGCCGTGTCCTGGAGGGACCGACGTCGACCGTTCTGCTGGCGCATCTGGAAACCGAAGACGACGGCGTCGGCGGCGAACGCACGGTCCGGCGGCTCATCACACCCCAGCTGGACAGCGGCATCCTGCCCGGCACCTCGCAGGGCGCCCTGTTTACCGCCGCGAAGGCCGCCGGCTGGGAGCTGGGCTACGGTCCACTGGAGCCGAAGGACCTGCTGGACGCCGACGCCGTCTGGCTGATCTCGAGCATCCGGCTCCTGGCGCCCGTGAACCACATCGACGGCCAGGAAATCGGCACCCCGGAACTGCGGCGCCAGCTCACGTCCGAACTCAACGCCCTGTTCGCCACGATCGAATAGCAGCGGCGGGACCGGGCTCCACGGAGGCTGGCGCGCTGATTCCCTCCCGGCTTTGCGGCCCTGCACCCCGGTAACGACGGCGATTGCCGGGACACGCCGTCGGGCGGCCCCAAAGGTGGGGAGAATCAGCGACGGCGAGGGACAGCCACGCGCCAAAAACCCACAGCCCGCCTTACCCCAGGGCAGCCGCGGGAACTGCCGGGCACCGGCGGAAGGATGCCGGGTTAAACGACGGGAGCATGAAGGTTGCCAGCACGGCGTCGAGCAGTTCCGGCGCCCACTTGCTGTTCTCCCCCAGCGTCGCGCAGACGCCCAGCACCACGGGGGTGCCGTCGGCGCGGCGGCGGATCTGGACCTGGACCGGGCCCGTAAGGCCTAGCGTCCGGACGGCGGCCAGGCCGAGCTTCCGCACGTCCCCTGCCTCGGCGGCCGGCACCCGGCGGCTGACCTCGTCGCTGCCCACCCGTCCGTACGGCGTTTTTGTCTTCTCAAGGACCACCGCCACCGGCGCCATGGCGTTGCGGGCAGGGGTGCCGAACACCAGGACCACGAAGTCGGCGCCCGGGATGAACTCCTGGACCAGTTGCCCGGCCGGCATGAGCTGCCAATTAACGGAGCCGGTACCGGCCAGCAGGTGGACGGCGCGCGTGCCTTTGAAGACCCGCGGCTTGACGACAACCGGGCCGTTGAGGCCGGCCAGGGATGCCGGCGCGGCGGCGAGGTCGCCCGGAACCCCGAACCGGGGAACGGGAATGCCGGCTGCCTGCAGCGCCCAGGCCGTGAACAGATGGTCGTTGGCGAGGGCCACGGCGGCAGGTTCGCCGACGATGATCCGCACGTCCGGACCGAATCCGGCGCGCGCCGCGGCCAGGACCGGAAGTTCCACGCTGAGCGTGGGGATGATGACGTTGATGGATTCCCGGTCCACCAGGCGGCGCAGGTCCAGGACCATGTCAGGATCGGTCGCCGGCAGGAGCCTGACCGTGGCTTCTGCCGGGTCGTCCGAAGCCTGGCGGGCATCGCCACGCGCGTCAGATCCGAAGTGGGGGACGCCGCGGGCGGCGAGCTGGGCACCGACAGCCTGTCCGGCGGCGCCTGCAATGCCGGTTACCAGTATGCGCGGGCCCACTGTTGCTCCATTCCGTCGTCACTTGCCGGCCGCGGCTGCGGCTCCGGCAGTTCCGAGCGACCTATTTGCAGAAAAATTTGCGGGAGTGACCATCCGATTTACAGACAACTTGCTTCGTGGCGAGCGTCCCACCGGCTGACACGTCGGCCGCTCCCCTTAGTAAAGTGCGCAACCTGCGTTCGAACACGAGTGGCCGGTACCCGAAATGAAGGCCGGTACTACTCGCTGCGGGCGCCGCCCGCCCGGTTACGGAACATGACGACGGCGGCGGTGCGGGCCGGCGTCGTAAGTGTTACGTTTTTGGGGAGTAATGAGAACCGGTGCCAAGCCCTGACTGGCCGGTCGGCAACCCTCCCTTTCGCGGCGGGGTGCCTCAGGTGAATACTCGGCATATCGACCATTCGAGCTGCAAGCGTGAAAGAGGAGATCCGTCGTGCCCGACACATCCACAACCCCAGTACCCGTGACGGCAGCCGCCCCCAGTGCAGCAGCCGCCGCCGAGGAAAAGCTGGCCTACCGGCTGTTCACCGGCGCGGATGACCGCGCCTTCTGCGAGCGCGTGTCGGCCGCCCTGGCCGAGGGGTATGTCCTGCACGGAAGCCCCTCCGCCACCTTCAACGGCAGCACGGTGATCGTGGCGCAGGCACTGGTCCTGCCCGCCGCAATCGCGAGCGCGGATGCCGCCGTGGCAAACGCTGTCGATGAACTCGACGGTGAGGAGTTCGGCGCGGATGAAGCCTTCGAGGGCCACGCATGAGCTACGCCGGCGACCTCACCCCGCAGGAGGCGTGGGCAAAGCTGGGAACGGGAGCCATCCTGGTGGACGTCCGGACCGAGGGCGAATGGGCCCACATCGGCATCCCGGACACCAAAGCCACGGAAAACGATCCGCTCTTCATCCAGTGGAACCTCGCCGGCGGCCTGCCAAACCCGCACTTCGTGGAACAGCTCAGGCAGCAGGCCCCGGAGGACACCGCCGTCGAGCTGGTCTTCCTGTGCCGCTCCGGCGTCCGCTCGGTCGCCGCCGCGACCGCAGCGACCGCCGCCGGCTACACCTCTTACAACGTGCTTGAGGGCTTCGAAGGCGAGACTGACCGCTTTGGAGAGCGCACCGTCAACGGCTGGAAGAACCGCGGCCTGCCCACCAACCTCGGAAAGATTTAAGTGACCTTCAATCCCGACGCCGCAGGCTGGGCTGCCGAAACCCAGGCAGTCCGTGGCGGCCTTGACCGCACAAACTTCCAGGAAACCACCGAGCCGATCTTCCTCAACTCCGGATTCGTGTACGAGTCCGCGGCCGCCGCCGAGCGCGCCTTCACGGGGGAGGAAGAGCGCTTCGTCTACTCCCGCTACGGCAACCCGTCTGTCGCGACCTTCCAGGAGCGGCTCCGGCTGCTCGAGGGCACCGAAGCGTGTTTTGCGACGGCGTCCGGAATGTCCGCCGTCTTCACCGCCCTGGGCGCGCTGCTGGGGGCCGGTGACCGGGTGGTGGCCGCCCGGTCCCTGTTCGGCTCGTGCTTCGTGATCCTCAACGAGATCCTGCCGCGGTGGGGTGTGGAAACGGTCTTCGTTGACGGCCCGGACCTGGACCAGTGGGAGGCTGCGCTGTCCGAGCCGACGACCGCGGTCTTCTTCGAGTCGCCGTCGAACCCGATGCAGGAAATCGTGGACATCGCCGCGGTGAGCGAGCTGGCGCACGCGGCGGGCGCCACCGTGGTGGTGGACAACGTCTTCGCCACCCCGCTCCTGCAGCGGTGCGGAGACCTCGGCGCGGACGTGATCGTCTACTCCGGCACCAAGCACATCGACGGCCAGGGGCGCGTGCTGGGCGGGGCGATCCTGGGCACCCGGGAATTCATCGACGGCCCCGTCAAGCAGCTCATGCGGCACACCGGGCCGGCCCTCTCGGCCTTCAACGCCTGGGTCCTGGCCAAGGGCCTGGAGACCATGGCCCTGCGCGTCAACCACTCCTCCGCCTCAGCCCTCCGGCTGGCTGAATGGCTCGAGGCGCAGCCCGCGGTGAACTGGGTGAAGTACCCGCTGCTCCGGTCCCACCCGCAGTACGACCTCGCGGTGAAGCAGATGAAGGCCGGCGGCACTGTGCTCACGCTGGAGCTTTCGCCCTCCCCCGGCCGCACCGCCAAGGAGGCCGCCTTCGCGCTCCTGGATGCGCTGGGGGTTATCGACATCTCCAACAACCTGGGCGATTCGAAGTCGCTCATCACGCACCCGGCCACCACAACGCACCGCGCCATGGGCCCGGAAGGCCGTGCCGCAATCGGGCTCAGCGACGGCGTGGTGCGCCTTTCGGTGGGCCTGGAGGACGTCGAGGACCTGATCCGCGACCTCGGCCAGGCGCTCAAACAGGTCTAGGGCTGCACTTCTAGGCGAGCACTTGCCCAGGCTGCGCGGTCAGCCCCGGCGCACCGGGCGCAGGGCCGCTTTCCTGCCGGCAGGCTCTCCGGCGGCCGACCCCTGCGTGGTCACTTCGACGGCGCGTTCGACGACGGCGGGCAGCCCGCCGGCATGGAACGGGCCGCGCTGCAGCTGCGAGCCCGTGCCCTCGGCCAGGATCCGGTCGACGCCTTCGCGCACCAGGTCCAGCTCGCCTTGTTCCTCCAGTACGGGGGCGACAAAGTCTACGAGTGCCCTGACCACGTCCGCGGCCGGAGCGGGGGTGAAGGTTCCGAAGTCCAGGAGGTCCCCGCGCAGCCCGCAGTTGCTGGCCTGCCATGAGGCCATCCGGAGCAGCAGCGTGGGCACCGGGGCGGGATCGACGCCGTCGTTCCATTCCCGCGACGCCGATTCCACGAGGGCGCGGACCAGCACGGCGATCAGGGCGGCGTCCTCGGCCCGCAGGCAGACATCGGCGACCCGGACCTCCACGGTGGGATGCAGCCGGGCCAGCCGCGCGTCGAAATAGACCATGCCCTCGTCCATCAGGACACCGCTGTCCACCAGCCGGGTCACCACCCGCCGGTAGACCGGCAGACTGCCGAAGATCATCGTGGGGCCCGACCCCGGCCAGCGGTTCCACGCCTGGGTGCGGTAGCTTTCGAATCCGGTCTCCGCCCCGTTCCAGTACGGGGAATTCGCGCTGAGCGCTATCAGAACGGCCAGCTTGTCGCGGATCCGGTCCATCACGGCGACACCCTCCTCCGGGGATTCCACAAAGGTGTGGACGTGGAGGCCGCAGGTCAGCTGGTTCCGGACGGTGAGACCGAAGCGCTGCTGCATGGTCAGGTAGCGCGGATTCGGCGTCAGGTGCGTGGCGGCGCCTTGCGGTGACGTGGCCAGGGCGGCGACGCGGCCGCCGTGCGCCCGGGCGGCCTGGTCCGCCCTGGCCCGGCCATGCCTGAGCTGCCGGAGCAGCTCCGCGTACTCCAGGCACGGCCGCGTCTGGGTCTCGATCTGTTCGAGCTTGAGCTCGTAGCTGAAGTCCGCGCCTTCGTGGACCGGTTTCTGGCTCGCGCGAACCCGGGCGGCCGGCTGCTTCGGTGGAACCAGGCCAGGCAGCATCAGGTCCGCGAGGGCGAGCAGCATGCCCGACTCGGGGTCAACTATCAGCAGCTCTTCTTCCACACCGAAGGTGCGCATAAACCTATTGTGCGTCACGATCCGCCGAAACGCCCTACGCCAACGCGGGGTCAGATCGCGCCCATGTCACCGCTCTGAATGGGCTCGATCTGACCCCGCGTTGCCTGGGGCGGGTCTGGGATCAGTCTTGGAAATACTCGATCTTCGCGCCGATGGTGTTGAGCCGCTCGGCCAGGTCCTCGTAGCCGCGCTCGATGACGTAGATGTTCCGCAGTTCCGAGACGCCGCGTGCGGCGAGCATGGCCAGCAGCAGGCAGGCGGCCGGGCGGAGGGCCGGCGGGCAGCCCACCTCGGCGGCACGCCACCTGGTGGGCCCGTTGACGTAGATCCGGTGCGGATCGAGCAACTGCACCTGGGCGCCCAGCTTGTTCAGCTCGGTCAGGTAGATGGCACGGTTCTCGTAGACCCAGTCGTGGATCATCGTCTGGCCGGAGGCGTTCGCGGCGATCACGGCGAAGAAGGGCAGGTTGTCAATGTTCAGGCCCGGGAACGGCATGGGATGGATCTTGTCCTCCGGGGCCCGCAGTTCCGAAGGCTTGGTGGTGACATCCACCAGGCGCGTGCGTCCGTTGCGGGCAAAGTATTCGCCTGAGATCTCGAGCTGCTGGCCCATCTGCTCCAGAGTCGCGAGCTCAATTTCCATGAACTCGATCGGGACACGCCGAATGGTGACTTCCGAGTTCGTCACGATGCCGGCGGTGATCAGGCTCATGGCCTCGATGGGGTCCTCGGACGGGAAGTATTCGATGTCGACGTCGATGGACGGGCGTCCGGTGATTTTCAGCGTGGTGGTGCCCACGCCGTCGATCTCCACCCCGAGCATCTGCAGGTAGAAGCAAAGGTCCTGCACCATGTAATTGGGGCTGGCATTGCGGATGATGGTGGTGCCGGGACGGTGCGCGGCGGCCATGATGGCGTTCTCGGTGACGGTGTCACCGCGTTCGCTGAGCACGAAGGAGCGGTCGTCGCTGTCCGACGGCGGGGCCTGGACCGAATAGAACCCGGACTTCGCTTCCACGCTGAGGCCGAACTGGCGCAGCGCCTGCATGTGCGGCTGCACGGTGCGGGTGCCGAGGTCGCAGCCGCCGGCGTAGGGCAGCCGGTAGACGTCGGCCTCGTCCAGCAGCGGTCCCAGGAGCATGATCACGCTGCGGGTCCGACGGGCGGCCTCCACGTCCATGGAGGCGAGGTCCAGGACCGCGGGACGGCGGATCTGCAGGTCGTTCGCGTTGAGCCACGTGCATTCGACGCCGATGCTGGTCAGCACCTCCACGATCCGGTTGACTTCCTCAATCCGGGCCAGCCGGCGCAGGGTGGTGGTGCCGCGGTTGATGAGGCTGGCGCACAGCAGGGCGACGCCGGCGTTCTTGCTGCTGTTGACGTCCACAGCACCGGAGAGTGTGCGGCCGCCTTCGACCCGGAGGTGGGTCATCTGGGGCCGGCCCACGTTGACGATGCTGTGCCCGACGATCGCCTCCAGCCGCTGGATCATCTTCAGGCTCAGGTTCTGCTTGCCCTGTTCCATCCGGGCAATGGCGCTCTGGCTGGTGCCGAGTTCGGCGGCGAGTTGTCCCTGGGTCCAGCCCTTGTCCGCGCGGGCTTGGCGGAGCAGGACGCCTACGTGTTCAGCAGTTGGTTGAGTCATGCCACGAAAATATCATCCATGATCTACATACAACTGCCATTCCGGCCGAAATGGCGTCAATGTCACACAAGCGCCCGATCAAATATCCGCACCATGCGATAACCGACTACTGGTGGTTGAGGAAGACGAGATTCCAGGTCCCCGTGCTGACGGCCGCGGCGACGGCGGCCGCCGCGATGCTTACGCCCACCAGCAGCACCCAGGCGTCCAGGCCGCTGAACGTGGACGGCCTGGCCCAGGTCCGGGCGGCGCCGCCGAAACCGCGGGCCTCCATAGTCACCGCGAGCCGGGAAGCGCTCCGGATCGCTTGCACCAGCAAGCCGAAGCTTTGGCCCAGGGTGGCGCGGACGCGCTGGTACGGGTTGCCGCTCGAGCCCACGCCCCGGGCCCGCCGGGCCATGCCGATGGTCTGCCATTGCTCGGCCATGATCCCGACGAGCCGCATGGCGGCCAAGGTGCCCAGGACGAACCGCTGCGGCAGTTTCGCTTTCTGGGCCAGGGCGTCGGCGAGGTCCGTGGGATCGGTGCAGCTCATCAGCAGCACCGCGGGCAGTGCGATCGCGAGCCCGCGGAGCATGAAGCCTACCCCGAGCTGCAGGGATCCGGCGCTGATGGACCAGATGCCGGCGTCGAACAGGACGGCTCCCGCGTCCGGCGCGAGGATGGCGGTGCTCCAGCCGCCCAGCGCCGCCGCGAGGATCAACGGCCAGCCGCGCTGCCACAGCAACGCCACGGTCAGGCCGGCCAGGGGCAGGAGCAGGAGTTCGCAGGCCAGCGCCACCGACGCTGAGACCCAGTCGATGGACAGCGCCAGCACCAGGGTGATCAGCATGACCGCGGTGAACTTGGCGAGCGGGTTGGCGCGGGTCAGCAGTGCGTGGTTGCCGCGCAGGCTCAGTGCCTCTCTCATGACGCGGCCGCCTCGGGCAGCCCGCGGTCCGTGACCGCTGGTGTTCCGGCGGCTGCATCCCCGGCGCGGAGGCGCAGCTCCGTGCCGCCAAGGACGGCGCTGAATTCGGCGTCGTGCGTCACGGATACGACGGCGGTGCCGGCGTCGAGGAGTTCGGAGAGGAAGGAGGCGAGTTCGGCCCAGGTGTTGGCGTCCTGGCCGAACGTGGGCTCGTCCAAGACCAGCACCTGCGGGTGCGCCGCCAGCACGGTGGCCACCGAGAGGCGCCGTTTCTCGCCGCCGGAGAGCGTGTAGGGGTTGGCCTCCACGAGCTCCGTCAGCCGCAGCCGCTCCAGCAGCTCGTCCACGCGCTCTTCGCCGTAGCCGAGGTGGCGGGGGCCGAACAGGAGCTCGTCGAGGACCCGTCCGGTGACGAACTGGTGCTCGGGTTCCTGGAACACGGTACCGATCCTGGAGATCAGCTGCTGGGCTTTCCACCGGTACGGATCCGCTCCGGTGCCATCGCTTACGCGGCCAATCAGTTCCGCCGCGGCGGACACCGTCCCGGCGACGGGGGGCAGCAGACCTGCCAGCGTCAGCGCAAGGGTCGATTTTCCCGAGCCGTTCTGCCCCGTGATGGTCAGGGCCTCGCCGGCTCGGATCCGGGCTTGGATCCCGGACTGCACGGGACGGGGCGGGATCTTGCGGAAGCGCTCGCGCAACCCGGCCCGGCGCGGCCGCTCACGGGAGACGGCGAGGCCGTCCGCCGCGAGCAGCAGCTGCCCGGCGGCCCCAACGGGCGCAGTCCGGGGCCGGGTCTGCGGAACGTAGCCGGGGACCCAGACTCCGGCGCGAATGAGCATGTCCCGCGCCTCCGCCAGGACCTGGTCCGGCGGCCCGTCGATCAGCACCGCGGATTCCGTGGCGGAGCCGGGCTGCAGCACCACGATCCGGTCCACGAGGTCTTTCCAGACCGCCACCCGGTGCTCCACCACCACCAGGGTGGCCCCGGTCTTGTCCAGGCAACGGCCGACGGCGTCGCGGACCTCCAGGACGCCGTCGGGGTCGAGATTGGCCGTCGGCTCGTCGAGCAGCAGCAGCCCCGGCCGCATCGCCAGGATCCCGGCCAGGGCCAGCCGCTGCTTTTGCCCGCCGGAGAGGGCCGACGTCGGGTGGTCCAGCGGCAGACTGCCCAGCCCGACGTCGTCGAGCGCCTCACGCACGCGCGGCCAGATCTCGGCGGCCGGGACGCAGAGGTTTTCCGCGCCGAAGGCGACGTCGTCGCCGAGGCGGGACAGCACCACCTGGGTTTCCGGGTCCTGCTGGACGAGCCCGGCGCGGCCGCGCTGCGACCGCGGCGGGGCGCCGTCGATCAGCAGGCTTCCGGTCTCGTCAGAGTCTTCGGCGTCGCCGCCCGCTCCCGGGGCACCGGCCGCGCTGTCCCCCAGCACGCCCGCCAGGGCGTGGAGGAGCGTCGATTTGCCGGCGCCGGAGGGACCGAGCAGGAGCACCCGCTCCCCCGGCCGGATGTCCAGGTCCAGGCCGCGGACCGCGGGCCGGGACCTTCCGGCGTGCCGCCAGCCCCAGCCGCGGGCCGAGACGGCGGCGGGCCTAACGCCGGTTATAGATGTCATGAGTCGTCTGCAGATTCCGGGAGAGGGTTCAGTGAAGGGTTCAGGAGAAGACGGGCTCCGTGGCGGCCTTGCGGGAGGCGAAGGAACCCAGCACGCCAGTTTTGGCCAGCCCACGGGTGGCGAGCCAGGACAGTCCGCCGGCAATCACTGCGCCGGAGATGGTGGTGAAGATGATGTAGGCGAGCTTGTCCCCGGCTTCGTAAGCGATGTTCCAGCCCCACGGCAGGAAGGAGTCGTTCAGGCCGCAGAAGAGGCCCGCGCCGGCCCCGGCCAGCAGGGACACCGGCAGGTTGAATTTCTTGTAGAGGAACGCCGCGAAGACCAGTTCCGCGCCGAGGCCCTGCAGGACACCGGAGATCAGCACCGTGGTGCCGTACTGCGAGCCCATGATCAGCTCGCCCGTGGCCGCCACTGATTCGCAGAAGAGCGCCGCTCCGGGTTTGCGGATGATGAGCATGCCCAGCACCGCCGGGATCATCCATCCGCCGGCGTAGAGGCCGGTCAGCGGCGGGTAGAGCGCGTTGACCGGAGTCGAAATCAGGTTGGCGCCTTGGGACCAGGCCCAGAAGATGACGCCGCCGGCCACGGCGATCAAGGCGGCCACCACAATGTCCACCACGCGCCAGCTGTAAGTGCGGGGCGCGGATGAGCGGCTGGGGGAATCATGCTGTGCTGAAATATCTGTCATGTCGTCCTCCTGAGGAACAGGAGGGGAGGATGCTCCGGCCGGTCTCGGCTTTCGCCGCCCTCCGCGCACCCTGAGAACTCGACTCCCTTGCGCCGGTACTAACCGGATCAGGTTCGAGGGTCTGCGGCTGTCCGCACTCTCAGCGCCCACCAGTGGTGTCCCCGGATTTTTCCGGCGACGCCCGACGGCGGCGCTCCCCTGTCGTAATTATTTCGCCCTTGTGGGCTGGCTCAGTTTACACCCGAACGGCCGGGATTTCAGCGGTGCACCGTGTCACAAGCCGGGCCGCAGCCGGACGCCCGCCGGCCGGGAACGCCCCACTTGGTAGAGTCATCGTGCCGGACACCCGGACCCGCCAGAGGCGGCCTCGTTCCCACCGGAAAGCTGGATCATTTTGACACACACACCAGCCGCATCAGGTCCCTCCGGGGACTACGACCCCGATTCGAGCGAGCCGCAGCCACCGGGCTCCCTGGCGGCGCTCATCGGCCGGGTGCTGGCCGAAATCGACGCGCTTCAGTTCGCCTCGTTCAGCAAGGACACCGCCCTGGACCTCGGGCTCCTCCTTGTCGAACTGGGCCGGCAACGCTCGCTGCCCATCGCCATCGACATCACCAAGGGCGAGCAGGTGCTCTTCCACGCGGCACTGGACGGCGCCACACCGGACAACGAGCGCTGGATCAACGCCAAGAAGCGCACCGCCCAGCGGTACGAGGTCCCGTCCCTGCTGGTGGGGCTCCGTGCCCGCGCTGCCGGCGGCCTGATTGAGGACAATGCCTGGTTCGATCAGATGGAATTCGCCGCCCACGGCGGAGCGTTCCCCATCTATGTGCGCGGCACGGGGGCCGTCGCCGTCGTGACCGTCTCCGGGCTGCCCCAAAAGGCGGACCACGAACTGGTCGTGGAGGCCCTCCGGCTCGTCCTTGCCCCGGAAAGCACCACCCCGTAACTGTGGCCGGGACGTCCGGGCACCCGGGCGTCCACGTTCCGCTCCGGCAATGCACTGGTCCCGCCCTCAGGCCAGCTAGGCTAGGGGAAGCCCAGTCCCGCGCCCCCAAGGAGACCGAAGAATGAACTTGCTCATCAAGCTGCTCGGCACCGGCGTCAGCCTCGCGGCCGGCTTCGCCGGCACCAAGCTGGTGGACGCCCTCTGGGAAAAATCTACGGGCAGCAAGCCGCCCAAGGGCGACGACGACGTTCCCACCACGCTGCGCACGGCCCTGACGTTCGCCTTGATCTCGGCCTCTGTCAGCGCCATCATCCAGGTGCTCGCCAACCGCGGCACGCAGCGCGCCATCACCCGCTTCGCCAAGACCCAGGACATCGTCTAGGCGGATCTCCCGTCTTCGTCCGGACCGCGCTTGGCTGCCGCCTGCTGGACGACGGCCTCGAGCTCGTCGGAGCTCAGCAGCTCCGGGTGCAGGTGTTTGGTCCGGTAGCCCGCGCGTCCCACCATGTGAGCCGACACGGGGACAGTGAGCAGCTGGAAGAGCCAGGCCAACACCAGGACGGGCCACACCCACCAAGTGCGCAGCTGCAGGCCCACGGCGGCCAGCAGCAGGAACAAGCCAAGGACCTGGGGCTTGGTGGCGGCGTGCATCCTGCTCATGAGGTCCGGGAACCGCAGCAGCCCGAGCGCGGCGCCGAGGGACATCAGCGCTCCGGTCACCATGAACACCGCGGAAACCGCGTCGATCATTGTGTCAGGATTCACGGGGATTCTCCCTCCGGTCGGCCACGAAGCGGGCCACGGTGACTGAACCGACGAAGCCGATAAGGGACATCGCCACCACCAGCATCAGGTTGTTCAGGTGCCGGTTGACGGCCATGTCGACGCACAAGGCCGCCCCGAAGATCGCCAGCAGCACGTCCGCGGCCAGTACCCGGTCGAGCAGTGAGGGGCCTCGCGCGATCCGGACTATCGCCCCCGCGGCGGCCAGGGAAAGGACGACGGCGGTCACCGCCAGGACTATCTGCATCACGCGGCGACCTCCTGTGTGAGCGCGGAAAGTTCCTCTTTGGTTCCCATGATCCTGATCAGACCGGCTTCGGTGTCCCGGACCTCCTTGCGCAGCTTGGCCGCGTCCTGGACGTTGCGGACGTTGATGGCGTGGATGTACAGCGTGGAGGTGGACCTGTCCACCTCCACCACGAGGGACCCGGGAATCAGCGAGATCACATGCCCGGTGGCCGTCACGAGCAGATCGGAATGGCTCCGCAGCGGCACAGCGACTATTGCGCTGATGACGTTCGGCCCCCGGGCCAGGGCAAGGTAGAGGACCTGGAAGCTCGCCACGGCGACTTTTCCGATGAAGCCCAGGGCGAAGGGGACGGCGCGGAGTACGTTGAAGCGGCCGCCAAGTTCCACCGGGGGCAGATACAAGACGCGCGCCACGAGCACGGCGATCAGGGCACCGAAGAGGAGATTACCCGGGCTGAAGTCCTGCCACAGGGCGCCCCAGACAAACACGAGCCACACCAGCAGCGGCAGCTCCTGCCGCAGGGAGATCCTTTTTCGGCTCATTTCCCGCCTCCCTCCTGCCCCGGCAGCGCCGCGGGCGGCACAGGAGCGTTTTCGCCCAGCACGGCTTGGATGTACGGGGACCTGTCCAGCATCTGCTGCGCGGACTGGTCGGCCACCCTGAAGAACGGCCCGGCGAAAACCGTCAGGGCCACGCCAAAGACCACCAGGCCCAGCGTGGAACCCACCATGGTGCGCGGCAGCAGGGTCACGTTTGTCCTGCCGGCCCGGTCTCCGGTGGCGGAGTCCTCCGGAGCCGCCAGGAGTACGGGATCCGGGTGTTCGGCGTCGCTCGGCTTGCGCCAGAACGCCCTGTTCCAGACCCGGGCGACCGCAAGCAGGGTCAGCAGGCTGGTCAGCACGCCGCCAACCACCAGGGCATAGGCCAGCGGCGTGCCGAGCTCGATACCTGCCTGCAGGAGCCCCAGCTTGCCGAGGAATCCGGAGAAGGGCGGGATGCCGGCCAGGTTCATGGCGGGAATGAAGAACAGCACCGCCAGGACCGGGGACAGCTTGGCCAGCCCTGCCACCCGGTCCATGGACGAACTGCCGCCCCGGCGTTCGATCAGGCCGGTCACCAGGAACAGGCTGGTCTGGATGGTGATGTGGTGCGCCACGTAAAAGACAGCGGCACCCAGGCCGGCCACCGTGGACATCGCCAGGCCGAACACCATGTAGCCGATGTGGCTGACCAGGGTGAAGGACAAGAGACGTTTGATGTCGCTTTGGGCCAGGGCGCCCAGAATCCCCACCACCATGGTCAGCAGTGCCGCGACCATCAGCGGGGCGTTGAGCGCATCCCCCGGGAAGAGCAGCGTCTCCGTGCGGACCATCGCGTAGACGCCCACTTTGGTCAGCAGCCCGGCAAACACGGCGGTGACGGGGGCGGGCGCGGTGGGATACGAGTCGGGGAGCCAAAAGGACAGCGGGAACACGGCGGCCTTGATGCCGAAGGCGACGAGCAGCATGACGTGGAGCAGCGTCCGGGTGCCCTGGTCCAGGTCCCCGAGCTTGATGGCGAGGTCCGCCATGTTGACGGTTCCGGTGGCACCATAGATCATGGCGATCGCGATCAGGAACAGCACCGAGGACACCACGGACACCACCACATACGTCACACCGGCCCGGATGCGCGGGCCGGTCCCGCCGAGGGTGATGAGGACGTAGCTGGCGGTCAGCAGGATCTCGAAGCCGACATAGAGGTTGAAGAGGTCTCCGGAAAGGAACGCATTGGACACCCCGGCCACGAGGATCAGGTAGGTCGGGTGGAAGATCGAGACCGGCGCGTCGCGGTCACCGTCGGCCATGCCCTGTCCCGTGGCGTAGATCAGCACGGCGAGGCTCACGGCCGAGGACACCACGAGCATCAGCGAGGAAAACTGGTCCACCACCATCACGATTCCCCAAGGCGGCAGCCAGCCGCCGATGTTGACCGCGGCCGTCCCGCCCTCCCAGACGGAAGCCAGCAGCCAGCATTCCAGCGTCAGGGTCAGGGTCAGCAGGGCGATGCTGACCGCCCGCTGCGCCCGGGTGTAGCGGATCAACAGGAAGGTCAGGGCGGCGCCCAGAATGGGGAGTACGACGGCGAGCGGGGCAAAGCTGGCGATGTTCACTTTCCGCCTCCTTCCGGTCTGGGGTCAACATTCAGGGAGCCGGGCTGTTCTTCAGCGGCGGCTTTGATCATGGCCAGCGGAAACTCCGAGGTCTCGACCGGAATGACGGCGTCGTCCTCGGCGTCGAAGCTCGGCGTTTCGGCGACGCGGCGGTCCTCGGCGTCGTCCTGGATTTCGTCCTGGCGGGCCAGCACCCACGTCCGGTAGATGATGCCCAGCATGAACGCCGTCACGGCAAAGGAGATCACGATCGAGGTCAGGATCAGGGCTTGCGGCAGGGGGTCGTTGTAGTCCCCGGCCGGGGTGTCCTTGTTGAAGATCGGCGCCAGGCCGGCGTAGCCGCCGGTGGCAAGGAGCAGCAGGTTGGTGGCGTTGGCCAGCAGCATCAGGCCCAGCAGCACCCGGGTGAGGCTGCGTTCGAGGAGCAGGTAGATGCCGCAGGCGTACAGGGCCCCCATAACCGTCAGCAGGGTCAGATTGACGCTCATGCTTTCCCCCCGGCAATGGCTTCCGTGTCAACAGTTTCAGCGGCGGCCCCGCCGTCTTCCCGGTCTTCGGCGGGCCCGGCGGCCTGTTCCTCTTCGAAGTGCTCGTCGATTTCAGCCCCCAGGCTGCGCAGCACGTCCAGGGCCAGCCCGACCACCACGATGTAGACGCCAATATCAAAGATGGTCGAGGTGACGAACTTGATGTCACCGAACACGGGCAACCAAAGCTCCACAATGGCGCTCTGGAACACCTGGCCGCCCAGGAGCAGCGGCGTCATTCCGGTGGCCGCGGCCGTGGCCAGGCCGATTCCCAGCAGGGTGCCGGCGCCTACAGGCGTGGCTTCGTGAAGTTCGAAGCGGCCGCCGGCGAGATAGCGGATGGTCAGCGCGAGGCCGGCCGTCAAACCCCCGGCGAAACCGCCGCCGGGCAGGTTGTGGCCGGCAAGGAGCAGATAGATAGAGAACACGATCAGCGAATGGAAGATCAGTCGGGTGACCACTTCGAAGATGATCGAGCGGCGTTCGGGGGCCAGGGTCCGGCCGGCCACCAGCCACGCGTCCCGCGCGGCGACCGCGAACCGCCGGCTCATGGCCAGGGCGGCGTGGTCCCGGGTGCCGCCCTTGGCTTCGGCCCGGCGGCCGACGGTCCCTTCCGCGACGGTCGCCGAAGTCCGGACCCGGTCGCCGCGGCCCCGGACGAAGATGAGGCTCGCCACGCCGGTGGCGGCCAAGGCCAGGACGGAGATCTCACCAAAGGTGTCCCAGGCCCGGATGTCCACCAGAGTCACGTTGACCACGTTGAGGCCGCCGCCGCCCTCGTAGGCGAGCTGCGGGAACTGCAGGGAGACCGGCGGAGCCACGCGGGCGCCGAGGGCATAGATTGCCACGAAAATCATGGTGACGCCGAACGCCAGGCCTATCACCACCCGGATGACCCGGTACTTGCCTCCGGTGCGGTCCCGCAGTTCCGCCGGAAGGCTGCGCATGGCCAGCACGAACGCCACCAAGATGATGGTTTCGACCAGCATCTGGGTCAGCGCGAGGTCCGGCGCACCCTGCAGCGCGAACACCAGGGCAATCCCGTAGCCCGTGACGGACACCATGAGGACGGCCAGGAACCTCTTGTTGGCGCGGACCGCGGCCAGCGCTCCGATCACGATGCCGGCGCCGGCCACCAGCTGCAGCGGCGAGCCCGGATCGATGACATAGAGGCCGGGCGGCAGTGGCTTGTCGGCCAGGAGCAGCACGGTCAGCGGCAGGACAAACGCCACCGTGAGGATGACGGAGAGATAGAAGAACAGCGAGCCTCGCTGGGTCCGGCCGGTAACCCAGACCGCAGTATCATCGAGGGCGCCGATCGTCTGCTGGTAGGCCCCGTCGGCGTCAACCCAGCCCGGCACACGTGACTGCAGCCTGGCCACGGCGTTGCGCCCGTAAAACATGGCCGCGCCAAAGGCGAACGTTACCGCGGTCAGGCCCAGGGCCAGGGTGAAACCGTGCCACAACGCCAGGTGCCCGGGCGAGGAGGTGCCGGCGTCGGAAGCTGGTCCATCGACAAAAAGCTCCGCGTAGGGCTGGATCCAGCCGTCCACGACAGCGGGCCACAGGCCGTAGAGGATCGTGAGCAGGCTCAGGATCGCCGGTGCGGCAAGGAAGGCGGGTTTGATCGGCTTGAATGCGGTCGGCTCCACGCCGGGCTTCACCGCGAAGGCGCCCCACAGGAACCGGGCGCTGTAGGCGAAGGTCAGGATGGACCCCAGTACCAGGCCGCCGAGCAGCCACGGCCCGGAGCCGGGGCCGGTGGCGGGCCCTTCGCTGTAATCGATGAAGGCCTCGAACACCGATTCTTTGGCCACGAAGCCGGCCAGCGGGGGGATGCCCGCCATCGAGGCCGCGCCGATGGCCGCGACGATGCCCAAGGCCCGTGCCGAACCGTAGACGCCGGAGAGTTCGCGGATATCCCGGGTCCCGGACTGGTGGTCGATGATGCCCACCACCAAGAAGAGCGTGGCCTTGAACAGCCCGTGCGCCAGGAGCAGGGCGAGTCCTGCGAGCGCCGCCTCGGGGGTGCCCAGTCCCACCACCATGGTCAGGAAGCCCAGCTGGCTCACTGTGCCGTAGGCGAGGATGAGTTTGATGTCGGTTTGCCGCAGCGCCCGGTAGCCACCCACGAGCATGGTGGCCAGGCCCAGGCCGAGCACGATCGGCAGCCAGGGCGCGGTGCCGGCGAATCCCGGGGCCAAGCGGGCCACCAGGTAGATCCCGGCCTTCACCATGGCGGCGGCGTGCAGGTAGGCGCTGACGGGCGTGGGAGCGGCCATCGCGCCGGGGAGCCAGAAGTGGAACGGCACCAGGGCCGATTTGGTGATGGCGCCGACCAGGATGAGCACGACGGCGGCGCTCACGGCCCCTGCTGCGGGGCCTGCGACGAGCGCCGGAGCCTGGTCCAGGATGGCACCGATCCGGTAGGTTCCGGCCACCGAACCCAGGATGATGAGCCCCACGAGCATGGCCAGGCCGCCGGCGGTGGTCACCACGAGCGCCTGCAGCGCCGAGCGCCGGGCCGACAGGCGGGTGCGGGCGTAGCCGATCAGCAGGTAGGACAGCACCGTGGTCAGTTCCCAGAAGATGAACATCAGCAGGAGGTCGTCAGCGGTGACCAGCCCGAACATGGCGCCGGCGAAGGCCAGGAGCTGGGCCCCGAACCCACCGAGGTAGTCGTCCTTATTCTTGAAATACCGTGCGCAATAGACCAGCACCAGTGCGCCCACGCCAAGAACCAGCAGGGACATGACCCAGGCCAGGGCATCCATCCGGAACGCGAGTTCGAGCTGGAGGACGGGAATCCAGGGCAGCACTTCGGCGATCGCCCCGGGGCTGGAAGAACCTGCGTCGGAATAGATGGCGCCGTGCTGCAGCAGCAGCCAGACGAAGGAGGCCGCGGGGACCGCGGCCAGGGCGTAGAAGGAATTCCTGCCGAACTTTCGGAACAGTAGCGGGGCCACAGCGGCCACCGCAAAGTGCACGGCAAGAACTGTGATCACTGGTGTCTCCGCAACGTCAAGATTTCGATTATCGGCAAGTTGGAGCAGGCGGGTTATTCGTTAGGTTCGGTGGGGCCAGTTTACCAAGCGTGTACAAATTCTTTCGGGCGGGGCTCCGACTACCATTCAGGCTATGAACACTGCCGCCCCCGAAGCCATGCCAGCGTCGTCCGAGCTGGAATCGGCAAGTCCCGTCTCGCACAAGGGCCGCATCCTCGCCTGGGCCGCCTGGGACTGGGGCTCGGCAGCCTTCAACGCCGTCATGACCACCTTTGTCTTCACCGTCTACCTGACCTCCAAGGCATTCGGCGGCGAGGACCAGGCCTCGGCGGTCCTGGGCACCGCGCTGGCCGTTGCCGGCGCGGCGGTCGCGCTCCTGGCCCCGGTCACCGGACAGCGGTCGGACGCCGGCGGGCGGCGCAGGCTCTGGCTGGGAGTCAACACGGCCGCCGTCGTCCTGTTGACCGGGCTGTGCTTCTTTGTCTTTCCGCGGCCGGACTTCCTGGCCCTCGGCGTCACGCTGATCGCG
This sequence comes from Arthrobacter sp. ov118, assembly GCF_900116495.1. Lineage (GTDB taxonomy): Bacteria > Actinomycetota > Actinomycetes > Actinomycetales > Micrococcaceae > Arthrobacter. The sequence continues at coordinate 1,159,073 of NZ_FPAY01000001.1, forward strand.
CTGGCCAACGTTTTCTTCGAATTCGCCGGGGTCAACTACAACGCCATGCTCACCCAGATCTCCACGCCGCGGAACATCGGCAAGGTCAGTGGCTTCGGCTGGGGGATGGGGTATCTCGGAGGCATCGTGGCGCTTCTGATTGTGCTCCAGCTCTTCGTCCAGCCCAGCTTCGGCTGGTTTGGCGCTTCCACCGCAGAGGGCCTGAATATCCGGCTGGTGGCGGTGTTTTCCGCCCTGTGGTTCTTCGTTTTCGCCCTGCCCGTGCTCGTCGCCGTTCCGGAGCTGCCACGCTCCGCGCGGGGCGCCAGCCTTGGCTTCTTCGCTTCCTATGGGCTGCTCGTCCGACGCATCAAAGCGATCTACCGGACCAGCCCGCACACCATTTACTTCCTGCTCGCCAGCGCTATCTTCCGGGACGGGCTGGCCGCCGTGTTCACCTTCGGCGGGGTGATCGCAGCCGGAACCTTCGGGTTCGAGCTCAAGGACGTCATCGTCTTCGCCATTTTCGGAAACATCGTGGCGGCCGCCGGCGCCATGCTCGGCGGTTCCCTGGATGACAGGATCGGGCCCAAGGCCGTCATCGTCGCGTCACTGGTCGGCCTTTTGCTCGCGGGCACCGCCATACTGCTGCTCGGCAGCGGGAACCACCACGTCTTCGGCGTGGACTGGACCGGGAGCAAAACGTTCTGGGTCTTCGGCCTGTTCCTGTGCCTCTTCGTCGGGCCGGCCCAGTCCTCGTCCCGTGCCTACCTCGGCCGGCTCGCGCCGCAGGGCGAATCCGGGGAGCTCTTCGGCCTCTATGCCACCACGGGCCGGGCCGTGAGTTTCCTCGCACCGGCACTTTTCACCCTGTGCATCACCATCGCCACGCCCTACGTGGCCACCGGTCAGGCCCAGCGCTGGGGAATTCTCGGCATCATGTTTGTGCTGCTCGCGGGCCTGCTGGCCCTGCTGCCGGTCAAGGCCCCGGACAATGCCCAGATCGCCGTCGTCCCCGCAGCCTGAGGCGTCCGCAAATCCGGTTCGCGCACTAGGCTGAAGGTATGAACGTGGATGAGACAGACCTCCCCGGCCTCGGCCGGCGCAAGGACTTCATGACCGCCTCCGGCCGCCGGATCGGCGTGGTCGAATACCGTGAAGGTCAGACGGAACTCATCGTCTCGGCCTGGGATGATCCTGACACGTGCCAGGCCTCCATCCCGCTGACCGCGGACGAGGCCGCCACCCTGGGCAACCTCCTGGGCGGCCAGCGCCTCATCATGCAGCTCGCGGAAGCGCACCGGGAAGTCCCCGGCATTGTCACCCGCCAGTTCTCGATCAGTGCCGAATCCCCCTTCCAGAACCAGCCGATGGGCAAGGCCTGCATCCGGACCCGCAGCGGGGTCTCTATCGTGGCCATCATGCGCGAAGGCGAGGTCGTCCCTTCCCCGGGGCCCGACGTCGTACTCCACCCCGGGGACCTCCTCGTTGCGGTGGGAACGCAAGAAGGCCTGGACACGGCGGCCGGCATCCTCCGCAACGGATAACCGGGATGGACCCGCTCGCACTGGCCCTGATCGAGCTGGGGGCTGTCGTCTTCTGCCTCGGTCTGCTGGCCAGGCTGGCTGGGCGGATCGGCATGTCCCCCATCCCGCTCTACCTGCTGGGCGGCCTGTTTTTCGGCGCTGGAGGACTCGTCAAGCTTGAAGGCATGCACGAGTTCGCCCACCTCTCCAGCGAAATCGGCGTCATCCTCCTCCTGCTTATGCTTGGACTGGAATATACGGCCGCCGAGCTCGTCACCGGGCTGCGGCGGTCCTGGCAGGCCGGGGTCCTGGATCTGGTGCTCAATTTTCTGCCCGGTGCAGGACTGGCCGTGATGCTCGGCTGGGGCGTCGTGGGAGCGATGGTGATGGGCGGCGTGACGTACATTTCGTCCTCCGGCATCGCAGCCAAGGTCATCACGGACCTCGGCCGGATCGGCAACCGGGAAACCCCGGTGGTCCTTTCCATCCTGGTTTTCGAGGACCTTGCCATGGCCATCTACCTTCCGGTGCTGACCGCCACCCTGGCCGGCGTCAGCTTCCTGCTCGGCCTGCAGACCGTTGGAATTTCCCTGGCCGTCGTCACCCTCGTCCTGGTGGTGGCCCTCCGGCACGGCCACCACGTGTCCAAAGCCGTGCACAGCGAGAACTCCGAGGTCTTCCTCCTCAATCTGCTCGGGGCGGCGCTGCTCGTCGCCGGGCTGGCCGCCGCCATGCAGGTCTCCGCCGCGGTGGGCGCGTTCATGCTCGGCATCGCGATCTCCGGCGCCACGGCCCACAGTGCCACGCGCGTCCTGGAGCCGCTCCGGGACCTTTTCGCGGCGATCTTCTTTGTGGTTTTTGGCCTCAACACAGATCCGCGGTCCATCCCTCCGGTCCTGGGCTGGGCCCTGTTATTGGCCTTGGTGACCGCAGCCACCAAGATGATCACCGGATTTTGGGCGGCGAAACGGGCCGGGATTGGAGTTCCCGGCCGTTTTCGTGCCGGGGCCGCGCTGATTGCGCGGGGCGAGTTTTCCATTGTCATCGCAGGCCTGGCCGTTGCTTCCGGCGTGGTGCCCTCGAACCTGGCGGCCCTCGCCACGGCCTATGTTCTAATCATGGCGATCGTGGGGCCGCTGGCCGCCCGGTTCGTGGAACCAATCGTCCGGCTGCTGCGCCGCCCGGCGCGGCGCCCGGTTGTCCCGAACACCGGCCCAGCGTAAGGCTGGCCCGGACTCCTGCCCGGGCCGCCTAGATGTCCGTACTGCCTAAATGTCCGTACGGTGGAAATTCAGGTGGCTGCGGCTGGCCGTGGGGCCGCGCTGGCCCTGGTAGCGGTTGCCGTACTGGCCCGAACCGTAGGGGTGCTCCGCGGCGGAGGAAAGCCGGAAGAAGCACAGCTGGCCGATCTTCATGCCGGGCCAAAGCTTGATGGGCAGCGTGGCCATGTTGGACAGCTCAAGGGTGACGTGGCCGGAGAACCCGGGGTCGATGAAACCCGCCGTCGAGTGCGTCAACAGGCCGAGCCGGCCGAGCGAGGACTTGCCCTCGAGGCGGGCCGCGATGTCGTCCGGCAGCGTCACGGTCTCGTACGTGGAGCCCAGGACGAATTCCCCCGGATGCAGGATGAACGGCTCCCCGGACTCCACTTCCACCAGCCGGGTCAGTTCGGGCTGCTCCTCGGCCGGATCAATGTGGGCGTATTTGTGGTTGTCGAACAGCCGGAAGAACTTGTCGATCCTGACGTCCACCGAGGACGGCTGGACCATGACAGGGTCGAACGGTTCGAGGACAATCCGCTGGGAGTCGATTTCGGTTCGAATGTCGCGGTCAGAGATCAGCACAGGTTCAAAAATACCGCACGGGGCCCGGCCCGCCCGCACCGGGACGAAGTGTGGCTGTTCGAAGAAGGCTTCCGACTGGGGTAATGTAAATCTCGTTGTTTCGCACGGGATGAATGACCGGAATGCCGGTCCTCCCACTGCGGCTGTAGCTCAATGGTAGAGCGCTAGCTTCCCAAGCTTGACACGCGGGTTCGATTCCCGTCAGCCGCTCCAATCGCTTCCTCATCCGGGCTCCAGGCCCGGCACTCCCTCCCCGCCCGGCGTTTCCGCACCGCTGCCGGGTTTCCGCTACGAAATAAGACAACCGCTGCGCGGATCCGCGCAGCGGCTGTCCTTAACCGGCGCAGAAGTCGCTAACCAGTGCACAAATTCCGGCTCCGGCGCATCACCTGCGTAGCTCGCGGGGGCCCGCAGGGTAGCCACTCTTGCGGCTGGCCGCGATGATGCCAAGGGCGGCCGCTACCGGGATTGCAGCGGCGAGTGGCACGAGTCCGGCACCCAGCGTGGTGAAGGCAGCCGCGCCGTATGCGGCGCCGACGGCGATGCCCAGTTGGATGGTGACGACGGTCAGGCTGTTGGCGGCGTCCCTGTGCTCGCCGCCGGCTCGGAGGATCGCTGCCTGGTTGTAGATGCCGATGGCTCCGAAGGCCGTCCCCCAGAGGGCCAGCAGCGTGAACGCGCCGGCCCAGGTTCCGCCGAGCACAGGGAGGAGGGCGAAGGCCAGCAGGAACAGTGCAACTGCCGTCAGCAGAGAGAGCCTCGGGCGGGAGTCTGCGGTGATGCCGGCGATCCAGATCCCCACCAGGCTCGCGACGCCGATCACCGACAGGGAAATGCCGGTGGCGTTCGCCGGCAGGCCCGCGCTCAGGAGGAACGGGGCGATATACGTGAAGAGCGCGAAGTGCCCCAGCAGCAGAAGAGGCCAAGCCGTGGCGACTGCGATGACGCCAGGAACAGCGAGGGCCCGGCGCAAGGACGGCGTTGACCCGCGGCCCGCGTCCGCGGCGGCCGGGAGCAGCCACACCGCCACCAGCGCGAGGACCGCCGCGACCCCGGCCAGAACCAGGAAGGATGTACGCCAGGACAGCACGGCGCCCATCATTGTGCCAATCGGCGCACCGACGGCCAGGGCGATGCTGTTTCCGCTGAAGACGATGGCCATGGCCTTGCCGACGGAATGCGCCGGCACGATTCGAGCCACGTACGGCGCCATGCTTGACCAGAGAAGCCCGTGGGCCACACCGCCAAGGAGCCTGGCCGCAATGGCCAAAGGCAGATTGAGGCTGAGGGCCAGCAGCACGTTGCTGAGGGCGAAGGCGAACACCGTGGCGATCAAGAGCGTCTTGCGGGGCACCCGTCCGGCCAGCAGCCGGGAAAGGGGCAGGGCCGTGAACACGATGACGGCCGCGTACACAGCCGTCAGTGACCCTACGGCTGATTCCTGCACTCCCAGTTCACGGCTGATCTCGGGTAACAGCCCGGAGGGCAGCAATTCAGTGGTGACGGCGGTGAAACCGGCCGCGGCCAGGACGAGGAGCCCGGCCATCGGGATCCCGGAGCCGTGAGTTGGCGTGGGAGGTACAGCGCGAGATTCGGCTGGCATCCTTGATGGAGCCTGCCGGATTCCGGAGAGCGGCGCTTCGTGCGGCAATTTTTCTCTTTCTCAGGGTTCGACTTCATGGCAGGCACCTGACCCGCTCCCAGTCACCAACGCGCTATACAGGAGCGGCGTGGGGGTGGGCGCACGTCAGCACAGCACACGTGTTCTGGGAGTGTCCTGCTCGGGCCTATCAACAACCCAACCAGCTTTTCACCCAACGGTGGGAGTCCCTGCTGGAACCCCTTTCGCCAGCGGCGGGCTGTTCACAGCGGACCCACGATTCTGTTCACGGCTTCGCGCACCGTCTCGGCGGACATGGGGATCACGGCAAGCGCCCTGTGGAGGCAAAGCCCTTCGATCAGGGCGTCGAGCATCTCGGCTGTGGCGGGCTCGAAATGCCGCGCCAGGGCGGCACGGCTCCTGGCCATCCGGTTCTCGGTCACCCGGCGCAGGTCCGGGCGGCGCGCGGCCAGGGCGTAAAGCTCGTAGGTCAGCAGGACGTTCCGGCGTTCCCCGAGCATGTCTCCGGTGATGAGCGCCGCCACCGCTGCCCGCGCCGCGTCCGGTCCCTCGGCGCCAGCCAGGGTTGCCTCAAATCCGTCGGCGGTCTCGTCGGCAAGTTTTGTGAAGGCGGCGGCGAGCAGATCGTCGAGGCCCTTGAAGTGGTAAGTCAGCGAACCGAGGGGAACGTCCGCGGCCTGGGCGACCTTCCGGTGGGTGGTGGCTGCCACACCGTGTTCGGCGATGACGTCGAGGGTCACCTCTATGAGCCGCTGCCGGCGGTTGGGATCGTACCGGCGCTCGCTCAAATGCTGCGGATGACGCGGGCGGGATTGCCGACGGCGACGACGTTCGCCGGCACGTCCTTCGTGACCACCGACCCGGCGCCGATCACCGAGTTCTCCCCCACGGTGACCCCGGGCAGGATGATCGCCCCGCCGCCGATCCAGACGTTGTCACCGATGGTGATCGGCTGCGCCGCCTCGAGCTTGTCCCGGCGCAGCCCGGGCTCCACGGGGTGCGTGGGCGTGAGCAGCTGGACGTTGGGGCCGATCTGGACGTCGTCGCCGATGGTGATAGCAGCCACGTCCAGTGCCGTGAAGTTGAAGTTGATGAAGGTTCGGGAGCCGATCCGGAGATACTTGCCGTAGTCGACAAACAGCGGCGGCCGGATCTCCGTGCCCTCGCCGATCGAGCCGAGGAGGTCGGCCAGGATCCTCTTTGCTTCCTCGCGGTCACCGGTCCACGTCCTGCCATAGCGGTCGGCGAGTTCCATGCCGCGGCTGTTGTCGGCGGCGAGCTGCGGATCGTCGGCGATGTAAAGGTCTCCGGCGAGCATCCGTTCCTGCATCGTCCTGCTGTCGCCCGCAAAATACTGCTCCACAAGTTTCCCCTTCACGTAAGCGTTATGTACAAACGTACACTGCAGGGGGTTTGCCTGTATGTAACGTATCGTCAGGGGCCGGGGAGCGCCGTCGTCAGACCTTCCGGGGCAGGGCGTACTCCAGGATGAAGTCGTTCTCCACTGAATCGCCAAGGGTGAATGACTTCGTCCCGACCCTGGTGAAGCCCGACTTCTCGTAGAAGCGGATCGCCTTGGCGTTCTCGCTGTTGACCCCCAGCCAAACGCCTGCCGCTCCCTGGTCCGCGGCCCAGTCCAAAGAGGCCAGCATCAGCGCAGAGGCGGCGCCCCGTCCGTGGTGGTCCGGGTGCACATAGCACTTGCTCAGTTCAACGGAGGGCTGTGCGCTGAGGGCGCGGAGCACATCGGGGTCCGTTGCCTGCCGGTCGACGAGCAGCGTGTACCCGTCAAGCTGGCCGCCTTCCTCAAGCACCAGGATGGCGATTTTGCTGTCGGCGAGGTATTCCGCGAACCGGTCCTCGCTGAGCGTCCGCTTGAGGTGGATACGGATGTCCTCAGGCGACGAGCCCGGCGGGCAAGCGAGCGGGAAGGTCACCGCCGCCAGGTCAGCCAGGGCGGCGGCGTCCCCGGCACCGGCCTTCCGGATCATGGAACCTCCAAGGTCAATAAGGGTGGAATCAGTACAAGGATAGGCCCGCTAGCGGCCCGGGTTCGAAACGATCCGCACCAGCCGGCGCCGGTCCTTCAGGTCCACTTTGAGCATGAGCTGCCCGCGCCGCGCCAGCACGACGGCGACTGTCGCCGCAGCGAGCAGCGGCACGCCCCCGGCAATGAGGACAGCGGTGTGCGGGCCCGCGTGCTCGGCGAGCCAGCCGACCATCGGGCCGCCGATGGCCTGGCCGCCGATCAGCACCATGATGTACAGGCTCATGACGCGGCCACGGATTGCCAGGTTGGCGCTGACCTGCACCAGCTGGTTCGCGGCAGTCAGGAACATGAGGCACCAGAAGCCGGCGAGCACCATGGCCGCCCCGAACCAAGGCATTGACGGGGCCCGGGACGCCAGGCACAGCATGAGACCGTACATCCCCGCACCCAGGACCACGGAGCGGAGCCGGAGCCTTCGCCGCCGGGCCGAGGTGATGGCGCCGGCCAGGGCGCCGAGCGCCACGAGCGTGTTGAGCAGGCCGTAGCCGCCGGCACCGGCGTCGTACACGTGGTCCGCGAACGCGGCGAGCAGCACCGGCAGGCTCATCGCGAACACCGCGACGAACCCGGCCATCAGCCAGGGCCAGTAAATAGTGGGCTTGCTGAGCGCGTAGTCCAGCCCTTCCCTCAGCATGCCCCGGCGCTTTGCGGCCGGAGTGCCGACGTGCAGCTGGTCCTTGCGCAGGCTCAGGAGCATGGCCACGGTGCAGCAGCAGGCCACGGCGTTCGCGGCAAAGGCCCAGCCCGCGCCGACGGCGGTCAGCAGGACCCCGGCAATGGCAGGACCGATCAGACCGCCGAGCTGGAAGATGGTGGAGTTCACACTTATCGCGTTGCGCAGGTAGAGCGGCCCCACGAGTTCATTGACAAAGACCTGACGGGCCGGCTGGTCCAGCACGGTGACGAGGCCCAGGACCAGGGCGATCACGTAGACGTGCGCGACCTGGATCCGCTGGGTGAGGGCCAGCACGGCAAGGGACGCAGCGAGCACCGCGGCCACGGACTGGCACAGCATGAGGATCTTCCGCTTCGCGAAGCGGTCCGCTATCATGCCGGCCCACGGGCCCAGGAACAGGGACGGAAGGAACTGCAGCGCCACGGTGATGCCGACGGCGGTGACGGAACCGGAGAGCTGGAGCACCAGCCAGTCCTGGGCGATCCGCTGCATCCAGAGCGCGACGACGGCGATGAAGTGACCCATCGCGAAGATGCGGAAATTGCGGACCTTGAGCGAAATAAAGGTGTGGCGCCACGGGAGGCGCTCGTTGACGACGGCGATGGGTTGGGTGATGGTGTCCGGCAGGGAAGCTGTGTTCGCCTCTAACGGCGCAGGGGGTGCCACGGCAAAGTCCTCAAGAGAGCGGGTGAGTGGGATGGACTTAACGCTAGGCTGGCCCCACGAGATTATGGAAGGCTATTCCCGGCATAACTAGCATTACGAATCGCAATGCGAGGGCCGGAACGCCCGACCCGGGAGACGCCCATGTTTGAGCCCGCCCAGCTCCGTTCCTTCCTGGCCGTGGCCGAAACGCTGAGTTTCACCAAGGCGGCAGAACGCCTCGGCCTGGCCCAGCCCACCGTCAGCCAGCACGTCCGGAAGCTGGAAGCTGCCGCCAAGCGGGTGCTCATTGCCCGGGACACCCGCGGCGTGCGGCTCACCGACAACGGCGATGCCATGGCCGGTTTCGCCCGGAGCATTGTCGCCGCGCACGATGCCGCAAGCCGGTATTTCTCGGGGTCGGCGATGCGCGGCCGGCTGCGCTTCGGCACGGCCGACGATCTCGCCATCACCGGGCTGCCGCGTATCCTCCGGGAGTTCCGGCAGATTTATCCACAGATCAACCTCGAACTTACGGTGGGCCAAAGCGACCAGCTCTACAAGCGGCTCAACGCGGGCCAGTTGGACCTGGTATTTGTGAAGTGGGTGGCCGGGGCCAAGGACGGGACGGTGGTCCAGCAGGACGTCTTCGCCTGGGTGGGTCTGGAGCAGACAGCGCTGGATCCGGCCGATCCGGTGCCGCTGATTGCGTATCCCTCCCCCAGCCTGAGCAGGAAGCTTGCGATTGACGCCCTTGAGGCCGCCGGCCGGACCTGGCGGATCACCTGCACCACGCGCCAGATCAGCGGCGTGCTGGCCGCCGTCCGGGCCGGCATCGGAGTGGCGGTAATGCCCTCCTCCCTGGTGCCGGAGGATCTGAAAATCATCACCCGCCGCTTCGACCTGCCGCCCGTGGGCGACGTCGACTTCACGCTCATCCGCAACCCCCTGGCCAACGCCGAAGTGATCGATGCCCTGACCCAGGCGATCGTGGGCCGCACCCTGAAGCGCCAGGCCTGACGCGGGTGCCGCTGGCGGCTGTACTTACGGGACGGACTACCCGGCGGGGCGGAGTACTTACTTGACCATTGAACCGTGCAGGTACTTCATCTATCCTGACACTACCCAAGATCGACCCGGACGAGGTCAAGAAGTGGCCTCGACAACGATTCGAAATACGAACGCTATCCGTCGCTGATGCTGTATGGCTGGGTGCCGGACCGTTCGGGATAGGCCGACAATGACGCCAGCCACGAACCACCCCATACTGCCCTCCCCCGCCGCCCACGGCTCACGGGCCGCCCGTCCAGCAAATGCCGCGGTGCACCATGGCGCCGCCCAGCGCTCCAGCACCGTCCAGCGCGCCGGCACCGCCCAGCGCGCCAGCACTGTTCAACACTCCACGGTCCCGTCCTCCAGCACCGCCCCGTCCTCCAGTCTGGGCCGGCGGACCATCCGCCCGGCCACCTTGGCCGAGACCGACTACGTCGCCAATCCGTTCTGCGAACGCTGCGGCACGGACGAGTTCATTTATCTGGAGTCCTTCGTCCCGGCTACCCACCACAGGGACGGCTCCGTCAGCAAGCTCGCTGAGGTGACCTACTTCTGCTCGGGCTGCGATGACTATTCCGCCCACGCGGTCCCGGCTTCCTGGGCGCCGCCGGGCTGGTACTTCGGTTAGGCGGGCCGCCGGTCTAACGCCGGCGCCCGACTAACCCCGCCCACCTAGCGCCGTCCACCCTTTAACGCCGGCGCCGCCGTGCCGCACCCTCTGGTGCTTCACGGCGGCGCCGGCATATTAGCATGCCCGGGTTAGATCAGGGCGTCCGAGAGGTGGTTCGGCGTGCCGAAGCGGTGCGCCGTGATGCTGATGGCCTGCTCGTGGAGGAACGGCAGCAATTCCACGCGCCCGGCCTCGGTGACCGGGTGGACGTAGACCGCCAGGTCCGGGCGGCCGCGCGTGGCCTCGGCCAGCGCCTTGGCGTCCCCGCCGATGAGCCGGATCCGGGCTCCGGACAGCTTGCCGGCCGCGGCGAGGTTGCCGGTGGCAGCCAGCCACGCGGCGTCGTTCTCCACCGTGGCGGAGATGCCGAGCCCGGAAAGGGCGGCGCGGAACTGGGCGGGCAGTTCGACGGCGGACGAGATCGTCAGCGCGGAGCCTGCCAGGACGCCGGCGGCGACGGTGCGGGCGAGACCGGCGAGCGATTCGCCTTCCGCGAGGCGGACCGTGACCGGCAGGGCACGGTAGCGGAAGACGTTGCGTTCGGCGCTGAGGCCCGAGACGTCTTTGGCGGCACCGAACTCCTCGGCCCAGGCCCGGGCGTCGGAGGCTAGGGCGCGCTGCAGCGCTGCGAGTTCTTCGGCCGACAGGAAGCCCTTGGCCGCGTCCTCGATCCGGCGGACACCGGAATGGGCGGCAGCGGCGGCCGGGGTGCCGGCGGCGCTGGGCTTGCTGACCCAGTCGCCGAGGCCCACCAGGTAGTTCGGGCCGCCAGCCTTGGTGCCGGCGCCGACGGCGGATTTCTTCCAGCCGCCGAACGGCTGGCGCTGGACGATTGCACCGGTGATGCCGCGGTTGACGTAGAGGTTGCCGGCCTGGATGGTGTCCAGCCAGAGTCCGAGCTCGTCGGCGTCGAGGGAGTGCAGGCCCGCGGTGAGGCCATATTCGATCTGGTTCTGGATCGCGATGGCCTCTTCAAGGGTCTCCGCCGTCATGACGCCGAGGACGGGGCCGAAGAACTCGGTGAGGTGGAAGTAGGATCCGCGCTTGACGCCGGAGCGCACGCCGGGGCTCCAGAGCTTACCGGTATCGTCCAGCTGACGGGGTTCCACGGCCCAGGTCTCGCCCGCACCGAGGGTGGTGAGGGCGTTGAGGAGCTTGCCGCTGGCGGGCTCGATGATCGGGCCCATCTGGCTCGTCGGGTCCGCCGGGTAGCCGACCTTCAGCGAGGTGACGGCGTCGATCAACTGGTTGTGGAAGCGCTTGGACTTGGCCACGGAGCCGACCAGGATCACCAGCGAGGCGGCGGAGCACTTCTGGCCGGCGTGGCCGAACGCGGAGTAGGCCACGTCCTTGGCTGCAAGGTCCAGGTCCGCGCTCGGGGTCACGATGATGGCGTTCTTGCCGCTGGTTTCGGCCAGGAGCGGCAGGTCCTTGCGGAAGGAGCGGAACAGCTCTGCGGTCTCGTAGCCGCCGGTGAGAATGACGCGGTCCACTGCAGGGTGGGAAATGAGCTGCTGGCCGAGTTCGCGCTCACCGAGCTGGACCATCGTGAGGACGTCGCGCGGGACGCCGGCCTCCCAGAGGGCCTCGATCATGACGGCGCCGCTGCGGCGGGCCTGCTTGGCGGGCTTGATCACGACGGCGGAGCCGGCGGCGAGCGCCGCCAGGGTGGAGCCGGCCGGGATGGCGACCGGGAAGTTCCACGGCGGCGTCACGACGGTGAGCTTGGATGGGACGAAGGTGGCGCCGTCGACGTCGTCGAGCTTGCGGGCCGACTCGGCGTAGTAGTGCGCAAAGTCCACGGCCTCGCTGACCTCGGGATCGCCCTGGTCGATGGTCTTGCCGGTCTCGCTGGCCATGACCTCGAGGAGGTCGGCCCGGCGCGATTCGAGGACGTCGCCGGCGCGGTGCAGGATCTCGGCGCGTTCGGCGCCGGAGAGCGCACCCCAGGCCTTGCCCTTTTCGACGGCGGTATCGATGACCGTGTTCAGGGTCGTCTCGTCGCTGATCGTGGCGGCCTCGACTGAGGCGTTGCCCAGCGTCGAGCCCGGAACGCGGTCCAGGATGGCGCGGCCCCAGTTCCGGTTGGCCGGGAGGGACGGATCGGTGTCCGGCGTGTTCTCGAACGAGTCGTGTGGGAGCGGGGCTGCCGGGAGGGCACGGTCCTGCTGGCGGTTCGGCGGCGGGACCTCGTCGTCGAGCTTGGCGAGGGAGTCGAGGAAGCGCTGCTTCTCACGCTCGAAGAGGGATTCGTTCTCGCTGAGTTCAAAGACCGCGGACATGAAGTTGTCCTGGCTGGCGCCTTCTTCGAGGCGGCGGATCAGATACGCGATCGCGACGTCGAACTCTGCGGGGTGGACCACGGGGGTGTACAGCAGGAGGGAGCCGACGTCCTTTTTGACGGCCTCGGCCTGGCCCTGCGCCATGCCGAGCAGCATCTCGAATTCGATGCCGGATTCCACGCCGCGCTGCTTGGCCAGCAGCCAGGCGAAGGCGATGTCGAAGAGGTTGTGACCGGCCACGCCGATCCGGATGTTGCGGATCCGCTCCGGGTGCAGGGAGTAGTTGATGACGCGCTTGTAGTTGGTGTCCGAGTCCTGCTTGGTGTTCCAAGTGGCGAGCGGCCAGTCGTGCAGGGACGCTTCCACCTGTTCCATCGGGAGGTTGGCGCCCTTGACCACGCGAACCTTGATCGCGGCACCGCCGTCTGCGCGGCGGGCAGCGGCCCAGTCCTGCAGGCGGATCATGGCGGCGAGGGCGTCCGGCAGGTAGGCCTGGAGCACGATGCCGGCCTCGAGGTTCTTGAACTCGGGCTTGTCCAGGATCCGGGTGAAGACCGCGATGGTCATGTCCAGATCCTTGTATTCCTCCATGTCCAGGTTGATGAACTTGGCTTTCTGCCCGGCGGCGGCGTAGGAGGCAGCACGGGTGAAGAGCGGGGTCAGCTTCTCCACGACATGCTCCACGGCCTCATCGAAGGCCCAGGCGGAGTGCGGTGCCACCGTGGAGGAGACCTTAATGGATACGTAGTCGACGTCCGGGCGGGCCAGCAGGGTGTGGGTGCCCTCGAGCCGGCGGGAGGCCTCGTGCTCGCCGAGGACCGCCTCGCCGAGGAGGTTGACGTTGAGCTTGATGCCGTCCTTGCGGATCTTGGCAATGGCCGGGCCCAGCTTGGCGTCGGTGGCATCGACGATCAGGTGTCCGACCATTTCGCGCAGGACGCGGCGGGCCACCGGGATGACCACCTGGGGCAGGACGGGGGCCATGGTGCCACCGAGGCGGACGGCGCTGCGCATGTACCACGGCAGGAACGCCGGCACCTTGGGAGCCAGGGCGGCGAGGTTGCGGCCGGCGACCTGCAGGTCTTCCGGGCGGACGACGCCGTCGACGAACCCGACCGTGAAGTCCAGGCCGTTGGGGTCCTTCAGGACGCCAGCGAGCTGCTGGGCAGAGGCGTCGACGGGAACTTTGGCGGCCTCGGTGAGCCAGCGGCGCACCACTGCGATGGTGTCCTCTGCGAGCGCTGCGGCTTCGAGGACCGGGGAGCCTTCCGAAACGGCGGTGTGACCGGTGGCAGTTCCGGTGGTAGCGCCCGGCTCGGTGGAGATGTTGGTCATGGCTGAAACTCATTCTTTCTCAAGATGTGGACCTCTTAAGAATCAGTATGCGACTGGACTCCCATAAGATAAAGCGATCTTTTCTGAGCGATACCGGTTAGAAAAACCAAATCTTTTCCGCCGACGCCCCTCCCGCCAAAAACCCGTTGCGCTATCACTTTTGGCCCTTAAAACCTGCCAATGGCAGCCAAAAGTGATAGCGCAACGGGGTGGGCGTCAGCTGCGTGGGGTGGTTACGGCAGGGGGCGGTGCATCTCCACGATCTCCTCGTGCCGTGGGCTGTCCGGATTCATCAGCGAGTTCTTGCGGCCGTAGCTGAAGTAGATGATCAGGCCGATCACGAGCCAGATGCCGAACCGCAGCCAAGTCTCCCAGTGCAACTGGAACATCAGGAACAGCGAGGCAAACACACCGAACGCCGGAACCAGCGGCATCAGCGGCAGGCGGAAGGTCCGCGGGGCGTCGGGCTTCTTGTAGCGGAACACGATCACCGACACGCAGACGACGACGAACGCGGCCAGGATGCCGATGTTGGTCAGGTCGGCCACGGCCTTGATCGGGAGGATGCCGGCCAGGACGGCCGACCCGGCGCCGGCGATCCAGGTCACGCGTTGCGGCGTGCCGTGCCGGTCCGTCTTCGAGAACCAGCCAGGGAGCAGGCCGTCGCGGCTCATCGAGAACCAGACGCGGGTGACGCCGAGGAGGAAGGTCAGCATGACCGTGAGGATGGACAGGACGGCGAACACGGAGATGATGGTCGCGATCACCGGCAGCCCGACGCTGTTGAAGGCGGAGGCGAAGCCGGCCTTGGGGTCAATCTCGGCGAAGTTCTGCATGCCGGTCAGCACCAGGGTGGCGGCAACATAGAGCAGCATGGCGATGACCAGCGAGAGGATGATCGCCTTGGGCATATGCTTCTTGCCGTCAGTTGCCTCCTCCGCCGCGGTACTCATGGCGTCGTAGCCGAACACCGCGAAGAACACCGTGGCGGAGCCGGCCACCACCGGACCGAAGCCGCTCGGAAAGAACGGGTTGTAGTTGTTGGTGTTGATGTAGAAAATTCCCAGCCCGATGATGAACAGGATCAGGAACACCTTGATGCCGACGGCAATCAGCTCGAAGCGTCCAAACGTCTTGGTGCCGCGGGAGAGGATCCAGGTCACCAGCAGGCAGACGAGGATCGCCGGCAGGTTGATGATGCCGCCCGTGCCCTCATCCGGCGTCGAGGTCATCCAGGTGGGCATTTGGATTCCGATGCCGGAGAGGAAAGCATCGAAGTAGCCCGAAATGCCGATGGCCACCACGGCCACGATGGCGATGTACTCCAGCAACAGGTCCCAGCCGATAAACCAGCCGATTATCTCGCCTAGCGCTACGTAGCCATAGGTGTAGGCCGAGCCTGCCCGCGGGATCATGCCGGCGAACTCCGCGTAGGACAGCGCCGCGGCGGCAGATGCCAGGCCAGCAATCAGGAACGAGACGAGCACGGCCGGGCCGACTCCGGGCTCGCTCTCGCTGCCGTGGGCCACAAGGCCCGCCAAAGAGAAGATGCCGACGCCGATAATGCCGCCCACCCCGATGGCCGTCAGCTGCCAGAGACCCAGGCTCTTGTGCAGTCCGCTGTGCTTGTTTTCTTCTTCAATGTCGTCGATGGGCTTGCGCCGCATGATCGACTGTGACAAATCCCGTGTAGCCATCAGGGCCTCCTGCTTAGGTGTGATGCCCACCAAACAGCTTTGTGATGGGCCTTACCGTGTCGCAACAGTATGCAAGCCTGATTGCATTAGATAAAGTGAATTTTCTTAACTTATAACCATTAAAATCTTCAAAGGAACGATGATGCTGGACGTCCGGCGTTTGCGACTGTTGCGTGAGCTGAAGATCCGGGGCACCTTAGCCGAGGTGGCCGAGGCGCTCCAGTACAGCCCGTCGTCAGTTTCTCAGCAACTGGCCCTTCTTGAGAAGGAGGCAGGAGTGGAACTGCTACGAAAAACCGGACGCCGGGTCCAGCTGACACCCCAGGCCGAGGTACTCGTGACCCACACGTCTCAGCTCCTCGAGACGCTGGAGCAGGCGGAGGCGGATCTGGCGGCGTCGTTGACCACGGTCACAGGCACCGTGCGGATTGCGGTCTTCCAGTCCGCCGCGCTGGCACTCATGCCGGACACCCTGACCAGGATGTCCGCCAGCTACCCGGAAGTCCGGGTGGAAATGACCCAGCGGGAACCGGAGACAGCCCTTCACGAGACGTGGGCCCGCGACTTCGACCTCGTGATCGCCGAGCAGTACCCGGGCCATGCCGCCCCGCACTACGCCGAACTGGACCGCGTTGCTCTGACCCGCGACGCCATCCGACTCGCCGTCCCACCCCCTTCGCCCGGGCGCGACCCCATCAGGACGCTGGCCGATACCGCGGGGCTGCCCTGGGTGATGGAACCGCGCGGAGCGGCCTCCCGGCACTGGGCCGAGCAGGCCTGCCGGAGCGCCGGCTTCGAGCCCGACGTCCGCTTCGAAACGGCCGATCTGCAGGCCCAGATTCGCTTGATCGAATCCGGCAATGCGGTTGCTCTCATGCCTGACCTCGTGTGGACGGGCCGCGGCACCAGCTCGCAACTCCTGGACCTGCCCGGGGATCCGCACCGGACGGTGTTCACCTCGGCGCGGCGGTCCAGTGCCAAACGGCCGGCCCTTCTGGCAGCCCGAGAGATCCTTGCGGCGACGGCGGCATCCATCGTTCCGGCCACGGCTGCGGGCACGCTCGACGCCGCCCCGGCGGACCGGCCCGCGTAAGGGGCCTAGCCGCCTGGCCGTGTGCAGTGCGCCACAGCGCGGACGCGGGCCCCGCGTTAGACTAGTGGCGTTATGAATCGCACAATGTTCAAATCCAAGATCCACCGCGCGACGGTCACGCACGCGGACCTTCACTACGTCGGCTCCGTCACCGTTGACCTGGATCTGCTGGAGGCAGCGGACATCCTTCCCGGGGAGCTCGTGGCAATTGTCGATGTCACTAACGGCGCGCGGCTCGAGACCTACACGATCGCCGGCGAGCGCGGTTCCGGCGTGATCGGTATCAATGGCGCCGCCGCCCACCTGATGCACGAGAACGACATCGTCATCCTGATCACCTACGCCCAGATGACCATGGACGAGGCGAAGGCGTACAACCCGAAGGTGGTCCATGTGGATCAGGACAACAAGATTGTCCAGATTGGCAACGACCCCGCGGAGGGCATGACCCCCGGGCTCATGCGCCCGCCGCACGCGCTGAACAACGCGGTCCTTAACTAGCGTTCCCCGCCTTGCCGGCGCTCCCGCGCCGGCGCCGCATCGTCGACATACCCGCCGGCCGCCCGGCCCAAGTGACACACGGCATGCCGCTGCCCGGGCGTAATGGGGCGGTCTCCCGAATAAAGCTGATTACTCTGGAACCGTGACCTTTCCCTGCCGCACTCCCGCCCCGCCGGGGGGAGCCGCATGCTAGGGGTACTGGCGGGGTTCTTCGTTGTCTGGGCCATCATCCTGGTCGGCATGTTCGTGGGCCGACGGAACATCCTGGGCGATAATGCGCGTTCCGTCCTCAGCGCCCTGACCTTCTTCGTGGCCAGCCCGGCCCTGCTGTTCGAGACTCTCAGCAAGGCCAACCTGCACGACGTCTTTGCCGCCCCGCTGCTCGTGACCGCAGTCGGAGCGGTGTCGACGGCAGTGCTGTTCTTCGGCATTGTCCGTTTTGCGCTCAAGCGCACCGTTCCGGAATCCCTCATGTCCTCCATGAGCGCATCCCTGGCCAACTCTGCCAACCTCGGCATTCCCATCGCCGTCTTCGTGCTCGGCGACGCCAGTTACGTGGCGCCCCTCCTCATCTTCCAGCTGGCCTTCTTCACCCCGCTGTTCCTCATGTCTTTGGATGCCACCACGAGCTCGCACCGCACCACCCCCCTGCGGTTCGTGCTCATGATCCTGCGGAACCCGATGATTGTGGGCACTGCGCTGGGTCTCACCGTGGCCGCAACCGGCTGGCAGGTGCCTCCGCTGCTTCTGGAGCCCATCCACTTGATCGGCGGGGCGGCCATCCCGGCCATGCTGATCGCGTTCGGTATGAGCCTGAACGGCTCCAGGCCGCTGCAGGCAGCTGCCGGCCGCCGGCTCGACGCCCTGCTGGCGAGTTTCTTCAAGCTCGTCGTCCATCCACTGATGGCGTTCCTGTTTGCCCGCTTTGCCCTCGGCATGGAGGCGCAGGCTTTGTTCGCCGCCGTGGTCACAGCGTCGCTGCCCACCGCGCAAAACGTGTTTGTCGCTGCCAGCCGTTACCGCACCGGCGTAACAGTCGCCAAGGACACGGTGCTGATCACTACGGTAGTAGCGGTGCCGGCCATGATCGGTGTGGCCCTGCTGCTGGCCTGATCCGGTTTCCGGCCACCGGCACGAATCCCGGAGGAGGACCCTTGAGAACCTTGGACACGGTCATCATCGGCGGCGGTGCGATGGGTTCCGCCGCGGCGTGGGCAGTTGCACGGCGCGGCCGGGACGTGACCCTGCTCGAACAGTTCGGGCCCGGCCACCGCATTGGCGCCTCCCACGGCACCACCCGGAACTTCAACCCCGGTTATGCGGATCCGGATTACGTCGCCATGCTGGCCGAGTCCGCACGGCTGTGGAACGAGCTCGAAGCGGACAGCGGCGAGCGCCTGCTGGCCCGCACCGGTGTCGTGAACCACGGCAGCGATCCGCGGCTGCCCGAGGTCCGGAATGCACTGCTTTCCGCCGGGCTCCGGGCGGAGTTCCTTAGCGTCGAGGAAGCCGCCGAGCGCTGGCGGGGCATCCGGTTCGAGACGCGCGTGCTTCACATGCCGGACGGCGGCCAGCTGAACCCGGACGCCGCGCTGCCGGCGATGCAGCGGCTCGCCGCCGGCCTCGGCGCCGAGATCCGCCATCATGTGAAGGTCCTGGAGCTAAGCGTCCTCGACGACGGCGTCCGGCTCACCATTGAGTCCGGCGGCCGGACCGAGGTGCTTACCGCGAGGCAGGCGGTGGTCACGGTCGGCGGCTGGACCACCAAGCTGCTCGGCGGAGTGGCGCCGCTTCCCCGTCTGACGGTTACGCAGGAACAGCCCGCGCATTTTGCCATTGCGGATGACGGCGCCCGGTGGCCGGGTTTCAACCACACGCCTGGCAGCGGGGACGCGTACGCTTACTGGCGTTCGCCCGTTTACGGCATGCAAACGCCAGGCGAGGGAATCAAGGCCGGCTGGCACGGGGTGGGCCCGATCGTTGACCCGGACCGGCGGACGTTCACTCCCGAGCCCGGGCAGCGGGCAGCCCTGCAGCGCTACGCCCGCGACTGGCTGCCCGGGGTCGACGCCGACTCCCTCACCGACATCAGCTGCACCTACACGACCACCCAGGACGAGAACTTCATCCTGGACCGGATCGGCCCGCTGGTCATCGGCGCAGGCTTCTCCGGCCACGGCTTCAAGTTCACCCCCGCCGTGGGCAGGATCCTGGCCGACCTCGCGACCGGCGCCGGCAGGGCGCCGGCGATCTTCTCGGCGTCCCGCTTCCCGACATCCCGGCAGCGTCCCTAGCAACGCGGGGTCACATCGCGCCCATCCCGGCCCGGGCGAGTTCTAGCGGTCGTTGCAACACTCAATGAAAATTGGGAGTTGCAACGACCGTGTCGTCTTTAGCGGAAGCACCACGAACCAGCAGGAAATACACGCAGGAGCAGAAGGACGAGTTCTTCTCGGTTCTGGATCGGTTGGGTAATGTGGCCCGGGCTGCCGAGTCACTGGGCTTTAACCGGTACACGTGCCGGAAATGGGCAAGGCGTGCCGGGTTCCGGGGCAGGCCCGGCGGCCCGGTTCATCCCGGGCTCGGGGAGTATTTCCGGCTGCGCAAGGCCGGCAGCACACGCAGG
>NZ_FPAY01000002.1:0-434236 GCF_900116495.1 Arthrobacter sp. ov118
ACCTTCCGGGGGCACAACCCGGCGTTCGTTACCGGGACCGCTGCCCTGGAACACTTCTGGCAGGACGGAAAGTTCCAGTCCAACGTCGCAGGGCTCATTTCGCAGTTGCACCAGGGGCTGGGACAGATCGCAGCCGGCGTGGAGGGTGCCACCGTCCGAGGCCGGGGCCTGCTCGCGGGTATCTACTACCCCAACCCGGAGACGGCGGAGAAGATTGCGGCTGAGTCGTTCGTCCGCGGTCTCCTCGTGGAAACGTCCGGTCCGGAGGGCGAAGTCCTAAAGACGATGCCCGCGCTGACCATCAGTCCCGAGGAATTGCAGAAGGGGCTCGATCTTCTCGCTGGCGCCGCAGAGTCTGTGACTGGAGTCCCGGCTGCCTTGGCACCTGCTGTCTGACCCCCTGACGGCACCCGAAAGAACAACCGCACACAGGCGTCCCGTGCTGAGGGACAAGACCGCTCGCCAAACTGAACCAAATTTCGGGGAGAGAAATGGGTACCGTCAAGCCAACAGCGGCAAATGGTGGTGAATTGCAAGAATCGGACCGGGCGATACCCCCGGGAAGTGTCATTGTGCAAAAGTTCGGTGGTTCGTCATTGGCGGACGCGGCGGGAATCCTCCGTGCAGCCGAACGGATAGCCAAAACCCGGGAGGAAGGATTCCGCGTGGTTGCGGTGGTGTCCGCCATGGGGGATACCACCGATGAACTTTGCGACCTCGCGGCCGAAGTTTCCACCCGGCCGCTTCCCGTCAACCTCGATGCCCTCCTGAGCCTAGGTGAACTCGTTTCCTCGGCCCTGCTTGCGATCGCCCTGGCAGATCTTGGCCAGGAGCCGCGGACGTTTACCGGCAGTGCTGCCGGCCTCATCACCGACAGCATCCACGGTAAAGCGCACATCACCGATGTCAGGCCGGCCCGGGTCCGCGCAAGTTTGGCCGCCGGCGAAGTTCCGATCGTCGCGGGGTTCCAGGGCAGGACGAGGAAGCGGAAGAAGGTGACCACTCTCGGACGCGGCGGTTCGGACCTGACCGCTGTGGCACTGGCCGCCGCACTGGGTGCGGGTATTTGTGAAATTTACACTGACGTCGACGGGGTCTACACCGCAGACCCCCGTGTTGTCCCCACGGCGCGGAAGATCGAAGTGCTCTCCAGCGAGGAGATGCTGGAATTCGCGGCCTCTGGGAGCAAGATATTGCATCTTCGGTGTGTTGAATACGCCCGCCGGTTCGACATGCCGATCCATGTCAGATCCTCATTTGTGCCTGAGCCGGGCACCCTGATTCTGCCCGGCCTCGACCGCCATTCGATGCGCCAGCCCGCCAGGGAGCAACCCGTGGTGACTGCGGTGGCCGGGGTCAACTCGGCGTCGAAGATCACTGTCGTTGGAGTCCCGTACGAACCGGACAGTGTGGCGCGAATCTTGCATGTGCTGGCAGGCTCTGGGGCAGACGTCCAGACAATTGTCCAGAATACGGCCGTTCAGCATACGGCCGGGCCGGTTTCGAGGCGTTCCGACGTTGCCCTGATCCTTCCTGCAGCGCACGCGGTTCCCGCCCTTGCCGTGCTGGATGCCGCAAAAGGGACCATCGGGTTCCAGGACCTGCAGTACGACAGCCGGATGGGCAGAGTGTCCATTACCGGACTGGGGATGAGGTCCTCGCCGGAAATCTTCTGCACCTTCTTGAAGGCACTCTCCGACGCCGATGTTGACCTCGACCTGGTCGACATCTCCGAGACCTCCATGGGAGCCGTCACCCACGCGGACCGGCTTGTTGATGCCGAACGGGCTGTTCGTCGGGCGTTCGGCATGGCCCCTGCGGAGGAGGATGCGCTCGTGGGTCACTTCGAAAACCTCCCGCCCGCTGGTGGCATCCCGGACCGCGCGTTGCTGGCGGTATCGGTCGGGGATCTGTCCACTCTCCCGCGGGAAAGAACTGTGGCGCGTCACTTCTAGCGAAGGAGCTAAAGGATGGCTAAAACTGCGAGGATCGGCAACGGCCTCACCCGCACCCCTGAGTTGCTGGGAAAATTGTCCGTGAACGCCGGTTCGGCCGGGGCGACAATCCTGACATCGGCCGCCGCAGACCACACTGCCCGCTGGCGCCGGGGGGAGCGGCTGGACCAGCTATTTGAGGACCGCTGTGACCGGTTGCGGGAAGATGGTTCGGGCAGCCAGCTCGCCGTGGATGCCGGGGACATCGTCCTGACGTATGCCGAGCTGGATGAGACGGCGAACCAGCTGGCCCGCCACCTCCTGGCGTGCGGTGCCCGGCCGGGCGACCGTATTGCACTGCTGTTTGATCAGCCGTGGCGGTCCTACGTGGCCATGCTCGCCGTACTGAAGATCCACGCGGCCTATGTTCCCCTGGACGCAGGATTTCCCCCGGACCGCCTGCAGTACATTGTCGAAGACGCCACCGTGGCGATGGTCCTGTCGCTGTCGTACCTGAAAGATCTGCTGCCCGAGGTGGCCGCCGTCACCGTTTGTCTTGATGAAGCGCAGGCAGAGATCGATGGCAAGGACACTTCCCGCCTGGGCGGTACGGAGCGCGGCGGGACGGACGACGAACTTGCTTACATCATCTACACCTCCGGTTCAACCGGCCGGCCCAAGGGCGTGGCCGTAGAGCACGCCAGCATCTGCAATTTCGTCCGTGTCGCCGCGGCATATTACGGCATTGAGGCCACGGATCGCGTTTACCAGGGCATGACGATCGCTTTCGATTTCTCGGTCGAGGAAATCTGGGTCTCCTGGATGGCAGGGGCCACCTTGGTGCCCAAGCCGCGGGGGCCCAACCTGCTGGGTGCGGAGCTGGCGGAGTATCTGACCGAACAACGGATTACCGCTATGTGCTGTGTTCCGACGCTGCTGGCGACCATCGACGAAGACCTGCCCGGTCTTCGGTTCCTGCTTGTCTCCGGCGAGGCTTGCCCGAAGGACCTTGTCATCCGCTGGCACCGCCCGGGCCGCCGTTTCCTCAACGTCTACGGACCCACCGAGGCAACGGTCACCGCGACCTGGGCCCTGCTGGATCCCGACGGGCCGGTGTCATTGGGTGTGCCCCTGCCCACGTACTCGGCCGTCATCCTCGATCCCGTTGAGTGCCGCGCCCTGCCCCTGGGCGAGGCCGGGGAAATAGGCCTCGCAGGCGTCGGCCTGGCCAGGGGATACGTCAATCGGCAGGACCTGACGGAGCGGGCCTTTGTTCCGGACTTCCTGGGCATCGGCAACAACCCCTCCGGCCGGATTTACCGCACCGGTGACCTGGGCCGGATAAACGATGACGGGGAGCTCGAATACTTCGGCCGGATCGACACGCAGGTCAAAATACGCGGCTACCGGATCGAGCTGACCGAAATCGAATCCTTCCTCCTGCAGCTTCCCGGAATCGCGCAGGGTGTCGTTCAGACTTTCGAGCCCGAGCCGGGAGCCGTGGAACTAGCCGCCTACTACACGCTGCGGCAGGACGTCGTGAGCGTCGACGCCCACGACCTCCACCGGATGCTGCGCACCAGGTTGCCCGGGTACATGGTGCCAGCCTATTTCGAACAGCTGGATGCCCTTCCCATGATGCCCAGTGGCAAGGTGGACCGGAAGCGTCTGCCCCGGCCGATGCACAGGCTCAGCCTGGCAGGCACCGGGACTTACACCGCCCCGGCGACCCCCGCAGAGGAATCCCTCGCCGGGCAGCTCGGCGAAGTGCTGGGTGTGGAGAAGGTGTCCGTCGATGCGCATTTCTTCAACGATCTGGGCGCGGACTCGCTGTTGATGGCACATTTCTGCGCCCGGGTCAGGCGAGAGACCGACTTGCCGTCGGCCGCGATGCAGGACATCTATGAGAACCCTTCGGTCCGCCAGCTCGCCACGTGCCTGCAAGCCAGGCAACTCGAATCTGCCCTCGCGCTGACGGTGCCCGACGCCGGACCGGGCGCCCCGCCGTCGGCGGCCCCGGCCCCGGAGCCAGCGGCACGGCCCAGTACCTTCAACTACGTCATGTGCGGGGTCGTCCAGCTGTTGTTTTTCCTGGGCTACACGACCTACGCGGCCTTCCTGCTGATCATTGGCTTCCAGTGGACCTCCGGGGGAAGCAACATCTTCGACATGTGGCTGCGGACCATTGGTTTCGGTGCCGCCATGTTCCTGATCCTCTCCGTGACCCCGATTCTGGCCAAATGGATCCTCGTGGGGCGGTGGAAGCCCGGCCACATCCGGCTATGGAGCGTGGCGTACCTCCGGTTCTGGCTCCTGAAAACCCTGACGCGGGCAAACCCCCTCGTACTGTTTGCGGGCTCACCGATCTTCGTCGTGTACCTAAGGCTGCTCGGGGCAAAGATCGGCAAGGGGGTGGTCATCTTCTCCCGCAAGGTGCCCGCGTGCCCGGACCTGCTGACCGTCGGCGATAACACGGTCATCCAGAAAAACTCCTCGTTCCTTTGTTATCGGGCACGCTCGGGCATGATTGACACCGGTCCGGTCACGCTGGGCAAGAATGTCCTGGTGTCGGAGAAAACCACCTTGGACATCGGCACGTCGATGGGGGACGACACCCAGCTCGGACACTCCTCCTCCTTGCAGACGCCGCAAGCTATACCTGCTGGACAAATCTGGCACGGTTCGCCGGCGCGGCGCACCAATACCGACTACCTGCGGGTCCCCGCCGCGGTTTGCGGCACGCGCCGGCGCGTCATTTTCAGCCTGCTCCAGCTGTTCAACCGTCTCGTTCTGGCCGTTCCGGCCGCCCTTCTTGGCCTGGCCCTGCTCCTGCCTCCCTACCTGGCGACCGGACACCTGCAGTTGGGCGCCGCGAGCTTTTTCCTCGACATGGTCATTGCTTCGCTGCTCCTGTACATCGTCGGGCTGATCACCGGCCTGATCGCCGTCTTCGTCGTCCCGCGGCTGCTCAACTACTTCATCAAGCCGGACAAGGTCTATCCGCTGTACGGGGTGCACTTCACCATTCAGCGGATGATCGCCCGCCTGTCCAACGTCAGGCTCTACAAGGATGTCTTCGGTGACAGTTCCTACATCGTGCACTACCTGCGCGCTTTGGGCTACAACCTGAACAAGGTGGAACAAACCGGGTCCAACTTCGGCCCCACCCTGGCTCACGAATCACCGTTCCTGAACAATGTGGGGTCAGGAACCATGGTGGCGGACGGCCTGAACATGATGAACGCCGACTTCACCAGCACATCGTTCCGGCTCTCCCAAGTCCGGATCGCCGGCCACAACTTCCTCGGCAACGCCATCGCTGTTCCGATCGGATCCCGGGTCGGGGAGAACTGCCTGCTGGCCACGAAGGTAATGATTCCGATCGACGGAAACGTCCGTAGTGACGTGGGCCTGCTGGGCTCGCCGCCGTTCGAGATTCCCCGGTCCGTGCAGCGCGACGCCCAGTTTGATGAAAAAAAGATGGAGGAGGCGAAGAACAGGGCACTCCCGGCCAAGAACCGGCACAACATCTTGAGCATGGTGCTGTTCCTGACCGTGCGCTGGTTCGTGTTCTTTGTGGCCACGGTCTGCTCCGCGGTCGCCGTCTCCGCTTACCCGGTCTTCGGTGCGTTGGCGATCTCCACCATGATGCTTGCCCTGATGGTGTTCCGCATCCTGGTCATGGTGCTGGTGGAACGCTCGGTCATGGGCTTCCGCAGCCTGAAGCCGCAATACTGCTCAATCTACGATCCCTATTTCTGGCGGCACGAACGCCTGTGGAAGTTGCTGGCCATGCCGGGATTCAACGGAACCCCCTTCAAACCTCTGCTTTGGAGAATGCTGGGTGTCAAAGTCGGCAAGCGGCTCTACGACGCCGGCGCCAACATGCCGGAGAAAACCCTCGTCGCCATCGGGGATGACTGCGCCTTGAATGAAGGATCTACCATCCAGGGCCACTCCATGGAAGACGGCGCTTTCAAGTCCGACCGCATCAAGCTGGGCAGCAATTGCTCGGTGGGCGTGGATGCCTGGATCAACTACGGGGTGACCATGCACGACGGTTCCGTGCTGGGAGCCGACGCCCTTCTCATGAAGGGCGAAGACGTTCCGGAAAATGCCACCTACACCGGCAATCCTGCGCGCGAGGTGCTAACCCCCGCACCAGTACGTGAACCGGCACGGGAACCGCGACCTGCCGGTATCTCCCGCGGTCACCGCCACAGCACCGAGCCCCGCCACAGGAGGAGCGCCCCCGAGACCACGGGCATCTTCCTGCGGTTCCCGGGGGGAGCCCGCAGGACCCAGAGGCCAGATCAGGGAGAAGCCGCGCTGCCGGGTTCCCGGTCCTAGTCCGGTCCCTGCCCGCTCCTAGTGCGAACCGGTCGGCAGGGGAGCGTCCTCGGGGAAATCCTCGGGGAAGTCCTCGGCCACCGGGGCCGGCCCGGAATGGCGTCCGCGCGGCAAGGACTTCCTGAGCGCCTTCCGTTCGCGCCGCCCCTCAACCAGCCGGTACAGCACCGGAACCAGGATGAGTGTCAGGGCGGTGGAGGAGATCAGCCCGCCGATTACCACAATAGCCAGCGGCTGGGAGATGAAGCCGCCGCCGCCGGTCAGACCCAGTGCCATCGGCGTCAGGGCGAACACGGTGGCGAGTGCCGTCATGAGGATGGGGCGCAGACGCTGGCGGGCGCCGTGCTTGATGGCGTCCGCCACACTCATCCCCGGCTCGCCGTTGCGCGGCTGGCGGTACTGGTTGATGAGGTCGATCAGCACGATTGCGTTGGTCACCACAATGCCCACGAGCATCAGCATGCCGATCAGCGACGGCAGTCCCAGCGGTACGCCCGTCACCACGAGCAGGGCGATGGCGCCCGTGGCTGCGAACGGAACGGAGACCAGCAGGATCAGCGGCTGCACGAGCGACTTGAACGCGGCCACCATGATCACATAGACGATTGCGACGGCGGCAAGCAGTGCGAGCCCCAGCTGGCGGAATGATTCCGCCTGCTGCGTTGTGGCACCGCCGATCGTGGCCGTAACCCCCGGCGGCAGCGGGACGGACTTGAGCCGGTTCTGCACTTCGGTGCTCACCGCGCCCAGGTTGGCGCCCGACGGCGTCACGGAGACCTTCGCGGTGCGCTGGCCATTGCTGGCGGTGATGGAGACGGGGACGTCCACACGCTCGACCGCGGCGATGCTGCCGAGCGGAACGGCGCCGGCGGCCGTCGGAAGCGGAATCGCCCGGACGGCGTCGATGCTCGTGAAACGGGTGCCCTCGCCGATCCGGACCGGGAAGTCGTTGGTGTCGATCCGGACCGTTCCCGCCGGAACCGGGCTGATCGTGGCGGCCAGCACGCCGGCGACGCGTTCTTCGTTCAGGCCGGCCGCGACAGCCTTGGCCCGGTTCACCTTGACCTGGACCACCGGCTGGCTGGCGGCCAGGTTGGTGGTCACCTCGCTGCTGCCGGGGACCCCTTCCATGGCCGTGACCATTGCGTCGCTGGCGGTCTTCAGGTCCGCGGTCGTGGCGGCGGTGAGGGTGATGTCCACTGTGGACGTCGTGCCGAAGCCGCCCTGCTGGGAACCGACGGTGACTTTTCCGGCGCCGGAGAGCTTGGCGAGCTCCTTCCGGACGGTGTCCTGGAGTTTGCCCTGGTTTGCCTTTTCATCGGTCACTACGGTGAAGGTCGAGTTCGACGCGCCCGAGGACAGCAGGGCCGAGAAACCGGTCTGGGCGTTGCCCGTGGTGGACTGGACGTCCTTGATCCCGTCAATGCCGCGCAGGACCTCCTCGACCCGGATGGCCGAGGCGCTGGCTTCGGCAAGGCTGGTGCCCGCCGGCAGGGCCTGTTTGACCGTCATGCTGTTCTCGCCGGAGCGGCCCAGCAGATCGGTGGCGAGCAGCGGGGACATCGCCACGGTGCCGCCGAGAACCAGGGCGGCGGCGATCAGCGTGAGGACCGGGTGCCGCTGCGTTCCGGTCAGGACCGGCAGGTACCCGCGCTGGAGCAGCGTGCGCTGCTCGGCCTCATGCGCCCGGGCAGCCACGGCCCCCGCAGCGCGCTCAGTGCCCTCAGTGCCAGCGCCCTCAGCCCCAGCGCCGTCGGTCGCGGCACCCCCAGCCGTACCGGGGGTGCGAAGGAACCAGTACGCCAGGACCGGGACGATAGTGAGGGAGACCAGCAGGGAGGAGAGCAGTGCGATGGTCACGGTGAGGGCGAACGGCCGGAACAGTTCACCGGCCAGATCCCCAACGAAGGCGATCGGCAGGAAGACGGCGACGGTGGTGAGGGTGGAAGCGGTGATGGCGCCGGCCACTTCCCGGACAGAGGTCAGGATCGCGGCGATCTTGGTCTCGCCGTAGCTGAGGTGCCGCTTGATGTTTTCGATGACCACGATCGAGTCGTCCACCACGCGGCCGATCGCGATGGTCAGCGCGCCAAGGGTCAGGATGTTCAGCGAGTAGCCGGTCGCAGAGAGGCCGATGAACGTGATCAGCAGTGACAGCGGGATGGACACGGCCGTGACGAGCGTGGAGCGCACGGACAACAGGAAGACCAGGATGACGGCGACGGCGAAGCCGAGCCCCAGCAGGCCCTCGGTGGTGAGGTCCTTGATCGACTTCTCGATGAACGGCGCCTGGTCAAAGACCGGGGTGAACTTGGCGTTGGAGCCGAGTTCGGCCTCGAGCTGCGGGAGGGCGTCCTTCACCGCGTGGGAGATGGCGACGGTATCGCCGTCGGGCTTCTTGGTCACGGACAGGGCCAGGGTTTCTTTCCCGTTCGTCCGCGTGATCGACGTCCGGGCGTCTTCAACCAGGCTGACATCCGCCACGCTGCCGATGGTCGCCGCACTGCGGGCGGCGCCCAGGGGGAGTGCCTTGATCGCGTCCAGGGAGTCGACGGGGCTGCCGATCTGCAGCGAGAGGGTCTTGCCCTGTTCTTCGATGGTGCCCGCCGGGACCAGCGCACCGTTGTTCTTCAGGGCGTCACTGATCGACTGGATGCTGGCACCCGACGCCGCCATGTCGGCGGCCCGGGGCAGGATCTGGATGTGCTGGGTGGCTCCGCCGGTGACGTCCGCGCCCCGCACGCCGTCGAGCTTTTGCAGCCGGGGCACACTGAGCCGGGCGAGATCAGCATTGAGTTCGCTGAGCGGCTTGTCCGAGGACACGGCCAGGAACACGATCGGGAAGTCACTGATGCTCCCGGCGATGGCCTGCGGCTGCACGTCGTCCGGCAGCGCCTGCCGGGCGGTGGAGATGGCGCGGTCGATCTGGTTCCGGGCCCGGTCCAGGTTGGTGCCGTACGTGAACGCCAAGGTGATCTGCGAGCGGCCGTTCCGGGACGTCGAGGACGTTGACTCCAGGCCTTCGACGCTGCCCAGCGCAGTTTCCAGCGGAGCGCTGATCTGTTTGTCCACGACCTCCGGCGACGCGCCGGGCATCGAAGTGATGACAGTGATCTGCGGGAACTCGACGGACGGGATGAGCTCCTGCTTCAGCGAGGACATGGTGATCACGCCGAACACGGACGCGAAGACCGTGACCAGCGCGATCAGGGCACGGTTGGCGAGCGACAGCTTTGCGAGCCGAAACATCTCATGGTCTCCTGGTGGGTCGACGGCATACTGCAAGCGGGACGTCAACGAGTTGCAGCGGCTCCCAAACCAGCAGTGTAAACCAGCCCGCCGCCTGCCGGGCCCAGGTTGGGCCCGGCGACGGGCTCAGTTACGGGGCTCCGGCACCGGGCCCAGCGTGGGGAATCAGTTGTGGGCGCTGACCTGTTCGAGCTGCAGCGTCTTGGCCGTCTCGGCCTCGAGCCGTGCGGCGAGCTCCGGGTTGTCGTTGAGCTTGACGCCGTAGCCGGGCATCATTTCCTTGAGCTTGGACTGCCAGCCCTTGAAATTCTTGGGGAAGGACTTCTGGAGCAGTTCGATCATGATCGGCACGGCCGTGGAAGCACCCGGCGATGCGCCGAGCAGGGCGCCGATGGTGCCGTCCCGTCCGGCGATGACCTCGGTGCCGAACTGCAGCACCCCGCCCTTCTTCGGGTCCTTCTTGATGATCTGGACCCGCTGGCCGGCGGTGATGAGCTCCCAGTCACCGCTCTTGGCCTCGGGGTAGTACTCGCGCAGGGCCTCGACCTTGTCGTCGTGGCGTTTGGCGACTTCCTTGATCAGGTACGCGGTGAGGTCCATGTTGTCCTTGGCCACGGCCAGCATCGGAATGATGTTGGACGGCCGGATGGACAGCGGCAGGTCCAGGTAGGAGCCGTTCTTCAGGAAGTTGGTGGAGAAGCCGGCGTACGGGCCGAACAACAGGGAGCGCTTGCCGTTGACATAGCGCGTATCAAGGTGCGGCACGGACATGGGCGGCGCGCCGACGGAGGCCTGGCCGTAGACCTTCGCGCTGTGCTGGGCCGCCAGGCTCTCGTCGGTGCAGCGGAAGAACTGGCCGGAGACCGGGAAGCCGCCAAAGCCCTTGCTTTCCGGGATGCCGGAAGCCTGCAGCAGGTGCAGCGCACCGCCGCCCGCGCCAACGAACACGAACTTGGCACGGATGGAGCCGTGCTCCCCGCTGCGGGGATGCTTCAG
This sequence comes from Arthrobacter sp. ov118, assembly GCF_900116495.1. Taxonomy (GTDB): domain Bacteria; phylum Actinomycetota; class Actinomycetes; order Actinomycetales; family Micrococcaceae; genus Arthrobacter. The sequence goes on from NZ_FPAY01000002.1 coordinate 10,530, forward strand.
CGACAGGTCCCAGCCGCCGTCGGACGCCCGCTTGATGTCGGTGACGTTGTGGCCGTAGTTGATCTCCACGCCGTTGTTGCCGAGGTATGTGGTCAGCTCGCGGGTCAGGGCGCCGAAGTCGACGTCGGTGCCCTCGGCTGCGCGGGTTGCGGCGACGCGCTGCTTGGGGTCGCGGCCCTTCACGATCAGCGGGGCCCACTTGGCAATCTGGGCCTGGTCCTCGGAGTATTCCATCGAGCGGAACAGCGGGTTGGGCTTGAGAGCCTCGTAGCGGGTGCGCAGGAACTTGCTGTGGTCCTCGCCGATCACGAAGCTCATGTGCGGAACGGTGTTGATGAAGCCCTTGGGCGAACCGATCAGGGAATTCGAGACGAGGTGGGACCAGAACTGCCGCGACAGCTGGAACTGCTCGTTGATGTTCAGGGCCTTGCCCGGATCCACCGAGCCGTCCTTGGCTGCGGGGGAGTAGTTGAGCTCGCACAGGGCGGCGTGTCCGGTGCCGGCGTTGTTCCAGGGTCCGGAGCTCTCCAGCCCGGGCTGATCGAGCCGCTCGAACAGGGAGATCGTCCAGTTCGGCTCAAGCTGCTTGATGAAAGCGCCAAGCGTGGCGCTCATGATGCCGCCGCCAATCAGGACGACGTCGGCATGTTGGGTCTTGGAAATGAAAGTCACAATCAGTCTCCGATAGCAGCGGCTCTGGCTGTCACAGAATATCCCGCAGCGCCCACTAACTGAAATTGGCCCCGGCCGTCAAGGCCTCAGCTCGACCTTTGTGAAAACTTCATTCAGCACCGGCGACGCCGGGTACTTCAAAACCCGGTCCGAGAGCGCCAGGGCCGAAATCGGGAAAGCGATGGGAACCGCCGGCACCGTGGCCGCAATCTGCGCATTGATCGTCTGGTACTGCGCGGTGCGGTCCTGGCCGTCCGGCAATCCCCGGGCCCGGGCGATCTTGGAGAAGACCTGGGGATCCTGGTAGCCGAACTCGCCGGTTTTCTGCCCGAAGAGCGGGCCCACGAAGTTGTCCGGGTCCGAGTACGAACCGTTCCAGCCGAGCAGGTGCAGGGCGTGGTCGCCCGGGGAGGTGACCTTCTGCAGGTACCCGTCGGCCCAGTCCACGGGCACGGGTTTGATGTTGAGCCCGACGGCGGTCAGCTGCCGGCTGATTTCGGCGTACACCTTTTCCGGCGTCGGAAGGTAGGGCCGGGTGACGTTGAGCGGATAGTAGAACTTCAGTTCCTGGCCCCTGTAGCCGGCCTCGGCCAGCAGTTCCTTGGCTTTGCCCGGGTTGTAGCCGAGCGCCGGGGCGTTGTTGTTGAAGCCGCTGAGCTTGGCCGGGACGAACTGGGACGCCTGGGTGGTGTTGTCGATGAAGAAACGGCGGATCAAGGTGTCCTTGTCCAGTGCCATTTCGATCGCCTGGCGCACCTTGAGGTTCTGCAGGATGGGGACTTCCTGGTTCATGCCCAGGTACATGACGGAGAAGGGATCCCGCTGGATGATCTGCTTGCCGCTCTTGACCAGCTGGTCGAAGTTCCCCACGGTGACGGCGTCGTACGCGTCGATCTTGCCGTCCAGCAGCGCCTGCATGCGGGTCTCCGGATGGTTGTAGGTCACGAACTTGATGGTCCCGATTTGCCCTTTGTCCCCCCAGTAGTTCTTGTTGCTGGTCAGGGTGACGTTTCCCGCGTCCCAGGCACCGAAGACGTACGGTCCGGTGCCCACCGGATGGAGCCCGTAGGCGGACACTGGCTGGCCGCCACGGCTCTGATCCAGGACGCCCGCATGCCCTGCGGCGAGGGCCCGCGGAGAGGACATGGCGAAGGCCGGCAGGGTGAGGGCCTGGAGGAACCCGGTGAAGGGCTGGGTAAGGTCGATCCGCACGTTGTCCGGCGCCACGGCGGTGCAGCCCTTGTAGATGGACAGAGCCGCCTGGTCCGCGTGGGCCTTGAACACGCCCTTGAAGGTGGTGCCGGAGGCCTGCTGACGGAGGGCCGGCGGGAAGTGGAACCAGCGGTTGAAGTTGGTGCAGACGGCGGCGGCGTCGAACGGCGCCCCGTCCTGGAACGTGACCTTGTCCCGCAGCTTGAAGCTGTAGGACCGGCCTTCATTGCCCTGGGACCATTCGGTGGCCAGCAGCGGGGTCGGCTGACCGGTGGTCTGGTCGACGCCCACGAGGCCTTCGAGCACCTGCCGGGTCACGCGATAGGACTCGACGTCGGAGACCAGGGCAGGATCAAGCCCCAGCGGTTCCGACGCGGTGCCGAAGGTGAAAAGCGCGGTGGGCGCGGCGCTGGAAGTGGGCGAAGCAGTTGTGGAGCTGGGCGCCGGGTCGAGCGAACCGGTGCAGGACGCGAGCGGCAGCAGAAGCAGAACGGCTCCGATGCTGGCGGCAATACGCCGCACCGGCCTGCTGGGCAGTGTTCTGCTGGGCACTGAAGGAATCACCTCTGGGAAACGGATGGTCCGCCGGCTGCGGAACAGCCCCAGTCTAGTTGACGGCGGCGTCCGCCAGTTTGGGGCGCACCGCTTGGCGCACCGCTTCGGGCACTGCTTGGCGCACTGCTGGCAGTGCCTGCGCGCCACCAAAGCGAAGGCCCGCACCTCGTGGTGCGGGCCTTGGCTTCTCCCATGGTCCAGGGAGTCAGGCTGGAACCGGATCGGGAGCGCTGGGTGCTGGCTACTTGGGCATCAGGACGGAGTCCACCATGTAGACAGTGGCGTTCGCGGTCTGGACGCCGCCGCAGACAACATTCGCGCCGTCGACCTTGAGGGCGTCCTTGGTGCCGGTAACCGTTACGGATCCACCCTCAACTGTCTTGTGGGTTCCGACAATCTGGTCCGGCGTGATCTTTCCGGGGACTACGTGGTAGGTAAGGATCTTGCTGAGCGTGGCATCGTCCGTCTTCAGCGCTTCGATCGTGGCCGGATCAATCTTCTTGAAGGCGTCATCCGTCGGGGCGAAGACGGTGAATTCGCTCCCGTTCAGGGTGTCAACGAGGTTGACCTTGGGATTGAGCTTGCCGGAAACGGCCGCGGTCAGGGTGGTGAGGACCGGGTTGTTGGACGCTGCGGTGGCTACCGGGTCCAGTGCCATCCCCGAGACCGAACCGGCGCCGCTCGGAACCTTGGCGGCGTAGGCGGCGCAACCGGGGCCGACGAGGTTGGCGGCCGGATCCATGGCCGCGGCGGAGGAGCCCGTGGAAGGGGATGCCATGCCTGCCTCCGACGCGGCGGCAGACGGCGACGCGGCGGCGGACGAAGCGGAGGTGCTGGATCCGCCACAGGCAGTGAGGCTGAGCATGGCGGCAGCTGCGATACCTGCAACGGCGAACGTGGTGCGCTTGATGGTTTGCATTTCGGTTTCTCCTTTGTTGTGCCGATGGATGCCTGCGGCGAACTTTGCCGCTGTGGCCCTTTCCCGACTGTTAAGCACCGACCCCTGGCTGGTGTCTCATTGGGTATTCGGCTGCTCGGAGGAAACGGATGGGTGCGGATTGGAATTCTTTTTCGACCTGGAAAACCGCGGGGAACTGGACAGAAAACCAAGAAAACCCCGGTCAGAAGACCGGGGTTTCCACTGTGCGCAAGGGGGGACTTGAACCCCCACGCCCGAAGGCACAGGAACCTAAATCCTGCGTGTCTGCCAATTTCACCACTCGCGCGCGGCGCCGTCGCGGTCCGGGACTACTGCCCCGGCGGCGGACGCCAGGCTCCATTGTACCTGCCCTGTAGCAGGCCTCGAGATCTCAGGCGTCGAGTTTCAGCTCACGCCGTAGTTTGGCCACATGCCCGGTGGCCCGGACGTTGTACTGCGCGAGGACCACCTTGCCCTCGGGATCGACAACAATCGTGGAGCGGATGAGGCCTTGGTACGTCTTGCCGTAGTTCTTCTTCTCGCCCCAGGCCGCGTAAGCCTCGGCGACGGAGTGGTCCTCGTCCGAGAGCAGCGGGAAGGTCAAGCCTTCGGCGTCCGCAAAACGGGCAAGCTTCGCGACCGGGTCGGGCGAGATGCCCACCACGTCGTAACCTGCGTGCTGGAGCGCCGCGAGCGAGTCCCGGAAGTCGCAGGCCTGCTTAGTGCAGCCGGGGGTGGCGGCCGCGGGATAGAAGTAGACCACAGTGTTCCGGCCGCGGAAGTCGCGCAGGCTTACTTCCTGTCCTGCGGCATTTTGGAGGGTGAAGTCCGGCGCTGCCGCGCCGGCGATGAGTCGTTCAGGCATGGGTGCCTCCTGGGTGAACTGAGTTGGGAAATGGGGCGACCATCCAGCGTAGTGAGCCGAGCGCGCCCGGACAATCCGCCGCCGGTTATACTCTTGGGTATGCCTGATATGGAACGCTGGCCCACCGGCCGCCTATTGTCGACGGCAGCACGTCTTGTAGAACACTCTTGGAACGAAAAATTGGGGGCCATTGGCCTGACCCATGCCGGGGTAATCGCCATGGAAGTGCTATCGGCGAATGGGCCAATGACCCAAGCACAGCTGGCGCAGCTGGTGCGCGTCCAAGCCCAAACCATGGGCAAGACGCTGAGCCGTCTGGAAGCCCACGGTCACATCTCCCGGCAACGCAGCGCCTCTGACCGCCGCAGCCAGGTGGTATCGCTGACCGATCAGGGCCTGGAAGCCGTTACCCAGGCGGCGGACATGGAACGCTCCGTCCTCGCGGCGACGCCAATTGATCCGGACGTGCTGCGCCAGGAACTCAAGACCGTCGTTCGCGTGCTCGCCACGAAGTCCAACTCCCCGGTAGCCAAGGACATTGTCGCTGCCGCGGAGAACGGCCTGCCGGCGGAGGGCGGCCTGCCCGCGGAGACCGGCCTCGCTACGGATTCCGGCCTTGCGGCCAAAGCCACCCCGCTGAACTAGGCCCTCACTAGATGCCCGCCGCCTGGTTCGCCATGGTGGCTACCAGATCGGACATCTTGAGCCCGACGAGCACCACCACGATGACCGTGACGCCGATCGTGGCCCACACGGGGGCGAGCCCGCGACGGGGTGCCACCTCGTGGACGATGACCGAGCGGCCCACCACGTAGACGGCCTGGCTGAGGAACACCCACGCCCAGTGAAACGGCCGGATAACGCCGTCCTTGCGCAACTTGTCCCAGTCCAGGTAGGCCAGGAAAGCGCAGATGCCGTAGACCAGGAAACTGCTGGCCAGCATGAGGAAGTACGGTGCCGTGAAGATCGACGCCGGATCCACTGTCGGGACCTGCCGCGTCCCCACGGTCCGCAGCCGGAGCACGGGGTTCCAGAACATCAGGAGAATCACCGGCACCAGCGGCAGGACCACGATCGTCCAGATGTACGCGTTGTAAAGCGGCGCCCGGTCGCTGAGAGGCTTCCTCGGCTCTACCGGCCGGGGGCCATGGGCCTGGGACACGGGCTGCGACTGTGGTCCGCTGAATTGTCCGGTCCACGCACCGCCGTTCCACCACTGAAGCCGGCCCGAACCGGCAGGGTCCGGGTACCAGCCAGGGCCGGGAGTTGAAGAATTTGGCGGGACGGTCATGGCTGTCATCCTTTGCCGGGCGCGGGACGTTCTATTCAGGGCACGCTGTGTTGCTGTGACAGAGCGTACAGGGAGGTGGCCGCGGTAGCGAGAGATCTGCCGGCGGCGGACCCGGAAAACGGCGGAACGGGAGTATCGACGCGCCAACGAATCGGGGGGACGATTAAAGGGCAATCACCATGAAGGAGGTCAGTGATGTGCTACCCGTATAACAGGGATTACTGGCGGGATACCCGCAAGGATGCCGAACGGGAATCTGAGGAACGCCCGGAGCCCCGCGCGGAGGCCAAGGGATCCAGGTTCTGGGACTTCCCCCGCCGCAGCAAGGAATTCACGGTCGAGGAGCCGGAGACGGTAGTTGACCGGCCTCGCGAGAAGGTCTAATCCAGCGAAAAAAGAAACCCCGTCCTGCGGCCGCCTAGGCTGCAGGACGGGGTTTCTCGGTGGGCCTTCGCGTGCTAGGTTTGCGGCAAGGCCGCGGGCTATTTCCGGCGGCATCCGTACTCTTGGGGGAGAGCGACGATGAACCGAAACCACCGGCGGCTCATCAGTTCCATGGCCGGCGCCGACCCGGCATTCCTCGCCGGCAGCTTTGCGACCGACTACCCGGCCTCCTCAAGTCAGGAGGGGGAGCGCGGCGCGTTCCGGTATTTCGAGGGCGGCTACTGGGACATCAGGATCGACGGCGGGCCGACGTTCCAGCTGACCCCCAACGGGTCGAGAATCATCCAGGCCAACGGATCCGCCGAAGATGGTCCCGCCATGACCAATCCGCCGCGCCGGCCGCCCTGGTCCTTGGTGCTGCCCCGACATTCGACGTTCCTGGGCCGGACCGAGGATGATTGGCAGCTGGACGCCGGATGGCCGGCCACGGTCGACGCCGGCTCCTGGATCGTGCCGCTGAGGAGCCTGGAAGCACCAGGTTTCAAGGGCACCCTGACGGTAAACGCCTCCCTGTACGTCATCACACGGGCCCAGCTTGGCCCGGTACTGCAGACGCTCAGCATCGACCGGACCGCACCCGCCCAAGAAGACCTGGCGGTGCTGGAATCCCTGAAGTCCACCGTCAAGCACAGCCCTGTCTGACCGCAGGGCGCTGGAGTCCATCCGCGTCGCTGCCCTAGGGTCCAATTCGTGCAAAACAAAACCCCGCCTTTACGGCTTGGGGCCAGTAAAGACGGGGTTTTCCTTGGTGCACCCCCCGGGACTCGAACCCGGAACCCATTGATTAAGAGTCAATTGCTCTGCCAGTTGAGCTAGAGGTGCATCTGTTGTTTTCGCTCGCCGGGGGCTTTTTATTTCCCTCGTTGTTCTCCGCAACGACATGAAACTCTACACGAGATTGGCCGCAGTGTGAAATCGAGGCTCAAGGGGCCTTGGCGACTAGCCCGGAAGGTCCAATATCAGCGCAAAATCAGGGTTTTGGGCGTTGCTGAGGAGCCACAGGCGGCCGTCGGGAGCGAGCGAAACGTTCCGGATCCGTCCGTACTTCCCTGTGAAATAGCTCACTGGAGTCGCGGCGAATTCGCCGTTAAGGGTGACCACCCAAAGCCTTTGGCCCCGCAACGCGCCCAAATAAGCGGTGTTGCCGACAATTTCGAGTCCGCTGGGCGAGGACGTCGCCGTCGACGGCCACACCACCTTGGCGTCCAGGAAGCCGGAGCGGTGCGGGGCGCCGGTCACGTCGGGCCAGCCGTAGTTCCCGCCCGGCACGATCAGATTGAGCTCGTCATTGACGTCGGGGCCGAACTCGCTGGCCCACAGCCTGCCTGCGCTGTCCCAAGCAAGGCCCTGGACGTTTCTGTGACCCAGGCTGTACACCGGGTTCTCCCCGTAGGGGTTTCCCGGCGCAGGCTGGCCATCGGCCGTGATCCGGAGGATCTTCCCGCCGAGGGCCTTCGGGTCCTGCGGCTGCTCGCGGCGCTGCGAATCGCCGGTTCCCACATACAGGAAGCCGTCGGGGCCAAAACGGATCCGTCCGCCGTTATGCGTGCCGGCCTTCGAGATGCCCGTGAAGACCGGCTCCGGAACACCGAGCTCCAGCCGCCCGCCGCGCTCGTCAAGCCGCATACGGGCAATCCTGTTATCCGACTCCGAGGTGAAGTACGCGTAGAGGTAGTGGTCGACCGCAAAGTCCGGTGAGAGTGCAAGGCCCAGGAGGCCGCCTTCGCCGCCGGGAACGACGCCGGGTACCTTGCCGAGGGTGCCCAGCTGCCCGGGTTTGACGGTCCTTAGCTGCGCCGAGTCGCGTTCGGAGATGACCGCCGTGCCGTCGGGCAGGTAAACCGTGGACCAGGGCAACTGCAGCCCGTCAATCCGGCCCACAACGGCGGGCTCGCCTGCGGTCCCCGGTGTGCTTGGCCCCGGTGCGCCTGTTGTGCTTGTCCCAGGCGCCGCTGTCGCGGGGCCGTCGGCGGGCTGACCGGCGACCGGCGGCGTGCCACCCCCGGTGCAGCCGTTTAAGGCGACCAGGGCAACGGCCAGGGCGGAGGCCCTGACCACTGCCCTGGCACGGAAGCGGGGGAGCACCACGGGGAGAGACACCGGCCCGGGGGCTTGCTACAGGCGCGTCCGGCGCGGCGGCCGGAAGCCGGCGGCTTCGGCATGCGCAGCGGAGATAAACCACACCCCCGCACGGGTCTCCTCATAAGCCGGGCTGGTCTCGTCGTGGTACGTCATGGACGAGGCGTCACCCTTCACCGTAAATCCCTCCGGCCCGCTGCCATCGGCCGCCGGAGCCGCCGACCCCTCGCCGTAGGGCTGCTCCGTGGCCAAGTGTCCGGTCGGTTCGCCGGCTCCGGTGGCCTCGCCGGCGGTGACGTCGTCGACCGGTTCCGCGGCTGCCGACTCCGCGCCGGGAAGGGTCGGCGCGTGGGGCTCGGTGTATTCGCGGTGATGGACCGGAACCCCCGCCGGCTCTGCGGCTGCCGGAGTTGTAGCTGCCGGAGATTCGGCCGCCGACCCGACGACATGTGCCCCGTGAGCCGGTTCATGGTGGGCCGTGGAGGGATGGGTTTCGGTGGGCGCGGCCGTCTCGGACCACTGGGTCTCCCACTCGGAAGTGTCCGCTGTAGGCGCGGACTCCGGCGCCGTGTTTGTGGACATCCCTGCCGCCGGCCCAGCCGTCGGCACGCCTGCCGCCGGCCCAGCCGTCGGCACGCCCGCGGCCGTCGTGGATTCCGGGGCCGGGGTCGCCTCTGGTATTGGGGTCGCCTCTGGTGTTGCGGTCGCTTCGGGCGCCGCCATGGCCGCTCCGGTCCCCGCCGCCCCGCCGCCCGCCGCCCCGCCGACGGCCCGTGAACCGGCGGCCTCTGAACCGGCGGATGTGGAATCCGTGCCTGGGCGGTTCTTGTTGCGGTTGAGCAGCCACCACACCACGGCCGCGGCCACGATGATGACGACGAGCCAGACAATCCAGTCCATAACAGAGCCTTTCAGTCCCGTATTGCATCCATGAGGCACGGTTGCCGATGATTGACGGTACGTCCGGGCCGAGTCGGCTGTCCAGCGTCCCGGAGACCCGCAAGCAGGCCCGCCGTGTAGCCTCGGCTCATGGATTTCAAGCGACTGCGGCTTCTGCGCGAACTTGCCGACCGCGGCACAGTGGGTGCCACCGCGGAGGCCATGAAGGTCACGCCCTCGGCTGTCTCACAGCAGCTGAAAACCCTGCAGGATGAACTGGGGGTAGTCCTGGTGGAGAAGTCCGGCAGGGGAGTGCGGCTCACCGAGGCGGGGCTGGCCATGGCCGGCGCGGCGGCCGAGGTATCGACGGCCATGGCGCGGGCGGAGGCAACCATCGACACGTACCGGCGCGGCTGGCAGACGCGGGTGGTGGCGGCCTTCTTTCCCAGCGCTGCCGAGATGTTCCTTCCCGGGCTCCTCCATCGGGTCAAGGCCATCGAAGGGCTCCGCTTCGAGGCGCACTTCGAGGACCCGGGCGTTGCCGGCTTCGCGGGGCTGACCGCGGACTACGACATCGTTCTGGCACACAGCGTCGACGGTCCGGAAGTTTTCGGCGGCCAGGGCCTGGCGGTGGTGCCGCTGCTGGACGAGCCGCTGGACGTGGCCCTGCCTGCCGGGCACGCCTTGGCCGGCAAGGCCACCGTGTGCGCCGAGGACGTTGTCGGGTTCCCCTGGATGGGCGTTCCGGAGGGCTTTCCCTTCGACACCGTGCTGCGCCAGATCGAGGTGCGGGCGGACGCGCCGGCCCTCCGTGCCCAGCAGTTCCCCGATCTGCGGGTGCTGGAAGCCCTTGTCAGCGCCGGCCACGGGGTGAGCCTGCTGCCGCGGTATACGGCTGTCAGCAACCAGGGCCGGGGCTTTGTCCTCCGTCCGCTCGAAGGGGTGAAAGCGAACCGCAGCATTGTGGCGCTGGCCCGCCCCGACGTCGCAGCCCGGACCACCATCCAGCAGGTCTTGGCGATGCTGAAGGCCGAAGCCCAAGCCGTCGCAGAGGCCCCGGAACTCAGCGAAGCGGCCCACCGGACCGTCAAAACCGCCACCGATTTCATCATGTGAGACGAGAGTCCACTATTTGATCGAAATATTCGCGGGTTTCCGCTTAACGGTCCTCCGCGGTGTCGTTGGCGTCCGCGGCGGAGTCATAGACTTTGAGCCATGAGTCAGGACACCCAAACAGAATCAGGCACGAAGCCGGACATCAAGCCCCGCAGCCGGGTCGTAACCGATGGAATCCACGCCGCCCCCGCGCGCGGTATGTTCCGTGCGGTCGGCATGGGCGATGACGACTTCGCCAAACCGCAGATCGGCGTGGCGAGCTCGTGGAACGAGATCACCCCCTGCAACCTTTCGCTCAACCGGCTGGCCCAGGGCGCCAAGGAAGGCGTTCACGCCGGCGGCGGGTTCCCCATGCAGTTCGGCACCATTTCCGTCTCCGATGGCATCTCCATGGGCCACGAGGGCATGCACTTCTCGCTGGTCTCCCGCGAAGTCATTGCCGACTCCGTCGAGACGGTCATGCAGGCCGAGCGGATCGACGGCTCCGTGCTCCTGGCCGGCTGTGACAAGTCGCTGCCCGGCATGCTGATGGCCGCGGCCCGCCTCGACCTGGCCAGTGTGTTCCTTTACGCCGGCTCCATCATGCCCGGCTGGGTCAAGCTTGAGGACGGCTCCGAAAAGGAAGTCACCCTCATCGACGCCTTCGAAGCCGTCGGTGCGTGCGCTGCCGGCAAGATGAGCATGGAAGACCTCACCCGCATCGAAAAGGCAATCTGCCCCGGCGAAGGCGCCTGCGGCGGCATGTACACCGCCAACACCATGGCCTGCATCGGCGAGGCGCTGGGCATGTCCCTGCCCGGCTCGGCCGCGCCGCCCTCCGCCGACCGCCGTCGTGACGAATTCGCCCGCAAGTCCGGCGAGGCGGTGGTAAACCTGCTCCGCCTCGGCATCACGGCGCGCGACATCATGACCAAGAAGGCCTTCGAGAACGCCATCGCCGTCACCATGGCCTTTGGCGGTTCCACGAACGCCGTGCTGCACCTGCTGGCCATCGCCCGCGAAGCCGAAGTTGAACTGACCCTCGACGACTTCAACAGGATCGGCGACAAGATCCCGCACCTTGGCGACCTCAAGCCGTTCGGCCGCTACGTTATGACCGACGTCGACAAGATCGGCGGCGTGCCGGTCATCATGCGCGCACTGCTCGACGCCGGCCTGCTGCACGGCGACTGCCTCACCGTGACCGGCAAGACAGTCGCCGAGAACCTCGCAGCGATCAACCCGCCGGATCTGGACGGCAAGATCCTCCGCGCCCTGGATAACCCGATCCACAAGACCGGCGGCATCACGATCCTGCACGGCTCGATGGCTCCGGAAGGCGCCGTCGTGAAGAGCGCAGGCTTCGACGCCGACGTCTTTGAAGGCACCGCTCGCGTTTTCGAGCGCGAACAGGGCGCCCTTGACGCCCTGGACAACGGCGAGATCCACAAGGGCGACGTCGTGGTGATCCGCTACGAAGGCCCCAAGGGCGGTCCCGGTATGCGGGAGATGCTCGCCATCACCGGCGCGATCAAGGGCGCGGGCCTGGGCAAGGATGTCCTGCTGCTGACCGACGGCCGGTTCTCCGGCGGAACCACGGGCCTGTGCATCGGACACGTCGCGCCGGAGGCCGTCGACGGCGGTCCCATCGCCTTCGTTCGGGACGGGGACCGGATCCGCGTGGACATCGCGGCCCGCACCTTCGACCTGCTGGTCGACGAGGCCGAGCTCGAGGCCCGCAAGGTCGGCTGGGAGCCGCTCCCGGCCAAATTCACCAAGGGTGTCCTGGCGAAGTACGCCAAGCTCGTCCACAGCGCCTCCACCGGCGCTTATTGCGGCTGACGCTCCGGCTTGGGTGACCAGGCTTAATAAGGGAGGCTCCGAGGGGCCCCCAGGCGAACGGCGTCCGCGCCGTCCGCCTGGGGTAGGAGGCTCCCGCCCACCCCTCCAGCGGCGACACGACCGCTGGAGGCGGTGGGGCAGGGGAGGGCCAGAACGTGGACAACGAAGTCCAAATAGTGAGACGCGGCTTCGGCTCGTTGACACCTGTCTCACTCAGAGGGAAAACTGAACGCATGATCGAGATCGTTACCGGCTGCGCCGCTGCAGATGCAGTCGTCGTCCTTACCAAGCGCGTGGCTGGCTAGCCCGACTGGTAACGAACCGTCACGCGCAACCCCTCGAAGAGCCAGTCGGCTGAGGGGTTTTTTTATTTCCCGCACCACAGCACCACCGCAGCACCAGCACCACCTCGAAGTTCCACGATCACCGAAGATCCACAAAGGAAGAGTCCGATGAGCAAAGGATCGCCGATCAGCCCCTCGCTGATGGCCACAAAGTCCACTGGAGCCCCCAAGGCTCCGGAACGCGCCGAACGTCCGGCTGACGCCGGCGTCGACACTGCCGCCGTCTCTCCTGTCCTTGGACCGAACAACGTCGTACCCCCGACGGTGATGACCGGTTCGCAAGCAATTGTCCGCTCGCTCGAAGAACTCGGCGTCGACGACATTTTCGGTTTGCCCGGTGGCGCGATCCTGCCCACCTACGACCCCTTGATGGCCTCCAAAATGAACCACGTTCTGGTCCGTCACGAACAGGGAGCCGGCCACGCCGCGCAAGGCTACGCCATGGTTACCGGACGGGTTGGCGTCTGCATCGCCACCTCGGGCCCCGGTGCCACCAACCTCGTTACCGCCATCATGGATGCCCACATGGACTCCGTGCCGATCGTGGCCATCACCGGCCAGGTCTCCAGCGGGGTGATCGGCACCGACGCATTCCAGGAAGCTGACATCGTTGGGATCACCATGCCGATCACCAAGCACTCGTTCCTGGTTACCGACCCCAACGACATCCCGCACGTCATGGCCGAGGCCTTCCACCTGGCCTCCACGGGGCGTCCCGGCCCGGTCCTCGTGGACGTCGCCAAGGACGCCCAGCAGGGCGAGATGACGTTCTCCTGGCCACCCAAGATCGACCTCCCCGGCTACCGGCCCGTGCTGCGTGGCCACAGCAAGCAGGTCCGCGAGGCCGCCCGGCTCATCTCCGCGGCCAGCAAGCCCGTGCTGTATGTGGGCGGTGGCGTGGTAAAGGCCCACGCCTCGGCCGAACTGCGCGAGCTGGCCGAGCTGACCGGCGCGCCCGTGGTGACCACCCTGATGGCCCGCGGCGTGTTCCCGGACTCGCACCCGCAACACGTCGGCATGCCGGGCATGCACGGCACCGTTTCCGCCGTGACCGCCCTGCAGCAGTCCGACCTGCTGATCACGCTCGGTGCGCGCTTCGATGACCGGGTCACCGGCATCCTGAAGTCCTTTGCCCCGAACGCCAAGGTGATCCACGCCGACATCGATCCGGCGGAGATCTCCAAGAACCGCACGGCCGACGTGCCGATCGTCGGTTCGGTCAAGGAAATCATCCCGGAGCTGAGCGAGGCCGTCCGCGTCCAGTTCGAGGCGTTCGGCACTCCCGATCTGACCAACTGGTGGGCCTTCCTGAACAACCTCAAGGAAACCTACCCGCTGGGCTGGACCGAACCGGAGGACGGGCTCAGCGCCCCCCAGCGCGTGATTGAGCGCATTGGTGCGCTGACCGGGCCCGAGGGGATCTTCGTCGCCGGCGTCGGACAGCACCAGATGTGGGCCGCGCAGTTCATCAAGTACGAACGCCCGCACGCCTGGCTGAACTCCGGCGGCGCCGGCACCATGGGTTACGCCGTGCCGGCGGCCATGGGCGCCAAGGTGGGCGAACCGGACCGCGTGGTCTGGGCTATCGACGGCGACGGCTGCTTCCAGATGACCAACCAGGAACTCGCCACCTGCGCGATCAACAACATCCCCATCAAGGTCGCCATCATCAATAACTCCTCGCTGGGCATGGTCCGGCAGTGGCAGACCCTCTTCTACGAGGGCCGCTACTCCAACACCGACCTCAACACCGGCCACGACACCGTCCGCATCCCGGACTTCGTCAAGCTGGCGGACGCCTACGGCTGCGCAGCGCTCCGGTGCGAACGCGACGAGGACATTGACGCCACCATCCAGAAGGCACTTGAGATCAACGACCGCCCCGTGGTCATCGACTTCGTCGTGAGCCCCAACTCGATGGTGTGGCCGATGGTCCCCGCCGGAGTCAGCAACGACCAGATCCAGGTTGCCCGCAACATGACCCCGGAATGGGAAGAGGAGGACTGAACATGACCCGCCACACATTGTCCGTACTGGTCGAAGACAAGCCCGGTGTGCTGACCCGCGTCGCCAGCCTCTTCGCCCGCCGGGCCTTCAACATCAATTCCCTGGCCGTCGGCCCCACCGAAGTCCCGGGCATGTCCCGGATGACCGTGGTGGTCGACGCCGATGGCGAGCTGATCGAACAGGTCACCAAGCAGCTGAACAAGCTGGTCAACGTGATCAAGATCGTCGAGCTCACCTCCGAATCTTCCGTACAGCGTGACCACATCCTGGTCAAGGTACGTGCGGATGCCGCAACACGCCTGCAGGTTACCCAGGCTGCAGACCTGTTCCGCGCTTCAGTGGTCGACGTCTCCACAGAGTCGGTGGTCATCGAGGCAACGGGCCACCCCGAGAAGCTCACGGCGCTCCTGTCAGTGCTTGAGCCTTTCGGCATCCGCGAAATCGTGCAGTCCGGCACCTTGGCCGTCGGGCGGGGATCCCGCTCCATGAGTGACAGGGCCCTCCGCTCCGCATAGGCGGCCGGAGGCGCCCCGTTTTACCGCAGCACTAAAGACAACACCTACAAAAACCACTCAAGAGGAGTTACGCAAGTGACTGAAATGTTCTACGACGACGACGCCGACCTGTCGATCATCCAGGGTCGCAAGGTAGCCATTGTCGGCTATGGCTCCCAGGGCCACGCCCACGCCCAGAACCTGCGCGATTCCGGCGTCGAGGTTGTCATCGCGCTCAAGGAAGGGTCGAAGTCGATCGCCAAGGCCGAGGACGCAGGCTTCACGGTCAAGACCGTTGCCGACGCCGCCGAATGGGCCGACGTCATCATGATCCTGGCGCCGGACCAGCACCAGCGCTCGATCTACACCGAGTCCATCAAGGACAAGCTGACCCCCGGCAAGGCCCTGGCCTTCGCCCACGGCTTCAACATCCGCTTCGGCTACATCGAGGCCCCCGAGGGCGTTGACGTGATCCTGGTCGCCCCGAAGGCTCCGGGCCACACCGTGCGCCGCGAGTTCGAAGCCGGCCGCGGCATCCCGGACATCATCGCCGTCGAGCAGGACGCCACCGGTTCCGCCTGGGAGCTGGCGAAGTCCTACGCCAAGGCCATCGGCGGCACCCGCGCCGGCGTCATCAAGACCACCTTCACCGAAGAGACCGAAACCGACCTCTTCGGCGAGCAGTCCGTCCTGTGCGGCGGCGTGTCCCAGCTGGTCCAGTACGGCTTCGAAACCCTGACCGAGGCCGGCTACCAGCCGCAGATCGCCTACTTCGAGGTCCTTCACGAGCTCAAGCTCATCGTTGACCTCATGTGGGAGGGCGGCATCGCCAAGCAGCGCTGGAGCGTTTCCGACACCGCAGAGTACGGCGACTACGTCTCCGGCCCGCGCGTCATCACCCCCGAGGTGAAGGAAAACATGAAGGCTGTCCTCGCCGACATCCAGTCCGGTGCCTTCGCAAAGCGCTTCATCGACGACCAGGACAACGGCGGCGCCGAATTCAAGGAACTGCGTGCCAAGGCAGAATCGCACCCGATCGAGGCTGTCGGCCGCGAGCTGCGCTCCCTGTTCTCCTGGCAGCAGCAGGACCAGGACTACGTAGAGGGCTCCGCGGCCCGCTAAGGCTGCGCGCCAGGCGCCCAACAAAGGGCAACAGTGAGGCCGGGTTCACACTTAACAATGTGAGCCCGGCCTTTCCGTCGGCCTAGACTTCTTTTATCCCCCGGACTGCAACGCAGAGGATCAGCCGTGTCAAAACCCGTAGTATTGCTCGCCGAAGAACTTTCGCCCGCCACAGTCGAGGCCCTCGGCCCGGACTTTGAAATCCGCCAGACTGACGGCGCCGACCGTTCCCAGCTGCTCTCCGCGATCAGCGACGTCGACGCGATCCTGGTCCGCTCCGCTACCCAGGTGGACGCCGAGGCCATCGCCGCCGCCAAGAACCTCAAGGTGATCGCCCGGGCCGGCGTGGGCCTGGACAATGTGGACATCAAGGCGGCCACGCAGGCCGGCGTCATGGTGGTCAACGCGCCGACCTCCAACATCGTCTCGGCCGCCGAACTGACTGTCGGCCACATCCTGAGCCTCGCCCGGCACATTCCGCAGGCCAGCTCCGCCCTTAAGGACGGGGAATGGAAGCGCTCCAAGTACACCGGCATCGAGCTCTTTGAAAAGAAGATCGGCATCATCGGCCTCGGCCGGATCGGTGCCCTGGTGGCGGCCCGCCTGAAGGGCTTCGACACCAAGATCCTCGCGTACGACCCCTACATCACCGCCGCCCGCGCCGCCCAGCTCGGCGTGCAGCTGGTGACCCTCGACGAGCTCCTCGCGCAGTCGGACTTCATCACCATCCACATGCCCAAGACCCCGGAGACCGTCGGCATGCTCGGCGCCGACGCGTTCAAGAAAATGAAGAGCACGGCCTACGTCGTCAACGTCGCCCGCGGCGGCCTGGTGGACGAGGAGGCCCTCTACGCCGCGCTCGAGGCCGGTGACATCGCCGGCGCCGGCGTCGACGTCTTCTCCAAGGAACCCAGCACCGACCTGCCGTTCTTCAAACTCGACAACGTCGTGGTGACCCCGCACCTGGGTGCCTCCACTGATGAGGCCCAGGAGAAGGCAGGCGTCTCCGTCGCCAAGTCCGTCCGCCTGGCACTCGCCGGCGAACTCGTCCCCGACGCCGTCAACGTCGCCGGCGGCGTCATCGCCCCCGACGTCCGTCCCGGCATCCCGCTGATGGAAAAACTGGGCCGCATCTTCACCGCCCTGACCCACGCCTCGCTCACCCAGTTCGACGTCGAGGTGGCCGGTGAGATCTCCTCGCTCGACGTCAAGGTCCTGGAGCTCGCGGCGCTCAAGGGCATTTTTGCCGACGTCGTGACCGAGCAGGTCTCCTACGTCAACGCCCCGGTGATCGCCGAACAGCGCGGCATCAACGTCCGGCTCATCACGACGCCGGAGACGGAGTCCTACCGCAACGTCCTGACCCTGCGCGGAGCGCTCAGCGACGGCAGCCAGATCTCGGTCGCCGGAACCCTCACCGGGCCCAAGCAGATCCAGAAGCTCGTGGGCGTCAACGGCTACGAGGTGGAGATTCCGATCAGCGAGCACCTCGTCGTGGTGGCGTACACTGACCGCCCCGGCGTGATCGGCACCATCGGCCACATCCTGGGCATGAACAACATCAACATCGCCGGCATGCAGGTGGCACGCCAGGCCGAGGGCGGCCAGGTGCTGGCCCTGCTGACCATCGACAGCTCGGTTCCCCAGCAGGTCCTTGACGCGATCAAGGCCGGGATTGGCGCCGACATGGTCCGCGAGGTTGACCTGGAGGACTAATTTCCTCCCGCGGGGCCGCCGGCAGCGGCAGAAGAGCTGCCGGCGGCCCTGAGCGGGCGGCCGGTCTGCGTACAATGGCTAGGACCGAATTCCAGGTCTTGGCCGGCAGACCGGCCTTTACTTTTGCACGCCCGGCATGGGACGCCACCAATTCCGCAGGAAATGAACTGCGGCGTGCGCACGCAATCCAGCTTTCAGGAGCCCAATGAACGCCGTCCAGAGGTTCATCAGAAGCAGAGTGCTTTTGCTGACCGCGTCCATTTTGATCGTGGCCATGTGCCTGTCCGTCCTCGTCCAGGGCCAGTCCCAGGCGGCGCTGAGCAGGACCGTCGACCAAAACTCCCGGGGGCTCTACGACATCCTGGTCCAGGCCAAGGCGGACGACAACGGCGGCCTGATGCAGCCGGACATCGCCACCGGCCAGGGCGGCATGAGCTTCGAGCAGCTCGATGCGATCCGGAAGCTGTCCGGCACCTCGGTGGCCGCACCCATCAGCCTGGTCTCCCGCGTCACCCAGAACCTCGAGTCGCCGCGCCTGGAGGCCACCGACTACCTGGGCTACAACGCGGGCCTCGCCGGCACCGCCGGGGACCCCACCGCCACCGACCCGAGCAAATGGCCGGCCGCGGAATCGGTCCTCAGCGACACCCCGAAGAAGTACCGGCTCACCGCCAGCGCCGTCAGCTCCGACGGCCACTCCGACCAGACCCTCTTCAAGACCACGGCCGAAGGCTCCCTCGGCAAGGCCAAGCTCGTCGAAGAGCAGGTCGACGGCGGCAAGAACGTCCGCATCCAAGGCCCGGCCGGAGAGACCGGCATCAAGTTCCCCACCCCGGCCGGCGGTTCCGAGCACAACCTGTTCAACCTCTCCGTCTCCCTGCCCATGGCGCCGCAGGTGACCGAGTCGGTCGTCGCCGTCGACCCCGTCTCCGAACGCGCGCTGCTCGGCACTGCCGGTGACTTCCTGGCCCCGCTGGAGAAGGCCCCGCCCGCTGACGCCCGCAACGCCGGCGCGATCGGCCGGCACTTCGAGAGCCTCTTCACCAACGGCATCAGCATGGACGAACTCAAGGAAGGCCCGGACTTCCTCGGCGTGAAGCTCAAGTACTGGGCGCCGCTGATGACCCAGTACCAGCAGGCCAAGCGCGACGGCCAGCTCACGAACGATTCCCAGGCCATCCCGCTCATCGTGCGCTCGGGCACGGCCCTGGACCTGTTGTACTCGGTCAAGATCGAGGAAATCGACGACTCCGGCAACGTCACCAAGGACGTCGGCACCGTGACCCGCTCGCTGGACAAGGACTACCTGCCGTTTGTCTCCAAGTCCCCGTTCGCCCTCGCCTGGCCCGGGTCCAAGGACCTTTCCCAGCTCATGGGCGACACCGGATCGTTCAGCCAGGGCCTCTACAACCCGGCCACCTGGACCACGAATTTCGCCGCAGCCCCGAAATACACGGACGGCGCAACCGCCGCCAACGGTGCCGTGGACAAGAGCGCCACCCCCGGCGACTGGGTCACCGTGAACCGGCTGCCGGACAAGGCCGCCAACGGGGAAGCCGTCGACCAGACGCAGCGCAACCCGGTGGACGAGCGGTCCTACCGCGAAAACCTGGAGACCGGCAAGAAGCTCGCCACCCCGCTGGCGATGGTCTACGGCACGTTCGACCCCGCGGCCGTCAAGGAGGCCGCCGGCGACGTCAACCGGCTGCCCCTGGGCGGCTACGACCCCGCGCCGTTCACCCTGACCAAGGACGCATCCGGCGCTGAGGCCAACACCGAGCTCAAGCCGTCGCTGAGCGCCACCGGCCTGGTCAGCCAGTCCGCCGGTGCCATCACCGACTTCTACGGACTGGCGGCCGCCCGCGGCTACGAGCAGAACGCCTCCGTGATCGACGCCGTCCGCGTCCGCGCCACCGTGCAGGGCAGCTGGAAGCAGGCGCAGCCCGAGGTCGAGAAGCTCGCCAACGAGATCCGCGACATGGGTCTGCAGGCCACCGTGGTGGCCGGGTCCGCCCGCGAGGACGCCAACATCGCCGTTCCCGGCTATTCCAAGGACGACGCCGGCAAGGAGTCGCCGCTGGGCACTGTCCAGCAGTCGTGGGTCCGCCAGGACGCCGCGGACGCCGTGTCCGGTTCCCTGACCGCCACGAACCTGACGCTGCTGTTCATGACGCTGTGCGGCGCCGCCCTGCTGACCGGTGCGTCCACCGTCAGCTACGTGCGCAAACGGCGGAGCGAAGCAGGCACCCTGCGGGCCATGGGCTGGACACAGCGCAGGATCCGCTCCTGGGTGCTGGCCGAATTCGGCGTCGGCGCCGCGTTGCTCGCCGTCGTCGGCACCGCCCTGAGCCTGATCACCTGGAGCGCCGCCACGGCGATCGTCTCGGCGTCGGTCCTGGTGCTCTACGCGGGTGCCGCCTTCTTCGCAGCGCAGCAGCTGCGCCACCGCGACGAAGTGGACCAGGAACCGCAACATGACGAAAGGCTCATGGCAGTCGATTCGCCGCTGACCTTCGCCAACCGCCAGCTGAGCACGAACAAGTTCAACACCGGCTCGCTTGCGGTCGCCGTCGGCGTCTTCGGCGCCGCCGTTGGCGGCCTGGTCGCACTGCTGATTGACATTCCGCGGGCCGCCGGTGCCAGCGCGCTCAGCGGCCTGGCCGCGGCCAGCATCGCGCTCCCGAGCATCATCCTGGCCGTCTCCGGCGTGGCCGTCGGTCTGCTCCTGACCATGGTCACCGGACGGTTCGAGCTGCAGGCCAAGCGGCAGTACCTCGGCACACTGCGGGCCATGGGCTGGAACCCGGACATGCTGGGCCAGGTCCGCTTCTTTGAAAACGCCATGGTGGGAACTGTCGCGTTGCCGCTCGGTGTGGTGGGCGCCCTTGGCATCGGGCTCCTCCTCGCCCCCTATGCCGCGCTGTGGGCCGCCCTTGCCGGCCTTGTGGCTGTACTTTGCTGGATTCCGATTGCAACGAAAGTGGTCCAATGACTAACGAGCTGAACCTTGACCGGGAGGCACACGACCGGATGACCGCCAGCACCCGTCGCGGTGCACACAAGACCCGCGCCAACACCATCGTGAAGGCCACGGACCACGCCACGCCGCTGGAACTGAGCAATATCACCATCCACTACGGCGGAGGCAAGGGCGGCGCCGAGCCCGTCAACGTCGTCGACGACTTCAACATGACGCTGCATGCCGGCGAAATGCACTGTGTCGCCGGCCGTTCCGGCTCCGGCAAGACCAGCATCCTGACCGTCGGCGCGGGCCTGACCCTGCCGACGTCGGGCCGGGTGTTCTGGGAAGGCGACTCGCTCGAGACCATGGGCGACGATGAGATCGCCGACCGCCGCCGGGCCCTGATCGGCTACGTCGACCAGGGCGGCGCCTTGATCGACGGCATGAGCGCGCTCGAGAACGTCCTGCTGCCGGCCGTGCCCGACGGCGAGGTCGAGAAGCGCCGCGACATGGCCAAGGACCTCCTGGACCTTGTGGGCCTCGGCCGGCGCATGCGCCACCGCCCCGCCCAGCTCTCCGGCGGTGAGCGCCAGCGCGTCGCCATCGCCCGGGCCCTGATCCTCGGCACCCGCGTTTTGGTGGTCGACGAACCCACAGCCAGCCTCGACCGGGCCGCGGCCAACCGCATCATCAGCATCCTGAAGGACACGACGTCGGACGGCATCGCCGTGCTGGTGGCTTCACATGACCACGAACTTGTCCGCCAGAGCGATACCCTGACCGAACTGATCTAGATTTAGACCGTGACTTCAACTGATAAGACCCCCTTCTACATCACCACGGCCATCACGTATCCCAACGGTGTGCCGCACATTGGGCACGCCTACGAGTACATCGCCACCGACGCGATGGCCCGCTTCAAACGCCTGGACGGTTTCGACGTCTTCTTCCTGACCGGAACGGACGAGCACGGCATGAAGATTGCCCAGACCGCGGAGAAGGAAGGCCTGACGCCCAAGGGGCTGGTGGACCGGAACGCCGAAATCTACAAGGCGGCCCACGCCGCCCTGGGTGTCTCGTATGACCGATTCATCCGCACCACCGACGCCGACCACTACGCGGCGTCGCAGGCCATCTGGAAGAAGATGGAAGCCAACGGGGACATCTACCTCTCCAAGTACGAGGGCTGGTACTCGGTCCGCGACGAAGCGTTCTACGTCGAGGACGAGACCGTGGTCAAGGACGACGGCGTCCGTTACTCCCGTGAATCGGACACCGAGGTCACGTGGACGGCGGAGGAGAGCTACTTCTTCCGGCTGTCCGCCTACCAGGACAAGCTGCTGGCCCTCTACGAGGCGCAGCCCGAGTTCGGTGCGCCGCAGTCCCGCTTCAACGAGGTCATCAGCTTCGTCAAGCGCGGCCTGGAGGACCTCTCCATCAGCCGCACCACCTTTGACTGGGGCGTCCCGGTGCCGGGCAATGACAAGCACGTCATGTACGTGTGGGTTGACGCCCTGACCAACTATCTGACGGGCGTGGGTTACCCGGACGTTGATTCCGAAGCGTTCAGGAAGTTCTGGCCGGCCGACGTGCACGTCATTGGCAAGGACATCTCCCGCTTCCACGCCATCTACTGGCCGGCGTTCCTTATGAGTGCAGGACTCGAGCTGCCGAAGCGGATCATGATCCACGGCTTCCTGCAGAACAACGGCGTCAAGATGTCCAAGTCCCTCGGCAACGTCGTGGCACCTGCCGACTTCGTCGCCCAGTACGGGCTGGACCAGGTGCGCTACTTCTTCCTGCGCGAGGTCCCCTTCGGCGCCGATGGTAACTACAACCACGAGGCCATCGTGGGGCGGATGAATTCGGACCTCGCCAACAACTTCGGCAATCTGGCCCAGCGGTCGCTGTCCATGGTGGCCAAGAACTGTGAAGGCCGCGTGCCGGTTCCGGCCGGGTTCTCTGCCGCGGACGCGGCGATCCTCGGCCAGGCCAACGGCCTGCTGGACGTCGTCCGGGCCGCGTTCGAGAAGCAGGAGTTCAGCCGCGCGCTGGAAGCCATTTGGGCTGTCTTGGGTGACACGAACGCCTACTTCGCCGAGCAGGCCCCGTGGGTGCTGCGCAAGACTGACGTCGAGCGCATGAACACGGTGCTCTACGTGACACTCGAGGTGCTGCGGATCGTCGCGCTCCTGGCCCAGCCGGTCATGCCAACCGCGACGGCGGCAATCCTGCACACGCTTGGCCAGCCCGAGGGCGAGGCGCGGAAGTTCGCTGCCATTGCCACGCCGATCGAAGCCGGCACGCAGCTGCCCGCTCCCGCCCCGGTGTTTCCGAAGTACGAGGAACCCGCCGAGGCCTAAGCCGGTGCCGCCCGCCCGGGATGTTTGAATAGTGAGACGACTTGACCAGAATGTGGATCATTTAGCTACCCTGAAAACATGAGCGCATCCACGATTGATCTGGCAGTCATCCCGGGCGACGGCATCGGCCCGGAGGTCACGGCCGAGGCCCTGAAAGTCCTTGAGAAGGCCGCGGCGGCCGAGGGGATCGCGCTCCAGCAAACCCACTACAAGCTGGGGGCGGAGCACTGGCTCGAGACGGGGGAGACCCTGCCCGCGGCCACCCTGGAGGACCTTCGGACCCGGGACGCCATCTTGTTTGGCGCCGTCGGAGCAGCCCCCGGCGACACCCGGATTCCCTCCGGGATCATCGAGCGCGAGCTGCTGCTGAAGCTGCGCTTCAGCCTCGACCACTTCGTCAACCTGCGGCCCTCGCACCTCTACGCCGGCGTCGGCAGCCCGCTCGCGAACCCCGGCGAGATCGATTTCATCGTTGTCCGCGAAGGCACCGAAGGTCCCTACGTGGGCAACGGCGGCACCCTGCGGGCCGGCACACCTCACGAGGTCGCCACCGAGGTGTCGCTGAACACTGCCCACGGCGTGGAGCGCGTGGTCCGTGACGCGTTCCGCCGCGCCAACGAGCGCCCCCGCAAGAAGCTCACCCTCGTGCACAAGCACAATGTCCTGGTCTTCGCCGGCCAGCTCTGGAAGCGCACGGTCGAAGCCGTGGCCCAGGAGTTCCCCGACGTCGCCCACGACTACCTCCACGTCGACGCCGCCACGATCTTCATGGTCACCGACCCGTCCCGCTTCGACGTGATCGTCACGGACAACCTGTTCGGCGACATCATCACCGACCTCGCGGCAGCCGTGACCGGCGGCATCGGCCTTGCAGCATCCGGCAACATCAACATGGAACGTACCGCACCGTCCATGTTCGAACCGGTGCACGGTTCCGCCCCGGACATCGCCGGCCAGCAGAAGGCAGACCCCACCGCCGCCATTCTCTCCGCGGCCCTCCTGCTCGACCACCTCGGGTTTGCCGGCGCCGCCCGGAAGATCGAGGCAGCCGTCAGGACCGACGTCGAAGCCCGCGACGGCGCCTTCCGGACCACGAGCGCCATCGGCGACGCCATCGCGGCGGCGCTGTAGGCACTGCTGGATTGGTTGCGCCGTATTCGCTGCCGGATTTGCGGCGTCTGCTTTCTGTCCTTCGGGCGCCGAGGAACCGGTGCCCTCAACGGGCGTAAGCTAGTTTCGAATCACCAACATGCTGCCGTGGTCCGAGGGTGAACCACGTTCCCACGCCAGGCAGCCGATCGTGGAGGAACCATGACTCAGACTGCCCATGGCGTCGAATTCACCCTGCACCTCTCGGAGACCCCGAAGTCTGCTGAAGAGCGTGCAGCCATCCTGGCGAACCCGGGATTTGGCGACCATTTCACCGACCACACCGCGATTGTCGACTACACCGTCGACGTCGACGGCAACGGTGGCTGGCACGACGCGCGGGTTGAACCCTACGGTCCCATTGCCCTGGACCCTTCCGCCGCCGTGCTGCACTACGGCCAGGAAATTTTCGAGGGCCTGAAGGCCTACCGTCACGCCGACGGCTCCATCTGGTCGTTCCGCCCCGAGGCCAACGCCGCCCGCCTCAACAAGTCCGCCCGCCGCCTGGCCCTGCCGGAGCTCCCGGAAGAGTACTTCCTCGGCGCCATCCGCGAACTCGTGGCCGCGGACAAGGAATGGGTGCCGTCCGGAGACGGCGAGGCACTGTACCTGCGGCCCTTCATGATCGCCACCGAAGCATTCCTGGGCGTCCGGGCGGCGCGCCAGGTGTCCTTCCGCGTGATCGCCTCCCCGGCTGGCAACTACTTCGGCGGCGAGCTCAAGCCCATCTCCATCTGGATCTCGCGCGAATACGCCCGCGCCGGCCGCGGCGGAACAGGTGCCGCCAAGTGCGGCGGTAACTATGCCGCCTCGCTGATCGCCCAGCAGGAGGCGGAGGCACACGGCTGCAAGCAGGTTTTGTTCCTGGACCAGTTCAACGACAACGCGGTCGAGGAACTCGGCGGCATGAACGTCTTCTTCGTCATGAAGGACGGCTCGCTGGTCACCCCGGCGCTGTCCGGCACGATCCTTGAGGGCGTAACGCGCTCTTCCGTGATGCAGGTGGCCAAGGACATGGGCCGGGGAGTCACCGAGCGTAAGATCACCCTGGATGAATGGCGCGACGGCGTTGCGTCCGGTGAGATTACCGAGGTCTTCGCCTGCGGCACCGCGGCCGTCATCACGCCCATCGGCGTGCTCAAGGACGCCACCGAGTTCATCGGTTCCGAGGACGCCAAGGCGGGGGAGACCACCATGGCCATCCGCGCCCAGTTGCTCGGCATCCAGACCGGCACTGTCGAAGACACCCACGGCTGGCTGACCCGCCTCGCCTAGGCCCTCTAGCTGACTGGCTCGGCAGCTAGTTAGGCCCGGCAGATAGCCCACGACGGCGGCTCCCTCCTTGCGGCGGGGCCGCCGTCGCATCTAGTGCAAGGAGGGGACAGTGACACCCGAGACATCCGGCGGCATTGTCCGCAGCAGCGCCCTGACCCGGTTCCGCCTGGCCCCGAACCCGGGCCCGATGAGCCTGAACGGAACCAACTCCTACCTCATCGGCGCGCCGGGAGCGGCCGGTAGTGTCGCCGTCGACCCCGGGCCCCTTGACGAGGCGCACCTGCAGGCGCTGGCCGGGGACGGTGCAATCGAACTGATCCTGATTACGCATCGGCACGCGGACCACACCGCGGCAGCCGTGCGGTTTTCGGAACTGACGGGGGCACCGGTGCGGGCCGCGGACCCGACGCACTGCCACGGCGCGCTGCCCTTGCAGGACGGCGAAACCCTCCGCGCCGCCGGGGTGGACATCAGGGTACTGGCGACGCCGGGCCACACCTCGGATTCCCTGTGCTTCCACCTGCCGCAGGACGGCCCGCACGGCTCAGTGCTGACCGGGGACACGATCCTGGGCTCCGGAACCACTGTGCTGGACTACCCCGACGGCACTTTGCGCGACTACCTCGGGTCGCTGGACCGGCTGGAACGCCTTGGACCCGCCACAGTGCTGCCGGCCCACGGCCCGGTGTTGCCGGCACTCGACGCCGTCGCCCGCGCCTACCGCGACCACCGCAACGGCAGGCTCGAACAGGTCCGGGTGGCCCTTCAGGCACTGGGTGCCGACGCCGGCATCGGCGCCGTCGCGGATGCCGTGTACACGGACATCGACCCCTCCGTCCGGCGCGCCGCGGAACTCTCGGTCGCGGCGCAGCTGGACTTCCTGCGCACCGGCCCAACGGACAGGGAAGGACGGCTGGGACGGTAGGCTAGGACCCATGCGTATCGCCCGGTTTGTCGTTGATTCTGATCCCCTCTACGGCGTTGTGGAAGGTGAGCCCGGCAGTGAGGAAGTCACTGTCATCAAGGGCGACCCCTTTTTCCACGGCGTGGAACGAACCCCCACCAAGCACAAACTGGAAGACGTCCGCCTGCTGGCGCCGATCATCCCGCGCAGCAAGGTGGTGGGGGTCGGCCGCAACTTCGCCGAGCACGCCCGGGAGCTGGGCAACGAGGTGCCCCAGCAGCCCTTGCTGTTCCTCAAGCCCAACACCTCCGTGATCGGGCCCAACGATCCCATCGTCCTGCCGGAGTTCTCCGAGGAAATCTCCTTCGAAGCCGAGCTGTGCGTCGTCATCGGCCGGATCTGCAAGGACGTTCCCGAGGACCGCGTGGACGACGTGATCTTCGGCTACACCTGCGGCAACGACCTCACCGCCCGCGACGTCCAGAAGACGGACCTGCAGTGGGCCCGCGCCAAGGGCTTCGACACCTCGGCCCCGCTCGGCCCCTGGATTGAAACCGAGCTCGACACCGAGGACCTGCAGATCCAGGGCCGGCTCAACGGCGAACTGCGCCAGGACGGCAGCACCAACCAGATGATCCGCGGCGTCCGGGAACTCGTCTCGATCGTCTCCCAGGCCTTCACCCTGCTGCCCGGCGACGTCATTATGACCGGAACCCCCGCCGGCGTCGACGTTGTGCAGGCCGGCGACCGCTTCGAGGTCGAGATTGAGGGCATCGGCCGCCTCTCCAACCCGGTAGTGCGCCGCTAGTAGATTTGCGCGCCGATTTCGGACAGCCGCACCGTGGATCCACGGTGCGGCTGTCTTTTTTCGTAGCGGTATTCCGGGCTAGCAGCGGCAGTGAACGGGCGATAAACGTCAGACGGACGCAGCCCAAGATAAGCCGAAGGTGCCAACTCTATAGTTGTCAGGTCGGAGCTGAGTGTGTGGCGCCGGCTGAACCGGGAGGGACGCATCATGGAAAGCCGCGAAAGGACGCAAACGGAGTGGCGCCGGGGTCCGCGCTACTGGCCCCGGTGGCTCCAGGCCTTGTTCCCCTTGGGGATAGCTGCGGCGTTCGCCACAGTGTTCATTTCAGCATCAGCAACGGCCACCGTACCGGCGAAGCAGTATGCCGCCCAGACGCGGACCTACTACATAGCGGCGGATGAGGTCGATTGGAACTACGCTCCTTCCGGCATCAACCAGATCACGGGCGCGGCTTTCGATGCCACGGCCGCTGTTTTTACGGAGCAGGGGCCCCAAAGGATTGGCACCACCTACATCAAGTCCCTGTACCGGGAATACACCGACTCGACTTTCTCCGCCCTTAAACCGCGCAGCGCCGAGGACCAGCACCTGGGCATGCTGGGACCGGTCATCCGGGCCGTCGTGGGCGACACCATCGAGGTCGTCTTCAAGAACAACCTCGACCACCCCGCCTCGGTCCACGCGCATGGCCTGTTCTATGACAAAGGCAGCGAGGGCGCCCCCTATGATGACGGCACCGGGCCGGTGGACAAGGATGACGACGCCGTTGCACCCGGCGCCGTCCACAACTACGAATACAAGGTTCCCGACCGGGCCGGTCCCGGCCCGATGGACGGCACCTCGGTGGTCTGGATGTACCACTCGCACAAGGATGAGGTCGCCGACGACTACGCCGGACTGGTGGGGCCGATGGTCATCACCAAGGCCAGCGCCGCGCGCCCGGACGGCACCCCGGACGACGTGGACCGAGAGTTCTTTGTCCAGTTCAAGGTGAGCGACGAGAACGCCAGCCCGTACCTGCAACGCAACATTGACCGCTTCACGGGGGAGCCGGCCACTGTAAAGATCGAAGATGAAGAGTTCAAGGAGAGCAACCTGATGCACTCCGTCAACGGGTACGTCTTCGGCAATTTGCCGCTGGATTCGATGACCATGCACAAGGGCGAACGGGTGCGGTGGTACTTGATGGGCATGGGCACCGAGGTGGACCTGCATACCCCGCATTGGCACGGCAATACAGTGACGGCCGTGGGAATGCGTACCGACGTCGTCAGTCTCCTGCCCGGCTCCATGATAGTGGGCGACATGGTCCCCGATGACCCCGGCACCTGGCTCTTCCACTGTCACGTCAACGACCACATCACCGCCGGGATGCTGGTTAGGTACCGCATTCTCGCCGGGGACAATCCCGGCAACGGCAACCACACGCGCCATCCCTAAGGTAAGCGCCAGGGGAGATGGACTGAATCCGGGGCGCCATCCCCGGCAGCCGCCGGACGGGCCACCGCCGAAGCCTAAACGGGCACGCGGTAATGTTGGTACCACTATGACTACTGCTTCCGCGTCCGACGCCGTCTCCAGTTCCGCCCCGCTTGCCGCCCCCACCGGTGAAGTCACCCCCGACACTCCGGTCCGCGTCCGGTTCTGCCCGTCACCCACGGGCACCCCGCACGTCGGCCTGATCCGCACCGCCCTCTTCAACTGGGCCCACGCCCGGCACACCAAGGGCACCTTCGTGTTCCGGATCGAGGACACAGACGTGGCGCGTGATTCGGAGGAGAGCTACCAGCAGCTCCTGGAGGCCCTCAAGTGGCTCGGCATCACTTGGGAAGAAGGCGTGGAAGTCGGCGGCCCGCACGAGCCTTACCGCCAGTCGCAGCGGCTGGAGCTTTACAAGGACGTCGTGGCCAAGTTGATGGACGCCGGCTACGCTTATGAGTGCTACTCCACGCCGGAGGAGGTCGAGGCCCGCCACCGGGCGGCCGGCCGCGACCCCAAGCTCGGCTACGACAACTTTGACCGCGAGCTCACCGATGAGCAGCTCGCCGCGTTCAAGGCCGAGGGCCGCGAGCCGGTGCTGCGCGTCCGCATGCCCGATGAAGACGTCACATTCACCGACATGGTCCGCGGCGAGATCACGTTCAAGGCCGGCAGCATCCCGGACTACGTCATAGTCCGCGCGGACGGCTCCCCGCTGTACACCCTGGTCAACCCGGTGGACGACGCCCTGATGGGGATCACCCACGTGCTCCGCGGTGAGGACCTGCTGTCCTCCACGCCCCGCCAGGTGGTGCTGATCCGGGCGCTGATGGACATTGGCGTGGCCAGCTACATGCCGGTCTTCGGACACCTGCCGTACGTCATGGGCGAGGGCAACAAGAAGCTCTCCAAGCGCGATCCCCAGTCCAACCTGTTCCTGCTCCGGGACCGCGGCTTCATCCCGGAGGGCCTGTTGAACTACCTGTCCCTGCTCGGCTGGAGCCTCTCCGCCGACGAGGACATCTTCACCGTGGACCAGCTGATCGAGAACTTCGACGTCAACGACGTGCTGGCCAACCCTGCCCGCTTCGACATCAAGAAGGCCGAAGCCATTAACGGCACCCACATCCGCATGCTCGACCCGGAGGACTTCCGCGGCCGCCTGGTGCCCTACCTGCAGGCCGCCGGTTTTGTCGGGGAGACGCTGACGGACCGCGAGGAGCAGATCCTGGCCGAGGCCGCGCCGCTGATCCAGGAGCGCATCTCGCTGCTGGGCGAAGCGCCGGAAATGATCGCTTTCCTGTTCAAGGCCGACGACGCGATCGATGTCGCCGACGACGCCCGCAAGGGACTGCCCGAAAACCTCACCGAGGTGCTCGACGCCGCCCTCGCCGCGCTGGAGCCCATCAACGACTGGACGGCCGAGAACATCCAGGCCGCACTGAAGGAAGCCCTCGTGGAAGGCCTCGGCGTCAAGCCGCGCCTGGCCTTCGGACCCGTCCGCACGGCCGTCTCGGGCCGCCGGATCTCCCCGCCGCTGTTCGAATCCATGGTCATCCTGGGCAAGGACTCGTCCCTGGCCCGCCTGCGCGCTTTCCGCGGCTGAGATGCTCGACGCGGGTCTAGGCGCAGTGCATGGCGTCCTGTTCGACATCGATGACACCCTGGTGGACCTCGAATTCGCCATGACGACCGCCCTGCGCGACGTCAGCGAGCACCTCCTGCCCGGCCTGGATGATGCCGGGTGGGAGAGGTTCGGGCGGATCTTCACGCACGAGACCACGCACTTCTACGACCGCTACCTGGCCGGGGAGCTGACGTTCAATGAGCAACGGCTGCTCCGCGGCCGGGCAGCGCTGGCGTACTTCGGCGTCGAACTTTCCGACGGTGAGCAGGCCCACCACTGGGTGAGTTCCTACGCGAGCCGCCAGCACGGCTACATCAGGGCGTTCGACGACGTCGGCCCGCTGCTGGACGCGCTGGACGCCGTCGGCATTCCGTACGGAGCCGTAAGCAACAACGTCCACGACTACCAGCGCGTGAAGCTCGACGCGGCAGGGTTGGAACGCATCGCCGTGCTCGTGGGCACCGACACCGTTGGCGCCGCAAAACCGGACCCGGCCATCTATCTCGAGGGTGTCCGGCGCCTCGGCACCGGCGCCGGCCAGACGCTGTATATCGGGGACAACAGGCTCCTCGACGCGGAAGGCTCGACGGCGGCCGGCTTGGTTGGCGTGTGGCTGAACCGCGGTGGGGAGCCGGCCCCCGGCTTCCTCGGGCGCGAGGTCGGATCCCTGCTGGAGCTGCTGGCGTAGCTGGGATGTCCGACACGTCAGCGGATAGGGCAGGCCTTACGGCCCGGCCACCCCGGCATTTGTGATGCAGTTAACATCCCGGGCCTGATCGCCGAACCGCCCGCGGGGGAGCAGTGAGCGGGAGGAGCTCACCGGGAACGTACCGGACGTAAGCCTGATTTCCCCCGGATTGGCGGGCCTCGGACGGTGCAGCCGTGCCTTAGCCGCCCGGCGGCGCTCGGCGGAAACTGCACACAACGCCGCCGGCTCGCCGATTTGTGCAAGTGAAAACTCTCGGGTAAAGTAATTACTCGTGCTGAGGCGCCGGGAGCGAGGGTTTGGGCCCAAACATCCGGTCCGGAAGTGCCATTGGGATATGGTGTAATTGGCAACACTACGGTTTCTGGTACCGTCATTCTAGGTTCGAGTCCTGGTATCCCAGCTCTGAAAATCCGCGGATATCCGCGGATATTTAGAAGTTTCAGATCGGCTGGTCCGATTTGGAGCAGCGCCAAGTGTATGAAACAATCATTTGGCTTGAACGGCAGAAATGCAGTTCTGAAAGTACGCGGCCCCATCGTATAGCGGCCTAGTACGCCGCCCTCTCACGGCGGTAACGCGGGTTCGAATCCCGCTGGGGTCACATCGGAAACGGTCCCGGGCATCAGCCCGGGACCGTTTTGTTTTCCCCCGATCTGCCCCTGGCTGGCCAACCTAGGCCCCTGCAACTAACCGCGCCAGGCCCCGCCCCCGCGGAAACTCCGGACTGAACTGGCATGATGATGCTGTGAGCTCCCAAGAACCTTCCGAAGCCGCAGCCGGCGTCGCGCTCCTTGAAAGCGTCCGGGCGGACCTTGCGGCACTGCGGCTGCCGCTCGCCCTGCCCGGAACCGAGCGGACGCGGCAGCAGCTGCGCAACGCGGTGGCTCAGCTCGACGACTACATTCTGCCCCGGTACCGCAGCCTCGACGCGCCGCTGCTGGCCGTGGTGGGCGGCTCCACCGGGGCCGGGAAGTCCACGCTGGTCAACGCTCTGGTGGGCCATGCTGTCACGCGGGCAGGCGCCATCCGGCCGACCACCCGCCAGCCGATCCTGCTCCACCATCCGGCGGACTCCGGCTGGTTTGAAGGCCAGCGGGTCCTGCCGGCACTGGGCCGCATCCTTGGCGCGGTGGTGGACAGCGCCGCCGTGGACGGCACGACCCCGGCGGATCCCGCCCCACCCGCTGCGGCCGCCGGCAAAGTAACCTCGCTCGTCCTGGTCGCCGACCCGGCGGTCCCGCGAGGAATCGCGCTTCTGGATGCACCCGACGTCGACTCAATCTCCGACGACAACCGCAACCTGGCCGGGCAGCTCCTCGCCGCCGCCGACCTCTGGGTGTTCGTCACCACCGCCAACCGCTATGCCGACGCCGTGCCTTGGCGCTTGCTCCTGGATGCCGCCTCGCGCGACATCACGGTGGCCGTGGTGCTGGACAGGGTGCCGCCGGCGGCCGAGGCGGAGGTCAGCGCGGACTTGACGGCCATGCTCAGCAGGGAAGGCCTCGGCACGGCCCGGATGTTCGTCGTGCCGGAGCTGGTCCTCGATGCCGCGGGAATGCTTCCGGCCACGGCCGTGGAACCGCTGCGGCAATGGCTTGGCGAGCTGGCAGGGGACGCCGCCGGACGCGCCGGAATCGCCCGCCGCACGCTCAACGGCACTCTCACGGCCCTCAGCCACCGCGTCGAGGAGGCAGGGCGGGCGGTGTCCGAGCAGCAGCGAGCAGCCGAGATACTCTCGGCCGACGCCGGCCAGGCCTATGACGACGCCGTGGGCAGGATCCTTGAGGCCACCCGGGATGGCGCGCTGCTGCGCGGCGAGGTACTGGCGCGGTGGCAGGACTTCGTCGGGACGGGCGAGTTCTTTCGCGCCATGGAACAGAACATCGGGCGCTTCCGGGACCGCGTGGGCGCATTCTTCCGGGGCGAGCCGGCGCCCGCAGTCAGGGTGGAGACCGCGATCGAGACCGGACTGCAGGCTGTCATTGTCGATGAAGCCGCCAATGCAGCCGAACATACGGACCAGCGCTGGCGCTCGGATCCCGCGGGCAGGCAGTTGCTCGGCAGTGATGATCTCTCCGGCACATCCGCCGACTTCGCGGACGCCGTGGCCACGGAGATCCGCGCCTGGCAGGGCGGCCTGATGGAACTGATCCGTACCGAAGGCCAGGGCAAGCGCACCCAGGCCCGCTGGTTGTCTTTCGGCATCAACGGTCTGGGGGCCGCGCTCATGATTGTCGTGTTCTCCATGACCGCGGGATTGACCGGGCTGGAGATCGGGGTCGCCGGCGGCACCGCCGTCGTGGGTCAGCGGCTCCTGGAAGCCGTGTTTGGGGAAGACGCCGTCCGCCGGCTCGCCCGCACGGCGCGCGAAGATCTGCATGAGCGGTGCCGGGTTCTGTTGGCGTCCGAGCGCGAGCGCTTCCTGAGCCGGCTCGACGTCGACGGCGGTGCGCCGCCGGAGGACCTTGCCGGGCACGCGGCGGCACTGCGCCGGCTGGCGGCGTCGGCATGAGCCGCCACGGCGCCGCCCGGGTGGAGTCGCAGCTGGACCGCAGGCTTGAGGCCCTCGATGACGCCAGGGAGCTCGCGGCCGGTGCCCTCCCCCAGGAGACCCTGGACGAGGTGCTGCAGGTGCTGGACCGTGCCAGTTCGCGGCGGTCGCTTTCCGCGGACCATACGGTGGTGGGATTCTTCGGCGCCACCGGCAGCGGCAAATCGTCACTCTTCAACGCCGTCAGCGGAGCGGAAATCGCGACGGCGGCGGTGCGCCGACCGACCACCACCGAACCGCTGGCGGGCATTTGGGGCGTTCAGGGCAGCGATGCCCTGCTGGACTGGCTGGAGGTCAGGCAGCGCCATGTGGCCGCCCCGGTGCCAGGTTTCGCCGAAGACGGCACCGGACTGATCCTCCTGGACCTGCCCGACTTTGACTCGACCAGGGCGGCGAACCGGGAAATCGTGCAGCGGATGGTGGGCCTCGTGGACGTCCTCGTCTGGGTCCTTGATCCGCAGAAATATGCCGATGCCGCCGTGCACCAGGACTTCCTGGCGCCGCTGTCCGCCCACGGGGCCGTGACAATCGTGGTGCTCAACCAGGTCGACCGGCTCCCGAAGCACGACGTCCGGCCCGTCCTTGATTCCCTCAAAGTCATCCTGGCAGGCGAAGGGTTAGGCAAGGTCCAGGTCCTTGGTGCCTCCGCGGTGCTGGGAACCGGGGTGGACGGGGTCCGGTCAGCCATCCGGCAGAAGGCCATGGAACGCCAGGCGGTCGCGCAGCGTCTCGCGGCAGATGTCACCACGGCAGCCGCCCGGCTGGCCGAGGCGTCCGGCGATGGGGCATCGGCCAACAGGGCGTCCGGCGGCGGTAAGGCGGCCGGCGTGACGGCTGCCTCCAAGGCCCGGCTGGCCGAGGAGCTCGCCGTGGCGGCCAACGTTCCGCTGGTGGTCGACGCCGTCGTCCGCTCCTACCGGCTCGAGGCGACACGGCGCACGGGCTGGCCCGTGACCCGGTGGCTGGCCAGGTTCCGGCCGGATCCGCTGCGGCGTCTGAACCTTCGCCGCGAGGACGCCAGACCCGAGCTGAACCGGACCTCGCTTCCGCCCGCGGGGGCCCCGGAGCGGGCCAGGACCGATGCCGCTGTCCGGGAATTCGCCGAGGCAGCGTCCGACGGCGCTCCCGGGCCGTGGCGGGCCGTCATCCGCAGCGCTGCCCGTGAAGGACGGGACCGGCTGCCGGACGCGGTGGACCAGGCGATTGCCTCCACGGACCTGTCGGCGGCCCGGAAGTCTTGGTGGTGGGGCGGGTTCAACGCTGTCCAGTGGCTGGCCCTGGTGACGGCGCTGGCCGGGTTTGCCTGGCTCGGAGTCCTGGCGGCGCTGGGCTACCTGCAGCTGCCGGTGCCCGAGGTTCCGCGCGTGCAGGGCTGGCCGGTTCCCACGGTAATGATCGGCGGGGGAGTGCTGCTGGGCATCCTGCTGGCCGTCGCGGCCAGGTTCATTGCCCGCGCCGCGGCGGCATCGCGGGGTGCGCTGGCGAGGAAGGGGCTGCGATCCGCCGTCGCCGTCGTTGCGCAGGACCTGGTGGTGGAACCCGTGGAGCTCGAGCTCAGCCGCCTGGAGTCGTTCACCGCGGCGCTGAAGACCGCCGCGGGCCGCTAGGTCCCAGCGCAGCGAGTTGCAGGGTCGCCAGCTACAGGACTGTTCGGTTACAAAGTCGACGCGGCGTCGCGGACCTTGACCATCGTCCGGAGGTTGCGGGTGGTGGTGGCGGCCTTGTACTTGGCTTTGGAGGTGAGCTTGCTGAAGGGGCTGTCCAGCGTTCCGCCGGCGGGTGCCAGCCAGGCCAGGGCTTCGGGGCCCAGCAGGGTGAGCTCGGTCCCGTCCAGGGCACTGCCGGATTCGAAGAGTTCCGAGAGCGCAGCCGCATCGGAGGCGAGCGTCAAATAGGTATGTGTGGAAGCGTCGTCGGCCGGGTAGGGGCAGGCCTCCACGAGCGCCGCCACGCGGTCCGCGGTCAGGACCACCACCCAGGCGTCATAGCCGAAGGTTTCCCTGAGGCATGCCTCAAACTCCCGTTTGACGCCGGCAGGATCCAGCTCGCTCGCCAGCACGACGTTGCCGCTGGCCAGCAGCGTCAACACGTTTGAAAACGGCCGCGTCTTCAAGGCTTTTTTGAGATCGGCCATCTTGATGTTGATACCGCCCACATTGATGCCGCGCAGGAACACCGCATAGCTATTCATGGGCACAGCATACTCAGTCGTTGGTTTGCTTAGTCGTTGGTCTTGCGCAGGGCCTCGGTCAGGACACGGCCGGCATTGCAGACCACCTCGGCGTGCAGCCGGCCCGGCTGGCGGGTCAGGCGCTCGATCGGGCCGGAAATGGACACGGCCGCAATCACCCGGCCGGACGGGCCGCGGACGGGGGCCGAAACGGAGGCGACGCCCGGCTCGCGTTCGCCGAGGCTCTGGCCCCAGCCCCGACGTCGTACGCCCGCGAGAACAGTGGGGGTGAAGCGGGCGGACTGAAGGCCTTCCAGGAGGCGGTCGTGGTCTTCCCATGCCAGCAGCACCTGGGCGGCGGAGCCGGCCTTCATGGACAGTTGGGTGCCGACCGGAATGGTGTCGCGCAGGCCGATGGGGCGTTCGGCGGAGGCCACGCAGACGCGCCAATCACCCTGGCGGCGGAAGATCTGGGCGCTTTCACCGGTGGCGTCGCGAAGCTGCATGAGAACAGGTCCGGCGGAAGCGATGAGGCGGTCCTCGCCCGCGGCAGAGGCCAGTTCCACTAGGCGGCTGCCGAGGACAAAGCGGCCTTGGATATCGCGGCTCACCAACCTGTGGTGCACCAGCGCGAGGGCCAGCCGGTGCACGGTGGGCCGCGCCAGCCCGGTGGCTGCAACCAGCTGCGCCAGGGTGGTGGGTCCGGCCTCCAGTGCATCAAGTACATGAGCCGCTTTATCGATGACGCCGACTCCACTAGAATTGTCCATGTACTGATATTGACGTCTCATTATCTGAGATGCAAGTCGTCGCGCTGGCGTATTGCTCGGCTCGGCTGGTTCAGTGGAAGCAACAGCCCGCAGGGACGTAATAATCACCGCAGTGAAGGGAGAAGGCCGTGGCAAAGACACTGGCCGAGAAAGTCTGGGACGCGCACGTGGTGCGCAAGGGGGACGGCGAAGGAGCCAACGCCCAGCCTGACCTTCTCTTCATCGACCTCCACCTGGTGCACGAGGTGACGTCGCCGCAGGCATTTGAAGGCCTGCGGCTGGCCGGCCGCGAACTGCGCCGGCCGGACCTGACGATCGCCACGGAGGACCACAACACTCCCACGCTGGACATCGATAAGCCAATCGCCGATCTCACCAGCCGCACCCAGATCCAGACCCTGCGCAACAACTGCCAGGAGTTCGGCGTGCGCCTGCACTCCCTCGGCGACGCCGAGCAGGGGATCGTGCACGTCGTGGGTCCCCAACTGGGCCTCACACAGCCCGGCATGACCGTGGTTTGCGGTGACTCGCACACCTCAACGCACGGCGCCTTCGGTGCGCTGGCCATGGGTATTGGCACCTCCGAGGTGGAGCATGTCATGGCCACCCAGACGCTGTCACTGAAGCCGTTCAAGACCATGGCCATCAATGTCGAGGGCACGCTGCGTCCCGGCGTGACCGCTAAGGACATCATCCTGGCTGTCATCGCTAAGATCGGCACGGGTGGCGGCCAAGGCTACGTGCTGGAGTACCGGGGCTCTGCCATCCGGGCCCTGTCCATGGAAGCCCGGATGACCATCTGCAACATGTCCATTGAAGCCGGTGCCCGCGCCGGACTGGTGGCTCCGGACCAGACCACGTACGACTACATGTACGGCCGCCCGCACGCGCCCCAGGGCGCCGAGTGGGATGCCGCCGTCGAATACTGGAACACGCTGCGCACCGACGACGGCGCGGTGTTCGACGTCGAGGTGGACCTCGACGCCGACTCGCTGGAACCGTTCGTGACATGGGGAACCAACCCCGGCCAAGGTGTGTCCCTGTCCGCGAACGTACCGTCGCCGGCTGACTTCGGCGACGAGAACGCCAAGGCCGCCGCGGAACGGGCCCTGCAGTACATGGGCCTCGAGGCCGGCACACCGATGAAGGACATCCGGGTGGACACGGTGTTCCTGGGCTCCTGCACCAACTCGCGGATCGAGGATCTCCGAGCCGCCGCGGACATCATCCGGGGCCGCGCCAAGGATCCGGCCGTGCGCATGCTGGTGGTGCCCGGCTCCGCACGGGTCCGGCTCGAGGCTGAAGCCGAGGGCCTGGACAAGGTCTTCAAGGACTTCGGTGCCGAGTGGCGTTTCGCCGGCTGCTCCATGTGCCTGGGCATGAACCCGGACCAGTTGGAACCGGGGGAGCGCTGCGCCTCCACGTCCAACCGCAACTTTGAAGGACGCCAGGGCAAGGGCGGTCGCACCCACCTGGTTTCCCCGGTGGTGGCTGCAGCCACGGCCGTGCGCGGGACCCTGAGCTCGCCGTCGGACCTGGAGCCGGCGACAGCAACCGCGCTGACCGGAACCGCAGTCTAGGAGGAACCCCATGGAAAAGTTCACCACCCACACCGGAATCGGTGTCCCGCTGCGCCAGAGCAACGTCGACACGGACCAGATCATCCCCGCGGTGTACCTCAAGCGCATCACCCGTACCGGTTTCGAGGACGCGCTCTTCGCCGCCTGGCGCAAGGACCCGTCGTTCATTCTGAACCAGGCACCGTTCAACGCCGGCTCCGTCCTGGTGGCTGGGCCCGACTTCGGCACGGGTTCGTCCCGCGAACATGCCGTCTGGGCGCTGAAGGACTACGGCTTCAAGACTGTGCTGTCCTCCCGTTTCGCGGACATCTTCCGCGGCAACTCCGGCAAGCAGGGCCTGCTGGCGGCCGAGGTGGCCCAGGACGACATTGAGCTCATCTGGAAAGAGCTTGAGAACGCACCGGGCACCGAGGTCACGGTGGATCTCGTCTCCAAGACCGTGCAGTGCGGCAACATTGTGGCGCCGTTCGAGATTGACGATTACACGCGCTGGCGCCTCTTGGAGGGCCTGGACGACATCGGGCTGACGCTTCAGCACGAAGAGGACATCACGGCATACGAGGCCACCCGGCCCTCCTTCAAGCCCAAAACGCTGCCGGCGCGGCTGTCCTAGGGTTCTGGCAGTCATCGGGTCCCGAGATCCGGAGAAGCCCGGGCTCCGCCTTGATTGGGGAGTGCCGCCGTCGAGTTACCGAACTCGACGGCGGCACTCCCTTTTGTGCGTGCATCCAGTGCAACCCCAGACAGGCCATCGCATCAGCTAAGCCAGGGCGGTAAGCGGGGTTACCAGGGTCAGGAGATACGGCAACGGCAATGCGCTTGCCGCGCTTCAAGGTCGTTGCAATCTTGTGGGTCTTTGCTAGGTGCCGGAGCCGTCGTCGCTGGTCTCGTTGTTCCTCCACTGTTGCGCGTAGCGGTGTCCCCGGGAGGGGTGGTGCGGTGGAGTGGTAGGTGTGGCCGGTGGGGGTGCTGAGTTCGATGGTGTGCCTGCCGCTGCCCGCCGGGGTCTGTCCGGGAGGCGGCCCGGGTAGTGTGCGTGCTGTCCAGCCGGGGGTTTCTTTGGTGTGGTTGCAGGCTTCGCAGAGTCCGGCGCCGTTGGCTGCAGTCGTCGGCCCGCCGGTGTGCCAGGCGATGATGTGGTCCAGGTGGCGGATGGGGGCGTCGCAGTAGGGGGTGCGGCAGGTGTCGTCGCGGGTCTGGATGAAGCGGCGCAGCCCGCCGGGGAAGGTCCGGGCGCGGGAGTCCATGCCGATGAGTTCGCCGCTGCGCGGGTGGGTGTAGAGCCGGCGGATCCGGAGGCTGAAGGCGGCCCGGCCGGGGTCTGTGCCGGTGCCGGTGGTGTTGGTGGTTCCGGGGGCGGTGCGGGTGGTCAGGAGGGTTCTTGCCCAGGCGGCGGGGACGGTGCCGTAGCCGGGGAGCCGGGCCGGTTCGGCGTCGGCCTGGAGCAGGGTGCGGTCGGTGATGATGAGCTGGAGTTCGATGCCGCTGATTCCGCCGGGGGTGCCGGTGGTGCGTTCGATGAGGGTGTCGGCCATGGCCTGGCCGCGGCTGCGGGGGTCCCCGGCGGTGCGGAGGGTGTCGGCGGCGCGGGTCAGGGCGGCCTGGACGGCGACGCCGGCGCTGACCGGGAGCAGGGCGGTGAGGGTGCACATGGTGTCGGGGGCGGGGCGGAAGCTGACGTGCCGGTCGGTGGCGGCGTGCGCGGCGCGCCGGCTGAGGGAGCGGGGGTCGCGGCGGTAGGCGGCGGCGCGGGCGGCCGCGATCAGGGCCCGGTCCCCGGCGCCGTTGAGGGTTCCGGTGTCGGGGGCGAGTTCGTCGTCGACGGCGGCCCGGTCGGCGGGGGTGAGGCAGGCGGTTTCGCGGGCCAGGAGGGTGGCGCGCCATTCGTTGAGCTGTCCGGTTTCCAGGGCGGCGAGGGTGTGCGGCATTTCGGTGACCAGGGCCTTGGCCAGTCCGAGGAGGCGGCCGCCTTTGGCGGGGGATTCGCGCCGGGCCAGGGCGATCTGCGCGCCGGTGCCGGTGCCGAGCCGTTCCGGCGGTACCCCGGCGTTGGCCTGGGCCCGGCGCTGGGAGAGGTCGAAGGCCACCGCGATCCGGGCCTGGCGGGCCGCGGCGGCGGATTTCAGGTCTTCCAGCTCCCGGAGCTCATCAATCATCCCGGCGCAGCCGGTGGCCAGCGGAACGGCGGCCAGCAGTGCGGTGACGGCCCCGAAAGACCCGCCGCGGAGCCGGCCCGCAGCGACGTCCGTGCCGCTGTTTCCCGTCGGAACCACTTCGGGCCCCTGCTTGCCGTCCATGAATCAAGTCTCGATGCGACCTACGACAATTTAGGTACAGCGACGTAGGCACAGCGACGTAGGCACAGCGACGTAGGCACACTGGCCGGGCCGGCCGGCGAGGAGTAGGGGCAACGACTGCTCGCAGATAATGCCGCCAAGACGTTATCAAGTGCACCCTTGTCTCAAACACCCGCTGGTCCATCATGAGAAGAAGACGTCAGCTCGGCGTCCCAGGCGGTATCGGGCGGGTGTTGTCCATGAATCATAGGGATTCATTCGTGCTGTGGCGCAGCTCCGCGCCCCGACCCCCGCTCATTTTTGAAGGCGGTAGACCTCGGTGCCGTAGGCCCGGCGGCGGTGCCAGTGCTGGCCGGTAGCAGTGACCAAGAAAGTGTGCTGGCGACCGGCCTGCGGAGCGAAACTCCGCCCCGCGTCCGCCGCATTTCCGGCTCGCCTCTGGCGCGAAACTCCGGGCCGCCTCCACCGGTTTTCCACCAGGCGGTGGACACTTAAGATGTCCGGCCGGAGCGCCCGCCCAGAGCGCCGCAAAGGCCCGCAACAACGCCAACCGAACCGTTCCGTATTTCGGATCGGTAACGGATGCTCCTATGCTTAGCGGGAGCCTTTGTAAGGATTTGGGGGCGAGTAGTCGTGAGGAAACCGGTAAATGAGTAGTGTTCTGACAATCCGCGGAGGCGTCCCGCTAACTGGCCGCGTCACCGTTCGCGGGGCCAAAAATCTTGTCCCCAAAGCCATGGTTGCTGCCCTTCTGGGCAACGAGCCGTCCGTGCTGCGCAACGTCCCTGAGATCAAGGACGTCGAGGTTGTCACCAGCCTGCTCCAGCTCCACGGCGTCCGGGTTGACAAAGACCCCGTATCCGGCGATCTGACACTTGACCCGAAGAATGCCAAGACCGCGTCCAGCACCGCCATCGATGCCCACGCCGGTGATTCGCGTATCCCGATCCTGCTGTGCGGTCCGCTGATCCACGCGATCGGCGAGGCCTTCATCCCGGACCTGGGCGGCTGCAAGATCGGCGACCGGCCGATCGACTACCACCTGAATGTCCTGCGCCAGTTCGGTGCCGTAGTGGAAAAGCGCCCCGGCGGCATCCACATCTCCGCACCCAACGGGCTCAAGGGCGCCAAGATCGCCCTGCCCTACCCGTCCGTCGGCGCCACCGAGCAGGTCCTGCTCAGCGCCACGCGCGCGGAAGGCATCACCGAACTCACCGGGGCCGCAACTGAGCCGGAAATCGTGGACCTCATCGCGGTGCTGCAGAAGATGGGTGCGATCATCAGCGTCCAGACGGACCGCACCATCCGGATCGAAGGCGTTCGGCACCTCGGCGGGTACAACCACCGTGCCCTGTCTGACCGCAATGAATCGGCCTCCTGGGCTTCCGCGGCTCTGGTCACCCGCGGCGATATTTTCGTTGAAGGCGCCACGCAGCGGGACATGATGACGTTCCTGAACACCTACCGCAAGGTTGGCGGCGGGATGGACATCGGCGACGACGGCATCCGCTTCTACCACCGCGGCGGCAAGCTCAATCCGCTGGTCCTCGAAACTGACGTCCACCCCGGCTTCATGACGGACTGGCAGCAGCCCCTCATCGTCGCCCTGACCCAGGCTGAGGGCGTCTCGATCGTCCATGAGACCGTGTATGAGAACCGCTTCGGCTTTACTGATGCGCTGATCCGCATGGGTGCAAATATCCAGGTCCACCGGGAGTGCCTCGGCAGTGTCCCGTGCCGCTTCGGCCAGCGCAACTTCCTGCACTCCGCTGTGATCTCCGGACCGACACAGCTCAAGGGCACCGACATCGACGTACCGGACCTGCGCGGCGGGTTCAGCCACCTCATCGCCGCACTGGCCGCCACCGGCACCTCCCACGTCACAGGCATTGACATCATCAACCGCGGTTACGAGCGCTTCACTGAGAAGCTCGCAGGACTCGGTGCCGATTTCGACATCACGTCGGCCAAGTAGCGGGGCCCTGGTGAAGGAATCGGCCAAGAGCCACGCCACGTTTGTGGCGGTCGCCGGAATCGTCCGGCCCCTGATGAATCTGCTGATGAACAAAAAGTGGGAAGGCCTGGAAAAGCTGCCCGCCGGGGGCTTCATCGCCGTGCCCAACCACTGCACGGAGATCGACCCGCTAGTGGTTGGGCACATGCTTTACAACCAGAAGCGTATGCCGCACTTCCTGGCCAAGGCTGGCCTCTTTAAGGTGCCGGTACTGGGCGCGGTTCTGAGGTCCACCAAGCAGATCCCCGTGGAACGCTCGACGACGGGGGCGAATCGCTCGCTGCAGCTCGCCAAAGAAGTCGTGAGTGAGGGCGGTGCGATCATCATCTATCCCGAGGGGACCCTGACCCGGGATCCGGACCTGTGGCCGATGAAGGGGCACACCGGCGCCGCGCGGATGGCGCTGGAGAGCGGCATCCCCGTGGTGCCCATGGCCCACTGGGGTGCCCAGGAGGTCCTGCCGCGGTACGCCAAGCGTATGTACGTTTTTCCGCGCAAAACCTCCCGCCTGGTGGTCGGCGATCCCGTGGACCTGCGCGCCTTCGAGGGCCGCCCGCTGGATAGGGCGACGCTGACCGAAGCCACCAATGTCATCATGGACGCCATCACCGGCCTCCTTGCCGGACTTCGCGGCGAAGAGCCGCCCGCGCAGCGCTGGGATCCGGCGGCGCACAACCAGTCCACGCACGGCCGAATTGTCGAGCGCCGCGGCACGCTTGCGGACAAGAGCGCTCAAGACGGCAACGTACTTAACGAGAATATTGGGGACAACACCGAATGATCGACACACTTGAACGAGGATCATCTGCCACCACCGTCGCCGTCCTGGGGGCCGGGTCTTGGGGCACCACGTTCGCCAAGGTCGTCGCCGACGCCGCCACCGCCTCCGGGGTAGAACGGAACATTCGGCTCTGGGGCCGGCGTTCGGAAGTCGTGGACCAGATCAA
Organism: Arthrobacter sp. ov118; assembly: GCF_900116495.1. GTDB lineage: Bacteria > Actinomycetota > Actinomycetes > Actinomycetales > Micrococcaceae > Arthrobacter. The sequence goes on from NZ_FPAY01000002.1 coordinate 53,671, forward strand.
CACCGTCCACCTCAATGAGCAGTACCTCCAAGGCGTGAAGCTGCCGCCCAGCATCACCGCCTCCACGGACGTCACCGAGGTCCTGGCCGGCGCCGAACTGGTCATCCTCGCCGTGCCGGCGCAGACCCTGCGGCCGCAACTGCAGGCCTGGAAGGAACATCTGGCGCCCGGCGCCGTCGTCGTGTCCCTCATGAAGGGCCTGGAACTGCACACTGATGCCCGCATGAGCGAGGTCATCTGCGCGGAGCTGGGCCTGCCCGGCAGCCGCGTCGCCGTTGTGTCCGGGCCTAATCTGGCCATGGAGATCGCCCGGGAGGAACCGACGGCGTCCGTTGTGGCCTGCGCGGACCCGGTCACGGCAGGCTGGATCGCGCGGAGCTGCACCGCACCTTACTTCCGCCCGTACACCACCACTGATGTGACCGGCGTCGAAATTGGCGGCATTGTCAAGAACGTCATTGCCCTGGCCGTCGGCATCTGCGAAGGCAAGAAGATGGGCGACAACACCAAAGCCTCGGTCATGACCCGTGGCCTGGCTGAGACGTCCCGGTTGACGCTCGCCCTGGGCGGGGAAGCCCGAACGATGGCCGGACTCGCCGGACTGGGCGATCTCGTGGCCACCTGCTCCTCGCCGCTGTCCCGAAACCACACCGCCGGCCGGCTCCTTGGCAGAGGCCTGACCTTGGAAGAGGTCACCGCGGAAATGAAACAAACGGCTGAAGGCATTAAATCCAGCCAGGCAGTGAACGAGCTCGCCGAAAGGCTCGGCGTCGACATGCCGATCACGGCAGCCGTCGTGGCCGTGCTGGCCGGAAAATTGTCCGTAGACGAACTGGGTCCGCTGTTGCTGTCCCGGGACCTGAAACCCGAAGGCGACTACTGAGAGTGCCAGCGAACAACATGACCACAGAAAGCCGCGCAGGCCAGCCCAAACCCCGCGTCGCGGTGCTTTTCGGGGGCCGCTCCAGCGAACACGCCGTCAGCTGCGTGACCGCCGCCGGCGTCCTGAGCGCCATCGACAAGGACAAGTACGACGTCATCCCCATCGGCATCGCCAAGACCGGCCAGTGGGTTCTGGCCTCCGGTGACACCAACGAATGGTCGCTCTCCGCATCGTCGCTGCCGGAAGTAGCGCCCTCCACGCAGACCGTGGCGCTGGCCGAGATCGGCGGCGAGCACCAACTGATCGTCGCCTCTCCGAACCAGGTCCCGCAGGAGCTTGGCACCGTGGATGTGGTCTTCCCGCTGCTGCACGGGCCGTTCGGTGAGGACGGGACCATCCAGGGCCTCCTGGAACTCTCCGACACGCGCTACGTGGGTGCCGGCGTGCTGGCGTCAGCGGTGGGCATGGACAAACACTTCATGAAGGTGATCTTTGAATCGGCCGGGCTGCACGTGGGTCCCTACATTGCCGTGACCGACCGGCAGTGGCTGGGCGATGCCGAGACTGTGCGCAAACGCGTGGACCAGCTCGGCTTCCCGGTATTCGTCAAGCCGGCCCGGGCGGGCTCGTCGATGGGCATCTCCAAGGTGGATTCCCTTGAGGGCCTGGACGCGGCGATTGAGGCCGCCCGCGAGCACGATCCCAAGCTGGTCATCGAGGCTGGCATCACCGGCCGCGAGATCGAGTGCGCGGTACTGGAGGGACGTGGGACCGATGCTCCCCGCAGTTCCATGCCGGGTGAGATTTCCGTCGCCGGCGGCGGCCACGAATTCTATGACTTCAACGCCAAATACGTCGACGACGCCGCCGCGCTCAGCTGCCCGGCCGACCTCCCCGAAGAGGCCATCGCCCGGGTCCGGGAACTGGCCGCCGTTGCGTTCGACGCCGTCGGCGCGGAGGGACTGAGCCGGGTGGACTTCTTCTACACGCCAGAGGGCGAACTGATCATCAACGAGATCAACACCATGCCCGGCTTTACGCCCAAGAGCATGTACCCGCAGATGTGGAAGGCCTCAGGTCTGGAATATGCGGAGCTGATCGACGAACTGATCCACCTCGCACTGCACCGGAAGATGGGCCTGCGCTAGTCCCCACCGGCACCCTAACCTCGCTCCGCTTCGGCCAGGGAACCCTGCCGGCGTGGGCCCACCACCTGGACTGCCTACTTGCTGGTCGGCAGGTTCTGCAGGTCCTCCTGGCCCACGCAGTTCCGCGTCGCCTTGATTTTCAGCGCCGCGGGCGAAAGGTCAGCCAGCACGGTGGCAGAACTTATCTTGTCCGGATCCATCAGGATCTCGGTGGCCGGTTCGCGGCCGAAGGTAGTCAGCGTCCACACCGGGTTGCCTTCCTTGATGACCCAGTCGACGCCGTTGACGCTCACGCAACGGTCCGTGGTGGGACCTGGAACGTTGACGCCGCAACGGAGGATCACCTGGGACGGATCGCCCCAGGCCGCCGTTGCCTGGGCATTGGTCCTCCGCAGCTTGGCGTCGCCGATCGCGTCCGGAAGGGCCAGCATCATCGGCGCGCAGGCCGCATTGGCGGCATCCTTAGCGGGCGTGACGTCAACCACCGGCGAACAGGACGTCAAGGCAAGACTGGCTGCGACGGCCGCCACAACAACGGGAAGGCGCGCGGAAACGAGGCGGCTGTAGTGGAGCATTCATCCAGCTTAACCCGGCCTGTGTGGCCCGGCGCCCCGAGGGGCTGCGGCCCAAGTGACGGTGAACACTAGATGAACAACCCGTTACCCGCCGTCGAGTACACTAGGAACTCGTGTAACTGTTTGGTTCGGCGGACAACGACGTCAGTGATGCCTACAATGAGCACGCTTGATTTAATCTCGCACCTGGGGGAGGGACTGTCGATGACGTCGTGCAGCCGAAAACTAAAGTCAGCACGCGCCGGGCTGGGAGCACTGCTCCTGGCGGCCGCCGTCATCGGCCCGGCCACCGCCGCCAATGCCGAGGAAACCTCTCCCGTCGGCCCTCCAATCGTCGTGCTCCCGACGGCGCCTCCCACCGAGGAGCCGCCGACTTCCCCGCCGCCGGTGGGTCCGACGGACGAACCCGTTTTCACGCCGCCGCCGGTACAGACCACGCCCCCGCCCGTTCAGCAACCGGCTCCGCCGGTTAAAACCGTCCCGGCGCCGGCAGTCCCGCCCGTCGTTCCCGTGGTGCCGGTGGCTCCGCCGGTCGTGACGCCCGCGCTCGTCATCGAAACGCCCCCCGCCGTGGCACCTGTGGTCCCGGAGCCCGCGCAGGAAACCCCGTCGGCGACGCCCACCCCTTCACCCACCCCGACGCCAGTCATCTCTACGGCCCCTGCCGTGATCGCCACCCCCAGCGAGCCGCCCGTCATGGTGAAGTCAGAAGTTCAGGCTGCGGTGGCCGTGGCTACCGGCAGTCCGCTGGTGGTGCAACTGTTGGTTGTCCTGGGCCTCCTGGGCGTTGGCCTTGCTTACTTCCGTTTCCTGGGCGGGAAGAGCCATAGCGTTTCCGTCAAGGCGGGAAAGTAAGTCGTAGCAATGCAAAGTGAAGTCGGTGCCAAATCCGCATCACGGCACGCGGAGACCGAAGGTCTGCGCGTCATGCTTTTGACCCATTCGTACTGGCCTGAGCAGAGCCCGCCGCAGCGTCGCTGGACAGCGATGATCAAGGAGTTTTCCAGATCGGGCTGGGACGTCGACGTCGTCACGCCGGTGGCGCACTATCCCTTCGGCCGGCGGGCCCTGCCTCGTCGAATGGCCGGGCGGCCATTCCAGCTTCAAAAGGGCCAGTTCGCCGAGAAGATTCTGCGTGTGCCGTACCTTCGCCACGGCAACTCCCGGGCTGCGCGGCTCCTAGACCAGTGTTTTTCGGCCGCGTTGTCCATCCCGGCCGGATTCATGCTTCGGAAACCCGACGTCGTGATTGTCACCGCGCCCGGGCTGCCGTCCTTGATTTCCGGGTATGTCTTGGCCAAGGTGCGCCGGGCGCCGCTCATCGTGGAGATGCGGGACGCGTGGCCGGACCTTGCCCGCGACGCCCGGCTTGTTGAGGGAAGCGTCAAGAGCGTCGTTGAACATGTGGTGGACTTCGTGCAGCACCGGGCCGACCTCGTGGTCACCGTGACGGACGGATTTGCCGCAACCCTCCGTGCGCGGGGCGTCCGCAACGTCGCTACTGTGAGCAATGGCGTGCACCTGGACTCAATCCCTGTCCTTGACCCGCCGGCAACGGAACGGCCGGTCTTCGAAGCTCTGTATCTGGGAAACCATGGGGAGAGCCAGCGGCTGGACGTAGCCATCCGGGCGAGCGCCCTGGTGGGGGACGCAATGCATCTGCACATGGTCGGCCACGGCACGCAACGGCCGATGCTGGAAAAACTTGCCCGTTCACTGAACGCTCCGGTGACTTTTCATGCACCGTTGAGCGGGGATGCCATGCTGCAGCGCTACGCGTCGGCTGACACCTGCCTGGTGTCCCTGCGCGATGACTGGACGTCCTTCGAGACCACTGTTCCGTCCAAAACTTACGAGGTCCTTGCGGTCGGTCGCCACGTGACTGCTGTTGTGCGGGGCGAGGCGGCGCGTATCGTTGCTGACGCCGAAGCCGGGGACATCGTGGCCAGCGATCCGGAGGCCCTTGCAGCACTGTGGCGCGAACTCGCCGCCGACCGCGGGCGTCTGGTCCGCAACGGCGACAGCCGGCAGTGGGTAAAGACCCACGCCGAGTATGAGCAGCTCGCCGGACGCTACATGGAGCTCATCACCGGGCTTCTGGGCAGGACTCCCGTAGCCACCCGATGATCCAGTCCCTGAGAAATCTGCGGCTCGCTGCACAGACAGCGGGACAACACCTCACGGACGATCCGATGGTGCTCTTCCTCCAGCTGTCCCGGCGGCTGCCGTCCGCCGTGGTCCGTCCGTTGGCCCGCCTGACCGCCGCCGTCGCGCCCAGCGGCTCGGTGGCCGTTCCCGTCTTGCTCGCATCGCTTATGCGTGGAGACGACGACGACGTCTGCCGCCGCCTGCGGCTCGCTGCAGACCGGCATGTCGCGGGGGAGAAGGCCCGAAAGCTCGCAGACATTGCGCTCGTCGCTCACCGGCCCGAACTTTCGGATGTTTTGCTGTCGGCAGCAGGGAATGCGACGGGCCTCAAGTCCGCCCAGGCCCGGAGGCTGTGGCATGACGGAAACTTCAGCTCCGCCGTCGCCGTCCTGGAAGGTTCCGGCCCGGTGGGACGTCGCCAGCAGGAACGGCTGGCCGGCGAGCTGGCCGTCTACACGGGGGCGGCGCCCCGGCTCAGCCGCCAGGAGTTCAGCCCTGTTGCTGGGCGGGTATTGCATTTGCTGACGAATTCCCTGCCCCACACCGCCAGCGGATACGCGCAGAGGTCACACTCCATCATGGTGGCCCAACAGGAAGCGGGCTGGGACGTGCTGGCCGTCACGCGGCTCGCGTATCCGGTGCAGGTGGGGAAGCTGCTGGCGCAGGCAGGCGACGTCGTCGACGGAATCCAATACCGGCGCCTCCTTCCGTCCCTGCTGGCACCCACGATGGATGCACGCCTCCAGCAACAGGCCGAGGAACTGCTGAAGGTTGCGCTGGAATTCAAGCCCAGTGTCCTGCACACGACCACACATTTCGTCAACGGACTCGTGGTCCGGGCTGTGGCCGAGGCACTGGATATTCCCTGGGTGTACGAGGTCCGCGGCCAGTTGGCAGACACTTGGGCCGCAACACGGGGACCGCAGGCCACCGCCAGCGAAAAGTACCGGCTGTTTCAGGACCGGGAGACCGAGGTCATGAGGGACGCCGATTTGGTGGTGACGCTGGGGCACGCCATGAAGGCAAACATCGTCGCCGCGGGCATCCCCGGCGAGAAAATCATCATTGCGCCCAACGCCGTCGGCGGAGCGTTCCTCCAGCAGCCGCGGTGTACGGGCGACGCCCGCCGCGAACTCGGCCTGCCTGAGGACGGCCTTTACATCGGTACGGTCAGCAGCATTGTCGCGTATGAGGGCCTGGATGATCTCGTCCAAGCCTTTGCGCACCTTGCGCCGGAATTTCCCCAGCTGCGGCTGCTGATCGTCGGCGACGGCGTGTCCGCCCCCGCCCTTCAGGAGCAGGTCCGCGGCCTGGGACTGGCCGACAGGGCAATATTTACAGGTCGGGTACCGCGGGATCTGGCGCCGCTGTATCACCAGGCACTGGACGTGTTCGTGGTGCCCCGGAAGGACCTGGACGTGACCCGCGCTGTGACTCCGCTGAAGCCGGTCGAGGCACTCGCGAGCTCACGACCTGTGGTGGGAAGCGACCTGCCCGCGCTTCGGGAGATAATAGACGACGGCGGCAACGGACTTTTGGTTCCTGCCGCCTCACCTGAGAAGCTTGCACACACGATCTCGGCGTTGCTCCTCGATGAGAGCCGACGGGCATCGATGGGCCTCGCAGGCCGGGCCGCAGTCCTGGCCGAGAGGACCTGGGCTGCCAACGCCAAGACACTGGCCGCACGTTACGCCGGGCTGCACCACGAACATGAGGAGATCGAGTAGTGTCCGCTGATAGTGCAATAGACGAGGAGCCGGTGGCGGTACAGCCACTCTCCGTGGATATGCGGCGGCTGACCCGTGTCGGTTCGCGGCCTAATTTCCTGGACTATCTTGTTCAGCTCTGGGACTTCCGGCAGTTCATTTTTTACGATGCCCGCGCCCGCGTTCAAAGCGGCACCCGGCGCGACCGCCTCGGCAGCGCATGGTTGCTGCTGAACCCGATCTTCAACGGGCTGACCTACTTCCTGATTTTCGGACTGTTGCTGAAGACCAGCAAGGGTATTGAGAACTTCGTGGGATACCTGGTGGTGGGAATCTTCATCTTCCAGTTCAGCTCCGGGGCCATCACCTCCGGTGCACGCTCCATCCGCAACAACAAATCCATCGTGCAGGCGTTCAACTTCCCGCGCGCAGCGCTCCCCATCGGGGCCAACGTCCGGGAACTGCTGTCAGCCGTTCCCCTGGTCCTGGCCATGCTGCTGATCGTGGTGGTGCTGCCACCGGCAGAGGAGATCACCTGGCTCTGGATACTGGTTGTACCGGCCATACTCCTGCAGTCACTGTTTAACCTCGGCGTGGGCCTCATCCTTGCCCGGATTATTTCCCGGGTTCACGACGTCACCCACCTGCTTCCCTTCGTGCTACGGGCCTGGATGTATGGTTCGGCCATCTTCTACACTTACGACCGCTTCGTGACCCATCCCCAGGTGCTGGCACTGATCAAGCTCAATCCCTTGTTCAACGTGATCGATATTGTCCGGGACTGCGTTCTCTACGCCCGGGTGCCTCAATGGCAGTCCTGGGCCATTCTTGCCGCCTGGGCCTTGGGGGTCCTGGCAGTGGGAATGGTGTACTTCTGGAAGGGGGAAGAATCCTATGGACGCGGCTGAGAAGGAAATTTTCATCGAGGGACATCCCTGTGTCGTGGTAGACAGCGTGCGGATGCGCTATCGGGTTGCCTCGACGGCCTCTTCCGACGCGGATGCCGACACGCCCAAGCCCCGGTTCCTCCGACGCGCCGTCAACAAGCCCAACATGGTGACCGTGCACGCCCTGAACGAGCTCTCCCTGGTGGTGGAACGCGGTGAGTCGGTGGGGATCATCGGCAGAAACGGGTCCGGAAAAAGCACGCTCATGAAGATCATCAGCGGCCAATCCAAACCGACATCGGGGGCGGTGTATGCCTCCAGCACACCGATCATGCTCGGCGTTAACGCGGCCCTCGTCCAGGACCTGTCCGGGGACCAGAATGTCGTGCTGGGGTGCCTCGCAATGGGCATGAGCCGGGCCGAGGTTGACCGAAAATTCAACAGCATTGTCGAACTGTCCGGACTCGAGAAATCCATTCACTTGCCGATGAAGTCCTACTCTTCAGGCATGGCGTCACGCCTCCGGTTTGCGATCGCGGCGAGCGTCGATCCGGAGATTCTCCTGGTGGATGAGGCGCTCAATACCGGCGATGCGCAGTTTGGAGACCGCAGCAAGCGGCGGATGGACGAGCTCCGCGAGCAGGCGGGCTGTGTGTTCGTGGTCAGCCACAGCCTAGACACCATTAAGGACATGTGCACGCGAGTGGTCTGGCTGGACAAGGGTGACCTCATCATGGACGGCGAGCCCGGGGCAGCCATCAAGGCCTACCAGGACTTCACCCGCCACCTGTCCAAGGGCAACAACATTTCAGCCGCCAAGATACTCGAGGACGCAAAAGCGAACCTGGTGGCCACCGAGGTCCGTGGCCGGTCCTCGCGACGGAGCCGAGGTTGATGGCGGGGCTCGGGACGATTCGGACAGGTCTGTGGCATCTGCGGAGGGGTGGTCCGGCGCAGTACAGGTCGTGGCGGGCGCGTCAGCGGATTGATCAGGGCTTCGCCGCACCCCGCAACGTGCAGGGCGTGCAGGCTGCCTGGACGGGACGCGGGGCCAAACGACGGCTTTCGCTGATGCCGGCCACCCTTCCCCAACAACAGCCAGCCCGGCCGGACGTGCGCGCCGCGGTGATCCTCGACGACTTCTCTGCGCTGGCCTTCGGCTATGAGTGGAGCTCCAACGCCGTGCACCCGCACACCTGGCGCAGCGACCTGGCGTCCGGTGGCTTTGACCTCCTGTTCGTCGAGTCTGCCTGGGCCGGAAACGGCGGACTGTGGCGCGGCAAGCTGACCGGCCCCAACGGGCCCAGCGACGAGTTCCGCGAGCTGGTCCAACGGTGCCGGGAGCAGGGGATTCCCACCGTTTTCTGGAACAAGGAAGACCCTCCGCACTACGAGGATTTCCTGCCGGCTGCCCGGCTGTTCGACCACGTCTTCACGTCTGATTCCGGCCGCATTGCGCAGTACACCGCCGATCTGGGGCATGACCGCGTCGCGGTGCTGCCGTTCGCGGCCCAGCCAGCGATCCACAATCCCGTGCGGCCCCGACACGGCCGGCACCAGCGGGACGTTGCCTTTGCCGGAATGTACTTTGCCCACAAATATCCCGAACGCCGTGCCCAGATGGATCTTCTCCTCGGCGGTGCCCTCGACGCGTCCACCCGGATGGGGACGGGCCTGGAAATATTCTCCCGCCAGCTTGGCGGCAACGCTGAGTACCAGTTCCCCGCACCGCTGGACTCGCGCGTGGTCGGTTCGCTGACCTATGCCCAAACACTGTCCGCCTACAAGGCGTACAAGGTTTTCCTCAACGTGAATTCCGTTGTGGACTCGCCGAGCATGTGCGCCCGGCGCATCTTTGAAATCTCCGCGTCCGGGACACCCGTCATCACCGCGCCCAGTGAGGCCATGGGACAGTTCTTCACGCCCGCGGCCGTGCCCGTCGCCGCCACCCGCAAGGAAGCCGAGCACCTCACACGCGCGCTGGTTGCGAATCCGGAGCTGAACGACCGCACCGCCCATCTGGCCCAGCGCACCATCTGGACGCACCACACATACTCCCATCGGGCAGCCACCGTGCTGCAGCACGCCGTGCCGGACATGGCCGGGGGCGTGGCACAACCGTCCCTGTCCGTTCTGTTGCCGACCATCCGGCCCCAGAATCTGGAGCGTGTCTTCCGGACCCTCGCCAGCCAGAGGGGCGTGGAGCCGGAACTGGTGTTGCTCACCCACGGCTTCCAGCTCTCCGCCGAACGCCTGGCAGAGCTGTCCGAAAAGTCCGGGCTGAGGAACGTCGTGCTCCTGGAGGCACCGCGGGAGGTGTCGCTGGGGGAGTGCCTGAACCGGTGCGTCGCCGCGGCCAGCGGGCAGGTCCTCACCAAGATGGACGACGACGACCACTACGGCCCGCACTATCTCAGCGACCAACTCCACGCCTTGGCCTACTCGGGCGCGGACGTCGTGGGCAAGCAGGCACACTACATGCACCTTGAGACCTCCAACGCAGCCATTCTTCGATTTGCCGCGCGGGAACATCGGTTTACCGACTTCGTGATGGGGCCAACTATTATGGGCCGCCGGGAGGTCTTCACTGAACACCCCTTCCAGCACGTTACCGTCGGCGAGGACACCGGATTCCTCCGTGATGCCCGCGGTGCCGGCAAAACCATCTACTCGGCGGACCGCTTCAACTATTTTCAGGTCCGCACCGGAAACGGACACACCTGGCAGGTTGATGACGCTGAACTGCTCGCGTCGGGCGACCTTAAGTTCTACGGAAAGCTGAATGATCATGTCGACATCTAAGACCGCCGAGACGGCACCCCCGATCACGACCGTCGCCGTCGTCGGGCTGGGCTATATCGGGTTGCCCACGGCCGCCATCCTGGCCACGAACGGGCTCGACGTAATCGGCGTCGACGTCAATCCACGCACCGTGGCCGCCATCAACAACGGCGACGTGCCCTTCGTCGAACCCGACTTGGGCGTCCACGTCGCGGGCGCCGTCAGCCAGGGCCGACTCCGGGCTCAGCTCGAAACGCCCGCCGCGGAGGCCTACATCGTGGCGGTGCCGACGCCGTTCCAGGCCGACAAATCGGCCGACATGTCCTACATTGCTGCCGCGGCCCGGGCCATTGCGCCCCAGCTGCGTGGTGGCGAGCTGGTGATCCTGGAGTCCACCTCGCCGCCCGGCAGCACGCGCCGGCTCGCCGAGCTGATCCTTGGGCTTCGCCCGGACCTCAGCCTTGACGGTGCGGACGGCAAGCCGGTACTGCTGGTGGCACACTGCCCGGAACGGGTGCTGCCGGGCCGCATCATGATCGAGCTGGTCACCAATGACCGGGTCGTGGGGGGTCTCACAACAGAGGCCGCGGAGGCCGCCGCTGCGCTGTATGGAGTGTTCTGCCAGGGCGAAATCCACCTCACGGACGCCGCAACGGCGGAGATGTCCAAGCTCGTCGAGAACGCCTACCGGGACGTCAACATCGCGTTTGCGAACGAGCTCTCTGTCATCAGCGACAACCTCGACATCGACGTGTGGGAGCTTATTCGGCTGGCCAACCACCACCCAAGGGTGAACATCCTCCAGCCCGGCCCGGGAGTCGGCGGCCACTGCATCGCCGTTGATCCGTGGTTCATCGTTGCCGCCGATCCCGAAAATTCGTCCCTGATCCGGACGGCGCGCGAGGTCAACGACAGCAAGCCGGGTTACGTTGTGGACCAGGTCCGGAAGGCCGCCAGCGACATCGACCGCCCGGTGATCGCCTGCCTGGGCCTCGCGTTCAAAGCCAACATCGACGACGTCCGGGAGTCTCCGGCGCTGGAGATCGTCCGACGCGTGGCTGAGCTGCATCCGGAGGCCGAAATCCTTGTGGCTGCCCCGCACAAGGACCACCTGCCGAAGGTGCTCGCCGGGATTCCGAACGTCCGTCACGTCGAGACGGACAAAGCGGTTGAGGCCGCCGATGTAGTGGTGCTGCTGGTCGACCACGACAAATTCCGTGAGATTGATCCAGCCAGCCTCGAGGGTAAGCGGGTCATCGACACCCGCGGTTTCTGGCGCTGACGCCAACTGTCGATGCCCGAAGGGGACCAACCCCGAGATCTTGAATGGAAGAACCCAAGTAATGACACTGAACAATATCGGCGTGCCGGAGGACTTCGAGGATTCCGTGGGAAGCCGCCCAAGCTCCCGGCCGGTCCTGCCCAGGGGTTATCACTGCGCCGTGACATGGGGGATACCAACGGAGTATGGGGGGATGACCAATTCCCTGCTTCACCGTTCCCGGGCTTTTGTGCAAGAAGCGGGCGCAGCAGTGGACATCCTGACCTTCGAATGGTCGGAGGACTACGACGAGATTCGCTGCGAGCTTGAAGTCGCCGGCGAGTTGGTACCGGGACTTACCCTGCGGAACCTTTGGGAAGAGTTGGGCCAACTCACTGAAGCCCAGTTGAACACCGCGACGCCGGGCAAGAATGTAAAAGGTGAGTTCTCTGCCATCGGCGAGGAAGAGGACTTTACGGATGAAGTCAGCGGCGGGCTTCTTCGCCGGCGGATCCGTTATGCGGGTGACCAAAAGACCTTACTGCAGGTGGACTACTTCCGGCCCGACGGTTCCCTCCTGGTCGCCGACCGGCGAGATGTTCAAGCCAAGGGGATCGCGGGGGGCCGTCTGGTCACCCTGTGCGGTCTTGACGGCCGGCCGGTGGCGTCCTGGAGCCAAGTTTCGGCGCTTTACCTTTTCTGGCTTGACCTGGTCGTCGCGGGGCGCCAGTCATTCATGATTGTTGACAGTAAGTCGGCTGCCAACTTCATGACCCGGTATCGGCGCGACAACGTCGTCACCATGCATGTGGTGCACAATTCGCACTTGGCAAGCCGTGCCGTTCCACCCTACGGGGAGTTGAGTCCCAGCCGACGGTACGTCTTCGAACGCTTGGGTTCCTTCGATTCCATCGTTTTCCTGACGGCAAGCCAGAAAAAAGACGTGGATCTGCTCTTGGACAGCCCGGGAAACGCATGTGTGATCCCGAACAGCCGCTTCCTGCCTCCAGTGTCCAGTCCGGAGCGCGGACATGACCCCGAACTGGGGGTAATTCTTGGGAGCCTGACAACACGCAAGCGCCTTGAGGATGCCGTTTCTGCGCTCGGTTTGGCCAGAAGCTCATCGGGTATGGACTTCAATCTGAAGATCTACGGGAAAGGCCCCGAGGAAGCTTCCCTGCGTGATCTCATTGCAGACCAGGATCTCGGGGAGGTTGTGACTTTGCCTGGTTACTCCGCGTCAGCCCGGCAGGAATTTGAGCGTGCTTCCTTCACGCTGTTGAGTAGCAAACTGGCGGTGCAGGGGCTGGTCCTGATCGAGGCCATGAGCGTTGGCTGCATTCCGATCGCCTATGACGTTCCGTACGGCCCGGCCGACATCATCGACGACGGTGTAAATGGCTTTCTGGTGAAGGCAGGCGACGTGCAGGCGATGGCCGACGTCATCGTCAGGCTCCGGACTATGGAACCAACAGCTATGGAAGAGTTGCGGCTGCAGGCTGTAGCCAAGTCCAAAACTTTCAGCGATGAAGCCGCAACGGAACGCTGGGGGGCCGAGATGCGGGCCGCAGCGGACCATAAGCTGAGCGCCGCGCTCGACCGCAAGATCAACGCCGCCATGGAGCCACAGAAGGTCTGATTCCCTACACGCGCCCGCGCTAACCATCCGGCCCGAGCGGCCGATAGTCCTGACTAGAAGGATTGTCGCTGCAGTCGTGACCTGATGGGAGCCCCAATGTCCTCTCTTTTAGTAAGCCGAGCCGGCAGGATCGCCGCAACGGCCACGGTGGCGGTATTGGGTGTAATAATCGCCACGCCCCAGCCGTCATCGGATGCCCACCAGGCGGGTACAACTGCATCGCTGTCCAGAATCGAGCGACTGGCAACAACGGCGGTCGCTCCGCCTGCCGGGTTGAAGTCGGTGGGTCAGACAGGGGATTCCGTCTCGTTGTCGTGGGGTGCTGTTGCGGGCACGGCTGAGTATCGTGTGATGGTCTCGGTCAACGCGGACATGTCCGGTGCCGTGTATTGGCGGTTCCCGTCCACTGCCGGGACCGTGAAGTACCTCAATCCTGCAACGAAATACTATTTCAAGGTCCGGTCGTTGAAGTCTGACGGTTCGGCATTGACGGCCTACTCGGCGGCGGCAACGGCTACGACAGGTGCTGCGGCGCCGGCCCCGCCTGCTGGTTTGAAGGCGGTGGGCCAGACGGGAGATTCGGTCTCGTTGTCGTGGGGTGCTGTTGCGGGCACGGCTGAGTATCGTGTGATGGTTTCGGCGAACGCGGACATGTCCGGTGCCGTGTATTGGCGGTTCCCGTCCACCACCGGAACGGTGAAGTTGCTGAAGCCGGCGACGAAGTATTACTTCAAGGTCCGGTCGTTGAAGTCTGACGGTTCGGCATTGACGGCTTACTCGGCGGCGGCAACGGCTACGACAGGTGCTGCGGCGCCGGCTCCGCCTGCTGGGTTGAGGGCGGTGGGTCAGACGGGGGAATCGGTCTCGTTGTCGTGGGGTGCTGTCGCCGGCACGGCTGAGTATCGTGTGATGGTCTCGGCGAACGCGGACATGTCCGGTGCCGTGTATTGGCGGTTCCCGTCCACCACCGGAACGGTGAAGTTGCTGAAGCCGGCGACGACCTACTATTTCAAGATTCGGTCGTTGAAGTCCGACGGTTCTGCCTTGACCGCTTATTCGTCAGCAGTGTCCGCGAAAACTGGTGCGGCAACTCCCGCAGCCCCGACTGGTCTGAGGATGGCCTTCCAAACGCCCACTGCGTTGGGCCTGGCCTGGAATGCCGCTCCGGCCGCTGAACGCTACCGCATTGCTCTCAGCCCCAACGCGGACATGAGCAAGGCCACTTACTACCGATTCACGGAACTGTCCGCAGACATCAGGGGTCTTACTCCCGGCACTGCTTACTATGCCCAGGTGCGTTCGATCACGGCGGACGGGACGAACATCAGTGCCTACAGTCCGATTGTGCGGATCTCGACCTCGGCGGCTCCGGTTCTTGGTCCTGTCGCCAACCCCTTGTCTGTGGCGAGCTACAACATTCACTGCGCCAACTGTGAAGACCAGATGCCAACCGAAGTTCCCTGGGTAGACCGCCGCGATGCTGTTGTAAAGACCATAGTGTCCAAGCGCCCGGATATTATGGGCATCCAGGAGGCGTCGCAGGGGTGGCTGGCAGATTCGCCTGCCGGGGGCCTGTCCCAGTTCGAAGACCTGCGCAACCGGCTCAGCGACGCCGGTGCCCCTTACAAGTTGACGAATGAAATGCGCAACAACTGCGTGGATCCGCACACTCCGACTGATTGCATTCCCAAGGAACAGGGCGCAACCAAGGGGACCAGGATTTTCTACAACCCTGACAAAGTGCGGATCGTCCGGTCCGGGTCCAAGCTTCTGCCCTCCCTTTCACTGGAAAAGAACCAGCGGTACCTCGCATGGGCCGAGGTCGTGCAGCTCTCCACGGGCAAGCACTTCTTCTTCGGGGACACGCATCTCGAAGTGGACAAGGCAGAAGGGTACAACGAGCTGAGGCGTCAGCAGGCCCAGACGATCGTCAGCGTGATCAAGGCCCAGAACACAACGAATCTGCCTGTGCTCATGGTGGGGGACATGAACTCCAGTAAGTGGCTGGTGCCGTCCAACGCACCTTACGATGTCTTCACGGCCGCAGGGCTGGTCGATCCGCTCGGCAACACCTACGGCAGCACCCTGCCCAGCGGCTACGCGACGGCGGAGAAGGTGACGAACCGGAACATCAACAGCTGGAACGGGTTCGAACGGCTGGCACGGGCCAGCGCCCCGGGAACCAACGGAACGTACATCGACTACATCTTCACGTCAAAGATGCGGGTACCAACCTGGGAGACTGTCGCCAACGTGGACAGCGCCGGTAACTATGTGGGGCAATTACCCTCTGACCACAACATGATCTACGCCACGGTCAGTCTTCCGTAGCATTCATTACGATGTGGGCGCCAACAGTGGATGCGCCATGCCTTAGGGTTATTCGGGGTGGCACCGCAGTTGGTGCTGTACGCCGCTGCAATCATTGGAGCACGGGACTTCCCGTGCGCCGGCCCCCAAGCCTTTCCGCTACTAAGGAGCACCAAGATCATGCCGCACGGCCCCCACGCGGACACCATATCCTCTGACGACGCGCCAGCGGTTTCCGTTGTTGTCCCGGTTTTCAACGCCATGCCGTACCTTCGGGAACTGCTCGATTCATTGGCGGCGCAGGATCTGGAAGCAAGTGCGTTCGAGGTCTTCCTCGTGGACGATGGCTCAACCGACGGCGGTTCGGAGTATATGGATGACTTCGCAACTCGCCACCCGAACGTGACGGTGCATCATCAAGAGAATCATGGCTGGCCGGGCCAGCCTCGAAATCTCGGCATCGCTAGCACAACCGGGAGGTATGTGTTCTTCGCAGATGCCGACGACGTTCTCGCTCCGCAGGCGCTCAGGGAGCTGGTTGCCTTTGCCGACATCCACGGTTCGGATGTCGTTATTCCGTCCATGGCAGGGACCCACGGGCGCGTTGTACCGCCCTGGTTGTACATCAAGACCGACGTAGACGTTGCCTTGCCCAAGGCCTTTAAGACCCTTGCGCCGCAAAAGCTATACCGGCGTTCATTGCTGGTTGACAATGACATCCTGTTCCCCTTGGAGAAAGTTCGCCTCGAAGACGGAATCTTCAACGCGCAGGCTTACCTTTTGGCCAAACGGATATCGGTCTTGGGCGGCGAAACTCTCTACTTCCTGCGCAACCGAGATGATGGCCAAAATATTAGCTCGGGCGGATTCGACCCTGCCGGATACACCGGCTCTCTGGCGAGCATTTGCGACGCCGTTGTTGCTGCCAGCCTTGCCCCGGACGTCACGGCGGACGTTCTCGCCGGGCTGTACCGCAGGAAATGCCTCAAGATCTATACGCCCGGCCGATTTGAGCGGTACTCGGAAAAAAGACGGCAGGCATGGTTGGAAGCGCACGGGGCATTCATTGAGCGCTTCATCCCGGAAAGCGTCGAAAATCGCCTCGCGGAGCCGTACAAAAGCCGCTCCGCTCTCGTCAGGCGAAAGGATGCAGAGGCGCTACTGGACCTTGGCCGGAATGAAGAGGACCCGCGCGTGACGGCGGCCTTCTGGGGAGGCCGCCCCCTTGAGGACGGAAGCCTCGAGTTGTTCTTCGAAGCGTCAGTGGTAGGACGGTTCGAAATGCCCAGTCTCGTGTGCGAGCTCCGGCACCGCGACGGGAACGGATTGATGGCCGTTCCGGTCAAGCGTGACCAGCGGATCCAGACCGTCTATTCCAAGGCCGGCCTTTTCCGCGGAATATTGACGGCCCAAGCGTTGAACGACTTGCGTGCTGGCACCCATGATTTCTTCCTGGCCACGTACATTGACAGGAAATACATCACATCACGGGTCAGGCGCCCCGAGTCCAGCGGGCTTCCTATCACCGACAGCAGGATGCATTTTTACGGTACCGGGCAAGGGAACTTCAGTCTGTCTGTAGCCAATTAGTAATCAATTTGGGCGTGTCGCAAGGCGTGGATTAGAGATCCCGGTGTTTTAATGCAAGACTTTCACCGTCTTTCAGCCCACAAGCCTTATCCAGTGTCTCGCGAGGTTACTCTTGGCTACATTGCCTGCCCTGTCCTTAGTTCGCTCTGCCCGGCGTTGGCGCATTTTGCCAGTGGCCCTATTGGCCCTTGTCCTGGCCGTTCCACTGCCGGCTGCAACTGCCGCAGTTGGGATAAAGCCGGCGGTGACTTATGCCACGCCTAGCGGGCTAACATCCTCGGCCCAGAGCAGTACGTCACTGACATACAAATGGAATGCAGTTGCCGGTGCACCGAAATACCGCATCCAGATCTCGCCCAACGCCGACATGTCCGGTGCCAGCTTCTACAGGTTTTCCTCCAACACGGGAGAAATCCGGAGTTTGAAGCCGAACACCAAGTACTACGCCAAGGTCCGCGTGATCACCCTCGACGGAGGAAACCTCAGCCCCTATTCTTCGGCTGTTGCGGCCAAGACCCTGGCTGCGCCTGTTCTTTCCGCCATTACGAATGGGCTCTCGGTGGCAAGCTACAACGTCAAATGCGACAACTGCTTTGACGGGCTGCCAAATGAGCTAACTTGGTCGGGCCGCAGGGACGCCGTGGTCTCCACAATTGTCTCGAAGGTTCCGGACGTCGTCGGTGTTCAGGAAGCCTCGCAGGGCTGGCTAAAGAACGAGACACGGCCGGGTGGGCTTTCCCAGTTTGAGGATCTCCAGGAACGGTTGTATAAGCGGGGAATCAATTACCAGCTCACCAACGCCAAACGCAATAACTGTGTCAACGACGTCACGCCGACCAACTGCGTATATGCGGACCGAGGGGCGTCCCAGGGAACCAAGATTCTCTATAACAAGGGCACCGTCGATCTCGTAAGCCAAGGCTCGGTTGCACTTCCAAAGCTCAGCGCGGGGGACAACACCCGGTACCTCGCTTGGTCAGTCCTGCGGCAGCGTTCCACCGGAAAGTCTTTCTTCTTCGGTGACACGCAGTTGGACTCTAGCAAAGCAAGCGGCTACTACGAACTGCGAAAGGCTCAGACCTCCGCCATAGTTTCAGCCATTGCGCGTCTCAACACCGGAAAGCTGCCCGTGATCACGGTGGGCGACTTCAATTCGCACAAGTGGACCGACCCGTCGAACGCCCCTTACGACGTGATGGTGGGAGCCGGCTACGTCGACCCGTTGGGCAATACGTACAAGAATGACGCTCCCTCCGCTTTCGCTACCGCGGAACTGCGAATCCGGGCCAACTACGACAGCTACAACGGCTTCGAGCGGAAGGCCCGGGCAAGGAATACAACGGGGAACGGGACCTACCTGGATTACATCTTCACGTCCAAGATGAGGGTGGGGAAGTGGGAAACTGTCATCAACATCGATTCGGCAGGCAACTTCATCGGAACCATCCCCTCTGACCACAACATGATCCACGCGGTGGTCCAGCTTCCGTAAGCTCTTGGCGCAGCGAGGGCGTCTGCGCAGCCAATAGGTTGCTGCAGGCGCCCTCCGCATTTCCAGCCCGGGGTGCCACGTCGGGGAGGCACCTGTCTCCTTGCTAGCATTGGCGAGGACAGTCGGCCTGAATGCCCACGAAGTCGTTGCCCGCGCGGTGCGCCGTCCTCGGCCCCACAACCGGCGACTCTCGTCAAACAGCCGCAGTGAATAAAGTTCGGAGTGCAGTTGCAGATTGTTAGCTTGACCATGGTTAAGAACGAAGAAGACATCATTGAGGCCTTCGTACGCTATAACCTGAGGTCCATTGATCACATGTTCATCGCAGACAACATGTCCACGGACGGCACAGCCGATATCCTGCAGGCGCTCAAGGCGGAAGGGCTCCCCCTGACGCTATCCACGGACTACGATCAGGCTCTGAAGCAAAACGAGAAGATGACCGCAATGTACAGGGATGCGTTCAAGAAACATGCATTTGAGTATGTTTTTCTCCTCGACGCTGACGAATTTCTTGATCTTGACCGCGAGACAATGTTTGGTCTCCGCGAGTCGCACGGGGGCGCAACGGCATATTACGTCAAGCGCGTCAACTTCCTTTACGGCGGTGAGGTGGCTGACCGAGGTAATTTGGCCATATTCGACATCATGTCGGTGCCCGACACTGTCCCGGCGACTGACAAGTCAATGATCTTCCACGAGGCCGGTAAGTGCGGCGGATTCAAAATTGGTAACGGCAACCATCACGTCAGGGACTGGTCGCGAACTGAGCCCCACGTCTCGGTGAAGCCGGAAAAGGAATTCGCGTTGATACGGCATTTGCCGCTCCGTTCAGTTGAACAATACATGCGCAAGAGTCTGCTCGGATGGTTCGCCCTGCAGCTTCGCGAAGCAGGCGTTAATGCGGCCAAGCAGACAGTGGGTTCCCACTGGCGCACGCAATACCGGCTCATCCTGGAACAGGATTGCAAGGTGGATGCGGAAACTATGATCTCTAACGTCTACGGGGCGAGCTACGCCAAAAGGTCCGGCCCCCGGGACGCGCCGACGATTGATTTTGACCTCAAGTACGAACACTTGATGCGGAAGCAGACCATCACAACGCAACTCGCGCGCATGTACGAAGCAACGATTGATAATATGTGGGCGCAAGCGCCTTCCTAAGGGCGCTGCTGGTCCCGCTCGGGATGCCCGGAATACATGGCTTAGATAACAGCCGCCACCAGAAGGAAAATGAGTGTCAGTCGTAGTTCGCGGACAGGAAATTATCGGATATTCAGATGACAACGGCAACATTGTCACTGGGTCCCCGAATTTGCTTCCGTCTAGTTCTATTGAATTTAAAGGGTCTAACTGTCGGGTCGAATTTTCCGATAGAGTAAAGTTTCATGGTGCGATCGTTTTTCACCGCGACGACTCAAGCGTTGAAATGGGTAAATGGACGTGGTATCGCGGAAGGATTACCCTTGGATTGGGTTGCTCCATTTCAATGGGTGAAAAGTTTTACAGTGGATATGACTTGCAGATCACTGCGGCTGAAGGTGCGGACGTTATCCTGGGCGACGACGTTCTAATCGCAAATCACTGCCGGATCCGCGCCGACGATTCTCATCCGATTTATGACGGGGTGTCCGGACGGCGGCTCAATGTTTCCTCAACTATCGTCGTTGAGGACCACGTGTGGCTGGGCCAGGAGGTATTCCTACTGCCGGGTGCGTTTGTGGGTTCCGGCAGTGTCGTGGGAGCCAGAAGCGTCGTCACCAAGAGCCGCCCGGTGCCGTCAAATAGCCTGGCGCTCGGCTCCCCGGCAAGAGTTCAACGGGAAAAAATTAACTGGATTCGAACCCATCTGCAGATGACAGACCAGCCGGACGTTGTACCGTCAATTTTTTCTGGCGACGACTTAACTGACAACGGCCGGTCATTTAGTCAGCGGTTTCGCGCAGCGGTTGCAGAGTTCCGCAGATAAATCGGGTGCCGACGCCGGCTGGAGAAGCCGCCGGCGTCGGCACGGATTCAGTCCTAATCCGGCTGCTTCTGGGTTAGCCCCGCACAGATAGCTCCGGTGCCGTAGCGACTGGAACGTTGGCCTTAAGGAATTGCGCGAGTGCACTCTTGGTGTAGTCCTCGGCATCAAACACGGCCTCGGGAATCAAACCGTCCTGTGCCGCCTGAAGCCCCTCCACCAAGCCGCCCTCGTCGTTTGTCACGATAAGACCGTACCGACCCTGCAATACGTCACGGGGGCCAGGCATGTCTGTGCAGACGATGTTCAACCCAAGGATCAGTGCTTCGAAAAGGACCATAGGCTGGCCTTCATGCAAGGAAGGCAGCACGAAGCAGCTTGCAGCCTGCAGTGCCGGATACGGGTTCTGCCGCTGCCCAGCAAGCCACACAAAGGAGGTCGCACCGAGCTTCGTCACCAGGTGTTCAAGATCCGCTCGCAGCGGACCATCACCAAGGATAAGTAGGTTGGTGTCCGGGTTTCTTTGATGAAAGCGGACGAACGCCCGGATCAATTTCGCGTGGTCTTTCTCAGGCGACAATCGCCCAATGGCCAGATAGTTCCGCGCCGCGGACTCGTACCAGTGGAGGATGTCCGGGTCGAGTTCCTGAGCTGCGGCCGTTATGACTGCCTCCGGAAAAATTTGGTTGTCGCACGAGACAAACTTCTCCCGGGGGAGTCCGAAGCGGTCTGCAAGACCAGACCTATTTTCGTCGGAAACGCTAGCCGATACCGAAATAAGAGAGTCAAAGCTTTCGTAGAGCCGGAACAACGCTTCTAGGTTCGGGAACTTCATGTCCAACTCACTGGCCATGTCGTTGTGCAAATAAATCGATTTGTGGCCGTTGGGGCTGCCGTAGGCAATCAAAGACGACCAAAACGTCGCATATCCGTCAAATTCGATGTTCGAGTCAAACGCGGCGGGCCCCAGAATCCGTTGAAACTCGCGGCGGAAGGACTTTCGATAAATCGCGCGCTGCTCGTCGGAGGACAGGTCGAAGTGCGCCGTATACCTACCGAGGATCCACTTTTCTTCGGGAGTCAGGGCATGGACACCGACACGTCCAATCACCTGAACGTGCTCCGGCAACTCACGAAACTTCCCTAACCGGGCGGGATCAGCGGCCAAGACGTGAGGTTCGACGATCAGGACAACGCGGTATTGCTCGGGAGCCAACGACGAGACCAGGTTATAGAAAGAGGTCGCGATACCGTTCGGGATTAATCCATGATGAAACAGGATGGAGGTTTTGTCGTCGGCTCGTTGTGCGGCTAAACCGTCAGGATCATCTTCGAAGAAGAAGCGTCGTACTCTGGCCGCAGCACCCCCGTCCTCCTTGGGGCAGAACCGTTTCAAGGCTTCGTTGTACGCCGGGTGGCCGAACCCAGGGGCATCCGCCGCTGCCTGAATGGCGCTAGGCAAACCACCACGTTCTATTACTACGCGGCCGGGCATATCGTGGACGTCGAGGTAAAGACCCCGCTCGGCTGAATATTCCTCTAGGTCATGGGTGTAAAAAACGATGGGGCGGCCCGTTGGCAGAAAATCGAAGAAGATACTTGAATAGTCCGTGATGAGAACGTCAACGGCCAAAAGCAATTCGTTCGTGTCGATGTGCCCTGGGACAACCGATGCGCCGGCATCAAATTCGGTCAGCAGGCCCTCGGTTAGCCGGTGGGCCCGGAAAAGAAGATGATGCTCGGGGCTTCGCATCGCTTCCAAGTCAGCCGCCAGCTCCAGGGCATCGACAGTCCGGTCGTTAGTGGCGCCTCTCCAAGTCGGGGCGTAGAGCACGACCGGTTTGGAGTCATTGTCGGGAATACCCAGTTCCCGTCGTATCTGATCTCGACGTGACGCATCGGCGTTGGTAAGGACATCGATACGTGGAGATCCTGTGACGGCGATCTTCCCTTGGAAGACGCCAGCAATGTCGTGCCGCTCGATGAGGGCCTGACTGGTGTGCTCGTTCGGGCTCATGAGGTGCGTGGCTTGGAGGAAATTGCGGGCAATGTTGGCATGGGCCAAGGGTGCCCCGCGCATGTCTTTACCTAGCGTTTTCAGGGGAGTCCCGTGCCAGGTGTTCAGGTATTGTTGACCCGGACGCCGAGTGTAATACGGCGGAAAGGACACGTTGTTGACCAGATACTTTGCCGAAGCGAGTATCCGCTTGTAGAGATCCGAATTCGTCTCTACGAATATTACGTCACTCCGCGACTTGAGTCTTTCGGGTATATTCACATCATTGTTGATAACCCAGTAATGCGTAAATGACTGGAACGCTGAATCGGAGTCGACGTGATCGAACAGGGCCAGCGGATGGCATCCAATCGAGGACCCGTGGTTGCTTTCCCATAGAATGACGTCATCACGGAGCGGCAGTGTCTCAAGATACTCGACGAATTCCATGCTTTTCTTCTGGGACTCGTTGGCAAGATACTTTTCGACCTTGATCCCGTCGGAAAACTGAAACACTTTCGCTTGTTTGAAGGCCGCGCAGGCCTTTTCGAAGTCCCCGGATTGGTATGCCGCGAAGCCAGCCTTATAGTAAAGGCTGGAATCGAAGGGGTTGCTTCGTTCCATGGCTTTTTGGAATTCCGTGCGGGCTGACTGCCAGTGAGAGGCTTGGAGGGCCAGGTCTCCAGCCCGGCTGTGGAAGTCGGCATGCTGGCTGACATTTAGCTCAGAGTCCAGGGCCCGCAGGATGCCGGCGAGATATGAGTTCTTGTCTGCGTCCGTCTGCTCCAGGGCGGGGTCATTTGCCGTCAAAGCGATGGGGGACGACCGCAGGTATGCCTCACAGGCACCCTCGTATCTTCCGCCCGCCTGCAGGCTGTAGCCAGCACGGTAGGCCCAATATTTCTTCGATGGGTCCAGAGAATAGGCGTAGTTGTATGCCGCGGCGGCTTCGAGCCACTGGGATTGCCTTTCCCTGACAAAGCCGAGTTTGTAGTGCCAATATCCGACCTCGGGATTTAGCAGGATGGCACGTTCGTAGGCGTGGGCAGCGTCGGCCCAGCGATAGCTTCGGTCATGGGAGAGTCCAATCCGATATGAAAGCTCTGCGTTAAGCGGATCCGCGTTGGCGGCTTCCAAGTAATGTGCCAGGGCTTCTGTCCACATCCCCTTCTTTTGAAAGAAGACCCCGATGCCTAGGATATCTGCCTTGAGCTTCTCGTCAGTGGCAATCGCTTTTTGATACGCCTGTCTCGCAGCGTGCAGTTCTCCAAGCTTCTCCAGGGAGTGCCCTTCGCGGAAATGCCATTCTGGATTGTCGCCACTTAGCCTCGAAGCTGCTGCATAGTGCTTTGCAGATTGATCAAAACGCTTCATCTGATAATTGGCTTCGCCGAGCTCGGCAAGCCACGCGGCATCTTCAAGGTGCAAGTGGAGGCCGGCTTCCAACATCTGCAGTTCCTGCCAGCGTTGCCCTTTTTTGGTCCTGAAGTCCCGAAGCCTCGACGAGTGGTAGGCCGGATCGTTTGGCTGGGGTGAGGAGGTGGCAGCTTCAAGTTCAGCCGCGGCATGTCGCTCGACGGCTGTGCGAAGACGATCGGCCCAGCGGGTGCGGTGCGGCTCCATCGAAAGCGCCGCCTTGTAATTGCTGATGGCCGCGGTGAGGTTGCCCTGCTCCGATTCCACGAACGCCAAGCGGTAGCGCCAAGGGGCAAAGTCCGGTCTGAGTTGCACCGCTTTTTCGAACTCAGAGGCAGCCTCGGAGAGTTTGCCCAAATGGAAGTAGGCGTGACCCAAACCGAAGGCGACAGTTGCTGCTTCTTTTTCGGGATCCTGCTGTCGGATTGAGACATACATTTCAACCGCGCCGGTCCACGCTCGTTCGCTCACCAGTTGCTCGGCACGGTCTAAGGAATCCTGCAGAACGGTCATAACTCTAATGGTTCCTTCTATAGCGATAAAAAATATGCACCGCGGACACCCGCGGATCACGTCAGTATGCTGTAGCCTCACGCGAGAGGATACGGCGCGCCTTCTTACTCTGCGGGGGAATGGTCTGTGTGGGCAACTTCGCCAGCAGCCACAGTTTGTTCGGTAACACCATCGGGCCAGAGGGCATCGAATACGCGAGCCGTTGCCCGTCCGTCGCAGTCGGGCGCAAACATTTTGACGAAGGCTTCGTATTTGGGTGCGTACTCGCGGGAGACATCCGAGATGTTCTTGATCGAATGAACGACTTCCTCTGTGGTGTAGTGGAGGGGACCGGGCGCCTTTTCTTCAAGGTCGAAGTAGAAGCCGCGGGTCGCGTCACGGTACTGGGCGATGTCCGGCGTCAGGAAGATGATCGCCTTACCTGTCACGCAGAAGTCGAACATGACAGACGAATAATCGTTCACCAGGATGTCTGCTGCCGTGTAGAGGTCGTTGACTTCAGGGTACTCGGTCACGTCAATGACAAACTTGTTTGCCGCCGTCTGCCGCTGGCTTGCGATGTTGTGGTGTCCGCGCAGCAGCAGCACGTAGTCGTCGCCGAGCTGCCGCTGGGCCTTTTCGAAATCGAGGTAGGTGACCATCTCGTACTGCCTTGAGGCGTTCTTTGCGTCGTCGCGCCAGGTGGGCGCGTAGAGAATGGCAGTCTTGCCCTCGGGGATGCCGAGCCTGGTCCGAATGGCGGCCCGGTTCTGTGCCATCCGCTCGCGCGTGAGGCTGTCGTTCCGTGGGTAACCTTCGGCCACAACCCGTCCCTTGAAACCGAAGCAATTGGCGAGCACCCCGGCGGCGTATTCGTTCTGCGCCAGAAGCGCATCCCAGTACTCCGCCTCCCGCCACATCAGGTTCCAATACGACAGCGAGAAGCTCGTGCGGGCGACGTCGTTGCCGAGCTTCTTCAGCGGTGTTCCGTGCCAAGTCTGGATGTAGACCTGTCCCTCGCGCTTGCGGAAGTAGAACGGGAAATTGTTGTTGTTGATCAGGACCCGGGACTCGGTCAGGAGCTGATACCACAGCCGGGAACCGATCAGCACCGGTTCGGAACCGGCGGGCACCGGCACGGAGAAGTCCGCGACGGCCCAGTACATGGGCCACTGGCTGCCGCGGCGCTGGAACTCCTCGAGGAGGCGCCTGGGGCTGTCGGTGGCGCGTCGTCCGCCAAAGCACATGAACAAGACGGCGTCCTTGAGGTTGGCATCCGCGCCCGCCGTCACCGGCGTGCGGAGCATCTGCTGGTCGAACCGTCCTATTTCGTCTTCTGCGAAGGGCGGCCGCAGATGGATGGTCAGCGCAGCGTTCTTGGGGGTGCGGCTTACGCCGACTTCCAGCCGGTCTGCCTCGATCCGCGCCGGCATCTGCTTCTGCAGCCCGGACGACGCCGGAATCCAGTAGCCCAAATGGTCGGCAACCCCAGGCGGGACGAAGCGCACGCTGTACGCGCCGGCCTCAGGCAGTACCTCGGTGCCGCCCCACGGCTTTTGCGGCAACAGGAACTCTGCGGTGAAGACGTTGCTTCCGTCATTGGTACGTACGTTAAGTACTGCGTCTGTAGCGGCAAGGACTGCCTTCCCGCTGGAGAGGACAATTCGTGGGGCACGGATTACATGCAGATCCGCTGTGCCTTCGACCCAGAGCGTGCGTTTGTCGGCGGAGACCTCCACAGTGGAAGCAATAACCCGGCTCTTCCGCTCCTCGACGGTGATGAACCCGTAGCCCGTCAGACCCAGCCTGAGGCTACGGGTCTGGTCGTGCAGTACTTCCAGCTGCGCGGTTCCCTCTGGCCACGCCACGGGCTGCGGCACGCCAGTGCCGCTGTCCAGCCGAAGCTGCCACTCATACTCGACAGTTGCCCCAGCGCCTGTTCCCAACCGCGGTATGTCGATGACGTAGACGGCCTTGTTGCCGTCCACTTTTTGGCGGACTGCAGATTTCCGGATGCCGAATTTCCGGGACTCAATGGATACCTTCGCTGCCTCAGGGACTGAATCGGCTGCCATGGTGAGGGTCAGCTTGCGCCGGGCCAACTCGATGGACGTTGCCACGTACTGCGGTGTGACAGGAATGAATGTCAGACCCGTGGTGGACGGACGCATCTCCACAGCCATCCTTGATGCGCCCTGCATCGGGCCAACAGGGAGCCGGCCGGTGGATCCGGTAAGATCCCGGCGCGTCAACGGCGCCGTGATTGTCCGTCCCCCGGCGCTGACGGTCAGGAGGACGTGCCAATTGGCCAGCTCTGCTGTCGCATTTTCTTCCAGCATGACGGCGGGGTCAATGATGGTGCTGAACCCCGCGTCCGCGTAGGACGTCCAGTTGTCGTTGGAATCCCAATCGATGGATTTGTCCGAGTGTCGCTCGACCGCCAAGCGGGCAGTCGCGCCGGTGCTGGCGTTGACCAGAGACGCCTCGATTGTGAGGTTGCCCTGGGCCGGGTCCACGGAGGAGATGTACGCATAGCCACCGATGATCAGCCGGCCGTCGGCCTGCCAATCGAAATGCGTCATCTTGCTGACGCTATGGACATCGATATCGCGGCAGGCCAGAAGCTGCGGATCGTAACCAGACAGTTCCTCCAGATACCGGGGCTGGGCGACCAGCCCGGAGTCCGTCACGAGGGTTGGAAAGCTGGAAGCGTAGTCGCTCCGGTGGTTACAGATGCGGATAACGTCCTCGCGCTTGTCCGCCAGAACGGCCGAGAGGATCAGCCTGTTATGGATCCGGATGGCATCCCAATTCAGCTCCTGACCTTCGCTGAGGCGCAGCACGGTGGAGTGCAGCAAATCCCAGTACTCGGGGCTGGTACGGGGGACCACCTCGTAGTAACGGAAGAGCCCGTTGCCCACCTCTTCCGAAAGCCAGCGCCGATAGTCTTCCGGAGCTGATGCCGCGCGGACTGCGGCGGCAAGAGACTCCAGGCGGTGCAGGCGATCTGCGAGGTAATCCGTCTGGCAGAGCAGCTCGCGGGCCGGCAGCCGAACGGCGGAATCCAAGGACGTGTTGACTACCTTGAGGTCCAGAATGTCGAATGATTTCGCGCGCGTATAGAGGGTGGGAACTGCCTCATACTGCCAGTGTTCACGATCCAACGAGACCCCGGCGGTTGCCGACGTCCAGAAGGCCCGGGCGAACAGTTTGTTGGCAAGCGCGCCGTCCAGCAGTATTTCCGGGATCTGCGCGACGGCCACCGCGGCCCGGGGTTCGGCATGGATCTGCCGTTGCCACGCCGGGGTGGCGCTGGCCTTGCCCTTTACAATTCCCGCCATGCCGACGGCGAATGACGAGCCGGACTCAGCCAACGACCCCACCATGACGCTTAAGCTTTCCTTTTCGACCACGTCTCCGGCCGTGAGGAACATCAGGTAGGGGGCCTTCGAAGAGACAACGGCGCGGTCGCGGGCTTCTTCCTCGCTGGCGCCGGAGAATGCGATGTACTTCACCCGGTGGTCCCGCTTGACGAAGGCGCGAACCGTTTCTTTGCCCACGGCCGCCGATGTCGTATCAACGACGATCATTTCCAATGCGGACGGCTTCTGGCCAACCAAGCTCCTGAGCGTCTTGTCTGGATCCGGGGCATAATCGGTCAGCAAGACCACGACAGAGAGCTGCGCCGGCTGAAGGAGTCCAATAGGCGAAGCGTTGAGCGCACGCTGAGCTCTGGCGATATTGGCGGGATGCGCCAACCTGCGGATCTGGGTTCGCCGCTCCGGAGGCAAGGCCCGCCATACGCGCCGCAGATTCCTCTCAGCGTTGGCCTTCAACGAAGCTATTGCTTGGCTCTCTTTGGGACCTGGCATTCTCGGATTCGCTTCTTTCATCTGTTTCCAACCGGCGGTTGTTACTTCATCATTCAGTGCATGGGGACGGCGGCAACTCAGAACGGCTTTCTGAGAATCAAGTCGACATTCTGGTCCCCGACGCCACCTATCATCTCAGCGTGTTCCAGTCCTGGACGGTTCATGGCGAGTTCAAGGCTCAAGGCTGCAAGGGACTGGGGAGTCTGCTTTCCCTCGTACAGCACGCTTTCCGGGGTCGAGTGGTCCACCAAGGTCGCCGCGATGGACAAAGTTCCGTCACCGTTGTCCATGAGCTCGACAATCCTCGATTGCTGCGGGTAGTCAATGAGCGACGCTGTAGTAATCTCCCAGAATCCGCCGTCTTCAAACTTCGCTTTGTGCGGGGTCACCCGGTGCTTATGCCTGTGGCCGTTCAACCAGAGGACCACATTTGGATAGCGGGAGAGCAGCCCCAGGACTGCCGCTCGATTCAACGGCGGCCGACCGCCGTCGGACGAACCCTCTTCCTTGTCGAAGGTGGAAAGGGGATGGTGGCTGAACAACACCACCAGACGGTCCTGAGCCGAGGATGTGCTGACCCTGCCCTTTGAGTCATAAAATCTTGCCGAAACACCCTTGAGCTGTTCCTCGAGCCAGTCCGCTTGCGCCGCATCCAGAACGGGCACAGTGCTGCCATCCGGGCTCGCCGTGTTGAGCATGACGCCGAGTACTCCAGGAGAAATGTCGAACGTGTAGTAAGGATCCGCCTGGGAACTCGGGCCGGAGCCGGACCGTGCATTTCCTGCATCGTCCGGCAGCTCATCCATGAACTCGGCCTTGGTGAAGGGGCGGCGAAGTTTCGAGGCCTTCACCTTTCGGGACGGCATCGATGCAATGAGCCTCCGGCGTTCGCCGTCGTTGGAATGATTGACGTCGTCCCAAAAGTCGGTGGGGTTCATACCCTGCGGCAGGCGAATCGGAAGCCGGTCACCGATTCGGAGCGCGTCGATGAAGTCGGCCTTCGGCGATGCGGAGCCAGATGCCGGCCGACCGGCTTCATCGTGATTTCCAACCCCGATAAACCACGGGAAGTCTGAGCCCTGCGCTGTGACCGGCTTGGTGGCCGCCGCGAGAAACCCTGGCACCGTGGGATAACCGTGAACGGTTTTCCAGTCATCCGGTGGAATCAACGAAATTTCCGGCTCGGGGTGCCAGATGCTTTTGGACAAGTCCAAGGGCGCCGGACCGTGATCCTGCACGCCCTCATAGGCGCCCGTCGGGTGTGAGGTCACTGATCCACCCTTGAAAACACCTATGGCTGCCCGCAGTTCGCTGAGGGCAAAGGTGTTGGTGAGGTCACCCGTGGTCACCAGGCAGTCCAGTGGACGCCGGCTGAGCGGGCCGAAACGGACGTCATTAAGTTTCCGGACAGTTGCCTCCAAAACATGGACCGTTAGGAGGTCCTGGGGCCTGAACCTCCCGGACGAAGGAAATCCGTCCGAGAAGTCAAAGTACTGCCAGAGCAAAGACAGCCTGCCGGGATTGGCCGCATCCAAGATGTGCGCGTCCGTCAAATGCCCGAACGTGGCCAGCCCTATGCGATCGCTATTTAGGGTGGAATTCCTGCGGCACAGGTCATCCCGCACGTGGGTCCCAAGGGCCGGCCCACGTGCCAGACGCCGGTACGGCAGGCGTAAGACGGGCCGGGATCCTAAGATGACTGTGGCGTCCAGAGTCGAGCTCGGCGCATCCGCGTACTCTCTGGGTTCCCAGGGCTGTGGAGCCGCCGGACCATCGCCCGAAGATTCGGACGAGGATTCGGAAACCCCCAACAGAGTAGCGCCGATCGCACCGGCCAACGACCAGCGTATGGCACCTCGTCGCGATACTTGCGTCTTATTCTGCTGCGGCACTGGCTAATGAGGCCCTTCGCTGTTGCGGTCGGCTGGAAGCTCTGTGGTCGCCAAATCTTCGACGACTACTCCAGGGTGGCCCTAGATGCTGGCGTTCGCGCGGACCAGGTCGTCCGGGAAATCAACTTCAACCGCGTAGAACGCGCTGATGTCCACGGGAGTCCATTTGACGTCGTCCTGCTTGATCGTCAACTCGATGGCGCCCTCGAAGTAGTCCTGGTCATCTACTTCAATAAGCCGCTTGAGGAACTTCTTCTTGTCCTTCGAACTGACATAGTTGATGCCGACAGCTTCGCCGCGGGCGACGTCGGCCGGGACAGTCTTAGAAAGCTCTGCGATGTTGCCCTCGGCGTCTGTGGTGTACTTGACTTCCTCGTCGGAAACCGAGGACACATCAACGGTAATGAATGATTCATCGCGCTTGATGTAGGGCATCAGCATCTCAAGAATGGCCGGGTCGAAGACGACGTCGCCGTTCATCCAGAGAACGCCGCCCTTGGCCGAATTCCGGATGGCCTTCAGGAGGCTCTTGGACGTGTTGGTCTGGTCAAAGTTCTCGTTGTACACGAACGAGGCGTTGGGTACGTGCTCGAGGATCATCTCGAGCTTAAAGCCCACCGCAATGGTGAGCCGGAGCTTCTTGCCGAAGGCGGTCTGCAGGTTCTGGACCTGCTGGTGCATGATGGTGCGGCCATCACTGAGTTCCGTCATAGGCTTCGGGTGGGGACGCGCCAGCCGCGTACCCATTCCGGCAGCTAGAATTACGGCCTGGACTTTCATGTGTTTTTTCCTCTTCTACGAGCGATCCTGATGGCGGGAGCGGCGAGCCGTTGCATCGCTCGAGGTCGCCCGGAACCATAATGTATGGACCAAAGGGCGCTTCCCCCGCGTCCAAGCATAAGGGTTCAGCCATCGGGGCACGAATGACGGTGGCTGCCCTGCGTTAATACTGTGTTAACTTCCCGGTGCCGTGGAGGCAATCCTGCGGTCAGCGCCTAGGCGCCGTCGAACTCGCCAATCCGCGAGCCCACACCGAGCAGCTCCTCGATGGCCGCGACGGTCCTTGCCGCCGCCTTCCCATCCCCATAGGGGTTGACGGCGTTCGCCATCGAGGCAAAGTGCTGCTGGTCGTGGAGCAAGAGGGTGACCTCGTCAACAATCCGTTGCTCGTCCGTGCCGATCAGAAGGACGGTGCCGGCCTCGACAGCTTCTGGCCGCTCGGTGTTCTCACGCATGACCAGTACCGGCTTGCCGAGGCTGGGCGCTTCCTCCTGGACTCCGCCCGAGTCGGTCAGGACTATGTGGGCCAGGGACAGCAGACGGGTGAACTCACCGTAGGCCAGCGGCTCCGTGACCAGAACGTTGGCCTTGCCTTCCAGGGCAGGCAGCACAGCTTCGCGCACCAACGGGTTTTTGTGTGCGGGAAGGACAATCGTCAGGTCCGGCTCGGCGTCCGCGATCCTTGCCAGCGCCCGGCCCATGCCGCGCATGGCATCGCCCTGGTTCTCCCGACGGTGCGTCGTGACGAGCAGGATTTTACGGCCATCAGCGGCGAGTTCTTCGAGCTTCGGGTCCGTGAAGCGGAGTTGCTTTTCCACGGTATCGAGAAGGGCGTCGATAACTGTATTGCCGGTAACCACCACGTCTGCCGGGTCTATGCCCTCAGCGAGCAGATTTTCCCGGCTGGTGCTGGTGGGAGCAAGGTGCAAACGAGTGATCTGGCTGGTGATCTTGCGGTTGGCCTCCTCCGGGAAGGGTGAGAGCAGATCACCGCTGCGCAAGCCCGCTTCGACGTGCACCACGGGAATGCCGTGATAGAGCGCCGCAATGGCCGCGGCCGTTGAGGTGGTGGTGTCGCCCTGGACGACGACGGCGTCGGGCTTCGAGTGGGCGAAGAGCGCCTCCAAGCCGTCGATGGTCCGGGTCATGATGGCCGACAGGGACTGGCCCGGCTGCAGGATGTTGAGGTCGTGTTCGGGCACGATGCCGAACAGTTCGTTGACCTGGTCCAGCATTTCGCGGTGCTGCCCGGTGACCGTCACGATGCAGCGGAAGTTTGGCGACTCCTTGAGTGCGCTGACGATCGGAGCCATCTTGATGGCTTCCGGTCTGGTGCCGAAGATCGGCATGATGCTGTGCAAGGTTTCCCCCAAGGATTGCGAACGATCGATTGTGAACTGCGTCGGGCTCAGCCGAACAACAGGAGGGCGAGGATTAAGCACGGGACGCTGACCACGACAAAAATAACGGTGAGCAGGGCAGCCAGGCGTTTGCGGCGGTAGATGACTTCCGCGTCGTCGATGTCTTGGGCGGCTGCCCGTTTGGCGGAAGAGCCGCGCTCGGACCCCAGCGGAACCGCTTCTGCTCCCGCGACGAGCAGGGTGTCCGGGATGTCCTCGTGCAGGCGCCGCCGACGCAGATGCCGGGGCGTGGCAACTAGCGGGGGAGCGGCGTCGGCAGGGTATTCCAACGTGTTTTCCTCCTACCGTAAAGACCCGAACCGGCTGGCCAGTTCAACCGGATGAGGTTCAATTGTTACATTTTCGCCCGCTAGTTGGCGCATTCGGGCCGGAGCGACACATCGATCAGGCCTCCGGTTTCGATCACAAACCGCCGGATCCACTGGCCCAAATCCAGGGCCGGATGCGAGGCGACCATCTGTACTTCCGCCGTCGTGCACTGGCCAATCAGGCGTCCGGCGCGCGTGAGGTGATAACTGGAGGTCACCACCGTGACGGACTTCCAGCCGTTGGCCTCGGTCAGCCGGGAGATTGCCCGCGCTTCCCCCCGGGTGTCCAGGTCCGCGGGCCTGAAACAGACGAGTTCCGGGTTCGGAAACTGTGCCAGGTTGCATGCCTCGTCCGCCGCGCGGTTGCCGAACGTGTCCGTGTGGGAGATCACCAGGACCGGGATGTGGAATTCCTCCTGGATCTGTCGGGCTACCGGCAGACGTTCGGAGGCGGCACCGCCGAGCATGATGACGGCGTCGGTCCGGTGCAGGCTGAGCGGATCCACGTTGACGAACAGTTGAACGGAGATGATCAGCCACAGCAGGAGGCCTCCGACGGCGAAGGCGAGCACCCTGCGGGTGGCGGTATTCACCGCGGCGACGGAAGGAGGCACGGCTGAGAGTCTTTCACGCGCCGGGGACTGGAAGAAATGGGAGGCGGGTATGCGGGGCTGGTGGTATCGCGGAAAGTCATGCGCGGTCGAAGGGCAGCCCTGGAGGGAAGCCGCGACCTTTCAGTTTGGCGCTGAGTGCCATTCGGATCGGCAGGCAGTTCGTTATGTTGCCGGGAGGTCTTTTCGTCCGGGGACAACATAGGGTTTGTTGTGGAGGGGACAACGACGGGGTTCCGCATCCGTCGGAATTAGTAGTTCGCATGCAACATGCGGACGCCTTTCAGTAAACGCCTGAGAGGATCTTTCATTGAACCGATGCCTGAAAGGCAGCAGTGACTGAGATGCACATCAAGGAACAGTGGAACCGCCTCGATCCGACCACCCAGCAGTGGCTGATGGACAACCCGGGCTGCATGGTCCTGCCACGCACTCTGACGGCCATTTTCAACAACGAAACCGGCGAAAACGCCGACGCGGACGTGCATGGCGAGACGGTGCTGACCGAGGAGGACAGGAGCTTCATCCAGGCGAAGGCCCGCGAAGCGACGGCCGCAGGCACTCCTGCGGACTTTCGGTTCTTTGACGCCACCCAGCCATAACGAGTCCCCCGGGGAACCCACCAGCTTGTTGCTTCCGAGTCCGCTGGCGTGGCAGGCAGATTGCCGCGGTGCAGTTGTTCCCGGATTGGCAGTCTGGTTTACCACCATCGAATCCGCCGGCTGCTTGACGGCTCCAACGGAAGCCCGGGCCGGTGTTTAAGTGGCCTGGTACTACACGAGAACCGCCGGTTGTGAAAAATTTTCGCCTTTTGCGGCGGTTCCTCGACCAGCATGCGCCTTGAACTGCCCAATAGCCAGCGGCCGTGGGACTGCCCCGGCTTTTGCTGGCCCGGGGTCCTAGGCCGCTGCCGCCAGTCCATCGAGTATCCGACGATCCTCCCGGAGTGGACGTCCTTCACCGCGCAGAGATAATCACCTTCTGCGTGGGCTGTAACGTCGCGATAACGCAGTCCATGGTCGAATCACCAGATTCTATTCAGGTCAGCAATCGTTGGCACAACGTTCCCATGGGGAGGCAGAAATGACGCGACGCATACGCGTGCGGTTCTGGATTGAACTGGCTGCGGCCGTCATTAGCGGGGCGTTGTTGGCTGTGACACTCGTCTGGAAAGACTGGATTGAGATAGTTTTCGGTGTCGATCCTGATGCCGGCAATGGGTCGCTCGAATGGCTCATCGTCGGAGCGTCCGCGGTGGTGGCTCTGCTGCTCGCCAGTGCCGCAGGGTATGAGTTCCGCCGTGCCACGATTCCGGCTGCGTCATGATAGGCGAACCAAACGAACTGGTCACCGGCGAGCCCATTGTGCCGAGCGAGCACGCACCCAAGCGCCTGCCCGCCGTCCGTCGACGGTTGGCTGAGCACGGCCTGGACGAACACGTTCAACGCAAGAGGATCCCGGTCGGAAAAGGAGAACCGGTCGACCAGGTCCGGCAGACGTTATTCGAAGCCACCGGGCCGGAGGGCGGTCGAGACATAGAGTTCACCACCTACACGCCATTTGATCCGCCCCGGGGAGTGCTGGAGCCGCCGGATCCCAGCGGCTCAAACGGCGGCTCAAAGGTGGTGTTGAGCGTGGGCAACTCATACTTGATGGTTTCTCTGGACGAGGGTGGGACGTTTACTGACCATGACCCGACCACGTTCCTGCCCGCGGCGGCTGGCAGGGCGGTCGATCAGGTGATGATCTATGTGCCCCGTGTCCAACTGTTCGCCTGGATGCAGCAGCACGAACAGGACCCGACAACGGGGGACGGCACGTTCCGCCTCGCGGTCGCCTCAGCCCAGAAGGTCGCGAACGACGTCGAGAATGCCTGGACCGTGTACGACTTCACTTCGAGCTTGGTCGGCTTGCCCAAGGTGGCAACCGACCGGCAGGATCTTGCATTCAGCGAAACACGGCTCTACATGACGACCAACCTGACGGGAAATGGGCGGATCGTGATGACGCTGGATCTTGCCGACCTTTTTGGGCGGCCAGCCCGTGCATTGGGCGTACACCAACCCGCTCGATGGGATGTATCAGTTTTCGGATCTATCCCAGCAGAACTCGGCGGGTGTGCACTGCGTTGCCATCGCAGACTCCTCGACGTTGCAGGTCATGAGGCTGGACGACGGCACCGGAACGTACGCCTTCCACGACGTGCCCGTCGGGCAGTTCCCCGTTGCAAACGACCTGAAATCGCTGGACCCTGACGACGTCGATTGGCTGACACGCGGTGTGGCGAACGTGTCCGCCTCGGTCGTTCACGGAAATGACCTGTGGGTCGCCTGGGATGCCGCTGCCAGCGGTGCCGGCGAGAACCCGACTTATCCAAACGCGCACGTACGCCTTGCACGTATCGATCGCGGGACGTGGACCCGGGTCGAGGAGCGACAGGTCTGGAACCCGGACTATGCGTTCGCCTATGGGTGCCTGGCGGTCGGTTCGGAGGGCGAGGTGGCGTACGGCGTTGCTGTCGGCGGCAGCCACGACTACCCGAATTCTTGCTTCGGGATCCTAGGCGACTACGTCGTCTACTTCCGGGACACTTCAACCGCGACCGCCGGAGCGGCAGCTGAACCACGTTGGGGCGACTACATTACGGTCCGCCCCATCCTTGGGAAACGCAGATTTGCGGCGTTCGGCTACTTTACGGCGAAGTCCGGCACCAACGCGAAGCAGCAGCCCTATTTCCTGTCCTATGGCCGTCCGTGAGCGTGAACAACGCTGGAGCCTCACATGAGGGGCCGTCGGCGCGGCTCTGTTGCAGCACCGCTGTAGCGTAGGTCTGTGCTTGAATCTCCTGGGCCTGAAGCTACCGCCTCTGAAACCGCCGTGCCGGAAGCCGTGCCGGAAGCTGTGCCGGTGGATGCCGCCCTCACCGTGGCCGGGCTCTCGGAGGCCCAGCTGCTGGCGCGCATTTTCCCGCGGCTCACTGTCCCGGAGGCCGGCGGCGGGGCGGAGACGCCGACGTCCCTGCTCCTGGGCCCGGGTGATGACGCCGCGATTGTCGCGGCGCCGGACGGGCGGACCGTGCTCAGCATCGACACCCAGGTGGCGGACCAGGACTTCCGGCTCGAATGGAACAACGGCTACCGGACCACCGGGTTCGACGTCGGCTGGAAGGCCGCCGCGCAAAACCTCAGCGACATCAACGCCATGGGCGCCCGGTCCACGTCCCTGGTAGTGAGCCTGACGATGCCGCCGGAGACCCTGGTGTCCTGGGTGGAGGACTTCGCGGACGGCCTCGTGGCCGGCCTCCGGGAATTGGGCGCCCCGGGCTGCACGGTGGCCGGAGGCGACCTCGGCCGCGGCCGCGAACTGTCGGTCAGCGTCGCGATCCTTGGCACCCTGGACGGCAGCGAGCCTGTCCTGCGTTCCGGCGCACGGCCGGGGGACACGGTGGCGCTTGCAGGAACAGTGGGCCGCGCCGCAGCCGGGCTGGCGCTGTTGGAATCGGAGGTCCACGTTGACGTCCTCACTGCCGGGCAGCGGGCCCTTCTGGACACGCAGTGCAGGCCGGCCCCGCCGCTCGCGGCCGGCCCCGCGGCCCGCGAGGCAGGCGCCTCGGCCATGATGGACATTTCGGACGGACTTGTCCGGGACGGCAACCGTATGGCCGCAGCCAGCCACGCCGTCCTCAACCTGGACCCTGCTGCCCTGAAGGCACTGGCCGCGCCGCTGCTGCCGGCGTCGGACCTGCTGGGAACAGACCCGATGTCCTGGGTGCTTGGCGGCGGCGAGGACCACGGACTGCTGGCCGCGTTTCCCCCCGGCGTTCAGCTCCCTCCCGGTTTCACTGCGATAGGCTCGGTAGAGGCCCCTGCACCAACGCAAAGCACGGGCGTGAACATCGCGGGCAGGCCCGCTGACGCTGTGGGATGGGATCACTTTGCAGACTAAAATTGCCGCCAACGCGCATGCGATGAAGCGGTGGTTGGGCAAGGCGGAAACCACGCTCGGCAACCACAGCGACCGCCTGAACGCCATCAACATCTTTCCCGTAGCCGACGGCGACACCGGCACCAACCTCTACCTGACCGTCCGCGCCGCGGCCCACGCACTGCACGACACAGTGACGGACACTGCCGCCATGCCGCGGATCACAGCGGACATGACCGTGCAGGCGGCCGGGACCGCCCGGCCGGCACACAACGACGTCGGCTCCGTCCTGTCCCGGGCCGGCCAGGCCGCCATGGAACAGGCCCGCGGCAACTCCGGAACGCTGTTCGCCGTCTTCCTGTGCGCCGCCGCCGAACCGCTGGCGGGGCACGCCCGGATCAGCTCTCCGCTGCTGGCCGCGGCGCTGAACCGCGCCCAGATCCGGGCCTGGTCCGCGCTGAGCGACCCGGTGCCCGGCACCATGCTCTCCGTCATGGAAGCCGCCGCCCGGGCCGCGGCCGCCGTCGACTCCGCGCACGATGGCGATGACAGCAACCAGACCCTCGGCCTGGCCCTGGATGCCGCCGTCGCAGCAGCCCTGGAGGCGGTGGTGCGCACCGAAGACCAGCTCGATGCCCTGCAGGCCGCCCACGTGGTGGACGCGGGCGGTGTGGGCATGCTCCTGATCCTCGACTGCCTCCGCTCCGCCGTGCTGGGCGAAGAGCTCCAGAGCGAGCTGCTGGACGGCCTGCACGGCTACGACGTCCAGGATCCGCACATCCATGCCGACATGCCCCGCGACGACGGCGTGGAAGTCATGTGCACGATCTCCCTCTCGCCGCTGGACGCTGCCATGTTGCGGCAGCGGCTGGATGAAATGGGCGACTCTGTGATCATGAGCCAGGTCGGCGGAGCCGCGGATGCCGCCGGACACTACCGCTGGCGCGTCCATGTCCACGTCCTGGACGCCGAACCGGCCGTCGCGCTGATCCGTTCCCTCGGCGAGCCCGCGGACCTCTCCGTCAGCGAGCTGGCCGTGCCGCGTGATCCGGACGGTGGCTTCGCCACTGATACCTGGACCCCCAACGGACATGAACGCTGAGCTTGACCTGGGCCTGGAACGCCGGATCGGCAAGCGCTCCGCGGCTGTCATCGAAAAACACCTCGGTCTAACCACGGTCGGCGGCCTGCTGAACTACTTCCCGCGCCGCTACCTCAGCCGCGGCGAGCTGACCCCCATCAGCGAGGTTCCGCTGGACGAGGAAGTGACCCTCATTGCCCGGGTGATCTCCAGCAGCACCCGGCAAATGCGCGCCCGCCGCGGTTCCCTCACCGATGTCGTGATCTCCGACGACGCCGGGACCTCCTCTGGTCCGGGACGGGCAAGTGGCGCGCATCCGGGCACGCTGAAGGTGAGCTTTTTCAACGGCTTCCGGGCCAAGGCCGAGCTCCAGCCGGGCCGGCGCGCCATGTTCTCCGGCAAGGTGACGCGCTACGGCGGATCCCTGGGCCTGACCAACCCCGATTTCCTGCTCCTTGACGAGGACCCTGACACGCCGGGCATGGATCCGGAAAAGCTCGCAGCCATGCCGATCCCGGTGTATCCGGCCACGGCCAAACTGACCAGCTGGTCCATCCACAAGGTCATCTCCACCCTGCTGGACACCGCGGATCTGGAGGCCCTCGGCGACCCGCTGCCAGCGGAGATCGCGGCGCGGGAGAAGTTCCTGCCGGTCGCGGACGCGTACCGGCTGATCCACTCCCCGGAAACCCCGGCGGACTGGCAGCGCGCCCGGGACCGGTTCCGCTACCAGGAAGCCCTGGTGCTCCAGTCGGCCCTGGCCCGGCGCCGGGCCCAACTGGCGGCCGAAGAAGCCACGGCCCGGCGCCCGGCCCCGGACGGGCTGCTGCCCGCCTTCGACCGCCAGCTGCCGTTCACCCTGACCGCCGGCCAGGCCGCCGTCGGCAAGACCCTCTCCGAAGAGCTGGCGCAGGACTCGCCGATGAACCGGCTGCTGCAGGGCGAAGTGGGCTCGGGCAAGACCATTGTGGCCTTGCGCGCCATGCTGCAGGTGGTGGACGCCGGGGGACAGGCGGCCCTGCTGGCCCCCACCGAGGTCCTCGCCGCCCAACACTACGAATCGATCCGGCGCACACTCGGTCCGCTCGCCCGGGACGGGCTCCTTGGCGGCTTCGGTTCCGACGCCGTCCAGGTCACCCTGCTCACCGGCTCGATGCCCACGGCGGCGCGGAAGCAGGCCATGCTGGACGCAGCCTCGGGGACCGCCGGCATTGTGATCGGCACGCATGCCCTCCTGAGCGAGAATGTGTCCTTCTACGACCTCGGGCTGATCGTCGTGGACGAACAGCACCGCTTCGGCGTGGAACAGCGTGACGCCCTCCGGGCCAAGGCCAGCAAACCGCCGCACCTGCTGGTCATGACGGCCACGCCCATTCCGCGGACCGTGGCCATGACGGTTTTCGGGGACCTGGAGACGTCCGTGCTGGACGAGCTCCCCGCCGGCCGGGCGCCGATCTCCACCCACGTGGTGGGGCTGTCGGAGCACCCGGCCTGGGCGGGCCGCATCTGGTCCCGTTCGCGGGAGGAAATTGACGCCGGCCACCAGGTCTACGTCGTCTGTCCCAAGATCGGCGCTGACGACGACGGCGACTTCACCCCGGGTGAGGCCGCACCGCCCGACGCGGACCTCGAGGGTGAGAACGGCTCGCGGGAGCTGGCCTCCGTCACCGGCGTCGTGGAACACCTCCGGGACGAACCGGCCCTGGCCGGAGTGCCCGTCGCGCCGCTGCACGGCCGGCAGGACCCCGTCCTGAAGTCCGGGACCATGGCTTCGTTCACCGCCAACGAGACCAAACTGCTCGTCTCCACCACGGTGATCGAAGTCGGCGTCGACGTGCACAACGCCACACTCATGGTGATCCTGGACGCGGACCGCTTCGGCATCTCCCAGCTCCACCAGCTGCGCGGGCGGGTGGGCCGCGGCGGGCTGCCGGGGACCTGCCTGCTGGTCACCGCCCTGGAACCGGGCCATCCCAGCCGGCGGCGCCTCGACGCCGTGGCCGCCACGACCGACGGCTTCGAACTTTCCCAGGAGGACCTCAAACTGCGCCGAGAAGGCGACATCCTGGGCGCCTCGCAGTCCGGTGGCCGCTCGACGCTGAAGCTGCTGCGCGTGCTCGAACACGAGGACGTGATCTCACGGGCCCGACAGGACGCCCAGCGGATCGTGGCCGCCGACCCCTCGCTGAGCGGCCAGCCCCGTCTCGCCGCGGCCATCGACGAATACCTGAACCCCGAGAAGGAGGCGTTCCTTGAACGCGGTTAGGACCACACCCCAAGGGCACCTGCGGTGAGCCGGATCATTGCCGGAGCCGTCGGCGGCAGCCCCCTGGTCAGCGTGCCCGGAAACCTGACGCGGCCCACCACGGACCGGGTCAAGGAAGCATTGTTCTCCCGCCTGGACGCCTTCAACATCATTGCCGGGGCGCGGGTGCTGGACCTCTATGCCGGATCCGGCTCGCTGGGGGTGGAGAGCGGCAGCCGCGGCGCGGACACGGTGGACCTCGTCGAATTCGATGCCAAGGCCAGCGCCGTCTGCCAGCGGAACGCGGACTTGGTCAACACGGTGGCGGCCCGCAAGGTGGTCTCCGTGCACCGCTCAAAGGTCGAATCATTCCTGGAACGGACCGTCGACACAGTGCTTTGGGACCTGGTGTTCCTGGATCCGCCCTACCCCCTGGACGAGCCGGCCCTCGCCGCCGTGCTGGCAAAACTCGTGCCGCATTTGGACGAGGGAGCTGTGGTGGTGGTGGAGCGCTCGTCCCGGGCCCCCGAACCGACCTGGCCCGAGGGCATGGAACGGTTCGCCGAAAAGAAGTACGGGGAAACCCGGCTCTGGTTCGCCGAGCCGGGCGTAGAAGCCGGCGACTAGAGCCCGGCTAGTCCGAAAGCACGTCCAGCTCGACGCCGGCGAGGACCTTCGCCGGATGCGGACCGCGCGCGGTGAGCGCCGCCGTCCACACCTGCGGCCACCGGCCCTGCGTGCCGGCCAGGATGATGTTGCCGGGGTACCGGCCGGTGAACATCCCGGACTCTGCGAAGGCCGCGACGTCTGCCATGGCCCGGCGCATGGCCGCGACCTGGCTGCGGACCAGGGTCAGCCCGGGTTCGTCGCCCACGTTGACTATCAAGACCCCGCGCGGCGTAAGCCTTGCCGCCGCCTCCCGGTAGAACCCGGTGCACGCGATGTGTTCCGGCGCCTCCGGGCCGGAGAAGATGTCCAGGATCACGACGTCGAAGCGCAGTTCCGCCGGAAGTTCCGCGAGGGCGTGGCGGGCATCGTCGATCACCGTGCTCAACCGCGTACCTTCCGGCAGGGGCAGCTGCGCCAGCACGAAGTCCAGCAGTTCCCGCTCCAGCTCCACCGCGTACTGGATCGAACCGGGCCGGGTGGCCTGGATGTAGCGGGCCAGGGTCAAGGCTCCTGCGCCCAAGTGGAGCGCCGTGATCGGCTCGCCCCACGGAGCGGCGAGGTCCACCACATGCCCGATCCGGCGCAGATATTCATAGAAGATGTCCGCCGGATCGGCCAGGTTCACATGGGACTGCTCCGCGCCGCCGATGCTCAGCACGAAGCCGCCGTCGGTGAAAGGATCCGGTTCAATTGCGGCATGCTGTCCGGTGGTCCGCAGGAAACGCGAACTGCCGGGCTGCTCCGCCATCCTCAGAGCCTGTCGCGCAGGGTCGACAGCCGCTCGGCGGCCTCCTCCAGCACATGCATCTGCTTGCAGAACGCGAAGCGCAGCAGGCTGCGGGTACGCTCGGCGCCGTCGGCGTGGCAAAAGACCGGCACCGGGATGGCGGCTACCCCCACGAGTTCCGGAAGCCGCCGGGCCAGTTGGACAGAATCGGTGATTCCCAGCGGGGAGGTGTCCACGTTCACGAAGTACGTCCCCTGCGGCGTGAGGACGTCCAGGCCTGCAGCGCGGAGTCCCTCGCTGAGGATGTCGCGTTTGTACCGGAGCGTGTCGGCGATGCCGGTGTAGAACTCGTCCGGAAGGCCCAGCCCGACGGCGATCGCGGCCTGGAACGGCGTGCCGGAGCTGTAGCTCAGGAACTGCTTGACGGTCCTGGCGGCGGCCACGAGGTGCTCCGGGCCGGAGAGCCAGCCGATTTTCCAGCCGGTAAAGGAGAAGGTCTTGCCGGCGGAGGAAATGGTCAGGGTGCGTTCTGCCGCGCCGGGCAGGGTGGCCAGCGGGATGTGCTGCACGCCGAAGGTCAGGTGCTCGTACACTTCGTCCGTGATGATGACGGCGTCGTGCCGGGCGGCCAGGTCAACGATCCGCTGAAGCACGTCGCGCGGGAACACCGCACCCGTGGGGTTGTGCGGATTGTTGAGCAGCACCACCTTGGTGCGCGGACTGAAGGCCGCCTCCAGCGCGGCGCGGTCCGGCATGAAATCCGGGGCGAGGAGCGGGGCCGTGACATGTGTGGCGCCGGACAGGCCGATGATGGCGCCGTAGGAGTCGTAGAAAGGCTCGAAGGTGAGCACTTCGTCCCCGGGGCCGACCAGCGCTAGCAGCGAGGCGGCGATGGCCTCGGTGGCACCGGTGGTCACGATGACCTCTGTCTCGGGATCGGGAGCCAGGCCGTAGAACCGACGCTGGTGGAGGGAGATTGCCTCCCGCAACGGCAGGATGCCCTTGCCGGGCGCATACTGGTTCGCCCCGGCGGCGATGGCGGCTTGGGCGGCCTCCTTGATCTCCACGGGGCCGTCCTCGTCCGGGAAGCCCTGGCCGAGGTTGATGGCGCCCGTTCTGAGGGCCAGGGTGGTCATCTCCTCGAAGATAGTGACGCCCAGGGAACCGTCCGGGGAGAGCAGATTGGCGCCCGTCGCGGCGCGCTGCCACGGGAGCTGGGCAGGGGACTGCATTGCTGACATTCAGTCATGGTATCCCGGCCTGCGGCGCCAATACGGTAGGTTCGGAGCATGAGACGCGCCGTATGCCCTGGCTCCTTTGACCCCATTCACAACGGACACCTTGAGGTCATAGCGCGCGCCGCGGGCCTTTTCGACGAGGTAATCGTGGCCGTCTCCACGAATTACGCCAAGAAGTACCGCTTCAGCCTTGAGGAGCGGATCGACATGGCCAAAGAAACGTTCGCGTCGTTGCGCGGCATCGTGGTGGAACCGGTGGGGGAGGGCCTCCTGGCAGAGTACTGCCGGCAGCGCGGGGTGTCCGCGATCGTCAAGGGCCTGCGCTCGTCATCGGACTTCGACTACGAGCTGCCGATGGCCACCATGAACCGGCAGCTGACCGGCGTCGAGACGGTGTTCCTGCCCGCGGAGGGCCACTATCTGCACTTGTCATCCACCCTCATCAAAGAGGTCTTCAGCCTCGGCGGGGATGTTTCGGACTTTGTGCCCCGGTCCGTCCTCAAGCGCCTGGCTCCGGACGTGCCGGTCCAAAACCGTCCGCGCAAAGGGTAAGCTTGACCGGTACTCGGCGCCTGACGCCGGATGCGCGGCCCTTTCCGGGGCTGGTTTGCAGCGAGATGCTGCGGACCGGTTTGTCGGTTTGAGTCCGTCCGGAAGTTCAGGCTAAGATAGTACGTCGGTCATATGTTCAACAGGAGTTCTCATTAAACGAGATGCTAGTTCGCCCCTGGCGTTCGACGTCAAGGACCTCGGACGCAGTCCGGGAAGCATGCGGACGCTGAAGGAACATGTACCCGCGCCAAGTGATCTTGGTGTGGCGCTCATTGGCGTGCAGGAAGGCTCGGATGTCGAGCTGGACCTGCGGCTCGAGGCCGTACACGAAGGAATTCTGGTATCAGGAACCGCGTTCGTCGAAGTAACTGGCGAATGCGGCCGATGCCTGGATCCCCTTGCGTATGACCAAGAGGTCAGTGTGCAAGAACTTTTCTTCTACGAGGACGCTGCGTTCTCGGACGGAGAAGACGAAGAAGAGCAACGTCGAGTCGAGCACGATCTAATCGATCTTGAGCCGGTGTTGCGGGACGCAGTGGTAACCACACTGCCGTTCCAGCCGGTGTGCCGGGAAGACTGCCAGGGCCTTTGCTCCGAATGCGGAGCACGCCTGGAAGACGAGCCGGGGCATCACCACGAGGTCGTAGATCCTCGTTGGGCCGCCCTGGCTGACTTGGCTAAGCCTGACCGGCAAAACTGATTTGTAAGTGTTGGACTAGAGAGAAATGAGTTAGCCGTGGCTGTTCCCAAGCGGAAAATGTCTCGCTCGAATACCCGCGCCCGCCGCTCCCAGTGGAAGGCAACTGCCCCCCACCTGGTGAAGACCGTAGAGAACGGCCAGGTTGTGTACAGCCTGCCGCACCAGGCAAAGGTCGTTACCGACTCGGCTGGCACTGCGCTGTTCCTTGAGTACAAGGGCCGCAAGGTCGCGGACGTCTAATCCGCCAACAGGCTGAAAAGATGTCTTCAACTGAAGAGCTTCTGAAGCGTCTCGGTGTCACTATTGACGCCGGGACGCTTCGTCTTGCTCTGACACACCGTTCCTACGCCTACGAAAACGGCGGCATTCCCACCAACGAACGGCTTGAGTTCCTCGGCGACTCCATCCTGGGATTCTCCGTGACCGACGCGCTGTACCGTGACAACCCCACGTTGCCCGAAGGCGATCTGGCCAAGCGCCGTTCCGCCGTCGTCAGCACTCGGGCGC
Organism: Arthrobacter sp. ov118; assembly: GCF_900116495.1. Taxonomy (GTDB): domain Bacteria; phylum Actinomycetota; class Actinomycetes; order Actinomycetales; family Micrococcaceae; genus Arthrobacter. The sequence goes on from NZ_FPAY01000002.1 coordinate 98,488, forward strand.
TGGCGGGCATTGGCCGCAGCATCGGACTGGGCGACTACATTTACCTCGGGCAGGGCGAGAAGCTCACCGAAGGCAAGAACAAGGCCTCCATTCTGGCGGACACCATGGAGGCGCTGATCGGCGCCACCTACCTGTCCAACGACATCGAGACGGCCCGGCAGCTGGTTATGCGGCTGGTCGGTCCGCTGTTGAAGGACGCCGCAGCCTTGGGCGCGGGAACCGACTGGAAAACCAGTATCCAGGAGCTCGCGGCCAGCCGGCAGCTCGGTACCATCAACTACGCGGTGGAGGGCTCCGGACCGGACCACGCCCGGACCTTCGAGGCGGTGCTGCGGATTGGCGGCACGGACTACGGCACCGGCACCGGCAACTCCAAGAAGGAAGCCGAACAGGAAGCCGCCGCCGATGCCTGGCGCCGGCTGACCGCCCCGGCCGCCGAGACCCAGACCGCCGGGTCCCAGGCTTCCGACACCCAGACCGGCAGCTAGGCTGCGGCCTTGCCTGAACTGCCCGAAGTTGAGGTGGTCCGGCGCGGACTCGTGAGCTGGGTGCGGGGCCGGACCATCACCTCAGTCGACGTGCTGGACCCGCGCTCCCTGCGGCGGCACGCCCTGGGACCGGAGGACTTCGCCGGCAACCTGGAAGGCGCCAGGGTCCTGGATGTGGTCCGCCGCGGCAAATTCCTGTGGATGCCGCTCGCGGACACACCCGGAGACCCTGCACCGCACAACCAGGCCCCCCACAACCCGGCCCCCGCCGTCGCCCTCATGGCCCACCTGGGCATGTCGGGGCAGCTGCTCATGCAGGACGCGCGCGTTCCGGACGAAAAGCACCTGAAGGTCCGGCTTCGGCTTAGCGCCGCCGGGGACATGCCCGAGCAGCTGCGGTTCGTGGACCAGCGCATCTTCGGCGGCCTGTTCCTGACCTCGCTGATCCCCACGGACGACGGCGGCCCGGGCGGCCTTGCCGAGACGCCGCTGCCGCTGATCGCCGAGGAAGCCTCGCACATTGCCCGGGACCCGCTGGACCCGCATTTTTCCTTCGATGCCTTCTACCGGCGCCTGCGGGCCCGGAAGACCGGGCTCAAGCGGGCGCTGCTGGACCAGGGCCTGGTCTCCGGGATCGGCAACATCTACGCGGACGAGGCGCTCTGGAAGGCGCAGCTGCACTACGCCCGGCCCACGGACACTCTGCGCCGGGCCGAGGCCCTGCGGGTACTCGACGCCGCCCGCGATGTCATGACGGATGCCTTGGCCGCCGGCGGGACGAGCTTCGATTCGCTGTACGTCAACGTCAACGGCGCCTCGGGGTATTTCGAGCGCTCCCTGAACGCCTACGGCCGGGAGGGCCTTCCGTGCAGGCGCTGCGCCGCCGCCGGCCGCGTCAGCCCGCTCTTGCGCGAACAGTTTATGAACCGTTCGTCCTACACCTGCCCCGTCTGCCAGCCCCGGCCCAGGAACGGCCGCTGGTAACGGGAGTCCTGACGTAATATTCCGCCAGCTTCGCCAGGCCCTCGTCAAGCGAGACTGCCGGGGTCCAGTTGAGGAGATTGCGGGTTTCGCGCTGGTCGAACCAGTGGGCGGTGGAGAGCTGCTCAGCGAGGAACCGGGTCATCGGCGGCTCCTCTGCCCGGCCGGCCCGGGACCAGAGCCTTTCCACCACCGATCCTGCCGCCCGCGCGAACCTGCCGGGCACCGACCACGACGGTGCCGGGACGCCGGCCGCGGCGCAGATGCCCGCCAGCAGCTCCCCGACCGGGCGGGGTTCGCCGTTTGTGACGACGAGGGGCCGGCCGTGGATGTGCTCCATGCGGTGCAGCGCGGCGACGATGGCCGAGGCGGCGTTGTCCACGTAGGTGGTGTCGATCAGCGCCGCCCCGGCGTCGAGCAGCGGCAGGCGGCCGCGGCTGGCACGGTCCAGCACCCGTTCCACCAGCTGCGTGTCGCCAGGGCCCCAGACGATATGCGGGCGCACTGCCGCGACGCGGAATTCCGGCGAGTCCGCGGCCAGCGCCAGCAGTTCGGCCTCGGCCTTGGTGCGGGAGTAGTCGCCGTGCGCGCGGGCCGGGTCCGCCGGCTCGGCGCCCAGTCCGGCGATGGCGCCCCCGGAGTAGGCGACGGACGGGGAAGAGACGAACACCAGGTCCCGCACGCCGGCCGCGCGGGCGGCACGGAGCAAACGGCGGGTGCCTTCGACATTCACCTCGTCGAAATCCGCGGCACGGCCGGTGAAGGAGACTTTCGCGGCCAGGTGGATGACGCCCTCGGCGCCGGCGACGGCGCGCCGGACGGCGTCGTCATCCGCCAGGGACCCGGCGAAGTCCGCGGCGCCGGCCACTCCCGAGGGACGGCGCTGGAACGTGGTGACGGCGTGGCCCTGCCGCACCAGCAGTCCGGCTACATCACGGCCGAGCAGGCCGCTCGCGCCGGTGACCAGGACCCTCACGGCGTGCCCGCGCGGCCGCCGGCCAGCACCGCCGCAGCCCACCGGGACAGGCGGGTCCTGTCGATTTTGGCGTTGTGGCGGATGTCGGTCGGCTGGGAGGGGACAGCGAGCACGGCGGAGATGCTGACGCCTGCCCGGCGGGCGGCGTCCCGTACGCGCCCGGCGAGCTGCGGCGCGGCCGGACCGGCCCGGCGGGCGGCAGGGACGGTCTCGACGACGGCGACCACGGCCTGCGTCCCGGCCGGGCCGACCCCAACGACGGCGGCCAGGCCGACGTCGTCCAGGCGTTCGATGGCCTGCTCGGCGCCTACGGGCGTGACCACGGCACCCGGCGCCGTCACGACGTGCGCGAGGCGTCCTTCCACCCAGAGCCGGCCGGCGGCATCGAAGTGCCCGACGTCGCCAGTGCGGTGCCATCCCGCCGTGCGGACGCTCTCGCGCTGGGTCAGCCAGAGCCTGTCGTAGGCTTCCTTCACATGCGGGGCGCTGACGAGGATCTCCCCGGTCACTCCCGCCTCCGTGACGGGCTCGTTCCCGGCCGCGGTGCCATCGGCGGCGAGTGGGATGACGGCCGCGCGGGCGCCGTGCACCGGCCGGCCCACGCATACGCCGTTGCCGGCCCCCGCGACGGTGCCGGCGGCGGCGTCGGCCTCCGCGGCGCGGATCTGTTCGAGGCTGATGTCGGTCACGGGCAGCGCCTCCGTCATCCCGTACGGCGTGTGCAGCGAGGCGCCGGGCAGCAGCCGCTGCACCTCCGTGAGGAGGGATTCGGGAACGGGGGCGCCGGCCGAGAGCAGCAGCTCCACGCGCCCCAAGGCCTCATGCCCCGCCCGGCCCAGGCCGCCCTGGGTCGCGACGACGTTGCGCAGCGCCGCGGGCGAGGCGAAGATCACCGTGGCGTCGATGGCGGCGGCGGCGTCCGCAAGCGCGGTGGCCGTGAGGGTGCGGGGCACGGTGACGTCCATGGCGGGCGTCACCGAGACTGCTCCGAGCGCCGGTCCCAGCAGGGCGAACGGCGCGAAGCCCGCCACCAAGCGTGCGCCCGGGCTGATCCCCAGCGTGGCGGACACGGTATCCCGCATCGCAGCAAGCTGCCGGTGCGTGTAGAGCACGCCCTTGGCGGGACCGGTGGAGCCGGAGGTGAAGAGCACGGCGGCGTCGGCATCCGGAGCCGGAGCCGTTTCTTCGAAGAGAAGCTCCGGACTCAGGCTGGCCCCGCGGCGGGCGAGGGCGGCGAGGGAGGTTTCGACGCCGAGGAGGCGGCGGCGGGCGGCCGGGAGGTCCCGCACACTGATGCGCCGTCCCGACCAGCCGAGTACCGAGGCGGCCGCCAGCGCCCTGTCGATTCCGATGAGAAAATCCGGGGTGGCGCCCTTCACGGCGCGGCTCAGGCCGCGGGTGCCGAGGCCGGCGTCGGCGACGACCACCACCGCGCCGAGCCGCAGGCAGGCGTAGAGGACCACTGTCAGGTCCACGCCCGGCGGAACCATCAGGCTCACCCGGCTGCCGTGCCCTACGCCTGCTTCCTGCAAACCCGCCGCGAGGGCGGCCACATTTTGTTCCAGCTCCTGCCAGCTAAGCGAGCGGGCGATGTTGCCGTCCGCCGCCATTTCCGCGACGGCGGTGTCCCCGGCGGCCGCTCCCGCCGCCAGCTCGGTGAGCGGCGCCCAAAGGGGCGGGACCCCAGTGCCGTGGATTTGAGTGCCGTGGTTCTCAGTGCCGTGGACTTCAGAGTCGTGCTCCAGCGGCTCGTCCTGGCCGAGCCCGGCAAGCCACTCGAAGACGGGAGCGGCGATGTCCCGGTCTTCCGCGACCAGGTGCCCGGCGCCCTCGAAGCGGTGTACTTTCGCGTGCGGCAGCCGGCCGATGAGGTCCTTGAGGTACCGGTCGGAAAAGATCGGGTCCCGCGGGCCCCAGAGCATCAGGGCCGGAACCGTCAGCCCGCGTAGGTCTTCGGCGAGGCGGTTGAGCGCCGGGAAGCTGGGATGGGACGCGTCGGCAGGAATGTCCGCGACGAAGTTCCCCACGCCGGCGCGGCGGTCGGCGCCCCGGTAGGGGGCCATGAAGGCGCTGCGGACATCAGTGGCCAGCGGCGGGTGGGCCAGGGAATGCGTCACCCGCAAGAAGGCGTCCGACGTCGTCGTTCCCCAGCGGTGCACGGCCGGGTGCAGGGCAAGCCGCAGCGCCGGCGGGATGGACGAGCCGGAGGGCTGATGGACGGCGGTGTTGGTCAGCACCACGCCGGCGAGCTGCTGCGGATGTGCCAGGGCCCAGCCGAGGCTGATCACGCCGCCCCAATCGTGGCCGACCGTGACGACGGGCCCGTCCAGACCGAGCGCGGCGGTGAGATCGGCCAGGTCATTGATCCGGTCCGCGAGGCGCCGGAACGTGCCGGTGCGTTCGGAGAACCCCATATCCAGCTGGTCCACCGCCACCACGCGCCACGGATGTGCGGGATCGGATCCGGCGGCCAGCAGGGTCCGCCAAAGGTAGGACCACGTCGGGTTGCCGTGCACGCAGAGCAGGGTGCCGGCGGGAGTCAGGCCGCGCCGAGCGAGCTGGGCACCGTTGTCGAGCAGATGCCAGCGGCGCACGGCTCCGGGCTCATCCGCGGCCGAGGTGGACGCCACATCGATTTCGCGCGACCATGCGGCGTCGACGCCGGGCCAGTCGGCGGCTACCAAACGATTTCCATCATGGCGGTGTTCAGGCCGGAACCGACGCCCATGCACAGCACGCGGTTCCCGGTTTCGAGGGTCTGGGCTTCAGCGGCGAGGGTCATGGGGAGCGAAGCCGGGCCCACATTGCCCCAATGCGGGAACGTGATCGGTACCTTGTCCGGGTCCAGGTCAATGGCGTCGATGATGGCCTGCGTATAGGCGTTGCTCACCTGATGTGTGACGTAGCGGTCCATCGAGCCCCAGTTCCACTCCGGCTGGGCCTCTTTCCACGCGTCCATCACGAGCTGCAGGCCGCCGTCGAGCAGGCCCCTGGTGTCGGTGGCCATGCCGTCGATGCCGCCCACGCACAATTCATGGTGCTCGGTGCCGGCCCGCATCACGCCGCCGACTATCCGGTGCGCGCCGGGATGCTGGTCCACCGGGCCCAGGACGGCCGCGGCGGCTCCGGAGCCCAGGGTGAGCGTGGCGAACTCGCGGTTGAAGTCCTCGCGGGTCGTCTCGGGCCGCTGCAGCCGGGCCAGGGTGGCCTCCTGCGTGGCCTGGGCATCCTCGCCGTTGACGATCATCGCGTACTTGATCTGGCCTGAGTCGATCATGTTGGCCGCCAGGGTCATCCCGTTGACGAATCCGAGGCAGGCGTTGGCGAGGTCGAAGTTCATGGCCGACGTCGGCAGGCTGAGTCCGTGGTGGATCTTCACCGCGACAGACGGTTCGAGGTTGCGCCGCGTCACCGACGTGTTGATCAGCAGGCCAACCTCGGACGCCTCGATGCCGGACTCGGCCAGGGCCTTCGCGCCCGCCTCGATGGCGGCGTCGTCGAATGACGTCCCGGGGGCCCACCAGCGCCGGTGCGTGATGCCGGCGACCCGTTCGAGCAGCTTCGGGGGGAACTTCAGCCGCCGGAGCGTCAGAGCCAGCCTGCGGTCGAAATCCGTGGAACTGACGATCGTCGGAGCTTCGACGCTGCTCACCGAAAGCAAGGCGGTGTTGCTGTACCGGAATGTCGCGTTCCCTATCAATTCAAGCCCCTGTTCATGTCTGTCCTGAGCTTCTGCGGTTGACTGCCCCGGTCAAGCACAGGCTCAAGAGCTTAACTATGCCCGTTACACGCCACTTTCCGCATATGCCGCCCGCGGCATCAGCGGCGGCGTCGCAGGGGTACTGCGCAGAATTGTCACAACTCCGCAGTAGATTGTATGTATCCGGGGCCGTCCCGAACACCCGGGCCACAGCCTTTCATCGATACAGCCTTTCATCGATACCGCCTTTCATCGAAGCCTTTCATCGAACAGACCCCCAGCCCGCCGAGCAGGAGACCCGAAACACCTTGCACCTCAAAAGCCTGACCGTCCGGGGATTCAAGTCGTTCGCCTCGGCAACGACATTTGAATTCGAACCAGGCGTCACCGCCGTGGTCGGCCCCAACGGTTCGGGCAAATCCAACGTGGTGGACGCGCTGGCCTGGGTCATGGGCGAACAGGGCGCCAAAACCCTCCGCGGCGGCAAGATGGAGGACGTGATCTTCGCGGGCACCTCCGGCAGGCCGCCCCTGGGCCGCGCTCACGTCTCCCTGACGATCGACAACAGCGACGGCGCCCTGCCGATCGAATACAGCGAGGTGACAATCTCGCGCACCCTGTTCCGGACCGGCGGCTCGGAGTACGCCATCAACGGCGCTGGCTGCCGGCTGCTGGACATCCAGGAGTTGCTCTCCGATTCGGGCTTGGGCCGCGAGATGCACGTCATCGTCGGCCAGGGCCAGCTGGACAAAGTCCTGCACGCCACCCCGGAGGACCGGCGCGGTTTCATCGAGGAGGCCGCCGGCATCCTCAAGCACCGCCGCCGCAAGGAAAAGACCGTCCGCAAACTCGAAGCCATGCAGGCCAACCTGTCCCGGCTCAGCGACCTCACCGGCGAAATCCGCCGCCAGCTCACGCCGCTGGGAAAACAAGCGGAAGTGGCCCGGCGCGCCCAGAGCGTCCAGTTCGAGGTCCGGGACGCCCGGTCGCGGCTCCTGGCCGACGACCTCGTCCAACTGCAGTCCGCGCTGGCCCAGGATGTCGCGGATGAATCGGCGCTCAAGGCGCGCCGCGGCGTCGTCGAACGCGACCTCGAAACCGGACGGCACCGCCAGGCCACCCTCGAACAACTCGCCGCCGAGGCCACGCCCAAGCTGAACGCCGCCCGGGAGAACTGGTACGCGCTCTCCACAGGGCGCGAACGGTTCCGGTCCCTCGGCTCGCTCGCCGAGGAACGCCGCCGGCTGCTCGGCGCCGCCGACGCGGTTCCGGACACCGGCCGGGACCCTGACCAGCTGGAGAAGCAGGCCGCCCGCGTCCGCGACGAACAGGCCGGGCTGGAACGGCAGATCGTGGACCGGACCCAGGCGCTGGACGCCGCCACCGCCGCCAAGCAGGACGCCGAACAGGCCGCCGCCGCAGAGGACAAGCGGCTGGCCGCCCTGCTGCGGGCCGCCGCGGACCGGCGCGAGGGCCTGGCGAAGCTCGCGGGACAGGTGGGCGCGGCGCGGTCCCGGGTGGAGTCTGCGCAGGCCGAACTCGGACGCCTCCGCGAATCCCAAAAGGCCGGCGAGGAGCGCCGGCGTCAGGCGCAGAGCGAATTCTCCGCGCTCGAGTCGCAGGCGGCAGGCGTGGAAGACGGAGAAGAATCGCTCGACGCCGAGTATGAGGCGGCCAGCGCAAACCTGGACGCCGTCCTCGCCGCGATTGACGAGCTGGAAGCGGCCGAGCGCGAGGGCGAGCGGGAACGCGGCGCCCTCGTGGCCCGCCGCGACGCCCTCCAGCTCGGCCTGAACCGGAAGGACGGCTCCGGGCACGTGCTCGACGCGGCCTCCGGGGTCCTGGCCTCCGGCGTTCTGGGTGCCTTGGCCTCCATGATCACGGTCGAAGCCGGATTCGAGCCCGCCGTCGCCGCGGCGCTAGGCGCCGCCTCTGAAGCCGTCGTGGTCCGCGACCGGGAGACGGCCGCCGCTGCCGTGCAGCTGCTGCGCGATGACGACGCCGGACGCGCCGTGCTGCTGCTGGCCGACGCGGCCGCCGGCGCCCGGGGCGGAGCAGTCCCGGGCGGGCCTCCGCTTCCCGCGGGCGCGCGCTGGGCAGCGGAGCTGGTTTCCGTAACGGGACCGGACGCTGCCGGACTGCCGCTGCCGGCCCTGCTGGCCGGCGTCGCCGTCGTCGAGGACCTCGGATCGGCGGCGCAGCTGATCGCCGAACATCCCGGGCTCACCGCCGTGACCCTGGCGGGCGATGTCTTTACCGCGCTGACCGTGACCGGCGGCTCCGCCACGGCGCCCTCGCTGCTGGAAGTCCAGGCCGCCGTCGACGACGCCGCCGCCAAGCTGGCCGCCGTCGCTGCCGGGCTCGAACGCAACCGCTTCGCCCTCGCTGCCGCCCGGGCACGGCGCGCCGAAGCCGAGGACCGCGCGGAAGCAGCACTGGCGAAACTCCACGACTCGGACGCAAAGCTCGCGGCCGTCGCCGAACGGCTCGGCCATCTGAACTCGGTGCTGCGCAGTGCCGTCGGCGAAAGTGAGCGCCTCAACGCTTCCCTGGCCCGGGCCGAGGCCAACATCGTCAGCGAACAGGATGCACTCGAAGCAGTGGCCGCGCGGCTCGCCGCGGCCCAGGAAGCCCCGGCGGAGCAGGAACCCTCCCCGGAGCAGCGCGACGCTCTTGCCCTGGCCGCGTCGCTGGCGCGCACGGCCGAGATGGAGGCCCGGCTCGCGCTGCGCAGCGCCGAGGAACAACTCGCGGCCACGCGAAACCGGGCCGCCTCACTGGAACGCGCCGCCGCCACCGAGCGCCGCGCCCGCGAGGAAGCCGCGGAACGGGCCCGCCGCCGCGCGCTCCAGGCCCGCCGCGCCGGCGCCGTCGCTACGGCCGTGGAGCAAGTGACCCGGTTCATGGATGTGTCCGTGGAGCTGGCCCGACGGGAACGGGACAGCGCGGAGGAACGCCGGGAAGAGATGGAACGCGACCTTGCCGCGGTCCGCAGCGGCAACGACGCCCTGGCCCGCGAGCTGGCCGAACTCACCGACTCCGTGCACCGTGATGAGCTCGCCCGCGCCCAGCAGCGGCTGCGGATCGAAGCGCTGGAACTCAAGAGCGTCGAGGACCTCGGATTGACGGCCGACCAGCTCGTGGCTGACTACGGTCCGGACCAGCCCGTCCCGGTGCCGGCCGGTGCAGGGGAAGACAAGTGGGCCGCCCTGCGTGCTCCGGTGGACGAGGACGGCCGCGAGATTGTCGAGGGCAAGCCGTTCGTCCGTGAGGAACAGGAAAAGCGGCTCAGAAAGGCCGAACGCGACCTCGCGGCCCTCGGCAAAGTCAACCCGCTGGCGCTTGAGGAGTTTGCTGCGCTGGAGGAACGCCACCAGTTCCTCAGCACCCAGCTCGAAGACCTGAAATCCAGCCGCAAAGACCTGCTGGACATCATCAAGGAAGTCGACGAGCGCGTGCAGCGGGTCTTCGCCGAAGCCTTCGAGGACACCTCACGGCAATTCGTCCGGGTTTTCGCCCGGTTGTTCCCGGGCGGTGAAGGCCGGCTGGTCCTGACCGACCCCTCGGACATGCTCACTACCGGCATCGAGGTGGAGGCCCGGCCCGCCGGCAAGAAGATCAAGCGGCTCTCGCTGCTCTCCGGCGGCGAACGCTCCCTGACGGCGGTGGCCCTGCTGGTGGCCATCTTCAAGGCGCGGCCCTCGCCCTTCTACGTCATGGACGAGGTGGAGGCCGCGCTCGATGACACCAACCTGGGCCGGCTCATCACCATCTTCGAAGAGCTGCGTGAATCCAGCCAGCTGATCGTCATCACGCACCAGAAACGCACCATGGAAGTCGCCGACGCCCTGTACGGCGTGACCATGCGCGGCGACGGCGTCTCCACGGTCATCAGCCAGAGGCTGGGCGCGGAGGTCTGAGTCCGGAGGCCTGCGCCGCGGTTTCCCGGGCGGCGGTTTGAGCAGGACGATGCCCAGGCAGAACGAATGCGCTGGCCACAGCCCATTTGGGGTTTGTGAGAAGCTAGGGGAGTGAACGACATCCTCCCCATCATCCTGCCCATTCTCGCTGTCCTGGTGGTCCTCGGTGTGCTGATCCCGGTGCTCATGAGGAGCCGTAAGACCACCCGGAAGTATCTCGGCCCGCGTGACGAAAACGACCCCGTGCTGGGAGCCGGAACCCTTGTGGAGGACCGTCCGTCAACGGCGCCGGCCCCCGAACGGGCGGCACCGGGCGGCGTCGACCTCGACGGCCTGGAAACGGTCGAGGTGCCGGACGACGTCGCCGGCCTGGAAACCGTGCCGGTGGAGACCCCGCTGCCGGTGGCCGGCCGCCTCATCCGGCTGCGCGAGCGGCTGGTCAAGTCCAACAACATCCTGGGCAAGGGACTCCTGGCCCTGCTCTCGGCCGACAAGATCGATGACGACGTTTGGGACGAGGTCGAGGAGACCCTGCTGCTGGCCGACCTTGGCACCGAACCGACCATGCAGCTTGTGGACGCGCTCCGTGAACGCGTCAAGGTGATCGGCACGCGCTCGCCCGAGCACGTCAAGGCCTTGCTCCGCGAGGAACTCATCAAGCTCGTGGATCCCACCATGGACCGCAGCCTGAACGTTGACCGTCACGCGGACAAGCCCGCCGTCATGATGGTGGTCGGCGTCAACGGCGTCGGCAAGACCACCACCGTGGGCAAGCTGGCGCGCGTGCTGGTCGCCGAGGACAAGGACGTGCTGCTGGGCGCGGCCGACACGTTCCGCGCCGCCGCCGCCGAGCAGCTGGCTACCTGGGGCCAGCGCGTCGGCGTTCCCACCGTCAAGTCGGATATCGACGGCGCCGACCCGGCATCGGTGGCCTACGAGGCCGTCAAGGCCGGCATCGACCAGGAGGTCGACGTCGTCATGATCGACACCGCGGGACGCCTGCAGAACAAGGTGGGCCTGATGGACGAGCTCGGCAAGGTCAAGCGCGTCATCGAAAAGCTGGCCGAGGTGGATGAGGTCCTGCTGGTCCTGGACGCCACCACCGGACAGAACGGACTCAACCAGGCCCGGGTGTTCTCCGAGGTCGTCAACATCACCGGCATCGTCCTGACCAAGCTGGACGGCACCGCCAAGGGCGGCATCGTCGTCGCCATCCAGAAGTCCCTGGGCGTCCCGGTCAAGCTGATCGGGCTCGGCGAAGGCGCCGACGACCTCGCGCCGTTCGACGCCGAAAGCTTCGTGGACGCGCTGCTGAACTAGCCCTGCCGCAACAAACCTGCCGCAGCAAAAAAGGGTGCCCCGGTCCTGTGGACCGGGGCACCCTTTGCTTAAGTGGCTAGTACTTGAAGTTCAGGACTGTCACTGTTCCGGCCGTGAGCTTGAAGTTTTGTGTCCCTGACTTGTAGGCGAAGCCGGGCACCGTCGCGCGCTTGGCAAGGGGCGTCGGCTCGGACTTGACGCCGTCGATGACGGTCTGGTCCTCGGCCGCGTAGCTGGGGCCGCTGAGCTGCGTCATGGTCCCGGTCACGGGTTTGCCCGGCAGGTTCAGGGTGACGGAAGTCTGCTCGGCCTTTTCGGGATCGTTTTCATTGATGATCACCACGCTGGTGCTGCCGTCCGCGTGCTGCAGCGCGTAGTTGAACGCCAGGCCGCCGCCGGAGCTGCCCAGTTTCAGGAACTTTCCGGCCTCGAGCTCGGCGACCATGGAGATGCCGTAGAAGTTGGCCCGGCCGGACATCTTGCCGTTTCCGAACGGGTAGGTGCCGGCGCTGCAGATGGCGGACAGGGGCGGCCCGCCCTTGCACGTCAGCAGGGAGCTGTGGAAGCTGACTCGGGTAATGCCTAGCTGGGCGGCGGTGAGGGCATAGTCTGCCGCCCACAGCGCCGAGGCGTGGGTGCGTGAGGTCTCGTTGGAACCGGGGCACGCCGAGACCCCGGTTTCCGGAATCCAGGTCTCCAGGCCCGCGGCACGGCCCACAGCGAGGGCCGCCTTCTGGTAGTCGATGGCACGGTCGTGCATCGTGTGGCTCACCAGGTTTGCCATGGTGGGCGAGTCCTGGGGGACGTTGCCGTCACAGTCGGAGAGCGGGTAGTGGTGGAACGTCAGGACCTTCTTCTGCGGGATGTCCGCATCGACGAAGGGCTGCCACCACTTCGAGTCAAAGGCGCCCGGCCCGGAGATGGGCACGTTGGGCGCCACCGCATAGATTGCGCTGGCATAATCCTTCAGCTCCCGGACATATTGGTCCACGCTGTAGCCGTCGGTCTTCACATCGTTGAAGACGAAGCCGTTGGGCTCGTTGCCCACGGTGATGCTGAGCAGCCGGTCACCGAGGATCTGCGAGGCATTCTTGACCATGTCCGCGGCCCGGGCCGGGTTGTAGTGGCCCAGGTCCACAGTGAGGGTGACCTTGGCATCACCGGCCTCCAGGAGCGTCTTCAGCCGGGTCAGGTCTGCCGGTCCCACGGCCTTGACCGGGTGGGTCTTGTCGCCTTTGTAATCGGCGGGGACGGCCTCGCCCGTGGACGTCCAGAAGAAGCGCCGGTCGACGGCGTTGCCCCCGAAGCGCAGGACCGGCTGGTCGAGCTCCTTGAGAAGCTTCACCATCGACGCGTTATCGCTGCTGAGATCCGGATCGGCCAGGTCGGTGGCCTCCAGGGAGATCCCCATTGTGCCCTTGTTCAGCGCCGTGCCCACGAGGTCGCTGGAGACGTCGACCTTGAGGGGCTCAACCTTTTCCAGCGGCGACCCGGCCGGCGGACCCGGCTGGGCGTAGTACGTCACGCGCGGTCCCACCTCTGCCGGCGTGAGTGCCGGGGTGGAAGCCGGGGCGGATCCGGAAGAGGCCGGCGGCGCGGGCGGGGCCGGTGTCGGGCTTCCGAGAGAGAGTGGAATCAGCACCACCGCGGCTGCGATGACGACGGCCGTTCCGGCACCGGCGACGATCCGTGAACGCTTCCTCTGCTTCCCCGCGTTTGTCCCCGCATTCGCGGTGTTGCGGGGGTCAGGGCTATCGGCTTTCCCGGGGGAAGAGTCGAATCTGGCCATGGGGGATTACCTCCGGAGGTTTGTGGCAAGTGTCCCCAGCTTAGTCAAGGACTTTGGCCGCTGTTGACCCCAGGGTCGCGGGGCGGGCTCTGTGCGCGGCGACCGACTGTGGCGGCGGACTGGCTGGTCAGGCCTGTTCGGCCGCGGGACGGACCAGGGTTTCGCGGGCCAAGAGCCACACGGCGGCGGCAGCCAGCAGCACGGCGCCCGTCACGGCGAAGGCCCAGCCGTAACCCAGCCGGTCCGCCAACAGGCCAGCCATCACGGGGCCGACGATCGCGCCGCTGTCCGCAGCCATCTGGAAGACGGCGAGGACGCGGCCGCCGGAACGCTCGTTGCCGATCACATCGGCAATTGCGGCCTGTTGCGCCGGCCCCAGCAGCCCGGATCCGATGCCGGCGCAGGCGGATGCGGCCAGGAACCAGGGCAGCTGGTGCGTGAAACCGATGGCCGCCGTAGCCGTGCCGGTGACCACCAGCCCGGAGACCAGCAGTGGCTTGCGGCCCAGGCTGTCCGCCAGCCGGCCCGAGAACGTCAGCGCCACCGCGTTCCCGCCCGCAAACACGGCCAGGGCCCAGCCGGCCGATTCCGGACCGGCACCCAGGGCCACGACGGCGAAGAGCGGCACCGTCGCCATCCGCACGCCGAAGGTGGCCCAGCCATTGGCAAAGCTTGAAAACAGGCCGGCTCGATAGGCATTGTCGCGCAGGGCGTCCCGCAGCTCCATCGCCGGGGCCGTGGCGCCGGACTGCCGCGAGCCGGTCGGGACGTGGTTGAGCTGGGTCTGCACCACAAGGGCCGCCAGGACCAGGGCCCCAGCGTAGGCAAGGAACGGTACTCGAAGGCCGAAGTTAGCCAACAGGCCGCCGACAATCGGGCCGCAGACGTTGCCGATCAGGAAGGCCGAGGCATAGGCCCCGGAGACACGGCCGCGGCTCTCCGGCGGCGCGAGCCGGACCACAAGCGCCATGGACGCCACGGTGAACATCACCGACCCGGCCCCGCCAAGGCCGCGGAACACCAGCAGCTGCCAGTAGTTTTGGGCGAAGGCGCAGGCCGCCGTCGACGCCGCCACAATGAGGAGCCCGGCGACGTACACGGGCCGCTCGCCCAGCTTCACGATCAGGGCGCCGCCGGCCGGGGCGAAGATGAGCCGCATGAAGGCGAAGATGCTCACGATCACGGCCGCCGCCGTCGCACCGACGTCGAACGTGGTCGCGAACTGGGGGAGCACCGGTGCGACGAGGCCAAATCCGAGGGCGATCAGGAAAGCCGCAACCAGCATCACCTTGATGTCCCGGGGCAGCCGGGGGCGGCCCGGGGCACCGGCAGGCACCTGGGGGGCGGCTTCGCCGGCGGGGCGGGAGGTGTTGCTCATAGTGACTTCATCCTTGGGGCAGGGCGGGCCGATCGGCAGCGCGTTCTAAGGCGGGAGTAAACCGGTGAAACATAACCGTAACAAGTGTGAGATGCACCATTTACGTCCGGGAGGTTCTTGTAACAAGCTGGCAATGCAAATCCTCCGCCAGCGAAACACAGCACCGCGAAACTCTTTTGTAGAACGCAAATAATGCGTTGGGACCGGCGGACTACTCCGCACCTAATAGCAAGAGAGGACGCAGACCATGGAACTCACCGCAGGTCTCGTTTGGCTCCTGGTCGCCGCGGCACTCGTGCTGTTCATGACCCCGGGCCTGGCATTCTTCTACGGCGGCATGACTCGGGCCAAGTCGGCCTTGAACATGATGATGATGAGCTTCGTCGCCATTGGAACCGTTGGCATCACGTGGGTCCTGTGGGGCGCTTCGATGGCCACGAGCAACGACGAAAACTTCTTCCAGATCTTCGCCAACCCGTTCAGCCACTTCGGCCTCCACGGCTTCACCGAACCGGCCGATCTGCTCAAGGTCGGCTACGCAGCCACCTTCGCCATCATCACGGTGGCCCTGATCTCCGGGGCCGTCGCCGACCGCGCCAAGTTCTCCGCCTGGGTGGTCTTCACCCCGATCTGGGCAACCCTGGTCTACGCGCCGCTGGCCTTCATGGTTTGGGGCGGCGGCCTCTTCTCCGCTGACGGCTGGTTCGGCCAGACCTTCGCACCGGTCATCGACTTCGCCGGCGGCACCGTAGTCCACATCAACGCCGGCGTCGCAGGCCTGATCCTGGTCCTGATCATCGGCAACCGCAAGGGCTTCGGCAAGGACCCGAACCACCGCCCGCACAACATTCCGTTTGTCATGCTCGGCGCCGCAATCCTGTGGTTCGGCTGGTTCGGCTTCAACGCCGGTGCCGCCGCCACCGTTGAGCAGGCCGGCCTGATCTGGATCAACACCCTGGCTGCCCCGGCCGCCGCGATGCTCGGCTGGCTCGCCGTCGAACGCTTCCGCGACGGCCACCCGACCTCCCTCGGTGCCGCCTCGGGCGTCGTCGCCGGCCTGGTCGCCATCACCCCGGCCTGCGCCAACGTCTCCCCGCTGGGTGCGATCGCCCTCGGCGTCGCTGCCGGTATCGCCTCCGCGCTCGCCGTCGGCCTGAAGTTCAAGTTCGGCTACGATGACTCGCTCGACGTCGTCGGCGTCCACCTCGTCGCCGGTGTTATCGGCACCGTGGCAATCGGCTTCCTGGCCACCCCGACCCAGGGCGCTGCGGGCCTGTTCTACGGCGGCGGCACCACGCAGCTGGTCGCACAGAGCCTCGCGGCACTGATGGCCATCGTCTTCACCGCCGTGATGACGTTCATCATCGCCTTCCCGATCCACAAGCTCATGGGCTTCCGGGTCTCCCAGGAACAGGAAGTCGTCGGCGTGGACCTGAGCCTGCACGCAGAGACGGCCTACGAGTTCGGCGTCGGCGGCCACGGCGGCAGCTTCCAGCCGCTCCACGAACTCATCACCGGCAAGAGCCAGTCAGACGAGGCAGCTCCGGTGGACGCCGCATCCAACGGCAAGCACAACTCAACAGGTAAGGAAAGTGTGGGGGCATGAAACTGATCACGGCAATCGTCCGTCCGGAAAAGCTTGAGGCGATTCGCGAAGGCCTGGAAGCCTACGGCGTGCAGGGCCTCACGGTCAGCGCAGCCAGCGGCTACGGCCGGCAGCGCGGGTACACCGAGGTGTACCGCGGGGCCGAGTACAACGTGGACCTCCTGCCCAAGATCCGGGTTGAGGTGCTGGCCACCGACGAACAGGCGGACGACATCCTCGATGTCATCATCGCCAGTTCCAACACCGGCCGGGCCGGCGACGGCAAGGTCTGGACGATGGATGTATTCGAAGCTGTCCGGGTCCGCACCGGTGAGCGAGGCGCGGCGGCCATCTAGCTGCCCCTCCGCCGACCACGGCGCTGACACAGCGGGCCGGATGCCTGAAAAGGCATCCGGCCCGCTTTGTTGTGTCTGCTTCCGGCTTCCCGCTGCGCCCTGCGTAGGCCAGCCCTCCGGGCCGGGGCTTAGGTAGGCCAGCCCTCCGGGCCGGGGCTTCCGGCAGGATATTCCTCCAGGGGGACATGCCCGGCGGCCCAGGACTTCAGCACCGGCGCCAGGATCCGCCAGCAGTCCTCGGCAGTGTCCGCCCGCACGGAGAGCAGCGGATCGCCGGCCAGGACGCCCTCCAGCACTTCACCGTACGGCAGGAGGTCGGAGGCGCTCAGCTCGGCCTCCAGCGTGGCCCGGTCCAGGCTCAGGACATCACCCGGGCCGTTCACATCGACGTCGAACGCCAGCGTGTCCGGGCCGAAACCGATCCTCAGCTTGTTGGGGGCGTCCACGCCGGTGAATCCCTTCGGCAGGTGCGGCACCGGCCGGAAGGTCACCACTGCTTCCTTGCGCTTGTTGCTCAGCGCCTTGCCGGAGCGGAGGATGAACGGCACGCCCTGCCAGCGCCAGTTGTCGATCGCGAGCTGCACTTCGGCCAGCGTCTCGGTGCCCCGGGACGCGTCCACGCCGTCCTCCTTGGCGTAGTCCGGGACTTTCCGGCCATTGATGGAGCCTGCCGTGTAGCGGGCCCGGCGCGTGGTCTCCCGGTACGGGGCCTTGATGCTGCTGGCGCGCAACAGCGTGGCCACGGCATCGCGCAGGTCGCGTTCGTCCACGGACGCCGGCGGCTCCATCGCCATGAGGGCCATGATCTCCAGCAGGTGGCTCTGAATCATGTCCCGCAGGGCGCCGGCGCCGTCGTAGTAACGGGCACGGCCTTCCAAGGCGAGGTCCTCGTCAAAGATGATCTCGATCTTTTCAACGTGCTGCCGGTTCCACACCGGCTCCAAGAACGTGTTCGCAAAGCGCAGGCCCAGAATGTTTAGGACGGTCGCCTTGCCCAGGAAATGGTCCACCCGGTGGATGTGGTCCTCCGGGACCAGCGCGGCCAGCGTCGCGTTCAGGTGACGCGCGGACTGCTCGTCGGAGCCGAACGGCTTCTCCATCACCAGCCGGGTACCGGCGGGCACTTCTGCCGGGGTTAGCGCCTCGCACGCCAGCTGGCTGACGCGCGGCGGGAGCGCAAAGTAGACGGCCACGGGCCCCTCGAGCTCTGCCAGCAGCCCGGCGAGCTGGCCCTTGGCCGTGACGTCGAGCTGGTGGTAGCTGCTGTCCTGCCGGAGCCGCTTCAGCTCCCGCTTGCCGTGGGCGTCGGCCTGGGAGTCCTCGTCCGCGAAGGACTCCTCGACGCGTCCCTGCCACTGTTCGGCCGTCCAGGGCTCCGATCCCGCCCCGGCCAGCACCAGCCCGTCGGCACGGCCGCGGGCCACCAGCCGGGCCAGCCCGGGAAGCAGGAGCCGGCCGGTGAGATCGCCCGAGGCGCCCAGGATGAGCAGGGTTTTTACAGTCGTTTGGCTGGTCATCTAAGCCAGCATGCCATCTTGGAGGCGCATCTTGGTACCCTAGATAGTCGAGTCCCGTTGTCGAGGCGGTTCGTTCAGGCGAAAACCAGCCGCGACGCTGGCGTGCCGGACCGGCCGCCACCTGTAGATCCACTGAAAGAAGTGCACGGCGCGTGTTCAATTCACTCTCTGACCGGTTGACAGCAACCTTCAAGAATCTGCGTGGCAAGGGCCGCCTCACCGAGGCGGACGTTGACGCCACGGTCCGCGAGATCCGGCGTGCCCTCCTGGACGCTGACGTCGCCGTTCCCGTCGTCCGGGAATTCACCGGCCGCGTCCGCGAGCGTGCCCTCGGCGCCGAGGTGTCCGGCGCACTGAACCCGAGCCAGCAGATCGTAAAGATCGTCAACGAGGAGCTCGTGGAGATCCTCGGCGGCGAGACCCGCCGGATCCGGCTCGCCAAGACCGGACCCACCATCATCATGCTGGCCGGTCTCCAGGGTGCGGGTAAGACCACCCTCGCCGGCAAGCTGTCCAAGTGGCTCAAGGCCCAGGGCCACAGCCCCATGCTGGTGGCCTGCGACCTCCAGCGCCCCAACGCCGTCACCCAGCTTCAGGTGGTCGGCCAGCGCGCCGGCGTCCCAGTGTTCGCCCCGCACCCGGGCGCCACGTCCACCGAACTTGACCACCCTGCCGGCGACCCGGTCGCCGTCGCCCGTGCCGGCGTCGAGGAAGCCAAGCGCACCCTCCACGACGTCGTGATCGTGGACACCGCCGGCCGTCTCGGCGTCGACGCCGACATGATGGAGCAGGCGCGCCAGATCCGCCGCGCGATCGTCCCGAACGAAGTCCTGTTCGTGATCGACTCCATGATCGGCCAGGACGCCGTCAACACGGCCCTGGCCTTCGACGAGGGCGTCAACTTCACCGGCATCGTGCTCTCCAAGCTCGACGGCGACGCCCGCGGCGGTGCCGCGCTCTCTGTCGCCTCGGTGACCGGCAAGCCGGTCATGTTCGCGTCCACCGGTGAAGGCGTGGACGACTTCGAGCTCTTCCACCCGGACCGCATGGCTTCGCGCATCCTGGACATGGGTGACGTCCTCACCCTGATCGAGCAGGCCGAGAAATCCTGGGACAAGGACGAGGCCGCCCGGATGGCGAAGAAGTTCGCCGACCAGGAAGACTTCACCCTGGACGACTTCCTCGCCCAGATGCAGCAGATCCGCAACATGGGCTCCATGAAGAAGATGCTCATGATGATGCCCGGTGCGCAGAACATCCGGCAGCAGCTGGAGCAGTTCGACGAGCGCGAGATCGACCGCGTCGAAGCCATCGTCCGGTCGATGACCCCGCACGAGCGCGTGGCTCCCAAGATCATCAACGGCTCGCGCCGGGCACGCATTGCCCGCGGTTCCGGTGTGCACGTCTCCGAGGTCAATGGGCTGCTGGAGCGTTTCGCCCAGGCCCAAAAGATGATGAAGAAGATGGCCGCCGGCGGCGGCATGCCCGGTATGCCGGGAATGCCGGGCATGAACGGCGGCGGTGCCCGCAAGGGAGCCAAGAACGCGCCGAAGAAGAAGGCGCGCTCCGGCAACCCTGCCAAGGCGGCGCAGGAACTGCGCGACGCCGAGGCGCGGCGCGCGGCCGGCGCCAAGGCCCTGCCCACCGGAGCGTCGTTCGGCCAGCAGGGCGGCGACTTCGATCCGTCCCAGCTGAATCTGCCCAAGGGCTTCGACAAGTTCCTCGGCGGCAGCAAGTAGCCACCACCGGCTGGCGCCGCCGGGGCTGTGTCGACGGCGGCTCAAGCGGTCCGGTGCCATAGGGTTAGACCATGTTCAAGCAGCGCGTAGTCTTCGTCCACGGGGACGGCAGCTTCGGCGCTGCCGCGTGGCCAAAGCAGCACGGAATGGCGCTGGACTACGACGCGTTGTTCCTGCGGCGGCACGGGTTTGACCCCGTTGCCGAACCGCTCGAATCCAGCTTCTCCGCCGACGCCGCGATCGTGCTCGCGTCGCTGGCCGACGACGGCCGCGGTGAGGCCGGCGGCCATGTGGTGGCCCATTCCCAGGGCGCCATCTCCGCCATGATGGCCGCGGTGGAGCGGCCGGACCTCGTCCAGTCCCTGACCCTGGTGGAACCGGCCTGCCTGTCGCTGACCGCGGAGCTGCCGGCCACCGCCGCGCACCGTGCCCTCATGCAGCCGCTGTACGACGTCCGGCACAGCCTCAGCGACGACGACTTCCAGCGGGAGTTCATCCGACGTGCCTTCGCCGCAGACGCCCCGGGGGCCACGACGCCGGAGGCCCTCCGCTCGGCCCGCCGGCTCCGGCTGCAGGCGCCGCCGTGGGATGCCCCCCTGCAGATCGTGCCGGGCGTGCCGACGCTGGTGCTCACCGGCGGCTGGGAACCGCTTTACGAGGAAATCGCCGGCTACCTCCGCGAGACCGGTGCGCTGCACCGCACCGCCCCGGGAGGGCACCGGCCCCAGGACTCAACCGAAGGGGACCGGGCCATCCGGTCGTTCATCGCCGAGGTCAGCCGGCGCCGGCACGCGCGGGCCTCCTGAGAAACGGCTGGTCAGCCTACGGCGGGTTCGCCCACGGCGGGCTCCGGCAAGTAGACCTTGCCGCCCGAGGCCAGGAACTCATTGCTTTTGGCCTGCATCCCGGCCGCCATCTGCGCCAGGGCCGCTTGTGAATCAGCTGAACCGTATTCGTTCCGGATGTCCTGGCTGATCCGCATGGAGCAAAACTTGGGTCCGCACATGGAGCAGAAGTGCGCCGTCTTGGCCGGCTCCGCGGGAAGCGTCTCATCGTGGAAAGCCTCTGCGGTGACCGGGTCCAGGGACAACGCGAACTGGTCCCGCCAGCGGAACTCGAACCGCGCCTTGGACAGGGCGTCGTCGCGTTCGTGCGCGCCGGGATGGCCCTTGGCGAGGTCGGCGGCGTGGGCTGCGATCTTGTAGGTGATCACGCCGGTCTTCACGTCGTCCTTGTTCGGCAGACCGAGGTGTTCCTTGGGCGTGACGTAGCACAGCATGGCGGTGCCGTAGCGGGCGATCTCCGTGGCCCCGATGGCCGAGGTGATGTGGTCATACCCCGGCGCGACGTCGGTGACCAGCGGCCCCAGCGTGTAGAAGGGCGCGCCCTTGCAGAGTTCCTGCTGGCGCTCCACGTTCTCCCGGACGAGGTGGAAGGGCACGTGTCCCGGACCCTCCACCATCACTTGGACATCGAACTCCCATGCCCGCTGCGTGAGCTCGGCCAGGGTGTCCAGTTCGGCGAACTGCGCGGCGTCGTTCGCGTCCGCCGTCGCCCCTGGCCGCAGGCCGTCGCCCAGGGAGAACGCGACGTCGTACTTCGCGAAAATCTCGCACAGCTCGTCGAAGTGGGTGTAGAGGAAGTTCTCCCGGTGGTGCGCCAGGCACCAGCCGGCCATGATGGAACCGCCGCGGGACACGATGCCGGTGACCCGGTTGGCCGTCAGGGGCACATACCGCAGCAGCACGCCGGCGTGGATGGTCATGTAGTCCACGCCCTGCTCGCACTGTTCGATCACGGTGTCGCGGAAGATCTCCCAGGTCAGGGCGTTCGCTTCGCCGTTGACCTTCTCCAGCGCCTGGTAGATCGGGACCGTGCCGATGGGGACGGGGGAGTTGCGGATGATCCATTCGCGCGTCGTGTGGATGTCGTCCCCGGTGGACAGGTCCATCACCGTGTCCGCGCCCCATTGGGTGGCCCACTGAAGTTTGTCGACCTCCTCGGCGATCGAGCTGGTCACCGCGGAGTTGCCGATATTGGCGTTGATCTTCACCAGAAAGGCCTTGCCGATGATCATCGGTTCGGACTCGGGGTGGTTGACGTTGTTGGGGATAATCGCCCGGCCCGCTGCCACCTCGCTGCGGACAAGTTCGACGTCGCAGTTCTCGCGCAGGGCCACGAACCGCATCTCCTGGGTGATCACCCCGTCCCGCGCATAGCGCATCTGCGTCACGGTCCGGCCGTCGACGGCGCGGCGCGGCGCCGGGCGCCCGCCCCGCCACTCCGCCGACGCCGCACCCCGGCGCACCGCCGACTTGCCGTCGTCGAGCAGGTCCCTGGCCCGGCCATCGTAGGGCTCCGTGTCCGCCCTCGCCTCAATCCACGGGGTACGGAACGGCTCGAGCCCGCAGACCGGGTCGCTGCCCGGACCGGCCGTTCGGTAGACCCGGAACGGCGGGTTTTCGACCCCGCCAGGAGAGGGCTCCAGGGCAATTTCGGTCACCGGGACGCGGAGGCCGTATTCCGGGTCCGTCGTGAAGGCCAGCGAGTGGGACTTCAACGACTGCGTGGGGGCGGCAGGCTCGGTTTGGGCAGGGCTGTGCTCATTCTGGACAGGGCTGTGCTGTGTTTCTGTGGTGCTCAAAGGACTACTCACTTCCTTCGCCGGCATTACCCGGACAGGTTCAACGGTCGCAGGCTGCGTCAGCCCGATCTCAGCCCCTGCAGGGGCACCCGTGTGGTCGTAGACGAAGCTACCACGTCCCCGGCGCCGGCCTGCGAGTGTGACGGGCCGCCAGGGTCAACGCGGGGGCTAGGCTGGGTGCCATGATCGGCATCATTGCATTCACTGGCCCCGTCCTCACCGGACCCGACCAGGAACGGTGCGGGCTCTGGTCCGTCAACGGCAGGCTGACCTTTAACCGCCCCAGTGCCGCGCCGGACCTCGTGCTGGACGGCTGGGTCATCCCCGGCCTGGTGGACGCGCACTGCCACATCGGGCTCGGCCCGGATGGGGACGTCCCGGACAACGTCGCCGAGCAGCAGGCCGCTACCGACCGCGACGCCGGGACGCTGCTGGTCCGCGACGCCGGTGCCGTCCACGACACCCGTTGGATCCAGCAGCGGGCCGACCTGCCGCGGATCATCCGTGCCGGCCGGCACATTGCCCGCGCAAGGCGCTACCTGCGGGGCCTCGCCGTCGAGGTGGAGCCGGACGGACTGGTCGAGGCGGTGCGGAAGCAGGCCCGCGCGGGCGACGGCTGGGTCAAAATCGTGGGGGACTGGATCGACCGCGACGCCGGCGACCTCGCTGCCAGCTTTCCCGCCGCGACCGTCAAGAACGCCGTCCGGGCTGCCCACGATGAAGGCGCCCGCGTCACCGCGCACTGCTTCGCCGAAGACACGCTGGATGACATGCTCGACGCCGGAATCGACTGCATCGAGCACGGCACCGGCCTGCTGCCCCGGCACCTGCCGCGCTTCGTGGAACAAGGGGTGCCGATTGTCCCCACCCTGATCAACATCGCCACCTTCCCGGACATCGCCGCGCGGGCGGAGGCCAAGTTCCCACGCTACGCCGCGCACATGCGCTCGCTGTGGGAGCGCAGGGAGGAGCGGATCCTCGAAGCCCACGAGGCCGGGGTGGCCATTTATGCCGGCACTGACGCCGGCAGCGTGATCAGCCACGGCCGGATCGTGGACGAGATCCAGGCCCTGCACGCCGCGGGCCTGCCGGCCGCCGCCGCCCTCGACGCCGCCAGTTGGTCCGCAAGGACGTGGCTCGGGGCGGAAGGCATTGCCGAGGGGGCCAGCGCCGATGTCCTGGTGTGCGCCGAGGACCCCCGGCAGCACCTTGGCACCCTCGGCGGACCGCGGCACATAGTGCTGCGGGGCCAGCTCCTCCATTAGGAATAAATTGAAGCTTCAAGTAATTTAACTGTATGCACAGGTCGCCGAAACCCGGCGGCCACAGAACCCTTGGAGAGTTTCGATGACCGCAGAAGCCAGCACCCAGGATCTCCTTCCTGCCGCACTCACTATGGGCACTGTGATGCTCAAGGTTGGCGACATGAAGCTCATGACCGATTACTACCAGCGTGCCCTCGGCCTGGACATCGTGGCTGAACAGGACGGCGGGCTCTACCTCGGACGCCAGCAGAAGCCGCTGGTCCACCTGGCGCCCGCGCCGGGTCTGAACCTTCCCTCCCGCGGCGAAGCCGGGCTCTTCCACACCGCCCTACTCTTCGAAGACCAGCACTCCCTGGCGGCCACCATCGCCAGCGCGGCCCAGTATGAGCCCCAGTCCTTCACGGGCAGCGCCGACCACCTGGTCAGCGAAGCCTTCTACTTCAACGACCCCGAAGGCAACGGCATCGAGCTGTACTGGGACCGGCCCCGCGAAGCCTGGTCCTGGGAAGGCAACAACGTGGTCATGGACAGCCTGGCCCTGCCGCCGCAGCGCTACCTGCAGCAGTACCTGACCGAAGAGTCCGTCGCCGGGCAGCGGAACGCCGCCGCCGGCGTCGGGCACGTCCACCTGCAGGTCGGCGACGTCCAGTCCGCGCACGACTTCTATGTCGGCACGCTCGGGTTCGAAAAGACGGCGGGCTGGCACGGCCAGGCGCTGTTCGTCTCGGCCGGCGGCTACCACCACCACATGGCCATGAACGTGTGGAACAGCCGCGGCGCCGGTCCCCGGCGCGACACATTGGGCCTGGGTGAAGTGCTTATCGAGGTGCCGTCTGGCGACGACGTCGGAGCCCTCGCCGACCGGCTCCGGGTCGCCGGTGTCGACTCGCACCACACCGGCGCGGAACTGCGCTTTGAAGACCCGTGGCGCAACCGGATCCGCGTCGCCGTTCGGTGAAAGCCGCCGGCCGGTGAAGGCCGCCGGTCGGTGAAAGCCGCCGGGCCGGGGGAGCATGTCCACCCGTGGCCGGCGAGTCCGCTGGACATGTCCATTGGTCAGGCCCGGCAATGGGCATATTGGCATCATGTCCAGTGGTCGTGGTCTGGGTAGGGCATGTCCGCCAGAGGTTAGGTCCGCCGGGGAGCATGTCCAGTGGTCGCGGGCAGGGTAGAGCATGTCCCCGGGAGACCGGATGGTGCCCGCGCCGGGGAGCATGTCCACCCTTGGCCGGTGTCACCGCTGGGCATGTCCATTGGTCAGGCCCGGCATTGGGCATATTGACATTATGTCCAGTGGTCGCGGTCAGGGAAGGTCATGTCCGCCAGAGGTTGGGTCCGCCGAGGAGCATGTCCAGTGGTCGCGGGCCGGGAAGGGCATGTCCGCCAGAGGTTAGGTCCGCTGGGGAACATGTCCAGTGCTCGCGGGCCGGGCAGGGCATGTCCCCCGGAGCCGTTTGCTGAAGGCACGCTAGGCTGAAGCGACGCCGACAACAGCGGACAATGTGCCGCCGAACCCTAAAGGACTAGCTGCATGGGATTCACCGAAATCTTTGTGTCCACCCACGAAGAGGCCCTCAAGCGCGCCGGCGCACTCGAAAGTGGCGCGCAGGCAGCCGCGGGCGCCGTTCGCATCCCGGACATCAGCGACTTCGAGGTGGAACGCCTCGGCGACCTCGCCGGGGTGGCCGTACACGCCCCTGGCGCGGACTACGAACTGGCCATGGTGGACGTGGCAAGCGACGCGCTGCTCGGCGTGCCCTCCGCCATGGTCCGCACCCTGGCGGAACTGCTCAGCTATGAGACCGAAGGGGACGGCGACGTCCTTGAGGACGTTGCCGTGAACTGGGCCAACGAGGAAGACATGCCCTTCGGTCCGGACGAGGCCAGGAGCTACGTCCGCCGGATCGCCGAGCTCGCCGCGGAAGTCGACCCCGCCACCAGGTCCGGGCTGTACGTCTGGACGTCCTGACCGGACGTCCGATCGGGACCGACGGCCCCGCCCGGGCCGGGCGTTCCTGCGCCGGGACCGTGTCAAGTCGAAATCTTGCCGGTGATCTGGCACAATGAACAGGTACTTGATCTGCGTGGCCCCTCTCTCCGCGTCCGGATCTTGTCCTTTAGAACCCCCTAGTATGGCCCGCCCCACGGGTGCAGAACGCCGGGCTCGACCCCGTTTCAGAAACAGGAGTGACCACAAAAGTGGCCGTAAAGATTCGCCTTAAGCGCTTCGGTAAGATGCGCGCACCGTACTACCGCATCGTCGTCATGGACTCACGCTCCAAGCGTGATGGCCGTGCCATCGAAGAGATCGGCAAGTACCACCCGACCGAAGAGCCCTCGTACATCGAGGTCGAATCGGACCGTGCCCAGTACTGGCTCGGCGTCGGCGCACAGCCGTCCGAGCAGGTTGCCGCGATCCTCAAGATCACCGGCGACTGGCAGAAGTTCAAGGGTCTCCCCGGCCAGGAGGGCACCTTGAAGACCAAGGCCCCCAAGGCTGCCTTCGTTACCCCGGAAAAGGGTTCCGTGATCATCCCGGAAGCCATCACCAAGAAGGCTAAGAAGGACGAAGCTGCCGAGGCTCCCGCCGACGCCGCCGACGCAGAGACCACCGAGGCTGAGTAAATTGCTGGCAGAAGCGCTCGAACACCTGGTCCGAGGGATTGTTGACAGCCCCGAGGACGTCAAGGTCAGTGCGAAGAACAACCGCCGCGGGGAAACCCTCGAGGTGCGCGTTCATCAGGACGACCTCGGACGGGTGATCGGCCGGCAGGGCCGGACCGCACGCGCATTGCGCACTGTGGTTGCGGCGCTGGCGGACGGTGAGCCGGTCAGGGTCGACGTCGTCGACACGGACCGCCGCCGCTAACGCGTTCAGCATTACTTGTCTTAAAAGGCCGGCCCCTTCACCAGATGGTGGAGGGGCCGGTCTGCTTTCAGCCCCACTCCACACGACCAACCCCGAACAGAGGACCAGATGCAGCTCCAGGTGGCACGAATCGGCAAACCCCACGGCATCCGCGGCGAAGTGACCGTCCAGGTGCTGACCGATGCGCCCGGCGACCGTTTTGTCCCCGGCACGCGATTCATCGTGGAGCCCGCCTCCTCCGGCCCGCTGACGGTATTCAGCGCCCGCTGGAACAAGGACATCCTGCTGCTGGCGTTCGAGGAAATCGAGACCCGCAATGACGCCGAGACACTCCGCGGCGCCAAGTTGTTCATCGAGACCGAAGATATCGACGAGGACGACGACGAAGGCTGGTACGAGCACGAGCTCGTGGGCCTGGACGTCCGCGTGGGCGACGCTGTGGTCGGTAAGGTCTCGGCGCTGCACACGATGCCGGTCCAGGACCTGCTGGTGGTCACCACGGACGAGGGCAACGAAGTCCTTGTCCCCTTCGTGGAGCAGATCGTGCCCGAGGTCAACGTCGGTGAGAAATACGTCCTGGTCACCCCGCCGCCCGGGCTCTTTGAGGTCAACACCGACGAGGCCGCTGAATCGCCGGCCGCCGAACTGCAGGGTACTGACAAGCAGGGACCCGAAGGTGCCGGCGCGGGGAGCAACGCGTAGATGAGAATCGACGTCGTCAGCATCTTTCCGGAGTATCTGGCCCCGCTGGAACTGTCCTTGATCGGCAAGGCCCGTCAGGACGGGCTGCTGGACCTGCAGGTCCACGACCTGCGTGCGTTTACGACGGACCGGCACCGGACCGTCGATGACACCCCCTACGGCGGCGGGGCCGGCATGGTCATGAAGCCGGAGCCCTGGGCCCAGGCGCTCACGGCGGTCGCGGCTGCGCGCCCCGTGGGTGCCGCCGTTCCCGGATCCGCCGGCAAGCCGGTGCTGATCGTCCCGTCGCCGGCCGGAGAGCGGTTCACCCAGGCCATCGCGCATGAGCTCGCGGAGGAGGATCATCTGGTCTTCGCCTGCGGCCGCTACGAGGGCATCGATGAGCGGGTCCTGGAGTGGGCCGCGGACCACTTCACGGTGCGCCCCATGAGCCTGGGGGACTACGTCCTCAACGGCGGCGAAGTCGCCGTGCTGGCCATGGTCGAGGCCGTCGGCCGGCTGCTGCCCGGCGTCGTCGGCAACCCCGAATCCCTCGTGGAGGAGTCCCACTCGGACGGGCTGCTCGAGTATCCGGTGTACACGAAGCCCTCCAGCTGGCGGGACCGGGACGTCCCGGCGGTGCTGCTGAGCGGCAACCACGGCAAGATTGCCCAGTGGCGCCGGCACGAGCAGTACCGGCGCACCGCGGAGCGCCGCCCCGACCTCCTTGACGAGTTCGACGCCGGCGCGCTGCCCCGCGCGGACCGTACGGCGTTCGCTGACCTCGGCTACGACGTCGTCGACGGGCACCTCTTGCGCCGCCCGGACGCCTAGCCGCTCCGCAGCCGAAAGGTCCTGGTTGGTTTGTTCTGGTTGATTGTGGCAAAATTAGTCCTTGTGCCTGCTGGGTTGCGAACCTGCCACAGGGGGAGCGCTACCAACAGCCCGGCACCCCGGCCCCGTCTAGTCCTGACAGGGCCGGATTGACAAACTTTCGGCGGAAATTTCCGGGCGGCGCCTGCCCCCGGGCTTGGCCGCCGTAACCCAAAGTGAGTGACCTGTGGCGTTCACCAGGAGTGGATCAATGCATATCCTCGATTCCGTAGACGCAGCCTCGCTGCGCAGCGATGTTCCCGAGTTCCGCGCGGGTGACACCATCAAGGTTCACGTGAACATCATCGAAGGCAAGAACTCCCGCGTCCAGGTCTTCCAGGGCTTCGTCCTGGGCCGCCAGGGCGATGGCGTCCGCGAAACCTTCACCGTCCGCAAGGTTTCCTTCGGTGTGGGCGTGGAGCGTACCTTCCCGGTGCACTCCCCGATCATCGACAAGATCGAGCTCGTCTCCAAGGGTGACGTGCGCCGCGCCAAGCTTTACTACATGCGTGCACTGCGTGGTAAGGCCGCGAAGATCAAGGAAAAGCGCGACTTCCAGACCGCCAAGTAAGCCTTCCAGACTTTCACAAAGGCTTTCACCGCGGGCCCACGGACCGTACCCGGTGCGTCAGCTAGTGCGGCGCCGGAGCTATCCGCAACAGCGCCAATCAGTTCACCACAGCGCCAAGGGATACGGAACATGGATCAGCCAAAACGCCAGCCCAGGAACCCGGGCTGGCGTTTTGCGTTGCTGGCCGTTGTGCTTGCGGTGGCCATCAGCGCCGTGGTCCGCTCGCTGTGGGTGGACATCTACTACATCCCGTCCGCCTCCATGGAGCCGCTCCTGCTCACGGGGGACCGGATCCTCGTGGCACGGACCGCCGTCGAGCCCGCATCCCTGAGCCGGGGTGATGTCGTGGTCTTCGACGGCCGCGGCTCCTTCGCCCCGCTGAACAGCGGGAAGGGACCCGTGGTGGACGCCCTCGCCGACGCCGGACACTGGCTGGGCCTTGCGGGCAGCGACACCACGTACGTCAAGCGAGTCATCGGACTGCCCGGAGACCGGGTGGTGTGTTGCGACGCCGGCGGCCGGCTCACAGTCAACGGCCAGCAAATTGCGGAACCCTATCTGTATCCCGGGGACACCCCGAGCGAAACGAAATTCAGTGTTGAGGTGCCGGCGGGGCGGCTATGGCTCATGGGGGACCACCGTTCGGCGTCGGCCGATTCGAGGAGCCTCCTCGGCGCCCCGGGCGGCGGCATGGTGCCGCTGGAACGCGTCATCGGCCGGCCGGTACAGATCATCTGGCCGCTTGATAGATTTGCAGCAGTAGCGCGGCCCGAACAGGCCGCGGCAACGACGACGACGAACGGACAGTAGATGCCCGAGCCAGAACCGCGCATTCCTGATCCACAGGGCCAGGACCTGCCGCGGGTTACCTCCTCGGCAATCCCCGACGAGCAACAGGCCGGACTCCCGACCACCCGGCTGCCGCAGGCGCGGGTCGCGGGCGAAAGTGCCGCGGATGCGGGTCCAGGTGCTCGCGCGGGTGCGGGTGCTAGTACAGGCGCTGGTGCTGGTGCGGGGCGGGTTGCTGGGGCTGTTGACGGTACGGCAGCCACGGCGCCGGTGTCGCAGGGCGAAAAATCCGGAGCGCCGGTCGCTGACCGGTCGAGCGCTGACCGGTCGAGCGCCGAGCCGGCGGGCCCGCGGCCCGCGGGTCCCGCCCACGCTGGCGCGTCCTCCCGCCGGGCCAAAAAGGCCAAGGCCCGCGAGGGACGCAGCCCGCTCTTTCTGTGGCTGAAGGAAGTCGCCACCGTCGTGATCGTTGCGGTTGTGCTGTCCTTCCTGATCAAGACCTTCCTGTTCCGGGCCTTCTACATCCCGTCCGAATCCATGGTCAGCACCCTAGATGTGAACGACCGCATCTTCGTCAACCTCCTCGTGCCCGAGCCCATGGCGCTCCAGCGCGGCGACGTCGTGGTGTTCAAGGACAGCCAGGGCTGGCTCGCCCCGGCCGCGCCGAAGACCAAGGGGCCGTTCACGTCGGTACAGGACGGGCTGACGTTCGTCGGCCTGCTCCCGGACAACTCCGAACAGCACCTGGTCAAACGCGTCATCGGGCTCCCCGGCGATCACGTGGTCTGCTGCGACGCCGGTGGACAGCTCACCGTCAACGGCGCGCCGCTGGACGAGAAGTACGTCAACCCCGCAGAAATCCCCCAAGTCCGCGACTTCGACGTCGTGGTCCCGGCGGGCAAGGTCTGGGTCATGGGTGATAACCGGAACCACTCCGCGGATTCGCGCGCCCATATGGACACCAACGGCGGCTTCGTCAACGAATCCGACATTGAAGGCAAGGCCGCCGTCATCGCCTGGCCGCTGAACCGGATCTCGGCCCTGGACAACTATCCGGACGTCTTCCGCAGCGTGCCGGCCCCGGAAGGAAAGTAAGCCGACCGCCATGTCCATTGCCCCCACCCTCGACTACGAACGCCGCTTCCGCGGCTCCGGCGCCCGGCTGCTCGCGGGCATCGACGAGGTCGGCCGCGGCGCCCTCGCCGGCCCTGTCAGCGTGGGGATCGCCGTCGTGGACCTGGAGCGACCGAAGCTCCTGGCCGACGTCCGGGACAGCAAGCTGCTCAAGGTCGGGGACCGGGAGCGGCTGGTGCCCGTCGTCCAGCACTGGAGCGTCGCCTCCGCCGTCGGGCACGCGTCCGCGAAGGAGATCGACGACCTCGGAATCATCGCCGCGCTCCGGCTGGCCGGCAACCGGGCCTGGTTCGCCGTCCTGGCCGCCGGCGTCCGGCCCGAGGTGGTCCTGCTGGACGGCAGCCACAACTGGCTCTCGCCGGATCTGCAGCCCTCGCTGTTCGACGACGCTCCCGCCGAACCCGGCTGCGACGCCCCGGTGCACACCCTGGTGAAGGCCGACATGCAGTGCCTCAGTGTCGCCGCGGCCAGCATTATCGCGAAGGTCGAGCGCGACCGGATGATGTGCGAGCTGCACAACGAATACCCGGTCTACGGCTGGGACGTGAACAAGGGCTACGGTACCGCCACACACAAGGAAGCCCTCCGCGCTGCCGGTCCCTCGCCGTACCACCGGGTCAGCTGGCAGCTGCTCTAACCGGCGGGTGCCCCCGCCGTCGTGTGGCGCGCGGGCGGCACCGGATGGTGCAAGATGGAACCATGAGTGCCGAGGACCTTGAAAACTATGAGACCGACATGGAGCTGCAGCTCTACCGCGAGTACCGTGACGTCGTCGGGCTGTTCAGCTATGTGGTCGAGACCGAGCGGCGTTTCTACCTTGCCAACCATGTGGATCTGCAGGCCCGCAGTGCCGACGGCGAAGTCTATTTCGACCTGACCCTGCAGGACGCTTGGGTGTGGGACGTGTACCGCTCCGCCCGCTTCGTCAAGAGCGTCCGCGTCATCACGTTCAAGGACGTCAACGTCGAGGAACTGCCGCGCAGCGAGGAGCTGGCCCTGCCCAAGGTCGAGGACCTGGGCAACTGATCCTTCGCGGCGGCCGGACCCCGGTTCCGCCACTTGTCCTCCACAGGGGCCCGGCGATCGGGTTGTCCACATAGCCCAAGTGGGTCCTGTGTCCGCCACGGGCGGCGCTGCACGCTGGAGGCATGAGAGCTAAGGACGTGCTGGGCCGGCGCGGTGAGGAACTGGCGGCGTGCTACTTGGAAGCCCAGGGCATGCAGATTCTGGACCGCAACTGGCGCTGTCCCGAAGGCGAGATCGACATCGTGGCGCTGGACGGCGACGCGCTGGTCATTGCGGAGGTGAAGACCCGGAAATCCCTTGCCTACGGACATCCGTTTGAGGCTGTGGGCGCGGAGAAACTGGGCCGGTTGCACCGTTTGGCGTCGGCGTGGTGCCGGGTGCAGGGGCTGCGAACGCCCGCGCCCTGCCGTGTGGACGTGGTTGCCGTGCTCGACGACGGCATCGGCGAGCCCGCCCTCGAACACCTTAAAGGGGTGGGCTAGGTGGCGCTGGGCCGGACGTACTCTATCGCCCTCGTGGGCCTCAAGGGCTACATCGTGGAGGTCGAGGCCGACATCGGCCAGACCCTGCCGGCGTTCGTGATTCTGGGTCTCCCGGACGCCTCGCTCAACGAGGCCAAGGAGCGCATCCGCTCCGCGGCGCAGAACTCCGGGATCCCGCTGAGCCGCCGGAAGATCACGGCCAACCTCATCCCGGCCTCGCTGCCCAAACGCGGCTCCGGCTTTGACCTCGCCATCGCCATGTCCGTCCTGCTCGCGGCCAACGACATCCGGCCCACGGGCCACACCGTCTTCATCGCCGAACTCGGACTGGACGGCCGGCTGCGGCCGGTGCGCGGCATCCTTCCTGCTGTGATGGCCGCGGTGCAGGCGGGCTATCCCGAGGTCGTCGTTGCCCGGGCCAACGTGGCCGAGGCCGCACTCGTTCCGGGCGCCAGGGTCCGGGGCTACGCGACGCTGGCCCGGCTGGCTTTCGACTGCGGCGCCGATCCGCAGGACCTGGCCCTCGACTTCGAACCCGAGCCGGAGGACCAGGAAGACCCCGGTGCCGGCGTCGTTCCCGCGCTGGCGCCGGACATGTGCGATGTCTCCGGCCAGGCTGCGGCCCGCAGGGCTTTGGAAGTGGCCGCCGCGGGCGCCCACCACCTCCTGCTGACGGGACCGCCCGGCGCCGGGAAGACCATGCTCGCCGAACGGCTGCCGGGCCTGCTGCCGGACCTGGGTGACACCGAGGCCATGGAGGTCACCGCGATCCGTTCCCTGTGTACGCTGCCTTCGGGCTCCGTGCAGCTGGTGCGCCGCCCGCCCTACGAAAACCCGCACCACACCGCCACGGCGGTGGCCATCATCGGCGGCGGGTCCGGGCTGCCGCGGCCCGGGGCGGCGTCCCGGGCGCACCGCGGTGTTCTCTTCCTCGACGAAGCCCCGGAATATGATCGCGGCGTCCTGGACGCGCTGCGGCAACCGCTCGAGAGCGGTGAAGTCGTGATCCACCGGTCGGCCGGGGCCGCCGCCTATCCCGCCCGCTTCCAGCTGGTCCTCGCGGCCAACCCCTGCCCCTGCGGCAAGGCAACAGGGAAAGGGGTGGACTGCATCTGCACCCCCACCATGCGCCGCCGGTACCAGGCCCGCATGTCCGGACCCCTGCTGGACAGGGTCGACATTCAGCTCGAAGTTGAACGGGTCTCGCTCGCAAGCTTCGGCCAGCCCGCGGCCGAGGAGGGATCCGCAACCATCGCGGCGAGGGTCCGCGCGGCCCGGGACCGTCAGCTGGAGCGGCTGCTGCCCTTCGGGATGGAAACGAACTCGCAGGTGCCAGGCCGCCTGCTGCGTGGAGCATTGCGGCTCAAGGCTCCCACCACTCGCATCCTGGACTACGCCCTGGAACGCAGCGCCCTGACGGCACGCGGCTATGACCGTGTCCTGCGCCTCGCCTGGACCCTTGCGGACCTGTCCCTGCGTGACGTCCCGGACGGCGATGACGTAGGGCAGGCGCTGGGTCTGCGCCAGGCCGCGTCGGCCTCCCCGTGAGCCGGATGGCCCAGATTCCCAACTCCAGACCAACGCAAGCCAAGCCGAAGGAACCACCATGAGCGATGACGAACGGACAGCCCGGGCAGCCCTGTCCCGGCTGTTCGAGCCGCAGGACGCAGCGGCCCTGGCCTTGGTGCAGGCCGCAGGGGCGCAGGACGCCCTGGCGATCGCCAGCGGCCGGCTCGCGGCCAGTCCCGCGCTTGAGCAGAAGATCGCAGCAATCCTCGCTGACAGCGGCTCCGGCAGCGGCTGGTCCGGGCTGAGCGGGGCGCTGCAGCGCTGGGCGCCGCGGATCCCCGACCTCGCCCCCGAACGGGACCTGGCCACCATGCAGCGGCTCGGCGGACGGCTCATCATTCCCTCAGACGGGTTGTGGCCGCCACAATTGGCGGACCTCGGGCTCCAGGAGCCCCTGTGCCTGTGGTGGCGCGGCGTCGAGCAGGAGCTGCCCGCCGCGGCGATGACTATCGCCCTCGTGGGTTCCCGGGACAGCACCAGCTACGGAGCCTCGGTCACGGGTGACCTCTCGTACGCGCTGGCCCAGCGCGGCTTCACGATTGTTTCCGGCGGTGCCTACGGGATCGACGCCCACGCCCACAGGGCGGCCCTTGCCGGAAGCCCGGCCGGCCTGCCCACCATTGCCGTCATGGCCGGGGGAGTGGACCGGTTCTATCCCGCCGGAAACGAGGACCTGCTCCGCGCCGTGGCCGACCACGGCGCAGTCCTGGCCGAAGTCCCGCCCGGGTCCGCGCCAACCCGCTACCGGTTCCTGCAACGGAACCGCCTGATTGCGGCGCTGGCGTCCGTCACCGTGGTGGTCGAGGCCCGGTGGCGGTCCGGTGCGCTCAATACGGCCCACCACGCGGAAACCCTGGGCAGGGCCGTGGGCGCCGTTCCCGGATCAATCCACAGCGCCAATTCGGCCGGCTGCCACCGCCTGCTCCGGGAAGGCGGGGCCGTGTGCGTCACGGATGCGGGGGAAATCGCCGAACTCGCCTCCCCGAGCGGTGATTCCCTGCCCGCGGACAAAACGGGCCAGACCGCGGTTCAGGACGGGCTCACCCTCGAGGATCTGATCCTGCTCGACGCGCTGCCGCTGCGGACCACGAGCTCGGTCGAGAAGCTCGCCGCGGTGGCCGGCCTGAGCCCGGAATCGGTCCGGGCAGGGCTTGGCCGGCTGGGCTTGTTGGGGCTGGCAGAATCCCGGCACGGCGGCTGGAAACGCACAGGGAAGGAGTCCTGACATGCTCAGTGCCGCCGGTATGCGGCGGCTCGCCGACCGGCTCCTTGATTGCCCCGCGATTACTGCCAGAGTAAGAGGGTGTCTACACAGGTTCTTCCCGCCGCGCTGGCTGGCGCCGCCGCACGCTTTGGCCGTTACCTGGAAGCGGAGCGGGGGCGATCCGCGCATACGGTGCGGGCCTACCTCTCCGATGTCGAGAGCCTGCTGGCACACGCCGCGACCGAGGGGGTCCAAGACCTGGCGGGAGTGGAACTGGGTACCCTGCGCCGCTGGCTCGGCGCCCAGAGCGAGTCCGGGAAGTCCCGTGCCACCCTGGCCCGCCGCGCCGCCACGGCCCGGGCCTTCACCGCCTGGGCCGTCCGCGAGGAGCTGATCGGAGCGGATCCCGCCCTGCGGCTCAAGGCCCCGAAACGGGAGAAGTCCCTTCCCGGTGTCCTGCACCAGCGCCAGGTCCGGCGGCTGGTGGATGACGCGGCAGCGGCCTCGACCGAGGGGGAACCGCTGGCCTTGCGCAACCGCGCCATGCTCGAACTCCTTTACGCCACGGGCGTCCGGGTTGGCGAGCTGGCCGGCATGGACGTGGACGACCTCGACCCGGACCGCAGAACCCTGCGCGTGCTCGGCAAGGGCAACAAGGAACGCACCGTGCCCTACGGGCTGCCGGCGGCGCTCGCCGTCGACGACTGGCTCCGACGGGGCCGGCCGGCCCTCGCGACCGGAACGAGCGGCCCGGCGCTTTTCCTGGGCGTGCGCGGCGGCCGGGTGGACCAGCGCCAGGTCCGCAGCGTGGTGAAGGACATGCTGGAGCGGCTGGGGGACACCGCTGCCACCGGGCCGCACGCGCTGCGGCACTCGGCCGCCACCCACTTGCTCGACGGCGGGGCGGACCTGCGTGCCGTGCAGGAAATCCTCGGCCACAGCAGCCTTGCCACCACGCAGATTTACACCCATGTTTCCGTGGAGCGGCTCCGGCAAAGCTACCAGCAGGCGCACCCCCGGGCGTGAGGTGGGCCGGGGCACCGACCCGCACGGCTGCTGCCCGGCTGCGACCGGCACGAAGGCTGGCCGGCATCGACCGGCCCGGGGGCTGCCCGGCTGCGACCGGCCCGGCGGCTGCGCGGCTGCGACCGGCCCGCAGGGCGTGTCAAGCAGCGTCCGGCGGCTAGCTGCTTGGTCCCGGACCGACCGGCTCCCGCGGCCGCGTCCCCGGTGCCATGCCGTGTCATGCGGCGTCATGCGGGCGATCTCAGGCGGAAGCCACGGCTGGCCCGGACCGTATCTGGACGGGCCGCGGAGACCGCTGAAACCAGCGTTGGAGGGGCCCGCCCAGGTGCTCCCCGGGACCCGGAACGGCGCGCCGAGAAGACGCGCCGAATCGCACTGGCGGAATTAGGAGGGGTAGGGCAGAATAAAACTCACGCCCGGGAAGTTTCAAGTCGAGCTTGAAGCTGGAATGCATCACGTCCAGCTTGGAAACCGGTTGTACATTAGTAGTCATGCAGGGACCGCCGGCACCATTACGGATCCGCGCAACAGACTTACATCCAGGCAGAGGTCGTTGGGGAAGACGTACCTACAGCTATGGAGGATGGAATGTCTGTTGCACTGACCCGCGGTGTGTTGTTCGTTCACTCGGCCCCGACTGCCTTGTGTCCCCACGTCGAGTGGGCCATAGGGTCGGTCGTGGACAAACGGACGGATCTGGAGTGGACTGCTCAGCCTGCTGCGCCCGGAATGTTCCGGGCCGAGCTGTCGTGGACCGGAAAGCCGGGCACGGGGGCTCAATTGGCGTCGGCTCTGCGCGGCTGGGCGCACCTGCGCTACGAAGTCACCGAAGAGCCGAGCCAGGGAGTCGACGGCGGACGCTGGTCGCACACCCCCGAGCTGGGGATCTTCCACGCCACCACTGACGTGCACGGCAACATCATGGTCTCCGAGGACCGCATTCGCTACGCCTACGAATCCGGCGCCGGCGACCCCTCGGCCGTCTACCACGAACTCTCGCTCGCCCTTGGTGAGGCCTGGGATGAGGAACTGGAGCCCTTCCGCCACGCCGGCGAGGGCGCCCCGGTGCGCTGGCTCCACCAGGTCGGCTAAATACCGCCAGGCGCAACCCGCGGCAGTTCCGCAGCAATTTCACAGCCGGCGCCAAATCCATAGCTAGGTGCCAAACGACAGATGGCGGCAATGTTCATGATGAACATTGCCGCCATCTGTCGTGAGGCCGGGAAGTGTGGTGGAACTACACGCTGCGAACCGCGATCACGGCGTTGTGGCCGCCGAAGCCGAACGAGTTGCTCAGCGCGGTGATGCTGCCGGCGGGCAGGTCGCGGGCCGTCGTGACGACGTCGAGCGGGATTTCCGGGTCCTGGTTCTCCAGGTTGATGGTGACCGGGGCCTTGCGCTCGTACACGGCCAAGACCGTCAGGACCGCTTCGACGGCACCGGAGGCGCCCAGCAGGTGCCCCATCTGGGACTTCGTGGCCGAGACGGCCACGCTGTCCACGTGCTTGCCCAGGGACGCCTTCAACGCGGTGTATTCCGGCTTGTCGCCGACCGGGGTGGAGGTGGCGTGCGCGTTGACGTGCACAACGTCCTCGGCCTGGATGCGGCCGTCGAACATGGCGGCCTTCAGGGCGCGGGTGGCGCCGAGGCCCTGGGGGTCCGGCGCGGTGATGTGGTAGGCGTCGGCCGTGACCGAGGTGCCGGCCAGTTCGGCGTAGATCCGGGCGCCGCGTGCCAAAGCGTGCTCCTCGGCCTCGATGACGAGGGCGCCGGCACCCTCACCCATGACGAAGCCGTCACGGCCCAGGTCGTAGGGGCGGGAGGCGTGCTCGGGGTCATCGTTGCGGCGGGAGAGCGCCTGCATCGAGGAGAAAGCCGCGATCGGCATCGGGTGGATGGCGGCCTCGGCGCCGCCGCAGACCACGACGTCGGCCTTGCCGGAGCGGATCAGGTCCAGGCCCATGTGCACGGCTTCCGTGCCGGAGGCGCAGGCGGAGACGGGGGTGTGGGCGCCGGCGCGGGCACCGAGGTCCAGGCTGACCGCTGCCGCGACGCCGTTGGGCATCAGCATGGGCACGGTCATCGGCAGGACACGGCGGGGGCCCTTTTCGCGCAGGGTGTCCCAGGCGTCGAGCAAAGTCCAGACGCCGCCGATGCCGGTGGCGAAGGCCACGGCGAGGCGGTCGTGGTCGATCTCCGTGATCCCGGAGTCGGCCCATGCTTCCCGGGCCGCTATGACACCGAACTGCGTGGACGGGTCCATGCGCTTGGCCTCGACCCGGCTAAGGACCTCGAGGGCCGGGGTGGAGGCGCGGGCGGCGAAGTGGACGGGCAGTTCGTATTTTGCCACCCAGTCGTCCTCAAGCGTGTGCGCGCCGGAGACGCCCTTGAGCGCGTTCTTCCACATCGTGGGGACATCGCCGCCGATGGGCGTCGTGGCACCCAGCCCGGTAATGACTACTTTGCGTGCCATGGGATCACTCTCTGTCGGTGCGCCTGCCGTATCCGGAACCCGCAAACGGGGTCACCGGGGCCTGCGTGGGGAAAACTCTGTGGTGGTGCACTTGATGGTGGTGCACTCGAATGGTGGTGCACTCGAATGGTGGTGCTGGGCGGCCGGTCCGGGCGCTGCTGCGCCGGGACCGGCCACCGGGTCCGCCGTCGCCGGCGAGAGCGTGGCTTAGGCCTGGGCGCTGGAGATGAAGGTGACGGCGTCGCCGACGGTCTTGAGGTTCTTGACCTCTTCGTCCGGAATGCGGACGCCGAACTTCTCTTCGGCGTTGACGACGATAGTCATCATGGAGATGGAGTCGATGTCCAGGTCTTCGGTGAAGGACTTGTCCAGCTCGACAGCCTCCGGCGCCAGGCCGGTCTCTTCGTTGACGATTTCAGCCAGGCCGGCCAGGATTTCTTCGTTGCTAGCCATTGATGGCTCCTTTTCTAGTTGGTGCCCTCGGCTGCCGGTGGAGTGCCGGCCGTCTAGGGCGGAAATGATTCAAACCGAGGGTTTCGGCTTGGTGCGGGAATGCTTGCGGTGCGCCGTCCGGGGAAGAGATCGGAATCTCAGGCCTGCGGTGCAGGGTGGAACAGGCAGAACGTATTCAGTTCAGAAAAGCGGGTGGCTGCCTAGGGAAGCACGACCACCTGGGCGCCGAAGACCAGTCCGGCTCCAAAGCCGATCTGCAGCGCCAGCCCGCCGCTGAGCTCGGGGTTTTCCTCGAGCAGGCGGTGGGTGGCCAGGGGGATCGACGCCGCCGAGGTGTTGCCGGCGTCGGCGATGTCACGGGCGATCTTGACCGTCTCGGGCAGCTTGAGCTTCTTGGCCATCTCGTCGATGATGCGCATGTTGGCCTGGTGCGGGATGAAGGCGGCGAGGTCCTCGGACGTGATGCCGGCGGCGTCCAGCGCCTGCTGGGCCACCTTGGCCATCTCCCAGACGGCCCAGCGGAAGACGGTCTGGCCGTCCTGGCGCAGGGTCGGCCACAGGGACGCGTCGGTCACGGCGGCTTCTTCGGCGCTGACGGCTCCGCTGTTCTTGCCGCTCCGGGCCAGTTCCCGGACGTCCAGCATGGAGTGGGTCATGCCGATGGCATCCCACTTGCTGCCGTCCGAGCCCCACACCGAAGGGCTGATGCCGGGTGTGTCGGAGGGGCCGATGACGACGGCGCCCGCGCCGTCGCCGAGGAGGAAGGAAATGGTCCGTTCCGTGTTGTCAATGACGTCGGAGAGCTTTTCGGCGCCCACCACCAGGACGTACTTCGCCGCCCCGGAGCGCACCAGGGCATCGCCCTGGGCAATGCCGTAGCAGTACCCGGCGCAGGCGGCGGAGATGTCGAACGCCGGAGCCGGCGTCGCGCCGAGCCGGTCGGCCAGGCTCGCGGCGGCGGACGGGGTGGCGTAGGGGTGGGTGACCGTGGAGACGATCACGGCGCCCAGCTGGGAGGCCTCGATGCCGGCCTTCTCCAACGCCTCCCGGGCGGCGCCTTCGGCCATGTCGATCACGCTGACGTCGGCCGGCGCGCGGTGCCGCGTAATGATGCCGGTGCGCTGGCGGATCCATTCATCCGAGGAATCGATCCACTGGCAGACGTCGTCGTTGGTGACGATGACCTCGGGCCGGTACGCGCCGACGGCCAGGATCCGGGTGTTTTCCTGGACAGGCGCCTGCTTCAGAGTGGGAACGCTCATGCCCCTCCCTCCAGTTCTGCAAATAGGGCCAGGGCCGCGGAAAGATCGTCCGGGGTCTTGACGGTGACGGTCTTGACGCCGGGCATGCCGCGCTTGGCCAGGCCGGCGAGGGTCCCTGCGGGAGCCAGTTCAATCACACCGGTCACGCCGCGCTGCACCAGCGTCTCCATGCAAAGGTCCCAGCGGACCGGGCGGGACACCTGGGCGATGAGGCTGTCGACGGCGGCGCCGCCGTCGGCCACTTCCGCGCCGTCGAAGTTGGACAGCAGCGGCACATGCGGGTTGCCGGGGTGCAGCGACGGGCGCAGCGCCTTGAGCGCAACACCGGCGGGGGCCATGTGCGAGGTGTGGAACGCACCGGCGACCTTCAGCGGAATGACCCGGGCCTTGGCCGG
The DNA here is from genome assembly GCF_900116495.1 of Arthrobacter sp. ov118. Classification (GTDB taxonomy): domain Bacteria; phylum Actinomycetota; class Actinomycetes; order Actinomycetales; family Micrococcaceae; genus Arthrobacter. Next base: position 138,953 of record NZ_FPAY01000002.1, read on the forward strand.
CGGGTTCTCGGCCAGGACCTTGAGCTGCTCCAGGGTGCCGGCGGCCACGGTCTGGCCCGCACCGTTGACGTTAGCCGCGGTAGCGCCGGCGGCTTCAATCGCCGCCAGGACCTCGGCCGGGTCGCCGCCGACGACGGCGCTCATGCCGGTCGGGGTGGCGGCAGCTGCGGCGGCCATGCTGTTGGCGCGTTCGCGGACAAACGTCATGGCCTCGGTTTCGGTCAGGACGCCGGCCAGTGAGGCCGCGGTGATTTCGCCGACGGAGTGGCCGGCAAGGATGACCGGAAGCGTGCCCAGTTCGACGTCGAACAGCGACTTGGCGGCCACAAGGCCCGCCGCGACGATCAGAGGCTGCGCGACGGCAGTGTCCTTGATGGTTTCCTCATCCGAGGTGGTGCCGTGGGCGGTGAGGTCGATGCCTGCTATTTCGCTGAGGGAGGCCAGGAGGCCTGCGACGGGTGGCAGTTCCAGCCAGGGGGCCAGAAAACCAGGGGTCTGGGAGCCCTGTCCAGGGCAGACGATTGCAAGCACGTAACCAGCTTTCCAAATTACCGCGTGAACATTGGTGTTTTCATACACCAAGCTCACTGGGTCAGTTTGTAGGAAGTCTACAACGGTTCAGGAGCCGTTTCGGGCAGGTTGCCGCTCGGCGGGGGCCTTCGGCGGCGTCGACAGCCGGCCCACGACGAGCGCGGTCTGGAGCACGAACGCCTCCCGTGGCAGGAGCGGGTCCCACCCGGTGACGTCGCACACCCGCTTGAGCCGGTAGCGCACCGTGTTGGCATGCACGAAGAGTTCGCGGGCTGTCGCCTCAAGCGAATGGCCCAGTTCGAGGTAGGTGCCCAGGGTCTCCACCAGCCCGTTGGAGGCCGCCACCAGGGGCCGGTAGATGTTCTTGACCAGGGACCGGCGCGCCGCGTCGTCGCCGGAGATGACGCGCTCGGGGAGCAAATCATCTGCCGCCACCGGGCGGGGCGCCGAGGGCCAGGCGCGGGCCGCGGTGAGCCCGGCGAAGGCCGACTGGGCAGAACCGCTGGCCTCGAGAAGGGAGCCGGCCTCGGGGCCGTAGACCACCGGGCCGGGGGCGAAGAGTTCGCTCAGTTTCAAGTACGCGGTCTCGCGGTCCTGGACCCCGCCCAGGATCAGGATGAGGCGGTCGCCCTGGATGCCCACGAGGGCGTCTTCGGCGAAGCGTCCGGCGGTGCGGCGCAGCTCGCTGACGTAGCTGGCACTCGGTTCCGACGGGGAATTGCCCACCATGACGGTGAACCGCTCCTGCGCCTTCCAGCCCAGGGCCGCAATCCTTGACCGCAGCGCGTCCGTGTTTTCGCCGCGCAGGATGGCATCGACAATCAAGGCTTCCAGCCGGGTGTCCCAGGAGCCGCGGGATTCCGCGGCGCGGGCGTAGACGTCGGCAGCCGCGAACGCGACCTCCCGGGAATAGCGCAGCACGGCCTCCCGGAGGGCCGCCTGGTCCGCCTCCGGGGCGATGACCGGAACCTGGTCCTCCACGACTTCCACGACGATCCGGATGAGCTGGAGCGCCTTCTGGAGGCTGATGGAGCGGGTCAGTTCGGTCGGGGCGGTGCCGAAGACGTCGGACAGGATCCACGACGGCGAACTGGGCCGCTCGTACCAGGTCACGAACGCCGCGATGCCGTTCTGGGCCACCATGCCCAGGGCAGAGCGTTCATCCGAGTTCAGCCGGCTGTACCACGGCAGGGACTTTTCCAGTTGGCGCAGTGTTGTGGTCGAGAGCTGGCCCACGCTGGCCCGGAGCTTCTTGAGCGTCTCTGCCTTCTCCGGAGTCATCGCCCGCGAGGCCGGCTTGCGTTTTTCTGGAGTGGTGATCGGCTCTGCCATGCATCGAGCATACGCACCGCGCCGCCCAAAGCTCCATTTGTGCGAAGGCTACAACTGTCGTTGTCCTGCATCACAGCAGCCCGGCCCGGGCACCGGACTTAATTGCCTCCGGAGCTTATAGGCCCCCGGCGCTTAAACGCCCGACGGCGGCCCCCTCCTTTCGGAGTGGAGCCGCCGTCGGACACGGCTGCCAGACGTCGCCGCCCGGCAGGGGCCGTTAGGAGTCGCCGCCCGCGTTGCCGGTGGTGCCGGCGTTGACGTTGTGCAGGCGGTACTTCTCGATAGCCTGGGCCGGAGCCTGGGCATCCACTTCACCCCGGCGGGCCAGCATCTCCAGGGAACGGACCACCACGGAGTGGGTGTCGTTCTTGAAGAACCGGCGCGCCGCGGCGCGGGTGTCCGAGAAGCCGAAGCCGTCAGCGCCAAGCGAGGCAAACTCGTTCGGCAGGAACTGGCGGATCTGGTCCGGCACGGCCTTCATGTAGTCCGTCACGGCGACGATCGGTCCGGTGGCGCCGGCGAGCTGCTGGGTGACGAACGGGACACGGGCGGGCTGGCCGGGGTTGAGGAAGGCGTCTTCCTCGGCCGCCATGGCGTCGCGGCGCAGTTCGGTCCAGGAGGTCACGGACCAGACATCGGCGGAGACACCCCAGTCCTCCGCGAGGATCCGCTGGGCGTCGAGGGCCCAGGGAACCGACACACCAGACGCAAGGATCTGCGTGCGCGGGCCGTCGATCTTGGCCGGCGCCAGCAGATAGATGCCCTTGACGATGCCCTCGACATCGAGTTCCGCCGGTGCCGGCGGCTGAACAATCGGCTCGTTGTAGACAGTGATGTAGTACATCACGTTCCGCGACGGGTCGTTGTCGGCCGGGCCGGGACCGTACATCCGGTTGAGGCCGTCACGCATTATGACGCCCATCTCGTAGCCGTATGCCGGGTCGTAGGTGATGACGGCCGGGTTGGTTGCCGCAAGCATGGGGGAGTGCCCGTCCGCATGCTGCAGGCCTTCGCCGGTCAGCGTGGTGCGCCCTGCCGTTGCGCCGATGATGAACCCGCGGGTCATCTGGTCGGCGGCGGCCCAGAAGGAATCGCCTGTGCGCTGGAACCCGAACATCGAGTAGAAGACGTAGACCGGGATGAGTGGTTCGCCGTGCGTGGCATAGGACGTGCCGGCGGCCGTGAAGGCAGCCACGGAACCGGCCTCGTTGATGCCGGCGTGCACGATCTGGCCGGAGATGGACTCCTTGTATGCCAGGACGAGCTCACGGTCCACGGAGAGGTAGTTCTGGCCGTTCGGGTTGTAGATCTTCGCCGTCGGGAAGAACGCGTCCATGCCGAAAGTACGGGCCTCATCCGGAATGATCGGCACAATCCGCTTGCCGAACTCCTTGTCCCGCATGAGGTCCTTAAGCAGGCGGACAAACGCCATGGTGGTGGCGGCCTGCTGCTTGCCGGAACCGCGGTTGGCGACTTCGTAGACCTTCTCATCCGGGAGTGTGACGTCGACGTGCTTGGAGCGGCGCTCGGGGACGAATCCGCCGAGTTCCTTACGGCGGCCCATCAGGTACTGGATCTCGGGGGAGTCCATGCCGGGGTGGTAGTACGGCGGCCGGTAGAGGTCTGCTTCCAGCTGCTCGTCCGTGATCGGGATACGCAGGTGGTCGCGGAAGGCCTTGAGGTCGGCCATCGTGAGCTTCTTCATCTGGTGGGTCGCGTTGCGGCCCTCGAAGTGCGTGCCCAGGCCGTAACCCTTGACCGTGTGGGCCAGGATGACGGTGGGCTTGCCCTTGAACTCGGTCGCTGCCTTGTACGCGGCGTAGACCTTGTTGTAGTCGTGTCCGCCGCGCTTGAGGTTCCAGATCTCGTCGTCGGTGAGGTCCTGGACCAGTTCCTTGGTCTGCGGAGTCTGGCCGAAGAAGTGCTCGCGGACGAACGCGCCGGACTCGGCCTTGTACGTCTGGTAGTCCCCGTCGACGGTCTCGTTCATGATCTTCACCAGCGAACCGTCCCGGTCCTTGGCCAGCAGGTCATCCCACTCCCGGCCCCAGACCACCTTGATCACGTTCCAGCCGGCACCGCGGAAGAATGCCTCAAGTTCCTGCATGATCTTGCCGTTGCCGCGGACGGGTCCGTCGAGGCGCTGCAGGTTGCAGTTGATGACGAAGTTCAGGTTGTCGAGCTTGTCGTTCGCGGCGAGCTGCAGCAGCCCGCGGGACTCCGGCTCGTCCATTTCGCCGTCGCCCAGGAACGCCCAGACCTGCTGGTCGGAGGTGTCCTTGATGCCGCGGTTGTGCAGGTACCGGTTGGACTGGGCCTGGTAGATCGCGTTCATCGGCCCGATGCCCATCGAAACCGTGGGGAATTCCCAGAACTCCGGCATCAGCCGCGGGTGCGGGTATGAGGAGAGGGCGTGGCCTTCCTTGGACTTTTCCTGCCGGAAGCCGTCCATGTCCTCCTCGGACAAACGGCCCTCCATGAACGCCCTGGCGTACATGCCGGGGGAGGCGTGGCCCTGGAAGAAGATCTGGTCACCGCCGCCGGGGTGGTCCTTGCCGCGGAAGAAATGGTTGAACCCGACCTCGTACAGGGTCGCGGCCCCGGCGTACGTGGAGATGTGCCCGCCGACGCCGATGTCGGAGCGCTGCGCCCGGTGCACCATGACCGCCGCGTTCCAGCGCAGCCACGCCCGGTACTTCCGCTCGATCTCCTCATCGCCCGGGAAGGGCGCTTCCTGGTCCACCGGGATCGTGTTGACGTAGTCCGTGGTGGTGACCATCGGAACACCCACGCTCTGCGCCCCGGCCCGCTGAAGCAGGCTCCGCATGATGTACTGGGCACGTTCGGTGCCCTGTTCCTGAATCAAAGAATCCAGGGACTCCAGCCATTCGGCGGTCTCTTCCGGATCACGATCAGGCAGCTGGTTAGTCAACCCGCTGAGGATATGGGAGGTATCTTCTCCTGCAGCCACGTCCAACCTCTCTTTGAGCGCATCCATCGGCACCCTCAGCTCCGGGCAGGGTGACTGCCTGGGGTGAACGCGACGTGTGCGACATATCGGTTACAACAGCCCGGTCGGATGCGCCGGGCGGTCCAGTCACGGTACGCCTGCCTGTGTCATTAGGGCGGTTGCCCGCGCAGGCGTAGTCGTCAACAGCCACTCTAGCCGGGGGAGCAGGCTGATGCGTAGCCGTAGTCTGGACCCCTCGACGCATTTCACGGGCATACTGGTTGTGTGACCGAGCGCTGCCCGACAGCCTTCGGATTGCCCTGTGTGACGCAGAATATGGCGGATCGCGGTGCCAACAGCTTGAAGCGAGGGCTCAAAGGGTGTTGGCTTGGAGTAATGGAAATCACTAGTGCCATTGAAAACATGAAGCAATTCACAAAGCATAGGAGCAACACGTGAGCGAGGCCGACGCCGCCACTTCGGTAAATGTGGCGGAGAAACTGGGTTTCAAAGACGGGGACCTTATTCAGGAATTCGGTTATGACGACGACGTCGACTTCGACTTGCGTGACGACATCGAGGATCTTACGGGCTCTGAACTCCTCGATGAGGACGATCACGAAGTCGTCGACGCCGCCATATTGTGGTGGCGGGCTGGTGACGGAGACCTCGTTGACACCCTGGTTGATTCGCTGACCACGCTCACCGAGGGCGGCGTCGTATGGGTCCTGACCCCCAAGTCCGGACGTGCCGGCTACGTTTCGCCGGCCGACATCCAGGACGCCGCGCCCACCGCAGGACTTCACTACACCACCTCGGCGGGCGTCTCCAAGGACTGGAGCGCGACCCGGCTGGTCACGCGGAAGAACAAATGACCCAAGCGGTCCAGCAAGACGCCGCCGCCGGCGCCGCGCCGGTTCCCGCCGTCGGCGATTCTGCCCCGGATTTCGAGCTCGCCAACCAGTTCGGCGAACCGGTACGCCTCTCGGACTTCCGCGGGGGCAACGTCGTGATTGTCTTTTATCCCTTCGCTTTTTCCGGCATCTGCACCGGGGAACTCTGCGAGATCCGGGACAATCTGGCGCTCTTCCAGGACGCTGACGCCGCCGTGCTGGCGGTCTCGGTGGACAGCAAGTTCGCCCAGCGCGCGTACGCCGAAAAGGAAGGCTACGACTTCGACCTGCTCGCCGACTTCTGGCCGCACGGCGCGGTGGCCTCGGCTTACGGCGTGTTCGACGCCGAAAGCGGGATGGCCCTGCGAGGCACCTTCATCATCGACGCGTCAGGCGTTGTCCGCTATGTCGTGGTCAACCCCCGCGGCCAGGCCCGCGACCTCGCCGAATACCGGACCGCCCTCGCGGGGCTCGGCGGGAACTGATCCGGTGAGGCAGCGGCGGCCAGGGATCGGCATGACCGGGTTTGCCAGCCTTCCCCCGGTCACTGCCGCCGGTACCCCGGCCGAACTGGGGCGGAGCGAGCTCCAGATCCTGCAGCACATCCACGCGCTCCTGGCCGGGCGACAGTTCGCGGTGCTCACCGGCGCCGGCCTGAGCACGGATTCCGGCATCCCGGACTACCGCGGCCCGGGCGCCGTCCCGCGTGCCCCGATGACCTACCAGGAATTCATCGGCGCTGCCGAAAACCGGCAGCGCTACTGGGCCCGGAACCACATCGGCTGGTCGCATCTGCGCCGGGCGGACCCGAACGACGGCCATGCCGCAGTGGCCCGGCTGGAGCACCGGGGGCTGCTCACCGGGCTCATCACCCAGAACGTCGACCGGCTCCACCAGGACGCCGGGAGCATCAACGTGGTGGACCTGCACGGCCGGTTCGACCGGGTCGTCTGCCTGGACTGCCACCGGAGATACAGCCGCAGGCTCCTGGCCGGCGTCCTGGAGGAGCTCAATCCCGGGTTCCTCGAACGGGCCCGCGCCGGCGGGGCCGTTGAAATGGCGCCGGATGCCGACGCCACGGTCGAAGACTCCGCGTTGATCCAATCCTTCGTCGTCGCCCGCTGCCCCGCCTGCGGAGGGACGCTGAAGCCCGACTTCGTGTACTTCGGGGAAAACGTGCCCAAGGACCGGGTGGAGCGCTCCTACGCCATGGTCGACGCGGCCCGGGCGCTCCTGGTGGCCGGGTCGTCCCTCACCGTGATGAGCGGCCTGCGCTTTGTCCGCCACGCCGCGAAGCAGGGCAAGGCCGTAGTCATCATCAACAGGGGAGCGACCCGCGGGGATGACCTGGCCACCATCAAGCTTGAAACAGGCGTCAGCGGGGCCCTGACCTGGCTCGCCGCCGAGCTGCCGCCGCTCTGAGCGGTCTTGGTGCAGCATCGGCGCGGCGCCGGCCAATTGGCGCTGGGCCGGTTGCGTCCGGTAGAGTAGCTGTTCGTTGGTTGAAGCGCTGAGGCGCGGATGCCGCGGTTTGGGTCTTTAGCTCAGCTGGTAGAGCGCCACGTTTACACCGTGGATGTCATCGGTTCGATCCCGGTAGGACCCACCACGAAGAACCCCGTCATTGCCGTCCAAGGGACCGGTTATGGCGGGGTTTTGTGGTTTCGGGAATCTGAGGGGATCAGGGCCCGTCCGACACCCGAAATTGTCTGAGCCCCGCCCTAGTGTGACGGGCATGGAGCACGTGGTGATTAAGACAGGTCCAGACGGGCAGCCCCACGCGGTGGTCCGCGGGGGCAGGGAATGGTTGATCGGGGCAGAGCCGGTCCGCTGGTTCGAGCGCGTGAACTGGTGGGAGGCAGAGCGCCGGATGCCGAAGGGACGCAGCCGGGTGGACGTCGAGGTCTGGCAGGTCCAGGCCCGGCTTGGCCGCAACGTGGGATCCGCGCTTACCACCATGGAGTTGATCCGGGACGGACTCGGCGGCGGCTGGCGCCTGCGGGAGGCAGTCGCGGACGCTGCCTAGAATCCCCGCCCAAACCGGCATTGGAAAAGCCTTCCACCGCGACTATTGGGGGATGCCGCGGTGGAAGGCTTGTTATGAATATACCGTGAACGTTTGGAAATGTTAAACGCCGGGCGCCGTTTCCGCCCGACGTAAATACCCTAATCGATGGCCTAACCGGACCCGGCCGCCCGCCTGCCTAGGATGTGTTTCATGACCGTTCCAAGTGGCCGCCGAATCGCCCGAGTCCGCCCCGTTTCCCCTCTTGACGAAGACGAGCACTTCTTCGTCATAAATGACGCCGAGGACTTCGAAAGCGCTGCAGGCAGGGTGTGGACCGTGGCGCCGACGCCGTTCCCCGGCTCTGCCGCCAACGCAGGCAGCCCGCCCCGCGACGGTTGGGAACTGGGCGCCAGCGTAGATGAGGAAGCGTTCAGCTTCCTGGCCCCGAGCGTCCCCGCCAACGTTCTGGGCATGGCGCACAACACCGGCCGCGCCGGCCGCGACCTTCCGCCGCAAGCCTTCCACAAGGCGGCGACCAGCGTGGTCGGGCCGGGTGACGCCATCGAACTCCAGCCAAACGTGGGCCGCGTTGAGCCGGAGGCCGAGCTGACCGTTGTCATCGGAAGCAAGGCCCGGGGCTTGACGCCGGGGAACGCAACGACGGCCATTCTGGGTTACACGATCGGAAACGACGTCTCCGCCCGTGACCTGCAAGACTCCGATGATTTGTGGATCAGCGCCAAGAGCCAGGACACGTTCACACCCGCGGGACCCTGGATCGTAACGGGCCTGCCGGGCGGGAACCTCACAATCGGAATCCAGCACAACGGCGTGCAACTCGAGGCGGCCGGTTCCGCCGATCTCGGCTGGAAAGTCGAAGAGATCCTCGCTTATCTGACGTCCTTTATGACGCTGCACCCCGGCGATCTCGTCCTCACGGGATTTCCCGCACAGACCGTTCCCATCGCCGCCGGCGACACCGTCAGCTGCCACATCTCCGGGATCGGCCAGCTGACGAACCCTGTAGTGGCCGCAGGCTCTCCCGCCGTGCCGAATTCTGGCACCAGACACTATGATGGTTAGTGTTCAACTGACTGGACGGCAGTCAAGAGATGGCTGCCCATGACGGCACGGATCTACGCGCAATACCTGAAGGAGAATCATGGCCGATTCCCGAGTACCCCGGACCTCTGACGGATTGGGGAGCGCGTCACCTGCGCCGGCCGTCACCCGAGCCGCGGCCGTGCTGGACGCACTCTCCGCGTCTGCGACCGGACGCCTGACGCTGAGCGACCTGGCCCGGGAGCTGGGAATCCCGAAGTCCTCCACGTCCAACCTGCTGCTCGCGCTCGAGGAGGCCCGGCTGATCAGCCGCCAAGGGGCAGAATTCACCCTCGGGCGCAAACTGGTGGAGCTCGGTGCGGCGTACCTCAGCCGGCTCGATGAGGTCCAGGAGTTTTACCGCTTCTGCGAGCAGGCCCCCACCCTGTCCGGCGAAACTGTCCGCATCGCCATGCTGGACGGGACCAACGTCATTTACCTGGCCCGGTACGAAGGGCATCCCGCGGTTCGCCTGACGTCAAACATTGGCGACAAAATGCCGGTGTCCCTGTGCGCCGTGGGCAAGGCCCTGATCGCGCGGCTGCATGACCACGACATCGACGAGATGTTTCCCGACGACGCCGAACTGCCGATCCTGACGCCAAAATCGCTGCGGACCGGAGCTGAACTCAAGGAGCAACTCGCCCTCATCCGGAAGCGCGGCTACGCCTTCGAGGACGAGGAATCCACGACGGGCGTTGTCTGCCTCGGTGTCGCCGTCCCCACGCGCGGTGCGCACGGGCCCAGCCTGGGCCTCTCGGTCACCGCGTTGAAGGCGACCTACTCCGAGGAGCAGGGCGCCATGATGGTGAAGGAACTCCAGGACCTGGCCCGCTCCTTGGGCAATCCCATGGGCTGAGTCTCTGCCGGGGCAACTTCCGCCCCGGCAAGAATAAGTCTGATAGTCATTGGCTCGTCGATCAGTATGTTGTACGCTGTTCAACATAGTGATCGACTCCTCGAGGGTTGCTCCTATCCCACCAGGCCAACGGGGGTCTGGAGTGTTCTTGAGGGAGTGCTTGTGACAACTAGTACTAATACACCGCTCGCAGAAGCGGACGGCGCCGTCGTCGATCCGGACCAACTGCGGCGGGCAACGCTTGCCAGCTCCGTGGGCTCCGCCCTGGAGTACTACGACTTTTACATCTACGGCCTGGCTTCGGCCCTGATCTTCGGCCCGCTGTTCTTCAAGCCGCTCGGCGATGACGGAGCCCTGATCGCCTCGTTCGCCACCTATGGCGTAGGCTTCGCGGCCCGGCCGTTTGGCGGCATGGTCTTCGGATACATCGGTGACCGGTTCGGGCGCAAGATGGTGCTGATCCTAACGATTGGCCTGATGGGAACCGCAAGCTTTGCCATCGGCCTGCTGCCGACGTACGAACAGGCAGGCATGCTGGGTGCCGTTCTCCTGGTGACGCTGCGCATCCTGCAGGGACTCGGCGCCGGAGCGGAGCAGGCCGGCGCCACCACGCTGATTTCCGAAGTCGCACCGCGCCGCCGTCGTGGTTTCTTTGCTTCGCTCCCGTTCGTCGGCATCCAGCTGGGTACGCTGCTCGGTGCCGGAACGTTCGCCCTCATAGCGATGGCTGACAAGGCCGTCCTGGAGGGCTGGCTCTGGCGGGTGCCCTTCCTGGCCAGTGTGCTCCTGGTTGTGGTCGCCATCTTCATTCGCCTGCGGCTGAAGGAAACGCCCGTCTTCCAGGAGTTGGAAAAGCACAAGAACGTGGTCAAGAACCCCCTCGGGCAGCTGTGGAAGAACTCCAAGAAGAACGTGCTGATCGGTATCGGGCTGCGGATGGGCGAGAACGGGAATTCCTCGATCTATTCAGCCCTCCTCATCGCGTTCCTGGCGGCCAAGGGCGGTATTTTCCCGGACGATAAGTTCATCGGTCCGGTGGGGCTGCTCATCGCGGCGGGCTTCGCCGCCGTCATGGTGATTACCTTCGGCGCGCTGTCCGACAGGTTCGGCCGCGTGCCGGTCTACCGCTACGGTGCGCTTTTCCAGGCAGTCATCGCGCTGCCGGCGTTCTATCTGGTGACGCTGGGCAACGTCACGCTCGTCTGGGTTGTCATGGTGGTGGGCATCGCCCTCGGCGTGCAGTCGATGCTCGGACCGCAGTGCCCGCTCCTGCCGGAACTCTTCGGCTCGCAGTACCGCTTCACCGGTGTGGCCATGAGCCGGGAGCTTTCCGCCGTGCTGGCCGGGGGACTGGTGCCGCTGGTGGGCGCCGCCCTGCTGGCCGCTACGGGTCATTCCTGGCTGGTGCTCGCACTGTATTCGCTGGTGCTTGCCCTGATCTCGTTCGTCACCACGTTCTTCACGCCCGAGACGGCGGGACGCGATCTCCTTTTGACGGAGGACGCGCACTAGGTCCAACCGCAAGACCAGCAGAACCAGAGGCCGTGGCCCCTTCCACCCGGGAAGGGGCCACAGCCGTTTCTGCGAGACGGCGTTCTGCCGAAGCGCGTTGCCGGGGGACGCGCACAGCCGCGGCGGTGCGCACCAATGCAAGGGGCGGCCCCTCCGGAACCGGAGGGGCCGCCCTGGTATGCGCTGCGGCGCGGGCCGCAGGGGTGGGGGGTTAGACCTAGTAGAAGTGGACCGTGTCCACGAGGTGGGGGAGTTCGCCGCCGTCGAGGTAGGTCCGCAGGTTGCTGCAGAAGCGGTCGGCGATCAGCCGGTTCTCTGCGGCGCTAAGGGCCGAGGTGTGCGGGGATACCATCACCCGGGGGTGGGTCCACAGCGGGCTGTCCTGCGGAAGCGGCTCCACGGCAAACACATCGAGGCAGGCGTAGGAGACCTGGCCGTTCCCGAGCGCCTCAAGCAGTGCCTCTTCGTCCACGACGGTGCCGCGGCCCACGTTCACGAAAACCGTGTCCGGCTTCATGGCAGCGAAGACTTCGCGGCCGAAGAGTTTCTCCGTGTAGGGGGTGCCCGGCAGGGTGTTGACCACGGCGTCGGCCGAGCCCAGCAGGTCCACGAGGCCGTGGTTGTCCGTGACGTCCTCGATGCCCTCGATGGGCTCCACGGTCCGTTTGGTGCCGCTGACGATCATGCCCAGGGCACGCGCGATCCGTGCAGTTTCGAGCCCGATCTCGCCCAGTCCGGTGACCACGAGGCGGGAACCGTTCACCAGCCGCGTTGGTGTGCGCAGCTCGGGCCAGACCTTGGCTGCCTGGTCCTGCGCCAGTTCGGCGCTGCGCTTGAAACCGTTGAGGATGCCGAGGGCGGCGAACTCGGCGAGCGGAAGGGCGTGCACCCCGGCGGAGGTGGTGACCTTGAACTTCTGCAGCGTCGCGGCGTCGAGCCCCGATGCCTTCACCGCGCCGCCCGCGCCGGCCGCCATGGCGTGGATCCACTCCAGGCGGGGATTGCTGCCGGCGATTTTGGCAAGGCCGGCCGGGCTTTCGTTGGGGAACCCGTAAAGCACCTGGGCCTTGTTGAGCATGTCCCAGTAGCGCTCTTCCTGTTCCGGCGTCCGGCGGAAGTCCGGATCGCCCGCATGGTCGGCGGGAAAGCGTTCGGGCGGCAGGAGTTCGGGGTCGTAGAGGACAGTCACAGTGGGGTCGACGGCGCGGATACGTTCCACATGTTCTGCTTCGAGCGGGACGGCAATCGCGACGGTGGTTTGAGTCGTCATGCTGTTCATCATACTGAATGGAGGTTAGAATACTGAACAAGTTTGAGCAGATTAACCACGACGGAGTGAGGCAACATGCAGCTGGACCGGAAGGAAGCGGGGTTTGTCGGGCTCGGCCTGATGGGCGCACCGATGGCGGCAAATCTCTTGGCGGCGGGGTGGGCCGTGCGGGCCTGGAACCGCTCGCCGGCGGCGTTGGAGGCGTTCGAGGCCCTCGGCGGTTCCCGCGTCACAGCGGTCGCCGATCTCCGCGACCAGCCCGTCATTGTCTTCATGCTTCCGGACCTTTCCGATATTGAGGACGCCAGCGCCGGGCTCCTGGCCTGCTGGGCGCAGGAACCGCCCGCCCCCGGAACTGTCATCGTGGTGATGAGCAGCGTCTCGCCGGCGTTGGTCAAGGAATTCGGCGAACGGGTGGCCGGGGCCAGCGGCGGGAACGCCGTCGTCGTCGATGCTCCCGTCAGCGGCGGCACCAAAGGCGCGCTGGACGGGACGCTCGCCATTATGGCGGGCGGAAGCGAGGACCAGTTCCGGCGGCTGCTGCCGCTCTTCAACGCGATGGGCGGCACGGTGCGGCGGCTGGGCGAGTTGGGGTCGGGCTCGCTCGCCAAAGCGTGCAATCAGCTCATTGTTGGAACCACGACGGCGGCGCTCGCCGAAGCGGCGGAGCTTGCCGAACGTTCCGGCCTGGACGTGCCCGCGCTCTACGAGGTGCTCGCCGGCGGCCTGGCCGGAAGCCGGGTTCTGGACATTGTGGGGCCCCGGCTCGCCGCGAAAGACTACGAGCCCACCGGCCCCGCCAAATTCATGCACAAGGACCTGACCTTCGTGCTCGAAAGCGCCGCCGCCGCCGCTGTGGCAACACCCATGGCGGCCGCGGGCGTGCAGCTCTACGCGGCTCTGTTGCGCCAGGGCCTCGGGGACCAGGACCTCGCCGCCGTGCGGCAAACCATCTGCAATCTCAGCGGCACCTCCAGATGCAGCACAGCAGGCAACACAACAGTCACCCCAGCAGCAAACACGCATTGAGGATCAGCGAACCATGAGTGGACTTTTTGACCTGACAGGCCGGACCGCCCTGGTCACCGGCTCCAGCCGCGGGATCGGCAACGCCCTGGCCCGGGCACTGGCCGACGCCGGCGCCACGGTGGTACTGAACGGCATCAACGCCGAGCGGCTCAAGGCCGCGGAAGCTGCAATGGCCGCGGACTACCCGCCGGGGCGGATCCACAGCTGCGCGTTCGACGTCACCAGCGACGCCGAGGCAGCCCGGGGCGTCGCCTGGGTGGAAGAAAACATCGGGCCACTTGAAATCCTGGTGAATAACGCCGGCATCCAGCACCGGGTGCCGATGCTCGAGCTCGATGTCGCCGACTGGGAGCGCGTGATCTCCACGGATCTGACCAGCGCCTTCCTCGTGGGCCGGGAGGCGGCGGGGCACATGATCCCGCGCGGCCACGGCAAGATCATCAACATCTGCTCGGTGCAGACAGACCTGGCCCGTCCCACGATCGCGCCCTACGTTGCGGCGAAGGGGGGCCTGCGGAACCTGACCCGTGCCATGACGGCGGAGTGGGCCGGATCCGGGCTGCAAATCAATGGCATCGCGCCGGGCTACATCCACACTGAAATGACCCAGAACCTCGTGGATGACCAGGCCTTCAATTCGTGGATCCTGGGCCGGACCCCGGCCCACCGGTGGGGGACCGTCCAGGACCTGGCCGGTCCCGCGGTGTGGCTGGCCTCCGACGGGTCGAACTTCGTCAACGGGCAGACGATCTTCGTCGACGGCGGAATGACGGTGGTGGTCTGATGGGCGGCGCAGCAGTGCTGCCGGCACGGACCGCAGCGGTGGTGGCCCACGCGGCGGGCGACCTGCGGATCGAGGACATGCCGGTAGCGGTGCCGCGACCCGATGAAGCGCTTATCGAAGTGGCCTTCGGCGGGATCTGCGGCTCGGATCTGCATTACTGGATGCATGGCGCAGCGGGGGAGTCCGTGCTCAGGGCGCCCATGATCCTGGGCCACGAGATCGTCGGAACCGTGATCCGGGCCGCGGCGGACGGTTCGGGACCCGGGGCCGGCACGGCCGTCGCGGTGCATCCGGCCACCCCGGGTCCCGGTGCCGCCAGGTACCCGGAAGACCGCCCGAACCTTTCCCCCGGCTGCACCTACCTGGGCAGCGCGGCCCGTTACCCGCACACCAACGGTGCGTTCAGCCGCTACGCCGCACTGCCTGCCCGGATGCTCCGGCCGCTGCCGGCGGGGCTGGAGCTGCGGACCGCGGCCCTGGCGGAACCGGCCGCCGTCGCCTGGCACGCCGTCTCGCGGGCCGGAAAGGTGGCTGGCAAGACGGCGCTGGTCATCGGCAGCGGTCCCATCGGGTCCTTGGCGGTGGCCGTCCTCAAGCGCGCCGGCGCGCGGCGGATCGTGGCGGTGGACATGCACGACCGGCCGCTGGAAATAGCGCGGGCTGTAGGGGCGGACGAGGTCCTGAAAGCCGACGACGCTGAAGCGATCGAGGCCGTGGAGGCCGACGTCGTGATCGAGTCCTCGGGAAACCACCACGGGCTGGCATCGGCCATCAAGGGCGCCGTGCGCGGCGGGACCGTGGTCATGGTGGGCCTGCTGCCCACCGGAATGCAGCCAGTGCCGATCTCGCTGGCCATCACGCGGGAACTCCAGCTGCGGGGGTCCTTCCGCTTCAACGATGAGATCGACGAGGTCATCGCGGCGCTAGCCGACGGATCGTTGGCGGTGGATCCCGTGGTCACCCACACGTTTCCGGTGGACCAAGGACTCGAGGCGTTCGGGGTGGCCAGGAACTCCGCCGAATCCGGAAAGGTCCTGCTGGACTTCAGGCCGGCCCCGGAGTGAGCCTGACGCCCCTAACAGCGGTGGCGCCCCTAAAAGCGTTGCCGCCTCTAAAATCGCTGGAACGGGACAAAAACCCGCGGCTGGTTCTTCCAGTCCGGCTCCATCTCGGAGATCGTCTCGCGCATGATCCGGTTGGAGGCCTCGCGCGCGGCCGCGGCATCCCCTGCGGCAATGGCTTCGGCGACGTCGACGTGCCACTGCAGCGCCGTCTCCCGCGGGTGGTCCGGCATCAGGCCGTGGAGGGTACGGCCGGTCAGGGTTTCCGTGACCTGACCCACCATGTTGGCGAACATCTCGTTGCCGGAGCCTGTCAGCAGCAGGGAGTGGAACAGAATGTCCAGCTCGAGGAACCTCGGCACGTCCCCGGCCTGCCCGGCCTCCCGCATGGCGTGGGAGATCTCCACGAGTTCCCGGCGGAGCTCGTCAGGGGCGTTGGCCGCGGCCAGCTCGGCAGCCACCGGTTCGACGGCGGTGCGGAGCTCGGCAAGGGAACGCAGCTGGGCGCCGCGGCCCTCGCCGGCCAGGCGCCAGCGGATCACTAGCGGGTCGAACGGGTTCCACCTGCTGGCGGGCAGCACGCGGATGCCGACACGCTTGATGGTCTCCACCAGGCCCAGGGACTGGAGAACGCGGACCGCCTCCCGGACCACCGAGCGGGAGACCTTGAGTTCATCCTCGAGGTGCTCGGCAAGCATGACGTGCCCGGCAGGAAGCTCGCCGGCGACGATCCGGCTCCCGAGGTGCTCAATGGCACGATGGTGGAGGCTGGTTGACATAGTCGTAAGCATAATGCGGCTGCACCCGTCCGGGCTGACCGGCGCAAAGGGCGCGGCGGATCATAGACTGTTTGTGACGCGCATTATTCCGCTACGTGGGCGCTGCTTTCCCGCAGCCCGCGGAAATACATATGGTTTATAGACAGCCACTGATCATCTAGAGCGGGTTCCGCCCACTGCGGCACGGCCTGCCCGAGCCCTGGAAGAACGTCATACATGAGTCGCCGTGCATCCATGGCGAACAGAAATGAATTGGAGTTTTGATGTCAGCACACATCGGTGTCACCGGCCTCGCGGTGATGGGGGCCAACCTCGCACGCAACCTGGCCCGGAACGGCTTCACCGTTGCCCTGCACAACCGGTCCGTGGAAAAGACGGACGCCCTGCTCGCCAAGCATGGTGACGACGGCGACTTCGTCCGCACGGAGACGCTGCAGGAACTCGTCGATTCGCTGGAGAAGCCGCGCCGGGTCCTGATCATGGTCAAGGCCGGCAAGCCGGTCGACTCGGTCATCGAGCAGCTCGAGCCGCTGCTGGAAGCTGGCGACATCATCATCGACGCCGGCAACTCCCACTACGAGGACACCCGCCGCCGCGAGGCCGCGCTGGCCAAGAAGGACCTGCACTTCGTCGGGATCGGCGTCTCCGGCGGCGAGGAGGGTGCCCTGAACGGCCCCTCGATCATGCCGGGCGGCTCCAAAGAGTCCTACGACGCCCTTGGCCCGCTGCTGGAAAAGATTGCCGCCCAGGTTGAGGGCCAGCCGTGCTGCGCATGGATCGGAACCGACGGTGCCGGACACTTCGTCAAGATGGTCCACAACGGCATCGAATACGCCGACATGCAGGTCATCGGCGAGGCCTTCGACCTCCTGCGCTCCGGCGCCGGGATCGAACCGGCCGAGCAGGCCAAGATCTTCGAAGAGTGGAACAAGGGCGACCTCGCCTCCTTCCTGATCGAAATCTCCGCCGAGGTCCTCGGCCACGTGGATGCGAAGACCGGCAAGCCGTTCGTCGACGTCGTGGTGGATGCCGCCGGCCAGAAGGGCACCGGCCGCTGGACGGTCATCTCCGCGCTTGAACTTGGCTCCCCGGTCTCTGGCATCGCCGAATCGGTCTTCGCCCGGGCCCTGTCCTCCCAAGCGGAGCAGCGCGTCCTGGCCCAGGAACTGCTGACCGGCGCCGAAGCCGCCGTCGAGGTTCCGGAAAGCTTCGTCGAAGACGTCCGCCAGGCGCTCTACGCCTCCAAGCTGGTCTCCTACGCCCAGGGCCTGGACATGCTGACCTCCGCCGCGAAGGAATACGGCTGGGACCTGAAGCTGGACGAGATCGCCTCGCTGTGGCGCGGCGGCTGCATCATCCGTGCGGAACTGCTCAAGGAAATCACCAAGGCGTACGCCGCCGCGGAAAAGCCGGCCAACCTGCTGTTCGCCCCGGCGTTCACCAAGGCGATCGCCGAGGTCCTGCCGGCCTGGCGCCGCGTGGTCGCCACGGCGGTCCAGCTCGGCATCCCGGTGCCGGTGTTCTCCTCCTCGCTGGCCTACTACGACGGCCTGCGCCGCAAGCGCCTGCCGGCCGCCGTCATCCAGGGCCAGCGCGACCTGTTCGGTGCGCACACCTACGGCCGCGTTGACACCGAGGGCACGTTCCACACCCTGTGGGGCGAGGACAAGTCCGAAATCGAGGCAGTCGACACCCACTAGGCACCGCCCCGGACGGCCGGCTCTTTCCAGATACTCTGGGAGGCGCCGGCCGTTCGTGTATCCGGCCGCACCTGCTAAGGAGTTCAGCCCATGCCCCAGCCCGTAGCATTTGTCACCGGTGCATCCACGGGCATCGGCTTCGAAACGGCGAAGAAGCTCGCCGCGGCCGGCTTCACGGTTTATGCCGGTGCCCGACGGGTGGAAAAAATGGAGCCGCTGTTGGCTTCCGGCGTCAATGTGGTGGCCCTGGACGTAACGGACGAAGCCTCGATGAGCGCCGCCGTCGAAAGGGTGCTGGCCGCCCACGGCCGGATCGACGTGCTGGTCAACAACGCGGGCTACGGGACGTACGGATCCCTTGAGGAAGTGGACCTGGCGGAGGGGCGGCGGCAGTTCGACGTCAACGTCTTCGGCCTGGCACGGATGACGCAGCTGGTGATCCCTGCCATGCGGGCCGGGCGTGCCGGAAGGATCATCAACATCTCCTCCATTGGCGGAAAGATGTACGAGCCGTTGGGCGCCTGGTACCACGCGACGAAGTTCGCGGTGGAAGGCCTCAGCGATTCCCTGCGGCTGGAGCTAAAGCCGCACGGCATCAAGGTTGCCATCATTGAGCCCGCCGGGACGGCGTCGGAGTGGGGCTCCATCGCGGCGCAGGGGCTTCTGGCAAGCTCGGGGAGCGGGCCCTACGCGGCCCAGGCCACGGCGGTGGCGGCGGCACTGGGCACTACAGTGAATCCGGCGACCTCGACGCACCCGGAACAGGTGGCGGAGGCGATCCTGCATGCCGCTACCGCGCGGCGGCCCAAGACGCGCTACCCGGTGGGTGCCAGCGCCAAGGGGATTTTGCTGCTGCGCCACCTGCTGCCGGACCGGGCGTTCGACGCCCTGCTCTGGAACGCCTACAAGCGTCTTCCCCGGTAGAGCCGCCGGCCGCGGGCGTGCCCGGTGGGCCGGTCGCCGCGGAACCGCCAGCGGAACTCCCGGTCGGGGCCCGCCGGCCACGCCCTAAATGTGGTAATCGATCAGGTATTCGGCGGGGTCGACGGCGGGTTTGGTCTCGCGCTGGGCGTCGCGGTGCCGCCACGTGGCGGGCACACCTGTAACAATCGATTCGGCCGGGGCATCCTTGACCACCACGGCGTTAGCACCGACGGCACTGTCCCGGCCGATCGTGATGGGCCCCAGGACCTTGGCCCCGGCGCCGATCACCACGCGGTCCTCGATGGTGGGGTGCCGCTTGATCTTCGCCAGCGAGCGGCCGCCGAGCGTCACGCCGTGGTAGATCATGACGTCCTCGCCGATCTCGGCGGTCTCGCCGATGACCACGCCCATGCCATGGTCGATGAAGAAGCGCCGGCCGATGGTGGCTCCGGGGTGGATCTCAATGCCGGTGAGGAACCGGGCCAGCTGGGAGATCAGCCGGGCCGGAAACCGCAGTGCGGGATTTTGCCACAGCCGGTGCGTCAGGCGGTGGAACCAGATCGCGTGCAGGCCGGAGTAGGCGAAGAAATTCTCAAAAGAACCCCGCGCCGCCGGGTCGTGCGACCGGGCGGCGTCGAGGTCTTCCTTCAGTCTTGCGAAGAAGCTCACAAAGACCTTTCTGGGCATTCGTGGGGCAGCGGCTGGTACTTAGCCGCGGATGTCGTCGTACAGCACGGTGGAGATGTAGCGCTCACCGAAGTCGCAGACGACCGCAACAATGAGTTTACCGGCGTTCTCCGGGCGCTTGGCGACCTCCAGGGCGGCCCAGACGATCGCGCCGGAAGAGATGCCGCCCAGGATGCCTTCCTTGATGCCGAGATCGCGCGCGACGCGGACGGAATCCTCCAGCGTGGCGTCGATCACCTCGTCGTAGACGTTGGTGTCAAGGATCTCGGGGACGAAGTTCGCGCCGAGGCCCTGGATTTTGTGCGGGCCGGGGGCGCCGCCGTTGAGGATGGCGGAGTCCTTCGGCTCGACGGCGACGATCTGCACGTCCGGCTTGCGCTCCTTCAGGACCTGGCCCACGCCGGTGACGGTGCCGCCAGTGCCGACGCCGGCGACGAAGATGTCCACCAAGCCGTTCGTGTCGGCCCAGACTTCCTCGGCGGTGGTGCGGCGGTGGACCTCCGGGTTGGCCTCGTTGGCGAACTGCTGGGCCCAGATGGAGTTCTCCGTGTTGGCCACGATCTCCTGGGCCTTCTCCACGGCGCCGCGCATGCCCTCGGACCCGGGGGTCAGGACGATCTCGGCACCGTAGGCGCGAAGCATCACGCGGCGCTCGGTGGACATGGTCTCGGGCATGGTCAGGATGACCTTGTAGCCGCGGGCCGCGCCGACCATGGCCAGGGCGATGCCGGTGTTGCCGGAGGTGCCTTCGACGATCGTGCCGCCGGGCTTGAGGGCACCGGACTTCTCCGCCGCATCGATGATGGCGACGCCGATCCGGTCCTTGACGCTGTTGGCCGGGTTGTAGAACTCCAGCTTGACGGCCACCGTGGCCTCCAGGCCTTCGGTCAGCCGGTTCAGCCGGACGAGCGGGGTTCCGCCAACCAGCTGGGTAACATCGTCATAGATCGGTGCCATGTATGTATGCCTGTCTCTGAAGAGGGATAACTTTGGTCAGCCTAACGAGCGCTGGCAGACCCAAGCTAAGAATTAAGCCACGCAGAGTAATATTTCCTGGCCTTGGCCAGCTTCGGGTTGATGATGACCTGGCAGTAGCCCTGCTCCGGGTATTTGGCGTAGAAGTCCTGGTGGAAATCCTCGGCCACATGGAACTTCGGCAGCCGGCTGACCTCGGTGACGATCGGGTGCCGCCACAGCTCCTGGTTCCGTTCGATGGCCTCCTCGAACAGGATTTTTTCCTCGGTGGTCTCGTAGAACATCGAGGAACGGTACTGGGTCCCGACGTCGTAGCCCTGGCGGTTCAGGGTGGTGGGGTCGTGGAGGGCGAAGAACATGTCCAGGATGACCTCGGCGGGGATGACGTCCTCGTCGAACGTCACGGCCACCACCTCGGCATGGCCTGTGGTGCCGGAGCACACAGAGTAGTAATCGGGGTTGTGGTCATGGCCTCCGGTGTAGCCCGAAATGACCGAACTGACACCCTTGGTTTTCTGGTAGACGGCGTCGAGGCACCAGAAGCAGCCTCCGCCGAGGACAAAAGTTCTCATGATCTCTTCAATGGTTCGGCGCCTCCGATGATTCCCCATCCACCTTACGAGACTGTTACAAGTGCCGGGGCTGACCATGGATAGGGTAAAAATGGGGTATGGAACCTGTGAACACCGATGTTTCAGCTGAGTCCGACGGCGCTGCAGCCGCCCCCGACGCCGGTACCGGCGCCCGGGACGCCCCCGGCGCCGCGACCCTGGGAACCACGACCCTGGGAACCACGACGCTGGGAGCGATCCAGCTGGCGGTGGAGGAACTCTGGCCAGAATCGCTGGCCGAGGACTGGGACGAGGTGGGTCTCGTGGCAGGCCATCCGGACGCCGAGGTGCGCAAGGTTATGTTCGCCGTCGATCCGACCAGCGAGGTGATCGAGGAAGCGATCGACTTCGGCGCCGAGCTCCTGATCACCCACCATCCGCTGCTGCTCAGAGGTGTGACGAGCGTTGCCGCCAACACGGCCAAGGGCAGGGCCGTCCACCGCCTCATCGAGTCCGGCACCGCGCTCATGACTGTGCACACCAACGGCGACTCCGCCGTCGGAGGCGTCTCCGATGTTCTGGCCGACGCGCTGGGACTGCAGGACGTGGCCCCCCTGACGCCTGCCGCGAACGGGCTCCCGGAGGAAGGCATCGGCCGCGTCGGCGACCTCGAAGAGGCGCTGACCCTGGGGGACTTCGCCGCCCGCGTATTCGGCATCCTGCCCTCCGTGGCCGGCGGGGTCCGGGTATCCGGGGACCGGGACGGCATCGTCCGGCGGGTGGCTGTCTGCGGCGGCGCCGGCGACTCCCTCTTCGGCGAGGTCCGGGCCAGCAACGCCGACGTCTACCTGACCGCGGATCTGCGCCACCACCCGGCGTCGGAAGCCCGCGAAGCCGCGGTCAATGACCGGCCGTACCTGATTGACGTTTCCCACTTCGCCAGCGAGTGGCTGTGGCTGCCCGCGGCCGCCGAAGCGCTGGGCAACGTGCTCGCCGACCAGGGACACGACGTCGAGATCCGGGTCAGTACCACCAACAGCGATCCGTGGGACTTCATTCTGACTCCGGGCGGGGACTAGAGTTAGGAAGCGCCGCGACGGTGCCCGGCTACGGCCGGATGGGAACAAGCGGAGGTAAAGAGTGGCTAAGGCAGCACCGGCGGAACAATTGAAGTTGCTTGACTTGCAGGGACTGGACGCCAAGCTCAAATCCCTGTCCAGCCGCCGCCGAAGCCTTGAAAGCGACTCCCGGATCACCGACCT
This sequence comes from Arthrobacter sp. ov118, assembly GCF_900116495.1. Lineage (GTDB taxonomy): Bacteria > Actinomycetota > Actinomycetes > Actinomycetales > Micrococcaceae > Arthrobacter. Next base: position 161,161 of record NZ_FPAY01000002.1, read on the forward strand.
GGAAGCAGCCCTCAGCGTGGCCAACGGGGAACTCGGTGCCGCCAAGATGGCCGTCCACGATGCTGAGCTGGAACTCAAGCGTGCCGAGGCCGACGTTGAACAGGTGACGTCCCGGATCGAGCGTGACGAGGCGCGGCTGAACAGCGGCACCGGACTCTCCAAGGACCTCGTCGCCCTCCAGCGTGACCTCGTCTCCCTCAACAAGCGCCGCTCCGACCTCGAAGACGTTGAGCTCGAGGTCCTGGAACGGCTGGACTCGCTCCGTGCCCGCCAGGCTGCGCAGCAGCAAATCGTCGACGACATCCAGGGCTCGTTCGGCTCCATCCGTGCCGAGCTGGACGAGCAGTTGGCTGAGATCGCTGCCGAGGCCACCGTGGTGCGCGGGCAGCGCGCCGAGTTCGCCGGGGGACTGGACGCGGGAATGCTCGCGGTCTATGAGAAGACCCTGGCCAAGCGCGGGGTGGGCGCTGCGCGGCTCTTCCACGGCACCTCCGAAGGCTCCGGGATGCAGCTGAGCCCGGGCGACCTCGCCGAGATCAAGGCCGCGGCCGAGGACGACATCGTCTTTTGCCCGGATTCCGGCTGCATCCTGGTCCGCTCGGCTGAGTGGGCCTAGGCGGTTCCTAGCCCGGCAGGATGATGTTCAGGGTGTGCGGCTTCCGGGCCGTGCCCTCAACAAGCTCCGCAACCCACTTTTCCGACGCCGCCTTCTGCAACTGGGCGGCCGTCTGGGGCGCCTTGCCTCTGCGGCTGAGCAAATGCCGGGCCAGCTCGCCCCGGGTGTGCTTGGCGAAGTGGCTGACCACCTTGCGCACGCCGGCTGTCTCGGTGAAGACATTCACGGCCACCGTCTGTTCCGCCGGGGGAGTCCAGGCCGCCGCGTAGGTGCTGGACCGGCAGTCCACCAGCAGTTCGCCCGCGGTGGCCGCCGCCAGGGCATCGTTCAGCAGCGGCTTCCAGAAAGCGGCGAGCCGTCCGACGTCGGGCAGCGAGGTCCCCATCGACAGCCGGTAGGCCGGCACGCGGTCGGCGAAGCGGATGGCACCCCACAGCGCGGACACCACCAACACCGAATCGTCCGCCTTCTTTCGCTGCGCCGGGGTCAGGGAGTCGTAGCCCAGGGCGTCGTAGAGCACGCCCGAATACACCTGATGGGCCGGGGCGGCCGGTTCGGCGTGCAGGCGGGTGTTGCGTTCGACGTCGGCACTCAGCGACGCCCCGACGCCCAGCAGCGCCAAGGCGTCCTCGTGCGCGCTGACGGTGCCGAGTGCGTCGAGGACCGCAGCCCGGGAGCTGTTGAGGGCGGGAAAGCTCAGTGCGCTCCAGTCGGCGGCGTCCCCGCCGGTCGCGGGAGTCTTGCCCTCGGAGGGCGGCAACAGAATTAGCACCGTACGATCTTACCGGCGGCGGGTTCAGGCGAGGTTGTAGCCGAGAAAGGACACCACCTCTGGCAGGATGGTCCGCCAGTAGTGGTAGTCGTGGCCGCCGGGCCGGAACCCGCCCTCGACGTCGCCCGGCAGTCCTGCGCGGTATGCACGAACCGTTGCGGCAAGGTCGTCCCCGGTGCCGCAGTCGATCCGCTTGGGCACGGCCGCGAGCCGGGGCCGGAGCGCGAACACATCATGTGCCGCGAAATCGGCCGGGCCGTCGAAGGCGGATCCCTCCCGTGGGTCGTAGTGGTCCCAGACCGCCGGACTCATGGCCGCGACGGCGCGGACTCCGGGCAGCCGGCCCTGCGAGGCCAGCAGCAGGGAACCGAAGCCGCCCATGGAAATGCCGAAGAGGCCGATCCTGCCAAGGTCGTAGCCCTGGCCGCCCAGGAACGGAACAAATTCCCTGACCAGCATCGACTGCGTGTCGCTGCCGTCCGCGCGGGCGTGCCACCAGGTGTTTCCGCCGTCCACCGCGGCGATCGCGAAGGGCGGGCCGCCGGCGTCGAGGTGCCGTTGGAGGGTCTCATGGGCGGCCAGATCGCCCAGCAGGACCGTGTGGCTGCCGCCCACTCCGTGCAGAAACACAGCCAGGGGCAGTTGGGGCTGCGCGCCGCCGGGCGGCATTCCGGGGGCTGCCAGCGACCAGTGGCTGGTGGTCCCGGGGCGGAAAGCCGAGACGAACGAACCGGTGCTGGTCCGGACTGTCAGCGGGGCAGGCGCCAACGGCGCTGTCGCCGTCGCTGTCGCCGGCGCTGTCGCCGTCGCTGTCGGTCCGGCGGGCGGCGGTGTCGGCGCGGGCGGCACGGGTGGGGATGTCCCCGCGGGCGCGATGCCGGCGGTGCAGGCCGTGAGGGCAGACGCCCCAAGGCTGACTCCTGCCAGCTCAAGCAGCCGGCGCCGGGTCAGACCGGACTCCTCCATCCCTCGATCATAAGCCTGTGAACACCTCCGGTGCAGACCTGGCATCGGATGCGGCGCCGCCACCGGGGAGCCCGTAGACTGGACAACGGATGGGTTGACCAGGCGGCCGCGCGCCACGCAAGTGGCTCGAGGAACGTCCGGGCTCCGCAGAGCAGGGTGGTGGGTAACGCCCACTCGGGGTAACCCGCAGGCCAGTGCCACAGAAAACAGACCGCCTGCATCGCGCCGATTTGAAAGCGGCACGAAGCAGGTAAGGGTGAAACGGTGGTGTAAGAGACCACCAGCTTCCCGGGTGACCGGGAAGGCTAGGTAAACCCCACCCGGAGCAAGGCCAGACAGGACGCGATTGAGGGCTGCTCGCCCGAGTGTCCGGGTAGGCCGCTGGAGGGCGTCGGCAACGGCGTCCGTAGATGGATGGCCGCTACTCCCGCGCCGGCAACAGCGCGGGAACACAGAACCCGGCGTATCGGTCAACCCATCCACTTAACCGAATCAGGTAACGGGCCGTGGGCCAGGTTTTTGCGCGCTTCGCCAAGGGTCAGTGACCCAGCAGTTTCGCTGGCTGCATCTTGCCCCGGACTCCGTCCAGCCGGTGGTGCTGGAGCACCAGGACCCGCGCGTCAGTGATCACGGAAGGGTTGTTGTTCACGACCTGCACCGAGACGAGTTTGCCCTCGTAATTGAGTGCGCCCTCTGCCTCGTAGGCATATTTCGGGTTCGTGAGGTACCCGGGCTTGAGTTTATTGACCAAATTCCTAAAGTCGCTGCGGGTGTATTTGCAGGCCACCGCCAGTTTACCGTTGGAGTCCCATGCCTGGAACGTGGGGCTCTGCGCCGGATTACCTTGGATGAGGTAGAAGTAACTGCCGACCCAAGCCAAGCCCTGGTTCTTTCCTGCGGTCCTCGCCCCGGCCTGCGCAGGAATGGTTGCCACCAGCCGGGGAGCGCCGGCGCGGACACTGCTCCAGTCGTAAATGTAGAAGTGTTTCACCGATATGGTGTTCGCGTCTGTCGTGACCAGATATCCGCCGGATACGTCCGCCCGCCATATGCCTTTTATGGGAATGTTGGCGCCCTTGGTTCCGGTGGTGTAGTTGTAGATCGCGTAGGTGGATGAATGCGCATATCCTCCGCCGGTTGCCCTAATGATGAAACACAGCTGCCCCCTTTTGTTGTAGAACCAGGGCAATGCTTCCGTCCAGCACTTATCCTCGGTTCTAATAGTTCTCGAGGACTTTCTGGCTCCTGACGGCAGGGCCCGCACGTCAATCCGCAGTTGGGTGCCATTCTGGTTCGACACATAGATTTCCTTGGCAGCCTGGTTGATCGACACGCCTTGTGGCCACGTTGTTTGGCCTTTTTCCCGGGCGGGAAACTCGCAGAGGAGCGCCACGCTATTGAGGTAGGCGAACGGGCTGGAGTTGAGTTGGAAATCGCTTCTGTAGCCCGTCCGGGGGACGGCGGGGTTGGCGACCGCGCCGTGGTCAGCCGCCGTGGCGGCGTTGTTCAGTGCTGTGGCTACGGCTGCTAGCGCGCCTGTTAACCAGGCCCGCCGCGTCAATATCCGCCGCTGCATTGCGCTGAAGGAAGTTCCTCGGGGCGACGGCCCCATTGCAGAGCCCCTCATAAACCGTAAGGTACTCAGGAGCCCCCGGGCCGTCTAGGGTCTTTCGGCGTTCCGGCTGTCCGTAATTGCCGCGCCATGCCGGAACACTAAGCTGCAGAGAATGCTTGACATAGATCGGGCGTGGCCCGACACTTCAGTGAACGCTTCAAATCGGTGCATGGATTTATGGTTGAGGAGCCAAGGTGCCGGACGATGCAGCATACGACTATGTAATTGCGGGGGGTGGAACGGGCGGCAGCGTCCTGGCCGGCAGGCTAAGTGAAGACCCGTCTGTTCGCGTACTCCTGCTCGAGGCCGGCAGATCCGACCGCCATCCCTTCATCCATATGCCCGCCGGCTTCCCCAGACTCAAGGGAGGCCCCTATCAATGGGGCTATAGAAGCGTTCCGCAAAAGTACAGCAACGGCCGTCGCATCCCGCTCGCCCAAGGCCGCGTGCTCGGCGGCGGAGGGTCCATCAACTCCCAGGTCTTCACCACGGGGGTGGCCGCGGACTACGACGGCTGGGCCGTGGACTACGGATGCGAAGGCTGGTCCGCAGAGGAGGTGCGCAAGTATTTCGTCCGCTCGGAGGCAAACTCCAGACTCTCAGGACCCCACCACGGAACCCAGGGACCGCTCGGCGTCTCGGACCTCCGGCGTCCGCACACTCTCTCGGCCGCCTTCGTGCAGGCAGGCCAGGAGTTTGGGCTGCCCTACAACAGCGATTTCAACGGTGCCGAACAGCTCGGCGTCGGCTTCTACCAGACCACCACCAAGAACGGCCGCCGGTGCAGCGCAGCCGTCGCCTATCTGAAACCCGCGCGCAAACGGCCCAATCTCACTGTTCGCGTCAATGTGACCGTCTCAAAAGTAATCATCAAGAATGCCCGCGCCACCGGCATCCAGACGATCGAACGCGGCGTGGTGCGGACCTACAGCGCACGGCGTGAAGTGATCGTCGCCAGCGGCGCTTTCGGCTCGCCGAAGTTGCTGCAGCTCTCAGGCATTGGCGACCCGGCAGACCTAGCTGCAGCCGGCATCGACGTCCTCCACGCGCTGCCGGGCGTCGGGAAGAACCTGCAGGACCACCTGGATCTGGACATCATCTACGAACTCACCGACGACCACAGCCTGGACCGGTTCAATCGCGTGCGCCCGGCGACCGCCATGGCCGGCCTGGAGTACCTGGCCTTCCGGTCAGGACCGTTCGCCTCCAACCTCGTGGAGGCCGGTGGCTTCAGCTATGCCAACACCGAAGAGTTGACCCCGGACCTGCAGTTCCACTTCCTGCCCGCGGCGAGGTCGGAGCCGGGCATAGCGTCGCTGCGGCCCGGATTCGGGGCGACGCTGAACTCGTACTTCCTGCGCCCCCGCAGTCGGGGGACCGTACGCGTCGCGTCCGCGGACCCCACAATGACCCCGCTCATCGATCCGAATTTCCTCGCGGACGACTACGATCTCGAGGAAACGATCGCCGGCGTGCAGCAGAGCCGCCAGATCATGGGGCAGGCATCGATGGCAGCCTTCATCAAGAAGGAGCACATCGGCGACGGCTCTCGGGTGGCAACCCGCGACGAGTACGTGAAGTTCGTTCGCTCCTACGGACGGACCTCATACCACCCGGTTGGCACCTGCGCGATGGGTACCACCGATGATTCTGTCGTCTCCCCGCGGCTGAAGGTCTATGGGCTGGAGGGATTGCGCGTCGTTGACTCCTCGATCATGCCCCGACTGATCAGTGCGAACACTCAGGCGCCCACCATCATGATCGCGGAAAAGGCCGTCGACATGATCCTCGAGGACGCAGCTGCCGCGGCCCCGGGCGTGAGTGGCTTGGCCGGCTCCTACAGGGGCCCGAACGGTGTGTGAGTCATTTCACGCGTAACCGGGCAGCGTAGGCCGCCGGGCCGCCCGTAGTATTGAAGGCGAACGTAGAAGTTCCGCCGCCGGGCCTGCGTTCGCAGCCGGCGGTTTTCTTTGCGCTCAGCGAGGCGCCCGGGGTGGACCGAATCCCCGGTGCCGCCAGGTACCCGGACACCCGCCGGCGGCCGACTTCCCCATACGAGGACGTAGGGGATGGATTCTAGGAAGGTAGTTCTGTGAGCCAGACGTCAGATTCTTGTCTTGATACGTGGATGAGCCGTGAGGCGCTCGCCGAGGCCATGATCCCGGTGATCGGCCGGCTGTACCGCGAGAACAACGTGGTGACGTCCATCCACGGACGCAGCCTGATCAACAAGTCCACGATGAATATTCTCAAGGCCCACCGCTTCGCCCGCCGGATGAGCAAGGAAGAACTGCGCCTGGAGGAAACGGCCCCTCTGCTGGAGGCCCTGACCAGGCTGGACCTCGGCGCCGCTGCGATCGACATCGCCCGCCTCACCGAGAAGTACCGCGCCGAGGGTGACGGCGTCAGCCTGGACGAGTTCCTGCGCGGGGAACTCGCTGAGGTTGTCGGCAAGCGTGGCGGCGATGACCGGACCAGCACCGACGTCGTCCTTTATGGCTTTGGCCGCATCGGCCGGCTCCTGGCCCGCCTCCTGATCGAAAAGGCCGGCGGCGGGCACGGCCTGCGCCTGCGGGCCATCGTGGTGCGCCGCGGTTCGGACAACGACCTCGCCAAGCGCGCCAGCCTGCTGCGCCGCGACTCGGTCCATGGTTCCTTCGAGGGCACCATCAAGGTGGACCTCGAGAATGACACCATCACCGCCAACGGCGTCCAGATCCAGGTCATCTACTCGGACAACCCCGCCACGGTCGACTACACCGCCTACGGCATCAACGACGCCCTGGTGGTGGACAACACGGGACGTTGGCGCGACGCCGAGGGCCTGTCCCAGCACCTGCAGAGCAAGGGCGTTGCCCGGGTCCTGCTCACAGCCCCGGGCAAGGGCGAGCTGAAGAACATCGTGCACGGCATCAACCACCGGGACATCACCGACTCCGACACCATCGTGTCGGCCGCATCCTGCACCACGAACGCCATCACCCCGGTGCTTAAGGCGATCAACGACCGCTACGGCGTGGTGCATGGGCACGTGGAGACAGTCCACTCCTTCACGAACGACCAGAACTTGATCGACAACTTCCACAAGGGTGACCGCCGCGGACGCTCGGCCGCGTTGAACATGGTGATCACCGAGACCGGTGCCGCCAAGGCCGTCGCCAAAGCCCTGCCCGAACTGCTGGGCAAGCTCACCGGCAGCTCCATCCGTGTCCCCACCCCGGATGTGTCGCTGGCTATCCTGAACCTGAACCTGGAGAACGGCACCACCAAGGACGAAGTCAACGACTACCTGCGGGAGTTGTCGCTGCACTCGGAGTTCCGCAAGCAGATCGACTACATCGATTCGCCCGAGGTTGTCTCCACCGACTTCGTCGGCTCGCGCCGCGCAGGCATCGTGGACGGCCTGGCCACCATCTCCAACGACAAGAACCTCGTGCTCTATGTCTGGTACGACAACGAGTTCGGCTACAGCTGCCAGGTGGTCCGCGTTATGGAGGAAATGGCCGGCGTCAATCCGCCGTCCTTCCCCGCCAAGGACGCAGCTGCCATCCTCGAGGCCGCCGGGCTGCCGGTCGAGGTCTAACCGGGCAGCCAATCCTGCAGGCGGAGCCGCCCGCCTGAGCGGAGCTCGCTGCGCTTTCCCGGCCGATGCACTGGAATCGGCCGGGAAAGGACCCCACAATGGAGCCATGGAACAGAACCCGGCACTTGAACACGAGACCACCCTGGAACACGCGCTGGACGTCGCCCGGAGGAACGCTAAGGAAGCCAAGCGGCTCCTCGACGACGCCCTCGTCAAACGCCAGGCCGGTGAAGTCAACGACGACCGGGTGAACCAGCTTCGGGACCTGCTGGATCTGGCCAACGAAGACCTGAAACGGGTTACGCGGGAACAATAAAACCCCCGGCTTCTTCGGCACCTGTCCCCAACACTGTGGACAGGGCCCCGGGTGTCGGGCCGCCGTCGTAGGCTCACTGTGTGCAACCAGAACGCGGCGCCCGGCGACCCTCATGACCGTCACCTGGACGCAATACCGCCGCGCCCGGCGCCGGTCGCGCCAGGCGTGGATTCTCCTGGCTGCGGCTGGCCTGGCCGTGCTGGGCGGACTGGTCTGGTTCTTCACCGCCGGACAGTTTGCCCTCGGGGAACCCTCGCCCCAGGGTCCCAGCGAGGCCCCCGTGCTGGCGGCCGGGTGGATGAAGCCCGTCAGCGCCGTCCGGGCGGTGCCGGAGGCGCCCGCCGCCGTCGTTCTTGACACGCTCGAGGTGAAGGGCCGGTCCGCCAAGGACAACTATGACCGGAGCGCCTTCGGCCAGGCGTGGCTCGACGTCGACGGCAACGGCTGCGATACCCGCAACGACATCCTGCGCCGGGACCTGACGGCGGCGCACTTCGTCGAAGGCTCCCGGTGCAAGGTCACCGGCGGCACTTTCCGGGAACCGTACACCGGCCACGTGATCGCGTTCCGGCGGGGCGCCGAGACCTCCGCCGCGGTGCAGATCGACCACGTTGTGGCGCTCGGTGACGCCTGGCAAAAGGGCGCCCAGCAGCTCACCGCGCAGCAGCGCGAACATCTGGCCAACGACCCCCTCAACCTGGTCGCCGTCGACGGTCCCGCCAACCAGGACAAAAGCGCTTCCGACGCCGCCACCTGGCTGCCGCCGAACAAGGCTTTCCGCTGCCATTATGTTGCCCGCCAGATTTCCGTCAAGGCGGCCTATCGGCTGTGGGTCACGCCAGCAGAGAAGGAGGCAATGAAGCGGATCCTCACTTCGTGCCCCGAGCAACAGACCATCGTTCCGCAGCCGCCCCGCTGAGCGGCCTGCTGCACCGCCGGCGGCCGGGGCTGTCCGCTTGACGGTGCTCAGTAAACTGCAGCATGGACATTGTGCGATACCTGACGCCTCTGCTGGGCAGCTGGCAGGGCGAAAACCGTTTCCGGCTCATGCCCACGGACGATTTCAAGGGCTCGGCGGCCACCGGCACCGTCACGGTGACTGCGGCGCATTTCGCGACCGTCGCCTACACGTGGTCGGACGGGGAGAGCCCGCAGGAAGGCCTCCTGCTCCTGGCCGGCGGAATGTCCGACGCGGACCCGGCCACCGCTGTGTGGGCGGACTCCTGGCATACGGGAAGGGCGCTGATGCAGTTCGCCGGGACGGTGGGCGGTGACGGTGTGCTCCGCCTCCATGGCTCCTACGCGGCACCGAGCGGTCCGGACTGGGGCTGGCAGATCCACATTCACCCGGGGGAGGGCGGTGGCGGGCGCCTCACCATGCACAACGTCGTCCCAGGTGAGGACCCCTATCAGGTGGTCGAGCTGGCACTCGAACGGTAGGGTACCGGCATGGACATCATCCTCGTTCCCGGATTCTGGTTGGATGCCTCGTCGTGGGACCAGGTCACCCCGCCGCTCACTGCGGCCGGGCACAACGTCCACCCGCTGACATTGCCGGGCCTGGAGTCGGCGGACGCTCCGCGCGCTGGCATCGGCCTGCGCACCCACATCGACGCCGTCGTGGCGAAGATCGACACCCTCGATGCGCCGGTGGTCCTGGTGGGCCACTCCGGCGGCGGAGCCATCATCCATGGCGCCGTCGACGCCCGGCCGGAGCGGGTGGCCCGGGCGATCTACGTGGACAGTGGCCCGCTCGCCGACGGTGGCGTCATCAACGACGAACTCCCGGCTGACGGCGACGACGTGCCGCTGCCGCCGTGGGAACTCTTCGAGGACGAGGACCTCACGGACCTGACCGACGGCCTGCGCGCCATGTTCCGGGCCCGGGCCATCCCGCAGCCTCGCGGCGTGGCCCAGGACCGGCAGCAGCTCCAGGATGAACGCCGCTTCGAGGTGCCTGTCACCGTCATTGCCTGCGAGTTTCCGTCTGCGATGCTGACCGGAATGATCGCCGAGGGCCACCCGTACGTGGCCGAACTCGGACGGATCCGGGACGTCGAGTACGTGGACCTGCCCACCGGGCACTGGCCGCAGTTCACCAAGCCGGCCGAGCTCGGCGCCGCCATCCTGGCCGCCGTCGACCGAACCTCGGGCAGCTAGCTGGCGGGCAGCTTCTGAACTCGGGAAATTCCGCCGAAATTCCCCACCTTTGGGACCCGCCGCCGCCGCGTCCCGCCAAACCGCCGGCGAGTTCCTGCGCATCGGCGTCAAGGGTGGGGAAAATCCGCGTACAGCCGCGCCTAACTGCCTGCCGTCAGTGGCCGAACGGGTCCGGGTCGACGCCCGGCATCCAGGTCAGCCCGGGGACGCCCCAGCCGCTGCGCTTGGCCTGCTTCAGGGCCTTGCGGGAGTAGCGGTCGATCAGCCGGTTCACGTAGAGCTTGCCGTCGAGGTGGTCGTACTCGTGCTGGATGACGCGGGCAAACCAGCCCGTCGCCTCGAATTCCACCGGCTTCCCGTCGCCGTCGAAGCCCTGGACCCGCGCCCATTCGGCCCGCTTGAGCGGATACTGTGCGCCGGGGAAGGACAGGCAGCCTTCCTCTTCCTCGTCCGGGTCCGGCAACGCGCCGGAGACCTTGGAGAGCGTCAGCACGGGGTTGACGACGACGCCGCTCGGCGGGGCGCCGTCGTCGTTGGTGTACTTGTACACGAAGAGCCGTTTGCCGACCCCCACCTGCGGGGCGGCCAGTCCGACGCCGTTGGCGGCGTCATTGGTCTCGAACATGTCGGCGATCAGGGTGCGCAGTTCGTCGTCGAAGGTTTCGACTTCCGCGGCCCGGCGGTGCAGTACGGGCTCGCCCCAGATCGTGATGGGCAGGACGGTCATGTCAGGAAAGTTCCTCGGGTGCAGGTGGAAGCGGCGGGTCAGCCGGCGATGGTGCGGCCGACGACGTCGCGCATGATTTCGTTGGTGCCGCCGAAGATGGTCAGCAGTCGGGCGGCGAGGTAGGCCTGGGCCACCGGATATTCCATGATGTAGCCGTAGCCGCCGTGCAGCTGCAGGCAGCGGTCCGTGACGGACTTGGCGCGCTCGGAGGCCCAAAGCTTGGCGCGGGCGGCGTCCCCTGCGTCGAGCTCGCCGGCATTGAAAGCCAGGATGGCCTGATCCACGTAGGCCTCGGTGACCTCAACCTCGGTGAGGATGTCGGCGAGTTCGAAGCGGCTGTTCTGGAAGTCGATGATCCGCTCGCCGAACGCGTTGCGGTCCTTCGTGTAGCGGACGGTCGCCTCGTAGACGGCGCGCACGACGGCGGAGCTGGCCACGGCGATCGCGAGGCGGCCCTGGGGGAGCTGCTCGGCCGCGTACTGCAGGCCTTTGCCCTCCTCGCCCACCAGGTCGGCGTGCGGGACGCGGACGCCGTCGAAGAACAGTTCGGCCGTGTCGGAGGCTTTGAGCCCCATCTTGTCCAGCTGCTTGCCGGTGTTGTAGCCCTCGCCCTTCTGCACCATGAACAGCGAGAAGGAGTCGTGGTTTCCGCGTCCCGTGCCGCCGTCGGTCCTGGCCAGGACCAGGGAGGCGTCTCCGGAAATGCCGTTGCCGATGAACGTTTTCTGGCCGCTGATCAGCCAGTCGTCGCCGTCGCGGACGGCCTTCGTGCGGATACCGCGCAGGTCCGAGCCGGCGCCAGGTTCCGTCCAGGCGATCGAGGTGACCTTTTCACCGGTGACCATGGCCGGCAGCCAGCGGGACTTAAGGTCCTCGGAGCCGTAGGCCAGCAGGTGGGGGAGGACCATGTCGTCGTGCAGGTGGAAGGCCAGGCCGACGGCGAGGTGGTCGCTCTTGGCGAATTCTTCGTCCAGCACCGCCCGGAAGCGGTAGTCGGACATGCCCATGCCGCCGAACTCCTCGGGCACGGCCAGGCCCAGCAGGCCCTGCTCGCCGGCAGAGGTCCACAGGTCCCGGGACATCATGTGGTCCTGGTCCCACTGGGCGTAGTGCGGGGCCACCGAGCGCGCGTTGAACTCGGCTGCCATCTCACGGAACATCCCGTGGTCTTCTTCAAAGAGCTTCCGCTTCACTGCGTTTCCTTCCAATGACAGATCCTGCACAGACACAGACCAAAAGGCACGGTACCCAAAAAACGCGGTCCCAAAAGGCGCGGTCCCAAAAGGCACGGTCCCCAAAAGGCGCGGTCCCAAAAGCAAAGTGCGGGTACAGACAACAAAGGCCGCACCGGATATCCGGTGCGGCCTTTGGAAAAGGTCGGACAATCACTGCCGTCCTTCATGAGGGTGAGCGACGGGGGTTGAACCCGCGACCTCCTGGACCACAACCAGGCGCTCTGCCAACTGAGCTACGCCCACCATGTGCCCTATCGCGCCCTCCGGCGAACCGGCTGGCTGGAAAGGCAACGACAAATAGCTTACCTGCTGTTCGGGGGTGGTTTTGCCACTTTTGCGGTTTTCCCCAAAATTTCCGCAAAACGTGGCGCAGATTACTCTTTCGTGCCGCCGCCCATGACGCGCTTGGCGATCTGCTGCGCGGTGGCGCTGTCCGGGCCCGGCGCGGGAACGAACACCGCCTCGCGGTAGTAGCGGAGCTCGTCAATGGAGTCCTTGATGTCCCCGAGGGCACGGTGCCCGCCCATCTTGGCGGGGGACTGGAAGTAGGCGCGGGCAAACCAGCGGCGGGAGAGCTCCTTGATGGTGCTCACGTCAATGACCCGGTAATGCAGGTGCTCGACAATCTCGGGCATGTCCCGGACGAGGAACACCCGGTCCGTGCCCACCGAGTTGCCGCCGAGCGGGGCCTTCTTGGCGTCCGGCACCCACTTCTTGATGTACTCGAGCACGGCGGCCTGTGCTTCGGCCATGGTCTTGCCGTGCGGAAGTTCGGCCAGGAGGCCGGAACGGGTGTGCATGTCGCGGACGAAGTCGTTCATCTGGGCCAGCGCGGCGTCGTCGGGCTTGATCACGACGTCGACGCCGTCCCCCAGGATGTTGAGCTCCGAATCTGTCACCAGGGCGGCCACCTCGATGAGGGCGTCGTTCTTGGTGTCCAGGCCGGTCATCTCACAGTCGATCCAGACGATGCGTTCGTTAGTTATAGGCACCCGCTCAGCCTACCGTTCCGACGCCGCGGAGCCGTCCGGTGCTAGGATTTCGGGTACGCGGCCGTCGAAGTATTTCGTCAACTTGTTTCGCAAGCGCGGCGCCCCGGGCCGGTCCATTCGGCCGGCTGTGGGCGGTATGTGGCCCACAACAGATTGGACGATTCTGACATGACGGCGCCTGTGCCTGCGGCGGGGGAAACGGCTGTCGGTACCTCGCGCGTGGCCCCGTCCCGGCTGTCCCCGTCCTCGGTGTCCGCCTCCGGGCAGTCAACCTCCGGCCAGTCCTGGGGGGACGACGTCGACAACCCGCGGTCCCCGATCCTCGCCGGCCTCCTGGGGTCGCTGGCCATGATGATCGGTTCGATCGGCGTCGGCTGGCTCGCCCCCGTTTCCGGTCTCCGGCGCGTTCCGCTGTTCATCTGGATGCGCACCGAAGCCGTCGGCGTTGCCCTGTCCATCATCCTGCTCTCCTTTGGCGGCATGCTGCTGGTCCGCGCGTGGCTGCGGCTCGGCCAGCGCGTCCGCGTCTGGGGGCCCGGCGCCAGGAAGGCCACCCTCCTGGCGACGGTTGCCTGGGGCCTGCCGCTGATGTTCTCCGTGCCGCTGTTCAGCCGGGACGTCTATGCGTACATCGGCCAGGGCCGGCTCATGGTGGAGGGGTTCAACCCCTACGAAAACGGCATCTCCGCACTGTCCAACTACTTCCAGCTGGGCGCGGACAAGATGTGGACCGAAGCCCCCGTTCCCTACGGCCAGCTCTTCCTGTGGATCGAACAGTTCGTAGTCTGGGCCACCAACGTGCACCCGGAAGGCAGCATCATGCTGTTCCGCCTCGTCGCGCTGGCAGGCGTCGCCCTGTGCGTGATTTACGTGCCGAAGCTGGCCGAACTGCATGGCGTGAACCCGCAGCGTGCATTGTGGCTGACCGCGGCGAATCCGCTGTTTCTCACCAACTTCATCGCCAGCGTCCACAACGACTCCCTCATGATCGGGCTGGCCCTGGCCGGGCTGTACTACTGCGCCACGCGCCGCGTCATCCTCGGAATTGTCCTGGTCACGCTCTCGATCTCGGTCAAGCCCATTACCATCGTCTTCCTGCCGTTCATCGGCCTGCTCTGGGCGGGAAAGAATGCCAGCTGGCCGCGTAAGTTCGTCTTCTGGGGCCTCACCGCCGGCCTCAGCCTGGCCCTGCTGTATCTCATGAGCCGGGTCAACGGCTTCGGCTTCGGCTGGATCAACGGGCTCTCCGCTCCCGGCAGCATCTGGATCTGGTACGCGCCCGTGGGGCTGGTGGGACTGATCGTTGCCTCCCTCTCGAACGCGGTCGGGCTCGACGGCTGGGGTCTGGCCAAATGGGCGTTCGACGCCGGCAAGCTGGTCGCCGTCGGGATCGTCGCGTGGCAGATCTTCCGCGGTGACTACGACCGCCTGATGCGCCGGCTCACCCTGGCGTTCGCCGCCGTCGTGCTCCTGTCCCCGATGATCCAGTCCTGGTACATCGTCTGGCTCGTCCCGCTGTTTGCCGTCACCGGCATCCGCGACGACTGGCAGGTCAAGGCGCTGTACTTCATCGTGTCCTTCTTCATGGTGTACGCGATCTCGGACCAGCTGGACGTCTTCCCGTACCTGCAGACCGCGGACCTCGGCCTGGCCCTGGCCCTGGCCCGCAATGCCGCGGCGATCATCGCCCTGCTGTTTGCCTTGTACCTGATCTTCCTGGACCCGAAAACCAAGATGCTCTTCAGCAAGTCGGACGAGCCGGTGACCACCCGCCCGGTCATCTAGGCTCCGGAAGGAACCCCATGTCCATGATCAAGAGTCCCGAAGAGATCTCCCTCATGCGAGAGGCGGGCAGGGTGGTCGCCACCACGCTGGTCCGCGTCCGGGAAGCGGCCGCCGTCGGTGTCTCGCTCAAGGAACTGGACGACGTCGCGGCGGAGTCCATCGCCGGCGCCGGCGCCACGCCCGCGTTCCTGAACTACCGGCCGCGGTGGGCGGCCGTCCCTTTTCCCGGGGTCATCTGCACGTCCGTCAACGACGCCGTCGTCCACGGCATCCCCAACGGCTACCGGCTCCAGGACGGGGACCTGCTCAGCGTGGACTGCGGTGCCTTCCTGGACGGCTGGTGCGGCGATGCTGCCGTTAGCTTCATCGTGGGCACGCCGGATCCGGTAGACCAGGCGCTGATCGACGCCACGGACGCCGCACTGGCCCGGGGGATCGAAGCGGCGAGGATCGGAAACAAGATGGGGGACCTGGCCTACGCGATCGGCGGGGAAGCGCGCCGGTCCGGTTACGGGCTGCTCGCCGACCATGGCGGCCACGGGATTGGCCGGACCATGCACGCCGAACCGCCCGTGCCCAACGACGGCCGGCCCGGCCGCGGCATCAAACTGACCGAGGGCCTGGTCATCGCCATCGAGCCCATGCTGATTCTCGGCCGCAAGGACGACTACTACCACGACGAGGACGAGTGGACCCTGCGGACTGCCAACGGGCGCCGCGCCGCCCACAGCGAGCACACCGTCGCCATCACCGCGGACGGGCCCGTGATTCTAACCCTGCCCTAGGGTGTTCGTACGGGGCTGTTGGCAGGGGACAGGGCACGGTATAACGTTCCAGCCAAGGGAAGGCCTTGGCGAGGAGGCGCGGCCGTGACGATTATTGACAACGCCGTCTATGTGGAAGGTCACCGGACCGCCGACCCGGAAGACCTTGAGGAGACGTATTTCCTCCTGCGCCAGCGCCAGGGCATGGCCTGGATCGGGCTGTACCGGCCGGACGCCGTCGAGCTGCGGTCGGTGGCGGAGGAATTCGACCTGAGCCACCTGGCCGTGGAGGATGCGCTCGCCGGCCACCAGCGCGCGAAACTGGAGCACTACGGCGACACGCTGTTCCTGGTGCTGCGGCCCGCCCGGTACCTCGACGAGGTAGAGAAAGTCGAGTTCGGCGAGATCCACGTTTTCGCCGGCCCGGACTTTGTGGTCACTGTCCGCCGGGCAGAGTCTCCCGACCTGGCCCGCGTGCGCCGGCGCATGGAATCCCAGCCGGAGTTCCTGGCGCTCGGACCTGATGCGGTGCTGTACGCGATCGTGGACCAGGTGGTGGACGAGTACGAGCCGGTCGCCGCAGGGCTGGAAAACGACATCGATGAAATCGAGGACGACCTTTTCGCCGCCGATCCCGGGGTGTCGCGCAGGATTTATGAATTGTCCCGCCAGGTCATCACGTTCCAGCGCGCCACCGCCCCGCTTGCCGGCATCCTGCAGACGCTCATGGCCGACGGCCAGGACGGCGCGGCGGACCAAGAATTGCAGGACCATTTCCGGGACGTACTGGACCACGCCCTCAGGCTCGGCGAACGGGTGGCGGCCTTCCGGGCGCTGCTGCAAAATGCGTTGGCCGTCAACGCAGCGCTGGTGGCCCAGCGGCAAAACGACGAAATGCGCCTCCTGACGGAGTCGAGCTTCGCCCAAAGCGAGCAGGTCAAACGGATCTCGTCGTGGGCGGCTATTTTATTCGCCCCGACGCTGATCGCGTCGATCTACGGCATGAACTTCCGCTCGATGCCCGAACTCGACTGGTTCTTCGGCTATCCGATGGCCCTCGCGCTGATGGTGCTCATGGGCGGGGCCCTGTACCTGACGTTCAAGCACAACAAGTGGATCTGACGGGGCTGTCGGGGCTGTTGCGGCTGGGGGCTCTGGGCTGCGGAAAGTCCGCAGCCCAGAGCCGCTCTCTTGTGCCCCAGGAGGGAATCGAACCCCCGACCGGCGGATTAGAAGGCCGCTGCTCTATCCCCTGAGCTACTGGGGCACGCTGGTGCCCGCCGGCTGCTGCCGGGGGACGCCTCAAAAAGTTTACAGTGCCGGACGCCCGGCGGCGGTCATTGGTGTGCCGTCAGGGTCGGCCCGGTGGTTTCCGGCAGCCCTGACTCCTGCGGGGAGCGGTCCGCCTGGACAGTGACGCCGATGCCTGCCGCCACCACCAGAGCTATCCCCACGATGGCGCCGAGGCCGGGGGTTTGTCCCAGTACGGCGAAACCGATCAGTACGGCAATGGCCGGTTCCAGGCTCATGAGCGTCCCGAAGGCCGAGGCTTTGAGGCGGCGCAGGGCGAGCAGCTCCAGGCTGAACGGGATGACCGGCAGCAACAGCGCCAGGCCCGCTCCCACGAGCAGCAGCTGCCAGTCGAGCCGGCCGAACACCGACGGTCCCACGACGACGGTCGCCGCCACCGCGGCAACGGGCATGGACACCGCCAGCGCCTGCAGGCCGCTCACCTCGTCCCCTGCGCGCTGGGTCAGAAGAATGTAGGCCGCCCAGCAGGCGGCAGCGCCCAGGGCCAGGAGGACCCCGACCAGGTCCGTGCCGCCGTGCCATGGCTCGGTCAGCGCAGCCACCCCGGCCGCTGCCGCCAACGCCCACCACCGTCCGGTCCGCCGTCCCCGGATGACAGCCACCGACAGCGGACCCAGAAACTCCAAGGCACTGGCCGTGCCCAGGGGTATCCGGACGGCGGAGGCCATAAACAGCAAAGTCATCCCTGCAGTGACCAGTCCCAGCAAGGCGCAGGTGATGAGACCGGATCGTGTGAACCGTGCGCGCCAAGCACGCGTGAGGGCCACCAGGATCAGCGCCGCCCATGCCAGCCGCAGCCAGGCGACCCCTTCGGCGCCCAGGCGATCCGACAGCCCCACCGAGGCGGCTAGGCCCAGCTGCACGCAGCACATTGCTGCGCCTGCCATCGCCGTGCCGGTGCGTGGAGAGCCGGAATTACCAAGTGAAATCGTCGCCATGAGTCCAGTAGACCCGCCGGTGACTATGTACGTCCACGTGATAATCATTCACAAACCGTCCATAAAACACGGACAATGTTGGAATGGAGACCCGCCGCTTAGAGATCCTTCTTGAACTCGCCCGCCAGGGCTCAATGCGCAATGTCGCCGACACTTTGGGAACGACGACGTCGACCGTGTCTCAGCAGATCGCGGCCCTGGCCCGGGAAGTCGGAACGCCGATGCTGCAACCCGCGGGCCGGGGTGTGCGTCTGACCCCCGCCGGCCGCCGCCTGGCCGATCACGCGGTGACCATCCTTGGCGCGGTCGCGGCCGCGACGGCAGAACTGGATGCCGGAGCTGAACCCGTGGGAACAGTCCGGGTGGCTGGATTCGTGACCGCTGTCCGCAAAATCCTCATGCCTATCGTCGCTGACCTGGCCTCCAGCCACCCCGACGTGAAAATCGAGGTGCGGGAGCACGAGCCGGCTGAGGCGCTCGCGCTCCTTGCCTCGGACACCGTGGACCTGGCCCTGACCTATGACTACAACCTCGCTCCGGACGGGACCGGCGCCGACTTTGACTCAATCCCCTTGTGGACCACGCCGTGGAGCCTTGGTGTGCCCGACAGGGACTCCGATGACCTGCCCGGCAGCGCCCCCGAGATCTTCCTGGCCTTCCGGGACCAGGACTGGATCGGCAACTCGCGAAACCGGGCGGATGAGGATGTTCTTCGGCTGGTTTCATCGATGGCGGACTTCGAGCCCCGGGTCAGGCACCAGGCAGACAGCCTGGAGCTGGTCGAAGACCTTATCCTCGCCGGGATGGGAATCGGCCTCCTGCCCGCGGACCGGCAGCCCAGGCACGGCGTCACGCTGGTTCCGCTCGCCCAGCCCGAGCTCCGCCTGCGGGCATTTGCCCGCACACGGCACGGCAACAGCGCCTGGCCCGCCCTTGCCGCGGTGCTGAACCACATCAAGAGGAGGGCCGCCGCGGTCGGTACGGCGCCCTGAGCCGCCCGAAGTTCCCGGGTTGTCCACATAGCGCCTTCCGGGTCTGGCTGGCCCGCGTCCCCTGCAGGAAGCTGGAAGTGCCCGTCAGGGCGAGACAACTCGAGACAGGACATGAGCATGAATGACAACATCACGGTCCGCGGCTTTGTCGCCTCGGAGATCAGGACCTCGACGACGCCGGGAGGCGTCGGAACCGCCTCTTTCCGGCTGGGTTCGACCGAACGGCGCTTTGACCGCACCGCGAACGCCTGGGTTGACGGAAACACGAACTGGTTCACTGTGCAGGGGTACCGTCAGCTGGCCGGGAACATCGGCTGCAGCATCAAGAAGGGCCAGCGGGTCATCGTCGTCGGCAGGCTTAAGCTGCGCAACTGGGAAAAGGACGGCCGCGTCTATCATGCGGTTGACATCGACGCAGAATCCGTCGGCCACGACCTCATGTGGGGTTCCGCGAACTTCATCCGGACGGCCGGCGGCGCCCCCGCAGCCGGCCAGGACGCGGCCGCCGGCAATGACGCACCAGGCGATGCCGATCACGACGGGCAGGGCGACGCCGACCACGACGTCGACGCCAGCGGGGACGGGGACGCCGACGATGACGACCTGGAGTTCGACGCGGTGACCGGCGAACTGAAAGAGACCGCCGCCTGAGCCCGGGGCTGGCGGCGGGCCGGTGTTTCTTCGGCCGCGGCTTCGGTGCCGCTACCTAGCGCCTGGGAAAAGGCTTGCGGAATGTGAGTTATCCCGGCCGAACCACTAGATTTGTAGGCATGGCGGAATTTATCTACACAATGACCAAGGCCCGTAAGGCTGTCGGCGAAAAACTCATCCTCGATGACGTAAGCATGTCCTTCTTCCCGGGGGCCAAGATTGGCGTTGTCGGCCCGAATGGTGCCGGTAAGTCCACCATTCTGAAGATCATGGCGGGCCTGGACACGCCCTCCAACGGCGAGGCCCGGCTCAGCCCCGGCTACACGGTCGGCATCCTGCTTCAGGAGCCGCCGCTGAACGAAGACAAGACCGTCCTGGGCAACGTCCAGGAAGGCGTCGGTGAAATCTACGGCAAGATCCAGCGCTTCAACGCGATCTCCGAAGAAATGGCCAGCCCGGATGCTGACTATGACGCTCTCCTCGAGGAAATGGGACAGCTGCAGGAAGCGATTGACGCGGCCGACGCCTGGGATATCGATTCCCAGCTGGAACAGGCCATGGACGCCCTCCGCTGCCCGCCGGCCGACGCCGACGTCACCCTGCTCTCCGGTGGTGAGCGCCGCCGCGTTGCCCTCTGCAAGCTTCTGCTGCAGAAGCCTGACCTGCTGCTGCTCGACGAGCCCACCAACCACCTCGACGCCGAGAGCGTGCTGTGGCTTGAGCAGCACCTCTCCAGCTACCCCGGCGCCGTCCTCGCCGTCACCCACGACCGGTACTTCCTCGACCACGTCGCCGAGTGGATCGCCGAAGTGGACCGCGGCCACCTGTACCCCTACGAGGGCAACTACTCCACGTACCTGGAGAAGAAACGCGCCCGCCTGGAAGTCCAGGGCAAGAAGGACGCCAAGCAGGCCAAGCGCCTGTCCGAGGAACTCGAATGGGTCCGCTCCAACGCCAAGGGACGCCAGACCAAGTCCAAGGCCCGCCTGGCCCGGTACGAGGAAATGGCTGCCGAGGCAGACCGGACGCGCAAGCTCGACTTCGAAGAGATCCAGATCCCGCCGGGACCGCGCCTCGGCGGCCTCGTGCTGGAGGCCAAGGACCTCCAGAAGGGCTTCGATGACCGTACGCTGATCGACGGCTTGTCCTTCAGCCTGCCCCGCAACGGCATCGTCGGCGTCATTGGCCCCAACGGCGTCGGCAAGTCCACGCTGTTCAAGACCATCGTGGGCCTCGAGCCGCTTGACGGCGGCGACCTGAAGATCGGCGATTCCGTCAAGATCTCCTACGCCGACCAGAGCCGTGGCGGCATTGACCCGAACAAGACCCTGTGGGAGGTCGTGTCCGACGGCCTGGACTACATCCAGGTCGGCCACGTCGAAATGCCGTCCCGCGCCTACGTGGCCGCCTTCGGCTTCAAGGGCCCGGACCAGCAGAAGAAGGCCGGAGTGCTCTCCGGCGGTGAGCGCAACCGCCTCAACCTGGCGCTGACGCTCAAGCAGGGCGGCAACCTGCTGCTCCTCGACGAACCGACCAACGACCTTGACGTCGAGACGTTGAGCAGCCTCGAGAACGCCCTGCTCGAATTCCCCGGCTGCGCCGTCGTCGTCTCGCACGACCGCTGGTTCCTGGACCGGGTGGCCACCCACATCCTCGCCTACGAAGGCGACGAGGAGAACCCGTCCAAGTGGTACTGGTTCGAAGGCAACTTCGAATCCTACGAGGAGAACAAGGTGGAGCGCCTGGGCCCGGACGCGGCCAAGCCGCACCGCGTGACGCACCGCCGCCTCACCCGCGACTAAGCCCGCTACGCAGAAGGCCGGCTCCCTTGGGAGCCGGCCTTCTGCGTTATCCCGCGGCCGTGCGGCCGTCCGGGTGCGTCAGCGGGTTTCGGCCTCGCGCAGCCGGTGCTCCAGCATCTCGGACTGCACGGCGGCAGCGTTCGGCTGATCTGTCGGGATCCTGACCATGCCTTCCTGCGCCACCGTGGCCACATGCCGGCCGTCGCGGCTGAAGATCTTGCCCGTGGCGAGGCCCCGCGCGCCCTGGGCGCTGGGGGACTCCTGGACGTAGAGCAGCCATTCGTCCACCCGCACCGGCCGGTGCCACCACATGGCGTGGTCCAGGCTCGCCACGGACATCCCGGGCGTAATCCAGCTCATCCCATGCCTGCGGAGGATTGACTCGAGCAGCGTGTAGTCGCTCGCGTAGGCCAGGGCGGCCCGGTGCAGGCCGGCGTCGTCGGGCATCGGGCCGAACGTCTTCATCCAGACGGCGTTGCGCGCCTCCTTGGGCCCGTTCGCCGAGACGTACAGCGCCGGGTCGACGTGGCGGATATCGAACGGCCGTTCGTAGGCCCAGTGCCGGGCCACGGGGTGGTCGAACTTGCCCAGCAGGTCAGCGGTGCTGGGCAGCGACTCGGGGTCGGGGATCCCGGCTGGCATCTCGGACTGGTGCTCGATGCCCTCGTCCCCGGCCTGGAAGGACGCGATCATCGACAAAATGGGTGCGCCCTCCTGATATGCGTGGACCCTGCGGGCCGAGAAGGACCGTCCGTCGCGCAGGCGCTGCACGCCAAAGGTGATCGGCTTGTTGGCATCGCCCGGCCGCAGGAAATAGCCGTGCATGGAGTGGACACTGCGGTCCGGATCGACAGTGCGGCTGCCGGCGATGAGGGACTGTGCCAGCACCTGGCCGCCGAAGACCCGGTGCCGCGGCTGCCGCTGGGAAGGGCCCATGAAGATGTCCTCGTCCGTCCGCGCGCCCTCGAGTTCGCCAAGGTTGAGGAGTTCAATCAGCGAGGAGGTGGGGTCCTGGGTCGGGAGCGCCGGGAATCCGGCTTCGGCTTCAGTCATGGTCTGACTCTAGACGGCCCTGTCCCACTGCTCAAAAGGGGACACTGCTCAAAAGGGGACACTGCTCAAAAGGGGACACTGCTCAAAAGGGGACACTGCTCAAAAGGGGACACTGCCAAAAAGGGGACGCCGCTCCTTAGGAGCGCAGCCGGTAGAGTCGGAGTGTGTCTGATGTCCTAACCCAGTCCCTGCAGTTCACCGATCCCCGCGACCTCGCCGATCTGCGCACCTTCGCCACGCGTGCCAAGTCCATTGACGACGGCGCCATCCGGCTCCAGGCCGCGGGCCCGGTCCTGGCCGCCTACGTCTGCGTCCTGCGGCCCCGGCTCCTGGGTGAATCCACCCCCACCATCCTCGGCCTGCGGACCGTGGCCCTGGCGCAGCCGGCCGAGGCCGATGTCACCGTGCCGCTGTCCGCCGTGCTGGACCGTCTGGCCCGGGCGGGGGAGCACGACGTCGAACTTCCCCTGCCGCCGATGACCGTCAGCGAGTCGTGGGCCGGGATCGGGGCGCCGCGGGCCGGCTGGGAGCTGCTCGGCACGGTCCAGGACACGGTCCTGCGGGACGCAGCCGAGGCAGGCATCAGGGAGATCGCCGCGGTCATTCCGGACAAGCCGGGCGCGCTGATCGTCAACAACGCCCGGGCGACGGTCTGGGGGCGGGAACTGCCCGACGCCGGCGGCCTTCCGGCCGGCGCCGCGTTCGCCGCGCTCACCCTGGGCTTCCTGGCCGACGGCGAGCAGCGGCTCTTCCGGGCCGGGCGCTGGTTCCGCCTCAGCGGCACCCGCGGGCACGTGCTGGTCCGGACGGGCTCCGGACTCTAGGGCAGACCGGCGGCGGCTGCCGGCCGCGGCTGTCGCTGACTCAGGTATTCGACGGGCTCAGCCCTCCGACGGGCTGTTCACCATGGACAGGGCTGCCCGTTCCATGTAGTCCCAAAGCGTCCCCTCATACAGCGGCGGCAGCTCCAGGGCATCCACCGCGGTGCGCATGTGGTGAAGCCAGCGGTCCTTGGCCTCCGGCGTCACGCGGAACGGCATGTGGCGCATCCGCAGGCGCGGATGCCCGCGCTCCTCGCCGTACGTCGTCGGGCCGCCCCAATACTGCTCCAGGAACATCAGGAAACGCCGTTTCGCCGGGTCGAGGTCCGCTTCCGGGTACATGGGGCGCAACAGCGGATCGTCCGCGACGCCGTCGTAAAAGACATCGATGAGCTTCACGAAAGTCTCGTGCCCGCCCACGGCGTCATAGAAATTGTCCGTGTAGCCGGGCTGGCTGAAGGGGTCGTTCTGCAGCAGCTGCTTGGGCTGCCGGGGTCCGCCGGCGCTGGGAATCGTCATTACTCTATTCTCCGGCCTGCTGCTGCGGCGCGGGCTCGGCCCCGTCGGCGGACGGCTCCGGAGGTGCAATGTACGTGCCCTGCGAACGGTTGCCCACGCGCAGGATTTCGCCGTTGCGCAGGTACCAGATGGTGCCGTCCTCCGCCAGGACCCGGGTGAACCGCAGGTTCATGGCCTCCACTGTGCCCACCACCTCGGAAGTCTCGATGACGTCGCCGATGCCGTACTGGTCCTCGATGGTGATGAAGATGCCGGCCAGGAAGTCGCGGATCAGCTGCTGGGCGCCAAAGCCGATGGCCACACCGAGGATACCGACGCTGGTCAGAATCGGGGCGATGTTCACGTTCAGGTTTTGCAGCACGTACATGATGGTGAGCGCGGCGACCAGCACGCCGATGACGCTCCGGAGCAGCGAGCCGATGGTGTTGGCGCGCTGGACGCGGCGCTCGTGGTCCAGCACCCGGAGGGCGGGAGCCACCCAGCGGAAGTGGGGCTTCTTGAACAGCCTGCTGCCCTCGGCGACGCGCTTGGTGATCCCGGAGATGATGAAGGAGGCCACCAGCCAGACCGCAACGCCGATGCCGATGCTGATGAGGACTCCGGGCAGGTTGATCGCCGAAATGTCCTGCGCCGTGATGGGCTCTACGGTTGTCATGCTGTACATCAGTAAGGCTTGCTCCTTGCAATGCCCCTGTGGGGCAGATGTTCAATGGGGTGCAGGTGTTCACTTCCGCCGGGCCATTGGCGGCGCGAAAGACACTTTGTTGTCCTTCAACTTTAGTGGAGGGGGCGCGGTCCCGTTGCCACGATCAGGCTGGCTCCACCACAGCCGTGGGCTCGTGCAGCACCGGAAAGTTCACGCTGCGGGCGATAAAACAGACTTTGTTGGCCTCGGCGTGGAGTTCCTCCAAAAGGTCCGGGGTGGCCTGCTCCGCCAGGGTTACCAGGGGCTTGAGCGTGACGGACTCGAACTGCCCGCTGCCGTCCCGGTTGGTGCGCATCAGCCCCTCGGCCCGGTCCTCATACGCGGTCACCACCACGCCATGCTTCACGGCCACATGCAGGAAGGACAGCATGTGGCATTGCGAGAGAGCGGCCAGGAGCAGCTGTTCGGGGTTGTAGCGCTGGCGGTCGCCGTGGAACGTCGGATCGGCCGAACCGTGCAGCACGGGCAGCCCGGGGATCTCGACGTCGTGGTCCCGTGAATAACCGCGGTAGGAGGACGTCCCAGCCCCGAGGTTGCCCGTCCAGCGGACCGTCAGCGCATAGCGGTGTTCGTCAAGGCTCATGCCTCCAGCCTAGGACACACCCTGTCCAAAGTAGTTCGGCCCAAGTGGTTCGCAGCAGGGCCGCTCTGGGCTCCAGAGCGGCCCCTGCTGCTAGTCAGTCGGGGAGTCCCGTCGGCGGGCGTCCTAGCCCACGTCGGCCTGGCGGGCCCGCAGGGCGCGGACCACGCCGTCGCGGTTTTCCAGCATCATCCGGCGCAGCGCGGCGCTGTCCGCCGGCAGCGAGGCCAGGAACTGATCCGTCCGGTCCACTGTGGCCTGGGTGGTCAGCTGGTCCGGGTAGAGCCCGACGACGATCTGCTGGGCCAGCGCGTGGGTGCGGTTGGCCACGATCCCCGGGACGGCCTCGAAGTACTTCTCGGCGTACGGCTCCAGCAAGGACGTGTCCAGGACCCGGGTAAACCCGGTCACCGCGGACCCCTGCAGGGCGTTGGAGAGATCGCCCTTGACCACGATTGATTCCCACGCTTCGGCCTTGGCCTCCGGAGTGGGGATTGCCGCCTTGGCCAGCGCTGCCGCGTTTTGCCCGTTGGAGGTGTTGTCCTGCGCCAGTTCCTCATCGATCCGGTCCTGTCCGGCACGGCCGCCCGCCACCAGGGACGTCAGCAGCTCCCAGCGCAGATCCTGGTCCACGGTGAGCCCGTCCAGGGTGCGTGAGCCGTCCAGCAGGCCGGACACCGTATCCAGCTGGCCGGCGCTGCGGGCCAGCAGGGCGTAGGACTTCACGAACTGCAGCTGGGCGTCGGAACCGGGGGCGACGGCCGAGGCGAGATCCCAAAGCGTGTCGGCCGCGCGGACCGAGGTGGCCTCCTTGTGCTCCTCGGCAACGTAGAAGGTCAGTGTCGTGGCGAGCTGGCGGAGCTGGACCAGGATCACGGAGGAATCGGACTCCTCCGCGATGTTGGCAAGAATCAGGTCCACGTAGCCGCGGGCCGGGGATTCGCCGTCGCGGGCAGCGTCCCAGGCCGAGCCCCACACCAGGGTGCGGGGGAGGCTTTGGCTGATGTCCTTCAGGTGGGCCGTGGCTGTGGCTTGTGACTGCGGATCCAGCCGGACCTTGGCATAGGCGAGGTCGTCGTCGTTCAGCAGGATCAGGTCAGGCCGGGCCAGGCCGGCCAGGGCCGGAACGTCGGTGCGCTCGCCGTCGACGTCGAGCTCCTCCCGGTGCACGCGCTCCAGCTTGCCCTCGCCGTTGAGGTTGTAGAAGCCGACGGCGAGCCGGTGCGGCCGCAGCGTCGGTTCGCTCTCGACCGCCGACTGCACGATGGCGAAGGAGCTGATCGTGCCGTCCTGCGTCACCGAGACGTCCGGGGCCAGGGTGTTGACGCCGGCGGTCTCAAGCCAGAGCCGCCCCCACTGGTCAAGGTCGCGGCCGCTGGCCTTTTCGAGTTCGGTCATGAGGTCGCTGAGCTCGGTGTTCTGCCAGGCGTGCTTGCTGAAGTACTCGCGCACGCCGGACATGAATTCCTCCGGGCCCACCCAGGCGACGAGCTGGCGCAGCACCGACGCGCCCTTGGCGTAGGTGATGCCGTCGAAGTTCACTTCGACGTCCTGGAGGTCGTTGATCTCGGCGAAGATCGGGTGCGTGGTGGGCAGCTGGTCCTGCCGGTAGGCCCACGACTTTTCGACGGAGGCGAACGTGGTCCAGGCGTGGTCGAACCGGGTGTTCTCCACGGCGGCCAGGTGGGACATGTACTCGGCGAAAGACTCGTTGAGCCAGAGGTCGTTCCACCAGCGCATGGTCACGAGGTCGCCGAACCACATGTGCGCCAGCTCGTGCAGGACGGTGATGGCGCGCCGTTCCACCTGGGCGTCGGTGACCTTGCGGCGGAAGACGTAGCCTTCCAGGATGGTGACGGCGCCGGCGTTCTCCATGGCCCCGGCGTTGAACTCGGGCACGAAAAGCTGGTCATACTTCTCGAAGGGGTACGGGCAGCCGAACTGGGCCTCAAAGAACTCAAAGCCCTGCCGGGTGAGCTCGAAGATGTTTTCCGGGTCGAGGTACTGCATGAGCGATTTGCGGGCGAAGATGCCCAGCGGAGTGACGCGGCCCTCCGCCGAAACCACCTCGCTGCGGACCGACTGGTACGGTCCGGCGATCAGCGCGGTGACATAGGACGAGAGCCGGGGCGTGGGCGCGAACTCCCAGACGGAGCGGGCGCCCCCGTCCTCGCCGGGGAGGGTCTCGACCGGCACCGGGGTGGGGGAGTTGGAGACGACGTCCCAGTGCGAGGGGGCCGTGACGGCAAACGTGAAGCTGGCCTTGAGGTCGGGCTGTTCGAAGACGGCGAACATGCGGCGCGAATCCGGGACCTCGAACTGGGTGTAGAGGTAGACCTCGTTGTCTACCGGATCCACGAAGCGGTGCAGGCCTTCGCCCGTGTTCATGTAGGGCGCCTCGGCGACAATGAGGAGGTGGTTCTCGGCCGCCAGGTCCGGAAGCTGGATCCGGACGCCGTCGGAGACCTCGGCGGGGTCGAGTTCGCGTCCATTCAGGTTCACGCTGTGCACCGCGTGGGTCACGGCGTCGATGAAGGTCGAGGACCCCGGCTTGGCCGTGAACTTCACGGCCGTGGTGGACCCGAAGACTTTCTCGCCGCGCGTCAGGTCCAGCTTGACTTCGTAGGACTCGACGTCGATCAGGTCGGCGCGCTCGCGGGCTTCCGCGCGGGTCAGGTTCATACCGGGCAAAGGGGCCTCCAGAAGAAGATGGATACTGCCGGCCGGCCGCAGCCGCCGGCGATACTGTGAAATTATTCTTTCACGTCAGCGGCCCGTGGCAAGTTAGCCCGGTCACAGTGTTCCGGACCGCGCCACGCCGCACCCCCCGGGTCGGGACCGGCCGGCACGCCCCGAGCCCCCTGGCGCTGCGGGCCGCCTGCCGGCCCGGGACCGGCCGGCACGCCCCGAGCCCCCTGGCGCTGCGGGCCGCCTGCCGGCCCGGGACCCCCCTGATCAGGGCAGGTCCGGCCGGGGTAGCGTTGGAGTATGGGAAAGTTTCGGGACTCAGTTGACGGCAGGGCCTTGCGCTTTGCCATCGGGTTTCCCCTGGTGCTGGCGGCCGGATTTGTGGTGTGCGCGCTTCTGGTGAAGTCCGATCTTCCCGAGCCCCTGGCCGTGCGCTGGACCGACGCCGGCGCCGCTGATTTCGCGCCCTTCGCCGCCGTGACCGGTGCCGGCGCCGCGCTGATCGTCGTGATGGGCTGGGCTGTGCTGCTGCAGGCCGTCCCGTTGTCCCGCCCCGCAATGATGCGCCGCATCATGATGGGAGCGGGCTTCGCCATGAGCCTGTTCATGGCCACCGTCCTCGCCGCCGTGCTCGTGGGCCAGCTGGGACTGCCCGACGCGCGGGAATCCCATGTGGATGCCTCGGTCCTGGCCCTGGGAAGCGGCGCGGCCCTCGCCATGGGCGTCGTCATGGGTTGTGTTTTCAAGGCCGACGAACGCTGGTCCGTCGATGACGATCTCGCCATCCGGCAGGCCCTCGAGCGCGAACGCGACCCCGATCTGGCCAGGGACTTCGTCCGCCTCTGGGTGCACGCCCGCAGCTCGATCTTCGTGATGCTCGGCATCGCCACGCTGCTGCCTGCCGCCCTCCTCAGCATCGCGGTACCCTGGCTGGCCGCGGTCCTCGTGGCCGGCGCCCTGGTGGCCGCGGCATTCCTGGTTGCCCGGATCCGGGTCGACCGCGGCGGACTGCAGGTCTTCGCGGCGGGCTTCGTGCGGGTCATGAACGTCCCGGCCGCGGCCATCGACTCCGCCACGGCCCGGGACGTCCGGGCGGCAGACTACGGCGGATGGGGGTACCGGGTCCACGGCAGCACCACGGCGCTGCTGGTCAGCAGCGGCCCGGCCGTGGTTGTGGACCGCTCGGATGGCCGCCGGCTGGCGGTGAGCAGCGGAAGTGCCGCCACGGCGGACAACATGGCCCGGACCCTTTCCCGGGTGGCGGACCGGGCCCGGCGAAACGGCGGAACCCCCGTCGCGTAACGCAGGGGCCTAGTACGCTTGGACCAGCCCCCGAACCGCCCCGGCCGCCGCGCGCAGCCGCAACCGAATGGACTCGCCGTGACCACTTCTGACTTCCCCCGCGTGCACATCGCCACCGACCACGCCGGAATGGAGCTCAGCGCCCACCTCGTCAGCCACCTCAGCGCGAAGGGCTACGAGGTGGTGGACCACGGACCCAAGGTCTACGACGCCCTGGATGACTACCCGTCGTTCTGCATCAACGCGGCCCTCGCCGTCGTAGCGGACCAGGAAGCCGGGACCAACGCCCTGGGCATCGTCCTCGGCGGCTCCGGCAACGGCGAACAGATTGCCGCCAACAAGGTCAAGGGCGTCCGCGCCGCACTGGCCTGGAACCTGTCCACCGCACAGCTCGCCCGCCAGCACAACGACGCCAACGTGGTGGCCGTCGGCGGCCGGCAGCACAGTGTGGACGAGGCGACGGCCATCATCGAGGCCTTCCTGGCGGAGCCGTTCAGCCAGGACGAGCGCCATGTCCGCCGGATCGGCAAGATCGCCACCTACGAGCGCACCGGCGAGGTTGTCCAGTAGTGCCGGAAGGGCACTCCGTCCACCGCCTGGCGCGCCAGTTCGGTGACGTTTTCGCGGGGGAGAAGCTCGCTGTTTCCAGTCCCCAGGGCCGGTTCGCCGCCGGTGCCGCCCTGCTGGACGGCCACATTCTGACCGCCGCCACTGCCCACGGGAAGCACCTCTTCCTCGACTTCGACCACGATCTGGTCCTGCACGTCCACCTGGGCCTCTACGGAGCCTGGGATTTCGGCGGGGATGCCACCTTCCGTGGCGCGTCCACCATCGGTGCGCCCCGCAAGGTGGGGGAGCGTGAGGTCTACGACGCCGGTCCCGCCGGCGACGTGCCGGCGGCGTCGTCTGCTTACGCAGGTCCGCCGGAGCCGGTGGGCGCCGTCCGGGTACGGCTGGTGAGCGGACATGGCTGGGCGGACCTGCGCGGCGCCACCACCTGTGAGGCGATCACAAGGGCGGAAGCCGCCGCCGTACTGGCCCGCCTCGGCCCTGACCCGCTGCGCAACCTGCCGGGGGACCGGGACGCGTTTGCCGCCACGCTGGCGGGCAAACGCACGCCCGTGGCGTCCCTGCTCATGGACCAGAAGGTGATTGCCGGCGTCGGAAACGTCTACCGCGCCGAACTGCTCTTCCGGCAGCGCCTCAACCCGTGGCTTCCCGGAGCCGGCCTGTCTCCGGAAGCGGCCCGCCGGCTCTGGGACGATACCGCGGCCCTCATGGCCGACGGCGTCCGCGACGGCCGGATTATTACGACGCCGCCGCAATACTGGCCCGGGACTTCCCGGGACGAGCCGGTTGGCGGGGCGCCGGCGGGCCCAGGGGCCGCGCTTCCGGATCCCGCTGTGCTTCCGGAACCGGACATGGCCCACTTCGTCTACCGCCGGCACGGCCTGGATTGCCGGAACTGCGGCACCCCCGTCGCGCTCACGGAGCTGGGCGCCCGGAAGCTGTACTGGTGCCCGCAGTGCCAGCAGGCCTGACCGGGCAGAACCAGCACACCTGACCGGAGGGAAAGAGTACACGGAAAGAGAACAGAGAAGGGAACACAAAAAAGGCCCCTCCGGAGAGGGGCCTTTTTGATTCCGTGGAGGGGACGACGGGAATCGAACCCGCGTAATCAGTTTGGAAGACTGAGGCTTTACCATTAAGCTACGTCCCCGGGATGATGCTGGAAATCCAGCAAAACTTCCGGGCGGCTGTTCAAGCCGGATACAACTAAACCTAATGCAGGGCCCCGGTGTCAAATGTGCAAATCGGCGCAGTATGACCGTAGACTGTTCTGTGCACTTACGGGGTGTAGCTCAGCTTGGCTAGAGCGCCTGCTTTGGGAGCAGGAAGTCGCAGGTTCAAATCCTGTCACCCCGACTCTGCAAGCACTGTCAGCACGTGGCACCGCAGAACCCCATTCCCCCACACCAGGAGTACTTAGACTGTGAAGAGCGCTGTCGAGAACCTCACCCCCACGCGGGTCAAGCTCAATGTTGAGGTCCCCTTCGAGGAACTGAAGCCCAGCATCGCAGAGGCATACAAGACTGTTGCTTCCCAGATCCAGGTCCCCGGTTTCCGCAAGGGCAAGGTCCCCTCCAAGCTCATCGACCAGCGCGTTGGCCGCGGCTACGTCCTGGAGACGGCCATCAACGAAGGCCTCAACGGCTGGTACCAGGCTGCCGTGCAGGAAACCGGCATCCGTCCCCTGAGCCGTCCCGAGGTCGAGATCACCGAAGTTCCCGACCCGTCCGCCACCGACGGCGAGCTCAAGTTCCACGCCGAGGTCGACGTCCGCCCCGAGATCGAGCTGCCCGAATACGCCGGCATCAAGGTTGAGGTTGCAGCCGCCGAGTCCTCCGACGCCGACGTCGACAAGGCCCTGGACGAGCTCCGCGGCCGCTTCGGCACCCTGAAGAGTGTGGACCGCCCGGCCGCCGATGGCGACTTCCTGACCATCGACATCGCCGCCACCATCGACGGCGCCGAGGTGGACTCCGCCTCCGGCCTGTCCTACCAGGTGGGCGCAGGCACCATGCTTGAAGGCCTCGACGAGGCCGTCACCGGCCTCAGCGCCGACGAGGACGCCATCTTCGACACCACCCTGGTGGGCGGCGAGCACGCCGGCGAGTCGGCTCAGGTCAAGGTGACGGTCAAAGCCGTCAAGGAGCGCGAACTCCCGGTTGCCGACGACGACTTCGCCCAGCTCGCCAGCGAGTTCGACACGCTCGCCGAACTCCGCGAGGACCTCGCCAAGCAGGCCGCCGACTCCAAGGTTGTCGAGCAGGGCGTCGAGGCCCGCGACAAGGTCCTGGACAAGCTCGTTGAGCTCGTCGCCGTTCCTGTCCCGGAATCGATCGTTGAAGAGCAGCTCGAGCAGCACTTCAACGCCGAGAACGCCCACGGTGAAGGCGAACACGACACCGAGGAGCACCGCGCCGAGGTCAAGGCCAACACCGAGCGCGCCTTCCAGAACGAGATCATCCTTGACGCCATCGCCGAAAAGGAAGAAGTCAACGTCAGCCAGAACGAGCTGATCGACTACATCGTCACCACCGCCAGCCAGTACGGCATGGACCCGAACCAGTTCGCCCAGATCATTGACCAGAGTGGCCAGGTGCCCATGATGGTTTCCGAGGTCCGCCGCCGCAAGGCGCTGGCCGTCGTCCTGGGCCAGGCCGAGGTCACCGACTCCGAGGGCAACAAGGTTGACCTGAGTGACTTCGTCCGCCCCGGCGACGAGGCTGCTCCGGACGCCGCTGAGCCCGTCGAGGAAGGCGCTTCCGAGGAAGCGGCAACCGCCGAGACCGTGCCGAGCGATGACCCCGCAGCAGTGAAGTTCTAGCCTTACCGCTCGCTTCTGGCAGTACCGCTGACGGCCCCCGGATCACCGATCCGGGGGCCGTTTGTTTTAACGCCTGACGGACCCCGGCCCGCGGCGTCCGGGCAATCGTGCGCCGTCAGCGAACAGCCCCGCGCCAGCGAACAAACGGGCCGGGAAAACGGTTAGTGTCCATGTAGGAAAGTTCAGTGATGTTGAACAGTAACGTCACCGTCGCCAGCGAGAGGTAAGTACATATGTCACAGCACGCAGGGGCACCCCGGATGGCCACGGTCGATCCGGCAGCCCAGGATAACTACATTTACAACCGCCTGCTGAAAGAGCGCATCATCTGGCTCGGCTCCGAGGTCCGCGACGAGAACGCCAACGCGATCTGCTCGCAGCTGCTGCTGCTTTCGGCGGAGAACCCTGAAAAGGACATCTACCTCTACATCAACTCGCCCGGCGGCTCCGTGACCGCCGGTATGGCCATCTATGACACCATGCAGTTCATCCCGAACGATGTTGTCACCGTGGCAACCGGCCTGGCCGCCTCCATGGGCCAGTTCCTGCTCTCCTCAGGCACCAAGGGCAAGCGCTACGCAACCCCCAACGCCCGCATCCTCATGCACCAGCCCTCCGGCGGCATCGGCGGAACGGCGTCGGACATCAAGATCCAGGCCGAGCTGATCCTGCACATGAAGAAGGTCATGGCCGACCTCACCGCCCACCAGACCGGGCAGACCGTGGAGACCATCCTCAAGGACAACGACCGTGACAAGTGGTTCACGGCCACGGAAGCCCTGGAATACGGCTTCTTCGACAAGATTGCCGCCCACGCGGGATCCGTGGCCGGTGGCGGCGGCACGAACGCCAACGGCAACGGCTCCCCTTCCGCGAACTGACCGGCAGGTAGCAAGAAATGACTTCAGGAGCAATGAACATGAACTACAACTTCGGATCGACTGCCGGGAACCTGCCGAGCAGCCGCTACGTCCTGCCCCAGTTCGAAGAGCGCACGCCCTACGGCTTCAAGCGCCAGGACCCGTACACCAAACTGTTCGAGGACCGCATCATCTTCCTGGGTGTCCAGGTCGACGACGCCTCGGCCGATGACATCATGGCGCAGCTTCTGGTGCTCGAGTCCACCGACCCGGACCGCGACATCACCCTCTACATCAACTCGCCCGGCGGCTCCTTCACCGCCATGACCGCGATCTACGACACCATGACGTACATCCGGCCCGAGATCCAGACCGTCTGCCTGGGCCAGGCGGCCAGCGCCGCCGCCGTGCTGCTCGCCGCCGGCACGCCCGGCAAGCGGCTGGCCCTGCCGAACGCCCGGGTCCTGATCCACCAGCCCTCGCTCTCCGGCGGCCAGGGCGGCCAGGCGTCCGACCTGGAGATCCAGGCCGCAGAAGTCATGCGCATGCGCTCCTGGCTCGAGGACACACTGGCCAAGCATTCCGGACGGACGCCGGAGCAGGTCAACAACGACATCGAGCGGGACAAGATCCTCACCGCGGCCGAGGCCATGAATTACGGCCTCATTGACCAGGTCCTGGATTCGCGCAAGATCAAGCCCCAGGCAATCGCCCGCTAATCAGTAATCCGCGACGCCGGTGCGGCACTATCAAATGGCCGCACCGGCGTTCGCATTCCACCTAACGGGCCCAAAGTGACCTAGAGTGGAACATGTCACAGCCAGCAGCAAGCTACTAAAGGGGTTCACACATGGCTCGGATTGGCGAGAGCACTGATCTGCTGAAGTGTTCTTTCTGCGGAAAGAGCCAGAAGCAGGTTCGCAAGCTCATTGCCGGGCCCGGCGTTTACATCTGCGACGAGTGCATCGAACTCTGCAACGAGATCATCGAAGAGGAACTCGCGGAAGTAGCCGACCTGGGCAGTTTCGAACTGCCAAAGCCCCGCGAAATCTTTGATTTCCTGCAGGAGTACGTGATCGGGCAGGAACCCGCCAAGCGCTCGCTCGCCGTCGCGGTGTACAACCACTACAAGCGGATCCAGGCCGGCCACGCGCCGAAGAGCGGAAGCCTTGCCGACGGCGGCCACCACGACGACGTCGAGATCGCCAAGTCCAACATCCTCCTGATCGGCCCCACCGGCTGCGGCAAGACGTACCTGGCCCAAACCCTGGCGCGCCGGCTCAACGTCCCGTTCGCGGTGGCCGACGCCACGGCGCTGACCGAGGCCGGCTATGTCGGCGAGGACGTAGAGAACATCCTCCTCAAGCTCATCCAGGCCGCCGACTATGACGTCAAGAAGGCCGAGCAGGGCATCATCTACATCGATGAAATCGACAAGATCTCACGCAAGAGCGAGAACCCGTCCATCACCCGGGACGTCTCCGGCGAGGGCGTGCAACAGGCGCTCCTGAAGATCCTCGAGGGGACCGTCGCCTCCGTCCCGCCACAGGGTGGACGCAAGCACCCGCACCAGGAATTCATCCAGATTGACACCACGAACGTGCTGTTCATCGTGGCCGGCGCCTTCGCGGGACTCGAAGACATCATCGGCTCGCGCTCCGGACGCAAGGGCATCGGCTTTGGCGCCCCGCTCAACGAGGTCAAGAACACCACGGATTCCTACGGCGAAGTCATGCCGGAGGACCTGCTCAAGTTCGGCCTGATCCCCGAATTCATCGGCCGGCTTCCCGTGATCACCACCGTCTCGAACCTTGACCGCGCAGCGCTGATCCAGATCCTGTCCACGCCAAAGAATGCCCTCGTCAAGCAGTACCAGAAGATGTTCCAGCTCGACGGCGTCGAACTGCTCTTCGACGACGACGCGTTGAACATGATCGCCGACCAGGCACTCGAACGCGGCACGGGTGCCCGCGGGCTGCGCGCCATCATGGAGGAAGTGCTGCTTCCGGTCATGTTCGACCTCCCCAGCCGCGAAGATATCGCCAGCGTCGTGATCACTGCCGATGTGGTGGCCAAGAAGTCGGCGCCCACAATGATCGCCCACGACGTCGTCGCCAAGCGCCGGAATAAATCAGCTTAGTTTCCCGCTGAATCCTATGTGTGTGCCACGGGCGCGCCGAGACCTCACGGGTTCAATGCGCCCTGACGCTGTGCCCTGACGACTTCCCTAAGGAGACTCCTGTGCCTGAAACTGCTTCCAACAAGGCCGATTTCTGGTTCG
This sequence comes from Arthrobacter sp. ov118, assembly GCF_900116495.1. Classification (GTDB taxonomy): domain Bacteria; phylum Actinomycetota; class Actinomycetes; order Actinomycetales; family Micrococcaceae; genus Arthrobacter. The sequence goes on from NZ_FPAY01000002.1 coordinate 196,587, forward strand.
ACCCGCTGTGCCCCTTCGCCTGGGTGACCTCCCGCTGGATCGGCGAAGTGGAAGAAGTCCGCGACATCAAGACCGACTGGCACGTCATGAGCCTGGCCGTGCTGAACGAGGGCCGCGAGGAGCTGCCCGAGAACTACAAGGAGCTCATGAAGAAGGCGTGGGCACCGGTCCGCGTCATCGTCGCCGCCGCGGAACAGCACGGCGCCGAGTACATCAAGCCTCTCTACGACTCCATGGGAACGAAGATCCACAACGAGGGCATCAAGGACTTCGACGAGGTCATCGCTAAGTCCCTGGCCGAGGCGGGACTGCCGACCGAGCTTGCCGCGGCAGGCAAATCGGAGGAATTCGATGCCCAACTGCGGGCCAGCCACGACGCCGGCATCTCGCTGGTGGGCCAGGACGTCGGCACGCCGGTGGTCGCCTTCAACGGCACCGCCTTCTTCGGCCCGGTCCTGACCCGCATCCCGCGCGGCGAGGAGGCCGGACGCATCTGGGACGCCACCGTCACGCTGGCATCCTTCCCGTACTTCTTCGAAATCAAGCGCAGCCGGACCGAGAGCCCCGTTTTCGACTGAGTCCTGTCTCGGGCTGAGCCGCTGCCGGCACCCCCAGAGGGCCGGGAAGAATTACTGGCATGTAGTTCTTCCCGGCCTCTTGTGTGTGCCGCGGCCGCGGAGAACAATGGGACTTACCCACTTCGAGAGAAGCGGGACGCAGGAACCAAAGATTCAGTGACACTCATCTGACGCAGCCTTCGGCAAAGTCAGATGATGGCTACCGGTGACGAGGTAGGAAGACCTGAAAGTCTGAGGATCCCGCCAGATTATCTAAGACGTCACGTGATAATCGAAAAAGTCGAAGCCCCACCAACGGCTAAACGCTGATGGGGCTTCCCCTTTGCCCAAAAACGCGGGGTGCCAAAGGCGGGTGGTTCAAGTGGCGAGTGAGCCCATCGCGAACTACGCGCTACTCTCGGACTGCCGTTCCGCCGCCCTCGTCAGTATCTCCGGCTCCGTTGACTGGCTTTGCTTCCCGCGCTTCGACAGTCCCTCGGCGTTCGCCCAGCTTCTGGGCGCGGAGGCCGGACACTGGGCCGTCCGGCCGCTGGGGGAGTCCTCCGTCACCCGCCGCTACGTCGAGTCGACCATGGTGCTCGAAACGGTGCACACCCAGCCAGGGGGTGTCGCCGTCGTCACTGATGCGCTGGTCCTGGGCGACGGCAGGCGGGGCCATGACCTCGGCGCGGACGTGCCTGGCACGCTCGTGCGCCAGGTGCACTGCAGCTCGGGCGAGGTGGAAATTGAGGTCGTTTTCGCGCCCCGGCCCGGATACGCGGAGGTCCCGCCGCAGCTGGTTGCCGACACCGAGCGGCTCCTGGTCCTGCATGCCGACGACAGCGCGTCCCGGGGCGGCACGCTCCAGGACGCCAGCGAGGTGCTGGTCCTCTCGACGCCCGGGCCGCTGGACGTCGAGGGGCATGTCGCACGGGGCCGCTTCCGGCTTCAGGCAGGGGAGCGGATCGGCTTCGCCCTGCAGCACCGGGACCCCACCCGCGACGCGCCGGCGCCCTGGACCCAGGACGAAATCAGCCGCCGCCTGGACGATACCCGGCAGGGCTGGGCCAGCTGGTCCGCGCTGCACCAGAGTTACCAGGGGCCGTGGCAGGACCTGGTCGGCGTGAGCGGACGCGTTCTGCAGGCCCTCACGTTCTACCCGACCGGTGCAATCGTGGCCGCTGCCACCACGTCGTTGCCGGAGGTTGCCGGCGGGGTGCGGAACTGGGACTACCGGTACACGTGGGTGCGGGATGCGAGCATGACTCTGCAAGCACTCTGGGTGGCTGCCTGCCCGGACGAGGCCGGCCGGTTCTTCGGATTTTTGGCCGCGGCCGCCACGGCGGCGGCCAGCCGGCCCGGCAACGGGTCAGAGCTGCAGATCATGTTCGGCGTCGGCGGGGAACTGGACTTGACCGAGCGAGTGCTGGCCCACCTGCCGGGCTGGCGGGGGAGTGCGCCGGTCCGGATCGGCAACGGGGCCTGGAACCAGCGCCAGCTGGACGTTTACGGCGAACTGCTCGACGCCGCCGCGACACTGCCGGAATTCCTCGTGGACACCGAGCCCGGCACCAAGCTGTTCCTGGTACGGGCCGCGGACATCGCCGCCGCGCAGTGGCAGGCCCCGGACCAGGGCATCTGGGAGAGCCGCGGCGCGCCGCGACACTATCTGCATTCAAAACTGATGTGCTGGGTCGCCCTGGACCGTGCCGTCGCCCTCGCACCCCTGCTGCAGGCCGAAGCGAAGGTGCCGCAGTGGAAGGCCGAGCGCGAACGGGTGGCGGGCTCGATCCGGGAGCACGGCTGGAACGCGGCGGCCGGAGCCTACACGCAGGCGTACGGATCCGAGGACCTCGACGCTTCCGCTCTGCTGCTGACCATCGTGGGTTTCCTGCCGGCCAATGACCCCGGAATGCTGGCCACGATCGAGGCGATCGAGGCACGCCTCACGGACCAACGGGGCCTGGTCTACCGCTACCGGAGCGCCGACGGGTTCACCGGAGAGGAAGGCTCCTTCCTGTTGTGCACGTTTTGGCTTGCCCACGCCCTGGCCTTGGCCGGCCTGACGTCCCGGGCACGGGAAGTCTTCGAGCGGGCGGCGGTCTTCGCCAACGACCTCGGCCTTCTGGCCGAGGAAGTGGCCCCGGACTCCGGTGAGCTGCTGGGGAACTTCCCGCAGGCCTTCAGCCACATCGGGCTGGTCAACGCGGCGTGGGCCATCAGTGCCGCGGAAGAGAACGAGCGCGGAGGCCAGGATCAGCTCGGGCCCCGTCCGGGGTAGACCGGACGGGGCCCGAGCGGGCAGTTCCTTACGCGTCGGCGGCCGTTTACGCTTCTGCGGGCGCCAGGACGACGTCGTTCACGCTCAGTTCGCCGTCGCCGGCGACCAGCGAGAGTTCACGTGCGTTGGACGCCGCCTTAAGGTCGGCCAGGCCGGCCTTCAGCTGCGTGATGACCGCTTCCGGGGCCGCGATGGCAGCGGACAGCACCTCGGTGCGCTGCTTGACCTTGGCCTCGGACTTGGCCTTGCGGATCCCGCTCAGCGCGGTCCCCACGGTGGCCAGCAGGGTGGTGTCGCCGTCGACCTCCACGGCGGACGGCCACGGCGCGCGGTGCACCGAACCGGACCGCCACCAGCTCCAGACTTCCTCCGTGGCGAAGGGCAGGAACGGGGCGAAGAGCCGCAGCAGCGTGTCAAGGCTCGTCGCCAGGGCGGCGAGCACGGAAGCCTGCTGCTCCTCGCCGGCAGCCCCGTAGGCACGGTCCTTGATCAGCTCGACGTAGTCATCGGTGAAGTTCCAGAAGAAGCTCTCGGTGATCTGCAGCGCCCGGGCGTAGTCGTAGTTCTCGAACGCCTTCGTGGCCTGCTGGACGACGTCGGCGAGCTGGGCCAGGACAGCCCGGTCCAAGGGGTTGATCAATACCGAGAGGTCGCCGGAAACGACCGAATCCTCGGTGGCGCCCAGGTTCAGGACGAACTTGGAGGCGTTGAGCAGCTTGATGGCCAGGCGGCGGCCGATCTTCATCTGCGCGATCTCGTAGGCGGTGTCCGCGCCGAGCCGGGCCGAGGCCGCCCAGTAGCGCACGGCGTCGGAACCGTACTCTTCCAGCACGTCCGTGGGAACAATCACGTTGCCCTTGGACTTGGACATCTTCTTCCGGTCCGGGTCCAGGATCCAGCCGGAAATGGCCGCGTGCTTCCACGGCGCGGTCTTTTGCAGCGCGTCGGCGCGGACGGCGGAGGAGAAGAGCCAGGTCCGGATGATGTCGTGCCCCTGCGGGCGCACGTCGAAGGGGTAGACCTTGGCGAAGAGCGCCTCGTCGGTGCTCCAGCCGCCTACGATCTGAGGGGTCAGCGAGGACGTGGCCCAGGTGTCCAGGACATCCGCGTCGCCGGTAAAGCCGCCCGGCACATCGCGCTGGGCTTCTTCGTAACCGGGCGCGGCGTCGGCGGCCGGATCCACGGGGAGCTGGGCGTCCGTGGGCAGGATCGGGGCGTCGTAGTCGGGGTTTCCGTCGGCGTCCAGGGGGTACCAGACCGGCACGGGCACGCCGAAGAAGCGCTGGCGGGACACCAGCCAGTCGCCGTTGAGCCCGGAGATCCAGTTCTCATAGCGCGAGCGCATGAAGGACGGGTGGAACTCGATGTCGTTGCCCCGGCCGATCAGCCGTTCGCGGCGGTCTTCGTCCCGGCCGCCGTTGCGGATGTACCACTGGCGCGAGGTGACGACCTCGAGGGGCTTGTCGCCCTTCTCAAAGAAGTTCACCGGGTGCATGATCTTCTTCGGCTCGCCGTCGAGCAGGTCCCCGGAAGCCAAAAGCTCCACTACAGCTTCCTTGGCACTAAAAACGGTCTTGCCGGCGATAGCCGCGAAGCTGGCGCGGCCCTCCTCGGTGGTGATCCATTCCGGGGTCTCACCGATGATGCGGCCGTCGCGGCCGACGATTGCGCGCGTCGGCAGCTGCAGTTCGCGCCACCAGGTGACGTCGGTCAGGTCACCGAAGGTGCAGACCATGGCGATGCCTGAACCCTTGTCCGCCTTCGCGAGCGGGTGGGCCTTGACCTCAACCTCGACGCCGAACAGGGGAGAGGTGACCTTCTTGCCGAACAGCGGCTGGTAGCGCTCGTCGTCGGGGTTTGCCACGAGCGCGGCACAGGCGGCCAGCAGTTCGGGCCGGGTGGTCTCGATGAAGATCTTCTCGCCCTCGGCGGTGAAGAAGGGGTAGCGGTAGTAGGCGCCGGCGACTTCGCGGTCCTCCAGCTCGGCTTGGGCCACCGCGGTGCGGAACGTGACGTCCCACAGGGTGGGGGCCTCGGCCATGTAGGCGTCCCCGGCGCTCAGGTTGGCCAGGAAGGCGCGCTGGGAGATCGCGCGGGATTTGTCATCAATGGTCCGGTAGGTCAGGTTCCAGTCCACGGACAGGCCAAGGGTCTGGAACAGGTGCTCGAAGACCTTCTCATCCTCGACCGCGAGCTCTTCGCACAGCTCGATGAAGTTCCGGCGGGAGATGACGTCGAAGTCGCGCTGGTTCTTGGCCGGCTCGGCCGGGGGACGGTATCCGGCGTCGTAGGCGATCGACGGATCGCAGCGCACGCCGTAATAGTTCTGCACGCGGCGCTCGGTGGGCAGGCCGTTGTCGTCCCAGCCCATGGGGTAGAAGACGTTCTTTCCGGTCATGCGCTGGTAGCGGGCCAGGACGTCGGTCTGCGTGTAGGAGAACATGTGCCCGACGTGCAGGGATCCCGACGCGGTGGGCGGGGGAGTGTCGATCGAGTAGACCTGCTCCCGGGTGGTGTCCGGGTTGAACTTGTAGGTCCCTTCGTCAAGCCAGCGCTGCGTGAGGGCGGCTTCCAGCCCCTCGAGGGCGGGCTTGTCCGGAACGTTGATGGGGGCGGTGGTGGGCGTGTCTGTACCCTGTTTGTCTTCAGCCATGGGTCAATTCTTCCACGGCACGCAGTACCGACCTGCAGTAGCATGCGCAAATGGACAATTCTGGGGAAAGTTCGGCCGGAAACTTCACGATCAAGCGCGTCTACGACGACCCGTCCGACGACGACGGCTGCCGGGTTCTGGTCGACCGGCTCTGGCCGCGGGGGGTCAGCAAGGAACGGGCCCAGCTGGAGCTCTGGCTCAAGGAGGTGGCACCGTCCGCACCACTGCGCCAGGAGTTTGCGCACATGCAGGAGCGGTTCGCGGACTTCCGGGCGGCGTACGAAGCGGAGCTGGAAAGCAACCCGGAGGTGCAGACACTTCATCGACTGGCGGCGGAGCACGGAAAAGTGACCCTACTGTTCGGCGCGCGTGACCCGGAGACGAACCACGCCCGGGTACTGCAGGAGTTCCTGCAGCGCCGCGGGAAATGAGTCCGGCGTTGCCGTTACTGTGGTGCCATGACTGAGGAAATCGAGAACAACCCAACAGCAGCCAAGGCAGCGGTAGTCACCGGCGCCAGCACCGGAATCGGCGAAGCCACCGTGCGGGCGCTCCGGAAGGAAGGCTGGACGGTGTTCGCCGTCGCCCGCCGGGCCGAGCGGCTCGAGGCGCTTGCCGCCGAAACCGGTGCCGTTGCCCTCCCCGCCGATGTGGCCGACGACGCCGACGTGGCACGGCTGCTCGACGAAGTGACCCGGGCAGGCGGCATCGACACACTGATCAACATCGCGGGCGGGGCCCGCGGTGCGGACAAGGTTGCCGAGGCCAAGACCGAGGACTGGGAGTGGATGTACCAGGTCAACGTGCTGGGCAGCATGAAGCTGATCCGCGCGTTCCTGCCCATGCTGCGGGCCTGCGGCGAGGGCACGGTGCTGAACCTGACCTCGACCGCCGGGCTCGCGGCGTATGAAGGCGGCGGCGGGTACAACGCGGCCAAGTTCGCCCAGCACGGCCTGACGGGCGCGTTGAGGCTCGAAGAGGCCGAGCACAACGTGCGGGTGATCGAGGTGGCCCCCGGCATGGTCTTTACCGAAGAGTTCGCGCTGAACCGCCTCGGCGACCAGGACGCAGCCGCCAAGGTCTATGCCGGGGTCGCGAAGCCGCTCACCGCCGAGGACGTCGCAGACGTGGTCCGCTACGCCGTCGCAGCCCCGCACCACGTCAACTTGGATGAGATCGTGATTCGCCCGGTGGCCCAGGCCTCCAACTTCAAGGTGATCCGCGAAGGCTAGCCGGATCCTCTCGTTGTCCCCGGCCGCTAACCCTCCACCGGAATGCTGAGGGTCGCCAGAATGGCCGCGTGATCGGTTCCCGGCACCGGATGGACCGAGTAAGCGCCGCCACTGATCTCCGGGTTCGTGAGGATGTGGTCGATCACGATTCCGGGCAGGGGCAGTCCGTCCATCGGCCAAGTGGGGATCAGCCGCGATCCGGCAGCAACGCCAACGTCCACCGTCGGCCTTCCGCCGGCTCCGGCCAGGAGCTGGCGGAACTCCGCGTGATCGTAGGTGGCGTTGAAGTCACCGATCAGGACCACGTTCCCGGGGCGTGCCGCCACCTTGCCGAGCGCTGCAAGATCCTGCCGCCACTGCACAACTCCGGCATCCACCGGCGGTTTCGCATGCACGATTGTCACCTCGAGGGAGGTTTGGCCAGCGGAATCGCCCGCAGAATCCCCCGCCGAATGAAGGTCCAGCCGGACCATCGGCATCAGGAACTGCGAATCCGGCACGGCACCGGTGAGCCTGAGGGGGTGCAGGGAGTAGACCGCGGCGCCGGAGGCGCGGCCGTCCGGGCGGCTGATCCGGTTCGGCAGGAGGCTGGCGAGCCCCTCGGCCGCCAGCCGGTCCTCCAGAGCGGGGGTGTATTCCTCAACGGCAAGGAGCCCGATGCCGTTGTCCCGCACCAGCCGGACGATTTCGGCCGCATCCGCCCGGCCAAGCTGTGCATTGATGTTCATCACCTTCAGCTCCACGCGTCGGGTGTCGGCGGCCTGGGTCGGGCGGGCGTGGCCCAGCGGGAAGAGCCAGAACAGCTGCAGGGCGAGCAGCGACGCCGTTGTGGCGAGCAGCCAGGCGCGCCGGCTCAACGCCGCACACGCCAGCCCGACGGCAGCGGGTAGCACCAGCCAGGGGGTGAAGGACAGCAGTTGCACCACAGGCCTTGGCCACGCGACCTGAACGGCCCGAAAGACGGACACCGCGGCCACCGGTGTCGCGGCCAGCACGGTCGCGACGAACCACACCCGGGAAGGGCGCCGAGGGCGCGGCGACCGCGCAGCGCGGCCGATGGTTGGTCCTGCCATGCTCCAGAGTCTAAGCCGGGAAGACCGTGAAGTGACCGTGGCCGGCGGCGGAGTTTCGGTCGCCGCCGCCTGACGTTCACCTCTGCGTGGCCCGGCGGTCAGGCCACGGTAGCCCGGTATTGGCCGTGGCGGGGCACGGTGGCTGGTGCAACTGCACACCACCAGAGTGGAGACCTTCCCCATGCGAACCCCGATGAAGCTGGGCGCTGCCGTACTCAGCGCAGCCCTGCTGCTCACCACCTCTACCCAAGCCCAGGCGGCGGACACCAACGCCAGCGCCAATGGCGGGGCCAACCGCAATCATTTCGACCTCCAAGCCCACCGCGGCGGCATCGGCCTCACCGTCGAGTCCACGTTGGCGTCCTTTGCCAAGGGGATCGAGACCGGCGTATCAACTCTCGAGCTTGACCTCCAGATCACCAAGGACGGCCGCGAAGTCATCACCCATGACCGCAAGATCAGCGGCACGAAGTGTCTCGACACCGCTCCTGTCACTCCGAATGACCCCCAGTTTCCGTACGTCGGCAAGTACATCAAGGACCTGACGTTCGCCCAGGTCCGCACTCTGGACTGCGGTTCGCTCACCCAGCCGCAGTTCCCCGGACAGCAGGCGTCGCCGGGCGCCACGATGCCCACGCTGGCCGAGGTCTTCGCGCTCGCCGACTCCTACCGCGCCAGCCAGGTGAAGTTCAGTATCGAAACCAAGGTGGAAGCCGGCGCCCCGCAGGAAACCGCCCCGCGGGAGCAGTTCGTGGATGTCGCGCTGCGCGAGATCAACGCAGCGCACGTGCAGAGCCGGGTCTCGATTGAGAGTTTCGACTGGGGCTCGCTGCGCCTGGTCCAGGAGCGCCAGCCGCAGATCCCCACCGTGGCCCTGACCAATAAGGACTTCCTGCAGGTCGGCCAGCCCGGAAAGTCGCCCTGGCTCGGCGGAATCGACGCCGACGATTTCGGCGGCGACCTTGTCGCGGCCGCAGCCTCCCTCGGCTTCAAAGCCATCTCCCCGGTCCACGGCACCCCGCAGAACGGCACCGTGACGGACGCAAACTACGTCCCGTACGTCACGGCGGACATGGTGCGCCGGGCGCACGCGGCCCGGATGCAGGTCATCCCGTGGACCGTCGATGACAAGCCCACCGTGCGCGCGCTCATCGGCATGGGCGTGGACGGCCTGATCACCGACTACCCGAACGAGCTCCGCGACGTCATGGCCGAGTCCGGCATGAAGCTGCCGCAGAGCTTCCAGCTGCAGCCCGGACACTGACCCCCGACGCTGACCTCCGGCACAGCCGGCGGGGTGTTCCGCAGGTTACCGGGCTTTACGAACCCCCGTCCGTAAAGTCCGGTAACATCGTGGTAGCAGCTTTGACCCGGCCATCACCGGTGAGCTTCCGGAAGAACGCTTAGGCAGCGCAACTGCGCGTGCCGCGGCCAGTAGAACCGGACGGGTAAGCCCGTCACAGCAGTAATGAGCGGCCGACGCCGGTGCAGCCCCTTTCTCGAAAGGTGCGGACCGGTGGCGGTAAGTGAGGTGGTACCGCGGTGCCGGTGTTGTCGAAAGACAGTTGTTGTCAAAAGACAGTTGTTATCAAAGACAGTGCAGGGGCCGTCCTCGCATCCTGAATGAATACACGTGTTCACTAGCTCAACCCAGGATGTCGAGATGACTTATTACCCCAAGGCCTCCGCCGCAGGCGCCGGCTCCACCACCTCTGCTTCCAACGCAGCTTCCAACGCCGCAGGCGTGCCGGCCTCCGTGAAGTTCCCGGAGATCGAAGAGCGCATCCTCAAGTACTGGGACCAGGACGGCACCTTCCAGGCCAGCATCGACCAGCGCGATGCTGGTCAAGACGGCAGCAACGAATTCGTCTTCTATGACGGCCCGCCGTTCGCCAACGGCCTGCCGCACTACGGCCACCTCCTGACCGGCTACGCCAAAGACCTTGTGGGCCGCTACCAGACCCAGCGCGGACGCCGGGTGGAGCGCCGGTTCGGCTGGGACACCCATGGCCTGCCCGCCGAGCTGGAAGCCATGAAACAACTGGGCATGACGGACAAGACCCAGATCGAGGCCATGGGCATCGACAAGTTCAACGACGCCTGCCGTGCCTCGGTCATGAAGTACGCCGACGAGTGGAAGAGCTACGTCACCCGCCAGGCGCGCTGGGTGGACTTCGAGAACGACTACAAGACACTGAATGTCGAGTACATGGAGTCCGTGCTGTGGGCCTTCAAGCAGCTGCACGAAAAGGGCCTGACCTACAACGGCTACCGCGTGCTGCCGTACTGCTGGAAGGACGAGACGCCGCTGTCCAACCATGAGCTGCGCATGGACGACGACGTCTACAAGAACCGCCAGGACCAGACCGTCACTGTCACGTTCCCCATCACGGCAGGGGAGTCGGAGCTGTCCAGGCAGCTCGCCGGGGTGCAGGCGCTCGCCTGGACCACGACGCCGTGGACGCTGCCCACCAACCTGGCTCTCGCCGTCGGGCCTTCCATCAGCTACGCCGTCCTGCCGGCCGGACCGCACGGCATCAAGGCTGCCGCGGCCGATGCCCCCGTCGCCGGGAGCTTCCTGCTCGCCGCCGACCTCCTGGGGACCTACGCCAAGGACCTCGGCTACGGCGACGGCGCCGAGGGCGCCGCCGCCGCCGAGGCCGCCGTCACCTCCCGCCACACCGGGGCAGAACTCGCGGGGCTGGCCTACGAGCCGCTTTGGGACTACTTCCACGACACCGAAAAGTACGGCACCGAGAACGCCTGGCGCTTCCTCGTGGCCGACTATGTCACCACGACTGACGGCACCGGCATCGTCCACCAGGCCCCTGCCTACGGTGAAGACGACCAGAAAGTCTGTGAAGAGGCCGGCATTCCGGTGGTCCTTTCCGTCGACGAGGGGGCAAAGTTCCTGGCGCTGTTCAGCCATGGGCCGCTGGCCGGAATCGCCGGCGTACAGGTCTTCGAGGCCAACAAGACCATCACCCAGGTGCTCCGCGGCCAGGGCAGGCTGGTCCGCCAGGCCAGCTACGAGCACAGCTACCCGCACTGCTGGCGCTGCCGCAACCCGCTGATCTACCGCGCCGTGTCCTCCTGGTACGTCGAGGTCACCAAGTTCAAAGACCGCATGTCCGAGCTCAACCAGGAAATCAACTGGATCCCCGGCAACGTCAAGGACGGCCAGTTCGGCAAGTGGCTGGCCAACGCCCGCGACTGGTCCATCAGCCGCAACCGCTACTGGGGCAGCCCCATCCCGGTCTGGCAGTCGACGGATCCGGACTACCCGCGCACCGATGTCTACGGCTCGCTGGCCGAGATCGAGGCAGACTTCGGCCGCCTGCCGCTGAACAATGACGGCCAGGTGGACCTGCACCGGCCGTTCATCGACGAGCTCACCCGCCCGAACCCGGACGACCCCCGCACCCCGGAAGAAGGACAGTCCGTCATGCGCCGCGTCGAGGACGTCCTGGACGTCTGGTTCGACTCCGGCTCCATGCCTTACGGCCAGGTCCACTACCCGTTCCAGAACGAGCAATGGTTCGACACGCACAACCCGGCTGACTTCATCGTCGAGTACATCGGCCAGACCCGCGGCTGGTTCTACATGCTGCACATCCTCTCCACCGCGCTGTTCGACCGGCCGGCCTTCCGCAACGTCATCAGCCACGGCATCGTGCTGGGCTCCGACGGGCAAAAGATGTCCAAGAGCCTGCGCAACTACCCGGACGTCTCCGAGGTCCTGGACCGCGACGGCTCCGACGCCATGCGCTGGTTCCTGATGTCCAGCCCGATCCTGCGCGGCGGCAACCTCGTTGTCACCGAGCAGGGCATCCGCGACGGCGTCCGCCAGGTCATCCTGCCGCTATGGAACGTGTACAGCTTCTTCACGCTGTACACGAACGCAGCGGCTGGCGGGAACGGGTACGACGCGAAGCTGCGCTACGACGGCTACGCCGACACCTTGGACCAGTACCTGATGGCCAACACCGGGGACCTCGTCCGGAACATGACCGCCCAGCTGGACAGCTACGACATCTCCGGTGCCTGCGACGAACTGCGCGGCTACCTGGACATGCTGACCAACTGGTATGTCCGGCGCAGCCGCCAGCGCTTCTTCGACGAGAACGTCGACGCCTTCGACGCCCTCTACACGGCGCTGGAAACCGTCTGCCGTGTCGCGGCCTCGCTGCTGCCCCTGGTGTCCGAGGAGATCTGGCGCGGCCTCACCGGCGGCCGCTCCGTGCACCTGGCCGACTGGCCGGACGCCGGGCTGTTCCCGGCCAACCCGGACCTGGTCGAGGCGATGGACCGGGTCCAGCAGATCTGCTCCACCGGATCCTCGCTGCGCAAGGCCGCGAACCTCCGGGTGCGCCTGCCGCTGCAGGAACTTACCGTCGTGGCACCCGGGGCGGGCGCGCTGGAAGGCTTTGCCGCCGTCGTCGCCGATGAACTGAACCTGCGCTCGGTCCGCCTGCTCGACGCCGAGAGCGCCTCCCCGGAGGAGTTCGGCATCGAGCAGAAGCTCGTGGTGAACGCCCGGGCCGCCGGCCCCCGCCTGGGCAAGAACGTCCAGCAGGCCATCAAGGGCTCCAAGTCCGGCGACTGGTCGGTCAGCGAAGAGGGCGTGGTCACCGCCGGCGGCCTCGAGCTCGAACCGCAGGAATACACGCTGGAAACCGTTGCGGCCGAAAGTGCCGAAGGCGCGGGACCGCGTGCGGCCGCCGTGCTGCCCGGCGGCGGGTTCGTGGTGCTCAACACCGAAGTCACCCCGGAGCTGGAGGCCGAGGGGATGGCGCGCGACATGGTCCGCGCCATCCAGCAGGCCCGCAAGGACGCCGGACTCAACGTCAGCGACCGGATCAGCACCTCCGTGACGGCCAAACCGGACGTCGTCGAAGCCCTGCTGGCCAACGCGGAGCTGGTCAAGACCGAAACCCTGACCATCGAGCTGGAAACCCTTGCGGCAGACGTCAGGGAACCGCAGGTCAGTGTTGCCAAGAAAGCAGGGGCCTAAGCCATGACTGACGAATTCTCCGTAGAAAGCGTCTACGCCGAACTTCTGGGCCGGGCACCGGAAAACAAGATGGAGCCGCGGCTCGCCCCGCTGCACCGTGCCATGGAAATCCTGGGGGAGCCGAACAAGGCGTTCCCGATCATTCACGTCACCGGCACCAACGGCAAGACCTCCACGGCCCGGATGATCGAGGCCGGGCTGCGGGCCCACGGCCTGAGCACCGGCCGGTACACGAGCCCGCACCTGTCCAAGGTCACCGAACGGATCAGCATCGACGGCGCCCCGGTGCCGGATGAGACCTTCGTCCGGATCTGGGACGAGATCCGGCCCTACCTGCAGATCGTGGACGGCGAACTCGAAGAAGCTGGCCAGCCCCGGCTGACCTACTTCGAGTGCCTGACCATCCTGGGCTTCGCGGTCTTCGCGGACCAGCCCGTCAACGTCGCCGTCATCGAAGTGGGCCTGGGCGGCATCACCGACGCCACAAACGTCGGTGACGGCCAGGTGTCCGTGGTCACCCCGATCTCCCTGGACCACACGGAACTGCTGGGCGACACCACCGGCGACATCGCCTACGAGAAGGCCGGCATCATCAAGCCCGGCGGCTTCCTCATCAGCGCCGCGCAGCCGGTCGACGCAGCCCAAGTCCTGTTGGAGAAGGCCAATGAAGTCAACGTGCCGTTCCGCTTCGAGGGAGTGGAGTTCGGCGTGGAATCCCGCACCGTCGCCGTGGGCGGGCAGATGGTCACCATCCGGGGCATCGCCGGCCGCTACGAGGACCTGCTGGTGCCGCTGCACGGCGCACACCAGGCCGAGAACGCCGCCGTCGCGATTGCCGCGCTGGAAGCGTTCTTCGGCGGGGAAAGGGCGATCGACGCCGAGATCCTGCAGGAGGCGTTCGCCTCCGTCACTTCGCCGGGCCGTCTCGAGGTGGTCCGCACCTCGCCAACGATCCTCGTGGACGCCGCCCACAACCCGGCAGGCATCCGGGTGTCCGCCGAGGCCATCCACGAGGCCTTCAACTTCACCAAACTCGTGGTGGTGGTCGGCGTGCTGCGGGAAAAGGACGCCGAGGAGATCCTCCGCCAGCTCCAGGAATCCCTGGGCGGCCTCGCCACCGAGTACTGCTTCACGCAGTCCAACTCGCCCCGGGCCGTGCCGGCGGAGGACCTTGCCGAGCTCGCGGTGGACCTCGGGTTTGGCGAGGACAATATCCATGTCACCGAGAGGCTCGATGACGCGATCGAATGGGCCGTCGAACGCGCGGAAGCCGATGACGAACTCGCCGGCGGGGTCCTGGTGACCGGTTCCATCACGCTCGTCGCCGATGCCCGGATCCTGCTCGGAAAGGCGGACGCGTAAGCGATGGCCAAACTCACCAAAGCCCAGCGCGAATGGCGCCCGGGCATGCCCAAAAAGCGTCGTTCCACAAAGATCATGTTCGCCTCCACGGTCCTGCTGCTAGAAGCGTTTGTGGTGCTCTTCGGCACGCTGGTCGTCTTCGGGCTGCACCGGAACGAGTATCCTGCGGCCCTCATCTTCTCGGTCGGAATCGGGCTATGCCTCGTGTTCATATTCACGTGCGCAGTCCTCTCGAAACCGTGGGGCGTGGCCCTGGGCTGGATCCTGCAGCTGGTCCTGATCCTGAGCGGCATCCTGGAACCGGCCATGTACGTCGTCGGCGCCCTCTTCGCCGTGGCCTGGTGGTACGGCATCCGCACCGGCATCCGCCTGGACCGCGAAGCGGCCCAGCGGGAGCGCGAGCAGGCGGAATGGGAAGCGGCCCACCCCGCCGGCAGCGGGCCGGACCAAACCCCCGGCACCGGCGCCCGGAACGCGTAGCCCAAACCCGTAGACTTGACCCGAACCCCACCCCCACACATTGGAGCAGCTGTGAGCATTGAGCGCACCCTCGTCCTGATCAAGCCCGACGGCGTCGCCCGCAACCTGTCCGGCGCCATCCTCAGCCGGATCGAAGCCAAGGGCTACACCCTGGCCGAGCTCAAGAAAGTCGATGCCAGCCGTGAGCTGCTGGAGCAGCATTACGAGGAGCACGTCGGCAAGCCGTTTTACGAGCCGCTGGTTGAATTCATGCTCAGCGGCCCCGTTGTCGCCGCGATCTTCGAGGGACACCGCGTGATCGAGGGCTTCCGCACCCTCGCCGGCACCACGGACCCGACGACGGCGGCCCCCGGCACCATCCGCGGTGACTTCGGCCGCGACTGGGGCCTGGCCGTGCAGCAGAACCTGGTCCACGGCTCGGATTCAGTGGAGTCCGCCGAGCGCGAGATCAAGATCTGGTTCTAGGAAGTCCCTGACACTTTCCTCACCGAGGTGACAGTTAAGGCCAATGTTCAACTCGAACATTGGCCTTAACTGTCACCCGGCGGCGTTTGGGAGCGCTTTAGTAGCCGGACGTCCCGACGAAGACCTGGATGAAGGCGAAGAAGATCGTGGCGATGACGGCCACGTACAGCAGGGCCGTAATGATCCAACCGGCGTCGCCGATGACTTTGGCGGGTCCGGCGGGAAGCGGGATCACGCCGTGGGAGATGTTGCGGACGGTTACCCACACAAACATCGGGATCATAACGGCCCAGACCACCATGCAGAACGGGCACAGGATATGGATGGCGTACAGGGCCTGGGACCAAAGCCAGACGACGAACACGAAGCCCAGCGTCACGCCCGCCTGAAGGCCCAGCCAGTACCACCGGGCAAACTTGCCGCCGGCCAGGATGCCCATGGCCGTGGTGATGATCACCGCGAACGCGACAATGCCGATGAACATGTTCGGGAAGCCGAACACGGAGCTTTGCGGTGTCTGCATGACCTGCCCGCAGGAGATCCATGGGTTCACGTCACAGACCGTGACATGGTTCGGGTCCTTCAGGACCTCCAGCTTTTCCAGGACAAGAGTTCCGGACGCGAGCCAACCGATGATGCCGGTGATCAGCAGGAGCCAGGCGAACGGGCGTTCGCGGGTCATCAGGGGGAGGGACTGGTCCGCGGGAGCCGGACCGGAACCCGGCCGGCGCACAGTCGCGTCGCCGGCAGTGCTGGAGATGCTAGGCATGGAATATGAGTCCTTTTTGGGTCGTGTGCTTCTGGCCCGATTGTAACGCCGCAGACTGAACGGCAGCCGAGGATCGGCCCCCGGCCTCCCCGATGGCCTCCCCGCCGGTATCTGCCGCGGCATCTCCAGCCTTGCCTACGCCAGCTTTGACGGCTCCTGTGAGACAATGATCGTGGCTGGAACCCGATCCACATCCGGATTCCGGTCCGGCGATTTTGTTTCAAGACCGCCAATGATGAGCAGGGAGCTGCGGATCCTCTGGTTCCAGCTGTCCCGCCGCCATTGGACGGCACCTGGCTGTGGCGTAGAGGTCAACGGGTTCAAGACAATCTCGCCGGCCCTCCAGGGCTGCCGCACCCCACTGCCGGTGCGAACCTGAGGGTATCCAATTGACTTCTGTCAATGCCTGCGGGTGTTGACGCATATTTGCCCCATCGGGCGCCGGATGTGGCGGCGAATCGGGGGCAGGAGTGTCGCCACATATGGATAATGATCAGGTTGTAGCCGGCAACGAAGAGCTAGTTGTTACCGAAGGCGCAGCAGAAGCTGCAGAAGCAGAGGCTCCGGTAGCGCCGAAGAGGGCCGTTCGGACCCGTCGCAAGACGCCCGTTCCAAAGGTATCCGCCGCCGCGGCAGCAGAGGCCGTGGCGGAAGCCGCTGCCCTCGCCGAAGCGGACGGCTCCGATGAGCCCGTCACCGAAAGCCAGGCAGCCGGAGACGCCGCGGTCCCCGAAGCCAAGGCCAAGGCACCCGCACGCCGTACCCGTGCCCGCAAGTCCATTGCGGCACCGGAGCCCTCGCCTGCCTTCGCCGAAGACGAAATAGCGGCCGCGGCCGCAGAAGGAGTAGCGGCCGCCGATGCTGCAGAAGCTCCGGCAGCGGCCGCTGAGCCGGCCGCCGAGCCGCCCGTCGCCGAGAAGCCGGTCCGTCGCCGGGCCAGCCGGGCCAAGGCGGCCCCGAAAGCGGACGAGGTTCCCGCGGTAGCGGCAATCCCCGCCGAAGTTGCGGCAGTCGAAGCGGCAGCCGTCGAAGAAGTGCCCGCCGAAGAAGTGGCAGCCACTGAAGAAACCGCCGCCGCCGGAGACGCGTCAGTTGCTGCACAGACCGCAACGCCGGACGCCGCCCAGCCCGCACAGGCGCAGGCCGGAGAACCCGAAACCAAGCCGGAAAACCGGGCCGCGTCGCTCTTCCTGGAACCCGGTGCCCTCACCTCCGTCATCTTCCAGGCCCCCGACCTCAGTACGGTGGTGCGTTCGGCACCCGCCGCAGCACCGACGGAACCGGATGTCGAAGAGGGTGAGGAAGACGAGGACGCCGGTAGCCGCCGTCGCCGCCGCAGCCGCGGTCGGCGTGGGCGCAGCCGCACGGGTGCCGAGTCGGACACGGACGTGGAAGGCGCCGACGAAGAGGGCGACGAAGCTCCGGAAGAGGTGCTCGAAGACGGAGTGACCTCGCGCCGCCGTCGCCGCCGCCGCCGTGGCGACCAGGACCTGGAACTGACCGGCGGGGGAGACGATGACCCGCCCAACACGGTCACCCGTGTACGCGCGCCCCGGGCGATCAGCGAAGCCCCGGTCAACAACCGCGTCACCTCCGTCAAGGGTTCCACCCGCCTCGAAGCCAAGAAGCAGCGCCGCCGCGAGTCCCGCGACACCGGCCGCCGCCGCACCGTCATCACCGAAGCAGAGTTCCTGGCCCGCCGCGAATCCGTCGACCGGCAGATGATCGTCCGCCAGCGCGACGACAGAATCCAGATCGGCGTCCTTGAAGACGGCGTCCTGGCCGAGCACTTCGTTTCAAAGACCCAGCAGGACTCTCTGATCGGCAATGTCTACCTGGGCAAGGTCCAGAACGTGCTGCCCTCCATGGAGGCCGCCTTCGTTGACATCGGACGCGGCCGCAACGCCGTCCTCTACGCCGGCGAAGTGAACTGGGACGCGGTCAACCTCGAAGGCAAGCAGCGCCGGATCGAGAACGCGCTCAAATCCGGCGACTCCGTGCTGGTCCAGGTCACGAAGGACCCGGTCGGCCACAAGGGCGCCCGCCTCACCAGCCAGATCTCGCTGCCCGGACGCTACCTCGTGTACGTGCCCGGCGGTTCCATGACCGGCATCTCCCGCAAGCTGCCCGACGTCGAACGCAACCGCCTTAAGCGGATCCTCAAGGACCGCCTGCCCGAAGACGCAGGCGTCATTGTCCGCACCGCCGCCGAAGGCGCGTCCGAGGAGGAACTGACTCACGACATCAACCGCCTGCGCGCACAGTGGGAAGGCATCGAGAGCCAGTCGACATCCACAAAGATCCTCGCCCCGGAGCTGCTCTATGGCGAACCGGACCTGACCATCAAGGTGGTCCGCGACGTCTTCAACGAGGACTTCTCCAAGCTGATAGTTTCCGGAGAGGAAGCCTGGGACACCATCGAGGCCTACGTCACCTACGTGGCACCGGACCTCGTGGGCCGGCTCGAGAAGTGGACCAAGGACACGGACATCTTCGCTGCCTGGCGCATCGACGAGCAGATCCACAAGGCCCTGGACCGGAAGGTTTTCCTGCCCTCCGGTGGTTCCCTCGTGATCGACCGCACCGAAGCCATGACAGTGGTGGACGTCAATACGGGCAAGTTCACCGGCTCCGGCGGCAACCTCGAGGAAACCGTCACCAAGAACAACCTCGAAGCGGCCGAGGAAGTCGTCCGGCAGCTTCGCCTGCGCGATATCGGCGGCATCATCGTGATCGACTTCATCGACATGGTGCTCGAATCCAACCGTGACCTCGTGCTGCGCCGCATGGTGGAGTGCCTGGGCCGGGACCGCACCAAGCACCAGGTGGCCGAGGTGACCTCGCTGGGCCTGGTCCAGATGACCCGCAAGCGGATGGGCACCGGACTGCTGGAAGTCTTCGGCGAGCAGTGTGAAGCCTGTGCGGGCCGCGGAATTGTCACCCACGACGAACCCGTCGAGCACCGTCGTGCCAACACCGTCGCGGCCGAGCACTACGTGCCGCGCACTGAGGCACAGCCGGCTGCCCGGACCGAACGCAAGAGCCGCCGCCGCGGCAGGGGAGGCCAGGGCCCGGAGTCCGTGCCCTCGGCACCGGCCGCCGTCCATCCCGAGCCGAGCGAGGCCGAGCGCCACGCCAAGGCTGAAGCCACCCGTGCCGCACTGGCGAACATCGCTGCCGCGGCGCACGCCGCCCATCTGCACGACGGCGAGGCTGCCACTGCCAGCGACGCCGGGGTCCGCCAGGCCGCAGCCGACGCCGTCGAAGCTGTCGCCCAGCTCGCGGCCACCGAGGAAGCAGCCGGCCGTCCCGCGGCTGTCCTGACCTTTGGCGGCGAGCAGGTGGCCATTCCGTTCGTCGAGCACGCCGAGGAGGACGCGCCGGCACCGGCACTGACCCTGGATCTGCTGGCCGAAGCGTTCGCCAACCTGGGCGAGACCGAGGCCCGCGCGCAGGACGATGTCCGCACCCCGGATGCCACCCGCGCTCAGGGTGAGAGTCAGGGTCTGGCGCAGGGACAGGCGCAGGGACAGGCAGCCGCCGCGCCGCAGACGCCGGCATCCGGTGCTGCCGGATCACCCGCAGCGGTCCGTGCTGAGGTTCCTGGTTCCCCGGCGGCCGACGCTGCGACGTCCCGTGGCCGCCGTGGGCGCCGCAACCGGAGCGCCAGCCGCGCCCAGGGGGCAGCCAACGAGACCTCCGTGGAGCATCGCGAGCCCACCGCCCCGGCGGCGGCCGGGTCGGTTCACGAGGCTAAAGCCCCGGCCGCGCCTGCCGCTGTTCCGGCCGGCAACGAGCCGATCATCCTCGGCGTTGGGGTGCCGGCATCGGAGCTTTAGTCCTCCAAAGGCTAAATGCCTGCTGACGGACTCCTTCGGCTGGCTGTTCCCCTCCGCTACTGGTGGGGCAGCGGGAACGGGTCCGGAGGGGCGTAACACTACGTCCCCTCCGGCCCGGTCCCGTTCCGCCGTTAAAGGGGCGCGCGGGGGCAACGGCTAGGCTGGAGCACTGACACGGGGTGCCGCGCATCGGGCCGGCTGAGATCCAGACCCGTTGAACCTGTCCGGTTAGCACCGGCGAAGGGATGTCTGACTTGTCCGCAGCCAATTCGTCCGAGTTTGTGCGCAGTGATTTTCTGCACAGTGATCTTGTGACCAGTGATTTCCTGCCGGCGGCGCCGGCCCTGTCCGCGCCGACCCGTATTCCCCGCGTGCTGGCCATCGCCGGGTCGGACCCGTCCGGCGGGGCCGGGATCCAGGCCGACCTGAAGAGCATCGCGGCGAACGGCGGTTACGGCATGGCCGCCATCACCGCGCTGACAGCGCAAAACACCCGGGGCGTGAGCGCTGTCCACGTACCGCCGGCAGCGTTCCTCACCGCGCAGCTGGACGCCATCAGTGACGACATCGTCATCGACGCCGTCAAGATCGGCATGCTCGGCGACGCAGCAGTGATCGACGCCGTCCGCAGCTGGCTTCAAAAGGTGCGTCCCGCCGTCGTGGTCCTGGACCCGGTGATGGTCGCCACCAGCGGCGACCGGCTCCTGCAGGAATCGGCCGAGGCCGCCATGGCGTCCCTCCTACCAATGGCGGATCTCATCACGCCGAATCTGTCCGAACTTGCCATTCTGCTCCGGGAGCCGGTCGCGGCCGACTGGGCGGAAGCCCTGGCACAGGGCAAGCGGCTGGCCGCCCTGGCCGGCACCACCGTCCTGGTTAAGGGCGGACACCTCAAGGGCGGCCGGCCTGGCGGTCCGCTGCAGGACGACGGCGCGGATGCCGGGAACGATGCCGGAAGCGCCGCGGCCGGCTGCCCGGACGCGCTGGTCAACACCGGGGGCCTGCTGGGCCAGGAGACCGTGGTGGTGCCGGGGGAGCGGATCGACACGCGCAACAGCCACGGCACCGGCTGCTCGCTGTCCTCGGCCATGGCCACGGTGCAGGCCCGGGTCGGGGACTGGGAAGCGGCGCTGCGGGAGGTCAAGCCGTGGCTGCTGGGCGCGCTGCGCGAAGCCTCGGCCCTGGACGTCGGCACCGGCAACGGCCCGGTCCATCACTTCCACCACCTGCAGGGCCCCACGCACGGCGGCCACACCCTGGCCGGCCAGGCCCCGGCGGAGGGCGAGTTCGCCGCGGCCCTGCGCGCGGGTGCCACGGAAGACCTCGACGCCATCTACGCCCTGGACTTCATCCGCGGACTCGCCGACGGCACCCTGCCCGAACATGAGTTCGCCTACTACCTCGCCCAAGACGCCATCTACCTTAACGGCTACTCCCGGGTCCTGGCCCGCGCCGCCGCCATCGCCCCCACCGAGGCAGAGCAGCTGTTCTGGGCCCGCTCGGCACAGACCTGCCTCGAGGTCGAGTCCGAGCTCCACCGTTCCTGGCTCAGTACCCGCCCTGCAGCGCCCGCCCTGGGCCCGGTCACAAAATCGTACGTGGATCACCTGCTGGCCACCTCGGTATCGGGGAGCTACGCGGTGCTCGTGGCGGCGGTCCTTCCGTGCTTCTGGCTCTACGCCGAAGTCGGGTCCACCCTGCACCGGGAGTTCCTAGCCGGCGGCGCCCCCGGGACGAACCCCTACGCCGGGTGGCTACGGACCTACGCCGACGAGGACTTCGCCGCCGCCACCCGGCAGGCCATCGCGTACACGGACACGGCGGCCCGGCAGGCCTCCGCCGGCGAGCGGCAGGCCATGGCCCTGGCCTTCCAGCAGTCCTCGCGCTACGAAGTGGACTTCTTCGACGCGCCGAGGCTGTACGCCTGACTCCAGTGGCCGCCGCAGCCGGTAGGATGGTGGGGCACGGTTCCGGAAGTCGTTGCGGCGCTACAACATCAAGACAGCATCAAACACGTTGTGGTGCCTATCACGGACTACCCGCCGGAACCAGCCTCATTTGCGGCCGAAGGCGAAATTAGCGTATTCTAGATCTTCGGTGCTTACGCCAACACTTGGGTTATGACCCCGAGAGCTGTCCGCTTGGAATTCCAACTGGATATGTTCCGGGGATAGCTCATGGGTTCCCCCGGGGAACCCACCGGCGTTGAGGCACAGCGTGAGCCGGTCCAAACAGTTTGGCCCCAGGTTCCGCACGCAAATCTAGTAATAAACGTCGAGAGAAGTGAGTTCCCCAAGTGGTGTACGCGATTGTCCGCGCAGGCGGCCGCCAAGAGAAGGTTTCCGTTGGAGACTTCGTTACCCTGAACCGCGTCGCCGGTGGAGCCGGCAGCACCATTGAGCTGCCCGCACTGCTCCTGGTTGACGGCGAAAAGGTCACGTCCGCTGCCGCGGACCTGGCTAAGGTAACGGTTACGGCTGAGATCCTCGAAGACCTCCGTGGTCCGAAGATCGTCATCCAGAAGTTCAAGAACAAGACCGGCTACAAGAAGCGCCAGGGTCACCGTCAGGAACTGACCAAGGTCAAGATCACCGGTATCAAGTAACTTCGCGTTACTGTTCAGGTTTTCAACAGATTCCCCAGAATTTAAAGGCAGGCAATTCAAATGGCACATAAAAAAGGCGCGAGTTCCACCCGCAACGGTCGTGACTCCAACGCTCAGTACCTCGGCGTCAAGCGCTTCGGCGGCCAGGTAGTTTCCGCAGGCGAGATCATCGTCCGCCAGCGCGGCACCCACTTCCACCCGGGTGCAGGCGTAGGCCGCGGCGGCGACGACACCCTGTTCGCTCTCACCCCCGGCGCCGTCGAGTTCGGCACGCGCCGTGGCCGTCGCGTTGTGAACATCGTGGCTGCTGCAGCTGCAGAGTAACAGCAAGTTTTCAATCGGTGGAGCGGGCCAATAGGTCCGCTCCACCGGTGTTTTAACCGCATTACAATCAACTTGGGCCCTTCCGGGGTCCGGTGAACAGCACTGAGGAGATCCACGTGGCCAGCTTTGTAGACCGGGTAGTACTGCACGTATCCGGCGGTACCGGCGGCCATGGCTGTGTCTCCGTGCACCGTGAAAAATTCAAGCCCCTCGGCGGTCCCGACGGCGGCAACGGCGGCAACGGCGGCGACGTCATCCTGCGCGTCGACCCGCAGACCACCACCCTTCTGGACTACCACCACGCACCCCACCGGCACGCCACCAACGGCGGCCCCGGCATGGGCGACTGGCGCGGCGGGAAGAACGGCGAGACCCTCATCCTTCCGGTGCCCGAGGGCACCGTCGTCAAGTCCAAGTCCGGTGAAGTCCTCGCCGACCTCGTAGGCGAGGGCGCCGAGTACATTGCCGCCGCTGGCGGCATCGGCGGCCTCGGCAACGCTGCGCTGTCGTCGCAGAAGCGCCGGGCCCCCGGCTTCGCGCTGCTCGGCATCGAAGGCGAATCCAGCGACATCGTCCTGGAACTGAAGTCCATCGCGGACATCGCCCTGGTCGGCTTCCCGTCCGCCGGCAAATCCAGCCTTATCGCCGCGATGTCCGCCGCGCGGCCCAAGATCGCCGACTACCCCTTCACCACCCTCATTCCGAACCTGGGCGTCGTCCAGGCCGGTGACGTGCGCTTCACCATCGCCGACGTCCCCGGCCTGATCGAGGGCGCCAGCGAGGGCAAGGGCCTGGGCCACAACTTCCTGCGCCACGTGGAGCGCTGCGCCGCCCTGGTGCACGTGCTGGACTGCGGAACCCTGGAATCGGACCGCGACCCCCTCTCCGACCTCGCCATCATTGAGGCGGAGCTCGAGAAGTACGCCGTGGACATGAGCTATGCCGGCACCGACGGTGAAGTGGTTCCGCTGAACCACCGCCCCCGCCTGGTGGCCCTGAACAAGGTTGACCTGCCTGACGGCAAGGACATGGCCGAGTTCGTCCGCCCCGAACTGGAATCCCGCGGCTACAAGGTCTTCGAAATTTCCGCAACGAGCCACGAGGGCCTCCGCCAGCTCGGCTTCGCCATGGCCGAGATCGTCAAAGCCGCCCGCGACGCCGTCGCCGCGACCCCGCCGAAGGTGCAGGCGCCCGTGCTGCGCCCCCGCGCGGTCAATGAATCCGGCTTCAGCATCCGCCGCGAAGAAAAGAACCTCGAGCCGCTGTTCCGCGTCCTTGGCGAGAAGCCGGTGCGCTGGGTCAAGCAGACCGACTTCACCAACGAGGAAGCGATCGGCTACCTGGCAGACCGCCTGGCCAAGCTCGGCGTCGAAACTGAACTCTTCAAGCAGGGTGCCAAGCCGGGCGACACCGTGGTCATCGGCGAGGACGACGGCGTCGTCTTCGACTGGGAGCCGACCATGATGGCCGGCGCCGAACTGCTGGCCTCGCCGCGCGGCACCGATGTGCGCTTCGCCGAAATCGGCGACCGCCCCACCCGCGGACAGAAGCGCGAAGAGCAGCAGGAACGCCGCGACGCCAAGGCCGCTGCCCGCGCCGAACTGGAGGCCGAGCGCAAGGCCGGCATCTGGACCGAATCGGTCAGCCGGCGGCGCGCCCCGCAGCCGCTCAAGGAGAGTGGACTGGGCGCAGCCGATGACGAGTAGCACCGCGGCGCGGGCCAGGACTGCGCCGGACCGCACGGCGCTCTCAGGGGCCCGCCGGATCGTCGTCAAGGTGGGCTCGTCCTCGCTGACGTCCCTCAGGGGCGGGATCTCGGAAGAGGCCCTGACCGACCTCGCCGACGCCCTGGCGCACAAACGGAACGCGGGCGCGGAAATCATCCTGGTGTCCTCAGGTGCCATCGCGGCGGGGCTCGCCCCGCTGGGGCTGGAGAAGCGTCCCCGCGACCTCGCCACCCAGCAGGCTGCCGCCAGCGTGGGCCAAGGCTTGCTGATGGCACGGTACACGCACGCGTTCGGGGCGCATGGCGTCACGGTCAGCCAGGTGCTCCTGACGGCGGACGACCTCGTGCGGCGCAGCCAGCACACGAACGCGTTCCGCGCACTGGACCGCCTCTTGAACCTCGGTGTCGTCCCGGTGGTCAACGAAAACGACACCGTGGCCACGCATGAGATCCGCTTTGGCGACAACGACCGGCTCGCCGCCCTTGTGGCGCACCTGGTCCGCGCAGACGCGCTCGTGCTGCTCTCCGACGTCGACTCGCTGTACGACGGCCCGCCGTCGCATGGTGCCAGGCGGATTCCGCACGTATCCGGCCCCCACGACCTTGAAGGCGTCTCGATCGGGAGCACCGGCAAGGCCGGCGTGGGCACGGGCGGCATGGTCACCAAGGTCGAAGCCGCCAGCATGGCCGCGGGTTCGGGGATCCACGCCCTCGTGACCTCGACGGCCAACGCGGCCGCCGCGCTGGCGGGGGAGGACGTGGGCACGTGGTTCTCCGTCAACGGCTCACGCAAACCGATCCGCCTCCTGTGGCTGGCCCACCTGGCGTCGGTGCACGGCACCCTGGTGCTCGACGACGGCGCGGTGCAGGCTATCCGCGACCGCCGCACCTCGCTGCTGCCGGCCGGGATCGCCGCGGTGAAAGGCCACTTCGAGGCAGGCGACGCCGTGGAGATGGTCTCCGCCGACAACACCGTGATTGCGCGCGGGCTGGTGAACTATTCGGCCGCGGAACTACCCCAAATGCTGGGCCGCTCAACGCGGGAACTGGGCAAGGAACTGGGCCGCGGATATGACCGCGAAGTTGTTCATGTTGACGATCTGGTGCTGGTCTAGGTCGCCCGCTCGCCTAAACTGAAAGCATGACTGAGGCCCTGACTTCTCCCGCCGTGCCCTCCGAAAACTCGGCGTCTGCCGAAAACGCTGCGCCTGTGCTGCAGAACCCGGCAGTTGCAGGGGTGCCTGCGGAAACAGACGTCGAGGCCGCCGTGCACGCCATTGCTGACCGGTCGCGGAACGCTGCCCGCAAGATGGCCCACGCGAACCGGGCCTGGAAGGACCGCGGCTTGCGCGCCATCGGCAAGGCGCTGCTCGATCACAAGAGCCACATCCTGGCCGCCAACGCCAAGGACGTCGCGGCCGAACGGGCCAACGGCACCGGCGCCGCACTGCTGGACCGCCTGACCCTGAGCGATGCGCGGATCGCTGCCCTCGCCGCTGCCCTGGAAAACCTCGCCACCCTGCCGGATCCGGTCGGAAACGTGGTCCGCGGCCAGACGCTCCCCAACGGGCTGCGCCTGCGGCAGATCAACGTGCCCATGGGGGTGGTGGCCGCAATCTACGAGGCGCGCCCCAATGTCACGGTGGATATCGCCGGCCTGGCACTCAAGAGCGGCAACGCCGTGATCCTGCGCGGCGGGTCCGCCGCCGCCGCCACCAACGCCGCGCTTGTCACGATCCTCCGCGAGGCGCTGGAATCGGTGGGCCTTCCCGCAGACGCCGTCCAGACCGTGGACCAGTACGGCCGCGACGGTGCCAACGTGCTCATGCGGGCGCGCGGCCGCGTGGACGTCCTCATTCCCCGCGGTGGCCGCGACCTCATCCAAACCGTGGTGACCAACTCCTCCGTTCCCGTCATAGAGACCGGCGAGGGCAACGTCCACATCTTTTTGGATGCTTCCGCCAGCGAGGAAATGGCCGTGGACATCCTCCTCAACGCCAAGACCCAGCGGCCCAGCGTCTGCAACACTGTGGAAACGCTCCTGGTGCACTCCGAGTCCACCGTCCTGCCCGCTGTGGCCGCCGCCCTGCGTGCCGCGGGGGTGACCTTGCACGCGGACGGCCGGGTCCGGGCCGCGCTGCCGGCGTCGATCGAGTCAGTGCCCGCCACGGATGAGGACTGGGCTACCGAATACATGGACCTGGACTTGGCCGTCGCCATGGTGGACAGCCTGGACGAGGCCGTCAAGCACATCCGCAAGTGGTCCACGGGCCACACCGAAGCCATCCTGACCAACGACCTCGCCAACGCCGAACGCTTTATCGCCGAAATTGATTCGGCGGCCGTCATTGTGAACGCCTCCACGCGATTCACCGACGGCGGCGAGCTGGGCCTCGGGGCGGAAGTGGGGATTTCAACCCAAAAACTGCATGCCCGCGGCCCGATGGGATTGACGGAGCTGACCACCACGAAGTGGATCGTGCAAGGCGAGGGCCAGATCCGGGCCTAACAACGCTGTAACATGGAACGGAAGACCGGAACGGCGGACACCTCCGCCGTCGTCAAATTTAGAACTTACTAGGGGAGAACATGCTTTCGCAGCAGATCGCCACTTTCGTCGCCGCCGCTGGCGAATCAGGCAGCGAGGAACTCGCGCCGCTCATCGCACCGCCGTTTGTCATCGGTGGTGCCATGTTCCTGGTCCTCGTTGTCCTGCTGTTGATCACGCTGTCCTACTCCAACCTGGGCAGGCGCCACGCCGTGGTCGACGAGCACGCTGATCCGCACCGTCAGCACCCCAACAAGCACGATCACGGCCAAGGTCACTAATATTTCCGCCACCATGAGGCAGCGCGGCGCCGAGCGCCGCCTGCGTCTGGGTGTGATGGGCGGCACGTTTGATCCGATCCATCACGGACACCTTGTCGCGGCCAGCGAGGTCGCGGCTAAGTTCGAGCTCGACGAAGTCGTGTTTGTTCCCACCGGCCAGCCTTGGCAGAAGACCCATAAGCAGGTCAGCGAGGCCGAACACCGTTACCTGATGACAGTTATCGCGACGGCCTCGAATCCGAGCTTCACCGTGAGCCGGGTGGACGTGGACCGGCCGGGCCCGACCTACACCATCGACACCCTGCGCGACCTCCGGACCCTGCGTCCCGACGCCGATCTCTTCTTCATCACCGGTGCGGACGCCTTGGCCCAGATCCTGTCCTGGAAAGACATCGATGAGCTCTGGTCGCTGGCGCATTTCGTAGGTGTCACCCGGCCCGGGCACGTTCTGGACGGCATGGGCCGCAAGGACGTCAGCCTGCTCGAGGTTCCCGCCATGGCCATTTCCTCCACGGACTGCCGCACTAGGGTGGCCGAAGGCAACCCAGTCTGGTATCTCGTTCCGGACGGGGTGGTCCAGTACATCGCGAAATACGGCCTGTACCACACGCATCCCCAGGCCGGCAGCGGCGATGGCGCGGGCACAGACGCTGGGGCCACCAGCACCGGAAGCGGCGCGGCTGACCCGGCACAGCACGATCCAGCGTTCGAGATAACCCAACCAGCCAGCACTGAATGAGTTTGCCATGAGTCAGGAACAGCCTCCCATCCGCAGCCGCCGCGAATTGCGGCAGGCCAGAGATGAACGCCTGGACACTGGGCGACCGGAAGAGCCGACCGAGGCCGAAATCACCGGCCGGAGCCGTCGGGTAGCGGACGCTCCCGTGGACTCTGTGCGTGGCGCGGAACGGTCCTCGCAGGTGCGTGCCCGGGACCGTGCCGCGCTGCGAACCATCAAGGAGCTGGCCGAGAAGGAAGGCCACCTGGCGCAGGGAGGCCCGCCCACGCGGCGCCAGCTGCGGCTTTTGCAGCTGGCAGCCGAAACCGCGCCCGCCACCCAGGCCAACACCATTGTCCCGGCCAACCCGCGGACGCGGGCCACGCCCGTGGTTTCGCCCGCCGGGAAAGATGCCCCGCAGAAGGACGCGCCCCGCAGCAGCCCGGGTGCCGCGGCATCCAAGGATGCCCCGCAGAAGGACGGCGTCGGGCCAGGCGGGAAGACGCCGGAGGGCATGACGGTCGAGCAGGCGCTGGCCGCGCGGGAGCTCCTCGCGGAGCAGGCCCGGAACCAGATGGCCAAGATGGAGCACATCGCGGCCACGGATCCCGACGCCGTTGATCCGGCCGTCCTCGCCGAGCAGATCGCTTTGGCCGAGCGCGCCGCGGTACTGAACCGCCGTGCCGCCGCCAAGCAGAAGCTCGCGGAACAAACGAGCCAGCCCGCGGCCCCGCGCAATGATCCCGCCACGGCTGACAACCTGGCCATGGTTACACCCTTGGAATTTGAGAAGGTTCCCGGCGTGGAGCGGCCCGTCATGAAGCGCCCTGCCACGTCGTATGTCCCGGTTGCCACCAACCCCGGTCCGCGCGTGGACTCGCCCCGCAAGCCCGGCCTCCGCAGGCCCGGTCCGTCCCGGCAACGGGCTGCGGGTCCGGCGGCCGGCCGGGCCGGCGTCCTGGCCCGCGCGGAAGCTGTCGCCAAGGCCGGAGCGGTGCGGCCGGCAAGTTCAGCGCCGGTCGCCGCGGGGGAGGGGGACGAGCGCTTCGTTGCCGCGGAACCCGTCGCCGCGAATTCCGCCTACGGCCTGGATCCCCTGGACGCCGCCACTGCCGGCTTGGGCCGGGCGCGGCGCCTGCGCATGCTCCAGGTGGGCGTCCTGGTCCTGGGGGTCGTTGCCCTCATCGCCGGCATCACGCTGATCGTTACAGGGCTGGCCCGCTAGCCGGTCGTTACCGTTTGTCGTCCGGAACAGTGGGTTCCGTGCCCATGGGGCCTTTCGCCACAGCGTTCCACGAAGGACGCATCACTACAGAATTTCCATCACTTCAGAGCTTTATCACCACAAGGAGTCCCGTGACTGCAACCGATTCATCCATTACTACCGCCCGCCACGCAGCCCGCGCTGCCTCGGAGAAGCTTGCCGACGACATCGTGGCCCTGGACGTCAGCGAACGGCTGGCCCTCGCGGACGTGTTCCTGATTGCCTCGGCCCCGAGCGAACGCCAGGTCAACGCGATCGTAGACGGCATCGAGGACGAGCTCGCCAAGTTTGACCAGAAGCCCGTCCGCCGCGAAGGCCGCTCCGGCGGGCGCTGGGTGCTGCTGGACTACTCAAACGTCGTCATCCACGTCCAGCACGAGGAAGACCGCGTTTTCTACGCCCTCGAGCGCCTCTGGAAGGACTGCCCCGTCGTCGATCTCCAGCTCGGTGATGACGCCTCCGCCAAAGCCACCGCCAGCACCGACACGGAGTAGCAATCCCGGGGACCGAGAGGACCGGCAGGGCGAATATGCCCGATTTGGAATTTTCGGCAGGCTGGTCTAAGATATTTGAGTTGCTCCGGAGAAATCCGGATGGAAATCCCGGATTATCTGCGCTTGCGGGCGTGACCGGAGCAGCGAAAATCTGGGGCTGTGGCGCAGCTGGTAGCGCACCTGCATGGCATGCAGGGGGTCAGGGGTTCGAGTCCCCTCAGCTCCACCGGATGATCCGCCGGAATCGCAAGATTCCGGCGGATTTTTTTGTGCCGGATCCCTGACCGCTAGCCCGCCTCGCCCGCCCCCGGATTGCCCGGGCGATCCCGCGGTCGGCACGCATCAGCGCGCCGATTGGCGCAAGCGGCAATTGTGGTTTAGGCTATTCAGGTTGCTTCACGGAGGACCTAACTCCCGGGCAAATGAGGGGCTGTGGCGCAGCTGGTAGCGCACCTGCATGGCATGCAGGGGGTCAGGGGTTCGAGTCCCCTCAGCTCCACCAAAACAAGGGAACCACCGGAGGCGGTGGTTCCCTTTTTTGTACCGCTGAGTCGGTACCAAAATTTAGTACCCATGGCCCGGAACTTGCTATCGTCGCTAGGAGAGGGCCGCTCTGCGGCCGAGCTGAGGGGCCTTGCGGCTCCACGACGAAGGGCCATCATGAAGCGCACCGGACTTTCCGTTATCGGACTAATTGCAGCGGCAGGACTCGCCCTGACGGGTTGCGGCTCGGCCTCCACCAGTCCGTCCAGCTCCGCTCCGGCGGCCGGCGCAGACACCTCCTTGAGCGACGTCAAGAGCGCGGGGGTGCTCAAAGTCGGCACGGAAGGCACGTACCGGCCGTTTAGTTTCCACGAGAACGGCAGCGGTGACCTCACCGGGTACGACGTCGAGATCATCAACGCGGTCGCCGCGAAGCTGGGCGTGAAGCCGGCCTTCCAGGAAACGCAGTTCGACGCCATCTTTGCGGGCCTGGACGCCAAACGCTTCGACGTCGTCGCGAACCAGATTTCCATCACGGACGAACGCAAGGCCAAGTACGATTTCTCCACCCCGTACACCGTCAGCACCGGTGTCATTGTCACCAAGGCCGACAACAGCAGCATCAACTCCTTCGATGACCTGAAGGGCAAGACCACTGCGCAGTCCTTGACGAGCAACTGGTACAAGCTGGCGCAGCAGAGCGGCGCCAACATTGAGAACGTGGAGGGGTGGGCGCAAGCGATCACGCTACTCAAACAGGGCCGCGTCGATGCAACCATCAACGACAAACTGACTTACCTGGACTACCAGAAGACGGACCACGACACCGGCATCAAGGTCGCCGCCGAGACCACGGACAAATCGCTGAGCGCCCTCGCCCTGCGCAAGGGATCAACCAGTCTCACCGACGCCATGAACAAGGCCCTCGGAGAACTGGCGGCTGATGGCACGCTGACGAAGATTTCCCAGAAGTACTTTGACGCTGACGTATCCAAGTAGCACCGTGGGAGCCGTCGAGAAACGTCGCGTCCGGGCATGACCGTCAACTGGGCACTCGTGTGGGAGTCGCTGGGCCCGCTCCTGTCGGGCGCGATTTTCGGCACCATACCCTTGGCGCTGGCCTCGTTCGGTCTGGGCCTCATCCTGGCCCTGCTGGTGGCCCTCATGCGGCTGAGCCGCAATCGCCTGGTCTCCGCCATAGCGCGGACCTACATCTCGATCATCCGCGGTACCCCGCTCCTGGTTCAGTTGTTTGTCATCTTCTACGGACTTCCCTCCGTCGGAATCACCATCAGCCCCTGGCCCAGCGCGATCATAGCGTTCTCCCTGAACGTGGGAGGCTACGCGGCCGAGGTCATCCGCGCCGCCATCTTGTCCGTCCCCAAGGGGCAGTGGGAGGCCGGCCACACCATCGGGATGTCGCGCCGGCAGACCCTGGTGCGGATCATCCTGCCGCAGGCCGCCCGGGTGTCGGTCCCGCCGCTGTCCAACACCTTCATCAGCCTGGTCAAGGACACCTCACTGGCTTCCCTGATCCTCGTCACCGAATTATTCCGCCAGGCGCAGCAGGTGGCTGCCTTCAGCCAGGAGTTCATGCTGCTGTATCTCGAGGCGGCAGTCATCTACTGGGTCATCTGCCTCGTCCTCGCCGGCGGCCAGTCCGCCCTGGAGAAGAGATTGGACCGCTATGTCGCCCACTGACTCCCCGCAGCCCGACGCTGCCGTTCCTGAGGACGCCCTCCTGACCGTCCGGGGGCTCCGCAAAGCATTCGGCGACCATGAAGTGCTGAAATCCATCGACCTGGACGTCCGCCGCGGAGAAGTCGTGACGCTGATCGGCCCCTCCGGGTCAGGCAAAACGACAGTCCTGCGGTGCCTCAACGGACTCGAAGTGCCCGACGCCGGCGTCGCGGAATTCGCGGGGCAACTGACCGTCGACTTTTCCACGCCGATGGCGAAGAAGCAGGTGTACGGTCTGCGCGACCGCAGCGCCATGGTGTTCCAGCACTACAACCTCTTCCCGCACAAGACCGTTTTGGAGAACGTGATCGAAGGCCCGGTCCAGGTGCAGAAGCGGGCAAAGGCCGAGGCGATCCAGGAAGCCCGCGATCTGCTGAAGCGCGTTGGGCTCGCCGGCAAGGAGAACAGCTACCCCTTCGAGCTCTCCGGCGGGCAGCAACAGCGCGTGGGCATCGTCCGCGCCCTTGCCCTCCGCCCGCAGCTGTTGCTCTTCGACGAGCCCACCTCGGCGCTGGATCCCGAGCTGGTGGGCGAGGTCCTGACCGTCATCAAGGAGCTGGCGGAGGAGGGCTGGACCATGGTGGTGGTCACCCACGAGCTCGCGTTTGCCCGCCAGGTGGCCGACGAAGTCATCTTCATGGACGGCGGCGTGGTGGTCGAACGCGGGCACCCGGATATCGTGCTGCGCGACCCGCGGGAGGAACGCACCCGGCAGTTCGTCGACCGGCTGCTGAACCCGTTCTAAGCGCGGCCCGGTGCCCTGCACGTCCAGCGTGATCAAAAAAACTGAGTGGAGGCCGGACCATTAGCCAGGAGGCGGTGCGCACCGCCGACGTCGTCGTGATCGGCGCGGGCCAGGCCGGACTGTCGGCGGCCTACCACCTTCAGCGCCGCGGGTTCGTTCCAGCGGGCACCGGCCTGCGCGGAGGGTCCGGTCCGGATGGGCTGCCGGCCGGGACGTACATCGTGCTCGACGCCGAGGCCGGCCCCGGCGGGGCCTGGCGGCACCGCTGGAAGAGCCTTCTCATGGCCACAGTGAACGGCATCAGCGACCTGCCCGGCCGCCCGCAACCCGCCGTGGATCCTGCCGAGGCCAGCTCCAGTTTCCTCACCCGCTATTTCGGCGGGTATGAACACGACCTCGGGCTAGCGATCGAGAGGCCCGTGAAAGTGCGGTCGGTGCGCCGTGAGGACAGACACCCCGACGGGCGGCTGAACATCACAACCTCCCGCGGGCAGTGGTCCGCCCGCGCCGTCATCAATGCCACCGGCACATGGACCCGACCGTTCTGGCCCATCTATCCGGGTCAAGCGAGCTTCCGCGGCCGGCAGCTGCACGTGGCCGACTACGTATCCGCCGAGGAATTCCGCGGCCGGCATGTGATCGTGGTCGGCGGCGGGATCTCGGCCGTTGGGCTCCTCGATGAGATTTCCTTGGTCACAAGCACCACGTGGTTCACCCGCAGGGAACCGGTCTGGCGCGACGCCGCCTTCGACCGGCAGGCCGGCCACGACGCGGTCGCTCTCGTGGAGCAGCGCGTGCGCCAGGGCCTCCCGCCGCAAAGCGTCGTCTCCGCCACAGGACTGATCTGGACGCCGGACCTCCGCGCCGCGGCAGCGCGCGGCGTCCTTGACCGGCACCCCATGTTCACTGCGATCGAGCCCGACGGCGTCCGGATGGCCGACGGCAGCTTCCTGGCCGCGGGGGTGATCCTCTGGGCGACAGGCTTCCGGGCCGAACTCGAGCACCTCGCCCCGCTGCACTTGCGCGGACCGGGCGGCGGCATCGCGATGGACGGTACGCGGGTCGCTGCGGAACCACGGGTGCACCTCGTGGGCTACGGGCCGTCCTCGTCCACCATCGGCGCCAACCGCGCCGGCCGCTCCGCCGTCGCGGGAATCGTCACCCTGCTGGCCGGTTCGCGATAACGTAAGGCGTTGCGGTGCAGCGCCACGTGCCGGCACCGCCATCCCGGCCATCCTCGCCCGTGGGCAGCCGCTAGGCCACTCAAGTGCCAGCCACGTGGCTGATGCCAGAAATCGAGTACTGGCTACTCGTGTGCCGTAAGGTCCGGGCCTTTAGGGTCGGGGTCATTACTAGTTGCCTGGTGCAGCTTGGCTGTCGGAAGCGGGTCTCTCAATGTGCCAACAGACCATCCCTTGATTACAGCCGCACTTCGATGCGGCGCGCCTGGCCGATGCTTCGGTGTGAGGGCATCGGTGGGTAAGCCCCCAATGGTGCGGGCTCCGGGGTTGCGGTCCAAGCAGGGTAGCCCACGCACTATTCAGCATTGGGGATGGCGCCGCCTGTATACCGGGAGCTGAACAACAGATCAGGACACGGGAGGGCAGATCAATGAGAAGACTTTTTCGACTGTTTCTGGCAATTGCGCTCGGCATACCGCTGGCGGGTTCGATCGCTTTCGACGGCGTGCCGGCTGTAGCAGCGCCCGCCGCCTGCGCATCGGGCACCCCCGCGCCCGCCGATCCCTATCCCGGGACCACGGCGGCTGCCACGAATTTTGAGTCGGGTACCCTGTCGCCGTTCGTCCCGTTCACCGCGGTCACCGGTACAGTGTCGGTCTCCTCGGATTTTGCGCACTCTCCGGGCTGCTCGGCATATCTGCATGCCACCCAGGACAATGGCTCAATCGCCAACATGTCCGTCGGGCTGGCGTCCGGGATGAAGGAGGCTTACGCGGACGGCTGGTTCAATATCACCAAGCAGGGTGTGGCGGGGAACAACGTTCCGTATTTCCGCTTCTTCTTCAGCGGTATCAGGTATGCCGATGTCTTCCGGGACAATGCGACCCATGAACTGGTGCTCCGGACGACGGGCCCGCAGGGGTTCGTCTACTCCACCTTGGTGCCAACTGTTGCTTTGGGCACCTGGCATCATCTGGTGGTGCACGTCGTCCCCAAAGGGGCGGCCACCGGGGTGCAGATTTGGTGGGACGACAAGTCGGTGTTTGCCCAAACGGTCAACATCAGTGCAACCCGATTCGACAAAGTACAGCTCGGGGCTGAACACGATGAGCAGATGGGCGACATTTATGTCGACGATGTGATCGTCAACAGCGGCTCCGAAACTCCGGGACCGGTACCGGGTGCGCTCCCGGGCGCTGGTGGGGGCGGCGGGGGCGGGACGGTCCCGCCGGCGGCCACTACGGCGATCAAGGCAGCGGCGGCCGCGCAACCTGCCCTCGGATCGTCCACATCAGCAATCATTTGCGGCCTGGTCAAGGATGGCTGCTATCAGAGATTCCAGGCCGGCGCTGTTCACTACGCCCCGGGCGTCGGGGCGTTCGCCACCTGGGGAGGCATACGGACCGCGTGGCGCGCGGTGGGCACCGAGAACGGCAAACTCGGCTACCCCACCGGGAAGGAAGTCTGCGGCCTGGTTAAAGGTGGCTGCTATCAGAGGTTCCAGGGCGGCACTATCCACTATGCCCCGGGCGTCGGGGCGTTCCCCACCTGGGGCGGCATACGGACCGCGTGGCGCGCGGTGGGCACCGAGAACGGCAAACTCGGGTATCCGGTGGGCAAGGAAATCTGCGGGTTGCGCGACGGCGGCTGCTACCAGGGATTCCAGGGCGGCACTATCCACTACGCCCCGGGCGTAGGGGCGTTCGCCACCTGGGGAGGCATCCGGACCGCTTGGGGGGCGGTGGGCTACGAACACGGCAAGCTCGGGTACCCGGTTGGCAAGGAAAACTGCGGGTTGCGCAACGGCGGTTGCTACCAGAGGTTCCAGGGCGGCACTATCCATTACGCCCCGGGCGTTGGAGCATTCGCCACCTGGGGAGGAATCCGCACCGCCTGGGGCGCTCAAGGCTACGAAAACGGACGGCTCGGCTACCCCACCAGCAACGAGTTCCCCATCGGCGGCGGCAGCGTCGCCCAGAACTATCAGGGAGGACGGATCACCTGGTCCGCGGCAGCCGGCACTAAAATCACCTAGCCCACAGTGCCGCCCGGCCCGCCGTTGCGGGAATCGCTGCACGGTTGGCCGGTTCGGGATAACGTAAAGCGTTGCGTGCAGCACCCAGTGACGGACAAACCCGCCTCACAACCGTCCTGCACGCCCTGCTAATTACCGAAGCCTGAGAAGAAACGGCGGCACATCGCGCGTGGCGGACACCAACTTCGAATCACTCTTTGCCCGGCTGAGACGATTCCCGGACGTTGAGGCCGCCAACCTCCAGGCCTGGGACGCCACAGACAAACTCCTGCTGGACACTGCCCTTGAGTCGCACGCGGCCGGCTTGCTCCAGCCCGGAGGACGGCTCGCGGTGGTGGGGGACCGGTACGGGGCACTAACACTCGGTGCCCTGACGCTTGGGGCGTCCGCCGTCCGGGTCCACCAGGACCTGGTGACGGGGGAGCGGGCGCTTAGGGCCAACGCCCAAAGACTGGTCAACGCCAAAGCCCTGGCCATCGACGCAGGGTTTGAACAGCTCCCCTTGGGCGCGGCACTCTTGGAGGGTGCTTCCCTGGTACTGCTGCAGCTGCCCCGGTCCCTCGCCGAGCTGGAGGAAATCGCCGACGCCGTGGCCCGGTACGCGGCACCCGACGTCGTGCTGCTGGCCGGCGGACGGGTCAAACATATGAGCCTTGGCATGAACGCCGTCCTGGCGCGGTATTTCAACGACGTCCAACCCCAGCTCGCCCGGCAGAAATCACGGCTCCTGCTGGCCCGGCGGCCCAAGCCGGTCCCCGCGACGCCACCGTTCCCTGTCACTGAGTTCAACGAGGAGCTCGGCCTGACGGTCTGCGCCCGCGGCGCCGTCTTCGCCGGCACCGCGCTGGACATCGGGACCCGGTTCCTGCTGGAGTTCTTGCCGCACATGCCCCACGCCGCCCGCGCCGTCGACCTGGGCTGCGGCACCGGAATCCTGGCCGCCATGTACGCGCGCAACAACCCCGCCGCCCGGGTCACCGCCACGGACCGGTCCGCCGCCGCCGTCGTCTCAGCCCTCGCCACGGCACAGGCCAACGGGCTCGCCGGTCGGATCGACGTCCTGCAGGACGACGCCATGAGCACACTGCCCGAGGGGAGCGCGGAGCTGATCCTGCTCAACCCGCCCTTCCATCTGGAGGCCGCCGTCCACGCCGGGGCGGGAATCAAGTTGTTCGAAGCAGCCGGCCGGGTCCTGGCCCCCGGCGGGGAGCTCTGGACGGTTTTCAACAGCCACCTGCACTACCGGTCGGCACTGGAACGGCTGATCGGGCCCACCCGCGAGGTCGGCAGGAACCCGAAATTCACCGTGACGGCCAGCACCCGGCGCCCGCGGACCGGTCCTGCATCCAGGTGAAGCCCGGGTGTGTCTGAACCAGGTTGCGCGTAACGTAACATTCTGAGATCAACTGTGCGCGGCCGAAGACGTTTAGAGGTAGCAGTGACCGAGATCCGGCAACCTTCGCCAAGGCGAGGGACCAACCTGCCCAGGATGGGCGACTTCAACCTCACCGTCATTCTTGATGCCATCAGGCGGGCACCGGGCGGCCTCAGCCGGGTGGAGCTGGCCCAAATCGTCGGGCTATCCCCGCAGACAATCTCCAATATCTCGCGCCGCCTCCTGGACCAGAACCTGATTGTCGAGGCCGGCAAGGAAGGCAGCGGTCCGGGCAAGCCGCGGACCATGCTGCGCCTCAACGCCTCCGGCATGTACGCAGTCGGCGTCCACCTGGACCCCGCCGTGACCACGTTCGTCGTCCTGGACCTCGTGGGCTCGGTGGTCAAGCACACGAGCACCATGACGCCCTCCGGTGCGGACCCCGGCGCCGTCATCGACACCATCGCCGCCCAAATCACACGGCTCGTCGCCGACTCAGGAGTGGACCCGGCCCGGGTCGCCGGGATTGGCGTCGCATCGCCGGGCCCGATCGACCTCGAGGCAGGCACAGTGGTGGACCCGCCACTGCTGCCCGGCTGGGACCGCGTCCCGCTGCGCGACGCCCTGGCGCGCGCCACCGGACTTTTCGTCCTGGTGGACAAGGACGTCACCAGCGCCGCCGTCGCCGAAACCTGGGCCGGCGGCCCGAGCGGCGCCGGCAGTTTCATCTTCATGTACATGGGTACGGGCATCGGCTGCGGCATCGTTCTCAACGATGAGGTGGTGCGCGGCACGTCCGGAAACGCCGGCGAAATCGGGCACATCGTGGTGGACCCGGGAGGGGCACCGTGCGACTGCGGCCTTACCGGCTGCGTGAAGTCCACCTGCATCCCGCAGGTCCTCGTCGCGCAAGCAGTGGAAGCGGGGGTGCTCGACGGGTCGCACCAGGACACCAATGGCCCCGCGGTCCAGGACAGCTTTAACAAACTCTGCGCCCTCGCCTACGACGGCGACGACCGCGCCACCAGAATCCTCGACCGCTCGGCCGTGCTGGTGGCCCGGGCCGTTTCGGTCATTATCAACGCCCTCGACGTGGACCGCGTCGTCTTCGGCGGACCGTTCTGGAGCGGCCTGTCGGGACGGTACCTGAAACTGGTTCCCGGCATCGTCCGCGAGAACAGTGCCACCCGGCAGATCCACCCGATCGACGTCGTCGGCACCGGCGTGGGTGAGGACGTCGGCGCCATCGGGGCGGCCAGCCTGGTTCTGGAGCACACCCTGGCTCCGCGCTCGCAGCGGCTCTTGCTCGAGGGCTAGCCTTTTGCTCACGGGCTGCCCGGCTGCCCTGCTGGCGTGCCGTTAGTCGATATCCTCCACCACAGTCCCATAGGGAATGCTGTCATCCAGGTGGGCCTGGTGGTCGTGCGGATGGAAGACCACCCGGACCCCGTGCAACCGGTCGGCAGCAGACTGCATGAGGACCGGCCGGATGGCGTTGATGAAACTCTCGCTCTTGCCGGCGAGGTACTCCTGGTAACTGGCTGGAAGCTGAATCATGGCAACAGAATAGTCCTGAGCCGGCGTAAGGGGGAGGGGCCGTGCCGGTCCACCCTCAGGAAGTTCGATAATGAAAACGGCCGCCTCGGCGAACATTATTCTGCCGACACCTGCAAAAAGCCGTAAAGATGCGTCTTAATTTGGCGGCCGACTTGAAGGCCCCGGGCGCAGAGCCTTAGAGTCTTATACAAGTTACCTCAGTAACGTGTCAGCGATCCTCCGCTGAAGGCCGTCCCCGGGACGGTCCAGGAGGGTGTGGGTGCCCCCATGTGGGCCTGACATTTGCTCACGGACAACTTTGGATCAGGCGTAACAGTCGCGGCTGCGCCCTGATGAAGTTCCCTCCGTGTTCCCCAAACTCAATTCATTGACGGCTCTTTCGCATTTCCGGTTTAAAGACGTCAGTGTTCACAGCCAAGGACGCAAATGTCACCACCAAGCCTTATCGACGCCCATCCCAACCTTGCCGGCGCGGCTCCCGTTGCGCTGTCCTACGAGCTGTTTCCGCCACGGTCGCCCGCGGCCGCCGAATCACTCTGGACCACTATCGGGGAACTTGAAGCCACGGACCCGGACTATGTCTCCGTGACCTACGGCTCCAGCGGATCCAACCACGGCACCGCCATCGAGCTCATCAACCGGCTCGTGCAGGAAACCACGCTCCGGCCCTTGGCCCACCTGACCTGCGTCGGGAACTCTCCGCAGGAACTGGCGGAGATCATCGGCGAGCTGCTCGACGTCGGGGTGCGCGGCATCCTGGCCCTGCGCGGCGACCAGCCCAAGGACGGCGGCGCGCCGCCGGAAGGTTCGCTGCGGTATGCACAGGACCTGATCGAACTGATCCGCCGCGTGGAGCAGCGCCGCTCGGCCCTGCTGTGCGCCGGTAAAGTCGCCGTCGGCGTCGCCGCCTACCCGACCCGACACCCGGAATCGCCGAGTGAGGCGCACGACGTCGAGGTCCTGATGGCCAAGCAGCGCTCAGGCGCCGACTTCGCCATCACCCAGGTCTTCTTCCACACCGAACAGTACGCCGACCTCCTGACCCGGGCACGACGGGCAGGTGTGACCATACCGATCATCCCCGGCGTCATGCCCCTGACCAGCCTCCGCCGGCTGGCCCGCCTGGCCGAACTGACCGGCGTGGAACCGCAACCGGAACTCATCGAACGCCTCGCGGCCGCCGATACCGACGCCGAACGCATCCGGATCGGCGTCAGCGCCACCGTAGATCTGGCAAACGCCGCCCTGGACGCCGGCGCCCCCGGCCTACACCTCTACACGTTCAATGAGCACGCCGCTGCCCTGGACGTGCTGGACAAGCTCGCCCTGCCCCGGCCGCGAACCGGCAGGCATAGCGGCAACCGGAACAGCGGTGCCCGCATCGACGCCTCCCGGCACGCAGCCACCGGCCAGCTCGCCAGCTGACCCATCACCTCACTTCGCCTTCTGTCAACGACAACTTCAAGGACTTCCCATGACTGACCAGCTCACTTCCCCCAGCAGCAGCGCTTTCCCGTCCGCCTCGATCCTGGGCTACCCGCGCATCGGCCGTCGCCGCGAACTCAAGAAGGCCGTCGAGGCCTACTGGGCGGGCAAGATCGACGCCGCAGCCCTGGACGCTGCCGCCAAGGAGATCCAGCTCGGCACCGCCAAGCGCCTCCAGGGCCTGGGCCTGACCGAGGCTGCCGCCGTTCCCGGCACCTTCTCCTACTACGACCAGGTGCTCGACGCCGCTGCCCACCTCGGCGCCGTGCCGGCCCGCTTCGGTAACCTCCTGAACGCCGAGGGCCAGCTGGACATCGACGGCTACTTCACCCTCGCCCGCGGCAACAAGGACCAGCAGCCGCTGGAAATGACCAAGTGGTTCGACACCAACTACCACTACCTGGTGCCGGAAATCGGCCCGGAGACCAACTTCGCCCTGACCTCCAACCGCATTGTCGAGGAATTCGAGTACGCCCTGGCCAACGGTGTGCAGACCCGCCCATACATCGTCGGTCCGGTCACCTTCCTCCTGCTGAGCAAGGCCTCGGACGACGCCCCGGCCGGCTTCAGCCCGCTGTCCCGCCTCGAGGACATCCTTCCCGTCTACACCGCACTGCTGCAGAAGCTGGCCGCCGCCGGTGCCGGCTGGGTGCAGCTCGACGAGCCCGCCCTCGTCGTGGACCAGGAAACCTCCGTGCAGGAGATCCAGGCCGCCGTCGCCCGCTCCTACGAAGTCCTCTCCGCCGCGGCCCCGCGCCCGCAGCTGTTTGTCTCCACCCCCTACGGTGCGCTCGACGGACTGCTCGGCACCCTGGCCGCCACCGGCATCGACGCCCTGCACTTGGACGTCTTCAAGGGCGCGGTTCCCTCCGCCGCGGCCCTGGTCGCGCTCGGCAACAAGACCCTCGTCGCCGGCGTCGTGGACGGCCACAACATCTGGCGCAACGACCTCGCGGCCTCCGCGAAGAAGATCGCCGAGCTGCAGAAGTCCGTGGCTACGCTCGCCATCAGCACCTCCACCTCCACACAGCACGTCCCGCACGACGTTGACGAGGAGGTCCAGCTGTCCGAGCAGCTGCGCAGCTGGCTGGCTTTCGCCGACCAGAAGACCGTTGAGGTTGTCACCCTGGCCGGGCTTCTGACCGACGCCGCGACTGGTGTTCAGTCAAGGGATGTCCAGCCTGCCATCGACGAGGCCAGCCGCATCATCGCCTCCCGCGCTGAAGCCGAGGGTGTCCGCCGCGCCGAGGTCCGCGCCCGCATCGAGGTCCTGACCCCGGCCGACTTCAACCGCTCCGAGTACTCGGTCCGCGAAGCCGCCCAAGAAGCAGCGCTGCACCTGCCGCCGCTGCCCACCACCACCATCGGCTCCTTCCCGCAGACCGCCGAAATCCGTTCGGCCCGCGCCCGCAACAACAAGGGCGACCTGACCAACGAGCAGTACGAGCAGCTCATGAAGGACGAGATCAAGCGCGTTGTGGAGCTCCAGGAAGAGCTCGGCTACGACGTTCTGGTGCACGGCGAGCCCGAGCGCAACGACATGGTCCAGTACTTCGCCGAGAACCTGGAAGGCTTCGACGTCACGGTCCACGGCTGGGTCCAGTCCTATGGCTCCCGCTGCACCCGCCCGTCGATCCTCTGGGGCGACGTCACCCGCAGCGCGCCGATCACGGTGGAATGGGCCAAGTACGCCCAGTCACTGACCAACAAGCCGATGAAGGGCATGCTCACCGGTCCGGTCACCATCCTGGCCTGGTCCTTCGTGCGCGATGACCAACCCCTCGGCGAGACGGCCAACCAGGTGGGCCTGGCGCTGCGCGACGAGATCGCCGACCTCGAAGCTGCCGGCATCAAAATCATCCAGGTTGACGAGCCGGCCCTGCGCGAACTGCTTCCGCTGCGCAAGGCCGACCAGGCCGCGTACCTGGACTGGTCCGTCAACTCCTTCCGCCTGGCCACCGCCGGTGCAGCTGACGCCACACAGATCCACACCCACCTGTGCTACTCAGAGTTCGGCGTGATCATCGACGCGATCGACGGCCTCGACGCCGACGTGACCTCGATCGAGGCCGCCCGCTCCCGCATGGAGGTTGTCCACGACCTCGAGTCCCACGGCTTCGGCCGCGGCGTTGGTCCGGGCGTGTACGACATCCACTCGCCGCGCGTGCCGGGTGAGCAGGAAGTCACGGAGCTGCTCAGCACCGCGGTCAAGCACGTCCCGTCCCGCCAGCTCTGGGTCAACCCGGACTGCGGCCTGAAGACCCGAGGCTACGCCGAGACCGAAGAGTCCCTGCGCAACCTGGTCACGGCCACCAAGACGGTCCGCGCCGGACTGCTGCAGGAAGCCAAGTAATACGTGCCTAAATAAGAGAGCTCGCAGAGGCTTAAGGGCTGGCGCGGTCTACCGCGCCGGCCCTGAGAAGCGAGTGAAACTGCGAAGCGAGCGAACGGGCGGCCGGTCACCTGATGGTGACCGCCGCCCGTCGACGTTAATGCGGGCCGCAACGGAGCACCCGCTGGGGTGTTAGGACTCCCAGAGGATTTCGTCGTCGACGACGCCGTCCTCATCCGCGGAGGCGACCAGGACCTCGTCGGTGAAGTGCTGGCCCAGCGTGAAGTCCAGGACGAAGTAGCGTTCGGGCTGGCCGGGGTAGATGCCCACGTGGCCCAGTTTGAGGGCCTTGAGGAAGACCTCGTCGGTGAGCTGGCTCTTGTCCTCGACGCCGAAGACCTTCCTGAGGTGTTCGTTCTTGATCGCGTTGCAATGGAAGTGCCGGTATTCCTGCGGGCTGGTGCCTTCCTGCTCCAGTTCCTCGGCGATCATTTCGCGGACCTGGTCCACGAGTTCGGGCAGGAAGCGCAATCGGTAGTCAACCTTATGCATGGCCGCTTCGTCGAAATGGTCATGCGCATTGACATTGAGGTCAAGCTCCACGGTCTGGCCCGCCAGTTCATGGGTGGCGGTGAGATTATGGTCTCTTCCGTGGTTGAGCTCGACTTCGCCGAAGTGCTTGCTCGCTACCTTGTTCATATCTTCAACATAGTCCTGAAAACCGGACCATTCCAGCATTGGCAAGGTTTTCTCCGGCTTCGCCGGCGCCAGCACCGGTCGCCAGCGATGACGGCGTCGGCGGTCGGCCGGTGCTAGCCGGCCTCAGCGCCTTCCCAGTCGACGTTAACCCACCGTTGGCCTTCATCGTCCCAGGACTCCGAGTGGCCCAGCTGGGCGAGCTCGTCAAAACTGACGTCGATCCCGTGGCTGTGAAGCGTTTCGCGGAGTTCCTCGGTGGCGGCGCGGACGGCGGCGTCGATGACGTCCCTGCGGTCAGAGGCGACGGGTCGGGAAGCTGAATAGGTTGCTCTCATGGGGACCATCCTTATCGATCGCGCTCGGCATGGGAACCCCGCCGCCGTACCAGTTCCCCAGCCCTGTCGGCTCGGCGTTTCCGCCTCAGTCCTTCCGCGCGGTCCCGAGCCGGTGCATCGTCTCGGCCAGCAGATCCACGAAGAGCTGGACCTGAGCCGTCCGCTTCTCGTTGATCAGCAGGGCAAAAACATTCCGGGCCAGCCGGATCTCCGGGACATCGAGCACCACTACGCCGGCCGGCCGGTGCAGCAGGGCGAGCTCGGGGACCAGGGCGGCGCCGAGCCCGGCGGCCGCCATCTCCAGGCTCGCGTGGAAGTCGTCGCTGTAGGCCACCACGCGGGGGTGCAAGTTGCAGCTGGCGAAGAGCCGTTCGATCACGGTGGCGTCGGACGTGCCCGGGTGGTGCATGATCCAGGGCATGTCGGACAGATGCGTCGCGGCGATCTTGGAATCCGTACGGATACCCCAAGCCGCCGGCAGCACCACCCGGAAGTTGTCGTCACCGATCCATTGCCGGTCCACGGTGTGCGGCCACGCGAGGCCGGACTGCCCCACCTGATACACGAGAGCCACATCCAGCTCGCCCCCGGTCCGCAGGCCCATGATGGTCTGGGCCGGTTCCGCGACCGAGACCCG
This sequence comes from Arthrobacter sp. ov118, assembly GCF_900116495.1. Taxonomy (GTDB): domain Bacteria; phylum Actinomycetota; class Actinomycetes; order Actinomycetales; family Micrococcaceae; genus Arthrobacter. The sequence continues at coordinate 240,876 of NZ_FPAY01000002.1, forward strand.
CAGGTCGATCCCGAGCTTCTTCCACGCCGGATTCTGCAGGATCGGCGGGAGCACATAGGTGGCCAGACTCGGGAAGATGCCAAGCCGCAGTTCCTGGCTGGTGCTGTCCTCCGCCCGTGAGGCGGCGGCCATGAGCGCTTCAATGTCGGTGAGCACCTTGGCCGCGTGCCGCGTCATGACGACGGCGGCTTCCGTCGGCTGGATGCTGCGGGCCGCCCGCTGGAACAAGGTGACGCCCGTGTCACGTTCCAGCGCCGACATTTGCTGGGAGACGGCCGAGGCCGTGTAGCCCAGGCGCGCCGCTGCGGCCGCAAACGATCCGAGCCGGATGACTTCCACGAGGGTCCGCAGATGAACGGGGTTGATCAAGGGCTGCCCTTCGCCTGGTAGCTGGTCCGCCGGAGGGGGACCGGAAATCCCGCTTCATTCTGGCATATCCGCCGGCACAGATCGCCACAGCTGCCCAAGCAGCCGATCTGAAGAATGCCGAAGTCTTACTCATCCGGCGGCCCGGCGGCTTCGAATCGCCCATAAGACGTTTTGGGCGAGGCAACAGGAGCAGATCAGTGTCGCAAGCAGCAGGGATTCCGGCGGGCCGGCGCGTGGCCGTCATTGGCAGTGGTGTGGCGGGGCTGACCGCCGCGTACGTGCTGAACCGGGAGGACCGGGTAACCCTCTTCGAGGCGGACTCCCGGCTTGGCGGCCACGCCCATACTCACGACGTTCCACAGGACGGCGGCCCCACCCTGGGTGTGGACACCGGCTTCATCGTTCACAACGAACGGACCTACCCCACGCTGCTGCGCCTGTTCGCGGAACTCGGCGTCGAAACCCAGGACTCGGAAATGAGCATGTCCGTCCGCTGCGACGGCTGCGGCCTGGAATACGCCGGCGCCCGGCCCAACGCGAGCGGCATCATTCCCCGGCCGTCCACCTTGCTGCGCGGCCGCTACCTGCGGATGCTGCTGGAAGTCGCCCGGTTCCACCGCCGGGCCCGGGCCCTGCTCGCGGAGGGCGCGCCCGGCGAAGATCTCACCCTGGGGGAGTTCCTGGCCCGGGAGAGGTTCAGCAGCTACTTCATCGCGCACTTCATGACCCCCGTGGTCAGCGCCGTCTGGTCCTGCGATCCCACCACCGCGCTGGCCTATCCCGCCCGCTACCTGTTCACATTCCTGGGCCACCATGGCCTGCTTGGCGTCAAGGGCTCGCCGCAGTGGCGCACGGTTACCGGCGGCTCGCGCACCTACGTCGACAAGGTTGCCGGAACGCTGCCGGACATCCGGCTCGCCAGCCCCGTCACCGAGGTGCACCGGCACGCCGACGGCGTCGACGTCACGTCCGCCCGGGGTACGTCCGCCCCGGGTACGCCTGCACGGGGTGCCGTGACGCTCACGGAGACCTTCGACGCCGTCGTGATTGCCACCCACCCCGAGCAAGCCCTGCGCATGCTCGCCGATGCCTCGCCCGCCGAAGAGGACGCACTGGGCGGCATGCCGTACTCGGTCAACCACACGATCTTCCATCGGGACCCCGCCCTGCTGCCCGCCAGCCCCAACGCCCAGGCCTCCTGGAATTACCGGCTGCCCTCCTGCGACGCGCGCCCGGACAAGGTCCTGGTCAGCTACGACATGACCCGGCTGCAGCGGCTGGAGCCCGTGGACGGGGGCCGGTACATCGTCAGCCTCGGCGAATCGGAACTGATTGGCGACGCCGCCGTTCTGGACCGGATGGTCTACGAGCACCCCCAGTACACGCCGGAGTCGCTGAAGGCCCAGGAACGGATCCTCGGGCTCGGCGACGGGCGGCTGGCCTTCGCAGGCGCCTACCACGGCTGGGGATTCCACGAGGACGGCGCCTTGTCCGGCCTCAAAGCTGCCGCCCGGCTGGGACGCGACTGGGACCGGCTCACGGCCGCCAGCGGCCCTGCCTCAGGATCCGGCCCCCAGGACCTCCAGCCCGCCGCCGCGGAGGTACCATGAGCGCCGCCGCCCCAGTCCCCGCGGCCATCTACCGCACGTCGATCTCCCATGTGCGGCGCACTCCGCTGCGCAACGCCTTCACCTATCGGAGCTACAGCTGGTATGTCGACGTCGACCGGCTCCCGCAGCTGCCGCGCCCGCTCCGGCCGCTGGCCGGCTTCCGGGTGGAGGACCACCTCGGCGACCCGGACGGCACCCTGCGCGGCAACGTGGAACGCTACCTTGACCTCCAGGGAATCGGGCTCGACGGCGGACGCATCACCATGCTCGCCAGCGCCCGGGTGTTCGGGCACGTCTTCAACCCGCTCAGCGTGTTCTGGTGCCATGACGCCGCGGGGAACCTGCGCTGTGTCATCGCGGAGGTCCACAACACCTACGGGCAGCGGCACTGCTATCTCCTTGAAACGGACAGCGCCGGCCGGGCGAGCGTTTCGAAGGAGTTTTACGTCTCGCCGTTCAACGACGTCGACGGCCAGTACCGCATGAAACTCCCCGAACCCGGGGAACGGCTGGCCGTATCGATTGTCCTGGAGCGGGAGGGGCACCAGCCCTTCATCGCCACCATGGACGGCGTCCGCCGGGAAGCGACCCCACGGAACATCGCGTCCGCGGCGCTCGCGGTACCCCTCGCCCCGCTGCGCGTCGCGGCGCAGATCCGCTGGCAGGGCATCAGGCTGTGGGCGCGCCGCCTGCCCATCATCAAGAGACCACACCACCCTTCACAGGAGGCAGTTCAGTGACAATGACCGAAGCGACCGGATCCGGTACGGGACGGGCCCAGGGCACCACCGATGTCAGCACTGATGTCAGCCCAGATGTCAGCACAATGCCGTTCACAGTTCCCTGCACTGTTCCCTATACAGTTCCGGGGCCACCCGTCACCATCGACGCGGCCATCTGGCCCAGCGTCGCGGCCGTGCCGTCGAGCCTTAAGGCCCGCGTAGCCGGACGCGTCGCAGACGCCATCTTCAGGGCCGCCGTCCGGAGCCTGCCGCTGGCCGTCCGCTACCCGGACGGCACGGTCCTGGGCAAAGCAGCCGTGGGCAACGCAACGTTGGGCAGAGAAGCGTCGGACCTGGCTCCCGCGGGCACCGCCTACCCCGTCATGACCATCAACCGGCCAGAAGCGTTCGCCGCCCGGCTCGGCGATGGCGGACTGATCGGCCTGGGTGAGTCCTTCATGGCCGGCGACTGGGACGCCGATGACATCACCGCCGTCATGGAGGTTTTCGCCGCGCGGGTGGGGACGCTCGTGCCGGAGCCGCTGCAGAAACTGCGCGCCCTGTACCTGCCGCGCCAGCCACGCAGGGAACGCAACACCGAAAAGAACACCCGCTCCAACATCTCGAGGCACTACGACCTCTCCAACGAGCTCTTCGCCACCTTCCTTGACAGCACCATGACGTACTCCAGCGCCCTCTTCCCGGAAAGCGGCGACGCGCTCCGGACCGTGGCCTGGGACGGCCTGGCCGACGCCCAGCAGGCCAAGATCGACCGTCTGCTGGACAAGGCGGGCGTCAGGGAAGGCACCCGCGTCCTGGAAATCGGCACCGGCTGGGGGGAGCTGGCTTTGCGCGCCGCCGCCCGCGGCGCCACGGTCTACTCAGTGACCCTCTCCAGCGAGCAGCAGGAATTGGCCCGGCAGCGCGTGGCCGACGCCGGCTACGCGGACGCCGTCACCATCGAGCTCAAGGACTACCGCGCCGTCGAGGGCGAGTATGACGCCATCGTCTCGGTCGAAATGATCGAGGCGGTCGGCTTCGAATACTGGGCCACGTACTTCCAGACCATCGAGCGCGTCCTGGCCCCCGGCGGCAAGGTGGCCATCCAGGCCATCACGATCTCCCACGACCGGCTGATGGCCACCCGTACCGGCTACACCTGGGTGCACAAGTACATCTTCCCCGGCGGGCTCATTCCCTCTGTCCGGGCCATCGAGGACGTCACCGAGAAGCAGACCGGACTGCGTGTCCGCGAACGCCTCGCCATGGGCGAGCACTACGCCCAGACCCTGCGGCTCTGGGAGGAACGGTTCATGGGCCGCGCGGACGAGGTCGGGGCCATGGGCTTTGACGCCGTCTTCCAGCGGATGTGGCTGTTCTACCTCTGCTACTGCCGGGCCGGATTCGAGACCGGCTACCTCGACGTGCAACAGATCGTGCTCGACCACGCTTTTCCGAAGAGTGCCGCCGCCAACGGCGTCGCCGCCAACAGCACCGTCGCCAACAGCACCGCCGCCGAGGGGGCAAGCGCGTGACGGCGGCGCTCGCGGACACCATTGCCGACGTCCTGCGGCCCGTCGTCGGCGGGGAGCTGCCCGTGCGGCTGCTCGCTTGGGACGGCAGCGAGGCGGGACCGTCCGGCGCGCCGGTGGTGCGCCTGAACTCGCCGGACGCCATCCGCCGCCTGCTCTGGGCGCCGGGGGAGCTGGGCGCCGCCCAGGCCTACGTCACCGGTGAGCTCGACGTCGACGGCGACCTCAACTCCACCCTGCAGCACCTGTGGAAAGTGGTCCGGGACCGCGGCCTCACCGGCATCCGCCCCACGCCCGCACTGCTGGCCGGCGTCGCGCGGATCGCCAAGGATGCCGGGGCCCTGGGCGCCCCGCCCCAGCCGCCGGCCAGCCAGGCGCGGGTGAAGGGCCGGCTGCACAGCCTGCTCCGGGACCGGGCGGCCATCAGCCACCACTACGATCTCAGCAACGACTTCTACGCCCTGATCCTGGACCCGCAAATGGCCTACTCCAGCGGCTACTGGACCGACTCCGCTCCCGGCTACGGGCTCGAGGACGCGCAGCGGGACAAGCTGGACCTGGTCTGCCAGAAGATCGGACTGGTGCCCGGCATGCGGATGCTCGACGTCGGCTGCGGCTGGGGTTCGCTGAGCCTGCACGCGGCGCAGCACTACGGCGTCGACGTCGTCGGGGTCACCCTCTCCGCGGAGCAGAAGGCCTTCATCGATGCCCGCATCAAGCAGCGCGGACTCGAGGGCCGGGTGGAGATCCGGGTCCAGGACTACCGCGAGATCCCGGACGGACCGTTCGACGCTGTCGCCTCCCTGGAGATGGGCGAGCACGTCGGCCAGCGCAACTATCCCGTCTACACGGCAGCTCTCTTCCACAACGTCAGGCCCGGCGGCCGGGTCCTGGTCCAGCAGATGTCCCGCCACGGCAAACACCCCGGCGGCGGCCCGTTCATTGAGTCCTTCATCGCCCCGGACATGCACATGCGCCCGGTGGGGGAGACGCTGGGCTTCCTTGAAGGCGCCGGCTTCGAGATCGAGGGGGTGCAGGGCATGCGCCGGGACTACGTCCGCACGCTAGAGGCCTGGTACGGCCGGTTCGAGGAGAACCACGACGCCGCGTTGCGATGATGGGTCAGGAAATCGTCCGCGTGTGGCGGCTGTACCTCGCGGGCGCGCTGCGCAGTTTCGCCGAGGCCCGCATGGGCGTGGACCAGATCCTGTGCAACCGGCCGACCCCCTTCAACTAGGCCCCCTTCAACTGCGCCCCCTTCAACTAGGGGTGTAAGACCAATCACGATCGATTGAGGCGGACACCGCGGTGTCCGCCTCTTTCGTGTGCCCCTTCGTGCGCCCGGACACCAGATGTAGTGTCCCGCGCCACGATCAGGCCCCTGCGCGGGAGGGCACGACACGCCGTCCAAGGTGCGACACGCGGGAGTGATTAATGTGGCTAACTACTCCACAGGGTGTGGATTTCGTCCGCGAAAATGGCTGAAATCCGGACATTTGGAGGGCGCCTTCCTGTGGATTAACGGTGCATGAAATGACATACTTGTAATACATCATCTTGGGGTCCGCGTGAGGCTCTTGCACTACATGTAGTATCGACATACAGTTCCAGCAGAGCATCAGCGCGGGACGGTCGGAGCCGGGGAAGCGCTCCGAAGAGAACTTTCAACAAAGGGGACTAGGACCATGACCGTTACGGTTTACACGAAGCCGGCCTGCGTTCAGTGCAACGCGACCTACCGCGCGCTGGACAAGAAGGGCATCGCCTACCAGAGCGTTGACATCTCCCAGGATGCAGAGGCCCTTGAGCGCCTGAAGTCCCTGGGCTACATGCAGGCCCCCGTTGTCGTCACCGACCAGGATCACTGGTCCGGTTTCCGCCCGGACAAGATCGAAGAACTGGCGCAGGCCGCCGCCGTCGCTGTGGCCTGAAACGCGCTGCAGTCTGCAACGCTCAGGACGCCGCTACCAGGCAGGATTTCACGGTAGATGAGGTGACCACTCCCATGGCCCTACTGGCAATGGCGGACGCACCGCCGGCCGCAGGAAACGGCAGCGCGGCAGCAGCCGCGACGCCCGCCGCCAAGGCGCCGGTCAACACAACGCCGCCTATCAACACAACAAACTGCCGCCTCATCTACTTTTCCTCCACCTCCGAAAACACGGCACGCTTCGTTGCGAAGCTGGGAATCGACGCCGCCAGGCTCCCGCTCTACCCGAGGGACGAGCCGCTGGTGGCCCGGGAGCCCTACGTGCTGGTGGTGCCGACCTATGGCGGCACCGGGGGAGAGGGATCTGTTCCCAAACAGGTCATCAGGTTCTTGAACCACCCCGGCAACCGGAGGCTGATCCGAGGTGTGATCGGCGCAGGCAACACGAATTTCGGGGACAACTACTGCATGGCTGGGGAGATCATCGCCGCAAAATGCAGCGTCCCCCACCTATACAGGTTCGAACTCATGGGCACGCCGGAAGACGTCTCCCGTGTACAAGAAGGATTGGAAAAGTTTTGGACACGACTGTCGCAGACACCGCAGTAACTGAGGGCGCAGGCTTGCACACCGGCACTGGCACGGCTGCCGCCGTCGAACTTAAGAAGAAGCCCGAGATGCCCGCCGCCTACAAGGGCCTGGGCTACCACGAGCTCAACGCGATGCTGAACCTGTATGGTCCCAGCGGCGAGATCCAGTTCGAGGCCGACCGCGAGGCCGCGCACCAGTACTTCCTGCAGCACGTGAACAACAACACCGTGTTCTTCCACGACCTCGAGGAAAAACTCGACTACCTCGTGAAGAACGAGTACTACGAGCGGGAAACCCTCGACCAGTACACGATGAACTTCATCCGCGAGCTCTTCAACCGCGCATACAAGAAGAAGTTCCGCTTCGAGACCTTCCTGGGCGCGTTCAAGTTTTACACCTCCTACACCCTTAAGACGTTCGACGGAAAGCGCTTCCTGGAGCGCTACGAGGACCGCGTCTGCATGGTGGCCCTGCACCTGGCCCGCGGTGACGAGAAGCTCGCCACGCAGATGGTGGACGAGATCATCGAGGGCCGCTTCCAGCCGGCCACCCCGACGTTCCTGAACGCCGGCAAGAAGCAGCGCGGCGAGCTGGTCTCCTGCTTCCTGCTCCGCATCGAAGACAACATGGAGTCGATCGGCCGGTCCATCAACTCCGCCCTGCAGCTGTCCAAGCGCGGCGGCGGCGTGGCCTTCGCGCTGACCAACATCCGCGAGGTCGGCGCCCCGATCAAGCAGATCGAGAACCAGTCCTCCGGCGTCATCCCCGTGATGAAGCTCCTCGAAGACAGCTTCTCCTACGCCAACCAGCTCGGTGCCCGCCAGGGCGCCGGTGCCGTGTACCTGCACGCGCACCACCCGGACATCTACCGCTTCCTGGACACCAAGCGCGAGAACGCGGACGAGAAGATCCGCATCAAAACCCTCTCGCTCGGCGTCGTGATCCCGGACATCACCTTCGAGCTCGCCAAGCGGGACGAGGACATGTACCTCTTCTCCCCGTACGACGTCGAAAAGGTCTACGGCATGCCGTTCTCCGACGTTTCGGTCACCGAGAAGTACTACGAGATGGTGGACGATTCCCGGATCAAGAAGACCAAGATCAAGGCCCGCGAGTTCTTCCAGACCCTCGCCGAGATCCAGTTCGAATCCGGCTACCCGTACATCATGTTCGAGGACACCGTGAACCGGGAAAACCCGATCGACGGCAAGATCATCATGTCCAACCTGTGCTCGGAGATCCTCCAGGTCAGCCAGCCCACCACGTACCACGATGACCTGTCCTACGACCAGACCGGCAAGGACATCTCCTGCAACCTGGGCTCGCTGAACATTGCCAAGACCATGGACTCGCCGGACTTCGGCCTGACCATCGAGACAGCCATCCGGTCCCTCTCGGCCGTCTCGGACATGTCCAACATCACCTCGGTGCCCTCGATCGCCCGCGGCAACGACCAGAGCCACGCGATCGGCCTCGGCCAGATGAACCTGCACGGCTACCTTGCCCGCGAGCGGGTCCACTACGGCTCCGAAGAGGGCCTGGACTTCACCAACATCTACTTCTACTCGGTGGTGTTCCACGCCGTCCGCGCCTCCAACCTGCTGGCCATCCAGACCGGCCAGACGTTCGGCGGCTTCGAGAAGTCCAAGTACGCTTCCGGCGAGTTCTTCGACAAGTACACCGAGCAGGAATGGGTGCCGCAGACCGCCAAGGTCGCGGAGCTGTTCAAGAACATCCACATCCCCACCCAGGATGACTGGCGCGAGCTCAAGGCTTCGGTCATGGAGCACGGCATCTACAACCAGAACCTGCAGGCTGTTCCGCCGACCGGTTCGATCTCCTACATCAACAACTCCACCTCCTCGATCCACCCGGTGGCGTCCAAGATCGAGATTCGCAAGGAAGGCAAGCTGGGCCGCGTGTACTACCCGGCGCCGTACCTGACGAACGACAACCTGGAGTACTACCAGGACGCGTACGAGATCGGCTACGAGAAGGTCATCGACACCTACGCCGCCGCCACGCAGCACGTGGACCAGGGTCTGTCCCTGACGCTGTTCTTCAAGGACACCGCCACCACCCGCGACATCAACAAGGCCCAGATCTACGCCTGGAAGAAGGGCATCAAGACCATCTACTACATCCGTCTCCGCCAGCTCGCGCTGGAAGGGACCGAGGTAGAGGGCTGCGTCAGCTGCATGCTGTAGCTTCAACTAAATCGTGACAGTACGACGGCGGGCGCCCGCCCGCCGTCGTACGCTTTAACTAAGAACCAACCCAAACTTTTAGGGGATGACATGACCGAAAAGGTCAAGCTGCTGAGCCACGTCGAGGCGATCAACTGGAACCGCATCCAGGACGACAAGGACGTGGATGTCTGGAACCGCCTGGTCAACAACTTCTGGCTGCCGGAGAAGGTGCCGCTGTCCAACGACGTGCAGTCGTGGAACACCCTGACGCCGGCCGAACAGCAGCTCACCATGCGCGTGTTCACCGGCCTGACCCTGCTGGACACCATCCAGGGCACCGTCGGCGCCGTCTCGCTGATCCCGGACGCGCTGACCCCGCACGAAGAGGCCGTCTACACGAACATCGCCTTCATGGAGTCCGTGCACGCCAAGAGCTACTCCTCCATCTTCTCCACGCTGGCCTCCACCAAGGAGATCGACGAGGCGTTCCGCTGGTCCACCGAAAACGAGAACCTTCAGAAGAAGGCCCAGATCGTCATGGACTACTACCAGGGCGATGATCCCCTGAAGCGCAAGGTGGCTTCCACCCTGCTGGAGAGCTTCCTGTTCTACTCCGGCTTCTACCTGCCGATGTACTGGTCCTCGCGGGCCAAGCTGACGAACACGGCCGACCTGATCCGCCTGATCATCCGCGACGAGGCCGTGCACGGCTACTACATCGGCTACAAGTTCCAGAAAGGCCTGGAGAGGGTCACCGAGGAGCGCCGCCAGGAAATCAAGGACTACACCTTCGAGCTGCTCTTCGAGCTGTACGAGAACGAGGTCCAGTACACGCACGACCTGTACGACGGCGTCGGCCTGGCTGAGGACGTCAAGAAGTTCCTGCACTACAACGCCAACAAGGCCCTGATGAACCTAGGCTATGAGGCAATGTTCCCGGCCTCCGTGACCGACGTGAACCCGGCGATCCTGTCGGCCCTGTCGCCCAATGCGGATGAGAACCACGACTTCTTCTCGGGGTCCGGTTCGAGCTACGTGATTGGCAAGGCGGTTAATACTGAGGATGAGGACTGGGACTTCTAGTCCGCCGTCACGTGTTCAACTAAAACGACCCCGCACGCAGGAGCGTGCGGGGTCGTTTCGTGTCGGCCAGCATCCCGCCCGGATGTCTGCCGAGGCGGCTGCGCCTTCTGTCTGCGCAGATAGTGCCCTGATTCGTGCGCCCTAGTCGCGGAAAGTGACCTGGAGTCCGAGTCTGCCGCACAAGCTGGTCAAAAATGCCTTGGTGTTCTCGGTGGCCTGCTTACGGAGCTCTGACTCCGCCGCCGCGGCGGCAAACTTCGTCTCGGCGAGCTTGTAGAGTTTTGCCTGATCCGGTGCCTCGAACGCGTCGGCGATCCGGTCGAAGATGCCGCGGTCCTGATCGAAAGTATAGGATCGGCCAAAGTCGAGGCTGGGTTTTTCGAGCTGAGACTCGGGCAGCCGAACCGTTACCGACTTGCCGTCCGGTAACAGCTCTAGGTCTTTGTCGGCAAGGCCGGACAGGTCAACATAGGCATTCACTGTGTCCGCTGCGACAAAAAGCGTCCGCCGGCTAGCGCCACCAGTGCGCCAAGCACCAAAAGCGCGATGCCTTTCAACAAAGAATTCTTCCGGTCGGGTGCCGGCGGTGGTGCAGAAACCGGAGTCGCATTGCATGTTTCGTAGATAGTCATTTCCCCATTTTTCGTTTTGTTGTTGCGACCGCCTGATGGCGGAAACATTGGTGCGCTTAGGGCGTTCTGAACACGGTCTGCACCGGTGGCATTTGCTACCCGTTCGCCATCATTTTGGTCGAACGGTGGCGGGCCAAGAACGCATACCTGTACGGCCTGTACGGCTGGGAGCTTCAGTTCGTCGGCGCCGGATGCGGCATTTTCGGCCTGTGAGTCAAAATGGCTGCTTCACGCCCTAGATGGACTGGGCTGGGACGACTCGTCAGCATTCGTTTTCGCTGCGGCTCGCCGCCTTTCGGCGAAGCGGTCGCGCGGGTGCGCTATCCGGATGCTCAGACATGATCCCCCATCACGCCGGCTTCACGGTGCCAGCATTTCCGCCATGACACTAGCGGATCGACCGATTCTCTGAGGCGAGCGACCCGAGCATGTCTTAGGCGCCACTGTCATTGCGGTCGCGGACCGGGCGGATGGGTAAAGGCGGAGCGGGTCGTCGAGGCAAGGTGGCCTCGACCGTGACACGGAAGGCCGGTGTCGAGGATATAAGTGGCGACGAATGGAAATCGGGTGCAAGCATCGCCGCCCTGTCCAACTACAGGCAGCCGCCGCGGACACGAGGGCGGCGTTCCCCTTAGTTGGAGCCGGTCTGAGGCGCTGGCCCATACAATCGCGGTGTGACCCTCACCGTCCGAGCACCATTCCGCTCACGCCCCCCACTGAACCTGCGCACGGGCATCCTGCTGCTCACCCTTTTCGGGCTCGTGCGAGTGGCCCTCGTGCTGCAGGCGAACGTGACCGGCAGCTACGAGGTTGTGAGTCTCGTGTTCGTGGCCATGATCGCGCTGCCGTTCATCCTTCTGACGCGGGAAGGGCGCAACCGCATCGGGCTGGTTCGACCGTCAAGGCGGCGCTGGCTAATACCGGCAGTACTTGCCGGCGTCGCAATGGCTCTCGGGGTGCACGTCGGCGCCACTGCGCTGTGGGGCCACACTGTTTCCAACCCGTTCGCTTATATCGCCCGTTCGTACTCGAGCCTGCCGGCGGCACTGTCGGAGGACGACCGACTCATTTACTTCATCATCTTCGCGGCCATCGGGATGCTCTTCAGCCCGCTCGGGGAAGAGTTCCTGTACCGCGGCGTCGCACACGAGAGCTTCGCGTCTCAACTCGGTGACCGGCGGGCAGCGCTCATCGACGCGGCAGCGTTCGCCGTCACCCATCTGGCCCACTACGGCGTGGTGTTTGTGGCCGGAGCTTGGGCGTTCCTGCCGCTGCCGGCGCTGTTCTGGGTGACGGCCATGTTCCTGGCGTCGCTGGCCTTCTACGGATTCCGGAAGCTCACAGGATCACTCGCGGGAGCGGTGGCCGCGCACGCCGGATTCAATCTCGCCATGAACTGGGCCATCATTTACGCCATCCTCCCTTAGCGCCGGCTCCGCCGGAGGGCGAGCCCACCGAAGGCCACCGAACCCGCTGCACAGGAAAGCTCAAAACGCGTAGCGGACGCGGCAGTAAGGCGCGATCTCCTCAATAAGCGCGGTCAGTTGCCGCACATAGCCCGCCTTGGCTCCTGAACGGTACCGGACGTTGGTGAAGCCGTTGGACGAGACCTTCGGTTCCTGGAGGTCCGGGCGCCACAGCACGTTCTCCGCCTGCGGATGCCACCCCAAGTTGACCTCGTGGAGCCGCTCGTTGTGGGTCAGGAAGATCACTTCCGCCGCGAGCTGCTCCTTTGCGGCGGCTGTCAGAGTCGCATCGAGTTGGCGCAGCAGCTCCTCCCAATCGCTGAGCCAGGTGTCCGTGATGATGACGGGGGAGAAGTTCACGTGCACCTCGTACCCGGCATCGACGAAGTCGTTGATTGCAGCCATGCGTTCAGCCACCGGCGAGGTCCGAACGTCAATCGACTTCGCCAAGTCCGAGGGCATGAGGGAAAAGCGGATCCTGGTGTGACCGCCGTGGTCCCAGCCGAGCATTGCCCGGTTCACGTACTTGGTGGCAAACGACAGCTTGGCGGTGGGCAAGTCGCGGAAGAGCGTGACGAGGTCTTCCACGTTGTCGCTGGTCAGCGCGTCGACGGAGCAGTCGCTGTTTTCACCGATGTCGTAGACCCAAAGTTCCGGGTCGCACTGGTTGGGCTCCAGCTTCATGCCCTGGCGTGTGGCGTGCCGCTCAAGCGCCCCGGCAATCTGGTCGATGTTCGCGAACACGGTTACCGGGTTGCTGTAACCCTTGTGCCGGGGCACGTAGCAGTAGGCGCATGCCATGGCGCAGCCGTTCGCACTTGAAGGTGCAATGAAGTCCGCGGAACGGCCGTTCGGCTTGATGGTCAGCGCTTTCTTGACGCCAAGGACCAGCGCCTCCGTCTTGATCCGGGACCAGCGCGGCACGTTCGTTTCATCACCGTGCACCTCCGGGATGTTCCAGTGGTTGTCGACGAGCACGATCTCTGCGTCAGGCCAGCGTCCGATGATCTCATTGCCCCTGGGAAGCTCCAGTGCAGCGGGCTGCGCATAGATGCGCCGGATCTGCAGCAGCCGGTTGAAATCCATGACTCCATTCTTCCAAGTCGCCAAAGATACTGCAGCCGGTTACGCCCAGGGCATCTTGACCCGAACTGCCTCGAGAGTGGCTCGACCGGCTGCTATCCGCGGCGCTACCGCTGAAGTGGTGTGTGTATTCGAAGAGCCCCGCCCATCCCGGTATGCAGCGGGGCACTTCGTCGCCCGAAAGGCTGAGATCTCCCGCACCTCAGGTAGGGCGATCCGACGTCGCCCCATTCATGAGGGTTCCTTAATGCGCCTTTCATCTGGACCTCATGGTCTTCCGTCATGCTGGGTCACACAGTCTGAAGTGGCACTTCCACCGCTGGAGCTGATCCGATGAGTTGGTACCTGCCCGGCCTGGAATACGCCGACGAAGCTACGGGCACAACCTGGCGCGTCAACCGGGCCTGGTTCGACAGGAGGCCGGGAGACTACGTGCTTGAAGTCCAGGACCAGGGCCAGGCCGGCGCCGTCCGTGGAGGTTACCTGCGTCACGGGCGCTTTGAACTTGTGCCGCTCGACGATCCTGAACTGCCCGCCTTGCGGGCGGAAGCCGAGCAAGGCGAACTCGTTGCGTATCGGCCCCACAGGCGGGCCGTGGTCCGGGCGGGGGGCTGTTACATCAAGATCTTCCGGCCAGGGCAGGCCATCGCCTCCGCCGAACGCTGCGCGCACGTGGACATTCTCCTGGGCGCAGTCGGTACCTTCACGACCCCTAGCATCCTTCACAGCTCCGAGGATGTCATCGTTTTCAGCACAGTCCAGGGACCGACCTTGTACGAGCTGTGCGTGGATGACTCCACGGCCAGCGATGAATCGTTCGGGTGTGCATGGGAGAAATGGTCGCGCTCGTGGGTCGCTCAGCTGAGCGCCCCACACGACGGCGCCGCCCGGAGCGTTCTGAACAGCCTGCCGCTCCGCTCAGCAGAGGTGGAAGCAGCAGATCTGTGGCGCTGCGTGAACCGCTGGCTGCGTCACTTTGAAAACGTGCCGGAGATGTCGCGTCAATGCAGCGCCTTGCGGGCCGCGGCAGAGGATGTGACGAAGAATTTGCTTCGGACGGCCCCGGATCCGCTAGCCTGGTCCCACGGAGACCTGCACGGCAAGCAGATCATCGCAGCCGAGGACCGGTCCCCGCTCGGATTGCTGGATTTTGACGAAGGAGCCCAAGCAGAGGCGGCCCTCGATCTGGCCAACATGGACGTGCGCTTGGAAGTGCACCGGCGACGGAACCAGATGTCGTCGGCACGTTACCGTACGGCTCACAATCAGGTCTTGGCCGTAGCCAAGGAACTGCATGTCAGTCCGGACCGGTTCCATGCCTACACTGACACCCTCTGGCTCCGTGAGGCGTTGACCCCGCTCCCTGGGCGCCTAGCCAGGGCCACCGCCATTCTCGACGAACGGGCAAAGCGGTATCAGACCACTGAGGCATAGCTTCCGCCAACAGTATTCAAAGCCTATGTTTCGTGGTGCCGCGAGTAGGTGGAGCCTGACGGCGTCCGCTCCAATAGTCCAAAGTCGACCATGTAGCGGCGCAGCATCACGACGTCGTCGGCACAGGTGCGGTGTAGGTCGTCTGCGGCGCTGGAATTCAAAGAGGGTCAGGAGGCAGCAGGGCCGGCGGCCAGGCTCGGTGGAGAGCCGGTGCTTGCCAGGGCTGTTTAGGGCAGACTGGTGGCGTGAGCGGAATCCAGTGGGTGCTGCACGTTGATCTCGACCAGTTCATCGCGGCGGTCGAAGTGCTCCGGCGGCCGGAGCTTGCGGGCAGGCCGATCATTGTCGGCGGCCGGGGCGACCCCAAGGAACGGGCCGTGGTGTCCACCGCATCCTACGAAGCCAGGGCGTTCGGTGTGGGTTCCGGAATGCCCTTGCGCATAGCGGCCCGGAAAGTGCCAGACGCCGTGATCCTGCCCGTCGATCACGAGGCCTACCTCGCGGCGTCTGAAACGGTGATGGCTACCCTGCGCGCGCAGCCCGGCGCCACTGTGCAGGTGCTGGGTTGGGATGAGGCCTTTGTCGGCACGGAGACAGAGAATCCGGAAGCCTACGCCCGGCAGGTGCAGGCGGCTGTGCTGGAGCAGACGCAGCTGCATTGCAGCGTGGGCATCGGCGACACCCTGGTCCGGGCCAAGGTCGCCACCGGTTTCGGCAAGCCGGCCGGCGTCTTCCGTCTCACTGCCGGGAACTGGCTCGACGTCATGGGCAGTCGGCCCACCAGGGACCTGTGGGGCGTCGGAACCAAAGTGTCGGGCCGGCTGGCCAGACTCGGCATCAACACAGTCGCCGAGCTCGCCGCGGCCGATCCCCAAGACCTGGTCCCGGAGTTCGGCCCCAGGATGGGTCCTTGGTACGCGGAGCTCGGACGCGGGGACGGCGCCAGCGTTGTGGACGACACCCCGTGGGTTGCCCGCGGGCATAGCCGGGAGACCACCTTCCAGCGCGACCTGACCGAGCCTGCCCAGGTGGACGACGCCGTGAGGGAGCTGACAGCGCGCGTCCTTGAGGATGTTGTGGCGGAAGGACGGCCCGTGGTGGGGCTGACCCTCAAGGTCCGGTACGCGCCGTTCTTCACCACGACCCACGCTAGGAAGATTCCTCAGACATTCGACCGGAACGAAATCCTCGCGCGGGCCTTGGACCTCGCAGCCGGAATCGAAGCGGGCCGTCCGATCCGACTCCTGGGCCTGCGGGCCGAAATGGCCATGCCCGACGACGCCCGAAAGGGACATACGCCAACGCGCGGCGGTTGGTGACGGCGTCGCTCCCTTCGGTCAATACCTGGGTGTAGGACCTAGAGCTATGGCGTTGCGACTTGTTCAGGTGAATTTCAAGGATCCGTGGGCCTGAGCGCAGACGTGCTATCCGTCGTCGCCGGTTTCGGTGTCGCTCGTACCGGTGTCGCTCGTACCGGTCTCGCTCTTACCGGTATCGAAGGGCTTGCCTGTGGTCGGCTGCTCGCCGCCCGCGAGACGGTCCGACTCTCGGGCCCCCACTACGGACTGGGCGCCGCCGGATCCGGCTTTGGCAGGTGAAGGCCCCGGCGGCAGCGTCCCGTCTGTCTTGTCTGAGCCGCTCGCGGTCCGCTGCCCCTGCGTCATCGCGGGGTCGTTGAACACCTGCTCCACGGGCGCCTCGCCTGACTTGGCCCGCTCCGGATGCGAGTGGTCCCCCTGCGCCTTGGTGCCCGACTCCGCGACGTCGACCGCTTCGCCCACATCAGCACCGCTGCGGGACTCATCGCCCTGATTGTTGGCATCCGGCGCGGGATGCCCGGCCGGCGCCGCAGCGTCTTGGCCGCCGTGCGAATTCTCGGTCATCGGCTTACCCTCTGCAATTGGTCTCTGCCGCTTTTCGGTGGTGAGCCAGCTTACCTCCCGTCGGGCAGCCAGTCGAGGGCAACGGGCCCCCGACGGCGGACCGGAAGTTCTGCCTCATGGCGTCAGACACGTGACTCTGAGTTAGCCCCGGCAGGGGCCTCAGTCCGGCCTGCCGACAACCACCTGCGACGGGCTGTGCGTCACGTAGCCGGCGGCCCAAGAGGAGAGTGCCCGGGCCTTCTGCTGGAAACCCGGAAGCAAGGCGAGGTGAACCCCCAGCCAGGAGACGAACGCCAGCGGGCCCTGCAGCTGGATGCGCTTGCGGCCGAGTTCGGCTACTGCGGCTCCACGGCCGACCATGGCCATGTAGCCCTTGTCCCAATAAGCGAACGGTCGGCGGGTGCCGCCGGTCAGGTCAGCGTATATGTTGCGGGCGGCCCATTTTCCGGACTGCTGCGCCACCGAACCGAGTTGCGGCAGTTTGGCGCCCGCGGCATCGGTGATGTTGGCTGCGTCTCCCAGTACGTAGACACCATCGACTCCGGGCGCGGTGAGATCCGGCAGCACGTCGATGCGCCCGCCTTTCCCCTGGGGGAGGCCAGACTCGGTGATGATTTTTCCGGCCTGCAGGCCGCCGGCCCATACCACGATCCGCGCCGGAATGACCGTCCCGTCCGCCAGCGTGACGCCGTCGGCGCGCACGTCAGTGACCCCCTGGCCCATGTGCAGCTGAACTCCAAGTTTCCCGAGCCGGTCCCGGGTGTACTCCTGTGACTTGGCAGAGAACGCCATCAGCACGCGCGGCACCATATCCACCAGATGGACGTGGCACCGGGCCGCCAGCTCTGGCGAAAAGTACTTCGGCACCAGGTACTTGACGTTCTCCGCCAAGGCGCCGGCGGTCTCCACTCCGGTGGGTCCGCCGCCAACCACGACGACGTCCGCGTTGCCCGCCTGCCCGCGGTCCGCCGTATCCAGGACGCCGGTGAGGGCAGCGCTCAGGCGCGTGGCATCGGCCACCGAGTACAGCGGGTAGGCATGTTCCTCCGCGCCCGGGGTGTTGAAGAAGTTGGGGACGGCGCCTGCGGCAATGACAAGGATGCGTGCCTGGTAACGGGAGCCGTCGGCTGTGGTGACAGCGCGGGCGGCGGCATCGATCGCCGTCACCTCGGCGGTGAGGACGCGCACCCCTTTAATGCCGCGGAACACGGAACGCAGTGGTCGGGCCACCGCCGAAACGCCGATTTGCGACGCCGCCACCTGGTACAGGAGGGGCTGGAACTGGTGGTAGTTGTTCGCGTCGATCAGGAGTACCTGGATGCCCTTGCGGCCGAGTTCCTCGGCCGCGGTCATGCCAGCAAACCCGCCGCCAACCACGATGACCTGAGATGTATCGTCCATTCAAGCAACATACCGCTCAGGACCGCTGCGCAACACCCGGTCGAGGGGATGCTGTCAACGATGTTGGGGAAGACGATGTCCAGCGGTCAACGCGCGTGCCGCTGCCTTTTGGAAGCGCCCTCGGTCAGGCGGGGATCACACGCTCGTCGCGCAGGGTGTCGAACAGGATGGCGAAGGCGGTGAGGGTGTCGGCGTAGCCGGTGAACCCGGCGTTGCGGCTGCGGGTCATGTCGGTGAAGCACTCGACGGGGCGATTGAGATCGCTGTCAGTGTGCCACCAGGACGCCACACGGGCGAGGTCGGGTTCGACGAGACCCTCCCGTTCGGCCAGCTCGCGCCACATGCCGGCTTTACCCGCCATCTGCTCCTCCAAGGGGCGCGGATGGCGGGCGTAGCCCCCGGGTTCGACGCCGAGCAGCTGCGCGAGCCGCGGCCACATCCAGCGCCAGCGGAAGACATCTCCGTTCGCCGTGTTGTAGGCCTGGCTGGGCAGGCCTGGGGTGGTGGCCGCCCAAATCAT
This sequence comes from Arthrobacter sp. ov118, assembly GCF_900116495.1. GTDB lineage: Bacteria > Actinomycetota > Actinomycetes > Actinomycetales > Micrococcaceae > Arthrobacter. The sequence goes on from NZ_FPAY01000002.1 coordinate 259,321, forward strand.
CTGGCGGGCGAGTAGTCCGGTGTCTGTCATGTCCGTGATCCCGTTCCATTGCACCTCGTTGCCGGGGAACACGAAGGGCAGGCCTTCGGCGCGGCACAGGGCCGCCTGCGCGGCCAAAGTCTGGCCGAGGTTCATGGCATTGCCGACGGCGCGCCCGATCATGGTGTGCGAGCGGTGCACGCTCCAGGCGAACCCGTAGTGCTCGGCGGCCTGCCACAGCTCGTCTTCTTGGGCGTAGTAGAAGTTCGGGGCGTCCAGTCGCGGCTCGTCCTCGTGGAAGGGGGTGTCGCGTGTCGCGCCGGTGCCATAGGCCTCAAAGGGGCCCAGGTAGTGCTTGAGGCCGGTGACGAGTGCGACGTGCCGCAGGTTCCCGGACGGACCGGTCGTGTCCAGGACGTTCCGGACCATGGCGGCGTTGACGGCGATGTTCTCCGCTTCCGTAGGCCTGCGGCTCCAAGCGGTAAAGAAAACGTCTGAGGGGTTGAGCCCGGCCAGGGCCGTCTGTACAGACTGCGGATCAGTCAGGTCGGCGCGGACCGTCTTGACGCCGTTCTGGGGGGCGGCCTGGCGCCGGGACAGACTGGTGGTCTGCCACCCCTGGGCGGCGAGTTCCCGGCACAGGGCACGGCCGGCGATCCCGGTTCCCCCGACCACTAGCGCACTGCGCCGAGGGGTTGTCGTTGCGTTCATCATGTCTCTCCTTGCTGGGCTCGGTGCGGTTCTGCGGCGTGTGGAACCAGCGATTGCCGGTGTTGCGGCGGACACCGGGCACTCTGCACGCCGCGGAATGTGAGCATCCCTGCCTCATCAGTTGAACATACAGGGGAAGCTTCTCAGCCAAGCACTGGCCCCATTTCCGTGAACGGCGTGTAAAGCGTCCCGCAAATCAGTACATCGGCATCTTCTCGGGGCTGCCGAAATGGCATCTCCTACTGTTGGGGCAGGTATTGAGTGTCACAGGCATGCGGAGTAGCGTGACAATAACTGTCAACAGGCGTCACTCGGACCCGGGAGCGATCATGGCAAATCTGACAAGTGGCTTGGTGGCCTTCACGGCGGCTCTGGCATTGAGCGTGACGGGCGGCGCTGTCGCCGGCCCGGCGTTCGCCGATCCGCGGGAGACGGAAAAGACCTCGACGGCCACTGGCTACGGCGGCGCTGTGAGCACGGTGGACCCGGAGGCGTCCGCAGCGGCGATCGAGGTTCTCCGCAAGGGCGGCAACGCGGCGGATGCCGCCGTGGCCGCAGCCGCGACCCTCGGTGTGACCGAGCCCTACAGCTCCGGCATTGGCGGTGGCGGCTACTTCGTGTTCTACGACGCGGAGACCGGCAAAGTCGGCACAATCGACGGCCGCGAGACGGCACCGGCAAAGATGCCGCACGACGCGTTCATCGACCCGGCGACCAAACAGCCCTACCGCTTCACCCCAGAACTCGTTACGAGCGGCATCTCCGTAGGCGTCCCCGGCACGCCGGCCACCTGGGAGCGTGCCCTCGACAGGTGGGGCACTCTCAGCCTTGGCGATGCCCTCAAGCCCGCCATCAAAGTGGCGACCCGGGGCTTTGTGGTCGACAAGACGTTCCGCCAGCAGACCCTCGACAACAAGCTCCGGTTTGAGGCGTTCACCTCAACGAGCAAGCTTTTCCTCCCGGGCGGTGACGCTCCCGCCGTCGGCAGTGTCTTCCAAAACCACGACCTCGCCGAGACCTACCGGCTCCTCGCGAAGAACGGCACGGAAAGCTTCTACGGTGGCGCGCTCGCGGCCGAGATCGCGGCCACCGTAAAGGCTCCACCCAAGAGTGCCGGCACAACGCTGCCGGTTCCGGTAGGCCATATGACGACGGCGGACCTCGCCGCATACCGCGCCATGGATCAGGCGCCTACGCGCGTGGACTACCGCGACCTGGACGTCTACGGCATGGCCCCGTCCAGCAGCGGCGGCACTACGGTCGGCGAGGCGCTGAACATCCTGGAGCCCTCCAATCTGTCCGCGATGTCCACGCCCGGGGCCCTGCATCACTACCTCGAGGCGAGCGCGCTTGCATTCGCTGACCGTGGCAAGTACGTGGGTGACCCCGCCTTTGTCCGCGTCCCCACCGCGGCGCTCACCGATCCGATCTTCGGCAAGGAGCGTGCCTGCCAGATCGACCCGCTGCACGCGGCGGCGAAGCCGGTTGCGCCGGGGGACGTGTCCTCGTACGACGGCGCGTGCCCGGCTGCCGCCGTGGCGCCCGCCGATGAGAAGGACACGGAGAACGTCTCGACGACCAATCTGACGGTCGCGGACAAGTGGGGAAACGTGGTCGACTACACCCTCACGATCGAACAGACCGGCGGGTCCGGCATCGTGGTCCCCGGCCGCGGCTTCCTGCTCAACAACGAGCTGACCGACTTCACGACCGTCTACGACCAGGCCGACCCGAACCGGATCGAGCCGGGGAAGCGCCCGCGCTCGTCCATGTCGCCGACCATCATCCTCAAGGAGGACAAGCCGTTCCTCGCTCTTGGCTCGCCCGGCGGATCGACCATCATCACCACCGTCCTGCAGACGATCTTGAATCGGGTGGACCTGGGCATGACCATTTCCGAGGCGATCGCTGCACCGCGTGCCTCGCAACGCAACACAGCCAAGGTGACGGCCGAGCCGGAGTTCATCGCCGCGTACGGCAGTCAGTTGACACCGTTTGGCCATCAGTTCACGCCGTCGGGGGACGCGTTCACCTCGGCAGCGGAGATCGGCGCCGCAACCGCCATCGAATTCCGGGACGACGGTCGCATGGTCGCAGCCGCCGAGCCCGTCAGACGCGGCGGCGGATCCGCGATGGCACTCAAGCAGTCGCCGAGGTAGGGCCGCGCCGTCTAGGCCGCGGTGCTGCAGGGGCCGGGAGAAGAGCACGCGGGCTGTATCGGATTTCAGAACAGGCAGCGCGTCGTTCTGGCAAGGGCATGGCCCCGGGGTGCGACCCTTCTAGACGTCGCCTATCGCTGTGTTGATTCCCTGCTTGGCCAGATTGGTGATCCGCCATCGCTTTTCCTTAGAGGCATAGCTCACTGTATGGGTCACATTTAAGGTCTTGGCGAGCCGTCGAGCGTCGTCTAAGGCCACGATCAGTTCAAGGCGTGCTTGGCGGGCCGCCGCCATGTTTGCCGACTTGATCCTGTCGGGAAACAGGCCCTTTGCAGTCCAGTTGAATTCGACAAGCAATTCGTATCCCGTTGCGGCTACGAGCTGAGCCAGGACACGGTGTGATTGGGTCCCCGTTCCGACGCTGATCTTCTGAACTCGCTCGGCTGCAACCAAATCCCCGGCCGACGTCACAAGCCAAGCATCCGACATCATTGTCCCTTTCGTTATTCGAACTGTGGCCGTATTCAGTGTCGGCGGACCTCTAAGTTACGAATACCCGCCGAGAATACCGGTTGCCGAGTGAGCGTACGCAGGCCTCCGGGCCATGGCAAGGGCCCCATGCCCTGTCCGGTCGTGTCCGGCGTGTCACTGGAGGCCGCCTACGCTGCGCCTAGGCGCCCGGGCGCCTGGACGCCTGGGCGCCTGGACGCCTGAGCGCCTGGACCGGGACCGGGACCGGGACCGGGGCCGGGACAAACGGCCCCCTCGCACACCAATGACATCAGCGCCGGGTTATGGAGTAGACCGTCACGAACGTTGCCCGCGTGGACCGGGTTTACTGAGTAGTAGGGTCCTCCAATCAGACCCGCGGACGTCCCAGGGCTTGCTTTGTAGCGCTCAGACGGCAGGAACCAACTGACTAGCTTGCTTGGATAGCCGCGCTGCTATGGCACGCTGCTGGTTGGTAAGGCATCTTGCAGCAGGAGGCTATCCGGGAAGGGGTCGTTGTCGTGCGCCCCCGACCCATAGGGATCGAACATCTCTCCCGCCGGCGGTGATTGCGCGGCCACAAATTGGTGCCAGTCCGGGAACGGGTCCGCGGGCAATCCGGGTTCCGGACCGGGAACGTCGCCGGGATCCTGGGCAGGATCTTGGCCGGGGTCCTGGGCGGGCAGGGACTGGGGTGGCCAGTGGGGTGGTTCCCAGTCCTGGTGTTCGCTGGGGTAGTGCCGTCCGGACGGTGAGGTCCATCCGGGCGGGTGGTCCTTGCTGGCGCCGGTGGGTGTCCAGGCGGAGCGGTGTTTGAGGCGGTGGTGTTTCGGGCAGGGCTGGCCCAGGTTGGAGATGCCGGTGCTGCCGCCGTCGGCCCAGGCGAGCAGGTGGTCCGCTTCGTTGTCCAGGGAGTGGTTGTTGCAGCCGGGGAACGGGCACTTGCCGTCGCGGAGCCGGAGCCATCGGCGCTGGGCTGTGGTGAGACGGTAGCTGGTCCGGCCGATCTCCAGCGGTGTGCCGTCGCGGGGGTCGGTCAGGACACGGTAGAAGGAGTCGGCGCCGTCGGTGACCAGACGGCGGGCCATCGACGGCGGGATCGGCCCGTACCCGTCCAGGACGGCGGGTTCGTCGGTGGCGCCCAGCAGGGACAGGACCGGGACGGTGACCAGGACCTGCGCCCGCGGGGACGGCACCTCCCCGGCCCAACCCGCACCCCCACCAGATGTGCCGGTGCCGGGCGTGCGACCCTGGAGCCTTCCGGCGCCGGTGCCGGTGTTGTGGCTGCCGCCGGTCAGGAGCCAGGCGGCGGTGGTGTCGGCGCGGAGCTGGGCGAGGGTCCGGGCCTCGTCCGGGCCCTGGAGGGCGCGGGCCGCGGCGGTGCACCGGTCCCAGATCCCCGCGGCGGTGTCGGCGCGAAGGTATGCGGAGAGCCAGGCCATGCCGTCCCGGTCCGGGACGTACTCGACCCGCCGGTCCGCGGCGCTGTTGGCGTGGCGTGTTTCGATGCTGAGCGGGTGGTGGCGTTCCCGCCACGCCCGGGCCTTGGCGCGGAACCGGGACGCCACGAGGTCCCCGGCCCGGCATCCGCGGGCCGGGTCCGGCGCGTCGGGGTCCAGGAAGTGGGCCTCCAGTGCGGCCGCTCCGGCCCGGTCCAGGCCGGTGGTTTCATCGACGATGATCCGGGCGTGTTGCCATGAGATCTCCCCGGCCTGCAGGGCCGACAGGGTCAGCGGCAGCGCCGCCGTCAATGCCTGTCCGTCTGACAGGAGCGCCCCGGCGGTGCGTTCCCCCACGGTCAGGACACACGCGACCTCGGCGACCGCGGCCATCTGCTGCGCGGCGCGGTCCTGCGGGGACGCCGCGCAGGGCACCAGCGCCCCGGCCGCGTGCACGTAGTCGGTGGACAGTCTCACCTTCAACGCGGCCAGCCCGGACTCCAACCGCGCCAACTCGGCCAGCCCGTCCAGGCAAGCATCCGCGAAGGCCCGCAACGGATCAGCATCCCGCAGCGAATCGGTGCCGGGCTGACCAGTTTCGAACGCATCGGTGCCGGGCTGACCAGCGCCTGGCTGACCAGCGCCGGCCGGATCGGAGCGGTCCACCCCGACGCCGGCGAGGTCAGCCAGCGCCGCAGCCGACGCGAAGACTGCCTCCAAGGCCGCCCTGCTCTCGGCGCTCCAGGTTCCCCCGGTCCGAGTTTCCCCGGACCCAGTTCCCCCGGTTGAAGCCGCTCTGCTTTCCATACCCCCAGCATCTCAAGAGGCACCGACATTCTAGGGCGACAGCGTTAGTTAGAGTGACTGGTCGCGGAAACCAAACGCTGGGCGGTGGGTCATCGGCCTCACATGGCCGGGCTCATGTAAAGTCCGGGCAACAGCCATGGGTGCGCGGGCACGAAGAACGCGAAAACTATCAGCGACGCCCCGGTAAACCGACTGAAAGCGCCGCCGTGTTTCCAGGTCTTCTCCAGCAGGATGGTCGCCGTGAGCACCGCCATCCACGCTAGGTTCATCACGCCCACAGCAACGAGAACGATCATCAGTCCCCAGCAGCAGCCGATGCAATACAGCCCGTGGTAAAGGCCGACTCGCACATCGCGAAACCGCCCCTTGTATCCGGACACGTGCAGCAGGAACGCCATCGGGGAGCGGCAGTGTCCTAGACAAAAATCCTTGGCTGGGGTGAGCTGGTAAACCCCAGCTGCAAGTATCAGTCCGGCGCCGACCCAAGAAGCGATATCCGGCGCGTCCGCGGCCAGCATCGTGGAGAAAACAGAAGCCACGTAGGCAAAGACGCCGAACCCGATCCACGTCGCAAGGTAGCCGCAAAGTAATGCCACCGTGCGGACCGCCCTCACCCTGCTGCTGGGCACTGCGCTAATGGACCTGAGGTACATTGACGTGAGCGGGGCCAGCGCGGGCAACATCATGGCCACCATCATCAGCGTCCATGCCGCGAGAAACCCCGCCAGGCCGACTACCATCGACCCCTGGCCTGCAGGCATGCCGGCGAAGCCCGCGATCGTGAAATACCAGGCGAGGAGGGCGCACCCTACCAAGGCGAATAGCGAGGCGCGGTGGCTCGCCGCGAGATACGTGCGCCCCGACACTTTATGCCGACCAGGCAAACGGGGCCGAGAACGAGTTCTTCCCCGTGTAGTCCCAGGTCATTCCAAATACATCGCCGCGCGAAGCAACGGACCGGCCAGCCGCCAAAGTGTCCGCCGGGAATCCAACACCGCTGACGCGCACCCCGCGTTCTGTGGCGTCCAGCGGCGAAAGGAAGTCCTCCACAGTCATGTCCACGACCTTGCCGATCCGGACCTGATGCCGCCTCCCGTCGTCGGAGTAGGCCACGTCCAATGAGTCCATCCCGACCATTTCGCCAATCAGCGGTCCCAGCCCCTGCATCGGGCCGCCGAGTTGGCCGCCGAATACCGCACCAAGCGCCTCGGCCTGCCCGGCTGACGCGGCCGAATCCATCAAAACGCCGACCTTCCAGCCGCCATCGCTCATCACGGCCGGTGTATCCGCAACGACGCAAACCGTCAGACCGCCGACGTCGACGCCGTTCACGTCACCGGTATCAACATGGAACGCCAAGACCACGAGACAACGGTCATTGTCCGCCGATGCCGTCATCCCGGAGGTCGTGCAAGGGCAAATCATGTCGCAATTACAGTTCTCGAAATATGTACCTTCAATATGCCAGGCCATCTAAGGCTCCTTCCAAAAGAGCCCCCCACAATGTGAAGTTTCCTCCCGCCTCCGGCCACTGTCCAGACCGCAGGGATAGGCCCGAAAATCGCCACCTTACGGCGCGCATATGAAGCAGCCGACGCCGGGAGCGGACGGTTCTGTTAGAGCACCATGTTGCTCGCGTCACCGGCTTAGGCAGCCGCTGCGGCGACGTCTGCGCGGATGTCCGGCGAATCCAGCGGCAGGAAAAGCCACCCCGCACCTTCTGCGTTGAGGCGGCGCTCGGACGGGACTGGACACGCTGTGCCAACGTCCGCTTCGGAACCTATGTTTCGTCGTGCCGCGAGTAGGAGGAGCCGGAGGGCGTTCGTACCAATAGTCCGAAGTCGATCATGTAGCGGCGCAGCATCACGACGTCGTCGGCATAACTGAGGAGCCGTTCATTGACCTGCTTTTCCGTTAGGTGTTCGCCCGGCTCGATGGCTTCGCTGACGATCCAGGCCAGCAGCTCCCGCCGTTCCGCCATGTTGGCTGGATACCTCTCGATCCTGCCGAGGCGCATGAAGCGGGCCAGTCCGGTTTGCGCCTGCCGCCGGGGTTGCTGGGTGAGCAGGTCGCGGAAGATCGCCTCAGACGCCTCAAGTTCATTGGCAGCATTCCGTTCGACGAGCCCGGACTCGAGCAGGACGGCGATGGCCCGGTTTCGCCGGTGGTCATTCAGATCAGCAGCCACGTCGAGGAGTCTGGCGCCGAGCACTATTTGCGCGTAGGCGGTCCGCGCGTCGTTATTGGCGAGCGCTGCCATCACTCGCCGCCAGTGCGGACCGCTCAGCCTTGTCCCTCCGGTCATAGCGCATCCCTCGCTCTCATCTGTCCCCGCTTGTGCGGATCACGGGGTGCTTGGCCCACAGGCAGAATCGTAGTCCCAAGGCCCCTTCCGCGCTCCGGCGGAGTTCCCCATACTTGGCTCATTGTGCAGTTCGACGGTCTTTCGAATATCGGACGAGAACCTGAAGAAGGACACCATGATCTCGATCAACGACATCCCGTGGGTGCAGCTCCTCAAGCAGAACCACTACCACGCTTCACCCCGCGACTGGTCGGACCAGGTGATCTACTTCCTTCTGATCGACCGGTTCTCCGACGGTAACGAAGACGGCTACAAGGACGTTGCCGGCCAAATCATCCACGGCACCACCCAGCGGTTTTCACCGGGGGACGCGGGCAACGCCGTGCAGACCCAGGCTGACATACAGAATTGGCAGTCCGCCGGCGCTCAGTGGCTTGGCGGAACCCTTAAAGGCATCCAATCCAAAATCGGCTACCTGAAGAGGCTCGGTGTGACATCACTCTGGATCAGCCCCGTACTCCGCCAGCGACCCGGGGTGGACGATTACCACGGCTACGGCACGCAGAACTTCCTCGAAGTGGACCCGCACTTCGGCACGGCGCAGGACTTCAAAGACCTGGTGGATGCCGCCCACGCGGCCGGGCTGAACGTCATCCTCGACGTGATCCTCAACCATTCCGCCGACGTCTTCCAATACGACACCGTCGATCCGAACACCGGACGATTTTACGAGCCCATGTGGAACGGTGACACGTTTCCGGTGGCGGGCTGGCGGGACGGAAGTGGCGTCCCCAGCCTCCCGTTCCCCACGCCGGTCAATCCAGCCGACACGGACGCGGCCGTCTGGCCGAAAGAACTGCAGGCCGACGGAGTCTTCACCCGTAAGGGGAAGATCGGCAATTGGGACCACGTGCCGGAGACCACTGAAGGGGACTTCGAGGGGCTCAAAGACATCCATCAGGGAACCGGGCCGGTGGATGACTACACGCCGTCGGCGGCAATGCAGGTCCTGACCGAGGCATACCAATACTGGATTGCGTACGCGGACGTGGACGGCTTCCGGGTGGACACCGTCAAACACATGGACCGCGGCGCCATGCGTTACTTTGCTTCCGCCATTCATGAGTTCTCCCAGACTCTTGGCAAGGACTCATTTCTTCTGGTCGGAGAGATCACCGGCAGCCGGGAGGACGCCGTCGAGATACGGGACGAAACCGGGCTCGACGCGGCCTTGGGCCTGGCAGACGTTCAGGGACAAATGGTTGACACAGTGAAGGGGTGGACCAATCCCCAAAACTACTTCGACCTCTTCCGCAACTCCTACCAGGTCGATAAGGCATCCCACACCTGGTTCCGCAACCACGTCGTCACCAACTTTGATGACCACGACCTGGTGCGCATGGGCAGAAGCTACAAGGCGCGCTTCGCCTCGGACCAGGAGGGGAGTGCACTGGAGCTCGCCGTGCTAGCCATGAACGCGACGACGCTCGGCATCCCTTGCATCTATTACGGCAGCGAACAGCGGTTCGACGGAAAGTTCCCGACGGCGGCTGATCCGCACCCTGCCACCGACTTCAAGGCGGACCGGTACATACGCGAAGCAATGTTCGGCGGTAACTTCGGCTCATTCCGGAGCCGCGGCCGGCACTTCTTTGACGAGTCGGCGGAGGTGTACATGCAGCTCGCCAACATTCTGGCCATACGGAGAAACGATCTCGCGCTCCGCCGCGGCCGGCAGTACCTGCGCCCCATCTCCGAGGACGGAATCAGCTTTTGGTATCCAACCCGCATCGGCCCGGGACGTATGACATCCGTCGTGGCCTGGAGCCGGATCATCGCGAACCGGGAGGTCGTCTGTGCCATGAACACCGACGTCGTGTCCCGCAGAGCAGCCTGGGTGACCATCGACGCCGGCCTGCACTCCATAGGTGACAAGTTCCAGTGCGCCTATTCGACCGAGCAGGGCCAGCAGGGATCAGAGGTGGCCGCTGAGGGACGGAACGGTCTGGCGATCAGCATCGACGTCGGTCCGGCCGGCTTCGTCATCATGGCGCCGTAACCGGCTGCCAGGCAAGGGCGCGCTGCCCCGCTACGGCATCGTCGGGCGGTCGCCCTCGCGCAGCCAGTCGTCGAAGAAAGCGTCAAGCTGCCGGCCAGAGGCCTTTTCCATGACCTCCTCGAAGTCTTCCGTCGTCGCCGTCGAGTCGTTGTAGCGGCTCAGCCACGACCGGGCGCCCGCGAAGAACGCCGCGTCGCCGATCTTCACGCGCAACGCGTGGAGAGCAGCGGCACCGCGGAAATAAACCTGGGCCTCGAACAAGTTGCCGCGACCCGGGTCAGCAATGTTGAGCGCCCAGCGGTTGTTCGCATCCAGGTATGCCACGGCGTCCGCGAACTGCCCCGACATCGTTGCCGTGCCTTGGTGCTCGGCCCACAGCCACTCGACGTAGGTCGCCCACCCCTCGTTTAGCCAGATGTCCTGCCAGTCGGACGCGCTGACCGCATCGCCGAACCACTGGTGCGCCAGTTCGTGCACCACTGAGGCGTCATCCGCGACCAGCGAATACACCGGCCGCGTCTGCGTCTCCAGCGCGTAGTCGACGCCGTCGTCGTCGACAATCGCTCCAAAAGCCTCGAACGGGTAGCGCCGGAACACGCCCTCCAAGAAGGCGATCATCTTCGGCTGCAGCGCGAGGGAGGCCTTCGTCTGGTCCAAAGCCGCGCCCGTCACGCCCGCGTCGATTGCGTTGATGATCGGCAGGCCGCGCGGACCGACGTCGTACGACAGGGCAAAGTCGCCGACGCTCGCCGTCGACAGGTAGCTGGCCATCGGGTCCGACGCCTTCCACGTCCACGTCGTCCACCCGGCCTTGGTCGCCGGCCGGCCAACAGGCAGGCCGTTCGCGACGGCAGTCTTGCCTGCCGGCACCGTGATGCGGAAGGTGTAGGTTGCCTTGTCTTCCGGGTCGTCGTTCACCGGATACCAGGTCGCTGCGCCCTCGGGCTCGTTGACCACCATCGCGCCGTCAGCGCTGGTGACCCACCCGTACAGCGCACCCGAGGTGTCGAGCGGTCTGCCGGTGGACCCGCTGTACTCGACGGCAATCGTCGTCGTCCGCCCGGCCTTCAGCTTTGGCCGCAGCCCGATGGTGAGTTCCCAGATGCGGTTCGCGTCGTCCTGCACCTGGGACCATTTGGCGTCCTTGCCGTCGTCCCGGACCGACGTGACGCCTAGGCCGCGCAGGTCCAAGTTGAGCGACTTCAGGTCCTGCTTCGCGCGGAGGGTGATCGTAGCCACGCCGCGGAGCTGGCCCGCGAGCACCGCCGGATTGGCTGGCGGCGTGTAGCGGAGGGCGAGGTCGTAATGCAGGACGTCGTACCCGCCGTTGCCGGCGAACGGGAAGTATTCATCGCCGCTGCCGGGAGCGCCCGCCGAGTAGCGGGGCTCGTCTTCGTCGGGGGCGGCCTGCGCCGTCCCGCTGATTGCGCCGGCACTCGCTGCCGCCAGTGCGACGGCGACCGCTGTTCGACGCAGGGGACCGTGGAAATGTTGCCCAATCACCGGTGTCCTCCCGCCGTCTGATCGAAGCGGCCATTCGTTCCGCCGCCGGAATTTTGTATTCGATCATCATGGGGCCTTTCTTGGTTATCAATGTCGACGACCAATATGCCAATGACCGATGCTCCTGGAGCCCAGGTGCTAGGAGGGATTTGCCCTCGTGGTACCGGAGCCTGGTCCGATGGCCGCGGCTACCAGGCGGTCGAAACTCGCGGTCCCGTTCTCCGGAGGGACCACAGTGAGGACCGCAAGCCACCTCTCCGGAGAATTCTTCCCGGCCATTGCCACCCGTTCCATATGAAGGTTCAACCCGGGCACGCCGCTGACGAGGAGCGGAAGCTGCTCACCGCTTTTGACCATGCGGCGGAATTCCTTGACGGACAACTGGTCGGCCGGGGTGTTGGTCACCTCGGCGACGGTGTCGTTCACCCGCTTGGTTAGCCCCTGCATGAGCCTTCGCTGGTCCGAGACTGTAGGAATCGTCATAAGGGTCGCGAAGAAGACCGTGAACAACACGACAGCACCGAAACTGCGGAGAATGGGTATGAACATCATCAGGATCAGGCACAAGGCAAAAACGCCGATAAAGAACACGACGAACCTTGTTACGGGGTTGTCGCCGGGTTTCGTTGTCCAACGCACAAGGGCGACCTTGTTCTTGCGGGGCTCGTGGATTGGTGAACTTCCCATGATTAGTAGCCCTTCACTTCCATCAGCGCTTCGGCCAGAATGACTGCCTCGCGTGCTTCCTTGAGATCGCCCAGCAGGCCCATGTCTGGAAGGGCCGAGGGGGCAACGGTTGAACCGGAAAGTGCAGAAAAGATGCTGCCCAACTTTTCGCGGTCCTGCGACAGCATTCGGGAAGCATTCAGCTTGATTTTGCTCAATTCAAGCTCCAGGAGTGACTTGTCGATGGCCTCGCGACGCGCCTGCATCACCGCGAGCTGTTCTTTCAGGCGCTCGACCCGGCCCCGGAACATCGATTCCATCTTTCCTGCCACGACGTGGAGCTCGCACAGCGCGGTGTAGGACTGCGGTGACCCGGAGTGCGCGGCGAGCCGGCCATTCACGTAGAGGCGCCGCCGTTCCCATTGCCGGACGGCAGATTCATACGGTTCCAAGAGCAAAGTGACCCCCGCCAAAGCCTTGTCCAGCGACCCGGCCCGGGCGCTCAGGCTGGATGTGGCGGCGTCCAGCCTCGACAGGAAGGCGTCGTAATTGTCCTGCGGCCGGGCGCTATCGGTATTCACGAGCCGCCCGCGCGCGCTGGCGCGATTCCTCTCGTTGGATATTGCTCCCATCTGTCATGGCAAGAGAATAGGGGCTCCGGGCCCGATGGGATAGGGTGCCGGCCGCGGGCACATCTGTGTCAGGATCAGTTATGACCCAGCGACTGATGCTGCTCGACACCGCGTCTCTGTACTTTCGCGCCTTTTATGGCGTGCCGGACACGATCCGCCGCGCCGACGGGACGCCGGTGAACGCCGTCCGCGGCCTGCTCGACATGATCGCGCGGCTTGTCACCGACTACCACGCGACGGATCTCGTGGCGTGCTGGGACGATGACTGGCGTCCGCAGTGGCGCGTCGACCTCATCCCGACCTACAAGTCGCATCGAGTCGCAGCAACGGTTGCCGGTGCCCCTGACGTGGAAGTCGTGCCGGACGCCCTTGAAGCGCAGATTCCGATGATCCGCACCGTGCTCGACCTCGCCGGCATCGCCGTCGTCGGGGCCGCCGAACACGAGGCGGACGACGTCGTGGGCAGTTACGCCAGCCATGCCGAGCTTCCGGTCGACGTGGTCACGGGCGACCGCGATCTGTTCCAGATCGTCGACGACGCCCGCCAGGTGCGGGTGATTTACACCGCCCGCGGCATGAGGAACCTCGAAGTGGTGACCGACGCAGTCATAGTCGGAAAGTACCGCGTGCTGCCCCAGCAGTATGCCGACTACGCGACCCTCCGCGGCGACACGTCCGACGGGCTGCCCGGCGTGGCCGGCATCGGCGAGAAGTCCGCCGCCGCGCTGCTGGGAGAATACGGCACCCTCGACTGGCTGCTGGAGGCAGCGGCGGATGCAGACGGCGGTCTGTCCGCAGCGGCGCGGTCCAAGCTCGCCGCCGCCGCGGACTACCTCAAGGTCGCGCCCGCCGTCGTGAGGGTGGTGCGCGACCTCGAACTGCCGACACTCCAGGAGGCTGGCGCGCAGCTGCACCCAGTCGCCGGTGATTCGAGGGCGGAGCTTGAGCGCCTCGCCAGCGAGTGGAACCTCGGCGGTTCGGTCAGGCGGCTCCTCGAAGCCCTTGACCTCAAGTCAGGGCGGGACCGGTAAGACCGACTGGACGGCGACGACGACGGCGACGGCTCGGCGACGGCTCAACCGGCGGTCCGCAACGGACCGTCAGTTCGACGGCGGGCTGCCGCCCAGGAACTGGCGATGCGCATAAAGGTCCCGGAGCAGTGCGATCTCGGCCAGGTGGTGGATCATCTCCCGGTTGATGTGCAGCACCAGCGCAGCCATCGGGGCATCGGCGTACGGACCTTCGGCCGGCCCGCACGCAGCTGCCAAACCGTCCTCGCCAAGCCCTTTCACGCCCTGGATCCACCGGAGGTAGGCCTCATCGAGCCGTGCAAGTGCCTCCGCAGCCGTCCCGGAGTAGGCGAAGGTCTGGTAATCCACGGCAGGACCGCCGAAGTGCGAGGCCGTACGCGCCCCCAGGACGCCGACCAGGATGTGACTGAGCCGCCAGGCAATCGTCGTTACCGGGGCTGGCACCGGCTCCGGGTAGCTGAAGTCAATGGTGAAATCACCCGCGCCCGGGGCGTCCGGCATGCGTGACTCGCCCCTGCGCCGGACACTCCAGCCGGGAACGGGTTCCCAGAAATACTCCTCGTCCGTCAGCCCGTCCAGCCGCGGCCGTGCCTGATGGGAGAAATGCCAGTCGAGCTGGTCCACCAGCTCATGGTTCCAGCTAAGATCCGGCATGGCGTCCCTCCTTGGCCTCCATGCTAGAGGGCGCCATTGCTCCGGCCAACCCTCTATTTCCGGCGGATCGTCGGCCGCTTTAAGACGGTATCGAGTTGGCCACCACGGCGGCGCGTTGTTTCCTGACCGTCAGGTACAGGCGGTGTGCCGTGATGATGAGTGTGAGCCAGGCAGCGCCGAGGGTCCAGGCGGCGAGCACGTCGGTCAGCCAATGGTGCCCGAGATACACCCTGCTCAGGCCCATGGTTAAGGCGAAAACGGCAGCGGCTGCCGCGGTCAGGATCCGGGCCCTGGTTGTCTTGAGCCGCAGAATCACCAGATACGCGACGATCCCGGCGATGACTATCGAGTTCAGGGAGTGTCCGCTGGGAAACGAGGCGGAGTATTCGTACGGCGGAACGGCGTCGGTGAGGTCCGGACGCGTCCGGCCGATGAGCCGTTTGCCAGCGATGGTCATCAGCAGCGAACCGGCCCCGGCCGCGACGATGAGAATGGCAGGGGTCCATGAGCGGCGGCGAACAGACAGCACCACTGCGGCAGCCACGGCGAGTATCGGCATGCCGATCGTGCCGCCGACGTCGGTGTAGGCCGTGACGAGGACGTCGAGGCCGGGGGAGCGGAGACTTTTGCCGGCGGCGAGCATCGGATGATCCAGCCCCGCTACTCCGTCGGCTTCCGTCACCGCTTCATAGACCTGAGCCGAGAGCGCCGTGAGGCAGGCAGCGAGGACAGCACCGAACACCAGCGTCAGGATCAGCGCCCCGTGCGGGCCGAGGAGGCTGCTGGCCCGGTGCATGGCGCTCGCCAGGAAATGTCCGGCCCGGTTGTTCCATCGCGTCAGGTCCTGGTCGCCGACGAACCGGTCCTGTTGAAGTTCGCCTCGCACACCGTCGTTGGCCGGGAGCGATTGCTGGTCGGTCATGTGTGGTCCCATCTCCAGTCGAAGCCCGCAGGAAGCCTACCAATAGTAAGCAACCTTAGTGCATCGTTCCGGGCAGGGGCGCGCAGGCCGGTTCTCTTGGCTGGGCTCGGTTTGCTTCGGCGGCGGCGTCCGGCGTCCCGGGCGCGTCGGTGAGAGCTTGCCAACTGCCGGTTCCCAGGAAGGCCGCCATCGCCATGGCGGCCAACGCCGGCCTGAATGCGCTAACCCCGGGAGTCTGCCGCGCCGGGCCGGCTCGCGGGGCCGGCGAGCAGGGCATCTTCCGGGACGTCAGCGGGCGTTGCGGGACGGCGCCCCACAACGCGTGGACGCGTGACGTTCGTCGGAGCGAAGGCCAACACCGCGAGTGCCGCGGCGAGGATCGCCATCCCGCTCCAGCCCATGATCCCAAGCCGTTCACCCACAACGACGACCGCTAGGATCGCGGCGACCGCTGGTTCCGTCAGGGTCAGGGTGGTCGCCGTGCTCGGGCGGACCCGGGCGAGTCCGACGCCGAACAGGAAATACCCCAAAAACATCGGCACGAGGGCCATATAGGCTGCGACGGCGAACGACTGCGCGGATGCGACCAGCGGCGCCCCGGTGACCAGTAGGACGGGCATCAGGAGCGCCCCGCCGGCCCCGAAGACCGCCCCCATCGACGCCCCGCGCCCCACCTGGTGGTGCATCAGCCGGTGAACCACCCATGAATACAGGGCATAGGTGGTTCCTGCCAGCAACCCGAGCCCGACGCCGGCCAGGGTCGCCGTCGCGGAGACCGCCGGCTCGCCGGCCCGCGACAGACACAGCAGGACGCTGCCGAGGACGCCGAGGAACGCGGCCAGCATCCACCAGCGGCTCAGCGGCCTGCGCTCGATGACCCGTTCCAGGATGCCTGAAGCCAGCGGCGCCGACGCAAGCGAAACGACCGTGCCGATTGCGACCCCGCCCAGGTGCATCGCACTGTAAAACGCCAGCGGGTAGATCGCCACGGCCAGCGCCCCGATGGCCACCAGTCCGGCATGCGCGCGCAGCGCCTGACGCGCGCGGGCCAAGGAGGGAAGAGCGATGACCGCTTGCAGCAGCCCACCAACACCAAGGGCGGCCGCTCCGATGGCCAGCGGGCCGGCGTCGGGAGCAAAGGTCGCGGCGGTTCCCGTCGTGCCCCACAAGAACGAGGTGACCAGGATGGCGGCTACTCCGCCGGTGGCCCGTTTCACAGCGCGGCCAGCATCTCGGCGGCGAAGTCCCGGGCATGGAGCAACCGCGTGGGCTCGCCCTCCAGTCCCGCACGTGCCATCGCCCCCTCCAGCAGGAAGCTGAGCCGTTCCGCCAACCGCTGCGCCGCAAGCGGGTCGGTCAAAGTCGTCAGGTGTGCGATGAGCAGACGCTCAACGTGCTCCTTGTGGTTGCGGACCGCAGTCCGCCCCGGGTCATCCGCGCCGAGTTCAGCCGCGGCATTCAGGAGGCCGCAGCCGCGGAAACCGTGGCTGTAGGCGGCCGCGGCGTGGTCAATGTACGCATCGAAAACGGCCAGGACGGCCTCCTGCGCCGTGGCAGCGTCCGCGAGCCGGGCCTGATAGAGGCCCAGCCATTCCTCGTGGCGGGCATCGATGTACGCCTCGACGAGTGCGGCCTTGGACGCGAAATTGTTGTACAGGCTCATCTTCGCCACACCCGCCGATGCGGTGATCACGTCGATCCCGGTCGCGGCAATGCCATCGGCGTAGAAATGCTGCGCCGCAGCATTCAGGATCCGCGCCCGTGCAGGGGACTGGCGGCGGCCATCATTTTCGGTGCGTGTGGTCATGGAACCCTCCCTTACTAGGTAGACCAGTCTACCTAGTAAGCCGATTCTCCGGCAACCACCCGCTCAGCAGCCCGGCCCCGCACGCGGGCGCGTGCGGGGCCGTTCAGCACCAGTATTGGGTCGGTCGACCGGTCAGCTTGCCGGGATCACGAGGCCCTTGAACTTGGTCTGGATGAAATCCTTCATGTCCTGCGAGGTCAGGATCTTGTACAGCTTCTGGACGCGGGGATCATCCTTCATCTCCGCCTTCACGGCCAGGACGTTGTAGTAGGCGCTGTCCTTGCCCTCGACCAGCAGTTGCTTGTCGGCGCTTAGGCCGGCGGGAAGGGCAAACGCCAGCGTCACGATAGCAGCGTCCTTGTCGTTAAGGGCCTGCGGCAGGCTGGCGTTTTCGATCTCCGTGAACTTGAGGTTCTTCGGGTTGGCCTTGACGTCCTTGAGGGTGACCGGGTTGTCGCTGACCTCGAGGAGTCCCTTGGACGCCAGCAGCTTCAGGGCGCGGGACTCATTGGTGGGGTCGTTGGGGATGGCTACCGAGGCGCCGTCGGGAAGCGCCCCCAGGTTGGCCACGTTGTTGGAGTACAGAGCCATCGGCGGCAGGTAAACCTTGCCCACGCTGACGAGGTTCTTGCCCGAGGCCTTGTTGTAGGTCTCCATGAAGGTGGTGTTCTGGAACAGGTTGGCGTCGATGTCGCCGTCGCTCACAGCCGGGTTGGGCGTGTTGTAGTCGCTGAATTCCTTGTACTCGACGTTCAGGCCCTCCTTGGGAGCGAGCTCCCGCTGGACCTGCTTCAGCATGTCGCCGGCCGGCACCGCCAGCGCGCCCACCTTGATGGTCTCGGTGGCCCCGGCCGAGGTGGAGGTGCTAGCGCCGCAGGCGGACAGGGCGAGGATGGCGGCCACGCCGGTAACGGCGGTCTTCAGGATGTGTGCACGGAACATTGGAACTCTTTCGCAGAATGGAAGGTGATACAGGGAAGGAATTGCGGCGGGGGCGGGCGGCTACCGGTGGGACAGGCGCCGCGCCGCGAAGTTGCCGAGGGACTGGAACACCTGGACCAGCAGGACCAGGAGAATAACGACGCCGAACATGTACTCCGGGCTGTAGCGCTGGTAGCCGTAGCGGAAAGCGACGTCCCCGAGGCCGCCGCCGCCCACGGCGCCCACCATGGCCGAGTAGCCGATGAGGCCCACGACGGTGGTGGAGAGCCCGAGCGCCAGCGCCGGGACTGCCTCGGCGACCATCACCTTGGTCAGGATGGTCCACCGGGTGGCGCCCAGCGACTGGGCAGCTTCGACGAGCCCCACGGGAACTTCGCGGATGCCGATTTCCACGAGGCGGGCGAAGAAGGGGATGCCGGCGATGGTCAGCGGGACAATCGCAGCGGTAGGTCCGATGAAGGAGCCGACCAGCAGGCGGGTGAACGGTATGAGCAGGATCATGAGGATGATGAACGGGACGGACCTGCCGATGTTCACCACAACGTCCAGGACCCGGTTCACGCAGAACCCGAGCGCCCGGCTGCCGAAGAGCTTCGAGAGCAGGCCGCCGGACTCGGTGGTCACGAGCAGGACGCCGGCCGCCAGACCGAAAACGACGGTGAACAGCAGGCTCAGGCCCACGGTGTAGAACGTCTCGCCCGCGCTCTTGAGGATCGTGTCCAGGAGGTCAGACCAGAAGTACGGATCATTGCGGTCGATCACTTGATGACCTCCACGAATAGGCCCTGGGAGCGCAGATCCGCGACGGCGGCAGCCACAGTCTGCTGGTCGCCGGGCAGCTCGAGGCGCGTGCGTCCCGTCTGGAGCCCGCGGATCGTTTCAACCGCGGCGCCCAGGATTCCGACGTCGATATGGTGCTTGCGCGCCAGTTGGGCGATCACCGGCCGGTCCGTCTTGACTCCGTTGAACGTGATCTCGACGACGGCGCTGGAGGTCTCCGGGATTTCTCCCAGGGGGAACAGGGCCTGGCCCAGCAGGGATTTCTCTGTGGTCAGGAGGTCTTCCACGGGCCCTTGCTCCAGGATCCGGCCGCCGCTCATGACGGCGGCGGAATCACAGATCCTCTTCACGACATCCATCTCGTGCGTGATGAGCAGAACCGTCAGTCCCAGATCCTTGCTGAGCTGGCGGATGAGATCAAGAATCTGCGTCGTGGTCTCCGGATCCAGCGCCGAGGTGGCCTCGTCGCTGAGCAGCACTGTTGGGTTGGATGCCAACGCACGGGCAATGCCGACGCGCTGTTTCTGCCCGCCGGACAACTGCGCGGGATAGGCGGCCGCCTTGCCGTGGAGGCCCACCAGTTCGAGGATCTCGAGAGCCCGCGTCCGCCTCGCCGCGCGGCCCACGCCCGTGATCTCGAGGGAGAGCTCCACATTCGCCTGCACGGTCCTGCTGCTCAGCAGGTTGAAGTGCTGGAAGATCATGCCGATGTTGTGACGTGCCTGGCGCAACTCGGTGCCAGCCAGGGTGGTCATCTCACGGCCGTCGACCGTGACGCTTCCCGAATCCGGCCGCTCCAGCGAATTGATCGTTCGGATCAACGTGCTTTTCCCGGCGCCGCTTTGGCCGACGACGCCGAATATCTCGCCTCGGGCGACGGACAGCGAGACGTCGTCAAGGGCCAGGACCGCCGTGGTCCCGGAGCCGTAGCTCTTCGAGACCCGGCTGACGGAAATCATGGATGGTGCTCCCTGTGGTGGCTGGAAATCTTCACGGAAGCGCTCCCGCGAAATGGTGCACAAACGTCGTCCGCACACAAGTCACAAATTCTGCCAAGAAGGGGATAGGGGCACAAAATCCGAATATGTGGGCCAGCCACAGGTTCTCGCGGCCCAAATAATTCTTCAAATGCTGCGGCTTTGAGACGGTAGCAGCCGCGGTGCCCAGAGATGTCCGACCGATCGGGCGGTGGGGCAGTTCCGCCCTGCGACTGAGAGATTCATCACGTACTAGCCGTGGCCCGTCGTCGGGTCCAAGCTTTAACCTGTCGGCGCAGCCGCCTGCCGGGCAATCCCGCGAGCAATCCCGCAAACGCCGTCGTCGGCGTTGACGCCCAGTGGGGAGTGCGAGGAGAACGATCATGGTCGAGACAGCACCACGGACCCGCAGGGCGGGCGCACGCCGAGACCTCGTGACGGAGCTGCTCGGAATCTGGCTCCTCCTCGCGGTCTTCCTGGACGGCTGGGCTCACCTGCACCTTCCCGGGCTGGAGACGTTCTTCACCCCGTGGCACGCGGCCCTCTATTCGGGCCTCCTGGCCACGGCCGGGTGGACGGCCGCCGTGATTTGGCGGAACCGGGAGCCCGGGCAGCCTATCTCCGCCGCGATCCCGGCCGGATACCGCGGTACGGTCCTCGGCGTCGTCCTCTTCGGCGTCGCGGGCGTCCTGGACCTGGCGTGGCACGAGATCCTGGGCATCGAAGTTTCACTTGACGCGCTGGTGAGCCCAACCCATCTGCTTCTCGGGTTCAGCCTCGCCCTGATCCTCGGCACCGGCATTCGCAGCGCACAGGCCGCCAGCCGCCCAGCCGCATTTGAATGGACCGCTCCGGCAGTCTTGGCGATTGTCCTGATGACCGGGTTGGGCGCCTTCTTCCTCATTTATTGTTCGGCTTTCGTCCGGGCCGCCCCGGCCGTCCCGTATCTGCCAACGCCGATCGGAAGCCCCGAGCACACGCAGGCGGAGGTGCAGCCGGCCCTCGGACTGGCCAGCTATCTGGTGACCACGGCGCTGATCACAGTCCCCTTCCTCTACGCGGTCTCTGCATCCCGTCGGCCGCCCCGGGGCATCGTGACCTTGCTCGTGGCCGTGGTTGCCTGGCTGCCTTTGGCCATGTCGGGGTTCCGCCCGACGGCCGTCGCCGGCGCGGCAGGCGCTACGGTCGCCGCCGTCGTGGTTGACGCCTTGCTCTTCCGAATGCCATTGAACTGGCTGCGGCGCCGGATGCCGGCGGTCACGGCGGTGGCGGTGGCACTGATCTGGACGGGTCAGCTGATCGGCATTGCCCTGGCAACAGGGATCGGGTGGCCGGTGTCGATGTGGCTGGGAGCCGTTGGGTTGAGCGCCGGCGTGGCAGCGGGCCTGGCCTGCATCAGCTCGTGGAACCGGGCCGGGGCCCCGAACGGGCCGGGGGACTCGAGATAAGGCACATGCTCAATTCCGGAATTTCCCCTCACAGTCCGTTCACAGCCGCGCGATAGGCGGGCGATAGGCCCGAATCACAGGATGGGGTTACGGCTTCGAACTCATCGGAAGCGGAACTGAAGGAGCACCACCATGAACACTGGCGTAACGGCAACCGGTCCAACAGCCAGGAGAAGGGTTGGGGCTGGAGCCTTTCTCGCCTGCCTGCTCGGTGCAGGCGTGCTCGCCGGGGGCGCGGTGGCGGGAGTGACCGCGGTCATGCCGGATAGCGTCCACGCGGAATCTGCACCTGCCCAAACCGCTCAGTACACGCCCGTGATCGTCAACAATCTGGACAGCGTCAACGCGGTCACTGCGGCCGCGCAGAAAGCAACGGCCAGCGTGGTGACCATCAGCGCAAGTGCTGGCAGTTCCGGAGGTACTGGATCGGGGATCATCTTGGATGCCTCGGGCCATATTCTGACCAACATGCACGTGGTCACCCTGGACGGTCAGGCTGCGAACGCGGACATCGAGGTCCGCACGAATGACGGCAGCGTGTATCCGGGGACCATTGTCGGCACGGATCCGCTGGCGGACCTGGCAATCGTCCAGATCACGGCCGACGGGCTGGTACCGGCGACCTTGGGCGACTCAGACAAGGTCAATGTTGGTGACACGGCCATCGCCATCGGAGCCCCTTTGGGACTGAGCGGCACGGTCACGAATGGCATCGTCTCTGCAGCAAACCGCACGATTGAGACCGCGTCCTCGGCATCCGGTTCCAGCACCAGCAGTACCCAGGATTCCATCAGCATCAACGTCATCCAGACGGACGCCGCTATCAACCCGGGCAACTCCGGCGGTGCCCTCGTAAACGCGCAAGGCGAGATCATCGGCGTCAATGTGGCGATCGCCTCGGCCGGAGCGTCATCCTCCGACGCCCAGTCCGGCAACATCGGCGTCGGCTTCTCCATCCCGATCAACGACGCGAAGCGCGTCGGCGAGGAAATCATCGCCACCGGGAAGGCCACGCACGGTCAACTCGGTGTCTCCGTCACGGACAACAGCGCGGGCAGCGCATCCGGGTTCACCACTGGAGCCGAGATTTCCGCGGTGACTCCTGGATCCGCGGCGGCCGAAGCCGGGCTGGAAGCCGGCGATGTGATCACCGAACTCGGTGGCCGCAGCGTCACCGACGCAACCGAGCTGACGGCCGCAACGCGGGAACAGGCGGCCGGAGCTAAAGTGGCGGTCTCCTTCGTCCGGTCCGGCCAGCAACAAGGCGTAGACGTGACCCTGGGGTGACGAATTGCCCGTGCTTTTGACTGGCGGCGGGCGCAGAATTAAGGAGCCCGGGCGGATTCCCCCGCCTCCTTCACAGCCGAGGACGGCATGCCATGACAAACACGAGGACACGGACTGCACTGGTACTGGCTGCGGTCTTGATCGGTGCGAGCGGGTGCGGGGGAACGCCGCCGTCGGCCCCCGCCACAACGGCAGGTGGCTCTGCCAGCATGTCGATGGAACCGTCATCGCCGGCGGGCTCAACCGGTATGGGCTCGGAAAGCGGTACGGCGAGCGCCGCCGCGGTGGCCATCACGATCAGCAACTTCGAGTACAAGGTCCCCACGTCGGTCGCTCCCGGCGCGGAGGTGACCGTCACCAACATGGACACCGCCGAGCACACGGTGACCGCCGACGACGGATCCTCCTTCGATGTAGAAGTCAAGGAAAACGGCGGAACGGCAACGTTCGCGGCCCCTTCGCAACCGGGCACGTACGCCTTCCACTGCAAGTACCACTCCAACATGCACGGAACACTGACGGTCAAGTGAGATCCGGCGCAGCCCAGTTCAGTACGTCCAGGCAGTGCAGTAAGTCCGGGCAGCGCAGTAAGTCCGACAGCCACCAGTAGCTCCCACAGCTTTTTGCAACCTGCCCTCACTAGATTCGGCGGATGAGCCAAAAACGGGTTTCGGTCCATGCCCTCAGCGCAACGGTAGTCGCCACCCTCCTCGCCGTCGGATTGACGGCCGGACTCCCGTCGCCGGCCCAGGCGGCGGGTACCACGTACTTCATCAGTGCTGCCGGGAGCGACAGCAATTCGGGCACTTCAAGCTCAACGCCTTGGAAGTCGCTGGCCAAGATCAACGCCACCGTCCTCAAACCCGGCGACACCGTCAGTCTCCGTCGGGGCGACACCTGGACCGGAGGCGTTGTGACCGGCCAGAGCGGCACCGCTGCCGCTCCCATCACCCTGAACAGCTACGGAAGCGGCAGTGCCCCGACGGTCACCGGCGGCAAATCAGGGAACTGCATCAGGATCAACGGCGACTACACCATTGTTGACGGGCTCCGCGGCGTGTCCTGCGGCTATGCGGGCATCAGCATCACCGGCGACCACGACACCGTCCGGAACTCCAGCGCCTCCAACAACGCCGTGGGCATCAAGGCAGGATCCGGGTCTGACTTCGGGAAGTACACCGGCAACGTGCTGACGAACAACTCCATCATGAACGTCTTGACGCGGGGCACGAACTGCGGAACGGCCCAGGCAGTGAACTGCAATGACGACTCCGGCGCTTCCGGCGTGCTGATCAACGGCAACGACAACGAGTTTTCGGGCAATACCATCAGCGGCTCCAACGCATTTTCCTACGACTACGCCCGCGACGGCAGTTCCTTCGAAATCTACAACGGCAACCGGAACAACATTCATCACAATGTGGCCGTGGACAACAACAACTTCTCCGAAATCGGAAGGTCCACTGGAACTGCGGACGGCAACACTTACCGCTACAACCTGGTCCGTGCCACCTGCGGCGCCAACTGCACCCAGGCCAAGGGGCTGATTGCCCGCGGACCTGGGACCTCATTTGGACCCACGAACGGCACTGTTTTCGAGTTCAACACCGTTTATCTGAACGGTTCCCAGTCCCAGGCCGTCGTCTGCCACGCGAGCTGCCCTTCGTCGACGGTGATCCGCGGCAACATCCTGGTAGGCGTGAAGAACTCGCTGTGGATCAACGGCTCGGGCTGGACCGAACGGCAGAATGTCCTCAATGGTCCGGTCAACGTCGTGCTGAACAGCACCTCCACTACTGCACCGGCACGCTTCCTGAACGCACCCTCCGATCTCCACCTGACCGGCAGCAGTCCGGCAATCGACCGGGCGGGAACGAGCCCGACAGCCTTCGACCTGGCCGGCGTCGCCGTACCCCAGGACGGGGACTGCAACGGGACGGCCGCTGCCGATTCTGGGGCCTACGAGTTTGACTCGCCCAACTGCTGATCCGGCAACTACTTGGGGCAGGAGACCAGGCCACGGATGCTAGTTCTATCCGCCGGCGCTGCCACCGTGACAGCATGGGGGGCAGCAACCATGCCCAGCGAGACGATGCCAAGCGAGACGATGCCCAGTGAGGAGACTCGATGAAATCCAACGAACTGCTGCTGGATGCCTTCGGCCGGATCCATGAGACCGTGGCCGCCGTGCTGAAAGGGGCCGACGGAGAGGCCCTGGCCCGCCGGCCCGCGGGCAACGGAAATTCGATGGCGTGGTTGGTCTGGCACCTGAGCCGGGTCGAAGACGCGCAGCTCGCCTCCGCCGCCGGGCTGCAAGAGGTCTGGACCTCGCAGGGATTCGCCGCCCGCTTCGACCTGCCGCTGTCCGAACACGACACCGGCTACGGCCATTCGAGCAAGCAAGTTGACGCGGTGCAGGCACCGCCGGAGCTGTTGTTCGAGTACTACGACGCCGTTCACCGGCAGAGCGTCGAATTTCTGAAGACGCTGAGTGACGGGGACCTCGACCGCGTTGTCGACACCCGCTGGGACCCGCCGGTCACGCTCGGGGTGCGGCTGGTCAGCATGATTGCCGATTGCCTGCAGCACGTGGGGCAGGCCGCCTACGCCAAGGGATTGCATCCCGGCGGCTGATCAGGGACTGATACATATGGATGCTGCCGAGCTCCGCCGGCTCTTCCCCGGACTCAAGGACACCATCTACCTCAACACCGCGTCTATGAATGTTGGCTGCGCGCCCGCCAGGGCGGCGTATGAGCTGGCGGTCCAGCGCTGGTCAAGCGGCCGGTTCGACTGGATGGAGGCCGAGCGGGCGGGGGAGGACGCACGGGCCATGTTCGCGGACATCGTCGGCGGCACGGCCGCTGAGATCGCCATCGTTCCGGCTGTGAGCACCGCGGCAGGGATTGTGGCCGCCAACCTGCCGCCCGCGAAGCATGGCGAGAACATCGTGGTCGCCGGGAACGAGTTCAGCTCGAACTACTTCCCTTGGCTGCTGCTCCGGGAGCGCGGTTATGAGGTCCGTGCGGTGGCGCCGGGCGGCGACGGCGCGTCGGCGTCGGCGTTCGGCCACGCGGCCGACGGCGGGACGCGCCTGATCGCGGTGAGCGCCGTGCACTCAGCCACCGGCTACCGGGCAGACCTGCCGGCGCTCAGCCGGGTGGCTGCCCGCTCCGGCGCGTGGTTCTTCGTCGACGCCTGCCAGGCGGCCGGCGCGGTGCCGCTGGACGTGGTGCGCGACGGCGTCGATTTCCTGGCGGCCGCCAGCCACAAGTTCCTGCTCGGCTCGAGGGGGATGGGCTACCTCTACGTCCGTCACGGGCTGCTTGACCGCCTGCGCCCGATCGTGCCCGGCTGGAAAGCGGCCCGCAATCCGACCGAAAGTTTCTACGGACCGGACATGGACCTGTCGCCCACCGCGTCGAAGCTCGATGCGTCATTGGCGTGGTTTCCGGCCCTGGCCGAGCAGGCAGCGCTCGCCGTCTTCGGCCGCTTTGGGATCACGGACTTGCTGGACCGCAACGCCCGGCTCACCGAGCGCCTGGTGGAAGCGCTGGCGGCGCAGGACTCCGCCTTCCGGCCCTTCCCCGTGGAGCACCGCTCCACCATCATCTCCGTGCCGGTGACCGAAACGGAGGCGGTCCTGGCGCGGCTCCGCCAGGCCAACGTGGTGGCGTCGGTCCGTGAGGGCAGGATCCGGTTGGCGGTCCATTTCTACAATTTCGAAGAAGAGCTCGATCTCGTAGCAGAACTGATCGGGCAGAACTGATCGGACGCGGCTGATCGGACGCGGCTGAGGGCTCTTGACGAGGCCGGGCCACAAGCGTAGACAGGGGCCATCCCGGTGTCGTTGCGGGGCCACGACCAGGGGCCGATCACGGGCAGCACAGGCGAGGTGAGTCATGGCCGGAGCAAGCGCGTTCCGCACCTTGGCGTTCGGCTGGGCCGTCCTCGCCGCCGCGGAGACAGACGTGGCGGACCATTGGGCGTACTACTTCGGGGTGCTCGTGATCGTGCTGGCCCAGTGCGCCGGTGTACCGCTTCCCGCCGTTGCCGTGCTGCTCGGGGCTTACACCGCGGCTCGCCAGGGAGGTCTTAACCTTGCGGCCGTGATCGCCTTCGGCAGCGTGGGCGCGATCCTCGGCAGCACCATCGGCTACGTTCTGGGGCGGGTAGGTGGGCGTCCGTTGATGCTCAAGCTCGCCAAACGCTTCCATGCTGACGAACACCGCATTGAACAGTTGGAATCGTTTTTCGAACGGCACGGCGGGACGGCTTTGTTCTTCGGCCGCTGGGTCATTGTCGTCCGGCTGTGGGGTGCCATCGCCGCGGGAGCTGCCCAGATGCCCTGGCCGAAGTTCTTGCTGTGGACCATCCCGGGGTGTATCGCCTGGGTCGCAAGTCTCAGCGTTCTCGCCTATGTGGCCGGGGCTGTGGCACAGACACTCGGTGATGCTCTGGACATCGGCGGCTGGGTGCTGCTCCCCGTCGTCGTCCTTGGCCTGGTGGTCGTCTGGCGGCGGCGCAGACGGCGGAAGCTCCGTTCGGGGAAGGCAACACCCGACGCCGGGTAAGGCGGGGGAATTATCCGAACCCCTGCAACGCATCGCAAGGGTCAAACGCGGCGCTTGCTGGCAGCGGTTTGCACAGGGAATCAAGTAAGCACCTGTGTTCGCCCACGCACCGGCCAAGTAGCGCCAGCGAAAAAGCGAGGGCCGCCCCCCAAAAAGACGAGTGGTCCCCACTCGGGCGCCCGTATTTCCCCGCTCCTACGCTCCTGAGTACTGGGTTTAAGTAAGTCAATTTAATGGTCAGGAACGGGTCTCAACCATGCGTGATCACACAAAACAACGGGTATTTTCCGGCCATTTTCTTGGCCGTCTGCGCAATCAACGCATGGGTGGGGCAGCCCCCTTCCGGCTCGAACGATCGGCCTGGGCCGCCCTCCTGACGACGTCGCTCGCATTCGCCGGGCTGTCGGTCAGCGGGATGGCCTCAGCCGATGTGGGGACCATCGCCCACGATTCGCTGCGGACAGGATGGGACAACAACGAGACCGCGCTTTCGCCGTCATCGGTTGCCTCCTCGAACTTCGGCAAGCTGTTTTCCGCCGCGGTGGACGGGCAGGTCTACGCCCAGCCGCTCGTGGTCGGTGGCGCGGTGATTGCTGCGACGGAGAACAATAACGTTTATGCGCTGGACGGGGCGACGGGCGCGAAGAAGTGGACGCGCAACCTTGGACCGGCCTGGCCGGTGTCAACGGTTGGCTGCGGCGACCTCACACCAAACATCGGCATCACATCGACGCCGGTCTACGACGCGGCGACGAAGAGCGTCTTCCTGATGGCGAAGACCAATGACGGAGCGACTGCCCGGCTCCCGCACTGGTACATGCATTCCCTCGATGTGGCCACAGGCGCGGAGAGGCCCGGCTTCCCCGTTGTCATCGACGGTGCGCCGACGAACGACCCCACCCGCCCGTTCAATGCCATGACTGCAATGCAGCGGCCCGGGCTGTTGCTCCTAAATGGGGTCGTGTACGCGGGCTTCGCCAGCCACTGTGACTACACCCCCTTCGTCGGATATGTCGTCGGCGTGTCCACTGCCGGCCGGCAGACAACCATGTGGGCCACGGAGTCCGGCAACGCCAGCGCCGAAGGCGGTATCTGGCAGTCAGGCGGAGGGTTGGTGTCTGACGGTGCGGGTCAGATTCTGTTGACCACCGGGAACGGCATCTCACCGAAGCCAAGCCCGGGCAATACGCCTCCCACCACCCTGGCCGAGTCGGTGGTCCGGCTGAAGGTCGGTGCAGACGGCAACCTCAAGCCCACCGACTTCTTCAGCCCTACCAACAACGCCAAGCTGGACCGGGAAGACGCCGATCTGGGGTCGGGGGCCCCGGTGGGGATTCCGGACGGTTACGGCACCGCTGCACACCCGCACCTGCTGGCGCAAGTCGGCAAGGACGGCACAGTTTACTTGCTGGACCGGGATAATCTGGGCGGCATGGCGCAAGGGCCTGGCGCAACCGATGCCGTGCTCGACAAAGCCGGTCCGTACAACGGAGTGTGGGGAAAGCCCGCTTTTCTCGGGACCACTAACGGTGGATACATCTACGTCGTCGAGAGCAACGGATACCTTCGCGCCTTCAAGCTCGTGCCGAGCGCTTCGGGCGGGGTCAGCCTCGCCGCCGTCGGGACCTCCGCCGGCACGTTCGGATTCAGCTCCGGCTCGCCGGTGGTGACCTCGAACGGCAAGGACGGGTCCTCCGCCCTTGTCTGGGTGGTCTACACCACCGGAGGGACCGGGGCCGGGGCGGAATTGCGAGCTTACCGCGCGCTTCCGGACGGCACAGGCCAGCTCAAAGAAGTGTTCAGCGCCCCTATTGGTATAGCCGCCAAGTTCGTCACGGTAGCGACCGATAATGGTCGGGTGTACGTCGGCACCCGCGACGGGCACGTGATCGGCTTCGGTATTCCGACAACCTCGGCGGTCGGGGCGACGAACACCGACCTGGGCACAGCACCGGTCGGCGCTACGCGCACCGGCAGCGTGACACTCACCGCTTCCCGGGCGGTGACGGTCAGTGCCATCACAGGAACTGCCCCGTTCGGCATTGGAGCAATGGCCCTGCCTCGGACGCTGGCTAAAGGCGGCAGCATGACCGTCCCCGTGACTTTCGCGCCGACGGTTCCCGGACAGGCTGACGGGACGCTGACAGTCAAGACAAGCGACGGCGAGACCGACCTCGTCGGTGTCCACGGCGTGGGCACCAAGGACGGACTGGGCGCAACACCCGCCTCGCTTGAGTTCACCGACGTGCCGACCCAGACGGGCAGCCGGCAGACTGTCAACATCGTCAACACCGGTACCACCGTCGCCAAAATCACCGGCGTCACCTTGCCGGTCAACGCAACGCTCAAAGTCGACCCGAGCACCGTGCCGGCGGTGGGACAGACCATCCAACCCCAGGCATCGGTTCCCGTGTCTCTGACTTTCAGTCCCACAACGGCGAATCCGGTCACCGACAAGCTGGTTATCCAGAGCGACCGCGGCTCATTGACCGTGCCGGTGACCGCGACCGCTGTTTCCGGAACGGCGCACCTGCAGGTGCCGTCCGCCCTGGACTTCGGTGCCGTCCCCGTGGGCACATCAGCAACGAGAGATTTCACGATCTCAAACACCGGAAACATCCCCATGACCATCACCAAGGCGAAGGCCCCGCAGGGCGTCTTCACCACCACCGCTCCGATCTCCGAAGGCCTGGTGATCCCTGCGGGTGAATCCGCTTATCAGAGCGTGACCTTCACACCGACAGCCGTCGGGCAGGCCGGGACGTCGGAAACGTTTTACCTGCTGACGGCCAATGACGGCCAGGGCGCGCTGAAGGTGATGCTCACCGGGACCGGAACCGACGACCCGATCGCTGCCTACGCTTGGAAGACCGGCGCCGGTGACCCGCGTTCGACACTCGGCCGCTCGCTGACCCTGGAGTACGACGTAGCGGGAGGGAAGTGCCAGGACTACGTCAGAGGGGTGATCTGCTGGTCGCCCAAGACCGGGGCGCATGCGGTCACCGGGGGGATCTACGGCCTGTACAAGGCCGCGGGTGGCGCCGGGGGCAGTCTGGGCTTCCCGACCACTGACGAGAAGGGGTCGCCGGATAAGGTTGGGCGGTACAACCACTTCTCGGGCTCGGGCGGGTCCTCGATCTACTGGTCGCCGGCTACCGGGGCGCACTCGGTATCGGGTGCGATCCGTGACAAGTGGGCGTCGCTTGGCTGGGAGACGGGCAAGCTGGGCTATCCGACCACGGACACTAAAACGTCCCCGGACAAGGTGGGTGCCTACAACCACTTCTCCGGATCGGGTGGAAACTCGATCTACTGGTCGCCGGCTACCGGGGCGCACTTCGTCCTGGGCGGGATACGGGCTAAGTGGGCGGCAACGGGCTGGGAGACGGGCCCGTTGGGCTACCCGACCACGGATGAGAAGGGCACCCCGGACAAGGTGGGGCGATACAACCACTTCTCGGGTACGGGCGGGTCTTCGATCTACTACACGCCGTCCACCGGAGCGCACTTCGTCCTGGGCGGGATACGGGCCAAGTGGGCGGCAAAGGGCTGGGAAACGGGCCCGCTGGGCTATCCGACCACGGATGAGAAGGCTACACCGGACAACGTGGGGCGGTACAACCACTTCTCGGGTTCGGGCGGCGCCTCGATCTACTACAGTCCGTCGACCGGAGCCCACGATGTCGAGGGGGCGATCCGGACCAAGTGGGCGTCCCTGGGCTGGGAGAAGAGCCGGCTGGGCTATCCGACCAGCGACGAATACTCGGTTTCCGAAGGACGGAGATCGGACTTCCGAAACGGGCGGTTGACCTGGAACAAGTCGACAGGGCAGGTGACCGGATAGCCGCGGCCCCGGGGCGACAGCCCGTCCCGGGGCGCTTGGCGGTCCCAGCCGCTCGCCGTGAAGCTCGGGCCAAGGATGGCCGGGCTGTTGAAGCCCGGTTCTGAGCACCAGATGGAGTGAAAGATGAGCGAAGTTATCCAACGCCTGCTCGCCGCGGTCAATGCGCACGACCTCGAGGCAGCGGCCGCATTGTTCCATGGATCGTATCGAAGCGTGCAGCCCGCCCATCCGGCCAGGGCATTCGTAGGACGAGCCCAAATGCACTCGAACTGGACCGCAATGTTCGCAGGAGTTCCCGACTTTCATGCCGCGGTGGTGCACTCCGTGGATGACGGGAACACCACGTGGAGTGAATGGAACTGGGCCGGCACCCGCACTGATGGGCAGCCCTTCGAGATGCGCGGCGTCACAATTTTCGAAATCACGGACGGCCTCATCACCGACGGACGGCTCTTCATGGAAGAGCTGGAACGGCAACATGGCGGTATTGCAGAGGCGGTACAGGCGCTCTCAGGGCACCGCCCGCAGGACCCGACGGACCAAGATCGCTGACTTTTGAGTGCAGGTGCCCGCGCGGTCGGGGAAACCAGGACGAAGATGCCCGGGCCTGGAGCTTTCGCCCTTGCCGGGCGGCACGATTCGGAGGAGGATGTTCGGCAACTTCGGGAGGCTCGGATGACGCAGCTTGGCAAGTTTGAAAAGTACCTGATCGAGGAATTCTTCGACGACTACCGCGCCGGAGCCATGACGCAGCACACCTTCACGCGGCGCGTTGCGTTCATCATGGGGAGCATGGGGGCAGCGTCGGCGGCGATGCTGCTGGTCGGGTGCACGCCCGATGAAGTTCCCCGCGCCACGGACCCCATGCCGACGCCGACGCTTTCCTCGACGTCGCCGGCGTCGGGCAGCGCGTCGTCGGGTGCAGTGCCGGGCGCCAAGAGCCCGCTGTCCGTCCCCGAGGGGGCGGCCGGACTCACGACGGCGACGGTGCGGTTCCCGTCCGGCGGCACCGAGATCAGCGGCTATCTGGCCCGGCCGGAGAATGGCCCGGCCGGGCCGGCAGTGCTGGTCTGCCACGAGAACCGCGGCCTGACCGCGCACATCCAGGACGTGGCCCGCCGGTTCGCTAAAGCCGGATACGCGGCCCTGGCCCTGGACCTGTTGAGCAGGGAGGGAGGCACGGCAAGCCTGGACCCGGATGCCGTCCCAGGAGCGTTGACGCAGGCCGGAGCCCCACGACACGTCGCCGACTTCGCCGCGGGATTCGACTACCTGCGGGCACAGGATTTCGTGGATCATGGGCGGATCGCCATGAATGGCTTCTGCTTTGGCGGCGGCATCACCTGGCAGGCGGCGACGGCGCTCCCTGGGCTGAAGGCCACATCGGCGTTCTACGGGCCGGCGCCTGATCTCGATAAAGTTCGGGCCATCAAGGCGGCGGTCTTTGGGGTCTACGCCGAACTGGACCAGCGGATCACCGGCGCCATGCCGGCGTTCAAGGATGCCCTGGACGCGACCGACGTGCGACACGAGCTCAAGGTCTACCCCGGCGTGGACCACGCCTTCCACAACGACACGGGGGAGCGCTACAACCAGGAGCAAGCCACCGCTGCCTGGAACGACACCTTGGCCTGGTTTGGCAAGTACGTCTGACAGCGGAGACATGTCGACGGATCAGGCCAAAGCGGTCCCGGAACAGGAATTGTCATGTTCGCACATCGCATCGCGGCCGCTGTGACCGCGGCGGGCGCGTTGGGCCTTGCAGGGTGCGGAGCCGGCCCCGGACTTGACCGGCTGGGCGTTGCAGCATCCGCAGCGGACGGGACGCAGGCCGCCGTCGTGCACGGATGGGGCCCAGTGGTGGCCGGAGACGAATTCAACTACTCTGGCCCGCCTGACCCCGCGAAGTGGAAAGCCTACGACGGACGAGGGCACGCGGGCAAGGGCATTCGGAGCCCGAAGGCCCTTGCTGTCGGCGGCGGCGCCGTCACGGTCAGCGGTGACTCTGCGGGCACCACGGGAGGCATGTCTGCCCGTTTTGCCCGGCAGCGGTACGGCCGCTGGGAGGCCCGAATGAAAACCAGCGCACGGGACTCCCAATATCATCCAGCCCTGCTCCTGTGGCCGAACAACAACGTATCGCCCACCTGTGCGGAAATTGACTATGCCGAAGGCACTGCGGACATCACCAAGATCAAGTTCAACCTGCACTACGCCTGCCACGGCCCGAACTTCCAGACCCGTGCCGCGCGGTCGGTGGACACGACGCAATGGCACAACTATGCCGTGGAGTGGACGCCAGGCGGGATCACCGGATACCTCGACGGGTCGGTGTGGTTTGCCGATGCGAACCCGGCCCATCAGCCAACCGTGGGGATGCATCAAGCGGTGCAGCTTGACTGGTTTCCCGCCGGGACACCTACCAGACCGACCCAGTTGCACGTCGCGTGGATCCGCGTCTATAAGTGAGCTTCCGCGGGCCGGCTTAACGTCTTCACGCTCCGGAGGTGCCGTCCGGCCCGGGGAGCTCGGCAGCCTCGAAGGACCCGTCGACAGGTCCGGCCACCGCTTTCATCGCGGCGAGGTGTTCCACGAGTGCCAGTTCCGGGCGTCCGGGATGCGCAGCAACCTGCCGGTGAAGCAGTTCCCGGGCACGGCCGTGCTCCGGCGCGGTGTCGGCGAGGACGGCTTCGATGATGCGTGCGGCCTGGTGTCGGATTCCAACGGCATTGGCGGCATGCTCAGCGCCGGTGGCCAGATCATCGGGATCCTGGCTGCCGGGGCGTTTTGGGAGGGATGACGGCTCCACCGACACGGGCTATTCCTTTGGTTAACGTTCCGGCTGAGCCCGGAACCGGCCTGCCGCCTTCCCCCCATCCCGGGCGTAGGTTCCCGGTTCTGAAGGCGGCCCACCGTGACACACCCTATATCGGCGCCAGGCGCCGAACCTTCAACGGAAGCGAAGTTTTCGCCAAGATGATGCGCAGGTTTCGGTGCTGATGCCCTGAGGGGCCAACGGCACAGTGAAGCCCCGCGCCTTGCTTGGCACGGGGCTTCACTCGATGTGCCGGCCTGGATGGGGCCGCTCTTACTTATAAACGCGGACCCAGTCGACCTGCATCTGCGACGGTTTGGTGGCCGAGCCGTCCGGGAACCAGTCCAGCTGCAGCGTCTGGTGCATGCCCACTGTGGGCAGGTGCGCCGGGTTCGTGTCGGAGAAGGTCTTGACGCCGTCGATGTAACCTGTGATGCCAGCCGGAGTCCACTCCACGGCGTAGTTGTGCCACTGCGTGGTGTCGATGGTCTTGGCCGCGGTCGTCTGGAAGCTCGAGCCGCCGCAGGCATAGTGCAGGAAGAACTTGATCTGGGCAGTGTTGGTGCTTCCCTCGGCGTAGTCGATCTCGGCGCAGTTGGGGGAAGTGTTGTTGTTGGGCCACAGAATCAGGACGGGGTGGTACTTCGGATCCCTGGCGTTGGTCCTCATCCGCGTTTCCCACTTGCCGTACTTTTGCTGGGCGAACTTGGCTGACATGCCGCCCGTGGTTCCGGCCGAGTTTCCGCTGACCGTCGCCACGCCGTTGGCTACAGACCACGCCTGGGGGCTCCGCACGCCTTTTCCGGCGTGGCCGGTTCCCTTGAATACACTCCACTTAGTCGAATCCGGGGCGCCGGTCTTGGAGAACTCATCACCTGCAACAACCGCACCCCAGCCGCGGACGGTGGCCGCCTGCGACCCATTGCCGGTCGCGGCCACAGCGGCTTGCGCGGATACGGGAGCGGGGGCCGGTGCGGCGACAGCCGGGGTTGTGCCCGTGGCGGCTGCCGCTGCGGCAGTACCCTTTGCCGCCGGTTCGACGGCGGCGACAGGCGCGGCTTCGGCAGCGGTGGGGGCCGCGGCGGTCCCGCCCGTCCTGCCGATGGGTGCGGTGTCCAACTCGTCAGGGACGACAGCCGTGCCCGTGGCTGTCGCCTTTGGCGTTGGTGTAGCCTTTGGCGTCGCCGCGGCCTTCGGCGATGCGGCAGCCTTTGGCAATGCGGCGGCCTTTGGCGATGCCACAGCCTCCGGAGCGGCGGCAGAGCGTACGGCCTGACCGGACGAAGGGGCTGCGGCGCCTACGGTAGATGCGACGCCGCACCCGGTCAGGGACAAGGCGCCCATGGCCACCGCAATGGCTACTTTGTTGAGACGGCTTGTCTTGGACTGTGTCTTCTGGAACAACGGACCCCTCCGGGCTTTGTGACTGGCACACACAACCGTCGCTACCAAGGCGGCGGCGAGTGCGGGAAGCTTCCTCCGGCCCTGCCGCAGGGCACCGGCGAGCAGACGCCCAACGGCGTAACGGCGCCCGGCGACGCGGGCTATCCGGGGCCCTGCATTCGGGCCAGGCCTTCACGGCCAGGTGGCAACGTTACCGGACCGTTACCGTGGGCGGCAAACCTCACTTTGCGATGCGCCGCGTTTTCCGGCCTCAGGGGAAAGAATGAACACATGAGTGATGCTGGCGAATTCATTGACCTCGCGCTGCAGCGGGAAGGTTCCTGGAGCCGCGCAGAGGAGCTGGCGACCCGGCTGGGAAAGGATCCAGGCGGTCGTGGCCTCCGGTTCTACGGCGCCTCCGTGGGTGCAATACGCGGGACCGTCCGGGACGCAGGGCGGCGCTACGCCGGGCTCTCGCACGACGAGATCACCGCGCTTAGCTCCGAACTGTGGGAGGTGCCGGTTTTTGAGCGGCGCCTGGCCGCGGTGGTGCTGTTGCAGGCCAATGTGAAGGTGTTGACCAACTCCGATCTCACCCGGCTGGAGGGCTTCATCCGGGAGGCACGGATGCGGGACCTCGTGGATCCGCTCGCCGTCGACGTCGTCGGACCCCTCGTGGATGGTCTCGACATTCTGGGCCGGGTGCGGGCGGACAGCGTGCTGGACCGGTGGGTGCGCGGACCCGATGCCTGGCTGCGCCGGGCAGCGCTGCTCTCACCGCTGCTGGCGCTGCGGGCCGGGGCGGGGGACTGGGACCGGTTCGTCCGCCATGCCCGAGCAGTGCTCGACGAGTCCGCATGGCGCTCTCGTGACGCCGACGCCGGCGCCGGAGGCACTGCCGGTGCCGCCGCGGCCCGGGAGGCGCTTTCCCGGGTCCTGGCGGAGGTGGCAAAGACGAGACCGGAGTTGCAGTTCACCCCCGCCGCGGGGTGAGCAACTAACTTCGGTCCTTGGGATCGACGGGTTCACCAGGTCCACCGGGATCGCCTGGTCCGACGGCGCTGCCGGCATCGCCGGGTCCGCCGGGTCCGCCGTGGATTTTCGGCGGAAGTGCGAACGTCCGGGCTCCCCACGACCCGGCCGCCGCGCTCGCGGCAATGGTGACCAGCGCACCCACCAGCAAAGCTGCTGCCTCGCCGGGGAGCAGCACTTGAAGCTGCGTGCCGATGCTCGCCGCCGCCACCGGCACGCCGAGCTGGGCCGCAGACAACACACCGAGCGGCAGCGGAAGTCCCAGGAACGTCAGGCCCGCGTGTGTCAGGAGCGTCCCCGCCCCGAGGGCCAGGCCCAGGCCAATCATGTCCGGATGCCCAGCCAGATCCTTAAGCGTGAGGGAGGCACCAAGCCAGACGAAGAAGACCGGGCCCAGGAAGCCGTCGCTGAGGCCGAACAATTGCCGGGCCAGGCGCCGCGGTTCGCCAACAGCCGCCATGACCAGGCCGAAGGAAAAGCCGGCCATCATCACCGATACACTGCTGAACGTCGCCACACCGGCCAAGGCAAAAAGCACCGCCAGCTGGACCCTCAATTCCAGGGCGAACTTGCGCGCTTCCGAGAGCCGGTGCACGCGGCCGCGGATGCCGCTGCGCTCCAGGTAGCGCAGCACGATAAAGAGCGCGACGGAGCAGCCCGTCACCACGAGC
The DNA here is from genome assembly GCF_900116495.1 of Arthrobacter sp. ov118. GTDB lineage: Bacteria > Actinomycetota > Actinomycetes > Actinomycetales > Micrococcaceae > Arthrobacter. Next base: position 296,237 of record NZ_FPAY01000002.1, read on the forward strand.
AGGCCCAGTGCCGCCCGTCCCGCGTGCGGCGGATCCACCATGAGCGGCAGCGCCAGAATGCAGGCGATGTCGGCGAGCGCCACCTGCGCGATCATGGCGACCACATCGGGTCCGCCCAGGCGCAAGGAGTCAACGATCGGCAGGACCAGGGCAGCTGACGATGACGCCAAGAGCACGACGTACAGGGGAGCATGTCCCGTCCCGAAAAGCAGACCGATCCCGGTTCCGACAGCCACTGCTGCCGCTGTTGCAGCCGCGGCCCGGCGGGCGCCATGGCCGAGCGCGGAACGGATCAGCGGATCCCTCACCGGAACATGGCTTCCGGCGACAAACATCATCAGCGCAAACCCGATGTTGGCCAGCAGGCTGAACGTCGGATCTGCCGGATCCACGAGGCCCAGCCCAGTCCGCCCGATCAGGATCCCGGCCAGCAGTTCGCCCAGCACCACCGGCAGCCGCCAGCGCACCGGCAGTGCCAGCAGGGGACCGGCCAGTGCGGCGACGGAGATCAGTGCCAGGGACAGGAACGTCACGGCGCGCCTAGCCTACTGACCGCCGTTCCACCACCGCATACGCTCTGCCGTCCAGGAAGGCCCAGTCGTTGACCACCATGAACCCGAGCGCGTCCACCCGGTCGTTCAGGACGTGCTCGTCGAAGCCACCGTCGCGCGGTTCCGCATCCCAGGTGGCGACGTGTACGTCTTGGCCGTCCAGAATCAGCAGTTCGGTGTTGACGTCGAAATCCTCCTGGGGCTGGCTGCTCAACTGGCAGATGGCGACGCAGTGGGTTCTCATCTCGGGCCTCCGCTTCGAGGTGGTGCTGATGGCATCATCCTACGTTCGGAAACCCTGCCGCCCTATGGGCACTTACCTGCCGGAGTGTGGCCTTCGTTACCTGAATGTGACATTTGGTTGAACCTCGGGTTACCGTGGATATGTGCCCAGTTGATTCCGAGACGGGCGCCCCCCAGCCGATTGCCTAACTCTGCCGCGGCCCGGGGGTAACTCGCATCGACGACCGGCAGAGACGGGGAAACCACTTTTGACCTGCTGATCACGCAGGTCTTGGGGTGAAGCCGCACAGTGCCCGCTATGACGGGCCGGGGAGTGCGGCCGGGTGCCTCCCATCCGAATCCGACAGCTCACCTCGCAGGCATTGGGAGAGGGACATTCTTGTCTTCAATCAATACTTTTGCGCGCCATGCCGCCGTTCTCGCCGCCGCATCCGGCCTCGTTCTGACCACCGGAATGGCGGCCAACGCGGCCACAGCACCTGTGCAGCGTGACTCCGCAGCGGCGTCCCATGTGGACGTCAAGGGACTCATCAGCGCGCCGCTCACGGCCGATTCAAACGTTTCGATCAGCTTCGACCGCCCCGCGGTTGCTTCCGTCGCCGCGCCGGTCATCGAACAGCCCAAGCCGGCTGCCGCCGTTCCTGCCGCAGCTCCCGCAGTGGCGCCTGCGTCGAAGCCTGTGGCGCCTAAGGCAACCGTGCACGTCCAGGCCGCTCCGGCCGCGGCGCCCGCTGCCAAAGCTCCGGCCGCGGCGCCCGCTGCCGGTCGCAACGCCATCATGCTTGCTGCCGCCTACCGCCAGGTGGGCATCACGCAGGACTGCACCGCAATGGTGGAAAAGGCCCTGGGCGCGGCGGGTAAGCCCGTCGGGGACATCGGTCCGCGTGCCTTCCTTGGCCTCGGAACCCGCGTCGCGACCCCGATCCCCGGCGACATAGTGGTCCAGTCCGGCCACGTGGGCATCTACGCCGGCAACGGCCAGGTGGTCAGCGGCGGCATGAACGGCAAGAACCAGACGATGGTTCACCCCATGTCCTGGCTCACCGCGACCGGCGGCGTGACCTTCGTCCGCGCCTAGGCCGTAGGGTTCCCTGGCCGGAACGCTTCCGGGCCCGAACAGACCGGGCCTGTCAGTCCGGAAAGACCGGCGATCGACTGCCTTTGGGGGCAGGCGATCGCCGGTCTTTCCTGTGCCGTCATCCCTGCCCCCAATCCGGGTCCGCAGCCTAGGCGGCGTAACGCAGCAGGGTCACCCCGTTGCTGAAGGACCGTGTCTCCAGGAAGCGAAGCTGGGCAATGCTGTCCGAAGACTTAAACAACGGATTGCCCCGCCCGACCAGGACCGGATGGATGTACAGCCAGTATTCGTCGATCAGCCCGTACCGCCGGAACGTGTCGGCGAGGTTCGCCCCGCCAAGGGCCAAGTCGCCGCCCGGCTGCGACTTCAGCGCCAGGACCTCCTCGACCACTACCTCCGGGACCACGGTGGTGTTCCAGCCGGCCGTCGCCAGGGTCCGGGAGTACACGATTTTGGGCATGTCGCGCCAGATGCGGGCGAACTCGGCCATCGAAGCGGGGCTGTTGGGGTCCGAGTCCGCCGTCGGCCAGAACTCAGCCATCAGCTCGTACGTGACCCTCCCGTCCAGGAAGGCGCCCATGGCGGCGAGCTGTTCGTTGAAATGGCGGTGGAGTTCGTCGTCGACCATATGCCAGCTCAGGTCCTGGTTTGGGCCCTCGAAGAACCCGTCGAGGGACACCTGCATGGAAAGGATAACTTTGCGCATCGCCGCTCCTTGCCCTTTCACAGCGCCTTTCACGAGCGCCTTCTACGAGCGCGTCTTTCACCAGCGTACGCTTCTGCAGAATCCTGCCGATGAAGAAGTGAGGATTTGAAGAAGTGAAGCAGCGCTGCAGGGGGAACGCAAGCTTAATCAAAGGCGGGGCTCTTGTGCCTGGAGTTGCTAGAGGGAAGAATGCGAAAGACTTTGGTGTCCAGCCCCGGTCAGCCGCTTACGGAGGAAGACAGATGCCCGCGAAAGTTTTCGAGCACAGATCCGGCGGAGAATCGGATGGCTGAGCCGGCGCGCCACTATGGGTCAGGCGCGCACCGGGCCGATGGATCCAAGCCGGGACCGGGGCCGCTGGCCTCGCGGCTCACGAGAATCCGGCCGCGGCACCTGACCGCCGCCGCCGTCGCAGTTGCCCTTGTGGCGGCCGGCGGCGTCTACGCGATCGGCCAGACTGGTCTGCAGGCCGAGCCACCGCCCGCCGCCGCGGCCGAGCCGTCCGCAACCGCCGTCGCATCACCGCTGACGGCGACCCCGACGTCGGCGGCAGCGGCGGGCAGCGCCGCACCCACCGCCAGTGCTGAAGCGGCCGCCACGCAACCAGCTGCAAAGCCAGTCCCCGCCGCGGCGGTCCCGGCCATCGGCCCCGAGTTGGACAACCAGATCCGCGCGATCATCGCCGCCAATGGTGCGTACGCAGTGGGGGTGTCGTTGATCGATCTCTCTGACGGCGTGGTCCATGGCTACGGGGACCAAAGCAAGTTTGTGGCCGCCAGTACGGCCAAGATTCTCGCAGCTTCGGCCTACTACCACTTGGTGGAGACCGGCCGCGCCTCGCTGTCGACCCGGCTGGGAGCCTCGACGGCGGGGGCCCAGATCCGGCAGATGGTCCAGCAAAGCAACAACGATTCATGGGCACTGATCCTGCGCGCTGTCGGCCAGCGCGGGATAACAAACTATGCCGCGTCGATCGGGATCGCCTACGACCGCACGGTGAATTTGCTGACCCCGGCCGAGATGGCCCGGACGCTCCAGCTGCTCTACACCGGACAGCTGCTCAACGCGCAGCACACTGCCCAGCTGTTGTCGTACATGCAGAACACCAACTACGAGACGCTGATCCCGCCCGCGGTTCCGCCCGGGGTAGGGGTCTATCACAAGTATGGGCTGCTCTTTGGCAACCTGCATGACGCGGCCGTGCTGGTCAAGGACGGCCGGGCCTTCGCGTTCGTCGTCTACACCCGCGGCAAAAATTACTCGGACATGGACGCGCGGGCCCGGATCATCCAGCAGCTCACCAGAACCGTGACGGCCGCGCTGTTCTGACGGCCGCCGTTCCGGCTGTCGGTATCGGCTGTCAGTTGCAGCTGTGATCGACCTTGGCCCGTTCTGTGGTGCCGTAGACGCCGGGGCTGACGGCATAGCCGTGCCGGTCCTGCGCCAACGCCCGCTTGTTGGCGGCGGCCAGTGCGGCGTCATCGAGCATCGTGGTCGAGTGGAGGTCCAGGAACTCCTGGCTGTCCCCGCTGGAGGCCGTGACTTTGAAACTTCCCAGTCCGGCCCGGTAATACTTCTGCTGATGGCCGGCGGAGGACCCTTCGAGGGGGTTGAACTCGTCGATCTTCAGGGTCTTGGCCGCCTTGCTGGCCACCTGGCCGCAGTCCAGGAAATCAATCGCGGGCGCTGACGCCTGGGTATAGGGGCCGGATCCTTTCGACGGGTGCGCCAGCATGGCGATGCCGGCGCGGGCTTTGTCCACTCCTGCGATGAACGTGTTGGGGGCGCCGGCAAACTTTCCGCCCTCGAACTCCTCCGGGTACTCACCCAACAACCAGACCGCGCCCTTCTCCGTCTGCGCAAAGAATGCCAGCTCGGATTCTTCCAGGACTCCGTCGTTGTAGTCCCGGTCCCACAGGACAACCGTGCGGACTCCGTGGACCATCTTGGTCAGCCCCGTCACTATGGACACCACCCGGTGCGCGTGGACCTCTGGCGGGTTGGTGGTGAGGTCGGTGACGCGGCCAGTGAACTCGGAGCGCGTGCCCGGTTTCATGGGGAGCCAGGTGTTGTCCACCTCCGGCTTGTCGGGGAAGTTGCGCGCCCTGAAAGCGGGGAGCGAGCCAGCGCCGCAGTCTGTTGCGGGACCGGCCTGGGGTGCGGCCCCGGCGGAATTTGTTGGGGCGGAACCCGTTGGGGCCGGACCGGTGCCAGCCTGCGCAGCCACGGACGTGAAGAGCGACAATGGCAAGGCCACGAGGCAACTGACTAGGGCAAGGTGCTTGCGGAACATCGGATCTTTCCTTTGCGGGTTCCAGCGGGGCTTGTGGCCGGGCTCAGACGGTCGCTGTCCCGTCTGCGGCGCGTTCCCGTTCGAGCGACTTCCTGGACTTGGCGAACCGGAGATAGAGGGAGGGAACGATGAACAGGTTCAGCAGCGTGGAAGTCACCAGGCCGCCCAAAATGACGACGGCCATGGGGTGCTCGATCTCATGGCCCGGGACATTGCCCATGACCACAAGGGGCACCAGAGCCAGCGCTGTGGCCAGGGTGGTCATGAGGATCGGCGAAAGCCGCTCCGAGGCCCCCCGCATGACCAGGGGCCGCCCGAAGCGCTCGCCCTCATTCCGTTCCAGGTGCTGGCAGTGGTTGATGAGCAGGATGCCGTTGCGCGCGGCGATCCCCATCACAGTGAGGAACCCGACAACCGAGCCCAGTGACAGGACTCCGCCGGAAATGAATGCCGCGATGACTCCACCCACCAGCGCTACCGGCAGCGTCAGCAGCGACAACACGGCCAGCCGCCAGCTACGGAAGGATGTCTGCAGCAGCAACAGGATCAGGGCGAGGGCCGCAGCGGCGAAGATCATGAGCCGGTTCGTGGCTGCCTCGCGTTCGGTGTACTCGCCAAGCAGCTGCACGCTGTATCCGGCTGGCAGATCCAGCTTCTCCAGCCGTGCCTTCAGCTCGCCGACAACCTCTCCAAGATCCGCACCCTGCGCGAGGAGCGAGCCGACTTCCACCCGACGGGATCCGTTGGTCCGGTCGATCTGGTTCGGCACTGCCTGCAGGCTGACGGCCGCGACGTCGGCGAGGCGGACGCGCTGGCCACTGGGCGTATCGATGGGCAGGTCTTCGATGCTGGTGACGCTGGAACGGGTTGCGGGCGTGCTCCAGACCTGGACGTCGTAGGCGCGGCCATCCCGGAAGACGTCCCCCACCTCTTCGCCGGCCACAAGCGTCGCGGCTGCCCGTCGGACGTCCCCGGGTTTGAGTCCGTACTTCTGCGCCTTGGCGAGGTCGACGGTCACGGCAATTTGTGGGACCTCCACTTCGAGGGACACGTGTGGGTCTTCGGTGCCCTGGATGTCCTCCAGAATGGTCTTGACCCGTTGGGCCTGTTCCCGCAGCGTGGGGAGATCATCCCCATACACCCGGACCAGAATGGGTTCACTGGCGCCTGTCAGGACCTCTTCGATCCGTTCCTTGAGATAGGTCTGGACGTCCCGGAACAGGCCGGGATAGCCGTCCACAACTTCCTGGACGTCGGCCAGGGTCTTCTCATAGTCCGCGTGGCGGTCGATGCTGATCCAGTGTTCGCCGGCATTGACGCCGACGATCTCGTCCGCGGCGAACGCCTGGCCGATGTGCGTGCCGCAGTTCAGGACGCCGGGCACCTGGAGGAATTCCGCGCAGCCGCGCTGCGAGATCCGGTACTCCTCCTCCGCAGAGGTGCCAGGCTGCGAGATCCAGTGCATCAGGAAGTCACGTTCCTTGAAGGTGGGGAACAGCGACTGGCCCATCAGGGGAACGATCGCCAGGCCCACCAACGCCAGGACGCCGAAGCCTGCGTAGCCGTAGCGGGGCCGGTTCATGAAGCGGGTCAGGATGGCGTGGTAGCCGCGCTTGAGCACGCGGACCAGGGGAGCGTCGCGTTGGTCCAGTTTGGCGTTGCCCAGCAGAATCAAAGCCAGGGCGGGCGTGACGGTCAAGGCCACCAGCATGGAGGCGAGGACCGCCAGGGTGTAGGTGATGGCCAGCGGGCGGAAGAAGACGCCGGTCAGTCCTTCGAGGAAGAAGATCGGTACGGCGGCGACCACAATGATCAGCGTTGCGTACACAATCGGGCTGCGCATCTCGAGCGAGGCTTTCAGGACCACAGACGCGGCAGACTCGGTGCTGCCCTGGGCCCGCTGCTGCCGCAGCCGGCGCATGATGTTTTCGACGTCGATGATTGCGTCATCGACCACCACACCTACCGCGATGACCAGCCCAGCCAGGACCATCGTATTGATCGAACTGGACGTGTAATACAGCACCAGCGCGGCCGTGAGCAGGGACAACGGAATGGCGACAAGGCTGATCAGGGCTGTGCGCCATTGGAAGAGGAAGGCGACGAGGATCATGACGACGAGCAGGCAGCCAAGCAGCAGTGCGGTGCTGAGGTTGGAGATCGACTCCTCGACAAAGCTGGCCGGCCGGAAGATGGTGGTGTCGAAGGTGATGCCGCTCAGGCCGGGCTGCAGCTCGTGGAGGGCCTCCTCAACGCCTTTGGTCACGTCCAGGGTGTTGCCCCACGGCAGCTTCTCAACGATCAGCATGAGCCCGTGCCCGTTATTGATCACGGCATCACCAATGAGCGGCTGGTGGTCCTCCACGACCCGGGCCACATCTCCCAGATGCAGCGCCACGCCGTCCTTCTCCCGAATGGTCACCCGGGCCAGGTCCGCGGGAGTCTGGATCGGCTGGACGTGCCTGATCCCCATTCTCTGGGTGGGACTTTCGATGAAGCCGCCCGTGCCGATGAAACGCCCCGGTGAGTATTGCAGCAGGCCAGCGTCGAGGGCGCCGGCGGTGACTTCCATGACCTGGTTGAGCGAGACTTTTTGCGCCTTAAGCTTCTCCGGTTCCACCTGGACCTGCAGCATCTGGAGCCGCTCACCCCAGATGGCGACATTAGCCACGCCTGGAACCCGCAACAGCCGGGCCCGGATGGTCCAGTAGGACAGCATGGACATCTCAATGAGCGAGTGCTGGGACGAGGTCATCCCGATCTTCATCACGCGGCTTGTTGCGGACAACGGTTGCAGCATCACCGGCGGAGCGGCCCAGGTGGGTAGCGCCGTGGTCACCGAGGACATCCGCTCCGAGACCTGCTGTCGGGCGTTAAGCAGGTCCGTGCCCTGGTGGAAGACCAGAACGATCGAGGACAACTGCGGTACGGACTTAGCCCGCAGCTCGTCCAGGCCCGGCATGCCGCTCAAAGCGGCCTCAATCGGCACGCTCACCAGCTCTTCGACCTCCTGGGCGGTCAGGCCCAGGCACGCGGTCTGGATTTCCACCCGGGGCGGCGCAAATTCCGGGAAAACGTCCACTGAAGCCGCGCCCAGCTGCAGGGAACCGAGCAGCATCACGGCGCAGGCGAAGGCGACGACGACGGTCCTGAACCGCAGGCTGATCCCGATGAGCCAGCGCATCGTCATTCACCCACATCGAATTCGGCGCCCAAGAGTTCCTCGGCGCCGGTCGTGACGACGGTGGTGCCGGCGCGGGGGCCGCTCTTCAGCACGGCAACCTGGCCGTTGATCCGCTCCACCGTGATGGACTGGCGGACGTAGACCTGGGGCTCCGGGTTGGTGTAGACCCACGTCTCGCCGGCGCTGTCATAAATGATGGCCCCGTAGGGGACGGTGAGCTTGTGCGTCTTGGGATCCAGGGCCGTCGAGGCCGTCTGGATTCCGGTGCGTTCGACGGCGCGCTCGGTCAGCGTGAGCCGGTGGAGGTCGGTGCCGGGTATTTCGGCAACGACCGCCGGGCTGTCGCCAGTGGGGGCAGTGTCCGCTGTCTCGGCACAGCCGGCCAGGCTGAATGCCGTGAGCACGGCCACGAACGACGCAGGGACGACTACCGCGGCCCTCTTGCGCTGCGGCGGACGTGTGGAGGGCGAAGGTGTGGAGTTCATGACGCATCCTGACTTTCAGTGCGTGCAGCGGTGCCTTCGCCCGTCCGCGCGTCGGGTGCTTGCTTCGGCTCGAACCGAAGCAGCGTGGCGGGCACAACAAACAGGGTGAAGAAGATGGTCGTCAGCAGCCCGCCCCAGATGATCACGGCGAACGGCAGGATAATTTCCGTTCCTACGACCCCCCCGAAGAGGACCAGGGGCAACAGCGCCACGGCCGTGACCAGGGTCGAGGCCAGGACGGGCGCCAGCCGCTGCCGGGCCCCGCGGGTGATCAGTGCGGGCCACGGCGCCGCGGCGTCCCCGGCACGCAGGGTACGCACGTGGCCGACCAGCAGGAGGGTGCCACGGACGGCGATCCCGAGGACGGCGGCGAAGGCGACCAAGGCGACCAGCGAGTTGATCCCGCCTGTGGCCTGGGCGGCCAGCACGCCGCCGGACAGCGCCAGGATCAGGCCCAGGAAGAGCAGGCCCGCGAGCCGCCAGCTCCCCGTCGCCGTCTGCAGCAGTACCAGGATGCCCGCCGCGGCGACCGCTGCCAGCAGCCAGAGCCAGGCGTAGTTGCTTTCCTGCTGGGCATACCGGGTCAGGATCTCCGCGTGGTAGGACATCGGGAACTGCATCTGCTGCAGGCTGGCGTTGATGTCACGTTCAATGTCGCCCAGCGGACGGCCTTGGATGTCGGCCTTGACGTCGATGCGCCGCGAGGTGTCGTCATGCAGGATCACGGACTCGTTACCGACCATGGTTACCTGGGCTACGTCGCCCAGGCGGGTGTGGCGGCCGTTGGGGGTGTCGATGATCAGGTTTCGGACGCTGTCCAGGCTGCTCCGCGTGGCCGCAGCCCCCTTTACGATAACCGAGAAGACCTTCTGCTCTTCATAGAGGTTCCCGACTTCAATGCCTTGCAGCAGTGCGGCGGCTGCCCGCCGCACGTCGCCCGGGACGACTCCGGCCCTTTGGGCCGCGGCGAGGTCCACCTTGACTTCGGCGATCGGTTGTTCGGCCGGCAGGTCCATGTGGGGATTGGCAACTCCGGCCGTGTGCTCGAGGACTTGCTGTACCTCCGCCGCTTTCTGCCGCAGGATCGTCGGGTCTAGCCCAAAGACGCGGACGGCAAAGCCGGAGTCGGCTTCTTCCCGAATCTGGTCGATGCGCTCCTGCGGGTAGGTGGAGACTTTGCTGGTCAGGCCCGGATAGCCGGCAATGACCCGCTCGACCGAGGCGGCTGTGTCGGCATAGGCCGCGTCGGCGGCCACCGTGACCCACAGTTCGCCGGAGCTGACGTCGCCGACCTGATCCGAGGTGATTGCCCGTCCAACATGTCCTCCGACGTTGGCGACACCCGGCAGGGCACGCAGCTCCTGGGCAGCGGCCTCGGTGACCCGGCCCATCTCCTGGTCGGAGGTGCCGGCGATCGCACTCCAGTGCACCACCAGGGTTTTGTCAGCTAGGACTGGCACAACGGGCTGGTTGGCGGCCAGGAAGGGAACGAGGGCGAGTCCGGCCAGCGCCACCACCGCGCCGGCGGCGAACACCCAGCGCGTCTTGCCGGCAAGGCGCGTCACGGCCCTGCCGTACGAGCCTTGAAGCCGCCGCAGGGACCGGCGTCCCGTCGCGGCGGAGCCCACAGGGAGGTAGTAGGCCAGTGCGGCCGTGACGGTCAGCGCGACGATCATGGAGACAACCAGGGCGAGCAGGTAGCTCTGGACAAGCGGGCCGAAGAGGGCCTCGTTCTCGCCAGCGATGAAGAGGGCGGGCAGGACGGCCAACGCCATGATCAGCAGCGAGTAGAGCATCGGGGTGCGGGCCGCGCGCAAAGCCTCCGGGATCAGCGCCTCGCGTTCCTCGCGCGTCTCCTGCCGGCCGACGTCGCCGGTCGCCTGGGCTGATCCGGCCGCTGCGCGACGGGCCCGGGCGATGCCGTTGAGGTCCTCGGCGACATCCCCCACGATGACGGCCAGGGCCAGCACCATACCGGCCAGGACCATGGCGTTCATCCCCGTGCCCCGCGCTTGGAGCACCAGCGCCGCCGCGGTCAGCGACACCGGAATGGTGATGAGGCTGATCAATGCCGTGCGCCAGGAGCGGAAGAAGGCGCCAAACATGCCAACGATCACCAACAGCGTGACCAACAGGGCGATGCCGAGCGTCCCGACCTCCTCGTCGATGAATGACGCCTGCCGGTAGACGCTGGTGTCGATCGTGACGCCGGGCAGGCCAGGCTGGAGTGCGCGGAGTTCCTCGTCAACGCCCCGGGTCACGTCCATCGTGTTCGTTTCCGGGAACTTTTCGATCACCAGCAACAACTCGGGATCCTTGCCCAGCAGGGCGTCGCCGATCAGCGGCTGGTGGTCGGTGGCCACCGTGGCCACGTCCTTGAGCAGCAGCTTCCCTGGCGACCCTTCGATCGGGACCTGGCCCAGATCCTGCGGGGTGGTAATCGGCAGGACGTGCTGGACACCGATCCGCTGGTGGCCCGTCTCAAAGAACCCGCCGGTGCCCGGTGTGGATGCCTCCAGGAAGCTCAAGGGCGAAACCCACACGGAATTGCCGGCGGTCTTGATGACTTCGTCCAGCGTCACGCCCTTGGCTTCGAGCTGCGCCGGGTCCACCAGGACTTGAAGTTGCTGGTCGCGCTGGCCCCAGATAGACACGTTGGCCACGCCCGGTACGGCCAGGAGCCCGGGCTTCATGGTCCAGCGGGCCAGCACGGACATATCGATGGCCGACATGTCCTTCGAGGTCAGCCGGACCATCATGACCCGGCTGGTCGAGGACAGCGGCTGCATCAACACGGGCGCCGCGGACACGTTGGGCAGGGCGCGGGCCTGTGTCAGCCGTTCCGAGACCAGCTGGCGTGCGCGGAAAAGATCGGTCCCGGGCTTGAAAACCATCTGGATCGACGAAAGACCCGGCACCGACTTGGACCGGATCGCCTCCACCCAGGCCACACCGTTGAGCAGATCGGCCTCCATGGGTGAAGTGATGAGCTGCTCAACCTCGGCAGCCGAGAGTCCCAGCGCTTCAGTCTGGATCTCGACCTGGGGAGGGGCGAATTCCGGAAAGGCATCCACGGACATGCTCGGCAGGCTCGTAAGCCCAAAGGCCAGAATGCCTGCCGCAACGGCCAGGACCAAGAGCCGGAACTGCATAACCAGCCGGAGGATTGCGGCCATCATGGCCCGAACCCCGCTGGTCCTGCAGCGCTGCGCGGGTCAAAGCAATCACCCCCGCGGCTTCGACGTCGTCGGTAGCCCGGATGGCACCGTCCGTTCAATGCAGGGAGCATGCCGTTGCTCGGTCCTGCCGCGAAATCGGCTTTCGGGCAAAGGCCAGCGATCCCTTTTACGGGTGTGCAAAGTGATTGGGTGCTATTCACGGCAAGGCTCCTCATCCAAGGCCATAGCGCCCCCCAGCCGTCAATTGCAATAATGATCTTCGGGCACAGAAGCGTCAAGAGAAATGCAGGTGACCGTCATGAAGGCAGCCGCAGGGGACCGCATCACCATCAGGGGGACCACGGTCGAGTCCACGGACCGGCACGGTCTGATCCTTGAGGTAAAGGGGACCGACGGTGCGCCGCCGTACCACGTCAGGTTCGACGACGGCCACGAGACCATCATTTTTCCCGGTGGGGACTTCGTCGTCGAACGGAACGAAGGCGGCCCGTAAAGAAGGCCTGCCAGCGGCAACAGCACGGCGACGAGGGCTATGCGCGTGGTTCCCCTAGGATTGCGGCATGTCAACCTATGAAGTTACTCGCAGCGCTGTCATTCCCGCACCGGCCGAGGATATCTATCCGCTGGTCAACAGCTTCCACGAATGGACCAAGTGGTCTCCGTGGGAGGCGGTTGACCCTGCCATGGAACGGAGCTATTCCGGCAGCGACTCCGGCGCGGGGGCCAGGTACGCCTGGAGCGGCAACCGCAAGGCCGGCTCCGGGACGATGGAAATTGTCGACACGGCTGAGCCGCGCAGCATCAAGATCCGCCTGGAGTTCACCAAGCCCTTCAAAGCGGTCAACCCGACCAGTTTCACGTTCACCCCCTCGGCCAGCGGCACCGAGGTCACGTGGACCATGACCGGTGAGAACAAGGGCATCGGCAAAGTCTTCGCCCTGTTCATGAACATGGACAAGATGGTCGGTGCCGACTTCGAGAGGGGCCTGGCCGCGCTCGCGGGCGCCGTCGCACAGCGCAAAGCTTAAGACAGCGCAGAGCCTGAGCAGAACGCCGGACAGTCCTGGGAGGCGGGCCGGCCGGACTACTCGTTGGTGCGGATGAGTTCGGGATGATGGATCCGGGCGACCTCCGGATGCGCCCGCAGCCACCCTTTCAGCACGTTGGCGCCGTAGGAGGCGAGCATTGGATTGTGCGGATCATCGGAGATTCCCCGGGACCACGCTGCGAGGGCGGGCGGCAGGGGCACCGGATCGATGACCGCATCAAGGCGGGATGACCAGAAGAAGGGGACCGTGTAGCGGTCGACGCCGGGCGGGGGAGCCTCCACCCGGTGGATCGTGGCCGCCAGGTAGCCCTGGGTAGCAACTTCGAGCATTTCACCGAGATTGACCACCAGGGCCCCCGGAATAGGCTCCACAGGAATCCAGGTGTCGCTGCCCGGCGGGAGCACCTCCAGGCCGCCGACCTGATCCTGGAGCAACAACGTGACGAATCCGTAGTCGGCGTGCGCACCGACGCCCTGCCGGCCGGCATCGGCGACGACGCCGCCGACATAGTGGACAAGCTTGGCCATCCAGGCAGGGGAGCCTTGGAACGGTTCGGCGAAGTAGTCTTCCGGCAGTTCCAGCGACACGGCAATGGCGGCCAGCAATTCCGCGCCGACGCGGGACATCCGCTCCGCCCAGGCCATGCATACGGGCCGCAGCTCAGGCAAAGCCTGGTCCGGCAGCAGGTTGGGCCCTTGTACCAGCCAATAGGGTTGATCCGGAGGGTAGTGGTCGACGGCGGGGCGTTCCGGTCCGAAATCAAGCTGCTCGCGGGCGTCGGGCCGGCCCCTTGTGACTTCGTGGCCCAAGCGTGTGTAGCCGCGGAAATGTGGTGACAGCCGGTTGTCCAGCTCCAGCCTGGATTCCAGCGGGAGTTCGAAGAACCGCCGGGTGACATCAAAAAGTTGGTCCACCTCGGCCATATCGGCCCCGTAGCCAGTCAGCTGGAAGAAGCCCACGCGGTGCGACGCGTCGCGTAAGGCCTCCACAAAGCCGGGGTCAAAGGCTCCGTCCTGGCGCCTGGCTGCGCTGAGATCCAGAAGCGGAATGGCATCCGGTGCTGCGTTCATGACTGCAAACTACCACCACCGCTTTCACTACTGAACTGTCTACTGCGTGAACGGCCTACTGGGTGAACGGCCTACTGGGCGTTTTACTGACCGGTCCAGTGAACAGTCCGCCGGTTCCGGTTCTTCCAACGGTGCGAAAACATCCGGGCCTTTTCCCAGCCACTCTCTAGGCCGTTCACCGGTTTTCCGGATGACGGTGTGTAAGAGTTCAACCACTGGAGCCACCAATGCCATGCTGATCGGGTCAATCAGAAAGCTGGAACCATGAGCTGCTGCAACGCTACGAAGACGGCGCGTCGAATCACCAAGGGGCTGCTTGTCGCAGCGCTCCTGCTCGTCTCGGCTGCAGCGTGCGTGCCCGTGCCGCCTGGCGGCGGTCCAGGCCCCACGGCCGGGGGCAGCGCGGGCCCAACGGCCGGCGGCGGCGCTGGCGGGCAGGCCGCCGCCAAGCCGGGGCACGTGTTCGTGATCAACCTTGAGAACAAGGGCTACAACGAAGTGTGGGGCGCCGATTCCCGGGCCACGTACCTTTCGCAGACGCTCCGCAGCCAGGGCGTCCTGTTGTCCCAGTACTACGGGATCGCCCACAACTCCAACCCGAACTACCTCGCCCAAATCTCCGGGCAGGCTTCCAATGCCATGACCCGGCGCGACTGCCCCACCTACGCCGCATTCCGGCAAACAGGGACTGCCGCGTTGGGACAGGTGGAGGGAACCGGCTGTGTTTATCCGGAATCGGTCCCCACGGTTGCCGGGCAACTCAGTGCGGCCGGCAAGACCTGGAAGGCCTACATGGAGGACATGGGAATGTCATGCCGGCATCCCGAACTTGGCGCGAAGGACGGCAGCCAGGGCGCCAAGGTGGGCGACGAGTACGCTACGCGGCATAATCCGTTCGTGTACTTCGAGTCCATCACCTCGTCGCCGGACTGCCAAAGCAACGTGGTGGACTATGGCGAACTCGCCGGTGACCTCCGCTCCGTGGAGACCACACCGAATCTGTCCTATATCTCGCCGAACCTCTGTAATGACGGCCACGACAACCCCTGTGTCGATGGCAGCCCCGGGGGTCTGACGGCAGCCGACAGCTGGCTGAGCCGGCAAATCCCGGCGATCCTGGACTCCCCGGCCTTCAGGCGGGACGGGATGCTGGTCATCACCTTTGATGAAGCCGAGGGCAAGACAGTGGGACCATCAGAGCTGGTGCCCGGCGGGACTGCCGGCGGCAGGATCGGGGCACTGGTCCTCTCGCCATTCACCCGTGGCGGCACGACGGCGGACCGGCCTTACAACCATTTCAGCCTCCTGGCCAGCATCGAAGACGCGTTTTCGCTGCCGCGCCTCGGGTACGCCGGCGCGCCAGGCCTGGACAGCTTCGGCACGGACGTCTTCAACGGCCGCCCCTGACGATCCGGGACGGACACCATCACGGAACCCATAGGGACCCGGTGACGTAACCCCACAACAGGACTCCGCTATGGTGCCGCCACGGAACCGTGTCCGTTTCCGTTTCCGGTCGCCTCCTGGCCGTATTCGGCCGAGATCAGGATGGGGAGGTGGTCCGAGGCCCCACGGGGCAGGGTCTCCACACTTTCGATTTCCAGTCCCAGGGACGTGGCGAAGTCGAAGTGGCCCTTGAAGACCTTGTACCGGGTGTAGGTCCTGCGGTCGCTGAGCGAAAGCTCGTAGCCGGCGTCCTTCATCTGCTCTGTCAGCGACTTGGTGAAAAACGGATAGTTGAAGTCACCGACCATCAGCGACATCAGGCCGTCGCCCATGCTGAGCAGCTCGCCGTGGGCTGCATGGATTTGGTTCCGCCGCAGCGAGTTCGACGCCGTCAGCGGTGCGGCGTGGAAGGAGGCGATGACGAGCTCGTGGTCCGTCTCGTTGTCCGTTACCCGGGTTCCGATGAGCCGCTCATGTGCAGGGGCCAGGACCCGGTCATGGAGGGACTTCTTCAGGGCGAAGGTTTGGGTGTCGTGAGCGGTGAAGCGGTCCTTGCGATAGTAGATCGCCAGGCCGAGCCGGTTTCCCCGGGTGGAGTCCGCGAGGTGCAGGTCGCCGATAGTGGCCGGCAGGTCCTCGGTATCGCACTCTTGGAGGCACAACGCATCAATCTCGAAATCGCGGGCCAAATCAACCAGCTCGCCACTGGCCGCGTGCTTGCGGAGGTTGTAACTGATGACTCGAATCAGGAGAGCACCTCTTCGGAGGATAGTTGCGGACCGTCAGTCCGAGTCTACCCAGTCCCGCCGATCGCGAAGCAACAGCGGCAGCGCGCGTCGGCCGCGACCGTGGCGGACCCGGCCACCGGATTGTGCGCCTGGCGGCCGGCGTGAAACTACGCCGGCCGCCGGGCGCATACGGGTCCGCTGTGGCTACGGGTGGCTGCCGGGACCACGCCCTGCCGTGTACTCACCGGCTGTCACAGTGCCCTGCTGCTGCGCGCCGTCGAGGGTTCCCTCGCCAAGTCCCGCCGTCACCTGCGCCGTTCCGCCCGTGTAGACGCTGTACTCCTCGCCGGCCTTTATCGCGGCGGAGGAAAACACCAGAGACTGCGTCTGTTTTGCGGTCACGAACGTTGCCACCACCTGTCCGCTGGAATCGGCCAGCTGGATGGCGGTGCCGGCCGGTACAGCGGTGCCGAGGGTCACCTGGGCGCCGGACTGCGACGACGAGGTTCCCGGCGTCACCACCATGCCGGCGCTTCCGGCCGCCGCGACGGTGCCTCCGCTGACGGCGATCTCGCCGTTGACGTCCAGTGCGCCGTTGCCCTGGCCGCTTGGTCCGTTGACGACGACGGTGCCGCCGCTGATGCTTGCGTTGCCGTTGGAGTCCAGGCCGTCGCCCTCGGAGTTGATGGTCACCTCGCCGCCGCTGATGTCCACGGAGTAGTCGCCGACACTTTCGCCCCCACCCATGCCGCCCGCTTGCCCGCCGGCCTGTCCGCCGGTCTGGGCGGTGCTGGAGCTGCCGCCGGCGGCGTTCACGCCGTCGTCGTTGGCGGTGACATTCACCGTGCCGCCGCTGACGGCGATGTGGGCGGATTCCAAGCCCTCTTCGGATTCGGTAACCGTGACGGAACCGCCCGCGACGGTCAGCTGGCTGAAGGCCTTGACGCCGTCGTCGCCTGCCTTGACCGTCAGGGTTCCGCCGTTGACCAGCAGCCAGCCGCGCCCCTCGTCCACGTCGTTATCCGCCTTCATGCCGTCGCCGCCGGCCGTGACGGTGTACGCGCCGTCCAGCAGCACTGTGTAGTCCTTGCCCCGGATGCCGTCGTCCGTGGCCTGCACGCTGACGGTGCCTGCTGCGAGCACCAGGCCGTCCTTGGAGACAATGCCGTCGTTGTACTTGCCGTTGACAGTCAATGAACCGGTGCCGGCGATGGTGAGGTCGGCCATGGAGTAGAGGGCGGCGCTGGGAGAGTCCGTTCCCTGGTCGGCATAGTTCGAGGCGTCTTCGATGGTGTTTGTGGTGCCGTCCTCAAGGTAGACGATGGCCTCGTTGGCGCTCTGGACGACGAACGGAGACCCTGTGGAACTGCCGAGGTGTGCCCCGTCGAGGATGATGCGAACCACGTCCTCCTCGCTGGCGGCGATGACCACCTGGCCGTCGGACAGGCTGCCGGAGAGCCGGTACGTGCCGGCAGCGCTGATGGTCACCGTATTGCCGTCGACCTTGACGGCGTCCGACGTCGAACCCGCGGCAACGGTGCTGGCACCATCGGCCAGGGTCACGGCCACTTCCTTGGTGGCGTCCCAGCTAAGGTCATCGGAATCAAAGTGCGTGTCCTCCTCCACCGAGGCGACCGTCACTGCGGCTGGTGCTCCCGAAGCGGCGGTGCCGGCCTGGCCGGTGGAGGAAGCAGTACCGGCCGCCGCGCAGCCGCTCAGCGAGACGGCAAGTGCCAGGGCGGCGATGGACATGTAGTTGCGGAACTTGTTCATGGGCGAAGGTCCTGTCTAATGAAGAATGTCTGTTGAAAAACGTCTAATGAAGTACCGGGTCTGCGCAGCGCGAGTCTGCCCACCTGCCCGGGACGTACGGAGAGAGATCGGGTGTGCCGGAGGCGGGCGGGTCAGGCCGCTGCTGCCGGGGTGAGGCGCATACTGCGCCGAAGCGTGCTGTGCCAGCGGTTGGCCGGCAGTTCCGGACGCAGGGCGGCCATGCCGGTGGCGAACTTGGAGATGCGGCTGGGCCTGATGCCGCCGGCCCACAGATGGCGGTCCAGCGGGCCTGCGGTCGAGCCGGACTTCGTCTCCAGCACCACCGCCCCATCGAGGAGCCAGGAGCTCCGGCCCGGTCGCTGCCAGGTGACCGCTTCGTCCAACGTGGCGCGGCTGTCCGATCCGGGCAGGAACAGCGTGGTGCGCCGGTAGCGGGTTTCCAGCACGGGTTCCAGCGGGCCGGACGGAACCTCGCCGATGGTGGCCGCGAGCGTGTCGCTGACGTAGGCGAGTCCTTCGGCCGTGATCCGGCTCCGGTCAGTGAGGTTGTAGGGGATGCGGTCCTTGACGGTCGCTTCCCGGCTGCCTTCCGTTTTCACTTCCAGAAAGCTCACGGCGCTGTCCACGTAGGTCCGGGTGCGGATCTTGAACCGCCGCCGCCGACCCCTGGCCGCCAGCATGTAGCTGTCCAGCTGCGGGGTGTCGAAGTACACCGAGTCGTAGTCGAAGGTCCGGTTTCCGTCCATCTCCAGAATCCGAAGGTCCGCCTCGAACATCGCCAGCAGTTGCTTGGCCCGAAGGGCCGGGACGACGTATTTGCGGTCCACCCTGGTCTGCAGCGCCGCGGCGGCGTTCAGTTCCTCCAGCCCGATTGCGGGCAGGTGCCGGAGGTTGCCTGCAATGCCGGCGCTCATGCCGCACCGGCCGTGGCGGGAGCAAACTCGTGCCGCGGCAGTTCCTCACCGACGTCCCCGGCGCCAGCGGCGGTCCCGAAGCTGCTGTGTGCTGCGCCCGCGAGATAGGCATAACGGACATCGACGATGGTCTTGTCGTTGACAAGATCAAGTTCCTGCACAGTGGCCGAGTGGACCGTGCCGTGCAGGACCTCCTCGAGGCGGGCGAAGAGTTCCGCCTCGGCCGCGATGGCGCGGTCCAGGACCACCGTCTGGTGGCGGTAGGCCGGCAGGACACGCGGGTGGTCTCCCACGAACATCACCAGCAGGATCATGGCCATCAGGGCCAGGGGCAGCCAGACCGGCTCGATCCCAAGGCCTGAGATGAGACCGAGGGCCAAGGCCGAGAAGTAGTAGGCCACCTCGTGCTGGGCTAGCTCCGTGGAGCGGAGGCGGATGATGGAGAGGACACCGAAGAGACCCAGGCCGAGCCCGATGCCCGCCGCCGAACCGGACAGGGCGGCCGCCACGGCCAGAACGCCCACGTTCATGCCCAGGTAGGACACCACGAGGTCGCGGCGCCGGTGCCGGCGCAGGTACAGGGCGAAAGTCAGGATGCTGATCGCGGCCAGGTCGGCGGCGATGAGAATAATGGGTGTCATGGGAGTCTCCGGAATTAGTGGGTGGATTGATCTCTACGTTTCCCGCTGAGGCTGTGCGAGAACTGTGCCGGGACCATGGCGGGAATATGAGTCGGTCTTTCTGCGGCGGCCGGCAGACCGGTTTGCGGCCGGCCGTTCCCGGGCGAACAGGAACCGCTGCTGTACGGAGTAGCTGACGGCGAGCAGTGCCGCTTCCACCAGGAGCTTGGCTGGAACGGCCGCGACGGCCAACTGGTCCAGCGCCGATATCAGGGTCAGGTTGGCGGCCAGGAGGGTCAGGACCAGGGCGAAGTACCGGGCACCAGTGCGCGTGGCGCTGCGCTCGCGGCCATGGCGGAACACCATGTGCCGGTTGATGAGGAAGTTCACGCCGGAGCTGATGCCCCGAGCGCCGACGACGGCGAGCAGGACCGAATCGGTGACCGCACTGAGGACGAGAAATGCGGCGGTGTCGATCACGAAGGCGGTCAGGGAGGAGGCCAGGAACTTCAGCAGGGGTGCATAAATCCGCACAGAGTCCGCGAATGGCCGAAAGTGGGAACCGGAGTTGTGGTCAAGGTAGACGGTAGCGATCCCGACCGTCCGGATTGCGTAACCGGCCTGCTTGGCTTCGAGCAGGAGGTTGAGCTCATATTCGTAGCGCTCGCCGGAGACGGCCCGGAGCCATGGGAGCATCGCGGCCGGGTATGCCCGCAACCCGGTCTGCGTGTCGGGTATGTGTTCTCCGGTGGCCAGCCGGAACAGCCACCGGGTGGCGGTGTTGCCAACCTTGCTCCGGGCGGGGACGTTGCCGCTGAAACTACGGACGCCCAGGACCATCGCGTCCGAGGCCGCGGGCAACCGTCCCGCAACCCGGAGTATGTCTTCCACGCGGTGCTGGCCGTCGCTGTCCGCGCAGACCACGTCCCGGCCAGGGAAATTATCCGCGACGAAGCCGAATCCGGCCTTCAGTGCGTGGCCCTTGCCCCGGTTGCCGGCGTAGCCAATGACGGTGCACCCGAGCCAGGCGACGGCGTCGAAGATGGGCCGGTAGCCCGGTCCGCTGCCATCGTCCACCACCACAATGGTGAGCCGAGGAGTCGCGGTGAGAAGTGAGCGGATGAGGCGGAGCAGCTGTTGGTCCGGCTCGTAGGCCGGGATCAGGACGATCATGGTTGCGGCTCACTGCCCGATATAGAGGATGTCGGAAGTGCCGCGCTCCTTGCCCTGGCCCAGCGGGTTGTTGACGAGTTGACCGTTGAAATACATGGTGGAGGATCCGCCGCCGTCGAGGTTGTAGGCCGTGGTGGCGCCGACGTCCTGCATGATTTCCGCGAGCCCGGTCATGGTCACACCGGCGCTGTAGCCGGGGCTGCGTCCGTCCACCACGACGAAGACGAGGTGATTGGTGCCGATGATTCCCACGGCCGTCCGCGGCTGCTCGCCCTGGATCGAGTGGTTGCCGACGTTCGTGTCCACCTCCATGTCCTCGATGCCGTCCACCACCTGGCCGTCCTCAAGGACGGCCGGTCCGAAGGACAGGGTGTTCCAGACGCCGTCGGCCACGAGCTGCTCCGCCGTCGTGCTGGTTTCGTCGTAGACCTTGACGGTGCCGTCCCGGTAGAAGGCCAGGCCCTGGCGGGCGCCCTCGTCGCGGTAGACAACGCCGTTGCGGATGACGATGCCGGTGTCCCGGAAACCGTAGTAGTCGCCGTTGATGGCGAAGACGGCGTTGTGGTCAGCCGCCGTCTCCGAGGTGGTTTCCGTGATGTTCTCGCCAAAGCTGTTGTTGGCGAAGGCGGACTGTAGGACGGTGGCGTCGCTCAGGACGACGTCGGCCACATAGTACGTGACGGTGCTGTCGCCGCTGCCGGTCACAACGGTGGAGACGTTGATGCTTGAGTCGGCCGAGGTGTACGAAGTGGCCGTGGTTTTGGCAGTGGTGTCCGTCGTGTCCGCAACGCCGGACGTCACGCCCTGGTTGGCCTCGTAGGCTGCGACGTCGGAGATTTCGACGTGCTCGACAACGAAGCGGTCCAGCGCCCAGGCGGTGGCGCCCCCGGCGGAGAGCGTCAGGGCCAGGGCTCCGGCCAGCACGGCGCGCCGCACGCGGCTGCTCTTACGGTGGGTGGTCTTCTCAGGAGTCATGCACTATTTCTAGGCGCCGGACTTATACCGGCCATGAGCCCTTCTTTAGCAGGAGCTGTGAAAGCGCGAGCGCCCTGCGCCCGAGGGGATAGTGTGTTCTGAAATCACCAGCTGCATGAAAGGGCGGACGTTGGCTGCTGCACTACCGGAACTTGCCGAGGGCAATTTTTACTATGAGGTGCTGGGGGACGGGCGATTCCGCTCCACCATTCATGCCCAGGGTGCCTGGAATGAACATGAGCAGCACATGGCCCCGGCCTCCGGCATCATGGCCGACTGCCTTGCCCGGCACGAGCCCCGCGAGGACATGCGCATGGCCCGGCTCAGCTACGAGATCCTCGGCCTGATTCCCGGCGGCGACTTCGAGGTGGTGACCACGACGCTGCGCCCGGGCCGCACCATTGAGCTGGTGCAGGCCGAGCTCGTGGCCGGCGGACGCACCGCCATCCGCGCCACCGCATGGCGGATGATCACCTCCGACACGTCGGCCATCGCCGCGTTCGAAGACCCGAAAATCCCGGCCCCGGAGGACTGCAAACCCTACGACGCCGCGAGCGTCTGGCCCGGCGGCTACATCGCCTCACTGGAGATGCGGATCGCCGAGGGCCACCGGGCGGGCTCGGGAACGGTGTGGCTGCACACGGAGCATCCGTTGACAGACCGGGCGGACAGCAGCGACCTCGCCCGCCTCGTCGGCCTCGTGGACACGGCCAACGGGATTGCCGCCCGCGTTCCGCCGGGCAAGGGCAGCTACGCCTTTCCCAATCTGGACTTGCAGATCCACATGTACCGGCAGCCGGAGGGGGAGTGGCTCGGGCTGGACAACGAGGTCTCCTTCGGCACCGACGGGATCGGCCTGACCTCCACCGTGCTGCATGACCTGACCGGGCCCTTCGGTCGGGCCGAACAGATCCTGACGCTGCGCAGGACGTAGGGCTCACCCTGAGTCCTTGCAGGATCGGGAAATTGAACTCATTCAAGAAAACCAGCCATCTAGTGTGCGCGGGAGTGCCTGCCGTGCGGTGTACTGCCAGTTCCTGTTAGGCCGCCCCGGTGCGCCGTACCGTAGAAGCCATGGACAACAGCAAGGACGTCCGCGAGTTCCTCATGAACCGGCGGTCACGCATCACTCCCGCCCAGGCCGGCCTGCCCGCCTACGGCGGGACGAGGAGGGTGGCCGGCCTCAAACGCGAGGAAGTGGCCATGCTGACCGGCGTAAGCACCGAATACTACGCCCGGCTCGAACGCGGGAACCTCCGGGGAGCATCCGAGAGTGTCCTCGAGTCCCTCGCCGGTGCCCTCCAGCTCGACGAGGCTGAACGGGCCCACCTGCTCGATCTGGCCAAGGCCGCCGCACCGTCCCGGGCACCAGGTGCACGCCGGGTCCGGGCAGAAGTGCGCCCCAGCGTTGAGCGGATCCTGGCCGGCATGACAGGCACGCCCGCCTACATCCGCAACTCACGGATGGACATCGTGGCCGCCAACAGCCTCTGCTTCGCCCTCTACGGGGGCATCCTCAGCGCCGACACCCTGCCGCTGAACCTCGCACGGTTCATGTTCCTGGACCCGCGGTCCCAAGATTTCTTTCTCGAATGGAACACCCTCGCAGATGACCTTGCCGCCGCGCTCCGCACCGAAGCAGGCCGCAACCCGCGCGATAGAACAGCCTCATTGGTGACCTTGCCACCGGAAGCACGGAATTCTCGACACGCTGGGCACGGCACAACGTCCGCTTCCACCGCTCCGCCCGCAAGACACTGCACAACCCGCTCATCGGAGACATCGAACTCACCGGTGATTCACTCGAACTCCCCGGAGAGGGCCTGACCCTCATCGCCTACACCGCCGAACCCGGAAGCCAGGCTCAGCAACAACTCGACTTCCTCACCAGCTGGAGTACAACCGGAAAACGTCCGGCCGGACCGCTTCCAGCCAACGCGAACACCGCGACGACCACGCCACCCGAAAGCGAGTCGCAGGACCGATCATGAGCGTCACGTAACGCTGCGAAAAACGCGAGTTAATGGAACACCAGCCAGCCGGCAAGGCTTGCCAGTCCGGTCAGGACGGCGCCCCACACGATGTCCGCCACCACGATCGAGAGCGGCCAGTCCTTGAGCGTGGCAGCGTTGGTCAGGTCATAGGTGGCGTAAGCGAACGTGCCCAGCGCGGCACCGTAGCCGAGCGCGGTGAGCCAGGTGCCGCGCTCGAGCGCGGGCGTCAGGGCGAAGAAGAGGATCCCTGCGATGTACAGCACGTAGAAGGCGACGGCGTACCCTAGATGGGGCTTGTCCGCCATGAGGTGGCCCAGATGGTTCCGGTAAAACTTGCTCATTGATTTGAGCCAGACCGCATCTAGGATGGCGAAGGTGGCGGCGACGACCAGGAACTGCAAGATGAGCATAAGGGAGCATAACAACATGCCGCAGGCCGAAGCCGGACCCCGGACACTGGCGGTCGTCCGGCAGGAGGAAACGCTGGGTGCCGCCGCGGACCTGGATTTCGCCCTGGATCTGCTGCAGCGGGTCAAGGCCGGGACCGTGGGTCCGACGCTGCGGCTGTACCGGCCCGAACCCACCGTGGCCTTCGGCCAGCGCGACACCCATCTGCCGGGCTTCGATGCTGCCGTCCAGGCCTGCCGGGATCTGGGGTTCGAACCTCTGGTCCGGAAGGCCGGCGGCCGGGCCGCCGCCTATCACCAGGGGACGCTGGTGATCGACCACATCGAGCCGCACGCCGATGCCATCGCCGGAGCCAAGGGACGGTTCTCCCTGTTCGGTGAACTGCTCGCCGGGGCACTGCGCGATGCCGGCGTGGACGCCGGCGTCGGCGAGATTCCCGGGGAGTACTGCCCCGGCGAGTTCAGCGTGCACGGCAGCGGCCCGCAGGACCCCGGCCGCCGGATCAAACTGGTCGGCACCGCCCAGCGGGTCGTCGCCGGCGGCTGGCTCTTCAGCTCCGTGATTGTGGTGGAGAACTCCGCCCCGATCCGCGCCGTCCTCGAAGCCAGTTACGCCGCCCTCGGCCTGGCCTGGGACCCGACGACGGCGGGCGCCGCCGATGACCTCGTGCCGGGGCTCGACGTCGACGCCGTCGAGGCCGCGGTGATCGCCGCCTACGGCCGTTACGCCGCGCTCAGCCGGGCGGAGTTCTCCAGCTTGCGCCAGGTGTACAGCTAGGCCTGCCCGCCAATGCTGCCCAGGTTGCGGTATTTCGCGAGCCGCCGGCCGAGCAACTCGGTGATCCCGGTGCCGGCAAGGGTGGCGAGCTCGTATTCGATGGCCTGGCCGACGCGCTGGCAGAAGGCCCTTCCTTCGAGCGCGGCATCGCCGCGCTCGTCCACGATGTGATCCACGAGGCCGCCGGCAAACAGCGAGGCGACATTGACGCCCTGGGCTTCGGACATGGCCGGGGCAAAGTCCGTGGTGCGGTGGACAATGGCGCTCGCGCCTTCGGGCGGCAGCGGGGACAGCCAGGCGTGCTGGGCCGCGATGGTCCGGTCGGCCGGCAGCAGAGCCAGGGCGCCTCCGCCGGCTCCCTGGCCGAGCAGCACCGAGACAGCGGGCGAATTCAGGCCGATGAGGTCATGCAGCGACCGGGCAATTTCGCCGGCGAGCCCACCTTCCTCAGCCTCCTTCGACAGCGCGGCGCCGCCCGTGTCGATCACCGTGACCAGCGGCAGGCCGAGCTCCTCGGCCAGCCGCATTCCGCGGCGTGCCTCCCGCAGCGACGCCGGCCCCATCGCCGTCTGCTGCGAGGGCCGCGGCCGGGTGTGGCCGATCACCACGCAGGACTTCTGGCCGAAGCGGGCCAGCGCCAGCAGGAGGCCCGGGTCCTTCTCGCCCTGCCCTGTGCCGTTGAGCGGGAGAACGTCGCGGGCGCCGTAGGCGAGCAGTTGCCGCAGGTCCGGCCGGCGCGGATTCCGGGAAATTTCGATCGACTCCCAGGCCCCGGCGTCGGAGGGTTTAACGGCGAGCGTCCGGGGCGGATTCACGCGGGCGGCCGGGCCGGTGACCAGGATGCTCAGGGCGCGGTCGACGACGTCGGACAGCTGCCAAGGCGGGACGACGGCGTCGATGAGCCCCTTGTCGAAGAGGTTTTCGGCCACCTGGACGTTCTCCGGAAAGGGGCTGCCATAGAGCGACTCGTAAACCCGAGGGCCCAGGAAGCCAAGCAACGCCCCCGGCTCGGCCACGGTGATGTGCCCGAGTGAACCCCAGGACGCCATCACGCCGCCGGTGGTGGGGTGGCGCAGGTAGACGAGGTAGGGCAGCCCGGCCTGGCGGTGTGCCCGCACGGCCGCGCTGATTTTCACCATGGACAGGAAGGCGATGGTGCCTTCCTGCATGCGTGTGCCCCCGGACGCCGGGCCGGCCAGGAGCGGAAGTCCCTCCCGGGTTGCCCGTTCGACGGCGTTCACGATCCGTTCCGCCGCGGCGAGCCCGATGGAGCCTGCCAGGAAGCGGAACTCGCTGACGATCACGGCCACCCGGCGGCCCCGGATGAGGCCTTCCCCGGTCAGGACTGATTCGTCCACGCCGGTCTTTGCCCGCGCGGCGGCGAGTTCCTCCCGGTAGGCGGCATCCGGTGCCGGGTCGGTCACCGCGGTATCCCAGCTGCGATAGGAGCCCGGATCCAGCACGGCTGCGATGAGTTCGGTGGCGTCCAAGTGCCGGACCTTTTGTTCCGACCGTCGCTTTTCCGGCCGGAGTTTCTCTTCTACTTGCATGCTCACTGGCCTTCCGCTCCGCGGCTGGATCCGGCGGCTGCGGCGGAGAGCCCCAGCCATTGCCGGATCTGGTCCCCGTCCTGGTTCAGCAGCGGGGGCGCGGTGTGCGCCTTGAGCGTGGTTTCGGCGGTGTCAGCGGCGGTGAAGAACCGCAGCGGCGGCCCGGGCAGGCTCACGTTGCCGAGGATCTTATGGTCCACGTCTATCACCAGGCCCTGGGAGTGCACCTGCTCCCATTCGTACACTTCGTCCAGGGTACGGACCTTGCCGGCCGGGATCCCGGCGTCGTTGAGCTTGGCCAACAGCGGTGCGGCCTCAAACTCGGAGAACACCCGCTCCACCTCTTCGATGACCTTCTCCCGGTTCCGGACGCGGTCGGCGTTGGTGGCGAACTCGGGCCGCGTGTTGTCGATGCCGAAGGTGGAGGCGAAGGTTGCCCAGAGCTTCTCGCTGCCGACGCTGATCTGCACCCGGCCCTGCCGGCAGTGGAACAGCCCGTAGGGGGCAATCGAGGGGTGGTGGTTTCCCTGGGCCTTCGGGACTTCGCCCGCCACGGTGGCGCGCGTGCCCTGGAAGGCATGGACCCCGATCAGGGCTGCCAGCAGGGACGTGCGGACGATCTGCCCCTGGCCGGTCCGCTCCCGCTGCAGCAGCGCCGCGAGCGTGCCGAACGCGCCATACATGCCGGAGAGCAGATCGGCGATGGGCACCCCAACACGCTGGGGGTCGTCCGGCCCGGACCCGGTGAGGGACATCAGTCCGGCTTCGCCTTGGAGGATCTGGTCGTAGCCGCTGCGCCGGGATTCAGGCCCGTCGTGGCCGAAGCCGGTGATGGACAGGATAACCAGCGCGGGGTTCAGGGCATGCATCTGCGCGGCCGAGAACCCGAGCCGGTCCAGGACGCCGGGCCGGAAATTTTCGATCACGACGTCAGCGCGTTCCAGCAGTTCACGCAGTACCGTCTGCCCGTCGTCGCTCTTCAGGTCCAGGGCGATGGATTCCTTGTTGCGGTTGCAGGAGAGGAAGTACGTGGCCTGCGGATCGTCCTCGGGGCCCACGAACGGCGGACCCCAGCCTCGGGTATCGTCCCCGGTGCCCGGGTTCTCCACTTTGATGACCCGTGCTCCGAGGTCCGCCAGCATCATTCCGGCGTGCGGACCGGCGAGGGCACGGCTCAGGTCCACCACGAGGTAGCCCGAGAGCGGGCCTTCTGCTTGGGGCGTTGGTTCAGTGCTCATGGCTGTTCCTTTTCTTGCTGGATTTGGCTGTTAACGCCTGCCGCCGGCGGGATTCAGTTGCGGCGTTGATTGCGGTGGCTGGCCGGCTACATCCAGCCGGGCATCACCATGACCAGCCAAGCGATGGCGGGACCGACGACGACGACGATGCCGCTGTAGGCCAGGATCTGCTTGTAGAACTTGTCCTTGTCCACGTCTTCCGGGGCATTGGCGAGCACCAGCGCGCCGTTGGTGGAGAACGGGGAGACGTCAACGATCGTGGCGGCAACGGCCAGGGCGGCGATCACTCCGACGGCGCCGACTTCGCCGGTGGACAGGAAGGGGACAGCCAGTGGGATGAGGGCGGCGAGGATGGCGGTGGAGGAGGCGAAGGCCGAGACCACGGCGCCGATGTAACAAATCAGCAGGGCCGCGAGCAGGGGCATCCCCAGATGGGCTACGCCATCGGAAACGAACTTGATGGTGCCGGCTTCCTCCAGGACGCCCACGAACGTGAGCATGCCGCAAATGAGCAGGACGGTGGACCAGCTGATCTTGTTCACGGCGCCCTTCTGGGCGGCCGGGGAGACGAGGGCCAGGATGATCGCGATGGTGATGGAGACGAACCCGACGTCCACCTTGAAACCGAGCGAGATGACGGCCAGGGCGATCAGGCCTGCGATGGTGACCAGTTGCGGAACGGTCGCGCGGGCAGCGCTGGCGTCGGCGGCGGTGGAACCGGCTGAGGCGGAACCGGAGGTTCCCTTCGCCGAGACGCCGGCGGGCGAAATGTCAGACCCGGAGCCCCGC
Organism: Arthrobacter sp. ov118; assembly: GCF_900116495.1. Classification (GTDB taxonomy): domain Bacteria; phylum Actinomycetota; class Actinomycetes; order Actinomycetales; family Micrococcaceae; genus Arthrobacter. Next base: position 324,460 of record NZ_FPAY01000002.1, read on the forward strand.
AAGGTAGCGCCGGCTGCACGGGCGCCCACGCTGACAGTCATCCGGGTTTCGGCGGCCTGCTCCACCAGCTGGCCAGCCTTCGTGGAGCGGAACCTGTTGCCGCCCAAGACGATGGACAGCACCACGGCAATGGCGAGGTTGAAGATGAAGCTGGCCAGGAAAATGGCCATCGGGCTGGCTTCCAGGTCTGTCTTGGCGATGATGCCGTTGACCGTGACGCCGTAGACGGCGATGGGGGAGAAGCCGCCGGCCTGCGCGCCATGGATGACCATCATGCCCATCAGCAGCGGGTTGATCTTGTGCTTGGCGGCGAAGCTCAGTGCGATCGGCGCGATAATGGCGACGGCGGCGGGAGACAGGGCGCCTACAGCGGTGATGAGCGCGGTGATGGCGAACATCACCCAAGGGATGAGCGCGACTTTATTGCCCACCAGCCGGACAGCGCCGCGGACCAGCAGGTCGATCGTTCCGTTGTTTTGGGCGATGGCGAAGAGATAAGTGACACCGACGATGGTCAGGAACAACCCGCCAGGGAAATTGGCGAGGATGTCATTCGTGGACATGCCGAGCACGACCGAGCCCAGCAGGAATGCGCCCACGAAGGCAAGGGCGCCCATGTTGAGGGGCAGCACCGTGGCGAGCAGGAACATCACCGCCAGGATGATGATGGAGAGTACGGGAGCGGACATCGTTGTTCCTCCGGATCGAGAGATAGATGTGATGTGGCTTACTGGCTTAGTGGCCTAGCCTCCTAGACACTAGGTGTCTTTGTCAATAGTTCTCCGGTACGCTTGGGTTTCAGGACAGGCTGGAAGGACGCGCATGGCAAAGCAGTCGGCAACGCACCAGATTTCCCGCGTCTCGCGGCCCCGGCTCTACGAGCAGCTGGTGGAGCAGATCATGGACTTCGTCGAGGCCGCCCAGCTGGGTCCCGGGGACACGCTGCCGGCCGAGCGGGAGCTTGCCGAGAAGCTGGGCGTCTCGCGGGCAACCCTGGCGCAGGCCCTGGTGGCCCTCGAGGTGCTCGGCGTCATCGACGTCCAGCACGGCACGGGAGCGGTGCTCGTCTACCGGCCCAACGTTCCGTCCGTGATCAAGGGCCTCCGTGAGCACCGCAGCCGGTTGCCCGAGATCGTGGAGGCGCGGAGCACGCTGGAGGTCAAGCTGGCGGAACTTGCTGCGGCCCGGCGGACCGAGGCGGACATGCAAGCGATCGACCAGGCGCTCGACGCGATGGCGGACGAGGTCTCCTCGGGGGCCAAGGGCGCGCACGGCGACGAGCTGTTCCACCAGGCAGTGACCGCCGCGGCGCATTCGGCAGTGCTGGCCCAGCTGATGACGTTCATTGCCGGAATGGTCTTGGAAACGCGCCTCGAATCGCTCGGGCAGCCCGGCCGTCCGGAGCAGTCACTTGCCTCCCACCGCCGGATTGCGGAGGCCATCAGGGCCAAGGACTCCGCCGCGGCGGCGGCGGCAATGCTGGAGCACATTGAGCTTGTCTCCGATGTGGCCCTGCTGAAAAACGGGTAGATCGCATGGACGTGAATCTGGCCGCGAACCTTGCCGTGAACCTTGCCTTTGCGCCGCCGTGTGGTCCGGTCACCGGGTGGCGCGACGGCGACGTCGTGCGGGCAACCGGTATTCCGTACGCCGCCGCCGGCCGGTTCCAGCCGCCCGCCCCCGCGCCCGACTGGTCCGATGTGCTCATGGCGACCACCCTGTCCCCGGCGTGCCCGCAGGGGCCGGTGCCGTTCCTGGATGACGTGCTGGGCACCCGCTACGGGGAACTTCCCGGCGACGAACATTGCCAGCGCCTCTCGATCACGCTGCCTGCTGGTACCGACGTTGGCGCACGCCTGCCCGTGATGGTGTGGCTGCACGGCGGCTCCTACACCTCCGGCTCGGGTGACCTGGCCATCTTCGACCCCGCATCGCTGGTTGCCGAAAATCACGTCATCGTTGTCTCGGTGACGTACCGGCTCGGCCTCTTCGGTTATCTGGCCACCGGCACCGGCCGGCCCGCCAACCTGGGCTTGCTGGACCAGCTCGAGGCGTTCCGCTGGGTGCAGCGCAATATCGCCGCCTTTGGCGGCGATCCTGGCCGGGTGACCGCCTTCGGGCAATCCGCAGGAGGCGACGCCGTCGCGCACCTGATGGCGACGCCGGAGGCGGCATCACTGTTCCAGCGGGCCATCATCCAAAGCGCGCCCTTGGGCATCTCCCGGGGACGGGAAAAGATGAACGCCGCCATGGGCGCCGCCGCGGAAGCTGTCACGGAAAGCACGTCGGCCATGGAGGTGGTGGCCGCCGAAGAGGATGTTGCCCGGACGGCACGTAAATTCGGGCTGGTGGCTGCCATGCCGTTTGGTACCCAGTACGGTCACGCGCCCCTGCCCCAGGAATCCGAGATCGACCGGGCCTGGAATGCTGCCGCGCCGGGAATCGATGTCCTAATCGGCCATACCGCGGAGGAGGTCCGCCTGTTCCTGCCGCAGAGCCGCCGCCTGGGCCGCGTGGGGAGGATCCCCGTCGTCGGCGAAACAGTCCTGAAAGCCATCACGTGGGCGGTCACCGAACTGGTCTATGGCAAGTCGGCCCGGCAGTTTGCCAGGCGGCATGTGCGTGCCGGCGGACGCGCCCACAGCTACGTCCTGTCCTGGCGTGCGCCCGGGAATCCTTACGGTGCCGCGCACACCGTTGATCTGCCGCTGCTGTTCGGTCACCAAGGGACGTGGGAGGCCGCCGGGCTGCTGGCAGGCGCCAGTTGGGACGACATCAACGCCCACGGCCGCGCGATCCGGGCACTCTGGGCGAAGTTCGCCCATGGCGACAGCCTGGGGACTCGAGGCGAGATTCCCGGCTCACTCCGGTACCGCTCGGTCTGAACCCCGAGTTGGTCAGTGCCATCGTCATCATCTACCTCGCCCGCCGCCTCGTATACGCCGCACGTACCCGGTGACCCTGTTGATAGATTCGGGGTCATGACCGTTCCGAACGTCACCGTCAGGACAGCGACCGAACACGACGCCGCCCGGCTGGCCGAAGTTCACATCGCGGCGTGGCGGGCCACTTACCGTGGAGTCATGACCGATGAGTACCTTGACGGTCTCGACGTCGGGCGGGCGTCTCTTGCTTGGCGTCGAAAGGTCCTTGAGCCCAAGGACGGGACGGTTCATCTCGTAGTCCAAAGCCGCGATTGTGTTGTGGGATTCGCTGTTCTCGGTGCGGCCCCCGGGGACTCCGGCGCCGGAACCGGCCAGCTCTACGCGATCAATCTGCATCCGGACTGGTGGGGCCAGGGCCTTGGCTCCGTGCTGTTTGCCGCTGCCGAACAAAATTTCATCGAACTCGGTTACGACCGGGCCTTTCTCTGGGTGGAGCGCGGCAACAATCGGGCAATCAGCTTCTACACCAACCGTGGCTGGCTCGACGACGGCGGAACCGTGGAAGATACCCGGTTCGATCCTCCGGTCTCGGAGCGGCGGCACAGCAAGGCATTCGCGCCGCGCGTGGTTCGGCAGGGCCGGCTCGTCTCCCGGTGATCCTTCGTGGAAACCACGAGGGCAGCCGGCTATTAGGTCAAACTATTGGGTCTTTTTGATCGAGCAGGGCTGGCCTACCGTGGACAGGAGTCGCCGCCCGTCCGGACGGCCGAGAACGCGAAGGGTTTGCCATGACAACGCACGTCGCGGACTGCAGCGTAGCCAACTGTTCCTTCAACGACCATTCGGCCTGCAATGCTGCCGCCATCACAGTCGGAGGCAGCGAAGACCATGCTTCCTGCGCCACCTTCATCGACACCGGCTCTCACGGTGGCCTGCCCAAGGTCCTGGCCGACGTCGGAGCATGCCAGCGCTCGGAATGCGCCCACAACGACCACCTGATGTGCCGGGCCCCCGAAGTCCATGTGGGCCCGGGTGCCGACAATGCCGACTGCCTGACCTACACGCACAGGTAGGTCAGAGCCTGCGGCGGCGTCAGGTGAAGAGCCCTTCGCCAATGAAGCCTCCGGCCTTGGTTCCCGGAGGAACCGCGAAGAGACCCGAGCCCGTGTGCTTGAGGTATTCCAGGGCCAGCGTGTCCTCCTTCGCCATGGCCCGCTGCATGGGCACGTAGTGGGTCCTGGGATCGGTGACGAAGGCGATGAAGAAGAGGCCTGCGTCCAGGTGCCCCAGGCCGTCCGAGCCGTCGGTGTAGTTGTAGCCGCGCCGGAGCATCTTGACGCCGTCGTTCCGGCTGGGGTGCGCGAGCCGGACGTGGGCGTCCAGCGGGATCAGCGGCTCCCCGGTGTGCCCGGTAGTGTCGAAATCAGGGGCCGTGAACTCGTCGCCACCGGACAGCGGTGCTCCGACGCCCTTGGTGCGGCCGATCAGGCCTTCTTGTTCGCGCAGCGAGGTGCGGTCCCAGATTTCTATGTGCATCCGGATCCGGCGCGCGACGAGGTAGGTGCCGCCGGCCATCCATGCCTCCCCGGGACGTGTTCCCGGGCCAGCCCAGACGTGCTTCTCCAGCAGGGCGGTGTCCTCGGCCTTGAGGTTGTTGGTACCGTCCTTGAAGCCAAAGAGATTCCGTGGGGTGGTCTGGGACCGCGACGTCGAGGAGGTTCGGCCGAAGCCCAATTGAGACCAACGGACGCGAGTTTGCCCAAATCCGATGCGCGCGAGGTTGCGGATCGCGTGGACCGCCACCTGCGGGTCATCGGCGCAGGCCTGGACCACAATGTCGCCGCCGGTGCGTCCGGGCTGGAGGTCGTCACCGGGAAAGTGGGGGAGGTCGATCAGGGCGTCCGGGCGACGCCCGTCGAGATCGAACCGGGCTTTGCCATCCTTCGCGAACAAGCCAGGTCCGAACCCAAAGGTGAGCGTGAGCCGTCCAGCCCCCAGGTCCAAGGTTTCTCCGGTGTCCTCGGGCGGTGCGTCGTAGGGCCCGTTGACGGCGCCCGTGCCGCCCGTACCGCGCCCGGCGGTCATTGCCTCGGCGGCGGCGGTCCAATCCTTGAGGAGCTGAATCAGCGCTGCCCGGTCCTCGGTGACGACGTCGAAGGCTGCAATGTGGAGGCGGTCCTGGGCCGATGTGGTGATGCCGGCCTGCCGGTCGCCATGGAAGGGGATGACGTCGCCGTCAAGCAGCACCGGCGCGGCCGCGGCCGTTACGGCGTCGTGGCTGAGGAAACCTGCGGCCAGGCCTGCCACAGCCCCGGCCCCTCCTGCCCCCGCGAGCGACAGGAGACCGCGGCGGGAAAGCCTGCGCTTTCCCTCGCCGGTGCCGGCCGGAGCTGCCGGGGCGGCGGCGTCTCCCGGAGCGCCGCCGTCGGGCGTCTGGCCGGAGTTGCCGCTGAAGGGGCATCCGCTCACTGGACGACGGCCGAAGTGAGCTTGGCGAGCGGCTCTCCGAGGGCGTCGACCAGGGCGGCGAGCTGCTGGACTTCGCTCTGGCTGAGCTCGTTGTAATAGGTGAAGCCATCGCCCTTGGTGTGCTTCTTGAGCCCGTCCTGCAAGGCTGCGAACTTCACCTCGAGGGCCTCGGCCAAGGCAGGGTCCCTCCGCTGCAGCGCAGGCTTCAGGCTTTCAAAGGCGGTCCGGGCGCCGTCCACATTGGCCTGGAAGTCCCAGAGATCGGTGTGGGACCAGATTTCTTCCTCTCCAGTGACCTTACCGGTGGCTACTTCGTCCAGGAGTTCCTTGGCGCCGTTGCCGATCTTGTCGGTGGAGAGCTCCACGCTGCCGGTCCGCTGAGCCAGGTCTTCGGTGTCTGCGACAAGCTGCGTGGCGAGGGCTGTCCGTTCGGCCGCCATGAGCGGGGCGAAGCCGGCAGGCGGGAACAGGTCCTTTTCGGCCCGGTGCCAGCCGGTCCATTCCTGCCCTGGTTCGAGATCCGCTTCACGGGCGTCGAGCTTGGGATCGAGGTCTGCGAAGGACTCCGCCACCGGCTCGATGCGCTCCCAGTGCATCCGGGTGGCGGCATAGAGGCCCCGGGCCTTCGCTGCGTCACCGGCGGCATAGGCCTCCGCGAACGCCTTCGTGCCGGTCACCAGCTGATCGGTCTGGTCCTTCACATACGCGGAATATTGCCGGGTGCCGGTGTCCAGGACATCCCGCAGGTCCGCGTCAACGGCGGGGCTGACCTGGACGGATCCGGTGGAGGCACCCGGGGTGGGCGAGCTGGCCATGCAGCCGGTTAGGGCGAGCGGTGCCGCGGTCGCGGCCGCTACCAGGGCAAGCGTCTTGCGGAACCGTGACGCGGTTTTGGGAAGGGCGGTTTTGGGCATGAGGTTACTGGGCATGGGTGTTTTCCTTAGGGGGTGGGCGGAACGTTCGGTCGGATGTTCGGACGCGTCTGTAGGGATCGGGAGGGGTTGGACTGCCTAGCGACGCCGCGGAAGAACCCCCTGTTAGGTGGACCTAAGTAAGGAGGATACCCACTTGGCGAGATTACGCAAACCTTTTGTACCGTAATTTTGTTTAGGTAAGCCTTATCTAATAACGTGGTCCGGTGACCACGCAGCTTGACTTCATGCGGGTCCCCTTTGCCGCCGATCTTGCGAGCTACGGGGACAGACCTGCCATATTCACCGACACCCGCACGTTGAGCTACCGGGAGTTGGCGGAGCGCGTCGATGACCTGGCGGCGCGGCTCGGTGCCGAGCGGCGCCTCGTCGCCCTGGCTGCCGCCAACGACGTCGACTCGCTGGTCGCCTATCTGGCGGCCCTGGTCGGCGGGCACCCGCTGATCCTCTTGCCGGAGGACAAGCCGGCGGCACTGGAATCCCTGATCGCGGCTTATGATCCCGACGTTGTTCTGCGCTCCGGGAGCGGACGGACCGCGCTCCAGGAGCGTCGGCCCGGCACGCGGCACGAACTGCATCCGGATCTGGCGCTCCTCCTCAGCACGTCCGGATCCACGGGCTCGCCAAAGCTCGTTCGCCTCTCGCATGCCAACCTGCAGTCAAATGCCGAGTCGATTTCCGAGTACCTGAACATCAGTCCTGGGGACCGCGCCGCGACGACCCTGCCGATGTCTTACTGCTACGGGTTGTCGGTCATTAACAGCCACCTGCTCCGCGGAGCCGGGCTGGTCCTCACGGACCTTTCCGTGGTTGATCCGTGTTTTTGGGATCTCTTTCGACGGCGTGGGGTCACTGCCTTTGCGGCTGTTCCGTACACTTTTGAGCTGCTGGAGCGGGTCGGGTTCGCGGACATGGACCTGCCGGGGCTGCGCTACGTCACCCAGGCCGGCGGCCGGATGGCGCCGGAAGCCGTGAGGAAATACGCCGAGATGGGCCGGCTGAACGGCTGGGAGTTCTTCGTCATGTACGGCCAGACCGAGGCGACGGCCCGGATGGCGTACCTTCCGCCGGAATTGGCAGCCGAAGTTCCTGGCGCGGTTGGCATCCCGGTGCCCGGCGGCTCGTTCCGCATCGATTCTGTGCCGGGGCTGGAGCATGGCGAACTCGTCTACACCGGCCCGAACGTGATGCTCGGCTATGCCGGGAGCCCGGCGGACCTCGCCGCGGGCCGGACCGTCTCCGAGCTCCGCACCGGCGACCTTGCCCGGAAACACCCGGTTGGTGTCTACGAAGTGGTGGGCCGGCGCAGCCGGTTCGTCAAGATCGTGGGGCTGCGTGTGGACCTGGGACAGGTGGAGCGGCTCCTGGCGGACCTCGGCGTGCAGGCGGCCAGTGCGGGGACGGACGACGGCGTCGTGGTCGCCGTTGAAGGCGCCCACGACACGCAGCTGCTGGCCAAGGTCCTCGCCCAGGGCGTGGGACTGCCTCGGGCCGCTCTCGGGGTACACGCCGTCGAGCACCTCCCGCGCCTGGCCACCGGCAAACTGGACTACCAGGCTGTCCTGGCCCTGTCCCGACCGGACCCTGCGCCGGGGGCGGAAGCTGCGGCGGGAACTGCTGGACGGGACTGTGTCGGGGACAACAGCGTCCGGAAAATCTTCGAGGACGCCCTGGAGTGCGGCGAGATCGCCGACGGCGACACCTTCGTTTCCCTTGGCGGGGACTCGCTGTCATATGTGGCAGCGTCGGTCAGGTTGGAACAGGCCCTGGGCTACCTCCCGCCGGATTGGCATGTGACCCCGGTCCGGGACCTTGAACCGCGGACCCGCACCGCACCGGTCCGGAAGCTGGGACGGCTCTTCGCGCGGGTCGAAACGAGCATCGTGCTGCGGGCCGTGGGGATCGTGCTGATCGTCAGCACGCACGTAGGTCTGCTCAACTGGCAGGGTGCGGCCCACGTGCTCATGGCCGTGGCCGGGTTCAATTTCGCCCGTTTCCAGCTCTCCGGAGAGCGGGTCCCGCGCCTGCGGCGGCAGCTGGCCAGCGTGGGCAGAATCGCGGTGCCGAGCATGGCATTCATCGCGGTTGCCTACCTGATCACCGACCACTACGCACCGGCCAATATCTTGCTGCTCAATGCTGTCCTCGGGCCGGAGGCGGTGACCACGCAGTGGCACTTCTGGTTTATCGAAGTCCTTGTCTACCTGGTGGTCGGAGCAACGGCGCTGCTGGCTGTTCCGTGGGCGGACCGCGCCGAGAGGCGCTTCCCCCTGCTCTTTCCGCTGGCACTGACCAGCGCCGGGCTTTTGACCCGGTACGAGCTGGTGAACCCCGGGCTGCCGCATACGGCGCCGGCCCTCTGGCTCTTCGCGCTCGGCTGGGCCATTTCCCGGGTCCGGACCATAGCCCAGCGCTGCGTTGTCTCTGCCATTGCGGTACTGACCGTCCCGGGCTTCTTCGACAACACAAGCCGGGAATGCACGCTCCTCGTCGGAATACTGCTGCTCATCTGGCTGCCCAGCCTCCCGGTGCCAAAGGCGCTCCGCCGTGTGACGGTGGTGCTGGCCAGTGCCTCCCTTTATGCATACCTGGTCCACTGGGTGGTTTACCCGCCGCTGGCCGGGATAAGCCCCGTCCTGGCCGTCACGGTCTCGCTCGCCGCGGGAGCTGCCTACTGGGCCCTCTGCCTGCGCGCGGCGCGCGCAATCAGCCGGTGGCGGGCTGCCTCACCGGGAGCTGGAGAATGATGGGCGGCGTTGCCATCTGACCGCCACATTGCTCTGAGCCGCCCACCCTGGTCCATTCCAGATGGGAATGCTGCTGGGCGATCAGGGTGCCGTCTTTGGCGGACACGTGAGTCGTTACTTCGTCGGGCAAAGGGCCGCTGACGGTGAACAACCAGGTATTGATCGATGCTTTGGAGGCTATGAAGGGGGAAGGAGCCAGTGAACGGTCGTCCGCGGAGCTGGGGACCGCTGATTTCGGCGATGCGTTCTGTGGGGAGGTCGGATTGGTGACGGAGCAGCCCTCGGGCGTGCATAGCTGAACATCATTCACAGCCGTGAGGTCGCCTTCCAGTCTCACCGTGATGGTGGTGACCCACCCAACAGCCGGGCAGACGACGTCGTTCACGCCGCACGCGGTCACCTGCAGGGCAGCTGCCATGAGCACAACGGCTGACCGAAGAATCCCCCAATTCCACCTCATGCCGCCAGCCTAGACAGATTCGCGCCAGACCGTGCAATGTGATGAGAAGGCGACTTCGCCCAATCTCGGTCCTTGCTGAAGGGAAGGCCTGCACTTGGGGATAGACGTAGGTGGTTTCACGCCCTTGGAAGAGACGGCGTTATTGACCTTGTACGCCCGGGCGCTGGACAGCCGTGCACCGCAGCCGATCCTCGGCGACGGCGGCTCCGAGCAAATCGCGGCCGGCATCGATTACGACTTTGCCGGCCTTGGCCTAGTGACCAGCGTCGTCTGCCAGACGGCGTTGCGCACCAAGATGCTCGACGACAGGGTGCGCCTGTTCACCGCCGCCCATCCGGACGCCGTCGTGGTGGATCTCGGAGCCGGCTTGGACGACGGCATGTTCCGCGTGGAGCCGCCGGCGGCCGTCGACTGGTACAGCGTTGACCTCCCGGCGGTGATCGCGCTTCGCGACCGGCTTCTTCCCGCACGGGCGCGGGCCTACTCCGTGCCTGGATCGCTGACCGACGAACGTTGGCTGGAAGCGATCCCCGCGGAGCGCCCGGTGATCCTGACCGCCAATGGTTTGCTGGCCTTCCTGAATGAGCAGGAGATCATCTCGCTATTCCGGCAAGTGACCGGCCACTTTCAGGCAGGTGAGCTGGCCTTCAATGATTACGGCCGGATCGGCTGGGTGAGTCGGGCGGCGGTGAAGCTGGCTCCACAGCGGATGTTCAAGGCCGTCTCTCACCAATGGAGTGGTTATCCCGGGTTCAAGGACGCCCGTTGGCCGGAGGTGTGGAACCCGCGGTTGAAACTCGTCGAGGAGACCAGCCTGGCCCACGCCCCGGAGGTGGAGCTTTTCCCGACGTGGCTCCGCGTGGCCACCCGGCTCTCCGGACGCATCCCGAGCATGGCCCGCAAGGCGCGTATCTTGCGCTACAGCTTCTAGCCGGCCGGTTGGGCATCGTCTGCAGAGTCACTGATGAACGGCGCGGTATTGTCAGCGTCATGTGCGAACCAGGGGCTGGCTTGAAGAGTGCGCGGAACCGATTTTTGTTCATCGCCGCACTCATGGTGCTGTCGCTGGTGTCGCTGGTGGGGTGCGGGCAGGACCCGACGCAGCCGGATCTGGCCACGCGCCAGGCGTTCGCGAGAAGCGTCGTGGCCGCTGCCGCGTCGGCGTCCGTGGAACGCGTCGAGAAGCTCGTGCCCGAGGTCTTCGTCGATGTCCGTCCGGACGCGCAGCAACTGGTTGAGTTCGCCCGGGGCTGGGATCCGGCGACCGTCCAGCTCAGATTCAGTAACGACTTCCCGGAAATCGCACGGGTCGAGGCACTGAGACCGGGCGGCGCAGCGGGTCTCAAATTCACCATTTCCTGGGGTGGTGGGCACTGGACCTTGGTGATGGGGACCTCGAGCTACGTGCCCACCGGCAACGCAGTGCCTGGTACGCCCGGCAGCTGAACGCCAAAGTAATCGACCCGCGCAGGGCTCCTGCTGTGGCGAAAACGATCAAGTGTTGGTTCCGCAGGGCACTTTCGCCGGCTGGTTGCGCCACCGCACTCCTAGCACCCTCGTTCCTAGCCCCCGAAGTGGAAGGTTCCCGGCGGCCCGGCGAACGGCCCGGGGAACGCGCCGGGAAACGCGCCGCCATGGCCGTCGGCATCGCCGTCGGTCCCGCTGCCGCTCCCGCTGCCGAGGAGGCTTCGGGTCAGGGCGGCGCTGTCGGCCATCAAGTCATCCACCGCCTTCCCCAAATGACTGTCCGCGACCGGGATGTGCTCCAACGCGGCCGCTACGACCGCGCGGCGGATGAGCTCGCGGGCGAAAGAGGCTGTGGTGCCTTCGGTGCGTGCTGCCGCATCCTCGAGTGCCTCCGGGCTGAAGGAAATGCCGCGGGCATAGAGCCTGAGCAGGGAGACACGTTCCGCCTGGGCGGGAAGGGGAATTTCCACGGCCAGGTCCACACGTCCTGGGCGCTGTGCCAGTGCGCGTTCCAGCATATCGACGCGGTTAGTGGTGAGGACGAATGCAACGTCCGCGTCGTTGGCCAAGCCGTCCATGGCGTCCAGCACCTCGAACAGCAGCGGCTGAGGTCCGTGACCGAAGCTCCGATCCTCGGCGATGAGGTCGCAGTCTTCCAGGACGACGATGGAGGGCTGCAGGGCCCTGGCCATGGTGGCGGCCTCTGAAATCCTGGCCAGGGATCCTCCGGAAAGGAGGATTGCTGTGGCACCCTCACCGCGGCTCAGCAGATACCGCACCGTGTGGGTCTTGCCGGTCCCCGGCCGGCCGTAGAGCAGGACGCCGCGTTTGAGGTGCTGACCGTACTTCTTAAGAGAGTCCCGGTGCTCACCAATGCCCAAGGCGTGGTCCGAAACCTTTTCCAGCAGGCCACCGGGCAGGATGACATCCTCCGCGGCCAACGTAGGCCGGGCGTGGAAGGTGACTCCGGCCGCGCTGGGACCGTATTCACCCATCACCAGGGAAATAATCTGGCCCTTGAGGACACTGCGGTGCTGCATCCGCCGTCGGAACTCCGAGAGGAAGCGCCCGGAGTGGTCCGTGGCGCCGGCCAGGACTTCCAGTGAAGCTGATTGCCGGCCGTACCTGGGGTTGGCGTCCCTTTGCAGCACCGCGATTGGACTTCCTCCGTGGCTGAACAGCCACAGTCCCAGCGCCACTACCTGCCGCTGCTCGTCCGGACCGACGGCGAGGTTGGTGTAGTCGGGCTGGGACAGGGGGAAGTGGGGGAACATCTGCGACTGCTGCAGCATGTCGCTCAGCGACTGATGGTGGCGTTGGTCGCCGCCGCCGATGCCCACGAGCCGGTACCCAGGGTCTTCGCCGGCGAGCTCTGCCATGAGGATGTCGGCGTCCACGAACCGGTGCGGCGGAATCTCCTCCACCACTACAGACACGGATTCTGCCGGGACCGCCAAATGCTCGGTTAGGGTTGCCAAAAGCTGGGTTCCCGCCTGCACCCGATGCCGGCCGGACTGCGCAAGCTCTACCAGTTGTGCGAAATTGTCGATGAACTTCCCCAAATTTTCATCCATGCGCTGACCCTACCAGCGCCGTGTGCCGGCACTGAGGCTTTGTCCGGCGTCTTTTGGCCGGTCCTTCGCCGCTGAGATCCCACTTTCATCATCACTGTCGTACCCCTTTGGGAGAGTTGAGTCATGGAAGCTGTTGGAGCGTTCGTCCCGGATGAGGCCGACCGGCCGGGGTCCGGGATGCCCGTCCGGTTTCCGCAACAGGCAGCCGTTCCCGGTGCCGCGGCTGATTCGGTGGACGGTGCTGTAGCCGTGGCTCTGGCGTTGCTTCGGGCATCCACTGAGACAGCGGCAGAGGACGTTGCCCGGTTGGACTTCTTCCAGGCGTCGGACTTCGCCGAGGGCGTGGAGGACCTGTCCCGCGTTGTCGAGTATCTGCAGATCATCGGTGCCGCCCGTGTGGACCGTGCGCGCCGCGAGGCGGCCGCGGTGGAGAAGGCACCCCGCGGGTGGGGCTCGGAACCGGCGGCTGGAACAACCGGCGGCTGGCTGACGGGGTGGAACCAGGAACCCGGTGAAGACGAGGCCGGGGGAGACGAGGCCGGGGGAGACGCGCCGCCCGGGGACGAATCAGATGGCGTGAACGGCGCCGGGGCCGAAGGCGGCGCGGCCCCGCACGGAAGTCCGGCTGGGCCTTGGGGAACGTCCGGCGCCGCCGTGTCTGCTTTGGCCGCGGCCGCGGTGGTGGATGACGGGTACCGGAACTCGGCGGAGTTCCTGCGGGCGCGGCTGCGCATCAGCGCACCGGAGGCCAAGCGCCGGCTAAGCCTTGGCGGCGGGCTGTTGCCCCGGACCGGCATTGCGGGCCGGAGCCTCCCGCCGGCGCGGCAGGAACTCGCGGCAGCCGTGGCCGAAGGGACCATCGCCTCCCGCACCGCCACGCTGATCGCGATGTCCTTGGACCGGGTCGGGCGGGTGGCCCCGCCGGAGGCTGTTGATGACATGGAGCATGCCCTGACGATGACGGCGGTCGAGAACGACCCCGATTTCCTGGCCCGGGTCGCCCGGCGCTGGGTCGAGGCCCTGGACCAGGACGGCACCGAGCCCTCGGAGGAGTCGCTGCGCCGGCTCCAGGGCGTCTTCATCCGCAAACCCCGGCACGGGCTGCATCATCTGGAAATCTTCGCCACCACGGACCAGTTCGAGGACCTGGCCACGGTGATGAATGTGGCCACCAATCCGCGCCTGGGAACCGCAGCCAATCCGGGCGCCGCCGCCGACGACGGGGCTGCCGCGGCCGGGAACGGGGCCGACCCGGCCGAGGCCCGCCTGGACCGCCGAACACGGCCGCAGAAACTCCTCGACGGACTCGTCGGCGGCTGCAAGGCCGCCCTGGCTTCAGGACACCTGTCTGCGGCGGGAGGGCTCCGCCCCCAGATCATGGCAACCATCAACTACCGGGACCTGCTGGAAGGGCTCGACGCCAGCGAACCCCAGACGAATCAAACCCAGGCCAATCAATCCTGGGCCAGCGGAGCTTCCGGCACCGCAGCTCACAGCACGGGCGGGGCCGGATCCTTGGTGTTCACCGGCCCGGTCACGGCGTCGACCGTGCGCAAGATCGCCTGCGACGCCGACATCATCCCGGTCCTGCTCGGCGGCGAGGGCAGGGTTCTGGACATCGGCCGGGCCTCAAGGGTCTTTCCGCCGCACATCCGCAAGGCCATCACGGCCCGGGACCAGGGGTGTTCATTCCCGCAATGCACCATCCCCGCGCCATGGTGCGAAGCCCACCACGTCACGTACTGGTCCCGGGGCGGCAGCACCGGAACAGACAACGGAACACTGCTGTGTTCACACCACCACCGCCTGATCCACAAGGAACAGTGGACCATCCAGATGCGCAGCGGCATTCCCTGGTTCATCCCGCCGCCGCATGTGGATCCGGGCCAAACACCGCGCCGGAACAGATACTTCCGCCTCGACTAACCCTCGATCCTCCGTACCAGAAGCGCCGCGTCGCGGTTCGTTGTTTGTCTCTAGAGCGTGCGCACATCGGTGTTGGCACCGCAGACGATGACTGCGACGCGTTCGTCCTTGCCGGGCGCGTACGCTCCGGAAGTGAGGGCAGCGAGGGCCGCCGCCGCACCGTACTCGGCGGGGATGCGGTACTCACTCCACAACTGCGACCGGGCACTGACAATGGCTGCATCGTCCACGAGCACCGACACCGGTGGGACGCGGGAAGCCATGCTGAAAGCGATCTCGCCGACCCGCCGGGCACCTAGGGAATCGGCGGCGATCCCGGAAACGGGGACATCGACCGGATGGCCGGCCTCGAGGGCCGCGTGCAAGGTGGGGATATTGAAGGGTTCGACCGCGACGACGCGTGCCCGGCCCCCGGCAGCCGCGGCGACGCCCGCGAACAGTCCGCCCCCGCCGACGGCGACAACAATGGTGTCGATGCCGGGCTCGTCCTGAAAGATCTCTTCGGCGAGCGTGCCGGCGCCTGCAGCGATCTCCAGCTGGTCGTACGCGTGGCAGAAGAGCGCACCGCTCGTTTCGACATACTGCATTGCGGCCGCATAGGCCTCCGCGTACTCCGCGCCGACCTGACGGACCGTTGCCTTGTACCCGAGCAGGCGCTCGACTTTGACCCGAGGGGCGGTCTCCGGCACAAACACCGTTGCCGGAACCCCGAGTACCGCCGCTGCATACGCATTAGCCAGGCCCGCATTGCCCCCAGAAGCCGCCACTACCCCAATCTTTGGGTCGAGTTCCCCGCGCTCCCGGGCAGCCAGGATGCGGTTGAAGGCGCCCCGTGCTTTAAATACTCCGGTGTGCTGCAGGAACTCGCACTTGAACCAAAGCGGAGCGGCCGCCGTGCCGCCGCGGAGCAAGGGCGTACGCCGCACATAGCCCCTGATGCGCCTCTCGGCCTCGAGCACGTCGCCCCGGATGATCACGGATTCTCCTCAGTTTGCCATCTTGCTACGACCGCAAGACTAGCGCCCGGCGGCGGTTGATCGGGACCGGACCGCAGGAGGCCCGCGTGACACCAAAGGCTCGAGCCGTTGTGCGACACTGGGCCGATGCCACCGTTCAGCATCTCCACCGTCAGCGAGGTTCCCCAGGCCGAGTTGGTCGACTTGTACGAGTCTGTCGGATGGTCCGCGTATACCCGCCAGCCCGAGGTGTTGACCCAGGCGGTCCGCAACTCGTCGTTCGTTGTTGCCGCCCGCGATGACGGTGGCGAACTGGTCGGACTGGCCCGGGCAATCTCTGATGATTCGACTATTTGCTATGTGCAGGACGTACTTGTCCGGCCCTCCCGGCAGGGCACCGGCATCGGCCGCGCGATGCTGGCAAGCATCACCGCGAAGTACGGACATGTGCGGCAAACCGTGCTGATTACCGACGACGAGCCGGCCCAGCGGGCCTTTTACCAAGCCTTGGGCTTTACGGAAGGGCGTGACTTCCGTCCGGAACCCGTGCGCGTTTTTGCCCGTTTTCACCAGCCAGGGTGATTCTGGAGCGCGGCAGCGGAGGCGTCACAGCTACCTGCCGCTTGCGAGGTAGGGGCATCTGGAACGCTCAGCTTTTGTCGCGGACCCAGGCCGCAATGACAGATCGGAGCGCCGCCTTCTTCGCTTCGAAATCGTCGCCTCGACGAACCAAGCGGCCCGGGACACTTCACCGTCACCCTCCAACAAACCCGAATCATCCTGGATGGACGCACCCTGCTGAAACATCAGCGTGACGTTTTTCTTGGCCTTGGGGAAGAACGATGCAATAGCGGCCGCCCGCGGTGGCGCGGCAGCTAGGGGCGGGCTGCGAGGATTTGCTCGCGCAGGATATCCGCGTGGCCGCAGTGCTGGGCCAGTTCCCGGAGCATATGCAGGTAGACCCACCGCAGGGGCAACGGACCGCGCCGGTTGCCCCGGACAAGGTCATCAAGAGCCAGGGGAGCGGCCCGGCGGCGCGACTCCTCGCAGGCCTGGCTGTAGGCGGCCTGGAGGCTCAGGATGGTGTCGCAGTCCTCCAGGATGAACGATTCATCGGGGGTGGCCGGAATGCCGATCTCCTGGCGGGTCCTGCATGCGATGGCCTCGTCAAACCAGACCTTTTCCACAAACGTGGCGTGCTTGACCAGCCCCAGGAGCGTGGTCCGGGACGGGAGCAGGGATGCCCGGGCCTCCTGCTCCGTCAGCCCGTCCAGACAGCCGTGCAATGCCGCACGGTGCTCATCGAGGAACTCGTCAAACTGGGTCCGGATGTCCGCGGTCCAGGTGGCTGGATCCATGCTTGGGCTCATGGCCCCACATCCTATGGCTGGCAGGCCCGGTCCAGAAATCCGGACCGGGCCTGTCGGCAGTGGCCTCAAGGCCGGGACGAGGGCGGCGGTCAGTGCCCCCGCGCGATCCATTCCTCAAGGTGCGGCGCTTCGGCGCCAATCGTCGTCGGATCCCCGTGGCCGGTGCGTACCACCGTCTCCGCGGGAAGTGGCAGGAGCCGGTTCCGGATGGAGGTGATGATGGTGGGGAAGTCGCTGAAGGAGCGGCCGGTAGCGCCCGGGCCGCCCTGGAACAGCGTGTCACCGCTGAACACAGTGCTTTCAGACCCAGTGCTTTCAGACCCAGCGCTTTCGCCCTCGAGCAGGAAGCAAACGGACCCGGGCGAGTGGCCGGGGGTGTGCAGTGCCACGAGGCTGGTCCCCGCGACGTCGAACGTGTCGCCGTCGGCGATGTCGTGGTCCGGTTCGGTGCCGGGGAAGACCTGTTCCCAGAGCATCCAGTCGTTCCGGTTCAGGTACACGGGCGCGTTCACGAGCGTGCGGACCTCGCCGACGGCGCGGATGTGGTCGTCGTGGCCGTGCGTGAGCAGAATGGCCGTGACCTTCCGGCCTTCGACGGCGGCGGCCACGGCGGCGGGATCGTGGGCCGGGTCGATGATGACGCATTCGGCGTCGTCCCCGACGATCCACACATTGTTGTCAACGTCCCAGGTCCCGCCGTCGAGCGAAAACGTCCCGGAAGTGACCAGCCGATCGATCCGGATGCTCACAGCTCCACCACCGAGCGCAGCACCGCGCCGGCGTGCATCTTGTCGAAGGCTTCATCGATCTGGTCGATCCTGATCCGCTCCGTCACGAAGGCGTCCAGATCCAGCTTGCCCTGCCGGTAGAGGCTGATGAGCATGGGGAAGTCGCGCGAGGGCAGGCAGTCGCCGTACCAGGAGGACTTGAGGGAGCCGCCGCGGCCGAACACGTCCAGCAGCGGCAGTTCAAGGGTCATCTCCGGACTCGGCACGCCCACCAGGACCACTGTGCCAGCGAGGTCGCGCGCGTAGAAGGCCTGCTTGTAGGTCTCCGGGCGGCCGACGGCGTCAATCACCACATCGGCGCCGAAGCCGCCGGTCAGTTCGCGGATCGCTTCCACGGGGTCGACGGCGGAGGAGTCCACCGTGTGGGTGGCACCGAGGTCCTGGGCGCGCTGGAGCTTCTTGGGGTCAATGTCGACGGCGATCACGGTGGTGGCGCCTGCAAGGGCCGCGCCGGCGACAGCTGCCACGCCCACCCCGCCGCAGCCGATCACGGCAACCGAATCGCCGCGCTGGACGTTTCCGGTGTTGATCGCGGCGCCTATGCCGGCCATGACGCCGCAGCCGAGCAGTCCGACGGCGGCGGGGTCGGCGTCGGGGTCTACTTTGGTGCACTGTCCCGCGGCCACGAGGGTCTTTTCGGCGAAGGCGCCGATGCCCAAGGCAGGGCTCAGTTCCGTGCCGTCTTCCAGTGTCATTTTCTGGGTGGCGTTGTGGGTGTTGAAGCAGTACTGGGGTTCACCGCGGCGGCAGGCGCGGCACTCGCCGCAGACGGCGCGCCAGTTCAGCACCACGCGGTCACCGGGGGCAACGTCCGTGACGTCCGGGCCCACGGCGCTGACCACGCCGGTGGCCTCGTGGCCGAGCAGGAAGGGGAAATCGTCATTGATGGCTCCCTGCTTGTAGTGCAGATCCGTGTGGCAGACGCCGCAGGTGAGGATGTCCACGAGGGCCTCGCCGGGGCCGGGATCCGGGACCAGGATCGTCTCCAGGGTGACGTCGGCATTCTTGGAACGGACTACTGCGGCTTTGACCTTATGAACCATGGAACAAGCTCCTCTGCTCTGATGGCGGGATACCCGCACAACGTACTGGCACAACGGGCGACGGCGCGGCCCTTGGGAGGCCGCGCCGTCGTGGTTTGGTGTCGCTTTTTGATGGCCTTCGGATGATGGAAGGGCTAAGCGGCGAGCCGGCTCTTGACCTCGGCCGCGGAGGGGTTGGTGGCCGCGGTGCCGTCCGGGAAGAGGACGGTGGGGACGGTGCGGTTGCCGCCGTTGAGCTGCTCCACGAGGTCGGCGGTGCCTTCGACTTCTTCGATGTTGATCTCGGTGTAACCGATGCCCTGTGCATCGAGCTGCTTCTTCAGGCGGTTACAGTAGCCGCACCAGGTGGTCGAAAACATGGTGATGGTGCCGGAATCGGGAGTGAAGTCCACTAAGTTCTCCTCAAGCTGGTGGTTGGGACCGGCGTGTAGGGCCGGGTGCCCACGGAAGTCTTGCCTCACTGCCAACAACCGTACCGTGCACCCCACTATTCCCGCACGGTGTTTCCGCCAGTGGCCCGGAACGCCCCTCGGTGGCATGCTGGGACCATGTGTGGACGCTACGTGATGGCCCGGGCCGTCGGAGACCTGCTGGCTGAATTCGACGCGGAGCTCGAAGACGAGATCGCGATCCCGCCGTCCTGGAATGTTGCCCCTACGGCCGACGTGCCCATTTTGCTGGAACGGCTGGTGGATGGGGAACCGGTCCGCCAGCTCCATGTCGCGCGCTGGGGCTTGGTGCCTTCCTGGGCCAAGGACCCGGGAATCGGGTCGAAGATGATCAATGCGCGCAGTGAGAGCGTGCTGGAGAAGCCCGCTTTCCGAAAGGCGACCCGCTCCCGGCGCTGTGCTGTCCCGGCGGACGGCTATTACGAGTGGAAGGGCGAGGGCCGCGGCAAGAAGCCCTACTACGTGCATCCAAAGGACGGAAAGCCCATCGTGTTCGCCGGACTCTATGAATGGTGGAAGGACCCGTCCAAAGCTGAGGGCGACCCGGAACGCTGGATGCTCTCGACGTCGATCATCACCACCGACTCCCCGCCGGAGGGGTACGCCGGGGGAATGCTGGCCGAGCTGACCGCGCTGCACGACCGCGTCCCGTTGCCAATGGACCGCGACACCATGCAGACGTGGCTGGACCCGCAGGCCGACGACGCGGCTGGGCTCGTGGACCTGGTCCGGGCCGGGGCCCACGACGTCGCCGAAGGCTGGCGGATCGACGCCGTCGGCACCGCCGTCGGGAACGTCAAGAACGACTCGCCGGAACTCATCCAGCCGGTTGGAACCCTGTTCTAGCGCCGGTTGCCGGGCGGATGGTTGCCTGCCGGGAGTATGTTGCTGCAGGGAGGGCCCAGTGGGTGTCTGAGCGTCTTCGAGATCGGTCAGAGCGTCACTCTGCCGCCGCCGTCGACCGCCCAGCTGGGATTGAACGCGACCTCCCAGCGGTAGCCGTCCGGATCAGCGAAGTACCCGGTGTACCCGCCCCAGGGCTGCGTCTGCGGCGCGGCGACAACAACAGCGCCCGCCGACGCGGCGTCAGCCATGACCTGGTCGACCTCCGCGGCGCTGCCCAGGTTATGGCTCAGCGTGATGCACGGAACGCCGGACGGGGCGTCCGTGGCGGCTTCGGTCTGCATTTGCCTGGCATCCCAGAGCGAAAGGAGGAGGCCGTGGTTGACCTGGACGAAGAGCACTTCGCCGGGGACTTCCCGGTGGACGGGCCATCCAAGGCCGTCAACGTAGAAGCTGCGGGAGGCGCTAACACTGCGGACACCCAGTGAGATTAAGTCGACTCGTGGCTGCATCTTTGGATACTGTCAGAAACATGCCCACAAATCACGAACTCGACAAAGAAGCCCAGGCCGACAAGGAGCAGCTCGCAGCTGTGCGGGTGGCAGTTGACGAAGTGGATGAGCAGATTGTGGCGCTGATCGGCCGCCGGGAGCGGTTGATCCGGATCGCCGGGACCCTGAAGGCCGACAGCGCAGAGGTTCGGGCGCCGGGCCGCGTGGAGCGCGTGCTCGAACACGTCAAGGCAACAGCGGAACAGAAAGACATCGACGTCGAACTCGTCGAAAAGACCTACCGCGCCATGGTGGATGCATTCATCGCGCTGGAACTCGAAGTGTACAAAGCCGGCAGCTGAGGCTGCGGCGGGTCAGGCTCCGGCGCATGTGGACGATGTGGCGCTCGCCGTTGCCGCGTGCTCATGCTGTTGCCGCCGAGGGCGCCTGTGCGGCACGCTGCTCCCCGGGAGCCCGGAAGGGCAGGCGGATCTGGAGCAGGAGTCCGGTGATCGCGGTGACGACGAGTGCTCCCGCTGGCGCCGAAGACGCTCAGGGGGATCAATTGCCTGAGGGGGAGGTGGCAACGGGGGAGCCAGTACTGGCGGGGGTTCCGCGGCGGGCGGAGCGGATGAGGATGCTGACGCCGAGGGCTGCCACCCAGAGTCCCCAGCCGGTGCTGCCGAGGAGGCCCGCGAGATCCCAGACGGGGAAGCCCGGAACGGCGGTGGCGAGGATGTCGCCCTGATTCAGCAGGTAAATAATGCTGACGAGGAGCCCTGCGGCACCGAGCCAGCGGGGGAGGATACCGCTGCGCAGGATGATCACGCTGAGGGTGACTGACCACGCGATGATGAGCAGCTGGCCCAGGTGTTCTCCCAGGAGCGCCCCGCCGAACTGGTGCTGCGCTGTCCAGGCGGCGTCTACTGCTGCTTGTGTCGTGGCGTCACCACTGACATATGAGCTGGCGAGGGGCGGAACGACGAACACCCAGCGTAGGAACCCGATGAGCGACAGGAGCACCGAGGCGGCGCCTAAGTAGGTGGCAACACGCAGCACCGGATGATCGCGCAGGCCCAGAGCTGCGGGCAGCAGCAGGACCGGCACGGCCAGGAGCCCGTAGGTCCAGGCGGTCGCAAACCAAGTCCAGACCAACCCGGGACCGCCGGCCACGAAGGCCGGCAGCACAACGCTGGCCGGTTCCCGCAGGATGTCCGGCCAGTCAAACGTTACCGAAAGGGTTGTCGCTGCCCCCGCGAACGCAAGGGCGCTCACGACGAACAATCCGCCGGTCACCGACAGGAGGTTCCTGTCCACGTAAGTGGTTGTCATGGTGCCCGTCTTCCAGAGAATGTTGCACGCCGTACAGACACCCGCCAATGGCTGAAGCTTCCATGCATTAGCAAAGCCTACGGTTCGTCCCCATAGACGGGCTATCCACCGGCCCTATGCCGTTCCTCAGCGCGTGGCCGGGCCGGTTCCGCCCGGCTACAGGGCCTCTTCCACGGGCACGTTGGCTTGGTAATCCCGGCCGTCGGCGTCGCTGAACGCCGTCATGAGGTGGCCTTTTGGCAGCCCCAGCACCGTGGCGAGCGGGAAATGGCCGGTAATGGTGTTGCCCGAGTGCTCGACCCCCTTGAGGTCGAAATTTTCCTCGGTTCCGTCATGGCTGAAGCAGAAGAAGGAGACGGCTTCGCCATTCATGAACTCGATCCCCATTCTTCGCTGATGGGAGTAGTCAGGGGTTGCCGCCAGGAGCCCAACCACATATGCGCCCTGGCCGGGAATGTTGCCTTCAATATCAAAAGTCGCCACCAAGATTGAATCCTTGGCGGCGATTCTTACGTGCTTCAGGAGTGCGTTATGGGAGCTCATGGCTCAATCCTGCTACCTGCATCTGCGTCCGTCCACCCCTGATCTGGGTTTTGCGCTGGCTCCGGCGTAGACTGGATTTATTCGAAGGTATGTTCGAATAACTTAGAAGAAGCAGTACTGATGAAGCGCTAGAAGCGGAAGCCGAAGCGGGGACTGGGCCGGCTCCAGCCCGGACGGGGTCGGGAGGCAATGTGGGCATGTTCAGCGAGTCCGTGGAGGTCGCCTGCATGCCCTCAGGACAGCCCCTGCGCCTCGCCTGGAAAGGCCGGCACTACACGGTCTGCGCGGAACCCGTCCGCTGGTATGAACGCCGTCAGTGGTGGACGGAGGAAACCCGGGCGCCTCTCGGGAGCGGTCCGGGGCTGGTGGACCACGAGATCTGGCGGGTCGAGGTGCGTGCCGTGGGGGAGGACGTGGCAGAGCCTACTCTCACCCTTGACCTAAGCCGGCATATCGGCAGCGGACGGTGGCGGCTCGTGAGGATCCACGACGCCCTGCACCCACTGCGGAGGGCTGAACCAGCATGAGCTTCACCCATTTGCACGTCTCTACCGCATTCAGCGCCCACTACGGCGTCTCATGGCCGGATGAAATCGCCGCCTCCGCAGCCGCCGACGGCGCCACCGCGCTGGCCTGCACGGACCGCGACGGACTGTACGGAACCGTCAAGCACTTGAAGGCGTGCATGGCGGCCGGACTTGATGCGATCGTCGGGGTGGACCTCGCTGTCTTTGACGACGACGGCGACCTCCGCACCCAGCTCGGGGGACGCGTCGTCGTGCTGGCGCACGGACACAACAACGGTGCCGGTTACCGGGCGCTGTGCCGGCTGATCTCCGATGCCCATGCCCGCACATCGGGCAAAGCCGGGGGAGTGGTGCCTGTAGCCGTCACCCGGGCCGAACTGGCCTCGCGCACCTTGCACCCGGAAACCCTCCAGCCGGTCCTGACCGTGCTGATCGGCCCTGACTCCGACGTCGGCCGCGCCATGGGCGGCCGGCGGTACCTGCGCCCCCGAACCCTGTTCAAACGCTGGCTGGACGCCATGCCGCCGGGCACGCTGGCTGCGGAGGTGGTTTCCCAGCTCAGCCCGCCAGGGGAAGCACTAAGCACCGCCCAAGCGGTGCGCATGCTCAAACTTGCCGCAGAACACGGGGTACCCGCGGTGCTGACCAACGCCGTACGGTATGTCGCCGAGGACGGCGCGGCCACCGCGGATGTGCTCGACTCCGCACGGACCCTCAAATCCCTCCCCGAACTCTCCGCCGCCCCGCTGCTGCAGCCCAACGGGCAGGGCTGGCTGAAATCGTCTGCCCAGATGCTGCAACTGGGCAAGGAGATTATCCATGCCGCCGGGTACGGCACGGCGGACCTCAAACGGCTTCTCGCACAAACCGAGGCGCTCGCGGATCGTTGCCGCATGGACCCGGTGGCCGATATGGGCTGGAAGCAGCCTGTGGTCCCTGAAGCATCCGTGATCGGAATCGCCGGAGACGCGCTCGCAGAGCTGACCCTGCGCTGTGAGGCCGGTATCGGCCGCCGTTTCCCGGGAATCTCCGGGCAGCGGGAACAGCAGATGCGATCCCGGCTGGAGCACGAGCTCCGGATCATCGATTCGCTGGGCTTCGCCTCCTACTTCCTGACCGTCGCAGAGGTCTCACGGATGATCCTTGCCCTGGGCGTCCGGGCAGCCGCCCGCGGCTCGGGCGCCTCCAGCCTGGTCAACTACCTGATCGATATCAGCCAGGTGAACCCGCTCCAGCACGACCTCATTTTTGAGCGATTCCTCTCCCGCGACCGCGCCACGCTGCCCGACATCGACATTGACGTCGAAAGCGCCGAACGGCACAACGTCTACAGGAAGATCTTTGAGCGCTTCGGGGCCGAACGAGTCACGCTGATGAGCATGCAGAACGGCTACCGCGCTCGCGGTGCTGTGCGGGACGCCGGCCTCGCCCTGGGCATGGACGACGGCGAGGTCGGGGAAATCGCCAAGCAGCTGTGGCGTTTTTCTGCCCGGCACTTCCGCGAAGCCCTCGTGGAGAAACCGGAACTGAAGGAATTCGCCGACCGGGTGGAGCAGCGCGGCTTTAGCGAAAACCAGCAGCTGGACCTGCTGGTGGACCTCACGGAACGGCTGGACCGGCTGCCCCGCCACATCTCCATGCACCCGTGCGGTGTCATCCTCGGCGATGCCACCCTGCTGGACCGCACCCCGGTGCAGCCCAGCGGCCTGGGACTGCCCATGAGCCAGTTCGACAAGCACGACATGGACCCGATGGGCATGCTCAAACTCGATGTCCTGGGTGTCCGGATGCAAAGCGCCATGGCCTTCGCCGTCCGGGAAGTCATCCGTCTCCACCCCTCCAAGGCCGAGGTGGTCGCCGCAGGTGCGCATCCGGCCGGTCCGGACGGGGCAGGCCCGGATTACATCGCCGAGGACGGCCGGATTGACCTCAACGCGGTCCCGCTCGACGACGAGCCAACCTACGAACTGATCCGCAGCACCCACACCCTGGGCTGTTTCCAGATCGAATCCCCGGGCCAGCGCGAACTCATCGGCAAACTGGCGCCGCGGGAATTCAACGACCTCATCATCGACATCTCCCTCTTCCGGCCCGGGCCGATGAAGTCGGACATGGTGCGGCCCTTCCTGGAACACCGGCACGGCTTCGCACCGGAGGTCTATCCGCACCCGGATCTCAAGCCGGTCCTCCAAGAGACGCACGGGGTCACCGTATTCCATGAGCAGATCCTGAAGACCTTCGACGTTATGACCGGATGCGGGCTGGCGCGGGCCGATGAGTTCCGCCGGGCGCTGGGCAACGAGGTGCTGGAAGCGAAGGTGGAAGAGTTCTTCCGGAAGGAGGCGCGGGCCCGAAACTACAGCCCCGAGGTGGTGGACAAGGTCTGGGGGACGCTGAAGGCCTTTGGCAGCTTCGGCTTCTGCAAAGCCCACGGGGCCGCTTTTGCCGTGCCCACCTACCAGTCGGCCTGGCTCAAGGCGCACCACCCGGAAGCCTTCCTGGCCGGGCTCTGGGAACACGACCCCGGCATGTACCCCAAACGCCTGCTCGTCGCCGAGGCCCGCCGACTGGGCATCCCCATCCTTCCCCTGGACATCAACCGGAGCCAGGCCGAGTACCGGGTGGAGCGGGTGGAATCCGGGCCGGACCGGGGCAGGCTGGGCATCCGGCTGAGCCTGAACGGCATCTTCGGCCTCTCCGGCGCCGAGCTGAAACGGATTGTGGCCGGCCAGCCCTATGATTCCCTGGCGGACCTGCGCGCGCGATCGCGGCTGAGCCGGCCCAGTATCCAGCGCCTGGCCCAGTTGGGCGCCTTCGATTCACTGCACCGGGCCTCCGGGGGAACCGCCAACCGGGCGGATCTGGTCCAGCATCTGCAAAAGCTCCAGGCCCGTCCCCAGCGGAAGGGAGTGGAGATCGTTGACGGTCAACTGGCGTTGCCGCTCGGGGATGTGGAACTGAAGAACCTGAGGGGGGTACTTCCCGCACCCAGCATGGTGGACAACGTCCGTGCGGAACTGGACCTGATGGCAGTGGACGTCAGCGAGCACCTCATGACCAGCCACCGTCCGCTGCTGGACCGGCTCGGCGTCACCACCGCTGACAGGCTGCTGGGACTTCGTAACGGCACGGAAGTGCTCGTTGCCGGGGTCCGGGTGGCCACCCAGACCCCGCCCATGCGGGGCGGCCGGCGTGTGGTGTTCATCAGCATCGACGACGGCACCGGCTGCGTGGACTCGGTCTTCTTCCACGAAGCTCAGGAGCAGGCAGGTTCCTTGCTGTTCGGCACCCGCCTGCTGCTGATCCGAGGCACCACCCGGCGGACCGGACCGCGGGGAATCAGCATCAGCGCCAGCATGGCCTGGGACCTCAGCCGTCCGGAGACCCTGCCTTTTCCGAAACCGGAACCCGGCGCTGCCCCCCAGCGCGAGCCAGACCCGACCAGCCCCCTGGGATCCCCCGTGGACTCTCCGCTGGACGGGATCAGCAGGAGTCTGGCCATCACGGGGCTGGGCGGCTGAACGCCGTCGAACGCGGAACGGTTCCTGCGGGCGCCGCCGTGTTGCGGCGCTAGTGTGCCGCGTCCGTGGCACGTTGGTTGGCCTCTGGAGAAACCGATAGCATGGACGAGGCTGGCTGTGGTCCCCGTACGCCACAAGCTACGAAGCCTTAACTTTGAATAGGAGACACCCGTGTCAGATGCCCAGCAGATCACCCTTCTCGTCGACGGCGAAGAGACCAAGGTGACTACCGGGACCACCGGCGCGGAACTCTTCTTTGAGCGCCGCGACGTCGTAGTTGCCCGCGTCAACGGCGAATTGAAGGACCTGGACCAGCCCCTTCCCGAGGATGCCACGGTCGAGGGCATCACCATTGATTCCCCGGACGGGCTTAACGTCCTGCGGCACTCCACGGCCCACGTCATGGCCCAGGCCGTCCAGCAGCTGCGCCCCGACGCGAAGCTCGGCATCGGCCCTTACATCACCGACGGCTTCTACTTCGACTTCGACGTCGCGGAACCCTTCACCCCGGAAGACCTCCGCCAGCTCGAAAAGATGATGCAAAAGATCATCAACCAGAACCAGAAGTTCGTCCGTCGTGTGGTGTCCGAGGACGAGGCCCGCGAAGCGATGAAGGACGAGCCCTACAAGCTCGAACTCCTGGGCAAGAAGAACGACGCCGCCGAGGCCGGGGAGGGCGTCAACGTCGAAGTCGGCGCCGGCGACATCACCATCTACGACAACGTGGACCGCAAGAGCGGCGACAGCGTCTGGTGCGATCTCTGCCGCGGCCCGCACCTGCCCAACACCAAGCTGATTTCCAATGCCTTCGCGCTGACCCGTTCATCCGCCGCGTACTGGCTGGGCAATCAGAACAACCAGCAACTGCAGCGCATCTACGGCACGGCCTGGCCCACCAAGGACGCGCTCAAGGCCTACCAGGAACGCATCGCCGAAGCCGAACGCCGCGACCACCGCAAACTGGGCGCCGAGCTGGACCTGTTCTCCTTCCCGGACGAACTGGGCTCTGGCCTGCCGGTGTTCCACCCCAAGGGCGGCATCATCCGCAAGGCCATGGAGGACTACTCCCGGCAGCGCCACGTTGATGCCGGCTACGAGTTCGTCTACACCCCGCACATCACCAAGGGGCACCTCTACGAAGTCTCGGGCCACCTCGACTGGTACAAGGAGGGCATGTTCCCGGCGATGCACATCGACGCGGAACTGAACGAGGACGGCACGGTACGCAAGCCCGGCCAGGACTACTACCTCAAGCCGATGAACTGCCCCATGCACAACCTGATCTTCCGCTCGCGCGGACGCTCTTACCGCGAACTGCCCCTGCGGCTCTTCGAGTTCGGGTCGGTGTACCGCTACGAAAAGTCCGGCGTGGTGCACGGCCTGACCCGCGTGCGCGGCATGACCCAGGACGACGCGCACATCTACTGCACCCGCGAGCAGATGAAGGACGAGCTCACCACCACGCTGAACTTCGTCCTGGGCCTGCTCAAGGACTACGGCCTGGACGACTTCTACCTCGAGCTCTCCACGAAGAACGAGGACAAGTTTGTCGGCGACGACGCCACCTGGGAGGAAGCCACCCGGACCCTGGCCGAAGTAGCCGAAGCCTCCGGCCTGGAACTCATCCCGGATCCGGGCGGAGCCGCGTTCTACGGCCCCAAGATCTCGGTCCAGGCCAAGGACGCCCTCGGCCGCACCTGGCAGATGTCCACCATCCAGCTGGACTTCAACTTGCCGGAGCGTTTCGAACTGGAGTTCCAGGCCGCCGACGGCACCCGTCAGCGGCCCGTGATGATCCACCGCGCCTTGTTCGGTTCGGTGGAGCGCTTCATGGGTGTGCTGACTGAACACTACGCCGGTGCCTTCCCGGCCTGGCTGGCGCCCGTGCAGGTGGTGGGCATTCCGGTAGCCGAGGCGTTCAACGACTACATGTTCGACGTCGTGGACCAGCTCAAGGCGGCCGGCATCCGCGCCGAAGTGGACATCTCCTCGGACCGTTTCCCGAAGAAGATCCGTACGGCCAGCAAGGACAAGATCCCGTTCGTGCTGATCGCCGGCGGAGACGACGCCGAGGCAGGAGCCGTCTCCTTCCGCTTCCGCGACGGCAGCCAGGACAACGGCGTTCCCGTCGCTGAGGCCGTCAAACGGATCGTCGACGCCGTCCACAACCGGACCAGCTAGGCAGACGGAAGGGCAGCGCGTGCAGGAAACCACAGGGGCCGGGCCGGAGTATCCGGGCGACCACGACGTGACGGATGACTTCGGCCTGGCCGGGGTCCCGGACGCCTTCCAGCGCCTGTGGACCCCGCACCGGATGGCGTACATCAAGGGCGGACAGCACCAGTTCAAGAACCGGGACGACTGCCCGTTCTGTGCCGCCCCGGAGCGGGGGGACGAGGACGCCCTGATCGTGTACCGGGGCAGGACCAGTTATGTGGTGCTGAACCTGTTCCCGTACAACCCGGGCCACCTGCTGATCTGCCCCTACCGGCATATCCCCGATTACACCGACCTCACGGTGGAGGAAACCGCGGAATTCGCCGAACTGACCCAGACGGCCATGCGCGTGCTGCGGAAGGTCGCCAATCCCAGTGGTTTCAACATTGGCATGAACCAGGGCGTCACCGGCGGGGCAGGCATCGCCGGGCACCTGCACCAGCACGTGGTGCCGCGCTGGGGCGGGGACGGGAATTTCTTCCCCATCATTGCCCAGACCAAGGCGATCACGCAGACGCTCGGCGAGGTTCGCCAGCAGGTGGCTGACGCGTGGCCGGAGGATTTGCCCGTCCAGCCGGACGCGGCCGTCCGGCCGGAGGCAGTTGGGGAGCAGGATGCTTAACCGGCACGCGCGCGGGTTCTTCACCGCGCTGTTCTCCCCGTTCGCCCGGTGGCTGCTGAAGATCGGCGTGTCCCCGGACGCCGTGACGGTGGTCGGCACGCTCGGCGTGGTGGTCGGCGCCCTCGTGTTCTACCCGCTCGGACAGCTCTTCTGGGGGACGCTGTTCATCACAGCCTTCATCTTCTCTGATGTCATTGACGGCATCATGGCCCGGATGCAGCATCGCGGCGGCCGCTGGGGCAACTTCCTGGACTCCACCCTGGACCGCGTGGCTGACGGCGCCCTCTTCGCCGGCGTCGCGGTCTGGTTCTTCACCGGCGGCGCCAACCCGGCGATCGCGATCGCCGCCGTCGTCTGCCTCGTGCTGGGCATGGTGGTCTCCTACGCGCGAGCCAAGGCGGAGGCCCTCGGTTTTCACGCCAACGTGGGCATCGCCGAGCGGGCCGAGCGGCTCGTGTCCGTGCTGGTGGTCACGGGGCTCACCGGCCTGGGCCTGCCCGCCGTCGTGCTTTTCGTAACCTTGTGCCTTTTGGCGGCTGCGAGCCTGGTGACGGTGATCCAGCGCATCGTGACCGTCCACCGACAGGCGCTGGCCGAACCCGAAGGCACAACCCCCGAACGGACCGCCTGACCGGACCGCCTGACCCGACTGACTGACCCGACTGCCTGACCGGACCGGACGGCGGCGTGCGGCATCCGGCCGGACCGCGGAATCCCCGGCGCAGGGCGCGTCTGGACCGTGGTAACCGGAATTCTGCCGCGCACGGGACGGGGGCTAGTATTAGCTTTACCGGCCAATGGATCCGGTAATCCGGAGTGCGCGAGGCAAGTCATGGACGTGCCGTCCGCGCCCCGGCGAGGTCATCTATCTACCCATAGGGGTTTTTGTGTCTACACCTGATGTAAGCAGCGAAGCCGGCGCGTCCGCGAAGAACGTCACGGGCAGCAGCCGCGTCAAGCGCGGCATGGCGGAGATGCTCAAGGGCGGCGTCATCATGGACGTCGTCAACGCCGAGCAGGCCCGCATCGCCGAAGACGCCGGTGCCGTGGCAGTGATGGCGCTGGAACGCGTTCCGGCCGATATCCGCGCCCAGGGCGGCGTGTCCCGCATGTCCGATCCGGACATGATCGACAAGATCATCGCCGCCGTGTCCGTGCCGGTCATGGCCAAGGCCCGGATCGGGCACTTCGTCGAGGCACAGGTCCTGCAGTCCCTCGGCGTGGACTACATCGACGAGTCCGAGGTCCTCACCCCGGCCGACTACACCAACCACATCGACAAGTGGAACTTCACCGTTCCGTTCGTCTGCGGTGCCACCAACCTCGGTGAGGCCCTGCGCCGCATCAACGAGGGCGCGGCCATGATCCGTTCCAAGGGCGAGGCCGGCACCGGCGACGTCTCCAACGCCACCACCCACATGCGCCAGATCCGGGCCGAGATCAAGAAGCTCGCATCCCTGCCCGAGGATGAGCTCTACGTCGCCGCGAAGGAACTGCAGGCACCGTACGAACTGGTCAAGGAAGTCGCCGCGACCGGCAAGCTCCCGGTGGTGCTGTTCACCGCCGGCGGCATCGCCACCCCTGCCGACGCCGCCATGATGATGCAGCTCGGCGCCGACGGCGTGTTCGTCGGCTCCGGCATCTTCAAGTCCGGCAACCCGGCCCAGCGTGCCGCCGCCGTCGTGAAGGCCACCACCTTCTACGACGACCCGGACGAGATCGCCAAGGCCTCCCGCGGCCTGGGCGAGGCCATGGTCGGCATCAACGTCGACGAAATCCCGCAGCCGCACCGCCTCGCCGAGCGCGGCTGGTAACGTTCGACTGCTTCTCCACAGACTCGGCGCCAAGGCGCCTCGTCCATGGAGCCTCTGCAGTCTCTCTTATTAAGCCAAGAGAGTCGGGCGCGATTGTCGCCTGGGTATTGATCACGACGCCGGCCCGCCACCTGTCCAGGTGGCGGGCCGGCGTCGTTTGCGTTCAGCGTGCGTTAGTCCAGGCCGCGGCGCTTGAGCAGCGGGCCGAGATCAGCGTCCCTGCCCCGGAAGGTCCGGAATGACTCCAGCGGGTCCCGGCTGTTGCCGCGCGAAAGCAGCTCGGCCCGGAAGAAATCGCCGTTGTCCCGGCTGAGGCCGCCGTTCTCCTTGAACCATTCCACGGTGTCGGCGTCCAGGACTTCGCTCCAGATGTAGGAGTAGTAGCCCGCGGCGTACCAGCCGCCGGCGAAAATGTGCTGGAAGTAGCCCGTCCGGTACCGCGGCGGGATGAGGCTGTGCGCCACGCCGGCCGCCGCGAGGGCCTTGGCCTCGAATTCCAGGGCATCTTCGGGGGTCCCGGACACATCCAGCACATGCCAGGCCAGGTCCAGCAGGGCAGCGCCGAGGTATTCCGTGGTGCCGAAGCCTTCGCCCCACAACTGGGCGGCATTGAGCTTGTCCACGGTTTCCTGCGGGAGGGCTTCGCCGGTCGCGTGGTGCCGCGCGTAGTTGGCCAGGACCTCGGGCCACATGATCCACATTTCATTGACCTGCGACGGGTATTCCACGAAGTCCCGGGGCACGTTGGTGCCGGAGAAGCGCGGATAGGTGACGGCGGAAAACAGTCCGTGGAGGGCATGGCCGAACTCGTGGAACGTGGTGCGCAGTTCGTCCAGCGTCAGCAAGGTGGGCTCGCCGGCTGGCGGCTTGGAGATGTTGAGGTTGTTGATCACCACCGAACGGGTGTTGAGCAGCCCGGACTGCTCCACGAGGGAATTCATCCAGGCTCCGCCTCGCTTGGTGTCACGGGTGTAGTAGTCGCCCAGGAACAGGCCAAGGTCTGTGCCGTCGGAATTCTTTACCTCCCAGACGCGCACGTCCGGGTGGTAGCCGGAGAGGTCGCCGCGCTCGTGGAACGTGACGCCATACAGGGCGTTCGCCGCGAAGAAGACACCGTCGTTCAAAACCCGGTCCAGCTCGAAATAGGGGCGCAGGGCCTGCTCGTCCACTGCGTACCGCTCGCGTTTGACCTTGGCCGAGTAGTACGCCCAGTCCCAGGCCTCGAGCGGGTGGCCTGCGGCCTCGGCCAGCGCTTCGGCCTCCCGGTCGGCATTGCGGACGGCCGCGGGCGCCAGCCGGCTCATCATGTCCTGCACCGCCTGGAAGTCCGGGGCCGTCTGCCGGTCCACGGTGAGTTCGGCGAAGTTCGCAAAGCCCAGCAAGGCGGCCTTTTCGGCGCGCAGCCGGACCATATCCTTGACCAGATCGAGGACATCGAGACTGCCGCCACCGCTGCCGCGGCCGATCGAGGCCTCGTAGAGCCGGCGGCGGACATCCCGGTTCGCCAGGGCAGCCATGGCAGGCTGGTTGCTTGGCTGGATCAGCGTGAGCAGGAACTTGCCCTCGTGTCCGGCGGTCCGCGCGGCCTCCGCTGCGCTGGCGACGTCGTCAGCGGGCAGGCCGGCGAGGTCGGCGGCGTCGTCCAGCAGCAAGGCCGCGGACTTCATGCCTTCCTTCACCCGCTGCCCGAACTCGGTGCCCAGCCGGGCAAGCTCGGCATTGATGTCCTTGAGCCGCTCCTGGCCGGCGTCGTCAAGCTGGATGCCCGAGGCCCGGAACTCCTTGAGGTATTCCTCCACGAGACGGGCGGACTCCGCATCCAGGGCGGCAGGGTCCAGCGCCGCGAAGCGTTCGTAGAGTCCCCGGTTGAGGTAGACGGCATCTTGGTGGGCGGAGAACAAGGGGGAGAGGCTGGTTTCGAGATCGCGGATCGCATCCGACGCGTGCGCGGAAACGAGGGTGAAGAAGGATGCAGCCGCCCGTTCCAGGAGCTGGCCGGAGCGTTCCATGGCTAGGGCGGTGTTCTCGAAGGACGGGGCCTCCGGGTTGTCCACGATCGCCTGGATTTCGGCCAGGTGCTCGGCCAGGCCGGCCTCAACGGCCTCCGCATAGTGTGCTTCTTCGATATCCGCGAAAGGCGGCAGGCCGTAGGGCAGGGTGCTGGGGCTGAGGAGGGGATTGGTCATGAAATGACTCTTTCATGCATGTCGGGGGTTCTCAACGGTGGCGCGAGGGTGTTGTGAGTCCGCCGTCGTAAATGATCGGCCTATTCTCTCCCGGGAGCCCTAAGCTTGGGCAGCATGGAGACCTTAAATGAGCGGCGGCGCATCGTGGCGTCGTCCGGCGCTGAGCTGGCCGTATTTGAGTACGGACGTGAGCCCGGCCCGGATGTGCCGACGCTGTTGCTGGTACACGGCTATCCGGACGACCATCGGGTCTACTTGCCCGCCATCCGTGATCTGGCCCGAAGCCACCATGTGGTGGCCTACGACACCCGGAACGCGGGCGCGTCGGCCGTCACCGGTCTCCCGGGGGACTTCACGCTGGGCGCGCTCATGGAGGACATGTTCGCCGTGCTGGCGGCTGTCGGAGCCACGGATGTCCATCTCGTGGGCCATGACTGGGGATCAATCCAAGGCTGGGCCACCGTGCAGGACTCCAGGGCCGCGGGCCTGATCGGCCGGTACACTTCCATCTCCGGCCCGGACTTGCAGCACTTTGCCCGGTGGGTGCGCAGCCGGTATTCGCGGCCACGCGCATGGCCACAGCTGGCCGGCCAGCTGGCCCGAAGCTGGTACATCGCCGCGTTCCTCGTGCCCAAGCTGCCGGAGGCCGCCTGGCGACTGTTCCTCACGAAACGCTACGAGCGGACGGCGAAGCGCGACGTCGGCGATGATCCCGTCCGCGGGCTGGCGCTCTACCGCGCCAACTTTTTCCGGGGACGGACGTGGCCGGCAGGGGGCCGCGTGACGATTCCCGTCCAAGTCGTTACGCCGCTGAAGGATTCCTTCCTGTCGCCGGATCTCGTGGACGGGCTGGGTACGTGGGTGGATAACCTCACGGTCATCCGGGTGGACAGCGGCCACTGGTGGCCGGCATCCCGGCCCTCGGAGTTCGTGGAGCTGCTGCGGGGAAGTTATGTCAGCCGATGACGGCGGCGCAGCGGCCTGTCGGGCGTAGTGCCAGGGGCGGGACGTTCGGCAACGGAATGGAGTACCTGTGCTGGGGCAGCGGACCGAAAACGCTCTTGTTCATCCAGGGCGGCCCCGGGAGTACGGTTCCTCAAGGGATAATGCGCCGCATGATCCGCCGGCAGTTCGAGCCGTATCTGAACGCGGGATTTTCCGTCTGGGTGGTGACCCGGCGCAGGAACATGCCGCCCGGGCACACGATTAGCGACATGGCCGGCGACTACGCCCACGTGATCACGGAGGAGTTCGGCGGACACGTGGATGTCGTGGTGGCAGAATCGTTCGGCGGAATGATTGCGCAGTACCTCGCGGCCCTGCACCCCGACGCTTTCGGCCGGATCGTTGTGGTTATCGCCGCGGCTGAGCTCAGCGACTGGGGCAAGGACGTCGACGCGCGGATGGCAGGCGCCCTGGTTAGCGGCGACGCCGGGCGGGCCGGGACTGTATTCGCCGAGTATCTGTTTCCAGGGCCGCGGCTGACGTGGCTCCGCCGGCTGCTGGGGCCTCTCATCGGTGGTCGCCTGCTCGCCGCCTCCGACTACCCGCCGGAGGACGTGCAGACTGAAGCTCGGGCGGAGCTGAGCTTCAATTCGCGAGCGGTCCTGCCAAGGATCCGGCCGCCGGTACTGCTCATCTGCGGGGACCACGACAGGTTCTTCCCGAGGGATGTTGCAGCCGAGACCGCCGGTCTGATCCCGGACTGCACATTGATTTGGTATGAAGGCCTCGGTCATCTTCGGGTGGCCGCCAGCAGCAGGGTGGCCCGGGACGTGTTGGCGTTCGTCAACGGCAATTAGTGCAGTTCACGGGTCATGAAGACACTGTTCGGATCGGGTACGTAGCTGCCAAACGGCGGGCAGTCGATGAATCCGTGCCGGTGATAGAGCCGGCGGGCGGGGGCGAAGAACTCCTGGCTGCCGGTCTCCAGGAACAATTGGTCGTAGCCGCTTCGCCGGGCCTCCTCAAGGATGTGTTCGAGCAGAAGCGTGGCAACGCCCCGGCCGCGGGCATGCGCCGTGGTCCGCATTGACTTGATTTCGCCCTGTTTCTCTTTGCCGGGCCCGGCGTCCAGTCGCTTGAGCGCGCCGCAGCCGAGGACCTCGGAGTCCTGCCGAGCGGTCCAGAACGCGATCTCCGGGCCGGAAAGCGCTCCGTGGTCCAGCGCGTGCACGCTGTCCGCTGGCGACGTCGCGTACATGTCCGCGAGGTGCTCGCTCAGGAGCTTACGGACATCCGTTCGCCCCGGGTCATCCCGCTCAATCCGAATCATCTGAATCTACTAACGGCTCAGCGGGGCCGGCGGGCGGCGTGTTCCCGCGCCAGGACCGCGTAGGAGTCATCCGGCGTGCCGGGCGTGAAGCTGCCGTACTTGCGTTCGACGGCGGCCCGGATCAGGAAGTCTGCCAAGGCCGGGTTCTTGGGCAGCAGCGAACCGTGGAGGTAGCTCGCCACGATGTTGCGGTAGCGGGCGCCTTCCTGGCCGTCGGCGCTGTTGTTGCCCGTCCCTTTGGCGGTGGTTCCGAGCGGCTCGACGCCCGGTCCCAGGGTGGTCTGGCCACTGTGGTTCTCATAGCCCAGGATGCTGCCGAACTCGGGGGAGGAGACGGTGACGTTGCCGATCAGCCGTTCGTCGGTGCCGTGGGTCTCCACATCGAGGATGCCGATCCCGGAAATGACGGTGCCGAGCCGGGTCTTGAAGAACTTTCCGAAGAGCTGGTAGAGCCCGCAGATCACGAGCATCGGGGTGCCGTCTTCGGTGAGTTTCTTCAGTGTGGACTCGCGGGAGAGGAGGTCGTCCTGGATCACGAGCTGTCCGCTGTCCTGCCCGCCGCCGCCCACAATGAGGTCCACGTCCGCGGGAAACGGGTCACCGACGTTGTATTCGAGCAGTTCGGGCGTGTAGCCGTGCCAGCGTAGGCGCTGGGCGAGAACCAGGGCGTTGCCCCAGTCCCCGTAGATGTTCATGTCCCGCGGGTAGAGCTGCAGGACCCGGATGGTGCCCTTGCTGGGCGCGGGGTTTTCGGGCGGCAGTTCGTGCCCGAAAGAGAGTCCGTGCGGGGTTGCCGGGGATTGGGGGGTCATGAGACCACCTCCACTGTGGTGATTTTGGACAGTTCGCGGCGGATCGCCAGCATCGCCGTGTACGTGCAGAAGATCCGTTTCGGCTTACCCTTGCTCCCTCGGATGAACGCGTCCAGTGCCGGCGCAATCTCCGTGTCGACGGCGCCGATGGCGACGTCGTCGTACTGCAGGCGCAGCGCCATGTCGTAAGCGCGGGAGCCCGTCAGCTGGTCGACGCCGCCATCGCGGAGAGTGTCAAATTCGACGTCCCACAGCCAGGACATGTCCCGGCCGTCGGCGTAGTTGTCGTTGATCGCAATCATGGTGGCATAGCCGGCCGCCGGGAAGGATTTCAAACCGAGCCGGAAACCGCTGGGATTCTTGACCAGAACAAGTTCCAGCGGCAGGCCGTCTACCACCAGGCTTTCGCCGCGGCCGAACGCCGGCGCCACCTTGGACAGCGCCGTGAGCAGGGCGGTCTGGTCGGTGCCCCTGCCGCGGGCCGCTGAGATCGCGCGCGCCAGGGTGAGCGCGGCGGCGGCGTTGAAGATGTTGTAGACGCCGCGCAGCTTCATCGCCGTGGTGACTGTGCCGCCGTCGTACTCGAAATCGGCGTCATCGGCGCCCACCCGGCGCAGTACGACGTCGGCGGTCGCCCGGGCGGGGACGGCCGGCACCGGGCTTCCGGGCGCCGCGCGCATCTCGTCGTCGTTGGGGAAGGTGCTCAGCAGGGAATCGTCGAGCCCGAAGTACAGCACTTCCGGCCCGTTCAGCGTCCCGGAGATCCGGGCCACCCGCGGATCTTCACGGTTCAGGACCACGGTCCCGGTGGTTTTCGAGGCGATGTGCTGAAGCAGCTCCGCGGTCTTGTCGATCTCGCCGAAACGGTCCAGCTGGTCGCGGAGGACATTGAGCAGCAGGCTGTACCGCGGCGGAACCCTGTTGACGAAGTGCACGGCGTGCGCCTCGTCGAGTTCAAGGACCGCGACGTCGGCATGCAGCCGGCCCCGCCAGTCCACCTCGCCCAGCAGCGCGGCGGCCACGCCGCGCGTGAAGTTGCTGCCGGTGCGGTTCGTGAAGACCTTCAGCCCCTGGCTCTCCAGCAGTTCCACCACCATCTTCGTGGTGGTGGTCTTCCCGTTCGTGCCGCTGACGACGGCAACCCCCAGGGGCAGCGTGGACAGGGTCCGCTGCATGAAACCAGGGTCAATTTTTTCGACCACAAGCCCGGGAAGGGCCGAGCCTCCGCCCCTGAGCCGGGAGACCCGGCGGACGAGCTTGCCGAGCGGAACGCTGAAGTAAAGCATGCTCAGTAATATATCCCAGCAGAGGCATGGAACCTTGACGCCCGGGGCCGCCTCAGGCGTCTTGGACACGTGCGGCGCATTATGCTGAGGGGATGACCACCCCCTCTTTTTCCCCTGAATCCCGCGTGGGAACAGGTCTCCGGATCGGCGTCCTGGCGCTGCAGGGCGATTTCCGGGAGCACCTGCACGCCGTCGGCGCCGCTGGCGCCACCGGCGTCGCGGTCCGCCGCCCCGCCGAACTGGACGGCCTGGACGGGCTCATCATCCCCGGCGGCGAATCGACCACGATCGACAAGCTCTCAAGGATCTTTGAACTCCGGGATCCGCTGCGCGAACGCATTCAGGCCGGACTCCCCGTCTACGGGTCCTGCGCCGGCATGATCCTGCTCGCGGGCGAGATCACCGATCCGGCAACAGACCTCAGTGGAAACCCGCAGCAGACGTTCGGCGGGCTTGACATCACCGTGCGCCGCAACGCCTTCGGGCGGCAGCGCGAGTCCTTCGAGACGGACCTCGACTTCAAGGAACTGGAGTTCAGCGCGGTGGACGGCCAAGTCGCCCCCGTCCACGCCGTCTTCATCCGCGGACCCTGGGTGGAGCGCGTCGGCGAGGGCGTGGAGGTCCTCGCCCAGGTGGAGCCGTCCAAGGTCGGCCACCCCGAATCCCTCGACGGGACGGCTAGAATTGTTGCAGTGCGTTCCGGCAAGCTGCTGGCCACCTCCTTCCATCCGGAAGTGACGGGGGAGAAGCGCGTGCATGAATTGTTTATTCGAATGATCAGAGGAGAAGCGTAAAGCATGTCAGGCCACTCCAAATGGGCGACGACCAAGCACAAGAAGGCCATTCTCGATAGCCGCCGGGCAAAGTCGTTCGCCAAGCTGATCAAGAACATCGAAGTCGCCGCGCGCATGGGCGGCCCGGACCTCTCCGGCAACCCGGGCCTGGAACTGGCCGTCACCAAGGCCAAGAAGACTTCGGTGCCCGCTGACAACATTGATCGCGCCATCAAGCGCGGCGCCGGCCTGACGGGCGAGGTCGTCGACTACACCGAGATCATGTACGAATGCCGCGGCCCGCAGGGTTCTGCGCTGCTGATTGAGTGCCTCACGGACAACAAAAACCGTGCCGCCTCCGAGGTCCGGCTCGCCATCTCCCGCAACGGCGGCACGATCGCCGATCCCGGTTCGGTGAGCTACCTTTTCAGCCGCAAGGGTGTCGTCTCGCTGCCCAAGAACGGCCTGAGCGAGGACGACGTACTGATGGCAGTGCTCGACGCCGGCGCCGAGGAAGTCAAGGACAATGGCGACAGCTTCGAGATCCACTCCGAACCGACCGACCTCCAGGCCATCCGGGATGCCCTCAAGGAAGCCGGAATCGAGTACGAGACCGATGAGGCCGAGTTCGTTCCGTCCATGCAGGTGCCCCTGGACCTCGACGCCGCCAAGAAGTTCATGAAGCTTGTGGACGCGCTGGAGGAACTCGACGACGTCCAGAACGTCTACAGCAACGCCGACCTCAGCGACGAAGTGCAGGCCGCACTGGAAGCCGAGTGACCCCGTCACTTCGACATGGCTGTGAGGCCCGGTCTTGACGGCACGACCTTGACGCTGCGCGTCTTGGGGGTCGACCCGGGCCTCACCCGTTGCGGCATCGGCGTGGTCGACGTCGAAAAGAACCGGCGTGCCACGATGGTCGCCTTCGGTGTGGTGGGAACCTCGCCGGAGGAAAGTCTGGACCAGCGGTTGCTGGTCATCGCCACCTCTATCGATGACTGGCTGGACCGGTACGAACCGCACGTCCTCGCCGTGGAACGGGTCTTCTCCCAGCTCAACGTCAGCACCGTCATGGGTGTGGCCCAGGCCTCCGGCGTCGTCATTGCTGCCGCCGCCCGCCGCGGCATCCCGGTGGCGCTTCACACGCCGTCCGAAGTCAAAGCGGCCGTCACGGGCAGCGGCACGTCCAACAAGGACGCCGTCACAAAGCTGGTGACCAAGATCCTCCGGCTCGATGCGCCGCCGCGCCCGGCGGACGCCGCCGACGCCCTCGCCCTGGCCATCACCCACGCCTGGCGGGCCGGCAGCGGCACTTCCACCAAGGATGCAGTCACGACGGGGCCGGGCAGCCAGTCGCTCACCCCGGCGCAGCGCGCGTGGGCCGACGCGGAGGCAAAGGCGCGCCGCGCGCGCTGAATGTCCGCCCCGCTTGCTAGGGTATTCGTAGATATGTTCGGATGTTCGGATGATCGGGTGGCAGGCTGGCTTACTGTTCTCGAGCGCAGCAAGCTGTAGACCCCCTCAGCTGAAGACACACCAAACTGTAAACCCGTCAAGCTGTAGACCCAACAAGCTGTAAACCAGGAGCCAGGCCTTGATCAGTTTTCTTCGCGGAACCGTAGCGCACGTAGGCCTGTCCTCCGCCGTGATCGACCTCAACGGCGCCGGCATGAGCGTCAACGCCACGCCGCAGACGCTCAGCAGCCTCCACGTGGGTGAAGAGGGGAAGCTGTTTACGTCCCTGATTGTGCGCGAGGACTCACTGACCCTGTTCGGCTTTGCGAGCGATGATGAGCGGGAAGTGTTCGACGTCCTGCTCAGCGTCAGCGGTGTCGGACCCCGCCTGGCCCTGGCCGTGCTGGCCGTCCACGAACCCGAAGCCATCCGCGTGGCCGCCCACTCCGGCGACGGCAAGGCCTTCACGAAGGTCCCCGGCATTGGCCCCAAGGTGGCCGGCCGCATCGTGCTGGAACTCGCCGGAAAGCTCGTCCCGCACGGCACAGCCGGGGCTCCGGTGGCGCAGGTTTCCGCCGAGTCCGTATGGAAGCCGCAGGTCGTCGCGGCAATGACCAGCCTTGGCTGGTCCGAGAAGGACGCCGCCGCCAGCATCGAGAAGTCCCTCGCCGATTCCCCGGACTTGGCCGCGAACGGCAACGTGGCAGAGATCCTCCGCGCCACGCTGCGCTGGCTGGGGCAGGACGGCGCCCGCGCCGGAAACCGGGTAGGCGCGCGTGGCTGAGCCGTCTATTGTCGCAGGGGGGGAGGAGCCGGAGGAGCGCGCCATCGAAGCCGCCCTGCGGCCCAAGAACCTGCACGACTTCGTGGGCCAGCACCGGGTCAGGAAGCAGCTGTCGCTCGTTCTTGAAGCTTCGCGCATGCGCGGGCGCAGCGCGGACCACGTCTTGCTCTCCGGCCCTCCGGGCCTGGGCAAGACCACCCTGTCGATGATTATCGCCGCCGAAATGAATGTTCCGCTGCGGATCAGCAGCGGCCCGGCCATCCAGCACGCCGGCGACCTCGCGGCCATCCTGTCCTCGCTCTCTGAAGGCGAAGTCCTCTTCCTGGACGAGATCCACCGCATGTCCCGCCCGGCCGAGGAAATGCTGTACATGGCCATGGAGGACTTCCGCGTCGACATCGTCGTCGGCAAGGGCGCCGGCGCCACCGCCATCCCGCTCGAACTGCCGCCCTTCACGCTGGTGGGCGCCACCACGCGCGCCGGGCTGCTCCCCGGTCCGCTGCGTGACCGCTTCGGCTTCACCGGCCACCTCGAGTTTTATTCGGTCGAAGAGCTGGAGCTCGTCCTGCGCCGGTCCGCCGGCCTGCTGGACCTGAAGGTCAATTCGGCAGGATTCAGCGAGATAGCCGGACGGTCCCGGGGCACGCCGCGCATCGCCAACCGGCTGCTGCGCCGGGTCCGGGACTGGGCACTCGTCCACGGCATCGAGCAAATTGATGCCAGGGCGGCGTCCGCTGCCTTGGACATGTACGAGGTGGACAAGCGCGGCCTGGACCGGTTGGACCGGTCCGTTCTCGAAGCCCTTATTACCAAGTTCGGCGGGGGGCCGGTGGGTCTCTCCACGCTTGCGATCGCAGTCGGCGAGGAAACAGAGACTGTGGAAACGGTCGCCGAGCCGTACCTCGTCCGTGAGGGGCTGCTGGGCCGGACGCCCCGGGGCCGCATCGCCCTGGCGCCTGCATGGACACACCTGGGCTTCGCCGTTCCCGCGGGAGTCTTTGGACAGGATCCCCTGGAGCTGTTCCAGTCTGACGAGCCGGGCGACGGGACGCCGGGTGCTGACGGAGAATTCGGCGACGAAACTGGTCCGGAACGGTTCCGTTATAGCCGCTAGCACCGTTCTTTCAGCTTTTCCCTTTAGACTGGTATGACGCTCGGCACGTCCGGGTTTGTTTCCGTGGGCGGAGAGAAGGTGGCCGTCGGCGGCGGGGGATGGTCTCACTGCAAGGTTTCTGTGGCGGCCCGTGCCCGCGCCGCCCGGAGCAAACGGACGTTGCTGAAAAACAGCTATGCAAGTACAGAACGGAACAATCCCCTTGGATCCAATGACAATTCTCCTGTTCGTCATGCTCGGCGTGTTCGTCTTTATGATGTTCCGCCGCAACAAGAAGACACAGCAGCAGCAGGCGCAGCTCCAGTCGAAGTTTGGCCCCGGCGTCGAGGTCATGACGAGCTTTGGGCTATTCGGCCGGATCGTCGACATCGACGAGGCGGAGAACAAGGTCACGCTGGAACTTTCCCCGGGCAACACCGCCACCGTCCACCGCCAGGCCGTCACCAAAATTGTGGAGCCGGTTGTCGCGGCGGAGGAGCCGACCGTTGTTCCCGACGATGCTTCCGCGCTGACCACTGAGAGCTCGCTGACCACTGAGAACTCACTGACCACCGACAAGACGGACAGCGCGGCACCCCTCAGCGAAGCGCCCCGGACCGAAACCCCCGAGGAAACCTTGCGCCGCCTCAACGATGAGGGCAAGAAAGACAGCTAGTCTGCCTACCTGGGCTATCCCGCGAAGCAACGGTTGCGGGCATCCGCCGGCGGGGCCAAGTGCCCCCGCCGGCGGATCCGCCGTCAATAAATAGAAAGATCGACAATGGCACGAACTGGCCCCAAACACTCAGCCATCAGAACGCTGGTATGGCTTGGCGTACTCATCGCCGCCATGACCGCCGTTCTGGCAGGCGGCACCATTGCCGGCCAGGCCGGGTGGACCCCCAAGCTCGCCTTGGACCTCGAAGGCGGCACCCAGATGATTCTGGCGCCCAAGGTTGAGGGCGGTTCGGGTATTACCGAAGATCAGCTCAACCAGGCCGTGGCGATCATTCGTCAGCGCGTCGACGGCTCGGGCGTGGCGGAAGCTGAAATCAGCACGCAGTCCGGCCGCAACGTCGTCGTCAGCCTGCCGGGAACTCCTGCCAAGGAGACCCGTGCGCTGATCCAGGCTTCCGCCGACATGAACTTCCGCCCCGTTCTCCAGACGGGCGCCGGCGCCGCCGTCCCCGCAGCATCACGGACGCCGGAAGACCAGCTGCCCAAGCCGACGGCCGCGCCGGCGAA
Source organism: Arthrobacter sp. ov118 (assembly GCF_900116495.1). Lineage (GTDB taxonomy): Bacteria > Actinomycetota > Actinomycetes > Actinomycetales > Micrococcaceae > Arthrobacter. The sequence continues at coordinate 367,345 of NZ_FPAY01000002.1, forward strand.
CAGCAGCGACACGAACTGGATTACCCCCGCTATCTACAAGCAGTTTGAGGCGCTTGACTGTGACAACCCGTCCCAGGACAAGCAGCAGCGCTCCGATCCGACCAAGCCGCTGGTGACCTGTGAGCCGGCATCGGCCAATTCGCCTGCCATCAAGTACATCCTCGGCCCGGTTGAAGTGAAGGGCTCGAACATCAAGTCCTCCTCCTTCCAGCTGCAGCGCGGCGCCCAGGGTGCGGTGACCAACGAATGGGCTGTCAACATCCAGTTCGACGACGCCGGTACCGCCAAATTCAAGGAAGTCACCGAACGCCTCTACCAGTTCTACGCCGCCGGCGGCGGCCAGACCGGTTCTGATCCGAAGGCCCAGTTCGCCATCGTCCTGGACGACCAGGTCATCTCCGCCCCGCGTTCCCTCGCCGTCATCACCGACGGCCGGCCGCAGATCACGGGCGGGTTTACCGAGGAATCCGCGAAGGCCCTTTCCGACCAGCTTCGTTTCGGTGCCCTGCCGATCAGCTTCGAAATCCAGAGCGAACAGCAGATCTCGGCAACCCTGGGCGGTGAGCAGCTCCGCATGGGCATGCTCGCCGGCCTGATCGGCCTGCTGCTCGTGGTGGTGTACTCGCTGTTCCAGTACCGGGCCCTCGGCTTCGTGACCGTCGCATCCCTGCTGATCGCCGGTGTGCTGACGTTCCTTGCCATCGCGATTCTGGGCTGGACCGAGAACTACCGGCTTTCCCTCGCCGGCGTGGCCGGCCTGATCGTGGCCATCGGCCAGACGGCGGACTCCTTCATCGTCTACTTCGAACGCATCCGCGATGAACTCCGCGAAGGCCGCGGCCTGGTCTCGGCCGTGGAGAACGGCTGGAAGCGGGCCAAGCGCACCGTCCTGGCGTCCAAGGCCGTCAACCTCCTCGCCGCCGTCGTGCTGTTCTTCGTGGCAGTGGGCAACGTCCGCGGCTTCGCCTTTACGCTCGGCCTCACCGCCATCGCCGACCTCATCGTCGTATTCATGTTCACCCACCCCACGCTGCAGCTGCTGGCCCGGACCAAGTTCTTTGGCGAAGGCCATCGGTTCTCGGGTCTTGACCCGAAGCGCCTCGGTGCCGTACCGCTCTACCGCGGAGCCGGCCGACTCCGTACCCCGGAGGACAAGCCCGTGTTGGTGCGGGCCAAGAATTCCGGTGCCGCGGCAGAGGCCGAGCGCCGGATGACGATCGCCGAACGCCGTCTCGCGGAAAAGCAGGAGCAGGCAAAGCAGGGGCAGCTCGCCGGGTCCTCCAAGATCACGTCCCAGGAGGGCAAATAAATGGTCAACTTCTCAACGTTCGGCAATGAGCTGTATTCGGGCAAGCGCTCGTACGACTTTGTCGGTTACAAGAAGGTCTGGTTCCTGATTGCCGGGATCGCCGTCGCCCTTTCGATCCTGATCCCGGTCGCCAAGGGCGGCTTCAACCTTGGCATCGAGTTCCGCGGCGGTTCCGAGTTTACGGTCTCCAACGTCACGTCCACCGAGGCATCCCGCGGTGAGAAAGCTGTCCAGGAGGTCGTGCCGGGCGCGGTGCCCCGCGTGGCCAACGTCGCCGGCAACACCATGCGCATCCAGACGGACAAGCTCAGCGACGACGAGACGCTGCAGATCAAGGAAGGCCTCACCAAGGCCTACGGCGTGACTGAGAACGAGGTCACCTCCACCTTCGTCGGCCCCACCTGGGGCGCGGACGTCACCAAGCAGGCCCTGATCGGCCTGGCGATCTTCGTGGGCCTGGCCGCCGTACTGATGGCGCTCTACTTCCGGACCTGGAAGATGTCCCTCTCGGCCCTCGTCGGGATGGCCGTCACGATGTTCATTACCGCCGGTGTGTATGGGCTCAGTGACTTCGAAGTGACACCGTCGGCGATCATCGGTTTCCTCACCGTGCTCAGCTACTCCTTGTACGACACCGTGGTGGTGTTCGACAAGATCCGCGAGAACACCTCGGACATCCAGGCATCCACCCGGCGGACGTTCGCCGAGGAAGTCAACCTCGCCATCAACCAGACCCTGGTCCGCTCCATCAACACCATGGTGGTGGCGATCCTCCCGGTCGGCGCGATCCTGTTCATTGGTGCCGGGCTGCTGGGCGCCGGTACCCTGCGGGATCTGTCCCTGGCGCTGTTCGTGGGCATCCTGGTCGGCACCGCCGCGACGATCTTCATCGCGGCACCGCTGTACGCCGCCTTGCGGCAGGGCGAACCCGACCTGCTCAAGCAGGCCAAGCGTGTGGAGCAGCGGCGCGCGGACGCGGCCGCCAAGACGGGCGCGCAGGCAACGGCTGCCCCGGCCTGAGTCCACCTTCGCAGAACGGTCCTGGTGCCCCAGCGGCGGCGGGACCGTGCGACGGCCGCCCTGAACGGTCCATCGGCGGGCCGGAGAACGTCCTGAGGACGGTCTTCGGCCCGTCTCCGCATCCGGCCGGTTATCGAAGTATCCTGCCGCGGGAATACACTTGAATAATTAAACCGGTCGCGAGAGGTGCTCCATTGGAAGAACGTTCGACGCCGGTGCCGGTGGCACCCGTGGACAAGGGCCAAGGCCAGGGTCAACAGACTGGCCTGGTGGCTCCCGGACGTCCCGACGTGCCTGTGCCCGTCGGCAACACCGGCGCGCGGCCCACGTTTCCCGGCCGGCGTGAACGCACGAGGTCGCGCCTGGCCCGGCTGACCGGCCGCGGGGCGCCAGCCTATTCCCCCATCCTGGAGCCGTTGCTGCGCACCGTGCGCGCCAACAATCCCAAAGAAGACTTCGACCTCATCCAGCGCGCCTTCGTGGTGGCCGAACGGTGCCACCGTGGACAGAAACGCAAGAGCGGCGACCCGTACATCACGCACCCGGTGGCAGTGGCCACCATCCTCGCCGAACTGGGCCTCAGCGGCACGACCCTGGCGGCAGCCTTGCTGCACGACACTGTCGAGGACACCTCCTACACCCTGGCCGACCTCAAGGCCGAGTTCGGCCCGGAAGTGGCCATGCTGGTGGACGGCGTCACAAAATTGGACAAGGTCAGCTTCGGTGAGGCGGCCCAGTCCGAGACCGTGCGCAAGATGGTCGTGGCCATGGCCAAGGACATCCGCGTCCTGATGATCAAACTCGCCGACCGGCTGCACAATGCCCGCACCTGGCGTTTCGTCTCGGCTGAGTCCTCGGCGCGCAAAGCCCGCGAGACCCTGGAAATCTTTGCGCCTCTCGCCCACCGGCTCGGCATGAACACCATTAAGTGGGAGCTGGAGGACCTGTCTTTTGCGGCCCTCTACCCCAAGGTGTACGAGGAAATCGTGCGGATGGTGGGGGACCGGACCCCGGAGCGCGAAAAGAACCTGGCCGTCATCCGCAACCAGATCACCGAGGACCTTCGGGCCGCCAAGATCAAGGCCACGATCACCGGTCGTCCCAAGCACTACTACTCGATCTACCAAAAGATGATCGTCCGCGACAAGGACTTCGACGACATCAACGACCTCATGGGCGTCCGAGTCCTGGTCGACTCCGTCCGGGACTGTTACGCGGCCCTGGGCGCAATGCATTCGCGCTGGAACCCCCTGCCTGGGCGGTTCAAGGACTACATCGCGATGCCCAAGTTCAACATGTACCAGTCGCTGCACACCACGGTGATCGGTCCCGGCGGCAAGCCGGTGGAAATCCAAATCCGGACGCACGAGATGCACCGCCGCGCCGAGTATGGCGTGGCCGCACACTGGAAGTACAAAGACCAGCCGAACCGGACCGCGGCAGGGCCCGGCAGCCCGCGCGACGGCGACATGGGCTGGTTGCGCTCCCTCGTTGACTGGCAGCAGGAAACCTCGGACCCGGGCGAGTTCCTCGATTCCCTGCGCTTTGAAATCAATGCCCGCGAAGTGTTCGTCTTCACCCCCAAGGGCGAGGTCATGGCCCTTCCGGCAGGCTCCACTCCGGTGGACTTCGCCTACGCCGTGCACACCGAGGTGGGCCACCGGACCATCGGCGCCCGTGTCAACGGCAAACTCGTGCCGCTCAACAGCGAACTGAACCATGGCGACTGGGTGGAGATCTTCACCTCCAAGGCAGAGGGTGCCGGCCCCAGCCAGGACTGGCAGCACTTCGTCAAGAGCGCCCGGGCCCGGAACAAGATCAGGCAGTGGTTCAGCAAGGAACGCCGCGAGGAAGCGATCGACCGCGGCAAGGACCTGCTGACCAAGGCGATGCGGAAGCAAAACCTGCCGCTGCAGCGACTGATGACCCACGACGCCCTCGCCGCGATCGCCGAGGACTTCAAGTACACGGACATCTCCGGGCTCTACGCGGGTGTGGGTGATGGGCACACGTCCGCGCAGTCCGTCATGGAACGCCTGGTCGAGAGCCTCGGCGGGAACGAGCACCCGGACGACAACATCTCCGACGTCTCCATCCCCACCCAGGTCAGCAAGGCACGCTTCTCCGATTCCGGTGTGGTGGTCCGCGGCGTGGACGACGTCTGGGTGAAGCTGGCCCGGTGCTGTACGCCGGTGCCGCCGGACCCCATCCTGGGGTTCGTCACGCGCGGCTCAGGGGTATCGGTGCACCGGACCGACTGCACCAACGTCAGCGGCCTGATGGACCAGCCGGACAGGATTGTGGAAGTCGACTGGGCGCCGACGCAGTCCAGCGTCTTCCTCGTGGAGATTCAGGTCGAAGCCCTCGACCGCAAGTCGCTGCTCTCCGACGTCACCCGCGTGCTCTCGGACAACCACGTCAATATCCTGGCGGCCAGTGTGCACACCTCCACGGACCGGGTGGCGATCTCCAAGTTTGCCTTCGAGATGGGCGATCCCAAATACCTTAGCCATGTGCTCAGCGCCGTCCGCCGGATCGACGGCGTCTTCGACGTGTACCGCACCACCGGCAACCGCCGCCGCAACTAGCCCCCACCGGCCGGCTTCTGTGAGGGCGGCTCGTATGGGGGCCGTTCCTGCGACTGCCGTTCCTCCGGCTATGGCTCCTCCGGGGGCGGCGCCAGGGCGCCGAGCTTGGCCAGCGCCGCCCTCCTGTGCGGGACGCGGGGGCTGGCGTCAACGGCGAGCTTCAGCAGCCGGAGCCGAACACCCAGCTCGGGTCTGGCCAGGAGCGCCGTCAGGGCCGGCACGGCGCGTTCCGCCTCCACGTGCAGGGCGACGTCCAGCGCAGTGCGCAGCGGGCTGGACACCATCAAGCCCCCCATGCTGACCACGTCGAAGGGCCCCAACCGCACCTCGTGGAACGTGCAGCCGCGCGCGGACCTGAGGCTGGATATGCGCCGGTTGGCGTCGACCAGCAGTGCCAGGCGGTCAGGCTCGGCGGCGCAGCCATAGATCCAGGCCGCGGTCATCCGCCCCGCCACCACCCGCTGCCGGATGGCCGGCGCCACGGCGAGGGCTGCGGCGCGGGCGCGCAACTGCGGACTGGCAGGGGCGCCGGGCGGCAGGTAGCCGCGCTGATAAAGCTGCGTCAGCACGCCGTCGGCGGCCATGGCCTGAAGTTCGGGCCAGGAGAACAGGGCGCCGGGGGAGTAGAGCTCGCACTGCCCCGGACCTTGGGCCCTTGGCTCCGCGCCCTGAGCCCTCGGACCCTGAGCCGAAGTGGGAGCCCGACCCGGACCCCCAACCGGAGCCCCACCCAGACCCGCACCCGAACCAGGGGCGGGGGCGCGGGGCATGAGTACCATTCCGCCATCGTTGCCGGTTTCCCGCACACAGAACAGGCCCCGTTCCGGTCATGTGGATAAACCGGAACGGAGCCTGAACTGGCCGTCTAATGTGCTTAGGCGAGTTCGCTCGCCGAACGCTCGAGCTGCTCCAACCAGGCCTGCCGGGCCTCGAGGGCTTCCTTGGCTGACTTGATCTTGCGCTCGTCGCCGGCCTTCTCCGCCTTGGCCAGATCTTCCTTGAGGCCGGCAATGGCAGCTTCCAGCTGGGTCAGGGCGCTGTTCGTGCGTGCCTTCGTCTCCGGGTTGGAGCGCTTCCAGTTCTCGTCCTCGGCGTCTCGGACGGCGTCCTCGACCTTACGCAGACCTGCCTCGATGCGGCCCATGTCCGCGCGCGGGACCTTGCCGGCTTCTTCCCAGCGGTCGCGGATGGACTGCAGCGCCTTCTTGGCAGCTGCCAGGTCCTTGATCGGCAGGAGCTCATTGGCCTCGGCCAGGAGTGCTTCCTTGACGACGAGGTTCGCACCGTATTCCTGGTCGATCTCGTCGTTGGCTGCCTGCCGGTTGGTGAAGAACACATCCTGGGCGGCGCGGAAGCGCGCCCACAGGGCATCGTCGTCCTTGCGGCTGGCGCGGGGCGACGCTTTCCAGTCTTCCATCAGGCGGCGGTACTCGCCGGCGGCGAAGCCCCAGTCCGTCGACGAGGACAGTGCCTCGGCCTCGGCGATGAGTTTTTCCTTGGCGGCCTTGGCTGCGGAGTTGTTGCTGTCCAGCTGGGAGAAGTAGGCGCGACGGTGCCGGTCGAAGACCGTGCGGGCGGCGCGGAACCGCTTCCACAGCGCGTCCTCGTTGCTGCGCCCGAGCCGGACGCCGCTCTTCTGCGCGGTCTTCCAGCTCTCGAAGAGCTCGTTCATCCGGGCGCTGGAAGTCTTCCACTGGATCTGCGCCGGATCATGGCCGGCGATTTCCTCGGCCTCGGCCACGATGGCCTCGCGGGCGGCGAGTTCGGCGGCGCGGACGGCATCGTGTTCGGCCTTCTCGGCCTTCTCAAGCTCGCCGATCTGCGTCACCAGTGCGTCCAGCCGGGCCTCCGCGGAGCGGAAGTCGCCCACCATGTTCCGTTCCGCGAGCTGCTCGCGCAGGTGCGTGACGGTCTTCTGCATGTCCGTGGTGGGTGCCTTGGAGCTGACGCGCTGTTCAAGCAGGTCGATCTGCGCCACGACGTCGTCAAACTTCCGGGCGAAGTAGCCCAGCGCCTCGTCGGCGCTGACTCCCGGGTACTGGCCGACGGGGTATTCCGTGCCGTCAATCGTCAGGAAAACGTGGCCGTCACCCTCCACCCGGCCCCAGCGGGCTGCTTCAGCCAGCGAGGCGGCGGAAGATACGGCGGCCGGCCCGGGAGCCGGTGCGGCGGGGGACGGCTTGGCCTTGGGCCGGGCGGCGAATGCTGCCGGAGTCGGCGCGGGCCGAGGTGCCGGCGTCGGTCGCGGGGACGGCGCGGGAGCAGCAGGAACCGACTCGGCAGGCGCCGCTTCAGTTTCGTCGGGCGCGGGAGCAGCAGGAACCGACTCGGCAGGCGCCGCTTCAGCAGCAGGCGCGGCTTCAGTTTCGGCCGGGGCGGCTTCTGCGGCCGGCTCGGCGGCAGGCGCGGCAACCTCGGCGGGGGCGTCGTCGTCGCTCGCGGCGGGCTCAACGTCAGCCGCGGCGGGCGCCGTGTCGCCGGCTACGTCGCCGGACGCGTCCCGGGTAGCGCCTGCACCCTGGGCCAGGGTTGCCTCGGTTTCGGTTTCGTTGGCGGATGCTGCTGCCAATGTTTCGTCGGATTTCTGACTGTCTGTCACCGCTAGAAGTCTTTCGCTTGGAGGGATACCGGACCACGGCGTTCAGGGCCGCGGCTGGTCACTTCAGTGAGAACGAGTCTATCGTGACTGGTTCCACAGGTGCGCCGTCCGTGGCGCTCTCGCCCGGTTTAAGTCCGGCGGCGGCGATCCCGCTCACCACGTCGAGCCCGGACGTCACCTTGCCCACCACCGTATAGCCGCCGGCGGCATCGGCCGGAATGACGGTGTCCTTGTACACGATGAAGAACTGGGTTCCGTTGCTGTTGGCGTTGCCGCTGGTCCGGGCCACGGCGATGGTTCCGGCGGGGTACTTATTGTCCGTCGGGGCGTTTTCCACTGGTCCCCAGACGTAGGACGGATCGCTGCTGCCGTTGCCGGACTTGGACCCGCACTGCAGGACACCAAAGTTCTCGGCGGTGGTGAGCCGGTGGCAGTTGAGGCCGTTGTAGAAGTTTTGGTCGGCCAAGGACTTGAAGACGGCAGCGGCCTGCGGGGCCTTCGTGCCGTCGAGCTCAACGCCCAACGTGCCGCGGTTTAGTTTCAGTTCGCCGGTAAAGGTCTTGCCCGCGGCGGCATCGGGTTTGGGGATGTTAGCGGCATTCGTCGGGTCAGCAGTCGGCGTGGCGGACGCTGACGGGCTCGCTAGTCCCTCTTGGACGGCAGCGACCTCTTCTTCGGTCGGGTTTGAGGAAAAGACGGTGAGCTGCAGGACCAGGGCGAGGGCGATCGCCCCTGCACCGGCGCTGACGGCCAGAAGGTTGTCACGCTTGCGGCGCTTGTCCTGGTCCCGGCGCAGAGCGCGCCTGGCCTCCATCTGCTGGACGCGCCGCTTCGCCTCGCGGGCGCTGCGTGAACTGGCGGCCAATGGTCCTCCTGGTTGTCAGGCCGTGACCGCAACGGGCGGTGGGCGTCGTCGCGGTTACAGCAGCAAGCTGCCGGCAGTCCACCGGACCGGCCCCGTTGGAAGAAGCGGGCGCCGAACGCATAAACTGACTGCCGCACACAGTTTATGCACGACTGGCCGGTCTGCCGCCTATCTTCGCTACGTTTCGACAGAGAATGACCGAAGAAGACCGTGCCGGACGATACTGCGTCGCGACGACATACCGCAGTAGCAACTAGAGGAGAAAATTTCACCATGGCACGCACAGCCTCCCTGTCAGGATTCCCCGAGTGGCTTCCGGAGGAGCGGCTGGTGGAACTCCACGTGCTGGACACGCTGCGCCGGACATTTGAGCTCCATGGTTTCTCCTCGATCGAAACCCGCGCCGTGGAGACCGTTGGTCAATTGCTGCGTAAGGGCGAAATCGACAAAGAGGTTTACGGCCTCAGCCGTCTCCAGGACGAGGAAGACGCAACGCCCAAGACGGATCACCACGCCCTGGCCCTGCACTTTGACCTCACCGTGCCGTTCGCGCGCTACGTCGTGGAAAACGCCGGGTACCTGGCGTTTCCGTTCCGCCGCTACCAGATCCAGAAGGTCTGGCGCGGCGAGCGTCCCCAGGAGGGACGGGCCCGGGAGTTCACCCAGGCGGACATCGATGTTGTGGGCGACGGCGAACTGCCGTTCCGTTACGACGTCGAGATCGCGCTGGTGATCGCCGAAGCCCTCAACGCCCTTCCGATCCCCGACTTTCTGTTGCGGATCAACAACCGCAAGTTGGCCGAAGGTTTCTACACCGGAATCGGCCTGACAGACACTCCGGGGGTGCTGCGCAGCATCGACAAGCTCGAAAAGGTCGGGGCCGCTAAGGTTGCCGAGCTGCTCAAGGAAGAGCTTGGAGCTACCGACGAGCAGGCGCAGGCCGCCCTCAAACTCGCCGGGATCCGGACCAAGGACACGTCCTTCGTGGAACAGGTGCGCGCGCTGGGCGTCAGCAACGAACTGCTGGAGGAGGGCCTGAACGAGCTGGAGCAGGTCATTGCGGCCGCCGTCCAGCACGCCCCCGGGCGGGTGGTTGCCGACCTCAGCATTGCCCGCGGACTCGACTACTACACGGGCACCGTGGTGGAAACGGTCCTGGTGGGCCACGAGCAGCTCGGCTCCATCTGCTCCGGCGGCCGCTACGACGCCTTGGCCAGCAAGGGCAACCGCAAGTTCCCCGGCGTCGGACTTTCCATCGGCGTGACCCGGCTGGTGTCCCGGATGCTCAGCCAGGACCTCGCGAAAGCCTCGCGGTCCGTTCCGACGGCCGTGCTGGTGGCGCTGAACGACGACGAGAGCTGGGCAGCCGCGCAGGACGTCGCCGCGCAGCTGCGCAACCGCGGCATCTGCACCGAAGTCGCGGCGAAGGCGGAGAAATTCGGCAAGCAGATCAAGTTCGCGGACCGCCGTGGCATTCCCTTTGTCTGGTTCACCGACGACGACGGCAAGCACCAGGTCAAGGACATCCGCTCGGGCGAGCAGTACGACGCCGACCCGGCCACGTGGGCGCCGTCCGAGGAGGACCTGCACGTGCGCGTCACCACCGTGAAGTAGGTCCTTCCTGCGTCCCCACTACGTACTGCGCCCTACGTACGGCGCTCTACGTACTGCGCCTTACGTACGGCGCCGCCGCAGGACGAGGAACCTAACGGCCACCCCGACGGCCAGGACCCCTGCCATGACCAGCATGGAGGCCGGCGGAAGTGTCACGGCCAGGACCAGGCAGCCGAGGAAGCCCAGCGCATTGAGCCAGCGCGGCGCGTGCCACGGCCGGGCGGGCAGGGTGAAGGCGGCCGCGTTAGTCACGGCGTAGTAAATAAGCACGCCGAAGCTGGAAAACCCGACCACGGTCAGCACATCGCGGGTTAGTAGCAAGATAATGACGACGGCGGCGACGGCCAGTTCTGCGACCAGCGGCACGGTGTGGGCGCCGCCCACCCGGGCCAGCGGGGTAGGCAGGTCACCTTCCCTGGCCATCGCCAGGGTGGTCCTGCCTACCCCCGCGATCAAGGCCAGAAGCGCACCAAGACAGGCGGCGGCCGCCCCGGCCTGGACGAAGGGGGCCCCGGCGCTGAGCCGCGAGTGTTCCACCGCGTCCAGCAGCGGCGCCGTCGAGCCCGCCAGTTGCTGCGGCGGCAGGTGCCACTGCAGCAGGACGGCCAGTGTCAGGTAAATCACGAAGGCCCCAGCCAGGGCGGCCAGGATGGCGCGCGGGATGGTGCGGGCCGGGTCCTTGACCTCCTCGCCCAGCGTGGCGATCCGGGCGTAGCCCGCGAACGCGAAGAACATCAGTCCCGCCGCCGGAAGGACGCCCCAGCCACCCGACGTCGCCGGTGCCGTCAGCGCCGCAAGCTCCCCGGCTGCGCCGGGGGCGCCGTCCGGGTGCGGACCCAGCAGCGACGCCGCGGCCACGAACACGAGCGTGGCCAGGACCACGGCGAGGAGAATCCTGGTCAGCAGCGCGGTCCGCGTAATGCCAAGCAGGTTGACGCCGGTGAGGACCACGACGGCGCCGATAGCCAGCGGCGTGGCGTAGGCGGGCGCCGCATAGTGCCCGAACGTGAGCGCCATCGCCGCGCATGACGCCGTCTTGCCCGTCACGAAACCCCAACCGGCGATGAAACCGGGCCACTCGCCAAGCTGCCGGCGTCCATACACGTACGTGCCGCCGCTGGCGGGGTACTTGGCCGCCAGTTGCGCCGACGCGACGGCGTTGCAGTAGGCGATCAGGCCGGCCACGGCCACGGCGAGTGTCAGCAGCGGCCCGGCCAGGGCGGCGGCGGGGGAGAACACCACAAACACGCCGGCGCCGAGCATGGAACCCAGGCCGATTGCCGTGGAATCGAACACGCCGAGCCGGCGCTGGAGCCGCTGATGGCCGGCGTGGCCGCCCGGCGGGGAGCCGGGCGGGGTTCCGTGACGCCGGCTTGCCATGGCGGGAGGGGCCTTTCCAACGGGTAAACTCGAACGGGATCGTTCCTGCAGCGATCCTATTGAACATTGTTTGCTGAACTTCAATATTTTCTGAAGATCAACTTTTGAAACGTCACTTATGATTTTCCGCTGAAAGGAATGCTGTGCTGCGCACACATGACCTCGGATCTCTTCGCTCCGAGCACATTGGACAAACCGTAACCCTCGCCGGGTGGGTCGGCCGGCGTCGTGACCACGGTGGTGTCGCATTCGTCGACCTGCGTGACGCATCCGGCGTCGCCCAGGTCGTGGTCCGCGAAGAGGAGGTCTTCCACGGCCTGCGCAACGAGTACGTGCTGCAGATTATCGGCACCGTCTCCCAGCGCCCCGAAGGCAACGAGAACCCGGCGCTTCCCACCGGTGAGATCGAGGTCATGGCCGAGAAGGTCACCATCCTCAACACCTCCGACCCGCTGCCGTTCCAGATCGACGAGCACGTTGAAGTGGGCGAGGAGGCCCGCCTCAAGCACCGCTACCTGGACCTGCGCCGCCCCGGCCCCGCCCGCAACCTGCGCCTGCGTTCGGAGGCGAACCGCGTGGCCCGCGAGCTGCTGCACCAGGACGGCTTCGTGGAGATTGAGACCCCGACGCTGACCCGTTCGACGCCGGAAGGCGCCCGCGACTTCGTCGTCCCCGCACGGCTCGCACCGGGATCCTGGTATGCGCTGCCGCAGTCCCCGCAGCTGTTCAAGCAGCTCCTGCAGGTGGGCGGCTTCGAAAAGTACTACCAGATCGCCCGCTGCTACCGCGATGAAGACTTCCGCGCGGACCGCCAGCCGGAATTCACCCAGCTGGACATCGAGGCCAGCTTCGTGGACCAGGACGACATCATCGGCCTTGGCGAGAACATCGTCAAAGCCCTGTGGCAGCTGATTGACGTCGAGATCCCGACGCCGATCCAGCGCATTACCTACCACGACGCCATGGCCCGCTACGGCTCGGACAAGCCGGACCTGCGCTTCGGCCTGGAGCTCACCGAGCTGACCGAATTCTTCAAGGACACCAACTTCGGTGTCTTCAAGGCACCCTACGTCGGTGCCGTCGTCATGCCCGGCGGCGCCTCCCAGGCCCGCCGTGCCCTCGACGCCTGGCAGGAATGGGCCAAGCAGCGCGGCGCCAAGGGCCTGGCGTACGTCCTGTACAAGGAAGACGGCGAACTCGCCGGTCCCGTGGCCAAGAACCTGACCGACACCGAGCGTGCCGGCCTCGCCGACGCCGTGGGCGCCAAGCCCGGCGACTGCATCTTCTTCGCAGCCGGCGAAAAGACCCCGTCCCGCGCCCTCCTCGGCGCTGCCCGTGTGGAGATCGGTCACCGCACCGGCCTGATCAACCCTGCGGACTGGGCGTTCTGCTGGGTCGTGGACGCGCCGATGTTCGAACCTGCCGCGGCCGCTGTTGCCTCCGGTGACGTCGCCGTGGGCGCCGGCAAGTGGACCGCCGTGCACCACGCATTCACTTCGCCCAAGCCGGAGTACCTGGACAGCTTCGACACCGACCCCGAGTCGGCACTGTCCTATGCCTACGACATCGTCTGCAACGGCAACGAAATCGGCGGCGGTTCCATCCGTATCCACGAACGCGATGTCCAGGAGCGGGTCTTTGAACTGATGGGCCTGGACAAGGCTGATGCCCAGACCAAGTTCGGTTTCCTCCTGGAAGGCTTCAAGTTCGGCGCGCCCCCGCACGGCGGCATCGCCTTCGGCTGGGACCGCGTTGTGGCCCTGCTGGCCGGCGTTGAATCCATCCGCGACGTCATCGCCTTCCCGAAGTCCGGTGGCGGCTATGACCCGCTGACCCAGGCTCCGGCTCCCATCACCGCGCAGCAGCGCAAGGAAGCCGGCGTCGACTTCAAGCCCGAGGCCAAGAAGACCGAGGAGGGCAAGAAGTAGCCTGACCACGCAACAGCAGGGGCTCCCCGGGCAACCGGGGAGCCTTCGCTGTCCCGGAAGCACTGGACTGAGCACTGGACTGAGCACTGGACTGAGCACTGGACCGAGGGGGTCCCATGGAACCGACGCCCGCGTGGGAAGAACTGATGGACAGTGCCTGGCCCGCCGCCGAGCGGGAGGAATCCGGCGGCTGGATGCTCCGCGCCGCCTCCGGCGTGACCCAACGGGCCAACTCCGTCTGGCCGCGGGAACCCGGCGGTGATCACCACGGGCTTCTCACCAGGCTCCGGGCGGCGCGACTCTGGTACCGGAACCGTCGGCTGCCGCTGATCTTCCAAGTGTTCGACGACCCGCGCTACGCGCCGCTCAACGCCGTATTGGACGAGGAAGGGTTCACCCGGCAGTCCGAAACGCTGGTGCTGGTCCGGACCGGCGGAGCGGATGCGCCGGAGGCTGACCCCGGCGTCGAGCTGGCAACGGAGCCCTCCGCGGAGTGGCTGCGGCTGTGGTGGAGCGTGGACGGGCGCGGTGACGAAGCTGCCCTCGCCGTCGCCCGCGGGATCCTGGAACGCTGCCCCTCGCTGTACGCCCTCGTCCGGGACGACGACGGCGTGCCGGCCGCTGTCGGACGCCTTGCCGTCCCTTCCGGCGCTGACGGCGGCGTTGCTGCCGGCACCGGCGGGCTGTACTGCATGGCGACGCGGCCGGACGCCCGGAGGCGTGGCCACGGCTCCCGGGTGCTGCAGAGTCTGCTGAGTGCAGGTGACGCCCGGGGCCTCGTCCGGTACTGGCTGCTGGTGACGGCCTCCAATGCCGGGGCCCGGGAACTTTATGCGCGTGCCGGCTTCCAGACAGCGGGCCGGTACCTCTACCGGCAGGAACGGCCGAAGCGGCACCTGACCGGCTGCTGACATCGCGTCCCGCGCGCCGCTTCGACGGTTCCGTGCCCACTAGACGTTCCGCAGCATCGGAACGGCAGGGAACCGTCGAAACGGGCCCTGCGACAAGTGCCGCACCTACACGGGCGGATCCGTCACCCGGATCCGGACAGAACACAGCTCTGCCCCGGCCTTCTTCAGGACGGCGGCCCGGGGATCGGGGACGTCCAGGAACGGCAGCCGGGACAGCGCGGCGTACTGCTTGAGCACAGGCTCGGCGAGGACCAACTCCGCCAGGGCCCGGTCGCCTCCCGGCGCCAGGTATTCGATCCGGTGTTCGGCAAAGATCCTGGCGGCGTGCTCCGCCACGGCCTCCACAAGGGCATCGGCCTGGTTGGCGCGCCGGCGGGCGAAGCGCTGCTGGGACCAGCCGCCCGCTGCGGTGCGGGACTGAACGTGTCGGGTGCCGGTCTTGGAAGCCAGCACCGCGCCGGCGCTGACCACGGCCACGGAATAGCCGCCCCGGCGGACCAGGACTGCCCCGAGGCTCCGTGGTTGTGAGGCGAGCGAGCCCAGCCGGGCTACGGCGTCGCCGCCGCGGCCGGGCCGGCCGTCAACGGGCCAGGGCGCCTGCAGCAGGGCCTCGGCGCCGTCCGCTGCGTGCAGCAGCAAGCCGGCGTCGAGCTCTTCCTCCACCAGCGCGCCGTGGCTCGCCGCGAAGCGTTCCACCCAGCCGGGCAACCTGGCACCGGGGACGAAGGCCACGCGGGTCTCGGGGCTGGGCATGGCGGGCTCTCCGTTGCGGGGTGAGAAGTGGGGGAGGTGTTGGGGGTGTCTAGGCGGGCGGGATCTAGAAGTAGCCTATCTATGTGGATGATCTCTTTGGCGCAGGGCGGGAAGACGACGACGCCGACGAA
Source organism: Arthrobacter sp. ov118 (assembly GCF_900116495.1). Taxonomy (GTDB): domain Bacteria; phylum Actinomycetota; class Actinomycetes; order Actinomycetales; family Micrococcaceae; genus Arthrobacter. The sequence goes on from NZ_FPAY01000002.1 coordinate 382,443, forward strand.
AGTACCGGCGTCGGCGCTGCCGACTCGGCCCCCGCCCGTTCCGCCGCCGGGACCGCCTCGCCGCGGAGCCCGCTCGCCGTCCGGATGAGGCCGCGCACCCTCGATGATGTGGTGGGCCAGCAGCACCTGCTCGGCCAGGGCTCCCCGCTGCGCCAGCTGGCCGCCGGCTCCGACGCGACGGGCCCCGCCGGGCCAAGCTCAGTGATTCTCTGGGGTCCCCCGGGCACCGGAAAGACCACCCTGGCCCACGTCATCGCCAAGGGCCCCGGCCGGAAATTCGTCGAGCTCTCGGCCATCACTGCCGGCGTGAAGGATGTCCGACGCGTGATGGATCAGGCCCTGACCGCGCGCGATTTGTACAGAACCACCACGGTGCTGTTCCTCGACGAAATCCACCGCTTCAACAAGGCACAACAGGACGCGCTGCTTCCCGGCGTGGAGAACCGGTGGGTGGTGCTGGTGGCGGCCACCACCGAGAACCCCTCGTTCTCCGTGGTGTCCCCGCTGCTGTCCCGCTCGCTGCTGCTGACCCTCAAGCCGCTCACCGACGCCGACGTCGAGGGCCTGCTGCAACGGGCCGTCACGGATGCCCGCGGCCTGAACGGGAAGGCAGAACTCAGCGGCGAAGCCCTGGCGCACCTGGTCCGGCTCTCCGGAGGGGACGCCCGCCGCGCCCTGACCGCGCTCGAGGCCGCCGCCGGCGTCGCCTTCGGTGATGCGGACGACGCCGAGGCAGTCGTTGCCGGCGCAGCCGCGAACGTGCCGGAACCCGTTACGATCCAGTTGCGGCACACGGAGCGGGCCCTGGATGTCGCCTCCGTTCGCTATGACCGGGCCGGGGACCAGCACTACGACGTCGCCAGCGCGTTCATCAAGTCCATCCGGGGCTCGGACGTCGACGCCGCCCTGCATTACCTGGCCCGGATGCTCGAGGCAGGGGAGGACCCGAGGTTCGTGGCCCGACGAATCGTGATCTCCGCCGCCGAGGACGTCGGCATGGCGGATCCGACGGCGTTGCAGACCGCCGTCGCGGCCGCCCAGGCGGTGCAGCTGATCGGCATGCCGGAAGGCCGCATCATCTTGGCGGAGGCCGTGGTGCACCTGGCCACCGCGCCGAAGTCCAACGCCGCGTACATGGGAATCAACCAGGCCATCGCCGACGTCCGCGCCGGCCTCGGGAACGGGATCCCCGCCCATCTTCGCGACGCCCACTACCCGGGCTCCAAACAGTTGGGCCACGGCGCGGGCTACAAATACGCCCACGACGCCCCGCATGCCGTGGCCTCCCAGCAATACCCGCCCGATGATCTGGTGGGCCGCAACTACTACCAGCCCACCGCCAATGGCGCCGAACGCGACATCGCCACGCGGCTTGAGCGGCTTCGGAAAATCATCCGCGGCCAATAGACCCGCCCCTGGTCATCGGCCCCTGACCAGCGGCGGTTCCGCCGCGGCCGTGCGGGTCCGGAATCCGCCGTTGACATGGCGGCCAAGAGGTCTAACGTGGAAAATACGTCAGCACGGATCTGCTGACTATCCGTGCGACGCAGGGACAGCGCAGCCCACTCCGCCGGTCCGATATGCGAACCCCGAAACGTTGGCCGGCTCCGTTCCACCCAAGGTCTTCCGCCGCGAGAGTCCCCGTCCCCGTCCCAGTTCTTCCCCAGTGAGCGTCCCATGAGCATCAATTGCGTTACCGCCATGGCAGTAAAGTCCTTCGACGTGCCCGACAGGAAACGTTGCCCTGACAAGGCCGAATTCGACCTCTGCACCGTGGACGACTACTCGGTGGCCAGGTTGATCCTCGGCCCGGGCTGGCGGTGGTCGTGGAACACTAAACCCTACGAGCTGACCGACGTCTGCCAGCACCACCATCTGGGCTTTTGCATTTCCGGAATCATGGAGGTCGAAACGGCCGAAGGGCTGCGTTCGACGATCCACGCCAACGACACGTACGCGATTCCGCCGGGCCATGACGAGTGGGTAGTGGGCCCGGAACCGTTTGTAGCCGTGGAATTCCTGGGTGCGGCGTCATTCGGGCGCAAGGGCAGCAGGGGCGTGCACGCCCGCATCTGACCCCGGTCCTGACATCGGTCCTGACTTTCGGTGCACGGGCCGCGTCATGGTAGGATGGTTCGTTGTCTGGCAAGGCACGGACGCGCAATCCCCTTAAGTCTTGGGAAATCCATGAATTTGATCCGGGTTGCCCTGTGCCCAGTAGCAAAAGGCAGCGGTTGGCCGATGCTCTCCATCGTGGAGGCCAGTAACACTGACACACCGCAGATATTGGAAGGACACAAGTGGCTAACAACACTCGTGCTCGCCGTACCGCACGCCTTTCGCGTGCACTCGGCATCGCTCTGACCCCCAAGGCCGCCAAGTACATGGAGCGCCGCCCGTACGGCCCCGGTGAGCATGGCCGTGCCCGCAAGAAGCAGGACTCCGACTACGCCGTACGTCTGCGCGAAAAGCAGCGTCTGCGCGCCCAGTACGGCATCCGCGAAGCACAGATGACCCGTGCCTTCGAAGAAGCACGTCGCACCAAGGGCCTGACCGGTGAAAACCTGATCGAACTGCTCGAAATGCGTCTCGACGCCCTCGTGCTGCGTGCCGGCTTCGCCCGCACCATCGCCCAGGCCCGCCAGCTGGTTGTGCACCGCCACATCCTGGTTGACGGCATCCGCGTTGACCGCCCGTCGTTCCGCGTCGGCGAGGGCCAGCTGGTCCACGTTCACAGCCGCAGCGAGACCATGCCTCCGTTCCAGGTCGCAGCAGCCGGCGCCCACCGCGACGTCCTGCCGATCGTTCCGGCTTACCTGGACGTCAAGCTTGACGCCCTGCAGGCCCGCCTGGTCCGCCGCCCCAAGCGTTCCGAGATCCCCGTGACCTGCGAAGAGCAGCTCGTCGTGGAATTCTACGCACGCTAAATTCAAGGCAACACCTACAAAGAAGCCCGTGGCAAGCGCCGCGGGCTTCTTTGTATGTAAGGTACTTGGGGGAGTTCCCCGGGAGCCGGTTCTGCCTGCGGGCAGAAACTGCCGGCTGAAACCGTCCGGGACCGGACGCAACGAGCAGGTTTCCACTGCAGTTCAAGGAGATGAGTGTCTATGTCTGGTGGCGATATTGCCGGCCTGATCGCGGCTGGGGTGTTTGCACTGCTGGTACTGCTGCTCGCTGTGCCGATCCTGAAGCTCGGGGGAGTATTTGACGAAATGCGGACCACCATCCGCTCCATCAGCGACGGCGCCACCCCGCTCATGGACGAAGTCACCGCCACGGTCTCCACCACCAACCAGCAGCTGAAGAAGGTCGACGGCATCTCCAATAACGTCTCGGACGCCTCTGCCAACATCTCGGCGCTGTCATCGCTCATGGCCGCCACCGTGGGCTCGCCGCTGATCAAGGTGGCTTCCTTCAGCTATGGCGTGCGCTCGGCCTTCACCACCCGCAAAAAGCCCGCCACCGGCCGCCGCAGCCGCTAAGCCCTCCGGGAGAACCTGACATGAACCGAATCATCTGGATGGGAATCGGCGTCGCGATCGGCGTCATCGCGTTCCGCAAGATCAGCACAGCCCAGTCCGCCCTGGGCCCCGAGGGCCTGAACCGGGCCGTGGGACGGCTGGCCGACGGCCTCTTCGACTTCGCGGATGCAGTCCGTGAAGGCATGGGCGAGCGGGAAGCGGAACTCCGTTCCGCGCTCGGCATTGACACCGCCATTGGCGGCGGCGTCGACGCCGCCCTCGTGAGCGGCATCGCGGGCCGCCGGGATGCAGTCCGGCGCTAGCCGGGAGAGAATTAGTAAGTACGGCGCCCGCCAAGGGCGCGCCGGCACGGAGCCGGACCTGCAGTGTCAGGCCCGGGCGGGTGCCGGGACTCAGCTTGTCCCGCGCAGCACAGACGCGGGCCACACCACGCAGTGAATATTGAAGGGTAAGAAATCAGCTCATGAAGTCGCAGGAGATCACCAAGCGCTGGATCGACTTTTTCGTCAGCAAGGGACACACCGCCGTTCCCTCCGCCTCCCTGGTCTCCAGCGACCCCTCCCTGCTGTTCACTGTGGCCGGCATGGTCCCGTTCATCCCGTACTTGACCGCGCGTGAGGAAGCGCCCTACCAGCGGGCCACCAGCGTGCAGAAGTGCATCCGTACCGGCGACATCGAGGAAGTCGGCAAGACCGCCCGCCACGGCACGTTCTTCCAGATGTGCGGCAACTTCTCCTTTGGCGATTACTTCAAAGAAGACGCCATCAAGTTCGCGTGGGAGCTGCTCACCACCAGCGTGGACGACGGCGGCTACGGCCTGGCGCCGGAACTGCTCTGGGTCACCGTCTACGAGGAGGACGACGAGGCCAAGGAACTGTGGCTGAAGAACACCGGCGTGCCCGCCGAGCGCATCCAGCGGATGGGCAAGGCCGACAACTACTGGTCCACCGGCCAGCCCGGCCCGGCCGGTCCCTGCTCTGAGATCTACTACGACCGGGGCCCCGCCTACGGCGTCGAGGGCGGCCCGCTCGCTGACGAGACCCGTTACATCGAGATCTGGAACCTCGTCTTCATGCAGTACCAGATCGACAACGTCCGCTCCAAGGTGGACTTCGACATCACGGGTGAGCTGCCCAAGAAGAACATCGACACCGGCCTCGGCATGGAGCGCCTGGCGATGATCCTGCAGGGCGTCGAGAACATGTACGAGACCGACCAGGTCCGGCCCGTGATCGACAAGGCTGCCGAACTCTCCGGCAAGGAGTACACCTCGGCCGAGACGGACGAGGACCCGCACCACACCGACGACGTTCGCATGCGCGTCGTCGCCGACCACATCCGCTCCGCCCTCATGCTGATCGCCGACGGCGTCACCCCCTCCAACGAGGGCCGCGGTTACGTGCTGCGCCGCCTGATCCGCCGCGCGGTGCGCTCTATGCGCCTGCTCGGCATCGAAAGGGCCTGCCTGCCGGAGTTGCTGCCGGCGTCGCGGGACGCCATGAAGGGCGTCTACCCCATTGTGGAGACCGACTTCGAGCGCATCAGCCGGATCGCCTACGCCGAAGAAAAGGCCTTCCTGCGCACCATCGCTTCCGGCACCGCCCGGCTCGAGGACGCCGTCAAGGAATCCAAGTCCGCCGGCCGGCCGCTCTCCGGCGCCGACGCCTTCGCCCTGCACGACACCTACGGCTTCCCTATCGACCTAACCCTCGAAATGGCGGAGGAAGCCGGGCTCAAGGTCGACGAACCCGAGTTCCGCAAACTCATGCTCGAACAGCGCCAGCGCGCCCAGGCCGACGCCAAGGGCAAGAAGGGCTCGCACGCAGACCTCAGCGCCTTCCAGGAGCTCCTGGCCCAGGGCGAGACCGTCTTCACCGGCTACACCGACCTGGCGGGCGAGTCCAAGGTCCGCGGCATCCTCTCCGGCGGCCAGAAGGTCGCCCAGGCCTCCACGGGTGACGAAATCGAACTGGTCCTGGCCGAGACGCCGTTCTACGCCGAGGCCGGCGGCCAGGCCGCCGACACCGGGCTCATCACCGGCGACGGCTTCGTCGTCGAGGTCCTGGACGTCCAGCGCCCCGTCAAGGGCCTCAGCGTGCATAAGGCGATTGTCCGTGAAGGCGAAATCGGTGCGGATTCCCTCGTTCAGGCCGCCGTCGACCGGGAACGCCGCCATGCCGCAGAACAGGCGCACACCGGCACGCACATTGTGCACGCTGCCCTGCACCAGATCCTCGGCCCGGAAGCCCTGCAGCGGGGCTCGTTCAACAAGGCCGGCTACCTGCGCTTCGACTTCGCCTGGGGCGAAGGCCTGAGCGCCGCCACCCGGTCCGAGATCGAGGAAGTCTCCAACATCGCCATCCGGAACAACTTCCGCGTGGAGACCAAGGTCATGGGGCTCGCTGAAGCCAAGGCGCTCGGCGCCATGGCGCTGTTCGGCGAGAACTACGGCAACGAGGTCAGGGTGGTGGAGATCGACGGCGCATGGTCGCGCGAGCTCTGCGGCGGGACCCACGTCGAGAACACGTCGCTGATCGGCAGCCTGTCCCTGCTCGGGGAGCAGTCCGTGGGCTCAGGAAACCGCCGCGTCGAAGCCTTCGTGGGCATGGACGCCTTCCGGCACCTCGCCGCGGAACGCGCCCTGGTCACGGAGCTCACCGAAATGCTGAAGGTACCCTCCGGGCTCCTCGCGGACCGGATCGCCACTACGCTGACCAAGCTCAAGGCCGCCGAGAAGGAACTCGAGCGCCTGCGCAAGGAGCAGCTAACAGCAGCCGCAGCCCAGCTGGTGGGCACCGCCCGGGACGCCGCCGGCGTCAAGGTCATTGCGCACGACGCCGGCCAGATCGGCGGCGCGGATGACCTGCGGGGCCTGGCGCTGGACCTGCGGGACCGCCTCGGCTCCGAGGCCGCCGCCGTCGCCGTCGCTGGCGTCAGCAACGACCGTCCGGTGATCCTGATCGCCACCAACGAAGCCGCCCGGGCTGCCGGCGTGAAGGCCGGCGCCCTGGTGCGCCTGGCCGCCGGTGTGCTCGGTGGCGGCGGCGGCGGCAAGGACGACGTCGCCCAGGGCGGCGGCACGGACGCCGCCAAGGTCGGGGCTGCCCTTAGCGCCGTCGTGGACGCCATTACTCGGCGATAGCGGATCCTCTATGTCTGAAGGTGCTGCTGCCGGCGTCTACCCCCGGGGCGTGAAGCTTGGGGTGGACGTCGGCACCGTCCGCGTGGGCGTCGCCGTCTGCGACCGCGACGGAATCCTGGCCACCCCGCTGCGCACACTGCAGCGGAATGTGAAAAAGAACACTGATGTGCGCATCCTGGCTGGCCTGGCCGGGGAGCTGGACGCCGTGGAAATTTTCGTAGGACTGCCGCGCACCATGAAGGGCGAAGAGCACGCCTCGGCAAGGATGGCCACGGAGTACGCGCAGTTGCTGGCCGGCGCCCTGCAGGACGCCGGAAGCGACGTTCCGGTGCGCCTGGTCGATGAGCGGCTGAGCACCGTGACCGCCCACCGCAACCTGCACGAAGCTGGCATGAGCAGCAGGAATCACCGTACAGTGGTTGACCAGGTTGCGGCAGCAGGTATTCTGCAACATGCGATTGATATGCAAAAGGCCAGGGGAACGGAGGTCGGAAACCGCGTCTACGCGGAGTCTGCGCCGGGGCCGACCGGCGGCGGTGCACAGACCGGCCCGGCAGTACAGACGCACTCTTCAGAAAATGGAAGGCTACAGTGAGCCCGGTCAACAATGACGACTCCTCCGGTGGCGCCCCTAACGGTGCCGGCCGGCCGCTGACGCGCAAAGAGATCAGGGCCCGGGAAAAGCTCCTGGCGACGCAGGGATTTAGCCGAATCCCGCCGCAGGCTTTTGAGACGGGTCAGCACGTTCCGACGCCGGACCCCGCGCCGTCAGCCCTGCCCCCCGAGAGCGTCCGGCCCGCAGCCCCGCAAACGCCCGAAGCGGCGCCTGAACTCCCTGACGGGGCCCCGGAACTGCCCGGCGCGGCCCCGACGGTGCACGAAGAGGCAGCGCACATTGAAGCGGTGCACGAAGAGGCAGCGCACGACGTCCCCGCCGACCACACCCCGGCAAACACAGTCGAAGCCCACGACGAGGCTGCGCGTCACGACTTCACCCAACTCATCCCGGTGCGCCAAGCCCCCGACTCTGACGATGCTCACCGCGGCGATGCTGACGGCGACGATACTGCCCGTAACGACGCCGTCTATGCGGGGGCAGGCCACGTGGCCCACCACAAAGCGGCTACCCACGACGGCGGCCGCGGCGGCGGCTTCGCGTTGTACCCCCACGATGAGGCCCCCCATGTTTACGAGGACGGCAACCCTGATGCCTACCACCCCGCGGGCGGGCATCCGGAAGCCGAGTACCACGGCGAATCCGGCCACGACCTGATGGCCGGAGCCGTCCGTTACGACAAGGTCCCGTCCAAGAAGACCCGCCGGCGCCGCCGCTTCCTGGCCCTCGTGCTGACGCTGACCGTGTTCGTCATCGCCATCGCCGTCGGCGCGCAGTTCCTCAAACCCCTCCTGGGCGGAGACACCGTCGCAGACTACCCAGGCCCCGGGACCGGCAACGTCACCATCACCGTCGAACCCGGCGCCGGGCCGAGGTCCGTGGCCACCGAGCTGGAGTCGCAGAAGGTCGTGGCGAACGCCGACACTTTCTTGAAGGAGTTCACCGCTTCCGGTGGTGCCCTGAAGCCCGGCACTTTCTCGATGCGGCAGGAAATGAAGAATTCCGATGCCGTGGCTGTGCTGCTCAACAATGACCAGGCCAAGGTCATGTACTTTGCCCTCAGTGCCGGATTGCGGATCGGCGAGTCCCTGCAGGCGATTTCGGAGGGCACCGGGATTCCGGTCGCGGACTTGAAGGCGCTCAGCGATGCGCCGGCGCAGTTCGGTGTCCCGGCCAAGGCGAAAAATCTCGAGGGATTCCTGGCGCCGGGGGAGTACCGCTTCCCGTTGGGCACGTCCGCCAAGGACATTTTCCAGAAGCTGGTCGGCAACACACTGACTGAACTCAAGGCCCAGGGCGTCACCAATCCCGCCAAACAATACGATGTCCTGACGGTCGCCAGCATCGTCCAGGCCGAAGGCGGCCAGGCCGAATACGGCGACGTCGCCGGTGCCATCTACAACCGCCTCAAGCCCAACAACACCGAGACCAACGGGCTCATCCAGTCCGACGCCACGGTCACGTACGGGCTTGGTATCCGCAGCTTCCACATCGACGAAGACCAGAAGTCGGACAAGTCGAACCCGTACAACACCTACGCGAACCAGGGCCTGCCCGCCGGACCGATCGGGTCGCCCGGCAAGACGGCCATCGATGCCGCCGCCAAGCCCAAGTCCAACAACTACCTCTACTGGGTCACCATTAATCTGGATACCAAGGAGACCAAGTTCTCCAAGACCCTGGCTGAACACAACGGCTACGTGGAGCAGTACAACGCTTGGTGCGAGACCAACCCGGGACGTTGCGTATGACGCTACGGGCGGCCGTCCTCGGGCATCCCATCAGCCATTCGAAGTCACCCGCCCTGCACCGGGCGGCCTACGCCTACCTGGGCGTGGACTACGCCTACAGGGCCATCGACGTGACTGAGGCTGCCCTGCCGGGATTCATGCGGCAGGTCAGGGACGAGGTGCGGGCGGAGGGCGGCTGGCGGGGGCTCTCGGTGACCATGCCGCTCAAATCGGCCATGGTGGCGGAAGTGGACGAGGTCCGCGGCGTGGCCCGCGCGCTTGGCGTCGTCAACACCGTTGCTTTCGAATTCGACGGCACTGATTTTGATCAAACTCGGCTGGTCGCGTACAACACCGACGTTGCCGGCATCGTCAACGCACTCCGGCACGCGGGGGCGGCCTCCGCGCCCACTGCGGCGGTCCTCGGCGGCGGCGGGACCGCGGCTGCGGCCATCGCCGCGATCAAGGAACTGGGGGCGGGCTCCGCCGACGTGTTCGTGCGCGACGTCGGCCGCGCGGCGGAGGCACGCGCTGCGTCTGCCGCCGTGGACCTCCCCATTCAGGTTCTTCCCCTCGCCGGGGCGGCGGCCGCCGTCGCCGCAGCCGACGTCGTTATCTCTACACTCCCGCCCCGGGCGGCAGATGCGCTGGCCGGAGAGCTGGCAGCGGAACTTGGCGAAGAAATCGCCGCCCGCCCGGGGGTGCTCCTGGACGTCGCCTACGATCCTTGGCCTAGCCGGGTTGCCGCGGTCTGGCAGGATGCGGGGGGAACCGTGGTTCCCGGCCTCGAAATGCTCATCTACCAGGCGGTGGAGCAGGTGCGGCACTTCACGGGGCTGGGCGAAGCCATGCCGGCCGGAGTCATAGATGTGATGTGTGACGCAGTGGGGGCGCCCCGACGGGTGTTCTAAGCACCCGACGTGGCAGGATGGAATCATGTTGCGTTGGTTGACTGCCGGAGAATCCCATGGCCCGGCACTGGTCGGAATTATTGAAGGCGTGCCCGCCGGTGTGGAGCTCACCAGCGAGCACATCAGTGAGGCCCTGGCCCGCCGGCGGCTCGGCTACGGCCGCGGTGCCCGGATGAAATTCGAGCAGGACGTGGTCGCCATTCTCGGCGGCGTCCGCCACGGCCTGACCCAGGGCGGTCCGGTCGCCATCCAGGTCGGAAACACCGAGTGGCCCAAGTGGGAACAGATCATGTCCTCGGATCCCGTGGACCCCGAAGTCCTGGCCGACCAGGCCCGGAACGCCCCGCTGACCCGGCCCCGCCCGGGCCACGCCGACTTCACCGGCATGCAAAAATACGGCTTCGACGAGGCCCGGCCCGTGCTGGAGCGCGCCAGCGCCCGCGAAACCGCAACCAGGGTTGCGCTCGGCGCCGTCGCCGCAGCTTTCCTCAAGCAGCTGGGAATCGAGCTCGTCTCCCACACCGTGTCCATCGCCAGTGTCGCCGTGCCCGAAGGCCGGCCGCTGCCCGTTCCGGAGAACGTGCTGGCGCTCGACGCCGATCCGCTGCGCTGTTTCGACCGCGAAACCTCGGATGCGATGGTGGCCGAGGTCGACGTCGCTCACAAGGAAGGCGAAACCCTCGGCGGCGTCGTGGAAGTGCTTGCCTACGGTCTCCCGCCCGGACTCGGCAGCTACGTCCACTGGGACCGTCGCCTCGACTCGCGCCTGGCCGCGGCCCTCATGGGCATCCAGGCCATCAAGGGCGTCGAGGTCGGCGACGGCTTCCTCACGGCCGCCCGCCGCGGCTCGGCCGCCCACGACGAAATCGTCAAGGACACAAACGGCAAGATCATCCGCACGTCCAACCGCGCCGGCGGGATCGAGGGCGGCATGAGCATTGGCGACGTCCTGCGCGTCCGCGCCGCCATGAAGCCGATCGCCACCGTGCCCCGCGCCCTCAAGACTGTCGACGTCAGCACCGGGGAGGCCGCCAAGGCCCACCACCAGCGCTCCGATGTCTGTGCCGTCCCGGCCGCGGGTGTGGTGGCTGAGGCCATGGTGGCCCTGGTGATCGCTGAAGCGGTCACGGAGAAATTCGGCGGTGACTCCGTGCAGGAGACCGCCCGCAACATCAAGGGTTACCTGGACAGCATCCCGGCGTCCCTGGACTCGATCGGCCAGTAGTGCCGGACTGGAACACCGACGCGCCCTCCGCCGCTGCACAGCCCGCGGCAGAGCACCTCGGCCCGATCGTCCTGATCGGACCGATGGCGGTGGGCAAATCGGCGATCGGACAGCAGCTCGCGCATCACCTGGGTTCCGCCTTCGTGGACACCGACGCCGTCGTGGTGGCCCAGCACGGGTCGATTGCCGAGATCTTCGCCAGCCGGGGGGAGCACGCCTTCCGTGAGCTCGAAGCCCGGGCCGTCGCCCGGGCCATCGAGGAAGCCCGGGGTAGCGGCACCGTCATCTCGCTTGGCGGCGGGGCCGTCCTGGACTCCGGTACACAGCAGCTCCTGGGCCGCTGTACCGTGGTGTACCTCGAATGCGATGCCGAGACCGTGGCGGAGCGCATTGCCAGGAACTCGGGCCGGCCGCTCCTGGCCGGTGATGCCATGGGCAGGTGGCGGACCTTGTTCGCCACCCGGCAACCTGTCTACGAACGGCTCGCCGATCTGGTCCTCGACGTCCGCACTGGCAGCGTTCACGAACTGGCTCATCGGCTGGAAGACGCGCTGGGGGAGCACGCGGCGGGGAAAGCCGCCGCCGTGCCCGCACCAGCGTCAACAAAGGAAGTTGAATAGTGAGTACCGAATCAACCGTCATCAAAGTCACCGGCCAAACGCCCGGCGAAAACTACGACGTCGTGGTGGGCCGCGGACTGCTGGCCAGCGTGCCGGGTCTGCTGGGTGAGCGCGTCAAACGCGTCCTGGTCATCCACCCGCGCGCGCTGCGGCTCACCGGCGACACCGTCCGGGAAGAGCTGTCCGCCGCCGGTTTCACCGCGCTGACCGCCGAGATCCCGGACGCCGAAGAAGGCAAACACATTGAGGTGGCCTCCTTCTGCTGGCAGGTGCTGGGGCAAAACGACTTCACTCGCTCCGACGCCATCGTCGCCGTCGGCGGAGGCGCGGTGACCGACCTTGCCGGCTTCGTGGCCGCGACCTGGCTGCGCGGCGTCAAGGTCATCCACATGCCCACGAGCCTGCTGGGCATGGTGGATGCCTCCGTCGGCGGCAAGACCGGCATCAACACCGCCGAGGGCAAGAACCTGGTGGGCGCGTTCCACCCGCCCGCCGGGGTCCTCGCAGACCTTGACACGCTCGAGACGCTGCCCAAGAACGAGATCATTTCCGGCATGGCCGAGGTCATCAAATGCGGCTTCATCGCCGACCCGGCCATCCTCGACCTGATCGAAAAAGACCCTTCCGCGGTGGCCGATCCCCGCTCGGATGTGCTGCGCGAACTCATCGAACGCGCCATCAGCGTCAAGGCCCGGGTCGTCTCCGAGGACCTTAAGGAAACCGGCCGGCGCGAGTTCCTGAACTACGGCCACACCCTCGGCCACGCCATCGAACTCGCCGAGCGCTACTCGTGGCGTCACGGTGCCGCGGTCTCCGTGGGCATGATGTTCGCGGCCGAGCTCGCCCGCAGCGTCGGCCGGCTCAGCGACGCCGACGCCGACAGGCACCGCGACGTCCTCGAAAGCCTCGGCCTTCCCATTACGTACCGCCGCGACCGCTGGCAGGCACTGCTCGACGGCATGCGGCGGGACAAGAAATCCCGTGGCGACCTGCTGCGGTTCGTGGTGCTCGACGGCGTCGGCCGCCCGGGCATCCTCGACGTCCCGGACACATCGCTGCTGTTCGCCGCCTACCAGGAGATTGCCTCCTGATGCTCATGGCCAAGGGGGACACGAGCGACTGGCCGGACGCCGGATTCCCCGGGATCCGGATCAATCCGGAGAGCCTGATGCCCGAAATCGTCAACGAGGAAGTCCTCGCTGAGGCCCGGACAGCCTCCACCGACCCCGGGGACCTGATCTTCATCCGGCTCGTCGAAGGGCACGCGGCCGAAGCCGCCGAGCTCCTCGCCGAGGCGCGCTACAAGGACCCGGGCTCGCTCCGGCTGCGGATCTTCGAGGCCGATGTACTCCGGGTCTCCAACCGGTTCGACCGGGCTGTCGAGGTGTTCCGCCAGCTCCTTGCGGAGACCCACGAGACCTTGGAGGAGGCGGCCGTCCGCCAGCACCTGGGCCGGTCCTATTTTGCCGCCGGCAATGTCGCCGCCGCCGTCGAGTCCTTTGCCAGGGCCCTGGATTTGCGTGTCGCCGGCTCCGCCGACGCCGCTCTGATCTATGCCTCCACGGTGGCCCTGCAGCGCGCCCGGGAAGTGCTGGAAGAGCAGTCCTGAGCCCTTGTCCTGCGCCCGTCCGGCAGCCCGTCCGGCAGCTGTCCGCGGGAACCGGTAGAATAGATTTTGGATTTTTGACAAATACGCGCTGGCGGCCCGCTTGGCAAGCCAGCCCGGCATAGACGTCTGGCCGACAGCACGGTCTGGCGGAACGAGACAGAGACTAAGAGGATACAGTGGCAACCACTAACGACATCAAGAACGGAACCGTCCTGAAGCTCGAGGGCCAGCTTTGGAACATCATCGAGTTCCAGCACGTCAAGCCCGGCAAGGGTGGCGCGTTCGTGCGCACGAAGATGCGCAACGTGATGTCCGGCAAGGTCGTCGACAAGACCTTCAACGCCGGACTCAAGATCGAGACCGCCACCGTGGACCGCCGTGACTACCAGTACCTGTACCAGGACGGCGCCGACTTCGTCTTCATGGACACCTCGGACTTCGACCAGCTGACGGTCCCCGCCGCCACCGTCGGCGACGCCACGAACTTCATGCTCGAAAACCAGATGGTCAACATTGCCATCCACGAAGGCAACCCGCTCTACATTGAACTGCCCCCGAGCGTCGTCCTCGAGATCACTTACACCGAGCCGGGCCTGCAGGGCGACCGCTCCTCGGCCGGCACCAAGCCCGCCACCCTCGAAACCGGCTACGAGATCCAGGTGCCGCTGTTCGTTGAGAACAACACCAGGGTCAAGGTCGACACCCGCGACGGCAGCTACCTCGGCCGGGTCAACGACTAGTGAGCGCCCGCGGTAAGGCCCGGAACCGGGCCCTTGATGTCCTCTTTGAGGCCGAGCAGCGCTCGGCCTCGGCCTTCGACGTACTGAAGTCCCGCCGCGAGAAGACAGACCAGATCGTCAACCCGTACACCCTCGAAATCGTGGAGGGCGTGGTCTCGCACCAGGCCGCCATCGACGAATTCCTGGAAACCTATTCGCAGGGCTGGACGCTGGAGCGCATGCCCTCGGTGGACCGCATCATCCTGCGGATCGGCACCTGGGAACTGCTCTACAACGACGACGTCCCGGATGGCGTGGCCGTCAGCGAAGCGGTGGCGCTGGCCAAGTCGCTCTCCACCGACGAGTCGCCGTCGTTCATCAACGGCCTGCTCGGCCGGCTGCAGCAGCTGAAGCCCTCGCTGCTGGCCTAGGTCTTAGCGAGTAGGCCCCGCCCGTCACGAGGAACCCCGCCCGGTTGCCGGGCGGGGTTCTTTTCGTCCTAGCCCACGACGGCGGCCCGGAGGGCCGCGATTTCCGCTAGCTGGTGCTGCTCATCACGCTGGTGCGCCGGCACGTCCTGGCCGCTGAGGATCCGTTGCCGGGTGAAGGCAAGCCGGGTGGCTGCATGGAGCAAAGCCTTCATCTGCGCTCCCCGGCCCACAGACCTGGCCCAGCGCAGCGCGGAGCGGCGGCCGCCGGTGGTGGCAAAAGTTTCTACTTCCGAAGCAGTGAACCAGCCCGCTGCCGCATATTCCCGAAGCCGCTGGCGGGTGAGTCTGCGCTCCGCCACCCGCAAGAGCACGATGACCAGCACGGCCAGCAGGAAGATCGGCACCTGCACCAGCACGTATTGCGCCAGGAAGTCCTGGCCCATCCTGTTCCAGCCGCTGTGCAGCAGCATCGCCGGGATGAGGCCCACGGCGAACGCCAGCACGGACAGTCCGGTGCGTCCGCGGCGCGCGGCCAGGCCCATGATCAGGCCGGTGGTGCCCGTGAAAATGGCATGCGCGAAGGGGGACATGACCCCGCGGAGGAAGAACACCACCGCGAATTCCGTGCCGACGTCGGATGATTCGGCGATGGCGCGGCCGAAGTAGAGGATGTTCTCGGTGAACGCGAAGCCTGCCGCGATGGTGAACGCGAACACGACGCCGTCGACCGGTCCGTCGAAGTGCTTCGGAGCGAAAAGCAGAAGCAGCAGCAGGCCCAGGGATTTTGCGAATTCTTCCACCACCGGCGCCTGAACCGTCACGGCGAACGTCGTATAGTCCAGTCCCGAGGCCGGGCCCGCCACCAGCGAAAAATACGGTTGGATGAGCATCGTCACCGCGATCGAGACGACGGATCCCCAGACGAAGGCGAAAATCAGCAGCGGCCTGGGCTCAGGCTCCCAGCGGTCGATGAACCGCACCGTCAGCAGCACGGTCCCCAGTGGAATCAGGGAAGCAATGAAGCCAATGGCAAAGCCGGTGGTTCCGGTCCGGCCCAAAAGGAACGGCAGAACCAGGAAGAGACTGATGAACCCGAGGAATCCGCCAGCCACCGCGAGGCCCAAAACGCCGGCGGACCTTCGGCCGTTCGGAACCGCCGGAAGGGCGGGCGGGAGTGCTGGCTGGACCCGGGCGCGGTTGTTGGCCGGGGCCCGCCGGTAGTACTCCGGCTGGATATGTCCCAGCCACGTCGGATTGGCCTGCTGGGGCAGCGGCAGCTTGCCGGAGGCGGGGTAGCCGAGGTGGTCATGCCCCGGTGGCGGCTCGTTCATCGTCATGGACCCGAGCCTATGTCCGTGTGAGGTTAAACGCATGCCGGGGCGACGGGGCGCCAGTCCCGCTGTGGTAATTTGAAAGGGCCAATAATCCTTTTTTAATTCCGTCCCGTGAGGCGGGGAAAGGGGAGACGAGCTTTGACTTCTGTGCCATCAGCACCGGGTCCGGCGAAGGTTGTACTCACCAGGGTTGTCCTCAACCAGGCTGACATCGACCGCGCGCTTACTCGTATCGCCCATGAAATTCTCGAGGCCAACAAGGGCTCCCGCGACCTCGTCCTGCTCGGCATCCCGCGCCGCGGCTACCCGCTGGCCGTGCGCCTCGCCGCCAAGATCGCCGCCGCGGACCCGTCCGTCGACGCCGCCGCGATCGTCGGCCAGCTGGACGTCACCATGTTCCGCGATGACCTCTCCCACCAGCCCACACGCCCGCCTTATCCCACCCAGCTGCCCCGCACCGGGATCGACAACAAAGTCGTGGTGCTGATCGACGACGTCCTGTATTCCGGCCGGACCATCCGCGCGGCCCTGGACGCCCTGGTCGACCTCGGCCGGCCCAGGATCGTCCGCCTCGCCGTACTCATCGACCGGGGCCACCGGGAGCTGCCCATCCGCGCCGACCACGTGGGAAAGAACCTGCCCACCTCCTCCGCGGAAAAGGTCCGTGTCCGGCTTGAGGAAACCGACTCCGTCGACGGCGCCCCCGACGGCACCCCCGTCAACGAAGTGGTCATCGAGGCCACCGCATGAAGCACTTGCTCTCCACCGAGGACCTGAGCCGGGCGAACGCCATCCGTATCCTCGACACCGCCGAGGAAATGGCCGCCGTCGGGGACCGCGAGGTCAAGAAACTGCCGGCCCTGCGCGGCCGCACCGTGGTCAACCTCTTCTTCGAAGACTCCACCCGCACCCGGATTTCCTTCGAAGCGGCCGCCAAGCGGCTCTCCGCCGACGTCATCAACTTCGCCGCGAAAGGCTCGTCGGTGTCCAAGGGCGAATCGTTGAAGGACACCGCCCAGACACTCGCCGCCATGGGAGCCGACGCCGTCGTCATCCGGCACTGGGCCTCCGGCGCCCCGCACCGGCTGGCCGCCACGGACTGGATCGACGCCGCCGTCATCAACGCCGGCGACGGCACCCACGAACACCCCACCCAGGCCCTGCTGGATGCCTTCACGATGCGCCGGCACTGGTCCAAGCTGGCAGGTACGCGGTCGGCCGGAGCCGATTTGGCCGGGATGCGTGTCGCGATCGCCGGGGACGTCCTGCATTCCCGCGTGGCCCGCTCCAACGTGTGGCTGCTGCGCACCCTCGGCGCCGAGGTCACCCTCGTGGCGCCGCCCACGCTGCTGCCCATCGGCGTCGAAAAATGGCCCTGCGCCGTCAGCTACGACCTGGATGAAACCCTCGAAAAGGGCGTGGACGCCATGATGATGCTCCGCGTCCAGGGCGAACGGATGAACGCCTCGTTCTTCCCGACCACGCGCGAATACTCCCGCCGCTGGGGCTTCGATGACAAGCGGCTCCGCGCGCTGGACAGCCTCGGCCTCAAGGACACCATCGTCATGCACCCCGGGCCCATGAACCGCGGCCTGGAGATCTCCTCGGCCGCCGCCGACTCGCACCGCTCCACAGTCCTTGACCAGGTCCGCAACGGCGTCTCCATCCGGATGGCGGCCCTGTACCTGCTGCTCTCCGGAGACACCCGCGAACCGGCAGGCCCCGCATTCAGTGCTGCCGCCGCAGCCCCCGCAACCCAAGCCGGCGCCGCCGATATGGCCGCCCCCTATTCCCACCAGGAGAGCCACTGATGGCCGAACAGCAACAGAACGCCAGCAACAGCGGCGCCTACCTTATCCGCGGTGCCGCGATCCTCGGCGGCGCGGCCGAAGACCTCCTGATCCGCGACGGGCTCATTGCCGGCCGCGGCCAGGACCTCGACGCCGAGGGCGCCGGGGTGCGGGACGCAACAGTAATTGACGCCAGGGGACTCATTGCGCTGCCGGGCATGGTGGACATCCACACCCACCTGCGCGAACCCGGCCGCGAAGACGCCGAAACCGTGGAAACCGGCACCCGCGCCGCCGCCCTGGGCGGTTACACCGCGGTGCACGCCATGGCAAACAGCACCCCGGTCGCGGACACCGCCGGCGTCGTCGAACAGGTCCTCACTTTGGGCCGCACCGCCGGCTGGGTCGATGTCCGGCCCGTCGGTGCTGTCACCGTGGGACTGGCGGGGGAGCAGCTCGCCGAACTCGGCGCCATGGCTGACTCCCGGGCCCACGTCCGCGTCTTCTCTGACGACGGCATCTGCGTCTCCGACCCGGTGCTCATGCGCCGGGCCCTCGAATACGTCAAGGCGTTCGACGGCGTCGTGGCCCAGCACGCGCAGGAACCGCGCCTCACTGCCGGCGCCCAGATGAACGAGGGCGAAGTTTCCGCGGTCCTTGGCCTCGCCGGCTGGCCTGCGGTGGCCGAGGAGAGCATCATCGCCCGCGACGTCCTGCTCGCCCAGCACGTCGGCTCCCGCCTGCACGTCTGCCACGTCTCCACCGCCGGGTCCGTGGAAATCATCCGCTGGGCCAAGTCCCGCGGGGTCGATGTCACGGCCGAAGTCACCCCGCACCACCTCTGGCTCACGGACGACCTCGCCCGCAGCTACGACCCCGTGTACAAGGTGAACCCGCCGCTGCGCACAGACGCGGACGTCCAGGCGCTGCGCGCCGGCCTGGCCGACGGCACGATCGACGTCGTGGGCACCGACCACGCCCCGCACCCGAGCGAACACAAGGAATGCGAGTGGGCCCAGGCGGCCATGGGCATGACCGGGCTCGAAACCGCGCTTTCCGTCGTCCAGCACACCATGATCGAGACCGGGCTGATGGGCTGGGCCGACTTCGCCCGCGTCACCTCCACCGCGCCCGCCGCGATCGGACGCGTCCCGGACCAGGGCCGCCCGCTCGAGGTCGGCGAGCCGGCCAACGTCACACTCGTGGACCCCGCTGCCCGCTGGACCGTGGACCCTTCTAAGATGGCAACCATGGGCCGCAACTCTCCGTTTGCCGGCCGGGAGCTTCCCGGCCAAGTGGTGGCGACGTTCTTCAAGGGTCACGCCACCGTTCTGAACGGCGAACTGAACACCCCGTACCGATACCCGGCCGACGCCGTCGACGCCGGACCGGCAGGCCGCCCCTGATGGTCAAGGAGCTCTCCCTGATCTTCACGCTGGTCCTGGTCGGCGTGGCGCTCACCCTGATCGCGGTCGGCTGGCGCAACCGCCTGCGCCGCCAGTCCGACGTCGAGCCCCTTGCGGAGGTCCCCGCCGGACTCGGCGCCCCGCTGGCTTCAGCCGACGGCCAGTACGTCGCGTCCACCACCGCCGGGGACTGGTTGGACCGCATCGCCGTCCATCAGCTGGGCCTGCGCACCAACGCCGAACTCAGCGTCCATCCTGACGGCGTGCTGTTCGACCGGGCCGGCGCCGGGCCGGTCTACATCCCTGCCGGGCAGCTGACCGGCGTCCGGCAGGAAAGCGGCATGGCCGGCAAGTTCGTCGAGAAGGACGGGCTGCTGGTGCTCAGCTGGATGCTGGGCTCCCGCGAGCTGGACACCGGCTTCCGGACCCGGCGCGCCGACGACAAGACAATTCTCTTCAACGCCCTGCAGAACCTCATCTCCGCAGCCCCTCAGGCGGATACCGATAGTGGAAAGTAACAACGTGACGGACACCAACGCAGTTAATGAACCCGACGTGAGCGAAAAAGCCGCGGCCCCCGCCGTCCTCGTCCTCGAAGACGGCCGGATCTTCCGCGGCACCAGCTACGGCGCCACCGGCACTGCCCTCGGCGAGGCCGTCTTCGCGACCGGCATGACCGGCTACCAGGAGACCATCACCGACCCGTCCTACGCCCGCCAGCTCGTGGTGCAGACCGCGCCGCACATCGGCAACACGGGCGTGAACAAGGACGACGCCGAGTCCCGCCGCATCTGGGTGGCCGGCTACATTGTCCGCGACGCCGCCCGCCGTCCCTCCAACTGGCGCTCCGAACGTTCCTTGGACGACGAACTCGTCGAACAGGGCGTCGTCGGCATCCAGGGCGTTGACACCCGCGCCATCACCCGCCACTTGCGCGAGCACAAGACCATGCGTGCCGGGATCTTCTCCGGCGCGGACGCACGGGCCACGGATAAGGAGCTACTGGACCAGGTCCTGGCCAGCGCCCCCATGGAAGGCTCGCGCCTCGCCGAAGAAGTCAGCGTGGACGAGGCCTACACCGTCGAGCCCAAGGACTGGGGCTGGGACGGCGAGCCGGCATTCAGCATCGCCGCGATCGACCTCGGTATCAAAAGGATGACGCCGATCCGCCTCGCGGAACGCGGCGTCCGCGTGCACGTCCTGCCGGCCACGGCCAGCATCGAGGACGTCAAGGCCGTCAACCCCGACGGCGTCTTCATGTCCAACGGCCCGGGCGACCCGGCCACCGCGGACAACCAGGTGAAGCTGCTGCGCTCCGTGCTCGATGCGAAGCTCCCGTACTTCGGCATCTGCTTCGGCAACCAGATCTTGGGCCGGGCGCTGGGCTTCGGCACCTACAAGCTCCGTTACGGCCACCGCGGCATCAACCAGCCCGTGATGGACCGCCGCACCGGCAAGGTCGAGATCACCTCGCAAAACCACGGCTTCGCCGTTGACGCCCCGCTGGACGGCGCCACCCAGGCCCCCGAAGAGCGCTTCGGCCGGGTCGAGGTCAGCCACGTCAGCCTCAACGACGACGTCGTGGAAGGCCTGTCCTGCCTCGACATCCCGGCGTTCTCGGTGCAGTACCACCCCGAGGCCGCGTCCGGCCCGCACGACGCCGCCTACCTCTTCGACCGCTTCATCGAGCTGATGGCCCGGACCAAGCAGGCCGCCGCTTCTGCAACCGAGACAAAGATTGCCACCGATTCCAAGACTGAGGACAAGAAGTAATGCCCAAGAGAACTGACCTTAAGAGCGTCCTGGTCATCGGTTCCGGCCCGATCGTGATCGGCCAGGCGGCCGAATTCGACTACTCCGGCACCCAGGCACTGCGCGTCCTCAAGGAGGAAGGCCTGCGGGTCATCCTTGTGAACTCCAACCCGGCCACGATCATGACCGATCCGGAATTCGCCGACGCCACCTACATCGAGCCGATCACCCCCGAGGTGGTCGAAAAGATCATCGCCAAGGAACGCCCGGACGCCGTCCTGCCCACCCTGGGCGGGCAGACCGCGCTCAACACCGCGATCGCGCTGGACAAGAACGGTGTGCTGGAGAAGTACAACGTGGAACTGATCGGCGCCAACATCGCCGCTATTGAACTCGGCGAGGACCGGGAAAAGTTCAAGGGCGTCGTGGAGCGTTGCGGCGCCGAATCGGCCCGCAGCCACATCATCCACACCATCGACGAGGCCCTCAAGGCCGCCGAGGACCTCGGCTACCCGATGGTGGTCCGGCCCTCCTTCACCATGGGCGGCCTGGGCTCCGGCCTCGCCTACGACGAATCGGACCTGCGCCGGATCGTCGGCCAGGGCCTGCAGTACAGCCCCACGTCCGAAGTGCTGCTCGAAGAGAGCATCCTCGGCTGGAAGGAGTACGAGCTGGAGATGATGCGCGACAAGAACGACAACGTCGTGGTTGTCTGCTCCATCGAGAACTTCGACCCCGTCGGCGTCCACACCGGCGACTCGATCACGGTCGCCCCGGCCCTGACCCTGACGGACCGGGAATACCAGCGCCTGCGCGACATCGCCATCGCCGTCATCCGCGAAGTCGGCGTCGACACCGGCGGCTGCAACATCCAGTTCGCCGTCGAACCGGACACCGGCCGCGTCGTCGTGATCGAAATGAACCCCCGCGTCTCGCGTTCCTCCGCGCTGGCTTCGAAGGCCACCGGTTTTGCGATCGCGAAGATCGCCACCAAGCTCTCGCTCGGCTACACCCTGGACGAGATCCCCAACGACATCACGCAGAAAACTCCGGCCTCGTTCGAGCCCACGCTGGACTACGTCGTGGTGAAGGTCCCGCGTTTCGCGTTCGAGAAGTTCCCCGCCGCGGACCCCACCCTGACCACCACCATGAAGTCGGTCGGCGAGGCCATGGCGATGGGCCGTAACTTCACTGAAGCCCTGCAGAAGGCCCTGCGCTCCCTGGAGCAGAAGGGCTCGCAGCTGGACTTCAGCTCCGTTCCCGAGTGGGAGGTCCCGGAGCTGATCGAAAAGTCCAAGCGTCCCACCACCGACCGGCTGCACCAGGTCCAGCGGGCCCTGCTCGGCGGAGCCACCGTGGAGCAGCTTTTCGAGGCGACCAGGATCGACCCCTGGTACCTGGACCAGCTCCAGCTGCTCAATGAGATCTCCCGCGAAATCCGCTCCGCCAGTGCCCTGACTCCGCAGATGCTGCAGCGCGCCAAGCGCCACGGTTTCTCCGACGCGCAGATCGGCGCCCTGACGAACAATTCCGAGGACGTCGTCCGCGGCGTCCGGCAGGCCCTCGGCATCCGCCCCGTCTACAAGACGGTGGACACGTGCGCCGCCGAGTTCGCCGCGTACACGCCGTACCACTACTCGTCCTACGACGAGGAGGACGAGGTCGCGCTGCACGCCAAGCCCTCGGTGATCATCCTCGGCTCCGGTCCCAACCGGATCGGCCAGGGCATCGAGTTCGACTACTCCTGCGTCCACGCCTCCATGGCCCTGCGCAAGGCCGGCTATGAGACGGTGATGGTCAACTGCAACCCGGAGACCGTCTCCACCGACTACGACGTTTCCACGCGGCTGTACTTCGAGCCGCTCACGCTCGAGGACGTCCTGGAGATCATCGCGGCCGAGGAGCGCACGGGCGGCGTGATGGGCGTGTTCGTCCAGCTCGGCGGGCAGACCCCGCTCAAGCTCGCCCAGCAGCTCGCCGACGCCGGCGTGCCGATCCTCGGCACATCGCCGGAAGCGATCGACCTCGCCGAGCACCGCGGCGCCTTCGCCCGGGTCCTGGACGAGGCCGGCCTGGTCTCGCCGAAGAACGGCACGGCCGTGTCGTTCGAGGACGCCAAGAAGATCGCCGACGAAATCGGCTATCCGGTGCTGGTCCGCCCCTCCTACGTCCTTGGCGGCCGTGGCATGGAAATCGTTTACGACGAGCCCAATCTGTCCCGCTACATCGCCAACGCCACCGAGATCACCCCGGACCACCCGGTGCTGATCGACCGCTTCCTCGAGGACGCCGTCGAAATCGACGTCGACGCCCTCTACGACGGAACCGACATGTACCTTGGCGGCATCATGGAGCACATCGAGGAGGCCGGTATCCACTCCGGCGACTCGGCATGCGTCCTGCCGCCGATCACGCTCGGGAACAACGTCCTGGAGCGCGTCCGGACCGCAACCCGCGCGATCGCCGAGGGTGTCGGCGTCCGTGGCCTGATCAACATCCAGTTCGCCCTGGCCTCCGACGTCCTGTACGTGCTCGAAGCCAACCCGCGGGCTTCCCGCACGGTCCCGTTCGTCTCCAAGGCCACGGGCGTCCAGATGGCGAAGGCCGCGGCCCTGATCGGCACCGGGGTCACCATCAACCAGCTCCGCAGCGCCTACAAGATGCTGCCGGAGACCGGTGACGGCTCCTCCCTGCCGCTGGACGCACCCGTTTCGGTCAAGGAGGCAGTGCTGCCCTTCAGCCGCTTCCGCACGCCAGAGGGCAAGGTTGTGGACTCCCTGCTGGGCCCGGAAATGCGCTCCACCGGTGAGGTCATGGGCATCGACAAGCATTTCGACACTGCCTTCGCCAAGAGCCAGGCGGCGGCCAACAACGCCCTGCCCACGGAGGGCAAGGTCTTTGTGTCGGTGGCGAACCGCGACAAGCGCTCGGTGATCATGGGCGTCAAGCGGCTCTCTGACCTGGGCTTCGAGATCGTCTCCACCGGCGGCACGGCCGACGTCCTGCGCCGCAACGGCATCCAGGCCACCCCGGTCCGCAAGGTCGCCGAAGGTTCCAGCGCCGAGGGCGAGGGCACCATCGCGGACCTGATTATCGCCGGCGACATCGACATGGTCTTCAACACGCCCTCGGGCGGCGAAGCCCGCAGCGACGGCTATGAGCTGCGCGCCGCCGCGACGTCGATCGGGATCCCGTGCATCACCACCGTGGCGGAGTTCAACGCCGCGGTGCAGGCCATCGAGGCGCTGCGCACCTACGCATGGTCGGTGACCAGCCTGCAGGAGCATGCCGCCGCCCTCGCGGCTTCACAGGTTGCCGCGCAAAACGCAGCCCTGCAAAACACGGGCCGGCAAAACACGGGCCTGCAGAACACAGGCTCGCAAAACACCGCCCCGCAGAATGCCTGACGTGGCTGGCGGGGACGAGACGGCCCGCCGGGAGTCCTTCGGCTCCCGGCTGGGCCGGGCCATGGCGGACCGTGGCCCGCTGTGTGTCGGCATCGATCCGCACCCGGCGCTGCTGCAGCGCTGGGGCCTGGCGGACGACGCCGCCGGACTGGAACGCTTTTCGCTGACGGTGCTGGAGGCCGTGGCCTCGCTCGCTGCCGCGGTCAAGCCGCAAGTGGCGCTTTACGAGCGGCACGGTTCTGCAGGCATCGCGGTGCTCGAGCGCATCTTGGCCGCCGCGGCGGAGTCCTCGGTGTTGACCATCGCGGACGCCAAACGCGGCGACATCGGATCCACCATGGCGGCGTACGCCGACGCCTGGCTGCGGGACGGCTCCGCCCTGGCCGCCGATTCAGTGACGCTGAGCCCCTACCTGGGCTTTGAGTCGCTGCGGCCGGCCCTTGACCTTGCGGCAGAAGCCGGGCGCGGCGTGTTCGTCCTGGCCCTGACCTCCAACCCGGAAGGCGCCTCGGTCCAACATGTCGGCGGGGCGGACTCCGTGGCGCGGCGGATCACGACGGCGGCGGCAGCGGAGAACAGCCGCTATGGCGGTTCCCTCGGTTCCGTGGGCCTCGTGGTCGGCGCGACGGTGGGCTCCGCGCTCACCGAGCTGGAGCTGGACCTGGCGGCAGTTCGCGGTCCCATCCTTGCCCCGGGCCTGGGCGCCCAGGGGGCTACTGCAGCGGACCTGCGGCGCACTTTCGGTGCGGCGTACCCCCAGGTCCTGGGCACGTCCAGCCGGGACATCCTCAGCGCCGGACCCGAGCCGAAGGCCCTTCAGGACGCGGCACGGCGCACGCTCGACGAACTCCTCTCGGCCTAGCAGTACACCCGGCTCCGGCGCCAGCCGCCCCGGGACCGCATCAGCGGCCCGGGGCGGCAGGCTCTTGCCGGGCTCTTGCCTGGCCGGGCAGATTTCCATTGATTTCTGCCGCCGCCAGAAGGTAGGTTCAGGGCAAGGGCACGGGTGCCCCGTCCGGCCATGCAGGGAGGACTTCAATGACTTTGAGACCCCTCACTCCGCAGGAGCGTTCCGACGCCCTCCACAAGGCCGCCGCCGCACGGGCTACCAGGGCCGAGGCCAAGGAGCGCCTCAAGACGGGTGAGCTGACCATCGCCAAGGTCATCAGTTCCGCGGAGACCGACGACGCCATAGCCCGCATGAGGATCGTGGAGCTACTCGAAGCCCTCCCGGGAATCGGCAGGGTCCGCGCGGCAGCCATCATGGACCAGCTCGGCATCGCACAGTCGAGGCGGGTCCGCGGCCTGGGAATCCACCAGCGCCGGGCGCTGGTAGATTTTGTTGACGACAAATAGTTCGGTCCGCCGAGCTGCCCCTCCACCGCCCAAAGGAATATGTGAGCAAGAAACCGGGACTGACAGTCCTCGCCGGTCCGACGGCTGTTGGTAAAGGCACCGTGTCCACTTACATCCGGGACAACTACCCCGAAGTCTGGCTTTCCGTCTCAGCCACCACCCGTGCC
Source organism: Arthrobacter sp. ov118 (assembly GCF_900116495.1). Lineage (GTDB taxonomy): Bacteria > Actinomycetota > Actinomycetes > Actinomycetales > Micrococcaceae > Arthrobacter. Next base: position 408,140 of record NZ_FPAY01000002.1, read on the forward strand.
CCGCGGCCCGGTGAGATCGATGGGGTGCACTACTACTTCAAGTCGAAGGAAGAGTTTGAGTCCCTGGTGGCCGCCGGCGAACTCCTGGAATGGGCCGTGGTGCACGGGCAAAACACCTACGGGACGCTGAAGAGCACCGTGAACCAGGCCATAGCCGAGGGCCGCTCGGTGCTGCTGGAGATCGATTTGCAGGGCGCCCGCCAGGTCAAGCAGGCCGTTCCGGACGCGCAGTTCGTCTTCCTGGCCCCGCCGAGTTGGGAAGAATTGGTGCGTCGGCTGGTGGGCCGTGGCACGGAATCAGCCGAGGAACAGCAGCGACGGCTGGAAACCGGTAAAGTAGAACTTGCCGCTGAGCCGGAGTTCGATCACACTGTCATCAATGATGACGTTCGACGCGCAGCGGACGAGCTTGTTTCACTCATGGGGCTCACCCCGCACCCGCACTAGCCGCCGGGTCGGATCGGCCCGTTAGAATTTGGAGAATTCGTGTCCACGAACCTTGAAGGCATCATCAACCCGCCGATCGACGAGCTGCTGAAGGCCGCCGACTCGAAGTACGGACTGGTGATTTTCGGTGCCAAGCGCGCACGCCAGATCAACGCGTACTACGCCCAGCTGCACGAGGGCCTGTTCGAGTACGTCGGTCCGCTGGTTGACACCAAGCTGAACGAGAAGTCCCTCTCGATCGCCCTGCGCGAGATCAACGAAGGCAAGCTCGTTTCCACGCCGATCGAAGCCGCAGAGTAAATTTCCCTGCGGAAAGAGCAAAGTAAACAGGCTGCTGGGTGACGGAGATCACGTGCGCATAGTCCTCGGAGTCGGGGGAGGGATTGCCGCCTACAAGGTGGCGTCGCTCCTCCGGCTTTTTACTGAAGCCGGCCATGACGTCACGGTCATTCCCACCGAGGCGGCCACCCGCTTCGTCGGCGTAGCCACCTGGGAGGCCCTGTCCGGGCACCCGGTCAGCAACAGCGTGTTCGACGCCGTCGACACCGTCAACCATGTCCGCCTTGGCCACCAAGCGGAACTGATCGTCGTGGCCCCGGCCACCGCCGACCTCCTGGCCCGGGCAGCCACGGGGCAGGCCGATGACCTGCTCACCAACACCCTGCTGATGGCCGGCGACTGCCCCGTGCTGATGGCGCCGGCCATGCACACCGAAATGTGGCAGCACCCGGCCACCCAAGCCAACGTCGAATCCCTGCGCAGCCGGGGCGTCACTGTCCTGGAGCCCGCGAGCGGGCGGCTGACCGGCGCCGACTCCGGTCCCGGCCGGCTGCCTGAGCCCGAGGCGATTTTCACCGCCGCCATGGCTCTCGCCGGTGCATCCGCCGCCCCGGCCGGCCGGCCTGCTGGTCCGGGCAGCCAGCCCCGCCCGAACACCGAAGATGCCGCCGCCGGACCGTCCGCGGCCCGGCCGTTGGCCGGCCTCACCGTCACCGTCAGCGCCGGAGGCACCCGGGAACCGCTGGACCCCGTTCGGTTCCTCGGCAACCGCTCCTCCGGCAAACAGGGCGCAGCCCTGGCCGCGGCCGCCCGCGACGCCGGCGCCCGGGTGCGGCTGCTGGCCGCGCACATGGAGGTCCCCGCGCCCGACGGCGTCGAACTCATCCAGGTCGAGACCGCCCTGGAGCTGCGGAAGGCGGCGCTGCACGCGGCCGCCGATTCCGACGTCGTCATCATGGCCGCCGCCGTCGCGGACTTCCGCCCGGCGGACGTCTCCGACACCAAGATCAAGAAGCGCGACGACGTCGCGGACCCGGTAATCAGCCTCGTGCGCAACCCCGACATCCTGCGGGAACTCGTCGAGGTCCGCGACGCCGCGGCCCGGAACCAGCTGATCGTCGGTTTTGCCGCAGAAACCGGCGACGCCGGCGGTGACGTTCTGGAGTACGCCAGGGCCAAGCTGCGCCGGAAGGCCTGCGACCTGCTAGTGGTCAACCAGGTGGGCCGGGACAAAGTCTTCGGCGAAGACACGAACTCCGTGGTCATCCTTTCCCGCGCCGGCGCCGAACCCCAAGAGGCGTCGGGTTCCAAATCCGACGTCGCGGCTGCAGTGATCGACCGGATCAGCGCAGAGCTGGCCCGGGTTGTGCCGCCGGTCTAAGCCCGGCGTAACGAAGGTCTCCTTAGCATGGGGACACACGCCGCCGGACGTCCGTTTTCCAACCAGTAAGGTAGTTGAGTGACTTTACCGCTGCACATCCCTGACTTCCACGGGTCCACGCCCGCCGCACTCCGGCTGTTCACGTCCGAGTCGGTGACCGAAGGGCACCCCGACAAGATCTGCGACCAGATCAGCGATGCGATCCTCGACGCCCTGCTGGACAAAGACCCGGAGTCCCGGGTGGCCGTGGAGACGCTGGCCACCACCGGGCTGGTGCACGTGGCCGGCGAGGTCACCACCGACGCCTACGTCGAAATCCCGCAGATTGTCCGCGAGACCATCCTGGGCATCGGATACGACTCTTCGGCCAACGGCTTTGACGGCGCGCGGTGCGGGGTCTCGGTATCCATCGGCCAGCAGTCCAACGACATCGCCGGTGGCGTGTTCAACTCACTCGAGGCCCGTGAAGGCCGTCAGGAAGACGACTACGACCTTCAGGGCGCCGGCGACCAGGGGCTCATGTTCGGCTACGCCAGCGACGAGACGCCGTCCTACATGCCCGTGCCGATCTGGCTCGCGCACCGGCTCTCCGAGCGCCTGACGGAGGTCCGCAAGAACGGTGAACTCTCGTACCTGCGCCCGGACGGCAAAACCCAGGTCACGGTGGGCTACGACGGCGACCGCCCGGTCTCGGTTGAGACGGTGGTCATCTCCAGCCAGCACGCCGAAGGCGCCAGCCTTGAGCAGCTCCGTGCCGACCTCGCCACGCACGTGGTGGAGCCGGTGATGGCGTTGTCCAACCTGGACATCTCGCGGACCCGCAACATCCTCAACCCTGCGGGTGCCTTCGTCATTGGCGGACCCGTGGGTGATGCCGGCCTCACCGGCCGCAAGATCATTGTCGACACCTACGGCGGCATGGCCCGCCACGGCGGCGGCGCATTCTCGGGCAAGGACCCGTCGAAGGTGGACCGTTCGGCCGCCTACGCCATGCGCTGGGTCGCCAAGAACGTGGTGGCGGCAGGTCTGGCCAAGCGCGCCGAAATCCAGATCGCGTACGCGATTGGTCAGGCCCGCCCGGTGGGCACCTACGTGGAGACGTTCGGAACTGAAACCGTGGACCCGGCGCGGATCAGCGCGGCGATCGCCGAGATTTTTGACCTGCGCCCGCGGGCCATCATCGACGCGCTCGACCTCAAGCGCCCGATCTACGCGAAGACCGCAGCCCACGGCCACTTCGGCCGCGACGAACCGGATTTCACCTGGGAACGCCTGGACCGGGTGGACGAGCTGAAGGCGTTCTTCAACGCCTAAAGCCACGACCGCACTGGCGGCCATGCTTGTGGTGTCAGTGCTTGTGGTGTCAGTGCCAATATCGTCAGTGCTAGTTTTGTCAGTGCCCTGTGATCTGCTGTAGCCAGGCCGCCTTCCCGGTGGCCTGGCTACAGCTTTTAGAGACACAGCTTTTAGACGCAGCTTTAGAGACACGGTATTCAATTGAAGCGATCCGGAGGGGAGGTGTCAGCAGTGAGTTCCCATGCTGCCGGGCGAGCGTCCGGCGAGCCCCAGCAGCTCTCCCTGCTGCAGGGTTTTCCGGCCTCCACAGCAGCCAGAAGTGCGCAGGCACCCGGACCCGCCCTGGCCGCGGACCTGCCGGTGGCCAGCGTCCTGATCGAATCGTCCCTGCCGCACCTCGACCGGCCTTTTGATTACAGTGTGCCCGCCGCCCTCGACGCCGCGGCCCGGCCCGGCGTCCGGGTCAAGGTCAAGTTCAACGGCCAGGAGCTCCCGGGATACCTTCTGGACCGCACGGACGTGTCCGACGCCGGCCACCCGCTCGTGCCGCTGCACAAAGTCGTCTCGCCCGTCCCGGTCCTGACCCCCGCGGTGGCCGAACTTGCCCGCCGGGTTGCCGCGCGCTACGCCGGAACCGTCAGTGACGTCCTGCGGGTCGCCGTGCCGCCGCGCATGGCCAGGCTCGAAAAGGAATTCGCTCCGGATGGCTTGCTCGACCCCGGGCTGTTTGGCGCCGAAACTGCTGCGGTGCTTCGGGCGCCCGGTACGGCCAGCGCATGGTCCGCATACCGCAACGGTCCCGCGTTCCTGTCGCACCTCGGGGCGGGGGAGTCCCCGCGGGCCGTCCTGACTGCCCTGCAGGGGTACGGGCCCGGCGGCTGGCCGCGGATGGTCGCCGAAGCCGTGGCGGCGGCGCGGCTTTCGGGCCGCGGCGCCGTCGTGGTGGTGCCCGACTACCGGGACCTGGACCGCGTGGAGTCCGCCCTTCTGGAACTCCTCCCGCCCGGCGACGTCGCCCGGCTCACCGCGGACGACGGGCAGACGCCTCGCTACCGCAGTTTCCTGCGCCTGCTCAGCGGCGCCGCCGGGGTAGCGGTGGGCACCCGGTCCGCGGCCTACGCACCCGTGCGGAACCTCGGCCTCGTGGTCTGCTGGGACGACGGCGACGACCTCCACATCGAACAACGTTCCCCGTATGCGCACTCCCGCGAAGTCCTTCTGCTCCGCGCAGGGCAGGAAGGCGCCGGGTGCCTGCTTGCGGCGCACGCTCGCAGCACCGAAACGGAACGCCTGGTCGGCTCGGGCTGGGCGCGGCCCGTGGAGGCGGAACGGAGCGTCGTCCGACGGACCGTGGCGCGGGTGCTGAACACGGCCGACAGCTTTGAACTGGAGCGTGACCCGCTGGCCCGCATTGCCCGCCTGCCGGGCGCCGCCTGGCGGGCCGCCAAGGAAGGGCTGGAACGGGGGCCCGTCCTGGTCCAGGTGGCCCGGGCCGGCTACGCCCCCTCGTTGGTATGTGAGACCTGCCGGGAACCGGCGCGCTGTACGGCCTGCAGCGGACCGCTGGCCATCGCGGGCCCAAGCGCCGGTCCAGGCGCCAGCCCAGGCTCCGGTGCCGCCGTCCCGCAGTGCCGCTGGTGTTCGTCCCCGGCCCCGGCGTGGCGCTGCGGCACATGCAACGGGGTCCGGCTCCGGCGTGGCGCCACCGGTGCCCTGCGCACGGCGGAGGAGCTGGGCCGTGCCTTCCCGGGCAAGCCGGTGATCACCTCGTCCGGTGACCAGGTCAAGGCCACTGTTTCGGATTCGAAGGCGCTGGTGGTTGCCACGGTCGGGGCTGAGCCGGTGGCTCCGGGCGGCTACGCCGCAGCCCTGCTGCTTGACGGCGACTCGTTGCTGCGCCGGGAAAACCTCCGGGCGGGGGAGGACGCCGTCCGGCGCTGGTTCAACGCCGCGGCCCTGGTGCGGCCGGCACCGGACGGCGGCCTCGTGGTCATTACCGCCGACGACGCCGCAGGAGTCGGTGCTCTGCTGCGCTGGGATCCTGCCGGCTACGCCGGCCGTGAACTGGCCTTGCGCCAGGAGCTGCAGCTTCCGCCTGCCGTGCGCGTCGCTTCCATCACCGGCGGCCGGACCGCCGTCGGGCACTTTACCGAGGCCGTGCAACAGCACCTGACGGCCCAGGGAACCGTCGTTCGGGTGGCCGGGCCCGCGCCGCTGGTGCTGTCTGCGGCCGGAGCCGGCCGCAGTGTTCGGACTGCAGGGCCTCGGGAGTACGGCGAGGACGTCCGGACGCTGCTGTTCATCCCCTACGCCCAGGCCGCCGACGTCACCGCGGCCCTGCGGGCCGTCAAAGCGGCGGCCGCAGCCAAACGCAGCGATGACCCGGTACAACTGCGCCTGGACGGAGTGGACGTCCTCTAGCGCCGCCGCGGCGGTGCCTTAGCCTTTGCGCCGGCTGCCTTTAGGCCGGTTGCGGATCGCCACGGCCTCTTCGGCGACCTCCACGAGCCGGCGCGCGGACCCGTCCCAGCTGAAGTCGGCGGCCCGCTCCAGTGAGCGACGTGCACGGGCCTGCCACACGGCCGGGTCCTCGAGCTTGCGCACCGCCTCGGCAAACTCTGACGGCGAGTCCGGGTGCACATAGCTGACGGCGTCGTCGCCCACCTCCCGGAAAATGGGGATGTCGCTGGCGATCACCGGCGTGCCGTGCGACATGGCCTCGACGAGGGGCAATCCGTAGCCCTCGGCGCGGGACAGGCTGATCAGGGCAGTGGTGCGGGCCAGCAGGGCCTCGTATTCGGCGTCAGTCACGCCGTTGTGGAAGACAATGTTTGCCCCCGCCGGAGCCAGGGCCTCGAGTTCGGCCCGGCGCTCCGCTGTGATGCGGCTCAGCAGGTGCAAGGTCATGTCCGGCAGATCCGCCATGCCGAGGATCATTGTTTCCACGTTTTTGTAGGGCATGAAGGAGCCCATGTAGAGCAGCGTCTTGTCCGCGCCTGCCTCGGGGTTCCGCGGGGTGTGGCCATGCTGGGGGGCGTTGCCCACAATCCGCACGGGACGCCGGGTGAGCCGGTATTTCGCCATCAGGGCCTCGGTGGTGGAGCTGATGGTGGCGACGATGTCCGCCCGGTTCAGGAGGAGCCGCTGCGGCCAGAAGGCCTTGTGGTAAAGGCGCCACAGAACCCGGACCGGGGCCGGGAGGAAACCGGGAGGGGCGGGGTGCTCGTAGTAGATGAGGTCGTGAAGGGTCAGCACCAGTGCGTACTTGCGGCCCCAGCTGCCCATCGTCTGCATGGGGCAGACCACCACGTCCGCGCCAAGCCGGTTGACCCTGGCAGCGACAAAGAGTTCTGCCGGGGACAGCGGGCTGTTGATCAAGGTGTAGGGAACGTCCGGCAGGAGCGCGAGCTGCCGGGGATCGCTGATCAGCATCGAGACGTCAGCGATCTTGGCCGCCGCCGCGATCAGGCTGGCGCCGTAACGGCTGATGCCGTCGTGGTGGTCCAGCCGGGTGAAGCGGGCATCAATGAGAATCTTCACGCGGCGTGGTCCTTCAGGAAGCGTCGGATGTAGCGGGCGGCGGGTTCGGGGGTTTCGTAGTGGATCAGGTGTCCGACGCCGGGAATGACCTCCAGTGTCCCGTCCGGCAGGAGCCCGGCGAGTTTGTGCTGGTCCGCCAGCAAGGCGATCTCGTCTTTCTCACCCGCGATCAGCAGCACGGGCAGCGTCAGCTGGCCTGCCACCTCGGAGACGTTGCTGCCCACCGAGGCCTTGAACGCCTGGAGCAGGCTGTCCCGGTCCGCGAAGGCGGAGAAGTAGGCGCTGTGCTGCGCATGCACGAACCGGCGGAGCTCCTTGTCCCTGGTCTTGGCCATGGCCACGCTCATCACCCGCACGATCGCCTGGCTGCGCAGCAGGGCCAGCCCGACCCGCTGGGGCAGTCGCGCCGCGGCCTCGTAGTAGAACACCGCGAGCTTGGTCATCATGCCTTTGGGCCCTTCAAGGGCCGGCGCCGCGATGGGATTGACCAGGATCAGCTCGGCGACGGCGCCGGGGTTGGCCGCCACGAAGTGGCTGGCCACGATCGAACCGAACGAGTGCCCCAGCAGGACCGTGTCCGGGCCCAGGCCCAGCGCGGCCATAAATCCGCGGACAAACCCGCCGTACGCGTCCACGCTGTGCTCCGTGCCCTCAAAGGCCGCCGAAGCCCCGAAGCCCGGCAGGTCCGGCATGATCAGGCGCATGTCCGTCAGTTGGTCGGCAACGCGGAGCAGTCCGTGGTGGTCGCCGCGGAAGCCGTGCACCACCAGGATGGTGCGGGTCTCGGCCGTGACCCGGACGGGTTCGTAGACCCAGTAGGCAACGGCCGCGCCGCCAACCGCCACGGACGCCGCGCGGGTGCGGGCGGCGAGCCCGGTGCTGAGCAGGGGCGCGCGTGAGGCCCCGGTATCCACTTGTTCCATGCGTTCGAATCCTAGTTAACGTTGTCGGGGTGGGAGCCGGTGCGGAAGCCGCGCTCAAGGGCGGCGATCTCCGTCATGTCCAGCGGGGAGAGCTCAAAATCAAAGACGTCGTGGTTTTCACGAATCCGCCCGGAAGAGCTGGCCTTGGGGATGGCGATGTTGCCCAGCTGCAGGTGCCAGCGGAGGATCACCTGCGCCGGTGTTCGGTCGTGTTCGGCAGCGAGGGCCAGGAGCACCGGGTCCTTCAGGACCTGGCCACGGCCCAACGGGCTCCACGCCTCCGTGCGGATGCCCAGAACATCGTGCTTTTCGCGCAGCTCATCCTGCTGCAGCCAGGGATGCAGTTCGATCTGGTTGACAGCGGGCACCACTTCCGCGGTATCCAGGAGCCGGTCCAGGTGCTGCGGCTGGAAGTTGGAGACGCCGATTGCACGGACTTTGCCCTCGCGGTAGAGCGTCTCCAGGGCGCGGTACGTTTCCGTGAACAGGCCACGCCGGGCGCACGGCCAGTGGATCAGGTAAAGGTCGATGTATTCCAGGCCCAGGTTGGACATTGAGGTGTCAAACGCCCGCATCGTGGCGTCGTAGCCGTGGTCGTCATTCCAGACCTTGGTGGTGACGAATAGGTCCTGCCGCGACACATAGGGCGCGATTTCCCCAGGCTCCCCGCCGGTGCCTTCAAATCCGGCAAGGGCGCCGATGCCCTTGCCGACGCCGGTCTCATTCTCGTACATCGCGGCGGTGTCGAAGTGGCGGTAGCCGGCCTCGATCGCCATGGTCACCAGATTCGCGGCGTCCGCAGGAGGCACCTTGTAGAGTCCGAATCCCAGCCGGTCGATCATCACGCCGTTGTTCAGGGTCAGCCGGGGAGAGATTCTCATGACACTGACTTTACCCACTGGCGCTCCCCAGTGCCGGACGGCGGTTGGCGGTGCCGCGGGTCGGCCGGCGTTTGCCGCGGCTCAGCCCAGGCCGTCGTACCGGACCAGCCTCCGGGCGCTGGCCTCGTCGAGGATCAGGTCGGTGGCCAGTCCTGCCGCGAGCGCCCCGCGGAGCCCGTTGATCTTGGAGGCGCCGGACACCACGCAGATGCGGCGCCGCACCTGACGGAGCTGGGCGAGGTCCGGGCCGGTGGAGCGCTCATTGAGCGTGATGCCATCGGAGGACCCGTCCGCGCGGAAGAACACCGTCGCGACGTCACCCACCACATCGGAATTCGCCAGGACGTTCAAGTCGTCTTCATCGAGGTAGCCACCGGCATAGACGTGGCTGGGGTAGTCGGCGTCGACCGATCCGACCCCAAAGATGGCGATGCTCATCCGGGACTGCAGGGCGAGGATGCGTTGAACACTGCGCTCATTCCACATGGCGGTTTTGGTCGGGGCGTGGTCGAAGAACGCCGGCACGGGGAACTGTTCGACCCGTGCCCCGTAGGCACTACCGAACCGGCGCATGATGTCCGAGGCGTACGTGATGCCGGTGGTCTGCATGTTTCCGGCACCGTTGAGCTGGACGATCACGCTGTCATGGGTGATCTTGCGAGTCAGGTGCCGGCTCACGGCGCTCAGGGTCGAGCCCCAGGCCACACCGATGATGGCATTGGAGTCCACCAGCGGCCCGATCGTCCGGGCGGCCTGCATGGCCACGCGGTCCAGTGTTTCCGCCTCATTGAGGGTGTCCACCACCGGCACCACGTGCACATCCACCTTGTACTCGGCCCGGATCATGCTTTCAAGTTCGGGTCCGGTATCCAGCGGGCTGCGGATTTGGATCTGCACCAGGCCGGAATCACGCGCCGCCGAAAGCAGCCGGGAAACAGTGGACCGGGACGTGCGGAGCTCACGTGCGATGGCATCCATCGTCAGGTCCTGAAGGTAATACAACTGGGCCGCGCGGAGGGCCTCGGACTGGCGCGAAGGCATCATTAAATTTCCCGTCTGCACGTTTGTGCATAGTGCTTGACTCCATTTTCCATTATTCCAAACAATAGAGTTGAAACGTTGCCGCGCCTTCGGGCGTGCCAGCACGACAAACACCCAAGGGAGCAATTTTGGGACAGAGAGACTCAGCCCGTAAACCGGCCAGTGATCGCGCTTCGGTGCTGAAGCTGCGCACACGCCGGCACGCCCAGGTTCTGATCGTCGGGGGCGGCATCAACGGGGTGGGCACGTTCCGGGACCTCGCCCTCCAGGGCGTCGACGTCGCGCTTGTGGAGCGCGGCGATTACTGCCAGGGCGCCAGCGGGGCTTCCTCCCACATGATCCACGGCGGCATCCGGTACCTGGAAAACGGCGAGTTCCGCCTCGTCCGGGAGTCCGTGGTCGAACGCAACAGGCTCCTGCGGATCGCGCCGCACTACGTCAAGCCGCTGCAGACCACCATCCCGATCTTCAGCACGTTCTCCGGCGTCCTGGCCGCCCCGGTCCGTTTCCTGACCCACAAGCAGGGCAAGCACACGGAACGCGGGGCGTTCCTGATCAAGCTGGGCCTGGGCATGTACGACTTCTTTTCCCGCGACGGCGGCACGGTCCCTCGGCACCAGTTCCTCGGACGCAAGCGGGCGTTGGCCGAACTGCCCCGCCTGCACCCGGGGATCAAGTACGCGGCCACCTATTTCGACGCCTCCGTCCATAATCCTGAGCGGCTCACCCTCGATGTGCTCCAGGACGGCGAAAAGGCCGGCGCTGGCGGGGCGGACAGCCACCGGGCCCGGGCAAGCAACTATGTTTCCCTCGTTTCAGCCGCTCCCGGCGGAGAAACCGCCAGCAGCACCGGCACCGCCGGCACAAGTGCTGGAACCACGGCCGGAACTACTGTCCAGCTGCGCGACGAGCTGACCGGCGAGGTGTTCGACTTCACCGCCGACGTCATCGTGAACACCACCGGCGCTTGGGTCGACCTGACCAACGGGGCCATGGGGGCGGCGTCGTCGTTCATGGGCGGAACGAAGGGTTCGCACATTGTGCTGGACCACCCGGAGCTGCTGGCGGCGTGCGGGGGCCGTGAAATCTTCTTCGAGCACACCGACGGCCGGATTGTGCTGATTTATCCGATGGGGGACCGCGTCCTGGTCGGCACCACCGACGTCGACGCCGACATGGGTGAGGACGCCGTCTGCACCGAGGCCGAAATCGACTACTTCTTTGACCTGATCGGCCATGTGTTCCCGGACATCACGGTGCGACGGGAACAGATCGTCTACACGTTCTCCGGTGTGCGCCCGCTTCCGAAGCATGACGCCACGCAGCCGGGCTTTGTCAGCCGGGACTACCGGATCGAACGCCGCGCCGCGGCCGGCGGGGCCGTGCTGAGCCTGGTGGGCGGCAAATGGACCACGTTCCGTGCCCTCGCCGAGCACCTGAGCAACGACGTCCTGGCCGAGCTCGGCAGAGAACGGAAGCTTTCGACGGCGAAGCTGGCCATCGGCGGCGGCGCCGGCTTACCGGAGAGCGAAGACGGAGTCCAGCGCTGGATCAAGGCCCACATGTCCGCCGGCCGCGACGCGGCCCGGGTCACCGGGCTGCTGACCCGTTACGGGACCCGCGCCGAGGAAGTCATCCGCTTCCTGGACGGCGCAGTCGTGGACGGCGCAGTGACCGCCGAGCCGGACCGGCTCCTGCACTCCACGCGCGAGCTGAGCACCCGGGAACTGGGGTACATGGCGGCGCATGAGCAGATCGGGCACCTCGTGGACGTGCTCATCCGCCGCACGTCTCTGGCCTTTCGGGGCCTCGTGACCGGGGAACTGCTCAACGAAGTTACCGACGTCCTTTCCGGCCCTCTCGGCTGGGATGCGGCACGCCGGGCCACGGAAATCAGCCACGCGCAGGAGGTGCTTAAGCGGTTCCACGGTGTCCGGGTCCACAGCCTGGTCGCCTGATACAACTTGCGTGCCCGGGACGGGAGGTCCGGGTGCAAGCACTGCGCGGTCCGCCCCGGCGGCCGGCGCAGTGGCTGGCCGGCAGCACGAAAGTGCCGCAGGCCCCCCGGCCCCTAAACTCGCGGAGGCCGACAACAGAAAATGGAGGAGTCAAAGATGTCTCTTGGAATAGTTTTCTTGTCCGAAGTATTCGGCACCGCAATGCTGACCCTGCTGGGTTGCGGTGTGGTGGCCAACGTTGCGCTTAAAGGCACCAAGGGCAACAACGGCGGGTTCCTGATGGTGACCTGGGGATGGGGCATCGCCGTCTTCTCCGGTGTCTATGTTGCCGCCATCTCGGGTGCGCACCTGAACCCGGCCGTGACTTTTGGCCTGCTTGTCAACGGCAAGAGGTTGTACGCTCCCGGCGTTCCGGTCGACTTCGCCTCGACCCTGACCTACTTCGGCGGTGAACTGACCGGTGCCTTCCTGGGCGCCGTCGTCATGTGGCTCGCCCACAAGCAGCACTTTGATCTCGAGCCCGAGCCTGCCAGCAAGCTGGCCGTGTTCTCCACCGGCCCCGCGATCCGCTCCAACCAATGGAACCTGATCACCGAAATCGTCGGCACCTTTGTCCTCGTGTTCGTCATCCTGACCTTCGGCGGGACGCCTTCGGGACTCGGCCCGCTGTCCGTGGCGCTGCTCGTGGTCGGCATCGGTGTTTCGCTCGGCGGCCCCACCGGATACGCCATCAACCCCGCCCGTGACCTTGGCCCCCGCATCGCGCACGCCTTGCTTCCCATCAAGGGCAAGGGCTCCAGCGACTGGAGCTACTCCTGGATCCCGGTTGTCGGCCCCCTCATCGGCGGCGGAATCGGCGGCCTCATGGCAGCAGTTGTGCCGATCATCGTCCCTGTACTCCCTCAGTAACCGCCAATTAAACTGCCACGCCAAACAGACAAGGACGTCAACATGAACCAGTACGTAGTCGCCATTGATCAGGGCACCACCAGCACCCGCGCCATCGTGTTCGACCACAGCGGCAGCATTGTCTCCTCGGGCCAGATGGAGCATGAGCAGATCTTTCCCCAGGCCGGCTGGGTGGAGCACAACCCGGCGGAAATCTGGAACAACACCCGGGAAGTAATCGGCTCCGCCCTGTCCAAGGCGAATCTGACCCGCCACGACATCGCCGCCGTCGGCATCACCAACCAGCGCGAAACGGCAGTGGTGTGGGACAAGACCACCGGTGAGCCGGTCTACAACGCCATCGTGTGGCAGGACACCCGCACCCAGCCGATCGTCGACGAGCTGGCCAGGGAAGGGGGACCTGAGCGCTTCAAGCAGAAGGTGGGCCTGCCCCTGGCAACCTACTTCTCCGGCACCAAGATCAAGTGGATCCTGGACAACGTCGAGGGCGCCCGCGCCAAGGCCGAGGCCGGCGACCTCGTCTTCGGCAACACGGACTGCTGGGTGCTGTGGAACCTGACCGGCGGGACCGACGGCGGCGTCCACGTCACCGACGTGACCAACGCCTCGCGGACCATGTTCATGGACCTTGAGACCCTGTCCTGGGACCAGGAGATCCTGGACGCGTTCGGTGTTCCCGCCTCCATGATGCCGGCCATCAAGTCCTCCTCAGAGGTCTACGGCACGGTACACACCTCCCAGCTGCTGCGTGAAGTTCCCGTGGCCGGCATCCTCGGCGACCAGCAGGCGGCCACGTTCGGCCAGGCCGCCTTCGAAGCCGGAGAAGCCAAGAACACCTACGGCACGGGCTGCTTCCTGATCTTCAACACGGCCGAGGAAATCGTCCATTCCAAGAACGGGCTTCTGACCACGGTTGGTTACAAGCTCGGCGACGCGGCACCGCACTACGCGCTGGAGGGTGCCATTGCCGTCACCGGTTCGCTGATCCAGTGGTTGCGGGACAACCTCGGAATGATCAGCACGGCCCCGGAGGTTGAAAAGCTCGCGGCCGCGGTGCCGGACAACGGTGGTGTGTACATTGTTCCGGCGTTCTCCGGCCTCTTCGCGCCGTACTGGCGTTCCGATGCCCGCGGCGCCATTGTGGGCCTCACCCGCTTTGTGAACAAGAACCACATTGCCCGCGCGGCACTGGAAGCCACGGCCTTCCAGACCCGTGAGGTGCTGGACGCCGTCAACGCGGACTCCGGCGTGCCGCTGACGGAGCTGAAGGTCGACGGCGGCATGGTCGCCAACGATGCCCTCATGCAGTTCCAAGCGGACATCCTAGGAGTGGCGGTTATCCGGCCGAAGGTGGTCGAGACCACGGCGCTGGGCGCAGCCTACGCGGCCGGCCTGGCCGTCGGATTCTGGAAGGATCTGGGCGAGTGCTCGGCCAACTGGGCCGAGGACAAGCGCTGGGAGCCGCAAATGGACCAGGCCGAGCGGGAACGCCAGATGCGCCTCTGGAAAAAGGCCATTACCAAGTCCATGGACTGGGTTGACGACGACGTCAGGTAGCGCACCCGTCAGCTCCGGCGGACAAAAGAAAAGCTCCGGCCAGGATTACCTGGCCGGAGCTTTTCTTTGTCCTTACCCGGCGGTTGCGGGTTCGGGCTGGCGGGGCCCGCGCTCACGGGCGGGACCCTTCTTCGCGAACCGCAAATAGAGCGATGGCACGATGAACAGGTTGACCAGTGTCGAGGTCACCAGCCCACCGAGGATCACCACAGCCATCGGGTGCTCGATCTCATGGCCGGGCCGGGCGCCCATCACCACCAGCGGAACCAGGGCGAGCGCGGTGGCAAGCGTGGTCATCAGAATCGGTGACAAGCGCTCGGCAGCACCGCGCAGGACCAGGTCCCGGCCGAACGGCATGCCCTCGAACTGCTCCAGATGCTGGCAGTGGTTGATGAGCAGGATGCCGTTGCGGGCGGCGATGCCCATCACTGTCAGGAACCCGACCAGTGAGCCGAGGGACAGGATTCCGCCGCTCATGTGCGCGGCGATCACCCCGCCCACGAGTGCCATCGGCAACGTCAGCATGGCCAGTATCGCCAGCCGCCAGCTGCGGAATGCCGCCTGGAGCAGGAGGAACACCACGATGACGGCGCCGATCGCGAAGAGGAGCAGCCGCTGCGAGGCGGCCTGCCGCTCCGCGTATTCGCCCAGGATGTCGGCGCTGTAGCCGGTGGGGAACTCCACCGATTGGAGGTCGGACTCGAGCTTTTCAACGACCTTCGCCAGATCGCCTTCCTTGACGTTGGCGCTGACGTCAAGACGCCTGGACCCTTCTGATCGCTCAATGACATTCGGCGTTGGCTTCACTGATATCTTGGCGACGTCCGCCACCCGGATCCTCTGCCCGCTGGGGGTGTCCAGCGGGAGGTTCTGGATGCTGGTGACGCTGGTCCTGAGCTCCGGCGCACTCCAGACCTGGACGTCGTAGGCTTTGCCGTCCCGGTAGACGTCCCCGACCTCCTCACCGGACACCAGGGTGGCTGCGGCACGGCGGACGTCGCCGGGCTTCAGCCCGTACCGGTTGGCTGCGTCCAGGTCCACCTCGACGTCCACCTGAGGCACGTTGACCTGCAGGGCAACCTTGGCGCCGATTGCCCCTTCAATGCCGCCCAGAACGGCCTTGACCTTATCCGCCTGCTTCTTCAGCGTGTCCAGGTCATCTCCGTAGACGCGGACGACGATCGAATAGCCGGTGCCGGTCAGCACCTCGCGAACACGTTCCTTGAGGTACGTCTGGACGTCCCGGTGGATGCCCGGGTAGCCGTCGACGATCTGCTGGATGGAGGCCAGGGTCTTGTCATAGTCCACCGAGGGGTCGACGCTGATCCAGTTCTCACCGAAGTTGACGCCCACCACCTCGTCGGCGGCGAAGGCCTGACCGATATGGGACCCGCAGTTGTTGACGCCGGGGACGGTCATCAGCTCCTTGCAGGCCAACTGGCTCACGCGCACTTCCTCCGCGTTGGAGGTGCCCGGTTGCGTGACCCAGTGCATGAGGAAGTCACGTTCCTTGAACGAAGGCAGCAGCGACTGGCCCAGGAGCGGGGCCGCGATGATGCCCACGACGCCGAAGGCCGCCACGGCGAGGTAGCCCGGGAGCGGCCGCCGCACAATAGGCCGCAGAGCGGCCCCGTACCAGCGTTTGAGTACCCGGACCACCGGCGGATCCCGGTCTTCGAGCTTGGCATTGCGCAGGAAGATGTAGGCCATGGCCGGAGTGACTGTGAGGGCCACCAGCATGGAGGCCATCACGGCAAGGGTGTAGGAGGTCGCCAGGGGGCGGAAGAAGGCGCCCGTCAGTCCGTCGAGGAAGAAGATCGGCACAGTGGCTGCGACGATGATCAAGGTGGCGTAGACGATGGGGCCCCGGACCTCCAGGGAGGCATTGACGACCACCCTGGCGGTGCTTTCGGTTCCGCCGCTGGCCCGGTGGTGCCGCAATCGCCGGACGATGTTCTCGACGTCGATGATGGCGTCGTCCACAACCACCCCGACGGCGATCACCAGCCCGGCAAGCACCATCGTGTTAATCGTTCCTCCGGTCCAGTACAGCACCAGGGCGGCTGCCATCAGCGACAACGGGATCGCCGTCACGCTGACCAGCGCAGTCCGCCACTGGAACAGGAACACACTGAGCACCAGGACCACCAGGAAGCAGCCCAGCAGGAGGGCAAGACTCAGGTTCCCGAGGGATTCCTCGATGAACGAGGCCGGACGGAAAAGCGTGGTGTCCACGGCGATGCCGCTCAGGCCGGGCTGCAGTTCCTTGAGGGCCTCTTCAACCCCGCGCGTCACTTCGAGCGTGTTGCCCCACGGCAGCTTTTCGACGATCAGCATGAGGCCGGGGCCGCCGTTGATCACCGCGTCGCCGATGAGCTGCTGGTGGTCTTCCACCACGTTGGCCACGTCAGCAAGCCGCAGCGGCGGTTTTCCCTCCCGCTCCGCCAAAGCCACCTGGGCGAGCTCCGCCGGCGAGGTGATGGGCTGGACGTGCCTGATGCCCAGGCTTTGGCTGGGCGTTTCGAGCGCTCCGCCGGTGCCGATCAGGGCGCCGGGGGAGTACTTGAGCAGGCCGGCGTCCAAAGCATCGGACGTCGTGTTCATGACGTTATCCAGCGTGACGTCATGGGCCGCCAGTTTGGCCGGGTCGACCTGAACCTGGAGCATCTGGAGGCGCTCGCCCCAGATCGCCACGTTCGCCACGCCCGGTACCCGCAGCAGATGTGCCCTGATGTTCCAGTAGGAGATCATGGACATCTCGATCAGGGACCGGGTGTCCGAGGAGAGCCCGATCTTCATGACACGGCTCGTGGAGGACAGCGGCTGGAGCATCAGCGGCGGCGCCGCCCACGTGGGCAGGGTCGGAATGACCGTTGCCATCCGCTCCGAGACCAGCTGCCTGGCGGTCAGCAGGTCGGTGCCGGGCTTGAACTCCATGACAATGGCGGACAGCTGGGACACGGACTTGGACCGCATCTGGTCCAAACCGTCAATGCCGTTGAACGCCTCCTCCATCGGAACCGTTACGAGTTCCTCGACCTCAGAGGCAGTGAGGCCAAGACATGCTGTCTGGACCTCGACACGGGGCGGTGCAAACTCCGGAAAAACATCCACCGAAGCACTGCTCAGTTGCGCGCCGCCCACGATCATGAGGGCGGCCGCCATCGCAATGATGATCGACCGGAACCTCAGGCTTGCAGCGACAATCCGGCGCATGTCAATGGGCCGTATCGAATTCGGCGCCGAACAGTTCCGCCGCGCCGACGGTGACGACGACGGTGCCCGCCTTGGGACCGGCCGAGGCGGTGACCACTCCGGACTCCACCTTGGCTACTGTGACCGGCTGACGCTGGTAGACCCGCGGGGCCGGGTTGGTGTAAACCCAGGTCTTGCCGCTGGAGTCATAGAGCAGGGCCGCGTATGGCAGGGTGACGGAAGTCCCCTTGGCGGCCTTGACGGTATCTGTCTTCAGGTCCAGGCGCTCCATTCCCTTTTCGCTCAGCGTCAGTTTCGCAATGCCTGTTGCGGCATTCTTCTCCACCTTGGCGGGTTCGTTGGCCGCGACGGCGGCGGGCGTTGCCGGCGTCGTCTGGGCGCATGCGGGCAATGCGAATAAAAGGGCTGCGCTGAGAGCGGCCGCCAGGGGCAGGCGCCGCAGGGGCTGTTGGCTGGTCATTTTGCTTCCACCTTTTCCTGCATAACGGACTGAACGGGAGCTTCGGCTTCGTAGACGTCGGCCCACTCTTCGGGAGCGGACCGGGGCCCGAACCAGAGCGCGAGCAGGGGGAGCACGAAGACCCCGACGAGGGTTGTTGTGATGAGTCCACCGATGATGATCAGGGCCATCGGCCCCAGAAGGGCCTCGCCCACGGCACCGCCGAACAGTCCCGGCGGGATCAGGATCGCCATGGTGATCAGGGCGGACTTCAGGATGGGCGTTACCCGGTCCCGGGCCGCCATCATGATGAACTTGTCGGGGGACTCCTGCGGGGTGGCCCGCCACAGCTCGTCCGTCCGGGCCGAAAGCAGCGCCGCGTTGCGGCCGGCGATGGCGAGCACCACGGCAAAGGCCGTGAGCGCCAGCACCGTCACGGCGCCTCCCGCGATCCATGCGGCTATCGCTGCCCCGGCCAGTGCCGCCGGCAGGGACAGGAAGACGGCGAGCGCCAGCTTCCAGCTCCGTACGGCGGTTTGGAGCAGAAGCAGGATCGCTATCAGAACCGCCGCGCCGATCCACAGAACCAGGGCGTCCCCGGCCAGCTGTTCGCTGTACTTCGTGGGGATTTCGGCGTGGTATTCCAGCGGGAACTGGATCTGTTCGACTGCCGCGTTGATGTCGCGCTGGATATCCGCCAGCGGCCGTCCGCTGACGTTGGCCACGACGTCGATCCTGCGGGACGTGTCATCGTGCATGATGACGACTTCGTTGGGTACCAGCCGGACGTCGGCGATCTGGCCCAGCTGGACTTGGCCGCCGCGTGGCGTGTCGAGCAGAAGTTCACGGATGCTGGTCAGGTCATCCCTGACGTCCACGGCGCCGCGGACCACCACTTCAAAGACCTTCTGCTGTTCGAAGAGGTTGCCGACCACAATGCCTTGCATCAGGGCCGCGGCGGCGCGGCGTGCGTCGCCGGGTTTGATGCCGACTTTTTGAGCCGCCTCGAGGTTGACCTCGACTTCGACGATCGGTGTCATGGCGCTGGCGTTGATTGTCGGGTTCTGCACGCCCTCGACCTTCTCGATGGCCTTGCGGACCTCTTCGGCCTTCTCGCGCAGGACCGGCATGTCAGTACCGTAGACACGGACGGCGAAGCCCGGGTCCATGCTGTCGCGCTGTTGACCGATCTTCTGCTGCGAGTAATTCACCACGTTGTGCGCAATGCCGGGGTAGCCCTGAACGACGTCACGGACCGCTTTTTCCGTCTCGCTGAAGTTCGCATCAGGTGTGATGGACACCCAGAGTTCAGCCGAGCTGTTTCCGACAACCTGGTCGGAGGAGATGGCCCGGCCGATGTGCCCGCCGACGCCGGAAACACCAGGCAGGCTCCGGAGCTCATCGGACGCTTTCGCGGCGACCCGGCGGACTTCGTCGTTGGACGTGCCTGCCATGGAGTCCCACTGCACCAAGAGCGTCCGGTCCGGGATGGTCGGAACGACCGCCCGATTTCCGACCAGCTGGGATGCGGCTGCGAGGCCCAGCAGGCCCACGACGGCGACAGCTACGACTCCCAGCGCCGTGCGGGAACGCGAGCCCTCGAGCGCCCGGTCGTAGTAACGCCTCGCCCGGACAACAGCCGGCGAGTCTGCCCGCCGGGCCGTCTCCCGGGGAAGCAGGAGATACGCCAGAACCGGTGTCAGGGACAAGCCCACCAGCACTGCAACGGCCAGTGTCAGCGCCGTGGACCAGAACAGCGGCTGGAAGAACCCGCCGCCGACTCCCGTAACGAACAGGGTCGGAACGAGCGCCAGGACCATGATGAGGGCTCCATGGAATAACGGTGTACGGACGCTGCGGACGAGCCGGACCATGCGGAACCTGATGGTGGCATCAGTCTCCATCTCCGCGGCCCGCAGGGGCCGGCGCCGCTGCGCCTGGACATCCTCCACGATGTCACCCACGATCACGGAAACAGCCAGCACAATTCCGGCCAGGATCGAGATATTCAGCGTGGAGTCGAGCAGGTAAAGGACGACTCCTGCTGACATGACCGTGGTGGCGATGGCCGCGAGGGCGATCACAGCGACCCGCCAGGAGCGGAAAAGCACCCAGAAGAGCAGGACTGCGATCAGGAGGCTCACCAACAGTGCCACTCCTAGGCCGTCCACGGCATCTTGCAGGAAGGACGCGGGCCGGAAGACAGACGTGTCCATCTGAATTCCGGAAAGCCCCGGCTGCATGTCGTTCAGGGCGGCCTCGATGTCCTTCGTGACCTGCAGGGCGCTGGTTCCGGGGAACTTCTCCACGACCAGGAGCAGCCCTGCATCCTGTCCGACGACGGCGTCGCCGATCAGTGGCTGGTGGTCCTCCTTCACCTGGGCGACGTCGCCCAGGAGCATGGGAGATGCGGCCTCTTCGACGCTGACCTTGGACAAATCCTCGGGGGTCCGGATTGGGAGGACGTGTTGGATACCCAGACGCTGGCTCGGCGACTCGACGAATCCGCCGGTACCGGGCGTCGACGCCTCAAGGAAGCTCAGGGGAGAGACCCAGACGGCGTTACCAGTGGTCTTGATGATCTGTTCGAGAGTAATGCCTTTGTCGCGCAGCTGCGTCGGGGTGACCTCGACCTGGAGCTGCTGCTCGCGCTGGCCCCAGATGGAAACATTTGCGACACCGGGAATGCCGATCAACCGCGGTTTGATCTTCCACCGGGCCAGCACCGACATTTCGATGCCGGAGAGCTGCTGGGAGCTCATCCGGACCATGAGCACGCGGCTGGTTGAGGACAGCGGCTGCATGATCAGCGGGGGCGCCGAGACGTTCGGCAAAGCGTGCGCCTGCGTCATGCGTTCGGCCACAAGCTGGCGCGCGCGCAGAAGGTCCGTTCCCGGCTCGAACACGAGCTCAATGGAGGACAGGCCGGGAACAGACTTGGATCGGATTTCATCCAGCCAGGCCACCCCGTTGAGGAGGTCGGCTTCCATCGGAGATGTGATGAGCTGCTCGACTTCGGCAGCTGAGAGGCCCAGGGCCTCGGTCTGGACCTCAACGTGCGCGGGCGCGAACTCGGGCATGCTGTCGACGGCGATCCGCGGGACGTTCACGAGTCCGAAGGCAATAAGTCCGGCGGCCATTGCGAGAACCAGAATGCGGAACTGCATACTGAACCGGGTAATCCAGCCGAACATGACTAGCCCTTTTCCAGGGCGCCGACGTCGTACCGGCGGGCAGCGGTGGTTCTTGATAATTGCACGGAAGAATGGCGCAAGCGATACATGACAGGCTCCTCAACCCGAGACCAATTGCGAATCCCCCCAGGAGACCCCACTTGCTGGTCTTCTTCGAATAGTGCTCCGGCCTGGAACCGTTTGGCAAGGACAAAATATTAGGTGAACTGCTAGTCCGCTCCCAGTAAATTCACAGCTCGGAAGCTCATAATGCGCCGTTTCACTTGGGGCTTCGCAGAATTATCCTCACGGGCGAAGGGACGTGCCCGGGCAGTGAAGAGTTTCCTACTTGTTTTCCTCCGGAGGACTACCTCAAACCGGCCTTGAAATACCCGCACCGTCCCGTCGCGATGGACAGGTAGATACGGCTGATCGAGGGCGGCGGCGTTTGTAACAATTTCAAGTACGGCAGCCTGCGCCGCGTGACGGGCCCTTGTGTCCCGGCGCGTTCCGGGCCAGAGCGGGCTGCGGTTCAGCGCAATCCGGCCCGAGGGGCTAAAGTGGTGCTATGCGCGCTGTGCTCCTGCTTAGTTAGCCGCCCGGCATCCCGACGCCTTGATCCTGAAGATCCCGAAGACTTCGGATTGCCGAGCGGCGGCCCCTCCATGTCGAGGGGCTTTTGTGTGTCTGGGGCTGTGTGGCGGCAGCAACGAATCAGCGCCGGGCAGCCGGCCCGGACAGTGCAGACTTGAAGGTAAACAGGCCTGGCGGCAGGCGGGCCTGAAGGTAGACAGGCTTGACATAACAGGCCGTATAGAACAGAAGAGGCCAGCAGTGAGCGTTCAGCCGGAAACACAGACCGGATCACCAGCAGCCGCGGCGGAGGGGCCCGAGGAAGGTGCCTACAGCTTCGCGGCGATGGAAGCCAAGTGGCCGCAGGTCTGGGAAGACCTTAAGGTCTTCACACCGCTCGACGACGGCACCAAGGAACGGCGCTACGTGCTGGACATGTTCCCGTACCCGTCCGGTGACCTTCACATGGGCCACGCGGAGGCGTTCGCTATGGGCGACGTCGTCGCCCGATACCTGCGCCAGCAGGGGTACGACGTGCTGCACCCGATCGGCTGGGACTCCTTCGGCCTGCCGGCGGAGAACGCCGCGATCAAGCGCAACGCCCACCCCAGCGAATGGACCTACGCCAACATCGACACTCAGGCGGCGTCGTTCAAGCGCTACGCGATCTCAGCCGACTGGTCCCGCCGGCTGCACACCTCCGATCCGGAGTACTACCGCTGGACCCAGTGGCTGTTCAAGCGTTTCTACGAGCGTGGACTGGCTTACCGCAAGGATTCGCCGGTCAACTGGTGCCCCAACGACCAGACGGTGCTGGCCAACGAGCAGGTCGTCAACGGCGCCTGTGAGCGTTGCGGCACGCCCGTCACCAAGAAGTCGCTAAACCAGTGGTACTTCAAGATCACCGACTACGCTGACCGGCTGCTCGATGACATGGATGAACTGCGCGGCCACTGGCCCGAGCGCGTCCTGGCCATGCAGAAGAACTGGATCGGCCGCTCCGAGGGCGCGCACGTCAACTTCGTGATCGAGGCCGACGGCGGCAAGCCCGCCAAGGATGTCACCGTCTTCACCACCCGCCCGGACACCCTTTACGGCGCCACCTTCTTCGTGGTCGCCGCCGATGCGCCGCTCGCCGTCGAACTCGTCACCGAAGAGCACGCGGGCGCCCTGGACGCCTACCGCGACCAGGTCAAGGCCCTGTCCGAGATCGAGCGCCAGTCCACCGAACGCGAGAAGACCGGCGTCTTCACCGGCCGCTACGCGGTCAATCCGCTCAATGGCGAGAAGCTGCCTGTTTGGGCTGCGGACTACGTCCTGGCCGACTACGGCACGGGTGCCATCATGGCCGTCCCGGCCCATGACCAGCGCGACCTCGACTTCGCCAGGACCTTTGACCTGCCCGTCCGGGCCGTGCTCGACACCGGCGAGGAAGACCCGGCGGGCTCCGGCACGGCAACGGCCGGCGAAGGCACGCTGATCAACTCCGGAACCCTGGACGGGCTGCCGAAAGCCGAGGCCATCCCGGCCGCCATCGCAATTCTGGAGCAGCAGGGCACCGGCGAGAAGTTCGTAAACTTCCGCCTGCGTGACTGGCTGCTCAGCCGGCAGCGGTTCTGGGGCACGCCGATCCCCATCATCCACTGCCCGGCCTGCGGCGAGGTGCCCGTCCCGGACGACCAGCTGCCCGTGACCTTGCCGGCGGACCTGCGCGGCGAGGACTTGTCCCCTAAGGGCACGTCTCCGCTTGCCGCCGCCGCTGACTGGGTCAACGTCGAGTGCCCGAACTGCCAGGGCCCTGCCAAGCGTGACACGGACACCATGGACACCTTCGTGGACTCGTCCTGGTACTTCCTGCGCTTTGTCTCCCCGGAGTTCACCGAAGGCCCGTTTGATCCGGCGAAGATTAACGACTGGATGCCGGTAGGCCAGTACGTCGGAGGCGTCGAGCACGCCATCCTGCACCTGCTCTACGCACGGTTCTTCACCAAGGTCATCCACGACCTCGGAATGATCGAGGCCGACGAGCCGTTCCGGGCGCTGCTGAACCAGGGGCAGGTGCTCAACGG
Organism: Arthrobacter sp. ov118; assembly: GCF_900116495.1. Lineage (GTDB taxonomy): Bacteria > Actinomycetota > Actinomycetes > Actinomycetales > Micrococcaceae > Arthrobacter. The sequence continues at coordinate 431,822 of NZ_FPAY01000002.1, forward strand.
CGGCAAGGCCATGAGCAAGTCTCTTGGCAATGGCGTGGACCTCGGTGAGCAGTTGGACAAGTTCGGCGTGGACGCCGTACGACTGACCATGATCTTCGCTTCGCCGCCGGAGGACGACGTCGACTGGGCGGACGTCTCGCCGTCGGGCTCCGCGAAGTTCCTGGCCCGCGCCTGGCGGCTTGGCCAGGACGTGGCGAGCGAACCCGGTGTCGATTTCTCCACCGGTGACCGTGCCCTGCGCACGGTGACCCACCGCACGATCGCCGATGCGCAGTCACTGCTCGACCACAACAAGTTCAACGTGGTGGTGGCCAAGCTGATGGAGCTGGTCAACGCGACCCGCAAAACCATTGACGCAGGTGCCGGCGGTGCGGACCCTGCGGTGCGCGAGGCCGTGGAAGCCGTCGCCGTCATCCTGAGCCTGTTTGCGCCTTACACCGCCGAGGACCTGTGGAACGTCCTGGGACATCCGGCATCGGTCGCGAACGCCGGCTGGCCCACTCACGACGCCGCGTTGCTGGTGGAGGACACCGTCACCGCCGTGGTCCAGGTGCAGGGCAAGGTGCGGGACCGCTTGGAGGTTTCCCCGGACGTCTCCGAGGACGAACTGCGGGAACTGGCGCTGGCCTCGGAAAACGTCCAGCGGGCCCTGGACGGCCGGGCTCTCCGCACGGTGATCGTGCGGGCGCCTAAACTGGTCAACATCGTTCCGGCCTGACCGGACGTTCGTCCGTGGCACCGGCCGCCCGCACGCGCGGGCGGCCGGAGCTGACGTGGTGAGCCGGTGTTGACAGCATGACGGTGTTGACAGCGTGACGGTGTTGACAGCGTGACGGTGTTGCGGCGGTTTCGGCAGCGCTCAAGCCTGGTCTATGTGTCCCGACAGCAGGAGGTCCCTCGTGCCAGACCGCGAGCCAGGCTGGCCATGGCTGCGCGAGCGGCTTGTCCGCCTGAAGCCGGGCCCCAGAGCCGGTACAGGCCCCGAAGCCGTTGCGCCCGCGAGGCAGGTCGCCGTCGTCACGGACTCTGCCGCCGCACTGCCTGCCGACTGGGTGCGGGAATTCGCCGCAGACGGCGGGCTTACCGTCGTTCCGATGCCGGTCATGGTGGGTGCCGAGATCTATGGCGAAGGTGAAGACGACATTGCGGAGACGATCGCTGTAGCCCTCGCCACTGGCAAGCCCGTCAAGACGTCCCGTCCTTCACCCGGGCAGTTTGAACATGCCTACCAGGCAGCCAGCGACCACGGTTACCAGTCGGTCGTCTCCATTCACATCTCCGGTGCCCTGTCGGGGACTGCCGACGCCGCCCGCCTGGCAGCCGAACGGGTCGGTATCCCGGTAGAGGTCCTTGACTCCCGGACGGTCGGCATGGCCCAGGGGATGGGCGTGCAGGATGCCGTTTTCGCGGCAGCCGGGGGCAGGAGCACTACCGACGTGACGGCCTTCGCGCAGGCCAGGCTGGACCGCACCAAGGTGTACTTCTACGTTCCGAGCCTGGAACAGTTGCGCCGCGGAGGGCGGATCGGCGCAGCGGCCTCGCTCTGGGGGGCCGTGTTCTCCATCAAGCCCATCCTTGCCGTTGACGAGGGCCAAATCATTCCGCTGGAAAAGGTCCGCTCCGCGGCGAAAGCCATAGCGCGGCTGGAAGAAATCGTTGCCGCCGATGCCTCGGCCCGGCCGGCCGGGCAGGCACGGCTGGCTGTGCATCACTTTGGCAACCAGGCCGAGGCCGAAGAGCTTGCCCAGCGTCTGGCCGTGGCGCTGCCTGCCTGCCCGCCCGCCCAGATCAGTGCCCTTCCGGCTGTCCTGGCTGCCCACGCGGGGCTCGGCGTGCTGGCCGTGATCGTAGGGGAGGGCAGCGCGCCCGGCGCCAGCCCTGCCGGCGCCAGCCCTGCCGGCGCCAGCCCTGCCGGATCCGGCCCTGCCGGCCCTTAGCCGGGGGCCGTCGGTCTGAAGCCGGGGGCCGTCGGTCTGCAGCCGGGGGCTCGTGGGGCAAGTGCTGGAGCAGGCAGTTAGGCCCTCTCGCGGCGGCGGGGGACTCTGGCCGGAATGAGGCAGCGGCGGTAAAGTCACTGCACCAAACCACAGCGTACCCGGAGGCCGCCATGGGAATGCAGGTGCACCACGTAGCCCAGTTCGATCGCGACGTTGCCGAAGAGGTGACCAAATGGCTGAAGTACCTCAAGGGGCAGGTGACAAGCGTCCAGTTCCTGACCACTACCGTGCCGGATCCCAAGGCCGAGGACAAATGGCGAGTGCAGTACGAGGCCTACATCACCTACCAGCAGTGACATCGGGCCAAAGCTGAGTCTCAGAATATCGGCCCCGGCGTCGGCTGTAGCGGGTCGGGCGTTAGCTGTGTGGGGTCGGTGGAAGGCTGGGTCGGGTCGGGCGCCAGCTGCGTGGGGTCGGT
>NZ_FPAY01000002.1:434371-472421 GCF_900116495.1 Arthrobacter sp. ov118
GGCGCCAGCTGCGTGGGGTCGGTGGAAGGCTGGGTCGGGTCGGGGACCGGCTCTGTTGGTGCTGGGGCCTGCTGGACGGGCTGGGTGGGCTCGGCCGGTTGTGTTGGCGCCGGGGCCGGCTGGACGGGCAGGGCCGGTTGGGTGGGCTGGGCCGGCGGTGTTGGCGCGGGCGCCGACTGTGTGGGCTGGGCCGGCGGTGTTGGCGCGGGGGCTGACTGAGTGGGCTGGGCCGGCGGTGTTGGCGCGGGGGCTGACTGTGTGGGCTGGGCCGGCGGTGTTGGCGCGGGCGCCGACTGCGTGGGCTGGGCCGGCGGTGTTGGCGCGGGCGCTGACTGCGTGGGCTGGGCCGGGGGTGTCGTCGCGTGGGGCGGCCGATCGGGACTGATGGTGTAGTCAGGCTGGGCGCCCGAACCGTTGACCCAAACGGATGCCGTTACGGTGCGAGCGTCGCCAGGCTCCAGCCACCAGAGCACCTGGACGTTGCAATGGTAGAGAATCGCGACGTTTGCAACGGCGCCCCCAGGCGGAACCGAGTGGATAGAAGCCGCGGCTGTTTTGGTGGTCCAGATGAAATTCTGGTCGGCGGTCATTCCGGAGGTTCCGTTAACCGTCACGTGCGCTATGCCGTAAAGGCCATGCTGCGGGCAGAAACCGCTGTCAAGCGAAAAGTTGACGACCTGGGTTGACGTAGCCAGCGTCGCGTCAGCAAAGGCGGGCGGGGTCAGCAGCACTGCACCCCCAAGGGTCACCACTGTCGCCGACCCCAACAACCACTTCATCGCACACCAGCTTTCGTCGCCTGGCGGACGCCTCCAGGCGATCAGGATTGCCCCCAGCCGGCAAACGTTATCTCGGTTCAGGATGCAGACGTTACCACCGGGCCCTAGGGCGCACCAGCGTAGGGAATACTTGCCCGATGCCTCGAAAATACGCGGATTACGCAGGTATTTCCACATACGCCCGCTCTTGGATAGCGGCGGAATTGAGGGTTTCCTAGAGTCGCTTCATGTCACGCCGTAACCTGGGATCTGAAGCTGCCACGGGAGTCCGGGGTGCCCGGCAGCGCTTGGCGGCAACGCTGGAAGGTGCTGAGGCTCAATCAGGGGGTTCCGCTGGTGCGGGTTCGGCGGCCGGACGGGCCCGGGGACTGCTGCAGGACGGGGTGGGTTTTCCAGCTGCCGATCTTCGCAGTGCGGTCGCTCCAGCACACCGGGACCTACCGTCGGGGAACCGGAGGGCGGGACGGTCGCGGTTGTCGGCGCGGCTGCGGGCGAGGACAGGCGTGCAGGCTGCGGCGTTGCTGGGCGTCCTCGCGGCGGTACTGGGCGGGTGCTTTTGGTGGCAGGCCGGCACTGGTGGTTCCGACGTCGTCCCGCTCAGCGAGCCTCCCCCCGCCGTCGAAGGGGCACCTGCCCAAGCAGCTGCGACGGCCCTCGCCACCGCGGGAGATGACTCCACCACAGTCCCGGGAACCATCACGGTGCATGTTGCCGGTGCCGTGGCCAAACCGGGAGTGGTCCAGCTGCCAGCAGGGAGCCGGGTTCACGAAGCCATTGCCGCGGTCGGCGGCGGCACGGAGACAGCGGACGAGGACAGGCTCAACCTTGCCGCCGTGCTGGAGGATGGCCAGAAGGTTCAAGTGCCGGTCCGCGGTGAACCGGATACGGCCGCCCAGCCTGACGCTGGAAGCGAACCGCCGCTGGATTCCGGCGCGGCCGGCGCGAGACCGGCCGGCGGCGACAAGGTCAATCTCAACACCGCAGGCGTCGAGGAACTGGGCACCCTGCCGCGCGTCGGACCAGTCCTGGCGCAACGGGTTGTGGACTGGCGCCGGCAGCACGGGCGGTTCAAGAACGTGCAGGAGCTCGATGCGGTTGACGGCATCGGTCCAAAGTTGCTGGAGGCCCTACTGCCGTTGGTGGAAGTCTGAAATGGCAGGTGTCCGGGGTCCTGCTACGGACGGGCGGAGCCGCTGGCAGCCATTTGTTGATGCGGCGGTTGGTTTCCCGTCAGAAGATGAGCGGGGCGGTCCACAGGCTGCCGGTGGGGTTCGTGGAGCCGGTACAGCAGTAACAGAGGACCTCGCGCCACGGCCGTTTGGTGCCAGGGTGCGCCGTGGAGAGCAGTTCGCGGCTGACGCCGCCGGACGCTTGGGCAGGCGCCTGCTGGCAGGGCCCGTCCGGGGCACGGCCGTGCGCAGGCGTCGGGCGGACCGGCGGCGGCGGACCGATCTTCGCTTGGTGTTGCCGGCCCTCCTTGTGTGGGGGACCGCCGTTGCCGGTAGCTGGTTGCCTCCGGATGGCCTCGCTGGCCTCTGTGTTGGTGTGGCCGTCGCGGCTGGAATACTGCTCTTCTTGGCAGGACGCCCCACGTTAGGTCGGGGGAGTACCGGCGAGGGGAAGGTTGCACAGCGCACCGGTCCCACTCCGGGAAATCAACGCAGCCTCTACGCAACTTTGGCCGTGGCGCTGCTGCTCTCCCTCGTGGCGGGCGCGCACGCAGCGGTCGAGGCGTCTAGGCGGGACGGGGCAATTGCTGAGGCAGTGACCACCCGCGCTGCCGTCATTGCGGAGCTGGAGGTTGCTGGGGCTCCGCGGCGGCTTGGGAATCCCGGAGCCAGCGGACCGGGGGACCGCTGGGCGATCCCGGCGACCTTAAAGATGGTGGTCTTCGACGGTCGTACGGTGGTCGGTGACACACGATTCGTGGTGATGGGCGGAAGGGCATGGGAGCACGCTGTCCCGGGCCAGCGAATGCGCACCACCGGCAAGCTTCGGCCCGCAGCGCCGGGCGAGCCCGAGGCCGGCGTCCTGGCGGCCTCGTCTCGGCCGACAGTGCTGCGCGACGCCGGACCATGGCAGCAACGTCCGATTGAGCTGCGCCGTAGGTTCGCGTCTGCCGCAGCCCGATTCGGCGGCGACGCCGCCGGGCTGCTGCCCGGCATGGTCACCGGCGACACGAGTGCGCTGAAGCCGGAATTGGACGTCGCTATGAAGACGGCAGGGATGACACATCTGACGGCCGTCAGCGGCGCGAACTGCAGCCTGGTTCTGGGAGCACTGCTGCTCACGGCGCGCACGCTGCGCCTTGCGCGCGCGGCAGCCGCCGTGGCCAGTCTTGCCGGGCTCGGGCTGTTCGTCCTCATGGTCGGGCCGGATCCGAGCGTGCTGCGGGCCGCGCTCATGGGCGGCATCGGCTTGGCCTCGGTCGCCTTTGGCCGGGCAGGGCGCGGCCTCAGCTTGCTGTGCGTTGCCATCATCGGCCTGTTGCTGGCCCAGCCGGTCCTGGCCACCAGCTTCGGATTCCTGCTCTCGGTGCTGGCCACGCTGGGTATCGTCGTCGCCGGACGCCCCATCATGGACTGGATGCCCTCAGCGGTTCCGCGCTGGGTGGCAGCCGGCGTTGCCGTACCTCTGTCCGCCCAGCTCTTTTGCGCTCCGGCGATAGTGTTGCTGCAGCCCCAGTTCAGTACCTATGCCTTGCCCGCCAACGTCGTTGCTGCCGCCTTCGTGGCGCCGGTGACATTGCTGGGGACGGCGGCCGCGGCTCTCCTGGCGGTATTTCCCGCCGCAGCCGATCTCCTGATGTCCGCTGCGGCACCTTTTGCAGCCGCGGTGGCCGGGGTCTCGCGATTCTCCGCGTCCCTCCCCGGCGCCGCCCTGCCGTGGCCGGAAGGAGGCTTCGGAGCAGCCACCGCGGGCCTCTTTTCGGCGATTGTGCTGGCCGGGGTGTGGGTGCTCCTCCATCCGGCCGCGGCAGTTCAGGCGGCCCTGGCGGCCCATTCGCGGACCGTTGCCATCCTCGAACATTGGGGGAAGCTGGCTGGGCAGGCGGTCCCGTTGCCTGCCGCCCGGTCGGGAGCGCGGCAGGTGGCCCGGCGCGGCTTGGAGCACCGGTTCGGGCATGGGACGCTTAGAGTCCGCAAACCAACTTCCGGGAGGAATCACGAGTGGCTGCTGCCCAGACCCAACGGCTCAGGACCTCGGCGACGAACAGCGCCACCTGGCGTGACGTGGCACCTGCCGCCGTAGTCCTTGTTGGTGGACCGGAGGACTACTTGGGCGCGCGTGCCATGGACCGTGTCCGTGGCCTGGTCCGTGAGGCAGCACCCGACGTCGAGGTGACCCGGCTTAATGCGGGCAGCTACGCTGCGGGCTCGCTGGCCATGAACGTCAGCCCCTCACTCTTCGGGGAACAGAAGCTCATTGAAGTCGATGGCCTCGAGGCGATGAACGATGCCTTCCTCGCAGACGCCCTGAGGTACCTGGCGGAACCGGAGCCGGACGCCGTCCTGGTGCTCCGCCACGGCGGAGGAGTCCGCGGCAAGAAGCTGCTGGACGCCATCAAGGCCGGCGGCTGGCCCGTGGTTGACTGCCAACCGCTCAAGAAAGACGCCGAGAAGATCGCGTTCGTCACGGCCGAGTTCAAGGCCGCCGGACGGCGCATCGAACCCCAGGCCGTGCACGCCCTTGTCAATGCCGTCGGCGCGCAGCTCGCGGAACTCGCGGCCGCGTGCAGCCAGTTAATCGCGGACGCGACTACGGCCGTCGATTCTGCGATGGTGGACAAATACTACGGTGGCAGGGTCGAGGCCACGGCTTTCAAGGTCGCGGACGCCGCCATGGCCGGCAACGGCCCACTCGCCCTCTCGACCCTTCGCCACGCGCTGGCGACGGGTGCGGACCCGGTGCCGATCGTGGCTGCCTTGGCATCAAAGCTGCGTTCCCTGGCGAAGGTGGCCGGCGCGCAAGGATCCTCGTCGCAGATTGCCAAGCAGCTTGGGATGCAACCTTGGCTCGTCGAACAGGCCCAGCGCGAAGTGCGCCGCTGGACGCCTGAAGGGCTGGTCCGCTCCATCCGGGTAACCGCCGAGGCCGACGCGCAGGTCAAGGGTCTGTCCCGAGATCCCGTCTACGCCGTTGAGCATGCCGTCACGGTGATTGCGACCTCGGTCCGGGGTTCCTGACCCACTAGTACCTCAGCAGGGCCCTCCGGCAGCGGCCTGCCGCAGACCCGCCGGAACCAAGGCGCGGCCCTTGGCCGGTGTGCCCGGACGGCAGGCCCGGTGTATCCAGCCGGCGGCTTAACCGAATGTGGCCGGCACCCACGGGGTGCCGGCCACGATCATCAGTTCAGATGAACTGGAAAACCTTAGAGTGCGTTGACCTTCTTGGAGATCGCGGACTTGCGGTTTGCAGCGTTGTTCTTGTGAAGAACGCCCTTGCTGACAGCCTTGTCCAGCTTACGGCTGGCAGCAACCAGAGCAGCAGATGCAGCATCCTTGTCAGTGGACTCAACGGCGGTGTTGACGGCGCGGATGGCAGTCTTTAGCTCGGACTTGACTGCGTTGTTGCGCAGGCGAGCCTTTTCGTTGGTCAGGATGCGCTTCTTCTGGGACTTGATATTAGCCACGTGTGAACTCTCTTTTTCAATGCGGAAAATGGTCTAGAGGGCTTTCAGATTGGCCATTGACTGAGCGGCGTGGGGATACCTATGGCGACCAACCATCTGTGGCCGTCGACCTGCACGGACACACAGCTGTAAATAATAGCAGAGATGCCGCTGCAGGAACGAGTCCGGCGGCGATTCGCCCCTGCCCGTGCCTGACGGGTCAGCTCCAGCCGTGGCGCTCCCGCAGGGCTGACGCTACGGTGCTGAAGCGCCCTGCGTCCAAAATCGCTCCTTCGCGCCGGACGTCCTTCGGATCGATCTGCAGAATCCGGTCCAGCTTTGCTTCGCTGGGCCGCCACTGGCGGTCCCACGGGCCCGTGCCGATGTCCACGTAGTCGTCGCCCTGGCGGGTGTCGCCGTCGTGGTCCTTGCTTGTGAGCATCAGGCCCAGCAGGTGCCGGCCGCTGGTGCCGACCAACAGCACCGGACGGTCCTTGCCCTGGGAGTAGTCTTCTTCATAGGGCACCCAGGTCCACACGATTTCGCCGGGCTCGGGCAGGCCGTTCGGCGCGGGGGCGTAACGGACGGACGCAGTTCCCCGGAAGTCGCCTGGATACGGCCCGCTCGGTCCGCCGCCCGCGGCGCCGGCATAGGCGCCGGTCTGTGCGCCGGCCCGTGGCAGTCCCGGCCGTGCCTGACCCGATTGTGACAGGCCCGGCCGTGATTGGCCCGGCCGCTTGCCGGCCGACTTTGTCCCCGGCTTCCTAGTTGACCTTGCGGCCGGCTTCTGGGCCGGCGTAGCAGCCGGTCCGTCGAAGGTCCCCGGTGCAGAGCCGCCGAGTCTGTCCAGCAGACGCAGGGCGCCGCGGACCGCGTTGCCAATGGAGCGAAAATTCAGAGCCATGGGGACACATTACCGGGAGCCGGCCGCGGACCCCGTAGCCCTTCTCTGGTTCCTTGTAACGGCCTCGTCGCGGCTATCCGGACTCACGGGCCCTTGCGCGGCACCTCGGAGGGGGCGTGGGCGTGCCCAGTGGATCCCGAACAAAATGCACTTGCTTGGGCCCGAACGTGGGAGACTATGAGTTCAAAGATGCGGCGTGCCGCGGGATGGCCCAGCGCCAGCCGGACACCAGCGTCGAAAGCCAAAGAACGCCAAGAGTAAGGACCCTGCGTGTCTCCCATGGCCCGCACCGCCCCGGTGCCCGCCGCAACAGATCCGGCCATCATCCGGAACTTTTGCATTATTGCGCACATTGACCACGGCAAGTCGACACTGGCCGACCGGATGCTCCAGTACACCGGCGTCGTCCAGTCCCGTGACATGAAGGCCCAGTATCTGGACCGCATGGACATTGAGCGCGAACGCGGCATCACCATCAAGTCCCAGGCTGTCCGCATGCCCTGGGAGCTCGACGGCACCAGCTACGCGCTGAACATGATCGACACCCCGGGCCACGTGGACTTCACTTACGAGGTCTCCCGTTCGCTTGCGGCCTGCGAAGGCGCCGTGCTGCTCGTGGACGCGGCCCAGGGCATCGAGGCCCAGACCCTGGCCAACCTCTACCTGGCGATGGAAAACAACCTCACGATCATTCCGGTCCTAAACAAGATCGACCTCCCGGCCGCGCAGCCCGAGAAGTATGCGGCGGAACTCGCCAGCCTCATCGGCGGCGACCCCGAGGACGTGCTTCGGGTCTCCGGTAAGACCGGCGCCGGCGTCGAGGACCTGCTGGACAAGATCGTCCGGGACCTTCCCGCCCCGGTCGGCGATCCGGACGCCCCCGCGCGCGCCATGATTTTCGACTCGGTCTACGACACTTACCGCGGCGTCGTGACCTACGTCCGCGTGGTGGACGGCATGCTGCACCCTCGCGAACGCATCCAGATGATGTCCACCCGCGCCACGCACGAACTGCTCGAGATTGGTGTCAGCTCTCCGGAGCCAACCCCCTCCAAGGGCCTTGGTGTCGGCGAAGTGGGCTACCTCATCACCGGAGTGAAGGACGTCCGGCAGTCGAAGGTGGGCGACACGGTCACCAACCTGGCTAAGCCGGCCAACGCTTCCCTCCCCGGCTATGCCGATGCCAAGCCGATGGTCTTCTCCGGCCTTTACCCGCTCGACGGCACGGATTACCCGGTGCTCCGCGATGCGCTGGAGAAGCTGATGCTCAACGACGCCGCCCTCGTCTACGAGCCGGAGACCTCCGCAGCCCTGGGGTTCGGATTCCGCGTCGGCTTCCTCGGGCTCTTGCACCTGGAAATCACCCGTGAGCGCCTTGAACGCGAGTACAAGCTGGACCTGATCTCCACGGCCCCCAACGTGGAGTACGAGGTGACCCTGGAGGACAAGAAGGTTGTCCACGTCACCAATCCCAGCGAATACCCTACCGGCAAGGTCGCCGAGGTCCGCGAGCCGATGGTGTCCGCCACCATTCTGGCCCCGAACGAGTTTGTCGGCGCCATCATGGAACTGTGCCAGAGCAGGCGCGGCGTCATGGGCGGCATGGACTACCTCTCTGAGGACCGGGTGGAAATCCGGTACCGCCTGCCGCTGGCCGAGATCGTCTTCGATTTCTTCGACATCCTCAAGTCCAAGACCCGCGGCTACGGCTCGCTGGACTGGAAGGCCGACGGCGAGCAGGTCGCCGACCTCGTCAAGGTTGACATCATGCTCCAGGGCGAGCAGGTGGACGCCTTCTCCGCCATCACCCACCGTGACAAGGCCTACGCCTACGGTGTGATGATGACCGGCAAACTGCGCGAGCTCATTCCGCGGCAGCAGTTCGAGGTGCCCATCCAGGCCGCCATCGGCTCGAGGATCATTGCCCGCGAAAGCATCCGCGCCATCCGCAAGGACGTCCTCGCCAAGTGCTACGGCGGTGACATCACCCGAAAGCGCAAACTGCTGGAAAAGCAGAAGGAAGGCAAGAAGCGCATGAAGATGGTGGGCCGGGTCGAGGTGCCGCAGGAAGCCTTCATCGCCGCGCTCACCACTGACGAGTCCAAGGACAAGGCCAAGAAGTAGCGGTGCTGGTAATGACTGTTGCTGCAGTAACGGCGGGCCGGGCCCGTGCCTAGCGTTCTTCCCCTGGGCGACCCGGCGCCGCCGGACGGGCTCCTGCCCGCCGCGGCGGCCGAAGGCGCGGAGCAGCGGGCTTTCGGGCTGTACGTGCATATCCCGTTCTGTGCTGTGCGCTGCGGCTACTGCGATTTCAACACCTACACCGCCACGGAACTCGGTGGCGGGGCTTCCCAGGATGCCTACGCCAGCACGGCGATCGCGGAAGTGGAGTTCGCCGCCGGCGCCATGTTGGCCTCCGGCCTGCCGACCCGCCCGCTCAGCACGGTCTTTTTCGGCGGCGGCACGCCCACGTTGCTCCCGGCAGAGGACCTGGCCCGTATTCTGACGGCGTCGATCCGGGCCTGGGGGCTGCAGCCCGGTGCCGAGGTGACCACCGAGGCCAATCCCGATTCCGTGACTCCCGAATCCCTGCAATTGCTGGCCGACGCCGGGTTTACCCGGGTCTCGTTCGGCATGCAGTCGGCAGTGCCGCACGTCCTGAAGGTCCTGGACCGCACGCATACGCCCAGCAGGGTGCCCGAAGCGGTACGGTGGGCTCGGGATGCGGGGTTGGCAGTCAGCCTCGACCTCATTTACGGCACGCCGGGTGAGTCGCTGGAGGACTGGCGCTATTCGCTCGAGACCGCGCTGTCCTACGGCCCGGACCACATCAGCGCCTACGCGCTGATTGTTGAGGACGGCACCAAGCTTGCGGCACAGATCCGACGCGGTGAAGTGCCGGAAATCGACGACGACGACCACGCCGCCAAGTACGAACTCGCCGACGAACTGATTTCGGCCGCCGGGCTCGGGTGGTACGAGGTCAGCAACTGGTCCCGTACTCCCGAACAGGCCTGCCGGCACAATCTGGCTTACTGGCGGGGTGACGACTGGTGGGGCATCGGGCCGGGCGCCCACTCGCATGTGGGCGGCGTGCGTTGGTGGAATGTCAAACACCCCACTGCCTACGCCAACCGCCTCGGCTCCGGGGCCTCGCCGGCTGCCGGCCGCGAAACGCTGGACACCGAAACCCGCAACGTGGAGCGCATCATGCTCGAGGCCCGCCTGAACTCTGGGCTGGACATCCCGAGCCTGGGGGACACCGGCAGGCACGCCGTCGCGGGTCTGATCGCCGACGGACTGGTGGACCCGGTAGCCGCGTTCAAGCACCGTCTGGTCCTCACGCTCAAGGGCCGGCTGCTGGCCGACGCCGTGGTCCGCAGGATCCTGCCGGACTAAGCCGGACAGGCCTTCCTCCTGGGCATCCTGACAGTCAAAAAGCCGGCCGCCACCCTGACGGGCAGCGGCCGGCTCTAACGTTTAAAACCCGAATGTGACAGGCCTGGCAGGCTATTTGATCCAGCGCAGGTTGAACTCGTAGCGGTGCGGCTGGCCACGGTTCACGTGGATGCCTGCCGCCACCGAGAAGCAGGTCACGGCGATCCAAATCACCGTGGCGAGCACCGCAAAGAGGTTGCCCACCACGGGGATAAACACCAGCAGGTTGGCGAGCACGGCCGCGACGGTCGGCGGCAACGTGAAGTTGAGTGCTTCCTTGGATTCCTGCGCCGTGAACGGGCCGCGGTCCTTGAAGATCAGGTAGATCAGCAGCGAGGGCACGCAGCCCAGGATGCCGCCGAAGTGCGCGAGCGTGGCCCACTGCCGGTCCTCGCTGGCCGTCAGTGGCAGCGCATTCGCGGGCACGCCATGGTACGGAGGCTGGCCGTTGCCTGCCTGGTTGTCCGTGTGTTCGCGTGCGTTATCTGCCACGGTGTTGCCCTTCAGATTGCGGGGATGCGGTGCTGCTTGGGTTGTGCCTTCACGAGCGGGTCCACGCTGGGAGCGCGGCCGCCGTATAAAGAATACTTGCTTGGGCGCGTCTGTGGACATCCGCAGCGGCCCCATTGGACTAGGGCACAGTGTTGACTAGGGCACAGCATCGGCTAGGGCACAGTGTTGGCTAGGGCACGGTGTTGACTACGGCACGGTGTTGACTACGGCACAGTGAGGAAGTCAATGACTTCTTCGACGCGGCCGAGCAGGGACGCCTCCAGATCGGCGTAGCTGCGGACGGCGCCCAGGAGTTTCTGCCAGCCGAGGCCAATGTCCTCCTTCGTGGCGTGAGGCCACCCGAAGGCGGTCAGGATGCCGGTCTTCCAGTCGACGCCGCGGGGGACCACCGGCCAGCGCTCAATCCCAAGGACCGCCGGGCGGATGGCCTGCCACACGTCCACGTAGGGGTGGCCCACAATCAGGACGTTGCCTGCTGCGCCTGGCGAGGCCATGACGGCCTCGGCTATCCGCGACTCCTTGGAATTGGGCACGAGGTGGTCAACGAGCACGCCAAGACGGCGCCCGGGACCTGGCCGGAACTCGGCCACGGCGCCTGCGAGGTCGTCAATGCCGTGCAGGGGCTCGACGACGATGCCCTCCACCCGGAGGTCGTCACCCCAGACCTTCTCCACGAGTTCGGCGTCGTGCTTGCCTTCCACCCAGATCCGGCTGGCCTTGGCCACTTGGGCGCGCTGTCCGGCCACCCGCACTGAGCCCGACGCCGTGCGGCCGGCACCAGCGGCAGGCACCGCCTGCTTCGGGGCCGGCGGCATCAGCCGGATGGGCTGTCCCTCCAACAGGAAACCGAAACCGAGGCGGAAGGACCGCGACTTGCCCCGCCGGTCCTCCAGCGCCACCACGTGCATGCCACCGGACTTCTCCACACGGGTCACGGCGCCCACCCAGCCGGACTGGACCTCCTCAAGGACCATCCCGCGTTCCACCGGCACCTCAGGCAACTGCGTTTTGGCGGGGGCGGACAGGTCCTGTGGTCCCCAGTTCTGATACGACATCTCTACACGCTTACTTTGCACTCGGAATGTACGGCGGTCAGTGGAACACTCCGGGCCGGAACTGAAACACAGGTGCGGCAACGGCAGCGGCTGCAACGGTCCCCGCGCCGGTCTCTGCACTTGTCTTAGTGCCGGAACAATGGGCCGAAGCGGCCCCTGGGCCACGCCTGGAGCGAATCCAATGCTAACAACCCGGCGACTCATATTAGACTGGTTAGCACTTAGGCATGTCGAGTGCTAACCCCTGTCCGGTAACGGACCGCCCTGGCCACGCCGGCGGACGCGAACGCGAGGGTGCGGCAGCGGCTGCGGGAAAGTCGATTGGAGGTGGAGCGTGAGCGAACCGCGCAAACTCGAAGTGCTGCGCGCCATCGTGGAGGACTACGTCCATTCCCGCGAGCCCGTTGGGTCCAAGGCGCTCGTGGAACGGCACCATCTTGGCGTCTCCAGTGCCACGATCCGCAACGATATGGCGGCCCTGGAGGACGAGGGCCTCATCACGGCACCGCATACGAGTGCCGGCCGGATCCCCACGGACAAGGGCTACCGGCTCTTCGTTGACCAGATCTCGGCCGTCAAGCCGTTGTCTCCGGCCGAGCGCCGGGCCATCCAGGCGCTGCTGGAGGGTTCTGAGGACCTCGACGACGTCCTGGACCGGACCGTGCGGCTCCTCGCCCAGCTGACCAACCAGGTCGCCGTCGTGCAGTATCCGCTGCTGAGCCGCGCCAAGGTGCGGCACATAGAGTTCGTGCTCCTGGCGCCCCGGAAGGTGCTGGCGGTCCTGATTGCGGATACCGGCAAGGTGGAGCAGCGCGTGATCGACGTCGGGCAGGACGTTCCCGAGGACGCGGTGGCGGAACTGCGTACCCGTTTCCTGGCCGGCCTGTCCGGAACCCCGTTGAGCCTGATGCCGCAGCTGCTGCCCGCCGTCGTGGCCGGTGGCCCGCCGGCGCACCGCGGAGCAGCCCAGGCCCTGGCCCGGGGCCTCGAGGCCCTGGCCACGAGCAGCCGGGAAGAGCGCATGGTCATGGCCGGCACCGCCAACCTGGCCCGCTCCAATCTGGACTTCCCGCTCAGCATCGGCCCCGTGCTGGAGGCGCTCGAGGAACAGGTCGTCATGCTCCGTTTGCTGAGCGAGATGGCGGCCGATCCGCGCGGCGTCACGGTCAGCATCGGCCGCGAAAATCCCTACGACGGTCTTGCCGAGGCGTCGGTGGTGGCCACGGCCTACGGGCCTGACGCCACGGCGAAGGTCGGCGTTCTGGGACCCACCCGGATGGACTATCCCACCACCATGGCCGCCGTGCGCGCGGTGGCCCGTTATCTTTCGAGGATCCTGGGTCCCTGACGGACTCGGGACAAGACGCGACTTCTTGCCAACAGGCAGCGCCCCACCGGCAGTATGAAAAGGAAGAGATACACACTTTGAGCACCCACTATGACGTTCTTGGAGTCTCCCGCGACGCTTCCGGGGAGGAGATCAAGAAGGCGTACCGGAAACTTGCCCGCACCCTGCACCCGGACGTAAACCCGGGGGAGGACGCCGCGGACCGCTTCAAGGCCGTCACGCACGCCTACGAGGTCCTCTCCGATCCGCAGAAGCGCCGCGTCTATGACACCACCGGCAATGAGAACGGCACCGATAACGGCTTCGGCGGCGGCAGCTACTCCGGCCAGGGTTTCGCTTTCCAGGACATCTTCGAGACCTTCTTCGGCGCCGGCGGCGGCGGCCAGGGCGGTCCGGCGTCCCGGGTCCGCCGCGGCCAGGACGCGCTCATCAGCGTGCGGATCGACCTGCGTGACGCCGTGTTCGGGGTCAACAAGAAGCTCGAGGTGGACACCGCCGTCGTGTGCCCCACCTGTGAGGGTTCCTGCTGCCGCGAGGGCAGCCACCCGGTCCGTTGCGACATCTGCGGCGGCAGTGGCCAGGTCCAGCGCGCCGTGCGGTCCATCCTGGGCCAGGTCATGACGTCCGCCCCCTGCGGATCCTGCGAGGGTTTCGGCACCGTCATCAAGGATCCTTGCAACGAATGCAACGGCCAGGGCCGCATCCGCAGCCGCCGCTCCCTGACCGTCAAGGTCCCCGCCGGCGTCGCCACCGGCACCCGCATCCAGCTGTCCGGCCAGGGCGAAGCAGGACCCGCGGGCGGTCCCTCCGGCGATCTGTACGTCGAGATCCGGGTAAACAACGACCCGACATTTGTTCGCGAGGGCGATGACCTGCACGCAACCCTCAACATCCCCATGACGTCGGCGGCCTTGGGCACCGAACTGAGCCTCGAGACCTTTGACGGGCAGCAGGAGATCGACGTCAAGCCCGGCACCCAGCCGGGCGAAATCATCACCCTGCGCGGCCTGGGCGTCACCCACCTGCGCGGTTACGGCCGCGGCGATCTGTTGGTCCACCTGCAGGTGGAAACGCCGGAGAAGCTCGACGCCGCCCAGGAAGACTTGCTCCGTCAGCTGGCCAAACTGCGGGGCGAACACAACCATCCTGGAAAGCTGGCGGCAGGCGGCGGCGTCTTCGCCAAACTGCGTGAACGGCTCGGTAGCCTGTAGCGGTGAGTAACCCGGTCTTCTTTACCGCCCCAGGCACCCTGGACCAGCAGGTCCCCGGCTCGGTCTTTGTCCTCGATGGGGCAGAGGCCCGCCACGCCGTCACCGTCAAGCGGCTCGCCGTCGGGGAGGCGGTGGACATCGCCGACGGCGCCGGCAAGCGCCTGACCGGCACCGTCGCCGCCGTCGCGCCCGGTGAGCTGACCGTCGAATGCCTGGAACTCATCGAAGAGCCGCGGCCGGGGATCGGGTTGGTGCTCGTCCAGGCCCTCGCCAAGGGTGACCGTGACGAACTCGCGGCCGAAACGGCCACCGAGCTCGGCATTGACGCCGTTATTCCCTGGCAGGCCGAGCGATCCATTGTGCGGTGGAAGGCCGAGCGGGCCGCGAAGGCCCACGCCAAATGGCAGGCCGTGGTGACAGCTGCCGCGAAGCAGGCACGCCGGGCGTGGATTCCGGAGGTCCGGGCCGCCGTTGACGGCGCGGGGCTGCAGGCGGCCGTTGCGGCCGCCGACCTCGCCGTCATCCTCCACGAAGATGCTGTCCGGCCCCTGCGCCAAGTCCTCGAGACCTGGCTGGACAGTGTGCCCGGCAGTACGCAAGGCGACAGCGGAGCCGCAGAGATTCTGCTGATCGTGGGGCCGGAAGGCGGAATCAGCCCGCGCGAGGTGACCCGGCTGTGCGACGCAGGAGCGGTCACTGCCCTGCTGGGGCACCACGTGCTGCGCTCGTCCACCGCGGGCCCAGCCGCCACCGTGCTGGCCAGCGACATCCTCGGGCGCTGGTGAGCTGAGACCGGCCGCTGCAAATGAGCCGCCGTTACCGGACGCCGTTACGTGGGCAGCGCCACCGTGCCGGCACCGCTGCGGGGGCCTTAATTCGGCTCAGTTAACGGTGAAGCCGCGGGTGTCGACGTATAGTTCCTTGTTGCTGTCGGTCTGGTCCAACTGGGACACCCGGACCTCATAGCGGCCCGGGCCGAGGTTGACGGACAGCGCGAACAGCCCGTACTTCGCGGCGTCGGCCGAGGCCGTGGCGCTGCCGGTGAGGTAGGCGGTCTTGGCGTTATCCGCATCAACTTTGAGCACCTCCCAGCGAAGTTTCGCGCCCGGAACGGTGCTCCGGCCGCTAATCTTCACCGAGCCGTCAGCCACGGACGTTCCTTCCTGCGGATCAACGATCCACACAGGGGCCACCATTCCGGCGCTGCGCGACGTCGGCGCGCCCAGGCGGACATGGTCGAAGGCGACATAGTCCGTATGCCCGTCGACCAGCACCACCACTTGGACCTGCTGGCCGGAGTCGATCAGGCCCGTGCTGGCGGCGGCCGCCGTCGCGGTATAGACGAGCTGCTGGATGGCGCGCTCGGCCATGGCCGCGTCCAGGTTGCTGTTGAAGGCGTCATTCGAGACATCCACCGTGATCACGTTTTTGCCCGAAATGGACGTCGCCAGCTTCTTCGGGTTTTGCCAGGGCGTGAAGAAGTCCGGGTCAAGCGGCTTCTGGGACATCATCACGCGCAAGGCGAGCGTGACCGGGTTGTCCTGCTCCGGAACGTCACGGAACTCGCGGTAGAGGAAAACGTTGTCGTTGCTCCGACCGATCCAGTACACCGGGGCCTTGTTAGCGGCCTGTGCCGTTTCCAGCGGCGCGCTGGTGGTGGGAGCGCCGGACGCCGGCGCCGGAATGAGCTCGGACGGGCTGCTCGAGTTCGTAATGCCGTCCTGCTGTGTCGCCACGCAGCCGGAGAGGACCAGCGTGGCCGGCAACATGAGCACCAGGACGGCGCGCCGGAGCCGCCGCGCTGCTGACTGTTGAACCTCACGCTGCCTGATGATGCTGTCCCTTCGTGTACTGCGCCGCGCCTGGCGGCTATGTATTGCTGGCGGCCGTCCTTGACCGCCATTGGCAGCCCGTCCTTCACCGACCGGGAGGCCCGGCCGGCGACCTTGGGGCACCCGAATTCCAGCATTGCACACCCATGCGGCGCCGCATCCGGGATTGGCGGCGGCCTCCGGAACTGCAACGGGAACGATATGAGGCCGATGCAAAGTTGATACATTGTGTCGGCAATTTCCCGACCGGCGGCGGACACACCTGCGGCCGGCGGTGCCCCGCTCATGCAAAGCGCAGGGACGACAGGTCACGGACGGTCCCGGAGAACAGCGGCTCCCGGCGTTGGCTGCGATCTCCCGGGCGGGCCGGGCTGGCGTAAGATGGAAGGACCCGGTGACCCCGGCCGCGGACGGTGCAAACCGCCGTCGGTAAGGGACCCCGGCGACAGACCGTATTCATACTGGAGGGGACCAGAGGCCCGCGGGCCAACACCATGACTGAAGCAGCGAACGGCAAGGCCCGGTTCAGCGCCGGAGAGCGCACCGCAGGGGAATTCCCCCACTCCCTACCAGGGCTGCGGACGGAGGTGGTCTTGTTCGACGACTCAGAGCAGATGGTTCAGTCTTTGGGCAGCCATGACGAAGCCCTCCGGTTCATCGAAGACCAGTTCCCTTCCGTCGATTTCCATGTCCGCGGGAACGAGCTCGCGATCAGCGGCCCGGTGGCCGATGTGCCGCGCATCATGCGCCTGCTCAACGAGGTCCGCGGGCTGGTGGCCCGGGGGACCGTCATCACTCCGGCCGTCCTGCAGCAGCTCGTGTCCCTGCTCCGCAGCCAGTCGCTGCAGAACCCCGTGGAAGTGCTGACCACCAACATCCTCTCCACCCGGGGGAAGACCATCCGGCCCAAGACGCTGAACCAGAAGAACTATGTGGACGCGATCGACGCCAACACCGTGATCTTCGGGATCGGGCCGGCCGGTACCGGCAAGACCTACCTGGCAATGGCCAAAGCCGTTCAGGCCCTGCAGCAAAAGGAAGTCAGCCGCATCATCCTGACCCGTCCTGCCGTCGAGGCGGGGGAGCGGCTCGGCTTCCTGCCCGGCACCCTGAGTGACAAGATCGACCCCTACCTGCGGCCCCTGTATGACGCCCTGCACGACATGATGGACCCCGAGTCCATTCCTCGGCTCATGGCCGCCGGCACCATCGAGGTGGCACCGCTGGCCTACATGCGCGGCCGGACGCTCAACGATGCGTTCATCATCCTCGATGAGGCCCAGAACACCACGCCGGAACAAATGAAGATGTTCCTGACCCGTCTTGGGTTCGGCTCCAAGATGGTGGTCACCGGTGACATCACCCAGGTGGACCTTCCCTTCGGCACCCGCTCCGGGCTGAGGATCGTCGAGGAAATCCTGCAGGGCATCGAGGACGTCAACTTCTCGGTACTGGACTCCTCCGACGTCGTCCGGCACCGCCTGGTGGGGGACATCGTCAATGCCTACAGCATTTGGGACGAAGTGCAGAGAAGCCGGGTCAAGCACTCCGTTGCCCGGGAAGGCCGGGGAGAACGCGCATGAGCATTGAGGTCAACAACGAATCCGGTGTGGCGGTTGACGAGTCCGAGCTCGTGGCGCTGTCGCGTTTCATCTTCGAACAGCTCTACATCCACCCGCAGGCGGAACTGTCCATCCTGCTGGTGGATGAGCCGGCCATGGAAAAGCTCCACATCGAGCTGATGGACGAGCCCGGGTCCACCGATGTGCTCTCCGTGCCCATGGATGAACTGACCCCGGGCACCCCGGACAAGCCCACTCCGCAGGGCATGCTCGGCGATATCGCCATCTGCCCCCAGGTGGCAGAGGTCCAGGCCCGCAACGCAGGCCACTCCACCCAGGACGAAATGCTGCTGCTCACCACGCACGGCATCTTGCACCTGCTCGGTTATGACCACGCCGAGCCGGAAGAGAAGGAAGAGATGTTCGGGCTGCAGCGCGAACTGCTCTCGGCGTTCACCGGCAAAGCGGCCCCGTCAGAGACGATTCAGTGACCCCACTGATTCTCGCCGGCATGGCGCTGGTGTTTCTTAGCTTTGCCGCAGTATTGACCGCTGCCGAATCGGCCTTCAACTTCCTGCCCCGGCACGACGCCGAACAGGCGCTCCTGCACAGCCGGGGCACGTCGCTCAAACGCATCCTGGCGCAACCCGGGGCGCACATGCGCGCGCTCCGGTTCTGGCGGGTCTGGTTTGAGATGGCCGCCGCCGTCGCCGTCACCGTCCTCCTGCACAGCATGCTGGACAACGTCTGGCTCGCCGGCCTGGCCGCCACAGGCATCATGGCGGTGGTCGGGTTCGTGATCGTCGGAGTGTCCCCGCGGCAGCTCGGCCGGGTGCATTCCGCCGCCCTGGTCCGGTTCAGCGCCCCGCTCGTCCGGTCCCTCTACGCCGTGCTTGGGCCGATCCCGGGCTGGCTGGTTCGGCTGGGCAGCGCCGTCGCCCCCGGAGCGCCGGCCGATAACGAGGCCTTCTTCAGCGAGGAAGAATTCCGCGAACTCGTGGACCGCGCCACGGAGTCCGATGTGATCGAGGACAACGAGGCCGAGCTGATCCAGTCGGTCTTCGATTTCGGTGACACCCTGGTTCGCTCCGTCATGGTGCCGCGGACCGACATCCTCACCATCGACTCGGGATCCAGCCTGCGGCGCGCGATGTCGCTGTTCCTGCGCTCCGGGTACTCACGGATCCCGATCATCGGCGAAAACACGGACCAGATCCTGGG
The DNA here is from genome assembly GCF_900116495.1 of Arthrobacter sp. ov118. Lineage (GTDB taxonomy): Bacteria > Actinomycetota > Actinomycetes > Actinomycetales > Micrococcaceae > Arthrobacter. Next base: position 452,847 of record NZ_FPAY01000002.1, read on the forward strand.
CATTATCTACCTCAAGGACGTCGCCGCCGTGCTCCATAACCTGGGCCCGGACCAGGAGCCCCCGGCCGTGGACGAACTCGCCCGCGAGGTCCGTTACGTGCCGGACTCCAAGCCTGTCAGTGACCTGCTGCGCGAACTGCAGAAGGAATCCACGCACGTTGCGATCGTCATCGACGAGTACGGCGGAACGGCCGGGCTGGTCACGCTGGAGGACCTCATCGAAGAGATCGTCGGCGAAATCGTGGACGAATACGATACTGAAAGCGCCGAGGCCGTGGCGCTTGGCGACGGAAGCTACCGCGTCAGCGCCCGCATGAGCATCGACGACCTCGGCGAGCTCTTCGACCTCGAGCTCGACGACGACGAAGTGGACACGGTGGGCGGCCTCCTGGCCAAGGCCCTCGGGCGGGTGCCGATCGTCGGCAGCACCGTCCAGGTCCACGGCTTGTCGCTGCGCGCCGACCGGCTGGAGGGCCGCCGGAACCGCGTCAGCCACATCATTGCGGCTGCCGTTGCAAAAGAAGAAACTGACCTTGAAGACCTTCTCGACGAGGCCGCACCAATCCAACAGGGAGTCCTACGTGAGCAAGCAGAATAAGTCCGACGGCGAAGCAGCCAACGGCGGCTACCGCGCCGGTTTCTCGGTGCTTGTCGGACGGCCCAACGCGGGCAAGTCCACCCTCACCAACGCGCTGGTCGGCCAAAAAGTTGCCATCACCTCGGCCAAGCCGCAGACCACGCGCCACACCATCCGGGGGATCGTGCACCGGGACGACGCCCAGCTGATCCTCGTGGACACCCCTGGCCTGCACCGGCCGCGCACCCTTCTGGGGAAGCGGCTGAACGAACTCGTGGCGGACACCCTCGCCGAGGTCGACGCGATCGGGTTTTGCCTCCCCGCCAACGAGAAGATCGGCCCGGGCGACAAGTTCATCGCCGCCCAGCTCGCCGCCGTCGGCAACAAGCCGATCGTCGCCATCGTGACCAAAGCCGACACCGTGGATCGCCAGGCCCTCACGGAGCAGCTGCTCGCGGTCGCCGCCCTGGGCCGAGAGGTCCTCGGCGAGGACGGCTGGAAGGATATCGTCCCGGTCTCCGCCACTGACGGCTTCCAGGTTGAAACGGTGGCCGACGTCCTGATCAGCCACATGCCCTCGTCCCCGCCGCTGTATCCGGACGGCCACCTGACGGACGAACCGGAGGCCGTGATGATCGCCGAGCTGATCCGGGAAGCCGCCCTCGAAGGCGTCCGCGACGAGTTGCCGCACTCCCTGGCGGTCGTCGTCGACGAGATCGTCCCGCGTGAGGGGCGGCCCGACGACCGGCCGTTCCTCGACGTCCGCGTGAATCTGTACGTGGAACGCCCGTCCCAGAAGGCCATCATCATCGGCAAGGGCGGCGCCCGGCTCCGCGAGGTCGGGACCAACGCACGCAAGGGCATTGAGGCGTTGCTTGGCGCCCGAATCTACCTCGACCTGCACGTCAAGGTGGCCAAGGACTGGCAGCGGGATCCGAAGCAGCTCGTCAAACTCGGCTTCTGAGCCGGCCCTTTCCGCGGGCCTTTTCTCTGGCCCAGTTCCGGGCATTTTGACGGGCTTCCGAAGCTCCAGCCGCTCCCGAGCGGCGCACCGTCGGCGTTTTCACAGAATTGGCCACTAAAATGACGAGACTGCCCGATCGTGAAGGAAGGCTCAACAAGTGGCTCGACCCCGTGACAACCGCGCTGGCGGAACCGCCCCGCCGGCGCGGTCACATGCCGCTGCCCGGCATGCGGATAGCGCCGCTGTCGGCGCGGCCCGCCACCTCGGAGCCGCCCGGCGGACCCCCACCTGGCTGAAAATCGGGACGGGCGTCATCGCCGTACTCCTGGTGGGCGTGATCGCTTTCGGCGCCTACTGGGCAATCCGGCTCCAAAGCAACCTCACCAAGGCCCCGCTCAGCGCCGGCAGCACCAAGACCGATACAGGCGTGAACGACTCGTCGGACCGCATGCAGATCCTGATTCTGGGTTCGGACACGCGCGACGGAAAGAATTCGCAATACGGCACCAGCGATGATTCAACCGGCTACGGCCACTCGGACGTGATGATGCTGATGGATATCTCCGCGGACAACAAACGCGTGAACGTCGTCAGCTTCCCGCGCGACCTCCTGGTCGACCTCCCTCAGTGCACGGATCCGAAGACCAACAAGGTCTACCCGGCCCAGACCGGCGTCATGATCAACTCGGCGATGTCCGAGGCCGGCATCGGCTGCGCCGTGGACACCGTCAACAAGCTCACAGGCCTGGAGATCGACCACTTCATGATGGCCGACTTCAACGCCGTCAAGGAGCTCTCCAACGCCGTCGGCGGCGTGGACGTGTGCATCAGCGACGCCGTGTACGACCCCGACTCGAAGCTGCGCCTGCCCAAGGGCACCTCCAGCGTCCAGGGCGAGCAGGCACTGGCGTTCGTTCGCACACGGCACGCCTTCGGTGACGGTGGCGACCTCGGCCGGATCAAGGCCCAACAGGGTTTCCTGTCCTCCCTGACCCGGAAGATCAAGGACGACGGCACCCTCACCAACCCGGCCCGGATGCTCAGCATCGCGGATGCGATCACGAAGAACCTGACCATCGACGACGGACTGGCCTCCGTGCCGACGCTGCTGACCGTCGCCAACCGGCTGAAGAACATCGACGTCGGCAAGGTGGCCTTCGTGGCTACCCCGACCGTTCCGGCCGATGCGCATCCCAACCGGCTGCAGCTGGCCGAGCCCAAGTCGTCCCAGCTGTTCGCGGCGATGCGCAACGATGTGGACCTGACAGATCCGACGGCGAAGCCGGCCGCGACGGCCGCTGCCAGCGCCACGCCGGCGCCCGCCGCCACCCCGGCCTATGACAAGGCCCTGCAGCCGGTCGCCGTGGCCAACGGCTCCGGCGCGCCGGCCCGGACCCAGCAGATCATGCAGGCGCTCACGGCAAAGGGCTTCACCCAGGTAAGCAACCTGGCGGCCGACCCTGTCGCGACGACGGCTGTCTACTACGGTGCAGGTTACGCCGCGGTCGCGGCGGACGTGGCCGCCCAGCTTGGGGTGGCCGCCGACAGGGTGCTCCCCGCCACCGGGGTCGCCGGAGTCCAGGTCTACCTGGGCAGCGACTTCGCCAAGGGAGCGCCGACTGCCACTCCCACCCCGCAGCTGCCCGCGGACATTGTCAACCAGACAGCCGGCGACACCGTCTGCCAGCAGGCGAACCCGGCACTGATCACTGGCTGAGGCCGCGGCACCCAGCACGCTCTGGCGCCTACGGCGACGGACTGCCGCGAACGGCGAAGGGCCGGCCCGGGGAAACCCCGTGGCCGGCCCTTCAGCTTTCACAGACGCAGGTCACCAGATGCTGACGCGCTCCTGCGGCGGCATCCACATGCCGTCCTGCTCGGTAACGCCGAACGCTTCGTGGAAGGCGTCCAGGTTCTTGGCGATCGCATTCGTACGGAATTCGTTGGGGGAGTGCGGGTCTGTCGCCAGGCGGCGGATGGCCTCCTCAGTCCGGATCACCTGGCGCCACCCGGCCGCCCAGGACGCGAAGAACCGCTGGAACCCCGTCATCCCGTCCAGCACCGGCGGTTCCTGGCCGTCGAGGCTGATCAGGTAGGCCTTGTAGCCAATGGTGAGGCCACCGAGGTCACCGATGTTCTCGCCCAGCGTGAGCTTGCCGTTGACGTTGTGGCCGGGCGCGGCCGTGGGGGAGAGGGCATCGAACTGCGCCACCAGCCTGGACGCCAGGGCCTCAAAGGCGGTCCGGTCGTCCTGGGTCCACCAGTTCCGGAGCAGGCCGCTGCCGTCGTACTGGGAACCCTGGTCATCGAAGCCGTGCCCGATTTCGTGGCCGATCACGGCGCCGATGCCGCCGTAGTTGACGGCGTCGTCGGCGTCAGCCGTGAAGAACGGAGGCTGTAGCATGGCGGCAGGGAACACGATCTCGTTGAGCAGCGGGTGGTAGTAGGCGTTGACCGTCTGCGGGGTCATCAGCCATTTTTCCCGGTCCACCGGCTTGCCGACCTCATCAAGGTGGCGGTCGACGTCGGCGCTGTGCGCGCGCTCCACGTTACCGAGAAGATCGTCCGGGTCCACCTCCACCGCGGAGTAGTCGATCCATTTGTCCGGGAAGCCGATCTTGGCGCGGAAGGAGTCCAGCTTCTTGAGCGCTTCAAGCTTGGTTTCCTCACCCATCCATTCCAGCCCCGTAATGGACTCCCGGTACGCCTCGATCAGGTTGGCCACGAGGGTCTGCATGCGGGCCTTGTGCCCGTCCGGGAAATGCCGGGCCACGTAGATCTGCCCGACGGCCTCGCCGAGGGCCGCCTCGACCACCGCGACGCCGCGCTTCCAGCGGTCCTTGATCCGCGGCGTCCCGCTGAGGGTGGTGCCGTAGAAGGCAAAGTTGGCGTCCACGAACTCGGACGACAGATAAGGGGCCGCCGCACTGACAACACGCATGGCCAGCCATTCCTGCCAAGTTGCCAGCGGTTCGGTGCTCAGCAAGGACGCCGCGCCCGAGAAGAAATCCGGGGTGCTCATCACGAGTTCGGTGCGCTTCTCCGGGGCGATGCCGGCGGCGTCGAACCAGTCGGATAGCAGCGGGAACAGTTCCGCGGCCTCCTCGGCCGACTTCAGGTTGTACGTCTTTTGCGGATCCCGCAGGGTCACGTTGTCCCAGTGATGCGACGCCAGTGCGGTTTCCAGCGCCACCACCCGGCCGGCCGCGCCCTCGGGATCAGCCACTTCCGCCAGGCCCAGCATGGTCCTGACGTGCTCACGGTAAGCCTGGACGATTGGCCCGAACTTCTCTTCCCGGTAGTACGACTCATCCGGCAGGCCGAGCCCGGACTGGCCGGTGTAAAGCAGGATCCGGTCCGGGTTACCGGCATCCGGGGCGGGGTAGATGTAGAAAAGCCCGCCCACATCGGCGCGGAACAGCCGTCCGGCCAGCGCCACGAGTTCGGCCACCGACGTCGTGGCGTACACCTCGGCCAGCCGCGCCCGGATCGGATCCGCGCCCTTCGCCTGCGCCGCGGCCTCGTCCATGAAGCTGTTATAAAGGTCCCCGATTTTCCGCTCGATGCCCGTGGCCTCCGCGCCGCGGGCGGCGGCCTGCTCGATGATCTCCTTCACGGCGAGCTCGGAAGCATCGCGCAGGGCCGTGAACGTGCCCTCCAGCGGCCGGTCGTCCGGAATGACCGTGCTTGTGAGCCAGCCGCCGTTCACATGCTGGTACAGGTCATCCTGCGGGCGGACGCTCGCGTCGATTGTGGACAGGTCGATCCCCGAAAGTGGCACGGACGCTCCTTTGAGAGGCAGGCCCGCCCCGGAGTTGGTCGCGGCGCCGGGTCTGCATAGTGGACGTTGCGGTGTCTGGCTCCTTCATCTTACGCACCCGTGTTACTGTGAAAAGGTGCGCGCAGAACTCCTTCTCCTTAGCTGCCGCGGCGAGGCCACAGACGCGATCTAGCGCAAGGCCCACCCTCGCTGCGGAGTTTGTGTTGCCCGGCCACCCTTTCACCAAGAATCAAAGAAAAGGCCCCGATAGTAATGCAAAACGCACAGAAGCCCTCAGGAATGCCGGTCCACCGTTACATCCCGTTCCAGGACCAGATCACCGTTGAACTGCCGGACCGGACCTGGCCTGACAAGGTCATCACCAAGGCGCCGCGCTGGTGCGCTGTTGACCTGCGCGACGGCAACCAGGCCCTGATTGATCCCATGAGCCCGGCTCGCAAACTGAAAATGTTCGACCTGCTGGTCCGGATGGGCTACAAGGAGATCGAGGTCGGCTTCCCCTCGGCATCGCAGACCGACTTCGACTTCGTCCGTCAGCTGATCGAGGGCAACCACATCCCCGACGACGTGACCATCCAGGTGCTGACCCAGGCCCGTGAACACCTGATCGAGCGGACCTACGAGTCCCTGGTCGGCGCGAAGCAGGCGATTGTTCATCTCTACAACTCCACGTCGGTGCTGCAGCGCCGCGTGGTCTTCAACCAGGACGAAGACGGCATCCTGGACATCGCCCTCCAGGGTGCCCGGCTGTGCAAGAAGTACGAAGAGACCCTCGTCGACACGCACGTCACCTACGAGTACTCGCCCGAGTCCTTCACCGGAACCGAGCTGGAATACGCGATCCGCGTGTGCAACGCCATCGCCGACGTCTTCGAGGCCTCGGCCGACCGGCAGGTCATCATCAACCTGCCCGCCACGGTCGAAATGGCCACCCCCAATGTCTACGCCGACTCCATCGAGTGGATGAGCCGGAACCTGCACCCCCGCGAGGGCATCATCCTGTCCCTGCACCCGCACAACGACCGCGGCACCGGCGTCGCCGCCGCCGAGCTGGGCTACCTGGCCGGCGCGGACCGGATTGAGGGCTGCCTGTTCGGCAACGGCGAGCGGACCGGCAACGTGGACCTGGTGACCCTGGGCCTGAACATGTTCGTCCAGGGCATCGACCCGATGATCGATTTTTCCGATATCGATGAAATCCGCCGCACCGTGGAATACTGCAACCAGCTCCCGGTCGCCGAGCGGGCACCCTACGGCGGAGACCTCGTCTTCACCGCGTTCTCCGGCTCGCACCAGGATGCCATCAAGAAGGGTCTGGAAGCCCTCGAAAAGGACGCCGCCGCCGAGGGCAAGGACGTCGCCGACTACACCTGGCAGGTTCCGTACCTGCCGGTTGACCCCAAGGACCTCGGCCGCAGCTACGAGGCGGTCATCCGGGTCAACTCGCAGTCCGGCAAGGGCGGCGTCGCCTACCTGCTCAAGAACGAGCACAGCCTGGACCTGCCGCGCCGCGCCCAGATCGAGTTCTCCGGCGTCATCCAGAAGCAGACCGACACGGTGGGCGGGGAAGTCAGCGGCCCGCAGTTGTGGCAGGTCTTCCAGGACGAATACCTGCCCTCCGGTTCCGCCGACACCCAGTGGGGACGCTACGCGCTCGGCTCGATCAGCACAGAGACCGACGAGGACGGCGACATGACCCTGACCGCCGCACTGAAGATCGACGGCACCCAGGTCCGCCGCACCGGAACCGGCAACGGCCCCATCGCTGCCCTGCTGAGCATCCTGCGCGAGGACGGCGTCGACGTCCGGGTCCTGGACTACAGCGAACACGCCCTCTCGGAGGGCGGCAGCGCCCTGGCCGCCGCCTACGTCGAATGCGCCGTGGGCGAGCGCGTGCTCTGGGGCGTGGGGATCGATGCTAACACCAGCACGTCCGCCCTCAAGGCCGTGATCTCGGCCGTGAACCGTGCCGTCCGGGACGCCCGCGCCTGATCCGTCCGCTGGCACTGCAGCCACGCAAGGCCGTGCAGTAAACCATGCAGTAAATCCTGCAGTAAACACTGCGCCGCCGGAACCAGCCGGCGGCGCAGTGTTTTAGCGCAGTGTTTTTGGCGCAGTGTTTTCGCTTCAGCCCTGTCTCGGCGCACGGCGTTGCCCATGCCATGTTTCCACGAAGACAGTGCGAAGATTAACTGTGGTCCAACAATCCTTTGCTGCGCGCGCCTACCGCGATGACGCCGTCGTACTGCGCACCCATAAGCTGGGTGAGGCGGACCGGATCATCACGCTGCTGACCAAGCACCACGGCCAGGTCCGTGCCGTGGCCAAGGGCGTCCGCCGCACCAGCAGCCGTTTCGGCGCCAGGCTGGAGCCGTTCATGGTGGCCGATCTCCAGCTGATTTCCGGGCGCACCCTGGACGTCGTTACCCAGGCCGTGGCCAAGGGTGCCTACGGCGGCAGGATCGCCGCGGACTACGGCCGGTACACCGTCGCCGCGGCCATGACCGAGACGGCGGAGAAGCTGACCGACGTCGACGGCGAGGCCGGAACCGCCCAGTACAACCTGCTGGTCGGGGCGCTGGCATCCCTGAGCCGCGGCGACCACGCACCCGAACTCATCCTCGATTCCTATCTGCTGCGCGCCCTCGCGACCGGCGGCTGGGCCCCCAGTTTCACCGCCTGCGCCAGATGCGGCGCGACCGGCCCGCACACCGCGTTTTCCGCGCCGCTCGGCGGCATGGTCTGCCCCGAATGCCGGCCCCCGGGTTCTCCGGCGCCGGCCGCGGAAACGGTGCTCCTGCTCGGTGCCCTGCTCACCGGGAACTGGACGACGGCGGACGCCTCGGAATCCGTGCACCGCCGGGAGGCAGCCGGCCTGGTGGCCAGCTATCTCCAGTGGCACCTGGAGCGAGTCCTGAAATCCCTCAAACATGTGGAGCGAACGTAAAAGTGGCATTGGGAAGAAGCTTGGGAAGGAACCTGGACAAAAGCCAGGCAAAACAGGGCAACGGCCGGCACCGGACCGCCCCGGTGGTGGCGCCCTACCCGCACCCGTCCGGCGCCGTACCGCCCGCCATTCCCGCGGAGCTTATTCCCCGGCACGTAGCAATCGTGATGGACGGCAACGGCCGCTGGGCAAACCAGCGCGGCCTGCCGCGGATCGAGGGGCACAAAGCGGGCGAGCCTGCCCTGCTGGACGTCATGGCCGGCGCGATTGAGCTGGGGATCGAGCACGTCAGCGTGTATGCCTTCTCCACCGAGAACTGGCGACGGTCCCCGGAGGAGGTGCGCTTCCTGATGGGATTCAACAAGGACGTGCTGCGCCGCCAGCGGAACCAGCTCGATGACTGGGGGGTCCGCATCCGCTGGTCCGGAAGGCGCCCTAAACTGTGGGGCTCAGTCATCCGTGAGCTTGAAGAAGCCGAGGACTACACCCGGGGCAACAGCACCTGCACCCTGAACATGTGCGTCAACTACGGCGGCCGGGCCGAGATCGCCGACGCCGTCTCCGCAATCGCGGAGGAAGTGGCCAAAGGCCGGCTCAAGCCGGGGGCCATCACCGAACGGACCATTCAGAAGTTCCTCGACGAGCCCGACCTGCCGGACGTTGACTTGTTCCTGCGCAGTTCCGGTGAACAGCGGCTCTCCAACTTCATGCTGTGGCAGTCGGCCTACGCCGAGTTCGTGTTCATGGATACCCTGTGGCCGGACGTGGACCGGCGGACGCTGTGGGACGCCGTGGAGATCTATGCGCAGCGGGACCGCCGGTACGGCGGGGCAGTGGATGCCGCTCCCGCCGCGGCCGGCCAGGAAGGCTAGGCGGACTCGCAGCCCCCGCCCGCCGCGGGCCTTCAATCGAACACGTAGCCCCTGATCCACCGGGCCAGCCGGGAGTAGGCGTCCGCACGGACCGCTGGCGCGGAGAGGAAGACGTCGTGCAGCGCGCCGTCAATGCGCTCCAGCGTCACGGTGCGGCCCAGGCTGAGGGCGCGCAGGGCGATCATGTTCACGTCCAGGACCACATCAGTGCTGCGCATCGACTCCTTCCAGAACATCCCGTTGGCGCTGGCCCCTGAAATGAGCACGAGGACCGGCACGTCGATATTCAGGCCGCGGGCCACCTTCGCCTGGCCGCTGAGCACGGCACTGAGCCAGCCGGCACGGACAGGAAAGGCCTTCGGCGGACGGTAGGCGTCGTCCAGCGCCCATTCGCCCTCCGCGGCGCTACTGATGCTGCGCCAGTAGAAGGCGCGCTCCGGCAGCCGGATCACAGACTCGGGCCAGAACCGCGCGACCGGCTCCACCATGGTCCGCGCCGCGCGGCGCAGGGCCGGGCTGCCATGGATTTCCAGCCATGGGCTGTCCAGCACCAGTTGCGAGATGACCCCCGGGTGCCGGTCGGCCCACAGCGCCGCGATCAGACCGCCGGTGGAATGGCCCATGAGCGTCAGCGGCGGCGCCTCGCCCGGCGGCCGGAGGGAGCCGATGATGCCGATCGCGGCAGTGATTTCGGCGTCGTAGTTGTCGAGGTCCGTGACGTAGCCGCCGTGGGTGCCCGGCCGCAGGCTGCGGCCATGGTTGTGCATGTCCAGGGCGAAGAACTCAAAGCCCGTGCCGGTCCAGAACTCCGCGAGTTCCTCGTTGAAGAAGTAGTCACTCCAGCCGTGAAGGAACAGGACTGCCCGCGCCGGCGGCGCGGCGGCTGCCAGGGTTTCAGACAGCCCCTCCTGTGCGGGATTCGCCGGAGCCGCGGCCGCTCCCGCAGGAGCCGGGGGAGCGTGGCGCACCAGGGTGGCAGTGCGCAGCACGCCGTCCGGGCCGGTCGCCTCGAACGTGCAGGCCTGGAAATCATCGCCCAGGATGTCGGTCCGCCACTGCATCGACTTTCCCTCCCGCGCTCCTGTCGATGGCCTTGGGCTTCATGCTAACCCTCCCGGGATACCCCTGCCGCCGGGTCCGGGGCGTACCGCGCCCGGACGCGGCGGCAGTCACCCATACCGCAGCTACAACTGCCGTCACAACCGGCGTGTGCCCGCGCGGGTTTGGTCAGGACGGCCCGAACCGGAAAACTAGTGGCATGCGCGTATATCCCACATTCTTCAGGCTGGCCTTTTCATGGATGGACGCCGAACGCGCCCATAAGATCGGTTTCAAGGCCATCCGGCTGGCCCACAGCTGCGGCGCCGGCCGCGTGCTGCAGAAGTTCACCACCCCGGCGGCATCACTGCAGACCGAGGCGTTCGGCCTGACCTTTCCCTCACCCTTCGGGCTCGCGGCCGGCTTTGACAAGGAAGGCCACGGCATTGAGGCGCTGACCGAGCTCGGCTTCGGCCATGTCGAAGTAGGCACCATCACCGGTCAGGCCCAGCCCGGCAATCCCGCACCCCGGTTGTTCCGTCTCGTGGAAGACCGGGCCGTCATCAACCGGATGGGCTTCAACAACGACGGCGCCGCGGCCGTCGCCCCGCGCCTGAAGTCCGCCCGGGCCGCGCTCCAGCAGCACTACCCCGGCGTGCGGCCACTGATCGGGGTGAACATCGGCAAGAGCAAGGTAGTGGGGCTTGAGGACGCGGTGTCGGACTACCTGATCAGCGCACGCAGCCTTGCCCTGGCGGCCGACTACCTGGTGGTCAACGTCAGCTCGCCCAACACTCCGGGCCTTAGGCTGCTGCAGGACGTGGAAACCCTGCGGCCGCTGCTGAGCGCAGTGGGGGAGGAAGCGGACAAGGCCGCCGGGCGCCACGTACCACTTCTGGTCAAGATCGCTCCCGACCTCAGCGATGAGGACATCGACGACGTCGCACGCCTCGCACTGGACCTGAAGCTGGACGGCATCATCGCCACCAACACCACCATTGCCCGCACCGGGCTCGCTTCCGCCCCGGACAAGGTCGAGGCCTGTGGAGCCGGCGGTCTCTCGGGCGCGCCGCTGAAGGAGCGGTCCCTGGAGGTCCTGGCCCGGCTCAAGTCCGCCACCGGCGGCGCACTGACCCTCGTCTCGGTGGGAGGAGTTGAAACCGCTCAAGATGTCCAGGCACGGCTCGATGCCGGCGCCACCCTCGTCCAGGGCTACACGGCTTTCCTCTACGAGGGTCCGTTCTGGGCGGCCCGCATCAACAAGCTGCTGGCCAGACACCCCAGTCGGCGCTAAGCGACCATAGGCAAAAGAGCCTCAAGCGCCTCAAGGCGAAGCCCCCGGCAGTAAAACTGCCGGGGGCTTCATGACTTCCGGGATCGGAAGAATCCTGGGGACAACTAATCAGGCGGGGAATTCCCCGCGGTTGACCTGCGGCTTGGGAAGGCGCAGGCGGCGGAACTGGAGCGAGCGCATGGAGCCGTACCAGACGGTACCGCTCTCGACCTGTCCGAATTTCTCGGCGAGCCGCTTCTTGAGCTTGCGGGAAAGGATAAAGACGTCGACGAAGACCGCCAGGAACATGACCCAGAAAGCACCCAGAACGTAGATCATCTGCTGGCTGGAGGCTGGCACGAGCAGCGAGATGATCACGAACACCAGCGCCCCAAACATGAGGTACTCGCCCAGGCTGAAGCGGGCATCGACGTAGTCGCGGGCGAAACGCTTCTGCGGACCCTTGTCGCGCACCGGCAGGAACTTCTCGTCACCGCTGTCCATGGCCTGCCGCATTTTGACCCGCTGCTCCGCGACCGCGGCGCGCTCAGCCGCCTTGGAGGCCTTGCGGTCCTCCGGCACAAGCGGCCGCTTGCGGGCCGCTTCCTGGGCGCTGCGCTTGGGCGTGGGCGCGCCCTTGCCGCTCACGGCGCCGCGGGCTGCTGCCTCGGCCACCTGTTGGTCAACTACATCCTGCGCCGCTGGCGCTTCCTTTTTACGTCCGAACACACCTAAAGAATACCCCGCACGGACGGGCACGAGACCCGGCCCACATGGCGCCGCCCGGGCCCTGATGCTGTTTGTCGTGACGGAGCACACGGGTAGTGTTCTGCGCATGACTTCATCAACCGCGGGGATCCCGCAGACTGCCATGGACCACGCCGGCACCATCGATGCCGAGGCCCTCCGCCAGGCCGTAACTGAATCGTTCGACGAAACGATCAGCCAGTTGACGGACCTGGTCGCCATTCCGGGCATCGCCTGGCCAAGCTTTGACCCGGCCCCGCTGGACCGGAGCGCCGACGCCGTCGCCGGCCTCGTGCGGGCCGGCGGCTTCGACGATGTCCGGATCCTCCGCTGCGACAAGGAGGACGGGACGCCCGGCGGTCCCGCCGTCGTCGCCCGCCGTTCGGCCGCCGAGGGCAAGCCCACGGTCCTGCTCTACGCCCACCACGACGTCCAGCCCACCGGCGACCTGTCGCTGTGGGAAACCGACCCCTTCACCGCCGTCGAACGGAACGGGCGGCTGTTCGGACGCGGCGCCGCAGACGACAAAGCCGGCATCCTGGCCCATATCGCCGCTTACTCAGCGGTGACGCGCGTACTCGGAGACCAGCTCGGCCTGGGCGTGACGTTCTTCTTCGAAGGTGAGGAAGAAGCCGGGTCGCCCACGTTCCGGCGCTTCCTTGAGACCCACCGCGAACTGCTCCGTGCGGATGTGATTGTCGTTGCCGACTCCAGCAACTGGAAGGTTGGCATTCCCGCCCTGACCACGAGCCTGCGCGGCCTGGTGGACGGCACCATCGAAGTTAAGGTCCTGGACCATGCGGTGCACTCGGGTATGTTCGGCGGCCCGGTGCTCGACGCGCCGACGCTGCTCGCCCGGCTGATCGCAACCCTTCACGACGCTGACGGCAGCGTCGCAATCGAGGGTCTCGTCAGCAGCGACGACGTGGCCGTGGACCTCACCGAAGCGGAGTACCGCGACGATGCCTCCGTGCTCGACGGCGTGAAGCTCGCCGGGACCGGAAGCATCGCCTCGCGCATGTGGACCAAGCCCGCCCTGTCCATCATCGGCTTTGATGCCCCGGCCGTGGACGTGGCCTCCAACACCCTGCTCCCGCGCGCACGCGCCAAGTTCAGCCTGCGCCTGGCCCCCGGGCAGGATCCCACCGCCGCCATGGAGGCGGTGCGCAAGCACGTCGAAAAGAACGTGCCGTTCGGCGCGCAGGTGGTCTTCACGCCGGGGGAGAGCGGTAACCCGTTCCTGACTGACACCAGCTCCAAGGCGGCGTCCGTGGCCATGTGGGCCCTCGGCGAGGCCTGGGGCGTGCCGGCCGTTGAAATGGGGATTGGTGGATCCATTCCGTTTATTGCGGACCTCACCGAGCTCTACCCCGACGTCCAAATCCTGGTGACCGGGGTCGAGGATCCGGATTCCCGCGCCCACAGCGCCAACGAATCGCTGCACCTGGGCGACTTCCGGAACGCGATCGTCGCCGAGGCCCTGCTGCTGGCGCGGCTGAACGCCGAAGGCGCCGTCTGACCTGTGCGGTCTGATTCGGGGAATACCGGTCCGTCCTTGGAGAGTTACGTCAGGAGTTAGAGCTACAAGGCTGCGCGAAGTAGCATGTAGCTATAGCCCATACCGTTTAAGTAGGGGCGGGCACCGTGCGAGCGGAGCCGCCACCACCGTTGCAAGAAGGTAGGCCATGAGCACTACAACCAATGAAAACAGCGCCGACGCCACTGCCGTCGAGGCCGGCGAGCTGGCCACGCACGAGGTCATGCTGACCGACGTCGCGGCCGGCAAGGTCCGCAGCCTCCTCGAGCAGGAAGGCCGCACCGATCTGCGCCTCCGCGTTGCTGTGCAGCCTGGCGGTTGCTCCGGCTTGATCTACCAGCTCTACTTTGACGAGCGGTTGCTGGACGGAGACGCGGTGCGCGACTACGACGGAGTGGAAGTCGTCGTCGACAAGATGAGCGTTCCTTACCTCAGTGGCGCCAGCATTGACTTCGAGGACACTATCGCCAAGCAGGGCTTCACCATCGATAACCCGAATGCCGGCGGCTCCTGCGCCTGCGGGGATTCATTCCACTAGAACATTCCACTAAGGCCGGGCATTTTGCCCGGCCTTAGTGCCGCGCGGGCCATAACGAGCGGGACCGGCAAAAAGGTTCCGACCCACGGCGCGGACATGTGGGCGAAAACTCTCAGGGAGCGGTAAGCTCTACACCGAGTAGTAAAACTTTTCGTTTGCCCTGCCCGTCATTCGCGGGGCAACAGCAACAAGTAGGAAGGGCCGTCTGTGAGTTCGCAGAACCGAACCGGCAGCCGACGCAAAAAGATCTCTACGATCACTGGCTTGGCACTCGCCGGCGCGTTGGCTTTGACTGGATGTTCACCAGAGGTAGAGAAGGGCTGGTTGCCCACCGAACGTGGCACCACCAATCACACCGATCTCATCATGGACCTCTGGGTCAACTCATGGATTGCCGCACTGGTGGTCGGTACCATCACCTGGGGCCTGATGATCTGGTGCATCGTCGCTTACCGTCGCCGCAAGGGCACCGTGGGCTTCCCCCGTCAGAACAGCTTCAACCTTCCCCTGGAAGTGTTCTACCTGACGATCCCGCTGTTCATGGTCCTGGTGTTCTTCTACTTCACCGACCGCGACCAGCAGTCGATCGATGACCGCTCCAAGCCCGCCGACGTCGTTGTCGACGTCCGCGGCAAGCAGTGGGCGTGGGACTTCAACTACAAGCAGGGCTCCGTCGTCAACGCGGACGTTCATGAGGCCGGCGTCCAGGCGCACCTCACGGGCGAGGAAGTGGACAAGGAAAAGCTGCCCACCCTGTACCTGCCGGTCAACAAGTCGGTTGACCTCGAACTCAATTCCCGCGACGTCATCCACTCCTTCTGGGTTCCTGCCTTCCTGCAGAAGCGGGACATGATCCCCGGCAAGACCAACTACATCCGGTTCACTCCCACCAGGGAGGGAACCTACGACGGCAAGTGCGCCGAACTTTGTGGCGAGTACCATTCCGAAATGCTGTTCCGCGTGAAGGTTGTCTCCGAGTCGGAGTTCCAGGCGCACATGAACCAGCTGCGCCAGAACGGGAACACCGGCCTGCTCGGCGAAGAGTACGACCGACTCCCGGCCAAGACCGAGAACAAGTAAGGGGAGCGACGTGGCAACCACCTACAGTCAGCCCTCCGGGATCCTTGAGGCTCCCGTAGTACCCAAGTCCAAGGGGCGCATCGTCGTCAACTGGATCACCTCGACCGACCACAAAACAATCGGGTACATGTACCTGATCGCGTCGTTCGTCTTCTTCTGCTTCGGCGGCATCATGGCGCTGCTGATCCGCGCCGAGCTCTTCGAGCCGGGCATGCAGATCCTGCAGACCAAAGAGCAGTACAACCAGCTGTTCACCATGCACGGCACGGTCATGCTCCTGATGTTCGCGACGCCGCTGTTCGCCGGCTTCACGAACGTGATCATGCCTCTGCAGCTCGGCGCACCCGACGTCGCGTTCCCGCGCCTGAACGCACTGGCGTTCTGGTTCTTCCTCTTCGGCTCCACGATCGCCGTGTCCGGCTTCATCACCCCGCAGGGCGCCGCATCGTTCGGCTGGTTCGCTTACGCGCCGCTGTCCAACACCACATTCAGCCCCGGCGTGGGCGGTGACCTCTGGGTCTTCGGCCTGGCGCTCTCCGGCTTCGGCACCATCCTTGGCGCCGTCAACTTCATCACCACGATCATCTGCATGCGTGCCCCGGGCATGACCATGTGGCGGATGCCGATCTTCACCTGGAACGCGCTCGTGACGTCCATCCTGGTCCTGATGGCCTTCCCGCCGCTGGCCGCCGCCCTGTTCGCCCTGGGTGCGGACCGCCGCTTTGGTGCGCACATCTTCGACCCGGAGAACGGCGGCGCCGTCCTCTGGCAGCACCTGTTCTGGTTCTTCGGCCACCCCGAGGTGTACATCATCGCTTTGCCGTTCTTCGGCATCGTGTCCGAGATCTTCCCGGTCTTCAGCCGCAAGCCGATCTTCGGCTACAAGGGCCTGGTCTACGCAACCATTTCCATCGCCGCCCTGTCCGTGACCGTGTGGGCGCACCACATGTACGTCACGGGTTCGGTGCTGCTGCCGTTCTTCTCCTTCATGACGATGCTGATCGCCGTTCCGACCGGCGTGAAGTTCTTCAACTGGATCGGCACCATGTGGCGCGGTTCCATCACCTTCGAAACCCCCATGCTGTGGAGCATCGGCTTCCTGGCCACGTTCCTCTTCGGTGGCCTGACCGGCATCATCCTGGCCTCGCCGCCGCTGGACTTCCACGTCTCCGACTCCTACTTCGTGGTGGCGCACTTCCACTACGTGGTGTTCGGCACCGTTGTGTTCGCCATGTTCGCTGGCTTCTACTTCTGGTGGCCCAAGTGGACCGGCAAGATGCTCAACGAGCGCCTCGGCAAGATCCACTTCTGGATGCTGTTCCTCGGCTTCCACGGCACCTTCCTGATCCAGCACTGGCTGGGCGTCGAGGGCATGCCGCGCCGCTACGCCGACTACATGCCGCAGGACAACTTCACGGGAATGAACCAGTTCTCCACCAACGCATCCTTCCTCCTCGGCGCCTCGCTGATCCCGTTCCTCTGGAACGTCTACATCACGTGGCGCAGCAACGAGCGCGTGGAAGTTGATGACCCGTGGGGCTTTGGTGCCTCGCTCGAGTGGGCCACCTCCTGCCCGCCGCCGCGCCACAACTTCACGTCCCTGCCCCGCATCCGCTCCGAACGTCCCGCCCTGGACCTGCACCACCCGGAGCTCTCGCAGAACTACACCGCGGAATCGCCTGCGCCGGCAGCGGCGGCGCTCGGCAACGCTGACCAGAAGGACACCGCCCTGTGAAAATCGAATCAAGGATCTTTGGCCTCGGGGTGTTCTTCTTCGTGCCCGTGGCGTTTATCTACGGCTACCTGACGAACTGGAGCGAATGGGTCGGCACGCTGGCCGTCCTGCTGGTCGGTGGCCTCGCAGGTATGATTGGCGCCTACCTGGGCTTCACCGGCAAGCGCGTAGGCATGCGTCCCGAGGACCGCAACGACGCCGAAATCCACGAAGGCGCCGGCGAACAGGGACACTTCTCCCCGTGGAGCTGGTGGCCCCTGGTCCTAGGCATCTCCTGCGCCACCGGGTTCCTCGGCCTGGCTATTGGCTTCTGGATCGTCTTCATCGCCGGAGGCCTCGCCACCGTCGCGCTGGTTGGCTGGGTCTACGAGTACAGCCGCGGTGACCACGCGCACTAAGGTCGCGATCTAAAAGCACATAACGCACGACGGCGGGCCCCACCATTTGGTGGGGCCCGCCGTCGTTATGGTGGCTGCGGTGTTTGGTTCAGTGTTTGATGCGGTGGGTGCGCGGGCGCCAGCTGGGGGTGCACGGCGTCTGGGTGCCGGCCTGGCGTGCAGCGAATTCAAGCGCCATCTGGGGCCCGGCGTGCAAGGAAGCGTGAAGGGGTGGCTGACAGCGCTCAGGGTGGCTGACAGCGCTCAGGGGTGGCTGACAGCGCCCACGGGGTGGCTGACAGTCCAGAGAGGACCGGTAAGAGGACCTCAGGCGGCGGCTGCGGACTCCAGGACGTTCTGGAGTTCCTCCAGCGCGCGCTCGGCCTCTGCGAGGCTGTAGCGGGCGGGGAGGGCCTCCGCAGCGATGGCCAGTTCCACTTGGCATCCGCACTCGAAGTCCTCGGTCATGACTTCGAGCAGCGACCGGGCGTCCACACCGGGCCTGCCGTCCTTGCTGATGGTCACCGGGAGTCCGGTTGCCGTGACGGCGCGGACAAAGACGGCCGCCGGCCGGGCGTGGAGGCCGACTGCGGCCGTGACAACTGCCTTGCGAACTGGCAACTGGACTCCCTAGTGCTGATGCTTCTAGTGGTGCTGATGGCGGTAGTGCGGACGCGGCAGATGGGCCGCCAATAAGGCGGGGCGTCGATGCCATGGAAGTGCCGGCATGGTGGTGCCGCGCATAGTCGTCCCGGTCCCGATCCGTACATCCCGATCCGTACATTCAAGGGTAACCGCGGGGGAGGGGCCGCACGAACTGCGACGCCCAGTGGTCTAGACCTGCCGGGCCCTGGGCTTACCCTTAACTCATGACTGTTTTTGCGGCGTGTTTAGCTGCGTCTTCTTGTGCGGCTTCTCCTGCCGCTTCTCCAGCGCCGGGACCCGATCCAAGGCTCAACCATGCCATCCAGTAACGCATCGAAGATGGTTGGGGATATCGACCGGCAGAGCGGCGTCCCGATCTACGTCCAGCTGCGCGAAATCCTCCGGGCACATATTGCCGCCGCCTGCCCGCCAGGATCAGCCCTTCCGTCTGAACGAGACCTCGCGGAGCGGTTCGGCCTGGCCCGGATGACCGTCCGGCAGGCCATCGATGCGCTCGTAGGGGAGGAAGTGATAGAGCGCGTCGTGGGGCTGGGAACGTTCGTCCGCAAACCGAAACTGGATCTCCAGGTCAAGCTGACGTCCTATAGCGAAGAGATGCAGCGCCGCGGCATGGTTCCGGCCGCCAAGGTCCTGAGCTTTGAACAGATTGGTGCCAGTGCCTTCCTTGCCCGGGAGCTGCAGTTGGAGGAGGGAACGCCCCTCGTCCGGTTCCGGCGGCTCCTGCTGGCAGATAACGAGCCCATGAGCGTGGACGAGAACTTCATCCCCGCGCATCGGGTGCCCGGCCTGCTCGATGGGGAACCGCCCACATCCCTCTACAACGTGCTGAGCGAACGCTATGGTTTGGTCATGGAATGGGGCGAGGACATGATTGAGGCCACCGCGGCATCACCGTCGACGGCCAGGCTCCTGAACGTGGAGGTCGGCACGCCGCTGTTGAAGATCCAGCGCCACGCGTTTGTGGCCCGTTCAATGGTGGACTACTCGGTGTCCTATTACCGGGCGGATCGCTACAAGCTGTGGGTGCCCCTGCAGCGCCCCGGTGTCCGGCCCACCCGGAACTATGCCTCGGGGTACCGCCCGTAGCAAGAGCAACGCGGGGTCACTTCGCGCCCATACCGAGGGGGGCGGTTTCTAGTGGTCGTTGCAACACGTTTGGCGGCTTAGGTCGTTAGTAGTAGATCACGCAGGCGCTCGGCTGGGGTATCCCAGTCGAGCGTTTTGCGTGGGCGGCCGTTGAGTTTCTGGGCGACGAGCTCGAGATCCTCTGGCCCGTAGGCGGACAGGTCGGTGCCTTTGGGGAAGTACTGGCGCAGCAGTCCGTTCGTGTTTTCGTTCGAGCCGCGTTGCCAGGGGCTGGCCGGGTCGCAGAAGTAGACGTCCATGTCCGTGGCGAGGCTGAAGGATTTGTGGGCGGCCATTTCCGCTCCCTGGTCCCAGGTC